>CP046866.1 GCA_009789175.1 Salinibaculum litoreum
GACTGTGTCCATATCGTAGTGACTGGTGATGTCTGTGAGACGGTCCATCAGGCCCGCCGGGCCGGGAACCTCGGGGTCAGGGTCGCCGCCTGCACCGGCCCGGGTATAGAAATCCTGACCGGCGATCTTCAGCGGGTCCACGAGGTCAAACTCCGCGAGCGGGTCCAGAATCTTTGGGTTGTTGTACCCCAGCGGCATCGCGCCGACGTGGCCCGTGAAATCCAGCAGGACGTTGCCGTCGACATCGGTACAGAACGGGCCGATGGCGGGAGCGGTGTGGTCCCAGACGAACTCGTAGACGTACGTACTCGGCGCGGCGAAGGTGTGGTGATAGTCGACCCACCGCTTTGCGGCCTCGCCCGGAAAGCCCGATACCTGTGGCTCGACCCTGTCGCGGTCCATGCGTGAAATAGGGTCACACGCCTGATAAGCGATTCCCCGTATCCGCCCACAACGGCGACTCTCGACCGGGGGGTGGGGGTAAACTCCGTGCTGTTGTCGGCCACCCGGACGGAACACAGCGACACGAAGTGGCCGACCCGCGGGACGACGTGAGCAATATTTGACGGCGTTTTCAGAATCTGATATTGCTCCGGGACGTTTATTGAGCGACAATAAGAGCTTGTGTGTATGGGCAAGTGTGCGCCCAGTCGCCCGTGTACCTCTCTGGAGGGCAAGCAGCGAACGCCGCCGTCCTGTCGTCTTGCCGAGTCGAGCGAGGTGAACGGCCGATGACCGGGGAGACGACGCGGAAGCTCCGCGCGGTCGTGTTGACTGCCGTGGTGCTCGGGTCGCTGTTTGCGACCGCTTTCGTCGGACCGGCGAGTGCCGAGGTCGGGAACCTCAGTGTGGGCAACGACGTGGTCCAGTCCGACGCGACGATTACCATCAACGGCAATCTGGACAACGCCGGGAACGACGTGACGTTCCTCATTCAGGACCCGACTGACGACGACGTGGCGACGGTCACGAAGGGAACCGGTGGCGGCGGCTCCTCGTTTACGGTGACTGTCGACCTCGGGGCACAGACCTTCAACGGCGGTGATGGAACCCTCGACGAGGGCAAGGCAACCATCCAAGCAAGCGAGGGCAGCACCTTCGACGGGTCGGACGACACCGCTTACGTCACCATCGACGATACAGCGCCGAACGCAGAGATAACGAATCCTCCGGATGGCGCAGAGAATAAAACCCACCCGACGATCAAGGGAGATGCCTCCGACGAGAACGGCGTTAAAGATGTCGAGTTGCTCATCGAGAGGAGCAACGGGGACTACTACACCGGGGGCGGGTGGAGCGGAACCGAAACTACGGTCGACGCCGACGGCACGACCGACTGGAGTTACGACACCAGTACCAACGGGCCGACGGCCGACGACACCTACGACGTGACCGTGCGTGTGACCGACAAGGCCGGAAACACCGTCGAGGCGACCTACCCCTATCCCGGGGGCGACGACTCGGTCTCGGAGATTAGCTACACGGTCGATACGACGGCACCGAGTCTGGGTGGTGTCACGCTAACAGACGCCACCGACGGGAATGGGACGGTTACCGACGGCGAAACCGTCGAGATAAGCGCAACCAGCGTCACCGACGCGACCAGCGGCCTCAAATCCGTGACTGTCAATGCCTCCACGCTGGGTGCCGGCGAGAACGTCGAACTCACGCAGGACAGCGGCGACGACTACTCGACGACCGTGACCGTCGACGGGCCGCCCATCGCCGAGGGCGACTTCGACTTGCCCGTGACGGCGACGGACAACTTCGGGAACGAAAACGAGCAGACGACCGGGACGCTCTATCTCGACACCAGCGTCGCCAACGTTACCAGCCTCTCTGTCGACCACGACTTTGCTGGCATCGTGACAGACGACGAGAAACTGTGGGTGAACGCATCGGGTATCACCGACCCCCGTGGGAACACCGTCACCGACGCGACGGTCGACATCGAGTTCGTGGGCACTGACACCACCTACGAGGCGGACGTGACCGATGGCGTCCTGAATCGGAGCGTCGACACGACCGCGATTTCGAACACCGCCGACACCGTCGAGACGACGGTCCGAATCAAGCAGGCCGACAGCGTCGACGCGGACACGGCAGCAGTCGAACTCGTCCACGAGGCCAAAGACCTCGACGAAGGGTACCAGGTTCAGGGGACGCCGATGCCGGCAGCCCGGACCGTCACCGAGAACATCGACCTCGTGACGACGTGGGACCCCGAGAAAGACGGCGACGCCAAGTGGGTCGGCACCAGTGGAGAGACCGCCGGCGAGGGTTACTACGTCCACGGGCTGAACAGCAACGCCCGCTTTGGCTACGTCTTCGAGACCTCCGTGGCCGACGGTGAGCAACACCAGACGCGAACGCTCGCGGAGGGATACAACCTCGTCGGTGCGACCGAGGACCTGACGACCAGCGACAAGCCGACCGCGACCGCCGACCTCGGTGCGATGATTACCTTCAACGGGAGCGACACGTTCGACGGCAACGCCAACGTCAACGTGAGTCTGCGAGACGACACTGAGCCGATAGAAAACGACGACACCAGCATCAACGAGGATGCGTTCGATGCCACCGACGACCCGAACAACGTCGAAATCGACGGCTACGAGGCGTACTTCGTCTATATCGAGGACGAAGAAGTGACCCGCATCGTGGACCGCTTCGGTTACGACCCCGCAGACCGATAGGCACGCCTAGCACGATGGTCAGGATACGCTGGGCCGCATTCGCAGTCGCGTTGCTACTCGCAGTGACCGCCAGCGCCGCGGTCGCACCCGCAGGTGCACAGAGCGACGGCCCGGTCGGCTACTACGGCGATGCCGAAACCGAGGACGGCACACCGATTCCCAACGGGACGACACTGGTTGCTGTCGCCAACGGAAACGTCCAAGACCGCATCGATATCTCCCCGTCGGGACAGTACGGTACGGAGGACCCGACAGGGCCGAAACTGTTTGTCGACACCGACCAGACGGTGAGTTTCTACATCGAGAAGCCGGACGGGACACAAATAGAGGCACTCACGACGGCTGATCCAACCCAGGCCGAGGGTGCCGAGCGACTCGACATCACGTTCCCAGCGGGGAGCGTCGCATCAGCACCGTACTTCTCGGTGTCGAATCTCCAGCCCGCAGATGGCACTGCCGTCGAAGGTGAGACTATCGATGTCTCGGCGACGGTCTCGAACAGCGTCGACAGCGGGACCCAGTCAATCACGTTCGCCGTCGACGGCGAGACGCGTGCCTCGAAAGACGTATCGCTCGGAACTGACGAGAGCACGACCGTCAACTTCAGTCTCGATACTACCGACATCGGCACCGGCAGCCACACGTACACGATTGCGAGCGACAACGAGAGCAAAAGCGAGACGCTGACTGTCGCCGAGGAGTACGTCGATTTCACCCTCTCGTCGTTCGAGCCCGTCGACACGACGGTGGTGTCCGGTGAGGCCGTCGATATCTCGGCGGCAGTCACTAACGAAGGCAACACCGAAGGAACCCAGACGGTTTCGGCCGACTTGGACGGGGCGACGGTCGACAGCCAGGAAGTGACACTCGGTGCGGGCAACCAGACGACAGTATCGTTCACGCTGGAGACAGCAAACGTCAGTGCTGGGAGTCACACCCACGCTATCGCGACGGCAGACGACAGTCAGAGCGGGACGCTCACCATTGAAGACCGGGTGCCTGCGACGTTCACCGTCTCCGAGCTGTCACCAACCGAGCGGACTGTGACGGCAGGGACGACCGTCGATGTCTCGGCGACGATAACGAATGTCGGCGAGCGGTCGGGAACCCAGCAGGTCCGACTCACGGTCGGCGAAAGTCAGGTCGACAACCGGACTCTGACGCTTGACAGTTCCGAGAGCGCAGGCGTCACACTCGCAGTCGACACCTCGACACTCGGACCGGGGAGCTACACCCACAGCATCGAGACGGCCAACGACTCACAGAGTGGCACGTTGACCGTCGACCAGTCGGGGACAGCCCGGTTTACCGTCTCGGAGCTGTCCCCAGCAGACACGACAGTCGAACGGGGAACTGCCGTCGACATCCAGGCGAGAATCACGAACGAGGGCAGTACGGCAGGCACCCAGCAGGTCAGGCTCACTGTCGACGGGAGCCAGGTCGACAGCCAGTCGGTGTCGTTGCCGGCTGGCGACGACACGGTGGTGAGCTTCGAGTCGGTCGACACAGGACCATTCACGACAGGCACGCACACACACACGGCCGCGACCGAAAACGACAGTCACACCGGGACGATTACAGTCACGGATACCAGCGAGACCACGCAAGGCCCGAGTGACGGAACGGAGACAACTGCTGGAACCACTGAACCCACCGAGGTGCCGGGCAACGGGACCGCAGCACCGACGACGGCAAACAACGAGAGTAGCGACGGGGGCGGCGGTGGACTCCTCCCGACGGGGTTGATTCAGACGCTTCTCCTCTACGTCGCCCTCCCGCTGGCACTCATCTACGGCGGGTTGAAGGCCCTGGCAATCTACCTGGGGTACTGAGCCACTCGGCAGTGGCCAGTTAGACCACCGTGACAGCGCCCACCGCGACGGCACCGAGAACGAGTACGGCAGTACTCCAGACCGCAACGCGGGAGGCAAACTCACGGTTGGGGCTGGCAGCGGTCAACCCCGCCTTGACGACGATGCTCGCGGCCGTGGCAGCGAGGATGGCGATGGTCGCAGTCGTCCCGGTGATAGCCCCGCCCCGGTACAGCAGGACTGCGGACGTTGTCGCGCCGGCACTGGAGACCAATCCCGAGAGTGCGGAGGCGACGTATAGGCCAGCGTTGCCGAGCGTCGCCTGTGCGAGGCCGCCGGCGACGACGATGAGCAAAAAGAGCACCCCGAAGGTCAAGGCGTTGCGCAATGAGAAGGGGCTGTCAAGCGTCATCTCGACGGATTCAGACCAGTCGGCAGTGAGCGCGGCGACGCCGAGACTCCCGACGATGACGACACCGAGAGGGAGAATCGCCTCGAACAGTGGCTGGCTGTCGCTCCCGAAGGTGAAGGCGACGGCGATGACGAGATTGCGCAACGCCATGGCAGCGTCGGCAAGCAGGATTGCCGCGACGGCATACGATGTCGCACGCGGGCGCTGGCGCACGTGGTCTATCATCGTCCCGACAACGGCCGTCGAGGAGGCCAGGCCGCCGAAAAACCCGGTGATGGCGATGCCACGGCTGCCGTAGCTCTGGACGATGGCATAGTTGACGATGCCGATGCCGGCGATGGTAACGACCATCAGCCAGATGACCCGCAATTCGACAGCGAAGGACAGCGACCCGAGTGACACGGTGACTGGGTCAGGTGGCAACAGTGGGAGAATGACGAAGGCAAGGATAGCAAACTCCGCAGCAGAGCGGAGTTCCTCGTGGGTCAACCCCCACGCGAAGGAGTGCAGTTCCCGCTTGAGGACGAGCAACAGCGAGGAGATGACGGCGACGGTGACGCCAGCAACGACGAAACCCTGCCCGACCAGTGCGCCAACGCCGTAGGCGACCAGCATCGACACTGCCGTCGTCAGCGAGAGCCCCTCCTCGTCGTCGAGGACGCCCTCGACAGCGAGGAGCAGTCCCTGCACGACCACCAGCACCGCACCTACCGCGAGCAGGAGTTCACTGTCGATAACCGTGAAGACGGCGGCAAGCAGGCTGATGAGCGCGTAGGTCCGGATACCCGCGGGCTTTTGTGACCACTCCCGTTCGAGTCCCAGGAAGAGACCGAGCGCGGCCGCGAGTGCCAGTCGCACCACGTCGGGGGCGAACACCACCGATGTCGACTCTGTGACCACCTCCGACTGTACGAGACAGACGCCATTAAGTATGGCCATTGCCACCACGCGGCAGGGAGCCGACTACCCAGAAGGCATCACTCCAGTCGGTGGCCGTCCCGTGGACAGTAGTCGTATTCGGGGTCACGCGTCCGGAACCCACAGGCTGGACACTCTCTGACCGGTGGTCGGTCGTGCTCCTCCCCGCTACGGAACAGAAAGGGTACAAAGGGTACAAACAGGAAAAACAGCAGCGAGTCGAAGACCACCCACAGGATACCCGAGAGGGCCAGACTGGCGAGGAGGCCAACGGCTGCTGTTGCCGTGCGTGAGGAAACCATCGGGAAACGCGACCGTTACAGGTCGACGTACTGCTGTTCCCACTCGCGGCGGGCATCGATTTCACGCCGGCCGCGCCGTGTGAGGCTGTAGAAGTTCGTTCGGCGGTCGCGCTGTCCCTTCTCGACGAGCCCTTTGTCGACGAGGGTATCCAGGTTGGGGTAGAGCCGACCGTGATGAATCTCTTTCTCGTAGTACTCCTCGAGTTCCTCTTTGATCGCCAGCCCGTGCGGTTCCTCCTTGCCGGCGATGACGTACAGCAAGTCTCGCTGGAATCCTGTCAGGTCGTACATCGGTAACCTCTGTAGCTATCTTATTGTCGGAATCTATTAAATATGTCGTTGGATATACGTGCCGGAACTGACCAGTCAGTGACATTCGAGCAGTCAGTGTCTGACAGTATCAGTAGCTGGCACATGCAGGCAACAGCGGGGAAAAACGGCGGACAGCTTGCAGTGCCAGAGAGGACAAAAACAGTGTTACTGCTCCGCTTCCGGCATTCTACGTTTGCCCTCCAAATCGACGACCGACAGGGACTCTCCCGCCCGGAAGGGTTGAACTCCCGACAGCCCATACGCATACCGGTCCCGACGTGAATGACAATCAACCCAACCGATATATCGGTGTATCACTCACCTTCGGAAAATATCAAGTTCGTGTCTGTGAGTTGTTCACCGCCCCGAGAGGTTCCGCGATATCCTTATCGCCACCCGTCTCGTATAGGCGCATGTGACAGAACGTGTCCTCTTCGAAAGTGAACGGATGCTCGACCGCTCGGCAGTAGCGAACTACCTCCGGACCGTTGCGGACAAACTCGACGACGGCGACTCGGTGACGTTGGAGGGCGGGTCCGACAGCGTCACACTCGAACCGCCGGGAACCGTCGAGTTCGAGGTCAAAGCGGAACACGAGGGTCCCGAAGGTGACGGCGAACTTAGCCTCGAACTGGAACTGGAATGGGACGAAACCGACAGCGACGACTCGCTTGCCATCAAGTAAATAGTCGGCGCGGCTACGGCTTGTCGAGTGTGGTAAACGGAAAGGAAAGCGAGACGCGTGGTGAAAAGACCACGCGCCCGCTTGCCGCCCTGAATTGGTCCCCGCTGACGCTTCGGCCCTCCAAGCGAAGCGTCAACTGGACCAAATAGCGGGAGAAAGTTAAGTGTAACGGCCAGACATCAGTCGGGTCCAAAGATGGCCGCCGTCTCCGCATTAGGTGTCGGCTAAACAACAGTCCTTTATTGGCGCTGGGGACCAACGGACGCATATGAAAATCCGCGGCGAGCGCGAGTGTTCCGCCTGTGGTACCCGGTGGTCCTACTACGAGACGGGGAGTATTTCCTGCCCCGAGTGCGGGAGCGTACAGAGCGTCGGCGTCGGCGAGCGGGCCGAACACACGGCCGGCCAGGCGACGCTCGACCTCGGAGCAGTGACGACAGCCGCCGACGAAAAGCCGCCGGCGGCCGTTGCGGAGATGGCTGCCGAAGCCGCACGTGACTATCTCCGCACTGCTGGCTTCATTCACGCCGGCGACCTCCAGCCGTTTACCGATACCTATCTCCTCGCTGCGGAACTGCGCCGCGTGGGCGCGACGCTCTCGCGTGCGATGCGAATCACCGAGGACGAAGAGCTGTATCTGCTCTCCCTGCTCCAGGCTGGCGTCGACGGCGAGCGCGCGCCGCCGGCGGAGGTACCCGAGTCGCTGTGGGCCGAGCGCGGCCTCGGCGTCGCTGCCGCAACCGACGCTTACGTCTCCGACCTTCGGCGCATCTACGACGACCCCGACGCACACGTCACGGAGGTGCTCTCCTCGATTCGTGCACACCGCAAGCGTATCGAAGCGCTCGACGGCGATGTCGCCCCGGACCAGGCCGAGGCAGTCGTCCGGACAGTCCGGGACCTCTCGGCGTATCTTCGTGAAGGCGACGAGACTGCACTCGCACGCGCTGGCGACCGGCTCGAAGAAGAACTGTAGCGGCCAGTCTGGCTACGGGAGCGTCACGTCCACGTCGGCCTGCCGGCCCGTCGCTTTTACCGTGTTGTAAAGCAGCATCGCCCGCGTCATCGGACCGACGCCGCCGGGGACCGGCGTGATGGCACCTGCCTGCGCTTTTGCACTCTCGTAGTCGACATCCCCGACCAGTTCGTATCCCTTCTCGGTATCGGCATCGACGCGGTTGACGCCGACATCGATGACCGTCGCACCCTCCTGCACCATATCGCCGTCTATCATCTCGGGGACGCCCGCGGCAGCGACGAGGATGTCCGCCTCGCGGGTCTTGGCTGCCAGGTCGCCTGTCCGGGAGTGACAGACAGTCACCGTCGCGTTGCCACCCTCGGCTTTCTGGATGAGGAGATTTGCCATGGGTTTGCCGACGATGTCGGAGCGACCGACGATAACGGCGTCTTTCCCCTCGGGGTCGACACCTGCACTGTCCAGCAGTTTCTGGATGCCGTGGGGGGTGCAGGGCTTGTAGCGGGCGTTGCCAGCGACGAGACGGCCGACGTTCTCGGGGTGGAACCCGTCGACATCCTTCTCGGGGTCGATGCGCCGGAGTACCTCACGGTCGTCCACGTGGTCCGGGACGGGCATCTGGACGAGGATGCCGTTGACACCGTCGTCAGCGTTCAGTTCGTCGATGGTGTCGTACAGTTCCTCGGCAGGCGCGTCCGGGTCGATGTCCACGTCGACGGCCTCGATGCCGACCTCCTCGCAATCGTCCTGTTTCATCGAGACGTAGGTCTCACTGGCGGGGTCGTCGCTCATCAACACGGTCGCCAGCGTGGGCTGTTCGCCCGCGTCCGCCAGCGTCTCGATAGCGTCGGTCAACTCCGTCCGAATCTCGCTTGCGACGGCGTTGCCGTCGATGATCTCTGTCATTACCCGAGGTGGCGCGCCGCCGAGCCTTCAACTCCCCGGATTCGTCCGCCGTAGGCGGCAGTTACCGGAACGTGGGGTGACCGAATGACGGCCATACTATACTGTTAGATACAGGAGCACACGGGGCTTTCGCTATATCGAGGGCATCCATATCCTACGCAAGCGGCTAGGACGTATCAGGAGGTATCCGGTGGGACGGCGGTGCTGCCGTATCGACCACCGGAAACACACATGCTACCCAACACCTACGCCAAACTCTCCTCGCAAATGCTGGAAGGTATCGCAGCAGCGAATACAGCAGCAGTCACCGCAGCCACAGCGACGGTGAAAAGCGGCGACTCCAAACCCGTCGACACGACGGCGGTCGAACCCGACGCGGACCACGGCGATTGGTCGGCCGATGTCCCGGAGAAAGACGCTATCTCCGTCGGGGACAGCGTTACCTTCTCCAAGACAATCCACGACAAGGACGTGCGCCGGTTCGCGGCCGCGAGCGGGGACACCAACCCGCTGCATCTCGACGAGGACTTCGCCGCGGAGACCAGGTTCGAGGGCCGTATCGCCCACGGCGTCCTCGTCTCCGGGCTCATCAGCGCGGCGCTGGCACGACTTCCGGGGGATGTTGTCTATCTGTCTCAGGACCTGGAGTTTCTCGCCCCGGTCGAAATCGACGACAGGGTCACCGCCGAGTGTACCGTCGTCGAGGACCTCGGCAACGACCAGTACCGGCTGACGACCACCATCACCGGCGACGACGTGGTCGTGGACGGCGAAGCCGTCGTCCTCATCGACGGGTAGCCACTGCCCGGACACCCCGGGTGACTAGCCCCAACGTTATATTCATTCGACACATACGCAACCTGTACTAGGCCGTTATGTATTTGCCACCCCACAGGTGAGTACGAGGCAGTCCCACGTGCGACGGCCTGTCCACCGTCGCCTGCAACAACCGAGGGTGTCCAGACCAGATGCAACCAACGACGACACAGATAGAACTGCTGTACGTCACGGGGGAGGACCGTGACAGGGGTGTACTGACAGAACAACTCGGGCTCGACGACACGGCAGTCGAGCTCGAGGTAGCAACATCCGTCGAACAGGCCGTCGAAATACTCGCCGATGAGTCCGTCGACTGTGCCCTCTGTGCCGACTGCGACGGCCA
Source organism: Salinibaculum litoreum (assembly GCA_009789175.1). Classification (GTDB taxonomy): domain Archaea; phylum Halobacteriota; class Halobacteria; order Halobacteriales; family Haloarculaceae; genus Salinibaculum; species Salinibaculum litoreum. The sequence goes on from CP046866.1 coordinate 10,181, forward strand.
GCGGTGTCTCGACGCGGTGAGAACTATCCGGGGGGAAGACCCCGCGGTCCCGATTGTCGCATTTGTCGGTGACAGGGACCAGTCCTTCGTGGAAACGATGCTGGACGCGGGAGCGTCCGACATCGTTCAGTCGACGCCGGCCGAAGCATCGCCGCTTTTGGTCCGGCGGCGTATCGACGGCGTCGTCGAGCCGTCCAATCGGGGTATCAACCAGCGGACGACCGAGCGCTACGAGACGATTCTCAACACCGCCGTCGACCCGATATACCAGCTCGATACGGCAGGCAACATCGTTGCAGTCAACGATGCCGCCGTCGAGTTCCTCGGCTACGACCGCGCGGCGCTTGTCGGATCGGATGTCTCGCTCGTCATGGACGACGACGACGTGGCCCGCGGCCAGGAATTCATCAAGTCGGGGCTGACCGATGGAAACCAGGAGGTCCAGACACTGGAGACGGAGATACAGACCAGTGACGGGGAGCGGGTCCCCTGTGAGATACACATCGCTGTCCTGGAGATGGACGACGAATTCGAGGGGACCGTCGGCATCATCAGGGATGTCTCCGGACGCCGCGAGCGGGAACGTCAACTGCGCGAGCGCGACGAGTTCCTCGAACAGATAAGTAACAGCGTCAACGATGTCGTCTGGGTGTCGACGCCCGGAAAAGACGAAATCGAGTTCGTCAACACCGCCTACGAGGATATCTGGGGGCGCTCGACGGCGGAGTTGTTCGAGGATGCCAGGTCCTTCCTCGATGGCGTCCACCCCGAGGACCGCGACCAGGTCCGGGAGGCACTGCAACGCCAGCGCGAGGACCCCGATTCGTACGACGAAACCTACCGTGTCGTCCAGCCCGACGGGGAGATACGGTGGGTCCGTGACCGTGCCTTCGGCGTCTACGAGGACGGCGAACTCGTCCGCACCGTCGGTGTCGTACAGGACATTACCGAGCGCAGAGCTGCCAAACGGGAACTTCAGACCGAACGGGATATGTTCGCCCAGGGGCCGGTGGTCGTCTTCAAGTGGAAAGCAGCCCAAGGGTGGCCCGTCGACTACGTCTCGGAGAACGTGACGGACCTGCTTGGCTATACGCCGAGCCAGTTCGAATCCAGCGAGGTGACCTACGCGGAGGTTGTCCACGACGAGGACATCGAGCGGGTGACACAGGAGGTCCAGCAAAACAGCGACGACTCGACTGCGCTGTTCAGCCACGACCCATACCGTATCGTCACGAGCGAGGGGGACGTCCGATGGGTGAAGGATACGACCAAAATCCTCAGAGAGGACGGGGAGATAACGCACTATCTGGGCTATCTCGTCGACATCACCGAGCGAAAGCAACGAGAGCAGGAGCTCCGGACCCTCAAAGAGGAGTACGAGACGATGGTCGAGACGCTCGGCGACGTGGTGTACACGCTCGACGAGGACTATTATTTCATGTCCGCAAACGGGGCAGCCGAGGACATAACGGGGTACACCTGCGAGGAACTGGAGGGCGCACACCTCTCCCTGTTGCTCTCCGAGGACGACATCGAGCGCGGGCAGAAGGACCGCCAGCGAGTTATCGACGGTGAAATCGACACCGGCTCCTTGGAGTTGGACGTCCACCGGAAAGACGGGTCGAAGCTCCCTGTCGAGTTCCGGTACCGACAACTCCCATCAGACGCCGGGTTCCGCGGCACTGCAGGCGTCATCCGTGACGTGAGCGAGCACAAGCACCGCGAGCAGGAACTGCAGGCCGAGCGCGACCTCGTCGAGAACATCTTCGAGACGAGTCCGGTCGGCATCCTCGTCATCGAGGACGGGGAAACGATAACGCAGGCCAACGACCGTGCCACCGAGATTCTCGGTATCGACCGTGAGGAGCTCATCGGGGAGACTGTCGAGGACAAGGCGTGGAATGCAGTCAGCGAGGATGGTGAACCGGTTTCCAAGGCAGACGATCCTGTGAGTACGGTCTTCGGGACTGGCACCCCTGTCTATGGCTGGGAAGCAAAGATTGCGCCTGACGGACAGGAATCGACCTGGGTGTCGGTCAGTGCCGCCCCGATGGTCGACGAGGACGGGGACGTCTCTGAGGCTGTCATCACTATCGAGGATGTCACCGAGCGCCGGGAAGCGCAGTTCGACCTCCGCGCAGAGAAGGAGTTCACCGACCAGCTCATCGACGCGATAGATGACGTGCTCTATCTCTTTGGCGAGAACGGGGAGTTCCGACGCTGGAACGAGACCCTGGAGGAGGTGACAGGCTACGAGCCCGCCGAACTCGAACAACGCCACCCGACGGAACTGTTCGAAGACGAGCACACCGACCGTATCGCCGACGCTATCGATGCCGTGTTAGAGACCGGTAGCACGACAGTCGAAGGCAACCTGCTCAGGAAAGACGGTGGGTCGATTCCCTACGAGTTTACGGGTGCCCTGTTGACTGGACAGGACGGCAAGCGACTCATCTGTGGCATCGGCCGGGACATCTCCGAGCGAAAAGAGCGGGAACGACAGATCCAGCGCCAGCGCGACGAGCTGGAACAGCTGGACCGCCTCAACGCCGTTATCCGGGACGTAGACCAGGCACTCGTCGGCGCGGAGAGCCGGGAAGAAATCGAGCATGCGGTCTGTGAACTCCTCACGAAGTCCGGCCACTACGAGTTCGCACTGGCACTCGAGCATCCGACCGACGACACCATCGAGGTCCGTGAATCGACGAGCGTTGCCGAGCGATACGTCGACGAGATGTTTCCGATAGAGGGGGTCTCATCGGCGGAGAGCCCCGGGATGCGGGCGCTGGAGGTCGGCCGGACACAGGTCGTCCGCGACATCGAGGGCCACCCGGTCATCGGGGAGAAAGCACCGACCGAGACACCTATCGAGGCAATCGCGGCAGTCCCAGTCAGCTACGCGGACCGGGACTACGGCGTCATCGGCGTTTACGCCGGGGAAACCGGGACCTTCACCGAGCGCGAAGTCGAGGTGCTGGACGAACTCGGGGACACCATCGGCTACGCCATCGCTGCCATCGAGCAACGCGAGCGGGAAGCGACGCTCACCGCACTCTACGAGGCAACCCGGGCACTGCTTGGCACCGGCACCCAGCAGGAGGTCAGCGATGTCGTCGTCGACGTCGCAACCGACGTGCTGGACCTGCCGGCGGTCGGCATCTTCCTGTTCGACGACGAGAAGAACGCGCTGGTCCCCCAATCCGCGACCGACCAGTTGCTGGACTTCTACGGCGGCAGCACGGAGTTCGGCCCCGGTCGAGCCGAGTCCGAGACCTGGCAGAGCTACGTCAGCGGCGAGAGCCAGTACTTCGAGGATATTCGGCGTTCCGAGCGGGTGGCCAACCCCGATACGGACGCCCGGAGCACGCTCATCTTCCCGCTGGGTGAACACGGTGTCTTCGTCGCCGCCGCAGAAGAAGTGGACGTCTTCGACGACCAACACCGCAGGCTCGTCGGCCTGCTGGCAGCGACAACCGAGACGGCACTCGACCGAGTTGCCGGGCAGAAGACACTGCGCGAGCGCGACCAGCGGCTATCCGAGCGTACCGAGCAACTCCAGCAGTTCGAACGACTTGGGACGATTTTTCGGTCGGCGACCGGAGTTATCAGGACGGCCACCTCGCGGGAGGGCATGGTAGACGCGCTCTGTGAGACGCTTGTCACCCAGGACCCGTTCGACTTCGCGTGGATGGGGACGGTCCCGCCGGACGGAGCGGGGGTCGAACCCGAGGCGTGGGCTGGCCGCTCGGGGGCGTATCTGGATGACGTGTCGCTGTCGCTGTCGACCACGGAGCCAGCCGTCGAAACGGCCACGAACGGGGAGGTCACCGTCATCGATAACGTCACCGACCACCTCAGAGCCAACGAATGGGCCCGGGCGGCCGTCGAGCACGACTACCAGTCCGTCCTCGCGGCCCCGCTGGTCCACGACGGGACGACCTACGGCGTCCTCGCAGTGTACGCGACAGCGCCGTCGGCGTTCGACGACACCACACGGTCGGTCCTTGCCGAACTCGGCGAACTCATCGCCTACGGCATCAACGTCGTCGAGACCAAGCAGGGCATCCTCGCCGAGCAGGTGACCGAACTCGAACTCGACATCCGGACGCCCGACACCTTCCTCAACGCCGTAGCCAAATTGGCCGACGAGACCGTCGAGTACAGGGAGATTGTTCCCGACGACGGCGGGGCTGCACGGGTCCTGTTCGAACTGGCCGACCCGCCGGTCGAAGAGGTGCTCGGACTGGAGGAAGAGTTCGTCGCCGTCGACTCCCTGACCCATGCCGAGCGTGGCGACCATCATCTCTTCCGGGCGACAATCGGGGCAGAGACCGTCGCCGCGACACTGCTTGCCTGTGGGGCGATTCCCACGCAGGTCCGCGCCAGCGATGGCACCACTCGCGCGGTTGTCCGCCTCCCACAGCAACTCGATGTCCGGGAGTTTCTCAACCGGGTGCAGAAGACGTACCCGGAGACAGACCTGGTCTCCAGACAGACGGTCGAGCGCCACGCCGCCGCTCGTGAGACGGTCCGAGATGCGCTCGATGAAGACCTCACCGACCGCCAGCGCGAGGTCCTCGTCACGGCCTACGAGAGTGGCTTTTTCGAGTCTCCCCGCGAGACGACTGGCGCGGAACTGGCGGACTTGCTCGGGGTCTCACAGCCGACGGTCACACACCATCTCAGGGAGGCACAGCGACGCCTGTTCGCCGACCTCTTCGAGGAGACGCTGTGACCGCCGCGCACCCATCCTAGATAATTAGAGCGTCGGTGGCGAATGCTTTCGGATATTAGCAGGTACGTCTTTACTGAAATAAGCCGTACCGAACGATGGCGGCAGTGGTGAGGAGACGTTGGCAGGCGAAGATCGTTCGCACCGCCGATTAGGCCGGGTCCACCCCGCGGTGGACCGCTGTCAGAGGCACGGACCGCGCTTCCGTCACGACTGGACACCCCTTGTCGTGCTTGGACACCACGACATCCCCTTTCGACGACGATGGAAGTCGACGTTGACCCCCCATGACCGACCACCACTTCTGGGACGGTCGGTCCCCACTTCTCTCCCCCGAGACGTTACGGACAGTCGCTCGCATCGAATGACGCCGGCTCCGCTCCCTGTCTGACCTGTTGGACCGCTCCGCTATCGATAGCCACCAGCATCGTCTGCCCTCCGTAGCCGTGGGTCTGGTCGTGTCCGCGGACGACGACACAGGACGTGTCGGCCGGTACGTCGACGGTCTCCGAGCGGGTAAACGGCTGCTCGGCATGTGGATGGGTCAGGTCGCGCCGACCCAGCCGCTCCCCGTCGAGGGATTCGACCTGCCACCAGTTCGCGTAGCCGCCCTCGCCCTCGTCATCGTGGTGAAGCGCTACCTCGAACGTGGCCCTGCCGTTTTCACGGGTGACCGATACGTCGACGACGTTGGCCTCACGCAAATCGAGGTTCTCTAGGTCTGTCCCTGTCCCGCTGTTCTGAACGGGTCCGGACGCATCGTCGGCGGTATCACTGCAGCCGGCTATCGGGGCGACGGTGGCCACGCATACAGCGAGCAGCGACCGGCGTGTCGGCTGCAAAGGACTCATACCGGCCGTTGACGCGTAGGAAAACAGTACTGCGGGTGTGCGTTACTCGTACAGCGTGAACTCGTCGGTGAGTTCGTCGACGCGCTCGCTGACCTCTGCTTTCACGTCGTCGTCGTCGTAGTTGTCGACCACGCGGTAGATGAGGTCTGCGACCTCGCGGCAGGCCTCCTCGTCGAAGCCACGCGTCGTGAGCCCGGGCGTGCCCGCGCGGATGCCCGAGGGGTTAAACGCGGAGCGGGTCTCGCCGGGGACGGTGTTTGCGTTGAGGACGATGCCGACCTCTTCGAGTGCCTCTTCTGCGTCCTTCCCCGTCGTGTCGGGATGGGAGTCGCGCAGGTCGACCAGCACGAGGTGGTTGTCCGTGCCGCCAGAAACCAGCGAGAAGCCGTGTTCCTGCAACTGGTCGCCCAGCGCCTTCGCGTTGGCGACGACCTGCTCGGCGTAGGCCTCGAACTCGGGTTCCAGGGCTTCCTTGAAGCCGACGGCCTTGCCGGCGACGTTGTGCATCAGGGGGCCGCCCTGGCCACCGGGGAAGACCGCGGCGTCGATGTCGTCGGCATACTCCTCGTCGCACATGATGATGCCGCCGCGGCCGGCACGGATGGTCTTGTGTGTCGACCCGGTGACGAAGTCGGCGATGCCGACCGGCGAGGAGTGAACGCCCGCCGCCACGAGACCGGTGATGTGGGCGATGTCTGCGAGGTGGTAGGCGTCGACATCGTCGGCCGCCTGCTGAATCTTCTCCCACTCGATGTCACGCGGGTAGGCGGAGTAGCCCGAGACGATGATATCGGGGTCGAAGGAGGCAGCCAGGTCCTGCAGTTCGTCGTAGTCGATGTAGCCCGTGTCCGGGTCGATGGTGTACTGCTCGACTTCGTAGGTCTTGCCCGTGAAATTCGCGGGGTGGCCGTGCGAGAGGTGCCCGCCGTGTTCCAGTTCGAGGGAGAGAATCTTGTCACCGGGTTCGAGCATGGCCAGGTAGACGCCCATGTTGGCCTGCGTGCCCGAGTGGGGCTGGACGTTGACGTGCTCTGCACCCCAGAGTTCCTCGGCGCGCTCGATGGCCAGGTTCTCGACGTCGTCGGCGTACTCACAGCCGGCGTAGTAGCGCTCGCCGGGATAGCCCTCGGCGTATTTGTTTGTCAGCTCCGAACCCTGAGCCTCCATGACCGCTTCGCTGACGTGGTTCTCGCTCGCAATCATCGCCAGCGTGTCGTTCTGTCGGTCCCGCTCGCCCACGAGGGCGTCGGCGACGGCCGGGTCTACGTCCCGTACCGTATCGTAGCTCATGTACGGAGCCAAGGGAGAGGGGGGTAAGAATCTACCTTTCTGGCCGAGCAGGAGCGAACGACAACAGCGAAGGGCCGCCCGGGCCTGACACCGGCCATGGAGACGACCCGTCACTTCGTCGCCACCGTCTACGTCGTCAACGACGGCGCGACTGCGTTGCACTACCACGATAAACTGGAGATGTGGTTGCCCCCCGGAGGGCACGTCGACCGGGACGAACTCCCACACAGGGCCGCGGTCCGCGAGGTCACCGAAGAACTCGGCCTGGAGCCAGACCTGCTCACAGAAGCCGGTGATATTGAATCACCAACTGTCGAGTCCATCCCACAGCCCCAGCAGTTCCTGCTGGAGGACATCAATACCTGCAACGGCGAAGTCGGTCACCAGCACGTCGATTTCGTCTTCTATGGCGCGGTACAGAGCCGCGAGATAACACCGGGTCCCGGCGAGCAGCCAGCCGAGGACTGGGAGTGGTTCACCCCCACCGAGTTGCGCGAGCGCGCCGATGCGCTGGAGCCGGACGTGGTCGAACTCGGGCAGGACGCTATCGAACGCGTCCAGCAGTGAGCCGCCCGGTGAGGGCGAGGTATATGTGTGCCCGCTCCAAACGGCCTGTATGACCGATATCCGGGAACTCGACCAGCAGACGGTCGAGCGAATCGCAGCAGGGGAGGTGGTCGAGCGCCCGGCCAGCGTCGTCAAGGAGTTGGTCGAAAACAGCCTCGACGCCGACGCCAGCCGTATCGAGGTGGCCGTCGAAGCCGGCGGCACCGACGGCGTCCGCGTCACCGACGACGGCCACGGCATGACCCGCGAGGCGGTCCAGCGGGCCGTCGACGAACACACCACCAGCAAGATTACCGATATCGCCGACCTCGAAGGCGGCGTCGGAACGCTCGGCTTTCGCGGTGAGGCGTTACACGCTATCGGCGCGGTCTCCAGGCTGACAATCACCACGCGCCCGCGCGAGGGCCGCGGCGGCTCCGCCGACCACGGGACCGAACTCGTCGTCGAAGGTGGCGAGGTCACCGGGGTCGACGCCGCCGGCTGTCCGCCTGGGACCACTATCGATGTCTCGGACCTCTTCTATAACGTGCCAGCGCGCCGGAAATACCTCAAACAGGAGTCGACAGAGTTCGCCCACGTCAACACGGTCGTCACCAGTTACGCGCTGGCCAATCCCGACGTGGCCATCTCGCTGTCCCACGACGGCCGCGAGACGTTTGCCACCACTGGCAGCGGCGACCGCCGCGAGGCTGTCATGGCCGTCTACGGCCGCGAAGTCGCCCAGTCGATGGTGTCCATCGACGAGGACGCAGTGCCCGATGGCCCGCTCGATGGCCTGAGCGGCCTCATCAGCCACCCCGAGACGAACCGGGCCAGCCGGGAGTATCTCTCGACGTTTGTCAACGGTCGCTACGTCACCGCCTCGACGGTCAGAGAAGCTATTGTCGAGGGATACGGGACACAGCTCGCGAGCGACCGCTATCCCTTCGCCGTCGTCGACCTCGCGGTCGACGCCGGGGACGTGGACGTGAACGTCCACCCGCGCAAACTCGAAGTCCGATTCGCCGACGACGACGCTGTCAGCCGACAGGTCCAGACGGCCGTCGAGGAGACGCTGCTCGCGGAGGGGTTGATTCGCTCGTCCGCACCGCGGGGTCGCTCGGCTCCCGAACAGACCGAAATCCGTCCCGAAAGTGGCGATAGCGACGGGACAGACAACGACCAGACACCTCCGTCGGCAACGTCTCCGTCACAGCAAGACGGAAGCGACAGCGGAGGGATGGAGACGGACGCCGACAGCAACACGGATACGACCCGCGTCGATGACAGGTCGGCGGAGACCACAGGGACACATACAGCACGGCCGACCCGTGCCGAGAGCGGGGCTGAGACGGACAGCAGGGCACAGGGGCGTCTAGACGCCACGGGAACGGCCGAGGACACGACCGCCGCGACGGCGTCCGGGGAAACGGCTGGTGAGAGTGAGACGCCGGAAAAAGGAGAGACCGCCACGGCGGAAGCCGCCGAGCCAACCGACATCGACGGGTCGGCGGGCGACACGGCCCGGAAGTTCACACCCAGCCACGAGCAGACGCGACTGGACGGGGACGTCGACGACAGCCAGTCATTCGACCGACTCCCGTCGATGACTGTATTGGGTCAGTTGCGGGACACCTACGTCGTCGCCGAGACGGATGACGGACTCGTACTGATAGACCAACACGCCGCCGACGAACGGGTCAACTACGAGCGATTGCGGGCGGAGTTCGAGGGTGAAACCCCGACACAGGTGCTGGCCACACCGATTCGACTGGAGTTGACAGCCCGTGAGCTGTCGGTGTTCGAGGCCAACGTCGACGCGCTGGCACGCCTGGGGTTCCGGGCCGAGCGGGTCGAAGAGCGGACCGTCGAGGTCCGAACAGTGCCCTCGTTGCTGGCAGAGCCCGCCAGCCCGGACCTGTTGCGCGACGTGCTCGCGGAGTTCGTCGCCGGCGACACCGAGCGGGCCGAAACCGTCGAGGCTGCCGCCGACGAGTTGCTCGCGGACCTGGCCTGCTACCCGTCGGTGACGGGGAACACCTCGCTGACCGAGGGGTCGGTCGTCGAGTTGCTGGGGGCGCTGGACGACTGTGAGAACCCATACGCGTGCCCGCACGGGCGGCCGACGATTGTCGAACTGGAGTGGGAGGAACTGGAGGCCCGCTTCGAGCGGGACTACCCCGGCCACGGCGGGTAACGCAGTGAGGCGGACCGAAGGACTATATCCTCTCCTGTCGATTTGGCGCGTATGCCGGACTTTGTTACCTTTGGGGAAACGCCAGTACGGCTCTCGCCACCGGGGAAACAGCGCCTTGAGACCACAGAGACGGCGACAGTGTACACCGACGGGACCGAAAGCAACGCCGCAGTCGCAGCAGGGGCTTTCGGCATCGACAGCGCGTGGGTCTCGAAACTGCCCGACTCGCCGCTTGGCCATCGGGTCGTCCGGGAACTGGAGGGGCACGGTATCGACACGGAGGTCACCTGGGCTGATGCCGAAACACACAGACAGGGGCTGGTCTTTCACGAAACCGGGCACCCGCCACGGCAGAGCCAGCGGTTCCAGGACCGCGAGGGAACGGCCGTCGCGACGGCAAAACCCGGCGACCTGCCGATGGGTGCGATTCAGGGAGCCGACGTTGTCTTTTCGGGGTTGAGTACGCCGGCACTGTCAGAGGACGCTGCGAGTACGACTGCGGCGATGCTCCGGGCGGCCCACGGCAGCGGGGCCACGACTGCAATCGATGTCGACTACCAGCCAGGCCTCGCCGACCCCGCGCTCCTGCAGGACGTGTTGCTGGAACTACTCCAGCACCTCGAAGTACTGATCGCAAACGAGGAGAAGATTCGGACCGTCCTGGACCGGTCGGGCAAGCCACGTGAACTCGCCAACTCCATTGCCGCCGAATACGACCTGGAGACGGTCGTCATCACGCGCAGCGGCCGCGGCGCGGTCGCCCTGCAGGACACGCCAGGGACGAATATAATCCACGAGCGTGAAACAATCGAGACCGACACCGTCGACGAGGCGGGCCAGCACGGTGCGTTCTCCGGGGGATTCCTCGCAAAACTCGCCGACGGTGCCGACCTCGCCAGCGCACTGAGTTACGGCGTCGCCACGGCGGCGTTGACCCGGACTATCCCCGGCCCGCTGTTGACTGCCGAGGAACACGAAATCGACCGCGTCGCCGAGGACGTAAGTGAAGTTTCGCAGTAGAAGCCACCTACCCCGCCGCTCGAAGCGAGTGCGTTTCCTGCAAGGTTTATAAGACGCCTGTTCGACAGTCAGAGTATGTCACGTTCATCTGTCGGCGTTATAGCGACACTACTCGTCGTGTCGGTACTGGCACCGGCGGCCGTCGGGGGGACGGCCGCACAGGAGAGTGACCAGGTGACGGTGACCGTCGCAGTCGTCGACTCGAACGGGGACCCCGTCGGTGACACCGATATCTCGGTCACGTGGGACGGTGGGGACGGCGGGCCGATAAATAAGACGACGGCCGGGAACGGGAAGGCGTTCGTCGATGTCCCCAGGGGGGCCGACATCAGGGTGACCGTCCACGACGACGAGTTCGTCCGCAACAGACCGTTTGACAGGCTCAACGTCAGCGAGGAGGAAATCGAGGTGGATGTTGCACGGTCCGGCCAGGCAACCATCACCGTCGAGAGCGAGAGCGGCCCAGTCGCCGACGCGCACGTCGTCGTCGATGGCCCATACTCGACTGCCGACAGACTCACCACCGACGAGAACGGACAGGTGACGACACGGCGGGTCGAACAGACCAGCTACGACCTTCGCGTCTCCAAGCCCGGGTTCTACACCAACAACAGCGCCTCGGTCGAACTAGATAGCGAGTCGGTCCAGAAAACGGTCGAACTCGAACGCGGGACGAAGCAGATTACGTTCAAAGTCGTCGACGACAACTTCGATAGCCCGCGGCCAGTCGATGGAGCGCTTGTCGAGGTCGAGGACATCTTTTCGGCACGGACCTTCGAGAACGGCGAGACATCGACGTCGCTGCGTGTCAACACCGAGTACAACGTGGCCGTCTCGAAAGACGGCTACAGCAGTTCGGCGAAGGTGGTCGAGATTCGGGAGGAAGAGCGGACCGTCGAAGTCGGTATTCGACGCACACCCGACCTCACGCTGGCTGCAGCGAACAATCAGGTCGTCGTCGGTGAGCCAACATTTATCACTGCCACCGACGAGTACGGCGATCCAGTCTCGGACGCGTCAGTCACTGTCAACGGGACCACCGTCGGCCAAACTGACGCCAACGGACGGGCAATCGTTCCGATAAACAACGACGGGAACCTGGAAATCACCGTCAGTGACGACCGGGGTCTCTCCGAGTCCGTCATCGTCGAAGGCGTCGAGGATACGAGCGACAGCACGCCCACCGAGACCACGGCGATGACGACCGAAGAGCCGACTGAAGCGGGCGGCGGCGGTGCCACTGGGACCGAAGAACCCGAGGACGGCGATGATGGCGACGGCGAGAGCGGTCCCGGCTTCGGCGTCGTGACCGCACTGGCCGCACTGGCTGTGGCGTTCGTGGTCGCTCGCCGGCGCTGACGCGGGTCGGATAACTTAACCTTCGCGGCGCGTATGCTTCAGCATGACAGTTCTCGCTTCGGTCCACGACGACCACGGTGCGAGCTACGTCGAGCGTGGTGGTCGACAGGCCGTTGCCCACTACGGTCGCCCGGACCGCGTTCACCGCGCCATCCGAAAGGTCGTCGGCGTCATCGAACACGAGTACGGCGTGTTGACAGTCACCGGCGACGACCGCATCGAGTTCGTCGACAACGCTATCACCAACCGCGTCCCTGACGAGGACGGGCGCGGGGTCTACGCCCTCCTGTTGAACCCCCAGGGCCGCATCGAGACGGACATGTACGTCTACAACGCGGGCGAGCGCCTGCTCGTGTTCACGCCACCCGGCGAGGCGACGCCGCTGGCCGAGGAGTGGGGGGAGAAAACGTTCATCCAGGATGTCACAGTCGCGGTTGCGACCGACGATTTCGGCGTGTTCGGCGTCCACGGCCCAAAGTCGACCGAGAAGATAGCCAGCATCTTCTCCGAGCAGACACCTGACGAGCAACTGTCCTTCGTCCGCGGGTCGACCCAGGATACAGGTGTCACGGTCATCCGGACCGATGCGCTGACCGGTGAAGAGGGATACAAAGTGGTCTGTGATGCCACGGCGGCCGAGAGTGTCTTCGATACGCTCGCAAACAGGGGCCTCAACGCTGCGCCATTTGGCCACCGGACCTGGGAGTTGCTCACGCTGGAGGCCGGGACGCCGCTTTTCCCCTCGGAGTTGGACGAGCGCCTTCCGAACGACCTCGGGCTTCGCAACGCCGTCGACTTCGAGAAGGGCTGTTTCGTCGGCCAGGAGGTCGTCTCCCGCATCGAAAACCGCGGCGAACCCGCCCAGCGGCTGGTTGGACTGACAGTCGATGCCGTCCCCGAGGCCGGTGCTGCTGTCTTCGACGGCGACGAGGCGGTCGGTGAAGTCACTCGCGGGGCCAGGAGTCCGACCCGCGATGAGCCGATTGCCCTCGCGGTAATCGACGCCGCTGCCGGCGATGACCTGACTGTCCGCGTCGAGGGCGAAGCGGTCGCTGCAAGTCAGGAGTCGTTACCATTTGTCGACGGCTCGGATGCGTCCGCTCGACGGCCGAGTTACTGACCCGCGTCCGCGAGCCACGTCTCGTGGACACTCACCCAGGAGAGGCCACCGGGCGCACCCTCGTCGACATGCAACAGGACCGTGCTGAGCCGTGCAGTCCGCTCGTCGGGCGTGGTCTGGTGTTCCTCGTATCTGGCAAGGGCGTACCCGGGGCCGCTGTCGATGATGCGACTGTCCCGAATCTCGATGTCGAACTCGCCGGGGTCGTACGTGTCCCCTCTCTTCTCGACAAGTTCCAGGACGGCCTCGCGGTCCAGGCAGGACCCACCGGGTGTGACCATCTCGAAGTCGGCAGCGAGTGCAGCAGGGAACCGCGAGAAGTCGGTTCGCTCGCCCGTGTAGTAGGCGACGAAGAAGTCGTGCAGCGCCTCGATTTCCATTAGACACGCCGAGTGCGTCGGTGTGACTATGCGACTTCTTCGGGTCGACACGCTTGAAGATCGGGGCGACGCCGACCTTTTTATACGGGCACGCGGCCAGACGGCCTGTGCGTTGAGAATAGCCCGGTGACCGGCAGCGATAGCGCGACACACCGTCACCGGGGCAGTCCGTGTCGCCTGTTTGCCAGCGGAGAGGCCACGAGTGTCTGCTGACTCACCGCGAGAGCAGCGCGCGCAGTTGCTCCCGTGAGAACAGCGTCGTCGGCCGGTCCATGTGGACGCCGATTTCCCCCTCGAAGGTTGCCATCCCGGCCCGCTGGAGCGGTTCCGGCGCGGAGTAGGCCGCCCGGACGAGCTTTCCCAGCCGAATCTCCATCCGCAAATCCTCGCGCCACGCGCGCTCGTACTCCCCGAGTGTCCCGGGGTCGTCGGGGTCGATCTCGCGGGCAGCGTGGTCGGCAGCAGTCATCCCGTAGCGGATGCCACCGCCAGTAAAGGGTTTGGTCTGGGCAGCGGCGTCCCCGATGAGGAAGGACCGACGGCCAGTGACACGGCTGGGTGGCCCGACAGGGATGAGTCCCGAACAGCGGCGGTCGGTCTCGACGCCGTAGTCGGCAGTGAAGTTCTCGAAGCGCTCGCGTACGTCGTGACCCGGCCCCATCGCCAGGCCGTACTCGACGCCTGCCTCACCCCGCGGGATGCGCCAGGCGAAAAACCGGGGCACAGTGAGATGGACATCCACGAAATCCTGGTGGTCGGCCTCGTCCGTGAAACCTAGGACGCCGTGGAGCAGTTCGTCGGGGTCGGGCAGGCCGAGTTCCCGCCGGACCCGCGATTTCGGCCCGTCACAGCCGGCGACCATCTTCGCGCGGTGAGTGTCGATGCCGTCGGGACCACGAACGTCGACGGTCACGTGGTCGTGGGCCTCGGTGACGCCGACAACCGTGTGGTGTTCGCGCAGGTCCGCGCCAGCATCGCGGGCGGCACCGGCCAGCGTGCGGTCCAGGCCGACGCGGTCGATGACGTTCGAAATAACCTCGTCTTTGTGGAACTCGTATGGACGGCTCTCGGCACCGCCGAGGTGAAAGCGCGCGCCGTAGACATCGTTCTGGTGAAGGTCCGAGCGAGCACCGTCGGGGACAAACTCCCAGATATCGGTGCTAACGTGGCCCGAACAGGCAAGCGGCTTGCCTACTTCACCCTGCTCGAAGACGAGGACATCGTGTCCGGCCGCTGCCGCGCGCCGCGCGAAGCGCGCGCCTGCCGGTCCAGCCCCCACGACGACGAAATCGTGCATATCGCATCTGCTGTATCGAAAGATAAATGAGTCACGATTAACCCACACGGCGGGACCGAACCAGCCCGCGGGGAGAAAACTCAACTTGCTGTCAGGAAAGGGGCGTCACTGGGGAGAGAAAAAGGAATCTTCAAAAGCACGCCGGTTGGAACGTCCAATAACGATGGGACTGTACGAATTAATCGCATTTGCGCTGTTTGCCATGGTCACCGTGGGGAGCAGCGTCGGCGTCGTCCTCGTCCGCGACATCTGGCACGCGGCGTTGTTGCTCGGCGTGGCGCTACTGAGTGTAGCGGTCCACTACGTGATGGTCCAAGCCGAGTTCATCGCCGCGATGCAGATTCTGGTGTACGTCGGCGGGGTACTCATCCTCATCACCTTCGCGGTGATGCTGACCCGTGACGAAGACGTGGAGGGGATGCCGACATGACCACCAAACCGCGGCCGATAGACATCGACCGGAGTACGGTGCCCGGACTGGCCGCGTTTGCGCTGTGTACCGTGATGGTAACAGTGTTCATCCGCGCGAGCTTCGGGACGGCCGAGGGCTTCCCGGCAGGGGAGAGCATCGTCGAAGGCATCGGGAACTCGCTTCTGAACATCACGAGCGGGACACTCGTCACCGAGGGCTTCCTGGTGGCGTTCATCCTGATTGCCATCGCGCTGGACGCGGCACTCGATGGTGCCCTGCTGCTGGCCGAACGCGACGGAGGTGACGAGTAGATGGCCGTCGCAGTCCAGTACTATCTGCTGCTGTCGGCCGTCGTCTTCTGTACCGGCCTCTTTGGCATCCTCGTCCGGCGCAACGCCCTGATGTTCCTGATGTCCGTCGAGCTGATGCTCAACGCCGGGAACATCAATCTGGTTGCCTTCTCGCATTACTACGGCAACCTCACTGGGCAGGTGTTCAGCCTGTTCATCATCGCGCTCGCCGCTGCCGAGGTCGCAATCGGTATCGGCATTATCCTGGTCCTGTATCGCAACTTCGACGACATCGACGTGACTGAAGCAACAACGATGAGGTGGTAACAATGGCGGAACATCTCGTCTTCGAGCTCGCACCGGCCATCGCGGGGCTGCCGTTCCTCGCGTTCCTGATTGCACTCTTCTTCGGGAAGTACATGCCCAAGAAGGGGGCGCTTGCAGGCATCGCCGCGGCAGCCGGCTCGCTCGTCCTCGCAGTGTGGACGGCAGCGACGCTGTTTGGCGGCGCAGAACCGTATCACACCCACATCTATGACTTCGTCCTCGGCGCGGAGGGCGTGGGTGGGGTCGACCTGAGTTTCGGTATCCTCATCGACCCGCTGTCGGCGCTCATGCTGGTCATCGTCACGCTCATCTCGACGCTGATCCAGATTCACTCGCTTGGCTACATGAACGACGACGGCCAGACGGGCCTCCCACGGTACTACGCCGAACTCGGCCTCTTTACGTTCTCGATGCTGGCCTTCGTCTACTCCGATAACCTCCTGATGGCCTTCATGTTCTTCGAGCTGGTGGGCCTGTGTTCGTACCTGCTCATCGGCTTCTGGTTCCGTGACGAGGGCCCGCCAAGCGGCGCGAAGAAGGCCTTCCTGGTCACCCGCTTCGGTGACTACTTCTTCCTCATCGGCGTGGTGGCCGTCTTCGCCACCTTCGGCACGACTGCCTTCGTCGGCGAGGACTCCTTCGTCGTGATGGCCGAACACGCCCTCGCTGACGGCGCGACCGAGCATATCACGACCTACCTCGGGCTGGACGTCCAGCAGTGGTTCACCGTCATCGGCCTGCTCGTGCTGGGCGGGGTCGTCGGCAAGTCCGCACAGTTCCCGCTGCACACGTGGCTGCCCGACGCGATGGAAGGTCCGACGCCAGTCTCGGCACTGATTCACGCGGCGACGATGGTCGCGGCCGGTGTCTACCTGGTCGCCCGGATGTACGGCTTCTATGCCCTGTCGCCGACGGCGCTTGGCGTCATCGCACTCATCGGCGGCTTCACCGCCCTGTTCGCGGCGACGATGGCCGTCGTCAAACAGGAAATCAAGCAGGTACTCGCGTACTCGACCATCTCCCAGTACGGCTACATGATGCTCGCGCTGGGTGGCGGTGCCTACACCGCGGCGGTCTTCCACCTGACCACCCACGCCGTCTTCAAGGCCTTGCTGTTCCTGGGTGCTGGCTCGGTCATCATCGCCATGCACCACGACGAGAACATGTGGAACATGGGGGGCCTGAAAGACGACATGCGGGTCACCTACCTCACGTTCCTCGCGGGCTCGCTCGCGCTCGCGGGCATCTTCCCCTTCGCGGGCTTCTGGTCGAAAGACGAGGTGCTCTACGAGACGCTCATCCACGGGCTGGCCGGCAGCCCGCTGTTGCTCGTCGGCTACGCCTTCGGCCTGCTGTCGGTGTTTGTCACCGGCTTCTACACCTTCCGGATGGTCCTGTTGACCTTCCACGGCAACCCCCGGTCCGATGCCGCACGGGACCCTGCTTCGCTGCGCTGGAACACGAAACTCCCCGTCGCAGTGCTTGGCATCGGCGCGGCCACCATCGGGTTCATCAACATGAAGCCGGTCGAGGAACTGGCAGGAACCCACCTGACCTTCCTGCATGACTGGCTGGCAATCGGGACCGTCGGCGAGGAATCCGAGTTCGCCGCACTGACCACCGAACACTACCACCACATACTGTTTGCTGACTACGGGGCGGGCTACAGTGCCGCCGACCTCGGGCCGCTGATTCCGGCAGTCGTCTCGCTGGGACTGGCGCTTGCGGGCGTCGGCGCGGCGTGGGTTCTCTACAGCGACCCCGACCCGGTACCGCAGACCAAGAAGCTCGGTTCGGTTCGTACGCTACTCATGAACAACTACTACCAGGACGAGTTCCAGGTGTGGCTGGCCCGGGGCGTGACCGTTCCGGTCGCGAAGGCAGCCGACACCTTCGACCAGAGTATCATCGACGGCGTCGTCAACGGCGTCGGGAGTGTCAGCCTGTTCTCGGGCGAGCGCTTCCGACGCATCCAGACCGGCGTCGTGAGCAACTACGCCACGCTCCTGACACTGGGGCTGACGCTGTTGCTCGTCGTCTTCGGACTCGTCGGGGGGTGGTTCTAGATGCTTATCGAGGCCACCTTCTTCGCGACACTGACGGCGGCAATGGTCGTCTTCATGGCACCCAGCCGCTACGCTGGCAAGCTGGCGACGCTTTTGTCGGTCGTCCCGCTTGGCACCAGCCTCTACATGTGGTTCACCTTCGACGGCTCCGGCAACGCCTTGCTGGAGTCCGGTGACATCGCCTTCGAGACGACGCTCAGCTGGCTCGAACTGGGCCCCTACCAGCTCCAGTGGCACGTCGGTGTCGACGGCGTGAGCATGCCGCTTCTGGTGTTGACGACCATCCTGACGACGCTGGCGCTGATCTCGTCGTGGACGCCCATCGACGAGCGCGAGTCCCAGTTCTACGGCCTGATGCTGCTGATGGAGGCGTCGCTTATCGGCGTCTTCACGGCGCTTGACTTCTTCCTGTGGTTCGTCTTCTGGGAGGGCGTGCTCATCCCGATGTACTTCCTCATCGGTGTCTGGGGCGGCCCCCGCCGGAAGTACGCATCCATCAAGTTCCTCGTCTACACGAACGTCGCATCGCTGGTGATGTTCATCGGTCTGTTCGGCCTGGTCTTTGGCCTGGGCGACTCGCTGACGACGCTTGGACTGCCCGAAATCGCACAGGGCGTCCGCGGTGGCGACCTCGGAAGCTTCGCGGGGCTGGACCCAGAAGCGCTGAAGGCAGCGGCCTTCCTCGCGATGTTTGCCGGCTTCGCGGTGAAGGTGCCCGTTGTCCCCTTCCACACGTGGCTGCCCGACGCACACGTCGAAGCACCCACGCCGGTGTCGGTCATCCTGGCCGGCGTCCTGCTGAAGATGGGGACCTACGCACTGCTGCGATTCAACTTCACGATGCTTGCGGATGTCGCACGCGATTACGCGGAAATCATCGCCATCTTCGGTGTGCTCTCGGTCATCTACGGTGCGATGCTCGCACTCGCACAGCGCGACCTGAAACGCATCGTCGCCTACTCGTCGATTTCCTCGATGGGATACGTCATCCTCGGACTGGTCGCGTTCACGCCACACGGCTTCGGCGGGGCGACCTTCCAGATGATTTCCCACGGACTCATCTCGGGACTGATGTTCATGGTTGTCGGTGTCATCTACAACACGACGCACACGCGCATGGTCGGCGACATGTCCGGTATGGCCGACAAGATGCCCTGGACGGTCGGCATCTTCATCGCAGCGGCCTTCGGATACATGGGGCTGCCGCTGATGAGCGGCTTCGCCGGAGAGGTGCTGGTCTTCATCGGGGCCTTCCACTCGACGGTCATCCCCGGCGCACCCGTCTACACCGCCATCGCGATGTTCGGTATCGTCATCGTGGCAGGCTACCTGCTGTGGGCCATGCAGCGGACGCTCTTTGGCCCGTTCAAGCTGGAGACCGACTACGAAGTCGGGCCCGCGGCGTTCCACGACGTGGCTCCGCTCGTGGTCTTGCTCCTGCTCGTCATCCTGCTTGGCGTCGCCCCGGACATCGCCTACGAAATGATACAGGATGCGATTAACCCGCTCCTGGGAGGTGGTGCCTGATGGCACTCGGTACGCTGCCCAACGAGGCAGCTATCTTGCCGATGGCAATCTTCGGCATCACCGCCGTGGCGTTGTTCCTGTATGACACCATCGAGCCAGATAGTACGAACTCCGAGATGCTCGCCGGTATCTCGGTACTCGGGTCGCTGTCGGCACTTGGCGTGACTGGCTGGTATCTCGTCGCGGGCACTGGCCAGCCCGAGACCGAAGGGGCCATCCGCATCTTCGACGACGCGCTGGTCGTCGACGGGATGAGCCTCTTCTTCACGGCGCTCATCGCCAGCGTGGTCACGCTCGTGGTGCTCGCGAGCTACGATTACGTCAAAGACCAGGAGAAGCAAGCCGAGTACTACTCGCTGCTGTTGCTCGCAGCGACGGGGATGGCGACGATGTCCGCCGCCAACTCGCTGGTGACCGGCTTCATCGCGCTTGAACTCTCCTCGCTGCCCTCGTACGCCCTGGTCGCGTACCTCAAGGACAACAAGGGCAGCGTCGAAGCGGGCCTGAAGTACTTCCTCATCGGCGCGCTCTCCTCGGCGGTGCTCGCCTACGGTATCTCGCTGGTGTACGCGGCCACGGGGTCGCTGCAGTTCGAGGCCGTGGCGGCTGTGCTGGCCGACGGTGAGGCCATCGAGGCACCGGGCGTCCTCGGTCTGGGCGTGATGATGGTCATCGGCGGCTTCGCGTACAAGACCGCCAGCGTCCCGTTCCACTTCTGGGCACCCGAAGCCTACGAGGGAGCGCCGGCACCCATCGCCGGGTTCCTCTCCTCGGCCTCGAAGGCGGCCGGGTTCGTGCTCGCCTTTCGCGTGTTCACCGTCGCCTTCGGTGGCCCCGCCGGTGAGGCGGCCATCCTGGAGACGGTCGACTGGGTCGTGGCGTTCCAGATTCTGGCCGTTGCCACGATGACCGTCGGCAACTTCGCCGCGCTCAAACAGGAGAAGGTCAAGCGGATGCTTGCCTACTCCTCGGTCGGCCACGCCGGCTACGTCCTCATCGCGCTGGCGGCACTGACCGAAGGTGCCGACCACCAGCTCGTCCTCGGGTCGGGCATGGCCCACCTGCTCGTCTATGGCTTCATGAACACCGGCGCGTTCATGTTCATCGCCCTGACCGAACACTGGGGCGTCGGCCGCGAGTTCGAGGACTTCAACGGCCTCTCGCAGGAAGCACCCTTCGCCGCCGCCGCGATGTCCATCTTCCTGTTCTCGCTTGCAGGGCTGCCACTCGGCGGGGGCTTCTTCTCGAAGTTCTACCTGCTGATGGCCTCCATCAACGGCGGCGTCGCCTTGCTCGCCGTGGCACTGGTCGTCAACAGCGCCGTCTCGCTGTACTACTACACCCGCGTCGTCAAGGCGATGTGGGTCGAGGAACCCAACGGTGACCTCGAAATCGAGAGCTACCCGACGGGGCTGTACGCCGCCATCGCCATTGCAGCGGTGGCGACAGTCCTCCTCCTGCCCGGCTTCGGCATCGTCATCGACACCGCACAGATGGCCGCCGGTATGCTGGTCTAGGAACTCAACATCGATTTTCGACGTTAGAAGATAATTCGGGCTTTTGTCGGACGGTCATCGTTATATTCTCCAAATAGATTCATCTATACTAGCGTATATTAGGAGTATGCTTACGTACACACAGACGTAGCACAGCACAATGTCCGATTCACGGGGAAGACCGGCCAGAGGTGGGCGATGAGCGAGCAGGGCCAACGGAAGCGGGCGGAAGCAGTCGCGCAGATGTCCCCGAACGCGTCCGTGACAGTTCCCGTCCTCGCCGATGAGGGACACGACCGTGGGACAGCACGGCTTGCCGGTCCCCCGCCGGTGAGCTATCTCGAAGAGTGCGAGGCACCGGCGTTCGTCCTGACAAACGAGAAGCGAGGCATCGGCCTTGGAGCGAAGCGCAACCGGACGACACCTGGCGAGGACCGCGGCACAGTCGTCCTCGTGACTGGCCGTCGGACGCTCTGTCTGGTCGGAGTCAGTCCGGACGATGTCGCTATCGAGATTCCACACGAGGAGGTCGCAACTGTCACCTACCACACGGGGCTGCTGGCGAACCGACTCGAACTGCGGACGCCACAGCAGGCGTATCACTGCTGGGTCGACCGCACGGCAGACCGACAGCTACTGGCGGAGACTGCCTCCTACATCGAAGAGCGCTCGAGTAGCGACGACGAGAGCGAAGGGGATTCGAAGGTCATGTACCGAGGACACCCGGTGGATTCATCCTACCTGAAATGAGCGCCGAGTGCGAAACCTGAAAGGTTAACTCCATCGTCACCGGACGTGCAGCCACGCCGATGAATCGCCGCCATATCCGCCTCACCTTTATCATCGCCCTCGTCGCCTCGCTCGCGGTCATTGGCTACGGTGCCGCGACCGCTGAACGGACTGGTGACCCCTCCGACGTACCGGAGGCGCCGCCGACGGACAACGTGACTGTCGCCACGGAGTCCGCCAGATACGGTACTATCATGGCGTGGAACCCTGACGGGAGTCGCCTGTACTACAACGACACCTACACCAAGTACTACGATGTCGACCCCGTCGAGGGGACCGAGTACACCGTCGAGTACGCCGCTACGAAGACGATTCACACGGAGGGAGCGACCTGTTCGTCGCCTCCGTGTGCGAAAAACATCATCGAGCGGGCGAACCTCTCGACGGGTGAAACGGAGGTCATCTACGAGCGCTACGACGCGACCGAGACCGCCTCAGAGTGGCACGACCACGAGCGGGTCAACGAGACTCACATCCTCATCGCAGATATGGTCGAAGACCAGGTGTTGATGGTCAACACCGAGACCGATATCATCGAGTGGGGCTGGGACGCCCAGGGTGAGTTCCCCATCAAGGGCGGCGGTCCGTTCCCGCGTGACTGGGCCCACCTCAACGACGTGGACCTGCTGGAGGACGGCCGCATCATGGCCAGCCTGCGCAATCAGGACTCCGTAGTCTTCATCGACCCCCAGGAGGGTCTGCAAGAGGACTGGACCCTGGGGACCGATGGCAACCACTCCATTCTGTACGAGCAACACAACCCTGACTACATCCCCGAGGAACGCGGCGGGCCGGCAGTCGTCGTCGCTGACTCCGAGAACGGCCGCCTCGTCGAGTACCAGCGCGAGGACGGCACCTGGAACAAGTCCTGGGAGTGGTACGACAGCCGGATGCAGTGGCCCCGCGATGCCGACCGCCTCCCCAACGGCAACACGCTGGCGACTGACACGCACGGCAGTCGACTCCTCGAAATCGCCCCCAACGGCAGCGTCGTCTGGTCGGTCGGCCTCGCCCACCCCTACGACGTGGAGCGCCTGGGCACCGGCGAGGACAGCGCCGGCGGCCACAGCGCTGCGAGCCTCGGATTAGAGTCGAAAACCGGCGGCAGTAGCGCCGAGGCCGGCGGTGGCGGCGGTGGCGGCGGAGGCATCGTCGACTGGGTGAGCGACCTCTTACCGAACTTCTCGAACCTGCTGGAGATGTTCCTGCCACATCGCATCGTCAACGGTATCCTCTACGTCTCGCCCATCTGGATGGGCAAGACCCAGTACTGGGCCGTGACGATGATTCTCGTGGTCGTACTGGCCTGGCCCGCGACCGAACTGCGCTGGCGGTTCCCCGACGTGTCCGTCCGCTCGCCGCTGTACCGGGACGGTGGCGGTGACACGGCAGTCGCTGCCAACGGTGCAGGCGAACAACTCCCGGACGACGGCACAGCCGAGGATGACTCGGACGACAGTGAACCGGACGACGGTGACGGAACAGCCACCGAGACGGACGCTGAAGCTGACTCGGGCGAGGAGTCAACGGACACGGAAAGCGAGACAGGTGATGCCGACAGTGAGGAAGGAGAGTCCGGTAAAGATAGCAGCAGCGACGATAGCGAGCGGGACGCTACCGAAGCCGACGACACCGACCAGTAGCGGTCGTGTGTCGACCGGTCCGAGCCGGGTGCTGTTCTTTACGGTGACAGTCGAACTAGGTCGTCGTGGGGCTGGGAGCGCCTGGAGATGACGCTGCTGGGAGCACCGGGTTCAAAAGCCACAAGTGGTGTCCTGCGGAGGTGAGGGTATGAAGGCGACAGCGAAGGCGCACCCGATTCAGGGGCTGGTCAAGTACCACGGGATGCACGACCACGAGTTGCGACTCCCGTACCACGACTCCATCAGCATCTGTACCGCACCGAGTCACACGAAGACGACCGTCGAGTTCGACCCGTCGCTATCGGCGGACCGCTATATCATCGACGGCGAGGAAGTCGACGGGCGCGGCGCGGAGCGGATTCGGGGCGTGGTCGACCACGTCCGCGAGTTGGCGGACATCGACCACCGCGTCCGCTTCGAGTCCGAGAACTCTTTCCCGACGAACATCGGCTTTGGCTCCTCGGCATCGGGCTTTGCAGCCGCGGCGACGGCACTGGTCGAAGCGGCCGGGCTCGATATGACCCGCCCGGAGATTTCGACAGTGGCCCGGCGTGGCTCCGCCTCGGCCGCACGCGCAGTCACGGGCGCGTACTCGCACCTGCGGACGGGCATGGACGACGCCGACTGTCGCTCCGAGCGCATCGAGGTCCCCGACGAACTCGAAGACGACCTGCGCATCGTCGCCGGGATGGTCCCCTCGTATAAGGAGACCGAGGCAGCCCACGAGGAGGCCGCCGACAGCCACATGTTCGAGTCACGAATGGCACACATCCACGGCCAGATTGCGAAGATGCGCGACCGACTCCGGTCGGGCGACTTCGATTCGGCCTTCGAACTGGCCGAACACGACTCGCTGTCACTGGCAGCGACGACGATGACCGGCCCCGCCGGATGGGTCTACTGGCAACCGCGCACCATCGAGATTTTCAACACGGTCCGGCAGTTGCGCGAGGAAGAAGACCTGCCGGTGTATTTCTCAGTCGACACCGGAGCCAGCGTCTACATCAACACCACCGCCGAGTACGCCGACCGCGTCGAGGAGGCGGTCGCCGAATGTGGCGTCGAGACCCGCGTCTGGGAGGTCGGCGGCCCCGCACGCGTCCTCGATGGGGACGAGGCGCTGTTTTGAGCAGGGGACACTCCGGCCCACTGTAGCGAGCGGAGGGCTTTACTCGATTCCGCCCAACGAATAAGTATGCACGTCGCCGTTCTCGGTGCTGGATACGCCGGTATTAGCCTCGCGAGAAAGCTGGAGCGGTCCCTGCCCTCCACAGTCGAGGTGACCGTCGTCGACGAGCGCAGCGACCACCTCGTCCAACATCTTGTCCACCGCGTGGTCAGCCATCCCTCGCTGGCCGAGGAACTGACGATTCCCATCGCCGACCTGCTGGGACGGGCCGACCATCGACAGAGCGAGGTTCTCGATTTCGACCCTGACACGGGCGCGGTCGAACTGGTAGACGGGGCACTCGATGCGGACCTCCTTGCGGTCAGTCTGGGCGCACAGACGGCCTTTTATGACCTTCCGGGCGTGCACGAGCACGCGACGCCGCTGAAACGGGTCGACCACGCCGAGGAGATTCGAGCGGACTTCGAGACGGTGAACGAACACGGCGGACGCGTGGTCGTCGCCGGTGCCGGCCTCTCGGGCATCCAGATTGCGGGTGAGCTTGCGGCGATGGCAAGCGACGGGGTCGAAATTCGACTTGTCGAACGGCTGGACACCGTGGCACCGGCGTTTCCCGAGGCCTTCCAGCGGGCTGTCGCCGAGGAACTCGACGCGCGTGGCGTCCACGTCGAGACCGGACGGGGGGTCGAGTCCGCCGACGACGAGCAACTCGTCTTCGATGATGGCGACAGCGTCACCTACGACCAGCTTATCTGGACCGGCGGTATCACCGGACAGGATGCCGCCGGCGGCCAGCGCCCGGAAGTGCGGGCGGACCTGCGCCTGGGTGACCGCGCCTTCGCCGTCGGGGACGCTGCCCGTGTCGTCGACGCCGACGGCCAGCCCGCACCAGCGAGTGCACAGACGGCAGTCAGGCAGGCCGACGTGGCCGCGACGAACCTGCAGCGACTGGCGGAGCATCATCGCGATGGCGGCGGCTTCGAGCCACGACTGGAGCGATACCGCTACACGGAACTGGGATGGCTGGTCAGCATCGGTGACGGTGCAGTCGCCCAGGTCGGCGGGCAAATCGTCCGCGGACAGGCGGCAAAAGCTCTGAAGACGACAGTCGGTGCCGGCTATCTGGGCTCTATCGGGGCGATAGAGAACGCCTCGGAGTACGTCTGGGAGAAAGTCGGCGCTGACGGCGAATAGACAGCCCTACTCGGCCTCTTCGAGCGCGAGGTCGGGGGTCGTCCAGATGACGAACTCGCCGTCGTCGCGGTCGATGACGCCGTTGATGTAGTCTTCCTGCATCGGCGGGTCGTTGACTTCGTCCTCGCTGATGGGCGAGACCTGGCGCACGTCGTCGACGACCCACCCGATATGGCCCTGGTCTTCGAAGGCCTCGGAGTCGAAGACGACGATGAGGTCGCCCGCGGACATGTCGTTTTTGCCGATGGTGACTTTCGGGTTGAGGATAGTCGTAATCTGCCCGCGGAGGTCGACGACGCCCTCGACGAAGTCGGGGGTGTTGGGCACGCGGGTGATGTTCGTGTGTTTGACTATCTCCTCGATGTACTGGATGTCCAGACAGTACTGCTCGTCGTCGAGGGTGAACTCGAGGACGCGAGTGTCCGCTTCCTGTGTCTGCTCGACTTCCTTGTCCCCGGCAATGCCAGCGGGACTGGCCGACTCCTCCTCGCTGTCGGCCTCCGTATCGGCCTCAGCCTCGCCCTCTTCGACTTGCTCCATGGTCTGTTCCATGGCGGCTTCCATCTGCTCGCTGCTTGGCAGTTCCGCACGCGTTCCGCTGACGTCGTCGACTGCCTCGCTCACGTCGGGGTCAGCTTCGGCTCCCGCGGCGGAGTCTGCTGTCTCGGGGTTGTCGTCGTCCGCCTCTTCGGGCTCGGCCGGGGCCGCTGTGGCACCGCCGTCGGTCGACGCGGTGGCACCACCGGCATCGGCGGCAGTGGAATCTGCCTGTGCGGCCGCAGCGTCGGGACTGGCCTGTGCTGGCTCGTCTGCGGTGTCGCCAGCATCGGTCTGGCTCTCGCCAGCGTCGGCCTGGTTTTCGCCAACGTCGGCCTGTGTCTCGTCGGTATCGGCCCCTGATTCGCCGGCGTCGGACGCCTCGTCCTCGCCGTCGCGCTGTCCCTCTCGCATCCGTCGGATACGTCGTGCTCGTTCCATTCGGTCGTTTTCACTCATGCTGTCACCTCGGCGTAGCCGAACTGCCTGTCGAGTTCAGTCGCGATGTCCAGAAAGATATCCTGCATATCTACGTGTTCCTCGTACTCGAAGATAGAGGTACCGGCGGAGAACGCCCGCTGCAGCGCCACGCGCTTGCGGACCTCCCAGACCGGGAAATCAGCGAAGACTTCTTCGAGCCACTGGAGCATCGTCCGGTCCTCGCTGGTGTTCTCGATGCGGTTTGCCACCACACCGATGGTGTTGACCGAGATGTCGACCTGTCCTTCCAGGGCGGCAATCTGGTCGATGAGCAACTCGATGGCTCGCTCCGAGGACGCCTCCGTCAGTGCTGGGACGATAACGTTGCGGGCGGCGAAGATGCCCGTGTCGGTCAGCTTCCCGTAGAACGGTGGCGAGTCGACCACGATATAGTCGTAGTCCTCGTCCAGTTCCGAGAGCACGAGCTCCAGTGCGTCGAGTGCGTGTGGCGGCTCGATAGCGTCCGGGTCGACGTTGATGGCAAGCGCCGACAGCGCGTCCATGCCACCGGAGAGGTCGGGGTCGCTTTTGATGCGTGCGACGAGGTCTGCGATGGTCAGTTCGTGCTCGGCCTGTAGCAGGTCGATACTCGACGGGAGCACGTCCATCTCCTCGTGTTCGACGATGAGGTCGTTCACCAGTCCCCGACGACGGTGGTCGGTCAGGACATCGAACAGCGTCGGTGGCCCGGCGTCGTAGGCCTCGAGCAGGCCCAGCCCCTCCGTCGCGTTGCCCTGTGGGTCGAGGTCGACGAACAGAACGTCCCGACCCCGCTCGTTGAGCGCGCCGGCGACGTTGATAGCCACGGTCGTCTTGCCAGTCCCGCCTTTGGCGTTGGTCACACAGATTCTGGCCGCACCACTGTCCTCGCGTTGCATCGTCACCTGGCGGACTCTCGGGGACGCGCCGTAATAAAAATACGTTCCTCATTATCAGACAGAAGAAAGGCTGCTATCGCTGTCCCTACCGGGTGTTTGGTACTAAAAGAGTCGAAACCAGGCGCGAGAGCGTCAGACGCACGTCAGACTGACTCCAACATTTAACAGGACGTAGAAGAAAGATACGATAACATGAGTATCAACCCGCGAGATTACGACCTCGACGAACTCCGGAAGATGGCCCGGAAGCGTGGGGGTCAAACCAACGGCGGCGGTGGCGGTGGCGGCGGTGGGGGCGTCGAGGAGTCGGATATCGGCCTCGGGTCGATGGGTGGCACCGAACCCGAGCCGTCCACCGGTGGCTCCTTCCGGGAGGGGCTGTACCGCGAGTTGCTCCCGCTTGAGGCCGGGTCCGGGCAGACGACCAAGCCCTACCTCGACGGGTTGCCCGAACACTACGCCGGTGAGAACCTCATCTTCGAGTGGCTGGAGTTTCTGCTGCTTCACGCCGGCTACCAGGGAGCCATCGAAGCGCTGGATTACTACGAGTCGGTCGGCTGGATAACCGAACAGGCCGAATCCGAACTGAGTGATTACCTGCTGGGCATGGACGACCAGGGAGCCAACGACGGCAACAGTCTGGACGTCGACGACCACCTCCTGAGTCTCGTCTACATCGCCAAGCTGGAATCGATGGTCTAAGGCCGCCGTCGACCTTCTATAACCTCCGTTACCCTTTTCGATTCTTATATACCGGGCGCGCTGCAACACCTGCCCGTATGAGTTCCGATGTCGATGCCGAGACCGAGGAGGTGTCGGGCAGCGGTGGGACCGGCAGCAGCGACGCCGTTCCCGTCGGCGTGAAACTCGGGAGTACGCGGACGGTAATCGCGTTCCCGAACGAGGACGGGTCGGGTCTGAAGACTATCCGCACTCTGACCTGTCTTGCCAGCTACGAGGACCCGCTGACCGGCGAGGAAAAGTATCTCTACGGCGAGGAAGCCGCCCGGGAGTACCCCGACCGCGTACAGTTCATGCTCCGTTCGGGGCTGCCCGAGGACGAGAACCGCGCCGAGTTGACCGAGCAGTTCTTCACGAGTGTCATCGAATCCCACGACATCCCCGAGGATAGTGCCGTCGTCTACGCGATTCCGACCATCGACAACCCCGCGGGGCTGGAGAACCTCCAGAGCGTCATCGAGGATAGCCCCATCGGGAACGCCCTGATGGAGAGTTACCCCGAGTCGCTGTGTGGCTCGATTCCCGCCTTCGGCGACGACCTCGAAGCTATCGAGCAGATTTTTATTGCGGTCAACATGGGCTCGACCAATCTGGAGGCCTCCGCCTATCGCCGCGGTGAGCAGATTTCGCCCTTTACCACCGGTGCAGTCACCGGCAACGAAGTCGACCGCATCATCGCCAACTACGTCGAGGAGGAGACTCAGGGCCGTGTCAACATCGACATTACGACCGCCCGGGAGTACAAGGAGGAACACGCCGACTTCGAGGCGTTCGAACCCTTCACCGACATCATCCAGCAACCCGGTGGCGGCTCCCACGAGTACACCATCGAGCGCTCCGTGATGGACGCTTGCAACGAGTATCTGGACGACGTGGTCGAGGAGTTCGCCAACACATTCCTCGCACAGCTGGCCAACGACCACATGAAAGTCTACCAGCTCGCCCTCGACCGCCCCGTCGTACTGACCGGTGGGATGGCCTGCATCCCCGGCGTCGTCGAGGAGTTCGAACGGCGTGTCAGCGAGGAACTCGGCCGCGAAATCGAAGCTGTTGCCGCCGAGCGGCCCGACCTCTCGGCAACCATCGGTGCCCAGCGCATCGCTGCCCGACTCGTCCAGAATAGCTAACGCTGTGGGCTGTCGGTCGGCCGACTATCCAGTCTAGTCGTCGCTTTTCGCCCAGCAGGACAGCCAGCGGTCGACCTGCTGGCTCACCTCGTCGGCTCCCTCGATACCGGCACCCAGCGGCCGTGAGGCCGCGTCGGAGCTACTCGGCTTGTCCCTGCGCAGGTCGTCCGGCAACGATATCGTTAACCGGGGCATTGTCGACGCTACCGGCCATCCAGTAGTAAAACCCCGTCAGACGCCCGTCTGTCACCCCCGCTGTGCCGGGTGGGCAACAGCCGGAAAGAACAACCATAATGATTAATAATTCTTGTCTCGAAGTCCGGGTATGATGGACTGTCCCCGGTGTGGAACGCGGATGAGTCACAACGACGAGACGACGAAGCTGACGGAGTACGTCTGTCCGAACTGCCACAATACGGAAATCGTCTGGAAGTCGGCCTATCGCGTGAGCGCCTGAGCGAACACGCCGAGTCGTTCGCTGTTGTCCGGGACTGTCGTTCACATACTGAGACTATCCGTTCTGTTCTCTGACCCTAAAACGCATATTAGGAATGTAAACCATAATGATTAATAACCCTACCGTCGTACGAGCAGATGGAATGACACAGTGTACTCGGTGCGGCTCACGGATGAACTATAACGACGAGACAACGAAGCTGACAGAATACGCTTGTCCGCAGTGTCACAACACGGAAATCGTCCAGAAAGAATCCTTCCGCATCACGGCCTAACGATGACCGGTCACAGTTCCCAGCTCGGCGACGCTGTATCTTCCGCACCAGTACACTACTGAGCGTCCCGATTTTCAACCGTTTTTCACCGACCAGCGACAGCTGACCAGTAGTGCGGCCAGGAGGCCAACGCTGGAAAGGACCGGGAGCCTCCACAATCAATCCGAGGCGCGCATCCCGGCGACACGGAGGCGGTAGTAGTCAGTAAAGCGCACGATTGTCCCGTCGAGGGATTCGTCTACCTGGCCGCCGAACTCGCCGTCCAGCAGCTCATGTAGCGTCTGCTGCTGGTCATCGGCAAGCTCGTCGAAGTCGCTGACAGCCGCACCGTGTGGGACTTCCTCCACCTGCTGTGCAGTGAGATGTTTTGCCATGTTTGGTATGGTGTAACATACCATTCTGGCTGGAAGTACTTATATCCACCTCTCAGATAGACACTGGTATCCAGTCCAGGTGGATTTCAACCGAGTGCGGGGGCAAACAATCAGCGCAGTCGGAAGTGAACGGGTAATGGCCAAAGCGATTAGCAGCCCCGCGCCTAATCCGGTGTATGGAACACGAGGAGCGAAACGTGCTGGGGACGGAGTTGGCTCCCTGTAGCGAGGACCCGATGACCGGCTACCTGCGGGATGGCTGCTGTCACCACCTCGAAGAGGACGCCGGCCGCCACGAACTCTGTGCGGTGATGACCGACGAATTCCTGCAATACAGCAAGGCACAGGGTAACGACCTGATTACGCCACGACCCGGGCTGGAGTTCCCGGGACTGGAGGCCGGTGACCGCTGGTGTCTCTGTGTCGGTCGGTGGAGAGAAGCCCAGGAGGCAGGTGTCGCACCACCCGTCGTTCTCTCAGCGACCGCCGAAGAAGTACTGGAGCGGGTCGACAGGGAAACGCTGGAGGCCCACGCCCATGCGGAGTGACTACTCCAGTTGGTGATAGTCGAGTTCGTGGTCAGCATCGAGCGCGTCCTGAACGGCTTCACTTGGGGTCCCGACGGGTTCGGTCCGCAGTCGCATCGCACCCACGCTGTCCCTGGCTGCGTAGATGTTGCGTTGCCAGGACTGGTCCAGTTCGGTGTGGTCGGTGCGGTAGTGTGCACCGCGGGACTCCGTCCGCTTGCGCGCACCACGGAGTATCGTCTCGGCGACGACCAGGGCAAAGCCCACATCGAGGGCGTACTCGAAGGACTCGCTCGTCCGGTCCCCGACGGCGAGGTCATCGGCCGCCTGCCGGAGTTCCCGTAGTTCGGCGAGTCCGCGGTCGATGTCGTCGCCGCTCCGCCGGATGCCAGTCGTCTCCCACAGGAGCGAGCGCACGTCGTCCAGCAGGTCTCTGGGGTCGTGTGTACCGTCGCTGTTGGTCAACGCAGCGAGGTCGGCGAAGTGCTGTCTGGCACGAGTCTGTCGGGTCCCGTCATCCACAGCAGGCACGGCACCGGCCCCGAGACGCTCGGCTACTGCCACGCCAGTGTGTTTTCCGAACGCGATAGTCTCGGCCAGGGAGTTGCCGCCGAGTCTGTTCGCACCGTGGACACCGGCCATCGTCTCGCCGATGGCGTACAGGCCGTCTACGTCGGTCTCGCCAGCCTTGTCGACGGCGACGCCGCCCATTCCGTAGTGTGCTGTCGGCGCGACTTCGACGGGCTCTGTGGCCATATCGACACCCAACTCAGCGAAGCGCTCGTACATCCGTGGGAGCCGCTCTTTGATGAAATCGCGGTCCCGGTGGGCGATGTCGAGATAGACGCCGCCGTTCTCGGTGCCGCGGTCGGCATCGATTTCCGAGGCGATAGCACGGGCGACCACGTCCCGGGCGTCTAGCTCCATCTGGTCGGGCGAGTACTCCTCCATGAACCGCTCGCCCTCGGAGTTGTACAGCCGGCCACCTTCGCCGCGGACGGCCTCCGTGACGAGTCGGCCGTCCCACTGGTCGCCGTAGCGGTCGCCGACCATCCCGGTCGGGTGGAACTGGACGAACTCCATGTCGAAGAGGTCAGCCCCGGCGAGATAGGCCAGTGCCGGGCCATCCCCCGTGTTCTCGTCATCACGCGAGGAGTGTCGCTCGTAGAGGCTGGTGTATCCGCCGGCCGCGAGGACGACCACGTCGGCCTCGAACAGCACGAACTCGCCGGTGTCCATGTCGTAGCCCGCCGCACCGAGGATGCGGTCCCCAGCGGAGAACAGCCGCGAGACGAAGACGTTCTCGCGGTAGGGTATCGACAGCGACTGTGCCTTCTCGACGAGTGTATCGAGCAGTGACTCGCCGGTGTGGTCACCGGCGAAGGCCGTCCGCCGGAACGACTGGGCACCGAAGTAGCGCTGGTCGATATCACCGTCTTCGGTCCGGCTGAAGTCCATCCCCCACGCATCGAGTTCGCGCAGGAGTCCGGGCATCTCCTTCGTGACGCGCTCGACTTTCTCCGGGTCGTTCAGGAAATGTCCTTCCTTCAGAGTGTCCGCCGCGTGGATAGTCCAGTCGTCTTCCGGGTCCTGGGTGCCAAGCGCACCGTTGATGCCACCGCGGGCCCACGTCGTGTGGGCATCACCGTGGCTACGCTTGCCGATGACAAGCACTTCCTCCGGGTCGACGCCCTGCTCTACCATCTCGATGGCCGCCCGAGCCCCCGCTGCACCTGCCCCGACGACCAACACCCCGAGGTCGACGGTCTGGTATTCGAGTGGCTCCTGGGGCTCTCTACCGGCTGTTTCCTGAGAACGGTCCATACACAAAGTTGGGGCCGAACGGGCATAAGTGCATAGCGGCTGTGCGCGCCCTCAATCGTCGAATCAGGGGCTATGAAAGCAGATTTCGATGTATTGTAGAGTGAAAAATTCACACTCAGCGGGTCTATCGACGGGCCCGGTTCGGGACTCAATCCGCAGGGGCGCTTGCTGGCGGTTTCCTGCGTGGGCCGAGCCGTTCCCGAAGCGCCGGGAGGACGGCGGCATCGAGCGAGTAGCGGCCAGTGCCGGTCACCATCAGCGCTGAGAGTCCCGGCGACGAGGAGGGCGACACTCGTCGGCGAGGACAGGACAGCCCTCATCAGTTCAGCGACCGACCTAGGGTCGTCGCTGTCGGTGACGTAATCGACATGTGCGGCTGCCGTCCCGGTCGTCACGGCGAGGACGCTGGCGAGTGTCTCACCCGCACGGTGGGCGGTTCATCTCATCGCTATTGGTAGGTGCTGTAGCCGATTGAGGCTGTCTGGGGGCCGCAGTCGGGTGATTTCGCGGACAACAGCTTATTATCTGTCGCGCCCGTGGCTCCCGTCGATGTATCTCGCTGACGAAGCGTGGCCCGACCTGCGGACGTACTTCGAAGAGGAATCACTCGCTATCGTCCCGCTCGGGTCGACCGAACAACACGGCCCACACCTCCCCGAGGGAACCGACCACCGGATTGCACAGGCGCTGGCTCGGGAAGCCGCCCGCCGGAGTGGCTATCTCTGTACGCCCACTATCACGGTCGGCGTGAGCCCCCATCACCGACAGTTCCACGGGACGATGTGGGTCGATGCACCCGTCTTCCGTGACTACGTGGAAAGCTTCTCCGAGAACCTCGCCTACCACGGAATCGACCGCATCGTCTACGTCAACGCCCACGGCGGCAACATCCAGCACCTCCGGGAAGTCGGCCGACGGCTCCACGAGGCGGAGACTGCCTACGCCGTCGAGTGGATGTGGGACGAGTCCATCCCCGACCTGGTCGACGACCTCTTCGAGCAAAACGGCCCCCACGGCGGCCCGAAAGAGACAGCCATGATGCAGTACATCGACAGCGAACTGGTCCACGAGGACCGTCTCACCGAGGCCCGGGACGGCGGCCTGCTCGAATTCGGCCGGGAGACGGGTCGGGTCCATGGCGCTCGCACCTTCTACGACGCCGCGGACAACACCGACAACGGCGTCCTCGGTGACCAGACTGACGCGACCCCCGAGAAAGGCGAGCGTCTCTTCGAGGCCGCGACCGACCAGCTCGTCCAGTTGTGTGACTGGATGGCCGACCGCGACCGGGAGGAGTTGCTGCCGGAACCACACGTCGAGTGACGCCTCGATGCCGTTCTCGCTCGTACTGTCGGCTGTAACTTTCTCGATCCGCACCAACGCAGTGTTGCTGTCTGGAGGCTTGCGCGACGACTTCTTCGTCGCGTTCGGTAGGCACTGACAGCCGACAGTATCAGGCAGGGACGGTCAGGTCGTCGAAGTCGTAGCTGACGCCAGTCAGTTCCTCGGAGACCGCCCAGAGGCGCTGTGCAGTCGATTCGTCCCGTGCAGCGTCGCTTGGCTCTTGTCGTTCCGGTGTACCCCGCATGTTGAACAGTCCGCCCGGGCCGTAGTATGCGCCGGCCTCGGCTTCGGCGGCGGTCGTCGCATACAACAGCGGTAGTGCACCCTGCTCGGCCGACTGGGCAGCGACGGCGTTCATCGCTTTCATCATGCCATAGCGCAGCCGCGACCCCATCTGTTCGGGGCCACGGTACTGAAGATTCGTGTCGGCATAGCCGGGATGACACGCCAGTGAGATGGTGTCCGTGACACCCGCCTGCTCCAGACGGCGCTGGAGTTCGAACGCAAACAGCAGGTTGGCCAGTTTGCTCTGTGAGTAGGCTTCCCACTTGCCGTAGTCGTCCTCGCTGTGTAAGTCAGCGAAATCTATCTCGCCGGCCGTGTGTGCCCCACTGGAGTGGGTCACGATTCGTGACTCGCCATCAGCGGCGACCAGCAAGGAGAGCAGATGGCCCGTCAGCGCGAAGTGTCCGAGGTGGTTCACGCCGAGTTGCATCTCGAAGCCGTCCTCGGTCTCCTGTCGTGGAATCGCCATCACGCCGGCGTTGTTACAGAGTGCGTCGAGGGCGTCATATTCCTCGCGCACGCTCGCGGCGAAGTCGGCAACGGAGGACAGCGAGGAGAGGTCACACTGGCGTATCTCAAGCGTGGCTCCGGTGTCGGGGAGTTCGTCGCTAATCTCCCGTGCTGCCTGTTCGCCCCGCTGTATGCTCCGGCAGGCCATCACGACTGTCGCACCCTGCCGTGCGAGCGCCTTCGTCGCCTCGTATCCCAGCCCGCTGTTTGCTCCCGTGATGACGACGGTTCGCTCCGAGCAATCGGGCATCGCGTCGACGTTCCATGTCGTTGTCATTGTGTAGACGACGGTGTCGACTGACACAAACCTACCGCCCAACTAGTCAGGGGTCAAAGCGCCACTCGCTGTCGGCGTCGTCGTCCGTCTCCTGGGTCCGGTAGTAGACCACCAGCGATGCGATGCCGATGGCAGCGACAAACTCCAGCCCTGCGACGAGTGCAACGTATGCGGTCAGCGACAGCCCCAGCTCTGCCCCCACCGACGGTGGTACGAAAAACGGAACCGCTGCAAGCAGCCCGCACAGAAACATCCCGACCCAGCCGTACCACGGAAAGTATTCCCTGAGGGATGGCATCACACCGCATAAGGAACCGTCTCACTTGTAGGTTCAACGTCGACAGTTTGGTACGCACTTTGACTTCCTCTCCGCGCTAAAGCGCGAGGCTTCCGCTAGCTATCCGTCACTGTCCCTTGGGCGGGCTGGGCAGCTACGTCGCAGTCGGAGTTATCGACCGGGGGCCGTGCGGTCAGACCCGGTCAAGGGTGACTGTGACTCGGTTCCCGTCGGGTCCATCCTCACGGCGGTCGAACGCCAACTCGCCGCCGGCAGTCTCGACAATCCAGTTGGCCAGCCAGAGCCCGAGCCCACTGCTGTGACTCAGCGCCGTCTCCTTGCCTGCCTCGAGTACGTCGAGTTCCTGTGCCGGCAGCGGCGGGCAGGTGTCTTTGATGACTGTCTCGACCGTTTCCTGCCCTGGCTCGACCGCCACGTGGACAGCTGCAATCGTATCCTCTGGCCGATGCTCGATAGCGTTTTCGACCAGCTCTTCGAGTGCGATAGTAAACGACGACGGGACGTTCGCGGACACCGGTCGCACGGGGACATCGACTGTGACGCGATGCTCGGGATGGGTCTCGCGTGCCGTTTCGACGACACGCTCGATTTGACCTGTGATTTCGGTCCTGTATCGCTCACCGGGGTTGTCCTGAATTTCCTCCTGGACTTTTCTGACCTTCGAGCCTGTTTGAATCAACTCGTCTGCCGTCCCCTCGATGAGTTCAGCTGCCTCCTGTGTCTCTGGGTCATCAGTGTCTTTGACCCGCTCGGCCTGGCCCATGATGACTCCCATCTTGTTCCGGAGGTTGTGTCGCAAAACTCTGGTCAGCACGTTCAGCTTCTCCTCGCGGCGACGCCGCTGGCGGATGTCCCGCGAAATCTCTACGAGTCCGTTATAATCCCCATCAGAAGTCGGTGGGAGCAACGCGAACTTCGTCTCGATGGGAATGGTCGAGCCGTCTTTCGTGACGATTTCACCGCGCCAGAAGTCGGAGGCATCCCGCTCGCCGTTCCACAGCTGGAAGGTCACGTACCGCCCTTTCTCGATGGTCTCGTCGGTAAAGTAGTTCCGGACGTGCGTACCCAGCATCTCGTCTTTCGTGTAGCCGGTGAGTTCGACCCACCTGTCGTTGACCGCGACACACTCGTTGTTGCTGTTGATGATATTCAGGAGTTCCCCGCTTTCTTCCATCAACAACTCCAGTTCGCTGGTCTTGTCCTCGCCGATGCCCTCCGGTAGTTCCACGCGTCCGGATTCCGAGATTTTCAGTGCCATGTTAGAGCCGTGGTTTCCGTAGCCGCGTCGATTTGAACGTGAACTCCCCACACCTGCCGGGCGGTTTCGCAATCCCCTGGCGGTCGGCCGTCTCGAACTCCCCTCGGTCGGTCACCTCGATGTTCGTCACGTTCGTCGTCCCGTCCATATCCTCGCCGCCGACACGCCCCCAGCCATCGAGGAGGTCGATGTGGTCGTGACAGATAGCGCCGACGATGCCATGCGTATCAAGCGCTCGAACGTGCGAGTTCTCCCGAATCACGACACAATCGTCATGTCGCTCAAGAGTCGTCTCGACGGCAACGTCTGCTGTATCAGCCGGTACGTACTCCCGCAACAGCGCCTCCACGATGTCACCGAGCTCCTCGGCGTGCTCGGCCGACGGCGGAATCAGGGTGAGGACGCCACCGCTTGCCATGTCTGGTGTAGATATGGGTACTGTTATAATAAATTCGCGGTCGAGTATCGGCCGTTCGTGGGCCGCTCGTTACACCCCCATGGAGGACGGGCTCCAGAACCGCCGCCATCTCCGGTCCGGTCAGCCCGCGGTGGCAATCGGTCGAGCCCTGTGACCGCTCCGAGGGGCGACCAGTCACACAGCCTGATACTGTCGGCTGTAAGTACGTAAAGAGCGCGCCGCCGAAGCCGTCCCGCAAGCCTTCGGACTCCCGCAATGAGTCGGTGCAGATTGATAGAGTTACAGCCGACAGTATGAGTACAGGCGGCCTGTAGCCGACGGGCGCTACGGGCCATCCCAGACGTAGTGGTAGCCGACGTTCAACGCGGCGTCGGGCACGAGTACGTCCCACTCGCCGGCCGACGGTCGGTGGCTGGCCGAGATGAGATACGGCATCCAGAACTCTCCAGCCGTGGTGTCGCCGCCGAAGGCTGCCTGCGAGTCCACGAAGGAGAGGGTGACGCGGTCAGCCTCGTCCCTGGTCGCCTCGAAGACTTTGATCGCCCTGTTCACGAGGTCGTTGACGAACAGGTAGCCGCCACTCGCCGCGATGCTCATCGGCATGCAAAACGTGTCGCCAGCCGTTGCATACCCTGTCGTCCCGACCGCACGCCACTCCCCGTCGTAGAGTTTGAGGCGATTGTTGAACTGGTCGGCGACGACCATCGTCCCGTCGACGACGGCCACGTCAGCGGGAATCCAGAGTTCGTCCTCGCCGTGTCCGAAATCGCCCACTATCGACAGATGTGTCGCCTCGCCGGCCTCGGCGTCGAAACGCCACCGGGAGACCCGCCCGTTGAGCGAGTCCGCCACCGATACACGGGCTGTCGTTCGGTCGAGGGACTCGACTGCAACACCCTCCGGAATCCGGAGTTCAGTCGGCGCAGCGCCGTAGGCCCCGAAGGAGGTCACGCCGTGGACGCCGTCGTCGGTGACGCGATAGACCCTCACTTGGTCGGGCCGCGCGCCCCGGCCGGCGGAGGGCGTCGACTCCGTCACGAACAGATACGTCCCCGCGCCGCCCTGCCAGACGGTGAGGCCGATTGGAATATCGTTCTCGGACAGTGACTGCGTCGCCAGTGGCGTCGAGAGCCCTGATTCCGTCCGCTTGGCGACGCCTGTGGCTGCATCCACGAACCAGCCACGCGATTGCCCGTCAGCCTGTTCGCGGAGTGTCGACCCCGAGAGCAAGCCGAACGCTTCGCTGTCGGGCACACCCCTGGCGTGTGCGAAGCAGTCGTGCGTGTCCTCGATGAGCGAGAGTTCCGTCGCCGACAGTTTGTGTGTCCGGGCCTCCGTGAGCAATACTGGGACGTGGGCCCGCCCTTTGTCGAGGTCGGTCTCGGCCCGGAGACTCGGCGGCGGGTCATACCCCGCAACCGCCATCGGCGTCCCGAACCGGCGCTGGTCCTCCGGACACGTCCGGGGCATCGTGACCTCGCCTTTCGCTGGCCGATTGTCGACCAGCCCCGGCACCTCCCCCCGGTCCATCCCACGCGACGTGTAGACGTTGAGTTGTCCCTCCGGAGCGTCGGGGACGTAGATGCGCCCGCCGTGGTCGTCGGGCACGAACGCAACCGACCGCGGCATTTGGAACGTATCGTCGAGTACGGCGGAGTTCGTGATATAAAACGGGACGCCCTCGCCGGCCCGGTCACACCGCAGGACGTTCGCGTAGTACTCCGGGAGAC
Source organism: Salinibaculum litoreum (assembly GCA_009789175.1). Taxonomy (GTDB): domain Archaea; phylum Halobacteriota; class Halobacteria; order Halobacteriales; family Haloarculaceae; genus Salinibaculum; species Salinibaculum litoreum. Next base: position 49,185 of record CP046866.1, read on the forward strand.
CATCCTCTTTCCCCAGGGTTCCGTACCCGGTGTTCGCAATCAGCAGATTACCCTCGTCGTCGACATCGATTCCCTGGGGCCAGTACAGCGGAATCTCGTCCCGGCCAAAGCCACCCTCGTCGCTGACCGTCTGGAAGCTATCCAGTTGCTCGCCAGCCTCGTCGAAGACGACGATACGGCTCCGGAGGTCCGTCGGTTCAGCGCGGTAGAACTCGTCGGCTACGAACACGCGGATGCCGTCGTCGTACTCGTAGGCCGTGATACCGTTGGGGTGGATGCCCCCCTCGGCGGTGAACGCCGTCTCGACCGACACCGACAGCGGGTCGCCGTCGGCATACGAGAGCACGACGACACGCTCGTTACCGAGGTCCGTCACGTACAGCCGCTTTGCGGTCGGATGTCGGGCAAGCCGGAAGGGCAAGTCCAGTTGCACCGACGCATCCGTACGGCCACCGACCTGCGCGAGAACGTGGTCCAATGTTGGGTCGAACACCAGCAGGCGGTTGTTCCCGGTGTCCGCAAGCCACACGTTGCCGACCTCGTCTTGCACGACACCGACCGGCGAGGTCAGTGTCACGTCCGTCTCGGCCAGCGACTTCGGGAACGGCGGTGATAGCGAGTGGCTCCCCGCCCCGTACGTTGTTACTAACTCCATCGTCAGTGGTGTCACTCAGGCATCTCTTGAGTGTGTTCCTCTTCTCACGTGCGAGTCCGGCGCGCTACAGTACCGGTGTTCGGGCCGTTGCGATTCACTCCTGCAGATGTAGGAAGGGACTTCATGGGTCGGGGCGGATTTGAACCGCCGGCTTCCCCGCGCCTTCGGGCGATTACACGCCCTTCGGCGCGCCCGCAGAGCAGGTGATTGGCGGGCAACCGCTCGCCACTCACCACCCCTCGGTCGTCGTCTCTGACGGGCCGCGGTTCGGGAGCAAACATGAGTCGAAGCATGACCCCCGAACGCGCGGCTGAACGGTATCTCAAAGAACGCAAGGCCGAAGTCTCGGAATCCACCCACCGCAACCACAAGTACGCGCTCAAGCGGTTCGTGGAGTGGGCCGATGAGGCCGGGCTGGACGACATCTCGGAGTTGGACGGCTTCCACGTCCACGACTTCAAGATTCATCGCCGGGAGAACGACGACATCAACGAGGTGACGCTCTACAACAACCTCTGTGCCCTCCGAGTGTTCATCCGCTGGCTGGAATCGGTTGGCGTTGTCGAGAACGACGTGGCGGAGGACATGATTCTGCCCAACCCCGACGACACCCGCGATGAAAAGATTGAGCCGGACACCGCGGAGGACATCCTCACCTACCTTCGCAAGTTCGAGTACGCGACGCTCCGGCACGCGCTGTTTGCCCTGCTGTGGGACACCGGCTTCCGACTGGGGACGGTTCGGTCGCTCGACCTCGAAGATTACCACTCCGACGAGCAGTACGTCGAGGTGCATCATCGGCCCGATGAGGGCACGGCGCTGAAGAACGGGCAGAGTGCCGAGCGAGAGGTGAACCTCCACGAGTGGGTTTGCGAGATACTGGACGACTACATCCAGAGCCATCGCCACGACGTGACTGACGACGCAGGTCGGGAGCCACTACTGACCTCCCGCCACGGTCGCCCCGTCCGGTCGAACCTCCGCCAGCACATCAACGCAGTCACTCGGCCCTGCCACTACGGAGACGAGTGTCCCCACGACCGCGACGAGGAAACGTGCGAAGCGGCCTCGCAGTACCGGCGGGCACAACGCTGTCCGTCGTCGGTGTCGCCCCACCCGATTCGGCGGAGCGTCATCACCGCATGGCTGAACGAGGGCCACCGCAAGGAACTCATTAGCGACCGCATGAACGTGGGGACCGACACGCTGGAGAAACACTACGATGCCCGGACAGAAAGCGAGAAACGAGAGTTGCGACGCGAAGCGTTCGAGATGACTGGGGACTGACTTGATGAGGCCGGGGGCGCAGGCAACTCTGTGCTTCTGCGTACTCCGACTCGGTCGGCCCGCACGCCCTTCGGCGCGGGTACGTCACCAAGGCGCTGAACGCCGGACAGCCGCACGATGTGACCGTTGACCGCGTGGACATGACCACGGAGGTCTTGGATAAGCACTACGACCACGCGACGAAAGAAGAGCGGATTGAACGTTGGGAGGATTACCTTATTGATGATAGCGGTTCCGAGTGAATATCAAGAGTTATTAGAACTCACCGTCTACGTCTAAATGAGCGTCTTCGAGAGAAGACGTGGTTTCAGTCCCTCACAGGGGATTGATTTTCATACTCATCAGTCACAACTACCTACTCTGTTTCCATCAAAGTACTCGATTGCTTCATCTCCAACAACTAACTCCACATCTTTATTCAGTTGAGAGAGACGAGTTAATTCGTCCGTCTCCTTGTCCAGAGCAACCAGAATATCTCCCTCTGAGATGTAGTGCCGGTCAATGTGCAAATCCAATGACTTAACGCAACCTCGCTCCTGATATGCATAGTCACACGCATACCGCATAGCATCAAGAGATTCCATTTCTTTCCTGCCCACGTTCCCTCGTTCTATATATATCGTTGGCTTTGGATAATGCTGGGAGCGTCGGATTGTCTCGTCCCGGTTCGGAATCATACGCTCAAATTCGTACTCTTGAGATGTGCTCAGCCCATCTGCGTCAATCCAAGCATCAGAATAACTTTCGTCATCGTAATACTCTCGAAGGTGTTCATAGATATTTTGAGCGAACAGAGGATAGACTTCCTGTTCCAAATATCCCATAATAATATCTGCGGCAGAGAGAAGGGGGTACGTCTGGTCTCCGTTGGGAACAATATTTAAATGTTCAGACTCATCGCCCAATTCGGACCACATCTTATTATATTTCCCAGTAAAATCATCAGTCAATATGTTTTTTCGAGTTTCCGTAGGTCTACTATCGTCATTGTCGATATATTGCCAGATGGATACAAGATTATAATATGAAGATAATTTTCCTGTGAGTAGTTCTTGAGCGTTCATTCGATTGTGGGAGTGGTCATCATCTTTGTAGATGTCAACCCAAGAGGGTTCAAAGTAAGTTTCAGTAATCTGGATAGTCTCAACAGAACTTATATCCAACAAGGAGGTCGCAATATCGATACGGGCCTCCTGAATCCTCCAATCAGCGACCCATCTGTTAATGTCTTTATTTTTTATAATCTCGAATGGAATTCGAATATCATATTTACTCTTCTTTTCTGATATTACTTCTTTATAACTTTCATCAAAGTCATCAATATTTTCTACAGCAACGGCGACGGACAGAAGGCTGGCTCCTCCGGGTCGTTCACTATCAAATCTCACTACCAACGAATCCGAAGCAACCCAGCCATTGTCAGGCATAACTGCCGATTTGATACCACATGAACATAAATTGCAGGGTAAGGAGAGGCATCATCAATTCATTGGAAGTTCGTGCGGTTTGCACCACCTTTTAAACAGGTTCGATACGGACTGCCTCACAATGGATAGGGACGAGATTGACGAGTACGTCCAGCGGTGCCAGCAACTCATCGAATCATCACCGCAGATGGACGAGGAGAACACGAAGGTCAAACTCGTTCAGCCGTTTCTCGAACTCCTCGGGTGGGACCTCTACTCTACGGAAGTCGCACTCGAATACACTATCCCGATGGCCTCGGGAAGCACTCACGTCGATTACGCCCTCCTCGTGGGGGATTCTCCGGTGGTGTTCGTTGAGGCCAAGCCAGTCCGGTCCACGCTCACCGACGACGAAGTCCAGCAGTTGCGGAGTTACATGAGACAAGAACTCGACGTGGACTGGGGGATTCTGACCAACGGGAAATCCTTCGAGGTACTGACCAAGAACCGCCAGCAGAACGGCGGTGAAGAGGTGTCCGTCGTTCAGTTTGACCTCGATGACCTCGCCGAGAACCCGGATGTGCTGGAACTGCTCACCAAGGAGTCGATTCGGTCGGGGAAATCCGACGAGGTCGCCGAGCAGGTCGCGCAAACGAACCGAGCAATCCGCCACCTGCAAAGTAACGAGGACAGCGTCACCGAGTCCGTGACCGAAGCCGTAGAGAGCGAGGTAGGCGACCTCACCATCGACCTCGAAGAACAGTCTCGGGAGTTCGTGCAGAGTCTCGTCTCTGTACTCCGCGAACAGCGCCACTTCGTCAGTGAGGAGCCACCGAGTAATAGCGAGCAGGGCGAGGAGAAACCCGATGACGCCGCTGACGAGATTGAGCCGCTTGAGAATCAGGTAGTGGGCAAAATCGCGCGGAAGGACATAGAAGGCGACCCTGACGCTCGGGTTGCCGTGTTCCCTACCAAGGAGTCAGGACTCCCCTTCCTGAAAGAGAACGAGGCGTGGGGATTCGTCCGTGTCGGTAGCGAGTTTGATTATGTGGCGATGTACGTTACGGGCGACGTTCGAGAAGTGAAGTATTTCGCTACGGTTGACGACGTAGTCAAACCCGAAGAAGCCGACCTGATGCGGAATCCGCTGGACTACAAGGATAGGGCGAAGATTGCGGACGACAAGATGGTCGTGACGTTCGAGCCGGGGACGCTCTACGAACTGGAAGACCCAGTCCCCTACGAGAACAAATACCCGCAGGGACTTCGATACACAACCCTCGGCAAATTGAGGGACGCAGAGACGACGGATGATATGCTCTAACGGATTGATTATCTCACCTTTCACCTGACTGTTTGTGCCCGATGAGCCGGCGAGCGTAGCCGACCGAGTCCACCGAACCGCTACGATTCACCCCCTGACTTCGTGTGGAAGGATGACGCGGAGTCGAAACTCGTGAGGTCGTCAATCCGGTCTTCTAACTCCTCGATTTCCTTTTGCAGTTCCTCGGTGTCTTCGTCGGCGGCGGCCAGTTGGTCTTTCAGCCCTTGGAGGCGCGTCTCTTTTTCGTCTTCGTCAACCTCGGCTTTGCGGACGTATTCGCTCTCCTCTATCTCGTACACGTCTGACTCGGAGAGTTCCGTCACTTCCAGCGCGTCGTCTACCTTGCTGGCGTCTACGCTGGTTACGCGCTCGCGGCCGATACCAGCCGCTTCCAGCGCGTTGAGGACCGTCTCCTCGTCTTTGAGCGAGCGGTTGCGCCGCGTGGTCCGCTGGACCGAGCCGAACTGCCCGCTGACGGGCCGGTCGTGATGAAGCCGGTCGAGTAGAATACTCCGAACGTCCTGCCGAAGGTCGTTGGCGTTGCGCTGTACGTCTGAAAGAAGCGTGTAGAGATTTACCAGCGCGGGCGTCTCCATGCCTTCGAGGTCGGTGGGGTCGTGGCGTTCGAGCGCGTCAATCAGCAAGAGTGCGTCGGCGTAGACGGGGATGTCGGGTTCTTCGCGCTCGCCGGTCGTCTCCTCTGAGGGCTGTGCCTCTACGAGTGGCGACCCTGTCGGTGTCTCTGACTCGGCGAGCGTTCCCTCGCTGTCGTCCAACTCGAAGCGTGGATGCAGACTCAACACGGTGGCGTAGGGTTCGGCGTCCGGCGGCAGACGGTCGAGGTCGAACCCATCGTGGGCGTCGTTGACGCGCTGGAACAACGTCTCGAACTGGTCGCGCTGGAGTGGGCGGGTTTCGTCTTTGTCCTCGAACTCGATGACGACGCGGTGCTCTTGCACGTCCGTCACGCGAAACGACTTCCGCGAGAGCGGTGTGTAGAGGGTCGCATCGTCGGCCACCTCCTCGACGTTATCGAGCAAGTTGTGCCAACTCGTACTGAAAGACATATGCCAGCGTTGACCGCCGTAGGGCAAAAGACTGCGGACGACCTTCGCCGTCTTCCCAATCCTTAACCCGTATTGCTCGGTTGGATTGAAACATCCCTTTCCGAGGACGAGATATGCCCCCTGCTACAACATCTACCTCGCAGACTGAGTTCGTTCAGGAAGCGTTCGAGACAAGCGTTGAAGACGAGTCTGAGTTGCGCCTTCTGGAGGCGATTGACGACGCCGTCACGCGACTTCGAGAGCAGATTGACGACGACACGCTCGAAGAAATCCTCCGAGCAGACGCCGGTTCGTATCGGCTCCGCAGCGACATGACCCGCGACGGACTCCAACCCGAACCGTTCACTCAACAGGCCGTCATCGAGCCGCTTCTCACTGAGTTGGGTCACGAGTTCGATACCGAAGCGGGCGGCCTCTCGGGCGGTCGCACGATGGTCGCCGACTACACTGTCTCTCTGCGGGACTACGATACCGATTCGACGCGGCTCCTCATCGAAGCCGAACCCATCAACAAGGACCTACACTCCCGCGAGCACGGCATCGGGCAGGTCCGCGACTGGCTCAGTCAACGCGAGTTCGAGTCCGACTTCGGTTTCGCCACTGACGGCCTCCGGTGGGCCTTCGTTCGCTACGACCCGGACTCCTACACGCACAACGTCATCGAAGAAGTGGACCTCCAGCCCGTGTTCCTCGCCCTGTTCGAGAACCAAGTCGGCAAACAGGAACCGCTCGATGAGGCGGTCTTCGATGCCGACCGTAACCGTGTGACCCGCCTCCTGCGGACCTTCGAGTTCGAGAACTTCGTCTCTATTGCTGTCGAGGCCCGGCAGGTCATCAAGCGAACGCAGGAAGAAATCACCGACGAGTTCTACGACGACTACATCCGCTACGTCTTCGGCATCGTCGGTGAAGACGAAGAAACAGCCCGCTCGCTCATCGGTGACGGCGTGGTCAGGCCCGATGAGGCCGCGGAGGACGACGCCCGACTGTTTGCCGTCGAGTTGATGAATCGGCTCATCTTCATCAAGTTCCTCGAAGACAAGGAAATCGTTCATCCTGACCTCTTGCTGACTCTTAAGGACACCTACGAGGACGGGATGTACACCGGCTCGCTCTACGACGAGTTCATCCAACCGCTGTTCTACGACGTGATGAACGAGAAGCCGAACAAGCGGCCTTCGACCGTGCAGGACATCGACGTGTTCGAGGACATCCCCTACCTCAACGGTGGGTTGTTCCGTCCGTCTATCGGCGACGGCGAGGAGTTCGATGAAGAAGACTTCGATGTTCGGAACTCTGTACTGTTCTCCATCATCGACCTCTTGGAGGCGTACAGTTTCTCGGCGGGCGGTTCGCCGACCGACCTCGACCCGAGCATCCTCGGGAACGTCTTCGAGAAGACTATCAACTACATCACCAGCGACAACGCGGACAAGAACAAGGAACTCGGGGCCTACTACACACCGAGCGAAATCACGCGGTTCTGTGCGGAGGAGACAGTCCGACCCGCCCTGCTCGACCGCTTCGAGCGGGTCCTGATTGAGGAGTGCGACTGGCCCGAGCACGAAGCCGAGAAGTTCGACTCGGTCTACGAACTCATCGAAGGACTTCCCGGCCACTGGAGTTCCGTCAGTGCGCTCCTCGCCGAAGTGGACGAGTTCCGTGTTGTAGACCCGGCCTGCGGGAGCGGCCACTTCCTTACGTCCGTTCTCGAAGAAATCGTCAACATCCGCAAGGCGCTGTACGCACAGAACGACTCATATCCCGACGAGTACCGGCTCAAGAAGACGACGGTCCTCAACAACATCTACGGCGTGGACTTGGTCGGACCAGCCGTCGAAATCGGGAAACTCCGGCTGTGGCTCTCCATCATTTCGGAACTGGAACAGGAGGACGTTGACGACCTCGATGACGACGACCTCGCGCTTCCGAACATCGTGTTCAACCTCCGGGAAGGGAACAGTCTTATCGGATACACGGGCTTCCCGGAGACGACTGACAACGGCGAGTACACGCTCGGCAGTTTCAGCGAAGACAGCGTCCGGGACCGCTACCAAGACATCATCGACGAGATAGAAAAACACGAGGAAGCGGTGGATAGTGACGTGGCCGAGGAGCATCGTATCAGGGCCTTCGAGAAACTACGCAACGCGAGAGAGGAACTGATTAGCGACATCCACGGCGATTTCGTAGAGGCTGGCATAGACGGGTTGACAAAAGATGATGTTGAGAGGATGCAGCCTTTCAATTGGGTTCTTGAATTTGCGGAAGTTTATGCTGACGGTGGTTTTGATGTTGTAGTTGGAAATCCACCATGGGACCGGATTAAAGCGAATAGAGACAACTTCTTTTCCCGCTATGATTCAGACTTTAGGACACTTTCAACAACTGAGAAGGATGAACGCCAGAAAGAACTTCTTCAAGATTCAGAGATAGCGAGCAAGTGGGAGCAATATCAGCGCCAAAAGGAGGTCCAATCGAAATACTTCAACGAAGGAGAAGCCTACACGAAACAGCGAGCAAAAATTGGGGGAAGAACACAGTCTTCAGAGAACGACCTATCATCGCTATTCTTTGAGAGGGTATTCGAAATTGCGAGACAAGATGGATTCATCTCACAGGTCCTACCCGGACGTATCTTCCATGGAGCACCGACAAAGACGCTACGTCAACATTTGTTGAACGAGTCTACGGTAGAATCGCTCGTTAGTTTTGAAAACCATGGCATATTCGAAGATATTGACAACAGATACAATTTCGGCGTAGTGACCTTCGAGAATCAAGGACGAACAGAAACTTTGAAAGGGATATTCCAGACTACGGACTTAGAGATACTACAAGAACCAGATGAACATCTGATTGAGATTCCACGGGAGGTACTTACTAATTTTGCACCTTCGTCACTTCTGTTTCCTCGAATCCAGTCTGAAGCAGATGTTGGTGTGTTGGAGACAGCAGTATCATATCCTGCTGTAGGAGATAAAAGTCGGGAGTGGTACGCAAACCCGTTCTACCCCCTTCACAAAACCAGTGACAAAGACCGATTTTTCGACAGTCCAGGCGGATGTGACTATGAAATTCTAACCGGTAGGAACTTCTTCCAGTTTTCGCATGACCCTACCTTTTACGAGGATATTGACCCGCCGTTTCAGTGGAGTGTAGATGCAGAAAAGAACCCCGAGAGAAGCGCCAAACAACGGATTCGTGAAAAGAAAGTTAGGGACCTAAAGCGTGAGTTGTTTGACCATTTCGACGGGTCTGGGTCGATGAAAGGGTTTGTAAACGAACTATTACAAGATGCCCGGGATTCTCCTCTCTTGCCAGATGATGTCCTTTTACCGTCTACGGAATATCGGATTGGCTTCCGACGAGTCGCAAGGGGTACAGATGAGCGGTCTATGATTTCCGCTGTGGTGCCACCGGGGCCAGTGTGTGATTACAGTTTCTACGTAGTCGAACCGTTTGAAATCAAACCCTCAAAAGACGACTTGACTGACTCACCACTCCACGGGGTTTATGAGAATATCTTTTCTGACGAGGAGTTGTTCGTCGCTACAGGCTTGTTCAATAGTCTACCATTTGACTTTCTCATCCGAAGGAAAATTGACAACAGTATCCCAATCTACAGTTTCAAGGAAACACAGGTCCCCGACCTGACCGATGGGGATGAGTGGTTCGAGTACATCTGGACGCGAGCCGCCCGGCTGAACTGCTACGGCGAGGAGTTCGAGGAGATGCGCGACCGGCTCGGTGACATCGAACCGGCGACCGAGATGGACGAGCGCCGTGAGATTCAGGCCGAACTTGACGCCGCGGCGTTCCACGCCTACGGCCTCGACCACGAGCAGACGGAGTTCGTTCTCGATGACTTCCACCGTGTCCAAGACCCGCGGCTGATGGACGAGGACTACTTCGAGATGGTGCTGGAGAAGTACGAGATGCTTTCGAAAGGTCAAAATTGACGATTGTGGGATTTAGTCCGATTCACCATCCCCGCCGACTCCTCTATTCGCGAGGGTGGAGAGTACGCCCCACGTTGCTCTGAGCGCCCTCAGAATCGGCTTGAGTTTTCCACGATGTTTCCCCTTTACGCACCTCGATTAGTCCATGAGACGAGGCGTAGGGCGGCTCATGCAGGTGTGCGCCCACGTGCAGTGTGCCGCTCCCCACCACGGGCTTTGCTCGGGGATGGAACTGTGGGTAGTTACCCGTGTTCTCTTACCCCTCTAACGGGTTCCCTTCCGATGACGCCGCCGGGTATTTACTGCGGGCTATTGCGGGAATCGGTCCCCGAGGGCTGGTTCACGGGGTCTGGAACACGGGGACTAAACCACAGAAAAACAGTACACGCACCGGCCTCATCGGCAAAGAACACGGAGGGGTTTAGCACAAGGATTAGGACCACAACAACTACCCAGTGAGTAGTCACCCTCAGTAACTACCCAGTAGGTCATCCCCTTATGGGAAACCACCCTTAGTTAACCCCCTTTGTATTTCCCCCTTACAGCGAGTTGACAAGATTCCGAACACCGGACTACCTCTCCCACACAGGGCAGTGTTTGTAAAACTCCGAGATAATAAAACACGTGTCCAGTTACGGTGTCCTCTGAGGTTCCCGAAACGTGCTACTCTGTGCTTGATAGTCACCGCGATGGACGCCTGATTGACTCTGGACTGCGGGTCCATCTTCGATGACGGCGGGCATGACGACCAAGTGGTGATGTGAGGGCCAAGACTGAGACGGCACCAACCTCTCCTCGAAGTGATGCTGGCCGCACAACAGTTGGAGTCCCTCTCTCAGACTAACGCCCCTCGAAATCCCGGCGATACAGGCGGTCTTCGGCCCGAGGATTGGACCTGTTGTCTCCGTTCACGAAACCCCCACACTTCGAGGTCTTCAAACAGCCCTCCAGAATCGAAATCTACTGCTGTACTTCGGTTCGGGGGACAGCGGTCCGTAGTTGGCGTCGGTGGGGGTCGGAGAGCCTGACGGTGGTCCAGTCCGGTTCCCAGTGTAGCCCGAGCCACGCTGTCAACTCCTCGGAGTTGTATCACAGGCGGACGAGCCGCGAAGGTCGGCGTTGCTTTGCTGTCGTGGGGGACACAACTCACCGATAGTAAACAACTATGCGGTAAGCAGAAAACCTCACTCCCACCTCCGCGCGGCGCACTCAACTGCTGACCGGCCAGTGGCGAGACTCACGAGTGGGAACGACCAACCGCTACCCTGAAACAATCGCCTGTTGCATCGGACCCTGTTGATTCTCTCGTTGCCGCATAGTTGTTTGCTACAAGTCGGCAACGCCCCTGCTCGTTCGGAACCACCGATAGGGACTCACCCATGCGAGAACTCCGCCCTCAAGCAGTGTCTCAGATGGGTCTTCCCGTTGGCTGTTGTAGTAGTCCCCGACTGGGAGATGTGCGAGTTGTTGGGCAACGAACTTCGCTCCTCTCGTATTTGGTCGGCCCGGTGCTTCGCTCACCTCTTGAATCTGGAAGAAGTCGGCGGGAGGACTGGATACGAGTGGCGGCGAGTGCGCGACAGTGATAGCACCTGCGCTTCCGTCATCCTGATACGTGTGATTCTCCGCGTAGGCGTTGTCACATCCTGAGAGGTGTTTCTCCAGTGCTGGTGCCAAGTTATCGGTCGAGACCTCGTTTTCGGGGTCATCTATCCAGAGGTAGATGTATTCCCGAGGCGTTCCCGTGGTTAGTGTGACGCTTGTCACAGCCACCCACTCGAAACCAAGTTCCAACTTGTCTTTCAAGTGATAGTCAAGTGCCGAGCGAACACGTTGACGAACGGTTCCTCCGTTCAGCATCTCATCAAGTTCCCACGGTGTTAACCGCTCGCCTGTATCATCCAGAGGTGACACTCCTCGTGTGAGTTTGGCCGTCGTTACATCCTCGTATTGCTCTTGGAGTCGGCGGTCTGTCTCAAGAATCTGGGGATAGCACTGCTTGAGGTGGCGCATATGCTTCGAGGTACGACCCTCAGTATTCCACGCATGGCGCTCTATCCGAACGTACGTCTCCCGCGCCTCATCGAGCGGAAGCGGTCTATCTCCATCGCTCAACAGGTCAGGGAGTTCATCAACATCGACTGAGGGAGGGGCCAAAGGTCGAGATTGGTCAGAGTCGGAAGCCGAGCCGTCCGTAGTCACGATACCCGATAGATTTCACCCGCAATACATAGTCGTTGTAGACTTTATCGTTCTACCTCTGGAAACTGACACAACCTTTGGTTGCGTTCACCGTCCATAGAAACCCTTTCCCCGATACCCTATGTTGGACGAAATCCGCCGCTTCAGCAACCCTCCATGCTCGGCGCTCCATGTCGTTGCTATCTGCGGAAATCGTGCGCTGACCGACTGGCCGACCCTCGCGGCTCCGCCGCTGGTCGCCCCCGGCGGCACGCCACTCGCGGGGGAAATTTCAGCGAAAATCAGTCGCCTACCAAATCGGCGGCGTACCCCTCTCGAACCCACGGGGTCGTCTGATTCGATACCCCGCGGGGAAGGGACCGACGGGAGGATGTGACGGAGCAGATGTGCAGTTTCCGTTGCGCCGGGTTCGTCTGACGCTTCGACTTCGGCGAGCACGTCCTCGATGACGCCCGGCTGTGCTTCGATGTCGATGCCTGCCTCCTCAAGTCGTTCCACGAGTTCGACCGACCGCATATGCAAACGCACGCGAGCGGCCTACTTGGGCGTTCTCACGGCCACTCGACGTTTTGGCCCCGAAAATCAGGTGAGAACCGCTTACCGACGCGAGCCGAGTTACCAATAACTGCGCTCGCGCCGCCCGCTGATGTAATAACCGGGCAGTTGACTCACTCGCTGAGGAACCAAATGAGGGAGTTGCCTGCCATCTTCGATTCCACCGCGCCCTCATCGCGCAGTTGCTTCAAACGGTAATCAGCCGTCCGACGAGGACACCCGACGGCGTCGGCTACCTCGCTGGTCGAAGCCGGTTCGAGTTCGCTGACAGCGTCTCTAAACTCGCTGTCTTCGTACTTTCTGCGTGCGTCCGCACCCGGATTATCGGAGTCAGTCATGTGTCTGTCTTCGTCACGCTGGTACTAATTTCCTATGGAGGAAAACCATTAAGTGGTTTGCCTATGTAGGATAATCTGAGGAGGTCGCCGTCCCTCGGGGCGTAGTTTCAGAGAACGCCCGGCGCTGGAGACGCCGGACGGTGGCCTTCTGGGAACCAGAAAGCCATGTCGAAGTCAACAGTCAGCCGACTTCAGAGTGACGAACAGTCCCCTGCAAACGACGATACCTGTCCGAACGGGGAGGAGTGGTGCCCCGGCCCTGACGGCGACGACCTGCCGTGTTTCGACTGCTTCGAGGTCCCCGACGAGCGGGGTGATGCTCGATGACCGACCGGGACCGCGACTCCCACGAGAACGACGAGCGGACGGTTCGGTGCCCGGTCGAAGGGTGCGACTCCGAGCAACTGGCCCGTGCGCTCCACCTTCACGTCCGGCAGTCGAAGGGCGACGGCCACGGCCCGCGCGGCGAAATACCCGACGACGTGTCGCTTGATGACGCCGAGACGGTTGGCACGGAGACGGTCGAAATGGAGTACCCGACCGAGCGCGACACCGAACAGGAGGCCCGGCTCTGTCCGTACTGCGGGCAGACGTTCACCGGGAGCCACGGTGTGAAAATCCACCTCGGGCAGGTCGCCGGACGGCACAACCATCCCGAAGACGCCGCGGACGAACACGAGCCGGAGGACTTCCCCCGCGTGACGGTGGACGACGAGGAGAACGTCGTCGGCGTCATCGGACGCAAACACGGGGCCACGGACACCGAGGTCGAGTCTGCAATCCCCGCCGACCGCGTCTACGAGTTCATCGCCGAACTGCTGGCCGACGACCGACAGGCAGAGGCACAGCGTGTCCGAAGCCGCCTGCTCGCTGGCACGACCGATACGACGCTGTTCCCTCTGTCACCCGCCTACGAGTGGGTTATCCTCGAAGCCCGCTCGAAGACGCTCCGTGAGGGGCTGGCCGCGAAACTGGATGCCGACGGCGTTCACATCGAGTGGCGCGGGAAGACCGAGACGCTGGCGAGCGACGAGGTCCGGGACCTTGCCGCGAAGTTGGAAGAACGGTCCAACCGGGTGAACGCGCTGGACGACGACCTGCCCGCCCTCATCGAGTGGTTGCGCGACGCGGCGGAGGTGCTGGAAGGAGAGGAGACTAAGGCACGACAGTTCGGTGGAAATCAGAGCGGGCGTTGAGTTAGCGGCATCGAGACAACCGAGGACACCGCACTCGTAGGCTGACCCTCGGCTACGAGCCTTGATTTTCTTCCACGATTTGGGCTTTCATTGTCTCGAACTCGTCTTCTGTGATGGACCCACGTTCCCGGAGTTTTTCGAGGCGTTCCAGTTCATCGACTGCTGAAGTAGTTTCAGACTCGCCCGCCGATTTCCCTTCTTTCTTTTTCCTGATGTAGTTCATGGCGTCTCTGCACTCTGCTTTCGCCGTGTTGAATCCTGAGAAGTGATACGTTCGGCCCTTGGTGTGGACAGTGAGGCGCTTGTTCACAACTCCGGTATCGAGGTCAACCCCCGTCACCGCGTCATATGCGATGTTCCGATAGTCGTTGCCGGTCGCCTGTTGGACGACACAGAACACGCGCTGGTCGGTGACGACCACGTAACAGCCCATCCCGCCGAGCGTTGAAATCTTCCGACTGCGGTCGTCTCCGAACAGCGACGACGAATCGCCACCGCCCTCTACGTCGATTGTTCCACCGTCTATGAGGTAGTGCGGTTGTTCTTCCGGGTCCAGAAGGTCAACAAGGTGTTCGTCGTTTGCCGGACTGACCATCTTCAGCAACGACTTCTCAGTGATAGACTCCCCTTCTGCGGCTTCTGCGAGGTCGGCTATTCGCTGTTCGTCGTAGCCGTCGCCGACGCCCATCCGCTCCCGGACATCGGCGTGGACCTCCTGAAACGACTTCTTGACCTCACTTTTCTCGGGTTCGTGTCCGCACTCCTGACAGACAGGTGTGCGAGGAAAAATCAAGCCGGTGCCCTCGATAGCATCTGCGCCACACTCCGGGCACGGCTCCCAGTGGTTGTGTCCCTCAAAGAGCGCCATCGTCTCACGGTTCACAACAGGTCAAGTTGACTTCAATCCACGGGACAAGTCTTAGTAGAGAGTACGTTTCCACACCTATCGGCGTTGTGGGGTTTGAGGGCGGTTCGGACAGTCATGGAGTGAACGCACCGGTACTTTCTACTTCCCGCGCGTCGTCCTTCTAACCGAACCGCGTCCCGTCACGGGATTCGTACGAATACGACCGCCGACCGCATCAAATGAGTTCGCGTCGTTTGCGATAATCGCATGACGGCGTCGGGACTGTATCCTTCAGACGGATGCAGGAAGTGCATGGGTCGGGGCGGATTTGAACCGCCGGCTTCCTCCGTGTGAAGGAGGTATCATAACCGGACTAGATCACCGACCCGGCAAGCGTCGCTATCCCCCGACTGGACTTAAGAATTGTCTTGTGCTACGCACGCTGGTCGCGGTACTCCTCTAACTTCTCGCGTGCGCTCCCGAGTGCTTCCTTCGCTTCACCCTCTGCGCGGCCCTGCAGTTCTTGCAGGTCCGCACGGACCGCCTCGAACCGCGAGGGCTCTGGCTCCGTCTCGTTGCCAGTGAGTTCCTTGACGCGCTCTTCGAGGGGCTCTAGCTCCTCTGCGATACCCTTTTTCGCCGTTTCGCCCGCTCGCTTCACGTAGTACCGGGTGTCTTCGAAGTGCTTGTTCATATCTGACCATATGCGTAGGACAGATATGTCCTTTGCGGGCCAACAGGTCGCCGGGCGTCGGGGACGTTTATCCCCTCGCCGGGCGAATGAGAGGTATGTTTACTCGTATCTCGGTACCCACGCCGTTTCAGGTCGGGCGGGTCAATGCCTACGTCGCAGGGCGGACGGTGGTCGACCCCGGCCCGGACAGCGAGGAGGCCTGGTCAGCACTGGTCGACGGGCTCGATACAGCGGGGCTCACTCCGGCCGATATCGAGCGGGTTGTGGTCACCCACCCCCATCCCGACCACTTCGGACTCGCAGGTCGTCTGCGCGAGGCCGGGGCGCGCGTCGTCGCCAGCGCTGAGGCTGCGGATATAATGGCAGAGTTCGACGATCGACTCCACCACGAGCAGGCGTTTTTCACGGAGTTTTTCGAGCGGTGTGGCCTCTCCGCGGAGACGGCGTCGACGGTCACCGACCTCCCAGAGGCGTTTCTTCCGTTCGCGCCCAACGTCCGGACGGACCGGCGGCTCGGCCCTGGCGAGACAGTGAGTGTCGTCGAGATGACGCTGGAGGCAGTGCCGGTCGACGGCCACGCCGTCGGGGAACTCGTCTTCGAATACGAGGCCGACGGCCAGCGCCGCGCGCTCGTCGGCGACAACGTACTCGGCCACATCACACCCAACCCGTTCCTCCAGCCCCCGCCCGAGGATGGAGGGGCTCGTCCGCGCGTGTTGCCGGCCTACAACGAGTCGCTCCGGCGGTTACGGGACCGGGACCACGACCGCTACCTGCCGGGACACGGTGAGGACATCACGGACCCGCCGGGCCGAATCACCGAGATTCTCGACGCGCACAACGAACGCACCGAGCAGGTCCGCGACCTCGTCGACGGACCCACAGTGCCGGCAACAGTGATGCAGGGGCTGTTCGAGGACTTGCCAGTGACCGAGCAGTTCTCCGGATTGAGTGAGGCCGTCGGTCACCTCGACGTACTGGAAGCTCGCGGCGAGGTCCGACAGCGTGAATCCGGGGATGTCATCGTCTACGAGCCGGCCTGAGCGGTCGGCCACAGTGGTCCGGTGGCTCAGTACGTCGGGTTCTCCTCGGGGACGCCCTCGCGGCTGTTGACGACGCGTGCGACGGTAAAGAGCGCGTCGGAGAGCCGGTTCAGGTAGACGACGGCCGTGTCGTTGACCGATGCCTCCTCCGAGGCAAAGGCGACCGCGCGACGCTCGGCCCGACGACAGACCGCCCGCGCGCGATGCAGGCGCGCGCCGGGTTCGGAGCCACTCGGCAGGATGAAATCCTCCAGGGGCTCCAGTTCTTCCTGCCACTCGTCGATCCACTGCTCGACGGTGTCGACGTGTTCGTCTCTGACGACGGGGTCGTCCTCGTCGGGGCTGGGGTTGGCAAAGTCGGCCTGGACGATGTGGAGGTGGTTCTGGGCCTGCCTGAGCTGGTCGTCGACATCGTCGTACCCCGTCGGGCGCACGACCCCGAGATTGGCGTTGAGTTCGTCGACGGTACCGTAGGCCTCGATGCGGGCGCTGGCTTTCGACACCCGGTCCATGTTTCGCAGGTCGGTCATCCCCTCGTCACCGCGTCCGGTGTAGATTTTCATACCACCTACTCGGGGCGAGAGCGCCTTATAGGGACAGGGGAAATGCATCGGTGGAGCCGCCAGGCCGAGTCAGACGTACACGCGTGTCACGTGGCCACCGCAGCCGCACTGCTCGATATAGTCGTACTCGATAGTCTCGAAAGCGGCCTCCAGCGCATCGAACAAGTATGTCTCGGGATGGCCGTGGTCACCGTGAGTGACGAGGTTGACGTGGTTGCCCGAGACCGTGTGTTCCACGGCGTCGATAGCCTGTTCGAGCACTAATTCGCGGTCCTCGCCGTGGTGTGGCTTCTCCAGGTTCGCGGACCAGGAGTTGTCGTGTGTCTGTTCCGTTATCGGTTCGACATCGTCGTGTGAAATGCCCATAGCGAACAGAGGGGCCTCAGTCGCCAGTGCGTGCCCCCGAACGTGTTCGGTCCTGGCTACGAACTACGTCGGTAAACAGCGAGTAAGTCATGACGGCGAAGCCGACGGCAGTGAAGACACTCTGGACGCCGACGCTAATTGCGAAGCTGATGTCGGCAAGCTGGTGGAGGGCTCCCCCCAGGAAGGCACCGAGCGTCAACAGACCGATACCGGCCGACAGTGCGCGCAACGCCCTGGAGCCAGTGCGTTTGAACGCCCGATACGAGAGGTACGTGAGTACGCTCCCAAACGCGAGGGTGGTGGTCTTTGCAATGACCAGTACCACTGTCGTTCCGTGAAGTCCCATAGTCAGTTCTCAGCGGAACCAAGACCGTCCACCGTCATATAAATGGTTGTAGATTGTCAGGGCGTGAGAATGACTGGTGACCCGATGGCGGGAGACGTTACCGTTCGACATACAGCGAGTAGACGATGACAGCAAAGCCCACAGCGACCAGCGCTGTCTCGACGAGTTGGCCGAGTTGGAAATCGAGGTTCAGAACCTGGTCGATGACGCCAGCCAGCAAGGCACCTAACGTAACGAAGCCAAAGCCAAGCGCGAGGAATCCCAGTGGTCGCGCACGCGTCCGCTCGTAGGCTCTGTACGAGAGGTACGTGATGGCTCCACCGAGCAGAAGTGTAATCGTTTTCAGTGCGATAATCGCAATCTCAGTCGTAATGTGGGGACTCATGTCTCTTTTTGCACCTCCGACCATAGGTTTGCGAGGCGTTCGTCTGCCGTCCGTGGCCGTCGCGTGATGTCGACATCGAACTCCCGGTCCTCTGCCAGCCCGATGATGACCTCCTCGAAGGCCACCGTATAGCGGCTGGCGTGTTGCCCATCAGGCCGTATCTCGGTACCCTCCTCCAGCAGCGAGGCCTCGGTCAGGAGGTCGAGTTTCCGGTACGTCGTCGACAGTGGCACCTCCGCAGCCTCGGCAATCTGGTCTGCTGTCATCGGCTCGTCCAGACTCCGGACGATGGCCCGACAGTCCGGGTCGTCCAGCGCGTCGAGAACGTCCTGTAAGTCAGGCACATCCTCGTCTGTGAACGGGTCACGGACCATCCCTGTCAGGTCTTTCGCCGGGGCATTGAAAACGGCACCGACATGCTATAGCGACACCGGGACCGCACACGCTGTAGCACTACTGTGGCCGAGGCGGACCGGACATCCGTCTGCGGACAAAGAGCAGGAAGATGACCGGCGACAGCAGGCCAAGCACGACCATGGCCAGCAGCGTCTGGAGCGCCGTCTCGTTTGCGGCCGTCTCCTCACCGCTACCGCTGCCGGCGGCCTCACCGCCCGCACCGACGACGACAGCGCCCTTCATCCCCGCACCCTTGTGTGGCCGGCAGAAGTATGTCTCCGTTACCTCCTCTTCGAAGGTGTGTTCGAAGGTTCCTGACCCGACAGGCTCACCGGAATCGAACGCGCCGCTTTCGGCGACGACGTTGTGGCCGCCACCCTGTCCGGTCCACTCCCAGATGACGGTCGTTCCGGGGTCGACGCGAACCGCCGGCGGGTCGAAGGCGTACCCGTTGTCCGCACCGACCGACACGGTGACCTCGTCCTCGCCGCGCATATCCTCGACTGACCCCTCGTAGAGGTTAGCGTTGTCGAGGTAGCCGCCGAAGTCGAAGTCGCCGCTCCCGCCGTCGCTCCCGCCGCTGTCGCCATCGCCGGTGGCGTACTCGACTTCGTCTGCGCCGGCAACGTCACCCTGTACATTGTCGCCGACGACCACGACGCCTCTCATGCCGAGTTGCTTGTGGGGACTACAGTAGTACTTGTAGACTCCCTCAGAGTCGAAGGTGTATTCGAAGGTGATATCGCTGCCCTGCTGTGGGCCCCCGGACCGGAACAGTTGCTCGTCTTGGTCGCCAGCCTCGGCGTCGTGGACGACGTTGTGCGTGCCGCCCTGACCGGTCCACTCCCAGGTGACCGTCGTCCCGGTTGGGACCTTGATTGCGGGCAGGCCAAAACCCAGCCCGTTACTGCCGGCACCGACCGAGACAGTCACGCTGTCCGTGTCGGTGTATTCGGCGGTTGTCCCGCCGTAACCGTTGGCGTCCGACAAGTAGCCGCCGTAGGGTTCGTCCTGTGCTAGTGCTGTCCCGCTCGCGCCTGTCGCGGCCAGTGCCGTCGCACCGGCACCCGCACGCAACAGCGTCCGCCGTGTACACGCGTCCCGGGGCGTTCGCTCGCTCATACCACCTACTCGGTGTTCCAGTGCTCATAAATGCGATTATTTGTGTTTCCTGGGCACACCACCACGGCCGAATCTGTTCGGCCCACTCCCGGAGTGAGTGATAACAAACACGGAGAGAACATGTTCGCAGTGGTTGTCACCGCCCGGGAACTGCCGCGGTGCGTTTACATACTGGCCCCGATAAGGCACTTCTCAGGGCCTGAGAAGCGCGTTTTCTGTTAAGTAGCGTGGCGATAAAGAGTGGGATGTAAGGTGACAACCAATGTTCGAAACTACCCGGCGAAAACTACTCGGGGCGATGGGTGTCGGTACTGCGGCGAGTGTCGCCGGCTGTGCGGCTGACGCACCGGCGATGGATAACGGGAAACAGGCGGCAAAGAACGTCGGGAGTGAGACGACCAATCAGGTCGATACCGACCAGGTCGCGGCCGACCCGACGGACCTGCCGGACCCGGTCGACTGGGACGAGCCACGCACCCACGAGGTGACGCTCACCATCGAGGAGGTCACTGCCGAAATCGAGCCGGGCGTGACCTTCGACTACATGACGTTCGGCGGGCAGATTCCGGGGCCGATGGTGCGCGTCCGGCAGGGGGATACGGTCGAACTCACCCTGGAAAACGCCGAGTCGAACAACATGCCCCACAACGTCGACTTCCACGCCATCTACGGGACCGGCGGCGGGGCGGAGGCGACGACCGCCGAGCCGGGCGAACAGAACAAGATGCAGTTCCAGGCACGATATCCCGGAGCCTTCATCTATCACTGTGCCGTCCCGAACCTCGACTATCACATCAGCGCCGGCATGTTCGGGATGATACTGGTCGAGCCAAGCGACGGGCTCCCCGATGTCGACAGGGAACTGTATCTCGGCCAACACGAGCTCTACACCGACAAGGACACCGGTACGGAGGGGCACCACGGCTTCGACTTCGGAGCGATGGCCGACGAAGACCCCACCTACGTCCTGCTCAACGGCGAGAAGTACGCGTGGGCAGCGGCCAACCGCGGCCCCGTCGAGGTCGACCAGGGGGACACCGTCCGGGTGTACCTCGTCGACGGCGGCCCGAACATCTCCAGTAACTTCCACCCAATCGGCAACGTCTGGAGTCGGGCCTACCGCGACGGCGGCCTCCCCGAAGACGAGGACCTGGCGGCCTACGCCGACAAGAACGTTCAGACGATGAAAGTGCCACCGGGGAGCTGTATGATAGGGACCATGGAGACGCCGGTGCCCGAACGCATCAAGCTGGTCGACCATGCACTCAGTCGCGTCGCCCGGAAGGGCCTGCTGGCCGAAGTGGACGTCAACGGCACCGAAGACGAGGATATCTTCGACCCCGACTTCGACGGCTCCACGCACGAGGGTCCCAAGTACAGCTGAGGACTCCCCTCACAGGCCCCCAGTAGACAGCAGGGACGACCCACGGGACGGCATCGGCGCGTACCGGGGCGTTTTTCTCTACCCCCGTCGAAGGGTCAGACGTGCTTTCGGTCGAGTTACACGCCCACTCGTCGCTGTCCTACGACGGGCGCGACCCAATCGAGGACCTCCTCGAACAGGCCCGTCGCGCTGGACTCGACGCCCTTGCGGTTACCGACCACGACGAGATAGACGCCAGTCTCCGCGCAGCCGAGATGGCCGAGGAGTACGGCCTCGTCGGCATCCCCGGCATGGAGGTCACCAGCGAGGCCGGCCACGTGCTCGGACTCGGGATTCACGAACTCATCCCCGAGGGGCTGTCCTTCCAGGAGACACTCGACCGCATCCACGACCAGGGGGGTATCGCCGTGGTTCCCCATCCCTTCCAGGAGTCCCGCCACGGCGTGCTTGCGGAGATATCCAAGGCGGAGTTGACCGCCGCGGACGCCATCGAAGTGTACAACTCACGGCTGTTCACCGGCCGCGCCAACCGACAGGCCGAACGCTTCGCCCGCCGCCACGACATGCCGATGACCGCCGGCAGCGACGCCCACATCAGCGAGATGGTCGGACAGGCCATCACCAACGTCGACACCGACGAGCGAACCGTCGACGCTGTCCTCTCGGCAGTCGCTGCCGGCCGGACCACCGTCGAAGGGCAGCGAACCCCCTGGCATATCAGCGTCCAGCAGTTCGCCGGCAGCGTCAAGCGTCGTGTCACCTCGCAGGTTCTCGGACTGCTCCGATGACGCCCGACGGCCACGCTCACGACGACACCACCAGTGAGTCACGACTGTTCGGTGCCGACCCGGCGCTCGTCCGCGAGGCCCTCGACCGGGACGACCCCCTGCCGGGAACGCGGGGCTTCGCTGGTACCCTCGACGGCCGCCTCGTCCGGGACACGCTGGGCCGTGAACCGCTGTTTTCCGAGGCCGGCGACCCGACGGTCTGGAGCCGTGAACCCACGGACCTCGCCGACCCCGACCCCGTCCCTGCCGGACACGTCCGCCAGCGCCGCGACGGTGTGACCGTCGACGAGCGCGTCTGGTCGCTGCCGACACCCGACCCGGTGAGAGATAGGGACCGCGCCGTCACGCAGGTGCAAACGGCACTCGAGGAGTCCCTTGCCGATACTGAGGAAACGTCGCTGGCTGTCGCCTTCTCGGGTGGCGTCGACTCGGCGCTTCTGGCGGCCCGCCTCGATGCGCCGCTGTACGTCGCCGGCTTCCCCGACAGCCACGATGTCGAGGCTGCCCGCTCTGCCGCTCGCATCCTCGACTGTGACCTCCGGGTTGTCGACCTTGACCACGACACGCTCGAAGCCGCAGTTCCGGCGGTGGTGCGTGCTACCGGCCGGACGAACGCGATGGCCGTCGGGATTGCGCTGCCGCTTCTGGTGGTCGCCCAGCAGGTCACTGCCGATGGCTTCGACCGCCTCGCACTCGGGCAGGGGGCAGACGAACTCTTCGGTGGCTATGCGAAAGTCGCCAAAGCGCCCGACGACCCCCGTGTCGAGGCCGACACTGTCCGCAGTGCCCGCGACGAGATGCTCGCGACGCTGCCCGACCAGTTAGAGCGTGACGTGTTGGCCCTGCGCGGGGCCGGCGTCGAGCCAGTGACGCCGCTTCTGGACGACCGGGTCGTGCGGGCGGCGCTGCAGTTGCCCGGGGAGTTGCTCGTGACCGACCGCGGTGAGCGCAAGTGGGCGTTGCGGCTGGCTGCCCGGAGCCTGCTGCCCGACCGCATCGCCTTCCGTGAGAAAAAGGCAGTGCAGTACGGCAGTCTCGTCGCTCGCGAACTCGACCGGCTGGCCCGCCAGGACGGGTTCAAACGCCGGATGGACGACCACGTCACACAGTACGTCGAGTCGCTGGTCGAGTAACCCGACCACCCGCCGGAACGCGAAATGTATTTCTGACTATTGAGTGAACCGACAGCCACGCCCATGAACCCCTATGCCCTCCTCACTGCGGCAATCGTTTCGGAACTGTTCGGCACGACCTGTCTGAAACTCTCGGAAGGGTTTTCGAAACCGCTCCCCAGCGCCGGCGTCGTCGTCGGCTACGGGCTGGCGTTCTACCTCGTCTCGCTGACGCTTGAGGACCTGCCGGTCGGCGTCGTCTACGGCACCTGGGCCGCACTCGGCATCGTCGGCGTGGCTGCAATCGGTATCGTCGTCTTCGGCGAACAGGTCGATATGCCCGGTGCCGTCGGCGTCGCGCTCATTCTCGTCGGCGTGTACTTCCTCAACGTCGTCTCCGAGATGTCCGCACACTGACCCACGACAAGCGCATCACTCCAGTTGCTCTTGCCACTCCTGAACGCGGGCCATGAGTTCGACCGGCGGCGTCTCGTCGACTTCCAACTCCGCGAGGTCGTCGAGGACTGCCTCGGTCTCGGGGTCCAGTCCCGACGCCTCGCTCTCCGCGTGGCTGCCGTCGGTGGCGACTGGGACATCCTCCGTCGATTCGCCGCCCGCTTCCTTTGACTCCTCGGCCCGGAACTCGCCGGAGTCGAGGTCGAAGACGACCTGTGTCGTCTCCTCGCTGTCGCCGCCCCTGACCTCGATGGCCTCGTCCTCACGCAACCGCTGTAGGACTTCCCGGGAGCGGTCGACGACCGGACCCGGCACACCTGCGAGGTCGGCGACGTGGATGCCATAGGAGCGGTCCGTCGGCCCGTCACGAACGGTTCGTAGGAAGGTCACGTCGCCCTCGTCGGGGTCGCCGTCAACCGCGACGTGGACGTTGTGGACCGTCGGGAGTTCGTCACCCAGCGTCGTCAGTTCGTGGTAGTGGGTCGCAAAGAGGGTCTTCGCGCGCACCTCGTTGACGATGTACTCCGTTGCGGCCCACGCGATGGAGATGCCGTCGTAGGTGGCGGTACCCCGGCCAACCTCGTCGAGAATCACAAGCGAGTCCGCCGTCGCGGAGTGGAGGATGTTCGAGAGTTCCTGCATCTCGACCATAAAGGTCGACCGCCCCTGGGCGAGTTCGTCCAGCGCGCCGACGCGGGTGTAGATGCCATCGACCAGTCCGACCGTCGCCGACCGCGCTGGGACGAAGCTGCCGACCTGTGCCAGCAGCGTAATCAGCGCCTGCTGGCGCATATAGGTCGATTTCCCGCTCATGTTGGGGCCGGTCACGATGAGGAACTGGCGGGGGGAGGCACCCGCCTGTCCGCCGGTGTCCGCGGCCGAGTCCGGCCCAACCCCGTCCATGCGAAGGTCGTTGGGGACGAAATCGGTCGTCTGCTCGACGACCGGGTGTCGCCCGGCTTCGACGGTCAGCTCGCGGCCGTCAGTGAGTTCGGGGCGCGTCCAGTCGTTTCGGACGGCGTGTGCTGCGAGACTCGCAAAGACATCCGCTCTGGCGAGTGCGCGGCCGACATCCTGGAGCAGTTCGGCACAGGCGGCCACCCGCTCGCGCAGCGTCTCGAACAGTTCCCGCTCCAGGTCGTGGCGTTGCTCTTCGAGACGCAGTACCTCGCGTTCGCGCTCTTCCAGTTCGGGGATGGTGAACCGTTCGGAGTTTTTCAGCGTCTTGATTTGCTCGTAGGACTCGGGGACGGCGTCGGTCTCACTGTTTCCGACCTGGATGTAGTAGCCATCAGTCTTGTTGCGGTCGACCGAGAGGTGGGTGATGCCCGTTTTCGATTTCTCCCGCTCTGGCAGGGACTCTATCCACTCCAGGGCCTCCTCGTGGCGGCTGATGACTTCGTCCAGTTCCTCGTCGTAGCCCTCGCGGATGAGCCCGCCCTGCGTTATCGTGCCGGGCGGGTCCTCGACCAGCGCCTCCTCCAGTTGTGTCACGAGCGTCTGAACGGCGTCGTGGTCTGGTCGGTCGAGTACGTCCGCGAGCGCGCTCCCGGCGAGGCGGTCGGTGCCGGCCACTAGGTCGGCGAGTTCGGGCAGGAGTGCAAGTGTCTCCGCGGCCGCCCGCAGGTCCCGGGCGTCGGCACTCCCCGAGGCGGCACGCGAGGCCAGCCGTTCGAGGTCGTAGGCACCATCCAGCAGGTCCCGGAGTTGCTCGCGGGCCATCGCCGCCTCCGTGAGTGCCGCCACCGCTGATTGACGGCGTTCGAGTTCACCGCGTGTCTGGAGCGGCCGCTGGAGCCACTCCGCGAGCAGTCGCGAGCCCGCGCTCGTGACCGTGTGGTCAATCGTCGAGAGCAGCGACCCCGAGCGGTCGCCCTGCATCGTCTCCGTGAGTTCGAGGTTGCGCTGTGTCGTCGCGTCGAGTTCGACGTGGTTGCCCCCGCCGTGGGCCTGCAAACGGGTCATCGACGCCAGTACACCCGCACCGGTCTCCTCGACGTACGAGAGGACTGCCCCGGCCGCGCGGACGGCAGTCTCCTGCTCGGCGACGCCGACGCTTTCGAGCGTCTCGCGGCCGAACTGGTCGCGGACTGTGTGGCGCGCCCGGCCCGGGGCAAACGCCTCGGTCGTGTGTAGGGTGAGCATCGCGTCGGTCCGGTCGCGCAGGTCCCCCAGCAGTTCGTCGTCGCTTCGGACCGCCGGCCCGGGCAGTATCTCGACGGGGGCGAACCGGTAGAGGTCGGTCAACACGCCGTCGGCGGCGTCCGCACCGCTGCGCTCGGTGACGTGGAACTGTCCGGTGGTCACGTCGGCGAAGGCGACGCCGAAGGTGTCGCCGTCCCGGACGACGCTTGCGAGGTACTGGGCGTCGGCATCGGTCGTCTCTAACAGTGTGCCGGGGGAGACGACCCGCGTAATCTCGCGGGCGTGGCCGCTGTCGGTTTCGTACTGGTCGGCGACGGCAACCCGATAGCCCCGTTCGACCAGCGCAGAGACATACGGGGTGAGGTCATCAACAGGGACGCCGGCCATCGGATACGACGAGCCATGCGAGGACTTCTGGGAGACCTGCAGGTCGAGCTCGGACGCAACAGTCTCGGCGTCGTCGGCGAAAAACTCGTAGAAGTCACCGCACTGCATCGCCAGCAGGTCCGCTTCCGTCTCCTCTTTGAGCGCGAGAAACTCCCCGACGATGCCCTCGGCAGTCATACGCGTCTGTGGGTGCGTCCCCGGTTAAAACGCTGTGGGTCCGCCCGCGCTACGCTGACCCGTCGAGTTCGTCGAACAGCGACTCGACCCGTTGCTCGATGTCGTCCCGAATCGCACGGACTGCGTCGAGGTCCTCCCCATCGGGGTCCGGCAGCCCCCAGTCCCGAACATCGACAGCCTCGCCCACGTCACCGACATCGAGCGTCGAACAGCCCATCGTCGCCACGTAGTCACAGGAACGCAACGCATCGAGTGAGATGTCGCGCGGTTCGCGCCCGGAGAGGTCGAAATCCTCCTCGGCCATCACCTCGATGACCTCCTCGTGAACGCTGTCGGCGGGGGCCGTGCCACCGGTCAGGATGTCCACGTTGTCGAGCCCTCGGCGGTCGCGTTCGCGCTCGGCGAAGGCCGTCGACATCTGTGAGCGGCCGGCGTTTTGGACGCACATGAAGGCGATGCGAATCGTATCGTCAGTGTCTGCTGTCATGGTTAGTCGTCGTCAGGCGTGTCCGCAGGCGTCTGTCTGTCGAGGCTTCCGGTGTCGAACCCGGCCCAGTCGAAGCGCCGCTGGAAATACAGCGCGACGTTGACCAGCGCCAGCAACACTGGCACCTCGATGAGCGGGCCGACGACGGTGGCGAAGGCGACGCCGGACCCGACGCCGAAGACGGCGACGGCGACGGCGATGGCGAGTTCGAAGTTGTTGCTCGCGGCGGTGAAACCGATTGCCGTCGTCGTGGAGTAATCCGCGCCGATGCCCCGGCCCATGCCGAAACTGACCAGGAACATCACGACGAAGTAGATGGTCAGCGGCACCGCGATGAGCAACACGTCCCCGGGCGCGGCGACGATGTTGTTCCCCTGCGTGGCGAACATCACGATGACGGTAAACAGAAGCGCAACGAGGGTGAGCGGGTCGATTCGGGGGACGAACTCCTCGTCGTACCACGGCTCGCTTTTGACCCGCGTGCCGACATAGCGCGTCAGGAAGCCAGCGGCGAAGGGGACCCCGAGGAAGATGAAGATGGCCTCGAACACCTGCCCCACCGTGATGTCGAAAGTGGTGATGCCGGCCACCAGCGATTCCATCCCGAGCACCGGGGGCAAGAAGAGTGCGAAAAACCAGACGTAGACGCCATAGGTAAGAATCTGGAAGAGGCTGTTGAACGCCACGAGTCCGGTGACATATTCCGTCGAGCCCTCGGCGAGTTCGTTCCAGACCAGTACCATCGCGATACACCGGGCCATCCCGATGAAGACCAGTCCGAGGAAGTACTCGGGGCGGGCAGGCAGGCCGGGCACGAGTCCGCTGAAGAAGAAGACCGCGAGCCCGAACATCAGGGTCGGGCCGATGAGCCAGTTCTGGACGAGGCTCAACCCCAGCACCCGCCAGTTGCTGAAGACGGTGGGGAGCCGCGAGTAGTCGGCTTTCGCAAGCGGCGGGTACATCATCAGGATGAGGCCAATCTCGACCAGGTGGAGGTCCTGAATCGGCTGTGTCACCGACGGAGCGACGTAGCCAAGTCCGACGCCGACGGCCATCGCCCCGAAAATCCAGACGGTGAGATACTTGTCCAGAAAGTCCATCGACCGCGGGTCGCCACAGGACTCACAGCCACAGTCCGGCCCGTGTTCGTGGGCGTTACTCATCGTCCGGCCTCGCAGTACCAGTGTGTGCAACGCCGGACTCGCCGATGCTCCCGTCGAGGACGGTCACCAGCGCGACGGCGCGGTTGGTCGCGCGGTATTTCTTCCAGCGGCCGTCTTTGCGCCCCTCGACCAGCCCCGCCTCCGACAGCGTCGACAGCGCGTGGCTGATGGCGCTCTCGCTGACATCGACGATGGCGTCGAGTTCACAGACACAGAGTTCCTCCCCGGCAGCGACCAGCGCCCGGACCAGCGTCAGGCGCGTCTCGTTGGCCAGCGCCGACAACACGTCCAGTTCGGTGCCGACCCGGTCGGACCCGAGTGCCGTCTCTAGCGCCCCGAGTTCATCGAGCCGCCTGTCGACATCCTCACTGCGGCACTCGCCGAGTTCGTCGTCGAGGTACCGCCGAAGCCGCTCCGTCGATTGAGACATCATTCAATTGTCTTGGTGGCAGATAGTTATATATTATGATTAGTGCCCTACTGGACGCGCCTATACGGCCCCTTTCAAAGCCAGCCCACGCACTCTATTGAAGGGCTGTTCAATAAGATGGGAGAGGAGTGGCAGTGTTCGCTACAGCAACGGGCTACCGGGACATCCAGCCGAGGAATAGAGAGTTGTCGGTGCGAAGTAAGGGAACCGACTGGCAGGGCGTCCCAACACGCTGGTTCCCACTCGATTGTAGAATAATGACATCTCAGAGAGAGTTGGCTTCCGGCCTGAAGCCTTTTGACTGCGGGCAAGTAACACCGGGCAATGCGCAGAGGCGCGTTCCGGACGGCGGTTGTTCTCGTGGTTCTTGGCCTCGGCATCGTCGCGGGCGTCAGCGTGGCAGCGGCCGACGATGGCAACACGACGGCAGCGACGAACGAACGCGTCGTGACGACGCTGGCCAACGGGAGCGACGGCGCAGTCGGAACAACACCGGCTCAGAGCAGCACACTCACCGTCACACAGGAGTACCGGCTGACACCCGACCAGCCCGGACGGGTGGACATCCAGTGGCAGTTCACCATTCCCGACAACGTTGTCGAAGTGAAAACACAATTCCCTGCTGACGCGGTGAACCCACGACGGAACGGCTTCGAGAAGACGGACAGCGGCTCCGTCTGGAAGGAATCCGAGCAGTCGACGCGGACGCCGACGCTGACCTACACTGCGGAGGTGAACCGGACCGCCGACGTGAGCGGCCCCATCGGCAGTGACGGCCGGTTCATGTTCGTCGACAAAGGCGACTGGGCGCTGCTGCAACGCCGGCCAGGCCCGGACCTCTCCTTTCGGTTTCGACAGCCGGAGCCGACCGTCGAACGAATCAACACGACCGCCGGCGAGGGCGTCGCCGGGCAGTCACTCGTCTTCCTCGGCTCTCACGAGACCTACGAGCGACAGGCCCACGACCAGCGGTTTCGACTCGTGGTCCCCGACGCCGCGGACCTCCAGCCCGACCGTAGCGACGTGTTCCAGACGGTGATGGACACCTCCGGCACGCTCCGGGTCGGCGACCGCGACCGGCAGGTGCTGATGTTCGTCGCACCGGCGACGGTCCCCTGGGCCGTGCGGGGGCTCCAGACCGGCGACCGCGACTTCTACGGCGTCGCCGACGAACCCGTCGACACCGCGAACAACGTCTGGATTCACGAATACGTCCACACCCGGCAGGACTACGAGACTACCGACACGACCCGGTGGACCAAAGAGGCCTTCGCGGAGTACTACGCCGGCCTCCTGACACTTGAGCAGGGTCGCATCGATTTCGAAGCGTTCAGACAGTATCTCGACCGCGGGACCCGGAGTCGCTACGGCGATGTCGTGCTGGCCGACAACGACACGTGGGACGGGACCGGCGGCAACTACTACGTCGGCGCACTCGCCACCGGGGAAATAGACCGCCGCATACGGCTGGCGACAGGGCGGGAGAGTACCCTGCAGGCAGTCTTCGGCCGGATGAACAGCCAGTCCACGCTCGTCAGGCAGTCGGACTTGCTCGGGTACATCGGGAGCGTCGCCGGGTCGACCCCACAAAGCGCCGCCCGGCAGTACACCGAGACGACGACGCGACCAGAGGTATGGTCACAAATCGCACACAGCGAGGCCTTCCAGCGCCTCCCGGCACAGTTCGCGTATGCATTCCCGACAGCCGGGAGCAACGGTCTCCGGGTCAGCGGGCCCTACCGTAACCGGACGCTTGCCAGCGAGGTGCTGGTCCCCGGCGAGACGCTGACCGCCGACGTCAACGTGACAAACATCGGCGGGAGTGAGGGCGAGTACGAACTGACGGTCGCCCGCGACGGCGAAACGATTGCCACCCGGACGGGGACGGCCCTGGCCGGCGAGAGCGTCACCGAACGCGTCCGGGCCACGTTCGACACACCGGGGACTTTCACGCTGTCGACCGGCGAGGACGAACTCGCGGTCGAAGTGGTCGAACCGGCGACGCCGACGGTGACCGACCTGGCCGTGAACCGGACACAGATAGCGGGGAGCGGCACAGTTCGGGTGACTGCGACCGTCGAAAACAGCGCCAACAGACCCGGAAACGGAACCGTAACGATTCGACGCGGCGGGGAGACGCTGGCGTCTCGCCACGTTCGACTCGATGCAGGCGGGAGCACCGAGGTATCAGCAACGGCCACGCTGACCGACCCCGGCGAGTACGAGTTCGGGGCTGGTGGGCAGTCGGTGACCGTCACCGTCGGCGAGGCGACGAGCGGAGAAACGGGCGACGGAGAGGGGACCGCCGGCGAGAGCGGGCCCGGGTTCGGTGTGGCTGTGACGGTGCTGGCGCTTGCGGGACTACTCCTCGTCGCGCACCGCCGCAAGTAGCGTCGCAGTGCGGTCCGCCAGCGCGGCGGAGTCCGCAGCTAGCAGGAACACCATCGGTTCGATACCCTCACCGCCGTGGCTGATGGCAGCCACCGGCGTCTCGTCGCCGGATGCGGAGGAAGCATCCGACTCCATCGACGCGTCCGTAGACTCGTCCTCGCGGTCGGACTCGATGACCGGGCCGTCGAGTTCGTCGAGTGCAGCCCGCACGTCGCTGTTCAGCCGGCAGTTGACCGCAAACCGAAGGTCAGCCTCGGTCTCACGCATCGCCAGCAAGAAGCTCGCGACGTTGGTGGAGGCCCCAAAGCGGACCCCACGCGTGGGCGCTGCGCCATCGAGGGTTCTGGTGATGCGACCCTCGACGGCGACACACTCGGCGGGCACCTCCGCGTAGGGGGTCGCGCCGACGACGTTCATCCCCACCTCGGGGACCAGCGGAGCCACGTCCTGCCGGACGAACTGGTTGACCAGTTCCGCAACGCGCTCGGCGGTCGGGTCCCGTTCGGCCTGGTCGCGGACCGAAACCATATGATGGACGGCACCGGGGCCCTCGCCGACATCGAGGTTGTACCGGACCGCTCGCGCGAGCAGGTCGACGCTCGTCCGAACGGCCGTCGATACGTCGTCGCCGTAAGCCAGCCGCGTCGCGATGGCCGAGGAGAGCGTACACCCGGAGCCATGCGTGGCGTCGGTGTCGACCCGTTCGTGTCGGATTGTCTCGACGCTGTCGGGGGTGACCAGCACGTCCACCACATCCTCCTCGGAGAGATGACCGCCTTTTACCAGTGCGGCGTCGGCACCCATTTCGACGAGTGCCTCGCCGGCCTGTCGTGCGTCGGCGCTGTCCTCGACGGTGGCGTCGGTCAGCACTTCGGCCTCGTCGGCGTTTGGCGTCACGAGCGCCGACTCGGCGATGAGGTCCTCGTAGGCGGCCTCGGCTTCGGGTTCGAGCAGTCGGTCGCCGGACGCTGCGACCATCACCGGGTCGACGACGACTGGAAAGTCCGCTTCCCGGGTTGCTTCGGTGACAGTTTCGACGACCTCGGTCGTGGCGAGCATGCCGGTCTTGGCCCCACGGACGGCGAAATCGTCGACGACAGCATCGAACTGCGCGCGGATTTCCTCGACCGGGAGCGTGTGAATGCTCTCGACGCCCTGTGTGTTCTGTGCCGTCGTCGCGACGAGGACACTCGTCCCGAAGGCACCGCCTGCCTCCATCGTCTTCAGGTCTGCCTGGATGCCGGCGCCGCCACCGGAGTCACTCGTGGCAATCGTCAACGCGACTGGCGGCGTCACTGGTGCAGGATTGCGGGTCATACCGTGTTGTATTACTGGCTGATACAAAGAGGTGATGTGACGGAGCCGACGGGAGCGGTTCTCAGCGAGGCGTGTTACAGACTATGATTACAAAAGACTTGCACACTCCACCAAACACTACCCAAAATAACATATTCTGGCGATATAATGAAACGTTATGTTGTCGTGTCCGCCAATACGCGAAACATTTATTCACTCTACGCACCAATATGCTAATAGCGGGTCGGCATGGCCCGAGACAACCAATGGAATCGAAGACCGACACCGAAAGCGACGAGCGGTACGGAGCCATCGAGACGGCCGACGGCGACCTGGTCATCTATGACCGGGACGAAGAGACTGCGTGGCTCCAGTCCAACCGAACAGTCGACGTAAGCGCGTAGGGTCGGTCACTTTTTGCTGTCTACCCCGTCGATAGCGACCGGTACCAGCACTGTTATGCCCGGGGACGCCGAGCAATTCCGTACGAGGTCCCCGATATGGCAGCTATCGAGACACACAATCTTACGAAGGTTTACGGACAGAACGTCCGCGCCGTCGACGGGCTCGATCTGACCGTCGAAGAGGGCGAAGTATTCGGCTTTTTGGGCCCGAACGGGGCCGGCAAGTCGACGACTATCAACATGTTGCTCGACTTCGTTCGGCCGACCAGCGGCACCGCGACGGTGCTTGGCCACGACGCACAGGCAGAGAGTACTCAGATACGGAAGCGTATCGGGGTTCTTCCGGAGGGGTACGAACTGTACCCGCGCCTGCCCGGCCGTGCGCACATCGAGATGGCAATCGAGTTGAAAGACGCAACTGACGACCCGGACGACATCATCGACCGGGTCGGCCTTGACCCCGAGGACGCAAAGCGAAAGGCCGGCGACTACTCTCAGGGGATGCGCCAGCGCCTTGCGCTCGGGATGGCTATCGCCGGCGACCCCGAGTTGCTCATCCTCGATGAACCGACCAACGGGCTGGACCCCAACGGGGCCCGCGAGATGCGCAATATCGTTCTCGACCACGCCGAGCGCGGCGCAACGGTCTTTTTCTCCAGCCACATTCTCGAACAGGTGCAGGCGGTCTGTGACCGCGTGGGCATCCTCGCCAGCGGACAGCTCGTCACCGTCGACACCATCGACGGCCTCCGCGAGGAAACCGGAACCGGGTCGACGATGACGCTCACTGTCGACACCGTTCCGCAACTCAACCTCTCGGACATCGCTGGCATCTCCGATGCGAGGACGGAGCCAAACACGGTCGAAGTGACCGTGTCGGACCCTGGCGCGAAGATTACCGTCATCGACCGCGTCCGCGATGCCGGGGCGACAGTTCAGGACATCAAGACGACTGAAGCATCCCTGGAGGCGCTGTTTGCCGCCTACACTGGTGACGGCGAACGCACGGAGGTGACCTCATGAACCGAATCCTCTCGATTGCCAAACACGACTTCAACTACGCTCGCCGATCGTGGCTCGTCTGGGGAGTCGTCGGGCTGTTCACGCTGATTGTCGTGCTGGCGACGGCCGGCATC
The DNA here is from genome assembly GCA_009789175.1 of Salinibaculum litoreum. Lineage (GTDB taxonomy): Archaea > Halobacteriota > Halobacteria > Halobacteriales > Haloarculaceae > Salinibaculum > Salinibaculum litoreum. Next base: position 82,695 of record CP046866.1, read on the forward strand.
GGCTACTTTGGCGACGACGTAACCGGGGAAACGGCTGTCGGACTCATCACTGCACCCGCTGGCATTTTTGTCCCGATAACGGCCGTCATTGCGTCGTATCTGGCCATCGCCGGCGAACGCGAGTCCGGGCAGCTGAACATCCTGCTCAGTCTTCCGGCCTCACGGCTGGAAGTGGTCACCGGGAAGTTCCTCGGCCGGGCCGCAATCGTCCTGCTGGCGACGGTCGTGGCGTTTCTCGTCGGGACCATCGTGAGTGTGCCGCTGTATGACGGATTCCCCGTCGGCCCATTCCTGACCTCGATGGTCCTGACAGCGCTGCTGGGGCTGGCGTTCGTCGGTCTCTCGGTCGGCATCTCGGCGAACGCGACGACGCGGTCTCGGGCGATGGCACCCGCAATCGGTGTGGCCATCGTCTTCGCGACAGGCGTCTGGGGCGGACTGGTCAACGGCATCAACTTCATCGCCGAAGAGGCATTCGACACGAGTCTCGACTCGAACACCGTCGAGTTGATTCAGGTCCTCTCACCACGGGGGGCCTACGACAGGCTGTTCAGCGCCATCGTCCAGCCGGAACTGCTGGTCAACGTCACGGAGGCAGAGGCAAAGCAACTCGGCCTGATTCCCGAGTTGAGTGATGCGCCGTTTTACCTGCAAAACTGGTTCGTGTTCCTCCTGTTGCTGGTCTGGATTGTCGTCCCCGTCGTCATCGGCTACCTCCGCTTCGAGCGGGCCGACCTGTCCTGAACTGAAAGCTATTTCCTCTCGGCCGCCCGGGTGCCGTCTATGAACGCTGCACTGGGTCCACCCGAAAAGATGGCCGAGCGCCGCGAGGACCTCACGCCGATGATGGCCCAGTACTTCGACCTCTGTGCGCAGTACGACGACGCGCTCGTCCTCTTCCAGGTCGGTGACTTCTACGAAGCCTTCTGTGAGGCCGCCGAGCAGGTCGCCCGCCTCTGTGAGATTACGCTCACCAAACGGGAGGACTCGACCGGCCAGTACGCCATGGCCGGGGTTCCAATCGATAACGCCGAGTCCTACATCGAGCGGCTGCTCGACGCGGGCTATCGCGTCGCCGTTGCCGACCAGGTGCAAGACCCCGAAGAGGCGACGGGGGTCGTCGACCGCGCCGTGACCCGCATCGTCACGCCGGGCACGCTCACCGAGGACGAACTGCTCACCGACGAGGACAACAACTACGTCGCCGCCGTCACTGCTGGCGAGACGAACGCGATGGCAGTGCTCGACGTGTCGACGGGGGATTTCTACGCGACCAGCGACCGCGACGCCGGAACGGTAGCCGACGAACTCAGCCGCTTTGCCCCCGCCGAGGCCATCGTGGGTCCCGACGCCGACGCCGCGGTGTTGCCCGACGACTGTGTGGTCAGCCCCTACGAAACCGCCGCCTTCGAGGCTGAAAACGCCCGCGAGACACTCACAGACTACTTCGGCGCACCCGACCGGCTACTGGCCGGCGACGGCGAGGTCCGGGCCTGTGGCGCACTCCTGTCGTACGCGGAGTACGCCCGCGGCGGCGACGACGGCCGGCTGGACTACCTGAACCACCTCACGCGGTACGACCCCCGGGAGTACATGTTGCTCGACGCCGTGGCGCTGGAGAGTCTGGAGCTGTTCCAGCGCCGGGCAGTCCACGGCCGAGAGGGACTGACGCTCGTGGACGTCGTCGACGAGACAGCCTCCGCACTGGGTCGACGCCGGCTGACCGACTGGCTCCGGCGGCCGCTCGTCGAACGCGAGCGTATCGTCGCCCGCCACGACGCTGTCGGTGAGCTTCGGGGCGCAGTCCAGGCCCGCGAGCGCCTCCACGAGCAACTGCGGGACGTGTACGACATCGAGCGACTCATCTCCCGTATCGCCCGCGGTCGTGCCAACGCCCGTGATTTACGGTCGCTGAAGGAGACGCTTGACGTGGTGCCGGCCCTCAGAGAGGCGCTTGGCGACGCTGACTGCGAGAAGTTGCGGTCACTGCGTGACCGGCTTGACCCACTTGAGGATATGCGCTCGCTGATTGGCGACGCCATCAAGGCAGACCCCGCCCGGGAGATTACCGACGGCGACATCATCAAGCCGTCCTACGACGACCAGTTGTCCCAGCTCCGTGAGACCGAGCGCGACGGGAAGGCGTGGATAGACGACCTCGAAGCGAGCGAGCGCGAGCGCACCGGCATCGACTCGCTGAAAGTCGGCCACAACGCCGTCCACGGCTACTATATCGAGGTGACCGACGCGAATCTCGACAGCGTGCCCGAGGACTACGAGCGCCGACAGACGCTGAAGAACTCGGAGCGGTACTACACGCCCGAACTCAAAGAGCGCGAAGACGAGATTCTCTCCGCCGAGCAACGCGCCGACGAACTGGAGTATGACCTCTTTACCGACGTACGAGCGACCGTCGCCGCCGACTCCGAGCGGGTACAGGCACTCGCCGACGCGCTCGCGGAACTGGACGTGCTGGTCTCGTTTGCCACCGTCGCCGCCGAGTACGGCTACACCCGGCCGGTCGTGGCCGACCCCGACAGTGACGGCCCCACAGACAACGGCCACGGCCCACAGGTCGATGGCATCCACATCGAGAACGGCCGCCACCCCGTCGTCGAGCGCACCGAGGAGTCGTTCGTCCCCAACGAGACTCGTCTCACCGGGGCTGAGCCGTTCGCGGTCATCACCGGGCCCAACATGAGCGGGAAGTCGACCTACATGCGGCAGGTCGCGCTCATCACGGTGCTCGCTCAGGCCGGGAGCTTCGTCCCGGCGACGGCGGCCCGCATCGAACTGGTCGACCGGGTGTTCACCCGCGTCGGTGCCAGCGACGACATCGCCGGCGGCCGGTCGACGTTCATGGTCGAGATGACCGAACTCGCGGACATCCTCGACCACGCCACGGAGCAATCGCTGGTCCTCCTCGACGAGGTGGGCCGCGGGACCAGCACCGCCGATGGGCTCGCTATCGCCCGTGCCGTCACCGAGTACGTCCACGACGAAATTGGCGCGTGGACGCTGTTTGCGACACACCACCACGAGCTGACCGGCGTCGCAACCGAGCTCTCAGGCGTCTACAACCTTCATTTCCGGACCCATCACGAGGACGGTGACGTGGTCTTCGAACACGCCGTCGAGCGCGGGGCGGCGGCGGCTTCCTACGGCGTGGAGGTGGCCTCGACCGCCGGCGTCCCCGACGCCGTCGTCTCCCGGGCACGGACGTTGCTCGATGACAGCGAGCGCAGCGACCGACCACCCGGCGAGAGCCCACGAACGAACGGCCACGCCACCGTCGACGACGCTCCGGCTGTCGACGCAGACACACAGACCGGCGATGAGTCGACAAACTGGAACAGCAATCAGGCCGACAGAGACCTGTCCACGGAGGTCCGCGAGACGCTCGCAGCGGTCGACGTGGCGACGATGACGCCGCTGGAGGCGCTGAACACGCTCGCCGACCTCGAAAGCGCCATCGACGAATAAAGACCTGCCACCACGTGGCTTTTTGCCCTCCGGCCGCGGAGTCGGCGACGATGGCAGACCGGCGTCGCTACACCGGCACGCGAATCCTCCAGGTCGTGTGGACGGTTCTCGTGTGCGGAGCTGTTGTTCTCCTCGAGGGAGTGCTGTCGTGGCTGGCACCGACCGCAGTCACCGTCGGTGGAGGGAGTGTGCTCTGGCTACTCGGATTAGTCGCACTCGGTGTCCGGGAGCGACGCCACTGGAACCAGTTGATGACAGCCTCGTCGTACGACCGTGGCCCGGCCGGGCACACAGCCGACTTTCAGGCTATCGTCCACGGTAAATCCGTCACCGTCACGACGGACGTGACCGGGCCGCTCTCGCCCGGGCATACCCGTATCCGTACCGTTGTCGAAGGGGTGGACGCCTCCTTTCGCGTCCGCATCATCGACGACGAACTGGCCGACGCCGACGGGCTGACCACCGGCGACGACGCGCTCGACAGCAGGGTGACGATTACAGGGTCCGAAGAGAACGTCGCCGCAATCCTCACCGCCGACACCCGGGACGCGATGCTGGCTGTCGACGCCCCGGGAACATTTACCATAACACCGGACAGCGTCGTCTTCGAGGTGCCGTTCACGAACCTGACCGCCGAAGAACTGGAGACCGCGGGCGAGGCCGTTGCACTGCTTGCGCTCCGTGTCGAGCACGTCGGCCAGGAGTAACTACTCCGAGAGAGCCGTCCCCGGGTCGGGTGTGAGCGAGACAAACTCCAGACCTCGCTCTGCGAGGAGCTTGCGAGCCCTGTCGGTCACCGAGGGCGCGACGAGAATACCACGGACAGTAACCTCAGCGTGGAGGTCTCGCTCCAGGGCGTCGACGTAGCGGGTGAGCTGACCGACGGCGTCAGGGCCGACACGACGACGCTTGAGTTCGACGACGACCGCGTTTCCGTCGGCGTCCTCGCCGTAGATGTCGACGGCACCTGCGGGGGTGTCCCGCTCGGTCGCCCGCGGCTCGAAGCCCGACTCGACGAGGTCGGGGTCCGCGAGAATCCGCTCTTTGAGGTCGGCTTCCGTCCCCGTCAAATCGAGTGCGCTGGGGTCGGACCCATCAAGCGCCCCGGCGTGGTCGACGTGCTCGAAGCGGACGGTCAGAAACTCCTCGGGAGTCGTCCGTTCGCTGAAGATGACGAACTGTCCGTCCTCGACAGCAGGTTCGTGTGTGCAGCCGGGCGGTTGCCAGTTCACCGGCTGCTGACCCTCGTCAGTGTGGACCAGCGCCGTCCCGTCTGGTTTGAGCACGACCAGTCGGTCTCCGGGGCCGAGCGTGCTGGCCGCGCGGCCGTCGTACTCGACAGTGCAGCGGCCAAACAGTGTCACGACTGCGTCGCGTTCGATACCCTCTTCGACGAGCGAACGCGCCTGGGCTGGGTCCGGGTCACGAACCGTCCGCACTCGGTCGGTCACGTCCCGTGGTAGTCGAGCAGTGTACTAAAACAGCACTGTTGGGGCGAACAGGTGACACCGACGACTGCTCGCATGTGGCGTGTGGTGTCACACTCCCGCGAACCACGCCACACCCGTTCTCAGGTCACGGGCTGTCTGGCCCCGTCCCCTGTGAAAAACCTATGGTCGTTCCGGGAAGCGGCGTTACGTATCGCTCGCGACCGTGGAGTCCTGTGATTGCCTCATAAAGCGTAGCTCCAGCGGCCGGAAGCGAGACCAGTCCGGCGACGATACCGTCGGCAAGCCGTGATTTCAGGGTTCGGAACCGACGACGCAGTGTGCGGACTTCGGCGAGGGAGTCGACGGCGACCAGCCCACCGAGACACGGACTGGCAGTCACCTCGGCGAGCGGGAGGCCGAACCACAGCGGCAGGAAGACAGTCGCCGCCTGCTCCGACGCCTGGGGGTCGATACGGTAGAGGGCCGCCGTGCCGAGGTAGTCGAGGTGAGTGATGGCTGCTCGAAAGTCCGATACAGCAGGTCGTGACCGCCAGGAGCAATCCAGGAGGGCAGTCGGCTCCGTCCCGTCGCACACGGCAGCGATAGCTGTCTCCGTACCACCCCACTGTGCGACGGAGACGTGCCAGTCATCCCGACTGTCGCGTCGGACGCAGACTGCTCGTTCAGCCATCTCGACGGCCTCCGGTCTGTCGCAACATCGGACGTGGGTGGTCCCGGGTTCGGATATAAAACTCAGGAAGACAGAATAGAATTCTGACATGAGGCGGGGAGAAGTCTTTAGGTCTGCTGGCAGTGATTGCTTGCCAGGCCAAGAGGGTCATGGACCGAATACGTGAGGTGTCTGAAACGAAAGGGGCGGATTTACTGACGAGTACGTCCGGTGGGTTGCTCGATACGGAATACCTGAGTGGTGATCCGCCGACGGCGTATCTCGCGGAGTATGAGCAACCGCAGTACGTGCTCCGGAACAAGAAGGCCGGTCTGACGGTGGCGGCAGGACCGACGACGGAGGAACTGGTGCCAGAGAGCGACCATCAGGCACTCGCGGTCGTAACGGACTGTCAGGTCGTCGTGCTCGTCGGGCAAACTGGGGGCGACAGTGTGAAATCGGTCCCGCTGGACGAGATTGTCGAGGCTGACGTGGAGAGCAGTGGGTTCCTGAAAAGCGCCCTGACACTGGAGACCATCGACGGGGAGGTCTGGCGCTTTCCGGTCCGTGGCGATGCCAGCGACGTAGCGACAGCGCTCGACGACGCCGCGCAGACGTGGGCAAACGCACGCAGGCTCACCGATGAGGCCAGCGAGCAGATTGAAGCCAGCCGGGAACACCTCGACGCGGGGAAGTTCGGGGCCGCCCGGCAGGTTCTCTCCGATGTCGCCACAAAGATGGAGACAGCCACAGAACGAGTCTCGACGGTCGGCAGTGGGGCCACGCAGGCGCTGTCGGAGAAGACGGGACTGTTGCTGGACCGCCTGCGCCAACTCGAACAGGAGATTGCCGCGACCAAGGGCGCACACCATCACGCAACGGCACAGGACGCCTGGAAGCGCAACCACGACTTCGAGCGGGCGGCCGAGGAATACGAACACGCCGTCGAAGAGTACGAGCGGGCGCTGGCGGCCGACGGGAACGTTCCGACTGACGAGGCGCTACAGGCTCGTCTCAGGGGAGTCGTCAAGGAACGAGAGGTCCTCCGGGTCGCACCCATGGCCGACGCCAGGGCCGCTCGCGAGGTGGCCATGGCCGCCGAGGACGCTGACGAGGCTGCCGCCGAGTGGGAGACGGCGCTGACCTGCTATCGCGAGGCGGTCACGCTGGACTGGGGTAAGGAGGACCGAACGTTCATCACCGACCGCGAAACGGCCGAAAAACGTGCAGTCGAGGCCACAGAGAACGCACTCGACGCCCACAGCAAGGCCGGCGAAGAGTGGCTGGCCGCCGGGGATAGAATCGTCCGGAACGACAGCAAAGAGCAAGCGAACCAGGCCTACGAACGGGCCGAGGAACACCTCACTCGGGGCCGCGAAATCGCAGCGGAACTCGCCCCCGAACAGGTCGATGCGTTCGAGCAACGACTGTCACAACTGCGCAAGCGGAAGGCCGGCGAAGTCCTCCCACCGGAAGGGACCGACGAGTCGACACTGGCGGTCGCGGATATCGCCACGGAGTCAGCGGCGGACACTGGTAACGGAGACGAGACGGTCCCATCGACAGACGCTGCGGAGTCGGAACCCCCCAGCGATGGACCCGAGGCTGAGCGCCCGAAACAGTCGGACCCGACACCGGCGATTCGGCGCGCAGAGAGGGAATCTGGGCCGGTCGGCGACGAAGGCCCCCGGTCAGGGACCGAACCCGAAGATGAAGCGACGCCGATAGCGGATGTCTCCTCGGTGGATGCGGCGGACTCTGAGGCCAGTCGGGAGTCAGCCGAGGACGAACCACAGGCACCGGAGAACGCAGTCGTGAGTAACACCGAAGAAAGCGAGATTGGGGAGACCGCGGCAGGAGGGAGCGACACTGGGGAGGATGCGGCCGAGGAGAGCAACACCGAGGTAGCAAAGACGAACGTGCTGGAAAACAGCGAGATTGACCCGTATCCCGAAGAAGACCCGGGCCGGACGGCTGGAACAGAACCGGAGGCCGAAGAGGCTGAGAGCCTGTCGGATGGAAACGAGTCGACGGCAACCACACGAGCAAAGAGCAACAACGGCCCGGCAACGGAGGGAGCTGGCACCGAAGACCGGATCGAAACTGAGAGTCCAGACGGGATATCGGTCGACGTGTTGGTTGAGAGACTCCGGGCGCTGGACGAGGCGGAACTGACGGAGTTCGTCGCGGAACTCTGGGAACAGCGGGGATGGTCGACGACGGTGTTCTCGTCGACGACGAAGGCCGTCTACGATGTCGTGGCGATGGCAGAGGACGGGGAGGAGCGGCTGTTGCTGTGGACGGTTCACCGACCCGACGGCGGCACGCTCACCGAGACGGTCCTTCGACGGTGTGCGACCACACGAGACAGCAGCCAGGGAGCCGACAGCGCGACACTGGTCACGACGGGGTCGCTCACGTCGGCAACGCGGGAGCGAGCGGAAAGTCTCGACGTGACCGTCCTCGACTGCGAACAGTTAGCCGAGGCAGTCCAAGAGGCTGGCCTGCAACACGAGTTGCCGGAGTGATACCGTCGGCCGTTCGGGAACACCCCGGCGAAGCAGGTGTCACCCGGACCCGTATCCTTAAGAGCGTCCCGGCGCTTTCCGGGGTATATGGACTACGAGCTGGCGATTGAGAACACGCCGGAGACAGTACCCGGCGGCACGAGCATCCTGCTGGTCCACCCGAGTACGGCCGAGACCGACCGCGTCGATACGGACTTTCTGAAGACGGATACCGACCACCTGCTTGTGGTCTCGACCCGGACGACCGCGCGTGAGGTCAAACAGAAACTCGACTACTACGAGGTGGACGAACAGCGGGCGACGATTCTGGACACCCTCTCCGTCGAGCGAGGCTACTCCCGGCGTAAAAGCGACGACGTACAGTACGTCTCCTCGCCGGACGACCTCGACGGTATCGTCGATCAGACCGAAACGTTCCTCGCCGAAACGGACGGGAAACGCCGGGTCAGTGTCGACTCCATCACAGAGATGAGCTACTATGCCGACGCCGGGCAGGCCCGCGAGGCAGTGCGTGCCTTGCAGGAGCGACTGGCCGACCGCGACGCCGTTGGACTGTTCCACGTCGCCGCCGAGGTACACGACGACGAGGAACTCGGCCGGTTCCGGGAACTGTTCGACTTCGTCCTCGAACTCGACGAAGACGGGACCCTCACCGCCACCGACCAGCGGTAGGAACACAAGTACTGACGACAGGGAAACGCTTTTTGAGTCCTATCCCTCAATATCCTGCGTTAGAGGTCCCAGTCCGGCCAGAATCGGCATGTAAGCTCATGCCTGTCCGGCCACACGATGTCCAACCCCACACCCCGATTGCTGGTCAAACGACGGCAGTTGCCAGCGACAGTCCGACATAACGCAAGCAGCAGTTGTCGCCGTCGAGGGGACTCGACCGAAAAGACATCGACGGGCTGGCGACGCTTCTTGGTATCGACGCCGAAAGCGCCGTCGGGGAGGACTTCCGCGAAACGGTCACCTACGCTGTCTACGCTGACGGCAGTCGGGAGTAAAGTCTCGCCGATAAAGTCATCGAGGCCCCACACAGCGCTTCGAGTTCGTCTTCGAGAACTGAGACGCAGGCACCGGGACAGTTGGCTTGTCACAAGTGTGGTAATCATTACCACAATCGCAGGGCGAGGACAGTGTGGGTTAATACCATACCACCAATAATTAAGATGGATGATGCCTTTGATTCACCTGTATGCCGGAATGCCAGAACTGCGGTGCATTTGTGACGGCTGACTATGCGCGTGTGTTCACGCCAAACGGGATCGATAAACCGAGGGTGTGTCCACAGTGTGAGGACAAAATCCGGGACGGTGCCGATGTGCGACAGGCACGCTCGACCAGGCGCGGGTAGCGTCGCTGACTTCTGTCACCGGGCGCTGTCGAGCAGGTCTGACGCCTCCACGAAGATTTGCTCGGCGCGTTCGGGCTCGCGTGCTTCTGCAGTAATCCGGACCAGCGGTTGGGTCCCACTGGCACGAATCAGGAACCAGCCGTCGCCACGGTCGACGCGAACGCCATCGAGCGTCGACACCTCCTCGTACCGCTCCTGAACGCGTTTCCTGACCCGCTCCATCACGGCTGTCTTGTCCTCGACCTCGACGCTGGTGCGTCGAATCGGGTAGGTCTCGATGTCGGCTGCACGGGCCGACAGCGGCCGCTCGGCGGCCAGTTCGACGAGTTTGCAGGCCGCCAGCGGGCCGTCCGGACAGAGCGTCTCCGACGGCCATATCCACGCTCCGCTTGGCTCGCCGCCGAAGGCGACGCCGTCCTCGCTCGCTCGCTCGGCGACGTAGACATCGCCGACCGGCGTTCGGGTGGTCTCGATGCCGGCCGCCGCGAGCGAATCCGCGACGGCGAGACTCGTGTCGACGGGAACGGCGACCCGGTCGCTTTCGCTCGCAGCCGCACGGCCGAAGATGGCCAGCGTCTCGTCACCGGAGAGAAACTCGCCGTCGCCGGTGACCGCCCGCATCCTGTCTGCGTCGCCGTCGTGGGCGATACCGAGGTCTGCATCGGTGTTACCCACGAGGGCAGCAAGCGACTCACAGTGCTCGGCGGTCGGTTCGCTCGGGCGGCCCGGGAACGCACCGTCGGGCTGGGCGTTCAGCGTCTCCACGTCACAGCCGAGTGCTTCCAGGGCGTCGACGGTGACACCGCCGGCCCCGTTGCCCACGTCGACGACCACTGACAGTTCCTCGGCAAGCGTGACGCTGTCGACCAGCGCCTCGCGATGGCGTCCCCGGTAGTCTGCCGTCGAGCGCTCGCCCAGCCCGGTCCAGTCGGCGAGGTCTGTTGCTCCCTCGCGAACGCGCTCGCTGATGCGCTCGCGCAACTCGGCATCGAAGGCCTGCCCGCTGGGTTGCCAGAGTTTGATGCCGTTGTCCTGTGGGGGGTTGTGCGAGGCCGTGATTGAGACGCCGGCGTCTGCCGATTCCCACGCGACTGCGCGAGCGATGGTCGGAGTCGCTGCCAGGCCGATATCGACCACGTCGGTCCCCGACTCACACAGTCCTGCCGCGAGTGCGTCACCGAGCACCTGCCCGCTCTCCCGTGGGTCACGACCGAGAACAACCCGGTCAGCATCGACGCCGACCGCTCGCCCGACCGCGAGCGCGAGGTCGGCGGTCACCTCCTCCCCGACTGGACCGCGGATGCCACTGGTTCCGAACATATCCAAGTGGGCGGCGGGCCGCCCCAAAAAGTAGACGGTCACTTACCGGGGAAAGTTCAGGGCGACCACTCGCAGGAGGTCCCCTCGGCGAGGCCCGCGGCGTCGATGTGGGCCGACAGACAGCCGTGGTTGCAGTAGTAGGTGGGTGACCCGCAGTCGTCGGTGCAGTCCCGGACACAGATGGGGTCGTGGTCGAAAACAGCACAGCCACAGTAGGCACAGGACTGGTCAACGTCGGGCGTCTCGATGGTCGTGGACATGCCCGGTCGTACGCGCTGGTGTGGCAAACGGCTGGCGGCCACCGGGCCATTTTTGCGCGTCGGCGTGGTCTGGGCGAGTATGAAACGCGGAGGGTCCGAGGAAGCGAAGCGTCGCGCCGGGGAACGCGCAGCCGCGGCAGTCGAGGACGGAATGGTCGTCGGACTGGGGACCGGGTCGACGGCAGCACACGCCGTCCGCGCACTCGGCCGTGAAGTCGATGCCGGCCTCGATATCGAGGGTATCCCGACCTCCTTCCAGTCCCGGGAACTCGCCCGCGAGGAGGGGATTCCGCTGACCACGCTGGACGAGGCCACGCCCGACCTGGCCATCGACGGCGCTGACCAGGTGGCCGGCGGCGACCTGATAAAGGGCGGCGGCGCGGCCCACACACGGGAGAAAATCGTCGATAGCGCCGCCGACCGCCTGCTCGTCGTCGCGGACCCGACCAAGGAAGCCGAGGTACTCGACGCGCCAGTTCCACTCGAAGTCGTCCCCGACGCACGTCAGACGGTCAGCGGCGCAGTCCGCGAGCACGGCGGCGAGGCGACGCTTCGGGCCGCCGAGTGCAAGGACGGACCCGTCGTCACCGACAACGGGAACCTCGTGCTCGACTGTGAGTTCGGGACCATCGACAGTCCCGACGAGCGGGCAGCAACGCTGTCGGCGATTCCGGGGGTCGTCGAACACGGCCTGTTCGTCGGTATCGCGGACGAGATATACGTCGGGACGGACGAGGGCGTCAGGGTCCGGGAGCTATAGAAAGAGGACAGCGCTGTCGCTATCGAGTGAATACGAAATGAAGGGACCTGCCGCGTGACCCCCCTCACGTCACGGGGTGCGGGGACGCAGGCAGGCGTCCAGCCTTACAGGTCGCGGGGCTGAACGGTCTTGCGGTCGTTCTCCGATGCACGTCGCGCTGCGTCGGCGAGAAGCTCTTCGACTTCCTCGTCGAGAGCGTCGTAGAAGTCCGACGCGACGTTCATATCATCGAGCTCTTCCTTGACAGCGGCTTTGACGATTAGGTCTGCCATACAGGGCGTGATTCCAGAGGGTTGTTTATAAGTTTTCCCGTTTGCGCCGCTCAGACTGCGTCTGACAGGGGTTTGAGCCGGTCTGGTCGGACCGACACGTAAGAGTGTATCGGCCACATGGTTGCGGGCATGCGCGAGGTACTCGAAGCGGTCGCCGCGGGCGAGCTGGGCCCCGAGGCAGCCGAAGCGAAACTGCGGGGGTACGCGACCAGCGAGGCCGGCCGGTTCGATGCGGCACGGGTGTCCCGGAGCGGCGTCCCCGAGGCGGTACTCGCAGAGGAGAAAACGGCCGAGGAAGTGGCGACACTCGTCGCCACGAGCCTCGAGACGACCGGCCGAGCCATCGCTACCCGTCTCGACGAGCCACAGCTTACTGCCACACGCAAGCGACTGGATGCCGACCACCCCGACGCGACGCTTCGTCTGGACGACCGGGCAGACGTGTTAGTGGTCCACGGTCCCGACTTCGAGGCCCCGGAGGTGGCCGCAAGCGTCGGCGTCGTCACTGCAGGTACCTCCGACGCCGTCCCTGCCGGCGAGGCCGCCGCCATCGTCCGCGAGATGGGCGCAGATGTCGAGCGCATCGACGACGTGGGCGTGGCCGCACTGACCCGGCTGACGGACCGCCTCGACCGGCTCCGTGCCCACGACGTACTTATCGTCGCCGCTGGTCGCGAGGGCGCGTTACCGACGGTGACCGCCGGACTGGTCGACGTACCGGTCATCGGTCTCCCGGTGTCGGTCGGCTACGGCCACGCCGGTGAGGGGGAGGCGGCGCTATCCGGCATGTTACAGTCCTGTACGGCGCTGTCGGTGGTCAACATCGACGCCGGCTTCACTGCCGGCGCACAGGCCGGGCTCGTCGCACGGCAGGTGGCCGCTGCCCGGACCGAAGCGGACGGCGACCAGGAATGAGCCACTACGTCTACGTCCTGCGATGCAGCGATGACACACTGTACACCGGCTACACCACCGACGTACAGCGACGGGTCGCCGAACACGACGCCGGTGAGGGCGCAAAATACACCAGAGGCCGGACGCCCGTCGAACTGGTCCACGTCGAGGAATACTCCTCGAAATCGGCCGCCATGAGCCGGGAATACGAGATTAAACAACTCAAGCGTGGTGAGAAAGAACGGCTCGTGGACAACCAGACTTGAACGAGTGCAAATGTGGCGAACTGAATGTACCCAATATATTTGGGACAGGGGTATTGTGGGTTCCCCTCCTCCAATGTAATGTCGGCAAAAGGTTGCCGGCCGAATACGATGTCAGAGTGTAAACACTGCGGCGCGCACGTCTCGGAACGGTTTGCACGGGTATTTGCAGACGAACAGGGCGACGTCTACGCCTGTCCGAGTTGCTCGGCGAACGCTGGTATCGCCGAGGTAGCGAGACAGCGCGCTCGGAGAGTGTGATGGTCTAGCTACCGCGGACCCCCCTGGCTCCCCCTTCGTACCCGACTGTTTAGTGGCTACGCTGCGCAAGCAAAGCCATGACAGACGACGGCGCAGCCGAGGCGATTACCTTCGGGACGGACGGGTGGCGAACCACGCTCGAAGACTTCACTGACGAGCGCGTGCGGATGGTCGGACAGGCCGTCGCCCGCTACCTCGACGACGAGGAAGCGACCGGCCCGGTCGCCGTCGGCTACGATGCACGCGCACACTCCCGGGGGTTCGCTGAAGAACTCGCCCGCGTTCTCGCTGCGAACGGTCGCGACGTAACCATCGCCGAGCGCGACTGCCCGACGCCAGTACTGGCCTGGACCGTCGCGAGCGGTGCCTACGCCGGCGGTCTGATGATTACTGCCTCACACAATCCACCGGAGTACAACGGCGTGAAGTTCCTCCCCGCGGACGGCACACCCGCACTTCCTGCGGTGACGGACGCACTCGAACAGCGCCTCGCTCCGCCGGAAACGAGCGGGGAATACGGGACCGTCACCGAACAGGACCTCGTGACGCCCTTCAGCGACCACGCCGTCGACTACGTTACCACGGACCTCGACGGTCTCACGGTGGCCTACGACGCGATGCACGGGAGCGGCCGCGGCGTCACGGATGCACTCCTGCGCCGGGGCGGGGCCGACGTCGAGCGCCTGCGCTGTGACCGCGACCCGGACTTTGGCGGGACGGCTCCCGAGCCCGTCCCCGAGCGCGTCGGCGACCTCGTCGAACTGGTGGCCGAGGGCGACGCCGAACTCGGCTTCGTCAACGACGGCGACGCCGACAGACTGGGTGTCATCACCCCCGAGCGGGGGATGCTCGACCCCAACGTCTACCTCGCCGTCCTCTATGACTACCTGCTCGAACGGGAGCAGGGGGATGTCGTCCGGACTGTCTCGACGAGCAGCCTCGTCGACCGAATCGCCGAACGCCACGGGCAGGCGGTCCACGAAACGGCTGTCGGGTTCAAGTGGGTCGCCGCAGCGATGGGCGAGCAGGACGCTGTCTGTGGCGGCGAAGAGAGTGGCGGCTACGGCATCAGCGCCCACCTCCGCAACAAGGACGGCGTGTTACTGGCGCTGGTAACCGCTGCTGCACACGTCACGGAGTCACTGGACGACCGGGTCGAGCGCCTGCTCGACGCCCACGGCGAGGTCTGTCAGGACCGTCGGAGCATCGAATGCCCCGACGACCGCAAGGCCGGGGTGCTCGACGAACTGGAGGCGGCGCTTCCCGACGCCGTCGCCGGGTCTGCCGTCGCCGACGTGAACACCGTCGACGGCTTCAAAATCACCCTCGAAGACGGCGGCTGGTTGCTCATTCGGCCCTCGGGGACGGAGCCGAAGCTACGCATCTACGCCGAGGGCGACAGCGACGAGCGTGTCACGGCACTGCTTGCGGCCGGGCGCGACCTCGTCGAACCGCTCGTGTAGGCGTTGTGCTGGAAGCAGTGATACCGTGCAGCCGTTCGTTAGGGACTGTATTCCGCCCGAGAGAGTGATTAGCGAGCGAGTAACTAACCGAGCGGCGACACCGAACACGGCCATGGGCGATAGCTTGAGCAGCAGCCACGCGGGGGCGGACACGCTCGATGAGGGGGTCAAACGAACGACTGAGGAGACGGCACCCTACCACTGTCCGGTCTGTGGTGTCCAGCGGCCGGCTACGGACATCCGGTACGACCAGCTCGGATACCCCATCTGTCCGGCCTGCTCGTACGCGGCGGGACCCTGAGCGAAGCCGGTTTCTGGGAGCGACCCACTCACTCGCGGACGCCGCGGAATCGCCGACGCACCTGCCCGTTGAGCGGTCGCGTATCGAACCCCAGCGTCGTCCAGAACGGTTCCACGTCGGCATCGAACTCGGCGACCAGTCGCGCCCGGCGGTCGGCGGCCGCCTCCACCAGTGCCGTCCCGATGCCGCGGCCGCGCCGCCCGGGTCTGACGGCAATCGCCGTGATTTCCTCGCCATCGAGTGCCAGCGCACCGACGACGCGTTCGGCGTCGGACGGGCCGGCGACCGCCACCAGCACGGCATCCCGGTCGATGGCGCTTCGTAGTCGGCCGCTGTCGACGGCAAGCGCACCGCCATCGAGGACGTTCAACACGTCCGGCAACTCCTCGACAGTCGCCGGCCGCACGCGCACATCGGTAGTCACGTCTCGTGCCCCCGCGACGGGTGGGATACTCGCAAACCGACCGCCGGCAAACCGGAGCCGACGGGTCGCAACGCCGTGAAAGGGACCGCATGCTGACCGGACATACGGGACCCTACAGTCGCCAGCAGAAAAGGGATGCTGCCGAGAGCTGCGTCGGGTCGATTTGGGCCAGCTTAGCGACGGCCCCGTGGAGTGGTCTCTCCACCCGGTATCGCATCGAGAAGCGCCCGAAGCGCCGTCGGGTCGACCACCTCCGAGAGGGCATCGAGGTCGGCGGACACATCGTCCCACCGCTGGTTCGCGTGCGCTTGCAGTGTGGCTTCGTCCACCGTCGGCGGCGCTATCCGCATCGCTGATGAGTCGGTGAGTGTCGCTCTCTGGTAGACCGTCGCCGCGTGGCGACCGAAGCGGGCGAGGTCCTCGACTGGCGGTCCGTCACAGCCGGCCAGCGTCGCCCCGATGCGGGCGGCGCTCGCACCGAGTTCCCCAGCAGTGTCATCGAGAAACGCAGACGGGTCCCGGTCGGGTTCGGCCATCGCGTACGTCGCCGCGAACGTCCCGGTAATCGTGTCGAGGGTGTCGGTAAGCACCGCAAAGCACGCGTCACGGGAGGTGTGAGTGGACCCGCGAAGCGACGAGTACGCGGCTGAATACAGAAAATCCCCGGCGAGAAGCTTGGCGGTTCCCTGGCGCGTGAACAGGTGGGAGGTGGCGTCGGTCGCTTCCGCGAGCAACTCACACCGGAGTCGGCAGTAGCCGCGAAGCAATTCGATTGCCGCTGCCGCGTCGGCGGGTGCATCTGCGGCATCCGCGTCAGTCACCGCATCGTACGTTGCGATGAGGAGTTGCCCGTACCACCGGTCGTCGGCGAGTGCGTCTGCGACCAGTGGCAGTTCGTAGTCCTCGGCATCGTCGAGGACGGCCTCGATGCGCGTGTCGATGCCGTGTGTGGCAGGTGGTCGGTCGGCGGTCATCGTCTCAGTCGTCCCCCGTCGAGGTGTCGGCTGGCACGTCGACACCGGGCTGTGTCAGGTCGCCCGTGCGCCACGTGCCGCGTCGGTACCACAGGTAGGCGATCACAGCACCGGCGACGTTCGAGATGGCGAAAGCGAGCCAGATACCGGTCCGACCGACGATGTCAGCCGAAAGCCACGCGATAGGGAACCGGATGACGCCCATCATCACCACGGAGATGGCGGCGGCAGTCAGCGTCTTCCCGGCCCCGCGGAAGCTGCCGGTGTAGGCGCGCATGATGCCGATGAACCCGAAGGTCAACGCGACGTATCGCAGGAACTCCGTCGTGATGGCGACGACTTCGGGGTCTGTGGTGAACACGTCGGCGATAGGCGACGCGCCGACCCAGACGAGGATGCCGCCGGCGGAGAGAACGACGAACAGCACCTTCGCAGCGAGCGTCGCAGCCTGTTCGGCCCGGTCGGGTGCGTCCGCGCCGATGTTCTGACCGGTCATCGTCTCGACGCCGCGGGCGACGGCAATCGCCGGCAGGAAGATGACCGAGAACACCCGGGTCCCGATGCCGTAGGCGGCGACGACGGGGTCCGGGAAGAGCGCGACGATGAACAGAAGCAGGTTCATCGACAGCGCCCGGCCGGTTCCCTCGATAGACGCCGGCAGCCCGATGCGGACCAGTCGGCGCAGGTAGGTCAGGTCCGGCACCATGTCCGCGAGCCGAATCTGGACGCCACGCGTCCCACGGAACATGATGACGAGACCGACCACCAGCGCGAGTCCCCGCGAGAAGACGGTGGCGACGGCCGCCCCCTCGATACCCATCTCGGGGAACGGACCCCAGCCGAAGATGACGAACGGGTCCAGCACGATGTTCAACACGACCGAGCCGAACATGACGAGCATTGGCGTGATGGTGTCACCGTACCCGCGCATCAACGCGATGAACACGAAAAAGCCGAACATGAACGCCAGGCCGAGGGAGATGACCTCCATGTAGCTGGCGGCCATCGGCAACACGTCCGGCGAGGCACCCATGACGCCGAGGAACTGCTCGACGAGGAAGAACCCGAATACGCCAAGCAGTATCGACGCAAGCAACGCGAAGGTCATCGTCTGGGAGGCCGCGTACTCGGCGTCGCGGTCACGGCCCGCACCGGTGTACTGGGCAACGAGGACGCTGCCGGCCACCGACAGCCCCATCCCCAGCGAGATGAGCAAAAAGACCATCGGGAACGCAAAGGAGATGGCCGCCAGCGCGTCGGTGCTGTACTGCCCCAGCCAGAAGGTGTCTGCGAGGTTGTAGGCCGTCTGGAACAGGTTCGTGACGACGATAGGCATCGCCAGGAAAAAGAGTGGCTTGCCGATGCTCCCGGTGGTGAGGTCGAACTCCTCTGGCCCCTTGAACAGGCCACGGACGCGTTCGAACCAGCTCACTGTGCCACCTCCGCCGTCTCGCCGGCGAGCAGGTGGCTACGGACGTATCGCTCGATGGACTCCCGCAGGCAGTCCGGCGACCGGTCGACCGAGACCTGCCGTGTTCGCGCGCCCGTGACCGCCGTCGTGAGAAACTCGGCAGCGACTGCCGGGTCGACACGCTCGTCGACGGTCCCCTCCTCGATGCCGGCCGCGATAGTCTCCCGGAACTGCTCGTAGAGGTACTCGTCGAACTCGGCGAGGCGGTCACGGATAGCGTCGTCGTAGGGTGCCTGTGCCTTCACTTCGAGCATCGCTGTCCGAAACGGCCTGTCCGGCGTCGTCTCGTCGGCGAGAACCGTCTCCAGCAGTTCGAACAGTCGGCGACGCGGCGTCTCTGCGTCGGGTTCGAGATGTGCCGTGTACCGGCTGTACAGATACTCCAGAAACTCCGTGAAGAGATTCTCCTTGCTGCCGTAGTGGTAGTGAATCGACGCTTTGCTCACGTCCGCTTCGGCAGCGATATCCTGCAGCGTCAAAGCGGCGTACCCGTGGTCACACAGCGCCTGGTAGGTCGCGTCCAGAATCTCGGTCGCGGGGTCGTCGTTCATCTCGCTCTCGGCAGCACTTACTGACTGGTTAGTCAAAAACATTCTGGAAGCAAATCCCTGTCGTCACTCACCACAGGAAGAGTGGTTTCTACAGTCAGTCGCCAGTTACAGACGTAGCGATACGCGGGGTAGCAAAACCGTTATCCGACCATGGTAAAACCAATAGTCAATGGCCGACCCGACAGACCGCACCTTCTCGGACGTGGACGAGGAGATTATGCAGGCGACGTATGCGGCGCTCTGTCAACACGGCTACGCCGACCTGACGATGCAGGACATCGCCGACGAGTACGGCAAGTCGACTGCCGCAATCCACTATCACTACGATACGAAGGAGACGCTGCTTGCCACCTTCCTCGACTATCTCCTCCAGCAGTTCGTCGATTCGATGCACGATATCGAGACGACGGACCCGGAGCAGCGACTGGAACTGTTACTTGACGAGTTGCTCGTCACGCTCAAGGACAACCAGGACCTGTCGGTCGCGCTGCTGGAGATGCGGAGTCAGGCACCGTACGAAGCGGCCTTCAGAGAACGCTTCGAGCAAAACGACGAGTACATTCAGTACACGCTCAAGGCAGTCGTCAACCACGGCATCGACGAGGGAACGTTCAACGATGTCGACGCTGCACGCGTCACCGACTCGCTGCTGTCGATAGTCGACGGCGGCCGGACGCGAGCGGTCGTCCTGGACGACCCCGAGGCGCTTGATGTCGCCAGACGAACCGCCAGCGAGTATATCGAGGCGACCTTGCTGTAATTCGACACTCAGGCACTGAGATAGCGGGTTCCTCCGGATGTCACTCCTCGCTGCGGCCGGGTGCAGCCGGCAGTTCCGCCGAACACCACTGACAAAAGTCCAGGTCCGTATCGAGTTCTTTCCCGCAGTCGGGGCACCGTGTGAGTTGTGACGGCGGTGTCGTTGCAAGCCGGGCGACCACGTTGTGTGCCCGGGCCAGCAGGTAGGCGTCGACGACGCTCAGGCTGCCCACAACGAAAGCGGGGACGAACGCGGTCCGGTCGACAGCCTGGCCTGCGAGGAGTGCGTCGATAGCCGACTGGTCCACGAACACCACGGTGACACCGACCACCAGTAACAGCCAGCCCAGTGCGCGCCGCCACCGGCGGAGATAGACGTGGCCCAGCCCCGTAGCCAGCACCGCGAGCACCGCTGCCAGCCACGGCCGCTTCTTCGAGATGGACTGACTCATACCGGAACTTACTGACCAGTAAGTAAAAAGTCTTGCCGACCGGCCATGGGGAGCCTCAGCTCACCGTTCTTGTGTGCCAGCTGGTGGGGCAGTGACCGCCGCGTTCGGGCTGCGCGTGGGACTCTCACCCACAGCCGGGCGGTTTGACAACGCTTTAGCCACCCATTCGCCTGTCTCTCCCCAATGAGTTACCGCATCGGACTCGTCGGCAAGCCGTCTGTCGGCAAGTCCACCTTCTTCAACGCAGCGACGATGAACGACGTACCGGAGGGGGCGTACCCCTTCACGACCATCGACCCGTCGATGGGCGAGGCCTACGTCCGCGTGGAGTGTGCCGGCCCGGAGTTCGACCACGACTGCACGCCCAATCACGGCTACTGCCAGGATGGCGTCCGCTTCGTCCCGACGAAACTCGTCGACGTAGCCGGCCTCGTTCCCGGTGCCCACGAGGGGAAAGGGCTGGGAAACCAGTTTCTCACCGACCTCAACGAGGCCGACGTGTTGATTCACGTCGTGGATTTCACCGGCGAGACGGACCTCGAAGGCGAGCCCACCGACGACCACGACCCGCGCGAGGATATCGACTTCCTCGAAGAGGAACTGGACATGTGGTATCTGGACGTGCTGGAGAAGGGTATCGAGCGGTACCACTCCGGCTATCAGGGTGAGGACAAAGCCATCGAGACGGACCTCGCCGAACAGATGTCCGCCTTCGGCATCACCGAGGACGAGGTCAAACAGGTGGTACTCGCACTGGAGTTGGAACTGGACCCGGACACATGGGACGAAGACGACAAGGCAGAACTCGCCCGTGAGATTCGCATCCGGACGAAGCCGATGGTCGTCGCCGCGAACAAGATGGATACCGCCGCGGCACAGGCCAACTGGGAGGAGATTACGGCCGACCCCGACTACGACCACCTCACCTTCGTCCCCGTTTCGGCCCACGCGGAGAAAGCGCTGAAAAACGGCAACGAGCAGGGCGTGTTGGACTATCGCGCCGGCGACGAGAGCTTCGAGGTGACTGCGGACATCCCGGCGGCGAAACGCGAGGGTCTGGAACAGATTCGGGAGTTCGTCGACGCCTACGGCGGGACCGGCGTCCAGCAGGCACTGGAGACTGCACTCTTCGAGGAACTGGACGCCATCGCCGTCTTCCCCGGCGCGCGCAACCCGACCGACGAGAAGTCCTTCCTGCAGGACTGTTTCGTCCTCCCCGACGGCTCGACGGCCGAGGACTTCGCGTATTTCCTGCACTCGGATATCGGCGAGGGCTTCCTGCACGCCCACGACGTACGCACCGAACGCCAGATTGGCGCGGACACGGAACTGGACCACCGCGACGTGGTCGAGATTACGACGACCAACTGAGCGGTGCCGACAGCGAGTCCGACAGGGTGACACCGGCCAGCCGAGAGTGGTCGGCGAACCGAAGTATTCATCGGCGACGGCACCGAGTACAAGACAACCCATGAGCCACGTGTCTACGGCGGAGTTGGTCGAACAGTTGGAGCGTGAGGACGAACACTACGCCGAGGTACTCAGCGAGGATTCGGTCCGGGCAGAGGTCGCCCGGTTTCCAAACCCCGCGCCAAAGACCCCACACAGGGAAGACGAACTCTACTTTATCATCTCGGGGTCGGGGACGGTCCACGTCGGAGAGGAGACCTACTCCGTCGAGGACGGCGACGTGGTCTACGTCGAGCGGGGTCGGGAACACGACTTCGTCGATATCGAGGAGGAAATTACCGCCCTGGTCATCTTCGCGGACACAGAGGAGTCCGTCATCGACCGAACGTCCTGAGACTGCCGTCATCTCGGACATCTCACGGCGGCCCAACATTTGATTTGGGACCGTCCCGACAGTCAGACACACTGTGGTCGAACGCCATACAGTCGAGAACCCACATCACAATCCGACAGACATCCCACCGGAGAACGTCGAGCGACAGGGCGACGACGAACTCTCCGTCTTCGAGTGGTACTGCCCGGACTGCGAGGAGTGGCTGGGATGGCCAGCCGTCGCCGGCCAGCCAGCCACGCTCTGTGAGGAGCCCACCGAGTGTCCACACGCCGACCAATCGGGGGCCGCCTGTGGACACGTCGTCTGTGACCGCTGTGGGGCACTGGCCGACAGCCACGAGTGGGTGCTGGAAGGCGAGCAGGCAGGCACCGTCGCACGACAGATTTTCGACGCCAATCCCGACCCCGAGACGGCCATCAGACAGGCGCTGCTCGAGGACCTCCAGCGGGTCACGCAGGGTGCCGACGTCGAAGATATCGTCGAGGAACGTCGGGACCTCTTCGAGGAGTACACCGAGTCGGTCGATGCCGACAGTGACGAGGGCGAGTAGTCGCCGCTGAGTGACGAGTGAGATTAGCCGCCTTTGATGAGTCTGACCACGCGGACGCGCTCGACGCTGTCGTCGACGTCGGCATCCTCGGGGACGGGACTGCCGCCGACGGTCAGTGTCACCTCGTGGGGACTCACCTCAAAGGGTGCGAGCAGGTCGCCGTACGTCGTGTCCGCACCCACGGGGACCTCTTCGCTGCCCTCGCCGACGAGTTCGACCGTGACCATACCGATACTGGGACGTGCTGGCGTTTCAGCGTGTCGACTGGCCCCGTCGACACTCGCGGGGTTTATGCCAGCCCCGCCTCTCCCCTCGGGTATGAGCGAGGCCGAACAGACGGGGACCGGCCGCGAGGAAATATGGCTGGAGAAGTACCGCCCGGAGACCTTCGACGACATCGTCGGACAGGAAACTATCGTCGACCGACTGCGCAGTTACGTCGAGCGCGACGACCTGCCGCATATGCTGTTTGCGGGGCCGGCCGGCATCGGGAAGACGACCGCAAGTGTCACAATTGCGAGAGAACTCTACGGCGAGGACTGGGAGGAACACTTCCTCGAACTCAACGCCTCCGACGAGCGTGGCATCGACGTGGTCCGGGACCGCATCAAATCCTTCGCCCGGACTTCTTTCGGCGGCGTCGACTACCGCATCATCTTCCTCGATGAGGCCGACGCACTCACCTCCGATGCACAGTCAGCGCTCCGCCGGACGATGGAGCAGTTCTCGAACAACGTCCGCTTTATCCTCTCGTGTAACTACTCCTCACAGATTATCGACCCCATTCAATCGCGGTGTGCGGTCTTTCGCTTCTCGCCACTCGCTGACGAGGCCGTCGCCCGGCAGGTCCGGACGATTGCCAACACCGAGGGCATCACCGTGACCGACGACGGCGTCGATGCGCTGGTGTATGCCGCCGACGGCGACATGCGAAAGGCCATCAACGGCCTGCAGGCCGCGGCCGTGACCGGCGACACCGTCGACGAGGAGGCCGTCTTCGCCATCACCTCGACGGCGCGACCCGAGGAAATCAAGGCGATGGTCACCGACGCCCTGGAAGGTGATTTCACCGCCGCGCGCTCACAGCTTGACCATCTCATCACCGAGGAGGGTATCGCCGGGGGCGACGTCATCGACCAGCTTCACCGCTCGGTCTGGGAGTTCGACATCGACGACGAGGCCGCCGTGCAGTTGCTCGACCGCATCGGCGAGGCCGACTACCGCATCACCGAAGGCGCAAACGAGCGCATCCAGCTTGAGGCCCTGCTGGCGTCGCTGGCCCTGGACCGATAGACGGCGAACGCACAGATAGCGGCGGGGTGGAAGCAGCGCGGGCGACCCTTCGGAACTGTTTTACGGACTGGTTGGCCACCTTAGTGCAACAGATGAGCGACCTGGAGGAGGAATACCGACTCGACTACTTCGCCGAGAACGGGTTCCACCGGCTGGAGTGTCAGTCGTGTGGTGCCGCCTTCTGGACCCGCGACGAGTCACGCGAGACGTGTGGCGAGCCCCCCTGCGCCGAGTACGGCTTCATCGACGACCCCGGGTTCGAAGAGGAACACACACTCGAAGAGATGCGCGAGGCTTTTCTCTCCTTTTTCGAGGAGCGAGACCACGAGCGCATCGACCCCTATCCTATCGCGGCGAACCGCTGGCGTGACGACGTGTTGCTGACCCAGGCCTCGATTTACGACTTCCAACCCCTGGTCACGTCGGGTACGACACCGCCGCCCGCGAACCCGCTGACTATCTCCCAGCCCTGCATTCGGATGCAGGACATCGACAACGTCGGCAAGACCGGGCGACACACCATGGCCTTCGAGATGATGGCGCATCACGCGTTCAACGCCCGCGAGGAGGTCGACGACGAGTACGCCTACGAGGGCGAGGTCTACTGGAAAAGCGAGACCGTCCAGTACTGTGACGAACTGCTCGCCGAACTGGGGGCCGACCCCGAGGGAGTCACCTACATCGAGGACCCGTGGGTCGGCGGCGGCAACGCCGGCCCCGCCATCGAGGTCATCTACAAGGGGCTGGAACTGGCGACGCTTGTCTTCATGTCCCTCGAACAGGACCCCGAGGGCGACTACGAGATGAAAGACGGCAACACGTACTCGAAGATGGACACCTACGTCGTCGACACCGGCTACGGGCTGGAGCGGTGGACCTGGATGAGCCAGGGCACCCCGACCGTCTACGAGGCCGTCTACCCCGAGATGATAGACTTTCTCAAGGACAACGCCGGCATCGAGTACACCGACGAGGAGGCCGCCATCGTCCACGACGCCGCCCGCATGTCGGGCAACCTGGACATCGACGATGTCGACGACGTGGAGGCCGCACGCGGCGACATCGCCGACGAACTCGGCGTCGACGTCGACGAACTCCGCGAGCTGGTCGAGCCGCTTGAGGACATCTACGCCATCGCCGACCACTGCCGGGCGCTCGCGTACATGTTCGGCGACGAAATCGTCCCCTCCAACGTCGGGACGGGCTATCTCGCCCGCTTCGTCCTCCGCAAGACCAAACGGCTCTGTGACAACGCCGGCGTGGACGCGCCACTGGACGAACTCGTGGACATGCAGGCCGACCGCCTGGGCTACGAGAACCGCGATACAATCCGCGACGTGGTCCGCACCGAGGTCGAGAAGTACCGCGAGACGCTCGAACGGGGCTCCCGACGGGTCGAGCAACTGGCCGAGGAGTACGCCGGTCGCGACGAGCCGATTCCGACCGACGACCTCGTGGAACTGTACGACTCACACGGCATCCAGCCGGACATGGTCGAGGAAATCGCCGAGGACTACGGCGCAGCCGTCGACGTGCCCGACGACTTCCACGCACAGGTCGTCGAGCGCCACACCGAAAGCGCCGACGAGACCGACGAGGAGGAAGCCGACCTCGACCGCGAGCGACTGGCCGACCTCCCCGAGACCGAGCGGCTCTACTACGAGGACCAGAACCGCCTGGAGTTCGAGGCGATGGTCCTGGAGGTCATCGAGCGCGAGGAGGGCTACGACGTGGTGCTCGACCAGACGATGTTCTACCCCGAAGGCGGTGGCCAGCCCGCCGACCACGGGACCCTGTCGGCCGAGGACGTGACCGCCAACGTAACTGACGTACAGCGCGTCGACGGCGTCGTCCTCCACCGGGCCGACGAGGACCCCGGCACCGGGGAGTTCGTCCGCGGCCAGGTCGACGGCACCCGCCGTCGCCGCCTGATGCGCCATCACACCGCGACCCACATTGTCGGTCACGCCGCCCGCCAGGTGCTTGGCGAGCACATCCGGCAGGCAGGTGCGCAGAAACACGTCGACAGCGCTCGCCTGGACGTGAAACACTACGAATCCATCACCCGCGAACAGGTCGAGAAAATCGAGCGCATCGCCAACGAGATGGTGATGGACAACGCTCCGGTTTCCCAGGAATGGATCGACCGCAACGAGGCCGAGGCCGAACACGGCTTCGACATCTATCAGGGTGGCATTCCGGGCGGTGAGCAGATTCGGCTCATCCACACCGACGAGGACACCCAGGCCTGCGGTGGCACCCACGTCTCACGGACCGGTGATGTCGGCGCTATCAAACTGCTTGGCACCGAGCGCATCCAGGACGGCGTCGTCCGCCTGACCTACGCGGCCGGCGACGCTGCCATCGAGGCCACCCAGCGCACCGAGCGCGCCCTCGATGAAGCCGCCGACGTACTCGACGTTGCACCCGAAGAGGTCCCCGAGACCGCGCGCCGCTTTTTCGACGAGTGGAAAGAGCGAGGCAAACAGATCGAGGACCTCAAAGAAGAACTCGCAGCGGTTCGCGCAAGCGGTGGCGGAGCCGGCGAGGAAGTCGACGTCGACGGCACCACCGCCGTCGTCCAGCGTCTGGACGCCGACATGGACGAACTCCGCGCGACCGCCAACGCTCTCGTCGAGGAGGAGAAAGTCGCGGTCATCGGCAGCGGTGCCGACGGCGCGAAGTTCGTCGTCGCCGTCCCCGACTCCGTGTCCATCAACGCCGGAGACGTTGTCGGCGAACTCGCGGGACGTGTCGGTGGTGGCGGCGGCGGCCCGCCGGACTTCGCACAGGGTGGCGGCCCCGATACCGACGCGCTGGCGGATGCGCTGGAAGACGCGCCGGATATCCTCCGGCAACTGCAGAACGCGTGAGGCTGGCGACCTGCTGGTCGCGTTGAGGCTCCCTTACTGCGTGGCTGTCGTCCCATACGCCGAGTCCAGATAGTCGAGGATGTCATCGACCACCTCGGAGCGGAACGTCCAGAAGCCTTCGTACTCGTTCTCACCGACTTCGGTAGCGACGAGCGCGGCCTTCCGGGCATCGTGTCCGTCGCCGTCGTGGACGACGAACCACGCCCGGGCGAGTTCGTCCTCGCCGGTGTGGACCGTCAGGCTACACTCCGGAGTGTCCCCCCAGTCCGGTTTCCCGTAGACGTGTACGTCCACGTCGGTGTCGGTGAGTTTCCGATAGGCCCTGTCGGTCCCGCGCTCGTCGTGGATGCGTGAGAGGTATTGAAACCCCGAATGGAGGACGCCGCTACCGGTCGAAAGTGCGAGCGCCTCGACGTGGCGGGAGATGTGAATCAACAGGAACTTGCTTTTGTCCGAGACGGTGAAGGTAGTGTCATCGAGGCTGGCGACGACATCGGAAGTCTCGACCTCCGACAGTGAGCGGGTGCCGGTGACGTACATATCGGAGTTGACCAGCAGGAGTCTGTCACGGATTTTATCGAGACCAGTCGTCGCGACGGCCACCCCGTTCTGGTCCTGCAACTGGACGAGGTTTGCCGGCCCGTCGGGTGCGGCGTCCGCTTCCCGCACATCGACGTGTTCGGAGTCGAACATCTTCTCCAGGAGGTTCATGACGGGATCGTGCTCGTCGCGGTTGAGTACGGTCATCGTCTGCTCCGAAGAGTCGACAGCCTCGATGGTGTCCGCGATCGTCATTGGCTAGCTATACCCGCTCACCGACAAAAGGGGCCCGCCGCAATTATCGGGGCGTGAAACGCAGGCAAAAACCGACAGCGCAATCCATTCGGGGCTGGCCGGGAAAGAACAGGGTATGCCGACGGTCGACCGTGACGGAACGACGTTGTACTACGAGACGGCCGGCGAGCGTGCCACCGGGGAGGCCGGTGGCGACCCCGTCGCCTTCGTCTCCGACGCCGGCTTCGGCGCCTGGCTGTGGGGCTGGCAGTATCCCGCCGTGGCCGGACCCCGGAAAGCGCTGGTGTGGGACCTGCGCGGGACTGGCCAATCCGACTCGTCACCCGGCCCTTACGACCTGTCGACGCTCGCTGCGGACTTCGAGGCAGTCCTCGCGGAGGTGGGGCTGGACAGCGTACACGTCGTCGGGGCCGGACTTGGCGGAGCCATCGCACTCCGGTACGCTCGCGAGTACGGGCGCGCGCAATCGTTGACGCTGCTCTGTACGCCCGACAGTGGCGAGACAGTCGACAGCGAAGCGTTGCAGGCGCTCCATCCCGACGC
This sequence comes from Salinibaculum litoreum, assembly GCA_009789175.1. Classification (GTDB taxonomy): domain Archaea; phylum Halobacteriota; class Halobacteria; order Halobacteriales; family Haloarculaceae; genus Salinibaculum; species Salinibaculum litoreum. Next base: position 110,446 of record CP046866.1, read on the forward strand.
CAGCGACGACGAATCCATACAGCAGTCGCTGTCAGGAGCGTTCTCGCCGGCCTTCCGTGAGGCCAACGCCGACCTGCTTGCTGATATCTGTGACTGGCGACGCGAGGAGGACGCCGGGTCCGACGCAGTCGAGGCACAGCTGGCGACACTGACAGGCTTTGACCCGGAACCGCTGTACGAGGTGGGGCTGCCGGCGCTGGTGCTCTATGGAGTCGACGACCCTGTCGTCCCCGCGAGTGCCAGCACGCGACTAGCCGAGGACCTGCCCCGTGGTGAGAGTCAGGCAGTCGAGGGGCGACACCTCTGTTTCGTCGAGCATTCGCGGGCGGTCACCGACCGACTGCTGGCACATATCGAGGCCCAGGAGTCGGCCTGAGAGACCTCCTCTTTTAGTGATAGAGGCCGTGCTGGCGGATGATGGACCACGGTGGCGATGCCTTCGAGCGCGAAATCGACCGCCTCTCCGAGTTGCGTCTCACCGGGCGGACGGAGACGTTTCTGACGTATGCGGGGACGTATGCGAGTGGCGACCGGCAGCGCGCCGTCGAACTCCGGGCGGTTCGAGCGAGCACGGTAGACGGAGACACGACAGACCAGTTCGTGTACAACGCACAGAACTGGCGGAAGGCGGCAACACACCCGAATATCGTCGAACTACTCGACTGGGGGACCGACCCCAGACCGTGGGTACTCCTCGATAACAGTCACGTCGATGACTTCGAGACCGTCAGACACGGGCTCGACACAGCAACGGCGTGTGCGCTCATCGACGACGTTGCGGAGGCGCTACGAAACGCTGCTCTGTACAACGTTGCACATCTGGATCTTAGGCCATCGGTCATCCAGTTGACCGACGACGACCCGCCAGAGGCACAGGTCGGGGACTGGGGAGTGGCCCGGGCCGTCGCCACACGCCAGGGGGAGTACGTGACCCCCTACACCGCCCCGGAGCAACTGGACGACGATAGTACTGCCTCGGCAGCAGTAACCGATGTGTACGGACTCGGTGGCCTCGCGTACTTCGCGCTGACCGGACACCGACCCTACCCGGCAGACCGGGAGGCTATTCTCACCGGCAATCTGACGGTTCCGAGCGTCCGGAACCCGGACCTTCCCGACGAGGCGGACACTGTCGTCGCGCAGGCGTTGAGCCACGACCCGAGTGACCGACCACAGAGTGCGCTCAGGTTTGCAGAACAGTTTCGGCGGGTGACCGACGCACTGGACTCGTCGTCGGCCGCCACGGGCGGGGTGACAGGGAGCCAGACAGACGCTGGCGGGAGCGAGCGCGGGGACGCGACGACACAGGCGGAAACCCCACAGAACGCGACCGGCGGGCCGGACGAACAGGCATCGGCAACCGGCGAACGCCACCAACAAGGTGAGGACACCAGCGGGTGGAGTCGCCGAGCGCTGTTGCTGGCGTTTGGGACCGGTGTGGCCAGCACAGCGGCGGGTGCGTACGCATTGACCGAACCCGACTTACAAACGACCATCGACGCGACGACCGATGGGGCGAGCAGTTCGGGCGATCGTGATGATGAGCCGTCTGAGCCGGATGCTGACACAGAAGTAACGACTGCTGAGGTGTCGGGCCCGGTCCGAATCGGAATGGTCCAACCACTCTCTGGTCCACAGCGCATCTACGGGAATATGGCCGTACGAGGGTTTTACACGTACTTCGGCTACCGTGGGGCGGATATCCCGAGTGAAATCAGCCAGGGCAGACAGGAGTTCGAGGTGGGGAATACCACGTACGTACTCGATCTCCGTGACGGTGGGAGCGAGCAGGCTGAAACACAGGCTGTCGCCGAGGAACTAGCTGACGAGGTGACGGTACTGGTCGGTGGCATGCGCCCTGCCTCAGCACGCGCGATTGCAAATAACGTCGCTGAACCCCGGAACATCCCGTACATGGCCGGGCCGACAGATGCAGTCGATTTGACTGCCAGCAGCGACAACTGCTCGCAGACAGTCTTCCGGGCAAGCGAGACTGTCGCGATGGAATCCGTTGCTGGTGGGCAGTATCTCGCGAACGAGCGCGACGATATCGATTCCGTACACATCTATCACGCCGACTACGCCTATGGAGAGGCCATCCGGGAGACCTATCAGCGCGTGCTGACAGACAACGGTGTCACAGTAGCAGACACAGGCACGTTGTCACTGGACGACAACGACTGGATCCAGCGGTTCGAGGAGGCCGAGAGGGACAACGCCGACGCCGTCGTCAGCGGACGCGGGCCCACAATACTCCCAGAGATAATCGTTGCCTACCTCACTCGCGACTACGACTTCCGTCTGATCAGTAGCTGGGGCCCTCGTCGCCTGGCCCAGATTCTTGGCACGGCAGTCAGGGAGGCATTCGGTGAGGATTTCACCGCGGCAGACATCCGGGAGTCCGGTCTCGGGCCGTTCCCGAGCCGATACCACTGGAACCAGTACGACAACCGAATCGCCCGACAAGCCAATCAGGTGCACCGGGAGGCGTACGGGACGAACACCGACATCTTCACCTCGGGAATGTTTACCGCTGCCGCGGCTCTCGTTCAGGCCGTCGAACAGTCCGGTTCGGCCGACCGGAGCGACATCGTCACGGAACTCACCGGCATGCGGGTTCAGGATACCCTCAAAGGAAACGGGGCATACGAGTTCCAAGAGTACAACAATCAGGCCCGGTCGCCCATGACCGTCGCGTCGCTCGTGCCCGGCGGGGTGGACGGCTGGGATGCACCGATTCAACCCGGAGAGCCACTGGCGACCTACAGCAGAGATGGGACGACACCGCCAGCGAGTCGCATCGACTGTAACCTGGGTTGAATCCCAACGGCGAGTGGGGGGAGAGAGAAGACCGTGCCTCTGACTGTACCGTGTTGAACGCTGTACTGACAGCGTCTGTCAGTCGGCTCATGGCCGACGGCGGGTGGCGGAACGGGAGATGCCGTTGCCGACACAGGCCATCGTGCAGGTCCCCTCAGGGAAGACCCGCTGTTGGAGAAACCGAGCCTGCAGTGGCCGACGGTCCGGATTGACGGTACCGACCGTCTGTATCGACTGCCAGCACCAGCGTCACAGTTCATCCCTGCCTGCCGAATGTGATAAACCTGTTCGACAAAATTTCAAAATCAATAACAGTTTGTTACGCTGTGGTCCAGTGCGACAGCACCGACCTGGCAGTGCCCGGACGTGAAGTTGAAACGTTTTTGCATGGGGGTTTGTACCACTGCACGACAACCGAGGCAAGGTCGGGACGTGGCAGCCACCGGACACCGCGATTCGGTGACGTCGACCGCGGGGCACGCCCACCCGTCCCGCTTACAGGTACGGAGACACACCCATGACAGTCCACAACCACAGCGAGCGGCCGTACGGCTGGGTCGGAGCGGTGAGCGAGCGGCGCGCACAGCTCTCGCCCGACCGCATCGGCCTCGTGGATGCCGACAGCGGCGACGCATACACATACGAGGAACTGGACGAGCGCGCGAACCGAACCGCGCGGCTGCTGCGGAACTACGACGTGGGGAGCGGCGACCGCGTGGCTGTCGTATCGCGAAACCGACCGGAACTTGTCGACCTCTACTTCGCGACGTCGAAAGTTGGCGCGGTGCTGGCCCCGATCTCACACCGGCTCGCACCCCGCGAAATCACGGCGTTGCTCGACGATATCGAGCCGTCGATGGTTGTCGTCGAAGCACCGTTCGGGACGGCCATAGAGACGGCACTCCACCGGGCCGACAGTGAGGTCGCTGTCCCGCCAGTCATCACCCTGCCGGCACACGATGGTGACCCCGAAGACGGCGCTTCCGAGGAGCGAGGCTGGGAGCGGTTCCCCGACAGTCTGCCCGATGACGGCACCCCCGTCGAGACGGCCGACCTCGCGCTCTCGGACCCGCACCTCTTTTTACACACTGGCGGGTCGACGGGCCTGCCCAAGGAGGTTGTCCAGACCCACGGTGCCATCCTGTGGAACGCCTTTAACACCATCATCTCCTGGGGACTCCGCCCGGACGACGTGACGCCGATGGTCTTCCCGATGTTTCACACCGGCGGGTGGAACGTCCTCACGATTCCCATCTTCCACATGGGCGGGACAGTCATCATCGCGCGGGATTTCGACCCCGGACAAGTGCTCTCTCTCATCGAGGACTACCGGTGTTCGGTACTCGTCGCGGTGCCTGCCATCCTCCGGTTCATGGTCGACGACGAGGAGTGGGAGAACACGGACCTCTCCTCGCTTCGCTTCGTCAAAAGCGGAGGCGGCCCCTGCCGGGAGACCATCATCGAGGCCTGGAGCAATCGCGGCATCGAGCTTTCCCAAGGGTATGGACTGACGGAGTGTGGGCCGAACAACTTCACGATGCCCGAGGACTTCCAGCGGGGGAAGACAGCCTCCATCGGCATGCCCTCGCTGTATGTGGACGCCCGTATTGTCGACGACGATGGCAACGAACTCGGACGAGGCGAAATCGGCGAACTCGAACTTGCCTCTCCGCATGCAGGTGACCGCTACTGGCACAACAAGGAAGCGAGCGAGGAGACGTTCGGACGCGACGCCACGGGTGACACAGGCGGGGACGCTGACGGGGCGACCACGCCCGGCGGGTGGGTCTCGACGGGTGACCTCGCGCGCATCGACGACGACGGTTACTACCACATCGAGGGCCGCAAGAAGAATCTCTTCGTCTCCGGCGGTGAGAACGTCTATCCGCCGGAAGTCGAGGCGGTCATCACCGACCATCCCAAAGTCGGGGAGGCCGTCGTCATCGCCGTTCCCGACGAGACGTGGGGCGAGGTCGGTAAGGCAGTCGTCGAGGGGGAGGACTCGCTCACACTGGCGGAACTCCAGGAGTTCATGGAGGGCCACATTGCATCGTTCAAAATCCCGGAACACCTCGCGGTTGTCGACCGCCTGCCGATGAGTGGCCCCTCGAAAATCGACCGACAGACCATCGAAGCAGAGTTCGGCGCGGCCCCTCCCGAAGAGTAGTGAGCAAGCGAATTAGCGGCTGTAACGTCCGTCGGTTACGAGCAGTCACCAGCGCCCAGTACCGCCACCCGCGGTCGTGACAGTGCCTATGACGACGCGGGCCGGTGGCGACTTGGCTGGCACCCTTCTAGTCGTCGGTCGTCTCGATTGCGACCCGCTCTGTCTCCGCAGGCAGTTCGATGTTGTTGATGAGACTGGCGTCATTGCTCACCGACCCCGGCGCAATCCACGTCGTCTCGTCGGCGTTGGTCCCGGCGGACCCGATGGTCACGGTGGCGACACCGTTCTCGTCGAAGGCCAGCGGCGTCGAGGGACCGGCAAGCCTGTCATTTGGTGCCGCACCGAAGTCGCCGTAGTAGGCGGTGACGGCGTACTTGTTGGATGTCTCACCGGCCAGTTCGGGCGCTTTGACCGACAGCGTGAACGGGTCCGAGAGGTTGGCAGCTTCCAGCGCATCGTACTGCTCTTTGCTCTCTGTGCCGTACTCGGTGACCGGAATGTAGGTGTCGGCTGCCGTCTCCTCGACGAGCACCCCACCCGAGGTGGAACTCCCGCTGCCGGAAGTGACCGGCGTGCGTGCAAGCGTCGCTGACTGGCCACCCTCCTTCCACGCTATCGCAACCTCCTCGGCGTCGTCGTCGGGTTCTACGGCTATCGAGTCGCCGGCCTGAATCTCGTCGGACGGCAACGAAGCGTTGTCGATGTCGCCACCGACTGCCTTCAGGTTCGCCGGGTCGATTGGCTCGCCGTTGTGGTGTGTGAACGTGACGGTCCCGTTTGTCTGTTCGGTCTCCATCGCTGCCTGTGGTGCTGGCTCGTCGACATCCGCACCGATATCGAGTGCCAGCACAGAGACTACCGACCCGATCACCACGGCAATAGCCACGAGCAGCACTATCGAAATGAGCGGCGCGACACTGCGCCTGCTCGTCCAGAAATCAGTGGTGGCCATCGTGTGGAGGGGCTTATGTTGCAGTCGTACCTGCACAAACATGAAGACTGTGGAGAATTTCTCCGAGTAGACTAGCACGGTGGAACGGTGAGACAAACAGACTTTGTATGCCCCGACCAGCAACGAGAAGGGACACAGCCTGGGTGCGTCAGGGAGGGCGGCAAACGTGGCCGCCGATGTGCAGGCTTTTACGGCCCGAACAAGTAGAAAAGGAAGATGAGTCGACTGCGCATCGCCCTGCTAAATGCGGCCCACGACGGTGCAGATACCCGCCGGAACTTCCGGCGCGAACTGGATGCTGACCTCGTGGAGTTTCACTGTCCGTCCGGTGACCTCCCCGAGACGTTCCAGTTCGACGCCTGTATCGTCACCGGCTCCCGGGCGTCGGTCTACTGGGACGAGCCCTGGATTCAGGAGCTAAAAACCTACGTGGGCGATGCCATCGAGGCTGGCCTCCCGATGCTGGGTGTCTGTTACGGTCACCAGCTACTCGCGGACGTACTCGGCGGCAGCGTCGAGGACATGGGCGAGTACGAAATCGGCTACCGCAGCGTCGAACACGACGGGGAAAGCTCACTACTGACTGGCGTCGACGAAGAGTTCACCGTCTTCACCACCCACTCCGACCGCGTGGCCGAGGCCCCACCCGGCGCGACGGTGTTTGCCCGCAACGGCTACGGCATCCACGGCTTCCAAAAAGGCGACACCTTCGCGGTGCAGTTCCACCCCGAGTACGACATGGAGACCGCAGAAACGGTCACCAAAAGCAAAGACGACCAGCTCTCAGAAGAGCGTATCAGACAGGTCGTCGACGGCATCACGACCGACAACTACGAGGCCGCCTGTGAGGCGAAGACACTCTTCGATAACTTCCTCGGCTACGTCCGCACCCAGCAACCCAGCGAGGGAAGCACGGCGGCGGCCGCGGACGACTGAGGGCGGACGGGTTGCGGTCACTTTCAGCACTCACCAGCCATAGCAGGACTGTCCGACCGACACCAACCAGGAGTGAAAGCGAGGATGGTCCCGCCGATACGTCTCCGGACAGCCGTGCCCGGCACTACTGTGTGGCGGTCACCAGTCCGGCCCGGTAGGCGAACTGGTGGATGACGACCAGGACGAGAACGGCACCGACGATACCCACGGCTTCGGGCACCGTCGAGAGCAGGCCGAGCGAGACGATGAGCGTTGTCGCACACGCCGGGGCGTGCCGGAGGTCGGTAGCCAGCATCCCGAAAGCAGTCAGCGCCGTCGCGAGAACGCCGCTGGCCGCGATACGGAGACCGACGGACGACGCCGGTGCGAGCGAGCCGTTGACTGCGACCGAGGGGGCAAGCAGCGAGAAGGCGAGCAGGCCGGCGACGACGCCGACGATGTGGCCACCGACGACCCGCCGTGGCGCACAGGTCGGCTCAGTCGGCCGTACCGAGAGGACGTAGGCCGTCGGACCGAGGCTCGGGAAGAGGAAGGGAAAGCCGGTGAGCCAGGCGAGAAGTCCCGGTACGGCCACGAGCCCACCGGCTTCCAGCGACTGTCGAACCGTCTCGCGCACAGCGGGAGCGAGCCGGTGGGCGAGCAAAACCCCACCGATTCCGGCCGGGCGCTGGCGACCACTTTTACTCGCGGCGGCCAAACGCCGTGGCATGCTCGACTACGTGGCCCTCGAAGCCGACCTCGACGCGGAACAGCGGCTGATACGTGACACCGCCCGCGAGTTCGTCGACGAGGAGGTCCGGCCGACGATTGGCGAGTACTTCGAAGCCGGTGAGTTCCCAGAAGCCCTCGTCACCGCGATGGGGGACCTCGATTTCTACGCTCCGAACCTCGACTGGGGCGACCTGCCCGGTATCGACGAACGCGCCTACGGCGTGCTCATGCAGGAACTGGAGGCCGGCGACTCAGCGGTCCGGTCGATGGCCTCGGTGCAGGGCGCGCTTGTGATGTATCCCATCGACCGCTTCGGGACCGACGAGCAACGCGAGCGCTGGCTCCCTGGGCTGGCGTCGGGCGAAACTGTCGGCTGTTTCGGCCTCACGGAACCCGACCACGGTTCGAACCCGGCCGGGATGGAGACGGTCGCATCGCCGGACGCAGACGGGTACCGGCTCTCGGGCACGAAAACGTGGATTACCAACGCACCCATCGCGGACGTGGCGCTGGTGTGGGCCAAAGTCGAGGACGACAGCGATGGTGGGTCTCCCGATGACGTGCGCGGGTTCCTGGTCGAGACCGACCGCGACGGCATCGAGACGCCCGCAATCGACGGGAAACTCTCGATGCGGGCCTCAAGCACCGGTCAGGTCGAACTCTCGGAGGTGTGGGTACCCGAGGGGAACGTCCTGTCCGTCGAGGGAATGAAAGGGCCCCTGGCCTGTCTCAACCAGGCCCGGTACGGCATCGCGTGGGGTGCGGTCGGCGCGGCCCGGGACTGTTTCGAGACGGCGCGTGCGTACGCGACCGACCGCGAGCAGTTCGGCGGCCCAATCGCCCGCTTCCAGCTTCAACAGGAGAAACTCGCGGAGATGGCGACCCGGATTACGACCGCCCAGCTCCTGGCTCACCGACTGTCGGCACTCAAAGAGCGAGGTGACCTGCGCCCACAGCAGGTCTCGATGGCGAAACGGAACAACGTCCGGATGGCAAGGGAGGTCGCCGGCACCGCCCGAGAGATGCTCGGCGGCAACGGCATCACCACCGATTACCCACCGATGCGCCACCGTGCGAACATGGAGACCGTATATACCTACGAAGGAACACACGATATCCACTCGCTGATACTCGGGGCTGACCTGACCGGAATCGAGGCCTTCGAGTAAGCGGGGAGCCGCGACGGCAGTCAGGACTCCCGGGCGAGTTCGGTATCGCAGGTCTCACAGATGGCACGCAGGGCGTCGCGGCCGTCGGTGGGTTCGATGCGGACCGCCTGTCGGCTCCCACACTCCGGGCAGTCACGACGGATGTCGGTCTCGCCGGTCTCTGCGGGCGCGCCAAGCGCGAGTGCGACCACGCGGTCGTCGCCGTCGTTGCGCCCGAGTTGCCACTCCCCGGGTGCAAAGCGGATTGCCTCGCCGCTGTCGACGGTGACATCCCCGTCGTCGGTCTCGAAGGTGGCAGTTCCCGAGAGCACGTAAAACAGTTCCTCCTGGTCGCTGTGACGATGATACCCGAAGCCGAAGGTCTCGCCGGGTGCGAGTTCGTAGTAGTTGAGCGCACAGTGGTCGGCCCCCAGCGCCTTCGAGAGGGGACGCTTTTCGCTTGCTGGACTCATCCAGGAGTCGACCTCGTCGACGGAGACGTGTTCCATACGGGAACTGGACATGCCAGCACAAAGAACGTGGTGTCCCCCGGGAGAATCGGTGTCCTCGACAGGAATCAAACAGTCAAGACTGGAAAAATGTGCGAAGGTTTATGCGCAGGAATGCATAGTTTCTGCCAAGAGAATGGACGATGGGAACGACGCGGGACTGGACACCTACCAGCCCGTGGACGAGCGGCTGTCGCCGCCCAAGTCGTTCGTCGAGCAAGCCAATGTTGCCGACGGAGCCATCTACGCAGACTTCGATGAGAACTGGCCCGACGCCTGGGAGCGGGCTGCCGACCTGCTCGACTGGGACGAGGACTACGACCAGGTCCTCACCGAGCGCGACGGGGGCTACCGCTGGTTCGACGGCGGCCAGCTCAACGCCTGCGTGAACTGCGTCGACCGCCACCTGCCCGAGCGCAAGAACCAGCGCGCGCTCGTCTGGGAGGGACAACTCGGCGAGCGCCGCAGCTACACCTACCTCGAACTTTACCGCGAGGTCAACGAGTTCGCGGCCGCCCTGCGGGGACTGGGTGTTGGTGAGGGCGACCTCGTCACGATGTACATGCCGATGATTCCGGAGTTGCCGATTGCGATGCTCGCGTGTGCCCGCATCGGCGCGCCACACAACGTCGTCTTCGCCGGCTTCTCGGCGGACGCGCTCGGCACCCGGATGGACGCCGCCGACTCGGAGTATCTCATCACCTGTGACGGCTACTACCGCCGCGGTGACGCCGTCACGCTGAAAAACAAGGCAGACACCGCAAGCGCAAGTGTCGATGCGCCGGTGACGACAGTCCTCGTCGACCGGCTGGACGGCTACGACCCGACGCTCGGTGCCCGCGAGCACAGCTACAGTTCGCTGCTCGCCGACCACGGGACCGAGCGGGTCAGCCCCGTCGAGCGGGCCGCGACGGACGACCTCTTTCGAATCTACACCTCCGGCACCACCGGCGAGCCAAAGGCCGTCACCCACACCACCGGCGGCTATCTGTCCTACACCGCCTGGACCTCCCACGCCGTACTCGACATCAAACCTGAGGACACCTACTGGTGTTCGGCTGATATCGGCTGGATTACCGGCCACTCCTATATCGTCTACGGACCCCTCGCGCTGGGCACGACGACGGTGCTGTACGAGGGTGCGCCGGACCACCCCGAGAAAAACAGGCTGTGGGAAATCGTCGAGCGGCAGGCAGTCGACGTATTCTACACCGCGCCGACGGCGATTCGGGCGTTCATGAAGTGGGGCTCGGAGTATCCTGACAAACATGACCTCTCCTCGCTGCGCTTGCTCGGGACCGTCGGCGAGCCTATCAACCCCCGCGCCTGGAAGTGGTACTACGAGCACATCGGCAACGAGAGCTGTCCAATCGTCGACACCTGGTGGCAGACCGAGACCGGCGGCATCATGGTCTCGACGCTGCCCGCAGTCAGGGACATGAAACCCGGGGCGGCCGGACCGCCGCTGCCCGGTATCAGCGCACGCGTCGTCGACGGCAACGGGTCGGAGGTCGACGCCGGCGAGGGTGGCTATCTGGTGGTCGACCAGCAGTGGCCGGGGATGCCACAGGAGCTCTGTGAGGGCGATGCCTGGGCAGCAACGGCCAGTGAGAACGCCCCGTCGCCGGCGGGCGTCGAGTGGGCCTACCTCACGGAAGACGGTGCGCTCATGGACGACGACGGCTACATTACCATCCTCGGCCGGGTCGACGATGTCATCAACGTCTCCGGCCATCGGTTTGGAACGATGGAACTGGAATCGGCCATCGTCGACATCGACGGCATCGCCGAGGCGGCAGTCGTCACTGGTACGGACGACGCCCACGGGAAGGCGCTGTATGCCTACGTCAGTTCCGAGGACGACAGGGAAAACACCGAGGAGCTACGCCAGGCGGTCATCGACGCCGTCGAGGAAACCGTCGGTCCCATTGCTCGCCCCAAGGCAGTGGTGTTCACACCGGACCTTCCCAAGACTCAGTCCGGCAAGATAATGCGCCGACTGCTGGAAGACATCGCCAACGACGAAGAGCTGGGTGATTTGAGCGCGCTACGCAATCCGGAGGTCGTCGGCGAAATCGAATCGGCCGTCAGAAGCGACTGAGTATTTCGCACCCGTCCCGGAACGCGAAGTAATACGGGCCAAAACGCACGGGATACGGTCGCATGACCGTCTGTTGAACGGTCGTTCTGGGCCGTCGAAAGACCTATACCACAGTTTCGCATATGTATCAAAAGTCGAAAGATGTCCGAGAGCGCCGAGGAGATTCGCCTGACGGCACGCGAGTACGAGCAGTTGCGCCAGTCCGCGGAGACCTACCGTGAGGAACTGCTCGTCCGCCTCTGTGGCGAGGTCGGCCTCCGGGCAGCGGAGATTCCGCGGGTGCAACCGGCTCACGTGCAGGGCCACGGCGGTGAGGGACGGACCCAGTATTTCCTGACGGTCCACGAGAGCGACGGTGGCACCCGGGAGGCGTATCTGCCACCGCGGGTCGCACACGACTTCTGGCAGTACGTCCGGAGCAACGACATCAAAACAGAGGAGCCGGTCGTCGATGTCTCCACCCGGCGGGTCCAGATGCTCGTCGGCGAGGTGGGCGAAACGGCCGCCGACTGGACCGGTCGTCCGGCACTGGCCTCAGTAACCCCCTCCGTCCTGCGGCGCTTTTTCGCCCAGCAACTGCTTGCCGAGAAGGGTGTCGACCCCCGCATTGTCACCGCCATCGGTGGCTGGGAGGGCGTCGACGGGCTGTTGCCCCAGCTTGAGGACCCGCCGCGTGACGAGGTTGCTGCTGCCTTCGAGCGCCTCGACAGCGGCGAGAACGCCATCGTCGACTCCGGCCGCCTCGGGACGCTCGTCGAGACACTCAACCGCGTGGGGGAGTCGCTGTCGGCGGCAGGCACCCGGGAAGAAATCGAGGCGGACCTCTGTGAGACAGTCGTCACGGAGGGGCCCTACGACGCGGCGTGGGTGGCCGAGCGGGACCACCACAGCGACGGCATCGACGTGCGGGCACACGCAGGGGCGGCACGGGACCGGTTCGAGGGGGAGAACCCGACGCTGGTCCGGCAAGCGCTCCAGACCGACCGGGTGCTGGTGGCGCCCGATAGGCCACAGCCCGGTGTCACCGAGCGCGGACTGCTCGCTGCGGTCCCGCTGGTACACGGCGAAACGTCCTACGGTGCGCTGGTCGTGCGCGCGGAGAACCGCAGCGCCTTCGACGACCCCGAGCGGACCGCCCTGGCAGACCTCGGCTGCCGGGTCGGCCTGTCGATTACGTCGACCGAGCGGCGCCAGCTCATGCTCGGGAACACCGTCGTCAGGCTCACCCTGCAGTACAGCGACCAGTCGGCCGTGCTCGTCTCGCTCTCCCGAACGCTGGATTGCAGGGTGGAACTGACCGGCGTCGTCGCCGCCGAGGCGCACGCGCTGCTGTGTTTCGTCACGGTCGAGGGGACCGAACCGGAGACGGTCCTGAACTGGGTCGGTGATGCAGACAGCGTCGATGACGCGCGCCTCATCCGCAACTACGACGACGGGGCCTTGCTGGAACTCGTCATCCAGCAGGACTCCCCAGCACTGGTGTTGACAGAGCGTGGGGGCACTGTCACGGACCTGAGCGTCGAGGATGGGACCGCGACCATCGAGACGGAGTTCGCGCCGAACGTCGGCATCCGGCCGCTGGTCGACGAGCTATCCCGCCAGTTCCCCTCCGTCGAACTCCGGAGCAAGCAGGAGGTGGCACCGACCGACCAGAGCCCGGAAGGCTTCCGGGAGTCCATCGACGAGAAACTCACCGAGAAACAGCAGTCGGTCCTCCGGGCGGCCTACCACGCCGGCTACTTCGAGTGGCCCCGCGGGTCGACCGCCGAAGAACTGGCCGAGTCGATGGACATCTCCTCGCCGACGCTGCACAACCACCTCCGGCGCGCACAACAGAAACTGCTCGGCGTCGCCTTCGACGACGAGTGAGAATCTTCCCCATGAGACACACTCACACTAGGTGTCTAGGGACGCGTACCACTACATCTTACCACTGACCGAACGTGTCCGGCCGGAGAACGACCTTCGGCTGCGGGTCCGACGAGGGCATATAAATGCCCATGTTAACACTAATTCTTTCCTCTTATAGATTAGCGTAATTTTCTCTATTGGCCCTGGATAAAATGTACAATTGGGATAATTAGCGCTATTCCTTAATATGGAACTTGGTGGATACTCGGGTGCAATGTCAGACGACGATGAACTCGACGTGGAACTGGAAGCCCGGCTCGAAGAGGCAGAGGAGTTCGAGCCGCCGGAGGCGTTCGTGGAGCAGGCGAACGTCACAGACGAATCGATATACGAGGAGTTCGAGGAGAACTGGCCCGACGCCTGGGAGCGGGCTGCCGACCTGCTCGACTGGGACGAGGACTACGACCAGGTCCTCGACGACAGCGAAGCGCCGTTTTACGAATGGTTCACCGGCGGGTCGCTGAACGCGTCGGCAAACTGTGTGGACCGACACCTCGACGAACGCGGGGACGAACCCGCAATCGAATGGGTGGGCGAACTCGGCGAGGAGCGCACCTACACCTACGAGGAACTCCACCGCGAGGTCAACGAGTTCGCTGCCGTCCTGCGCGAGCAGGGTGTCGAGGAAGACGACGTAGTGACGATGTACATGCCGATGATTCCGGAGCTGCCGATTGCGATGCTCGCGTGTGCCCGCATCGGTGCCCCACACGCCGTGGTCTTCGCCGGCTTCTCGGCGGATGCACTCGCCACCCGGATGAACGCGGCCGACTCCGAACACCTCATCACCTGCGACGGCTACTACCGCCGCGGTGACGCCCTGGAACACCTCGACAAGGCCGAAGAAGGGCTCGAACAGGTCGACCAGGCGGTCGACACCATCGTCGTCGACCGCCTCGAAGACGACTTCGACCACGAACTCGGCCCGAACCAGTCAGACTACCACGACCTGCTGGCCGACCAGGAGGGCGCAGAGGTCGAACCGGTCGAACGCGACGCCGAGGACATGCTCTTTTTGATGTACACCTCGGGGACGACGGGCAAGCCCAAAGGTGTCAAACACACCACTGGCGGCTATCTGGCCTACACGGCCTGGACTTCCCACGCCGTGCTCGACATCAAATCGGAGGACACCTACTGGTGTTCGGCGGACATCGGCTGGATTACCGGCCACTCCTACATCGTCTACGGTCCGCTGGCGCTCGGGACCACCTCGGTCATGTACGAGGGCACGCCCGATTATCCCGAGAAAGACCGCATGTGGGAAATCGTCGACGACCACGACGTGACCCAACTGTACACCGCACCGACGGCGATTCGGGCGTTCATGAAGTGGGGACAGGAGTACCCCGACAAACACGACCTCTCCTCGCTGCGCTTGCTCGGGACCGTCGGCGAGCCTATCAACCCCCGCGCCTGGAAGTGGTACTACAAACACATCGGCAACGAGAGCTGTCCCGTCGTCGACACCTGGTGGCAGACCGAAACCGGCGGGATGATGATTACGACGCTGCCGGCCGTCAAGAACATGAAGCCCGGGTCCGCCGGGCCGCCGCTGCCGGGTATCGATGCGCGCATCGTCGACGAGAGCGGTAACGAAGTCGACGCCGGCCGCGCGGGCTACCTGACAGTCAACAACCCGTGGCCCGGCATGCTGCGGACGCTGTACAAAAACGACGAGCGGTTCATCAGCGAGTACTGGAACGAGTACTCCGACCCCGACGAAGACGAGTGGATCTACTTCCCCGAAGACGGCGCGAAAATCGACGAGGACGGATACATCACCGTGCTCGGTCGGGTCGACGATGTCATCAACGTCTCCGGCCACCGCCTGGGGACCATGGAAATCGAATCCGCCATCGTGGGCGTCTCCGGCGTCGCCGAGGCAGCGGTCGTCGGCGGCGACCACGAGATGAAAGGCGAGGCGGTCTACACCTACGTCATCACCGAGGACGGCTACGAGGGTGACGAGGACCTCCGCCAGGAGATTATCGAATCCGTCGAGGACTCCATCGGCCCGATCGCACGGCCTGAGGCAGTCGTGTTCACCCACGAACTGCCGAAGACGCGCTCGGGCAAAATCATGCGGCGCCTGCTCGAAGACATCGCAAACGGCGACGACCTCGGTAACACGAGCACGCTTCGGAACCCCGAAGTGGTCGAGGAAATCGCCGAGAAGGTCCAGGGCGACTAACCTCCAGTAAACAATGTCAGACACGCAATCCAGTGAGGGTGACTCCTCGCAACGAGTCGAAACGGACGGTGGTGTGGCAGCGCAGGAAGATGCTGTCGACTACCTCGAAACGGAAATCAATCTGCTGAGCCCCAGTACCCCCTTTATGCGGGACCACCTACGGGTGGTCTGGGGGACATTCCTCGTCTGGGTACTCGTCGTCTGGGGGCCGTTCCTCGCGACAGTTGCCGCACCCGATGCGATGACGAGCCAACTGCCGGTCATCGGCTTCCCGGCACACTACTTCCTCATCGCCTTCGTCGCGCCGACCGGGTCACTCATCCTGGCCGCAATCTATGCGCGCCAGCGCGACAAACTCGACGAGAAATACGGTATCGACCCGACCGAAGTCGTCGAAGAGGAACCTGCAGGCGGCGAGGCCGCCGCGACTGACGGAGGGGTCGAGCGATGATGGCAGCACACCTCCTGGATATCGCTGCACCGCTGCAGTCGGTTCTCGAGACGGACACCTTCCGCCCGGTCGGTGCCGCCATCGTCTTCCTGATGATGGCGTCGTTCCTGGTCATCGGCTATCTGTTCAAGGTCGCCGACACCGAAGGCATGTGGGTCGCCGGCCGTGGCATCGGGAACATCGAGAACGGGATGGCAATCGGTTCGAACTGGATGTCCGCCGCATCGTATCTCGGGCTGGCAGGGCTGATTGCCCTCTCAGGCTTTTACGGGCTGGCGTTCGTCGTCGGCTGGACGACCGGCTACTTCATCCTGCTTATCTTCCTGGCCGCGCAGATGCGCCGGTTCGGGAAGTACACCGCACCCGACTTCGTGGGCGACCGCTTCAACTCACCCACCGCACGCGCGCTGGCCGCGTTCACCACGCTGCTCATCGCGTACGTCTACTCGGTCGGTCAGGCAAGCGGAATGGGCCTGGTCGGTCAGTACGTCTTCGGGCTGGACTTCGCCCCGATGGTCATTGTGATGATGACTATCACCGTCGGCTACCTCGCCATCTCGGGGATGCTCGGCGCGACCAAGAACATGGCCGTCCAGTACGTCATCCTCATCGTGGCGTTCCTGGCGGGCGTGTACGCGGTCGGGTTCGTCGGACCGCCGGGCCAGTCCGGCTACTCGACGGTCCTGCCCCAGATCGAGTACGGTGCACTCATCGGTGAACTCGATGCGCAGTTCGCCGAACCCTTCGCCAACAGTTCGCCGTGGCTGTGGGCCGGGACGGCGCTCTCGCTCATTCTCGGGACCTGCGGCCTGCCGCACGTGCTCGTGCGGTTTTACACGGTCGAAAACGAACGGACTGCCCGGTGGTCGACGGTGTCCGGGCTGTTCTTCATCATGCTGCTGTACTGGGCCGCGCCCGCGATGGCAGCCTTCGGTGTCGACCTCTACGAGGTGACCGAGGGAACCAGCGCCTTCGCTGCCGAGGGCGGCATGTCCGGTGCGGAAGGTGACGTTATCGTCGTGCTCGCCGCACAGTTCGCGGAGCTTCCGACGTGGTTCGTGAGCTTCATCGCGGCCGGTGCGATGGCCGCAGCGATTGCGACGACGGCAGGCCTGTTCATCACGGCCTCCTCCGCAGTCGCACACGACATCTACACGGAACTCATCAACCCAGACGCGACCCAGCGCCAGCAGGTCCTCATCGGCCGTGCCACCATCGTCGGCATCGGTGCGCTGGTCACTATCACGGCACTGGACCCGCCGGCACTCATCGGTCAGCTCGTCGCGCTGGCGTTCTCGCTTGCAGGCATCGTCCTGTTCCCGATGTTCTTCCTCGGTCTCTGGTGGGAGAACACCAACCGTCAGGGCGCACTCGCCGGGATGATTTTCGGCCTGGCTCTCTGGATTACTGCGACGGTCAACAGCATCGTCGTCAGCGAACCCTTCAGTCCGTTCCTCGCCGAGTGGGTGCCCGCAATCGGTGCCGCACTCGTCGGAACGCCGCTCGTGTTCCTCATCACCATCGCCGTCTCGCTGGTGACGCCGGAACCGCCGGAGGAGACCAAGAAGATCGTCCGGCAGTGTCACAGTCCCAAACCGATGGGACAACAGCAAAGCGCAGCAGACGTTGTGACCGACGGGGGCGAGGAGACCCCCGCGGACGACTAACCAATGTACGATCATATCCTCGTTCCGACAGACGGTAGCTCGACCTCAGAAGTAGCCGTCGACAACGCCGTCGACATCGCCGAGAAGTACGGCGCCACGCTGCATACGCTGTACGTCGTCGATGTCGACGCCACCAGCTACGGGCTGGGCACCGAACAGGTCGACCGCATCCGACAGGGGCACCTCGACGAGATGCCCGAGGTAAAAGAGGACGCCGAGGAGGCGACCGGTTACGTCGCCGACGCCGCCGAGCGGGCTGGCGTCGCCTTCGAGGAGCACATCCGCGTCGGTGAACCGGCACGCGCCATCCGGAAGTTCGTCGAAGACGAGAACATCGACCTCGTCGTCATGGGGAGTCACGGCCGGTCGGGCCTCTCGCGGGTCATCCTCGGCAGCGTCGCCGAGAAGGTCCTGCGACGGACCCACCTGCCGGTACTCGTCGTCGACAGTCACGAACTCCACAACGGCGAGGAGTAATCCCCCTCGTCGAGTTCATCGCCTCACGCGCCGATTTGCCGACCTTTTTTTGACGGAATCGACTGCCTCAGAACAGCCGTTCCTCCAGCGCCCGCCGGACCGGCCCGGGCTGGTCGGCACCGTAGACGACGACCGTGTCACAGTCGGCCGCGCCGTGGTCCCGGTGCCCGAAGAGCCTGTCTCGAACACTGCGTCTGGTCCCGCTGACCACCAGCAGGTCCGCATCGACCGCGGCCACGTCGATAGCTTCCTGGCGGTCACTGGTCTCGACGATGGTCGTTTTGACCGGGGCGTCGACCATCGTCTCCAGTTCCGCGAAGTAATCGTCGATGGTGTCCCGGCGCGTCGCGGGTGCGTCGGGTTCGACCGGGTAGAAAAACCGTATCTCCGCGTCTGCCGCGGTCGCCACGCCATCGACGACGGGGATTTTCGCCGGGTCGTAGGGGCCGCCGTCGGTCACGACCGAGACAGTCTCGATAGCGTCGTTCGCGAAGGCGACGACTTCGATGACATCACAGGGGGCGTGGTCCTCGACCCAGCCCGTCCGGTCACCCAGCACGGAGGAGGGGAACTGGTCGGCCGGGCGCTCGATGACCAGCGCGTCCGCCCCCGTCTCGCCAGCGTAGTTGACGATAGCGTGTTTGGTGTCGTGGCTGACGACTTCTCCGAAGAGGATGGGCACGTCGCTGTCCGTCGAGCGGTCCTCCAACCGCTGTTCGAACGACTGGTCCTGCGGGGTGAGGGTTTCCGCCGACCGACCCAGCGGTGTCTGGTCGGGCACCTCGTCGAACTGGGCGACGCGAACCCGCCCGTTGCGGTCCCGTGCCACGTCGGCCGCGAGGTCGATGAGGTTCGTTTCCGTGGCCGGCGGCGTCTGTTCTGTCGTCGCCACCAGCACCTCGTACTCGTCGGTCTCGACCTGTGACTGGGTCTTCTCGACGGCTGACCGGCCGACGCTCCGTCGGAGCGCATCCGTGGCTGCGCCCTCCCGGTCGACGCCGCCGCGGCGGTAGACGTAGGCGTAGTACCACACCATCGATGCGACCGTGATGAGGACGGCACCAACCATGGGCTGCCAGCCCATCTGCGTCAGCAGGACGAGCCCGCCCACAACCCCGACTCCCTGTGGGAACGGGTACAGCGGTGTCTCGAAACTCGGCTCGTAGGCCGCAACGTCACCCTCTCGGAAGGCGACCACGGCGAGATTGATGAGGATGAAGACGAGAATCTGGAAGGCGCTGGCGAGTTTGGCGATACCGCTGACGGCGTTGGTCGCCACGAGTGCGAGGAAGACGACACCCGTCAGCGTAATCGCCGGGACGGGCGTCCCGAAGCGGTCGTGAATCGACTCGAAGGTCGGCGGCGCAAGCCCGTCGCGACTCATCGCCAGCGGGTATCGTGACGAGGAGAGGATACCGGCGTTTGCGGTACTGATAAGCGCTAGCAACGCCGCGACGATGACCGCGAGGACGCCAACCGTCGAGAGTGTCGCGTCGGCGGCGATTATCATCGGGACCGACGAGTCCGAAAGCTGGTCGGCGGGTGCGACCCCCACCATGACAGCGACGATGGCGACGTAGATAGCCGTCGTCAGGACCAGCGAGCCGAGAATCCCAAGCGGAATGTTCCGGTCGGGGTTCTCGATTTCCTCCGCGACGCTCGCGACTTTCGTCACGCCGGCATACGAGACGAAGACGAACCCGGTCGCACCGACGATGCCGCCGAACCCGCTGCTGTAGAAGTCCCCAAACCGGGCGCTGTCGACACCGCCTGTCCCGCCGACGATGAACCACAGCATCGCCGCCAGCATCACGATGACGATACCGACCTGCAGGCGGCCGCTCTGTTTCGCGCCGAAGATGTTCACCCCGATGAGTACGACCCCGACCGCGAGCGCGACCGGCCGCACGGGAAGGTCGAACAGATAGACGAGGTAGGGCGCACCGCCGACCAGCGCCAGCGCACCCTTAAACGTCAGTGAGAACCACGTGCCGACGCCGGCAATCGTTCCGAGCAACGGCCCCATGCCGCGCTCGATGTAGAGGTAGGTGCCACCGGCTTCGGGCATAGCCGTGGCCATCTCGGATTTGCTCAGGGCGGCCGGGAGGACCAGTATCCCGGCGACGAGATACGCCAGCACCACCGCCGGTCCAGCCATCTTCATCGCCAGACCGGGCAGGATGAAGATACCGCTGCCGACCATCGCGCCGATGCTGATGGCGATAACCGACGGGAGGCCGAGGTCCCGCTCCAGTTCTTTCCCCATCGTCCTACGTGACTCGGACCTGCTGGCCGAGAGCAGTACTGCGTCGCGCTCGACGGACTGTGCCAGTGACACCCCTCGCATCACGGTGGACGACTGCGGCCGGCGGATACATCTATCCGGCCATTGTTCACGGTAGCGCATAAATCGACCGGTATTTTTGTGAGTTCGTTTCTAAAGCATGGTTTAAAATAGCAATTTAGCAGTAGTTGATAGCTCGTCGGGAGCGTTTGTTGTGGTACCTCATGCCATCCACACCAGTTATTTGGGTCGGGTAAAAACGGCGTGGCATGGCCTGGGAAATCGACGACCTGGACAAGCGGATTATCTACTGTCTCCAGCAGGACGCACGCAACACCACCTCCTCGGATATCGCCGAGAGCATGGGCGTTTCCTCCAGTACGGTCCGCAATCGCATCCAGCGGCTCGAAGAGCGCGGCATCATCACGGAGTACGACACCCGCATCGACTTCGAGGCTGCCGGGTCACAGCTCTATACACTCATCATCTGCACCGCGCCGATTCCGGAGCGGAGCAAACTGGCGCGACAGGCACTGGAAGTCGACGGCGTGGTCGACGTTCGTGAGGTGATGACCGGCGAGGAGAACGTCCACGTCGCCATCGTCGGTACCGACAGCAACGACCTGAGTCGTATCACCGAGGAACTGGACGAACTCGGGTTGGAAGTCAACGACGAAGACCTCATCCGCAACGAATACGCGACGCCCTACAGCGAGTTCGACGTGACCACAGAGGAGGAGTGACCCCGCTTCCTGCGTTCACGCACCACAAATTTTACCCACCCTTGATTTGGCAACACGTCACGAAGATGTGGGTGTGAGTCACGAGTCGTCCCGGGCGTCGAGCCACGCCGTAGACACGCTCCAGGCGATACGCTGACTAACGGAGACACACCAATGACAGACACACTCCTCAACGCGGTGACGGCGGTACAGTCAGACCTGGTACTGCAGATGACACAGAACGATGCCTACGAGTACATCCACGACGACACCCTGCTGGCGTCGTCGCTGTGGGCGAACATCGCGCTGGCAGGGCTGGCCATTCTCCTCTTTGTCTACATGGGTCGCAACATTGAGGACCCACGCGCCCAACTCATCTGGGTTGCAACGCTGCTCGTGCCGCTGGTCTCGATTTCGAGTTACGCGGGGCTCGTCTCGGGGCTGACCGTCGGCTTCCTCGAAATGCCGGCCGGCCACGCACTCGCCGGCGAGGGTGCAATCTTCTCGCCGTGGGGTCGGTATCTGACGTGGACGTTCTCGACACCCATGATTCTGGCCGCGCTGGGACTGCTTGCCGGGACCAACCGGGCCAAACTGTTCACTGCAATCACGATGGACATCGGGATGTGCATCACGGGACTGGCAGCAGCGCTGGTCACCGGGTCGCATCTCCTGCGGTGGGTGTTCTACGGTATCAGCTGTGCCTTCTTCCTGGCCGTCATCTACGTCCTGCTGGTCGAATGGCCAAAGGACGCCGAGGCCACCGGGACTGCGGAGATATTCAACACGCTCAAAGTCCTCACTGTCGTGTTGTGGCTCGGCTACCCGATTCTGTGGGCGCTTGGCTCGGAGGGCTTTGCCGTGCTCGACGTGGCTATCACCTCCTGGGGCTACTCCGGACTGGACATCCTCGCGAAGTACGTCTTCGCCTTCCTCCTGTTGCGCTGGGTTGCCGCAAACGAGGACAGCGTCGCTGACGGTGCGGTGGCGACAGGCGCAAGCGGAGCCAGTGGCCCGAGGGCAGTCGACGACTGAGACTCTCAACGGTGTCGTAGCACTCTTGATACGGTAGCTTTTCCGGCGTAGAAATGGTCGAATACGCGCGCAAGGACCGTTCTCGCGGTCCGGTTTGAGTCGTGATTCTGTCGCGCTCACACCACTCGGCGCAAAAGTCCACGCTACAACGGCTGAACGCTCGGCTTCGCCTCGCATTCAGTGAACCGCGCTCGCGTCGCTCGCGCGGATGCCTGCTGTTCACTGGGTCACCTGTACTCAGCGTAGACGCACGAATGGCACTACTGTAGTCACGACAACCGATGAATAGAATTGAAACCACCTGAGCGAAAACCGACCTATTCACCACTTATTCCACGTACGATAACCTATTTGTCATCTGCGACTGGGAGCCCAACCGAAGTCGAATCCGATAACGAAAACCAACTACTGCCACGATAAGGTATACCACCCTTCGAAAAACTTTTTAATTGTTGGTCATTCCCACCCGGCAATGGGGTCTAGCGGCAGTTCTCTCAGTATCGACCAGCGGTGGCGACATCCCTCCAGTTACTCACAAGAGGAGTCTTACTATGGTGATGGTCGGTACCCGCCCGACTGGGAGGCACGACGAAACCAAGTGAAGGAAAACGCAGTCGGACTTTGCGGTCGGTGCAAGCGAGCAGTTTCAGAACTGGACCGTAGTGGACATGCCCATCACATCCGACCGCTCTCCAAGGGCGGAACAAATGAATTAGATAACCTTGTCTACCTCTGTGGTGATTGTCACGACCTCTTACATTTAGATATCGATGTGGATATTGACGGCGATTATAGAAACGCACCGGTATTTCCGGATGAGAGAAGTGACCTGAGAGTTGCCGTCATCCGGGAACCTCTCGGTGGAGAAGACAAAAAGTGGCTAGACGACTCAGTTGCAGCAACTCGACGTCTTCTCGAAACGCTTGAAGAGGTCAGCGCCTCTGGGCAAGAAAACCGATTTGCTATCAACACACGAGTATATGATATTGCTCCGCGTGACTCTATTGATGCGGGCAACAATCTACGTGAGTTACTTGAACCCCGTGTTGACAAACCGATCGAGCAAATCGCCTCGACACCCACCACGATTGAACTCGTCCACATCGATACGGAACGAGTCGAACATGACGGAGATAATCACGTCAAGGTCAGATACAAGGTCGTCGACGGAACAGGAAAACCGGTAGAAGGGGCAAGGGTCACCGAGAAGATAGGTGACACCTCGGGTAAACGAACTGGGCCTGACGGCGAAGTGACATTGTGGCCCTCCGGGGACCCGACCTATCGTGCCACCGTGGAGATCGACCGACCGACAGGTACTGAGGAACTGACCGCAAAGCACTATCCACGGGCGAAAAGCGTGCGTATCGAGGGGGACGAAGACGACAATGTTGGTGATAAAGGAAAACCAGCAGGCAACGCGGAAGACGACGATTCAACAGAAACAGAACGCGAGGGGAGAACCGCAGGTAGAATCGCCTTTATCGGTGTTATCGGTGGTTTGGCTTTTCTCACTTTACACTCTCTCGTTGGGAACCCAGTCTACGCATCTGGCGCATTCGCTTCCCTTGCTCTCGGTGTGGGCCTCGTTTTATTCACACTGATGTACATTGGGTCTTCAGATAAGGAGTCACTCGGTACGGAGCTGGTAGCCTGGCTCACCTCCGGCTACGTTTGCTTGTATGGGATTTGGCTCTATCCCGCTCCCACTGGTGTACTCGGGAAAATCCTGCTCACGGTCCTTGCAGTTGGTGTATTGTCCTATTTCAGTTAGAGGGAGTGACCGAACCCGTCGGGTTTGGTATCCGCCTCCACAAGGCGGAGGTATCCCGAGCCTTGGGGTATTACAGTTTGCAACCTTCCTGTTCTCTCAGTGTGAACCGTCCACCTTCGCGTCGAAAGTACAGCGTCGGGAATGGGTTTAGGACACGCCGTACACTCCGTTACCGCGTCGCAAAGTAATAGAGTGGGACAAGGCCCGGAATCATGAAGGGATACACGATTGGTCCGGCGATAGCCGATTCCGTTCTGACTATCCCCACTATGCCCAGCAGTGTCACGATAAGATAGCCAACACACGCCGCAAGGAATCCGTTCACGAGGCCGACAGACCAGCATCCGACTGCGAGAGCAAGGCTGGCAATCTGTCCCCACGCCCCAAAACGAGATAATGCGGCTGGCTCGGCGTCGATTCCCCTGATTCTTGTCTTCTCCAAGCCATCACTGTGTCGAATCCTTCCGTCCGTGCGGATTACGACCGTCCCTGCTCTCGCTGTGTCCTATGTCGTCTCAGAGGAATCTGTCTCCCGTGGCGTCCAGAGACCGTACAGGATTGCCAGCAATCCGATGGTCTGGCTGATGATAGCGACGTTGTCCAGGAGGATGGGCTCGACGGCTGACGTGAGGAGACTGGCCAGCGAGAGAACCGGCGTCAGACAGACCAGCACGAAGCCAACAGCGATGAACAACATCGGTCCCTGGCCGTTCCGGAGATACCCGCGGACAGAGATGTACGCGACTGCCAGCCCGAGTACAACCGACACGACAGCGAAGGCCAGCCCCACCAGTGCGATTGGATGCCACGACGCGATGCCGGTCATCGGTCTCTCACCTGATTGACGAACTCGGTGAGCCGGTCTGACATGCGTTCCGTCCGAGTTGTCGTCGTATCGATTTCCTCCTCGGTAATCTCTATGACGATCTGTGTCGGGTCGGCAGTAAAGGTCGTGTAGTGGTGACCGTCCGCGTCGTACTCCATCTCCGTCTCCAACAGTCCGTGTGCTGTCAGCTCGTCCGTCCGCCGATACACGGACTGGGGCGAGATATCACATGCCTCGCTCAACTGGTCCGCTGACATGGGTTCGCTCATCGTCTCTTGCAGGATTCGCCGTGCATGCCTGTCCCCGAGGATGTCGAGAAGTGACTGTTGCTCCTCATCGGTCATCGTCTCTCTGTGTGCCCGTCCTCATCACCTCTCGTTACAGATGGCTGAATAAAAAACGGCCGTACACAGTTCCAGCGCGTGGAACCGTGTGCCCCCACTCTTTTATCCCGTCTCCCAAGGACAGTGTGATGGCAACGATGTCCTCCAACGATACCCCTCCCCACGACCGGGATACCGACGCTGCGGCCCTCGTCCACATCGTCGGGACGCTGTTTGGCTTCGTCGGCGTCACGCTCATGTACCTCCTCACGGACGACCGGTTCACAAAGCAAAACGCAGCGAACGCACTGAACTGGCACGTGCCGGTCTCGCTCGCTGCCATCGTGGTCGTCCTCATCGGCCTCGGTGTGAACGAACTTGCGGGCGTTGCGATGGCGGTGACACTCGCGGGTGCGACGATTCTCTTTGCACTGATAGCGGCTCTCCGGGCTTACCGGGGGGACGCGTGGGAATATCCGCTCGCCCCGCGGTTTGTCACCGTCAGTCACTGACCGCGGACCGAAACACGCCAGCAGTGACCGATTTCGGCAGCCTCGTAGATGGGTCAGTCAGACTGCGAGGCGGTAGTAGGGAACAGGGGGTTTATTACGCGAGGGGCCAGTAAGCCGTGGTAATGCAAGACCCGACTCACGGTGCGGACCTCTCCACAGAGAACCTGGAGGGACGGTTCCAGACGGACCCCTACGAGCCGGAACTGGGCTCGCTCCCCCAGAGTCAGCGTGACGAAGAAAGCGTCAACAAGACGGGGACGACGACTATCGGCATCTCCACGGCCGAGGGCGTCGTCATCGCGACGGACAAGCGCGCCTCGCTGGGCGGTCGCTTCGTCTCGAACAAGAACGTCCAGAAGGTCGAACAGATTCACCCGACGGCGGCGCTGACCCTCGTTGGCTCCGTCGGCGGCGCACAGTCCTTTATCCGCACGCTACGTGCCGAGGTCAACCTCTACGAAGCGCGCCGTGGCGAGCAGATGAGCATGCAGGCACTCTCGACGCTCGCGGGCAACTTCGCCCGTGGCGGCCCCTTCCTCGCTATCAATCCCATCCTCGGTGGCGTCGACGACGAGGGCAGTCACGTCTACAGCATCGACCCTGCCGGCGGTGTGATGGAAGACGACTACACCATCACCGGTTCCGGGCTGACCGTCGCCTACGGGACTCTGGAAGACCGATACGAGGAGGATATGACAAACGACGAGGCCCAGCGCGCGGCCGCAGCGGGTATCAAGGCTGCCGCAGAGCGCGACACTGGTTCCGGCAACGGTATCTACATCGCCGACGTGACCGAGGACGGCGTCGACATCTCCGATTACGACCTGGACGAAGTCGACGTCTGAGCACTCGCGTCCCGTCTCGCCGTCTAGACGGACTTTTCCCGGCCGACGCCGATTGTTCAGTCGATGAACCCCAACCGCGTCGACTCGCTGGTTGATCTGGCGTATGGCCTGCTGATTTTCACTGCCGTCGTACTGATGGCCGTCGTCGGGACTGCCACTGGTATCGCCTTCGGGTTGGGTGTCCTCGTCTCCTATTCGCTGCACGTCGTCTGGAAGATGGGCCGATACGACCCCGACTGGATGTCCCGGGAGGTCGTCCAGAAAGTCGAGGAAGACCTCTCCGAGGATGTCACGAAAAACGTCGAAGAGTCGGTCACCGAGACAGTCGCCGACGAGGTCGCAAAGAACGTCGAGAAAGAAGTCACCGAGACAGTCGCCGACGAGGTGACGAAAAACGTCGAGGAGACCGTCTCTGCAGAGGTCGAGACGGCAACTGCCGACGTGGCCAAAAACGTCGAACAGGAGGTCACGGAGTCCGTCGCCGAGGAAGTCGCCGAAAACGTCGAGCAGGAAGTCACGGAGTCCGTCGCTGAGGAGGTCGCGGAAAACGTCGAGGAGACGGTCACCGAGGAAGTGGTAGACGACGTTGCCGAAACGGTCGAGGAGACGGTCACCGAGGAAGTAGCAGACGACGTTGCCGAAACGGTCGAGGAGACGGTCACCGAGGAGGTTGCCGAGAACGTCGCGGAAAACGTCGAGCAGGAAGTCACGGAGGAGGTCACCGAGAACGTCGAGGAGACGCTGACCGAGGAGGTCGACGAGGTCAAGGAGAAACTCGACGAAGTCGAGCAGGCTGTCGGCGATGCCGAAGACCTCGAAGACGACGCGCCGTAGTCCCCCCGCTGCTTATATACTGCCGGACAGAAGCCGGGATATGGACCTGTTCGGGACCGCCGGTATCCGGGGACCGGTCACCGAGGTGACGGCGGACCTCGCACTCGCCGTGGGACGGGCCGCTGGCGTCGACGGCGGCGACTTTGTCGTCGGCCGGGACGGGCGTGTGACGGGACAGACACTCGCTGCCGCAGTGACTGCGGGACTGGAATCGGCGGGTGCAACTGTCGAACGCATCGGGACTGTGCCCACGCCCGCACTCGCCTACGCCTCGCGTGGCCGGCGCGGTATCATGCTCACTGCCAGTCACAACCCGCCCGCGGACAACGGCATCAAATGTTTCGTCGACGGCCGAGAGTACGACACCGACGCCGAACAGTACATCGAAGAGCGAGTCATGGAGGCAGAGGGGACTGTCGACTGGGACGACTGGGGCACTGACCACGCCGGTGCTGTCCTCGACGCGTACCGGAGCGCAGTCGCTGACTTTGCCGCCGACCACGGCGCGGCCCCCTCGGACCTGACGGTGGCCGTCGACTGCGGCAACGGGATGGCGAGTCTCGCCACTCCACAGGTGTTGACGACGCTTGGCGTGGACGTACGCGCGCTCAACGCCAGCGTCGACGGCCACTTCCCCGCCCGCGAGTCGAAGCCGACCCCCGAGACGCTAGCTGACCTGCGTGCCTTCGTCGCCGATGGCGACGCCGACGTGGGTATCGGCCACGACGGCGACGCCGACCGCATCGTCATCATCGACAGCGAGGGCGACGTCGTCCACGAGGACACGGTGCTCGCTATCCTCGCCGAACACTACACCCGCGAGAGCGACGCCACAGACCCCGTGGTCGTGACGACGCCCAACGCCTCCGGGCGCATCGACGAACGCGTCCACGCAGCGGACGGACGCGTCGAGCGCGTCGCGCTGGGGGCGCTGCACGAGGGTATCGCCAGCGCCCGCGCCGACGGCGACGCCGACACGGAGGTCGTCTTCGCTGCCGAACCCTGGAAGCACATCCACACCGGCTTCGGCGGATGGATAGACGCCGTCGCCTCCGCGGCCGTGCTGGCGCGACTCGTCGCCGACGAGGGCCTCCCCGGCCTCCGGGACCCCGTCACCGAACGACCCTACCGCAAGGTCAGCGTCGACTGTCCCGACGAGCGCAAGGAGACTGCCATGGAGACGCTTGCGACAGCACTGCCCGATGCGTTCCCCGAGGCCGGCGTCGATACGTCCTACGGCATCCGACTGGAACTCCCCGACGGCTCGTGGACGCTGGTCCGCCCGAGCGGCACCGAACCCTACGTGCGCGTCTACGCGGAAAGCGAGGACGTGGACGAACTGGTGGCCGCGGTGACCGAGGAAGTCGAGGCCGCTGTCGACGACTGATACTGTCGGCCGCGCTAGTGGGTAGTTGCCACTACAGGTAGCGAATCTCTGCACAGCGTGAGGACCGATACTATCAGTTCGCGACCTCGAGGAAGTCTTTCGGTGTCGTGCCAACACGGATGACGATGGGGTCGTACTCCTCGTTGGTATTGAACACGACACCGACCCTCTGTTCATCCGTGTCATCGATAGCCACGGTCTTACTTGCCTGCGAAGTCCCCTCTATCGCCGTATTCGTGAGTTCAACGCTGACCGCATACTCACCAGTGGCTCCCAACACGTCATCGCTATTCTGATCCTGCTCGTGCTCTAAGTCGAACGGTTTCTCAAGAGCGGTGTCTCCGGCAGGGTCGACAACCTCGATTGCTCCCTCGATTTGCCGGTCTGCCATGTTGAACACGTTCACCTCTTCGAGAGCCACCCCACTCGTGAAATCTGTGATAGCAGAACACCCAGCGACCGAGGTCAGAAGGGCTGTTCCGCTCACCACGAGAACCTGCCGTCGGGTTGCCGACACTCCGTCTGTGTGGTTGCGAAGCCTCATGAGTGAACCATATCCCGTTTTCGTGTGCGCGACGTATAACCAGACGCGCAGTATTTCACGTCGAGAAACACGTCGTGTGGCTCTCCAGTCGGTCTGAGGGGGGTGGCGTCGCCGGAATGTGGTGGTGGTGGTACAGTAGCCCGTGACCGCTCTCTTAGTGGGCGAACAATGACTCTTCGGCTGTGGCCCGCTCACGCCGACACTGGTCTCCTCTCTGGGGACGGGTTACTTCAGTGTCGGAGCCGACACGGCCGGTATGGACGACCTGCTTGTGGCCGCCCGCGACGCACTCGATGACGCATACGTGCCGTACTCCGAGTACAGCGTCGGCGCGGCGCTACGGACCGCCGATGGCACCGTTTACACCGGCTGTAACGTCGAGAACGCCAACTACTCGAACAGCCTCCATGCCGAGGAAGTCGCAGTCGGCGGCGCAGTTGCCGACGGCCACCGCGAGTTCGACGCCCTGGCCGTCGTCTCCTCGGCAGCGGACGGCGTCACCCCCTGCGGGATGTGCCGCCAGACCCTCGCTGAGTTCTGTGGGGCGGACTTTCCGGTCCACTGCGAGAGCGAGGACGGAACGACGACCTACCGGCTTGGCGACCTCATCCCGGAGACGATTACACCGGACCATCTGGGGGTGGAGCCATGACAGGTGCGGACGGCGACGATTCCCGGCAGTCGACTGCAGGTGCCGAGGACCCCCGCGAGGACGAACAGTACCACCTCGAAGTCACCGAGGGTGAGGTCGCAGACAGCGTTCTCCTGCCTGGTGACCCAGACCGCGTCGAGACCATCCGGGAGGGGTGGACCGAGAGCGAGGTGGTCGCGGACCACCGGGAGTACCGCACGGCGACCGGGTCCGTCGAGGGGACGCCGATTTCGGTCACCTCGACCGGTATCGGGTCGCCCTCCGCGGCTATTGCAGTCGAGGAGTTAGCCCGGGTCGGCGCGGATACGCTGATTCGCGTCGGCTCCTGTGGGGCTATCCAGGCGGAGACTGACATCGGCGACCTGATTATCACCAGCGGGGCCGTCCGCCAGGAAGGGACCAGTTCGGAGTACGTCCGCGACGACTACCCCGCCGTCGCGGACCACGCGGTCGTCGCGGCGCTGGCCGCCGCCGCCGAACAGCTGGGCTATGACTACCACGTCGGGCTGACGGCCTCGACGGACTCTTTCTATGCCGGACAGAGTCGCGAGGGCTTTGGCGGCTTTCGCGCTCGCGACAGC
Organism: Salinibaculum litoreum; assembly: GCA_009789175.1. GTDB lineage: Archaea > Halobacteriota > Halobacteria > Halobacteriales > Haloarculaceae > Salinibaculum > Salinibaculum litoreum. Next base: position 140,809 of record CP046866.1, read on the forward strand.
GAGGCCGACGTGGCGGAGCTACAGGATGCGGGCGTACTCAACTTCGAGATGGAGGCCAGTGCCATCCTCACACTCGCCAACGTCTACGGCCTGCGCGCGGGGGCGGTCTGTACGGTGTATGCCGACCGGACGACCGGCGAGTTCCGCGTCGAGGGTGAACAGCGGGCGGCGAAGACAGCGAGCAAGGCAGTCGCGTTGCTCGCAGAGATGGACGAGCAGGTCGCTGCGACCGATGCCGACGCCTGGCACGCCGGCCTCGGCCTGTGAGCATAAGACAGATTACCGCTGCGTGTCATCACGGTGGCACATGGACGTCACGGAAGCCAGCCCTGAATGTGACCGCATCCTCCAGTCTGTCGGCGACTGTGTCGTCGCCGACGATGCCTTCCTCGAAACGCTGTTGACTGCCATCCTCGCTCGCGGACACGTCCTGCTGGAGGACGTACCCGGGACGGGAAAGACGCTCACCGCGCGCACGTTCGCGACGGTGCTTGGCCTGTCGTTTTCCCGCGTACAGTTCACGCCGGACCTCCTGCCGGCGGACGTGACCGGGACGCCGGTCTACAGCGAGCGCGACGAGTCGTTCACCTTCAGCGAGGGCCCCATCTTCGCGAATCTCGTCCTCGCGGACGAAATCAACCGGGCACCGCCGAAGACCCAGGCCGCCCTGCTCGAAGCGATGGCCGAGGGACAGGTCACCGTCGACGGGACCACTCACGACCTGCCCGAGCCGTTCATCGTCATGGCGACCCAGAATCCCGTCGAGAGCGAGGGCGTCTTCCCGCTCCCGGAAGCCCAGCGGGACCGGTTCCTGGTCAAGACTGCGATGGGCTATCCCGACGAGGAGGCCGAAAACCGACTGCTCCGGCGACGAACGGACCGCACAGCGCAGATGCCAAGCGCCGAGCAGTCCCTGGACCCGACGGCGGTGCGTGAGCTGCAGTCCGTCCCCGAGTCGGTCACCGTCGACGACGACGTGGTGGCCTACATCACTGCAATCGCCCGCGAGACGCGTGCCGACACCCGTATCGAAGTCGGCTGTTCGCCCCGTGGGACACAGCGGCTGCTCGAAGCCGCCCGTGCGCGGGCAGTTCTGTCCGACCGGTCGTTCGTCAGGCCGGTCGACGTGGAGCGGATTGCAGAGCCCGTCCTGGCTCATCGGCTCGTCCTGACTACCGACGCCACGGTCGACGATGTCGACCCGGCGGACGTGGTCGCGGACGTGCTGGACCGGGTTCCGACCCCATCGGTCGCCACGTCGGCGGACCGGACTGCACCCACCGAGTGACCGATGCCCGAGTACGACGTGTCATGAAACGGGCTGCATTCATCGGCCTCGGCGTTGTCGCGATGGTTGCGCTCGCACTCGCGGCGGCCTCAGTCGGCTCTGTTGCCGTCGCCATCGACCCCGGCGACAGTGGGGGCGAGCCCGGCCCATCCCAGTCCACCGGCTGTACGACCGATGGCGACAGCAACGACAGCACGAGCGGCGCGTCGGAGTGCCAGGGCGGCGGCGGTCCGGGCAGTGATGGCATCGACGTATCGCTCCCTGAGTCCGGCGGGTCCGCCGACAGCAACGGCAGCCAGCCGCCCGCCTGGCAGGTCGCGCTGAGCCTGGCGCTCGTTGTCCTCGGTGGTGTCGTCGTCATCTACGGGCTGACCCGCGGCGAGTCCGCCGAGGTCGACCCCGACGACGAGCAGTGGGTCCCGACAGCAGACGGCGACACCTACGACGGCGTCGACTTCGCCGCAGATGTCGAACCCGACAACGATGTCTATCGGGCGTGGCTCGGACTCAGGCACGCGGCCGACGCCGGGGCTGACCGGTCGCCGGCAGCAGTCGCGGACAGTGCCGTCCAAGCGGGGTACCCGCAGTCGGCGGTCGAACGACTCACCGACCTGTTCTGTGCGGTCCGGTATGGCGACCGTTCGCTGACAGCCGAGCGCGAACGACGCGCCAGACAGCTTGCGGACACGCTCGATATCCCGCTGGCGGGTGAACCATGACCGAGCGCTGGGTCGTCGCCGCCGGCATCGGGATGTGTCTCGGCGGCGTCGCGCTCGTGGTCGTGCCCGGGCTCTCGCTTGGGGTTCCGGCGCTGCTGGCGGCCCTGCTGGCACTCGTCGTCCTCCTCATCGCCGTTCTCGTTGCGACGAGCTATCTGGTCAACCCCGAGCGACCGTCAGTGTCGTTGCCTGTCCCCGAGCGCAGACCCCGCTACCGACGCCCCGGTGGCGAGTTCCGGACACTCGTCGACTCCGTCGGGCTTGCGGGCCGGCGCGCGGTCGATGCCGATGACGAGTCGCCCCGCGAGCGCCTGCACGCGGAACTCCACGGGCTTGCAGTCGCGGTGTTGGTCCGGACGACGGGCTGTCAGCCCGCGGAAGCACGGGACCGTCTCGATAGCGGGGTCTGGACCGACGACGAGCGCGCGGCGGCGTTTTTCACCGACGGTCTCACGCCCCCGCTCTCGGCTCGGGAGCGCCTGCCCGTCCCCGCCACCGACCCGCCGCTCGTCCGGCGCGCCCGCCACGCAGTCCGCGAACTGGGGCGGGCCGTCGAGGATGACCAGGCCGACCCCGGACACGGCGAGGGGACACGTCAGGACCCGGAGACCTCCTACTGGCCGACTGGGGACCTGCCGGCCGAACGCTCGACCGGGCGGCGTCGGCAGGTGGCCGTGGCGGTGTTGCTCGCAAGCGGTATCGGCGTCTTCGCGGGTGCGCCGGGGCTGTTGCTGGTCGGGTCCTTCGGTATCGCAATCGCTGCGACGGCCCGCTTCGTGTCTCCCTCGCCATCCCTCGCCGTCGAGCGCACCGTTAGCGAGACATCCCCCGAGCCGGGGTCGACAGTGACCGTCACCGTCACCGTCCGCAACGAGAGCGACCGTACTGTGGCCGACCTCCGTCTCCTCGACGGTGTCCCGCCCGGACTGACCGTCGTCGAGGACACGCCCCGGTGTGCGACCGCCCTCAGACCGGGCCGGGCGACGACGTTTCGCTACACTGTCGAGGCCGTCCCCGGTAGACACACCTTCGAGACGCCGCTCGTGATAGCCGGCGACTTCGTCGGTGCCACCGAGTCCGTCGAGACTGTCGAGACGGCCACCGAGACGACGCTTGATTGTGGGTTCGACCGCGAGGACCCGCCGGTCCCCGACGTGCAGTCACAGGTCACCGTCGACCCCGGACGGCTTTCGGCGGATGCGACGGGCGCTGGCGTCGAGTTCGACACCGTCAGGGAGTACAGGCCCGGCGACCCGCCCGGACGCATCGACTGGCGTCACCGCGCGAAGACCGGCGACCTCGCGACAGTCTCCTTCGTCGAGCCACGCCGGCCCCGCGTCCTGCTGGTCGTCGACGCCCGGGCGGCCGCCTACGTCGCCGACACGGATGGGATTCCTGCCCCCCGACACGCCGCACGCGGTGCGTTCCATCTCGGAAACGGGCTGCTCGCCGACGCTCGGCCGGTCGGTCTCACCGTCCTCGGCGGGGACGCGTGGCTTTCGCCCGCCGGCGGGATCGAGCAACGTGAGCGCCTCCGGCGAACCCTCGCCGGGGAGTCTATCCCGTGGACGCCACCTTCGGAGTCCGACGCCAGCGACGCCGCTGCTCGCCTCACCGCTCGCCTTGACCCCGACACGCAGGTCGTCCTGTTTTCCCCGCTGTCGGACGACGGCATCGTCGACCTGTGTCGACGGTTGGACGCGGCGGGACACGCGGTCTCCGTCCACAGTCCGGACTGTACGGACGCCGAAACCGTCGAGGAAGCCTACGGCCGTCTCCAGCGGTGGCGACGCCTCTCTGAACTGCGTGGCGAGAGTATCCGGGTCGAGGACTGGAACCCGGCGAGTCCACCCGAGGAGGTGTTTGCTCGTGCCAGCCAGTGACGGGTCGCGACCGGCCCCACTCGGCGCTGTCGGCGCTGTGCTTGCGGCGCTTGTCGTTGCCGTTTCCGTCTCGGGGTCTATCCCTGCGCTCTCGATTGCCCTCGTGGGTACTGGGCTGCTGGCGGCTGGACTCCGGTCGTCGTCGGTGCGCGGGGTGCAACTGGGGTCGGTAGGGCTGTTCGGCGCGGTCGTACTGGTCGCGGTCGGGAGCGCCACGACGGAGTGGGTGCTGGTAGCGACGGTTCCCGCAGCACTGTCGTGGGCGCTTGCGGGCCACAGTGTCCGCCTCGGGAGACAGGTCGGAACAGCGGCGACGTGGCGCGTCGAGGCGGTCCACGCCGTCTCGATGGTCGTCGTCCTGGCGCTCGGGGGTGGTGTCGGCTACCTCGTCTACCGGTCGAGTGCCGGGAGTTCCTCGCCGCTCGCGCTGGCGCTGTTGCTCGGGAGCGTGCTCGCGGTGACACTGGCCCTGCGGTGAGCCTACGGTGCGACCGGGCGCGTCTCGCCGACGTTGCGCCACGCGGCCGTGACGATGCCGGCGGTCTGGCCCGCCCCAACCACTGCCAGTCCGACGAGTATCGTCTCCGGGGCGGCGATGCCGCCAATGTGGCCGATGGCGTATATCGCCGCACCACCGAGTGACGTGCCGGCCGCGGCGACGTAGATATAGCGGGCCGGCACTGCAGCGACGACAGACGCGGTCTTGACGTAGGCCAGTCCCGGCAGGACCATCCAGCCATACAGCGAGAGAGCCAGCAGCGTCGGCTGGGTGGGGTCCATCGCGAGGCCGGCGGTCCCGGCGAGGGTGACGAGCAAGCCGCCGGCCAGCACGAGTCGCCACGCCCCCAGCGCCGGGCCGTCCATCTCGTCGTAGGCGACAGCCAGGAACGCCAGCAACAACAGGTCCATCACGACCAGCGCAATCAACAGCGTCCGCTCGCTGACCAGTGTCGTCTCGTGGGCGAGCATCGTGACGACCCACGCGGACGGGACGAGCCATGCCGGTCCGACATCTGTCAGCACTCCCATCGTGGTGGGTCGACTCACCGCGTGACAAAGATAGTTGTGGGGACCGGAGGTGGTTCGTTCGTCTCAGGCGAGCACTCCGAAACTGCTGGCATTTCCACCGTCGGGTGCGACATTCCCTGGAGTACGTGTCCCGGCCGGCCACGCCAGAGCACGCTCCGCTGAACCGGCTCGTATCCGCTCTCTGGGTGCCCCAGCGACCGTTTTTAGGGTGTGATAATTAGCCACCCCATTTTTATGGGAATATTCATATCCGCCATATATGACACAATCCCTGGCGAATTCGGCGTCATCTCCGACCCGGCGCAACTTCCTGAAACTCGTTGGGACAGCGGCCGCAGGGTCTGTCATCACAGAATACGAGACAGAGATTGCAGCGGCACTTCAGCGTGCGACAGACGGACCGAAGGAAGTCGTCTGGATACAGGGCCAGACCTGCTCTGCCTGTACTATGTCGACACTTCAGGGTGCCTCACCGAGTCTGGAGGAGGCGATTCACGAGTTCCAGCTCGATGTGACGTACCATCCCGAGTTGATGGCGGAGTCGGGCGATGCGGCTATCGAGGCGATGAGCAAGTCCCCCGATGTCCTCATCGTCGAGGGGGCGATTCCGACCAAGATTCCCTCCGCTGCGACGTTCGGGCGGACCGAAGACGGCCGCCCCAAGCCGGTGTATGACTGGGTACAGGAACTGGCCCCAGAGTCCGAGTTCGTGATGGCCGTCGGCACCTGTGCGTCCTACGGTGGCTGGCAGTCGGCACAGAACGGTGCCCCCGCGGTCATGGACGACCCCGAGGAGGGTCCCTGGCTCGACGACAACGTCACCGGGGCACGCGGGCTCCAGTACACCCACAAGGACGACAGCGGCGGCGCGCTCGGCCCCGACTTCACCTCGAAGGCGGGGCTGCCGGTCATCAACGTCCCCGGCTGTATGACCCATCCCGACTACGTGCTGTTGACCGTCGCGACGCTGCTCAACGACGAGGAGCCCGACCTCGACGAGTTCAACCGCCCGAAAGCGTTCTACGGGCCGCTGGTCCACGACCAGTGTTCCCGCCGTGGCTACTTCGACCGCGGTGAGTTCGTCGACCACGTCGGCGACGGCTCCGGGAAGTGCCTGTACAACGTCGGCTGCAAGGGGCCGTACTGTCACTGTGACGACTCCGTGCGGCTGTGGAACGACGGAACGAGCGTCTGTCGCAACGTCGGCGCGCCCTGTATCGGCTGTATGGAACCGGGCTTCTGGGACGAGATGACTCCCTTCTACCAGCCTATCGAACAGCAGGGTCTCGGTCCACTCGACTGGGAGACCATCGGGAAACTCATCGTCGGCGGGACCGTCGCCGGCATCGGTGCCCACGCCGCCCGCAAGGCGATGGGCTATGGCAACGGCGACGAACTCGACGAGCAGGCCGTCGAGGATGCCGAGGCACGGGCCGACGGTGGCTGTGGCTGTGGTACGGGCTGTGACTGCACGAGTGAGGACTGAACGATGCCAGAGATAGAAATCGACCCCACGACACGTATCGAGGGCCACCACAGTACGACGCTGCACGTCGACGACGGCGTCGTCACGGAGGCAAAGAGCCACATGGACATGTTCCGCGGGATGGAACTGGTCGTGTTGAACCGACCACCGTCCGACGCCCCGGTGTTCACCCAGCGGGTCTGTGGCGTCTGCTTTACCGTCCATCGGTACACCTCGCTGCGGGCAATCGAGAACGCCGCTCGCAAGGCGGGCGTCTTCGACGACATCCCGCCGACGGCAAAGCGGATGCGCAATCTGATGGAGGCGATGTTCACGCTGTGGAACCACGCCGTCCACACTTTCGCCCTCGTCGGGCCGGACTACTCCTCGGCCGTGATGGGCGAGGACGGCGTCGAGCGACTCGACCCGCTTGAGGGGGACGGCTACCTGACTGCACTGGAGATGCAACGCCAGTTGCTCCAGGGCTTCGCGGAGTTTGGCGGGAAGGCCCCGCACCCGCTGACGTACTCTCCGGGCGGGATGGCCGCGACGCCGACGGCGGAGAAAATCCAGAGCATCCGCGACCAACTCGAAACCGTAAGCGAGTGGCTCGGGCCGACCGACGCCGTCCCCGAAGTCGTCGAGAACGTCAACAACGGACAAGTCGAGTCCGACTTCGCACAGGGGCTACACGACATCGTGGCGTTGCTCGTGACGGCCAAGGAAGTCGGTGCCGACGACTTCGGCGTCGGGCCGGGTCGATACTACTCGAACGGCAAGTACTACGACATGGACGGCGGGAAGGAACTGGAACCCGGCGTCTATCTCGACGGCAAGCGCCAGCCAAAGAGCAAAGACGAGATTACCTCGGCCATCACCGAGGATGTCTCGCGGGCGTGGTACACCGACGACTCCGGCGGCCAGCCCATGGAGGAGACGCCGCCCAAACCCGACCCCGAGAAGGAAGGCGCCTACTCCTGGGGGAAAGCACCCCGCTTCAACGGCAAGAACATGGAGTGTGGGCCGCTCGCACGCCTCGTGCTGGCCGACAGCGACCCCTTCGACTTGCGGGCGACGCTGGGCGACGACCCGGCGAAATCCAGCACGCTCAACCGGCTCATCGCCCGCGCACAGGAGTCGCTCTGGCTCCGTGACAAGGCGATGGAGTGGCTGGACGAAATCGAGGCCGGCGGCACCGTCGGCCAGGAGTGGACCGACGACTTCACCGCCGAGGGTGTCGGCCTCTCGGAGGCTTCCCGTGGCGCAATCTCGCACTGGGTCCGTGTCGAGGACGGCACCATCACCAACTACCAGATTATCACGCCGACACTGTGGAATCTCGGACCCCGTGACGACGAGGGGACGCCGAGCATCTTCGAAGGTGCCGTCGAAGGCATGAATGTGCAGGATGTCGAGAACCCCATCAACGTCCTGCGGACCGTGCGCTCGTTTGACCCGTGTCTCGCCTGTTCGGTCCACGTCGAGAGTCCCGACGCCAGTTACACCGAGGAGATAACGCCCGCCTCGCCCGGCACTGCCGTGGGCGGGGGCGAGACGCCCTACGCAGGCCAGCGGACTGACCAACAATGAGCACACCCGAATCCTCGGCCGGGTCCGGCGGCGGTCCCGACAGCGACAGCGAGTCGACCGGGTCGATCAAGGAGCGTGCGGTGGCGCTGGGACAGGAGATGCTCCGTCCCCCGGAGGAAGCCGACGACCGATACCGTCGCATTCAGGCGCTGAAAGGCCGCGTCACGGTCGAGCGCCACAGCCTCGGGGCACGTATCGCTCACTGGCTGCAGGCCTTCTGTATGCTCCTGTTGATGTGGACGGGGTATGCCATTTGGACGGGGAACTACTGGATTCTCGATGTCGCGACCTGGGACGGCTACGCCACCGCCCTGGAACTGCACGTCTGGGGTGGCGTCGTCTTGATGCTGTATCTCTTCGTGGTCTTCCCGCTGTATCACGTCTACGTCGACGGCCACCGACAGCTCGCGGAACTGGCGGACATCCGCGAGGCGTTTCACATCGGGCAGGCCTTCGCCGGACTCAAATCCTACATCCCCGGCTACCACGACGCCCGCCAGACCTACGACGAGGAGGAGGGCGACTGGGTTGCCTACCACCCGATGCAGAAGACGTTCTTCTGGTGGATTTCCATCTTCTTTGGCGTGCTCGTACTCACCGGCTTTGGCATGTATGCGGAGATGCGGAGTGACCCGGCCTGGTGGGTCGAACTGCTCGGCTTCCTCGATGGCTATCTCGGGTTCGTCCTGCTCCAACAGATTCACCTGCTGACCTTCTTCATCGCCGTCGCGATGGTCATCGGCCACGTCTATTTCGCTCTCCTGCCGGGGAACCGAAACGCGCTGAAGTCGATGGTCTTTGGCGACATGGAGGCGTACGTACTCGGCGACGGGGAGGACAACGAGCATGACGACGACTGACCAGGTGACACCGGAGGGAACGGCCCGGACGCAGGCCGTCGTCGGTGTCGGGAGCATGGTCATGCGCGACGACGGCGTCGGCTACCACGCCGTCGACCGTTTGCAGGAGCGTGACCTCCCCGAGGGAGCGACCGCAACGCATGCCAGTACAACGGCGTTTCTTGCCTTGGAGGCGATGAGCGGGACCGACCGCGCTATCGTCGTCGACGCGCTGGACCTCGATGCGTCGCCGGGGACGATTCGGGAGTTCAGACTCGACCAACCCGACCAGCATCCGGAGGTGACGATGCACGATTTCAGCTTCAGCGACGCACTCGCGGCCGGTTCCGGCGCGTACGATATTCCCGAGGAGATACTGCTGGTCGGGGTCGTCCCCGGGACGGTCGAGCCGGGTGTCGAACTGTCAGAGCCGGTCGAGGCCGCACTGCCGGAGCTTCTCGACCGCATCGAACGCAGACTGCGGACAGAACAATGAACGGAAAATGGTACTGTACGGACTGTGGCGAACAGATTGCGAAAGAAGACATCGACGACCACGAGGCAGAGGGTCACCACGTCAAGGGCCACTTCCAGCCCGACCGGCTCCTGCCCGGTGACCCGGAGATGATCGGCTCCGGCGTCGATACGGTCGATGGGGGTGAGCACTGATGTGTCTCGGTGTCCCCGGTGAAATCACGGAAATCGACGGCAGCGAGGCGATTGCGGACTTCTGGGGCGTCGAGCGCCGCGTCAGAATCGATGTCGTCGGCGACTCCGTCGAGGTCGGTGACTACATCCTCAACCACGCGGGCTTTGCGATTCGGAAGATACCCGAGCGCGAAGTCGAGGAGACGATGGCAATCTACGAGTCACTGTTTGGCGACGACCCCGACGAGGCACTTGACGAAATCGGTGCTGACGACGACGCCGACATCGACATCGGACGGGGCCGACCGCAGACGACAGCCCCCGGTGGAGACGCAGGTGAACAGGATGACGACTGACGCCGGCGACCTGAAGTTCCGGGACCCCGAGACCGCCCAGGAGATTGCCGCGGACATCGAGGCCCAGATGGAGCGCATCGGCGAGTCGATCGAGATCATGCACGTCTGTGGCAGTCACGAGCAGGTCATCGCCAAGTTCGGCCTGCGGTCGATGCTGCCCGACGACCTCTCGGTGACGATGGGACCGGGCTGTCCGGTCTGTGTGACGAACATGCCCGAAGTCGACGAGGCCGTCGCGCTGGCCGAGGCCGGCAAGACCGTCGTCACCTACGGCGACATGTTCAAAGTACCCGGCAGCGCGCGCAGTCTCGCCGACGCGAAGGCCGACGGAGCAAGCGTCGAGGTCATCTACAGCGCCAGCGAGGCCGTCGAACTCGCCGAGGACAACCCCGAGGAAGATGTCGTCTTCTTCGCGACGGGCTTCGAGACGACCGCCGCGCCGACCGCGGCCGTCCTGCAGGCCGACCCGCCGGAGAACTTCTACGTCCTCTCGGCACACAAGTACGTCCCGCCCGCGATGGAGGTCGTCGCGGAGATGCCCGACACCGATGTCGACGCCTTTCTCGCGGCCGGCCACGCCGCGACCATCACGGGCTATGGCCTCTTCGAGGACTTTGTCGAGGAGTATGACCTCCCCGTCGTCGTCGGCGGGTTCGAACCGCTGGATGTCCTCTACGGCGTCCGTCGCATCCTTGCGTTTATCGAGGCCGGCGAGGGGGGACTCGACAACGCCTACCCCCGGTGTGTCTCTCGTGAGGGCAACACTGCAGCGATGGGGGCAATCGAGGACGTCTTCACCCGCACCTCCGGGGAGTGGCGGGGTATCGCGGACATCCCCGACGCCAACTTCGAGTTGAACGAGACCTACGCCGACCACAGCGCCCGCAAGCAGTTCGATATCGAGGGCGTCGAGGGTGACGCCGACCCGCTCACCGAGGAGTGCATCTGCGGGGATATCATGGCCGGGACGGCCTCGCCGGAGGGGTGTGCCCTCTTCGGCGAGGAGTGTACGCCACAGAACCCGGTCGGTGCCTGCATGGTCTCGGACGAGGGGACCTGCAAAATCTGGCACGAGTACGGGGGCAAACCGGACCTATGAGCGACGAACAGTCCCAGGGCGACACCGACGGCGATGTCGTCACAGTCGCCCACGGCTCCGGGTCGGGACGGACGCGTGATTTTCTCGACGAGCGCGTCGTCCCGCGCTTTGACGGCGATGGCGACCTCCCGGTCGGGCTCTCGGCGCTGGATGACGGGGCGGTCCACAATATCGGCGACCAGTCCGTCGTCGTCACGACCGACAGCCACGTCGTCTCGCCGCTTTCCTTTCCCGGCGGCGACATCGGTCGGCTGGCCGTCGCGGGCACGGTCAACGACCTCGCGGTGATGGGCGCGACCGAACCACTGTCGCTGACCTGCTCGCTGGTCGTCGAAGCCGGGACGCCCGTGGACTTGCTCGATGCCATCCTCGATTCGATGGAGCGGACCTGCGAGGCGGCTGGCTGTGCCATCACGACCGGCGACACGAAGGTGATGGGCAGCGGCGAGGTCGACGGGGTCGTCATCAACACGACCGGCGTCGGCCTCGTCCCGACCGGCGAACACGTCCCCGACGCGGGTCTCTCACCGGGCGACAAACTCGTGCTCTCGGGGCCGGTCGGCGACCACGGCATCACGCTGCTGGCCGAACGCGAGGGGTTCGACATCGAGGGCGACCTGGAAAGTGATGTCGCGCCGGTCAACGACATCGTGGCGGCCGCACTCGATGCTGGCCAGGTGACGGCGATGAAAGACCCCACGCGGGGCGGCTTCGCGACTGCGGTAAACGAGATGGTCCGCAAAGCCGAGGTGGGTGCGACGCTCGACGAGCCTGCCATCCCGGTCCGAGACCCCGTCGCGTCGACCGGCGAACTGCTCGGTATCGACCCGCTGGATGTCGCAAACGAGGGGAAAGTCCTCTTCGGCGTCGCCAGCGAGGATGCCGACAGCGTCCTCGATGCCATCCGCGAGGTGCCCGGCGGCGAGGAGGCCGCCCTCGTCGGCGAGGTGACCGACGAGAACCGCGGGCGGGTCGTCCTCGACACTGGCTTTGGCCAGCGGTACCTCTCGGAACCCGAGGGTGAACAGCTCCCCCGTATCTGTTGACCATGCACGAACTCAGCGTCGCCGAGGCGATTCTCGACCGCGCACGCGAGGCTGCCGCCGACCACGGCGCGGACAGCGTCGAGACGCTGACGGTCGAACTCGGTGAGGCGACTCACATCAACGCCGACCAGTTGCGGTTTTGCATCGAGACGGTCGCCGAGGAGACGCCGCTGTCGGCGGTCGAGGTGGCCATCGAGCGCGTCCCGGCGCGGGCCGCGTGTGACTGTGGCTGGTCGGGCGAGCCGCCGACCTTCGACGGCACGGCGGCCGTCGTCCCCTCGACTCGCTGTCCGGAGTGTGGCTCCGGCACGGAGTTCACGCAGGGCAGGGAGTGCCGGCTGGCAAGCATCGACGTTCCCGCAGACACACAGACACCGACAGAACGATGACTCACCACGTATCGACACCGCTGACGCATCGCTCGCCAATCGACCGCTTGCTCGCCGTGCTATCCAGCGACGACACGGCTCCGGTCGCTCGCGCCCACCGCTTTGGCCACGGCGACGACGAGGATGACCACGGCGACGCCGACGACGTGCTGGCCCGCTTCCGCGAGCAGGCGCGGGACCTCCACGAGCGGGTCGTCCACGACCACGATATCTTCGCCGTCGAGTTCCTTGGCGCGACCGGCAGCGGGAAGACGACACTCGTCGAGCGTCTCATCGAACGGACGCCCGACGACGAGCGGGTCGGTGTCGTCGTCGGTGACGTGGCTGGCGATGACGATGCGAGCCGCTTTCGTGACCACGGCGTCGCCGTCGCAAACGTCACCACCGGCAAGGAGTGTCACCTCGATCCGGCGATGCTGGGCGAGGCAATCGGCGAGTTCGACCTCGCCGCACTCGACCGCCTCTACGTCGAGAACGTCGGGAACATGGTCTGTCCGGCCGACTTCCCGCTCGGGGCACAGGCCCGCGTCCTCGTCGTGAGTACGACCGAGGGCGACGACGTGGTGCGCAAACACCCGCTGCTGTTCGAAGCCTGTGACGCCGCCGTCATCAACAAGGTCGATGTCGCCGAAGCCGTCGGGGCCGACGTGTCACGGATGCGCACCGATGTCGCAGAACTCGCCCCCGACATGGCGGTCTTCGAGACGAACGCCCGCGGCGGCCAGGGGGTCGACGACCTCGCGGCGTTTCTCGCCGACGTTCGGACGGGGGGCCACCACGGCCACGCGGCTCACGAACACGCACACGACTGACGATGGGGGACCGGACCCGCGCCGTCGTCCGCGTGACCGGTGTCGTCCAGGGCGTGGGCTTTCGGCCTTTCGTCTACCGCCGGGCGGACGATACGGGCCTCGACGGGTACGTCCGCAACACCGGCGACGGCGTCGACGCCGTCTTCGAGGGGCCACGTGGGGCTGTCGAGTCCGTTATCGAAGCCATTCGAACGGACAACCCACCGCTCGCCCGTGTCGAGCGCGTCGACGTGGAGTGGACGGAGCCGGCAGGTGTCGACGGCTTCGAGATTCGGGACTCCGACAGCGACGGCGGCGCTGGCGTCCCCGTTCCACCGGACACCGGCGTCTGCGAGCAGTGTCTCGCCGACATCCGTGGCTCGGACTCACAGTATCACGGCTACTGGGCGACCGCCTGCGTCGACTGCGGCCCCCGGTTCACGGTCGTCCGGAGCGTTCCCTACGACCGCACACGCACCGCGATGGCAGAGTTCCCGATGTGTGGGGCCTGCCGGGAGCGCTACGAGACGCCGACTGACCGCCGGTATCACGCCCAGACCATCGCCTGTCAGTCCTGCGGGCCGACGCTGCGTTTCGAGGATGGTGACAGCGTCGTCGCGACGGAGCAGGACGCGATTCGACACGCCGGGCAGCGCCTGGCCGACGGCGACCTGCTTGCCATCCGTGGTATCGGCGGCACGCATCTCGTCTGTGACGCGACGGTCCCGGCCGTCGAGAAACTGCGCGAGCGGACTCGCCGCCCCGCCAAACCCTTCGCGCTCATGGCTCCCTCGGTCGATTCGATCCGGAGTTTCGCCGCCGTCGATGACGATGCCGAGACCGTCCTGACCGACATCCGACGGCCTATCGTCCTCCTCGAACGCGAGAGCGGCGCCGACTGGCTGGATACCGTCGCGCCGGGGCTTTCGACCGTCGGTGTCATGCTGCCCTACGCCGGGGTACACCACCTCCTGTTCGACCACGTCGAGGGGCCGCTGGTGATGACCAGCGCCAACATGCCCGGCGAGCCGATGGTGACGACCGTCGACGGCATCCGCGACACACTCGGGAGCGTCGTCGATGGCGCACTGGTCCACGACCGCGACATCGTCGCCCGCTGTGACGACAGCGTCGTCCGCGTCGTCGACGGGGACCGTCGGTTCCTCCGCCGGTCGCGTGGCTGGACACCCGAAGCGTTGCCCAACCCCGCTGCCGAGGACGGAACTGCCCCCGTACTGGCTGTCGGGCCGGAGCGGGACGCGACCGTCGCCGTCGCCGACGCCGACCGCGTCGTCCTCTCCCAGCACGTCGGCGACGTGGACGACCCGGCGACGCTCGCGTTCCACCGCGAGGCCGTTGCCCACCTGACCGACCTGACCGGTATCGACCCATCTGTCGTTGCCTGTGACATGCACCCCGACTTCCTGACGCGTGCCGAAGCCGAACGCGACGCCGAGGATGGTCTCGACGGCCCGGTCACCGTCCAGCACCACCACGCACACGCCGCCGCGCTGTTGGCCGAACACGACCGCTCGCGGGCCGTCGTCGTGACTGCCGACGGGACCGGCTACGGACCTGACGGAACTGTCTGGGGTGGGGAGGTACTCGACGCGACGCTTGCGGACTTCGAGCGCGTCGGCGGACTCGACTCGTTCCCGCTCCCGGGCGGTGAGGCCGCCGTAGAGCACCCCGCCCGGACGCTCGCTGGCCTGCTGGCGGATGCGGAGACGGTCGGAGACCGTCTCCTCGCGACGGGTGCCGTGGAGTCACGCTCGGAGGCACGCGTGGTCCGCCAGCAGGCCCGCCAGGGCGTGAACACACCGGAGACGAGCAGCGCCGGCCGCTTTCTCGACGGGGTGGCGGCTCTCGTCGGGGCCTGTGACCGCCGTCGCTACGAGGGCGAACCCGCACAGCGACTGGAAGCACTCGCACGTGAGGGGAGCGTCCGCGAACTGTCGGTCCCGTTCGGGGAGTGCGACGGTGACCGCGTCGTGGCGACCGGGGAACTGCTGCGGGCTCTCGATTCCTTGCCGGCACCGCCAGCCGATGTCGCGGCGACCGCACAGGATGCGCTCGCACGCGGCCTCGGCGAGATTGCCGTCGAGACGGCGAACGAGCGTGGGGTCGATGCGGTCGGGTTCACCGGTGGCGTCGCCTACAACGGTGCCATCTCCCGACGCTTTCGAGAACTCGTCGAATCGGCCGGACTGGACGTACTTTCCCCTGACAGAGTCCCGCCGGGTGATGGTGGGATAGCATACGGACAGGCGGTCGTTGCGACTGCGAGACAGGACTGAGAGAAAAACAGCTTGTGGCAGGGAGTGCGGGCCGGGGTTCCCTGGGACGAACGTGTCGTCGTTACATGTCCGACCAGGCGCTCACGGCCCGGCCGGTGCTGTCGACGTCTTTGATCCAGCGGGCGGCAATCGCCTTCTTGAGGAACTTCGCGGGGAAGCCACCGAAGGTCTCGAAGACGGGGACGACGTACACGTCGTGGGCAACAGCGGATTCGCCGACCGAGACGACCGTCCCTTTGTCCTTGTACTTCCACTTCTTGAGTGGCTGCCCGCGGATTTCGCGGGCGATGTTCTTGCCGGCGACTTCGGCGGCCTGCCAGGCGGCCTGTGCGGTCGGCGGGGCAGGGTCGTCACCGGGCTGGTCGACGAGTGCGCAGTCGCCGATTGCGAACACGCGGGGGTCCGTCGTCTGGAAGTCCTGTTCCGCGTGCAGGCGGTTCGAGCGGTCGTCCTTGTCGACACCGGTCTTCTCGGCTGCCTCGCGGCCGGTGATACCGCCGGTCCAGACGAGCACGTCGTAATCGAGTTCCGTCTCGTCACCGATGTAGACGGTCTCCTCGTCGACTTCGCCGATGAACTCCCCGCACATGATGTTGACACCGCGGGCCTCCAGGCGGTCCCGGAGTGCGCCCTGCAGGTCCGGGTCGCTGTTGGGCAGGACCTCGTCCAGCCCTTCAACGAGGTGGATGTCGATGGGGTAGTTCTCCTCATCGCGAAGCTCTGCGACTTCGCCAGCGGTCTGGATACCCGAGAGGCCGGCCCCGCCGATAACGACCTGTACGGGGTCGCTCGGAGTCGCTGCTTCGGCCTGCTGGGTGATGTCCTCGTGGATGCCCAGCGCGTCGTCGAGACCCTTGAGGGTGTGTGAGTACTTTTCTAGGCCCTCGATGCCGAAGAAGGCAGTTTGGGAACCGATACCAATCAGCACGTAATCGTAGTCAACCGTCTCTCCGTCGTCCAGATGGACCGTCCGTTCGTCGGTGTCGACCTCGGTGACTTCGGCCTGGATAAACTCCGTGTCCCGGGACTTGATGTCATCTACCGGGATGGAAATTTTCTCCTTGACGCTCGGGTCCCGGATGCAGCGGTGGGACTCGTGGAGAACCAGATGGTAGTCGTGTTCTGCAATCCAGGTCACGTCTGCTTCCCCGTCCAGTGCCGATTCGAGGCTCTTGATAGTGCCCGCCCCGGCGTACCCCGAACCGAGGACGACAACGTTCTCCGTCATACCGCCCCCTCGGGGACGCCCTGATACAAAGGCTACGGAATGCTAACTGCCATGTTAGTGAATACCAATTTAGGACGAGACCGGGGGAAGAGTGCCAACAGATGGTAGCAGATGACAGCGACTGGACTAGTGGTCCGGCTCTTCGACGGGGGCCTGCATGTCATCGATAGTGAGAATGAGGACGTTGTCGGTGCCGTCTTTCCCTTCCAGGGTCCCGATAATCTGGAGTTTCGACAGCGGCGTGGGGCCGACGGTGATCTTGTCCGCTTCGTGGAAGTCGCTAATTGAGCCACGCAGTTTTATCTCGGCGCGGCACTCCTCGGGGTGCTGGACGCTCGTGAGGTCGATTTCCGCGACGTTGGCCTCTTCGACGAGTGCACCGTTGTGATACAGCGGCACGTCTGCCGCGTGGTCCATCTCCTGAATCTGGAGCGCATCGTATGCCGACGCCGTTGGCTTGTAGCCACCTTTCGGCCCGGGGACTCCCTCGACGAGCTGGAGGGCTTTCAGGCTCTGCATCTGGTTGCGAATCGTTCCCGGGTTACGGTCGACCTCGTCGGCGATGTCCTCGCCTTTTACCGCTGTCTCGTCTTCTCTGTACAGGTTTACTAGCTCCTGTAGAATCGTTTTCTGGCTCGGTGTGAGTTCGATTGATGACATAACTCATGATTCGGCAGTCCATTCCTTAAGTCCGACGGTGGGGGTTCTCCCGGAATCGCGAATGAGAACCACTTTTGCTCCCCCGAAGCAGGTCATCGCTATGGACGACAAACGCGTACTCGTCACCGGCGGTGCAGGGTTCATCGGGTCGAACCTCGCCAATCACCTCGCGGAGGACAACGAGGTCATTGCAGTCGATGACTGCTATCTCGGGACGCCCGAGAACCTCGACGACGCGGTCGAGTTCGTCGATGCGAGCGTGCTGGACGATGACCTGCCGACGGACGTGGACGTTCTCTTCCATCTTGCCGCGCTGTCCTCGTATGCAATGCACGAGGAGGACCCGAGGAGGGGTGCGCGGGTCAACGTCGAGGGATTCGTCAACACGGTCGACCAGGCTCGGCGCGACGGCTGTGACACCGTGGTCTACGCGACCACATCCTCGATTTACGGCTCCAGAACGGAGCCATCACCCGAGGACATGCCAGTCACCGTCAACACGGGGTATGAAGCCTCGAAGATGGCCCGCGAGAAGTATGGCGAGTACTTCCGCAACCACTACGGGATGGATGTCGCGGGCCTGCGGTTTTTCTCGGTCTATCAGGGCTATGGCGGGGCGGAGGAACACAAAGGCGAGTACGCAAACGTCATCGCCCAATTCGCCGACGATATCGCAAGCGGGCAGTCGCCGAAACTCTACGGCGACGGTACCCAGACGCGGGATTTCACCCACGTCTCAGATATCGTCCGCGGGACCGAACTGGCCGCCGAACACGAACTCAACGGCATCTACAACCTCGGGACCGGGGAGGCCTACTCCTTTAATACGGTGGTCGAGATGATAAACGACGAACTCGACACGAGTGTCGACCCCGAGTACGTCGAGAATCCGATTCCGGAAGACGTCTACGTGCACGACACCTGTGCGGACTACGAGAAGGTTCACGAGGCGACCGGCTGGGAACCCCAGATAGACTTCGAAGAGGGGATTCGCCGGGTCTGCGCGCAGTACGCGGGCGACGGGAACTGATTTATAAGCTAGCCGAGTAATCGGTGGTATGGTTCTCAGCCGTCACCGTGACTTCCTGCGCAGTCAGCGCGTCTTTGCGGTTGCTGTGGTTCTGGTCCTCGGATGGCCGTTCGCACTCTCACTCGTGAACGCACCCGTCCAGACGCCGTGGATTCTGCCACAGGTACTCGGCATGCTCTACGTCCTCGCTCGATTGCTGTACGGCGTTGCACTCGTTTGCCGTGCGTCCTACGTCGGGCTTCGAACCGGGTACGACGCCGAGTCCGAGTAGCGAGCAGATTCGACCACCACGGGTGTTCTACGGCCCGTCACTTTTATACGATGGCGGGTGACTGAGATACAATGGACCAGACTGTACGTCTTCTCGGGGTGCCGATGGACCTCGGCGCGGACCGACGGGGCGTCGATATGGGGCCCTCTGCGATTCGGTACGCCGGCCTCGCCGACCAGTTGGAGACGATCAGCCAGGCGTGCGTTGACGGTGGCGACATCACCGTTCCCCGCCCGGAGGAGCGTGACCCGCGCAACGACGACTTCGGTGACGGCCCGACGAAGTACGTACAGGAGATTCGGGAGGTCTGTGAGGACGTGGCGACAGCGGTGAGCGCTACCGTCTCCGATGGCGAGTTCCCGCTCGTCCTCGGCGGCGACCACTCGATTGCCATCGGGACGGTCGCAGGAATCGCGGACGGGCGCGACACTGGACTGCTGTGGTTCGATGCCCACGGCGACTTCAACACCCCCTCGACCACCCCCAGCGGCAACGTCCACGGGATGTCACTGGCAGCCATCCTCGGTGTCGGACCGTTCGCCGATGCTGGCTGGGCACACTCCCCACGAGTCCGTCCAGAGAACGTCGCTATTGTCGGCCTCCGAAGTCTCGACGAGGGCGAACGCGACATGCTCCGGGAGAGTCCCGCCTCGGCGTATACGATGACCGACATCGACAAGCGCGGTATCACCGATGTGGTCGAGGAAGCCATCGACGTGGTCACGCGAGATGTCGAGCAGGTCCACGTCAGCCTCGACGTGGATTGTCTGGACCCCACGGAGGCCCCCGGCGTCGGAACACCGGTCCGTGGCGGGATGTCCTACCGCGAGGCCCACGCAGCGATGGAACTGGTCGACTCCCGGATGCACTCCCGGCTCTGTAGCCTGGAGGTCGTCGAGGTCAATCCTATTCTCGACCAGCACAACAGAACTGCCGAACTGGCCTGTGAACTCGTCGCCAGCGCACTCGGGAAGCGAATCATGTAGAAAACGACATATTATGGTGCACACGAACGAAGCATCGATATGGTCCCCTCCACCGCTTTTGACGCTCTCTTCGCGCCGCTGGTCCTCCTTCAGTCCGTCCCGTTCGGGATAGTTTTTCTCTATGGTTTTGCGTTCTCGCTTGCGCTCGTCCCTCTCGGTATCGGTGGGCTCTCGCTGTACCGCTGGCACGTCCTCAGCCAGGACGAGGCCAACCAGTACCGGGCGACTGTCGACGGCCCAATCGAGGTTGCAGGGACAGTTCAGGCCGCGGATTCCGACCCGATTCGCGCGTCCGTGAGTGCTACGGAGTGTGTCGTCTGTGAAATCGAGGCCCAGCGGTACGTCTCAGGACAACACGGTGGAGACTGGCGGACGGTTACCTCCAGGGCAGAGCGCCATCCGTTCGTCATCGACTCCCCCCTCGGGACTGTCCGCGTCGAACCCGAGGCGGCTGACCTCGTCTTTGAGGACGAGGTCGTCGCGGAAGTCGAGAAAGGGGAGGAACCGACCGGGCGGATGGCTGGCTTCTTTGAGGCTGTCGGCGTCGATGCCTCCGAGGGAACTCTCGCCGACCTCGCGCCGTCGAATACTCTCTTCGGAAGCAAGTACCGGGTCGTCGAACGCCGGGTCGATATTGGTGAGGACGTGTACGTGGCCGGTACTGCCAGCCGCGATGCTGATGTGACCGTCGGGTTCGATTCTCCGGATGCCGTGATTCGGGCACTGGAAGACCCGTCGCTCACGCAGCGACTATTCGGCCTGCCATTCATTATCGGCGACCGCGGGGAGCAGGCGGTTCGTGGGCACTTCTGGAGGCGTGGCCTGCTGTTCACTGCTGGTGGGGCTGTTGCCCTCTTGCTGGTCGCTGGGATTCTCACCTGAGGGGGTGTCCCACGGCGGTCCCGCTCACTCGCCAGTACGCTATTATACTTGGCGGTGTGCAAGGTAATCGATGGGGACTACTTCTGACACCGGTACGAATCGCGCCGGTGAGCAACCGACCACCGTCTCGTCAGTCGGTGACGAGGAAGGGAAGGCGAGTGTCACCGACGACGGCACTGAACTCGAGCGGACAATCGGTCTCAAAGGTGGGTTGGCAATCGGTATCGGGACGATGATCGGTGCAGGTATCTTCGTGTTCCCGGGGCTCGCCGCCGGGCAGGCGGGGCCGGCCGCCGCCGGCTCGTTCGCTCTCGGTGCCGTCATCGCGCTGTTGGTCGCGCTCCCGGCCTCCGAACTCGCGACGGCGATGCCCAAATCCGGCGGTGGCTACTACTTCGTCTCCCGTGCTCTTGGCTCGCTCGCTGGTGCCGTCGTAGGTATCAGCATCTGGCTCGGACTGGTCTTTGCGACTGCCTTCTATCTGGTCGGCTTTGGCAACTACGCGGCGGCCGTTCTCGCCGAGGCCGGGGTGCCCGTCGGTGGCGGCCTCGTCACCCCGCTTGCTGTGGTCTTTGCGTTTCTATTGACGGGGCTCAACCTCGTCGGTACCGAGAACGCCGCGAAACTCCAGAACTACGTCGTCGGACTACTCCTGTCGATTCTGGTCGTCTTTCTCGCCTACGGCGGCCTCGATACCGTCGGCGTCTTCGGGAGTGTCAGGACGCGAGAGACGTTGCTCCCCTTCGGTCTGTTCCCGGTATTTACGACCGCCGCGCTCGTCTTCACCTCCTATCTCGGCTTCGCACAGGTCGCGACGGTCGCCGGCGACCTCAAAAACCCCGGCCGGAACCTGCCGCTCGCGATGGTCGGCTCGGTCATCGCTGTCGGCATCCTCTACGTGGCCACGATCTTCGTCGCCACCAGCGCCTTCGGGAGCGCGCGCCTGGAGACGTTCGGCGAGACGGCCATCGTCGAGGTCGCCCGGCAGTTCTTCGGCCGGCCCGGTGCAATCGCCATTTTGCTCGCCGGTCTGCTCGCGACGGTTTCGAGTGCGAATGCCTCGATTCTCTCCACCTCGCGGGCCGTCTTTGCGGTGAGCAAGGACGCACTCATTCCGGGGACGGCCAGCAGACTCAACCTGAAATACGGCACCCCGCATGTCGCGCTGGCGATGGCCGGCGGGCCGGTCGTCTTGCTGACTGCGCTTGGTGAGGTGGAAATACTCGCCGAAGTAGCTTCCTTCCTCCACCTCGTCATGTACGGCCTGATGTGTGTCTCACTCATCGCCATGCGCCGGAACGAACCGGACTGGTACGACCCCGACTTCCGCGTGCCGGCGTACCCGCTTATCGCCGGCGTGGGTGCGCTGGCGAGCTTCGGTCTCGTCGCGTTCATGCAACCGGCATCGCTGGCCATCGGCTTCGTCATCATGGTGCTCTCGGCTGGCTGGTACGTCTACTACGCCGATGACGTGCAACTCAAGGGGGCACTATGACCGACGACGTGACGCCCGCCGACGAGGGCGACCTCTCAATTCGTGAGCCGCCGAAGGTTCTCATTCCACTGGCGGTGCTGGAGGGCGAGACTGTGCCGAAGACACTCGCCACCTTCCTCGACCCGGCCGATATCGTCGTGTTGGGGTATCACGTCCTCCCCGACCAGACCTCCACCGAGCAAGCCAGCATGCAGTTCGAGGAGCGCGCACAGGAGACCATCGCCGATGTCGCCGCTGTCTTCGAGGAGGCAGTCGAGACCCGTATCGTCTTCACTCACGACCGCGACCAGACCGTCGAGCGCGTCGCCGCCGATATCGATGCGACGGCGGTTTTACACTCCAACCCCGGCGGGTCCATCGATGACGTGCTGGTTCCGCTCCGGAACGCTATCGACGCCGACCGCCTCGCGGACCTGGTCGCCACGCTCGTCGCCGAGCACCATGTGACGCTGTGGGGCCTCCAGCAGGACGGCTTCGACGCCGCAGCGGCCGTCGCGGACGCGAGCGAGCGCCTGACAGACCGCGGCTTCTCCGCCGACCGGATCACCACGGAGACGACGACGGTCGAGGGCGACCCCATCCGTGCTATCGTTGCTCGCTCTGCCGAGTTCGACGCTATCGTGATGGGTGAAAGCGAGGAGTCGCTGCGCTCCGTGTTCCTCGGCGAAGACGAAGACAGAGTCGCCGAGGCGACGGTTGCGCCGGTGCTGGTCGTCCGTGACCGGGACACCGGTGACGACTCCTGAGAAAAACGCGGGCCGACGCTGACGGTTACTCCTCGAAAAATCTCGACCAAAACGGCGCTCGCTCCCGTGGGTCGCTCGCGGTTACCTATCCCTCGACCGGGACCACGGTCACACTCGCCACACCGTCGCCGGCCTCGACTTCCATCACTTTCACGCCCTTCGTGTTGCGGCCGACCGTCGAGATGTCCGCGACCGGACAGCGCATAATCTGCCCGTCTTCGCTCATCACGACGATGTGGTCGCGTTCCTCGACGGCTTTGACCGTCGTCACGGGACCGTTGCGCTCGTCGGTTTTGATGTCGATGAGGCCCTTGCCGTAGCGAGACTGGGTGCGATACTCCGAGAGGGGCGTCCGCTTGCCGTAGCCGTTGGTGGTGACCGTCAGGAGGTCCCGTTCGTCGCCGTGTTCGGTGGCGACGAGGCCGGCGACGTGGTCGCCGTCTCGGAGTTTGATGCCGCCGACGCCGCGGGCGTTGCGCCCCATCTGTCGGACTTCGCTCTCGTCGAAGCGGATGGTCATCCCCTGCTCGGTGGCGATGACGAGGTCCTTCGTGCCGTCCGTGACTTCGACATCCACGAGTTCGTCGCCGTCTTCGAGGCTGGCGGCGATGATACCCGTCGAGAGGATGTTCTCGAAATTCGTCGCACACGTCCGCTTGACGTAGCCGTCGCGGGTGGCCATCGTGATACACTCCTCGGACCCGAGTTCGTCGGTGTTCACGACGGCGGTAATCTCCTCCTCGTCGTCGAAGTCGATGAGGTTCACTGCCGACTTCCCGCGTGCCGTCCGGGACATCTCCGGTATCTCGTAGGCCTTCAGCCGGTAGACCTGTCCCTGATTGGTGAAACACAGCAGGTAGTCGTGGGAGTTGGCCCGGAACACCTTCGAGACCCGGTCCCCCTCCTTGGGGTCGGCACCGATGATACCCTTCCCGCCGCGGTTTTGCGGGTCGAAATTACTTGCGGGCATCCGCTTGATGTAGTCGTCCTCCGTGATGACCACCAGCACGTCCTCCTCGGGGATGAGGTCCTCGTGCGTGACCTCGCCCTCGGCTTCCATGATGGTCGTCCGGCGTTCGTCGTCGTACTCTTCTTTGATGTCCTGCAGTTCGTCTTTGATGACGCCCAGTAGCTTCTCCTCGTCGGCCAGCACCGCTTCGAGGTAGTCGATGGTCTCCTGGATGTCCTCGTACTCCGCCTCGATTTCGGCGGCTTCCATCGAGGTGAGCGACCCGACCTGCATCCGGAGGATGTGGTTGGCCTGCTCCTCGGAGAACTCGAAGTTGGCCTGCATATCGCGGTACTCGAGTTCGCCGTCACGGTCTTGGAGGTCCAGTTCGGAGACGGCCAGGTCGCCGGTGAGGACTTGTCTGGCCTCGTCGCGGTCCGCCGAGACGGTGACGAGGTTGACGATGGCTTCGGCCTTGTCGACGGCTTCCAGCCGGCCTTCGAGGATGTGCGCACGGTCTTTGGCCTCCTGCAGGTCGTGTTCCGAGCGCCGGCGGACGACCTCCTTGCGGTGGTCGACGTAGTGAGCAAGCGTCTCCTTCAGGGAGAGTACTTGTGGCTGGCCGTCGACCAGCGCGAGGTTGATGACGCCGAAGGTGGATTCGAGGTGGTGTTCGAGTAGTTGATTTTCGACCACGTCGACGTTCGCGCCGCGTTTCAGGTCGACGACGATGCGAACCCCGTTGCGGTCGGACTCGTCGCGCAAATCCGAGATGCCCTCTATCTTGCCCTCGTTGACGTCGTCGGCGATGCGCTCGACGACGCGTGCCTTGTTCTCCTGGAAGGGCAACTCGGTGATGACGATGCGGTCACTGCCCGACTCCGAGCGTTCGATATCGTAGTCGGCTCGTACGCGCAAGCGACCGCGGCCCGTCGAGTACGCCGAGTAGATGGCGTCCTTTCCGACGATGTTCGCGCCCGTCGGGAAATCCGGCCCCTTGACGTGTTCCATCAAGTCCTCGACGGTACAGTCGGGATTGTCGATGAGATGGACCGTCGCGTCGACGAGTTCGCCGAGGTTGTGCGGCGGGATGTTCGTCGACATACCGACTGCGATACCCGACGAGCCGTTGAGCAACAGATTCGGTAGCTTTGCCGGCAACACTGCGGGCTCGGTCAGCCGGTCGTCGTAGTTGGCGTTGAAATCGACGGTGTCTTTCCCGATGTCTTCGAGCAGTTCCTCGGCGACGGGGGCCATCCGGGCCTCCGTATAGCGCATCGCCGCTGCAGGGTCGCCGTCCATCGACCCGAAGTTCCCCTGCCCGTCGACCAGCGGATACCGGAGCGAGAAGTCCTGTGCCATCCGCACGAGCGTGTCGTAGATGGCCGAGTCACCGTGTGGGTGGTAGTCACCCATCGTCTCCCCGACAATCGAGGAGGACTTGCGGTGACTGGAGCCCGAGGAGACGCCCATCTCGTGCATCGCATAGAGGATGCGCCGGTGGACGGGTTTGAGTCCGTCACGCACGTCGGGCAGGGCCCGACCCGCGATGACGCTCATCGCGTAGTCGATGTAGGACTGCTCCATCTCGTCTTCGATGCGAACGTGCTCGACGTTCGCCGCCGGTGCCTCCACGTCGTCGGTGTCTGGTACGTCAGAACTCATCGTGTCCTCACCCGTGTCCGTTCTCCGTGTGCCGGTGTGTACTCCGCTCCCGTCATATGTCGACCCATTCGGCTTCCGGTGCGTGTTCCTTGATGAACTCCTTGCGCGGCTCGACGGCGTCGCCCATCAGCACGGAGAACATCTTGTCCGCGGCGGCGGCGTCCTCGATAGTAATCTGCTTGAGATACCTGCTTTCCGGGTCCATCGTCGTATCCCAGAGTTGCTGTGGGTTCATCTCCCCAAGGCCCTTGAACCGCTGGACCTGGTCGGGACTGCCGTCGCATTTCTCTTCGACAATCCGGTCGCGTTCCTGTTCCGTCATCGCGTCGTAGGTCTCCCCGCGGTACCGGATGCGATACAGCGGGGGCTGAGAGGCATAGACGTAGCCCGCCTCCAGCAGCGGTTTCATGTGCCGATAGAACAGCGTCAGGAGCAACGTCCGGATGTGTGCCCCGTCGACGTCTGCGTCACACATCATGATAATCTTCTCGTAGCGACACTCCTCGATGTCGAACTCGTCGCCGATACCCGTCCCGAGCGCGGTGATGAGGTTCCGAATCTCGTTGTTCTCCAGAATCCGGTCCAGGCGGTGTTTCTCGACGTTCAGAATCTTCCCCTTGATGGGGAGGATTGCCTGAAACTCGGGATTGCGGCCCTGCTTGGCCGACCCGCCCGCGGAGTCTCCCTCGACGACGAACAGTTCGGCCTCGCTCGGGTCACGTGTCTGGCAGTCCGACAGTTTACCCGGCAGCGCCGTTGAGTCCAGTGCGGACTTGCGGCGGGTCAACTCCTCGGCTTTCTGTGCGGCCTTGCGCGCTTTCGCCGCTTCGACTGCCTTCGAGACGATTGCCTCGGCGGTGTCCGGGTTCTCCTCGAAGTAGGTGCCCAGTTCCTCGTGGACGGCGGATTCGACGACCCCGCGGACCTCGCTGTTGCCGAGTTTGGTCTTGGTCTGACCCTCGAACTGCGGGTCGGGGTGTTTGACCGACAGCACTGCGGTCAACCCCTCGCGGATGTCCTCTCCTTTGAGGGTATCATCGAGGTCTTTCAGGAGGCCGTTGTCCTGTGCGTAGTCGTTGATGACGCGTGTGAGCGCGGTCTTGAACCCGGTCAGGTGGGTGCCGCCCTCGCGTGTGTTGATGTTGTTGGCGAAGGCGTGCAGTGACCCCTGGAGTTCGTCGGTCGCCTGCAGCGCGATTTCGACCTGGACGACGCCCTCCGCGATCTCCTCCTCGTCGGAGAAGTAGATGACCTCCTCGTGGAGATGGGTCTTCGTCTCGTTGAGAAACTCGACGAACTCCTTGATACCGCCGTCGTATTTGAACGTCTGCTGGCGACTTTCGCGTTCGTCAAGCAGCGTAATCTCGACGCCGGAGTTCAGAAAGGCAAGCTCACGGAGTCGGGATTCGAGCGTCGAGAAGACGAAGTCCGTCGTCTCGAAGATGTCGTCGTCGGGCCAGAACCGAATCTCCGTCCCGGTCTCCTCGTCCGGTTCCATGTCGCGTTGTCGTTCGAGGGTGTACTCTGGCTCGCCGTGGTCGAATCGCTGGTGCCAGACGGCACCGTCGCGTTTCACCTCGACTTCGAGCCACTTCGAGAGCGCGTTGACGACGCTCACCCCCACGCCGTGGAGTCCGCCAGACACCTGGTAGGACTTGTTGTCGAACTTCCCGCCGGCGTGGAGGACCGTCATGATGACCTCGACGGCGGCCTTGCCGTGTTCCTCGTGCGTGTCGACGGGAATCCCACGCCCGTCGTCGCTGACGGAGACGGAGTTGTCCTCGTGTATCGTTACCTCGATGCTGTCACAGTGCCCTGCCAGCGCCTCGTCGATGGAGTTGTCGACGACCTCGTAGACGAGGTGGTGCAGCCCACGTGAGTCGGTCGAGCCGATGTACATCGCCGGCCGCTTCCGGACGGCCTGTAACCCCTCTAATACCTGAATCTGGCCTGCGCCGTACTCGCTATCCTCAGCCATACAAAATCTTGTACGCAGGTAGTGCCCCGCCCCTCTTAAAGGACACGCACGCGCGAGCGCGTGAATCTCACACTCCAATAGATGGTTTGTCACGTCAACCTTCGCTTATGTCCACGATTGGAAGTGAGAACTTTCCTGGGCAGCTTGCAGTTGCTGTGCCGTCCATTTCCCGGTGTTCCTGGTATAAACAGTTGTGGGTGCCGTAACTAATTTATACTATTGTTTATATATGTGGTTTCATGACAACACATCTCCTGCCAGCACTCTTCGGCGCGGTCATCGGTGTCGCCCTCGCAGGCTACGGTGGCTACAGCACACGGAACGCGCTCCGGGAGCGCAGCGCGGTCAAAAGCGCCCCGGACGCGACTGCGGGGACACTCCGGGCCGGACAGGGGCCGGTCGAACTCGACGGGACAGCACACGCTGCAGAATACTCGTTTACCTCCCCGCTGACACAGCAGGAGTGTATCGCCTACCGCTTCGTCAAGGAGGAGAAACAGCGCAAGCACACACATCAGGACAACGACCTCCATCTTGGTGATGACGATGACCACCACGACAACAGGCCGAAATACGAGTGGGTCACCATCCACGAGGAGGAGTCGGGTGCTCCCTTCTGGGTCGACGACGGCACCGGCCGGACGCTCGTCGACGGGTCGACCGCCGACCTCGATATGGAACGGTCTTACGAGGTCGATACCGACGATGTCAAGCAGGGCATCGGCGAGAAGGTCGTCGCCTCGGTCAAGGGACTGGTCGGCGGCGACAGCCCCGAGGAAGAACACGAGATTCCCGAGCAATACGTCGAGGAACTGCGCGACGGCGGCGCGCACGGCCGCCGATACAAGGAATGGGTCGTCCACGAGGGCGAGGAGGTGTACGTCTACGGTGAGGCCGTCGCACCCGAACAGACGCCACTGGGAAGCGGCGTCGAAAGCGAGATGTCCGCTGCAGTTGGGGCCGTGCAGAGTGGCGGCGGCCTGCTGGGCATGCTGACGGGCCTGGTTGGGGTCGGCAAAGAGGCGGCGTCAAATCCCCAGACTCGCTACAAGCCCCGCGCAATCAAGCGACTGCCGGACCCCGACACCGAGGCACAGGACCAGCACAGACAGGAGGTTCAGGAGACGGCCGAGGAGGTCAAACAGATGAACGACCAGGATTTGCAGAACAATCCCCAGGCCGCCCGCGATATGATGGACAAAGCAACCGAAATGATGCAACAGGCCGGCGCTGCCGCATCGGACACACTCCCGCCGACGCCGGCGCTGGACGACGCGCCTGCCGTCGTCTCCTGGGGAGACCAGGCGCCCACGTTTGTCGTTTCCGACCAGGGCAAAGGGTCGGTCCTGCGCGATTACTCGACCGGGGCGGCGAAGTACGCCGTGCTGGCCATCGTTGGCATTGCTCTGGCAGTGGGGGCCGTCGCGTTCGGGCTGGGGCTGTTCTAGCCGGCTTCCTGGACTGACAGCCACACAACGTCGGCGGCCACGTCTCTGGGAATCATTCACGTTTCGGTGGCCTGTCGTCTTCTTCGAGGGTCGGTAGTCGGCCGAGTCGTCGGGCGTTCACTTTCACCCCGCTGGCGAGTTCCTTATAACGGAGGCGGCAGTACAGGGGCGCACAGAATGACCTCCTATCAGTCGCGCCTCGGCGAGGGTGAGGGGATAGCCGAGGAGCTGGCAGAGAGCCAGCAGGCCATCTCCATCGCCGAGTTCTTCGAGAAGAACAAGCACATGCTCGGGTTCGACAGCGAGGCCCGGGCGCTCGTGACTGCCGTCAAGGAAGCCGTCGACAACGCCCTGGACGCCACCGAGGAGGCCGGCATCCTCCCCGATATCTACGTCGAGATTCAGGAGGCCGGCGACTACTACCGGCTCATCGTCGAGGACAACGGTCCCGGCATCACCAGAGAGCAGATTCCCAAAATCTTCGGGAAGCTCCTCTATGGCAGCCGCTTCCACAAACGCGAGCAAAACCGCGGCCAGCAGGGTATCGGTATCTCCGCGGCCGTCCTCTACTCACAGCTCACCTCCGGCAAGCCCGCCAAGATCACCTCACGTACCGAGGGCTCCGCGGAGGCGGAATACTTCGAACTCATCGTCGACACCGACACCAACGAACCCGAGATTAGCGAGGAGTCGACGACCTCCTGGGAGCGACCCCACGGAACCCGTATCGAACTGGAGATGGAGGGCAACATGCGTGCCCGCCAGCAGCTCCACGATTACATCAAACACACCGCGGTCGTCAACCCGCACGCGCGAATCGAGATGCGCGAGCCCGACGAGCACTTCAAATACGAGCGGGCGACCGACCAACTGCCCGACGAGACCGAAGAGATTCGGCCCCACCCCCACGGCGTCGAACTCGGGACGCTCATCAAAATGCTCGAATCGACGGACTCCTACTCCGTCTCGGGGTTCATGCAGGGGGAGTTCACCCGCGTCGGTGGCAAGACTTCTGACTCGGTTATCGATAACTTCCGTGACCGCTATTTCGGCCGCGAGATGACCTGGCGGCCGCCCGAGGCCCACGAAGACGCGGATGTCGAAACAGCCGTCGAGGACGCTGTCGCCAACAAGGGCAAGGAAGCGACCGCCGACTTTGCGGCGACTGTCGCCGGCCGTATCGCCGCCGACGACCGCATCGCATACTTCCAGGTCGCCGAGATTGTCGATGACGTGGCCGCCGAGGTGGCCGAGGAGTACGACACCACGTTCGGCGACACCGTCCGTGAAAACGCTATCGAGGCCGCCTGGCAGGAGATTACCACGGACTTGACTGCGGACCTCTACGCGCTCGTCGACGACGCCACCACCAAGCGCAAGGACGACGCCCACGTCCAGGGGCTCGCCGAGCGCGTCGCCGGCAAGTTCGAGAACCGTACCGATGACGCCCGCCACCGCGTGACGCGTGCGGACCTTCGTTCCTACGTGGGCAAGGCCGCCGAGGACACCGAGGAGTTCGACGGTGCCACCTTCGGCGAGACGGCACGGGAAAACGTCACCGAGGCCATCTGGGAGCGCATGGAGACGGTCCCGGACGACCCGCCGAAGGTCCACGATATCGCCGACGAGCGCGACACTGCCTCGGACCTGCTGGAGGCGATGCGGGAGACGGACATCATCTCGCCACCGACGGGCTGTCTCTCGCCTATCACGGCCGACCTCGTGGAGGCGGGGCTCACCAAGGAGTACGACGCGGACTTCTATGCGGCCGCGACCAGGGACGCGTCAGTCCACGGTGGCGACCCCTTCATCGTCGAGGCGGGCATCGCCTACGGCGGTGATGTCGAGGCTGAGGGGAAAGCGGAGGTGATGCGGTTTGCCAACCGCGTCCCGCTGGTCTATCAGCGCGGGGCCTGTGCGACGACGGATGTGGTGAAATCCATCAACTGGCGCAACTACGGGCTGGACCAGCCCGGCGGCAGCGGCATTCCCAACGGGCCCGTCGTCGTGATGGTTCACATCGCCTCCACGAACGTGCCCTTCACGAGCGAGTCGAAAGATGCCGTGGCCAACATCCCCGAAATCGAGGACGAAATCGAACTCGCCATCCGGGAGGCCGCACGCGAACTGAAGAGCTATCTGAACAAACGGCGCTCGATGCAACAGCGCCGCGAGAAGGAGAACAAACTCGCCACCATCCTCCCGGAGATGGCAGAGAAGATTGCGGACGTAACGGGCGAGGAGCCACTGGACATCGACGACACGATGGCACGCATCATGAACAACGTGCTCGTCGAGCGCCGGCGCGAGAACGGCACGGTCGAACTCGTCGTCGAGAACAACGACGACGCCAACGCCGACCTCGAAATCACCGACATCGTCGACGCCGAACCCGACGGGGTAGAGGACGGCACAGTCGTCGAGATGGACGGTGAGTGGTTCGTCAAGTGGTCCCCTACGGTCGGCAGCGGCGAGGAGGCTCGTCTCTCCTATGGTCTGCCGAATGAGGCCGACTGCAACGTCTCCGTCGACGGCATCGAAGAGGAGAAACTCACGGTGACTGACCAATGAGCGTAGACACAGACTCCGAGGCGCGAGAGCAACTCATCGACCTGGCGGCACAGTTTTACGACCAGTTTGCGGAGGGTGACGTCCCCTCCATGGAGGTCCCGACGCGGACCAAGACCAACATCGAGTACGACGAGGACAAGCACGTCTGGGTCTACGGCGACCGCACCTCCACTCGCTCGGCAAAGAGCATCCGCGGCGCACAGAAGTTGCTGAAGGCAATCTACACGATCGACTTCCTCGCCCAGCAACTCGACGAGGGCCGCTCCTCGACGCTGCGTGAACTCTACTACCTGAGCGAGTCCTGGGACCTCGATGAAGCGCAGTTTTCGAGTCAGGACGAGTCGAACGACCTCGTCGAGGACCTGGAAATCGTCTCCGGAGCGACCCGCGAGGACTTCCACATGCGCCCGGAGGAATCGGGTGCGACCATCATGGGTCCCCTGAAACTGCGCGAACAGACTCGCCGTGGCGAGCGGGAGATTCACTGCCAGAAAGACGTCGGCGAGGGTGGCTACCAGATTCCGAACAACCCCGACACCATCGACTTTCTCTCCAACGATGCGGACTTCGTGCTCGCGGTGGAGACCGGTGGTATGCGCGACCGTCTCGTCGAGAACGGCTTCGACGAGGAGTACAACGCCCTGATTGTCCACCTCAAGGGCCAGCCGGCGCGTGCGACCCGCCGGATTACCAAGCGACTGCACGACGAACTCGACCTGCCGGTGACGGTCTTTACTGACGGTGACCCCTGGAGTTACCGCATCTACGGCTCGGTCGCCTACGGCTCTATCAAAAGCGCCCACCTCTCTGAGTACCTGGCGACGCCCGAGGCCGATTTCATCGGTATCCGTCCCGAGGACATCGTGGAGTATGACCTCCCGACGGACCCGCTCAGTGACTCCGACGTGAACGCACTGGAGTCGGAACTGGAGGACCCCCGCTACCAGACCGAGTTCTGGGAGGAGCAAATCGAACTACAACTCGACATCGAGAAAAAATCCGAACAGCAGTCACTGGCCTCCCGCGGGCTTGACTTCGTGACCGACACCTACCTTCCCGAACGGCTCTCCGAGATGGGTGTCCTCTAGTCGGGCCTGAGGGCCCAGTCTGTCCCTGTGATTCGCGTTTTCGTCGGACAGCAACTATTACCTCCCTGGAGACGTAGCCTGACATAGCATGTCTGGTCAGGGTCGGCTGTCGGGTGACGAGGCGCGGTCACGCCTGTACGACGTGATGCGTCGTGACGGCTCGACCGACCAGCGGATTCGACAGGCGCTGGAGTTGGGGGCCGAGTACTTCGGCGTCGAACACGGCTACGTCGCCCGCATCGACCAGGAACACGACGACTGGGAGGTGTACGTGAGCATCGACCCCGAGGGCAGCACTGTCCACGAGGGACTGGCCGTGGATTTTTCGACAACGTACTGTCAGCGAACTATCGAGGAAGAGGGTGTCGTCACCTTCCACGACGGGCCCGACGAGCAACTGGCGGCGGACTCCTCGTTTCAGACCTACGGCTTTTACTGCTATCACGGCGCACCGGTTATCGTCGACGGGGAACCGTTCGGGACCGTTTGCTTTGCCTCCACGGATGCCCGCGCCGAGGCATTCACGGACGCCGAGAAGGCTTTCACCGACCTCGTCGCGAACATGGTGGGTCAGGAAATCGAGCGCCAGCAGCGTCAGGCCGAACTCGACGCTCGCGAGCGGGAACTCGAAGAGCGCCAGGAAATCTTCCGGGCGGTCATCGACGCCAGTTTCGACATGGTGTTCCGGTTCGATACGGACGGTACCTACACCTATCACACGCCCGGCAGTGAGGCCTACGTCGGGTACGAGGCGACAGAACTCATCGGGAACCCGTACACGTTCTTGCTCCCTGACGAGGAAGCCAAACAGAAGGCGACACGGCTGTTCGAGCGGGTTCTCGATGGGGAGACAGTCGAGGAGCGCTACCTACCACTGGCGCGGAGAGATGGCGAGATAGTCTATGCCGATGTTCGTGTCACGCCGGTCTATGACGCGTCCGTCCCTGACTCGGAGCGTGGCCCCGCGGACGTGGTCGCCGTACAGGGGATGGCGCGCGACGCAACGGAGCGCCGGCGACGCCAGCAACTCAATCAGGTGTTGAACCGGGTGCTGCGGCACAACCTCCGCAACGACGTGGGCGTGATGAAAGGCTACGCCGAGACGCTGGCTGTCCATCTCGCCGAGGAAGAGGACCGCGAACTCGCCGAGCGCATCCAGCGCACGGCCGACAAGTTGCTCGAACTCAGCGACACGGCCCGGCGACTGGAAGACCACATGGAGCGGTCACCCGACCTCGAACCGATGGATGTCGTTCCGGTCGTCGAGGACGCTATCGGGCAGTTGCGCGAGCAGTATCCATCGGTCTCGGTATCGGCGGACCTTCCCCAGGAAGCGGTCGCAGAAACGGCGCCGCAACTGCGGACCGCACTTTGGGAGTTGCTGGACAACGCTGCACGCCACGCCGGTGAGGCGCCGACTGTCGAGATATCGGCGACCCGTGGCGAGCAGTGGGTGACGATCACCGTCGCCGACGATGGACCGGGGTTACCGTCGGACGAACGGGTAGTGCTGGCAACGGGTGAGGAGACACCGCTGGTCCACGGGGGCGGCCTCGGCCTCTGGCTGGTCCGGTGGGTGGTTTCGACACTTGATGGTGAGATGTCCGTTCCAGCCAATGTTGATGGCGGACGGGTCGTCGTCTCGCTCCCGCGAGCATCAGCGTAGCACCCGGATGGGTACACCTCGTGGTGCCCGCCCGTCATAATCTCTTTACCGTAGCGCTTGTGATGTGGTATCGACTCTATGTCTGAGCCAGACCCCGATAATGAGGGGGGTGACCGTGTGGCAGACTGGGCCGAGCGTATCGATAGCGACGACGCAGTGCCGTCCGAGGGGACGGACCCGGATTCGACCGACGCTAGCCGTGACACACCAGTGGACCTCCTCGAGCAGGTACCGGAGACCGAGACACCGCCGGACGAACCCGAACAGACAGTTCTTGCCGACGTGCGTGCGTACTTCGAGGACTTCGAGAGCGATTTTGCGCCCCAGCCGGCTGACGAGTTCGTCGAAACGTCGTTTTTCGACTTTGATTACCGCCAGACGACCGAGGAAGTCGACCGCTACTGGGTGAACGAACCGTTCGCGTACATCGCTATTTGCCACGATACTTCGACCAACGACTACAGCTACCGTGTCGTCGAA
Organism: Salinibaculum litoreum; assembly: GCA_009789175.1. Lineage (GTDB taxonomy): Archaea > Halobacteriota > Halobacteria > Halobacteriales > Haloarculaceae > Salinibaculum > Salinibaculum litoreum. Next base: position 175,391 of record CP046866.1, read on the forward strand.
CCCACTCTTTCGGAGTTTGAACGGTACGTCCGCGAGGATATCATGGCTGACCTCAGAGATGTGTTGATGCACGTCGACAGCCGCGACGGGGACCGTGAGGAGCGTCTCGAGGACGAACTGACGACGCTTGCGAGCCGGTACGCCCGTGATGTCGACGCGGGGTCACTGCACAAGATTCGGTACTACATCTATCGAGACCTGCTCGGGTATGACCGCATCGACCCGCTCGTTCGTGACAGCAGACTCGAAGACATCTCCTGTGACGGCATCGATGTCCCCGTCTACGTCTATCACCGCGAATACCGCGATATGGAGACGAACATCTCTTTCGGCGAGGACCGACTGAACTCGCTGGTGATCCGACTTGCCCAGCGAAGCGACAAACACGTCTCCATTGCCGACCCGATGGTCGATGCCAGCCTCCCCAACGGCTCGCGCATCCAGATGACACTCGGCACCGAAGTCAGCACGCGGGGGTCAAACTTCACGATTCGGCAGTTCTCCGATGTCCCACTGACGCCCATCGACCTCATCGACTTCGGGACGTTCTCCGTCGAGACGATGACGTACTTCTGGTTGGCTATCGAGAACAACCTCTCGTTGCTCTTTGCGGGCGGGACGGCGTCGGGCAAGACCACGTCGATGAACGCCATCTCGATGTTCATTCCGCGCAAGAACAAGGTCATCTCCATCGAGGATACCCGCGAGATTACGCTGCCACACGACAACTGGATTCAGAGCGTTACCCGGGAAGGCGGTGCCTCTGGGTCCAGCGAAATCGACATGTATCAGCTGTTGCAGGCCGCGTTGCGCCAGCGCCCGGAGTACCTGCTGGTCGGCGAGATACGGACTGAGGCGGACGTTGCGCTGGCCTTCTTCCAGGCGATGGCCACGGGGCACGCTGCCTACACGACGATGCATGCTGACTCGACCGATACGGTGCTTTCACGACTCCAGAACCCACCGCTTTCGGTGCCCGAGCAGATGGTGCGGGAACTGGACATCGTGGCTATCCAGCGGCAACTGTTCGTCGGTGACCGCCGCGTCCGGCGAAACGTTGGTATCTCCGAACTCGGCCACGGGAGCGACGGTGGGATGATGACACGGGATGTCTATGAGTGGGACCCCGCTTCGGATACCGTGGAGTCGGTTGCACCGTCGGGGAAACTTCGCGAGATAATGCACACCAACGGCTGGGACGAACAGCGCCTGCAGACCGAACTGGCAGACCGTGAGCGGTTGCTCCGATACATGGTCGACGAAGGTATCTCCGGATACGAACAGTTCCAGACGGTCGTCTGGCAGTACGCGAGCAACAGAGACGAAGTCGTGGCGCTGCTCGACTCCGGCCAGCTTGAGGAGTTACTGTAACGATGTCGGTGACAGACGTGACCGAGATGCGCTGGCTCGTCCGCCGGACTGCCTGGCTCTATGAACCACTCCGTCGATTCTTCGCCGCGCGGACCGACCGCCACGAGGACCTCCACGACGATTTGAACGCTGCGCGCATTCCCGTTACCGTCGCCGGGTATCTCGCGCGGTCGGTCATCCTCGTCATCGCTGCCGCTCTCGTCGGTCTCATCGTTGGCGTCGGTACGGCACTCGTTCTCGGCGAGACAGGACGTATCGCGGCACTGACTGGCGTCGCAAGTCTGGGTGCAGTCGGTCGCTTTGTCAGCACCTACCGGTTTGTGTTTGTCGCGCTCACTCTCGCCGTGGGATTCGCGCTCGCGTTCGCCGGCGGGACCTGGTATTTCCGGTACTACTTCCCACGGTACCAGGCGAGAGTTCGGGCAAAAAAGCTCAATCTCATGCTACCCTCGGCGATTAGCTACATGTACGCCCTCTCACGCGGTGGGCTCGACACCGTCAGCGTCTTCAGGAATCTCGCAGCCGCCGAGGAGACGTATGACGAAATGGCTCGCGAGGCTGGCCTAGTCATCAACCATGTCGATTATCTCGGTCGTGACTTCATGCAGGCGCTCCGGGAAGCCAGCGAGGTCACCCCGTGTGATTACACGAGCGAATTCTTCACGGACCTCCTGAGTGTCATCGAATCCGGCGGTGATGTGGAGTCATTCCTCGCCGACCAGCGCAACGAAGCCCTGCAGGACGCTCGCCTCGTACAGGACTCCTACATCGAGAACATCGCCCTGTTCGCCGAGGTGTATGTTACTGTCCTCATCGCCGGCCCGCTGTTTTTGCTCATACTCCTGATGGTCATGGGTATCACTGGGCTCGGAACGCTCGAGTTGGTCAACATCGTCGTCTACGTGGGTATCCCGCTTGCGTCCATACTCTCGTTGCTCGTGCTCGACCGACTTGGTGAGCCGTTCCGACAGACGTCGACACAGCCGGCTGACACCGTCGCTCACCGGCCCGACGTTCCGGACGACCCGGCTGCACGGGCCTATGCCAAACGAAAACGACGCATCAGCCGTCGCGGCTGGCTGTCGTCGTTTCTCTCCCGGTGCCGCGAGAAGCCGTCCTGGGTGTTGCTTGCATCGGTACCACTGGGAGTCGTTGCAGGCGGGCTGGCAGTTCTTTCCGGTACCGTCTCAGCATCCCTGAGTGGGCTGTCCGCGCAACCGCTCGTCACGACGACGCTTTTGTTCGTTCTGCCATTTGTCGTCGCGGTACTCCCCCTCGTCGGGTTCTTCGAACTCAAGCAGCGACGGACTGATACGGTCCTCCGGCGATTCCCCGACGTTCTCTCGTCGATTGCCGGCGCGAGTCGGATTGGAATCCGTCCATCGGAAGCTATCGAGAGAACCGCCGAGCGCTCGGAGGGCCCCCTCTCGGTAGAACTCGAACGGGTGCACAACGAAATCGAGTGGTTCGACGACGTGCGCGGGACGCTACTGCGACTGGCGCGCCGGACTCGAACGCGCATCGTCACGCGGACGCTCCGGCTCGTCGTTGATGCCGACGAAGCCAGCGGCAACCTCTCCGAGACGCTCTCGGTCGCCGCCGAAGACGCCCGGACGCAGCGTCAGTTTTTCCGGCGGCGTTCACAGGAACTGTCCTCATACGTTGCCGCGGCAATCATCTCGTTTCTGGTCTACCTCGCGATTCTCCTGTTGATAAACGAGTTTTACTTCGAACAGGCGCTTGCGCTCGGCCAGCAAAGCACCGCCTCTGACCCGTCCCTTCCCGTCAGTCTGCAGAGTATCGATGCTGAGGGGTTCCAAATCGCATTTATCCACTCGTCGCTGGTTCAGGCACTGTTCATCGGACTGGTCGCTGGCAAGATGGCGGGCGGCCGTTTACTATCGGGTTTGAAGTACAGTCTCGTGATGATGGTCGTGACGGTACTCGCATTCGGGGTGTTCTGAGATGGGGGAACGTTCTCGCAGCCCACAGGATGGCCGCGCTCAAACGGCAGTTATCGGCTTTGTGTTGATGTTCGGGCTCGTCATGTTGCTCCTGAGTATCCTGCAGGTGACCGCTGTCCCCGCCTGGAACCAGGGCGAGGAGTTCGACCACAGCCAGCAAGTCCGAAACGAACTCGAACTGCTACGGGACGACATTTCACGAACGGCCGCCCGTGGACGAACGACGTCCAGTTCAGTCACGCTCGGGACGCGGTACCCACGCCGCCCCTTCCTGCTCAATCCAGCGGACCCGTCCGGTCGTCTCCGGACGACCGAGGAGGGGATTGTCCAACTGGAGAATCTGACCGCCCGGGGCGAAACCGGTCACTACTGGACCAACGAGACCCGAACGTTCACGACCCGACACCTCACCTACCGGCCAGATTACAACGAGTACGACAACGCCCCGACGACTGTTCTCGAAAACGGCGTCCTCTATGACCGGCACGGGAATCGGTCGCTCCCGCTCACCTCCCCGACAGTCGTGAGTGGCCGCCAGATTACGCTCGTCACGCTCAACGGTTCCTTAGAGGAATCAGGCACGGCCGCGACTGATGTCGAACTCACACCACTGAGTGCACCCCAGCAAGTCACCAGTGTCGAGGGCGACGGACCGGTCCGCATCCGCCTCCCAACCCGGATGGACGAGAGTACCTGGGAGGGGTTACTCGAAGACGAGTTCGTGGACAACGGTGGCAACGTCTACGACAACGTAACGGTCAGCGACGGCGAGCCCTACGATACCGTGACGATTACGCTTCGAGGTAATCGTACCTACGACCTCAGACTGGCGGAAGTCGGCGTCGGGAATCGCCTTGCCAGTCACGAACCGCGGTATCTCACCGTCGAATCGTCGCCCGAACTCCGGCTTGCGCCGGGCGACAACGAGCGTCTGGTCTTCGAAGTTCGTGACGCCTACAACAACCCGGTCAGTGGTGTGCAGGTGAACGCGTCGCGGCTCGGCGGGCGCGGCGCGCTCGTCCCGGTCGACAACGTGACTGACGCCGACGGCCACGCGACGTTCCGGTACACCGCGGGAAGCGCCGGAACTGAGACTATCGAGGCAAGCTTCAACAACGGAAGCGGGCCGGCAGAGACTGCGACGGTGACTGTCCAGACGACTGTCCCTGCCACCTCGGCCAACGCGACTGGCCCAGTCGTGAGCGACATCGACACGAATGCGACGGCTGTCGACGGTGAGACTGTCCTGCAGGGACAGGTCCTGACGCTGACTGCCAACGCGAGTGATTTCCAGCGCGGTGGGACGGACATCTATGCCGTCGAGTGGTGGTCGAACCGCACTGACCCGGGTGGCAGTGAGGACAACGGCTTCCCGTTCGTTCCTGCTGACGGGACCTTCGATACTGTCGAGGAGTCGGCTAACGCGTCCGGACTAGACACAGCCGACTGGACGCCCGGAACACACGAACTCTCCGTCCGCGCCCAGGACGCGGACGGGAACTGGGGGCCAGTCGAGACGTACACTGTCACCGTTGAACCCGCAACGGGGACAGTCGAGGCGCTGTCTGCCACCGCTTCCGGACGCAATGATATCGATGTCGAAGTGTCGGCGGACGGGGCTCCAGCGGGTGCTGAAATCGAAGTGCGCGCACTCGGTACCCAGCGAACCACGAGGGTGCCAGTGACGGCAACACAGCCACAGACGGTGACGATAGGCGGGCAGCGGCAGGCTACTGGGATTCTCGTGGTCCTGTACGACGGCAACACCGAACTGGACCGTGATGAACTCGCGTACTCCTGATCCGCCGGTACGTACAAGACGCGGGGCGACAAAGCTCCCCTGTGACGGCCAATGAACCACGGCCGAACCGCAACCTCATTCGTGCAGCCCTCGACACGCTCCCGGTCAACGTCGCTATCCTCGATGCGAGTGGGACCATCGTCTGGACCAACCGTTCCTGGGGGGCATTCAGCGAAGCAGGCAGCGGGGACGCCGAGCGGACATCTATCGGTGTCAACTATCTCGACGCTGCCGCGGACAGCGACGAGTTCGGCGATAGGGCTATCGACGGACTGGACGCGTTGCTCACGGGCGAACACGAGGAGTTCTCCATGGAGTATCCCTGTCACACGCCCGACCGCGAGCAGTGGTATCTCATGTGGGCTGCACCCTTCGATGTCGACGGGCAGCGGTACGTAAGCGTCGCTCACTTCGACGTGACCGACCGCGCCCTCGCGGAGCAGGCAGTCGCCGACCGGACTGCGGAAGTCCGCCGCCAGCGGGACCACCTCGCCTTGCTCAACCAGATTGTCCGCCACGACATCCGCAACGACATCCAACTCGTCTTGACACACGCAGAGCTGTTAGAGGACGCTGTCCCGGAAGACGAACGGGACCACGTCGACCGCGTCCTCCAGCAGGCGTCACACGTCATCGAACTCACCGAGGCCGTCGGCGACCTGGAGGAAGTCATCACCGACGACTCCGAGCCGACGCTGACGCCAGTCAACCTCGGCGCAGTCCTGCGAGTCGAAGTCGACAAACTCCGCTCCGGATACCAGACGGCACACACCAGCGTCACCGTTTCCGGCACCGAGGAGTTACCGTTCGAAACCGAGGTGCTGGCAAACGAGATGCTCTCGTCGGTGTTCGGCAACCTCCTGACGAACGCAGTCGTCCACAACACCAGCGACGAGCCACGGATCGACATCAGCATCGAACGTCGGACGGACGCCGTCGTTGTCACCGTCGCCGACGACGGGCCTGGCATTCCCGAAGCCGACTGGCAGAGCGCCTTCGGCCACGGTGAGATGGGGCTTGACAGCCCGGGAACCGGTATCGGGCTGTACCTCGTCGACAGCCTCACTGACCTCTACGGCGGCGACGTCTGGATTACCGACAGCGACTTCGGCGGGACCGCGGTCCACGTAGAACTCCAACTTGCCGATTGATAGGACGGTCGGCTGCGCGTCTCGCTTTCGATTGCGGACGCTATCTCGTCTGGTCGTCGGGTTCGGCCAGGCTCACGTCGATGCCCCGCTCGGCGAGGGCCTCGGCAAAGGCAGCGGAGTCGGCTTCGATACTCTCGAAGGTATTGTAGTGGACAGGGACGACCAGGTCCGGTTCCATGGCCCCGGCGAGGTCGGCGGCCGCCTGTCGGTCCATCGTGTACGTCCCGCCGATAGGTGGCAATAACACGTCGACGCCGAGTTCCTCGTGTCCTGCAAGCACGTCGGTGTCACCGGGGAAAAACACGCGCGTCCCATCGATGGACAGCAGGAAGCCACACCCGAAGCCCTCCGGATGAATCGGCGTCCCGTCGGCACGGGTATGTGGGCCATCCGGGTGATTGTAGGCCGCCACGGTCCAGAAGAGTACGTCACCGATGGCACCCTGTGTTTCCATCCCGACTGTCCGAAGGTCGTACCCGAGGTCGACGGGTCTCGTGTCAGTCCGCTGCGTGCCGTGGACGTTGATACCCTCGAAGGTAACGAGAGTCGAGTCATCAGCTGCCACGCGGTCGATGCCGTCTGGGTCGTAGTGGTGGCGGTGCGTGACGAAGACGATATCGCCGTCTTCGGGCCGGTAGTCGTTCCCGGGTGGATGTGCCCCACGGGCGCGCTCGCTCGGTGGGTCCCACTCGCCGGTCAACACGCCGTAGCGGCCAGGGTCGATGTAGACGACGGTCTCCGGGCCTGCGATGCGGATGGTGGCATAGCCCAGCCAGTCGATTATCAGTGAGCCGAACTCGACGGTCATGGGTACTGTTCGGGACCGTCGGGGTTAATCGCTCCCGGTTTCGGTTGGGTCGAGTTACCTGCCACCCTCTCCGGCCAGTCGCTTCACGCGCTCCAGCGTGTCTGCCGTCGCCGGCTCTTTGTCCTCGCGGACGGTGACGAACCGCGGGAACCGCAGCGCGTATCCCGACGAGTAGGTCGGTGAGGTCTGTATCTCTTCATAGCCCACCTCGAAGACGACTGCGGGCGCTATGTCGACAGCAGTGCCATCCTCGTTGCGGATGTGCGGTGAGAGCAGGTCGGTCAGCTCTTCCAGTTGCTCGTCGGTGATGCCCGTCGCCACCTTTCCGATGGTCTCGTAGGCCTCGCCCGCTCGGACGGAGAGTTCGAAGGTCCCCAGCAGACTCGCCCGCCGTCCTTCACCCCACTCCGCGCCGGTGACGACCAGGTCTAGCGTCTCGACGTCGGGCTTGCGCTTGCGCCAGTCCTGCCCGCGCTTGCCGGGGGTGTAGGCGGCCTCGGGCTGTTTCAGCATGATACCCTCGTGGCCGCCGGCGAGTGCGTCCGTCTCGACGGCCTCGATAGCCTCGGCATCGTCGTGGACCTGCAGTGTCGAGACGACCGACTCGTCGTCGACGACCGAAGCGAGTCGCTCGTGGCGCGTTGCCAGCGGTGCATCGAGCAGGTCCTCACCGTCGGCGTGCAGGCAGTCGAAGGCGTGCAGGCGCACGGAAACGTCTTCCCGGGCCCGCGCCACGTCGTGTTTCCGTCGGAACCGCCGCAGTACCTGCTGGAAGGGCAGCGGAGTGCCGTCGTCGTCGACTGCGACCACTTCGCCGTCTAAGATGACGGGCACGTCGACGACTGACTCGACCGTCTCGACGACTTCGGGCAGCGGGTCGGTCACCTCCTCCATGTTCCGGGAGTACAGCGATACCGCCTCGCCGTCGTAGTGGACCTGGACACGAGCGCCGTCGTACTTGATTTCGACACCGGCTTCGCCCCAGTCTTCCAGCGCGCCGGTGACGGTGCCCGTCTGTGCGAGCATCGCCTGCACCGGCCGACCCACCGTCAGCGTGATGTCGGCCAGTCCAGATGCTCCCTCCTCGCGGGCTGTCGTTGCGACGTGACCGTAATCGTTCGAGACCTGCAGGGCGCGCTGGACGTCCTCGACGGGTACGTCGAAGGCCTCGGCGATGGCGTCTCTGACGGTCCCTTCGCCGACGCCGAGACGCATCTCCGAGAGCACGAGCCGGGCGAGATACTTCGCTTCCGCGCTCTCACAGCGGTTGAACAGCCCGAACAGCGTGTCCAGTTTCGTCTCCTGGCTCCCCGCCCCTTCCGCGGCAGCGAGTGACCTGAGGTCGTCTTCCACGTCGGCGACGGCCAGCCCCTCCGTTCCGCCGGCACTGAACGCGGCCAGTCCCTGTTGGCCACCGAACTCGTAGCTTGCGGCCACCTCGCCGATTTCGCCGGTCTCGGCCAGCCGCGTCTCGACGTCGTCGGCGCTGACGTTTTGCCCGGCCGCCCGCGCCAGCGCCTCGTAGAGTAGCTGTGGCCCGATATCGAGCGTGCGGGAGTCGTGCGCCGGGAACACCCGACCGAGCAGAAAGCGGGTCACCGTCGGCAGGTCCGACCCGGCGTCGGCCAGCGCATCGGCGACGATGGTCCGAATCTCCAGGTCCGCGGGCTCGTCTTCGACGGTTGCGGCCGTGTCGGCGAAGGCGGCGAACTCCATCGGCGCATCGTAAGATACGTGGCACAAAAAGACGCCGCTTCTACCGAGCCGTCGCTGTCGGCTCTCCTCTCACTCGTCGTCGGTCCCAACGTAGGTCACTTCGACTTCGATGCCGGGGGCGTCACCGTCGGCTGTCGACTCGTATGGCCCATCCACCTGGTTCGCGTTCGGTGTGTAGGGTGGCCCCTCGTAGTCGAACTCCCCGTTGCCGTTGCTATCCCGGTGGGCGACGATGTAGATGCTTCTATTCTGCGTGATAGGTTTCTCCAGTGGGATGGTGACGCTCCCGCCATCCTCTCCGGGCTTGATGTAGTCGCTGCGCCCGATGACCGAGGAGTTGAGGCCGTCGTCGTAGACGACGACCCAGCCGCCGTCCGAGAGCGATGCTGATTCGATCTGGACCGCATCTCCCGTGGACGTAGCGTCACTTGCCCCGATGGATGCGACGGGTGAGGCGACGACGACGAATACGACGTACGCGATAGTCAACATCACAGCGGCGTGTTTTGTCCCGTCTCTGATGGACCCCTCGCCGAGTTGCCCTGCGATGAACCCGGAGGCAACCGCCTGAATCAGCGCGGTATGGAAAAAGACCAGCGTGTACGCGGCCTTATCGACACTGCCCAGGCGGCCGAACGCGCCAGTGCCGACGCCGAGTCTGTTCCCCGAATCCGGCGAGGGAACCGTCTCCGGCAGGCTCGGTACCAGCACCTCGTTGACCGCGAGGATGATGACGAGAAAGACCGCAAACGAGATGTAGATGACGACGAGGTAGGTAAGCATCTGCTGGCGGCGCTGTCTACGCATCTTCAGGTCTGCCCGGGACTGGTTGGCCGCGATACGAAGCACCGGCCCCATGTTCCCGCTGGCCTCCATCGCGTTGGTCAACAGGACGACGATCCGCGTGATAGCAGTCGTCCTGACGCGGCGACCAAAGCGGACCAGTGCGTCGGAGACGCTCGCGCCATATTCCATGTCCCGCCAGATGCGGTCTACCTCGGGGGTCAACACCCCGAGGTCGCTACCCCGGATACGGTCGAACCCTTTGACGACGGACATCCCTGCCTCGTTGAGGCTGGCCAGTCGCTCCAGCAACTCCGGTGTCGCGGCTTCGATACCGTCGATACGGCGCTTGTACAGTTCCCTGATGACCGCATAGGTAATCAGGACGAACAGAAACGACTGTACGAGGATATCGTCCAGCACCCGTCTGTTGATGCCACTCTCGGTTAGCACCTGCGGGAACCGCACGGCAATCACTAGCAGGGCGACGGGGACGGTGACATACAGCAGCGTCTTCGGATTCCAGATGATGGTCTGCAGTGGGCTCCCCAGGACCGACTTGATGCGGCTCACCTTGTCGTACCACCCCAGGATGAGTTCGTTCTCGCGGTCGCTTGCGTGGCCGCCATCGGCCCGCCGGGCCTCGACCGGTGGCGCGGACCGAACTGGCGTCTGCAGGTCGTACCGGTCGAGGATGTCACCGCCGATGCTCCGGGAGATACCCAGCGTCTCCAGTTTCTGTGACAGAAAGAGCGCAAAGCCGATGTTTGCCAGCGGAATCAGGACGTACGCCAGCAGCGTCAGCAGCCACAGCGTGTCCGTCGTCGTCAGCCCGAACACCAGCAGGATGGTAATCAGGAACAGGACACCGGCGACGAGCACCGTCACGTACGCCTCGGCGATGGTCGCAAGCACTTCCAGGATTTCCTCCTGGCGTTCCTCGGCGTCTTCGCGGAACCGCTCGTATTGCTCGTCGAGGAACCCCGAGAGGCTACTCCCGCTCTGGAGGATACTGGCGAGGTTCTCCGAGAACGTCTTGAACTGCTCGCTGGGCGTCCGTTTGGACATCTCTCGAAGAGCGGTAATCATATCCCGTCCGAAGAGGTCCATCTCCCGGACGGTGATGCTCATCTCCCGTGCCGTCTCGCCGTACACTTCGCTGTTCTCCGTGAGCGTGCGCAGAATCTGGGGGAACTCCAGTCCGCCCCGCGAGAGGGCGAACATGAAGGCCGTGGTCCGTGGCAGCCCTTCCTCGATGCTGCGCCGTCGCACTTCGGCGTTGCTGGCCGGGAGTTGCCAGCGGAAGACGTACGCAAGTGCCGACGCGAACAGTCCGACCGTAAACCCGCCACCGAGTACGATGCTCCATCGCTCGGCCGGCGAGAGGACCAACTTGTAATCGACCCGTGCGCCCAGCGGGACGGCAATCGTGTCCGGCAGCCCCGTGAGCAGTCGGACGAACTGCTCGAAGACGAGCAAGACCCCGGAGATGGCGTAGGCACCCGCGATGCCGCCCGCCACGAGTGCCAGCACCGTGTACAGAAGCGTCGTCGCGGCGTAGCCGTTATACGAGTCGTTGATGTAGGCGGCTTCGAGCGTGCGCTTTCGGTCGGCGTTTTCCGAGACGAACCGGCCAAAGAGCAGGCGCGCAAAGCGGTAGACGACGCGTTTGATGCGGGTGTCGACTTTCGCGCCCAGCCACGCGCCGGTAGCGAGTACGACGAACACTGGCGGCAGGAACCAGACTGCGTTCACCATGTCAGTCCTTGAGTGTGATGCCCGCGTTGTCTATCCGGTCCATCACCTGCTCTGCGTCGGCGTAGTACTTGTTGACCATCGCGGTGAACCGCCGGTAGTCGGTGATATCCTCCTGCTGGAGGTAGCGGAGGAAGCGCCGGCGGTTGCGCATCTCATGTAACAGGTCGGACTGGCTCCAGCCGCGCTCCTCGCGTATCTCTTCGAGCATCTCGGAGTTGGACTCGCTGAACTCGTCTTCGGTCGCCCGCCAGTTGTAGGTGTTCGAGTAGTCGAGTTCGCCGGTCCGCTGGTCTATCCCCTCGATTTCGGCCAGCGTTTTCGCCCGCCGGACCCGCTCGTCACCGGACCGGCCCAGCACCTGCACACAGAGCACGTCAAGTGACGTGACCATCGGCCGTGGGACGTTTATCGGCTCGTTTTCCAGCCTGTTGATGACCGTCTGCACCGAGTCCGCGTGCATCGTCGAGAAGGTCGTGTGGCCGGTGTTCATCGCCTGAAAGAGCGTAATCGCCTCCTCACCACGGACCTCCCCGACGACGATGTACTCCGGGCGGTGACGGAGTGCCGACCGCAAGAGGTCGTACATCGTGATGTCTCCCTCGCCCATTCCTTCCCGGGTGACCGCGGACAGCCAGTTGTCGTGATACAGCGATAGCTCGCGAGTGTCCTCGATGGTGAGTACCTTCGACCGGGGCGGAATGAACATCGAGACGGCGTTCATCGAGGTGGTCTTGCCCGCTGCCGTCCCGCCTGCAAAGATGAGCGAGCGGTTGTTTTCGATGGCCAGCCACAGATACGCGAGCATCCGCAGGTCGAAAGTCCCGTAGTTCAGGAGGTCGATGGGGGTGAACGGTTCGTCGGCGTACTTCCGGATGGTGAAGGCGGAGCCTTTCGGTGTGACCTCCTCGCCGAGTGCGAGCTCGATACGCGACCCATCGGGCAGTGTCGTCGACAGGACGGGGTCCGAGACGGAGATGTGTCGCCCCGAGCGCTGGGCCAACTGGATGACGAAGTTGTTCAGTTCGTCGGTTTCGTAGATGACGTTGGTCTCGATATCGGTGTAATCGTCGTGGTAGACGAACACCGGCAGGCCCGGTCCGTCACAGGAGATGTCCTCGATGTGGGGGTCGTACATCAGCGGGTCAAGCTTCCCGTAGCCCTGGAACGACCGGTAGAGGTAGTAGAAGAGCCGATAGAACGACTCCTCGTCGATTGCGACGCCGTATTCCTCCAGACGCTCGCGGAGTTCCTCCCGGAGTGCTACCTCGGGGTTCGATTCGACATCGTCGCGGTACAACAGCGGGTCGCGAATGTCCTCGTAGAGCTTGTCGAGCAGCCGGCGTTCCACGTCGGACAGTTCCGGCTCGACGACGTAGTAGAGGTGTTCCTGTGCGTCGGCGTCGTAGTTGATAGAGATAAAGGTAAACGGGGCATCCACCCAGTAGCGGTCGATTTCCTCGTAGCCGTCCAACCCGTCGAAGCTGACCAGACGGCCGTGCCTCCGGGGGTCGTAATCCGTCACCCTCACTGCCGACCCAGTCAGCAGGCGGGCCGTCCGGGAGAGCCACGCCCGGAGGCCGCCGGACTCATTTGCGGGGCGACTGTCGGCGTCAGTTGGCGGGTCGTCGTCTCCGGTCCCGCCACTGGAGAGCCACCCCGACTCCAGCGAACTGTTGTCTTCCTCAGGTTCTGACATCGTTCCCAATCCCGGTCCTGCGTACGGTTATGCAGCGCTTACGCGGCCAACTACTTAAATCCGGACCTGCGGTCAAGTCCTGTCAACGCTCAGCAATATGCCGCCGAGACCGAGTTGCACGAGCGTCCCGATTGGGAGGGTCGTGGTCTGGTTGGCCCACAGCAGTCCGCTGGCTGCAAGCAGGAGCACACCGCTTGCCACCAGTAGCCCACCGAGCGTGCGCACGGGGTCGAACCGCCAGGCTTCGACGCGTTGCTCGTCGAGGTAATAGACCACGCTGTAGAGGAAGGGGACGAGAAACAGCGCTACACCCGCCAGCCAGGCGTAGGTGGCCAGTTGCTCGCCCGACGAGCCGACGAATCTCGGCACCTCCCACACCCAGTCGAACCGCGATGGAAGGCCGAGGTTGCGGATGAACAGGAATCGCCCGGGGAGGAATCGTAGCCAGATGGCGCTCCCGTCGCCGACCTGCAGGAACGACACCGACCACGGCATCAGCGCGGACAGCCACGTCGACAGGACGGCCACCTCGCCAGCGTACTCCGACTTGACCCACATATCTACGCCCCCGTCGCCCCTGTGGTAAAAAGTATCGCCTCCGGGGCTACATCTGTCAGGGAAGTGGGCGGCGGCGTTACGTTCATTGCTCCAGACGCCCTACAGACGAGATAGATGAGGCGCGACCACTTCACCGTCACCGCGGAGAACACTGCCCCCGAGACGGATGCGATGCCGACACTCGCTGTCACCTATAGTGGCCCGGCCGGGACGCTGACAGCGCGCCTCGAATCGGCGACCGGCGCACTTCCCGATGGTGAGGACGTAGACGCTGCGTTCCGCCTGCAGGCCCCTGCCGACGCTGAAGACGCGACCGGCGTGTTCAGTCTCAGCCGTCGGCTCACTGGCGATTTCGTCCTCGAAGCCAACGCTGTCGCCGAGGCGGTGTTCGCGCTCGTCGATGCTGCCCGCCGGGGCGATGGCACCGAGTATCGCATCCGTATCGAGCGGAGTGGGGCGGACGATGTCGTCATCCGAAAAGAGACCCTGCTCGTCTACGACAACGAGGGAAGTCTGCTCCGCCAGCACAGTCTCATCCCCAGCGGCGTCGAACTCTAAATACCCTTTTTGCTGACGGCACAGGCCAGTCCAGACTGTTGTGGGCACAGCCCACAGACGATAGTCGACCACTCACTGCCACGCCGATACGCGACACTCAGCGTGTCGCTTCCCCTGTCGCAGGGGCGTACCTGCTGGTGACACTCCTCCGGTGCTTTCGATACGCCGGCCGGCGGTGTGGTCGATTCGAGGAACCGCGAGAGATTACTCGCGTCTTCCGAGAGCGTCGGTGAGAGCAGGCAACGTCTCGGTGACATCGGTTCTGAGGTCGTACTCGGCCTGGCCCGGGAACTCCGTCTCGTCGAGGTTCATGATGGCTACCGTTGCGCCGCGGTTGCCGGCCACGCGTGGGAGCGAGGCTGCCGGCTCGACGGTCAGCGAGGACCCGACTGCGAGAAACACGTCCGCGTCCCTGGCGTGATTCTGTGCCGTCTGTAACGCGCCGTCGGGGAGTTGTTGTCCGAACAGCACTACGTCGGGCTTGAGGATACCCTCACAGTCCGGGCACCGCGGGGGGACCTCACCCTCCCGGACGCGGTCGTAGACTGGTCCCGCGTCCGTGCGCTTGCCACAGGACTGACAGGCCGCCCGCTGTGCGTTGCCGTGTAACTCGACGACAGATTCCGAGCCGGCGGCCTCGTGCAGTCCGTCCGTGTTCTGTGTGATTACGGCATCGAGGATACCCCTGTCTTCGAGGTCCACCAGCGCCTCGTGGGCGGCGTTGGGTCGGATACCCTCGCTGTACATGTACTCGTGGAGGTCGAGGCGGTCCTGCCAGAACCCCTCGGGGTCGGCGGTGAACCGCGCGTACTGAAAGTCTGACGGGTCGAACTCGGCCCCCCAGATGCCGTCCTCGCCGCGAAAGGAGGGGAGCCCGGAGGCTGTGCTGACACCCGCGCCGGTCAGCACGACAGCGTGGTCGGCCGCCGCCAGTTCCTCCGCGAGCGCGTCGATGGTTTCCCGTGGAACGGCCCCGTCTGTCATCGCTCCATGCTGGGGCTGGGACGGCGAAAAAACTCTCGCCCGAGACACCTGTGTCCGTATCCGCGCCAACTCGTCGGCAGAACTGCTGTGCCCCCACGGAGACGACGCTTAAGTGCGTGTGGGCCTACTGTGGGACATGGGCTGTTACGCGTGTCTGGTCAACGGCGAGGCCACGGAGAAGTCACTTCTGCGGTTGCTTCGTGAGGAGACGGCAAGCGCTGTCACCGATGCCGGCATCGCGACTACCGTCGTCGTCGTGATGTTGCTGGCAGCGGGAACCAGTCCCGTGCTGGTCGCCGGTGGGGCCGTCGCCGCTGCCGGCCTGACCTACGTAGTCCATCAGGTCGTCCTGGTCGCCGGTGTTGCCATCGCGCGCTGGCGGGCCGATGGTCACACGGGTCGACACGACCCCGCTTGACCGTCGCTGCTAGTCCTCCAGCCGCGTCGTGAGGTTCGCCAGCAACGTCCGTATCTCGCGCTCGTTGTACCGCCGGACGAACGGTGCCGCGACCCGTTGCAGCGCACGCCCGGGAATGTCGTAGCCGGCGCTGTAGGTGACCCGGGTTCCCTGCTCGACTGGCTCGAAGGTGAGCGTAATCTCTCCAGTCAACTGGCCGCGCAGTTCGAAGACCATCCGCTCGTCCGGTCGATGAGTTGTCTCGACTAACTCGCCGGTGAGCTTGACGCCGCCGATGCTGTAGACGAACTCGGCTCGCTTGCCGCCGTTGTCGAGGGGTTGCACGTTCTCGACGCTGACGAGGCTGGGTGTGACCTCGACGTGGTGGTGTGGGTCATCGAGGTACTCGAAGGTTTCTCGTGGCGTCGTCGCCACGACGGTGCTGTCGGAGACGCTGACCATATCGGCACTTTGGTCGGGAGCGCAAAAGGCGCGACGCCGGTCGATACCGGGGGATACATCGATTCCTGCGTGGTTGGCAGAGTCTCCCAGTCGCTTTCGTTAGTACTAACCGCCGGCTTCTGGAAGTAGCGAACGGTCACGAATGAGACTACACGAATACCAGGCCAAAGAGGTATTCTCCGAGGCCGGCATCCCGACGCCGGACTCGAAACTGGCCGAGACAGTAGACGAGGCAGTCGCCGCTGCCGAGGATGTCGGCTACCCCTGTGCCATCAAAGCGCAGGTCCACGTCGGCGGCCGCGGCAAGGCTGGCGGTATCAAGCTCGTCGAGAGCGAAGACGAGGCCCGTGAGGCCGCCGAGGACATCATCGGGATGGACCTCAAGGGCTATCACGTCGACAAGGTGCTCGTTGAGGCTGCCGTCGATTTCGTCAACGAACTCTACGTTGGCGTCACGATGGACCGCGGCGAGGGCAAGCCCGTCGCCATGGTTTCGACACGTGGTGGCGTCAACATCGAAGAGGTCGCCGAGGAAGACCCCGATGCCATCGCCCGCGAGCACATCGACCCCTCCTTCGGAATGCAGCCCTATCAGGCCCGAAAGGCCGTCTACGACGCCGGTGTCGACCAGTCGATTGCTGGCGACGTGGCGTCGATTCTGACGACGCTGTACGAACTCTGGGACGACAAGGACGGCTCCGATGCCGAGATCAACCCGCTGATGGTCACCGGGGACGACGAGGTCATCGCGGCAGACGCCGTGATGAACGTCGACAGCGACGCCCTGTTCCGACACCCTGACCTCGCCGAGATGGAAGACGAGGCCGCCGACGACGACCTCGAAGCCAAAGCCAACGAGTACGGCTTCGACTACGTCCGACTCGACGGGAACGTCGGCATCATCGGCAACGGTGCCGGACTCGTGATGACGACGCTCGACCTCGTCGACTACTACGGTGGCAAGCCCGCCAACTTCCTCGACATCGGTGGCGGTGCCAAGGCAGAACGCGTCGCCAACGCGCTCGATATGGTCTTCTCCGACGAGAACGTCGACGCCGTCGTCTTCAACATCTTCGGCGGTATCACCCGCGGCGACGAAGTTGCCAACGGTATCAACGACGCACTCGAACAGTTCGACGAGATTCCGAAGCCGGTCGTCGTCCGGCTTGCCGGCACGAAAGCGGAAGAAGGTATGGAGATTCTCAACACCGACCTCGTACAAGTCGAAGCGACGCTCGAAGACGCCGTTCAGGCAACGGTTTCCCTCACCGAGGAGGTGGACCAATGAGCGTTCTCGTCGACGACGACACTCGCGTCGTCGTGCAGGGTATCACCGGCGGCGAGGGCAAGTTCCACACCGAGCAGATGATGGAATACGGCACCAACGTCGTCGCCGGCGCAGTGCCGGGCAAGGGCGGCGAAGAGGTCGCCGGTGTCCCCGTTTACGACACCGTCGACCAGGCTGTCGAAGCCGAAGACGCGGATGCTTCCGTCGTCTTCGTCCCACCCGCCTTCGCTGCGGACGCCTGTTTCGAGGCACTCGACACCGACCTCGACCTCGTGGTCGCCATCACCGAGGGTATCCCGACCCAGGACATGAGCAAGGTCTACAAGCGCCTGGGCGAGACGGACACCCACCTTATCGGCCCGAACTGTCCGGGTATCATCACCCCCGGCGAGGCCAAACTCGGCATCCTGCCGGGCAACATCTTCTCGTCGGGTAACGTCGGACTGGTCTCCCGGTCGGGGACGCTGACCTACCAGGTCGTCGACAACCTCACCGACCGCGGTCTGGGCCAGTCGACGGCCATCGGTATCGGCGGCGACCCCATCATCGGGACGGACTTCATCGACGCACTGGAACTGTTCGAAGAAGACCCCGACACCCACGCCGTCGTCATGTGCGGCGAAATCGGCGGCGAGGACGAAGAAGAGGCCGCCCGGTACATCGGCGAGTACATGGACACGCCGGTCGTCGGCTTCATCGCTGGCCGCACCGCACCGCCGGGCAAGCGGATGGGCCACGCCGGCGCTATCGTCTCCGGCAGCGGGACCGGCACTGCAGAGTCGAAAATTAGCGCACTCGAAGACAACGGCGCACCGGTCGGTGACACCCCCGAGGAAGTCGTCGACCACATCGAAGACCTGCTGTAACGCTGCAGTTTCCTTCTCTTTCCGTCGTGACCCGTTCGTAGCGACGCCTATATGCTGTCCTCGGGGGCATGCTTTTCGGCCATCCGCTCGGCCTCAGCAGCGTACTGTCGTTGGGTGTCCGCATCGTCGACGTTGGTGAGGTTGGTCGGCGATACCTCAAGCGCTGCCTTCGTCCCGCGTTCGTCCCCGGTGAAACTCGTCAGCGCACGCTCCTTGCGGAACGTCTGTTCGCCGTCGGGCGTGGCGTAGGTGAGAATGATGAGGTTCTGTTCGTCGTCGCCGTAGGTCCGTTCCACGAGCCAGACGCGGACGGTCTCGTTGTCGGTCATATCTGCTGCTTCGGCCGCCTGAATGAACAACGTTCGGTCAGTTCTCGACCGACGAGAAGCCACTCGCCATTTCCGTCATTGAGAAATAAAGTAGGCTCGACCTGTCCCGTTGCCGTCTCGTGATTGGAGGATTTTCAGTTGCGGCCCGAAACCGCTTCAAAACTGAAAACGCAAGCCGTGAACGTTCCGATGCAGTTTTAAGAAGAGATACAGAAGACTAGGAATATGCCACACACTTGCCGGAACTGCAAGCGCACGTTCGGTTCCGAACTCGAACTCGAACTTCACCAGGACAACTGTTCGGAGGGGCAACTCTTCTGTGACGACTGTGGGGAGCGATTCGCAGAGCGAGCAGCAACAGAGGACGGCTGGCACTATCGCTGCCCGAACGAGGACTGCACAGGCGAAGGTATCGGCGAGGACATTCACAAAGTCACCGACGTTCGTCTCGAAGTACCCTGACTCTCCGAACGTTTTCTTCCAGTTCCGACTCTATTCTCTCACTCGTCGCTTGCTGGCTCCAGTAGGGACGCCATACCGCCCAGCGCACGCACACAGACCGGTGCGTAACCGGCCGCGAGCAGTGGAATCTCGAATCCCAGTCGACAGCCGTCAGCGACCGGTTGTGCGAAGTGCCCCGTCGCGGGGATGCGTGCCACGTCCCACGTCCAGCGGCGGTCCACACACGAGGTAATCTCGAAGGGCAGGGAGAGCCCGCCCGGGAGTTCGACCCGGCCCGTAAGCCCCTCCTCGACGTAGCGGCGCTCGGTATCCACTGCCCGGACCGAGGGTCCCCACTCGGGCCAGCGCTCGGTGTCGACGAGGAGTTCCCAGCAGTCGTCGGGGTCGGCGTCGACGGTGCGAGCGACCACTAGCCGTCGGCCGTCGGGCGTGCGCTCGATGCCGACCTCGGTGTCGTTCATAGCGGAGATGACGAACCACTCGACAATAAACCCGGAGCCAAACTATACGTTTCCGCACTCACAACGGGAGGGTAGATGATCGAGGTCAGCGACCTGCGCAAGGAGTACGGTGACTTCGCTGCCGTGGAAGGGTCGACCTTTGCCGTCGAGGATGGCGAAGTGTTCGGCATTATCGGCCCGAACGGCGCGGGGAAGACGACGACACTGAAGATGCTCGCCGGCCTCATCGAACCAACGTCCGGCCAGGTGTCCGTGGCCGGCTACGATGCTGACGATACGGAGATGCGCCGACGGCTCGGCTTTCTTCCCGAAGAATCGCCGCTGTACGAGGAGATGACTCCCATCTCCTATCTCACCTTCTTTGCCGACCTCTACGATGTCCCCTCGGATGTCGCCGAAGAGCGCATCGACGAGACGCTTTCCGAACTCGACCTTGACCACCGCGAGCGCCAACTGGGGGACATGTCGAAGGGGATGAAACGCAAAGTCGCCATCGCCCGCTCGCTCATCAACGACCCCGACGTGCTCATCTACGACGAACCCGCCAGCGGACTCGACCCGCTGACGACCAACTACATCATCCAGTTCACCGAACGCCTCGCCGAGGAAGGCAAGACCATCGTCTTCTCGGCACACAACCTCTTTCACGTCGAATCCATCTGTGACCGCGTCGCCATCATGAACGAGGGGTCGATTGTCGCGAAGGGCGACCTCGAAACCCTTCAGGCGGAACACGGTGAGACCGAATACCACGTCTACACGACCGTCGAGGTACCCGACAGCGTAAAGAAAAACGGCCGGTACCGCCGCGTCGTCAACTCGATGGACGAAGTCGAGGCGACCCGCGAGGCCGCCACAGAGGCCGGCGGCGAAGTCGTCGATATCCGGACCGAGGAGTCGAGTCTGGAGGAGGTGTTCCTCAACGTCGCCGAGTCCGGGCGTGTGGAGGCCTGACGCGTGCGACCCCGGAAACTGCTCCGCATCGCCCGCTGGGAGGTCACCAAGAACGCGGGCGGGGTGGACAAGCGAACGCTCGCCGTTGCCGGCCTCGCAATCGCTCTCATCGCCGTTCTAGCCCCCGCCGTCGCCGCGCAAGGTGCGGTACTCGACGAGGGCATCTACCGCGTTGCCGTCGACGAGGACAGCCGCTACTACGACGTCGTCGAGGAGAATCCCACTTTCGTCGCGCGACCCGATGCGACCCGCGAGGACCTCGGCGAGTCGGTCGACCTCTACATCGAGGACGGCTACGTCTCCCCCGCTGCGAGTCCGAAAGGGAGGGCCGCGAAGGAGGAACTGCGCTCGGCGGTCCAGGCATACAACAACGAGCAACTGCGACAGGAAGCCAACCAGTCCGCGGCCTTTCCCGTCTCGGTCTCACTCGAGTACCGCGAGCAGTCACAGGCTGGGGGGACACTCGCGACGGACGGTGAGGACCCACAGCAGGTCAGGGACCCGGACAACCGGTCGGACAACCGGACGGGTGACGGCACGCCGGTCGATGGAAACGGGTCCAACGCAACGGACGGCACCGACGGAACGGACGGCACCGACGGCACTGATGGAACGAACGGCACCGACGGCACTGATGGAACGGACGGCACTGCCGGGGCTCCTAACAGCGGGGGTCTCGGTGGCGCCGGCTCGGCTATCTCCGGCGACGGCGATTCGGTCGACTCGCCCTCGCAGCTCTCGCCACCGTTTCCCTTCGAGTCGCTGGTGCTTGCGTTCGTCTTTATCATCCCGATGAACTTCCTGATTCAGGCCTACGGGAGTACGATACTCTCCGAGCGGCTGAACCGCCGGGGCGAGTTGCTGCTCGTTTCGCCGGTCTCGCGCTACGAGATTATCGGCGGGAAGACGCTCCCCTATTTCGCCGGTGCGATGGCAATCGAGGCGGTGATTGCAGTTGGGCTGACCTACGTTGGGACGGGGACCATTGGCGGGCTGGTCTCCATTGCCGCGATTCTCCCCCTGGTCGCGCTCTTTCTCGCCGCGACGTTCGTCGGCGCGATGTTCGCCCGCTCGTTCAAGGAACTCACCTTCGTTACCGTCACCATCACGGTCGGGCTGACGAGCTATGCGTTCGTGCCGGCCATCTTCACCGACGTGACTCCCATCGCGCTCATCTCGCCGCTGACCGTCGTCGTCCGTGACCTGCAGGGCCAGGCCGTCGCAGCCCCCGAGTTCCTCTTCTCGGTGACGCCGCCGCTTCTGTCCGCGATTGTTCTTTTCGGGCTCGGCGCTGGGCTGTACCGCGAGGAAGATATGTTCGCCCAGCGGGCGATTCCGCTGAAGGTGCTGGATGCGCTTGCAGGCCCGGTTCGCAAGCGCTGGCACGTCGGGGCGATGGTCGCCGTGTTGCTGCCCTTCGTCTTCGTTCTCCAGTTGCTGGCTATCGCCGTCCTGTTCGCGCTGGGTGAGGTGTCTATCCCGCTGTTGCTGGTCGTCGTCGCCGTCGTCGAGGAGATAGCCAAGAGCCTGCCCGTCTACGCCGCCTACGCGCACAAGCGCTTCGAGCGGTCAACGGTTTCCGCGCTGGTCCTCGGGGCCATCGCAGGGGCCGGGTTCTTCGTCGGCGAGAAGATTACCCAGCTCGCCCAGCTCGTCGGTCTGCCCGAACTCGCACAGGGACAGGCTGCGCTCCAGATAGCACCGACCGATGTCGGTGCCCCGATACTGATCGCGCTGTTTTTCCTCCCCTTGCTTCTCCACGGCGTGACGGCTGCCATCTCGGCAGTCGGTGCCAGCCGCGGCAAGCGCGCCTACGTCGTCGCGCTGGGTGTCGCGATGCTCGTCCATCTGGTCTATAACCTCGCCGTTCTCTCGGAGGTGCTTGGCAATGTCTAAGAGTCGTGGGCTGCTCGATGACGTGCGAACCACCATCGCCCGACGGGAGATTGCCTCGCTGTCCCGGGAGAAGACCATCGTGCTGGCGTTGCTCATTCAGCTCTTTATCGCCGCCTTTTCGTCGTTTCTCGTCGTCGGATTGACCTCGCTGTATGACCCGAGTTCCGTCGAGGGCGAGGGCATCCGCGTCGGCGTCTCAGGGGATGTCCAGCAGGACCTCAACGAGACTGCCCGCGAAGTCGACGGCGTGACTGCCGTCGAGTACGACACACAGGACGGCGCACTGTCGTCATTCGACAGGGGTGAAGTCGACGCCGTCCTTGTGGCGAATCGGACAGCCAACGGCTCCCGCATCGACGTAACTGCTATCGCCCCCGAAGAGAACCTCCGGACGACGCTCGTGGTCGTCAAGATACGGGAGCTCCTGACCGAGTTCGAGCGCACAGAGCGCGACCGGCGGTCCGTCGACCTCTCCTTCCAGCCCATCGAGTTGCCGGAAGACGCCGACGCCAGCCCGTACTTCGGCTTCACCTACACCGTCCTGATTCCGCTGTTGTTGTTCCTGCCGCCGTTTATCAGCGGCTCCGTCTCAGTCGACGCCGTAACGGAGGAGATAGAACGGGGGACGCTCGAACTGCTCAGGGTCGCCCCCGTCTCGCTGGTCGACATCATCGACGGGAAGGCCTTGGGAATGGCGCTTCTGGCACCGGCACAGGCGCTCCTGTGGATATTCCTGCTGAGTCTCAACAACATCGCCGTCAGCAACGTGTTGCCGATACTGGTGTTCGTGACGGCTATCGCGACCGTCGTCGTCGTCCTCGGGGTCGTCCTCGGGTTAGCGACTGCTCGCCGCCGGCAGGCCCAACTCCTCTATTCGGTACTCGTCATCCTGCTGTTCGGGCTTGCCATCTTCCTGCCCGAACACCCGGCGACGACCGTCGCCAAACTCGCCGTCGACAGCGCGACACTCGGCACGTACGCGCACGTGGTCGGGTTCAGCGTCGGGGCTGCGCTCCTGTATGCCGGTGCCCGGCGGTACGCGTCGAGTATCGACGTCGAATCACTCTGAGGGGGTTCCGGTTTTCCAGTGGCTGGCCGCGAGCGGGGACTTTATTCGGTGGAGACATGTACAGTTCCGGTAATGGACGATGCTGCCGAACGGTTCGCGGACGACGTGCCGAGAATCCACGATGTCCGGAGCATCTCGGAAGGGGCTGTCGTTCACTACTACCATGGTTCGCTGGACCCCGACCAGCAGACTGTCCGTATTTTCACTCTTAGTCCGACAGTCTCCGACGAGCGGGTCCGTGAGGCGTTTATACATGCTGCTGGACAGTGGCACAACCCCAGCACGCACGCGAACATCGTCACCATCCACGACCGGGACAGACGGCCCCGTCCGTGGATTGCTGCTGACATGGTCGGCGGCAAGCGTCTCGATGTCGTTCAGTCCGAACTGTCGGACCCGGAGATAGGGAGCGTCATCGCGGATGCGGCCGAAGCTATCCGCAACGCGTCGTTGTACAACACGTCACACTTCGACCTCACGCCGGAATCTATCTGGGTCTGTGACACCGACGACGGCCTCTCTGGGCTGGTCGATGGCTGGGGGCTCACCCGGGCGTGTCAGGTCGCTGCTGGAGACACGCCTGTGACCGCATACACGCCGCCCGAACTCCTCGATTCCCCTGACAGTGGCTCCGAACGAACGGACGTGTACGGCCTGGGTGCGGTCGCATATGCCGCCTTGACCGGCACAGCACCCATCAGCGGACGTGACCTCGATACAGCGATTCGGGACAACGACATCACGCCACCGACTGCAGTCTCGCCAGCCCTCCCAGACGCTGTCGATGACGTGTTGCTGACCGCACTCGCTGCTGACCCGGGTGAGCGTCAGTCCTCGGCGTATGAGTTCAAAACTGCCATCGAGCAGGCGCTGCCCGCCGACAGTGACAGCCCAGGTGGGGCGAGTGCCGCTGGGGGGACAGCCACCCAGTCACCGGCAGCGACGGACTCCGAGCCAGACGAACCGAACCCGCAACCGAGCAACGCCCACTCACAGGACACACAAACGGACCCACAGCCGACCGGACCCGCGGACAAAAGCGACACAACCGCTGGCTCGCCCTCTCGACGGGCCGTCCTCGGACTCGTGGGCCTTGGCGGCGCGGGGGCTGGCCTGGGATGGCTCTTCTGGCAGCCCCTGTCTGAACTCGGACGTGACTTTCTCTCTGCAAGTGAGTCGTCACCACGCCCGGACTCAAGCGACGGGAGAGACCCCCCGAGTGGTGAGTATCTCTCTGACGCCAACGCGTACGACGGCTTCGTCGATGCGCGCGGAAACAGTACAGTCCCTGTGCGCGTCGGAGGTGGTGACGGCCTTGCGTTCGACCCGCCGGCAGTCCATATCGACCCCGAGACGACGATTCGCTGGGAGTGGACTGGAAGGGGTGGTTCGCATAACGTCGTCGCTATCGACGGCACGTTTAAATCTGGCGCACCGACTGCGAACCGCGACCAGGCGTTTACGTACACGTTCTCGGAGCCTGGCAGTACCAGCTACTACTGTTTGCCCCATCGCGTATCGGGTATGAAAGGACTCGTCCTCGTCGGCGGCGAGGAACTCACGGAATACACTGATTCGTATACCTCAGGTGACCGGGATAGTACGCCTTCCTCTACGCTCGACGACTATCTCGCCGATGCCAACGCATACGACGGTACCGTCGTCAACGCACTGGGTGCTGATACCGTCCTCGTCGGTGTCGGGGCTGGTAACAGCGGCCTCGCGTTCGACCCGGCAGCAGTCCGCATCTCTCCCGGAACGACAGTCGTCTGGGAGTGGACTGGCGAAGGTGGCGCACACAACGTCATCCACGATGTCGATGCAAGCTCACAGAGCGTGGAAGCGTTTGACAGCGGCAGCACACAGTCTTCGGGCACCTTCGAGTACACCTTCAGTACGTCGGGCACGTATCTCTACTACTGTACACCACACAAGGCAGTAGGGATGAAGGGTGCCGTTATCGTCGAGTGAGCGGCGCACACAGTCACGAACTGCCCACGAACGGCAGCGACCGTCCCCGCGAGTCCATCGTGACGTGGGCCTGTTTCTCCGAAGTTTTTCTACGCCACCGGTCAACGCTCATCCATGGAGTACACCACCCTCGGTGGGACCGGCATGGAGGTCAGCCGCATCTGTCTCGGTTGCATGAGCTTTGGCACGCCGGAGTGGCGTGAGTGGGTCCTCGACGAAGCGGACAGTCACCCTATCATCGAGCGTGCCATCGACCTCGGTATCAACTTCTTCGACACCGCCAACATGTATTCGACCGGCGAGTCCGAGCGCATCCTCGGCAACGCCTTGGAGGGTCGGCGCGAGGAGATGGTCGTCGCCACGAAGGTGTTCTTCCAGATGGACGAGGCGGACCCCAACAGCGGGGGGCTCTCCAGAAAGACCATCGAGCAGGAACTCGACGCGTCACGGGAACGGCTGGGGATGGACACCATCGACCTCTATCAGATTCACCGCTGGGACGACGACACGCCCATCGAGCAGACGATGCGCGCACTCGATGATGCCGTCCGCCGCGAGAAAGTCCGCTATCTCGGCGGGAGTTCGATGTGGACCCACCAGTTCGCCGAGGCGTTACACACAAGCGAGCGCCTCGGCCTCGACCAGTTTCTCACCATGCAGAACCACTACAATCTCCTCTATCGCGAGGAGGAACGCGAGATGCTCCCCTTCTGTGAAAAGAAAGACATCGGGGTGATTCCGTGGAGCCCACTCGCCCGTGGCTATCTCGCGCGACCCCACGAGGAGTTCGACGCGACTGCCCGCGGGGAGTCCGACGAGTACGCGAGAGAACACCCCTACTTCGAGGGCAACGGCCAGGAGATAAACGAGCGCGTCCAGGAACTGGCCGAGCAGAAAGACGCCACGATGGCCCAGATTGCGCTGTCGTGGGTCCTGCACAAGGATGTCGTCGACGCACCCATCGTCGGCACCACGAGCGTCGAGCATCTGGAGGAAGCCGTCGAGGCGCTCGACATCTCGCTGTCGGACAGTGATATCGAGTGGCTGGAAGCGCCCTACGAGCCAGTCAGCGTCAGCGGGCACGAGTGAGATGTCGGTCGAAACTGCACTCACAGAGCGGCTTGGTCTCGACCATCCCATCGTCCAGGCCCCCATCGGGAGCGCGAGCACGCCGGCGCTGGCAGCAGCAGTCGCCGATGCTGGCGGGCTGGGACTGCTCGCCGTCACCTGGCGTGACCCTGAGGACACCCGCCAGTGTCTCGAAGCCACACGGGCACAGACCGACGGCGTCGTCGGTGCGAACATCGTCGTCGACGACGCCGCAGCGGAGACGCCGACGGAGCGACACGTCGAGGCCTGCCTGCAAGCGGGCGTCGATGTCGTCTCCCTCTCGTTTGGCTCGGCTGCACCCTTCCTCGACCGTCTGCACGACGCGGGTGTAACCGTGATACAGACCGTCGACAGTGCGGAGGGTGCCCGGGATGCGGTCGCTGCCGGCGTCGACGTGGTCGTGGCACAGGGCTGGGAGGCGGGTGGCCACGTCCAGAGTGACGTTGCGACGATGCCGCTGGTTCCCCGCGTCGTCGATGCCGTTCCGGACACGCCCGTCGTCGCCGCCGGCGGCATCGGCGACGGACGGGGGATTGCCGGCGCACTCGCGCTGGGTGCCGACGGCGCGTGGCTGGGAACCCGGTTTCTCGCCACGGCGGAGGCAAACGTCCACGAGACCTACCGCGAGCGCGTGACCGACGCGGACGAGACCGAGACGGTCTATGGCACGATTTTCGACGAGGGCTGGCCGGGCGTCCCGCACCGCGTCCTCGAAAACGAGACGACCGAGGCTTACAGCGAGGCCGGGCGGCCGGCAGAGGACCGGCCCGGCGAGGGCGACGTGGTGGCACGGGGGCCGGACGGGACACCAGTGACGCGATACGAGGATTCACTCGCGACGCCGGAGGTCGACGGTGACCCGGCGGCGCTGCCGCTGTACGCCGGCCAGAGCGCAGGGCTGGCCGAGGAGGTAGATTCGGCAGCAGATGTCGTCGACCAACTCGCCGCCGAGACGGCAGCAGCCATCGACCGACTGGGCGAGTGCTCCACGGCTCCCGAGTAGGTTTCTACTCCCTTCGCGACACCTCGTCTGCGACGGTCCGTATCGTCTCGTATTCCTCGTCGCTGTAGGCGATAAAGCGCACGTCCGACAGCGTCTCCGGTTCGTAGCCGGCGATGGTCTCCGCGATGATGCGGGCCCCCTCTCGCAAACCAAAGCTTGCCACCCCACAGCCAAGCGCGGGCACCACGAGTGACT
Source organism: Salinibaculum litoreum (assembly GCA_009789175.1). Lineage (GTDB taxonomy): Archaea > Halobacteriota > Halobacteria > Halobacteriales > Haloarculaceae > Salinibaculum > Salinibaculum litoreum. The sequence goes on from CP046866.1 coordinate 203,002, forward strand.
CGGCACCGAGGTCGTCCGCCCGTTCGAGGGTGTGCTGCGTGGCGTTTCGAATCGAGTCGGCGGTCGCCTCGCCGTCGCCGTAGTGTGGCATCGCTGCGGCGTGGATGACCCACTCCGCATCCAGGTCGTAGGCGTCCGTGACAGCAACCTCGCCGAGGTCGACGGGTCCTTTCGAGGTGGCCTCCTGATTGATTTCCTGTCCTGCGCCACGCCTGAGCGCGCCTGCGACGCCCGACCCCATCTGGAGGCTGGTCCCCGCAGCGTTGACGAGTGCGTCCGCCGACTGCCGTGCGATGTCTCCCTGTACCACGTCGAAGTCCATGCGCGTGCGTACTCGGGCCACGGTGAAAATCCTAGCCCGACCACCAAGTGTCGACGCCAGACTGTCGTGGTACACTCCCCGCGGACCCCAGCATACTTCGGGATGGCGGCCGCAGCATCTCGCAATGACACCGCCCGCTGACGACGAGTCTCCTGTTGATGACGGGACTCCGGCTGACGAAGCCGACGACCCCCCTTCCGACGACCCTCCGGACAGTGACGCGTCTCCGGATGACTCCCCCGCCGATACTACACCCACCGGTGAGTCCGCTGGCGATGACGCCCCCGTCAGCGACTCCCGGGAAGACGTTCGGTCGTCCGACGCCCCCACTGCGGACGCCCTGTCCGGTGATTCTCCCGCAGAAACCACTCCGGCCACGTCAGAGCAGGGTAGGCCAGCAGCGCCGGCCGACGAGCAGCCGTCTCAGTCCCTCGATATCGAGGAATACACGACCGACCACCGGTCACTCTCGGCGAGCGTCCAGCTTATCTGGGCGCTCCGCGCTCTCGTCGGCGTCGCAATCATCAGCGCCGTCGCCGCGTTCCTCCTGCAGCGGTTCGACGTTCCGTTTTCGTACGTGGGAATCGGTGCGCTCGGACTCGCTATCGTCGCGCTCGTCTGGGTGCATCTCCGGCATCGAATCTGGACCTACCGCGTTCGCGAGGACGCACTCTTCTTGGAGCGTGGCGTCGTGACCCGTGTGAACACCGTCGTGCCGTACGTCCGTATCCAGCACGTCGACACGCAGCGTGGCCCACTGGAGCGGGCGTTCGGACTGTCGACGCTCGTGGTCTATACCGCTGGCTCCCGCGGCGCTGACGTGTCGATACCCGGCCTGACGACCCACGAAGCCACAGACCTCCAGCAGCGTGTCAAAGACCTCGCAATCGAGACGGAAGGTGGTGACGCGCTGTGAAACTCGACCCGCGAACGATTCCGTACCGACTGGTCTCCAACGGCCTCCGTATCGCGGGTATTCTGCTGTTCAGCGTCGTCACCTCCGGCGGCGACGGCTTCGGTATCGCGGTACTGGTCGGACTGGTCGCCCTCGGTCTCTTGCTCACGGTCGGCTGGGAGTACGCGCGGTTCCAGCGCATCGACTACGAACTCACTCCGGACACCTTCGATGTCAGGTCGGGCGTGTTTTCGCGGCGCGAACGGGAGATTCCGTTCCATCGCATCCAGAACGTCGATATCGAACAGAACGTCGTCCACCGGCTGCTGGGCATCGCCGAGGTCCGTCTGGAGACGGCTGGCGGCGGCTCGACGGAGGCCCAACTCCAGTACGTCAGCCGGACGGAAGCCGACCGCCTGCAGGATGTCATCAGCGACCGCAAGCGGGGTGCAACAGCCGGTGAAGAGTCGGACGCGGTCGCCGACGAGACGATTTTCGAACTCACGGACCGGGAACACATCATTCTCGGACTCGTCTCCGCTGACTTCCGGTTCCTGGGCTTTTTCTCGGTGTTGCTCCCGGTCATCGTTCCTCAAGTCGCCGGTGCGCTCGACCCCAGTACGCGGCTGTTGCTGTTGCTCGGGCCAGCCCTGGCGTTTGTTGCTCTCGTTGGATTCTGGCTCCTGAGTGGCTTCCTCCAGATTCTCCGGTACTACGACTTCACGCTCACACGGCACGGCGAGGAACTCCGCTACGAGCGAGGCCTCCTGCAGCGGTACACCGGGACAGTCCCGCTGTCGAAAGTCCAGACTGTCACCCTTCGTGAGAACGTCCTCGCACGGACGCTTGGATATGCCTCCCTCGTCATCCAGACTGCCGGCTACGCACCTGGGCAAGGTGACTCCCAGGTCGAGTCAGCGGTCCCGATAGCGAAACGCGACCGCGCTGTCGCGCTGGCCCGCGAAATCGAGCCGTTCGGTGACATCTCGTTCACTCGCCCACCCAAGCGGGCACGGTCGCGCTACGCTGCCCGATACACGCTCGCCTTGCTCGGACTGACGGGGCTGTTCTGGGTAGGTAACAGTGTCACCGGTTGGCTACCGTTCTGGTACGCACCGCTGGCAGCGATACCCATCACCCCCGTCGCGGCACACCTCAAGTGGAAACACCTCGGCTACTACGTCGACGAGGAGTACGTCATCACTCGACGGGGCTTCTGGCGTCGCCAGACTATCGTTGTTCCCCACGACCGGGTCCAGACTGTCTTCAGCAGCCAGACCATCTTCCAGCGCCGTCGCCACCTGGGGACTGTCACCGTCGACACCGCCGGCGGTGGCGGTATCGCAAGCGGCGACGCCGTCGCGCTGGATATCGACGCCACGACTGCCGACCAACTGCGCGAGGACGTTGCCGGACGCCTCCAGCAGGCGCTTGGTGGACCCTCCTCTCAGAGTGCCAGCCCCTGAATCCCATCGAAGACGACAAAAAAGAAATACAGCTGGACGACGCCGGCAACGACCAGCATCCCGCCGGCGAAGCGGGTCACCTGCTGGCCCGACGCGGCGAGTCTATCGACCAGCGTGTCGCGGCCAAGAGCCGTCGCGAGCGTGACGAGGACCAAAAGCGAGACCATGCCTGCCGCGTACGCACCGAGAAGCGAGACAGCGTTGACCGGGTTCGCCAGCGCCAGCGAGACGAGGCCGATAAACAGCGGCCCGGTACACCCGGCCGCAGCAGCGGCGTAGACGACGCCAAAGCTGAAATAGCCGACCGGACCCGACCGCCGCTCGGGAAGCCTGATGCGAACCGACAGCCGGGAGAGACGGCCGGTGACCATCCCAGCCCCGAGAACGATGAGGACGACACCAGCGACCAGTTCGAGGACGGCGACGTTCCGAAGGACCCGCTCCCCGAGGACGAAGGCGATGGCCGCGAGGAGGGCAAAGACACTCAGCAACCCGAGACTGGTCACTGCTGCCACGACCAGCCCGTGCAGGACTCGCTTGCCGAGTGTCTGGCTGGCCGTCCCATCGTCCTGTCCGAGAAAATACGCCACGTAACCGGGCAACAGCGGCAACGCACAGGGTGCGAAAAACGTCGCCGTCCCGAGACTGAATGCGAAGCCGAGTTCGACTGCACTCCCGGTCACTGCGCGCTCCCCCGTCGACTGCTGTCCTGGCTCATCGTATCGCCTCTATCTCTTCGGTGATTGTCCCGGCGGCTGCCAGCCCGGTGTGTCGCCAGACCTCCGCTCCGTCGGCGTCGAGGAGTACCTTCGTGGGAATGTCATCGACGTCATACGCCTGGAAGGCCTGAAACGTCGGGTCCGAGGTCACCGGCCAGTTCCCATCGTAGTCCTCCCAGAACGCGGTGATTGCCTCGGTGTCGTCCTCTCTGGTAATCGATACGAGGTGGAGGTCGGGAAACTCCTCGCTGACGGCCCGTAGCTCTGCCATCTGTGGTTTACATGGGGCACACCAGGTCGCGAAGAAATCGACCAGCGCCGCCTCGCCGTTCGGTCTGACAGGCACTTCTCCGCCGGGTGACCCCTGCGCTTCGACGGCATCCAGCGCAAGCGTCTCGGCGGTGTCTGCGGTGTCGCTCCCTCCGGTGTCCGCCAGCGGATTCACACTCGAACAGCCGGCCAGCCCTGCCGCTGCCGTGAGGCCCAGGAGATACTGCCGGCGAGAGCGGGTCATACAGTCCGTGACGGGAGCGGTGCTCAAATTCACACGGCGGGTGTGACAGTTTGTCGCACAACCACTCCCACACCATCCTCCTGGCCTGAGCAGCGAGCAACCACCAGCCGTCTGTCGGTGCTATCAAACACTCCGGAGGCTCCTGCGCCACTTTTCGGGTCGTGGGCGGTACTGTTTTCCCGCGTAGGTGTGTCCACGCTGCTATGGTCGACCGGCAACGGATGTGGCAGTACACGGGGATACTCACAGTTATCGTGACGCTTCTCGGGGTGCTGTCTGCGACGCTGGTTTCGCCTGCTTTCCGGTGGCAGGGCAACGCCCTCTCGGACCTCGGTGTGGCGGCGACTGCAGCGGGAACGCCGCTGACTGTCGCCCTGTTCAACGGTGGACTCATCCTCGGTGGGCTTTTGGGGCTGGTATTTGCGGCGTATCTCATTCGACAGGCAGACCAGCACCTGCTCGGTGTGTTCTTCGCGCTGACGGTTGTCCTGATGGGGCTTGTCGGCGTCTTCCCACAGGACCAGTCCGCACACGTCCCCGTTGCATCGGGGTTTTACCTGTGTATCACGCTGACGCTGTGGCTAGATAGCGGGTTGCGATTCCGCGAGGGGTGGCATCTGCGTGGGGCCGTCGCTGCACTTCTCGGGGGTATCAATATCGGCGGACTCGTCGTCTGGGGCCTGACCGGAGCAGTGTCCAGGCCAGGGATTGCAATCCCGGAAATCGTCGGCGCGCTCGCCTTCGGAACGTGGGCAGCACTCGTCTCACTCGACTCCCTCCCCGTGTCATCGACGGCGACGAACGCAGGCATATAAGTTCGTGGCAACCGATAGCACGGCTGAATGCCAGCTGTCGAGACTGATGGGTTGACCAAGCGCTACGGTGACGTGGTCGCGCTGGATAAACTCTCGTTGACTGTCGACGACGGCGAACTGTTCGGGTTGCTCGGTCCCAACGGGTCGGGCAAAACCACGACTATCGAAATCCTCACTGGCCAGCGCGAGCCGACTGCCGGGTCGGCGTCAGTGCTGGGGCGGGACCCGGTGGCTGACCCACTCGCGGTGCGGCAGGCGGTGGGTATTCTCCCCGAACGGGAGGACCCGCCGAGCTTTCTCACACCGCGGGAGTATCTCCAGTTCGTCGGCGACGTGCGGGACATCGAGGACGTGGACGACCGTATCGAACGATGGGCGCGCAAACTGGAGTTCCGTGGCGTGCTGGACACTCTCTCCGGTGACCTCTCGGAGGGGGAACGCCAGCGGGTGATGCTCTCACAGACGTTCATCCACGAACCCGAACTCGTCTTTATCGACGAACCGCTCGTCAATCTCGACCCCCTGATGCAAGAGAAGGTCAAGCGACACCTCTCCGAGTACTGTGCCCAGGGCAACACGCTCTTTCTCTCGACGCATTTCATGGCCGTCGCCGAGGAACTCTGCACGCAGGTGGGCATCATCGCCGACGGCCAACTCGTCGCCACGCGGGACACCCGCGAGTTCGACGAGGGAGAACTCCTGGAAACCTTCGCCGAGACCGTCGACTCCGAGAGTGTTCCGTCACAGCCGATGGAGGTGACCGACGAGTGACAACTCCGACCGACAGCATACGTTCCCTCGTGGGAGAGAGGTGGCAGGGATGAAGCTGTTCCGGCGCATGCTTCGCGAGGAGTACCGCCTGCACACCGACCTGTTCGGGCCGACCCGGTTCCTCGCCTTCCCGCTGTTTATCGCCGCAATCGTCGGTGGGGGTGTCTATCTCCTGCAGTTGACGGGCACGTCGATGGGTGCTATCGTCGCCGGGTTACACGCGCTGGTGGTCTTTTTCGGGTTGCAGGTCGGGACGCTCGGGCTGGTCGGTCGGGACGCTGCCCGGGACCTGCTGGGCGACGTAACACTGCTCGTCTTTTCGGCGCGGACTCTGCCAATCACCTGGCGGCGGTTGCTCGGGACTTTCCTGCTGAAAGACCTCGTCTACTACGCGGCCTTTTTCCTGACGCCGCTGGTGGTCGGATTTCTCCCCGCCGCTGCCCTCGATGGATTCGCCGTCTGGCGGGCCGGCTTGCTGTGGGTAACGCTGCTCGGGACCTTCGCGCTCGGGGCTGCCGGGAGCCTCGCGCTGGTCGCGCTTGGGACCCGGAGTACCCCCGCGCTGGTCGCGGTGGTGGCTGCACTCGCCGGGCTGGCGGTGTTGAGGACCGCCGATATCGTTGCGCTGACGCCGTATGCGTTCTACGGCGACCCGACGGCCGAGACGGGGCTGCTGGCGCTGGTTCCGCTCGTGTTGGCAGCCGTCGCCGGACCGTTGCTGTTCGAGCCGGCGGCGGGGAGTTCGACCCGCCGCGTTCGGACGGACCGGTATCGCTCACTCCAGCGAGTCCCGGGTGTCGACGAACTGACTGCCCGGCCGCTGCTGGAAGTCGTCCGCTCCAGCGGGTCAGTCTGGAAGGTGGCCTTCTCGCTTGGCGTGCTCTTTGGCGTCGCGGCGCTGTTGCTGGACCGCGTCGTCGCCGCGACCGGTATCCAGCCCTCCGCGGGCATCGCCTTCGGAACGTTGCTCGGACTTGGGACGTTCACCACCTACAACTGGGTAACACAGTTCGACGACCCGCGCGAGTACCTCCGGTACCCGGCGGGAATGGACGCCGTCTTCAGAGCGAAGTTCCGTGCCCACCTTCTGCTTGCGGTCCCTACCGGCTTGGGGTATCTGGCAGTCGCTGCGCTGTGGTATCCCGTTGCCGACCTGCTGGTCGGGGTCGTCGTCTTCCCGCTTGTGGCAGTGTACGTCTACGGCCTGACTGCGTATCTGACGGGGCTGTCGGCGAACGAGCTCCTGTTCGATACGCCGCTGTTTGCTGCATTCGGTGGCGGGCTGGCGCTGCTCGCCGTGCCACTGCTGGTCGCTGCGCTGGCTGCCGGGACGGCCCCGGTCCTCGCCACGGGCACTGCAGTCGGCCTCGCCGTCGCGTTCGCGCTCGTCGGTCTCGTCCTGTCCCGGCGGGCAGGTTCACGGTGGGAACAGCGGTTGCGGACGGGAGCGTGAGCAGAAACCTTTTGTTCGGGGTCGCGAAACTGTGGTATCGAACGATGAAGACGCCCGATGTGGTCCGACGAGTGTCTCGGGCGGGAGCGCCGAGATGACGCCAACGGGACCGATACGCGCACTTGTCGTCGACGACAGCGAGTTTTTTGCGGAGATGACTGCGTCGACGCTGACCGAGGAACACGATATCGAGGCGACCTACGAGACTAGCGCCGAGGACGCCCTCGACTGGCTCGAAGAGACCGATGTCGACTGTATCGTCAGTGACTACGAGATGCCGGGAATGGACGGGCTGACCTTCCTCAGTCGTGTTCAGGAACGCTACGACGACCTCCCCTTTATTCTCCTGACCGGCCGTGGCGACGAAGAGGTCGCCAGCGAAGCCATCGCTTCCGGCGTGGCCGATTATCTCCTGAAACTGGAGGTTGTCGAAGACGAGCAATACGAGCGTCTCGCCAACCGAATCGAGGGCGTTGTCAGCCAGCAACAGACCCAGAAAAAGTACGAACACCTCATCGAGAACTCACCGGACGGTATCGCACACGTCACCGAGTCGGGACAGATTCTGGCAGTGAACCCGGCCCTGGCCGAGCGCCTCGGCGTCGACAGCGAGTCACTCGTCGGTTCGCACCTGCCGGATGTCTTCGACGACGAGGTCGGCAGGCAACGTCTCGACGCTGGCCGACGCGTCGTCGAGACCGGCGAAACAGAGCGCACAGAGGACAGCTACGGTGGCCGCCACTTCCACAATATCTTCGTCCCGGTCGAGACCCGCAGTGCGCACGACTCCTTTCAGCTCATCTCGCGTGATATCACGGAACGCCGGGAGCGCGAGGAGGAACTGGAGCGGCAAAACGACCGCCTGGAGAGTTTCGCCAGTGTCGTCAGTCACGACCTCCGGAACCCGCTCAACGTCGCCCAGAGCTCCGTCGAACTGCTGAAAGACGAGGCCGAAAGCGACCACGTCGACCGCATCGACCGCTCGCTGGTTCGGATGGCCGACATCATTGAGGACGTGCTGACACTGGCCAGACAGGGCGAAACCGTCGACTCCCCGTCGCCGGTCGCCCTCGAAACGATGGCCCGCGACGCGTGGTCCTACATCGATGCGGGTGCGGTCGACCTCGTGGTCGAGACAGACAGACGAATCGAGGCCGACGCTAGCCGCCTGAAAGACCTGCTTGGCAATCTCTATCGGAATGCCATCGAACACGGCGAGGCAGAGGTCATCACTGTTGGCGCGCTCGATACCGGCTTTTTCGTCGCCGATGACGGCTCGGGCATCGCCGAGACGGACCGGGACGATATCTTCGATGCCGGTTACTCGACCGCTCGACAGGGTACCGGTCTCGGATTGGTCATCGTCGAGGAGATAGCCGCCGCCCACGGGTGGGAGGTCGCCGTCACCGATAGCGAGACGGGCGGTGCTCGCTTCGAAGTCACCGGCGTCTCGGCCCGCTGACCACAACTTCTCTGCTCGGCACGTTTGCAGATGCATACGATGCAAACACTCGACAATCAGGCCGACGGCGACCGTCGGGGTTATGTCGTTGCTGTCCAACCATCTCGCGATGGCACACAACGGTGCGGTGGTCGACCTCGACGGGACGGTCTATCGCGGTGACCGCCTCGTTCCGGGCGCAGGAGACGGCATCGACAGATTGCGGGGTGCTGGTCTCTCGGTCATGTTCGTCTCGAACAATCCGACGCGCAGCGGCCGGGAGTACATCGAGCGCCTCTCCGGGTTCGGTGTCGACGCCCGACCGGGCGAGGCAATTTCCGCTGGCGACGCAGCGGTCGAATACCTCCGCGCAAATCATCCCGACGATGATGTACTGCTCGTCGGGGCCCAGGGACTGTATGACCAGCTCGTCGATGCCGACATCTCTGTGACCGATGACCCTACTGTGACGGACGTTGTTCTCGGTTCGTGGACGCGGGAGTTCGATTACGAGGACCTGAATGCAGCGTTGCAGGCTGTCGATGACTCGACGGCGTTTCTGGGGACCGACCCCGACCGCACCTTCCCCCGCGAGGACGACCGTGTCGAACCGGGGTCGGGCGCTATCATCGGCGCACTCGCCGAGACTGTGGGCCGTGAGCCGGACGCGATGCTCGGGAAGCCGTCGGAGCATATGGCCAGTCTCGTGACGGAGCGACTCGGCGAGGACCCGGCTGAGTGTCTCGTCGTGGGCGACCGCCTCAGTACCGACCTCCTGCTCGGCGAACGTGTCGGCATGACGACCGTCCTCGTTCTCTCCGGAGTCAGTGACCGGTCGGACGTTGCGGCCAGTGATGTCGACCCGGACTACGTCGTCGACAGCCTCGCCGATGTCGAGGCCGTTCTCGACGGCGCTGACTCCTGACCGCCGTCGAACATACCACATCTCAGACCTGACCATACACTTTCATTGATACTTTTGCCAACAGCCACGTTAGTTGCTATCGCGCCACACGCGCACGAGATACCATGGCTAAAGACATCCTGATGATCGTCGGCGACTTCGGCGAGGACTACGAGATTATGGTACCGTTCCAGGCCCTCCAGATGGTCGGCCACAGCGTCGATGCAGTCTGTCCGGAGAGGGAGAGCGGCGAGGTCTGCAAGACGGCGATTCACGACTTCCGCGGTGACCAGACCTACCTCGAAGAGCGCGGACACGACTTCGAGTTGAACGCGACGATGGCGGAGGTCGACCCCGCTGATTACGATGCCCTTGTCGTTCCCGGTGGGCGCGCACCCGAGTACCTCCGGACGTACGAGTCGGTCATCGAGACGGTCCAGCACTTCTTCGAGGCTGACAAACCCGTCGCGGCACTGTGTCACGGGCCACAGATTCTGGCTGCCGCTGACGTACTGGAGGGCTACGAGATGACCGCCTACCCCGCAGTTCGCGCCGAATGCGAGGCTGCGGGCTGTTCGTGGGTCGATGATGTCGTCCGTGACGGGAACCTCGTTACGGGCCAGGCGTGGCCGGACCACGACGAGTGGCTCGCGGAGTTTTTGGACCTGCTGGGGACTGACATCGAACACGGGCCGGTCGCAGCGGCGAGTGATGACTGAATAAACACCCAACAACTCGTATTGTTTCTTAATGTGGCTGGTTTTTAGTGTACCCCGGTCCAGTGTAGTGATATGGTCGACAAAGAAGACCTGCGAGAGCAGTTCACCGAGGCCTTCGAGGGCGCAGACTATCCGATAAACAGTCCGATGGACCTTGTTCCGGCGCTGCCGGACGGGCCATCGACGACATTCGAATCGGGGGATTTCTCGATGACAGCAATGGAGCTGAACACGAAAGTAAGCGGCGCCGAGTTCCCCTACGAAGATGTGGAGTCCTTCGTCGACGAAGTGATGGATGGACTCGAAGAGCAGGGCCTCATCTGACTGTGACGTAACCGATTTATACGCTGCTTCCGAACGTGCGTTCGAAGTCCCGTGGTGTAGTGGCCAATCATAGTGGCCTTTGGATTGTAATCGTAGTCACGCGGTTGCGAGGAGAAAGCCACTGACGGCGGTTCGAATCCGCCCGGGACTATCCTGTTCGCACGTCAGCGAACCGAGTAGCCGAACAGCCATTTTCGACCTCAGGTGCGTGGGTGGCCAGACGACGGCCGAGACACGCCTGCTGTCGGCCACGAGTTGCCGACGGGTCACGGCCACAGTGCCAGTATCCTTTTACAGCAGACGGAGGTGGTGACCACATGGGCTTTTCAGAGACGACCAAAACGAGTCTCATCACCGGATTGGCACTGCTCGCGCCGCTCGTAATCACGTTCGTCGCCATCCAGCTCCTCTTCAGCTGGCTCCGTGGTTTCCTGAACCCGATAATCGAAAGTGCCGACCTCGTGACGCTGTCGGGGAACATCGAAATCGTCGCGGAGGTTATTGCACTCTGTCTCCTGCTTGCGGGTATCGCGTTGCTCGGCTATTTTGCCCAGCGAAGCGTCGGAATCGGTTTGTTCAGCCTGCTCGACCGGGTCATCGGCCTCATCCCGATGGTGAGTGTCATCTACACTAGCGTCCGGCAGGTCTCGAACGCGCTGATGGAAGGCGAGTCGCGCTACGAGAGCGCGACGCTGGTCGAGTACCCCCGCGAGGGTGTCTACTCCATCGGTTTTGTCACCTCCGAGAGTCCGACGCCGGTCCAGAACAGCGTCGGCGAGGAGGTCTACAACGTCTACCTCCCGAACAGTCCCAACCCCACACAGGGGCGGTTCGTGCTCGTGCCGGAAGACCAGGTCCACGATGTGGATATGAGTGTGAGTCAGTCGATTCGACTGCTCGTGACGACTGGTATCGCCGAGGACCAGCAGGAACTGGCGGAGTACAGCCACGACCTGGACGCGTTCGACGGCGAGAAAGCGGCCGACGGCGACTAGAGGTACGCGGCGTCCCAGCGAGTGGGCTTGCGGGCGTTACCACACTCGTCACACTGGATACGGCCCGATGCGTCCATGGCGTTGGCGAGCTGGTCGCACTTGCCACACCAGTACCCGTAGATGTCCTCTGCACTCTTGTCGGTGTAGACGACGTAGAAGGAGTCGATAGAACCGGTTTCCTCGTTTTCGCGGTCGACGTAGACCGTTTCGCCGTCCTCCAATTCGACTGCCTGCATCCGGTCGGCCTCGACTTCCGCGTAGACGTTCTCGACGTATGGGGTACCGTCGATATCGACTTCCTCCTCGCCAACCTTCACGAGTCCCCGGTTCTCGTAGAAGGCGTTCCCGCCGGCGTTGTCCGCGAGGACGCGTCCGCGGAGGTTGGCTGCGCCGACGCTGGCGAGGTGATTCTTGGTCGCCTTGAACAGGTCGATACCGATGTCCTCACCGCGGTAGTCGGGGTCGACGTGAAGCCAGAGAATCTCTCCGGTGTCACCGCTGATGAACGAATCCGAGAAGGCGACCACCTGGTCGTTGGTCTCGGCGACCAGCAGGACCTTGTCTTCGTCTTCCAGCAGATTCCGGAGTCGGTTCTCGTCGTACCACTCCTCGATGGCACCGATGATGGCCTTCGGGTCCAGGGTGTACGACGCCTGCAGCGACCGGCGAGCGACATCTCTGATAGCGGGCCTATCGTCGGCACGGGCTTCTCGAATCTCCATACGCGTTGGTTCACGCCGATGTGCAATAAACGTACAGCACACTCCCGCCCCGCCCGGACAGTCGGTCCTGCCCCGTCGAATCACCGGAAGGGGTCCGGCAGTCCCGGTTGACTGTTCGTACTCTCCAAGTGGGTCTATCCCAGTGTGTGGCTGGAACCTCACCGACTGGTCCAACACCCTGCGTAATATCAGGGATATAATAGCAATACCGCACCGACTGACGTGGCGAGTTTCGCGGGACTCGATGGGAGCGGGGCTGCATTTGGGGTTTGTTGGCGTGCTGTCTCCTGTCGTAACGCTAAAGAGTCGAACCACCGTTTATATCTACAAGATGACTAACACGCGGTTCGTCTGGAGGTGGTGCCGTGGGTGTTGAGATACGCGAGTCGCCCGTCTCAGAGGAGGAGTTTGCTCGGATGGAGGAGTTCGTCCGGGATTATCTGACGGCAAGCGTCGAGAGCGAAGAGGAAGGCGGCAGGATGCGGTGGTACCCCTGGCACTCCGCCGAGTACCGGTTCAACCACATCCGAAACGTCGTGGAACTCTCCGCGGAGATTGCCCGCGAGGAGGGTGCAAACGTCGACATCACCCGCGTCGCGGCACTGTTTCACGACATCGCCAAACTCGAAGTCGAACAGGACGCACACGCCGAGGAGGGCGCTCGCATCGCACGGGAGTATCTGACCACGCAGTGTGAGTACCCACAGTCCTTCATCGACCAGGTCTGTGGGGCCGTCGCGGACCACTCCTACCAGGGGGAGTTGACGGACCTGCCAAAGGAGACCCAGTGTCTCATCGAGGCGGACATCCTCGACAAGGTCGGCGCAAACGGCGCGGCGCTGATGCTGTTGCGGATGGGCTATGAGTCCCGCACGCACATGGACGCCGCCGAGATGGTCGGCCGGGTCCTCGAACGCGGGAAAGACGCCAAAAAGCGCGTCAGAAGCCAGACCGCACAGGACGTGGCTCACCGCCGGCTCAAACGCGTCAAGTGGTTCCGTGAGTGGCTCGACGCCGAGGTTGCCGGTATCGACCTCGACGACTAGAGCAGGGCACCTGCCGCCGCGGCGAGAAACGCCACACCGAACCCACAGAGCACGAGCGCGCTCACAGCGGCCACGGCGGGCGTCGCCGTCTCGAAGCGCTCACCGGTAGCCACCAGTCCGGCCGGAAACCCGGTTATCCAGATGAGAATACCACCGAACAGGCCCGCGAGCAGCGCCGGACTCCCGGTCTCGACGACGAGAATTCCCGACAGCGACCCACCGAGTTGCGTCTCGGCAAGCAGGTCGTGTGTTCCCGGAGTCAGCAGCCCAACACCGACCGTCAGCCAGAACACGATCTGATAGGGGTTGGTCAGTGCCAGCACGAACGCTCGCCGGAAGCCCTTGCTCTCGCCTTCGGGTGTCTCCGTCTGTGTTAGCGTTGCTCGCACGCCTCTGGCAGCGTCGACGCCGAAATATAGCATGAGGAGTCCACCGACGGCAAAGAGAACGCCTCGGAGCCCGGGGACGGTTTCGACGACGGCCACGATGCCCGCCAGCGAGAGGACCAGAAAACAGAGGTCGGCGGTCAGCGCACCCAGTCCCGCTTTAAATCCGGCCTGCCAGCCCCGGAGGACACTCTCTTCGGCGATGATGGCGTTCATCGGACCCGGCGGTGCCGCAAGCGCAAGCCCGAAGACGGCACCGGCAAGCAGCGTCGTCAGCGTCTCCCCGATCATAGTTTCACACTATCAGTTGCTGGTTCGTGTCTCCAGTTGGTCGGCAATGTACCTCGATACGTCGGTGAGATGTGCCGTGCCCCAGATGGCGACAATGACAGCGCCGACGGTGTCAAAGAGGAGGTCGAGCATCGAGTCATCGAGGCCGTGCTGGGTGAGCAACGCGTCGTTGCCGAGCATCCGAGCGAGTTCACCCAGCGAAAACTCGATGACCTCCCAGATGACCCCGAAGGCCAGCACGAAGAGGAGGATGAAAACGAACATGAACCGCCGGGGGAGGTGAATCTCGTCGGAGTGGACATCCAGTGCACGGGCGGTCGAGTAGCCCACGGCAGCGACAACCGATGAGGACAGCGCATGCGTAACGTGGTCAAATCCTGGCACCCCATAGAGGTTTCCCTCCGAGCCAGGCAACCCCGCGACGCCGAAGGCGTGCAGGAAGACAGCACCGGTAATCCAGAGCGTCAGCGCCGGGTCCATCGGGATGTCGTAGTCCCGTTCCAGAATGGGCGGAATCTGCGTGGCGAGAACGCCAACCAGCGCGTTGACGAAGATAGTCGTGCTACCTTCCCAGATGCCGACGAACATGATACCGACCAGCCCCGTCTCCATGGCGTACGAGGCCTGCTTCTGGCGGTGCTTGCTGATGCCGATGCGGTCGCGTATTCTCATCTGTCGACCTCCACGTCGATTCCTTCGGGGATGCGCCGCTCGATGCGAGCGGTCCGGCGGACGTAGAACTCGAAGATAAGTCCGGCAAGAATGCCCGCGATGAAGGAGGCGACGAACTCAAGCATCACTGCCCGCTCGATGGCCGCCTCGTCAGCCCCCAGTCCGTCGAGAAATGTGGTTCCGAGCCAGATGTCTGCGGCCCACCGGGTCCACGCCCAGACGCCGGCGACGGCCATGGTCGTCACCACGACGAACGCGACAGCAAAGGACGGCGTCATCCTGACGTTAGTGAAGATATGTAACTCCACGGCGAGAACGAGTGCCAGCGCCGCAACCGAGAGATAGGTCGCGATGCGGTTGCTGAGGGCGAACGTGGCGAATGCCCGACCCAGCACGGGCAGACAGGCAAGGAGCAGTACCTCCCAGGGAAGCATCGTCCGCACGGAGAAAAACGCCAGTGGCGGGATGAGTACGAGAGCGAGGACAGCCAGCGCGAACCCTCCCCAGAGGATGTCCCCGGTCAGAAATCCCTCGACGGCTACGAGTGCGACCACGCCCGAAATCGCCCATGCGAGTGCGGCGTTGAGTCGGGCACCCCGCAGCAGTTGCTCGAACTGAATCTCGGCCATGCGGGAGTGTTCCGCTCGCCGCCGTAAAAGCTATCGGCCGGCCCTGCCACGATGTCGCCAGTCGATGTCTCCGGGACACGACTCCGGATTGGACGGTCCGTTCCTGATTCACGGGACCTCTTTGACTCGGTCCCTCATAGAGTCGGATTGACGTGCCTACACTTGACAATACCACTGCCGAAGATGCAGGCTCGGTTTAGATACTGTCTAAAGTTTAAACTTGTAGGAAATAACGTACGTTCAACTTTCTTCCGGAGAGTGAAAATCATTTTTGATAATCGGGTCACTACATATTTATCGAAAGTTCCGATAACACGCGTCGATGAAAGACGCGTGCAGACGGAGAACAGTACTCCGCGGCATCGCTGGAGGGGCGGCCGTCGCTTCGCTCTCCGGCTGTATCGGCGCGGTCACCGATTCAAATCAGCCCGTGAAATTTGGGCTGATAACACCGTTGAGTGGGCAACTAGAGCGTGTTGGCACCCACCACAAGCGCACGGTCGAGCAAGCCGCAGCCGATATCAACCGGGCTGGCGGAATCGACGGCCGTGAGGTCGAGGTGTCGGCCGTCGATAGCGAGCTAGACCCGGAGAAATCCGTCGAGAAGTTCGGCTCACTCGTCGATTCGGGTATCGTCGGGCTCGTGGGCGGGCTCACGAGTGGCGTGTCGATGGCGTTGGTGCCGGAGGCAGCCGACGCTGGCGTCATGACGGTCAGTCCGTCGAGTACGAGCCCCCAGCTTACCGACGCCGGACGCAGTGACGGCCGGAAGTACTTCGGTCGCACCGTCTCCAGTGACGCCATCCAGGCGGCTGCGATGGCCAAGGTGATGCACTCCTCGCAATATCTCGGTGCTGAGTCGGTCGCGCTGTTGAGTATCGACAACTCCTTTGGCGCCGGCCTCGCGCAGGCACAGCGTTCGAACCTCGACGCTGACGTCGTCGCCGACGTTCGGTACGACCCGTCAGTCTCGTCGTTCGACGATGTACTCGCCGAGACGTTCGCGAACGACCCCGACGCAGTCGGGTTCACGAGCGTCTCTGGGCAGGAACATGGCATTCTCGACGCGTACGCCCAGTCCGAGTACGAGGCACCGTGGGTGTTCTCCGCCGGGATGTTCGGTGGCGAACTTCCGTCGTTCTACGAGGGATTTTACAGCGCGTCCCTCTCGTCGACCCGGACCGACGGCTACTTCGATATCGCCCAGCGCCTGTCGGATATCACGCCGCTTGCGTCCTACTCCGAGAACGCCTACGACGCGCTGTTTCTGATGGCGATGGCTGCCGAACAGGCGGGCGAGATAAGCGGGACTGCCATCGCAGACACGATTCAGTCCGTTTCCGGTGGTTCCGGGCACACCATCTCTGTCGGGGAGTTCGACCGCGTTCGCTCGCTCGTCGAGGCTGGTCGGGAACTGAACTATCGGGGTGCATCGGGGCCGCTCGACCTGACTGCGGACCTCGAACCTCTGAGTTCCTATCTCATCCAGCACGTGGAGGACGGTTCCGTGGTGTCGCTGGAACTCCTCAATCGTCAGTTCTTCCAGTCGGGAGGTGACCAATGAGCCTCCGAAAGCGTCTGACCAGCGGGCTGGAGCGGGCGCTCCCGAACGCGGTCCGCCGGCGCTACGTCGTGAAGTTCAACGTCGTGCTCTTGCTGGTCGCTATCATCCTGGCGGGCGGTGGCATCTTCATTCACTTCAACACCGAGTCGCTGGTCCAGGCACAGACCCAGGACCAGATACGCGGTAACGCCGAGTCCGAAGCACAATCCGTCTCGGAGTGGGTCTCGACCAAACAGTCGACCACTACGTTCCTCGCTGACTCGGTCGACGAACGGGGTGCCAACGTCTCCGCTCAGGAACACCAGCGGTGGCTCGAACAGAAACTCGTCGGCTTACCCGTCGACGTCCAGTCGCTGCACTACGTCGACCGGGACAACGGAACGGTCATCGCGAGTACGACCGACGACCTGCGTGGGCAGTCACTCGGGGCAGTCCAAGAGCCCTGGGCGGCTTCTGACTCGTCGGAGCCCTCGACCGGTTCAGTCGCCCTTTCTGAGCCGTATGAGGTGAACGACGAGGCGGTCATCGCCTTCAGTGCGCCGCTTGCTGGTACGAACGAGTCCGTCGTGCTCACCGCATCGCTTTCGAGCCAATCCCAGGAGTTCAGGTCGTCAATCGCAACGGGTGACATCAAAGTCGTCACGTCGGACGGGACTATCCTGCTCGACAACCGGCAGCAGTCGCTGCTCGACCAGTACGAGGCGACCGACGGCGGGAACGTCACGGCCATCGAGGCGGCGCTGTCCGGTGAGACCGGATACAAACGCGTCTCCGCACGCACCGGGATGGAATCTGGTGACTACGCGATGGCATACGCGCCGGTCACGGGGACTGACTGGGTCATCACGTATCACGTCCCCGCATCGCAGGCGTTTGCGCTTCAGACCCAGGTCTCCGAGAACATCGGACTCCTGTTCGCGCTTGCGGTCGGTGCGCTCCTCATCATCGGCGCGACGATGGGGCGGGGCACCGCGAAGTCCCTCTCCGTGCTGTCCGAGGCCGCCGAGGATATCGCCAGCGGCGAGATAGACAGCGACCTGCCTGAGACGGAACGGGTCGATGAGATGGGGCAGTTGTATGACTCGTTCGCGTCCATGCAGGCGTATCTGCGGACTGCCGCAGGCCAGGCCGACGCCCTCGCGGACAAGCGGTTCGACGACCCCGTTCTCGACGACGAAATCCCTGGGGCATTCGGCAAGGCACTCGAGGCCATGGGAACCGACCTCGAAGCGCTGATTACCGATATCGAGGAGGCAAAGGAAGAGGCCGAAACCGCCCAGCAGGAGGCGGAGGCCATGGCCGCCTCGCTCGAAGCGAAAGCCACCGAGTTCAGTGCCGTCATGAACGAGGCGGCCGCCGGTGACCTCACACAGCGAATGGACACTGACAGCGACCACGAGGCGATGGTCAACATTGCCGAGAGCTTCAACGCCATGCTGGCGGAGCTGGACGAAACCATCAGTACCATTCAGCAGTTCAGCGACGACGTGGCGGTCGTCAGCGAGGAGATGAGCGCAAGCGTCGCCGAGGTCAAAGACTCCAGTGAGGACGTGAGCCGCTCCATCCAGGAAATCGCCGACGGCGCGACCGACCAAAGCGAGAGTCTCCAGCAGGTGTCCAACGAGATGAACGACCTGTCGGCGACTATCGAGGAGGTCGCCGCGACCGCGGACACGGTGGCCGAGAAGTCACGCGAGACTGCCGACATCGGGCAGCAAGGGCGCGAGCGCGGTGACTCGGCGGTCGGCGGAATGGAGGCCATCCAGACCAAGATGCAACGGAGCGTCGAGGCCGTCGAATCCCTCGATGACCAGATGGACCAGATCGGCGACATCGTCGGGGTCATCTCCGACATCGCCGAGCAGACGAATATCCTCGCGCTCAACGCCAACATCGAGGCCGCCCACGGGCAGGCCAGCGGCGACGGGTTCGAGGTCGTCGCCAACGAGGTGAAGCAACTGGCCGAGGAGACCAAAGACTCCGCCTCCCAGATCGAGGACATCATCGCCGATGTCGAGACCCAGGTCGAGCGGACCGTCGAGGACATCCGGACCGCCGAAACCGAGGTCCAGCGTGGTGCCGAGACGGTCGAAACGGCCGTCGAGGCGTTCGACCAGGTCGTCGAGAACGTCGACGAGACGGACAAAGGCATCCAGGAAATCAGCGACGTAACCGACGACCAGGCCGCCTCGACCCAGGAAGTCGTCTCCATGGTCGATACGGCCGCCGAAATCAGCGACGAAACGCAGTCCGGAGCCAACAACGTCGCTGCGGCCGCCGAGGAACAAACGTCCGCACTGACCGAGATATCCTCCGGCGTCACCGACCTCGCGGAGTCGGCACAGCAACTCGAAGACGAACTCAATCAGTTCGAGGTCGACGACGAATAGCTGGCACGGCTGGCCTCACCGTATCACCGACGACTGCCTGTCGGCGCGGTTCGGGGTGCAGTGTGTCGGTCAGGGTGAGACCCGAGGTTCGCGCTCTGTGGGAACTCTCCAGCTTTGGACTGGGTCTACGAGCCACCTGTTGAGGTGGGTGCTAGCCGACGACCAGGTAGGCGCTCGTGTAGGCCAGTGCAGCGACCGTCACCGCGGTCAACGCCGTCGTGACGGTGTACCAGAGGCCGGCAGTTTCCGACCGAAGTCGCAGCGGCACGCCGAGCAGACCGACACCGAGGACGCTGAACACGAACGGCCAGGAGACTTCGAGTGTCGGGGCCGGAAGCATGAACACGGCTCCGGCATAGCCGACCCCGAGCCCTGCACGACGGGATATCCGCAGCCGCAGGTCCCAGCCCCGCAAGCGGGCCAACACTACCAGCCCGAGCCACAGCGTCGCTAGCTCGACGAAGAAAGCGCCGAGCAGATGCAGCGTCGGGTCGGGGTGCAGCGTCACGCGCTCGGCCAGCAGCGTCACCTCGACCGGGTAGAGAAACTGCGGGGGTGTCCCGGTCAGGAGGTCACCGAAGGGGTGTGACAGCAGGCCTAAAAGTGCCGTCCCCAGCACGACCTGCGGGCTGAACCCAACAGAGCGTGCGGCCCGGACGATGCCGAGCCCTGCGAGCAGGAAGACGCTCATCACGACCGCAGCAACCGGCCCCCCGACGGAGGCGACGACCCCGACCATCCCGCCAAGGAAGAGGACGGCTACGGCGAGCAGACGAGGGTCCGAGCGGCCGTGCCACGCGGCGAAGCCGATAGCTGCGACGGCCCCCAGTACGAGCGAGTGTGTCACGGCCCGATGGACGACGGAGGCGGCGTTCCAGAACGCATCCGAGGCCGCAAACAGCCCCTCGGCTCCCGAGAGCAGCCCCAGCAGTGCATAGACCATATCGACATCCGGCAAGGTCCCGAACAGGCCAGCGACGACGCCGACCAGCAGCGCGCGGTCGCTCGTCCAGCCACGGTGGGCGGCGATGCTGGCTACGATAGCGAACGCCAACACACCGTGACCGATGAACATGAGTGGGGGACATACGTGTCAGGGGATGATAAACTGCTCGCAAGGTGTGATAACCTCTCACGTGCGAATCAGACGGTCCGGCCGGCGACGGTGTACTCACCGCCTTCCCGCACTCCGATGACTGCCCACTCGTAGTCGAGGTCCTCACAGTGCAGGCGCTGTTTGAGGTCTTCCGCCCGTTCTTCCCATGTGACGAAACAGTGCATGTCCCCGGATGCTGGCGGCTCCTCGGGTTCGGGCATCGGTGTGACCTCTACGACCCGCCACTTGCGCTGGGCGCGTATCTTCCCCCCGGACCCCGACACGTCGTAGCCGAGGTCGGTGAATATCGACTGGGCCTCTCGTTTGAGCGAGGTGGTAACAGTCCCCATTCGGTATCGTCTACCGCACCCTCCGTATTAAGAATATCTAACTGACACTGACACAACAGAAAACTGCTATGGGGCCGTTACTCGTGAGCGGGGTCCCACTCTTCGGCTTTGGTACGGTTGGAGCACTCGTTGCACTGGATGCGTCCCATCGCGTCGACGGCGTTGTCGAAGGTTTCGCAGTTGCCACAGAAAAAGCCCCAGCGCGAATCGGCGTCTTCAGTGGCGTAGACGACGTAGAAGGGGCCTTTCGAGCCACGTTGTCCCTCCGAGTGGGCGACATACAGCGTCTCCCCGTTCGGTCCGGTCCGGGATTCCATGATCGCCTTTCGATGTCGACGCCCAAATGTGTGCTGTTCGACCCGCAACTGGTCGCCGGCGCGGCGTCTGTAGCCCGGAGTCACGTGGAAAAGTTCAGGTGTGGCGATGGTGAACACCGGGACGATGCAACAGGTCGTGGTCCCAGTCAGGTACCCACTCACCCACCACTCCCGGGCGACACTTGGCGAGGCTATCGACATCGCCGACGAACGCGACGCCGCGCTGGTCGTCCTCCACGTAAACCTCTATCAGGAGAGCCACGCCGTCACCCGGAACGACCTCAAAGATGCTGTCGAGGAGGCGTTCGGCGAACTCACGAACGCCCGCTATGCCGTCCGGAAGGGATTGCTCGTCGAGGAAACCATCCTCGAAGAAATCGCCGCCGAGGGGGCCGACGTGGTCGTCATCGGGAAGAAACAGGCCAGCCGCTGGCGGCGGATGATTCGCCGACTCGTCGACGACCCCGACATCGAACACTACCTCCAGAACGAACTCGACTGCGACGTGGTCACTGTCTCCGCGACGTAACGCTCACTGCCGGTTGCTTCCGTCCTCGTCTGACTCCGCCGTCGGGCCTGTCATGTCGGCGGTCTCCCCGTCCGAGACACGCTCTCCATCTGGAGTGGTGTCCTCGGCACTGTCGCTGTCGGGGTGTGTGCTGTTTGCTGGTGGAGACTGGCGTTCGCGGTGCCCCATCACCCTGTGCTCGTCCTCGTGCTCGCCCATCGACACGTCGAGCGTCCCACTGGTATCGTCGAAGTACAGGTGTGAGTGGGGGTAGGCGATTTCCACGTCAGCATCTTCCAGTGCCTCCCAGATGTTGGTCTGGAGTTTTGATTTCACTTTCTGGAGGCGGTAGGGCTCTTTCACCCAGTAGCGCAGTCGCAGGAGAACGCCGTGGTCGGCGAACTCGGCGATGAGACAGTCCGGCTGTGCCGGGTATCGCGCCCCACCGATGCGGATACGGGGGCCGCCCTCGATGACGCCCTCCACGTTCCGGGCGCTCCGTTCGAGCAGGTCACGGGCCACGGCGATATCGCTCTCGTAGGTCACGAGCACGTCGAGCGTATTCCGGGTTCGGGGGTCCTCCGCGGAGTAGTTGTACACGTCCCGTTCGCGGATGTTCCCGTTTGGCACCACGAGGAATGTGTTGTCAAGCGTGAATATCTTGGTGTATCTGAGGGTGATGTCCTCGACGAACCCTTTCTTGCCTTCGTCGGTTAGCTCCACCATGTCACCGATTTCGTATGGCTGGTCGGCGAGCAGGAAGACACCGCTGATGATGCTGCCGACGATAGGCGCGAGGATGACACCCACCACGGCCGAGAAGACGGCCACGGAGAGGGTGAGGTCGCCGAGGTCAAGGCCATTGATACGCAGGACGATGAGGAACCCGAAGACGTAGACACCGGCGCGGATGCCCCGGAGCGCGGTCCGGGTGAGACTCGGCCGGCCAAAGCGCTGGGCGAGCCGCCGGCTGGCGAGTTTGACGACGAGTCGTGCCCCCGCCCAGGAAAGCACCAGCACGACCAGCGTCGCGACGAGGGGAGCCGTCCAGCCCGGCACCCAGTTGGGGACCCACCCCGGCCACTGGACGGTCGCCTGGCCGACTGCCGTGCCAACTGTCCCCCTGTCCATGCTCCAACCGTGCGCGTGCCATGAGATAAGGGTTGTGTCACATCCACCGTAGGCCCGGACTACGGCGGCTGAACTGTTGCTATCCTGTCGTTTGCGGGCTGGAACGAACCGGCAAACCGAAGTGAGACGAGCCGGCTGTGGTGGTCCCGGGTCAGCATGACTGCCCACCGTCGACAGTGCTGGGTACGTCTTCGCTGTCGCCGCTCTGGAGGACTGGGACGAACCTTATTTTGCCGTCCCGCTCGCAGTCTCGGGTATGACTACGTTCGAGGCTGGCTCCATCACTCTGGAAAAGATACGGGACCACGTCTGGGAGATTCCACAGGAAGGGGACATGCGCGTCCCCGCTCGCGTGCTGGCGAGTGAATCGCTGCTGGAGGAAATCACGGAGGACAAAACCCTCCAGCAACTCAAGAACACGACCCACCTCCCCGGCATCCGCGAGTACGCCATCTGCATGCCCGACGGCCACCAGGGCTATGGCTTCCCCGTCGGCGGCGTCGCCGGCATCGACGCCGAAAACGGCTGTATCAGCCCGGGTGCGGTCGGTTATGACATCAACTGCGGCGTCCGGATGATGAAGACGCCGCTCACCTACGACGACATCCAGGGTCGAGAAGAAGAACTCGTCGACAAACTCTTCGCCAACGTTCCCTCGGGGCTGGGCGGTGGCGGCATCCACGACGGGCGCATGAGCGATGTGGAGGCCATCCTCGAGAAGGGCGTCGAGTGGGCACTGGAGGAAGGCTATGCGATTCCCGAGGACCTCGACCACTGCGAGGACGAGGGTCGCCGAACCGATGCCGACCCCAGCGCGGTCTCGAAAAAAGCCAAGGACCGCGGCCAGAACCAAATCGGGAGTCTCGGGTCGGGCAATCACTTCCTCGAAGTCCAGCGCGTCACCGATGTCTACCGCGAGGACGTGGCTGCCGATTTCGGACTGGCGGAGGATCAGGTCGTCGTACTCATCCACTGTGGCTCCCGCGGGCTTGGCCATCAGGTCTGTACTGATTACCTGCGGGACATCGAGCAGACCCACGAAGGGCTGTTGAATCAGCTCCCGGACAAGGAACTCGCGGCCGCACCCGCCGGCTCGCGGCTGGCCGAGGAGTACTACGGGGCGATGTGTGCGGCCATCAACTTCGCCTGGGTGAACCGCCAGCTCATCATGCACCAGACGCGGAAGGTCTTCGAGCAGGTCTTTGATGTTTCGGCCGACGAGATGTCGCTGCTCTACGACGTGGCCCACAACATCGCGAAAAAGGAGACCCACGACGTAGACGGGGAAGACCGTGAACTGTTCGTCCACCGGAAGGGTGCCACGCGGGCGTTCCCCGCGGGCCGGCCCGAGGTGCCGGCCGCCTACCGCGACGTGGGCCAGCCCATCATCATCCCCGGCAGCATGGGAGCGGGCAGCTACGTTCTCCGGGGTGGCGAGAACTCCCTCTCGGAGACGTTCGGGTCGACGGCCCACGGTGCCGGCCGGCTGATGAGCCGGACACAGGCGAAAAACGAGTACTGGGGCGAAGACGTTCAGGACGACCTGCGTGAACAGGACCATATCTACGTGAAAGCCCAGAGCGGGGCGACTGTCGCCGAGGAGGCCCCCGGCGTCTACAAGGATGTCGACGAGGTGGTTCGCGTCTCCGATGCGCTCGGCATCGGCGACCGTGTCGCGCGCACCTATCCGGTCTGCAATATCAAGGGCTGAGCCACTCAGAACTGGGAGCTTTCCGACCCGTTCCAGGTATCGAGTGTCGTCTGGTTCCCGCTGTCGTCTACGTATACGATATTGATGGTGTCTGACTGGCTCACACTGCTCCCGTACGCACTCTGCTGGCTCAACTGTATGATGTCCCCTTCCGAGACCATTCGGGACTCGTTCCAGCCGGCAGTCTCTGCCCAAGTCACGTTCGTTCGCGGCCCCTCGATATAGAGATTCCCGGCCCTGAGTTCGTCACCCTCTGCGTGTGTCACTGTCATGCTCGACGTGTCGGACCGGTGGTCGAACGAGAAATTGGCCTGGATACCGGCACCGCCCTCATCGACGAAGAGGACGCCGATGCCGACCGAAGCCGTCACGATGACGGTGAACAACACGAGCGTCGCCACGCCCGCGGTCTCGGAGACGAGACGGTCACCGATTGCCATGCACCACCGTAGCGGGCCGTGGGTTAAATGTCGTTCGACAGGGACGGGAAAGCACTTAGTTGCGCGGGGGCGACTGACAGCGTATGATAGACGAGACCGCCGAGGAAATCGCGGATATGCAGACACACAGCTCCTCGGTCGTCGCTGTCAAGGCCGCCCGCGCACTGCTGGCGCTCACTGACGAGGAGTACCCGACCGTCGAGCAGTACCAGCGTGCGCTGGAGCGAAACAGTAGCGCCCTCACGCGGGCCAACCCTTCCCACGCCTCTCTGCACAACACCCAGCGGGACATCGTTTCGACCGTCGCCGACGCCGACCCCGAGTCAGTTGCACGGGCACAGGAGTTGACGACGGAGGCTGTCGAGTCTGTCGTCGACCGGGTCCAGACGGCCAAGCGACGGGCCGCGGAGAACGCCGCCGGCCTGCTTTCTCCCGGCGACACGCTACTCACACACGACTACTCCACGACGGTTCTCTCGGCGATTCGTCAGGCTGCCGAAGACGGAGCCTCCCTCTCGGTGTACGTGACCGAGGCCCGGCCGCGGTATCTCGGCCGGAAGATGGCCCGCCGGCTCGCGGCGTTCGACTCCGTCGACACAACGCTTATCGTCGACGGTGCCAGCGGCAACTACCTCCCCGAGTGCGACCGCGTTGTCGTCGGGATGGACTGTATCGTCGAGGACACTCTGTACAACCGCGTCGGGACCTATCCGCTTGCGGCGACGGCTGCAGACCTCGGCGTCCCGGTCACGACGCTCGGATCGGTGGACAAACTCGTCGACAGTGGCTTCGCATTCGAGAACGAACACCGCGTGGCCAGCGAGGTGATGCGGGAACCGGCGGAGGGGTTCGATGTTGCCAACCCGGCTTACGACGCGACGCCGACTAGATTGCTCGACTCGGTCGTCACCGACGAGGGTGTCGAGGAGTTCTGATACCGGGACCCTCTGTTCCGGGCGCGTTGTGTTGCCGGACCGGTGGCAATCCCGGGGTGAACGGTAGAGAGGATTTTTATTCCGTCCCCTGTAGACTCGTACCGTGAGCACGCTTGTCGTCTGTCTCCACCGCGGTGACCCCCTCCCCGGAGCCGACCCGCCAGTCGTCGGCCGTGCTGCGGTCGAGTCGCTCGTGACTGCCGTCGGCGTCGATGACCCCGAAGATAGCCGCGTCAACTGCCTCCTCGAAGGGCTGCGCGTCGACAGCGATATCGAGGACGGGACTATCGCAGTCGTCTCCGGCACCGGCGAGACGGTCTCGGCCGACCGCGAAGTCGCCCGCCAGATTGAGGACCTGGTCGCCGAGTACGACCCCGAGTCGGCCGTCGTGGTCGTCGACAGTGCCGAAGACGAGCGACTGGTCCCCATCATCGAGAGCCGGGTGACCGTCGATGCCGTCGACCGCGTCGTCGTCCGGCAGGCACGGGATATCGAGTCGACCTACTACCTCCTCAAGCAGTTCCTGGCCGACGAGCAACTCAGAAAGACCGTTCTCGTTCCGCTGGGTGCGGCGTTGCTCGCCTTCCCGATTCTCCTGTTTTTCGCCCAGAGCCCGGCAGCTGCGCTCGGTGCCATCGCGGCGACGTTCGGCTTCTATCTGCTGTACAAGGGCCTCGGTGTCGATTCCTACATCGCCAGGTTGCCCGGCCAGATTCGCGAAGCGATGTACTCCGGACAGGTGTCGCTGGTCACCTACGTCGTTGCCGTCGGGCTTGCGCTCGTGGGTATCTTCGTGGGTGTCCTCGGCGTCTCCTCGATGCAGGTCGAGGAAATCGGGGCGGTCATCCTCGCCACTCGCTTTGCCTACGATGCCATCCCGTGGGTGACTGCCGCTGCGCTGGCCGCCAGTACTGGCCGTCTGCTTGATGAACTCATCGGCGACGACGACATCGGCAGCGCCTACGTCAACCTCCCGTTTGTCGCTGTCGCCGTCGGCCTCGCTGTCCGTGGCTTCTCGGTGTACTTCCTCGAACGTTCGGGCGTCTTCGGAACGGTGACGATTCCCGCGACCGAGATGGGCCCAGCTAACTTCGATGCGATTCCGCTCACCTCCGCCGAACACCTCGCCGTGCTCATCCTCGCGAGCATCCTCATCAGCCTCGTCGGCGTCCGCGTCGCCGCCTACGTCAGCGGGACCGGCGTGGACGTGAGCTTCGAGGAACGTAGTTCCTGATAGTCGACGAATCGTCTGTCTCAAATATCCCCAGCAGGGAGAGGCCTGTATGGAAGAAGTCCTACGCGGACGCGGCCACGAGAACGTCTCGGCCGCCCACGCGAGTACGTTCGAGGTGACAAGTGACGACTACCTGACGCCGGCCGGCGATTGCATTCTCGCTATCGAGGCCGACCGCACACCCGCGGATTTCGACGAGGCGTTTATCGAGGCTTGCCAGTCATCGGAGGCGACTATCGTCGCCACCATCGAGGTAGGCGACTACACCGAACGCATCGAGGGGCGGGGCCACCCCGACCTCTCTTTCGAGAACGACCGCAGCGCCGTTGGCCGCACTAGCGACTACGTCGACGACCGGACCATCATGGTCGGTGCCGACAAGGCGGCCGGTGACCTCGACCGCGACCTCGTGACTGCACTCGCCGAGGGTGCCGACTGTACACTCCGGCTCACGGTCGAGGAATGACCGTGTGGTCCCCGGTACCGATGGTCCCTGTAGACTTTTACCGGACAGTCGCCTACGAGGGAATATGACGCTCCTTTCTTTCGACGAAACCGGCGTCGATGTGGTGTACGAGGGGACCGAGTTCCGCCTCGACAAGCCCCTCATCGAGGACGCCCTGCAAAAGGAGTACCCGGACGTGACCGACCACGAAGTCCTGAAGATGGTCGACCCCGACCCGTCGCTGTCGGGCGAACCCCAGCGCGTCGAAGACATCCTGACATAACTCGGCTGCGCGTATCGTCGCTCCTGTTTCGGCTACAGCGGCTTTTCTGGCCCATTTTATCGGTGTCTAGGGTGTTTGCTGGCGCTCAGCCGATACAGTCCATGCTGCTATATCGAATCGGCCGGGGCGGGTCGGCTACCTGTTCTTGTTGATTGACAACGATGTGCGCGCCAACAACACTATCTCCCCTGCGTCCGTGATTCGAGCCAATGGACGACGAGACTGCGAGTCGCCGGTCGCTGTTAGGGCTCGCTGGCCTGGCGAGTCTGTGCTGTCTCGGCCCCGGCGCGGCCGCTCTCGCCGGCGGCGCTGCGGTCGGTGGCGTGGGTGCCAGCCTCGCCCAGGTAGCGGTGACCGCACTGACACTCGGTGTCGTTGCCGTCGTGATTCGTCGCCGCACCGGCTGCACGGAGTGTGAGACGTAGCCGCGTCCTTGGCCAGTCACTTGGTTGACGAGGCGACGACGAACAGCATGCTGTCGCTTCACGCCAGCACGGGGACGGCGGCGCTTGGCTGCGTCAAGAGGCCTGTTCCGACCCTGATAGAACCGTCACAATGCCTTTGTCACATGTCACCGTATATTTACGTCCAATGTCCAGTGACCGTGTCGTCGACTTGCTTCGGAAAGCGTACAGTGACGAAATAGAGACGGTGATGAACTACCAGACCAACGCCATCGTCCTCGACGGTGTCCGCGCCGAGGAGATAAAGGAGAGTCTCCGGGCCGACATCCAGGAAGAACTGGGCCACGCCGAACAGATTGGCCAACGACTCAAGCAACTGGGCGCACAGCCACCCGGTTCCGGCGAGTTCGTCGCGCGGCAGGACTCGCTGCAACCGCCCGAGGACTCCACCGACGTCCTCGCGGTTATCCGGGGTGTCCTCGACGCCGAGGAGGGCGCAATCGAGACCTACCGCGACCTGATCGACGCTGCCGAGGAGGCCGAGGACCCTGTCACGGAGGACCTCGCAGTGACGATACTGGCCGACGAAGAGGCACACCGCACGGAGTTTCGGGGCTTCGAGAAGGAGTATCAAAACGAGTAGACGCGTCGCGCGATAGCCTTCGCCCGTCCGCTGCTATTCTGGGTGGACCCTTTCCGAGCCGAGGACGGTCAGACCTCGGCTTCGAGGTCGTCCCGCACTGCGTCGAGGAACCGGTCGGGGTGTTCGACGTGGGGTAACAGGAGGGCCTCGTCGAAGACGACCAGCCCCGTATCGCCTTCTTTGGCGAGTTCCCGGCCATCGTCCAGTGGCGTGATGTCGGCCTCACGGCCCCAGATGAGCGTCACCGGGCTGTCGAGGTCTGCGAGCACATCCCCAAGGTTCTCGTCGGGGTCGAGAAAGCCGCTGAGGAAGGAAGCAGGGGCAAAGCGAGCGCCGGACTGGTGGGCCGACTGCCACTCGTAGTCGACTACGTCATCGGGGAGGTTCTCGGTATCGTAGTAGCCGTGGTCGTCGTGGAAGTACCGCAGGCCCGGCTTGCTGGTGACGAGGTTGTGAAGCCCCTGCCCGACCACCGGCGCACGCATGAGTGCGCGCAGCCAGACCCGGCGGCCACCCATGGACGTATCCGTCGGCGTGATGAGGACGAGTTCGTCCACTTCGACTGTCCGGGCTGCTATCGCGGCGTAGGACCCCGTCAGCGAGGACGCGACGACGACCGGCGGCTCGTCGGCCAGGTCCTCGATGGCGTCCCCGACGAAGGTCGTATACAGCGATGCCGAGTACAGCAGTGGCGGCCGGTCGGAGTGCCCGAAGCCGGGCAGGTCGACGGCGACGACGTGGTAATCTTCCGCGAGGTCCTCAAAGACCTGCCAGAATTCGTGGCTGGACCCGGCGGCGTTGATGCCGTGAAAGAGCAACAGGTCCTGGTCTTCGGGGTCGCCGGCCTCGGTGTAAGCCACATCGAATCCGCGCCAGCGATAGGTGCCGTACTCGCCGTCGAGATACGGCTCGAAGTCGCTGCTGCGAGCGGTCAGCAGACGGTTGGCGACCGCGGTGAGACCGACAGTCCCTGCCGCGACGCCGAATACGTTCCGGAGCTTCATGTCCGATACGTAGGGCGTCGAGTGTATATACGTGATGTTCGTTCCAGCCAGCGCGGGGCAACCGTCCGGTCACGACCGCCAGGCCAGCACCGCCGCGAGGACGAGAGCGCCGACCAGCCAGCCGACCAGACCGAGCGTGCTGGTCACCACCGCCGGACCCGTCGGGACAGAGAGCCCGGCCGGTGCGAGCGCGAGGCCGAACACCAGACTCCGATAGGCGCTGGCGGGGCTGACAGCCAGCAAGACATCGACGCCGCCCGGTGAGACTGCGCCGCCCATGAGGGCGGCGATGAGCGTGCTGTCGAGTCCGACGACCAGTGCGAGCACTGCGACCGTGGCGAGTGCCAACCCGCTGCGGGTCGACCGGGCTGCCGCGGAGACGAGCACCGCAACCGCTAGCACGACAAGCGCGAACGCGGCCGTCAGGACGACGTACCGGAGATATAGCGCCGGTGAGTCGACGGTCCCGTGGGAGGCGATAACGGACAGTTGCTCGCTCTCTGCAAGCGGTACGAACACCGCAGCGACGAGCAATCCGAGCAGGACAACCGCGAGGACGGCGACCGCTCGCCCGAGGTAGACGCCGAGGACGTAGCGGGTGCTGTTTATCGGATAGGTCCGCAGCGTCTCCAGTTCGCCCCGCTCGCGGTCGCCGAGAATCGAGCGATAGCCGACGGCGAAGGCAAACACCGGGACGAGCACCTCGACCGGCGTGAGGAGGTCATAGATGAGCGCGAGGTATGCCCCCGAGGAACCCAGCCAGGACAGCCCCGCCAGCAGGAGCACGAACCCGGCGCTCAAAAGCAGGAGCATCCGCGTCCGGAGGACCGTCAGGAACTCCCGCTGTGCCACGTCTAACACGTAGCGGTTACTCACTCTTCCCACCTCCCTGGAGGCCGGCCGAGACGCCGATTGCGTCGTCTGTCAGCTCTGTGAGTACGTCTTCGAGGGTTTCGCCGCCGACTTCCTCGACGAGCGCTGTCGGCGCATCGGCCGCGACCACTTCGCCGTCGGAGAGGACCAGCACCTTGTCGGCGACGCGCTCGACCGACCGGAGGTCGTGGGTAGCCAGTACCACGCCGACACCCTCGTCGGCGATGTCGGCGGTCGTGTCGATGATGTGGCGTGTCATCGTCGGGTCGAGACCGCTTGTGGGTTCGTCGAGTACCAGCACACGCGGGTCGCCGATGGTCGTCTGGGCGACCGCGAGCAGACGGAGCATCCCGCCGGAGAGTGCGTCGACTCGGCGGTCCGCGACCGCGGTCAGTCCCACCCGGTCCAGAACCGCGTCCACGTCGGTCTCGGTCTCGACCAGCGAACTGTAGAACGCGAGTGTCTCGCGGACGGTAAACTGCGCCCGGAACTCCGGTTGCTGTGCGAGATAGCCGACTGCGCGGTCGCCGTTTGCTGCAACCTCGATTGTCCCCTCGTCCGGGTCGAGCAGGCCGGCAATCAATCGTAGCAGCGTCGTCTTGCCGGACCCGTTGGGGCCGATGAGACAGGCGACTGTTCCTGCGTCGATGCGTGCGGTGACCTCGCTGAGGACATCGACATCGCCAAAGGAGTGTGCGACTTCCGTGATGTCGACGGCCGACTGCTCGTCCGGTGTCGTTTGTCGTGTCTGTGGTGTCTGTGAACTCATCGTGCCTCCGTAGAGACGTTCAGTGCGTCGAGTCGGTCGGGGTGGACCGGCTCGGAGAGCGGTGCTGTGTCGACGATGCTCGACGGTCGCAATCCGGGAACGCTCCGCTGGAAGGCCCGGAGGCCACCGAGTGTCGGAGCCTGGGCCAGCGTACGCGCGCCGATGGAGTCCCCGGCACTCCTGTCGACGGTGTCCGAGGGACGGTAGGTTCGGTCGACGACGCCGTCCCCGTCGCGGTCGATACCGGGGATTGGACCCCAGTAGTTACCGCGACCGCCGACAGTCCAGATGTTCAGCGTTCCCAGGTCGGTCTTCACCGGCTGGTCGTTGGCCACGATGTCGTTTCCGGTCACGTCGTTGGTCGGCAACAGGGTCGCCGAGCGGACGCCGACCTCGTTTCGTACTGCCGTATTGTTGTGGACGACCGACCGGCTCATCCCAATCGAGAGCCCGATGTCGTTGTCGACTGCGACGTTCTCGGTCATCCATGAGGCTGCCCCGACAGTGATGACACCCACGTCGTTGCCCCGGAGGTGGTTGCCGACGATGGCGTTGCCGGTGGGACGGGTCATCAGGATGATGCCGACGTTGGACTGCCTGATAGTGTTGTTCAGCACCAGGGCGTCGCTGGTGTACATCTGGTGGACGCCGTAGCGCATGTTCTGCATCCGGTTGTCCCGGACGACAAGCCCGTTCGAGTAGTGGGTGTAGACGGCGTCGCGGCCGCCGTCGAATGTGGAGTCCTCGACGACCATCCGGGAGTACATCGCCAGCACGCCCATCGACCCCTCTTCCCACGTGTCGCTGCCCTGCAGGTCGATGTCCCTGACGACCGTTCCGGTGCTGTTGTGGACGATGACCCCGTTTGCCGATGTCTCGACGGAGACGTTCTCGACCAGCGACCGGGGTGCCTCCGAGAGCCTGATGGCGGCATCCCCGCGGCCGTAGACGAGTTCGATAGACTTGTCCCACGACGTCTCCCCGTCCGTGCTGGGTGAGCCGAGTTCGGTGTCACCCACTCCGGTGACACGGAGCGACTCGATGCCGACCCGCGGTGCCGTCGCTCGCACCACGGTCCCCTCTCCGCGGCCGTCGAGTACCGTTCGGTTGCCCGCCCCGCTGAGCGTCACCGACTTCGAGACGTTCAGGTCCACTGTGTACCGCCCTGCCGGGATTTCGACGGCCGTATTCGGCGGGGCCTGCTCGATGGCGGCCTCGATGGTTTCTGCGTCCTCGCCGACGGTGACCGAGACCGGGCGGTCGAGCGTCTCCCGGGCCCGCTCGACACTCTCGTTTGCCCACTGCTGGCGTTGTTCTGTCGGGGCGTTGAGTCGGTCCGCGCTTTCGTTGCCCGTCGTCGGCTGGCGCTCTTTGAGCGTCTCCCAGTCGACGATTTCGCCGTCGTACTCCTCGGCGAAGGCCGCTGCGGCGTCGCGGTCACCGAAGGGGACGGCGGTCGGACCGCCCGGGGTCCGTGCCGGCGTCTCGATGACGAAATACACGTCTTCGGCGCGCGTCCAGGTCTGTGCTGCGCTGTTCGAGAGCCTGAGATACTGGCCGTCGGTCAGCGTGGGATTGGTCCCGGTGTAGTCGGTCACGTAGATACCGAGTGGCTCGCCGAACTGCTCTGTGTATCGTTGTTGGGTCGCCCCGCGGACGAGGCTGTCCGTCCCGTAGAACCCGACGACGTACTGGTACTGGCCGTAGAACACCTGTCCCTTGGGGATGGCGTAGTCTTTCTCCTCGGCCTGCTGGATGTCGACCCCGGTCAACCCTGATTTGAGTGTCTGGTCGAACGGCACCGGCGAAAACTGCTCTTCCCCGGCCGGAGCCGACGTGAAGCCACTCGCGGCAACGAGCAACACCGCTACGACCACGAGTCCGACGAGTGTCACTGTTCTCATCTGTGCTTACTGGCTCGCGAGTTGCTGGATAGTCGTCTCGGAGACATCCTCGAAGGCCACGACCTGTCCCCCGTGTTCGGACTCGAACGCCTCCGCGTCGCCCTGTTCGGAGAAGCCGATGAGGTCTTTCCCCATCGCGCCCTTGACGTTCGAGCCCGCGACGAACGTCACATCGGTTGCGTCGGTGAAGGCCTCGCTCTCGACGTGTGCAGAGATGAGCGTGTCACCGGCGTCGGTTAGGAGTTCGTACTCGACCGTCGAGTAGTCCGTGACGTAAAACGCCTGTCGCTCCCAGCCCCGGTTGTCACGCTTGAAATCGTATTTGAACGCTTCCCACGTGCTACAAAACCGCGCCGGGTTCTCGTGGTCCGAGGGCTGTTCGTCCGCGTAGAACACCTCGGCGCTCGGGCCGGGGTGGTTCGGAATCACCATCCCACAGATATCACAGCTATGCTCCTGTGTCAGGGTAATCGGGTCGGGCTGTGCAGTCGTCTCGTCGCCGCCGACGAGACCACCACCGTCGGAGTCGAGACAGCCTGCCAGCCACGCCGCTATCCCGACTCCACCCGCTACGGCCGCCCGTCGTGTGAGTCCCACCTCGCTCCGTGACTGCCCGCGACCGTCGCTTTCCATCGACTGGTCGTGCTCACACGCTGCACAACTGTGGTCCTCTGTGCACATGTCTATCTATCTCCTGTCAAAGCGTTTAGTCGGACAGCCCATTTCCATATCGTGGGAACGACCATAGCAGTTATAGATATATCGAATTTTTAACTGCTTACGAGAGCCGTACTAGTGTAATAGGTGAACACTACCGGCTGTGTGCTGTGTGTCGCTATCGCTCACGTCGGAGGTGCAAGAAATCGTCCGTCGCGGAGTGGGCCTCTGGTGGCGTTACTGGTACTGTGCGATGGTGTTTGCCAGGGCGTCCTTGTCCTGGACACCGACCAGTCGTTCGACGGGTTCGCCGTCGGCAAACAGTATCAGTGTCGGGACGCCCTGGACGCCGTACTCTCTCGCGAGTGGCTGGTTCGCGTCCACGTCGACTTTCGCCACGGCTGCGTCGGTGTCGGCGGCGAGGTCGGTGACGACCGGTTCGAGCATCTTGCAGGGGCCACACCAGTCCGCGTAGAAGTCGACGAGCACGACATCGTACTGCTCGGTTGCCTCTGTCAGCTCGTCCGTGCCGCTTACGTGAATCGGTTCGGCCGGCGTATCCCCAGCCCCGGTTGCCGGGGACTCTCTTTCCATGAGCTGCTCTCGCTTTCGCTGTCGGATGTCCTCCAGTGACTCCTCGTCACTCATCATCCGAGGGTAAGGGCTCACCGCACTTATAATTTTGTGAAAAGCGCACAATACTGGATATGCGGTGTCACGAGAACGTCGGCACCATCTCCGGCGCGACGGCCACGACGACCTGTCCGACGCCGGCACCAATCAGGACGACCCCGGCGGCCCGTTTCAGGTGGCTGCCGTAGGCGGTGAGTCGTCCCAGCGTCGCGTCGACGCCCAACCCGATACCGAGGGTCAGTCCCAGCATGCCGACTGCCACGCTTCCCGCGTAGGCAGCCACGACGAGGGCTGCCGCCGAGACTGACAGCGTGAGTGCCTGGACGACGACTCCCAGAAATACCGGCAGTGTACAGCCCGCTGCTGCGCCAGCGTACCCGACGCCAAACAGCGCGAACCCACCGACATCGGCGCGACGCTCCGGCAGCGGGAGCGTCCAGTTTGGCCCCTGTCCCGTCAGCACGACCGCCCCGAGTGCGACCAGCGCGACACCGACGAGTGGCTCGACGACCGACAGGGACCGGACGATGGGTCGTCCCACGAGGACGGCCCCGCCGGCAAGGGCCACGAGCGTCACCACGATGCCCGCGGCCACCCCGATGCCCCGAACCAGCAGCCCCGTCCGCTGGCGGTCGGTGTCGGTCGCCGAGACGTAATAACCCACATAGCCCGGGACAAGCGGGAGCGCACACGGCGACAGAAGCGTCGCCACGCCGGCACCGACTGCAAAGGCAAGACTCCCCGCGAGGCCGCCGCTCACGCCTGTTCCCCCGTCGTCTCCCGGACCGCCTCGACGATTCTGTCCGTGTTTATCTCGCCGGTGTGTGACCACGCCACCGACCCGTCAGGACGGATGAGGAGTGCCGTTGGCACGCTAGTCGCATCGTATCGCTGTGCCAGTGCCGTTCCGTCGTCGACACCGATAGGCCACGAGCCACCGTGGTCGTCCCACCACGACGCGACCTCCGACCGGGAGACAGTGTACCCGACCGGCTGGCTGGTCACCGAGAGAAACTGCACCTCCGACCCCACAGTCTCGTGTGCCTCGGCGAGTGTGTCCATCTGGCCCTCACAGACCGAACACGTCGTCGCAAAGAACTCGACGAACGACACCTGGCTCTCGGCCGGAACCGTCGCCGTCCCTCCGTCGCTTCCTGGCGCGTCGAGGAGGTCGACCGTAATCGGGTCCTGCCCGTCGCCGGCCTGTGTCGACCCGGTCGGTGACCCGCTGCAGCCGGCACTCGCGACGACTGCCGTGCCGGCGAGTGTCCGCAGCAGGTCACGCCGGCGCATACCACTCACCTCCTACCATGGCTGGACGTGTGGTAGCGGGATGGCCGGCAGCGCGATACCCAGTGCTGCGAGCCCGTGCTGGAGCGGGATGTACCCGAGCACGAGGAAGGCAACCCCGAGCGCGCGGTGAAGCGTCCGTCGGCCGCCGATATCGACCGAGGTGAACACCGTTCCGGTGAGGAACACGGCCGGGATGGTTCCCAGTCCGAGCGCGCCGAGGGCTGTGGCCCCGCCCAGTGCCGACCCCTGGATGAACGCATAGAGATACGCTGGATACAACAGCGGACACGGCAACACGCCGTGGACGGCTCCCAGACCGACGATACGGGAGTCGTTCACCCAGGCGTCGACCCGTGGGAGCAACTGCCGGTGGACGGTGCTGCTGATGCGGTCGACACCCGGTACGGAGAGGTCCCGGCCCGCTCCGCCCATTGCGTAGCTGACACCGACACCGCCGACGACCAGCCCGACGCCGATGCCCGAGATGGCGTGGATGTCGGTCGCGACCATCGTCACCTGGCGCATGCTGAGGAAGACGAGTTCGCCCGCGAGACCGAACAGCCCGCCGATGACCGCGTAACTCGCCGTTCGACCGACGTTGAACAGCACCTGCTGGCGTACCTCCCACAGCGTGAGCACCGACTCGCGTGCGTCCGCTTCCAGGCGGTCGGCGTAGGTTGCTACCAGCGGGCCACACATGCCGATACAGTGTGCGCCCCCGAACAGCCCCACGAGCGCCAGTACCGGGAGGCCAAGCGTCTCCGTTCCGAGCAGCGGGTTGGCTGGTGTACATGAACTCATCAGTACGCATCGACGACTGTTTTGGTGTCGGACAGCACTTGCTCATGGTCGGGGGTGTCGGTCCGGTAGGCCCGTTCGACGATACCGTCCGGGTTACGCAGGAACGTCAACGAGAGGTGCGTGAAATCATAGCCGGGTAGCCGACCCGACTCGCCGGCCCCCACGCGGTCGTAGGTGATGCCGAGTTTCCCCTCGACGACTTCCTCCGCGCGCTCTGGCGATTGCGGGCGCAGGAAGTGCCAGTTCCCTGCGTCCATGTCGATGTTCATCCTGTCGCCGTACTCCCGCAGCGCCGCTGCGTCGTCGCGTTCGGGGTCGAAAGTGATTGCGAGGAAGGTCACCTCGTCCGCGATGCCGTCTTCGACAGTCCCCTGCTGGACGCCCGCAAGCTGAGTGATGAGGTTGAGACACTCCTCCGGACAGGTGGCGAAAAACCC
The DNA here is from genome assembly GCA_009789175.1 of Salinibaculum litoreum. Taxonomy (GTDB): domain Archaea; phylum Halobacteriota; class Halobacteria; order Halobacteriales; family Haloarculaceae; genus Salinibaculum; species Salinibaculum litoreum. The sequence goes on from CP046866.1 coordinate 239,908, forward strand.
CGTCACGAGCAGCGTCTTCTCGATGTCACGCGTGTCGATTTGCTCCCCCGAGAGGGGGTCCGGGAGGGCAAAATCCGGCAGCGCCTGTCCGTGGGCGGGGTAGGGAATGTCCTCGCTGTCGAACTGCCGGTCCTCCGGCGGTTCGAGGACTGGCTCGGCATCCGTTTCGGAGTCGGTCCCGAAGACGGTCTGCAGACACCCCGCCGTCGCAGCGATACTCCCGATACCGACCGTGCTGAGGAACGCCCGTCTCTCCATCAGTCGAAGCTATGGCGGGTAGTGAGGTAAGCGGTCTGGTGCGGTCGTCGAAATACTCCGAGAGTCGCACCAGACCGGTTTTGGTGGCTGCTTCGGTAGGATTGCATATGCCGACAGGAGACCGATTCGCGGTCGGCCGGCGGACAGTCCTCACAATGCTCGGTACTGCGGCGTCGGTGTCTCTCGCAGGTTGTAGTGGTGACGACGACGGCGAAGGCGACGGTGGGGACGGTGGCACGTCGACTCCGACCCCGACCGAGGGCGAGCAAAACGATGGAACTGACGGGAATCAGGATGCAGTCGAGATTTCCGAGGATGCCAGCTGTGCGGTCTGTGGGATGACCGCCGCCAACTTCCCCAAGTGGAACGGCAAGGTGCGCCACGAGGACGACACCGAGGCGTCCTTCTGTACGTCCGGCTGTGCAACGACCTATTATGCGGTGCCCGAGCAGTTCGCCGAGACGGACGCCGCTATCAGCGACTTGTGGGTAACCGGCTTCGAGAGCGGCGAGTTCATCGACGGGATGGACGCCGCCTACGCGCTGGAGACCGACTCCGACCGGGTGGACGACCCGATGCGGCTCAACCCCGCACCCTTCGCCGACCGGGCGGACGCCGTCGCGTACGTCGACGCGGTGGAGTACCTCACCGAAGACGACGTCGTCGAGCTATCGGCCTTCGACCGTGAGCTGGCCGAGCAGTACCGCGGGATGCATCTGGAACCGACCGACGAGGACACACGGGCCGCAGTCGAGGTTCCGGAGGACGCCAGCTGTGCGGTCTGTGGGATGACCGCCGCCAACTTCCCCGAGTGGAACGGACAGGCGGTCCACGCCGACGACACGCGGGCGTATTTCTGCTCGTCCGGCTGTGCGACGACCTACCATGCTGTACCCGACGAGTTCGCGGAGACCGATGCCGACATCGCTGGCCTCTGGGTGACCGGCTTCGAGAGCGGCGAGTTCATCGATGGGACGGACGCCTCCTACGCGCTGGAGACGGACTCGGAGCGAGTCGACGACCCCATGGGGACCAACCCGGCACCGTTTGCCGACCGTGCGGACGCCGTCGCGTACGTCGACGCGGTGGAGTACCTCACCGAAGACGACGTCGTCGAGCTATCGGCCTTCGACCGCGAGCTGGCCGAGCAGTACCGCGGGATGCACCTCGGTTAGCCGTAGAAACTGGCGTCGACGAGTCGGGTGAACCGGTCGACGAGTTTGTCCGGCAGCGAGGGGCTGACCTCGCTCAGTAACGCCCGCACTTCGTCAGGTCTGGTGATACGAACGTGTGCCCGACCCTGCGCGTCGTACTCTTTTTCGGCAACGCCGGCCTCGACCAGCGTCGAGACGTGCCAGGACACCGTCGACCGCGCCACGTCGAGTTCCTCGGTGAGTTCAGTCGCCGAAATCCGCTCCGCGTCGAGTGCGCGGACGATGACCTCTCGCGCGGTCTCGCGTCGCAGTAACGCGATAACGCGGCGCTCCCAGGCGTCGTATCCCGTCGTGAAGTAATGCGTGCGCCCGCGGAGTCGCTCGGCGTCGAGTCGGTCCGCGTCGAGCAGCCTGTCGATGTGGTACTGGGCCTGCCCCGTCGCCACATCCAGTGTCCGGACGAGTTCGTTGAAGTGTACCCCCGGGTGCGTGTCGACGTGTTGTCTGATTTGCTTCCTCGCGTCGCTCATCTTGGCTTCCGATAGTGGTTGCCCACCTAAATATCGCCGAGGTGTTCCCGGCCCGTGAGAACGCTACGTCCCCTCGGCGGCTGGTGGTCCTGCCTGGTACAGCGCATACAGGACAAGCGTCGCCACGCCCACGTCGGAACCGTGCTCGACGAGGTGATGAACCGGCATGGGGACGAGTCCAAGCGCGGTCCCGAAGCCGACGACCGACCGCGCCACGAGCAAGGCGAGTGCCACCGTCAACAGCATGTAGGTTGTCGTCCGCCGGCGGCGGTAGCCGACCACCCCCACGAGAAACAGCGCCGCCGTCGTCACTGTCGCCAGCGCGAGTACGACCAGCAACGCCACTGCTTCTATCCCGCTCACCCACTCGCCGACAGCCTGGAACATGTCTGCTCTGGAGCCGTGTTCTCTCTCCTCCGGCGAGTGTGTTACGACTCACCCGCCGCTATGTTTGTGTGGGTATGGTGCAATAAATACAAATCTATTTGGTCCCTGGTCCCCAACATTGATGTATGGAACGAAACGTCGGAGGCTACGACAAACTCGCACGACTCGTCGTCGGGCCGGTACTGATACTGGTCGGCATCGCTGTGGTCGCTGAACTGCTGGAGTTTGGGCTCGTCGTGGGCGCGGCCGCGCTGCTGGTGGGGGTTGTGTTCACTGTCACCGGTTCAGTCCAGAAATGCCCGCTGAACAGCCTGTTCGGCATCAACACCTGCAGTCGGTAATCTGCACCCGCGCAGTTTGCGGGTCCTGTAGCGACAGACCAGGGCGGCTTCCTTTTCCCCGGGTCACTCTTCGCGTTGTTCGAGACACTCCGCAATCGGTTCGAGCAGTTCATCGGAGACGGCGTAGGGGTCTATCTCCTTCGAGCGTACGCGCCCGACGTAAGCATCGAGTCCGCCCTGGCGGTCGATTTCCTGCTCTAGCAACCCACGAACATCCTCCTGCAGCAAGGTCCGAATCTCCTCGGCATAGCGCATCCGCTCCTGTTCGGCGAGTTCGCCGCTGTCGGCGAGGTGTTCGCGGTGGTCGGCGAGAACCTCCAGTACGTCGTCGACGCCCTCGCCTTTGTTTGCGACTGTCTCGACGATGGGCGGGTGCCACCGCTGCTCGGGGGGGTCACCCGATTCAGGTTGCTCGAAGCCGTCACCGCTCCCGGCAGCACCGTGGTGGCCTACTGTCGCGGGGACGCCGCCGTCCCGGTACTCCAGCATTTCCTTGAGTTCCTGAACGGTCCGGTCAGCACCGTCGAGGTCGGCCTTGTTGACGATAAAGAGGTCAGCGATTTCGAGAATCCCGGCCTTGAGCATCTGGACATCGTCGCCGCTGCCCGGCGGGACCAGCACGCCGACTGTATCGGCAGTCTTGACGATATCTATCTCGTTCTGGCCGGCACCCACCGTCTCGATGATGATTTTGTCCTTGCCAAAGGCATCGAGTGCTTTCACGGCGTCCGTCGTGGCCGTCGAGAGGCCGCCCAGCGTGCCCCGTGCGGACATCGAGCGGAAAAAGACCTCCATGTCGCCGACGTTTGACCCCATGCGAATGCGGTCGCCCAGGACGGCCCCGCCGGTGAAGGGCGAAGAGGGGTCGATGGCGATAACCCCGACCGTGAGGCCCTGCTCGCGGTAGGCAGCGGCCATTTTGTCGACGAGTGTCGATTTCCCGGCACCGGGGCTGCCGGTGATGCCGATGACATCCGCATCGCCGGTGTGTTCGTGGAGCTGTGAGACGAGTTCTCGATAGCCCGCCTGGCGGTTCTCGATTTTCGTTATCGTGCGTGCGAGCGCGCGGTGTTTCCCCGCGAGTAGCTCGTCGATGAGATTCCCACTCATATGCTGGCGAGTCCAGTGGATACCGGAGTCATCGCTCCGGGACGTTCTGGCGGACGAACTCGATCATCTCGTCCATCGAGGCACCGGGCCCGAACACCTCGGAGACGCCCAGCGCTTTGAGTTCGTCCTCGTCGTCGTCAGGGATGATACCGCCGACTAACAAGAGCGTGTCCTCGAAGGCGTCGTACTCCTGCAGACCGTCGACGATTTTGGGGACGAGCGTGTCGTGTGCGCCCGAGAGAATCGAGATGCCGAGTACGTCGACGTCCTCCTGGACTGCGGCCTGCACGATCTCCTCCGGTGCGCGGTGCAGGCCCGAGTAGATGACCTCGAAGCCGGCGTCACGAAACGCACGCGAGATGACGTGGGCCCCTCGGTCGTGGCCGTCGAGTCCCACCTTCGCCACCAGACACCGTATCGTTCGCTGTTCCTGGTCTACGCCCATACTGTACGAGTACCCAGTTTTCCCGTTTCACTGTTACGGTGTGATAGTGTGACTACCCACCAATGGTACAACGATTGTCGAACTCCTCGCCGGGGGCGAGCTTTTGTCGCTTGCCCCCTATCGAACGACAATGGCAACACCGGACGGCGTCCCCGCCGGGTCAGACGACCCGATACCCTCCACAGAGCAGTCCCCGGAACCGGCCCTCCAGGTCGAGGGACTGCGCAAGCGCTTCGGTTCTGTCACCGCTGTCGAGGATGTTTCGTTGACCATCGAACAGGGCTCGGTCGTCGGGATTCTCGGTCCCAACGGCGCGGGCAAGACGACGACAATCAAGTGCATCCTCGGGATGGTCCTTCCCGACGAGGGAACAGCCCGTGTGTTCGGGACGGATGTTCAAGCGTCCCCGCGGCAGGCCTACAGACACATCGACGCGATGCTCGAAGGCGCTCGCAACGACTACTGGCGGCTCACGGTCCGGGAGAACCTCCGCTATTTCACGGTCATCAAGGGGACCGACCCGGATTCACTCGCCGACCGCCACGAGCGGCTGCTGGACAAGCTTGACCTCGCAGAGAAGGCAGACACCGCGGTCCGTGACCTCTCCCGTGGGATGAAACAAAAAGTGTCGCTTGCGAGCGTCCTCGCCAGCGAGGCCGACCTGGTCTTTCTCGATGAGCCCACCCTCGGGCTCGACGTCGAGAGTTCGCTCACGTTACGGCAGGAACTGCGTCGCATCGTCGAGGAGCGCGATATGACGATTGTCCTGAGCAGCCACGACATGGCCGTCGTCGAGGATGTCTGTGACAGAGTGGTTATCATGCGGGATGGCGAAGTCGTTGCCGACGACCCGGTATCGAAGCTCCGGCCGAGCGGGGCCGAACGGACCTACCGTGTCACCAGTCCCGACCTCACCCCCTCGCTGGTCGCTACCCTGCGCGGGCGCTTCGATATCGTCGCCGTCGACAGGGACGGGGTCCCGAGCGTCGATGTCGCTGCCGACAGCGAGGACTTTTACGAACTGATAGCGGCACTCCGCAAACACGATGTCCAGTTAGACGGCGTGACGACTGTCGAATTGGACCTCGAAGACGCTTTCCTCCGGCTCACGGACGGTGAGCACACGTGACAACGCAACCTGACGCTGGGCAGCCTGCGGGGTATCGTGACCTGGCTCGTGCCGTCCTCTATCGGGAGTATCTCGTGTTCATCCGGTATCCGGCGAACGCTCTCGCCGGTGTCTTGCTCGCGCTTTTCTTCTTCGGTCTCCTGTTCTACGGCGGGCGGATGGTCGCCGGTCAGGCGTTGACCGACTCCATCGAGGGCATCATCGTCGGCTACTTCCTGTGGACGCTGTCGGTGGGAGCGTACTCGGCTCTCTCGAACGACATCAGCAGCGAGGTGCAGTGGGGCACGCTTGAACGCCACGTCATGACCCCCTTCGGGTTCGCTCCGGTGGCGTTCCTGAAAGGGGCCGCCAAGGTCGTTCGCACCTTTCTCACCTCGGCGTTCGTCCTCGTGGTGATGCTCGTCCTGACGGGCGTCGAACTCGCACTCCCGGTCCTGACGACAGTCGTCGTCGCGACGCTCGCTATCCTGTCGGTTCTCGGACTGGGCTTTGCTGCTGGTGGCATCGCCGTCCTCTACAAGCGCATCGGCAACTGGCTGAACTTCCTCCAGTTCGGGTTCATCCTGCTCATCTCCGCGCCGGCGTTTGACCTCGGTTGGACGCGTGTCCTCCCGCTCGTCCAGGGCAGCGCACTCCTCCAGCGTGCGATGCTCGATGGCACCCGGCTCTGGGAGTTCCCGGCGCTCGACCTCGCGGTTCTGGTCGGCACCGCTGTCGGGTATCTCCTGTTGGGGTATCTCGTCTTCCAGTGGGCCACCCGCCGCGCCCGCCGACTCGGCGTGCTCGGGGATTACTGAACGACCCGGCGTGTCATAGAACTGCTCACAACCGATTTACTGCGGTGCAGCCGGAGAGGGTTGGGTTATGTGGTTACGGAAGGAAGTACAAAATATAGGAGAGGTGGTCAGCAGCTCGTCGTTCGTCTCCACTCCTGTTCGTGAACTGAAGTGATTATGGGAGAGCTGTCCGAAGATCCTCGCAGAGGTCATCGGCGTCTTCAAGGCCAACGGATACCCGGACCAATGTCTCAGGAATGTCCGCTGACTCTTCACTACGACTGAACTCGTCGGGAAGCATTAGTGATGGTATTTCAATAAGGCTCTCGACCCCACCAAGACTGGCTCCCGGCGTGAATATATCGAGCCCCTCGATGAACGCTTCAAGTTCGATGAGTGTGCCATCAAACTCGAAGGACAGCATCCCACTGTACCCCGACATCTGCTCACTCGCCAGATCGTGTTGTGGGTAACTCTCAAGGCCCGGATAGTGGACGCGGTCTACCCGATCATGGCTTTCGAGGAACTGAGCAACTGCCATCGCGTTCTTTTCATGCTGTTCCATCCGTGCGGGAAGTGTCCTGATACCTCGTGCAACAAGGTAGCAGTCAAACGGAGAAAGCATATTTCCAAGCCCAACACGCTGTGCGAACGCCAATTGTTGGAAAACTTCATCATTGTCGGTGATAACGGCACCGCCGATCGAGTCGGAATGCCCATTGAGATACTTGGTGGTGCTGTGAACGACGATGTCAGCACCCAGTTCGAGTGGGGTTTGATAGTACGGACTCCCAAAGGTGCTATCCACGGCGAACAGGGTGTCATTGTCATCGGCGATGTCGGCTATCGTTTGGACATCACACAACCTGATCAAGGGGTTCGACGGTGTTTCTGCCCAGACCAAGGCGGTGTCCGCGTCGACTGTATCAGCAACGTCGTCAGGATCACGGATATCAACAAAGTCGATGTCTACGCCGAGATGTTCCGCCATGTGTTCGGTGAGCAGCTTTTCGGTCCCGCTATAGATGGTATCCGAGGAGACAATGTGGCCTCCCGAGGGGACCAGCGACAGCATTGTCGTCGATGTGGCAGCCATGCCGGAAGCGAACGCCAATCCATGCTCGCCGCCTTCGAGGCGGGCTAACTGCTCTTCAAGTGCTGCCCGCGTCGGATTGCTCTCGCGCGAATAGTCGTGTTCATTGGTGTCCTCCCCGCTGGCCCACTCGAACGTCGTCGAAAGGTGAATCGGTGGAACGACATCATTTGTTCCATCTCTGTGGGGATTCGTCTTGATTTCAGATGCGCCGACTGCGATGGTTGCGAACCGATTCCTGTCGGACGGACTATTGTGTCGTGTCATCGGATACTCACCACGGAACCCACTCGAATCCGATTTAGAGGGGTATTCATAGGACTGTTTTCAGTTGTGAAGGATAAGCGTGAAGTTCCCGGCGAGGCCGGCCAGAAACAGTCCTAATGTACTTGATAACATTTCGCCTCGCTCCCGGTGAGTACGACGCAGAGTTTCATGAGTTGAATGATGCGATACAAGCGGCGGCCGAGGATACGGAGGGATATCTTGGTAAGCAGACCTGGCATACACCGGATAGTGAGGAGGTCCTTGTCGTCTACTACTGGGAATCGTTGGACGCGATTGAGTCGTTTGGAGCGAATGCGGACCACAAACACGCGAAACAACGGTGGAGGGAGTGGTACGATGCGTATGAGGTCACCATTACGGAAGTCATTGAGACATATGGGCGCGGGTTCGGTGACGATGCGAGTCCGCTCGTGTAGGGAGTCACTGACTGAGTTGATGGGTAAGCCACAAACGAACAACGGGGCCGTTCCTGTATCGAACACTCCTGTAGCCTGATTGAACACTTTCGATGCTGCAAGATACACAGCCATTTTTGTGATATGTTATTGATGGGTGTCGGCTACCTGATGCACGCCGAGAGTCTCTGACACGCTCGCCCTACCAGAACCCAAAACCCAGTTAACGCTGCATTCCTGACTCTCTACAATGGCAGTTGCCGATAGCGTCAGGTCAGGTCTCCGCGCTCGCCCGCGTGCCATCACCGCTGTACTCTCGATTGTGGGATACGTGCTGGTCGGCGGTGCGCTGTACGGGTTCATTCCGCTCTTTCCGGAACTCTCGGATAGTACGGTCGACCTGTTCAGCCACATCATCGCTGGCATCAACACGCTGGCGTTGCTGTCGATTCTCGCCGGTGTGTACTTCATCAAAACCGACCAGGTGCGAAAACACCGTGCCGCGATGCTGTCTGCCTTCTCGCTCATCCTGCTGTTTCTGGTCTTCTACCTCTGGAAGACCGGCGGCGGCTACGAGAAGTCAATCGTCGCTCCGTCGGGTGTCACGCTTGTCTATCTCGTCATGCTCGGCATCCACATCTTCCTCTCGGTGGTCTCGGTCCCGGTGGTGCTGTATGCCGCCATCCTCGGGTTGACACACACGCCCGACGAACTCCGTGAGACCGCCCACGCCCGTGTCGGCCGCATCGCCGCCGTCGCCTGGAGCGTGAGCCTCTTTCTCGGCATCATCACGTACGTGCTTCTGAACTGGGCGTTCGATTCCGTTCCCCGGGAAGAAGCCCTCTTGCTCCTGCTTGCAGTTCCGCGACCCTGGCGGTAACGGACGCCCATCGTCAACACCCCACACGGTTTTGGGAGTGCCCCGTCAAGGGTGTGTTATGACAGCGGAGGACAGCACAGCCGGGCGTGCATCCGGTGAGGAGACCGACGCCGAGGTTCGGCGGTGTGATTACTGCCGGTTGCCGATACCGGGTGAGGCGGTCGAACACGACCACGACGGCGTCACCTATACGTTCTGTTCGGCGGCTTGCCGGGATGCCGTCGAGAACGGGGACAGGGTGTTCACGCAGTTCCACGGGTTCCGGCGCTTGCAGACCGGTGTGTCAGTCCTCGATGCCAGCCTCCCGCAGGGGATACCGCGCAACTCCTTTATCATGCTGACCGACCTCGCGGGGACGCGCACGGAGGCGTTACAGGCCGAACTCGTCTGGCGGGCGCTCCAGCGCGGCGAACCGGTCGTCTACATGTCCTTTACTGAGCCGCCGGTCTCGGTCGTCCAGGAGTTCGTCTCGCTTTCCTGGAACGTGCTGCCCTCGCTCGAAGCCGGGGACCTTCGCATCATCGACTGTTTCAGCTATCGCGTCGACGACCGCGACCGGATGTACGACCGGGTGAACGCCTGGAACGCCCACCTCTGGGAAGTGACACAGGATGCAACGACGACAGTCCGGGACCCATCCGATATCGGGCAGTTACAGAACCGACTCGACAGCGCGCTCGAAAGGGTCGACGGCCAGGACCAGGGCATCGTCGTCATCGACTCGCTGACCGAACTCGGCTCGCTCGTCCAGCCCGTCCAGGCATACAACTTCGTCAAGGACGTTCGTGCCGATGTCTGTAAAGGCCGGTTTGTCCCTGTCTTTGCGGGGGCGACAGTGACGACTGACACCGAGCAGTTCCCCCACGATATGGGCTACATCGTTGACGGCATCATCGAGATGCGCCTCAACGAGGACATCGTCGAGGGCGCACTCGTCAAACAACTCCGCGTTCGAAAGATGAGTGGCGTGCTCACTTTCCCCGAGTGGGAGGTCTACGAGTTCACCCCCGGTGACGGTATCGTCACTTTCGACCCCGTCGCACAGATGGAGGCTGCCGCGGAAGACGGCGTCCAGACCGAACTGCCACAGGAGGGTGACGCCCCTGGTGAGGAGTGACGGCCTGGCTCGCCGTGGTCGGGGGCTGCCAGTATCAGTCCGTCCGCGGCAGTAACTGCGCACCGACGACGAACAGGACGGCTGCCGAGACGCTGACTATAAGCAGGGACTCCACGGCTCCGGCACCGCTGCCGCCCGTGAGAAAGCCGGTCGGCTGCACCTCGTAGGCGACCGCACGCACACCTCGGGAGAAGTGGGTCAGCGGCGAGAGCCAGGTGGGGAGCCACCCCGGCAACAGTGCGGGCGGAACGAACGTCTCAGAGAGAAAGAGCAAGGGCAGCGCCAACCCGTTGCTCGCGGCGATGACGCCGTCCTGTGAATCCGCGAGACTCCCGAGAATCGCACCGACGCCACAGAAAAGCGCCACACCCAGCACGACGAAAGGCACTAAGGCGGCGAGCCACGGCGTCATCGGCAGCGTCGCCGCTGTCGCTGCGACCAGCAGGCCAAGCAGGAGTAGCCCCGCCAGCCCGATGACGACGATATTGACCAGCGTGTGTGCGAGCAGCCACTCCAGCCGCGAAAGCGGCGTCGTCGCCAGTTTCTCGAAACGGTTGCCGTCACGGTGGCGGGCAACCTCGCTGCCGACCCGCGACAGCGGCGTAAAGAGGACGACGACGGCCAGATAGCCCGGCAGGTACCACCCGGGCGGCTCCGCGAAGATACCGCCGCCCGTGGGCTGTGTCTGGACCAGTACACCGAAGATGACGACGATGATGACCGGGAAAAAGAAGGTGAAAAAGACGGCTGTCCGCCGCCGGAGGAAGGCGTGCCAGGCCGCTCGCGTCTCCGCGGTGATGCGGCGCAGACGGCTCACGAGGACACCTCCTCGTCGCTGGCCCCCTCCGGAGCAGGGTTCGTGCCAGCCGTGTCCCCGGCGGTCAGTTCCTCGCGGGCGATGCTCTCCCCACTGGCCGTGACCTCCCGGCCTGTCAGTTCCAGATACACGTCCTCGAGGTCGGGGTCGGTCCAGGTGAGCGAGTCGTAGTCGACGCCCGCGGCGGCAAGCGTCTCGACGACACTACCGATTTCCGTCGGCGGGACGTTCCGAACTGTCAGCCCGCTCTCAGTCTCCTCGGCGGGGTAGGCCAGTCGGTCGACCGTCCCATCGACCATGTCACCCTCGATGCGAAGCAGGCTCTCGCCGCCATATCGGTCGACGAGTGCGTCGGGACTGTCGACGGCGACAAGTTCGCCGTCGGCGAGCAATCCCACGCGGTCGGCGAGTCGCTGTGCCTCCTCCATGTAGTGGGTCGTGATGAAGATGGTCGTGCCGGCCTCGGCCAGTCGCTCCAGCAGTCGCCAGAGGGTCCGCCGGCCTGCGGGGTCGATACCGGTCGTCGGTTCGTCCAGTACGAGCAGGTCGGGGTCGTTGACCAGCGCCGTCGCCACGCAGGTCCGGCGCTGCTGGCCACCCGAGAGGTCTTCGTAATGTGTTTGGGCGTCCTCGGCCATGCCCACGTCCGCGAGCACGGATTCGGGGTCGCGTGCCGACTCGTAGAGACCGCCGTAGTAGGCGACGAGTTCGCGGGCTGTCAGCCGCTCCGCGGGCCGGAACTCCTGGGGCAACAGCCCGATTCGTTCACGGTCGACGGTCCGCGGTGACTCGCCGAACACCTCGACGGTTCCCTCGGCGTCTGTCGTCCCCGTTAGTGCGCGGACGAGCGTTGTCTTGCCTGCTCCGTTGGGACCGACGAGTGCGAACACCTCGCCCTCGTCGATGCTGAGGCTGACACCGTCGAGTGCGACCGTCTCGCCGTACCGACGGGCGATGTCCTCAGCGAGAATGACGGGCATATCTGCGCTTGTGTTCGACGCGGGCAAAGGCCGTTCGGTCCCGTCTCAGGATATAACTCTTTCGCGGACCCGCTGGCTCGACAGGCCATGTCCCTATTATAAGACCACGGCGGCTGCCGATACTGGTAGACCCTCCAATGGCACCTACTGCGATTCGCACCCGGAATCTGCGAAAGGAGTACGGGACGACTGTCGCCGTCGACGATGTCGACTTCGCGGTCCCTGAAGGCACTATCTACGGCTTTCTCGGACCCAACGGGGCCGGAAAGACCACGACGATGCAGATGCTCACCGGACTGACCACACCGACAAGCGGGAGTGGGACCGTCGCTGGTGTCTCTCTCGACGACCGCGATGGACTCCGGCCACACATCGGCTATCTGCCGGAGGAGCCCCCGCTGTTCGAGGAGGTTACCGCACGCGAACAGCTCTCATATATCGCCGGCCTCCGGGACTGTAGTGGCACGGCCGTCGAGGAACGCATCGAGACGCTGTTCGACCGCCTCGATTTGCTCGACGACATCGACACGCGCATCAGTGACTACTCGAAGGGGATGCGCCAGAAGGTGGCTTTCGTTCAGGCGACGTTTCATAACCCTGCCGTGGTCTTTCTGGACGAACCGACCAGCGGTCTCGACCCCCGGGCCGCACGGACGCTCCGGACACTCATTACCGAACTGACGGACAACGGGACGACAGTCTTTCTCTCCACGCATATTCTCCCGGTCGTCGAGGAACTCGCTGACACTGTCGGCGTCCTTTATGAGGGCAGCCTGGTCGCCGAAGCTTCACCTCAGGAACTGGCACGCCAGGCCGACGAGTCCGGGGCCGGCTCCCTCGAAGACGCGTTCCTCGAACTGACCGCTGATGACCCGATGGCGGCTGAAACCCATGGCTGAGCGCGGCTGGCCTCGCCACGGACTCTCCATCGGCCTCTTCGAGTTCCGGCGCACGCTGCGAAGCCTCGGCCGGTCGAAGCGCCAACTGATTGGCGGCCTGGCCGGTAGCGGGCTGCCCACGCTCGGGATTCTCATCGCGTGGTATTTCCTGCGCGGGAACGTCCCGGCGGGGTTCAACCCCGCTGACTATGCGGTTGCCGGCATGCGCGGTCAGGTCACTGTCGCCTGGCTGTTCACTATCTTCCTCGTCGCACAGCGGTCTGGGTCGATTCGACCCCGCATCGATGCCCAGTCGCTCATGCTCACGACCGTCTCCACGCGCTCGGCCACGGTCGGTCTCTGGGTGGCTGAAACTCTCCGCGTGCTCGCCTACGTCGGGACGCCGGTCATACTCGGTGCGCTTGCCATCACTGACCTGCTTGGCACACCCGGTGTCCTCCTGACCGTGCCCCTGGCCACGGTGTTGTTCGTCGCAAGCGCCGTCACCGTCGGCTCGCTGTGTGGCTATCTTGCCGTTCTCGCGGTGGCACGTATTCCGTTCGTCGCCCGCTACAAGACCTGGCTCGCCGGCAGCATCTCGCTGCTTGTCGTGGCCGTCGTCTTCGGCGCACAGACGGTCATCGATGTCGACCCGCTGCTGGAAGTGCTTGCCTACGTCCCGGTCGGCTGGCTCATCGACCTCGCGGCACTTGGGACCGCTGTTCAGGCGAACGCGACACTCGCTGCCGTCGGGGCGGCCGTCGCGCTCGGTGTCGTCGTCGCAGGCGGGCGTGCTATCGAACTGACGACAGAACGGTTCTGGTACGCGACGCCGGTGTCGCCAGCGGGGACGGAGACGCCATCGCATGTAGGCGACGAGGCCGACGGCCACTGGCTCGATGATGCGCTCACTGCGGGCCTGTCCCCGTTTCCCAGCCCCGCGTTCGGACCGCGCCCGACTGCCCGTGTCGCGACGATGACTGTCCTGCACACGGTTCGAAACCCCCAGCGGCTGACCATCCTCATGCTCCCCATCTTCGTTGCCCTGGGGCCGCTTCTGGGCTCGGGTGTCGGGGCCGATGGCGTCTCGGTGACAGTCGCCATCGGTGCTGTCGCGCTGTTGTCCTGGCTCCCCGGCGGGGTGTTCGCGCTGAACCCACTCGGTGACCAGCAGGCGGTCCTGCCGACGACGCTCATCGCCGCCGACCCGCGGGCGCTCGTCCACGGCATCGCACTCGCCGGGTTCGTCTACGGCGGCCCGCTCGTGGTCGTCCTCACGGTTATTGCCGGCGTGGCCGCTTCGCTGTCGATTTCGACCGTCGTCACACTGACTGCGCTCGCGGCCGCTTTGGCGGTCATCGCTGCGCCAATCTGTCTCGCTGTCGGCGTCATCCTTCCCCGCTTCAGCGCCATCAGCGTCGGACAGGCGGACGAAGTGTTACCGCCACGGCTCAGCGCGGTCATCGCGTCGCTAGCGCTCGTTACTCTCCCCGGGGGCTATCTCGCCTCGCTGGTCGTTGCACCGGAGACTGCACAGACACTGCTCGCCGGCGTCGTCGGCTGGCTCCCTGCCCTTGTCCTCGAACTCGCGAGCAGCCTCCTTTCACTCCCGCTTTCGGGCACGAGTGCGTGGTTCGCGGCGCTCGGGGAGCGAATCACAGGCGTCGAGACGGCGACGTTCCAGTACGGGATGACCGGGCTACTGGCCACCAGCGGCGTCATTCTGGCGCTGGCTGGCTACCGATACACGGTCCGGACCGTCCGAACGTTCGAGCTCGCCTGACGGTCACTCCTCGCGTCCGGGTCCGAGCTTTGCCGGGACGACCGTCACTGCGGCCGCGCCGATGACAACGCCCGTCACCAGCGTCACTGCTGCTATCGCCTCACCGTTCATCGCGAACACTGCCGTCACGCCGACCATGAACACGGCGTAGATACCCATCATGAGGACGATGAACTGCTGATACAGTGCCAGCCCCCGGAGGTCGGCGAGTGAGGCCACTCGCATGTGCATACGTCCCAGTAGGACCCAGTGGTACATCAACGCACGCCCAAATCCATAACCCATCGTCGTCCCGGCCCAACGCATAACCACCACCCGCTGCAGTGTGAACCATGGCAACGCCGACTGACATCATTCGCTCGACGCTCGATACGTTTGCCGACGAACTGACTGGGTCGCTCCCGGACCTCTTTGCCGGTCTCGTCTTCCTCGTGGTCGCGTATGTCGTCATCCGGGTCATTCGGACGCTCGTCCGAGTCTCCCTGTCGCGGGCCTATCCGACCGACCAGCAACTCATCGTCGACTTCGTCGTCATCATCGTCAGTGTCTTCCTGTGGTTCGGGGCGGCACTCGTCTTTCTGGACGTGGTCGGCATGGGTGCCATCGCCGCCAGCCTCGGCACTGCCACCGGCTTCGTCGCACTGGGGGTTGCTTACGCGCTCTCGGAGATGATCGAGGATACCGTCGCCGGCATCTATCTCCTCAAAGACCCCGATTTCAACCCCGGTGACACCGTCAGTGCTGCCGGCATCACCGGCACGGTCACGGCGATTGGCCTTCGTAAAAGCCGGTTCGAACTCCCCGAAGGAGAGGTGGTCGTGGTCGCCAACCGCGACGTGGAGTCGAAGTGGACCAAAGACAGCGACGGCAGCCCCGAGTGAACTCCCGTAAGACCGGCTCAACCCGGCGGCTGCGCTCACCCAGGCAGCGACCATCTCTGCGGCCCAACGCCGGACGCTCCGACCGCGAGTGCAGAGGTGCCCCGTGACATCCGGCTCGCCGGAGTCCTTACCCGGCGCCGGCACCTACGTCTCGGTATGACTGCAGACCAGCCAACAGCCGAGACGGACCGCCCGATGTCGGTCGATACCGAGGCGGAACTGGACGAGGTACTCGCGGACAACGACCTCGTCCTCGTGGAGTTTTACACCGAGGGCTGTTCGATTTGCGGGAGTATGGAGCCAATCCTGACACAGGTCGCCCGCGCGACTGACGCCGTCGTCGTGACGGTAAACCCTCGGAATGACCCGCCGCTGGTCGACCGCTTTCAGGTCCAGAGTGTTCCCATGTTCGCTCTCTTCGTCGACGGCGAACAGGTAGGCGAACGGGCAGAGGGTTTCATCCCTGCCGACGATATGGTCGCTTGGGTCGACGACGCTTGCCAGTGAGCCACGCCTGGACGCAGCACCCGTCCGACTGAATCCTGGACTCCCGAGACGGGGCCGCCGAGTGAGGGGCTCTCGCGGACGCAACCCCGCCCGCTAGTCTCACTCGGGCCCCTGCCAGCGCGCTACTTCCCCCGTCGCTCCGTCGACAGTCGCCGAGACGATAACCTCGTCCCCGTCAGGGTCCACACCGACTTCCAGTGTCGTTCCGGGGCCGAGTGTCGTTTCATCGCCGATGTTGCCGACCCGGTCGGTGAACACACCCGGTGCCTCCTGTGCCTGTCCGATGAGCGTCTCCGCGTCCGTCTCCGCCGTGACTTCGATCAGGAGGCTACCGTAATCACCGACGCCCGGCGGTTCGTACGTGAACGACAGCGCGTCGTTCGGGACTGCCTGCTCTGCCGCTTCTGGCGTCAGGTCGTCGGTCGGAACCTGACTGCTGGTGACGCGCCCGGCCGCCCCCTCCTCGTCGACCGCGAATACTGTCACCTCATCACCGTCCGGGTCGACGGGCACGGCGACACCCAGATACCCATCGATATTCCCATCCTGTGGAGTCACTTCGTTCGTGCTACCGGAGGCTGCCTCAGCGCGGACGGCTGCTGCGTCTGTCTCGCCAATGACCTCGACCCAGAACTCCCCGAACGGGTTGCCAAGCGGTGGTTCATACCGAAAGGCAATCGCATCCGTCGGTAACAACTCTCGGGCTGCCGCAGGTGACAAGCCCTCGTCTCCATTTTCATCATCGTCGGTACCGGACGGCTCCGGGGTTGCCGTCGTGTCGTCGGTTGTGGTGTCGTTTTCGGTGGTGTCGTCCGCCGAGGTCTCATTTCCGTCGTCGTCATCGTTGCTATCGGCCAGACAGCCGGCCATGGCTGCTGCGGCTCCGACACCCAGCAGGAACCGCCGCCGACTCCGGTCGTGTCTCTGTGCGTCATCGTCGCTCCCTGTGAACTGCGGGGACATCTTCGCTCTCAGGTACGTTATCCCTTCGAATAACCACTATTGTCGCGTTTCACGGCCAGCAACCGACCGGAAGGGTTTAAAATGTCAACCGCTTTCGCTGTCTTTCCCACCGTGTGCGACTATGTGTCTGGGAGGATTAGTTTGGGCAACATCATTCCAGTCTGCTACGTTGTCTTCACCCCCCGTGCGGGCTACGTTTGCTCTGAAAAATCCGGAAAATCGACTTTCTGGGTTCTTTACGGCGGCAAAAGAAGCCAGGGGAGGGATTTGAACCCTCGAACTCCCGATTACAAGTCGGGTGCTTGGACCACCCAAGCTCCCCTGGCGCACTCGGTTGTTATTCGTCCCCCTTTGAGTGCGTATCGCTTTCGACTGGCTTTTCGAGCTCGACCCGGTGGGGGTCATACCCCTGCTCGTGATAAAACCGTTGGGCATTCTCGTTGTCAGCCATCACTTCCAGTGCAACCCGGTCCGCGCCGAGTTCGGCCAGCCGGGTCTCTGCACGCTCCAGTAACGCCTTGCCGACACCCTCGTTTCGGAGGGCCGGCTCGACGTAGAGGTTTTCGACGACGCCACGGGTAACCCGCTGGTCGTAGCCGCCACTCTCGACGGTGAACATCACGAACCCGACGATATCGTCCTGCCGTGCGACCAACAGCGTGTTACTGACGATGTGGCGGACGATTGACTCGCGTATCTGCTGTCTGTTCCCTTCCGGTTCCAGGTGCGAGCCGTAGCTCTCCTGTCCCTCCGCGAGACGAACCCACAGCGCCGCCAGCCTGTCGCTCTCCTCGGTGGCCGGTGTCTCTATCGTAATCCCATCCATTCAGCTATCTCCTGTGACACAGAGCCGGGGCAAATACCTTCGGTACTACATGTCACGACAGTCTTCACAGAGCAACTGTCCGTTGAATGTCGCGAGGTCTCGCGTGAACGTCCCACACCCCTGACAGATACTCTGGTCCTCGAAGGTGTCTTCCTGGTCGGTCTCGCTCTCGGCAGCCAGTGCCGTCCCGGCACCCCCCTCGACAGTCGCCACGGCCGGTTGCTCACTTTCTGCCATGGGGTCGTGGGTACGTGTCGTCAGCAAGTCGTGCTCCGTGATGAGGCCGAGCGGTTCGTCACCGTCGGTGACAACCAGTCTGCGCGCCGACCGGGCGGACATCATGTCTGCTGCCCCGTCCAGTGACGCGTCCGGCGTGACTGTCGGCACGCTCTCGGTCATCGCATCCCCGACGGTCGCCTCGCCTGGGTCCGGCCCTTCGACGAGCAACGCGAGTACATCCCGCTCGGTCAGGACGCCGACGGTCTCGCTCCCGCGGAGTACCACTGCGGTTTCCGCTTCCTCCCGTAACAGTAGTTCTACCGTCTCGACCAGGTCGTCGGACTCGGTGACACCCACGTACTCCCTGTCCATCACTTCCCGCACTGTGACCTCCGTGTTCATGTGTGTGACGTTAACTCACAACCGGCAAAAAGCTACCTCCAGTACGTTTAAGAACGATTGCGCCGTAGTGGTGTGGTCAAGACGGGCGTCTAGTCGTCGATTTCCACGTCGGTGCCGGCAGCGCGGCAGGCTTCGAGTGCGTGCTTTGCGTCCATCCCTGCGTCGGAGGCCGTCTCGCCCCGGCCGACGCCGACTTTCAGGTCCACATCGACGGCCTCGGAGACGTGGTCGACCACCGCGCGGTAGTCCTCGGCATCCATCGCCGGGCAGATGGCGATGACGTTGTCCCCGCCGACGAAAAAGGAGAGTGCGCCGTGGGCTTCCCGCATGTGTTGCATGAGTTCCGCGTAGCCCTGTTCTATCTCGATGAAGGTGTCGAACTCGTTGAGCTGGTCGGTGTACTTCTCGGTGGCCTCGTTCACGTCGAAGTGGGCGATCTGGACGTCCTCCGGTGACCGGAACTGCTCCTCGATGGCTCGGCCGCGAAGAATCTCCCGGCGGTGTTCGTCCTGTGCGCTGCCGGCGTCCTGTAACTGCTCGGTCGCAGTCCCGAGGGCGTTGACCGGCGACCGCCCGGTTGCGACCGAGAGGCTCATCGTCACCGGGTAGCGGTTGCCGACCGACTCCTGGATGAGGGCGTGGTCGTCCATGCTCAGCCCGTTCGTGATGGCTATCATGTTGTCGAACCGCGAGAAGAAGACGTAGCCGTCACGGTTGCCGACCAGTTGTGAGAGGTCGGCGTACAGACGGGACTGCATGGTCTGCAGGTCGACTTCACGGCGTGGCTCCGGGGTGACCGTCCACGGACCGTAGTTGTCTATCTGGATGTGCGTAACCTGCGTGTTCGTCACTGTGGCCGGCGATTTGGACCCTACCGATATTTGTCTTTGGATACGAGAAATGCCGCTCGAAGGTGTCAGCTGACTACTTGCCGATGTGCTGGAGAACCGCCGGTGTCGCTAGCTCCGCTGTTCCACGCATCGAATCGTAGTCTACGATACCCGTCGCGGTCAGTTCCGGTAAGTGTACCTGGTACAGTTCATCTACTGCCGCCTGTCGCTGCTCCGGCGTTACGTCTTCCGGGTCGATGCCTTGCTCGCGTGCGACCACTTCCGTCGCGAGGTCGTTTATCGAAGCCGTCCCCTCCCCGAGACAGGCCACAAGTAGCCGGCGGCGACGTGAGGCGAACAAGTCCTCAACGACTTCTCTCGGGACACCGAATCCGACTTCTCCCGAGTCTTGTGTTGCCATATCTGACCGTTCGCTGTTCTCGTACAAGTATGTTATGTAGTCTCACACAATGCCCGTGCGAATCCGCATTGGCAATAGTTTAGATATCTCTAAAAATAGATTTTGATAGAAACTCTTATAGTAATAGCAGAGGTCAAATCTAGTCGATGAGCGACACACATGATTCGTCCCAGCGGGGTCGATGGCGACGGCGGGAGGTGTTGGCGGCAGGGTCCACACTGGGGCTTGCCGGCGTTGCCGGCTGTCTCGATGACCTGACCGTCCAGGGTGACAGTGGCCCACAGGTCGTCGCGTCGTTTTTCACGTTCTACGATTTCGCGCGGGAGGTTGCAACAGGAACGCCAGTCACAGTCGAAAATCTCGTCCCCACGGGATTGCACGGTCACGGCTGGCAGCCAAGCGCCGACGTGACGCGGGACATCATCGAGGCTGATGCCTTCGTCCACGTCGGGCCGGACTTCCAGCCCTGGGCGGACCGCGCGATACAGACACTGAAAGACGACGACATCGACACACAGCTAATCAACAGCCGCGAGGGCGTCGAACTCGCACCGCTTGCGGCCACACTCGACCGCGACGAGGAAGGTGTCGGCCGGAACCGCGGCAAAGACCCTCACTTCTGGCTGGACCCACGGCGTGCCAAGACCGCGCTCGATAACATCACCGAGGGACTTATCGACCTCGCACCCGACCACGCGTCCGATTTCCGGGCGAACGCCGAGGACTACGGGGAAACACTCGACCGGATAGACGCCGACTATGCTGCCCTTTTCGAGCAGGCCGACCACGATGTCGTCCAGCTCGCAGCGCACAACGCCTTCCAGTATCTCGGCCTTCGCTATGGGGTGCGCATGCGTCCGCTGGTGGTCAACCTCGCTGCCAGCGGCGACGTGAAACCCTCCGACATCACAGAAGCCAAAGAGGTCATCGAGGACAACGGTATCGAGTATATCGGTGCCGGCGTCTTCGAGACCCGGAAGCCAGCCCGCACACTCCTCGCCGAGACACCCGTCGAGGCCTATTTCCCTGTCACCCCCTACGCCGGTGTCCGCGAGGCGTGGGTCGCCGAGGACTGGGGCTACGAGGACATCGCTTACAAAATCAACATGCCCACGTTCTCGGTCGTTCTCGGCGTCGAGTCGCCGGCCGAGGCCGGCCCCCACGGCTGGGCGGATACCTGGCGAAACTTCGAGTAACATGTTTGGACTCTCCATGCCCACGACCGACGGACAGGACGTGACGACCACTGCGAGCGACGCCACCCCGGAGACGGCGGTCCCGCCAGTCGAGGTGTCGGACGTTTCCTTCGGGTACACCGGGACGCCGGTCGTCGAGGACATCACCCTCTCGGTCTCTCCCGGGGAGTTCGTCGCACTCGTCGGCCCGAACGGCTCCGGCAAGTCCACGCTGCTGGGGCTCGTCCTCGGGTTACACCGCCCCGACAGCGGCACGGTCTCGCTCTTTGGTGAGCCGGCCCACCGATTCGACGACGGGACGCGACTGGGCTACGTCGCCCAGCAGACCGACGCTGCGGTGAGCATGCCCATCACCGTCCGCGAGGTGGTGCAGATGGGCCGGTTTTCGACGGTCGGGTTCGGCCGGCTCTCGGCGGCCGACTGGCGAGCAGTCGACGAGGCGATCGAGACTGTCGGGATGCGTGCCTTCGCCGACCGACCGATTGCGCAACTCTCGGGCGGGCAACGCCAGCGTGCGTTCATCGCTCGCGCGCTCGCGGGCGACGCCGAATTGCTCGTTCTGGACGAGCCGACAGTTGGTGTCGACGCCGAGTCCGTCGAGGCCTTCTACGAGTTGCTGGAAACGCTCAACGACGAGGGGTTGACCATCCTGTTGGTCGAACACGACATCGGCTCGGTGACCGACCACGCGGGCCGCGTCGTCTGTCTCAACCGCGAGGTATACTTCGACGGTCCCACCGAGGCGTTTCTCGACAGCGACGCGCTCGGACGTGCCTTTGGCGCGACACAGCCCGCGGGAGGTGACTGACCGTGGGCGAGGCAGTTGCGGGTATGCTGGTCGTCGACTCCACTGTGTCACTGCTCGGTGTCACGGACCTTGCCGCCCCGCTGTACTGGCTGCTGGCGGCCTGGTCTGCGTTCATGTCCTTGCTTGCGGACACGACAGGACTCGAAGTGTTGCAGTATCAGTTCATGCACCGCGCCATCCTCGTCGGGCTCTGTATCGGCGTGATGGCCCCGCTCATCGGCACCTTCCTCGTCCATCGCCAGCTCGCGCTCATCGGCGATACGCTCGCCCACACCGCCTTCGCAGGGGTCGCCGTCGGCCTCTTTCTGAACGGCGTCTTCGAACTCGGCGTCTCGCCGTACTTGACCGCAGTCGTCGTTGCCGCACTTGCCGCCCTGTGTATCGAACTCATCTCGGAGGTGACCGACGCGTACAACGACGTGTCGATGGCTATCGTCCTCTCGACGGGGTTCGCGCTGGGGACGGTCCTCATCAGTCTGAACGCCGGCGGCCTCTCCGTCGGCATCGACCAGTACCTCTTTGGCAACCTCGCGACGGTCTCGGCCGAGAACGCAGTCATCATGCTCGGCCTCTTTGCGGTCATCGTCGCGACGGTGGCGATCACTCGCAATCAGCTTCTCTACGTCACGTTCGACGAGACTGCCGCTGCCGTCTCCGGGATTCCAGTCGAATGGTACAACCGCGTGATGGTCGTTTTGACCGCCTTCGTCGTCGTCGGTGCGATGCAGATTATGGGCGTCATTCTCGTCGCCGCGATGCTTGTCGTCCCGGTCGCGGGCGCGACCCAACTCGCCCGGAGCTTCGGCGAGTCGCTCCTGCTCGCTGTCGTCCTCGCGGAGCTCGCGGTCACGCTCGGCATCGGGCTGGCGTACTACGGGAGCGCGACCGCAGGTGGGGTCATCGTACTCGTCGCTGTCGCGCTGTATCTCGGGACGGTTGCGCTCGGAAAAGTCCAGTCGGTCCTGCGAAGTGAGGACCCTGCACAGACCGGGACCGTCGATGCGAGCCGGTCTCGGTGAGAATTACGGTCGAAAAACGCTACCTCAGGCGTGTTCGAGACGGTACGGCCAGAGGTTTTTCTCCCGAAGTTCCGTGCCGAGTCGCTTGTGGAACTCGGGAAAATCGGCGAATTCGGTGTCGTCGTCGATGTCTTCGAAGATTTCGTCGACGCTGACGACGGTCTCGTAGTCGATGCGGATGGGATGGTCACCGTACTGTTCGGCGTACTCACCCGCGGTGAAGGGGAAGTCCTCGTCCTCGTCGACCTTCTTTGCGAGGACGGCGTGGCCGTACTTACGTCGGCCCTCGCTGCCCTCCTCGCCGTCGGGGTCGTGTGGCCAGTCCATATGCTTACCTTTGGCGACCCACGCAAAAGGATTACTCTCTCGGCCTGTGGCCACACTTTTGTCGACGGCGATCCACCACCCCGTATGGGTCAGACAACCTGTAACTACGAAGCGGTCGAAGAGCGTGCGCCCGGGATGCACTTCCTGCGGGACGCACTCGACTGTGAGAACCTCGGCGTGACGATGGTCGATGTCGAGGCAGGCTGGAGCGGCATGGAACACGACCACGCCGAGGACGACCAGGAGGAGGTCTACCTGCTCGTCGACGGCGCGGCGACGATGACTGTCGACGGCGAGGAACTCTCACTGGGGGCCGGCGACGCTGTCCGCGTCGATGCGGACTCCACCCGACAACTCGACTTCGAGGAGGATAGCCGGATGGTCATCGCGGGCGCACCCTAATTCTCGCTGCCCGTTCGCCACCGATTTCTGCCTCAAGCTACCAGCAGCGCTGCTCAGTGCTCACTCCGGCTTCACATCCCAGCGGACGCGTTTCTCACACACGACACTCGTCGCTCCGCTCCTCGGTTGTGTTCGTGAGAAACGCAGTGTCCTGCCGAGCACTGCGAGGCAGGGCTCGGCAGACGCCGGCAGGAGTCTGACGGTGGGGAGGGGATTTGAACCCCTGAGTCCTCTCGGACACCTGCTCTCAAGGCAGGCGCAATAGGCCGCTCTGCCACCCCACCGCAGTCCACCCTTTTTCCGCGGTCCCCTAAGACCTGTCGGAAGTCCGCCCGACGGTCAGCCCGTCTCCATCAGCGTCCACGTACAGCCCCAGTTCGTCGATGACACGTGCCGTCTCGATGGGGACGTTGCGCTCGGCACGCAGCAGCGAGCGCACCCGGGCGACGACATCCACGAGGTCCCGTTCCGTCTCGACGACGGGTAGCATCGGCATGAAATCCACGTCCAGTCCGGCGTCACGGGCGCGTTCGGTCAGCGTCTCGACGGCCGGCCGCTCGTAGGCGTTCTCGAAGTTGATTGGCTCGGCGAAGGCCGCGTAGTGGACCCGGCCGTCGGTCGTCGGCCCCAACACCACGTCGCTTGAGCGAATTTTCATCGCCGCCGACCCGATTTGCTCCCGGCCGAGGAAGGGCGTGGTCGGCTTGATGGCGGCGACGCTCCGTTCGTCTTCCTCTTCGAGCAGGTGTGTCGTCGTGTTTCCGACCCGACCGGCGAACGTTTCGCCCACCTGCACCTCGTATCGGGCCTCACCCGGTGCGTCGAGCGCATCGTCCAGCACGTCCCGGAGAGCGGCCTCCGTCTCGAAATCGTCGGGCGCACCCGCGACGGCCTCGCTCTCGCGGTAGTTCACGAGCAGGTCCCCGCCGCCGGCCTGCGTAGCGGTGCAGATGTCCACCAGCATCGCTTCGTAGAGTTGGCATGCATCCGACTCCGACAGCGGTGTCGACGCGACCAGTTCGGGCAGAACGGCCCCCTCGACAGGCGGGTCTGCCAGGACAGCGACGGTTGTCATATCTCCCGGTCGGCCCGGTAGACCCTTGGCACTTGCTGTTTGTACTGTGTTGGCTCCTCGCGCCTACCGGGTGACATATCGTCTGACCGCAGGCAGGAATTGCCGACTATCGAGCTGTTGGCCACCGCGAGGACGAGACTAATCGAGAAACGCAGCGGCGTCGCTGGCCGTCGGTGTCGGGGCCTCTTCCATCGAGACGTGGCCGACGCCGGGGTACGTTTCGAGGGTGGCGGCCGGGATTTCGGCGGTGAACCGCTCGCCGAGTTCCAGGGGGAGCCAGGTGTCCGCCTCTCCCCACTGGACGAGCGTGGGTACGTCGACGTGTGTCGGGTCGTACGGGGCCGGTTCGACCATCCGCATCAGGTCGATGACGGCACGACGGTTCCCGCGTCGGCGGAGCAAGTCGTGGTATCGCCGGACCGTCGGTTCTGTCAGCCGCTGTGGGTCGCCGTATGCGTCGTTCAGTATCGCCCGGGTAGTCGCCCTGGGCGTGTAGTACCGCGGGACGACATCCAGCCCCGGCGACGTGAACAGTTCCGCGGCGGGCGGGACGAGGTGCTGTCGACCGGCGTTCAACAGGAGGAGTTGCCGGACGCGGTCGGGGGCCGTCACGGCGAAGCGCCAGGCGATGGCACCGCCCAGGGAGTTGCCCGCGACTGCCACCTCGTCGAGTCCCAGCGCGTCACAGAACGCGTCCAGAAACGCGGTGTAGTAGCCGAAGTCGTACTGTCGCTCCTCGTTTGGTCCGGTCAGGCCGAACCCCGGCAGGTCCAGTCGCACGATGTGGTACTCGTCGGCGAGTTCCTCGACCCACCCATCCCAGGTGTGCAGCGAGGAGTAGACCCCGTGCAGCGCCAGCACCGTCGGGGCGTCCCTCGGCCCTTCCTCGCGGTAGTGGACGCGCGCCCCGCCGACCTCGATAAACGCCGAGCCGTCGGTGGCGTACCGCCGTTCGAGAATTCCCGGCGAGAGGTCAGGCTGGAAAGGCGCAAACTCGTCGTAACTGCTCTGTGCGAGGCTGGCGGCTATCGTCGAAAACCCGAGTGCGGGACCAATCACGTACGGGGGTACGGGACCACGCCTTATCAAGTGTTTGTCAATAGGTGGAAATATTCCCGTAGCCTTCTGAGGACAACTCTCCCGCGGTTCTGCTGCCTACTGGCGGTGGCGTGTGCGAGACAGTATCGAGGCCGTTCTTGTCCGCGAATCAATACGCGCTGGGAGCCTCACTCGTCGTCGACGGTTTCGGCGTGAGTGTCGGCATCGTCGGGGTCGTTGACTGGGCTGGCGGGGTGGTAGTCGGTATCGTATTCGCCGGGGCGGTCGTCGAGTCGGTCGGGGTTGATGCGCCCAGCGAGCAGCATGAAGTCCAGAATCGTCACGTGCAACATCGCCTCGACGACGGGGACCGCACGCGGCGGCAGGGATGGGTCGTGACGGCCGACGACGGAGACTTCCTTGCGCTCGCCGGTCTCCCAGTCGACGGTTTCCTGCGTTTTCGGAATCGAGGTCGGCGCGTGCCAAGTCGCCTCGCCGTAGATGGGTTCGCCGGTCGTGATGCCGCCCTGCAGGCCGCCGTGGTCGTTGCCGACGGGCACGGGGTCGCCCTCCTCGCTGACGGTCTCGGGGTGGGAGTCGCCGTCGTCGAACTCCCAGTCCTCGTTGCGGTCGATGCCCCGCACGGAGCGAGCATCCCGGCCCAGGCCGAACTCGAAGGCCGTCGTCGCCGGGATGGCCATCAACGCCTGCCCCAGGCGAGCGGGGAAGGCATCGAAGCGTGGCGCACCCAGCCCGCGGGGGACGCCGCGACACTCGAAGTAGATGGAGCCGCCGATGGAGTCGCCCTCCTCCTGATAGCGGTCGATAGCGTCGCGCATCTCTTCGGCCGTCTCGGGGTGAGCACACCGCACCTCGTTGTCCTCGGTGTGTTCGAGCATCTCCTCGAAGCTGACTTCGGGAGCCTCGATGTCGCCGATCTGGTTGACGTGAGCCTTGACCTGTACGTCGTAGTCGGACTGGTCGAGTACCTGCTTGGCGACTGCGCCGGCGGCGACCCAGTTGACCGTCTCGCGGGCCGAAGAGCGGCCGCCGCCGCCCCAGTTGCGCGTGCCGAACTTCGAGGAGTAGGTGTAATCGCCATGCGAGGGGCGGGGCGCGGTCACGAAGGGTTCGTACTTGCCCGAGCGGGCGTCCTTGTTCTGGATGACTAGCCCGATGGGGGTTCCCGTCGTGTACCCCTCCTGCAGGCCGGACTTGATGGAGACCTCGTCGGGTTCGCCCCGGGAGGTGGTAATCATCGACTGGCCGGGTTTGCGCCGGTCGAGTTCGCGCTGTATGTCCTCCTCGCTGAGTTCCACGCCGGCGGGACACCCCGAGACGGTACAACCCATAGCCTCCCCGTGGGACTCCCCGTACGTGGTGAACTGAAAGAGTCTGCCGAAGCGATTCCCGTTCATTGCCCGTTCCTGTGGGGCGCTTCCATTTAGGTGTTGAGAAAGCCCACGCTACGCTCGGTACGTCCCCGCTGACCCGGATTCTTGACTGTTAGCTATCGTCGACTGTCGTTGTATTAACTGTGAGCCCCTGTCGCTACCCGGCTCTGGACCTAACTAGGTACTACCATGTACGACCACGATGGGATAGACAGCAGTGATGCCCCCACCGACGAGCGAGCAACCGGAGAGCGTTGTGACCTCACCTTCGAGAACGGGACCTACATCGTCTACGAGCGAGCGAACGCAAAAGCCTGGGTTCAGGCCGACTCCGAGTCCACGGTGACTGTCGAAGCCTGAGCGGACCCTATTCCCTCGACACGTCCGCCCCAAGCCCCGTCAGCACGTCGAAGAAGTCGGGGAAGGAGACATCGACGTGTTCGGTCCCGGTAACCGTCGTCTCTCCCTCCGCGACGAGACCGGCCACAGCGAGTGACATGATGATACGGTGGTCGGCACGTCCGTCGACGGTCGCACCCGACAACTCGGAGTCGCCGCCGTGAATCGTCAGCGTCCCCTGTGCTTCCTCGACGCGTGCGCCCAGCCGCTCCAGGGCCTCGGCCATCGCGCTGACGCGGTCGGTTTCCTTGTACCGGACGTGTTCGGCGTCGGTTATCACCGTCGTCCCGTCGGCCGCGGCACCGAGTACCGCGATGGTCGGCAGCAGGTCCGGCGTGTCCTCGACGCTGACCTCGATGCCGTCGAGGGCACTTTTCTCGACGGTAATCTCGCCGGCGTCACGGTCCCAGTCGACGCTTGCTCCCATCCGCTCTAGCACGTCGACGATGGCCTGGTCGCCCTGGGCGCTTGGGTAGGCGTTCTCGACGGTGACGCCGTCCTCGCTTGCGAGCGCGCCCGCAGCGAGCAGGTAGGACATCGAGGAGAAGTCGCCGGGGACGCTGTAGGTGTCCGTGCTGTAGGGTTGGCGGCCGGCCACCGAGAACCCGCGGTCGGTCCGGCGTGCGCGGACCCCGAAGGCGTCCATGACTTCCAGCGTGATGTCGACGTAGGGGGCCGATTTGAGTTCGGTCTGCAAGGAGATGTCGACGCCGGCGTCGGTGTTCGCGCCGGCCATCAGCAGGGCGGTGATGAACTGCGAGGAGACATCGCCCGGGATTGCGGCGGTGCCGCCGACGAGCGGGCCGCCGACGATAAGCGGGGCCTGCCCGTTGTCCCGAGTCGAGTCGGCACGGCCGCCGAGTTGCTCGACGGCCCGAAGGAGCGGTCCCTGGGGGCGCGAGCGCAGCGAGTCGTCGCCAGTGAGGACCGTGAGACCGTCGGCGAGGGCGGCCGCGGCGGTGACGAGACGCATCGTCGTTCCGCTGTTGGCGCAGTCGATGACATCCGCGGGGACTGCTGGTGTCCCGTCGAAGCCCTCGATTTCGAGCGTGTCGGCCTCCTCGTCGTGGGTGACGGTGCCGCCGAAGGCTTCGACGGCACGTGCGGTGGCGCGGGTGTCCGCACTAAGAAGCGGGTTCTCGACGGTAGCACCGTCGGCATAGCCCGCCGCCAGAATCGCCCGGTGTGTGTAACTCTTCGAGGGTGGGGCCTGTGCTCGACCCTCGACTGTCGACTGCGAGATGGTGGCGTCCATACCCGGTCCGTGGACCGGGGACGGTATCACAGTACCGGACCCACGTGGTCCTACTCCACGTCAGCGCTGGTCGCACGTCGGAGCATCACGACTGCTGCAGTCCCAAACACCACGTCGAGTGCGACCAGTACGACCAGTGCCGGGACCAGCGTGTTCCAGATGCCGCCGAACTGGGTCACTTCGATGACGGTCATCACGTCCTGATCGAGGATGACCGCGCGAGCGGCGTCGACGCCGTAGGTGACCGGGTTGTACGTGGCGACGGTCTGAATCCAGCCGGGCAGCGCTTCCAGCGGGAGAAACGCTGTCGAGACAAAGAGGAGTGGGAACTGCAGGAGGTTCGCGCCGATGATGGTCGATTCCTGGTCGCGGGTGATGACCGCGATGATGTTCGACAGCGACATGAACCAGATAGCGAAGAGGACACCGATGGCCATGACGCCCAGCGCACCGACGAATCCGGTCTCGACGGTGCCTCCGAGCGCGACACCCAACACGAGGATGATGGCAATCTGGAAGGCGATGCGGAGCAGTTCCGCGCCGCTCTTGCCGGCGAAGACACCGACCCGGCTCATCGGACTCACCAGCACTTTCTCGAACATCCCCTGTTCGATGTCGTTGACCAGTCCCACACCGGAGGTCGCCGCCGCGGCGAGTGCGACCTGCATCGCGATGGCCGGCATCAGGTACGTCTCGTAGCTAATCGACGCGGCACCGCGGTTGATGGCCTGCGTGGCGACGCCGCCGAAGACCTGCGTGAACAAGACGAGAAAGATGATTGGCTGGACCAGCGACACGACCAGCACGAAGGGGTTGCGCACCGCCTTCAGGTTCCAGCGTTTGAAGTTTACCCAGAAGTCGCCGAGAAAGGTGTTGCTCGTCGTCTCGATGTCGGTGGCCGGTCCCATAGTGGCGTCCGTCCCGTCCTCCGCGGGCGGCGTACTCATCGGGACACCTCCACAGCCTCGGAGGGGACAGCGTCGGCGGCGTCCTCGGGAACGTGTTCGCCCGTGATAGCGAGGAACACGTCGTCGAGCGTCGGTGCACGGATGTTGAATCCGGTCACGGTCAGTCCCGCGTCCCGGAGCGCGACCAGCAGGTCCGTGCCGTGTGAGCGGGCACGCTCGGAGGTGACGGTGATGCCGTCCTCGGTCACGTCGATGGTGGCCTCCTCCTCGAAGAGTTCGGCCTCCCGGGCGACGGTGGCCGCCTGCTCGGGGTCAGCCGCGTCGTCGGACAGTTCCACGTCGAGAATCTCTCCACCCACGCGCCGCTTGAGTTCTGTCGGCGACCCTTCCGCGACTATCTCGCCGGCCTTGATGACGCCGATGCGGTCACACAACTGGTCGGCTTCCTCCAGATACTGCGTGGTGAGGAAGATGGTCGTCCCCGCCTCGTTGATGCGCTCGAAGTACTCCCAGAGCCGATTCCGTGCCTTGGGGTCGAGTCCGGTCGTCGGTTCGTCCAGAAAGACCAGCGGCGGGCGGTGGACCAGCGCCGTCGCCGCATCGAGTCGCTTGCGCATCCCCCCGGAGAAGCCGTCGGCGCGCTTCTCGGCAACGTCCGCGAGGTCGACCAGGTCGAGCAGTTCCGCGATGCGCTCGTCGCGGTCGCTCCGGGGGACGCCGTAGGACTCACAGGCAAACCGGAGGTTCTCACGGGCAGTCATCTCGGGGTCGATACTGGTCTCCTGTGGCATGTAGCCGATGGAGGCCCGAACCTGTCGGGCCTCGCGCTGTACGTCGAAGCCGTTGACGGTTACCTGCCCGCCGGTGGGTTTTAGAAGCGTTGCGAGTATCTTGATAGCCGTCGTCTTGCCTGCGCCGTTGGGACCGAGAAAGCCGAAGAACTCGCCGCGGGGAACCTGGAGGTCGACGCCCCGGACGGCTTCCGTCCCGTCGCTGTAGGTCAACACCACGTCCGTCGCGTCGATGGCGTACTCGGGCATTTCTACACGGTAGGGCACCTGCGGTCTTAAGAATTGGACCGGCAGCACAACGCTGGCCTGGGGTTCTCGTCTCCTGTCCCGGGTCTGCCCGCCGACCGCGGAGATATTTATCCGTCCCGGCCCCAGCGGGTAGTATGGACCCCGACCTTTCGGCGCTCGACGAGGCGCTTGCAGACGCCGGTGTCGACGGCTATCTCATCGACGCCGACTCCGAGGACTCCGACCAGTACTACCTCTCAGGATTCGATGCGCCGGATCCGTTCATCACGCTGTACGACGGCGAAGTGCGCCTGCTCTTTGCCCGCAGTCTGGAGTACGGTCGCGCTCAGGCCGAGTCCCGAGCTGCGACAGTCCAGCGGTACACCGACTTCGACCACTCGGCGAAAATCGAGGAGTACGGCCAGCGCGAGGCCGCGGCTCGCGTCCTCGCGGAGTTCCTGCGCTCTCACGGTGTCGAGTCAGTCGCCGTCCCGCCGCGGTTTCCGCTCCAGACGGCCGACGGTGTCCGCGAGCAGGGTATCGATGTCAGACCGGACGAGCACGGTACCGTCACGGAGATTCGGGCAACGAAGACCGACGAGGAAATCGAGCACGTCCGGGCCGCCCAGCGGGCCAACGAGGCGGCACTGGCACGCGCCGAGGAACTTATCGCGACTGCCGGCGTCGACGAGGAGGGTCACCTCGTCCACGGGGGCGAGCCACTCACCAGCGAGCGAGTGACACGGGCCATCGAGATGGAACTGCTGGAACACGGCTGTGGGCTGGATGATACTATCGTCGCGTGCGGGCGCGACGCGGCGGACCCTCACGACCGGGGTAGCGGCCCGCTCCGTGCGGGCGAACCAATCATCGTCGACATCTTCCCGCAGAACAAGACGACGAAATACCACGCCGACATGACCCGGACGTTCTGCCGCGGCGACCCCGACGAGACCATCCGGGAGTGGTACGACCTCACCGCACGCGCGAAGGCGGCTGCACTGGCTGCAATCGAACCCGGAGTCACCGGCGAAGCAGTCCACGACGCCGCCGCTAGCGTCTACGAGGACGCCGGCCTGCCGACACTGTCGAGTGACCCCAGCGCCGAGACCGGCTTTATCCACAGTACCGGACATGGCGTCGGGCTGGATGTCCACGAACGCCCGGTCGTCGGTCCCGGCGGGGGCGAACTCGAACCCGGCCATATCATCACTGTCGAACCCGGACTCTATGACCCCGCGGTCGGCGGCGTCCGCATCGAGGACATCGTCGCCGTCACCGAGGATGGCTACGAGAACCTCACCGACTACCCGGAGCAACTGCGCGCGAGCGAGTGACCGGGGACGGGCTCACCGGGGGCGCTCCGCCTTCCGTGCGGTCGCGACCCGGGCCAATCGGGGATGCCAGACCGGCCCGGTTACTTCGCTGTCACCGTCATACCAGCCAGCGGCAGTCAGACAGGTCTCCACGTCTTCGCGCCCCCAGGTGTGAAAGAACGTCTCGTTGGCGACCGTGGCGACGTTCTCGACGGGGTTGAGCGTCGGAAACGGTGGCCGGTTGAATCCTGCGACGAGCAGTTCCCCGCCGGGACGGGTGACCCGGTGGGCCTCCGCGAGTGCCGCCACGGGGTCGACGAAGTACAGAATCGCACCCACCGAGACGACGGCATCGAAGGTTTCGTCGGTGTAGGGGAGCTGGTGGGCGTCTCCCCCGATGAACTCGACGGACTCCGGCTGGTCGGCCCGGCGCAACTGCGGTTCGCTCAGGTCGATTGCCTCGACCCGCCCGGCCCGCTCTGCGAGCAGGTCACAGGTCACTCCGGTCCCACAGCCCACGTCGAGGACGCGGTCCCCCGTGGCGAACTCCAGCGTGTCAAGCAGCCGTCGCTGGAGACGACGCGGCCAGAACGTCTCCGCGACGAGTGGGTCGTAGATGCTCGATACGGCCTCGTACCAGGCGCTCGCGGTCGCTGTGTCCTGTAACAGGCCCATGGCTTCGATAGGACTGGGAGTCACTAATCCACACCTACGGACACGTCCGTGTCAACACACCACATCCTAGCCATCATCATGAACATTTATTATGGTTCGTCTCACACGGTCTAATATGCTCGCGGTACGCGTGGTACGTCGGTCGCATTGATTCTGACAGCGTCGGCTTTCGACTACATTTCCCCCTACAAACCAATGAGCACTCAGACACCTACCACGAACACACGCCCCACGCGTATCACACGAACACAGTTTACATCCCGGGACGCCCCACAGACGTTCGACCCGTACAACACCAATCCCTGTCCCGAGATGTTCAGTGACAAGTGGACCACGGCCGAGAAGTAACGCGTTGCAGACGACGCATCGTTGTCGATAGCGATTGTCCCGTGAGACCTGTCAGTGTGCAACGACAGCGAGAAGGCCTGTCGCGTCGGTCGCTGACACAACGCATTTCTCCCGTGGCGACCTGACACCCGGTATGACCGAGTACACGACCGTCTCGATACCGAAAGACCTCGGTGACCGCGTCGAGGAGACCATCGAGGGAACGAGCTTTTCCAGTACCAGCGACCTCGTGCGGTTCCTGTTGCGAAGTATCGTCATCAAACACCAGCGCGAGGGCGAGCTGACTGAGGCCGAATTTGACGAAATCGCCCAGCAACTGCAGGACCTCGGCTATCTGGAGTGAGGGCTCCGTGCGCCCCTTTCTGGCGGTCAGGGCGTCTGCTCTTCCGGCGGTTCGACATCGAGAATCGTCAGTTCTTGCTCTCGCCCCGAGCGGTCGAACGCTGCCAGTGCGTCGTCGGTCCACGGCGGAACGGCCACGAAGACGACCTCGTGGAGGTCATCGCGCTTCGAGACCCGGAGGTCCCCTTCGGGATGTGAGACGAACCGCCCCTCCGTCTGGCCGACGGGCGTCCCAAGGTCGACGCCGAAGACAGCACTGACGGAGCGACCTGCTTCGGGCATGTAGAAGTGGGTGAACACTGGGGTGTCGGCCGACAGGTCCGCCTCGGGGATGTCACCGGCCGGCGTCACGGACAGCGGAATGGTCGTCGAGTTCGGCTCCCGCTCGCTCGCGAGGCGCAACAGCGTCTCGACCAGTCCGCGCGTGACGTACAACACGAGTTAGACTATGGAGCGACCCTATTTAGCTTCCCTGTCACTACACCGGGAGGAACGTTTTCAGGTTCTTCAGGTAGAGACTCGGGGTTCGTCCGCGAGCGCCGTCGACGGCGTCGCTGAGCGTGTTTGCGGCATCCTCGTGAATGCCATTGCCGTGACCGACCAGAATCCGGTCGGGGGTGAGTCGGCCGAGTTTCTTCGGCGGCGTCAGCCGGATGGCCGGATGGACACCCAACCGTTCGTTCCCAGCCAGGAAATAGTCCGCCGTCCCGACGGCTTCGGGGACGACCAGTACGTCGCTGTCCTCGCCATACAGTGCGGCTTCGCTCCAGGCGACGTTGTCGATGACCTCGTGGGCGGCATAGCCAGTGTCGGCAAGTTCCCGGTGAAACCGCTCGGTCGGAGCGTTGATATCCTCGGCCACGCCCGCCATGAAGTGCGGAATGTGTACGGAGACGCCGTGACGCTGTGCGATTGCGGCCGCATCCCGCTTGTGGCGGTCCAGCAGGATGACGACACCTGCCACCTCACCGAACTCGGCGAAGAGGTCGTCGATACCCTCGGCGTCGACAGGGTCGATGACCCACACCTCGCCGTCGACGGCGATGGCGTGGCTTGCTCGTTGCATCGTCTCGTCAGGATAGGCAATCCAGCCTACCCCACCCGACTCGCTGTCGCCAAATCGGTCGATTTCTATCCAGTCCGTTGGCGGCCCAGAACCTTTCATCCTCTCGTACTACGGCACCACCGGTGAAAAAACGCACACCAAATCTGGTGGGTAGGAGTAGTCTATTAATGCTCCACACACGTAGCGTCGCATATGCTCTCCGGACCGCGGTGGCTGGCGCTCGAAGTCAAGTATCTCGACCGCGCACAGTCCTTCTACGAGGCGTTTCTGGAACTGGACACCCGCGAGCGACGGGAGGGCGAGGTCCGACTCGCCGCCGGCGAGACCGACCTCGTCTTGCGCGCCCCCGAAGCGGTGCCCCGTGGTGGCTTACACACTCACTACGCCCTCTCGGTCCCCACCGACGAATACGACGACTGGCACGCGCGCCTGGACGAGCGGTTCGACCTCACGGAGGAGACCTTCGGCGACGCCCGCTCGCTGTATTTCTACGATACGGAGGGCAACTGTATCGAACTTGGCGAGCGCGACGTGTCGGGTCCCGGTGTCGACGGCTGCTTCGAGGTGGTGCTGGAAGTCGAAACGCTCGAACACGCCGAGGCGTTCTACGAGGAACTGGGGTTCGAACCGATTGACTGGGGCGACCAGCGCCGCCGGGTGCGGATGACCTGTGGTGACTTCGACCTCGAACTCTGGGAACCGCAGGTCGGCATCGCCGACGCCCGCGGCGGCGTCCACGTGGACTTTGGCATCGGAACCGACGACCCCGAGGCCACTGCGGAGGGCGCCCGTCAGGACGCGCTCGCGGTCGACGAGTTGGATGATGGCCTCAGACTCCGGGACCCCGATGGCCACTACGTGACGCTAGTCAAGGAGCAGGTTTGACAGGCACTTGGCTCGCTTCGTGGTTACTTCGAGCTCCGTCCCCGGTCGGAGTGCGATTGGTCAATCGTCGTCACTGCGATACGCATCGCCGCCACGTTTTCGGATCCGCAACACATAGAGAATCGATTCGCTTCGGTCGACGCGGCACCCGAGCCGGAACGGACCAACTCGGAGCTTTTCGTGGGGCGCGCCCTGTAGGGGTTCGAGATGTTCCGGCGGCGCTCGCCACTCGTCGGTCACGATCTCGTCGAGTTTGCTGGCGATGCGGTCGCGTGCGTACTCGTCGAGTCCGTCGAAATCCCGCCGTGCCGTATCAGTGAGTTCCCAGTCTCACTCACTCATTGCTATCGTGTGTTGTCCCCTTGAGCCCGTATTCGCCTTTCACGTCGTCACTGCTGTGGGTGCGACCCTCGCGAATTTCCGCTTCGCTGGTTAGCATCGCCTTCAGGTCTGCGCGGTTAAATTCGGGATGCTTGAGCGCGTCGCGGAGGACGAACCGGATGAACTCGCTCCGGCTGTTGAACCCCTGTTCCTCCCACGTTGCGTCGATGTCCTCCAGAAACGTCTCTGTCATCCGGATGTTCACTGTTGTTTTGTCGGGCGGGGATTCTGCTTCTGCCATACGTTGTGTTGAAATTGTGTGTGGATAAGGGTTACGTCGACCTCAGCATCGGCACCGACGACCCCGAGGCCACTGCCGAGGGTGCCCGCCGTGCGCGCCTGCCAGGATGCGCTCGCGGTCGAAGAAATCGCGGAGGGGACTCGGACTTCTGAATCTCGACGGTTGCTCTGTTGGACTAGTCGGGGTGAGTGAGTAACTCCGGATGTTCGTACGATTGGGGGGATTCGATCGCTGCTCACTAAGCCTGCGCAAGTACCTTTTTCCGCCTCGGGTGCGCTCGCTGCGCTCGCCCACCTCTCGGCGCAAAAATCTACGCTAAAAAGGCTGAAGCCTCACTGCGTTCGACTTCAGTGAACCGCGCTCGCGTCGCTCGCGCGGATGCTTGCTGTTCACTCTGTCACCTGTATTGACCGGTATTCAGGCACTGTCTGTTTCTGGTCAGTGCCGGCTTGCGGTTCACTCCAACCGCTCGGCATCGATATCGACGCCCGGCGGCGTGACGATGAGAAAGTCCCGGAAATGCATCAACTCGCCGCCTGCCCCCTTGATGTCCCGGGCAAAGCCTGCTGCGAGTTCGTTCAAATCGCCCTCGACATTCAAGACGAGCGTGGCCCCTGACTCGACAGTGTCGACCCACTCCTCGGAATCGGTCGACCCGTCCAGTACACCGAGGACGACCCGCCCCGAGCCGTCTGTGTCCCCGCCGTCGTCCAGTTCGTCTTCGACTGATTGCAGGTCGAGGCCGTCGAAGTCGCTCATGGTTGAGTCTCCGTGGCAGGAGTCAAAAACCTTCCCGGCCACATCCTGTCGGCTGCCGGAGACGAACTGTGTCAGGGACTCCCACACACATCACCCCACGGACAGATTTATATAGCGCGAGCGTCCTCTATCAGATGCTTATGACAAACACGGAGGATTCGTCGGACGCCCCGGCGGATCGAGTTCTTCCAGGGCACTCTGGATAGTACGTCCGAAATTCAGGACGCACGAATTTTCGACACAACGCTCCGCGACGGCGAGCAGACGCCGCGAACGTCGTTCTCGTATGAAGACAAACGCGAGATAGCGGCGCTGCTCGACGAGATGGGTACCCACGTTATCGAGGCTGGCTTCCCGGTCAACTCGGACGCCGAGTTCGAGGCCGTTCGGGACATCGCCGAAGCCTCCTCGACGACGGTGTGTGGGCTGGCCCGCGTCGTGGATGAAGATATCGAAGCCGCGCTCGATTCCGGCGTCGACCTGGTGCATACGTTCGTCTCCACCAGCGACGTACAACTGGCGGACTCGATGCATGCGACCCGCGAGGAGGCCAAACAGCGGGCCGTCGAGTCAGTCGAGCGCGTGAAAGAAGCCGGCGTCGAGTGCATGTTCTCACCCATGGACGCGACCCGGACTGAGACCGACTTCCTGGTCGACGTGGTCGAGGCCACGACCGACGCCGGTGCGGACTGGATCAACATCCCCGATACCACCGGCGTGGCCACCCCCACGCGGTTCAAGGACATGGTCGGGATGGTCGTCGAGGCTGCCGATGGCGCACGGGTCGACGTCCACACTCACGACGACTTCGGGCTGGCGGGTGCAAACGCACTGGCTGGTTTCGAGGCAGGTGCCAGCCAGGCACAGGTGTCGGTCAACGGCATCGGTGAGCGCGCCGGTAACGCGGCCTACGAGGAGGTCGTGATGAGCCTGGAGTCGCTGTTCAACGTCGACACGGGCATCGACACGACCAAAATCACCGAACTCTCCCGCTCCATCGAGGAGAAATCGGACGTGCCGGTGCCGGCGAACAAGCCCGTCGTGGGCGACAACGCCTTCTCACACGAGAGTGGCATTCACGCCGCCGGCGTCATCGAGAACGCGGACACCTTCGAGCCCGGTGTCATGACCCCCGAGATGGTCGGTGCCGAGCGCGAACTTGTCCTCGGCAAACACACCGGGCAACACTCCGTCCGCGAGCGACTGGAGGATGCCGGCTACGAGCCGACCGATGAGGAAGTCCGGGAGATAACCCGCCGGGTCAAGGACTTCGGTGCCGAGAAACAGCGGGTAACGATGGACGAACTGGAGAAGTTCGCCCGCGAAGTCGGCGTCGAGCGTGCGGAGGTCCGGGCGTAGGTCCATGCCCCGCCGCTGTCCGTTCGCTCCCGAGCGCGAGCGACTGGTGGACCGACAGCCACCGGTCCGAACTGAGAGCTGTCTGCTGACAGCATCGCGTGCTGAGCGGCTCCGTACGGTGATTCCGGCCGTTCAGCCGCGCGTACGGCTGCGCGCGTCACGGAAGCCTTATTACGGACGGCGGTCAGATTGTCGTAGTGATGCGACCGGACACTCGTGGCCGACCGGGTCGCCCCGCGTCCACGAGCATCGCTATTCTTCTTCGCGAGCGTATTGTAGGGGCTGTATAGCCCCTCGCACCACCTTTCCCCCGGATGTCGTATCGTCAGTAATGGAGGCCAGTAAACACATGCACACACAGGATACCGGAACATGAGCGAACGAGCGTCAGTTCCGAAAGAAGACGAAGAGTCCGCCGAGGCCGACGAGGCCGAGGCAGAAACAACGGAGTCAGCCGTCGAAACGGGGGCGGAAGCCGTCGTCGCGGCGCTGGAAAACGCCGACGTGGAGTATCTCTTCGGCGTCACCGGCGGGGCCATCATGCCCGTCTACGACGCTCTGTACGAACACGAGGAGATGACACACATCACGATGGCCCACGAGCAGGGTGCTGCCCACGCTGCCGACGCCTACGGCATCGTCACCGGCGACCCCGGTGTCTGTATGGCCACCTCGGGGCCGGGCGCGACCAATCTGGTGACCGGCATCGCCGACGCCAGCATGGATTCGGACCCCCTTATCGCCCTGACGGGGCAGGTGCCCACCGACTTCGTCGGCAACGACGCGTTTCAGGAGACAGACACCATCGGAGTCACCCAGCCCGTCACGAAGTACAACATCTTCGCGGAGGATGCCGACACTGTCGGCGACGACGTGGGCGAGGCCTTCGCGCTCGCCGACGAGGGCCGACAGGGGCCGACGCTGGTCGACCTCCCCAAGGATGTCACGAAAGGCGAGACCGACCAACAGCCCGGCACGCCACAGACGCCGGACACCTACAACCCGCCCGAGGAGGCCGACGAGGTTATCGTCCAGGCTGCCGTTGAGGCCCTGGCTGATGCGGACCGCCCGGTCATCCTCGCCGGCGGCGGCGTCATCAAGGGCGAGGCCTGTGACGAACTGCGACAGTTCGCCCGCGAGTACGACGTTCCGGTCATCACGACGATGCCCGGGACGGGTGCGTTCCCCGAGGACGAGGACCTGTCGATGGGTATCGCCGGGATGCACGGCACGGGCTTTGCCAACCTCGCCATCTCGAATACGGACTTCATGCTCGCCGTCGGGACGCGCTTCGACGACCGCCTGACCGGCGACATCGAGACGTTCGCGCCCGACGCCGAAATCGCACACGTCGACATCGACCCCGCCGAGATATCGAAAAACGTCCAGGCCGACTACCCGCTGGTCGGAGACGCGAAACGGGTCATCCGCCAGTTGGACGACGCCTTGCCGGCCGCACCGGATGCCGACGAGTGGCTGGAGACGTGTGACCGCTGGAAGGACGAGTACCCGCTTGACTACGAGACGCCCGAGGACGAACCCATCAAACCGCAGTACGTCGTCGAGAAGTACGACGAGCTCACGCCCGATGACACGATTGTCTGTGCGGGTGTCGGGCAACACCAGATGTGGGCCTGGCAGTACTGGACCTACACGGAGCCCCGGACGTGGGTCACCTCCCACGGGTTGGGGACGATGGGCTATGCGGTCCCGGCAGCTATCGGCGCGAAACTGGCCGCACCCGAGAAGGAAGTCGTCGCCTTCGACGGCGACGGCTCCTTCCTGATGACCGGTCAGGAACTCTCCGTTGCGGTGCGTGAGAACCTGAACATCACTATCGTCGTCCTGAACAACGAGGCGGTCGGGATGGTCCGCCAGTGGCAGGACGGCTTCTACGAGGGTCGCCGGATGGCTTCGGAGTACCCCTGGATTCCGCAGTTCGACAAGCTCGCGGAAGCCTACGGTGCACAGGGGCTGCGCGTCGAGGACTACGACGACGTCGAGGAGACGATTCAGGAAGCCCGCGAGTACGACGGCCCCTCGGTTATCGACGCCATCATCGACCCGAGCGAGAACGTCTACCCGATGGTTCCGAGCGGGGGCGACAACGCCCGCTTTGCACTGAACGAGCAACATCTGGAGGACATCTAACGATGACGCAGGGAGAACTTCCCGGGCCGCATCCGGACGAACGGATGCACCCAGAGGGGCGTCGCAACGAGCAGGGAATCCGCATCGACCCCGAGGCAGAGGCCGAACACCCGCCAGAGCGGACTATCCTCTCGGCGCTGGTGAAAAACGAGCCCGGCGTGCTCGCCGAAGTTTCCGGGCTCTTTAGCCGCCGACAGTTCAACATCGAGAGTCTCACCGTCGGCACGACCATCGATGACGACCTCTCGCGGATGACAATCGCTATCGAGGAGCCCCGGCCGGGCATCGACCAGGCCAAAAAGCAACTCGAAAAGCAGATTCCCGTCGTCTCGGTTCGGGAACTCGATACCGACGCCGTCCAGCGCGAACTGGTCATCCTGAAGGTCAACGGTCAGGAGCCGGACAAGGTCCAGGCCGTCACCGAGATGTACGACGGCGAGACGCTGGATGCCGGGCCGCGCACCATCACGGTCCAGCTTACCGGTAACGAGCAGAAGATAGACGACGCTATCGACGCCTACGAGCAGTTCGGTATCCGTGAGCTGGTCCGCACCGGCTACGCGGCGCTGGCTCGTGGCGAAGCGCCGACAGCACAGGTCAAGCAGCCGAATACGGCACCGACCGACGCACAGGTCGCGACACAGGAGGTTTCCGATGACTGACGAATTCACGACTGAGATTTACTACGACGAGGACGCCGACGTATCGAACATCGAAGACAAGACAGTCGCCATCCTTGGCTACGGTAGCCAGGGCCACGCCCACGCCCTGAACCTCGCAGACAGCGGGGTCGACGTGGTCGTTGGCCTGCGCAAGAGTTCGGACTCCCGCGAGGCCGCCGAGGCCGAAGGCCTGCGCGTGGCCACACCGACACAGGCCGCACGCGAGGCCGACGTGGTGAACATGCTGGTGCCCGACACCGTCCAGCCCTACGTCTGGGAGGACATCCGCGAGGAACTCGAGGCCGGCGACACGCTGCAGTTCGCCCACGGGTTCAACATCCACTACGGGCAGATCGAACCGCCCGAGGACGTGGACGTGACGATGGTCGCGCCCAAGTCACCCGGCCACCTCGTGCGCCGGACCTACGAGCGCGACGAGGGGACGCCCGGCCTGCTGGCGGTCTATCAGAACGCTTCCGACCAGGCCTTCGAAGAGGGGCTGGCATACGCCCAGGCCATCGGCTGTACCCGTGCAGGCGTCATCGAGACGACCTTCCAGGAGGAAGTCGAGACGGACCTCTTCGGCGAGCAGGCAGTGCTGTGTGGCGGCGTCACCGAGATGGTCAAGGCCGGCTTCGAGACGCTCGTCGACGCGGGCTACTCCCCGGAGATGGCCTACTTCGAGTGTCTGAACGAGCTGAAACTGATTGTCGACCTGATGTACGAGGGTGGCCACATGGAGATGTGGAACTCGGTGTCGGACACCGCAGAGTACGGCGGTCTGACCCGCGGCGAGGAAGTCATCGACCGCGAGGGCATGGAGGAGATTCTGGAAGGCGTCCAGAACGGCGAGTTCGCCCGCGAGTGGATTTCGGAGAATCAGGCGAACCGACCCGCATACAAGCAGTACCGCCAGGCCGAGCAGGACCACCAGATAGAGGAGGTCGGCGAACGCCTGCGCGAGCTCTTCGAGTGGGGCGACCAGGAATGACGATGAAAGACGTGGACCACACGCATCCACACACGGACGAACCCTTCGGCGAACTGCACAACCGTGGTGCTGTCGTCGCCGCCGACGGTGGCAATCCCGAGTCGGCGGAGAACGCGACAGAGACCATGGAAGACGTGAACCACGAACCGCCCGCAGACGGCGCGAACCGCGCTTTCGAGCGGGGCACAGAAGGACGCACTGACACAGTATGAGTTCAGGGACACTGTACGACAAAGTCTGGGAGAAGCACAAGGTAACGACGCTGCCAAACGGGGCCGACCAGTTGTTCGTCGGCCTGCATCTCATCCACGAGGTGACGAGTCCGCAGGCCTTCGGCATGCTCCGCGAGCGTGACATCGATGTCGCCCGGCCGGACCTGACGCTTGCGACGGTTGACCACATCGTCCCGACGGCCGACCAGTCTCGGCCCTACAGCGACGACGCTGCCGAGGAGATGATGGCGGAACTGGAGGAGAACGTTCGCGACGCGGACATCGACTTCCTGGACCCGACGACGGGTGAGCAGGGTATCGTCCACGTGGTCGGCCCGGAGCAGGGGCTGACCCAGCCCGGCAAGACCATCGTCTGTGGTGACAGCCACACCTCGACACACGGTGCCTTCGGCGCGCTGGCCTTCGGTATCGGCACCTCCCAGATTCGGGACGTGCTGGCCACCCAGACCATCGCGATGGACAAACAGAAGGTGCGCAAGATTCAGGTCGACGGCGAGTTGCAGGAAGGCGTCGAGGCCAAGGACATCATCCTCGAAATCATCCGACGGCTGGGAACCGAAGGCGGCGTCGGCTACGTCTACGAGTACGCCGGCGAAGCCATCGAGGACCTCGGCATGGAAGGCCGGATGTCCATCTGTAACATGTCCATCGAGGGCGGCGCTCGTGCGGGCTATGTCAATCCCGACGAGACCACCTACGAGTGGCTCGAAGAGACCGATTACTTCCAGGAGAACCCCGGGGAGTTCGAGCGACTCAAGCCCTACTGGGAGTCCATCCGCAGCGACGACGACGCCGAGTACGACGACGTGGTCACCATCGACGCGAACGAACTCGAACCCGTCGTGACGTGGGGGACCACGCCCGGGCAGGGCGTCGGCATCACCGACCCCATTCCGGAACCGGACACGCTGCCCGAGGACAAGCAGGACACCGCCCGGCGCGCACAGGAACACATGCGCGTCGAGCCCGGCGACACCATGGAGGGCTACGACATCGACGTGGCCTTCCTGGGGTCGTGTACGAACGCCCGCCTGCCGGACCTGCGCCGTGCAGCACGCATCGTCGAGGGTCGCGAGGTCCACGACGACGTGCGCGCGATGGTCGTCCCCGGCAGCCAGCGCGTCCAGAACACCGCCGAGGAGGAAGGCCTGAAAGATATCTTCGAAGAGGCCGGCTTCGACTGGCGCAACGCCGGCTGTTCGATGTGTCTGGGCATGAACGAAGACCAACTGGAAGGCGACGAGGCCTGTGCCTCTTCCTCGAACCGGAACTTCATCGGCCGGCAGGGGAGCAAGGACGGCCGCACCGTCCTGATGAACCCCCAGATGGTCGCTGCCGCGGCCATCTCCGGCGAAGTGACTGACGTGCGCGAACTGGAGGAGGTGGTGTCCGTATGAGAAGCGAGGACGAACCAAGTGAGTCCTCGGAAGCCTCGCACGGGACGGCGGAGCCGTCCCCCAGCCCGCGAGAAGACGGGGAGGAACGACCCGTGAGAGCAGATGGTGGCGATGATATAGACATTCCGAGCGTCGAAGCGGTGTCGGGCACGGGTATCCCGATCCGCGGGAACGACATCGACACCGACCAGATAATCCCGGCCCGGTTCATGAAGGTCGTGACCTTCGATGGGCTGGGCGAGTTCGCTTTCTTCGACCTCCGTTTCGACGACGATGACAATCCCAAAGACCACCCGATGAACGAGGACCGCTACCAGGATGCCTCGGTCATGGTGGTCAACTCGAACTTCGGGTGTGGCTCCTCCCGCGAGCACGCCCCGCAGGCGCTGATGCGGTGGGGCATCGACGCCCTCATCGGCGAGTCCTTCGCGGAGATTTTCGCGGGCAACTGCCTCGCACTCGGTATCCCGACGGTCACGGCCGACACCGAGACCATCGAGGGGCTTCAGCAGTGGGTCGAGGACAACCCCGACGGCGACATCGATATCGACGTGGCCGAGGAGACGGTCCGCTACGGTGACACAGAAGTCGATGTCACTGTCGACGAAGGCCAGCGCAAGGCGCTCGTCGACGGCATCTGGGATACGACGGCACTGATGAAATCGAACGAGCAGGCCATCGCCGACACCGCGGCCGAGTTGCCCTACGTCGAGCAGGCCTGACTCCCTCTTTTCGACTTCTCGCGCAGCGAGGCTCCCCGACAGCGATACTGACGTACTGTACTGACGCGGTGACGAATTCCAACAGTTCAGGTGACTCGATAGTCCACTGTGCGTGTCACTCGTCACGGAGTCACGTGTCTGTCACCGAGCCCTATACACCTAATACACTGTTCCATATCATCGACAATGATTGACGTGTGTGTCGATAAACATTCACAAACTACCTGGAAAACCATGTAGAATATCTCTACTGGTGGTTCTATACTACCTATTACTCATTTCCCAATATTATAATAACGCTCTTGTAGTAGGACTGACTTCACACCACCAATGGCAACCCACCAGCAGACCGCCTCGGTGACGTACCGCTGTCCGAACTGTAACGACGTACTTACCTTCGAAGCCGGAACGTGGAGCTGTGCCGACTGTCTCCACGCTCCACGCCACGGCGCGGACTGACGGCGTCCCAGGACGCTTCCGGGAACCGTATCGGTCAGCCGACAGCCACACACCGCCGGTGCTTCCGGACCGGCTGTCGTCTGCCTTCCATCGGCTCTCGCTTGTGGGTTGTTGACATACTTCTCTCGCTGTTTGTCTGGTCGGCTCCGCTATCGAGCCGGAAATTTTAGTACCGGTGGCGCTCCATCGTTGGCCAGAAGCCGCTTGTGGGC
This sequence comes from Salinibaculum litoreum, assembly GCA_009789175.1. Taxonomy (GTDB): domain Archaea; phylum Halobacteriota; class Halobacteria; order Halobacteriales; family Haloarculaceae; genus Salinibaculum; species Salinibaculum litoreum. Next base: position 284,357 of record CP046866.1, read on the forward strand.
GGGTAGAGACGTTCTGTCCGGCCCGGGCGGTCGCAGGCTAGTATGACAGGAGACCAGATAACGGGGACAGGCCTCCCCGTCCGTGGCGACAGTATCACGTGTGACCAGATTCTCCCCGCAGAGAGCGACGCCGCCGACTCCCCAGCGACAAGCCTGCTGTTTGCCGACGCAGGCGAGGGTGTCGTGACGGAGTACGTCAACGACGAGCATTTTGCGAACGCGACAGTTCTGCTCGTAAACCGGGATTTTGGCGTCGGCGAGTCGCGCCCGGCGGTGGCCCGAGCGCTTGCCGAGTGGGGTATCGAGGCCGTCGTCGGTGAATCGCTCGGGTCGGCTTTCGTTGCCGATTGCCGAGACGCGGGTATCGAGACAGTCACCGCAAGCGAACGAGACGTGCGTGCCGTCCAGGAGTGGGCTGTCGAGAACCCCGACGGAAAACTCAAACTGGACGTGGCCGACGAGTTGCTCATCTACGGGGTGCGAAATCACGACGAACGCGACGGTGACACCTATCAGCCCGGCTTCGCCGCCGAGGAGTTTGTTTCCGTGACGGTCGCGGACTAACGGCGCTGGTGCTGTCCCCGGCGTCCCGCCGCTATGCTCTTGGTGCCCGCGACGGAAGCCCGGACAATGGCCTCATTGCTGGCTCTCGTGGGATTGGCCGTGGTGGCGACGGCTGTCATCTGGAAAGGAAGCGTCTGGCTGGAGCGTGCCGCAGGTCGGTTGAGTCGTTTTTACGGGTTGCCGGTGGCCGTCCACGGCGCTGTGGTCCTGGCTATCGGCTCCAGTTTCCCGGAGTTGAGTTCCGTCGTCCTCAGCACCCTGCTTCACGGTGAGTTCTCACTCGGTGTCGGTGCCATCGTCGGCAGTGCAATCTTCAATCTGCTGGTCATCCCCGCAGTTTCTGCCCTGTCGAGTGAGTCCCTGGAGACGACTCGCGATGTCATCCACCGGGACGCCCAGTTCTACATCATTTCGATTCTCGTCCTTTTCATCACCATCTCTCTGGGTGCGACGTACGTTCCTGGCGGGAGCACCGACGCAGCGATACTCACGCCGACGCTGGCGCTCATCCCTGTGTTGACCTACTGCGTCTACGTGTTCCTGCAGTACCAGGATACCCGGGAGTACACGGCCCCGCCCGCGGATGACATTTCCCCAGCCTACCAGTTAGGTTGGGTTGCAGTCTCGCTCGTACTGATTGCTGTCGGCGTCGAGGGCATCGTGCGGGCGGCGCTCGGCTTCGGGGCCGCCTTCGACACGCCCAGCGTGCTGTGGGGACTGACCGTCATCGCCGCCGGAACGAGCCTCCCCGATGCCTTCGTCAGTATCAAGGCCGCAAGCGAGGACGAGGACGTGACCAGCCTGACGAACGTCCTCGGGAGCAACACGTTCAATCTGCTGGTGGCGATTCCGGCTGGCGTCTTCATCGCCGGCTCTGCGGAACTCAACTTCCTGACGGCCGTCCCCCTGATGGGTTTCCTCGCCGGAGCGACGCTGGTTTTCGTCGTCTTCACACGGACCCACCTCGAACTGAAAAACTGGGAGGCGGTCGGGTTTCTCCTCCTCTACGGTGCCTTCCTGGCGTGGATGGTTCTGGAGAGCATCGGACTCACAGAAACGGTGCAGGGAATCTAGGCGGGTGTCGGCTCCTCGACGTCCGAGAGATAGGCCGTGAGGTCGGTCGTCGAGAGCATGCCGATGACACCTTCCTCGTCGTCGACGACGGGGAGGTGGTGGATGTTGTAGGTAATCATCTTGTCGGCGGCCTCGCGGATGGAGTCCTGTGCCTCGACGGTGACCACCTGGTCGGTCATGTACCGCTCGACGGTCGTCTTGGCTTTGGGCTTGCTATCACGGACGATGCGCACGAAGTCGGTGGAGGTGAGGATGCCCTCTAGCTGGTTGTTCCCGTCGACGACGACCAGTGAGCCAATCTGCTTGTCCAGCAGCGTCTCGGCTGCGTCCTCGACGTAGGTGTCCGGGTTGACGCTGACGACGCCCGATGACATCAGGCGGGCGACGAAGATATCTTCCATACTGGTATCTCGATGGTGGGCCGCTAATGTTTGTCGGTCCCGGCCGACACGGAAACGTTCACTCGCCGACCGGAGCGCCCGGTTCGCATGTGCAAATTTGCCACAACTGGCCCACCAGATGCCGTCTCGTCCAGTTTTCGACCCGTCAGCAGAACCGAAACCCCCATTTCCCGCCCCCGCACACTTGCGGGCATGACCCACGAGATTGCAGTCATCCCCGGTGACGGCATCGGACAGGAGGTAACACCCGCAGCAGTCGACGTACTCGAACAGCTCCCCGTCGATTTCGAGTTCGTCTACGGCGAGGCCGGCGACGCCGTTCTCGAAGACCGAGGCGAGGCCCTGCCCGAGGAGACCCGCGAGATCGCCGCCGACGCGGACGCCACCCTCTTTGGCGCAGCCGGTGAGACCGCTGCGGATGTCATCCTCCCCCTGCGGTCGGTCGTCAACTCCTTTGCGAACGTCCGGCCGGCACGTGCCTACCCCGGTCTGGACGCCGTCCAGCCCGACACCGACCTCGTCTTTATTCGTGAGAACACCGAAGGGGTCTATGCTGGCATCGAATCCGAGATTACCGACGGCGTCACCACGTGTACGCGCGTCATCACCGAGGAAGCCTCCCGTGACATCGCGGAGTTTGGCTTCGAGTATGCGACCGAGAACGGGTTCGAGGACGTGACGATTGCCCACAAGGCAAACGTGATGCGCACCACGGACGGCCTCTTCCTGGACGTGGCACAGCAGGTCGGCGACGAGCGCGGTGCCGACTACGACACCGCACTCATGGACGCGCTGGCGATGCACCTCATCCAGCGCCCCGAGGACTACGGCGTCGTCATCTGTCCGAACCTCGCGGGCGATATGCTCTCGGACCTCGCCGCCGGTCTGGTTGGCGGGCTCGGCCTGCTCCCGAGTGCGAACATCGGGCCGGACAACGCCCTGTTCGAGCCGGTACACGGCTCCGCGCCGGACATCGCCGGCGAGGGCGTCGCCAACCCGGCGGCGATGATTCTCTCGGCGGCCATGCTGCTCGACCACCTCGGGTACGGCGAGGAAGGCGACCGCGTCCGCGAAGCCGTCGAGGGCGTCCTCGACGAGGGGCCGCGCACCCCCGACCTGGGTGGCGACGCTTCGACCGAGGACGTGACCGACGCCATCATCGACCGGCTGTAGGGAACGCGACGGTACGCAGCCGCCCCCCGCTGTCGGCTATCGATGTCAGCCGCCCAACCGCTTAAGTCGCTGCCGTGCGTCGGGTTCGCATATGCCCACTGTCGAACTCGACGAGGAGACTATCGAGCGACTGGACGACCTCAGGGTGGAAGAGGAGAGCTACGACGAAATCGTGACCGAACTCATCAACATCTACGAGGCCGAGGAGTTGACACTGTTTCACGCCGGCGACGAGTACTAGTCCGACTGCTGGTGTTTCGCAGCCGCTGCACAGATATCGTCCCAGCGGTCCTGTTCTTTCAGATGTGCCTGTAGCACTTCCGTGTAGTTCCTGACGAGTGCTTCGGCGTCGTTTACTTTTGCCTCGTCTGCTTCTGCGCTCTCCCCGGACCCGCCGCCAAGCCCCGGGAGAAACTCGCCGAGTCGGCCGAGAACGCCGCCGGTACTGGAGCTGTTATCGCTGGCCATCGGCGAGCCACCCATCTCCTGCTGGATGTTCTGCAGTTCCGGGATAACGTCGGGCAGCTTGCTCGTATCGGCGACCAGGGTCGCCTCCTCGGGGTTGTCGGGGTTTTCCATCTCCCAGTCGACGGCGGTCATGACCAGCCCCCACTCCTGATTCGAGAACTCGGAGGCCTCCAGTGTGTCCTGGAACTGCTGGTCGACCTGCATCCGGGCACCCGCGAGCTGGTCAGTCCAGTCGTTCGTCATGGCTTCCCATTACCAACCGGCCAGTAAGAGTGTTTCCCGACGGAACCGTGTCTAGAAGGCGTCGTCGGTGACCGAGATGTCGGCGTGCAGTTCCTCGCGCAGCGAATCGTGAACGTGACAGATACCCTCCGCTCGCTCGACGATGTCCTCGACGGAATCGCCGAGGTCAGCCTCGACGTGGATGTCGAAGGCGACCGATTCGAGGTCGTCATCGTCGTTCAGGTTCGCCTCGACACCGACCTCGACGCGACCGATGTCGTCGTAGCCTTCCTTGTTGGCACCGACCCGAAACGCCGGGATGAAACAGGAGGCGTAGTCGGCGGCCAGTACCTGATTCGGCGTCGGTCCCGACTCGCCGGTCGCATCGACGGTTAGTTCCCATTCGCCGGCGACACTTGTTGTTACGTACCCTTCCTCTGACGTGCTGTTGACTTCGATGTCTGCCATCACGCACACGTACGGCCTCCCCGCTGAAAATAGTACGTATGCGGGGGCGTTTTGCCTGCGTCCGTGACAGCCCTTGTCGGGTTAGCTACTCCTCGCGCACCACGTGGCGTTCGTTCTCGTCGTCGTCATCCTCGTACTTGTAGACCTTCCCCTCTTCCTCGTCCGTCGTCCCGGCGTGTGACCCGTCGCAGTAGGGTTTGTTATCGGAGAGCCCACACTGGCAGATGGCTGCCGGGTTGCCCTGCTCGTCGAACTCATCTTCGTCTATCATGTACGGTCCGTGAGCCTCGTGTGTGACCTCTCGTGCCATACGCTACCATGTAGCGGTGGGTGGTACATCAAACCAGCAGTAACACTAGTGTAACCGAAAACAGACCTTCCGCGATAGCCCAGCGATTCTGTCCTCGTCAGTCGAGCATCAACTCCTCGACGTGCAGTGCGATTTCGTGGGTACAGTCGTGTGGCTCGTCGGCCCCGGGCACGTCGAGGCTGACTGTCACCGCCGACGGGAGGTTCGCGCGTGCGTCGGCAACGTCGAAGGCCGATTCGGGGCGGGTCTGGAGGCTCCCGTCGCGGTTTCGGACGAGTGTGACACGAACGACGGCGCGATACTCCCCGTCGTCTACCAGCACCGACTCGGCCCACGGTCGATTTTCGATGTCGGCGCTGAGATGCCGGTTCAGTTCCGCAAAGGCGGCGTCCGCTGCCACGCGCTGACAGCGTCGTTCTGGGTCTCCTGTTTCTGTCATCTCAGCACTCGTCGTGAGCGGGTCCGCCTCGCCCTGCCACTTCCCAGTCCGAATGTCACACTCCTCGCTGGTTTCGTCGTCCTCGGCCCTGTTGGGCCACCCAGAGAGACAGCCGGACACTGCACCGAGAGCGATTGTTCCGAGGAGGGCACGGCGCGAGTACCGCGAGGGCATACCCCGGAGTGGTCCTGTCGCTGTAATGTGTCTTGTGTCGAGACAGGAAGCGGCCGTCCGAGGGAATAGCGGGGGTGGAACGGCAGGTTACAACTCGAAGGACTCGTCGCCGTCGAGCACGACCGGTTCGGCGTCGGGGGCGGTCGCTTCGACTTCTGCCACGAAGTCGTCGGTGTCGATTTCGATTGGCGGGAACGAGTCGTAGTGCATCGGGAGGGCGTAGTCGACACCCAGCCAGTCCGCGGCGATGGCGGCCTGCATCGGACCCATGGTGAAGTGGTCGCCCGCGGGAAGCGCGGCGGCGTCGGGGTCGAGATACGGGCCGATGACGTCTTTCATCTCGGACATCAGGCCGGTGTCGCCGGCGTGATAGAACGTCGTCGCGTCGGTCTCCTCGACCTGTGTGGGCTCCGTATCGGAGATGATATATCCGGCTGGCATGCCCGCACTGGGGGCCTCGAAGCCTTCGGTGATGCCGTTCGTGTGGTCGGCGCGGTGCATCGTCACGAAGGCGTCGCCGGCCTCGATGGTCCCGCCGAGGTTCATGCCGATGACGTCCTCCTCGTCGAAGCCGTGTTCGCTCGCGAGGTCCGCCGTCACCTCGGGGGTCCCGACCAGTGTCGCGTCCGTGTACTCGCCGACGTGGCCGACGTGGTCATCGTGGCCGTGCGTGACCAGTACGTAATCGGGGTCAAGCTCTCCGGGGTCGGTGTCCGTCTTGGGATTGCCGAAGAAGGGGTCGATGAGCAGGCTTGTACTCCCGACGGAGACGTGCCACGTCGCGTGGCCATGCCAGGTGAGTTCCATGACAGTCCCACCTTTGCCTGAAACGCACTTAAGAATAATCGAACGGGCAGTCCTCGGGGGCCAGTGATAGCGATTCCCGGTGAGCCCCGAGAGGACTGCTATGTGACAGACGATGGAAAATGGTTATTTATCAAGTGGGGTCTCAGTACAAATTTGACCGTGGATTTGCGGTTCGAACTGCACTCAGCTACCTGTTTTAGACCGGATAGTTCTCTGGACCCGTGCAAGATAGACGGTGCGTATCTTGCACCGCGGGAATTGGAATGCCTTAAATTTTAGACCCCCCAAGCGCACACCTTGACGTATGAGACGCCTTAATGCAGATGAGATTGACGAGGTGCTAATCCGACAGGGGATCGGTGTCCTCGCAATGGTTGATAGCGGGCAACCATATGCTATCCCAATATCCTTTGGATACGATTCCGACCAAGCAGTATTTCCGATGCAGTGGGGCGGTGGATACAACGGCCGAAAGAATGAGGCTATCGAATCAAATCCTAATGTTTGTCTCACTATATATGAACAGGATACAGAAGAAGGTGCAATCTGGAGAAGTATCGTTATCACGGGTGAGCTTTACGAGATTCCAGAAAAGCAGGAACAGCAAGCCTACGCAAGCTTAGCGGCGAACGCGCAGTTTGCTCCTGACCTTGGTGTGTGGGGGATTCCGTTTGAAGATGCACTGTTGAATGGAAGACGGCGCTAGTATTGGAATAATGATATTCAGCTTTCCACCAGTAGCGGTGCTCTCTCAGCGGATTCTTAGACCGGACGATTCAATTTCAGCCGCCTTGTGCGGTGACCAAAACATCAGTTTCACAAGATACCGCACGAAGTATGAGGTGGACGATGGCGACGCCTCTCCTCGATACGTCCAGAGAAGGGGAGCAGGCGGCGAGCTCTAACTCGCCGCCTGCGTTAGGTTATGTACGATGCACTTGCGCGTGAGCTCCCGGAATTGGCCGTGCCAACTCCGGGAGCGGATCTCGTCGCCGTCGTCCTTCAACATCGCAAACACCGTCTCGCTCATTGACCGCTGATTGTAGACATCGTCGTCAATTCGAGCGTTGTGAGCTTTCTTGAGCGCGTTTTGCTCGCAGTGTTTGATCACTGGACGCGTTGATGCATCACGACAAGCTTCCCTGAGTTCGCTCCATGAGTACATCTTGTCCGCCAGCAGTGCCTGCAGGTCTTCGGCGTTTCGCCGAAAGACCTGCAGCCCAATATGGCCGTCATAGGCTTTCTTCGTCGTGAAATGAGCGTCCATGATGGCCAGTGACTCCGTGTCGACGAGCAGCGTCGTCTTCATGGCATTGAACGAGTAGCCGACACGATTGCGGTAGTGTGAGCTGGCTTGATCGCGCTGGAAGCCGCTGGCGTCAATCGACGCCGTTCCCGACAGCCCCGCCTGCTCCGCTGACCGGCGGAGCAGGCGGCGCAACTCTTGCATCGGAAATTCACCGTCCCACACGCTGAACGACGTGAAGTCAGGCGATTCCTCAAGGTCAAACACGTCGAGGATTCCCGGCATCTCGTTCAGGTAGTCTTCGAACTGCCGGAGCGGTTTGTTGACCTCCTCTTTGAGCAAGAGTAGCGCGATCTTCGTGGCCTTATCGTACCCGTCGTCGCCGTCGGCGACGGCGGGTACGTCTGACTCTTCTACGTGGGTCGTGGCAAACTCGTGAAATGCCTGTGTAAGGTTCCTGAGCCGTCCCATACCACCAGACGGCGTCCAAATCCCCTGAAATCAGCGATACAATCCGCAGAGGGCGTCAGCATTCAACGGAGCATTTGAAGACGTTGAACTCCGCTTGTTCGGATTAAAGACAAAGAACTGTACTGGTCGTGAATTTTCCACTGAATATGAGGATTGGAACGGAGACTCATCCGAATAGGTCGTTCACAAAAGTGGAAGGATATGCCGTCAGTCCACATTCGGATTAGCATTATCGCTGTGCTGACTGTATACTCTCCGTCTTGTGCGCTGTGTCTGGTGTTGGTACTATCCAACCGTTGATGAAACGATACACTCGCAAGTCAGGTCTTGAAGCGCCACTCAGTATGGATACTGGTAGGTTGCGATAGTCGTATTTTCTGCGTCGTTAATGGGGTACGTTAGTGAGATTTCCTCGCCGGAGAGAGCATTTTTGAATGCTGCAGTCACCTCTTCGCCGGACATGTCACTAGCGATGTTCTCATTGACGCGGTCAGCAACCCTGTCTCTGATATAATCGCGTTCAGTTCTCCTGAACGTCTTTGTGGTGCCCTGACTGACATCATGTCCCCACTGTTCCTCGTTCAATATTGGACCAAGCATGGAAACTTCAAAATCTGCGTTATCCGTGTCCGAATCCGTTATTGTAAGCGCTATCTCGACTTCCCAGGTGTCATATTCGTCGACCCTTTCACCGTCGTTTCTGTTTACGTTATCGTCCAATTTTCCGTCGCCGTTGCGATCTGCCGCTTCGAAGGTGAGGAGGTCACCCGCTATCTCCATGTCAGGCGCGTCATCAAACGATGAACAGCCGGCACAGGGAACTGCAGCCATTCCGAGACTCGCGAGAACTGTGCGGCGTTTCATACCAGCACGCTACGGCCCGTCTTGTAAGTGCTTTGTGCGCCGCTGGTTCCCACAGAGGCCGTCGTCTTCACGGTTCCAACCTCAGGCCGTCCGCCGGGCGCGAGCAATCCAGGCCTCCATCTGGCGGTTCAGCGACCAGAACAGCACCGTCACCATGGCGATGATGGCCAGCACGACGACCAATCCGAGATAGACGGTGTTCGTCGCCGGCAGGCCGACATAGAGAATGACGGCCGCGACGAGTATCATCTCCAGTGCAGTCCGAACGGCAGGCACGAGGAAGTCTGGTGGTGGTACCTCGGTCGTGTCTGACTGTGACATATCCCCCCGTAAGATAGCCGCCGGGTAGTACTTTGCCCTGTGATTTATCCCCCTCCCAGCCTTCCAGTGAGGCATGTGTGCCGACCAGTGGTCCCGGCGTCGCCTCCTCGGCGCTGTAAGTACCGGTCTCACTGCTGCAGTGGCCGGATGCTCGCTGGATTCCGAGACCTCGACGGCCGAGACAACGGCAAACGACACGGACGAAACGCCCTTCGAGTCCTACACTCCCCCGGACCGTGGCGGTTCGGGCAGTCCCGACACGGCGGCCACGGACTCTCCGTACGCCGCCGTCTATCAGGATATCGTCCAGTCCGTCGCCGCCGTCCGCGTCGAGACGACACTCGGACAGACCGGTCAGGGAACCGCGTGGGTCTACGACGGGAACTATCTCGTCACCAACGAACACGTCGTCAGTGACGCTGCCTCGGTAAATCTCTGGTTTACGGGCGAGGGCTGGCACGATGGGTCTGTCGTCGGGACGGATGTCTACAGCGACCTCGCGGTCGTGGAGGTAGCCGACAGACCGGAGGACAGTACCCCGATTTCGCTGGTCGACTCGGAGCCACCCATCGGGACGGAGGTGGTCGCTGTCGGCAACCCCTTCGGCCTCTCGGGGTCGCTCTCGACGGGCGTGATAAGCGGCCAGGACCGGACCCTGCCGGCGGCGAATAACTTCTCGGTCCCCGACGCGGTCCAGACTGACGCTGCCGTCAATCCGGGCAACAGCGGCGGGCCGCTCTGCACGCTCGACTCCAACGTGGTCGGTGTGGTCAACGCCGGCGGCGGCGACAACATCGGCTTCGCCATCTCGGCGGCGATGGTCGACAACGTCGTTCCGGCCCTCATCCAGACCGGCTCCTACGACCACAGCTATATGGGCGTGGGCATCGCGCCCGTCGTTCCCCCCGTCGTCGAACGGAACGACCTGCCGATTTCCCGCGGTGTCTACATCGACAGGGTTCCCGAGGGTGGCCCGGCGGACGGCGTCTTGCAGGGGTCACGCGGCACCGAGACCGTCGACCTCGGCAACAGGACTATCGGCACTGGTGGTGACGTGGTCTACCAGTTAGATGGCCAGCCCATACCGACGGAAGAAGCCCTCTCGACGTATCTCGCACTGGAGACGACGCCGGGTGAGACAGTCGAGGTCGGTATCGTGCGCGACGGACAGCGCAGAACTGTCACGCTGACGCTTGGGACCCGTCCGTCACAGCCAGCCTAGAGGCGCTCTGCAGCGTCGCGTTTGACCAGCGGGTCGACGTTGTCTGCCGGGAGTCGCACCACATCGTCGGTCGAGAGGTCGTATTCCCGCTGGTCCACGCCGAGAATGTCGCCCACGTCGGCGGTGATGCGGACTGTTTCGCGGGCGACTTCCGCTGTTTCACTGACCTCGCTGGCTGCCGAGGTACTTTCGGGGCTGGCCGTCTGCTCGCCGTTTGCCCTGGCTGTCGTGTTAGCTGTGCCAGCGCTGTCCGATTCTGGGGGTTCCGTCCGTGTATCGCCGGCGGCCGGCCCGACGTCGGCAGACTGTTGGGACTGGGCCTGTCCGGGACCGCTCCCGGCTGACGCCGCCCCGGGTGTCCCAGCGTTTGCTGCCGGTGGCTCCTGTTCGGGCGGAACCGGCTGTTTACCGCCCCCGTCGAGGGAATCGGTGTTCGGCTGTCCGTCGGAGCCGCTGGTCCCAGTCTCGGAGCGTCCGTTCCCGTCGGGCTGGGCCGTTCCGGCTCCACTGTCGTGCTGTGGACCACCGTCGTCGGCGGTGGTGTCCGGGACCGACCCCATCACGTCGGCGGCGCTGACCTCCGTCTCCTCGCCGATAACATCGGGTGCGTGTTCCTCTGTCGGCGAGGGGTGGTCAGTCGCCTGGTCTGCTGTTTTGTCGGGTCCTGACTCCCCTGTTTCGGCCGGCGGTTCGTCGTCGGCCGTGGGGTCGATTTCACCGGCCAGTACGTCGAGCACGTGCTGGCGGTTCTGCTTGATATCGGCAACGAGCGTCTCGAACAGCTCCGTTTCCTCGGCGGTCATCCCGTCGGATTCGGCGGGCAGGTCGGCGGCGGCAAAGGAGGCCGCCTTGACGATTTTGCCGACCCGTTTCTCGTAGATGGCCTCGACGGTCTGCTCCGCAGTGTCGATTTCGTCCGAGAGCCGACTCACTTCGGGGGCGTCGAAGGGGTCATCGGCACGTTCGGCCGCGCGCTCGCGCTGGTCGCGAAGCGCCTGAATGAGTTCGCCCGCATCCGCATAGAAACTCTCGCGCAACTGCTGGAGCTTGTCGGTCTGGCGCTCCCTGTCGCGCACGGATTGCAGTTCGTCTAAATCCATTATTCTTGCCCCTTCTCAGCGCGGCCCCGACACATCAGGAACACGCCGAGAGACTCTGGAACAGATAACTCTCCCTCCTGCAGTGTAAAACTATCGCCATCCAGTTCGACCCGGCCGCAGTCTGTCACTTCGACTGCGATGTCGTGTTTGCGGAAGGTCTCCGGGACGGCATCAGCGAGGGGGTCGAACTCGTCGATTGCGTCGCGGTCGATGCGTTTGACCGCCAGCCCGCTCCCGCCGTGGATGCTGCCGGGCAGGCGGATGAGGCGGTTGGTGTCCGTCGAGACTGGCTCGTCGATGGGCGCGTTCTGTGCCTCGACGACTTCCGTCACCAGCGAGTCCACGAGCGTCCGGATACCGACGCCGCCGGCCTCCATGTTGCCCTCCTCGATGGCCGCGCGGTTGCGCTTGATGGCACCGTAGACTGTCTCCGCACGTCCTTTGCCGATGCCGTCGAGTTCCTGTAAGCGGGCGAGTGCGTCGGCCTCGTCGAGTGCTTCCAGTTCGTCGACGAACGCGAGCAGGCGCTGGTGGACGCGCCGGCCCCAGCCGCCGTCGGTCGGGAGGACGCGGGCAGTGACGTTGCCCCGCATCTCCGTGCGGATGAGACTGCCGGGGTCCAGCCCGATACCCCGGACGTAGTCGACGATTTCCCGGCGGGCGTCCCGCTGGAGGTGCTGGATGCCCTCGTCGCGGACGTGGACGTGATAGCCACGCCCGCCCGAGAAGACGACCGTCAGGTCATCGAAGGCGAAGTCGGTCTCAAGGAAATCAAGGAGGCGCAAGAGGGCGTCTTTGCACTTGGCGAGCATCTCGCCGTAGGAGTCGTCGGGCTCCGCAGACGGGAGGTGGTCGGCGTCCAGATCGAAGATGAGGTCCGACCGCCGCCAGTTCTTGCCGCCCATCGTGGTGGCGCTTGGATTTTCGTAGCGTCCGGCGGAGAAATAGACGTGACGCGGGCGCTCGCGGGCGAGAAAATCCGAGAGCTCGCCCAAATCGAGCAGGGACTTGTGTCGGACATAGGTTTCGCCCGGCCCCTCGGTCCAGGGGACATAGCCCCACTCGCGTTCGTGGGCGAACGGCGGTGGCGTCAGTTCGCTCCGGCGGTAGTGGTCACCGAAGCGCCCGCGGAGATACCGCAACGTCTGCTCTTCCATCGACTCTTCGTTGCGGGGAGCAAGTCAAAAGCGTTTGTGTCCTCACCGGCCGAGCAGGTTCGCCAGCCGCTCGCGGATGCCATCCTCCTCGCCGAGTTGCAGGTAGTAGGCGTCGCCGCCGTCCTCGTAGTAGCTGTCGATGCGGCGTTTCACCTCGAAGCCGAGGCGCTTGTAAAAATTCAGTGCCTCCTCGTTGGTCGTGCGGGCGTGACAGGTGACGCTGCCGTAGTCCTCGGCGACGCGGGCGACCAGCCGTTTCCCGAACCCCTGTCCGCGGTAGTCGGTGCTGACGGCGAGAAAGAGGATGTAGCCGTCCCGGCGCACGGCCGCGAAGCCGATGAGGCGGTCCGTTCCACGGTCCAGATAGAGATAGACCGTCGAGCGCTCGTAGGCGTTCTCGAAAAAGCGCCGGCGCTGGCGGAGCACGCCATCCTCGCGGCGGATACGTTCCTTGAGTTGCCAGGCGCGGCCGACGTACTCGTCATTGCTGGGGCTGACAACCCGTCGCTGGACGTTGACGCTCACTACCCGCAGGTGAGGGCAGGCACGATAATAATTCCACCGCCCGGAGCGCACCGAGAGCTGCCAGTTTCAACACACATTTGACGCCACTCGGAGTACGGGCGGCCATGCCAGTCCTCGCACAGACGCCTGTTGAAGCCGACACCTCTCGGGGGTTTGTCAAACGGGCACTGCTGACCGGGGCCGCAATCGTCGTCCCGGTCGTCCTGACAGTCTACGTGACGATGCTCGTCATCAACTTCCTCTCGCAGTTTCTCGCCCCGGGCGTGTTTCTCGCCCAGGAGTCGCTTGGCTTCGACGATATTCCGGTCGGCGTCATCCAGGCCGTGACGGCCACCGCTTCTATCGCCGTCATCTTCCTCATCGGTGCCGCCGCGGAGTATCGCGCATCCTCGGCGATAGAAGAACGCTTCGACGCTATGGTGGCGGCGATTCCTGGCATCGGGTCGATTTACAGCAGCCTCAACGAGATTAGCGAACTCCTGCTCTCACAGGACACACAGAGCTTCAAGGAGGTCAAAATCGTCGAGTTCCCACAGGAGGGGTCGTACATGCTCGGATTCGTCACGGCGGACCATCCCGCCGTGATGGAACGGGCCACCGGACACACCGAGATGACGACTGTCTTCGCACCCATGGGACCGAACCCCTTCATGGGCGGATTTGTGTTGCATTTGCCCGAGGAGCGCATCTATGAAATCGATATGAGCGTCGAGGAAGGCATCCAGACCATCGTCTCGAGTGGCGTCGTGGTCAACGAGCCTGGGGAGACCGCGACCGGGAGAGACCAGCCGTGAGCTTTGAGTTGCGCGAACATACCGCCGACGTGGCAGTTGAGGCGACCGGTGACTCCCTCGGTCACGCTGTCGCTGCTGTCGCCGATGGCATGGCTGCCGCGATGTGTGGAGAGATCCCCGATGGTGGCGACCGCTACGACCTGACCGTCGCCGCCGAGAGCAAGGAGGCGTTACTCTTTGACTACCTCGATGAGTTGATTTACGAGCGTGACGTTCGGAGCGTCCTTCCGGCCGACAACGAGGCAACCGTCGACGAGCGCGATGGCCGCTGGCAGCTGAAGGGGTCCTACCGCGGCGTCCCGCTTGCTGACGTGACCGCCCGCGACCTGAAAGCCGTCACTTACTCCGAGATGGATATCTCCGAGACCGACGACGGCTGGCATGCCTACGTCGTCTTCGATGTCTGACCGGGGACACCCGCTGCCCAGCAGAACTGAGCCCGCTCGCACACGCCTGTCCACTGTTGGCACTGTGTGGTAACACGAGGCGTCAGTTTCCGCCTGTTGCCAACAGGCACTTACTACTGCAGCCCTTTCGAGTAACAGATGGCCCGCGTGCCAGATGCCCGCGCCGGGTCGGGTTCCCCATCGCCGTCCCGTCGCTGTGACCGCAAGTGTATGCTGTTTTGTCACCGCTGTAGCCACGCCAGTCCGGTCGACGGTGACTGGGAACTCACACTTCGACCGGCGGCTGTGGATGTCCACTGTCCGGGTTGTCGGGAGCTGCTGACACGCCGACCCCTGGCAACGAAGGAGCGAAGTGGGAGAGACCAGTAGGGACGTGTGTGAGAGAGTTCGAGCGCAAGCAACTGCTGGAGCGCATCGAGCGGGAAGGCGCCACGGTGGGCGTCGACATCCCCGACCGCATCACGGTGCAGGGTGAGGAAATCGACCTCCAGGAGTTCGTCTTCGAGATTCGCCGCCGGGAGACGGTCCCGTCCGGTGAGCGCGAGCGCGTCGAACGCGCCAAGAAGAACCTCCGCCGGGAGCGTCTGCAACGCAAGCAACGCATCGAGGACGAGGATATCACCTACGAGGAGGGCGAGCGCATCGCCGAGGCGGTCATCGGTATCGACCGGGCGCTGAATGCGCTCGAACAACTCGGAACGGTCGACCTCGAACAGGAACGGAAACGACAGGAGGCTGCCGACCGCAAGCGCTGGATGAACTTCCTGCGGAAAGCACTGGGCCACGAGGACGAGGATAGCGGTATCGGGACCGGCCGCCAGCGGGGGCCCTAGCGTGGTCGTCGTCCCCTCGTGGGCTGGCCAGTCACGGAGTGAGCCATGACCAACGACGAGATAGCAACATTGCTGGAGGAGTTTGCCGACCTGCTGGAGGCACAGGACGTCGAGTACAAACCCCGCGCGTACCGTCGGGCCGCCGAGAACATCCGCGACCACCCCGAATCCGTCGAGACACTCGCTGCGGACGGCGAAGACGCCGTCGCGTCTATCGACCGCGTCGGCGACGCTATCGCCTCGAAAGTCGTCGAGTACGTCGAGACGGGGACCATCGAGGAACTCGACGAGCTCCGTGCGGAGTTGCCCGTCGAGATGGACGCGCTCACGAGCGTCGACGGCGTCGGTCCCAAGACGGTCGGCACGCTCTATGAGGAGCTGGGCATCGAGACGCTGGACGACCTCGAAGCCGCCGCGGAGGCCGGCGACATCCAGGAGGTGAGCGGCTTCGGCGCGAAGACCGAGGCGAACATCCTCGACGGCATCGACTTCGCCCGGCAGGCCCACGAGCGCTCACTGCTGGGTGCGGCCATCCCCCAGGGCGAAGCGGTCCGGGACTACCTCCGTGACCTGCCGACGGTCGAGCGGGCGGAGCTCGCGGGGTCGATTCGCCGTTGGAGGCCCACTGTCGGCGACGTGGACGTACTCGCCGCCAGTGAGGACGCCCAGGCCGTGGTCGACTCCTTCACTGACTGGCCCGAGGCCGACGATGTCATCGAGGCCGGTACCGGCAAGGCGAGCGTCCGCGCGGGCGGTGTCCGGGTTGACCTCCGTGTCGTCGCGCCCGAGGCGTTCGGTAGCGCCCTCCAGTATTTCACGGGTAGCTGGGACCACAACGTCACGCTCCGCAACCGCGCTATCGAACGCGAGTTGAAGATGAACGAGTACGGTGTCTTCGACGTGAGCGATGTCGAGAACCCGGACAGCAAGCGCGCTGGCGAGCGCGTCGCCGGTGTGACTGAGGAGGAGATGTACGACGCCGTGGGGTTGCCGTGGATTCCGCCGGAACTCCGGGAGGACCGCGGGGAGATTGTCGCCGCAGCCGAGGGCGACCTGCCGGAGCTTCTCACGGCGGCCGACGTGTGCGGTGACCTGCACGTCCACACCGACTGGTCCGACGGCACCGAGTCCATCCGGTCGATGGTCGAGGGCGCGACCCGCTTCGGTCACGACTATATCGCCATCACTGACCACGCCACTGGACCTGGGATGGTCGGCGGCGTCGGCCTCGACGATGCCGACATCCGGGAGCAACTCCCCGACCTCCGGGCCGTCGCCGACGATGCGGACATCACCGTCTTCGCCGGCATCGAGGCCAATATCGCAACCGACGGCTCCGTTTCGGTGGCAGGGGACGTACTCGCAGAACTGGATTTCGTCGTTGCCTCACCACATGCGGGGCTGGATGGCGACGGCACGGACCGCCTCGTCGCGGCCGTGAAACACCCCGAGGTCGACGCTATCGGCCATCCGACGGGTCGGCGTCTCAACGAGCGAAACGGGCTGGAAATCGACATCGACCGCCTCGCCAGCGTCGCGGCTGCCCACGATACCGCACTCGAAATCAACGCCACCCCCCAGCGACTCGACCTCGCCGGCCGAGCCGTCAAGACGGCCATCGACGCCGGTGCACCGATTGTCATCAACACCGACGCTCACCGCACGAGCAGCTACGAGTTTGTCCGCTACGGCGTCCACACCGCCCGTCGTGGCTGGGCAACGCCTGGGGATGTTCTCAATACCCGCGACAGCGGCGAGATAGCGTCGTTCCTCGGGTGAGTCGACTGGTCCGGTCTGGCGCCGGTTCCGACCGGACCCGACGCTATGTGTCCGAATTCCAACACACTGGGTGGAAAGCGACGACTCTCACGACTGGCGGCCGGACACCGTTGGTATGCGTGATTCCTCCGATGGTGACACTGGCGGCGACGGCCCCTCGTAGCCTCAGGTCAGGCTTCTTCGTCCCCGCTGGCTCTGGGCAGTTCGATAGTGACGACGGTCCCGGTGGGGTCGCGCTGGACGAACCGCAGCGTCCCCTCGGAGCGTTTGACAATCCAGTACGACAGCCAGAGGCCGACGCCGCTGCCGTGTTCCAGTCCGGTCTCGGTCCCCCGTTCCAGTACCTCGATTTCGTGGGCCGGGATGCCGGGGCCGTTGTCCGCGACCGAGAGTTTGACCGTCCCGTCGTCGACTTCGGTCCAGACGCGAACCCACGGGTCGTCGCTGTCGTTGTGCTCGAAGGCGTTTTCGACGATGCTCTGGACGCCGTACTCCAGTGCGCTGATGGCGTCGACTTCGAGGTCTTCCCCGACCTCGGTTTCCAGTTCCACCTCGGGATAGTCGCCGCTGACCGACTCACAGACCTTGTCGACAACCCCCGAGCAGTCGATGGCCGTGGTCCCCTCTTTCGCGCTCTCGATTGCGCTGTCGATGTGGCGGGCCTTCTCGCTGTGTGAGAGCAGGCGCTCTGCGGTTTCGGTGATGGTGTCTAGAATGTCCTCCCGGCGTTCCTCGTCGTCGAAGACGGGGATGAGTTCTGCCTGGCCCTGGATGACAGTCATCTCGTTTTTCAGGTTGTGCCGGAGGACGCGGTTGACGACGCTCAGTTGCTGTTCGCGCTCGCGAATCTTCTCCTCGCGGCGTTCCAGCCCCGAGGCGAGTTCGTTGAACCCGTCGCTCATCTGTCGCCACTCCTCGGCGGCCTCCAGTTCCACCTCGTGGTCGTAGTTCCCCGACTCCAGTTCGGCGAAGCCATCGAGCAGGCGACGCGTCTGGCGGAGATTCGTTCGGTACTCCCAGACCCCAAGCAGGACGAAGGAGAGAAACACCATCCCCAGGCCGGCGCTCTGGACGGCCCGCAGGGTGCCCAGCCGTTCGGTCAACTGTGAGCGGTCACGGCGCATGGTCAACTGCCAGTCCGTCGCTTCGATGGCTGCGGTACTATCGATGCTCTGGTCGAAGGACTCCTCTTCCCCGTCCAGCGTCAGTGTCGCTCCACTCGCATTTTTGCCGGTAATCTCGACTGTTTGTCGCTCCGTCTCCAGTGGCTGTTTGGCGGCAAACAGTCGCGCCGAGTCGAGTCTGATTGCGCCGACGAGGAAGCCGGCCAGTTCTATCTCGCCCGACCCGTCGGAGGTGAGAACCTCCGAGCCAATTCTGACGGCCGTGAAGTTTCCGTCCGCACTCCGCTCGGGGGTGGCAATCACTGTCGACACTTGGTCAATCTGCAACCGCTTGACGTACTGCCGGTCGCTGACGTTGCGCCCGACGGTTTCCCGTGCCTGGCTCTCGTCTACATGTCCTTCGAAGGCAATTATAGTGCCGTTCGGGTGGATGAACTGTGCTGCATAGAAGTTCGACCCGCGAACGAACGCCCTGAGGTTCTGCCTGACGGCCGAGCGATTACTCGTGTCCGTTCGACCGGCAAACCCGCGAACGTATTCGACGCGGTTCTCGACCGCACTGTTAACCTGCCCCGCTGTCAGGTTGGCCGTCCGGTCGACCTCCTGTTGTTCCTGCTCGATGAGTTGCTGTTTGAACTGCTCGGTGGAGACGAACAGAACGCTGCCCAGGACGAGCATGACGGCGAGGAAGACGAGTGCGTACTTCGTCCTGAGACGCATACCGTCTCATTGCAGATTGGCTGCTATAACGTTCCCGGTCGTTACCGGCGGTTGACACACCCTTTAGTCCCTGGCACACGATAGCCGGTATATCGGCATGACCCGTCGTTTCCTGCTGGATGCGATGCTTGGCAAACTTGCCACATATCTCCGGATGTGTGGCTATGATGCCGCCTACACGCTGGACGAGGGCATCACCGAGGACGAGGCGATACTTGCACGCGCCCGCGCTGAGGACCGGACGCTTTGCACGCGCAGTCGGACACTCGCGGACCGGGCCGAGGACGCGCTCTTGCTCGACTCCCGGGAGATCGAGGACCAACTTCGGGAACTCGCCGATGCCGGCGTGGACCTGACCCTCGCGGCGGAACCCTCCCGCTGTGGCGTCTGCAATGGACTCGTCGACCGCGTGGGTCCGGACGAACGGACGCCCGACTACGCGCCCGACCCCGCAGAGGTGGCCGTCTGGCGCTGTACGGACTGTGGCCAGCACTTCTGGCAGGGCAGTCACTGGGACGACGTGGCCGAGACGCTGGCCAGTCTGGACTAGTCCCGGCCAGGACGGTTCCCCTCTGGGACGACAGTGGTTGCTCTCGTGTTTGACACCCAACAGCGGTCGCCGTTCGAGTTCGGAACGCCGATGTACCCCCTGCGAGTACAGTCGAGTGATGACCCTTTCAGCGGAGGCACGGGAGCGACTCGAAGACATCGTCGAGTTGCAACCGACCAAAAACGCCGCCCTCCAGGAGCGGTGGGGACTGGACAGCGGGAGCGAGGTGCACTCGTATCTCGAATCCGAACTGAAAGACTACTACTACCGCAACGAGGACAGTCTCATCTGTGCAACCCCGGAGGCCGAAGCCATCGTCGCCGGCGAGGAGACCGACGACAGCGAGCGGGTCGTCGACGCGACGGACCTGCAGGCCGCAACGCTTGACGTGTTGCCCGAACCCGACGAAGAGTCCCAGAGTGTGGTCGCCACACTGCACGCGCTCCAGGACGTGGGTCGGGACCCATCGGTCGACGACGTGCGCTCGGCGCTGCACAGTCTCGTCGATAAGGGTGCCGTCGAGCGGGTTCGCAAAACTGTCCCGACGTTCAGGCTGGCGCTGTCCCGGGAGTCGATTCGGCTCCGCGAGGAAACCTGACTCCGTCCACGGGTGGGGACCCACTACAGCGCGAGAAACAGGAGATACGGCAGGACAAACAGCGCCACGAACAGGCCGAGTAACACGATACCGTAGCTCACACCAGTCGCCACCGCCGTCAGCCACGCCGGGTGGTCGAATCCTCCGAGAGTGTCCATACCGACACTGTCGGCTGGCATGCTCAAATACGTACGGGGACTTTTGCCTGCTGCGTCCCACCTAGCAGTATGGCAGATGCCAAATACGTCTACACGACCCACGTGACAGATACCAGAGGCGGGAAAATCAGCTCCATCGAGTCGGTCATCAACGAACACGCCAACGAGGGCTGGCGGTTCGTGGAGACGCTGGAACAGGACGGCACGACTGTCGGCCTGGTCTTCGAACAGGAACGGTAGTCTGCCCGCCCGACGGGTTTACATACCCATGTCTTCGGCAGCGTCGGGCACCGGCAGGTCGTGCGGTGACCGCCCGAGCAACTCCGCGGCATGGTCGAGCGCCATGTCGAACCCGTAGTATCGCTCCAGTTCGTCACCGTCCGGTCCGGTCCGTACTTTCAGCATCGCGTAGCCCTCGATGTTCTGGGCGATGGCGGCTTGTCCGCCGTTGTTCTCGAAGGAGAGAATCCGCTCGCCATCGGTCTCGCGGTACGTCGCCGTAATGTCCTCGGTGCTGGCAGTCCGGTCCTCGCTGTCGGCGTCGGTCATCGTCAGGTGATTGGACTGCGAACGGTTGAATCTCTAGGAATAACCCGACACAGACGGCCTTTACATGAAAAGTGGGTGATGTGGTGGTTGCTGTTTCGCGGCATACTCCTTAGTACGCCGCTGATAGTGACTCTGACAGCGCGACGGCCCGGATTTGAGACAGTATCAATGCTGAAATTCAGGACTGTGCTTATATACTACCGCTCCATACATTGGTCCATGGTATCAATACACAATATCGATAACGTAGAGTACGAATCCAGGGAGAACGTCGGTGTCTGGCACATTACTGACTTTTCCGCATACTTTCAGTCCGAGGGGGATGTCAAAAAGAGTGAAGAACACTTCCGTAACGAGGCAACGAAAGACCAGATAGACGGCACGGTAATCGCCATCGAAAATGCCGAAGAACTCGGCAGCGATATGCGAGAGACACTCGACCACATCAGTGAGGAGTGGTCGGCGCTGGCCAACGATGTTTCGATAGAACGGCTCGCATACGTCGCTGACGGCATGATGGCTAACACGGTGAAGATGAACGTCAAATCTGACACCGACACGGAGGCGTTCGATTCCGTCGAGGACGCCGTCGAATGGTGCCAACAGGCTTGATACCCTCGGTTGTACGTACGTGAAGGCCACGACGACCGCAACCTGCTGGCCTCTGTAGCGGACAGGGAGTCAGGGACCGACTCAATCTCTCCGGGCGGTAGTTCGCAGACTCGCTTCTGTCACTCCGGCAGAACGGAGGATATTTGTCGGGGCTCACCCCACCTCCGGTAGCATGGGCGAACGTGCAGTCCCCTTCAGGACGCGCGCCCGCGGTATCCTCCGGGACCGCATCGCTGTCGACGCGCGGGCGCTGGCTGCCTTTCGCATCGGACTCGGCACACTCCTACTGGTGGACCTGCTACGGCGCAGCGGGAATCTCGTTGCCTTCTACACCGACTCGGGTGTCGTCCCGCGGTCGGCACTCGCCACGCAGGCCCCCGCATTTCGGCACCTCTCCATTCACGCTCTCTCGGGGAGTGTCTGGTGGCAGGTCACGCTTTTTATTCTCGCCGGCCTGGCCGCACTCTCGTTACTTCTCGGCTATCGGACGACGCTTGCGACGGCCATCTCGTTTGTCCTCCTGATTTCTCTGCACGCGCGCAATCCTGCCATCCTCCACGGCGGGGACTCCCTGTTGCGACAGTTGTTGCTGTGGGCGATTTTTCTCCCGCTCGGCGAGCGCTGGGCCGTCGATGCCGTCCATCGCGACGACCGTCAGGCACGCGACCGCATCGTCAGTCTTGCGACCGCCGCTCTCCTGTTGCAGGTCGTCATCGTCTATGCGACCAATGCGGTCATGAAACTCCGGGGCGACGCCTGGCCCGACGGGATGGCCGTCGAGTACGCCTTCGCGCTCACTCGGCACACGTCGTGGGCAGGGGAGTGGATTGCCCAGTTCCCGACGCTGCTGACTGTCGCGAACTATTTCTGGCTCGCTTTGCTCGTCGTGTCGCCGCTGCTGGTCGTTCTGACAGGCTGGCGACGGAGCGCACTCGCGACTGCGTTCGTCGGCTGTCACGCCGGTTTGGTCGTCTTCATGACGCTTGGCACGTTCCCGTTTATCTCTATCGTGGCACTGGTCCCCTTTCTCCACGCTGGCGTCTGGGACCGCCTGCCGACACTATCCGCGAGGCGGGTCGAATCACTCGCTGACGCGTGTCCTGACTGGCGACTGCGGTCGTCTGCCCGGGGACGACTCGCCGCCGCTGCCCGCGTTCTCGTGGCCGGACTGCTGGTGACGATGCTCCTGATAAACGGTATCAGCCTCGGCCTCGTCCAGCCACCAGGCGACCCACCCGACAGCGTCACGGACAAGGGGTGGGACATGTTCGCGCCCCGACCGCCGACGGAGGACAGCTACTACGTCGCACCCGCGACGCTTGAGTCAGGCGAGCGCGTCGACGCTCTCAGGGAAGCGCCAGTCACGTGGCAACGACCCGCCGATGTCAGCGATACCTTCGGCAACGAGCGCTGGCGGAAGCTCCTGTACCAACTCGACAGCGACCCCGAACGGCAACTCCGGGAGCCACTCGCCGGCTATCTCTGCTCGCGCTGGAATCAGCGCCACGACGACCGGATGACACACCTCCGGCTCGTCTACGTCTTCGACCCCACTGACGGCGGCGAGCGCGAGCGCATCAGCTTCGGGGCGTGGAACTGCACTGGCTGACCGCCGTCACGGTCGACCGCAACTGCAAAGCCCGACGCTCCCGCGGTACCGACAATGACGAAGTTCCTCCAGAGCGGTCGGCGACGGGACCTCTGTGCCCTGCTGGCCGGCGAACGACTGCAGGCACAGGCGCTGAAATCCCGACTGGAGTCACACTACGACGAGCGTATCGAGCCAAAATCGTTCTACGGGGCGCTCGATGCGATGGCGGACAGCGGCTTCGTCGCCACGGAAACCGATGGCATCCACGACGTGTACGTCCTTACTGAGGCCGGCGAGAAGCACCTGCGCGAGCACCACGACTGGCTCACCGACCAGCTATCCGAGTAACTACTGAGATGGGTCGTCGGAGCCGTCGGCCTCCTCCTGTGCGTCGGCGAGTCGCTGGAGTCGGCGCTCCGCCGTGTACCGACCGTTGTACGCGGGGTCCAGATACACGTCGCCCGAGCCCTCGATGCGCTCGTCCGGGTCCTCGACGGCCCACCACTCGGCGAGGCGCGTCCACAGACTGGAGAGGACGGCTCGTATCATACGTGACTATATGTACTCCGTACGGATGTATTTTTGGAGGATGTGTTGCTACGGGTGGCGGAAAAAGCCGCTCGTCCTATTCGAGAAGCTGGTCCGCGATGGTGTTCCGGAGTACTTCGCTGGTCCCCTCGTAGATTTCGTTGAGTTTGGCGTCGCGATAGAACCGCTCGGCGGGGAAGTCCTTGACGTAGCCGTAGCCGCCGTGAATCTGGATGCCCTCGTTGGCGACTTCCCGGGAGACCTCTGAGGAGTAGAGTTTGGCCTGTGCGGCTTCTTTGACGTATCGCTCACCGCGCATCTTCTTGTCCGCCGCCAGATGCATCAGCATGCGGGCGGCCTGGACTTTCGTATCCATATCCGCGAGTTTGTGCTGGATCGCCTGGAAGTCGCTGATGGGCTGGTCGAACTGCTCGCGGTCCTGTGCGTATGCCAGAGCCTGGTCCAGAGCGGCCTGTGCGATACCCACACCGCGGGCCGCGATGGTGATTCGCCCGCCGTTGAGCGTCTTCAGGGCCTGCCGGAGACCGTCCCCCTCTTCGCCGATACGCCGGGCCTCCGGAATGCGCATCTCGTCGAAACGCAGTTCAGCGGTCGGACAGCCCTTGTCGCCGAGTTTGTGCTCGGTCCCCTCCACGATGAACCCGTCGTCCTCCTCGGGGCGGACGATGAACGAGGAGATTCCCTTGCCGCCGGCCTCCGGGTCGGTCTTGGCAAAGAGTGTGACCGTGTCAGCGACCGAGCCGTTGGAAATCCAGAGCTTCCCGCCGTTGATGACGTACTCGTCACCGTCGCGTTCGGCGGTGGTCTCCATGGCAGGTACGTCACTGCCTGCACCGGCTTCGGAGAGTGCAAAGGCTCCGATCTCCTCACCTTCGGCCAGCGGGACGAGATACTCCTCTTTCTGGCGCTCCTCACCGAAGTCGTACACCATGTTACAGGCCAGCGAGATGTGTGCGGCGACGATGGTCCCGAGTCCGCCGCTGCCCCGGGAGATTTCTTCTAGCGCCATCGCATAGCTGTGATAATCCAGTCCGGCACCGCCGTACTCCTCGGGAATCGGCATGCCCATCAGCCCGAGTGTGGCCATCTCGTCGATGATGTCCTGGGGGAACTCGTCGGTCTCGTCGATATCACTCGCCTCTGGGACGACTTCCTCGTCGACAAACTCTGCAACCATGTCCCGAATCTGCTGTTGCTCCTGTGTGGGACTGAAGTCCATACAGGCGCTTGTTCCGGTGCCGTCATTATACTACTGCCGATGCCCGAAACCTGACGACTCGATAGCCGTCGGGAGCGATACATAGGCGAACTGGGGTCGGTTTCGGAAGCGGTGCCGACTGGCTGTAATCGCCACTCTGCTGTCGAATCTGCACTCGAAAGGAGCGGGTTATGCCGGTACTGGGCCGGTGAGCAGACGCCCGAACTGTGTCGACCCCCAGCAGGTGTCGATGTCAGGGTCGTGTCCCTACAACGGCTGGCACCGAGAGCATCCCGCGACACTGCCCGTGCCGTCGTGAGTGACGGGGACACGGGAGAGTGCCCACCGTGCGGTATCGTTACCGTCCAGTCCCGGGTGATGAAAACGCCCGTGTCAGTTGAAGTACGTTCCCGCCCAACGCTTTCGTATGTACGATGGTATTCTCGTTCCGACAGACGGCAGCGAACAGACTGTCGAGGTGCTGGAGCATGCCATGACGATGGCCCAGAACCACGACGCGACCGTCCACGGCCTCTCCGTGGTCGACGAGCGCAAGTACCAGGAGTTGCCCGCCGAACGCCGCGAGGAAGCGCGCGAGACGATGGAAAAGCAGGCAGAGCGTGCCGTCGAGGAGGTCGCCATGCGCGCCGAGGAGTTCGACCTCGATGCACAGACGGCAGTCCGGACCGGCATTCCCGGCCCACGCGTCCTCGAGTACGCACAGCAGGCAGGGGTCGATGTCATCGTCATCGGGACCCGCGGCCGCAGCGACCACGAGCGCTACGTCCGACTTGGCAGCGTGACCCAGCGGGTCGTCGAGAACGCCGACGTGCCCGTCTTCGTCGCCCACCTCTGAGGCAGTCCCGGCAGGAACCTCTCACTCCCGGTACTCGTAGAACCCCTTGCCGGTCTTCTTACCGAGGTCGCCGGCTTCGACCTTCCGTTTGAGGAGGTAGGCCGGCTTGTAGCGGTCGCCAAGTTCCTCGTGCAGCGTTTTGCTGGCATCGAAGACCACGTCCAGTCCGATGTGGTCGGCCAGTTCCAGCGGTCCCATCGGGACGTTCGTCCCGAGTTTCAACCCGCGGTCGATGTCGGCTTTCGTCGCGACGCCCTCGTCGTAGGCGCGAATCCCCTCGTTTATCCAGGGCATCAGCATGCGATTCACGACGAACCCCGGCTTGTCGGCTGACTCCCAGGTGGTCTTGTCCAGATCCTCCGCGAAGGCGTGGGCGAATTCGAGGGTCGATTCGGTGGTCTTCTCGCCGTCGACGATTTCGACACCGTCCATCAACTGGACGGGATTCATGAAGTGGATGCCGACAACGTCCTCGGGGCGGTCCGTCGCGGCGGCGATGCTCGTAATCGACAGCGTACTGGTGTTCGTCGCGAGTACGACCCCTTCGTCGGTAATGCTGTCGAGGTCTGCAAACACCTCCTTTTTGATGTCCATGTCCTCGATGACGGCCTCGATGACCACGTCTGCCGGCGCAAGGTCTCCGAAGTCGGTCGTCCCCGTGATGCGCTCGCGGGCGGCGTCGGCCGCCTCCTGTCCGAGTCTGTCCTTTTCGACGAAGCGGTTCAGGCTACGCTCGATTTCGTCGAGGCCGCCGTCGACGTACTCCCACTCGACATCCCGGAGGATGACATCGTAGCCGTGGGTCGCGGCGGCCTGTGCGATGCCGCTTCCCATCCGTCCTGCGCCGACGACCCCGACGGTCTCGATATCGTTCAATTCGACCATACGTCCCCTACGACCGCCAGTGTTGAAAGCGTACTGACGAGTATGTGTGTTTGACGGTGCCTACTCTGCAGGGGGTTCAAAAGAACTTTACTGGCACCTGCCGCACCCACGCACATGCGACCCTTCGACGACACGCCACTGGCGCGAGACGGAAAGGTACTCATCCTCGCGTACGACCACGGCCTGGAACACGGTCCCGTCGACTTCGAGGAGGTACCGGAGAGTGCAAACCCAGAACACGTCTTCGAGGTTGCGACCCACCCGGCCGTGACGACGCTCGCGGTCCAGAAAGGCGTCGCAGAGGCCTACTATCCCTCCTACGAGGACGACGTGAACCTGCTGGCGAAGCTCAACGGCACTTCGAATCTCTGGATGGGCGAACCGGACTCCGCGGTCAACTGCTCCGTGGAGTACGCCGCCGAGGAACTGAACGCCGATGCCCTCGGCTTCACCCTCTATGGTGGCTCGAACAACGAAATCGAGATGGCAGAGGAGTTCCGTGATGCCCAGGAGAAAGCCCGCGAGTACGACCTCCCCCTCGTCATGTGGTCGTACCCGCGCGGCCAGGGCCTGAAAAACGACACGAAGCCCGGCACCATCGCCTACGCCGCCCGGCAGGCGCTGGAACTGGGCGCCGATGTCGCGAAGGTCAAAAACCCCGGCAGCAAGGAGGACATGGAGCAGGCCGTCCGGATGGCCGGCAAGACTCGCGTCGTGATGTCCGGCGGCTCGAAGACCAGCGACCGCGAGTTCCTCGAGAACGTCAAAGCCTGCATCGACGCCGGCGGGGTCGGCCTCGCCGTCGGCCGGAACGTCTTCCAGCGGGAGAACCCGACCCGCATCCTCGACGCCCTGGAGAAGGTCATCTTCGAGGAGACGACCGTCGACACTGCACTCGACGCCGCCGGGGAGTAGTCGGCGATGTCTCCGATAGAGGCCATCTTCGAGACGGTCGCACGCACCGCTGGCGATGTCCGTGACGCACTCACGGAGCGTCGCGCCTACGAGGAAGCGGAGAACCCAAGCGGCGAACAGCAGCTCGCGGCGGATGTCTACGCCGACGAACTGCTCGAAGAGCGGTTGCTGGACATCGACGATGTCGGTTCCTATGCCTCCGAAGAACGGGAGGACGTTATCGAGGCCGACGGCGGGCAGTACCACGTCGCCTGTGACCCGCTCGATGGCTCCTCGAACCTCAAATCGAACAACGGCATGGGAACCATCGTCGGCGTCTTCGAGGAGTCGCTCCCCGCTCCGGGTGATGCGATGGTCGCTGCCGGGTTCGTCCTCTATGGCCCTATCACGACCATGGTCGAGGCCCGCGACGGCACGGTCACCGAGTATCTGCTCCGTGACGGCGACCGCGAGGTGCTGACCGAGGACCTCAGCGTCCCCACAGACCCCGTGGTCTATGGCTTCGGCGGGCGGATTCCCGACTGGACCGAGGCGTTCCGAGCCTACGTCGATGACATCGAAGCCGACCGACTCAAACTGCGCTACGGCGGCGCGATGGTCGCCGACGTGAACCAGGTACTGACTTACGGCGGCATCTTCGGCTATCCCATGCTCGCCGACCGTCCGGAAGGGAAACTCCGCCTCCAGTTCGAGGGCCACCCCATCGGCTACGTCGTCGAGACGGCGGGCGGTGCCTGTTCAGACGGTTCCGAATCGCTGCTCGGGAAGACGCCGGCGGAGTTGCACGAGCGCTCGCCGGTGTTCGTCGGCAACGAATCACTCATCGACCGTCTGGAAGCGGCGCTGTCCTAGAACAGCTTCCGGCTCAGTAGCCGAGGTAGTAGGCCAGTCCTTTCAGGATGCCGAAGATGACCGCAAGTGGAAGGAGCACAAACAGCACAAGCGGCTGGACGATGCCCATGGGAACCAATCCGAGCACGGACGCGAGCAGGCCGCCGCCGTCGGACTCCTCGCTTCCGTTGCCGACATCGCCGACCCGGAGCGTGCCGGCGTCGGTGCCGTTGATCGCGATGTGGTACTCGCCGGCGTCCTCGAAGAAGAACTGAACCTGTATCTGTCGCGTTTCACCCGGCGGTATCTGTTCGCTCGGCGGTTTGGTGTAGACGACGCTGCCGTTGGCTTCAATGCCGGCGGTAAAGCCCGCACTCTCCGTGCCGGTGTTCTCGACGGTCGCGTTGATGAGAAACGGGGTGCCGGGGTCGACCTGTTCGACACTCAGCGAGGCGTTGGTCACGACGAACTGCCCGTCGTCGCCGCCTGACTCGTTACCGTCGGACATGTCGTCCGAGTCGTTGTTCCCGGTGTTCTCACTGGCCGCCGTAACCGTCACCTGTCCTGCGGCCGTGTCGTTGACCGACAGGTCGTACGTCCCTGTCTCATCGAGCGAGGTGTTGAGGCTGACCGTCCCCTGGCTCTCGGCGCCGATGGAGAGTTGCTCGGTCGTGACGACGCCCCCGTCGACGGCCAGCCCCGCGGTGAAGGTGGCCGACTCGTTACGGGGGTTCTCGACGGTCGCCGTCACGGAGAACTCCTCGCCGGGTTCGACCGCCGGGGTCGTCACCTCCGCGGCCGTCACACCGACCGCAGGTGTGCCTTCGGCCAGGACTGCGAAGCGCGAAAAGCCCGGAGAGTCGGCCTGGAACCGCTGTGTGCCGTTGGCAGCGCCGAGTGCTGTCGTCTCCAGACGCCGCCACTCGCCGTCGTGCTGGCGATACAGCGCTACGTCGCTGGCAGTCACGTTTAGCTCCGCCAATCGGCTCTGCTCGACGCTGAACTGCATCGTCGCGTTGGCCACGTCGCCGTCGGGGACCGCGTTGACGACGGTAAACCCGGCGAGTGACTGCATTCCGGTGGCACCGGCAGCGTCGGAGACAGTGTCCGCGCCGGCCATCGAGAGCCCGAGGTCGAACGACCGGTTCGTCGCGAGCGTCACCTCGATACCCGAAAGCGTCACGCCGCTGTGGGTGGCAAGTGCCGTGCCGGCCGTATCGACGCGGCCGATGGTGACGGGGGTACCAGCACGACCGTTCTCGACGGCGACGACGGCTTCAGCAGAGACTCCTTCCGTCGCCCGCTGTACGTCGACGCTCAGTCCGGTTCCCAGCCGGTCCCCGAGTTCCGATTCGTTGATATCGGTGACGTTCCCTGACCCCGTCGAGAGATTGAGCGTCAGGGTGTCCGTTCCCACGTTGCCGTAGGGGTCTGCTGCCGTCAGCGTCACCGTGTAGTTCCCCGGGACGAACTCGTGTGAGACCCGCTGCCCGGTCGTGGATGTCCCGTCCCCGAAGTCCCAGGTGTATGTCGTGATGCCGTTGGCGTCACTCGACTGGCCGCCGTCGAAGGTAATTGTCAGGTTCGCGGAGTTAGCGAGGTCCAGCGCCGCGTCGGCGTCGGGGCCTGTCAGGTCCACCAGAATCTCCGCGCTCGAATCGGTGTCGCGGGTGTTGTTCGACTCGTCGGTCACGTTCTCCAGCGTCACGACGACAGTCCCGTCCGTCTCCGGACGGTAGGTCCGCTCGTAGACCGTCCCGTTTTCCTCGAACCCGGTGATATCGAGATGGTCGCTCGCCGCCCCACTGACCGAGACGTTGAGGTCCCCGAGTCGCTCTGACGCTTCGAGACTGATCGTCGCGGGACTACCGGTGGCGTTCGTCACCGAAAAGTCCACGAGCGCCGGCGGGACGCCATCCATGTTGTCGACGATGACGATATCGTCGGTGTCGATTCTGTTCCCGTTCGTGTCGACGATGCCGGCGTCCGCCCGGAGCGCGACGGTCATGTCGTCGATGTCGACGCGCCGGCTCAGTTTGAGGACCGCAGTCGCGTTGGTCCCGTTTTCGGTCGTGCTGACGTTCTGAACGCTTGCCCGCTCCAGCAGGAAGTCCTCGGGGGTGATGGTACTCTCGTTTACGTCGTGGTTGTCCGCGATAGTCACCGCGATTGCGGTGTCGTTGACCCGTTCGCCGCCGGTCATCTGTGGCCCCTGGTCGTCGGTTCCGTTGTGTTCGTACTGGCCGTCGGGCACCGTCGCGCCGGCAGTCCCGACCAGCGAGACGGCCACCAGACAGCAGAGTCCGACCGCGAGTGCACCCAGAAGCACCACGGTCGGCGGGTGAGTGCGGGCAGAATGACTCCCCGACCGCAGGCTCGACAGGGACCGACGAAGACTCATCGTCGGCCGTACGTCGTCCGCCCTTATAAACTTCTCAGGGTGAACCATTTTGACAGTTGCGGGCGTTGGAGGGGGTATGAAACTCCGCATCGCAGCGGAGGCGAGTCCCGAAGAGGCCAGTGCAATCGCCGCCGCCGTCGCCGACCACGTCGGTGAGACAGTCGATGTCTACGTCGGCGACGCAGACGAACCTGCCACGACACAGGACCCTCCAAGCGCGTCGTCGGGGGAGAAAAGCGCAGCCACGTCCGGCGGGACTGCCGCCGACGGCGACGAGCTCGGCCCGACCGAGCGCGAGCAGCGACTCCGCGAGCAGATCGCCGACATCGAGGCCGGCGGTCCCGAGAAGTACCGGGAGCGTCTCGCCGACCAGGGCAAACTGTTCGTCCGCGACCGGCTGGACCTCTGGTTCGGCGAGGACGGTCTACACTTCGAGGACGGCAAGTTCGCGGCCTTCGACGAGTGGCACGAGGACGCAAAGACACAGGACGGGGAGGGCCCAACCGAGGACCGCATGCCGGCTGACGGGTTGCTTACTGGCGCTGCCGCTTTCGAGGGGCGGGACGTGCATTTCATGGCCAACGACTTCACGGTCAAGGCCGGCAGCATGGCCGCCCGCGGCGTCGAGAAGTTCCTCCGGATGCAACAGCGCGCGATGAAGACCGGCCAGCCACTGCTGTACCTGATGGACTCATCGGGCGGGCGCATCGACCAGCAGACGGGCTTTTTCGCCAACCGCGAGGGCATCGGGAAATACTACTACAACCACTCGCTGCTCTCGGGGCTGGTCCCACAGATTTGCGTGCTCTACGGTCCCTGTATCGCCGGCGCGGCCTACACCCCCGTCTTCGCCGATTTCACGGTGATGGTCCGCGGGATGTCGGCGCTGGCAATCGCCAGTCCGCGGATGGTCGAGATGGTCACCGGCGAGCAAATCGAGCTGGCGGACCTCGGCGGGCCGGATGTCCACGCCAAACACTCCGGGAGTGCCGACCTCGTCGCCGACGACGAGGAACACGCCCGTGAGCTGGTCGCACAGTTGCTCTCCTATCTGCCGGACAGTGCCGACGACGACCCGCCCCGGACCGAAGGTTGCTCGCCCGCCCGCTCCCCGGAAGGCATCGACGGCGTCGTCCCACAGGAACCAAACCGGGGCTATGACATGACCGATGTCATCGAGCGAGTTGTCGACGCCGGGTCGTGGTTCGAACTCCAGCCCGAGTACGGTGCGGAGATTCTGACCGGTTTCGCTCGCATCGACGGTCGGCCGGTCGGCATCGTCGCGAACCAGCCCGCACAGCGGGCCGGCGCTATCTTCCCCGATGCCGCCGAGAAGGCCGCCCAGTTCATCTGGAAATGCGACGCCTACAACATCCCGCTGCTCTATCTCGCGGACACGCCGGGGTTCATGGCCGGCTCGGGCGTCGAGAAAGAGGCCATCCTCGAACAGGGCAAGCGGATGATTTACGCCACCTCCTCGGCGACGGTGCCAAAGCAGTGTGTCGTCGTCCGGAAGGCCTACGGTGCCGGCATCTACGCGATGTCCGGCCCTGCCTACGACCCCGAATCCACCATCGCGTTACCCTCCGGAGAGATTGCCATCATGGGGCCGGAAGCAGCCATCAACGCCGTCTACGCGAACAAACTCGACGATATCGAGGACGAACAGGAGCGCAAGCAACGCGAGCAACAACTCCGCGAGGAGTACCGCGAGGATATCGACGCCCGTCGGATGGCGAGCGAGGTCGTCATCGACGAAATCGTCCCGCCAAGCGAGTTGCGCGAGGAGTTGCGTGCCCGCTTTGCCTTCTACGAGGACGTTCAGAAAGACCGCCCCGACAAGAAACACGGGACCGTCCTCTAGAGAATTCCGAAGCGGCAGGTTTAGGCGACCGCATTCCTCAGGGTGGTGTATGCCCACCTACGAGGTTTCCCTGCCGGACCAGATGGAGAGCAAGATTACCCGCGTCGTCCAGGAGGGTGAGTTCCTGAACCGCGAGCAGGCCATCGAGGAACTGCTCTCGCGCGGCATCTCGGTCTACAACGAGACCCAGTCGACGACCGAAGAGGAGTTCGACGACGGCCTCGGTGGCGTCGACGACTACGGCGACCCGGCACTGCGGGACGACTCGGTCGACGACGGCCACACGTTCTGAGGCCACACCCTGTCTCGGCGTCGTTTCGACGACCCCGTTAGTCGACGCTGTCGGACCCGAGCGCGTCGACGACGACAGCCCACGCCAGCGCCGCCAATCCGACATCCCTGACGAGGATATCGACGAAGAGTCCGTCGTCGAGCAACGCGACGAACACGAGATAGCCGGCGGTCGCTGACAGCGAGACGGCGGCGACACCGGCGGTGAAGACGGTCCAGCGGTCGGTTACGATGGCCGTGCCGAAGCCGACTTCGAGGACGCCGTTTATGAGCATGAAAGTGACAGGCGAGACGACCAGCCACGGCGCGAGCCAGTCGGTCACGTAGGCCGCCCACGCGCCGGGGGCCAGTAGCTTGTGGACGCCGGCGAGAAAGACCATCGTCCCGAGTCCGACACGGGCGATGACGAGTGGGTCGGGCGCACTGGTGCGAACCCGTGAGAGCGAGTCCATGTCGCCTGGTTGGCCGCCACGACCAAAGGCCCGTCCCTCTGTCGCCGTCCCGGGATGTGTCGTCCGCCGCGATGCTTTTGGTCGGGCAGTGTGACGTAGGTGTATGGTTACCACTGGCGAGACGGCCCCGGATTTCATCGCACCGGCGGCCGTCGGAGAGGCCGCCCAGGAACTCGAACTCTTCCGGCTCGTCGAGGAGAACGCGGCCGTCGTCCTCCTCTTTTACCCGGTCGATTTCGTCCCTGCCCCGACCGCGGACCTCGTCGCCGTGGCGGAGGCGGGCTGGCACGACCGCGATGACGTTGCCGTCGTCGGCATCAGCGCGGACTCGCTGTATGCACACACTGCCTACGCCGACCGGTTCGGTCTCACCTATCCGCTGGTCTCGGACTGGCGAGGGTCTGTCGCGGACTCATACGGCCTCCGCCGTGACGAGTTCGATACACACACTGACGTGCCCGCGCGTGCGGCCGTCGTGGTCGGCGGCGACTGGACAGTTCGCTGCGTCGAGGAAGTCGAGCCGCTGGCGACTCCGTCACAGACACCGGTCGAACGGGCAGCCGAGGAACTCGCGGACCTCGGCGCGGCAGTCACACGGCCGGAGATACCGTCTGAACTGTAGTCGAGTATCAAGTCTGTGTACCGGATAGTAGCGGCCTACCTCATGTTAGACTACATATTCACTCGACAGGCCGGGTGTAGGGGTCAATAACGAGCGAGTAACAATGGGGTGGCCGGGTCCAGAAGCCACTGCCGGGGCGTCAGACGCCTGTGGCCCTGACAGACGCTCCGGTGTGTTCCCCAGTCAATGCAGCTCCCAGACGCCCTTCGCGGGGTGGGCCGCCCTGACCCACCCTCTCAACGCGACGTGTCCGACTCACGATTCGGTCGGTTCAGTCACTGGACCAGGTCCGCGGAGCGCGAACTCTGGTTCGCAGTCGTCGCCGCGATGCTGGTCGACGTGACCCTCACTGTTCACGGGCTGACCCTCGGTCTGAGGGAACTCAACCCCGTCGCGAACGCTGCCATCGACGCAGTTGGCGTGCTCGGCCTCTATGCGCTCAAATCGATGGCGCTGGGCGTCGGTCTCTGCTGTCGTCTCGTTGTCCCCGACCGCCACGGTGCGCTCGTTCCCATCGGGCTTGGACTCCCGTCCGCCCTCGCAGTGGCAATTAATGCCGCGGTCATCACGTATGTCGTGGTCTGAGCGGCCCGCCGGCCACGACTACTGCTCCTCTTTCAGTGCGAGTACTGTCCGCTCGAAGGAACAGACGAGCGTCTCGCCGTCGGCTCCACCCTCGCCGTCCCTGTCGACGACGAAGACCTCGACGCCCATCGTCACGACCCCGCGCGCGCCGTCGCTGGTCTCCCGTTTGTCGGTCACCGTCGACTGAACGCGGACGGTATCCCCGTGATAGACGGG
Organism: Salinibaculum litoreum; assembly: GCA_009789175.1. Classification (GTDB taxonomy): domain Archaea; phylum Halobacteriota; class Halobacteria; order Halobacteriales; family Haloarculaceae; genus Salinibaculum; species Salinibaculum litoreum. The sequence continues at coordinate 318,743 of CP046866.1, forward strand.
GCTGGGGTGTTCCACGTTGTCATACGAGAGGTTGGCAACGATGGTTCCCTCGGTGGTGTCGGGAATCGTCAGGCCGACGGCAAGTGACATCGTGTACAGGCCGTTGACCACTCGCTCGCCGAAGTCGGTGTCCGACGCGAAGTCGGCATCGAGATGCAGTGGCTGCTGGTTCATCGTCATATCGCAGAACCGCTGGTTGTCGCTCTCGCTGATGGTGCGTCGCTTCCCGTGGGCGATAGTCTCGCCGACCTCGAAGTCCTCGTAGTACAGACCAGTCATACCCCGCCCAACGGCTGGCTCCGGAAAAAGCTTCCTGCCAGTTGTCATGCAGGGCGGCTCCTCCCACCCCCACGACTAAACCCTCAGCCCGGCGAACATCCTCCATGGCCAGACGTAGCGTGCTCTTTGCGCCCGGCGACCAGCCGGACAAACTCCGAAAGGCACCCGATAGCGGCGCTGACGTGGTGGTCTTCGACCTCGAAGACGGCGTCGCCCCGGCCGAGAAGGACCGTGCCCGGCGGGCGGTCAACGAGGCGCTGTCCGACCTCGACCCGGCGTGTGAGGTCTGTGTCCGCATCAACCCGACCGGAATCACCGCGGATGACGACCTCGATACGGTCCTCTCGGGTGGCGTGACACCGGACAGCGTGATGCTCCCGAAGGTCGCTGACGCTGCGGATGTGACGACACTGGCCCAACTGCTCGAAGAACACGACACGGACGTGCCGGTGCTTGCGCTCATCGAATCCGCCGCCGGCGTCCTCCATGCGGAGGCAATCGCCCGCGCGGATGCGACCGACGCCCTGCTGTTCGGTGCCGAGGACTACGTTGCGGACGTGGGTGCGACCCGGACCCCGGAGGGAACGGAGGTACTCTATGCCCGCCAGCGGGTCGTTGCCGCGGCCAGCGCGGCCGGTGTCGACGCCATCGACACACTGTGGACTGACTTCGAGGACACCGACGGCCTGCGTGCGGACACCCGCAGGGGCATCGAGATGGGCTATGACGGCAAGATGGCAATCCACCCGCGGCAGGTCACCGTCATCAACGAGGCGTTTACGCCTACCGAGGAAGAGGTTGCCTGGGCCGAGCGTGTTCTCGATGCCCGCGAGGAGGCCGACGACGTGGGGGCTTTCGCCGTCGACGGCGAGATGATAGACGCGCCGCTGCTTGCACAGGCTGAACGAATCCTCGAACGTGCTGCGGTGGCGAACCGCTAGCCGGGGAGACCGCTGGCGGTAGCCTTTTATTGCCGCTCACAGACCGATAGGATATGGCAGAGGATGACGTGAACCCGTTCGAGAGTCTGCAGGAGCAGATCGACGACGCGGCGGCGTTTATCGATGTCGAGGATGGCGAACTGGAGCGACTGAAACACCCCGAACGCGTTCTGGAGACGAATCTGACCGTCGAGATGGACGACGGCTCGCTGGAAGTGTTCAAGGCGTTCCGGTCGCAGTTCAACGGTGACCGTGGTCCCTACAAGGGCGGTATCCGCTATCATCCCGGTGTCGACCGCGACGAAGTGAAGGCGCTGTCAGGGTGGATGGTCTACAAGTGTGCGGCCGTGGGCATTCCCTACGGCGGCGGGAAAGGTGGTATCCGGGTCAACCCGATAAACCTCTCTGCTGACGAACTCGAGCGTCTCACCCGGTCGTTCGCCGAAGAACTGCGCCCCATCATCGGCGAGGACCGGGACATTCCGGCACCGGATGTCAACACCGGCCAGCGGGAGATGAACTGGATAAAGGACACCTACGAGACGCTTGAAAACACCACCGAACCCGGCGTCATCACCGGGAAAGCAATCGAGAGCGGTGGCAGCGCGGGCCGCGTGGAGGCCACGGGCCGGTCGGTGATGCTCACCGCACGGGAGATGTTCGCCTATCTCGGGCGCGACATCGCCGACGCGACGGTCGCGGTGCAGGGCTACGGTAACGCCGGCTCCGTCGCCGCGTACCTGCTCGATGACCTCGGTGCCGATATCGTTGCCGTCTCCGATTCTTCTGGGGCTATCTACAACCCCGACGGACTCAACGAGCGGGCGGCCAAACAGTTCAAACGCGAGACCGGCAGCGTCGTCGACTTCGAGGGTGCGACCGAGGAACTGACCAACGACGAACTGCTCACACTGGATGTCGACGTGCTCATTCCGGCGGCACTGGAAAACGCTATCGACGAGCGCCTCGCGAGAGAGGTGCAGGCCGATGTCATCGTCGAGGCGGCAAACGGTCCGCTGACGCCTAACGCCGACGAGGTACTGGTCGAGAAGGATGTCTATGTCGTTCCGGACATCCTCGCCAACGCCGGTGGCGTGACGGTTTCCTACTTCGAGTGGGTCCAGAACCGCCAGCGGTTCCACTGGACGGAAGAGCGCGTCAACGACGAACTCGAACGGGTCACCACGGAGGCCTTCGACGACCTGGTGGACGTCTACGAGAGTCACGAGGTGCCGAACCTCCGGACGGCGATGTACGTGGTCGCTCTCCGCCGGGTCCTCCAGACGTTCCGCGAGGGCGGCGTCTGGCCGTAATTTCTGGATTCGTCCGGACGCTGCGCGCTACGATGGTATTTTCCCGGTCTCTGCCGTAGTATGCGTATGCCCGTCTACGAGCGGTCGGTTCGTGTACGCGCCCCTTTCGAGGAGGTCTGGGAGTTTCACTCGACAGAACGGGGACTGGTTGCGTTGACGCCGAACTGGATGAACATCCGTATCGATGCCGCTCGCGGCCCCGACGGTGAACCGGACCCCGACGTGCTGGAAGCCGGGTCGGTCGTCGAGTCGTCGGTCCGGCCTTTCGGCGTCGGACCGCGGCAAGCGTGGATTTCCGACATCGTCGCCCGCGAGCGCACCGACGGGTCGGCGTATTTCCGTGATACGATGCAAGACGGCCCGTTCGCGGAGTGGGAACACACTCACCTGTTCTATGCCGACGGCACCGACACCATCGTCCGGGACCACGTCGAGTACCAACTCCCGCTGGGCGAGGTCGGACGCGTCCTCGGCCCGCTCGCAGTGGTCGGTCTCGACCCCATGTTCCGGTATCGTCACCGCCGGACGCGTGAACTGCTGGAATAACTCACCCGACGACGTTTGAGATATACCCCTTGACGGCGACGGTATCGAAGTCGTGGTCGGGTCTGACGCTGACGAAGTCGAGATAGCTGTCGGCCTCGATGAGCGTTGCGTCGTCGTAGCTTCCGGCAGCGGCGTCGACGGTTGCGCGAGCGCCGACAAGCGGTTCCAGCGCTGCCAGCGCGCAGGCCACGTCGTAGGCCCGGGCTTCCTCGATGGCGTTTTCCCTGACCTTCGTCGCGTCGATGAAATAGAGGTCGCCGTCGACGACGAGGACGTTCTCCGCCCGCAAATCGCCGTGGGCGAGACCCGCCTCGTGCATGCGCGCGAGTGCCTCGAAGAGGTCTGGGGCGACGCCCTCGACTGTCTCCGTCGAGAGGTGATCGAGCGTGGCAAAGTTCGGGACGTATTCGAGGACGACGACGCCGTAGCCGTCGTGTTCGAACGCCTCCAGGGGTTCCGGGGCGTTGACGCCTAACTCACGCATCCGACGGGTGGCTTCCAGTTCGTGTTCGGCCATCCCTACTGGTGTCCCGAAGCGCTCGAAAAAGCCCTCCGTCCCGCTGGAGAAGACGCCGAGATTTCGGCCCGTGGTCAACAGTCCGTGGACGAGCGTGTTCTGTGCAGTGATTATCTTCACAAACCACTGCTCGTTGACGACACACGGTGTCGAGAGCCAGTTGTCGGCGTCCAACAGTTCGACGGACGTTACTGACTCCCCGTAGCGTCCACTCACGTCGGCCGCGATGTCTTCGACTACGTCGTCGGGGACGTTACCGCGGAGGAGGCGGCGGATAGACACAACCCAGCAAACGACGGCGGGCGAGTAAACCGTTACGGCGGGGCTTCCCTGGAACTGCCCGACTCTCACGACCTGGCCAATCGCTCCTGTCGCCCCGAGCGACGGTCCCGTGTCGCCCCTGTGGTATATGTGGACAGACACCGTAGACAACCGCATGGACTTCACGCTCCCGGACGAACACCGGATGACACGCGAGTCCATCCGAGACTTCTGCGAGGCGGAAATCGCGCCCATCGCACAGGACATCGAGGACGACCACCGTTTTCCGGCCGAGATTTTCGACCAGTTGGCGGAACTGGACGTGATGGGCGTCCCCATCGACGAGGCGTGGGGCGGACTCGGCGGCGACCAGTTGCTCTACGCGCTGGTGACAGAGGAACTGGGACGTGTCTCCGGGTCTATCGGTCTCTCGTATGCCGCCCACGTCTCGCTGGGCGCGAAACCAATCGAACTGTTTGGCACCGACGAGCAACGGGAGCGGTGGCTGCGCCCGCTTGCGGAAGGCGACTGTCTGGGTTCGTGGGCGCTGACCGAACCGGAAAGCGGCAGCGACGCCAGCGACATGAACACCAGGGCGCTCCGGGAGAACGGGGAGTACATCCTGAACGGTACCAAGCAGTTCATCACGAACGCCAACGTCGCTGGCTCCATCGTCGTCAAGGCCGTCACTGACCCCGACGCGGGCTATGACGGCATCTCCACGTTCATCGTCGACCCCGAGGCCGACGGCGTCGAGGTGACGACCGTCTGGGACAAGATGGGGCTAAACGCCTCCCCGACGTGTGAGCTACAGTTCGACGACGTCCGAATCCCCGCCGACCGCCTGCTCGGCGAGGAGGGAGAAGGCTGGGAGCAGACCAAGAAGACGCTTGATGGCGGTCGTATCTCGATTGCGGCGCTGTCGGTGGGGCTTGCTCAGGGTGCATACGAGGCGGCCCACGAGTACGCCACCGAGCGCGAGCAGTTCGACCAGCCTATCGGCAAGTTCGACGCTGTCCGTGACATGATAGTCGAGATGGACCGCAAGATAGAGCGGGCACGCCTGTTGACCCACAAGGCCGCCTGGGCCTACGAGCAGGGTGACGACGACCTGCGCCGACTGGCCTCGCTGGCGAAACTCGACGCCAGCGAAGTCGCCCGCGAAGTCGCCGAGGACGCCGTCCAGGTGCTGGGCGGGTACGGCTACACGACTGATTTCGCACCCCAGCGGTTCTACCGCGACGCCAAACTGATGGAAATCGGCGAGGGCACGAGCGAGATACAGCGACTCGTTCTCGGGCGGGAAATCGGCCTCTGAGTCCTCCGTCTGTCTGTTTCTGACATCGCTAGGTCTGACAGACACGCTCCGCCAATCTTAACTATCGTCTGACCAACCACACTACCAAGGCTGTTAGTATGTCCCTACAAACAGTGTGGTGGTCCCCGTGAGTCTCGCGGATAGGTTAGCCGGCATGGTCAGTGAGTACACGCGCATCGCAATCGTGGTGATGCTCGTGTTGACTGCCATCGTCGGCGTCGGCGCACCGATGGTCGAGAGCAGTTCCTCCCTGGACCAGTTCCAGTCCGATTCCAAAGAGGGTGAGAAGCTGGACCACATCGAGGAGAACTTTACTGTCGATGAGAACACGACGCGGGCACAGGTCACCGTCCGCGGCGATAACGTCCTCTCACGGGAGTCACTGCTGGCAACGCTTCGTTTCCAGCAGCGACTGCTCGACAACGAGACGGTCAATGCGACGCTGGCCGAAAACGACTCGACGGGCAGTGTCGCAACTGCGGTTGCCCGAACCGCTATCTCCAGAGAACAGGCTGCGCCCCTCCAGCAGCGACAGGCCACACTCGACAGGACGGCCGGGCAACTCGAAGGCGCGCTGACCCGGGTGGACCAGGACCCGGCGGTCGACGCACGCGATGCCTTCGATGACGTGAACGCGAACACGTCGGTCGACCTCGACGACGAGGACTTCGCGACCTTCCAGCAGGCCACTCAGCAACTCGCCGGGGCCGACAACGAGAGCCAGCGGACGGCTGCTTACGAACTCGGTACCCGTGGCGTTCTCAGCGAGGAGTACGAGACGCTCGCTGCGGACTGGAAGGCCTTCGAGAATCGGGAGACGCCGACCATCCAGGAACAGGTAGAGAAGGTGGAGTCGATGAACGACAGCGAGGTCGAGGAGACGGTCACTGCGGTGCTCGATGATAACGGTGGCGCAAACAGCCCGCTGTCGCTGATGCCAAACACCTACGAGCCGGGGTCGACCCAGGCCAATGCGACGATGGTGCTGGTCACACAGACCAGCGAACTCGGCAACAGTGCGCCCGGCGCGGCCAGTGAGACCAACATCGACGCACAACTGGCAATGCAGGACCTCGCGGGGCAGGAGACCAACGGTGTGAACTTCACCGTCTTCGGTGCCGGTATCATCTCGGACGAAATCGACTCGTCGATGGCCGACAGCCTGACCATCGTCGGGCCGCTGGCGATGCTGTTCGTGCTCATCGCCCTGACTGTCGCCTACCGTGACCCGCTCGATATCCTGCTCGGGGCACTCGGCATCATCTTCGTGCTGGTGTGGACCTTCGGCTTGATGGGCTGGACCGATATCGCCTTCAATCAGATATTCATCGCCATCCCCGTCTTGCTCATCGGGCTGTCTATCGACTACGCTATCCACGTGTTCATGCGACACCGCGAAGAGCGGAACACGCTGGCAGCAGACGAGGCCGGTGACAGCGTGGCCGGGCCACGCGGCTCGATGCGGGTCGCCCTCGGCGGCGTCGGCATCGCTTTGCTGTGGGTGACGGCGACGACGGTCATCGGGTTCCTCTCGAATCTCACCAGCCCCGTGCCGCCCATCCGGGAGTTCGGTATCGTCGCGTCGGCTGGGATTCTCGCGGCGTTGCTCATCTTCGGCGTCCTCATCCCGGCGCTGAAAATCGAACTCGACGAACTTCTCGAATCGTACGGCTTCGACCGTCACAAGCGCGCCTTCGGGACCGGCGGCGGCCGGTTCAGCGCCGTCCTCTCCGTTGGCTCTTCGGCCGCCCGCCGTGCGCCGTACATCGTCGTGTTGCTGGTCCTGTTGCTCAGCGTCGCCGGGGCAGCAGGCGGGACACAGGTCTCGACGGCCTTCGAACAGGAAGATTTCCTCGCCGATGACCCGGCCGACTGGATGAAAGACCTGCCCGAGCCGTTCGAACCCGACGATTACACGGCTAAATCCACGCTTTCGTTTGTCAACGACCGGTTCGTCCGCGAGGACGCACAGGCTGAGATACTCGTCGAGGGCAACGTCACAGACCCCGATACGTTACAGCGGATGGACACAGCAGAGTCCACGGCTGGTGAGAAAAACGTCACCCAGACGCTCTCGAACGGCGACCCCTCCATCCAGAGCCCGCTGTCGGTCATGGAGTCCGTCGCCACACAGAACGAATCGTTCAACCAGACGTTCCGTGCGGCCGACACCAACGGCGATGGCGTCCCCGACCGGAACCTCACAGCCGTCTACGACACGCTGTTCGAGGTCGCACCCGACCGGGCTGGCCGGTACATCTACCAGGCCGACGGCGAGTACCGTGCGCTCCGGATGACCGTTTCGACGGTCGGCGGGGCCGGCGGTGAGGAAGTCACCACGCAGATGCGTGACGTGGCTGATGAAGTGGACGGCAACGGCCTGACGGCGACTGCGACCGGACGGTCGGTCCTGAACAAAATCGTCCAGGACCAGTTGCTGGTGACCGTCGTCGAGAGTCTGGTCATCTCCCTGGTGTCGGTGTTCCTGTTCCTGATGGTCACCTACCGCATCAGCGACGGCAGCGCGTCGCTTGGCGCGGTGACTCTGTTGCCCGTTGCCTTCTCGGTGACGTGGATTCTGGGGACGATGTTCCTGCTCGACATCCCTTTCAACGTTGTCACCGGGATGATTACCAGCCTGACCATCGGGCTCGGGGTGGCCTATAGTATCCACCTGAGCGAGCGATACACCCAGGAACTGGAGCGCAGCGACACCGTCTGGGAAGCCATGCATACGGCCGTGACCGGCACCGGTGGCGCATTGCTTGGCAGCGCTGCGACCACCGTCGGCGGCTTCGGCGTGCTCGTCTTCGCCATCCTGCCGCCGCTCCAGCAGTTCGGCATCATCACCGGGCTGACGATTATCTACGCGTTCCTCGGCAGTGTCTTCATCCTGCCGAGCCTGCTGATAATCTGGACGCGGTACGTGGGTCCCGAGTGGGCACGCGAGCAAATCGCGACCGACGGCGGCGAGCCTGTCGACGCCGACCACGAGAACGACTCGACGATGATGACCAACGGCCACGGTCCAGAGACGCTTGCCCACCGCCGCGTCGAACACGAACACGTCCGTCCGGCGCAGGAAGTCGAGGTGACTGTCACCATCGACGACTACGATGGCCGTATCGGCATCCGCGAGACGTTCGACGGCACAACGGTTCGTGTCACGGATGTCCAACCGGCCCCAGTCAGCGTCGCCGACCACGACAACACGCTGTATGCTGTCTGGGAACTCGATGACGAGCCGGCGACCCTGACCTACTCAGCGACCGTTCCCGGAGACGCGCCGACGGCGTTGCGTACCGGTTCTCCGGCGACGTGCTGACCGGCGCGGGGGACGTCGACGTGGCTGGCACCGGAGAGGTGGCTGTCGTCACCGACCTCTTCGAGCGAGTCGTCGCCCGCGGAACGGTCACCGACGACGACCTGGCCGCCGCCGAAGAGCGACTGCGGGCCGGTGAACTCACCGAGCGCAAGTTCGAGCGCATCTACCGCGCATGGCTCGGCGACGACGCGGCGCTCGCGGCCGAGCAGCGAGAGGTGGAATAATGGACGACGAGGGCGCTATCGCCGGCCTCAAACGCCTCGGGTTGACCGCCTACGAGGCCCGGGTCTTCCTCGCCCTCCAGAAGCTGGGTACCGGGACGGCAAACGAAATCAGCGACGTGGTCGACGTTCCCCGCTCGCAGGTCTACGGCGCTGCGGAGAACTTGGAGGAGCGGGGATTGCTGGAGATACAGCAGTCGACGCCGACGGTCTACCGGCCCGTGTCCCTGGAGCGTGCGCGGACGCGACTGCTCGACCAGTTGGCCGAGACCGGCGCGGAGACGTTCGACTATCTCGATACCGTCCAGGAGACCGAAGCACCCGAGGAACCACAGAGCGAGTCACTGTGGCTTGTCCGCGGTGCCGATGCCGTCTCCTCGCGTGCGGTCGAACTCACCGACGACGCCGACGAACACGTCTTCTATGCGGCGTCGGAGGTAGCGATGCTCGATGACTCACTCGTCGAGACGTTCGCGCGGGCGGCCGAGCGCGGCGTCTCTGTCGTGGTTGCCAGCGCTAACCCGGCCGTCCGGCAGGCCGTCGACGAGCGCTTCCAGACCGGCGCCATTGCGACCTGTCCCATCCCGCCGGACCGGGACCCCGACGTTGCCGGGGCGCGCGTCCTGCTGGCCGACGACGAGACCATGCTGTTGAGTGTCCATTCGCCGACCGGCGGGGAGGACACCGAAGAGGTCGCCTTCTGGAGTTCCGGCAGTACGTTCGCGACTGTCCTGGGCGGGTTCCTCCAGGAGTGGTTCACCATCGGTCCGGGTGAGGTCTAACACCTCACCGGAGTCGAACCGCTGAAAGCCCTCGATACCGACACAGTGGTATGGGAACGCCGCTGTCGTCGCTCGCAGACCAGACCGAAGAAGTCATCGACCGCCTCCACGACGAATACCCCGACACCACCATCTCACTGCGCTTCTCGAACCGGTTGGAACTGCTCGTCGCGGTCATCCTCTCCGCACAGTGTACCGACGAGCGGGTCAACACGGTCACGGCTGACCTCTTCGAGAAATACGAGACGCCCGAGGACTACGCCGAAGTCGACCAGGAGGAACTGGCCGAGGACCTCAACTCGGTCACTTACTACAACAACAAGGCCAGTTACATCCGGTCGGCCTCTCAGACAATCGTCGAGGAACACGACGGCGAGGTGCCGGATACGATGAGTGAGTTGACCGACCTCTCCGGCGTCGGCCGGAAGACAGCGAACGTCGTCCTCCAGCACGGCCACGACGTGGTCGAGGGTGTCGTCGTGGACACCCACGTCCAGCGTCTGACCCGCCGACTGGGTATCACCGAGGCGAAACGACCGGAAGCCATCGAGGAGGAACTGATGGAACTGGTCCCCGAAACGGAGTGGCAGGACTTTACGCATCTTCTCATCAGCCACGGCCGGGCGGTGTGTTCAGCGCGCAACCCCGACTGTGAGGACTGCGTGCTCGCGGATATCTGTCCCTCGGAGAAAGGGGACAGCGACGTTGACCTCGCCAGCGGCGACGCCTGGGAGTGAGTCAGGCGAGAACGTACATCGACACGTACCGGACCACGCCGACGAGGTAGGCAGCCAGCCAGAAGAAGACGTAGCCAAACACGCCAAGCCGGAGTCGTTTTCGCCAGTGCTGGAAGTTTTCGGAGCCGATTTCGTCGAGCACTACGTCCTCGTCGTAGTCGTGATAGAGGTCGTGTTTGCGCTTGGCTTTGAAGATGCGGACGATACCCGTCCCCGCGAAGGCGAGCATCGCGTAGGCCTGCAACCCGAGGAACGCGTGGACGAGCGCAGCGCCGCCGAACTGGTCGAACAGTCGCGGAATCATCCAGGTCACCATCGGGATAGTCGTCAGCGCCAGCCCAGTCACGATGAACTTCAGGTGATGCATCAGCACGTCCCACGTGACCGGGTCTTGCTCGATGATGTAGTAAGCCCCGTACAGAAAGCAGGGGAAACTGGCAGTAACGGCCACGAGAACGACTGTCGCTACCAGGACCGTCGTCGACCACTCCATCACCCGACGGTTAGGAATCGATTGGCTAAAGGCTGCCGAACGGCCCACAGACTGCTGGCAGTGCGCACCGAACGGACCAGCAGGTCACACCGGCCGGCGATACGTCGGCAGGGCTGGGCTGTCAGTCCTCCGCCAGTTTCTCGTCGAGGAACTCGTCTGCCTGTTTCAGTATCTCGCGGGGACCATCCTGTGTGACGGTGTTGACCGCCTGGTCGTAGTCGCGCCACTGCATGTCTCGGTGTTCCTCCGAGAGTTCCGCCGACGCCTCGAAGGACTTGGCGATGAACAGATGGACGGTCTTGTGGATGGTCTTCCCGTTGGCTTCGAACACGTAGTCGTAGTCTTCGCGGAACCCATCGAGCAGCCGGAAATCGTGGATTCCGGCCTCCTCTTTCACTTCACGGATTGCGGTCTGCTGGAGCTCCTCCTCGCCCTCGACCCCGCCTTTGGGGAATTCCCAGTCGCCGGGGCGGCTCTTGAGGAGGAGGTACTCCCGCCGACCACGAGTATCCCGAAAGAGGATGGCTCCCGCGCTCGTGGCCTCTATCATTACCAACGTGTATTCGGCCATCCGTTAAGTGCATGTCGGAGACGTGGTATGCTGTGACTGTTCGGTTCCTCGCTCGGCCGGAAGCGAATAGGTTTTGAGCGCGGCCGGTTCACGTGGGTGTATGCCCTTCGTCACGAAACTGCGGCTCCAGAGTGGGGACGTCGACGCTCTCGATGGCGTCGTTACCGACATCAAAGAGACCGCAGAACGCAAGGGCGCGGAGCTAAAGGGGCCACACCCGAAACCCCCGGAGCGACTTCGCATCCCGCTTTATAAACGCGTCGGCGGTGATGGGACCTTCGAGGACTGGGAGTACACCGTCTACACTCGCACCATCGAAATCGTCGGCCACGACGAGTTCGCCCGCGAGGTGACTGAACGTGACTATCCCGAGAGCATCCACATCTCCGCCGAAATCGAACAGCTTCGACAGTCAGGCGACAGCTAACCGCACATCTTCTTGTCCGCTCGCCGTCTCTCTTTGCCCATGAGTGTTGGAACCGAGTACTACGACTGGCTGGTCGCGTTGCGACGGGACCTGCATCGCCGACCGGAGCCCGCATGGCGGGAGTTCTACACCACCGCACGCATCGTCGAGGAACTCGAAGACATCGGCGTCGACGAGTTGTACGTCGGCCCTGACGCACTCGATAGCGACGCGCGCCTCTCCGTCCCGGGTGAGAAGACGTTGCAGCGATGGGCCGACCGTGCTATCGAGGCCGGGGCCGACCCCGACCTCATCGACCGGATGGCCGGCGGCCACACCGGTGCCGTTGCTGTCCTCTCCCGCGGCGAGGGGCCGACTGTCGCGCTCCGGGTCGACATCGACGGCTTGCCCCGCGAGGAGAGTGCAAGCGCCGACCACCTGCCTGCTGCCGAGGGCTTTCGCTCGGAGAACCCCGAGGCGATGCACGCTTGCGGACACGACGCCCACGCCACTATCGGACTGGGTGTCCTTCGGGCAGTCGCCGACAGTGGGTTCGAGGGAACGTTCAAAGTCCTTTTCCAGCCCGCAGAAGAGCAGGTCGGCGGCGGGAAAGCCATGGCCGAAAGCGGCCATCTCGACGACGTTGACACGCTGCTTGCGGCCCACGTCGGCCTGGACCACCCCACAGGCGAAGTCGTCGCCGGTATCGACGGCTTTCTGGCAGTCCGTCATCTCAACGTCCGGTTTAGCGGTGACGGTGCCCACGCAGGCGGGCACCCGAACCGTGGTCGCAACGCTGTCCAGGCGATGGCGACGGCCGTCCAGAACCTCTACGGTATCCCGCGCCACCAGGATGGCGCGACGCGAGTCAACGCCGGGCGCGTCGGCGGCGGCACCGCCTCGAACATCATCCCCGAGGACGCGTTCATCGAAGGGGAGGTCCGCGGTGAGACGACCGAACTGATGGAGTACATGTGGGACGAGGCGACTCGCGTGGTCGAGGGAGCAGCGAAGACCCACGACTGTACGGTGACCATCGAGCGCGACGGCGAGGCTCCGAGCGCCAAAAGCGACGCGGCCGCTGTCGACCTCGTGGCAGACGCTGCGGCGACCGTCGATGGCGTCGAGACCATCCGCCGCCGCGATGACCTTGGCGGCAGCGAGGACGCGACCGTCCTGATGCGTCGTGTCCAACAGCAAGGTGGCACAGCGGGCTATCTCTGCATCGGGACCGACCATCCCGGCGGCCACCACACGGCCTCCTTCGACGTAGACGAGCGGTCGCTCCAGATTGGCGTGGATGTCGTTACTGGCGCTGTCCACTCGGCACTGCGCGGACCGGAGTAGGCACTCACTCGGGCTTCCAGTCGAGTTCTATCCGGACCGTCTCGCGACTCCCACGGAACCGCGCCCGCTTCTCGATGACGTCGACCCGGTAATCGATGGGTTCGGAGGGATGGAGATTGATGTCCTTGTTGCCGACCCGGACCGTAAACTCCTCGCCCTCCCTGAGTTCGGCGGCGACGCGTTCGAGTCTGTCTGCGGCAGCCTCTCTGTCGAGTGATTCCGCGTTTGTTGTCTGTTCTGCCATAGACTCTCTCGGGACGCACTCCGTTTCAGAATACAGGGCTTACCGGTTGCGATACGGCCCGTCCCGAGAGACCGTCTCGGCCACTCGGGTGACACACAGGTTTCCCGTCCCCGGTAGGCTCTACCTGTGTACCCGACTTGCACCCGGACTGCGGGACTGGCTGTGTCCCACACACCGGGCGTCCGTCGTCTAGGGCACACTGTGACCTGTCAAGAATGACGGCGTCACTCAGTACTTGGGGTCTGCGCCGGTAATCTCGTAGACGCGGTCCATCAGGGTATCACGCTCGTTGCGCCACTGCTCGAAGGCGGCGGGGTCTGAGGGGTACGATTCGTAGTGGGCCATCAGTTCGTCGGCGATGGATTTGGTCTGATAGAGGTCGTAGATGGTGTCCCAGTGGCCGACGCTTTTGACAGCGGTTTTCAGCTTGAGCCACAGCCCAACGTCCGTTGACCCTTCGTAGAGAGCTTCGGAGAGCTTTCGCACTGGCAGCACGGCCAGTAGTCCCATCAGGTCGTCCACGTCGGCCGCAGTGGCAAAGATGTTGTAGACATCGAGTGCGGCGTATCGAGCCCCGAAGTGGTCCATCACCCGCTCGTTGTACTCCCACAGGCGGGCCTCGCTCATGTCGTCGTTCTCGAGTGCGTCGATGATTGCTTCGCCGGCGTACTTCCCGGCGTAGGCCGCCCCGGCGATGCCGCCGCCGGTGGTGGGGTTGACGTGTCCTGCAGCGTCGCCGACAGCGACGTAGCCCGGCGCGACTGCCGAGTCGTAGGGCCGCCGCGTCGGCAACGCAGCGCCGAGTTTGTCCTCGACATCTGCGCCCTGGAACTCCGGCCGGTCTTGTAAGTCTTCGCGGAGGTCCTCGACCAGTTGCATCGGCTCCTCGGTCATCTGGAACCCGAGGCCGACGTTGATTTCGGTCTCGGTGCGCGGGAAATACCAGAGGTAGCCGGCCGCGCGCTCGGTCGGCTTGAAGACCAGCGCGTCGGACCAGTCGACGGGTTCTTCGACCTCGACGACCTCGCGGTACGCCGAGCAAAACTGCGAGTAAGTGACGTTCGTGTCGAAAGTCGACTCTTCGAGGTCGACCTTGTCCTGGAGAATCGACAGCGCACCCGCGGCGTCGATGACCATCTCGGCGTCGTATTCGACAGGGTCACCCTTTCGGATGGCTTCCAGCCCCACGACACGGTCGCTCTCGTCCTGTTTTACGTCCTTGACGACGGTGTCGTAGTGGAGTTCGGCACCGGCATCGACCGCCCCTTCGATGAGTAGGCGACCGTACTCCCAGCGGTCGATGACCGCGAGTTCCCCGGGGACGGGGATGTCGACAGTGGTATCGAGTTGTGGAATCTCGAAGCGGCCGTGGTCGACCTCGGTGTTCGTAAAGGCGGGCTCGATGTGCTCTTTGGGGATGGCATCGGGGAAGCTGCTCGCCCCTTTCAGTGCGTCACCGCAGGCGATGTGGCCCGCTTCTTCCTCGTCTTTCCGTTCGGCGATGACCACGTCGTAGCCGGCGTCGGCAAGCGTCGCGGCGGCATAACAGCCGGAGGTGCCGGCCCCGACGATGGCGACGTCGACTTCGTGGGTTGTCATGCACGCCCGTCCACACCGGAGGGAGAAAACTCTTTTTGACCGGCCTGTTGGACTCGTAGGGCCGACGAAGACACCGGCCCACAGCTTTGAATTCTCGACACGGCCCGGCGGTCAGGGTGAGAGAACAACAGTCTGTGACGTGATCACATCGGGCACTGCGAGTCGAATCTCGGTTTCGCCACCCGAATCCGTCCGCAACATCACCGTCGCCGACTCGCCTGTCCCAAGCGCGTCCAGGTCCGGGATGGCCGTGAGATCGATGCGGATGCTCGCGGTGTCAGTTTCGCCGTTTAACACCTTGCGCGTGCTGATACTCGTGTCGTCGTCGTTCACCGCGGAGACGGTAAACTGCTTTTCGGTAAGCGTTTTGTACCCCTCGGGGCCGACGTACTCGATCGTCGTTTCGCCGAGATCGATATCACCCGCTCCCGACTCTGGTTTCACGATGAGACCAATTCGCTCGATGTCTTCGTTACTGTCGGTGTCTTCGCCGGTGACACTCCCCGCGACCTGGAGGCGGTTGACTGTCCGTACGCGCTCTTCTGTCCCGGTCCCTGCGGGTTCCTCCCCGCTGGCTGGCGTGTCTCCGTCGTCATCTTCGGATTCCGTGTCGTCTTCGGCAGGGTTCGTTTCGTCGTCGGCGCCTTGGGAGTCCTCGCCGGAACAACCGGCTATCCCCGCGGCGAGTGCCGTCGCAGCCAACAGGTACTCTCTCCGTTCCATGCCAATCTATCACATCGGTTGCCCGTCATGTAAATAAAGAGTTTTGCATCCCATGGGCGTACCGCGTCGCATGACCGACTACACCGTCGAGTTCGTGGGGACAGGCGAAGAGATTACTGTCTCCGAAAAAGAGACCATCCTCTCCCGTTGTATCGAGGAGGGTATCGCTCAGGAATACTCCTGCCGGGTGGGGATGTGTCTGGCCTGCTCAGCCAAAATCGAAGCCGGCGAGGTGACCCAGCCCGCCGCTCGTGGTCTCACCGACGAGGAACGGGAGGCGTACGCGCTGACCTGTATGGCCCGCCCCACATCCGACCTGAAACTCGACCGCGGCAAGTACCCACCGAGTATCGAAGAAGATGCGACGGTGGGAACCTCCGGCGAGGCTGCTGCTGACGACTGATTACAGAACACGTCACCTTCCCAGCCGCCCGCTCTCAGTCGTCGGCGGCTTCGGGCTGTTCTTTGCTGACGTTTGACTCGTGGGCGCGGGCACGCTCCCGGAGCGTTCCCGAGATGGCCGGAGCGTCCTCGCGGGAGACATCGCCTTCCGCTTCGATTTCCTCCAGCGATTTCGGGAACTCACGCAGGCCGTAGTGGATGTCGATGCCGGCTTTCGCGCCCTGGCCCATGGCGACGGGAACCTGATTGTGGCCGGGTCGGATGTCACCGACGGCGTAGACGCCATCGACGCTCGTTGCGCCGTGGTCGCCGACGGCGATAGTGCCGTCGTCGGTGAGTTCACAGCCCAGTTGCTCGGCAAGGTCAGTGTTGTAGTTCGACCCGTACATGGCGAAGCCACCGCGGTACTCCCGTCGGGTCTCATCGCCGGACTCCGTCCGGCTGCTCGTGGGACGTGGTCCCACGCTGTCTTCGAACTCCATGGCTTCGAGCCAGCCGTCCTCGTCGTTCTCGACGACGGTGACCTCCTCTTCGATGATGTCGATGGGGTGGGCGCGGACCTGCTTGTCGGTCTCCTCGCTCCAGGTTGGGTCGTCACCGTTGAGCAGCAGGTCAACCTCGTCGGTGAAGTTGAGCATAATCATCGCGACGTGGGCCGCGCTGTCGCCGTGGCCCATCACGTAGACCGGTGCGTCGACGAACATGTAGGCATCACAGTGCAGACAGTAGTGCAGGCCAGCGGCCGTCCGGGGTGCCGGTGGGTCCGGGCGACCGTCCGAAAAGCCCGTCGCCAGCACCACGCGGTCGGTGATGAAGGTCTCATCGCCTGCCTCCAGCCGGAAGCGGCCGTCGTCGGTCCGCTCGGCCTCGGTGACGAAATCGCGGTAGTGGTCCGCACCGTACTCTTTGACCTGTTGTAGGCCCGTCTGGAGGAACTCCTTGCCGTGGATGTCCTCGGTGACGCCGATGACGTTGTGCGTGTCGGCCATCATGGCGGCGCGGCCGCCGCCTCGGTCGACCAGCGCCGTGTCGTGTCCCAGCCGCGTCGTATACAGGGCTGTCGTCAGGCCCGCCGGTCCGCCACCGACGACGACTACCTCGTACGTCTGACCCTCACTCATACTGATAGGGACTTTGGTCCCAGCGCACTTCAATGACCGGTACTGGCTGTCTCATGCGGTTACGAGGACGTTACCGCCAGGCTGGCAAACGGCTGGCGGGTCCATGCAGGTGTGTCACCGTCTGTCACGGTGAAGGGTAGGCCATATATGGATGGGTCCCCTACTCTCACTCGACACTGGCGTCAGCGGACGGCCGGAAACTCCACCAAACATGAGCCGCGTATACAGACTTCATTCGACACTGGAACTGCCGCTCGAAGATGTCTACGAGTACTTCGAGGACCCGGAACTGCCAGCAAAGATAGAGGACGTCGACATCACACGCCGGAACAATACGCTGATTATCAGCGCTGTGCCGGCCGACGAATCGATTAGCAAGTACACGCCGACCGCGCAACTGAAAGCGAGCGTCACGGAAAATCGCGTCTACGAGGAAGACCCCGAGGAACAGGAACCCGGGGGACCGCCGTCTGGTCGACCCAGCGGGGGCGGGTCGCCACAGTGGGGTGCCTTCGAGGACGAGGAAGAGGAAATCGAGTCCGAACTCGTCGAATACGCCTGTTTCAAGGGAGACCGTGAGACTGTCCTGCAGAACACGGCACTACAGTACCCGATGTTCGAGGTGCTCTGTAACGTGGCCCGCGAGGCCGAGAAAGGGACGTTGACCGCAATCGCGACGGTCGAGGAGAAGCTCAGAGCGGTCCGCATCGTCGACGGTGAGGACAAGCCCGCCTCTATCACCGTCACCGAAGACCCCGCCGAAGACGGCGCAGCCGACAGCGTCGACTGGCGGGACAACAAGTTCATCAGCTAATTCTCGCCGAACTCCTGTCAGGACCGGTCCCGGAAGGAGATGACAGTCTGGACTGTCCCGCCACCGTCGACGCTCTCCGAACTTACATCCAGCCCGAACACGTTCTCCGCCCCGACAGCCTCGTGGACGGCATCGCGGAGCAGGTCTGCCTCCGCGTCGTCTTCTCTGAGTGCGACCCGGATTTTGTCACGGTTGGTCGTCACGTCATCGACTGTATAGCCCGCGTGTTCTAGTGCCGCCCGAAGCGCCTCGTGTAGTTCGCTCATGCCCACTCCCACACCCGCCGTCCCCGTAAAACCATCCCCCGCACAGCCCACCTGTCGATGGCAGGATGTCGAAACGCATTTTAGCCGCGGTAATTATATCTCATTACACTATGTCAGAGACCGAATTTCCGGACTACCTCGACGTGGATTACACCGCGGGCGAGGGTGAGGGCCCGGAAGAGTACGCGAGTATCAACGACAAGATAGAGAAAGCCATCGAGGTTACCCGGAAGGGCCTCGAAGAGTACGAGAACCCGGTCGTGATGTGGACCGGCGGCAAGGACTCGACGCTGACGCTGTATTTCATCAAGGAGGTCGCCGAGAAGTTCGACCTCGAAGTCCCGCCGACGGTCTTCATCGACCACTTCCAGCACTTCGACGAACTCCACGACTTCGTCGACCACTGGGCCGACGAGTGGGACCTCGATGTCGTCTACGCCCGCAACGAGGATGTCGGCGACTACGTCGAGGAGAACGGCCTCGACCCCGGTGACGACATTCCTATCGAGGAACTCTCCGAGCACAACCAGCACCACGTCCGGAACATCCTCGAATACGAGGAGGACACCTTCCCGTTCCTGCTCGACACCTACGTGGGCAACCACCTCCTCAAGACGGTCGCGCTCAACGACGCCATCGAGGAACTGGAGGCCGACGGCATCCTCTCGGGCGTCCGCTGGGACGAGCAGGAAGCCCGTGCCGACGAGACCTTCTTCTCGCCGCGTCACGACCCCGACATCTACCCACCCCACGACCGCATCCAGCCGATTCTCCAGTTCGACGAGCCTGCCGTCTGGGACGCCTTCTGGCACTTCGTCGTCCCGGAGACCGTCGAGTCCTACCCCGACGACGGCTACGTCCCCGAGACCGACGACGACCTCCCCGAGGGCGTCGAGCAAGAGGACATCCCCGTCTCGCCGAAGTACTTCGCCGGCTTCCGCTCGCTGGGGAGCGAAATCAGTACGGACAAATCCGCCGACAAGCCTGCCTGGCAACAGGACATGGCAAACACGACCGAGCGCGCAGGCCGCGCCCAGGACAAAGAGGACCTGATGGAGCGCCTGCGCGACCTCGGCTACATGTAAATCCGGTCTCTTTCTCTCGTCCGCCCGGACGCTTTCTGCAGCGCGCGAACCAGCGCCACTTCGCGGCGACCACCCGCGCTGTCTGTCTCCTATCCGATTTGCGGGACACTCAGTCGTCGCTCTCGATGCTGCCGATCTCGAAGTGTGCTCCACCACTGGACTGTTCAGTGAGACGAATATCCCAGCCGTGGCCATCAGCAATCTGTTCGACAATCGTCAGCCCGAAGCCCGTTCCGTTGTACGCCGTTGAGTACCCGGGTTCGAACACGCTTGTCCGGTCGTCCTCCGCGATTCCGGAGCCGTCGTCCTCGACGAAGATGTAGCCATCCTCCCGTCCGACCCTGACTGTCACCTCCGGTCCACCGTGTTCGACAGCGTTGCGAAACAGGTTCTCGAAGAGTTGCTGGAGCCGTTCGGCATCGGCCTCGATACTCCTGAGACCGCCACCTGTCTCCTCGATAACCAGGGATGCCCCTTCGTACTCCTCGCCGGTGAGTGACCATGCCGCCTCGACGACGACATCGAGCAGGACTCGGTCAGTTATCCCGATGTCCTGTCCCTCGCTGGCAAGCCAGAGTACGTCGTCGATGATATCGTTCATCCGGTCGAGGGCAGTTCCGAGTTTCTCGTGGTGCTCGCTATCGCAGGCGTCGCTGGCTAGTTCGAGTCGGTTCTCGGCGACGGTGAGGGGGTTCCGGAGGTCGTGTGCGACCACTTCGGCGAACTGTTCCAGCCGGGCTTCCTGACGCTTTTGCTCGGTGATATCTGTCGACAACCCGATGAGCGTTAGCCCGTCATCAGGGGCCCCTTCGATGTGTGCCTGGATGCGAAGCCATCGGACGGGGCCGTTGTCGGGGTGTGTTTTGTAATCAATCTCGACTATGTCCTGTTCGCCTGCCAGAAGTGACTCGAAGGCGTCATCCAACTTCGATTGGTCTTCGGGATGCACAATCCGTTCCGATACAGTAAACGGGTCACCGAGTTCTGATTCCTGAACTCCGGTGACCGCTTCGATTGGCCCGAAATACTCGACCTCTTCATTTGCTAGATCGACCTCAACAATGACCGTATTCGTTACCCTGAATACATCCTCTATGTGGCCGAGAGCAATAGACGGAGAACCCAGGTCTGACTGCCGCTCTACCATACAATCACCTGATTCAATATCCCGTAAACGACTCCCTGATACTTATATCTATGTTATATACTAACATTCATAGCTTCTATTTCGTAGCATGTCTTGATGGTTTTAGAGATTTGTGTGAAGATATTGTGCTCTACTTGCGTGGAACTGTCAAATTGTCCCGGAGTGCCAACGGCTACGTTACGTGGTCATCGACTGCAGCAAGTCGCATACGGCGAGTGGGTGCCTGCTTGGAGTACTCTGTGCGATGCACCCGTTCATAGTGGCTCAACACTCTTCTCCGCCGCGCGCGAAGGCAGTACATGGTCCAGATTGCAGTGTTCAAACAGCGAATTGCGGAGGGGAAAGGAGACCTGTTGCGTGAGTGGGGTTCGGAAGTAAGCGAGCGGAAAGACGAAGCGCTCGCGTCGATGGCTGCGGACGGCATCTACACGCAGGCGGCGTTCATCGAACACGACGACGACGCGCGCTATCTCGTCTCCTTCATCGAAGCCGAGGATGCCGAGACAGCGAAGGCAGCCTTCGAACCCTCCGGTCGCGATATCGACGCGGCGTTTCATCAGGTGCTTGCGGATGCAGTGGTGAGTCCGGAACCGACAAGCGAGTTCGAATCAGTGTACGCGCTCGCACATCCCGACCGCCCCTGAGGAAAACCAACCCCTAAAGGGGGGTGTGTCGCTGTTCGATGCCGTTGTCCCGCCTCAGACTGACCAGCAGGAGTGCTGGCAGGCCGACACAGACCAGCGTCACGCCGGCGGTAACCGTCCAGAAGACGAGCCCGAGCGACAGCGGTGAGGCTGGATTCAGGGCCAACACGAGCATCCCGACTGCCAGCAATGCTGCCGTTGTCACGGTGGTGTCCCCCTTCCTGCTGAGCAGTCCGACCGTACTCAGCGCAACACCCAGCAGCATCTGCAAGCCCGGCAGCAGATAGCCGAACTGGACCCCAGCGAGCATCCCCGGTCGATACCACCCGAGATACATCGCATGTGCAGCGAGCACCACGCCGGCACACACTGCCAGGACGGCCAATGGCAATCGCAGACGAGCGTCCACCCATCTTAGTAAACTCTGAAACTGTGTCTGTGTGGTTGTCATTCCATTAAGTAGGCGCTCGAATGGTTTATACTGCGCGTGACATGTGCTACCGTCCTGTAGTTTTCTGGCCGGCGAATTTTTCACGCCGTGTACTCTGTCACAGGTATGCCCCTCTCAGAGACCCAACACCGGACGCTGATGCACGTCGCACAGAGCGAGAAGTACAGCGGCCCGGGGTCGACATCGAACCGTGGTGCAGTCTGGATGGCGAATCAGAGCGGGCGAAGTGTCCCACGCGTCGAGCGAACACTCGACAGTCTCGAAGCTGTGGGGCTGGTCGAACGGGACGATGCGGGACCACAGCTGACCGAGCGGGGCCGGACCGTTCTCGCCGAGAGCCCCGATGCCGTCGACTTCGAGTCCGACCCGGCGGCAATCGAGCAGGAACTTCTGGCGGAACTGGAATCGGGCGACGACGAGCCAGCCGGCGGCATCCTGGAAGCGATTGCCAGCCTGTTCCGGTGATATAGCGACTACCCGCGTCGCGGACGACCGTCACCGTCTGTTGCTGCGGGGACTGACTCCCGGGTGTGGTGGTCGGTCGGAAGCGGCGTGTGTGGGAGTTCGATACGGACAGTCGAGCCGTCGTCGTGGCGCTCGAAGGAGAGCGTCCCACGGAGCTGTCGCGTCCCCCAGGAGAGTACCCACAGCCCCAGTCCGCTGCCGTGTTCGAGGTCGGTCTCACGGCCGGACCTGATGACGTCGAGTTCGTGTTCCGGGATGCCCGGCCCGTTGTCAGTGATAGCGACACGAACGGAGTGGTCAGTGTCCTCGTGTGTCGTCACCGTCACCTCGACGCGTGGGTCCTCGCTGTCGTTGTGCTTGACACCGTTCTGGACGGCGTTATCGAGGACGTGATAGAGCAATCCCTCGTTGATGTCGAGGACGAGTGATTCCGGCACGTCGGCGGTGACAGTCACGTCGGGGTGTAACTCGCGGGCGTTGTCGAGGACCTCTGTCACCGTCTCGTAGACGTTGACTTCGGTCTGCATCGTCTCGCCGTCGTCCACGTACTTCTCGATGGCTTTGGCTCGCTCGCTGATGCCGATGAGGTCGTCCGTGGCGGTGAGAATGCGCTCCGTGTGGGCGGCTGTCCCCTCGGCTTGCTCTTCGATCGCTTTCGTGCTTCCCTTGACAACGGTGAGTTTGTTCCGGAGGTTGTGCCGGAGAACGCGGTTGAGGACTTCGAGGCGCTGCTGGCGAATCTGCCGGTCGGTCACGTCACGCAGGCTGACGAGATAGCCAAGCCAGCGGTCGTGCTGGTCGGTCAACTTCGACACTTTCGCGTCGAAGGTCCGGTGGCCGTCGGTCGTGTGGAGTTCCACAGCCTCGCGTCTCTGCAGCGTCTCGATATCGACGCCGAGGAGGGACTCGACTGGCTCACCCAGCATGGCGGCCGTCTCGACGCCGAGTGTCTCCCCGACGGCCTCGTTCGCTTCGATGGTGCGCTGTCGGTGGTCGGTGACGACGACGAGGTCGTCTATCTCACGGCTGACAGCCTCTCGACCGATGCTGCCGACGGCAGGAGTCGCCTCGAAGGTGTCGTAGTAGCGCACTGCAGCGACAAAACAGAGTGCGGAGAGACCGATGCCGCCGGCGAAGGCCCCGACCAGCCCTGGCGTGCCGGCCAGCCCACCCAGCGACGGCCCGACGACGCCAGTGAGAGCCGGTGCAACTGCGGCGAGTGACAGCACCCCTCCTTGCAGGATGGAGAGATGGCCGTAGACGTATGTCGTCCGGAGCAACAGGAAGGCCCCGACCACAATCAGCGCGGTCACCCAGAGGTAGCCGACGCCGTACCCGATGTTCAGGAGTGCCGTCGGGACGCCCAGTGTCGCAGGGTTCATTCCCCAGACCTGGGTGACGTATCCGGTCGTGTAGGCACCGAGGCCGAGGAGCGCGGGCACCGTCAGCCCGGTGACTGCCGCGGGTGAGGGTTTCGCCCACTGACCGGTGTACTGGAACGCAAAGAGCGCCCAGCTGACACTCGCGAGGAAGAACGCGGCAAGTAACGGGAGTTGCCATTGGAGCGTCCTCCCGCCAGCGACGGCCACGAACCCGACAAGTCCGCTGAGGAGCGCACCGACTCCCAGTGTCAGCACCGTCAGGACGAACGTCCGGAGACCGGGTTCGTCCCACGAGCGGTACGCGTCGACGCCCAGCCAGCAGAGGACGACCCCGGACAGGACGATGCTGGCAAAGAGAGCGTCGAGCAACGTGAGACTCATCTAGTGCTCATTACGCGTGGACCCGTTGATAAAACCGCCACCGGTGTTGCACTGGCTGTAACGGAACGGATACCGACTTCATGGACGGCGGTGTGTCGGTTCGGCCGACAGCAGGCCACCCGTGCAAAAATTCATGAGTGTGGCCGGTAAGGTGAGGGGTATGGCAGAGATTCGGACCGACGTGAACCGTCCGGCAGTACCGATGGACGGGACCACGATTACGGCCGAGGTGGACGTGGAACCGGGGACGCAGTCGGTGGCTGTCCAGCGGCACATCGCGCTGTGTATCGACGCCAGCGGCTCGATGGCGGGGTCGAAAATCGAGCGGGCTCGTGACGGTGCCTCCTGGGTGTTCGGCCTGCTCGAAGACGACGATTACGTCAGCATCGTCGCCTTCGACTCCGATGCTGAACTCGTCATGCAGCCCACTCGCTGGGGGGATATCGACCGCGAGGAGGCAAGCCAGGCCGTCGACGACCTCTCCGCCGGCGGCAGCACGGACATGTTCGATGGCCTCCACACTGCCCAGCGCGCGCTTGAGACGCTGGATGTTCGCGAGGACGCCAGTGAGGGGACCCCCGTCAGACGCATTCTGTTGCTCTCCGATGGCAAGGACAAACACCACGACCCCGAGGAGTTTTGCGACCTCGCTATCGACATCGACGAGTCCGGCATCCGGGTCGAGGCCGCGGGCATCGGCGAGGAGTACAACGAGGACACCATCCGGACCCTGGGAACGACCGCCCGCGGCGAGTGGACTCATCTCGACGGGCCGGGGGACATCGAGGATTTCTTCGGCGAGGCCGTCGAGCAGGCCAGTTCCGTCGTCGCGCCCGACGCCGACCTCCATCTGGACGTACTGGAGGGGGTCGAAATCAGCGAGGTCTACCGCGCGCTCCCGCAGGCACAGGATGTCGAGGTCTACTGGGAGAACACCGAGGCCACCATCAAGCTACCTGACCTCATCGAGCGGGAACACCAGCGCGTCGTGATGA
This sequence comes from Salinibaculum litoreum, assembly GCA_009789175.1. Classification (GTDB taxonomy): domain Archaea; phylum Halobacteriota; class Halobacteria; order Halobacteriales; family Haloarculaceae; genus Salinibaculum; species Salinibaculum litoreum. The sequence continues at coordinate 343,519 of CP046866.1, forward strand.
AGATTCACGTGCCTGCCAGCAGCGGCGAGGCGGGACGCGTCGACCTCGTGGACGTGACACTCTCGGCAGACGGCGAGACGGCGACGGACACTATCAGCGTCGAGTACACCGAGGACAACGGGAAACTCGCCGAGCACAACGAGGAGGTCCAACTCGACCACCAGCAGACGGTCGTCCAGACCGAACTCGGGAAAGGCAACGTCGAGGCCGCCGAAACCACCGTCGAAAAGATGACCACTATCCACGGCGAGGACACCGAAATCGTCCAGGAGGCCGAGCGACAGACCGAACTGGTCAAGGAGGGCGGCCGAGCCGAGCGCAACCAGGCGACCAAAATCGTCAGCGACGACGAGGGCGTCCGGAAGTAACTGACCCCGAACCCTCCCCGCTACTCATGACACAGACACCCGATGCTGGCGACCTCGTTGCCGGCCGGTACGAGATACAACGCGAGGCCGGCCAGGGTGGTTTCGCGAAGGCCTTCGAGGCTGTCGACACTACGACCGGCGACACTGTCGCGCTGAAAGTCCCCAACTACGACGGCTCCTCGAACGACCCCGCGGTCATCGACGAGTACTTCCAGAAGGAAGCGACCACGCTTGGCCAGATACACGAGGCCGGCGGCCACCCCAACGTTATGACGCTGTACGACCAGGGGGAGGCCGACGGCGTCGACTACCTCGTCGTCGAGTACGTCGATGGCTACGAACTCGATGAGGCTGCTGACCGGATTCAGGACACTGATGGGGTGAACACGGAGAACGTCCGGAACACCGGTATCGCCCTCTGTGATGCGATGAAGTTCCTCCACGAGAACGAAATCGTCTACCGGGACCTGAAACCCGACAACATCATGACCACCCGCCGGGACGGCGAGTGGGTTCCGGTCCTCATCGATTTCAACACCGCGACCGGGTTCGACGAGAGCGGGCGGGCCGGTGACTCGGGAACGACGATTCTCGGGCCGTACAAGCCGCCGGAAGTCGCCGACGCCTCGGGGGCAGACAGCAGACAGGGGCCGTGGTCTGATGTCTACTCCATCGGCAAGATTCTGCTGTTCCTGCTTCGCCGGTCGGTCCCGAAAAAGGACGGTATCAACCCCCGAGATTTCGGTATCGACTGTGACCCCTACCTCGCGGGGATAATCGAGAAGGCAACCCAACCCGACTACGAGGACCGCTATGCCAACGCGACGTCGATGAAACACGTCCTCCTGGCCAGAGACCCCAGTCCCCCGCCCAAAGCTCACGTGACGTACCTGCAGGCTGGGGACCGATATACGGTCTTCCCCGGCGATACCCTCGGTCGGCGATACGCGAAAGGGCCGACCCCCGCTATCGCTATCGAGGACGAAGAGGAGTACATCTCGACGGTACAGGTCCAGTTCGACATCGAGAGCGGGACCGGGTCCGCGTCGAATCGCTCCGGAGGCGACGAGCAGTGGGTGTTGCGCGACCGGAGTCTGAACGGGACCTACGTCCAGGCCGGCGATGGCTGGCAGCGCGTCCTCGGCGAGAGCGGGCGCAAGCGCCTGCGCGAGAAAGGCGAGGACCCGACCGACCGCCACGGGAAAGTTCCGCCGGAGACGTACCCCCTCTCTTCGGGCGACCTCGTCGCGCTGGTCCACCCGAGTTACGGCGTCACCTTCCAGTTCGAGGGATAACATGCACTATGCTACTAACTACGGCATCGGCGAGCGGAAACGACCGACCGGCATCAACGAGGACAGCATCGCACTCTCCGCCTTCGAGCAGGGCCACCGCGCGGGGTTTCGCGGTCAGTCCCGGACCGTCGAGGCGGGGGCAGACGACCCCGGAGACGGCAGCGACACCGTCGAGTTACCCGCCAACCGCTCGGCTGCCGCGTTCGTCCTCGCAGACGGTGCCGGAGGGCACGAGGCCGGCGACGTGGCCTCGTACGTCGCGACGACCATCATCTGCGAGGAACTCGCACCCGTCGCCATCCGGGCCGCACGCGCGGACCCGGCAGCCTTCGGCGTGGACCTCGACCGGACGCCACACCGGCCGACACCCGCGGAACTGCGCCGCGGCGTCGAGGATGCCGTCGTCACCGCCCACCGCGCCATCCTCGCCAACGCCAACGAGAGCGGGACCGGCGCGTACACGACTGTCGTCGCTGGCGTCGTCGTCGACGGACAGGTCCACTACGGGTGGGTCGGCGACAGTCGCGCCTACGTCGTCAACAGCGCCCGGGAGACAATCGAGCGCCTGACCAAAGACCACGCCGTTGTCGAGGACTTACAGGAAGAGGGCCGAATCGACGACGTGGAGGCACACGTCCACCCCCGGGGGAACGAGATTACGCGCGCACTCGGTGGCCCACCCGGCGAGGACCCCGAAACCGCGACTGTCGCCGTCGACACCGATACCGTGGACCTCTATGCCGAGGACACGCTCCTCGTCACGAGTGACGGCCTCGTCGACGCCCAGACCGATGCGCCCGACCTGTACGAGGAGTACGTCGAGAGCGACCGCAGTGACGAGGTCGCCGAGACGGTACGCGAGCGCGCGGTCACCGACGATGAGATTCGTGACGCGGTTCTCGATGGCGCGTCGCTCGTGGACGCGGCTGCGACGCTCGGCGAGATGACCAACGACCGCGGCGGGAAGGACAACTTCTCGGTACTCCTCCTTGCCGAAGGGTCCTTTCCCGAGACGCCAGCGGACCCGCCACCGCGGGATGTCGAGGTCGAGCGCGCCCTGGAGGACCGGCAGACGAAGATAATCCCTCGGGAGTAACTTCTCCGGGACTCCCTTTCCGAAGCAGACTTCTGTGTCGATAGCCCCCTGACCCATTCTCAGCTGGCTACCGACAGAACACGTGATGGCGACCCACACGCGGGAGACAGGACACTACCCGGGATACGGACGAGAGTGGCATGCACGAACGGGACAACAGTTTTTTACATCGGTCACGACTCCACCGATAGTATGTCAGAGAGTACCAGTACGCTGGTCGAGTGCCCCGTCTGTGGGGAGGCGTTCGACCCGACTGCCGCGGGGGGATGGTGTACGAACTCGGACTGTGGGGAATGGCAACACGAGGAGGCCAATCTGCCGACGGGCGAAGGTGAGGCTGCCGCGGGGACAGACGCTGACGCGGCCGATGACGACACCGCCGACAGGACTCCCACTGCTGACGCTGAGGAGACTGCCGACGAAGCTGCTGAGGACTCCGCAAGCGACCGGGCGGAGCCGGCTGACGACCCGACACCGGCCATCCGGCGAGTCCCCGACGCTGAGGTGGAACCGGCGGCCGACGACAAGTCGGCATCCGACTCCGATGAACAGGCCGAGATAACCTGTCCGGGCTGTGCGGAGACGCTGGCGGCGGACGTGAACTTCTGTCCGTCCTGTGGTGAGGACGTGTCGGCAGTCGACCCGGGAGAGGCGACCGAGGAACTGACAGCCTGCCCGGCCTGTGACGAAGCTGTCGGCCCCGAGGCCAGCTTTTGCCCCTCCTGCGGTGAGGACCTCGATGCCCATCGGGAGTCAACGGCGCTGACAGCCTGTCCATCTTGTGAAGGGGATATCGAGCCCGAGGATAGCTTCTGTCCGTCCTGCGGTGAGAACCTCGACGCTCACCGCGAAGACGTAACTGGGACCGCCGACACCGCGGCAGAGACAGAGGAGACACCGGACTCACTGGTCCTCCGGACTCGCGGGGAGGAACTCACTGTCGAGGACAGCGACACAATCGGGCGGGAGCTACGCCGTATCGTCACCGACACCGGCGGCGAGGAGAGCGAGGCCGTCCGTATTCACCGCGAACACGTCCGGTTCGTCCGCGACGATGACACCTTCCAGGTGGTTGACCTCGGGCGCAACCCCACGCGACTCAACGACGACCGACTGGAGGAGGGCGACCAGGAACCTGTCGAACCCGGTGACGAACTCACGCTTTCCAACGTCATCACCCTCGCAATCGACGAACCCTGACAACGCATGGATTTCCCCCGCATCCGTCGTGAGTTGGCCGGGTCGCTCCGCCTGCTGTGGACGGCGGAGCTGTGGCTCTACGGCGGCGCTGTGACGGTACTTGCCGGCTTCATCCTCTGGGTCGGTGCGACCGGTGGGGCACTCGCCTACGGGGCCGACTTTGCCGGTATCGAACTGTCGGTCATCGAATGGTCCTCCGCCACGACCGTTGTCTTCGGCGTCGTGGCGGTTCTCTGGTTGCTCGCACCAGCGGCGCTGGTCTCCTATCTCCTCAGCCGGCGACTGACGAACGTCAGCGGGAACGTCCACACCCACTACCGGGTCCAGCACCCCTCGCTGCTTGTTGCGCCCTTCGTCGTCCTCTATGCCCTCGGCATCGCTGTCGCGGTTGGACTCGACGAGGTGACACCTGCGCTTGCTGGCGCGCTGACAGTCGTGGGTCTGCTCGTGTTGATTCGGACGATAGCCTATAGCTACCGGGTGTTCAGCCTCTCGGTGCCGCTTTTGCTGTATGCTGGCCTGTTCCTCTCGCTGATTCTGGTCGCGGTCACGATTCTCGTCGGTGCGGGGCTTGTCGCGGGCCGGCGGCCTTTCGTCGAGGCAGCCGCGGCCGGTGTCGGCGACCTGCTCGGCACTGGTGTCATCGAGGATATCGTCCTCGGGTCGAGGACGGTCGGTCCGGTGACAGTGCCGACGCTTCCGGCGCTGACTGCGGGGCTCCCTGTCGGTATCGCGGTGCTGTATATTCTCGTCCAGTCGGCGTCCGGGCTGGTCGCCCGCCTGCGCAAGCCCGATGTCCCGCGGTCGAAGCTTCGGACGGGACAGCGGTACCCTGCCTTCGCCCACCCCATCTCGGGGCAGTCAGCGGGCGATACCACCACCGCAGGCGACACGACGGTCAGTGACGGCGCTGGAACAGCCGACAGCGGTGTCGACGAGTCGGCAGTGGCCGGAGCCGTCGGTAACGCCGGGGCCGGTGGCGAGGCAGTCGAGGCCAGCGATAGCGACGCGTCAGGTGACGATGCTGGTCACGAGACCGAGGCTGACGACGCGGTGAGTCATACGCGAGTCTACACTGCGCCGGATGACGCCGACTTCGACGGGACCGTGCCCGGTGTCGAGGACGTGCCGGATGCGACGCCCGCCGACGAATCCGGCGGGATGGGTCCCGATACAGAACTCACAGACGAGTATGGCGAGACGGCAGTCGCAGACGAATCCGACGAGACGACTTCTGCTGACGACGCTGACGGCTACCGCTGTCCGACGTGTGACACACAGTTCGACCCGGACACGAACTTCGCGTACTGTCCGACCTGCGGGACGGAACTCCAGCCCGAGTAGTGAGCGTGTCTCCCCCGCCAGCATACCGGCCAGGTGGTCACACGTTGCAGGAAACACAACACCATTAATGACAGTCGTATAACTTGGAGATGTGAATCCGCGCGACTCCGATACGGACAGTTCGTCTGCCATCGACGCGCTGCCCGGTTCTGAGAGTGCGCCCCCTGCCGTTCCCCGACAGCCCCCGCTGAACATCATCGAGCAGGGACGAATCTGGCTCATCGAGGCCTACCAGCGGGGTGACCGGGACGGGGATACGTTTTCGACTCACGACAGTCAGATTGACGCCGTCAGGGCTGCCAAACGGAAGATGGACGACGACGACCACCCGTGTACCCTCCGCTGGGACGGCCCGGATAGCGTCGGGAACATCTACTGGAACCCTCTCTTCGAGTGTGTCGAAGTCCACTACGACGACCTGGTCGACGCCTGGACGGTCGTCCCCGCGGAGGGGACGTGTGCGATGGCGGCGTCTGACACTTTTGAGGATATCTGTGAGCAGGCAAAACACATCCAGCGCGAATACGATTTCAAGACTCTCCACGTCTACGATGGAAATACACGACGCGTCGACGAACGCGACCATCGGTTTATCAGATACGACATCACGGATGCCGGCGTCCGGTTCGACCCCTCTCAGCTCGACCCCCGAACCACGGTCGCTGAGCAACCGTCTGAGGACGAGAGAACTGAGGACGAAGACACCGACGAGCCCTACGTCGGTCCGGCCAGCCCCAGCCGTCTCGGGGCGTCCATTCCCGACGTGACACGCGTCGAATTTATCGACACTGACGGCATCCTGCACCGATACGCGACGCCGTGGGGTGACGGGACCGACGCCGAGATTCTCGCTATCTCCCGCAAACACAGCGACGACACGCGCGTGCGAGAGGTCTTCGAGACGTGGCTCTCCCGGTGGGAGTACGCGGACGACCACCCCAACGTCGCGACGGTGTACGAATCCGGCACCGACCCGGCACAGTGGGTCACACACCAGGCCGGCGAGTCGACGCTTGACTCCACGGGGCTCTCACTCCCCGTCTCGGAACGCCTCTCCATTCTCGACCACGTTGCTGACGCGGTCGACACGCTCGAAACGACGGGTGCTGGGCCAGTCTGTGGTCTCCACCCGAAGCGGATTCACCTCCACAACACCGGTCGCGGGTGGCGTGCGGCAGTCGCCGTCTGGGGTATCGAATGGGCAGTCCGGCGGGCGCTTGCCGCTGCCGAGCCGACTCCATTTACCGCGCCCGAACAGCTCGATGGGGTGCTCGAACCGACGACATCAGTCTACCAACTCGGCGCCCTCGCGTACTGGCTGCTCTGTGAGTCGCCACCGTTCGGGACCGACGGAGACCTCACGGCAGCGATACGCGCTGGCCGTCACCGCCAGGTGAACCTTGTCGATGGTGTCGCGGCCGGTGCGAGCGATGTCATCACCCGCGCGCTCGCGACCGCCCCGAGCGACCGCTACAGGTCCGTTACGGTGTTCAATCGAAAACTCAGTAACAGCGTGTGAGATGCATTCCGGTCCGTAGCGAGTCGACCGGTCGCTCGTTACCGAGCGTCGTCGATGTCGTCGATAGCGTCGGGATTCTCGATACTGGAGAGGTCGCCCAGTTCTTCGTCGGTGTAGACGCCCTGGATGATGCGGCGGACGATTTTCCCGGACTGAGTCTTGGGGAACTCGTCGACGAACAGCACCTCGCGCGGGCGGAAGGGTTTGCCGAGTTCCGCGCCGACCTGCGTTCGCAACTCACCGCGCAGGTCGTCGGTCTCTTCGTAGCCGTCGTTGAGGATGACGTAGGTGACGACGGCCGTCCCTTTCGTGTCGTCCGGAGCGCCGATGGCGACGGCGGCGTTGACTGCCTCGTGGTCGATGAGTGCGCTCTCGACTTCCGCGGGGCCGACCTTCCGGCCGGCGACGTTGAGCACGTCATCAGAGCGACCGTGCAGGAACCAGAAGCCGTCCTCGTCCTTCTGCGCCCAGTCGCCGTGGTCCCACATGTCGTCGAAGCGCGACCAGTACTCTTCGAGGTAGCGCTCGTCGCCGCTCCACAGCGACTTCGTCATCGAGGGAGCTGAGGACTTACAGACCAGATACCCCTTCTCGTTGTCGTCGACGACCGACTCGCCGGAAGCGTCGACGATGTCGATGTCCATCCCGAGTGCGGGGCCGCCGAGGGTCCCGGGTTTCAGGGAGTGCAGCGGCGTCGGCTGGAGGAAACAGCCGAAGATTTCGGTGCCCCCGCTGATGTTCATGATGGGTGCCTCGCCGCGGCCGACGTTGTCGAGGAACCACTGCCAGGAGTCGGGGTCCCACGGCTCGCCGGTCGAGCCGAGCAGGCGAAGCGTCGAGAGGTCGTGGCCGTCGAGCCACTCGTCGCCGTGTTTCTGCAGGGCGCGAATCGCCGTCGGTGAGATACCGAAGGAGGTGATGCCGTGGCGGTCAATCATCTCCCAGAAGCGGTCGGGTTCCGGCTCGTCGGGTGCGCCCTCGTAGATGAAGATGGTGCCGCCGTGGGCGTGGTTGCCAATCAGCGTCCAGGGACCCATCATCCAGCCGATGTCGGACACCCAGAAAAAGCGGTCCGATGGCTTGTGGTCGAAAGAGAAGTGAATCTCCTTTGCGGGCTGGACGAGGCCGCCCGCATGCGTGTGGACGATGCCCTTTGGCTTGCCCGTGGTGCCCGAGGAGTACAGCAGCATCGACTCCTGGTCGGAGGGGAGCGATTTGGTTTCGTACTCGTCGGACTGGGTTTCGACGGCGTCGTCCCACCACTCGTCGCGCTCGTCGTCCCAGGGGACGTCTTCGGTCGTGGAGTCGAGTCGGTTGAAGACGATGGTGTGCTCGACGTGGCCGGCCTCCTCGATGGCCTCGTCGGCGGACCCCTTCAGTCCGACCTCGCTGCCGCGGCGGTAGAAGCCATCGCCGGTGAACAGCACCGAACACTCGGCGTCCGCGATGCGTGTGGCGGTGGCGTCGACACCGAAGCCGGAGAAGATGGGGACGGCGATGGCACCGACCTTGAAACAGCCATAGAGCAGGGAGACGATTTCGGGGACCATCGGCATGTAGAGGCCAACGGTGTCTCCGGTTCCGATGCCCCGTTCTTCGAGGGCGTTTGCGACTTTGTTCGCGCGGCGGTGGAGTTCGTGGTAGGTTATCTCACGGACCTCGCCGTCCTCGCCCTCCCAGATGGTGGCGACGCTGTTGCGGTTCGAGGAGTCGGGGGCGGCGTGGCGGTCGACGGTGTTGTGAGCGATGTTGAGTTCGCCGCCGACGTACCAGTCGGTGAACTGTGGCCCCTCGGAGGCGTCCCGGACCTGGTCGTAGTCCTCGTAGAAGTCCAGGCCGAGATGGTCGACGACCTCGTCCCAGAACCAGTCGAGTCCGGAGGCATCGACACCGTCGACATCGCTGACGGTCCGCTCGTGGAGTTCTTCGAAGTCATCGATACCGTGTTCCTGCATAAACTCGTAGACGTTGCTCTGCTCGACGAACTCGTCGCTCGGTTCGTACTGTATCTCGTCGAGTTCCTCCAGTGAATCAGCCATGGTGTCTCATTTGTATCAAATGACGACCCCCACCAAAGAACTTGCGTGCTTTCTTCGACCTGTGGGTGTGTCTCAGCCCTCGGGACAGCAGTATCCTTTAGTCCGGGGCTCGCTTACGGGCTGATATGTACGTCCGGGATGCACGAAACCGAGACGAGGCCTGGCTGCTTGAGTATATCGAGGAGATGGGACTCGACGAGACGGCGTTTCGCTCCCGGGATTACGTCATCGCAGTCGACGAGCGGGAAAACGACCGGGCCGGCTTCGGCCGGGTCCGCATCCACAAGACCGATGATGACGACATCTGTGAACTGACGAGCATCGGCGTCCTGCCGGAGTGGCGCGGCCAGGGCGTGGGCGCACACGTCGTCGAACGCCTCGTCCAGACCGCAAGCGACGACGACTTCGACGTGGTCTACTCGCTGACCAGCGAGTCGGCGTATCTCTCGCAGTTCGGGTTCGAGCGCATCGAAGTCCCACAGCTCCCGGCGAAACTCCAGGAGCGCCTCGCAGAGAAACAGGAGTCGCTGGACCCCGATGCCGTCCCGATGCGGGTCGACCCCGAGCGCTTCCGGATGCCCTCTCACCTCCGTGAGGCCTTCAAGGGGGCTCACGCCGCGGAGGAAGACACTGAACCCGAGGAAGGCCCCGAGGATTTCGGTATCGACCCCGACGAGGCCACCTACAAGTACGATACCGGCGACTGACGCCCCGTCCGAGCCGTGGCAGTTCGACGACTGTCGACTCCGAGCGCTATAGTTTCCAGGTTCTGGCCGCTCTGCTCCGGGTTTCTCACTGATATTCTCATGAAGCGTTAAGGTCGGCGCGGTCCCAGTAGCGGATATGTTCGACCAGGAGGACCTCGAGGAAATCCGGTCCGCGAAGGAATCGTGGGCGGAGGACTCGTATGCGCCCACTGTCGACCGCTTTGGCGAACGCAAAGCGGAGTTTACGACAGACACCGAAGGACAGACCGTCGCACCGCTTTATACACCGGCGGACATCGAGGAGTTCGATTACGAGGAAGACCTCGGGTACCCCGGCGAGGACCCGTACACGCGCGGCGTCTATCCGACGATGTACCGCGGTCGCCTGTGGACGATGCGCCAGTACGCGGGGATGGGGACCGCCAGCGAGACAAACGAGCGGTTCAACTACCTGCTCGACGAGGGACAGACCGGCCTCTCGATGGCGTTTGACCTCCCGACGCAGATGGGCCATGACTCCGACGACCCGATGTCGGCCGGGGAAGTCGGCAAGACCGGCGTCGCTATCGACTCTCTCCGTGACATGGAGACGGTCTTCGATGGCATCCCACTGGATGAAGTCTCTACCTCCATGACCATCAACGCGCCCGCGAGCGTCCTGCTCGCGATGTACATCGCCGTCGGCGACCAGCAGGGCGTCGACCGCGAACAGTTGCGGGGCACCATCCAGAACGACGTGCTCAAAGAGTACATCGCCCGCAACACCTACATCTACCCGCCCGAGCCGTCGATGCGCATCATCACGGACATCTTCGAGTTCTGTGCCGACGAGACGCCAAACTTCAACACCATCTCAATCTCGGGCTATCACATCCGCGAGGCGGGCTCTACGGCCGCACAGGAAATCGCCTTCACCCTTGCCGATGGCATCGAATACGTCGAAGCCGCACTCGAGGCCGGGCAGGATGTCGATGAGTTCGCCCCTCAGCTCTCCTTTTTCTTTGCCTCCTACAACAACATCTTAGAAGAGGTCGCCAAGTTCCGCGCCGCCCGGCGGATGTGGGCCAAAATTATGGAAGAGCGCTTCGACGCCGAGAACCCCAAATCGAAGCAACTCAAGTTCCACACCCAGACCGCGGGGTCGACCCTGACAGCCCAGCAAATCGAGAACAACGTCGTCCGCGTCGCATATCAGGCCCTGGCTGCGGTGCTGGGTGGGACCCAGAGCCTGCACACCAACGGCAAGGACGAGGCGCTATCGATTCCCACCGAGGAATCGGTCCGCACTGCATTACGGACCCAGCAGATTCTCGCCCACGAGTCCGGTGCCGCCGACACTATCGACCCGCTGGGCGGGAGTTACTACGTCGAGAGCCTGACTGACGACTTGGAAGACGAGGCCTTCGAGATTCTCGACGAGATCGAGAATCGCGGCGGGATGCTTGATGCCATCCAGGACCAGTGGGTCCAGCGACAGATTCAGGACGTGGCCTTCGAACGCCAGCGCGAACAGGAGGACGGCGAGCGTATCATCGTCGGCGTCAACGAGTTCACCACCGAGGAGGAAGAGGAAGTCGACATCGAGGAAGTCAGCGAAGAAGAGGAACGCAAACAAAAGGAGAACCTCGCAGCCATCCGCAAGGAACGGGACGACGAGGCCGTCGACGCCAAACTGCAGGCCCTTCGGGAGGCCGCCCGTGGCGAGGAGAACCTGATGCCCTACATCATCGATGCGGTGAAAGTGTACGCCACGACCGGCGAAATCTGTGACGCGATGCGGGATGTCTTCGGCGAACACCAGCCAGGCCTGTGAGGTGACCAGTATGGAGACACACATCGACCACGCGGGTATCGCCACCGACGACGCCACGGGCCTCGCCGAGCAGTACGTCGACCTCTTCGGGGCCGACATCGCACACGAGGAGACGCTCGACGGGATGGCCGTCGTCTTCCTGGATTTCGGCAACGGCTACTTCGAGTTGCTCGAACCAGTCGACACCGGCGGGGCTATCGCCTCGTATCTCGACAGTAACGGCCCCGGTATCCATCATCTCGCGGTGGCCACCGACGATATCGAAGCGGCCCTCGCGCGGGCACGCGAGATGGGTATCGACTGCATCGACGAGGAGCCACGCGGGGGCGCGTGGGGACACGACGTGGCTTTCCTCCACCCCAAATCGACGGGCGGCATCCTACTCGAGTTCGTCGAGCACTGACCACGTCCCGTGGGTGTCGACCGCTGACCCTTCCGGGGGAATTATATGCGATACTGTTCGATTTATACGGAAGCTAACCGTTAGTATGTACGAACTACACCGCACGTTCTTGCAGCAGTCCCCAGCGTCGGATGACCAGTCTGTCGGACCGGCGACGCGGTGGTCACGCGGTCGGTCTCTCCTGGCCGCAGTCATTGCTGTGGCTCTCGTCGTGAGCCTGCTTCCGGCAGGCATCGCCATCGGCACCGCACAGGCAGAGACCGGAGCCGGGACGGTTGCGGCAGCGAATGGGACTGCCCACTCCAGCGTCGACGGCCCAGTCGCTGCCGGGTCGACGGATGCGGCCCCGGCGGGGTCGGCATCGGTGTCCATCGAGACGCCGGTTTCACCGGGGCAGTCGAGTGTCGATATCCGGTACGATGCTGGCTCCGGCGAGAAAGTGCTCCTCGCTGCGACCGCCGACACCCAGTCGGCATACGACACGACGGTGACTGGGTCCGGGACGAAACGTGTCTCCGCCAGTGCTATCGGTGGCATCAGTGACGGCACGCCCATTATCGCTGCGATAATCGACCCCAACCAGTCGTCACCGTCCGACACGGACTTCGTCTACGTCGGCACTGACGACGGTGAGATTCCGGTCGAACTGTCGGCTGAGGCCGGCTCTGACATTGTCGAGGTGACCTACGACCTGAGTAATCTGCCCAGCGACGCCAACTACGGCCTCACCGTCGAGAACCGGCGCACTGGCGAGCGGTACACGGAATCGGTCAGCGGTTCGAACACGGCAACGACCGATGCGTCGACGCTTGGTGGTATCGAGGCCGGCGATACACTGTCGGCCGCTATCACTATCGAGGGGTCCGGGCCGTCGCTCACGCTCGGCAGCGCCTCACTGACCGTCGAGGAAAACGTCACCGAGGGGCCGGATTTCGTCTTCACCCCATCGACGATTGCGTTCAACGCCACGACACCGGGCGCCTCGACGACGGCTACACTGCGCATCGAACACAACGACGTAGACCCGGTGACCTTCGAGCGCGTGTCAATCGAGGGGCCGGGCGCGGACGCGTTCAGCGTCGAGCGCGAGCAGCTATCGCTCGATGCGGTCGACGAGACGACCCTGACTGTCACGTTCGCGCCGGACTCGGCCGGCGAGTACAACGGAACGATGCTGTTCGAGACGGCGGATTTCGAGATTCAGCCGGTGACGGTGACCGGGACAGCAAGGGACGAGACCATACAGCTATCGACCCAACGACTGTCTTTCGGTGACCTCGTTGCCGGTGAGTCTACCTCGCAGGACCTCGTGTTGACGACGCCGACAGACTCCCCTATCGAGGTGTCGGACGTGCGTCTCGTCTCGGGGGATACCGACGCCTTCAGTCTCGGAGTGACCAACGGCACCGTGCCGGCCGAGGGTAGGCTGTCGGTTCCCGTCACGTTCGCGCCGGACAGACACGGGCCGGCCCGGGCGACGCTGGCCGTCGTCGGGCCGTCCGGTGACCGTGTCGGGACTGTTCGGCTTACAGGCAACGCGAGCACTCCCGAACTGGCAGTCGACAGGACGAGCATCCAGTTCCCGAACGTGGCCGTTGGCGAGCAGGTGAGCGAGACGGTAACCGTCAGCAACGAGGGTAACGCGACGCTGACAGTCGAGCGCGCCGAACTCGCCGAGACGCGTGGTGTCTTCGGACTGCAGGGCGGTGGCTCCTTCGCGCTCGAACCCGGCGAGCAGCGTGAACTGACGGTCACGTTCGCCCCCGAACGCGAGCGGGAACCGTCCACCTCGCTGTACGTGCGGAGTAACGACCCGACAAATCCGACGCGTGTCGTCACGATCTCTAGCGGGCGCGTCGAAGTCGTGGCCGATGTCGACGAGCGCAACCGGACGACCCAGGTCCAGGCGACTGCCGAGCAGGTGAGTCCCGACGACCCGGCCACAATCGAGGTGCCCGACGCCACAGAGGATAGTGACTTCGATGTCGACAACGTCTCCGTTGCGACCACCGAGGAGAGTTCGGTGGGCGTCAACATCACGACCAGCGACCGACAACTCGATACGACGCCCGATACGGACGCCGGGTTCCCGAACGCGACGCGGCAACTGGGCAACATCAGCGTCGACGCGACGGTGTCGAACGACCGGATTCAGGAGGTCTCGTTCACCCACCGCGTGAGTACGGAGCGGCTCGCGGACCTCAACACTACCGCGGAGGACGTGGTTCTCTACCGGTACAACGAGACCCTCGGCGAGTGGGTCGAGCAGGACACGCGTGTCGTCGCCCAGCGAAACGGCGTGGCCCTCCTCCGGACGACCGGTGACGGCTTTTCGGAGTGGACAGCCGCGGCCAAGCGACCGGATATCCGCGTTGCTGACGCCGAGGCAAGCGTCACAGCGGCGACCGTCGGCGAGGATGTCGTCATCCAGGTGGAGTTGACCAACGACGGTGGCGCGGATGGTGTCTTCGAGACGCGCCTGCTGTTGAACGGCGAGATCGTCGACCAGGAGGACGTGACTGTGCCGGAGAGCAGCACTGTCCCGGTGAGCTTCCAGCGCTCGCTGGATGAGAAAGGTGACTATCAGGTGACCGTCAACGACGTGCCGGTCGGGACCATCAAGGTCGACGAAGAGACCGGCGAGACCAACGTGAGCCAGTCCACTGGCACGCAAACAGGCGGTGACGGGACCGAAACAAACGACTCCGACAGTGAGGGCGACGACGGCGGCTTCTCGTCGCTGTTGCCCCTGATTGCCGCAGTCGGTATCCTCGTGGCCGCGGGCATCGGCGGCAGCCTCTATCTCCGCTCCGGTGACGACGGCGACGCTGTCGACACCGATGCGACCACGGAGGAAACGGATACCACCCTGGAAGTCGAAGGCTTCGGGGACGACGAGGAGTGACTGGCTAGCCGACCGTCTGTGTCAGTTGCCACGCTTTTCACACCACTTTCCTGTTGCCAGTGAGCACTTACACCTGAACTCTCGACTCCCGATGGTGTCGTCTGCGTGTGCGGCGGTCACAGCGCGGACTCCTCGTGGCTCACTGCGACGGGCCAAACCGCCGGTACAGCACCAACACGACTGCGACAGCGGTGACGCCGAGTCCGATACTCTCCGGGACCGTCCCGCCCGTATCGCCAAAGCGCCAGCCGAGGAAGACGAAGCCGATGACACCGACGATGGCCGCGAACACTCCCAGTAGCTGTCCCACGTTCGAATTCGACATTCCTGGTCCGGGCATATGTGCATCTACTCATGCCGTTATCTTAACTCCCTCAGCGGGACCGCCTGCCCGGCAACTCGTCAGAAGATTTATCAGTGTTGTTCCTCGCCAGGAGCCACGTTAGGCGAACGAGTGGGTCTCAGCCATCTGGTACCGGAACGTTACCATCACCGTCCACAGCACTGTACGCAAGCATCGCCAGGCAGGCCACCCACAACAACAGCGTGACGGTTGGCGCGTGTCCGGCGATGCCGGGGTCGTGGTGGAGTCGTTCGGGGACGAGCGGGTACAGATAGGGGATGCCCTTGGGTGTGGTCACGTCGATGAGGAGGTGCGAGGCGTAGCCCGCGGCGACAGCACCGGCAGTCCTGCGGTCGGCGACGACAGCGACGGTCGCGATGGCTGCGCCACAGAGCAGGAGCGTGTGGGTGAGTCCCCGGTGGACCAGCGGCCACTCAAGCGCGGCTGGAAGCAGGAAATCGGCGTCGGGAAACAGCCCTGCCACCAGACCGGCGACCGGCCGGTCGACGAGGACGGCACCGAGTGCCAGCCCGAGCAGCCCGTGGGTCGCAATCGCTATCGGGATGAACGTTCCGGACGGGTACGACAGCACACCACAGCGTAGCGCATGCAGTGTGAAATAAGTGGATGTCGCCGTAAACCAGCGTGTTTATTCCCGCCGGTGGGTAACCATCTGTCGATGAGTCCCACGTCTTCTCTCTCGCAGATGCCCTTTTCCGAGCATCTCGGTATCGAAGTGGAACACGCCGAGGACGGCGAAGCAATCGGTCGCCTCCCGCTGGAGTCGTTTCACTCCTCGAATCGCGACGCAGATGTGGCCCACGGTGGGGTCATCTTCTCGCTTGCCGACACCGTCGGTGCCGCCGCGGTGATGTCCGAGTCCGGGACCGTCGCCCCGACGGTGGATATGCGAATCGACTATCTCGCACCCGTGACCGACGACATCCGGGCCGAGGCCGAACTCATTCGCATCGGCGAGAATCTCGGTGTTTCTCGTGTCGAACTCTACATCGAAGACGGAGAGGATACACACGTCGCCACCGCCCACGGCACCTACAAGACCGACACTGCCGAGGCCGGCGACTCGCCCTGGACCGAAGGCGACGGCGTGTATTCCGACGACTGAACCCGGTTCCTGCCGGCTATCCTGACTCAAAGCTGAGCCGTTTCGAATCGACAGCACACATCGCTTCCGAGGCGCATATCCTACGAGAGCGTACTCTGGGTGTGTTTTCGCCAGATTGTCGACCGAGCGATGCCGCCGGGAGCAGAAACCGGTGAGCCGCGAGTCAGCAGGCTCGTGTGTGGGCCCTGCAGTCAAAAACAGGGTGTAAAAAACGGACTCTCTCAGTAGAATTCGCGAACGAGGTCCATCGCGTCCTCGGGAGCGCCGTCGGGAATCTCGGACATGTTCTGGTCGATGCCTTCACGCTCCCCGAAGGGGACGGAGTCTTCGTCCTGGTAGATGACGCCCATGTACTCCTTGTCGCCTTCGAGAATCTTCTCTTTGGCCTGGTCCTCGTCGTGGGGGTCGTGGTCGGTCTCCGAGAGGTCAACGATGGTGTCCCGGAAGTAGTCGTAGGTGTCCACGTCGTTGAAGGTCACACACGGCGAGTAGGTGTTGACGAAGCCGAAGCCGTCGTGTTCGATTGCCTTCTGGATGATCTCGGTGTGGCGCTGGCTGTCCGAAGAGAACGACTGTGCGATGAAGGTCGCACCCGCGGCATGCGCCAGCGCGAGGGGGTTGACCGGCGGCATGTTCGTGCCGTCGGGACTCGTCGAAGTCTCGAAGTCCTCGCGCGAGGTCGGCGAGGCCTGCCCCTTGGTCAGCCCGTAGATGCGGTTGTCCATGACGACGTAGGACATGTCCACGTTCCGGCGGACGGCGTGGACGAAGTGGCCGGCACCGATGGAGTAGCCGTCACCGTCACCGCCGGCGACCATCACTTCGAGGTCGGGGTTGGCCAGTTTGACGCCGGTGCCGACCGGCAGGGCGCGGCCGTGGACGCCGTGCAGCGCGTAGCTGTGCATGTACGTCCCGATTTTCCCGGAACAGCCGATTCCGGCGACCACGAACGTGTTGTCGGGGTCGTTGCCCGTCTGGGCCAGTGCTTTCATCATACCGTTCATCGTCCCGAAGTCACCGCAGCCGGGACACCAGGTCGGTTGCTTGTCGGACTTGAAGTCGACGAAGCGGACGTCTGAGCTCATTGGTTAGTCTGCCTCCTGTGGTTCCGCCATCTTTTGCTTGATACGTTCTGCGAGTTCGTCGGCCTTGAACCGCACGCCTGTGTACTTGTTGATACGTTCGACGCGTTCGAGGACATCGTGCTCGATGAGGTCCGCGAACTGGCCGGTGGCGTTACACTCGACGACGATGGTGGTTTCTGCCTCCTCGATGGCATCTGACAGGTCCGGCCGGGGGAACAGGTACGGAACCGACAGCAGTCGGATGTCGATACCGTCCTCTTCGAGGATGTCCATCCCCTCGCGGATGGCTCCCTCGTTGGAGCCCCACGAGATGACGAGCGTGTCCGCGTCGGGATTCCCGAACTCACGCGGACTCCAGTCTTCCTCTTCGCGAGCCGTCTGGACCTTTCGCTGGCGTTTGTCGACCTGCTCGACGCGAATGTCTTCCTCCTCGGTCCGGCGACCGAGTGCGTCGTGTTCCAATCCAGTGGTCATGTGCGCCCCGTCTTCGGTGCCGGGGAACGCGCGAGGACTGACGCCATCGGCGGTCGGGAAGTGCGGCTGGAACCGGCCCTGCTCGTCGAGCCAGGAATCGATGTCCTCCTCGTCGACGACTTTGCCGCGCTCGATTTCGACCTCGTCCATGTCGAACGTCTCCGGTGCAAACGTCTGCTCGGTGACCGACATCGCGAGGTCGGAGACGAGGAACACCGGCGTGGAGTACTTCTCGGCGAGGTTGAACGCCTCGATGGCCTTCCAGAAACACTCCGAGACGCTGGTCGGCGCGACGACGAACCGCGGAACCTCGCCGTGGCCGCCGTACAGGGCCATGTTCAGGTCGCCCTGTTCCTGCTTGGTCGGCATCCCGGTCGAGGGGCCGGAGCGCTGTACGTCGGTGATGACCAGCGGCGTCTCGGACTGGGCGACCAGCCCGAACGTCTCGGTCATGAGGTCGATTCCTGCGCCGGAGGTCGCGGTCATCGACCGTGCGCCCGCGCGTGCGGCACCGAGGGCCATGTTGATAGCCGAGAGTTCGTCCTCGGCCTGGACGACCTTGCCACCGTACTCGTCGATGCGCCCGATGAGATACTCCATGATAGAGGTCGCGGGCGTAATCGGGTAGCCGGCGTAGAACCGACAGCCGGCAGCGAGGGCACCCATCCCGAGTGCCTCGTTGCCGTTCAACAGGACATAGTCGTTGTCCGTCGTCTCCATGTCGTAGTCGAAGTCGGTGTCGGCGTACTCCTCGGCGACGTACTCCTGGCCGACCCGGGCTGCCTTCTTGTTGTTCTCGACGATGGCCTGCCCCTTGTCGGCAAAGCGTTTCTTCAGGGACTCGTCGAGGTTCTCGATGGGGAAGTTCGTCACCTCACAGGCTGCCCCGAGTGCGACGATGTTGGCCATGATGGCACCGCCAGCGTCCTCGGCGAGACTCTTCAGGGGGACATCGAGCCCGATCATCCCCTCGGGAATCTCGAGGTCCTGCATGGTGGTGCGCTCGCCATCGTAGATGATGACGCTGCCCTCGTGTAGTTCGTCCAGGTTCTCCTCAACAGTGCGCTCGGTCAGCGCGATGAGGATATCCAGCCGGTCGACGACGCTCTCGACGCGCTCGGTGGACGTCCGTACCTTGTAGGCGGTGTAACCGCCCCGGATTCGCGATGCGAAATCCTTCGATGTGAGTACGTGTCGTCCCGCCCGTGAGAGCGCCTGAGCGAATATCTTTCCTGTAGATGCAATCCCATCGCCGGCTTCGCCGCCGATGGCCCAGTTCAGGTCGTCGGGCATACTACATCCTGCTTCCCTGGGCTTGAGGAAAAACATTGTGCATGCGGCTCCCCGGGGAGATTTCGCCGGGCTGACGCCGTCCGAAATCGGCCCTGCCCCTGTCACTAGTTACCTCAATGCTAGCCAGGAGCGAAAGGGGTTTGCCACCGCTGGGCGAGTGTGGTGTATGGACCAGACTGCCGTCACCGTCGCGGCCGTCAGCGATGTCGGTACCGACGCTATCGCCGTCGAGTTCGAAACCCCAGCGGACTTTTCGGCACAACCCGGCCAGTTCGTCAAACTCATTGCCACCGTCGACGGCGAGGAGTACCCGCGTTTTTACACCATCTCATCGCCCGATGTCGAGGGTACGTTCGAGATGACTATCGAAATCGACCCCGAGGGAGAGGTCACACCGCGCCTGCAGACGCTTGCCCCCGGCGACGAACTCACCCTTTCGGGTCCCTACGGTGATGCCTACTACGAGGGCGAACAGCGCGTGCTCGTCCTCGCTGGCGGGCCCGGTATCGGCCCCGCTGTCGGTATCGCAGAGCGTGCCATCGCCGAGGGTGGCGAAGCCGCAATCGTCTACCGTGACGACGACCCTATCCACGAAGCCCGCCTCGCGGAACTGGGTTCCCGCGGCGTCGACGTGGAACTGCTCACCCCGGCTGATACACTTGATGACGCCGTCGCCGACGCCTTCTCACGGGACACGCAGGTGTTCGTCTACGGCTTCGCTGACTTTCTCGACGACGCCACCGACGCGCTGGAAGCCGCCGACGCAGACCCCGAAGCGGCGAAAGTCGAGAACTTCGGGTAACCCCGTTTTCAGCGACGTGTCTCGCACGCGAGTCTCGTGAAGCGTGTAACAACTCACACGACAAGCGACGGCTAGTCGTCCGCCACAGCCTTGAACGGACCCGGGGGCAAGCGCAGTTCCTCCAGTTCCGGCAGGTGCTTGACGTTGTAGACGACCTGCAGTTCGTCACTGAGCGGTTCGCCGACACAGGACAGATAGATGTCGCGTTCGACCATCTCCTCGGGGAGGATGTGGTTGGCTGGTATCGAAATCTCGCCGGATTTGACCAGAATGGCACAGTTTGCACACGCCCCACCGCGACAGGAGAAGGGCCAGGTGAGCCCGCAACTCTCCGTACTGCCGAGCAGGAACTGGTCGGACTCGACTAACACCTCGCCGTAGTCTGGTGGATGGAGGTCCGCCTCGGCGGCGCGTTCGAACAGGTCGTCGTCCTCCAAATCCCAGCCGTAGTCGTCCAGCACCTCGTAATTGAGATACTCGACGCGGGTGCCGTCCTCGTCCGGGTCCTCCTCGACGTGTTCCAGGTCCTCGAAGTCACCCTCTTCGAGGTCCATCTCCATCAGTTCCTCGTAGGCCTCCTTGACCGCCCGGAACTGCTTGACGGACCCACCCTGGTCGGGATGGACTTCCTTGACCCGTTCGCGGTACGCCTCCACCACCTCGGCTTCGGTTACACCGGGTTCGATGGCGAGCACCTCGAACGGGGATGTCATTGCCCGTGCTAGGGAAAATTCGATGATAAAGCTTCCCTTCGTGGCACCGTCTATCACGGCCGAACTATACTCAAACAGACACTCTCGCCTCCACACCTCACAGGCCGAAGTCTGCTGGCAGGACTGTTTGTAGTAACCACCGGTATCGCGTACGTGGACCAGTCTCTTGGCGAGTGGCTTCTCTGAGTCGCACTCTCTCCCATGAGACGCTGACAGGGGTAATTGATTGCCCTGGGCACTCTTTATGGCTCACTCCAAGCATTCGGTATGCACATCTTCTGGCACCAGCGGGACCTGCGGATACCTGACAACCGCGGGCTCGCCATGGCCGCCACGGAGGCCGATGTCCTTCCGGTCTACGTCGTCGACACCGACATGCTCACGAACCTCGGCAAGCGCCAGCGGGCGTTTTTCATGAACGGGGTCGACGAGCTAAAGCGCCGGTACCGGTCCCTCGGCGGGGACCTGCTGGTGCGGGCCGGCGACCCGGCTGACGTGCTTGCGGACATCCACGAGGAGTACGGCGCTGCCCGCGTCTTCTACAACCGTCAGTACCGACCTGCCCGCACGGAGCGCCAGAGCCGCGTCGACGAGGCTGTTCCGACCGAGGCGGTCACCGACCTCGTGCTCGTCGACCCAGGCAACCTTGCCGCTCGCTACGAGAATCACGGACGGTTCTACGATGACTGGCAGGACGCACGGAAGCCCCAGCCAGCCGAGACGCCCGACGGCGATGCCCTCGTGGACGCAGCAGACGACACGGGCGGTCTGGACATCGCTACCGATATCGACCTGCCGGATGCGGGCTACCGGGCGGCACGGGACCGCTACGACCAGTTCCTGGATGCCGGCATCGAGACGTACAACGATACCAGAGACGATATGCAGGCGGCTATCGACCGCCCGGTCGGTGCCGTCTCCCGGCTCTCGCCGTACCTTGCTGCCGGGATGCTCGGTATCCGCGAAATCTGGGCCGATGCGACCGAACGACATCGCGTTGCGAGCGGTGACGCCCAGCGCAACATCCAGAAGTTCCGATACGAACTCTCCTGGCGCGAGCAGAACTTCCACCTGCTGTCTCACAATCCCGACCTGCTGGTCGAGAACTACAAGTCGATGCCCAACGACATCGCCTGGGAGAACGACGACGAGCACTTCGAGGCCTGGAAGCGCGGCGAGACGGGGTATCCCCTCGTGGATGCCGGGATGCGCCAGCTGAATCAGGAGGGGTATATCCACAACCGGCCCCGGCAAAACGTCGCCTCCTTCCTGACGAAACACCTCCTCGTCGACTGGCGTTGGGGGGCCCGGTACTTCGCGAAGCAACTCCTCGACCACGACCCGGCGAACAACTACGCAAACTGGCAGTGGATTGCCAGCACGGGGACCGACTCCGTCGACGTTCGTATCTTCGACCCCGTAGCACAGATGAGCAAGTACGACGACGGGGCAACCTACGTCAAAGAATACGTCCCCGAACTCCGTGACGTGGATGCCGGGACGATTGTCGACTGGCCGACCCTCTCGGAGGCAGGCCGCAAGCGACTGGCCCCGGAGTATCACCACCCGATTGTCGACAGGAACGACGCCTACGAACGTGCACAGCGGGTCTTCGAGGCGGCACTCGGCAAGCGGTGACCGCGATTACTGCTTGGCAACCCTAACTGAACAGTGTAGACAGACCGTCTCCCCGGCGACCCAGTTGATGTCGGTCTCACCACATTCCGGGCACCGATAGCTCTCGTTGTTGTACTCAGTCGTCCCGCGTGGCGTGTGCAGTCGTCCGGCATCGAGAACTGCATCGACGATGCGGGGTAGCTGTCGACGCTTGAACGCCGCCCGGTGTGCGAGATATTCGCCGCTCTGTGGGTCCTCACCGTGGAGGTCGTCCCAGCGGACATCGAGGCCGGTATTCCGGGAGGCGTGCAGTATCAGGCGGTTCGCGGCCGTAAACACCGGCTGGCTGGCCGCTGTGACCGGGTCCTCCGGCGTGTGGCTCCGGTAGAGTTGCTGTGCGCGCTCGTATTCCGTCGCTGCACGCTCCGTGTCCCCGAGGACGGCCCGGGCGTCAGCGACGAACTCCTGATAGACCGCTCGCGTGACGCCCTCCCTGGTGTGATCACGTCCGTCGATAGCGACCGGCTGTGCGGTGAGCGAGCGGAGACGCGCCCGGTCTTCGTGCCCGGCGAGGCGATAACAGAGTGCTGCCTGACAGAGCGAGGCCAGCCCGAACGCCGGTCGCTCGCGTGACCCCGGCGAGAGCGTGGACCACTCCTCGCCGTTACCGAAGTCCCGGTGGGCGGCCAGCGTGAACGCGTCCGCTGCTGCCTGCCAATCCTTCTCGACCAGCGCACGCACCGCTGTCTCTCGGTGTGGGTTGCCCATAGCGGCCAGCAGGACTGCACTCGGAAATGGCCGCCGCTTGCGGACACTCTGTCTCCGTGTTGCTCAGACTGTCAGCACGAAAGAAACAGCAGACAGTATCAGGCCGACGTGGCGATGTGGTGTGCCGGGAGGCTGTCGTCGATAGCAACGTCGAACCGCTCCGCGAGCATCGAGACGGCTACCTCCTCGGCAAGGTCCTGTGCTGTCTCGTCGTCCAGCACGTCGGCAAAGGCCGTCTCGCCGGGGACGGCGTGTTCTGTGACGGCCGTCCGGATGTCGCTTGCCGTCGGCTCGTCGAGTTCCTCACCCAGGGCACGCAGTTCCAGCGCGGCCTCGATGCCGACTGCGAGATAGCGTGCGGCACGCTGTTCGGGTGCAGGGACGTCGACAATCGTCGAGAGATAGCGGGCGGCGGCAGTGTCTTCGAGGTCACGGGTCTCCTCCAGCCACTCCTGAATCGCCGTCCGGTCAGGCGTGCCCTCGAAGGTATCGGCGGCCTCGGCGACGAGGTCGGCTTCCTCCTCGGCAACGTCGTGGAAGCTATCGCCGACGATGACAGCATCCGCACCGGCATCGAGGATGGCCTGTGCGTTCTCGCGGTTGTCCAGCCCGCCGCCGTACCAGACCCGGGACCACGAGACGCTCCCGTGAATCTCCTCCAGGATGTCGATGGCTTCCTCGCCGCCGAAGGTACCGGAGTATTCGAGATAGATAACCTCGCTTTCGAGGTGGTGTTCGGCGGCCAGCGCGTGCTGTTTTGCCTCGCGCGGTGAGAGGAGGTCCTCGGCAGTGACGTTTGCTTCGCGTGCCGCCGCGCTGTCGACGTTCATGATGATGTAGGCCTCGAAAACGGACTCGTGGAGCAGCCAGGAGGCGGCAAAGTTGGAGACCCTGTCTTCGAGCGAACTCCCCAGCGGAATCGGTATCTTCTCGGCGATGAGCTGGGGAGCCATCTCCTCTTTGACGTACTCGACGCCCTTGCCGAGTGTCCCCACGAGCGACTCGTTGTCGCCGTTGAGCACTTCGGGGACGGCCATGAACTCGGCCTGGTCCCGGATTGCCTTGGTGACGTGGGTGGCCTCGCTGGGTTCGTGAAACGCCGGTACTGACGCGGCGTTGATCAACTCGAAGGTCTCTAGGGTGTTCCCCTCAGTCACGTCCTGTGAGCCACCGACGGAGACGGCCCCAGTGTGTGAGAGATACAGCGGGTAGGCAAGCGGCAGGCGTTTCTCGTCCTCGGGGTCGACTTTTGTGATGTGGTCCCACTCGGCCGGCACCGGGTTCGTGTCGGCAGACAGAACAGTCCGGCCACCGATGGAAATCACCGACCCGAGGGTATCGAGCGTCCGAACGACGCGTGTGAGCCCCGACATGCTCGAACAGTCATCCCGCGGTTTTAAAAAGCGTATCCACTCGGCGTGCCGTATGTCAGGCTGACACATGGGGTTTTGTGGCTGGCGACCCTGTTGCAGCACAATGTCGGAGCGCTCTACTCAGGAGGACGCACTGATTCGGGAGTTCACCGGCCTGGTCGTCGAGAGTCTGGCGGTCAAACAGGACTTCGGAACGGCGACCATCGGCTGTCGGACGTGTACGGACGACGCCACGCTTTCTGCCGGCGCTGACGTGACGGTCGCACTCTCCTGTTACGAGGACCACTCCTGGGAGATGGAAGGAGTCTACTGCTCGGACCACGCCGTGGATTCGGTCGAAGCGACGATGGGTATCCGACCGGAGCGACAGGCCGTCGTCTCGGCGGTGCTTGAGTCGACGGGGTATCACCCGCCGAAAGGGGACTTCCAGCCCGACGCGCTCACGCTTGGCGCGGTCGATATCCTCGATTTCAGCCCCACGAGCGATGGCTACTGATGTCGGTTCTCGCTTCGTTATTGCCCGCCCGCCTCTCCGTCCGCCGTTTCGTCGTCGCCCCATTCGTCGAACCACCAGGCGATACCGAACAGCATCATCGCGATGCCAAGCGCTGACGTGGCCGGCTCCGGGAAGATAAACAGCACGAACCCGACGGTGATGACGAGCGACGGTTCGGCTTCGTCGACGTGGTCCAGCAAGCTCATATCTGACCCTTCGACGGCGGGCCTAATGGGTTTACTGTTGCTTATCGGGGTAGCACGCCAGGGTCGCCCGACCGGTAGATGTATTCGGTCGCGATGCCGGTCAGCGGCGAATCGACGGCGTCGGCGTGTGCTTTCGCGAGGTCGAGATACCGCTTCGAGAGCGTGACGACGGCGTCGGCTGCCGCCGGGTCGTCGTCGGTCAGGACGTATTCCGCGGTGACCGGCGTAAGCTGTCCCTCGCGGACATCGGCCTCGAAGTCGTCGATATCGTCGAGCCAGACCTGCGCGCCGATGATGGCCAGGACGATGGAGCGCTCGAAACCCTCCTCGATGGGCAGGCCCGCCTCCCGGTACATCTCGACCATGCCGGAGTAGATGACGCCCACACGGTCGTACTGTGTTTTGAAGTAGGGCAGGTCGCGCTCCTCGTCGGTGAACACCTCGGGCGGGTCCGCGAAGTCGGCGTACTTGTAGTCCTCGCGGATGCGCTCGCGTGCCTGCTCGCGGGTGAGGTCACCGTCGAGTGTCGGCACGTCAGCCGCCTCGCCGTCTCGGGCAGCGGCCATCAAGTCTCGGAAATAGGAGTCTTCATCCTGATGTGTCTCGGAGACAGCGACCGCCCAGTCGTAGGCCTCCCGGACCGCGTCGGGGTAGTCGGCGAAGGCGGCGTCGACCCGTTCTTGCAGGGTTTCCTGGGCGACTTCGGCGACCCGGCGGCGGTCGCCGTCCCCGAGGTCGAACCCCACCTCGAAGTCCTCGAACTCGTCGTCGTTGATGGCATCGCGCATGTCGCCGTCGATGAGTGCTTCGATGACCAGCCGCGTGACTGCCTCGGCCTCGTCGTGGTCGGTCTCGTCAAGCTGGCGGTAAAGATACCCCAGCGTCAGCTCCGCCGGCATGACGAGCTTGGTGTCGTACGAGAAGTCGACGAAATCGCGGTCGAACTCCTCGGCGATGGCCTCTTCGACGGCCCCGAACGCGTCGGCAATCAGTTCGTCGATGACCCCGTCGATCCGACTGCGGAGTTGTAGACTCCGGTAGTCGAAGACGCCGCTGTCGGCATAGTAACCACACACCGCACGGACGGCGGTTGGCAGCGCGTCGCGGTCGGCCAGCCAGCCCGCACTCTGCTGCAACATCTATCGGATGGCTGGGAGTGTCGCCGCCTTTATACCATCGGTTGTGGCTCCTCGCCTGCTGGATACGTGCCGGGAACTCGATTCAGCAAGACTGATTAGCACGACGGTGTACCACCACGTATGACTGACCGCTACGACGTGGTCATCGCTGGGGCGGGGCCCGCGGGTGCGCAGTGCGCTCGTGACCTCGCCAGTCGGAACTACGACGTACTCGTCCTCGAAACGGAATCCGAGGACGACTTCCCCCGCCAGAGCAACAAATCGACGGCCGGCACGTTCCCGTCGATGATGGCCTCCTTCGCGATTCCCGACGACGTGGTGATGAACTACACTGACACGGTCGTGCTCGAGTCCCCCAACAACTCCTATGCGCATGGGCAGCCCGGTGCAGTGCTTGAATTCGCCGACTTCAAGCGCTTCCTGGTCCGCGACAGTCGCGAGAAGGGTGCAACATATCGTTTCGACGCCCGCGTCTCCAAACCCATCACCGAGGGCGGCGACGTAGTCGGCGTCAAATATGACGGTGACGAGGAAGTGTACGCGGACATCGTGGTCGACGCCACAGGTCCCTCCGCACCGCTTGCGAAGGAACTTGGCATCTCGGATTTGAAGCGCAACCACCAGGCTATCGGCGTCGAGTGGGAGTTCGAGGGCATCGAGGTGAACCACCCGGACTACCCGGACCTCCGCGACGCCATGATGCTCCGGTTGGACCACGACCTCGCACCCGGTGGCTACTCCTGGATTTTCCACACCGGTGGCGACACCGCCAAGGTCGGCCTCTGTTACATCCAAAACGAGTACCACGACCAGTACGCCCGCGACGGGATGGGTATCGACGACTATCTCGATTACTGGCTGGAAAACGACGCCCGTTTCGAGAACGCACAGCGGCTGGAGGGCAAACAGCACCGTGGCTCCGCACACATCCAGCAGCCGGGACGGCTGAGTACGGACTCGTTCATGGCTATCGGCGACACCGTTCCGACTATCGATCCGCTGTGGGGCGAGGGTATCCACAAGGGAATGAAATCGGCCCGCGCGGCGGCGATTACTGCTGATCGGTCACTGACTCCCGAACCGTCCGATACATCGGCGGAGATGATGGAGACCTACGACGACCTCTGGCACAGCGAGGTCGCACCCAAAGCACGGACGCGGCTGCTGATGACGGAACTGCTCTATCTCGCTCCGAACGAGCGCTACGACCGGTTGATGTCCGACCTCCACGAGGTCGACGGCGACTCGCTGTCGGAGATAAACGGCGGGAACCCGCTTGCCTTCCGGAAACTGATGCATCTCGACGACCTCCCGATGCTCGCCGAGTTTGCCAGGAACAAACTCGAAGAACAGTCGATTCCTTCGGTTGCCGCCTCGGCGCTGCTCAAACGGTGAGGACGCCAGTCTGTATCAGCAAGGCGGCGTTGTAGACGGTGACGACGGTGGTGACCGCCGCGAAAAGCCCGAGGAAGATGGCGGCATTGCGGTCCGAGAGGACGGCCCACCCGCCGACGAGCCACACCATCGCGCCGAGTTTGACCAGCCAGAGGCCGGCAGGGCCAAAAGCGCCCAGCATCGCGCCCACGACGGCGTTGCCTTCCTGTAGACCGCTCTGTGTGCCGGCTAGCGTCAGGACGGTGTCCGCTGCTGTCGTGGCGAGGATGAGCGCCCAGAGGGCGGCATGTGCCCGGGTCATCCGCCGCCGACTGCGAACGACGAACAGACGCTCCTGCTGGTCGCCCTGTGGTGGCATCGTTCGTGCCCAAGGCCTGCAACATACTGAACGTTCCCACGCTAGTTTCTTGGGGACCAACCACATAGCCTGGCGTATTCCGATGGGCGAGACGTTTTACAGTGTGCTCGGGGTGAAAGCCGACGCGGACACGGAGACGATACGCCGTGCCTACCGCGAGCAGGTCAAGGAACACCATCCCGATGTCAGCGACGACCCCGCTGCTTCGGAAACGTTCAAACGGCTGACCACAGCCAAGGCGGTCCTCGTGGACGATACCGAACGCCGCCGCTACGACAGACTCGGCCACGCCACTTACGTCCGGGACCACGTGGATGCGAGCGTCTGGACCGCTGCCGGCGATACTTCCACCCGTGGCCCTGACACGGCCTCGACGCGAGAGAGGAGCGGACGGACCAGGACTCCTGGGTCCGGCCGGAACGAGTCACACCGCACACACGCGACTGGTTCCAGGCGAACTGCACGGGCGGACGACGACGGGGCCACGACGGGGCACACCCACAGGCGCTCACACGAGCGCCGTCGGGCGGGTGCTGCTGCGACGGCGACTGCCGGGGACTGGCAACACGCCTCTGAGACCTATCGGCGCGCGGAGACGGATGTCGCCACCAGCGGCCGTTCGACGCTCCGCAGTGTTCTCGCCGGCCTCCTCTCCGTCGGGCCGTGGCTTTTCCTCCATCTCGTCTTCATCGGCAGCGCCGCTGCGACGGCCTATCTCGCCGTGGTCACCGCCGACGCACACGTGACCCTCTCCTGGCCGACGCTGTTCGGTGGCATCGTCTTGCTCGGGGCTGTCGTCTTTGCGTCAGTCCTCCACGTCGTCTCACAGTTGTATTCGTGAGATGGCAAACCGTTTGTACGCGCCAGAGATACGTACTAGCATGAATGTTCGCGAGGTAGCCGACCTCGGACCCGCCGAGCGCCGGGCGCTGTTCGAGCGCGAGGCTGGCGTCGAGGCCGTCCGCGAGGACGTCCGCGAGATTATCGAGCGGGTCCGCTCGGACGGTGACGTGGCGCTCCGGGAGTTCAGTGCCGAGTTCGACGATGTCGAGGTGGGAAACGTCGAGATAACCGACCAGGCCGAGCGGGCACGTGACCGCGTCGACGACGAGTTGCTGGCCGCTATCGAGACGGCCGCCGAGAACATCCGCGCGTTCCACGAGCGCCAGCACCCCGAGGACTGGCGCGAGGACTTCGATGGCCGGGAACTCGGCAGGCGCTACCGCCCCGTCGAGAGTGCCGGCGTCTACGCACCCGGGGGGACCGCGGCCTACCCCTCCAGTGCGCTGATGGGCATCATCCCCGCCAAGGTGGCCGGCGTCGAACACGTCGCCGTCGCGACGCCGCCGGCGGAATCCATCAATCCCGCCACGCTTGCAGCCATCGACGTTGCCGGTGCAGATGCCGTCTATCAGGTCGGCGGCGCACAGGCAATCGCCGCACTGGCCTACGGGACGGAGACGGTCACGTCCGTCGACACCGTCGTCGGCCCCGGGAACCGGTGGGTCACGGCAGCGAAAGCCGAGGTCCAGGGTGAGGTGGAAATCGACTTCCTCGCAGGCCCCAGCGAGTTGCTGGTCGTCGCCGACGAGACGGCCGACCCCGAACTGGTCGCCGCGGACCTCGTGGCACAGGCCGAACACGACACCGACGCCTCGGTCGTCGCTGTCACCGACGATGCCGACCTCGCGGACGCAGTCGTCGCTGCCATCGACAGACAGGTCGGCGAGCGCGACCGCGAGGCGGTCATCCGTGGCGCACTCGACAACGACGCAAGCGGCGTGTTCCTCGCTCGCTCGATGAGCGAGGCGACGCTCTTCGCCGAGGAGTACGCCGCAGAACACCTCTCGATTCAGGCGGCTGACGACGAAGCCTTGCTGGACCGCATCGACAGCGCCGGGTCGGTCTTCCTCGGGTCGTACACCCCTGTCGCGGCAGGCGATTACGCCAGCGGCACCAACCACGTCCTCCCGACTGGCGGGAAAGCCCGCTTCGTCGGTGGGCTCTCGGTCGACACGTTCCTGCGCTCGACGACAGTGCAGCGTCTCCCCGAGGGTGCACTCGCGGACCTCCGCGAGACCATCACCACGATGGCCACTGCAGAAGGACTCGAAGCACACGCCGAAAGCGTTGAGAAACGGTTCGACTCCGATACCTGACGTTCACCGGGTATCAGCCAGTGATTCCATAGTTCCACCACAGGAGTTTTTGCTCTGGGATACAATCAATACAATTATGGGTTCCCGCGAATACGAACGTCGAGACGTACTGAAGACGGGTGCCGGTCTCGCCACTGTCGGCCTCGTCGGTGGGCTGAGTGGGTGTTCGGCGCTCGAGGATGGCAACGCAGAAGCGGCCGAGGACGACGGTGAGGGCGACAAAACCGCCGCGAGCGTCACAGCGGACGTACCCGCTCGCGCGAACGTCGTCGTCGAGACGGACTTTCAGGCACTGCTTGAGGACGACGCCCTCCGGAGCGCCGTCAACGATGGCCTCTCCGAGGGGATGCAACGGAGCGACGGGATGCCGACCTCGGTCGACGCTATCTTCAACAGTGTCGAGGAAGAAACCGAGGTCGACCCTCGTCAACTCCAGCAAACTGTCCTGTTCGCTGAGGGTGAGTCACAGGATACCGCCGAGACGGCGTATGCAGGCTATCTCGTCTACTCGAACTGGTCCGGAGATGTCATTCGCGGGAAAATCGAGGAACTGCGTGCGGAGTCCTCCGCGGACGAAACCGAGACGGAAGAGTACGGTGGACAGACCGTCTACGTCTCCGCCGAGGCCGAACAGGACGGCCGACTCGTCGTCTTCGACGACGGGACGGTCGTCTTCGGCGGTGGCGGCGCGGTCTACGATGTCATCGACGTTCGCAACGGCGAGACGGACGCGCTGTCCGGTGACGTACTCGACGCCTGGAACGCCGCCCGCAGCGGCTACGTCCGGTTTGCATTCGATGTCGACCCCGAGAACCTACCCGAGGGCGAGGCACAGATGGCCGGCGCGAACCTGGAGAATCTCCAGTACACCTACGGCGCGATGTATCCCGACGGCGATGTCCGTGGCATCGAGTTCAACATGCAACTCGGCAGCGAGACGGAAGCCGAAGACGCAGTCTCTCTCATCGAGAACGGCCTGCTGATGGCCGCATCGGATGCGGAGGATGAACAGACTCGGGAGTTCATCGAGAATACCGAGGTGTCAGCTGACGGTGCGACCGTCACTGCCCGCAACGAAGTCAGCGTCGACAAAATTGTCCCCGTCGTCCGGGAGTTCGTCCGTGGACTCGTCCTCGGATTCACCAGCCGACAAGTCTCCGAGGCCAGCGACACCCTCGCCTGAGGCTGCTAGCGCTTTTCATTGTTGCAAACAGTTAACAGCGTCCGGCACGGTTATTGGAATATGAGTTCGACTGCAGAGGACTCCGACGGTGGCAGCCACCCGGTCCAGGTCACCGAACAGGCTGCCGAGGAGGCACTCTCGCTGATGGACGAACAGGGGATGGATGTCGACACTGGCGGGCTACGGCTGTACGTCCAGCAGGGCGGCTGCGCCGGCCTCTCGTATGGGATGCGCTTCGAACATGAACCCGAAGAAGACGACCAGATAACGGCCCACAAGGGACTCAGGGTATTCGTCGACCCCGCGAGCCTGAACTACGTCGAGGGCTCCGTCCTCGATTACGAAGGGGGGCTGCAAGGCGCTGGTTTCCACGTCGAGAATCCGAACGTGGTTAGCGAGTGCGGCTGTGGCGAGAGTTTCCGAACCTAATCCTCGAGTTCGAACGCGACCTCGACTTCTGCCTGGTACTCCCGTCCGTCGACACTCGCTATCTCGACTCCCTGTTCGACCACGTCCACCCAGTAGACGTTATCTAGCGTCGCTTCTGCGCGGTCGATTGCATTCTCTGTCGCCTCCTCGAAACTGTTCGGACTCGTCCCGATGAGTGTAATTTTCTTGAATACCATGGTTTTTGTCTTGGTAATTTAGGTTGGTTATCGGGGGTGCCGTACTATGTGAGACACCCGCATACAAGCCGAGAGTTGGCACTGCAAAATAACTACCGGCGGACAGGATTAGTAGCGAAACTGTCGTTGAAAAGACGACAGAAGCGTATCTGCCTCTCGCGCTTTCGCTCTCGTTGCTTGCAGCGCCGACCGTACCACTTCGGGCGGGTCGTTTAGCTCGCTGGCTATGCCCTCGATGGATTCGCCAGTAGCGTGGCGGATTACTACTGTCGGTACTTCCAAACCGGCGTGAGCAGCGGAGCTGAAGCGTCGCTCTGATTGAGGAAGATGTCCGGTTCAGAAGTGTGCTTGAACTCGATGGGCGGTCGTCGCCCGCCCGCGACGGGGCGGGCGCGACCTGCCCGAGCAGTTCACGTTCACGATGTTCTGTGACTGGATTCGCCACGAACTGGAAGCAGAGTTAGAGCGGCAGTGGGAGATCGAGATGAATGGTGTCGGCGTCCCCGACACGTACGCCTCGGGCCAGCGAGTTGTCAGCAGCAGCACTCGTCAAAAACCGCTTCGACAACCGTTCTCGTCACAGTCTCTATTCAATTCAGACCGACGCTTCGATTCACTCAGCTACCGCTCCGAGATTGAACGGCTCAGACCAACTTAACTCGACTTCCGACTCCTCGATTGGGAAGTACCGAACGTCGAGAAATAACCACTTCGTTAAAACGGGTCAAACCACCTTTTCTCTAGATAGGCGCTGAGCGAGTCGCTGTGTGATTTCTTCGGTGAAAGGATGAATACCCTTGCCCTCCTTGTTCAAACGGACGGGTTAGACGGGTTTTCGGGTAGGGTTGGCTAGCACCGACAGTCTACTCGTCGTCCATCCGCTGTTTCATCAACTGTTTCACTTCGGGATCATTCAGCAGTTCATCAAGTGCCTGTATTTTTTCGACTGTACCCATGTCGTCCGCTTCTTGGTATGCGCCACGGACCTTCTCGCCCTCTGGATTCTCTGGCCTGCCGCGTTCGGCCTCGCTATGCGTGAGTGGTGTCTGGCACGTTGGGCAGCGTTCCTTGCCTTCGGGAATTTCGTCATGACACTCCGGGCAGGTATCAAGTGGCGGCGCTCCAAGATTCGGGGTGCCAGTGTCACTGGTTGGTAGTCCCAGTTCCGACCGAACCGAATCTGTGGTTAGATTATCTGCCAGATGAACATACGTCCCGAACTGGCTGCTGTCCGGGTTCCAGCCTGCGATTTGTTTTATTTTCTGCTCTGACAACCCCTCAATCACCATGCGCGTGATTGCAGTGTGTCGGAACAGGTGGGGATAGACTCTCTTTTCTAAGCCTGCATCGTCTGCACGTCGGCGCACCATTCGGCGCACTGTATCATCTTCCATCGGTTCTTGGGCTTGCTCGGCATCTATCCCGTTCGCTGGCTCTTCGCGGACACAGAACAAGGCTGCATTTGGATTGTCCTTGTGCGGGTGTGCTTCATACCACGGACGGACGTAGTGTTTGGCCCACAGAAGCGGTTTAGCACCACTAGCGCCTTTCAATGCTCCGTCGTCGGTGTTCAATTGAACTTCCATTGTTGGCCCGTCAACTCGAACGTCTTTCAACCGAAGTGTGCGGACAGCATCGAGGCGCTGTCCCGTCGCCAGCATGAGAGCAATCATAGCCAAATCGCGGGGGTTCTGACGACGGCAGGCGTTCAACAACTCTTCCACTTCATCTTCAAACAGCAAGTCGTCAGCCGACAACTGCCGCCCCTCTACTGAGTCTAGTTCTATCTCTTCTGGGTCGACTGGCGTATCATCGTGGTACTTGTAGAACACACGGAGCGACGACTGATACCCACGTACTGTGATACCATTCTCTTTCACATCGGGATGCCGCCCGGATTTCATCGCTGCAAAGAGATCGTCTAAGTCGTCGTTGGTCATATCCAGCAGTGGCTTATTTGCCCGCTGTGCCGTCTTTCGGCATTGGAGCATATGATTGCGAATCGTGCCGTCCGCTTTCTCTCCCTCTTCGTAATCAGCTAGTTCAAGAATTGCATCTGCGTCCTTGTCGGAGATAGGCAGAATCCGTCCAGTCGGGTCATTCGCTACCTCTTTTACCTTTTCACGCTCGCGCTGTTTGTCCCGCTCACTCTGGTTCGGTTGGGCCATGGCACAATGTGCTAGCGCTATGATATTATAGATTTGAGACAGACTTTCAGTTATACTTCTTAAATACCATCGCGGTGGCTTTTGACACGCCCCACTATTATAAAACCCGCCCTCCCCACCAGTTTCGGAGACGCCGTGCGGGCTCTCAGGCCTCGTCGTTGTCGAGTGTCGGCGCGTTCATCGGTAGTGCACTATCACACTCCGGGTCGAACGCCAGAGGTATCCGGTCGGCAAAGTTCGGCTCCCTCGCCCGCAGTGTGGCGGTTGTCGCCTCGCTGGGAACAATGAACGTCAGCAGACCGCTCACTGTCCCACTGGGTTTGATGTTCGCGTCGATCTCGTCGATGCCGTTGATGGCCGACGATACCGTGTCAACGGCGTCTGGCGTCTCGTAATCTAGTTCGAAGTTGAACGCATCAACGGTGACGATGTCTTCTGACGTGTTCGTGACTGCGAGTCTGAAGATAATGTACTTGTTCCCGGGGTTGGCCTCACTCCCGATGAAGTCATCCGGCTCGTCTTTGATAGACTGCTGGGCGCGTGCGTTCCACCGCAGGCCTCCCACGGCCTTTGCTCCTTCGAAGGTTCCATCGACCGTGATTCGCGTTGTCTCGACTCCCTTCGTCGATTGCGCTATCGAACACTCCTCTGCAGTCCCCGGTGGTCCGTCGGTCGTCCCCGTTTCTTCTGTCTCGTCATTATCCGCTGTACTGCCTTCCCCCGTCGATTCGCTACATCCCGCGATACCGGCTGTACCGACTGCGAGGAAGAGAAATTCCCGACGGTTCATACAACGTTGAGAGCGTGCCCGTTCAAAGGCATGTCGAGGACTGTCCGAAGAATTGCTTCCGGATAGTAAAAACGTGGGTAAACGGTCGAACGCTCGTGTTTCTCGCGTTCGGGACTACTGATAGTCGACTTCGCCGTCGCCTTCGCCAATCCACGCACCGCGGTCCGGTTCGCGGGACTCCAGCGGGTCGATGTCCTTGTACCACGGGACGTTTTTGAGTTCTTCCTTGCTGTAGGCGAACTCGTCTTTGGTGTCGGCGACGAACTC
Source organism: Salinibaculum litoreum (assembly GCA_009789175.1). GTDB lineage: Archaea > Halobacteriota > Halobacteria > Halobacteriales > Haloarculaceae > Salinibaculum > Salinibaculum litoreum. The sequence continues at coordinate 378,589 of CP046866.1, forward strand.
GAAGTTCTGGGTCAGAAGGATGGCGTCGACGGGGCAGACCTCCTCACACAGTCGGCAGTAGATGCACTGGCCGATGTGGAGGTTGTACTGCTCGCCGTTGCGTTGGTCGTCGGTGACGATCTGGATGGTGTCGTTCGGACAGACGTTCTCGCACTGCCGACACCAGATACACCGCTCCTGACTGAACTTGTGGACGCCACGGAACCGCGGCGATACCTCAGGCGTCTCTTCAGGATATTTGACCGTGAACTTCTTCCCGTCGAGCGCGTGCTTCATCGTCGTCGCCATACCTTTCAGGATACCTAGCATTGTGGGTCACCTCCGGCGGAGACTGTCGGGGTCATTAGAGAACCACCCCGACGATGACGGCTGTCAGGAACAGGTTCGCAAACGCAAGCACGAGCATGCCCTTCCAGCCGATTTCGATAAGCTGGTCGATGCGCACACGTGGGACCGCCGACCGGGCCCACTGCGTGAACAGGAACACTGCCCAGATTTTGATCATGAACCAGATAAACCCGGGCAGTGCCGGGCCGGCAGGGCCACCGAGGAACAGCGTCGCAATGATGGCTCCGCCGAGGAAGATGTGGATGAACTCACCGAGGTAGATGAGCACGAAGTACACCGAGGAGTACTCCGTCTGATACCCGGCGACAATCTCGGTCGGTGCCTCCGGAATGTCGAAGGGGTTCCGGCCGACCTCTGCGAGGTTCGCTATCACGAACAGCACGAAGGCAAACGGATTGACGATTGCGTACCACGACGGCACCGCGATGCCCGCGACGGTAAACAGCGTCTCCTGCTGTGCAGCGACGATTTCACTCATCTGCAGGGTCTCGGCGAAGATAACGACCGAGACGCCAGTCAGGATGAGCGGAATCTCGTAGGCGAGATTCTGTGCCACCGCACGCAGACCACCGAGGAACGAGAACTTGTTGTTCGACGCGTAGCCGGCCATCACAAGTCCGACCGAGGCCATCGAGGCGAAGGCAAAGACCAGCGCCAGTCCGGCCTCGGGGTCGGCCAGATGCATGTTGATGCCGACAATCGACCCCATCGGGATGACCGAGAAGCCAAGGAGTGCGGTCGAGGCGATGATAAGCGGTGCGAGGTCCCACGCCGGCCGGTCGACGCCCTCGGGAACGATGAGTTCCTTCGAGAGCAGTCGGACGGCGTCGGCCACGATGATGAGCAGGCCGAACGGACCGATACGGTTGACTGCAATACGGTCGGTGAAAGCGGCAGTGATCTTCCGCTTTGCCCACGGTCCCGCGAGTGCGGTGTTCGTGAGCATGATGGTGCCGATGATAGCCGCCGCGATGAGTGACGCGACGACTTCCGCGCCGACACCGCCGAAGGGCAGGATGCCCATAATCTGCTCGGGGAGCAGTTGCATCAGCGGTCCACCTCCCCGAGCACGATGTCCAGGCTGCCAAGCGAGGCGATCATGTCGGGGATGTACTCACCCTCGGACATGACCGGCAGCGTCTGGAGGTTACAGAAGCACGGACTCCGAATCTTGAACCGCGCCGGCTTGTCCGTGCCGTCCGAGCGCATGTAGATGCCGAGTTCACCTTTCGCACCTTCGACGGCGCGGTAGATTTCGGTGTCGGGCTCGGGCTTGAGGGTGCGCGGGACGTTCGCCTGAATCTCGCGGTCCTCTTCCGGCCAGTCTTCGAGCAGGTCGAGACACTGCTCGATGATGCGGCCCGACTGCTCCATCTCTTTGAGGCGCACGAGCGCCCGCGAGAAGTTGTCACAGCCGTCCTCGGTGATGACATCCCACTCCAGCTCATCGTAGTAGCCGTAGGGGTCGTCACGACGCAGGTCGTAATCGATGCCCGACCCGCGTGCGACGGGGCCGGTCGCACCGAAGGACTTGGCCTGCTCCGGGGGCAGGACACCGGTGTCGATGACCCGCATCTGGAAGATTTCGTTGCTGGTCAGGAGGTTGTGGTACTCCTCCAGGCGGTCGGGCAGTTCGTCGAGGAAGTCCCGCGTCTGCTCGAAGAAGTCCTCGCGAGGTTCGGGCAGGTCCCACGCGACGCCGCCCAGGCGCATGTAGTTGAACATCAGCCGCTGACCGGTGAGGTCCTCCAGGATGTTCTGGATGACCTCCCGGTCGCGGATGGCGTACATGAAGATTGCCGTGAAGTCGCCGTAGATGTCGAGTGCGAAGGTCCCGACAGCAAGCAGGTGCGCGGCGATACGACACAGTTCCGCGGACATCGTCCGGATGACCTGTGCGTACTCCGGCACTTCGATGTCCGCCATGTCCTCGGCCGCGCGGGCGTACGCCCACTCGTTGAGGATGCCAGCCGAAATGTAGTCCCACCGGTCGGGGTAGGGCATAATCTGGTGGCGGTAGGTGGACTGCTGGCACATCTGCTCCTCACAGCGGTGCAGATACCCGATGTCCGGGTCCAGGTCGGCGATTTGCTCGCCATCAAGCGTCGTCTTGACGTGGAGGACGCCGTGGGTCGCCGGGTGGTGTGGCCCGATGTTGACGAACATCGTGTCCGGGTCGTCCGGAATCTTCGTCTTCTCTTCCATCGGGTTGGCGTGCTCCCGCAGCGGGACAATCTGGGGTTTGTCCTGGTTGTAGTCCTGGGAGAGCGGGTGGCCCTGCCAGGTCTCGGGAAGCAGAATCCGGCGCAGGTCCGGGTGACCCTCGTATTCGATGCCGACGAGGTCGTATGCCTCGCGCTCGTGCCACTCGGCGGTGTCGAAGACACCCGCGGCGGACTCACTGACCGGGTCGTCACGCGCGGTGGGCACGACGACCGACAGCTCCTGGGTCGGGTCGTCGAACTTCTTGAGGTGGTAGATGGACTCGTAGCGGTCCTGGTACTCCTGTGCGGTCACACTGGAGAGGTGGTCGAACCCGGCTTCTTCTTTGAGCGTCGAGAGCGTCTCCTCCACCTCGTCGGGGCGGATGACGAAGCCCTCGGCGTTCTCGTGCTGTTCGCGGTCGACCACGTTGTCCCCGAGCAGGTCTTCGAGGGCGTCGTAATCGAGGTCGCCCTCGCCCGTTACGCCGACATCCGGTGCCTGTGGCTCCTCCAGACTCATGGCGAATCAGCCCAGTTGAACCGCATGACGAGGTCGTCGTCGTCCACTTCCGAGGCGAGTTGCTGGACGAGTTCGTCCTGTTCGAGGTCGCCGAACTCCTCAAGCTCGTAGGGCTTGACCGTCACGGGTGCGGTCTCGCCGTTGGCGACCCGCTCCTGAAGCTTGGCGACACCGTAGATGAGTGCCTCCGGGCGCGGGGGGCAACCAGGAACGTGGATGTCGACCGGGATGACTTCCTCGGCACCCTTGATGACGTTGTACCCCTCCTGGAACGGCCCGCCGGAGATGGTACACGAGCCCATCGAAACGACGAACTTGGGCTCGGGCATCTGGTCGTAGACCCGCTTGAGACGGGGTGCGAACTTCGAGACGATGGTTCCCGGGACGATGATGACATCTGCCTGCCGCGGCGAGGCACGTGGGACGCCGGCCCCGAAGCGGTCGAGGTCGTGTTTGACCGCGTAGGTGTGCATCATCTCGATGGAACAGCAGGCAATCCCGAACAGCAGCATGAACATCGACGAGCCCCGGACCCAGTTCATGAACTTGTCGAACTTCGTCAGGATGAACGGGGTATGGCCGAAGGCCTGCCTGAGCGTGGAGTTAAAGCGTTCGTCGACGCCTTCCCCCATCCGGGCTTCCTGGGTGGACTGTGCCTGTTCCAGCGTGTCGTGGAGTTCTGTATCGTTGCTCATGTTTGTTGTTCGGTCCGTTGTCTGTCAGCCCGTGGGCTTCGGACCCACTCGACTGCACCGTTGCGCCAGGCCCACGCCAGACCGACGACGAGGATGCCGATGAACAGCACCATCGGTCCCAGCGCGCGGAAGAGACCGACCTTGTCGATTGCGTCGTCGTAGACGACCGTCCACGGGAAGATGAGAACGGTCTCGATGTCGAAGACGACAAACAGCAGTGCGACCATGTAGTACTGGATGTTGAACCGAATGGCCCGACTGCTGCCGGTCGGCACCTCACCACTCTCGTAGGTGGCGCGTTTGCTCGTTTCGGGTACACTCGGCCGCAACAGCGATGATACCACCATCATACTCACGGGTATGACGACGGCGACGACTGCGAGCGCCCCGATGGCTATCCATGGATTGACCATCTTCTATCGTATTCGGCTTTGAAGCGGTCCCATATAAGGGTTGATTCTCGGGATTTTTTGACGCTGGTAACCGCTCTGTAGACTCCCGGCGGCGATGGGCTTACTCGGCCAGTCGCGCCTCAAGCACCGACCGCTCGATAGCGTCCGCGACATCCTCGTAGTGGGCCGTCCGCGAGGATAGCGTCACCACGTCGACGACGTTCCCGTCGGTCGGTGGCTCCGCTGTCCCCTCATTCGTGTACAACACCACCGGCAACGACCGTTCCCGCGCCGTCACGTCGGCACGCACCGTGTCGGCGAACTGTGCCGAGCAGACCAGACACTCCAGGTGTCCCTCGTCCTCGTCGAGTGCTTGCTTTGCCTCCGTGGCGGACTCGGCGTGGGTCACCTCGAACTCCAGATTCCGGTGTTTGAGCAGTTTCGCCACGAGCACCAGCGCGTCGCGGTCCTCCCCGACGAACAGGAACTGGACCGGGCCGGCACCGCTCGCGATCTCTGCCCGGAAATCGAGATACGTGCGTAGCAGCCGGGTCTCCCGCTGGGTCTCGGGGATGCACTTCGTCGCCACCCGCCCCGTCCCGGAGAGATGGCGGACGACCAGTCCCTCACCGTCCTCGCACGGGCGGACGCCCGTGACTGTCGCAATGTCGACTGGCAGGAGCTCGGTCGCCTCGAACGTGATACGTTCGCGTTTGGGCAACAGCGTCACCGTCGTCTCCGCCTCGACGGCTCCGGGCTCGCCCTCCAGTGGATACTGCTTTTGCTTGATCGTCGCCACAGTCTCGTCGAGCTGGAGTTTCAGTAGCGCGGTCACGAACCGGTCGGCGGTCCCCGTGTCGGTCCCGATGGTGACGGTGTATTCCTCGCCGGCGTCGACAAAGCGAATGCCCACGAGGTCGTCGAAAAAGCCTTTCCACTCCGGTGGCACCGTCCGAAAGTCGAACTCGACGACGCTTGCAAGCGGCAGTTTCTGCTTCTCGTCCTCGCCCGCAACAACGAGTTTCCGTCGCGTGACTGCGACGGTCCCGTCGTCGGCCTGGAACAGTTGTTCGTCGCCTCCGGTCACCGACAGAAACGCACTGAACTTGGCGACGACGTTCCGTGCCATTCACCCTCCGATTCACACCACAGGAGGATAAAGCAAATTGTTGGCGACGATACCCGTCCCGCGCGTGGCCGACCGTGTTCACTCGTAGTGCTCGCGAAAGCCCGGCGTCCCGAGTTCGTGGAGGTCCCGCGAGACTTCGCCGACGCCGTCCTGCAGGTCACGGTGGTACTCGACCAGTCGCTCGCGGAGGTCGTCGTGCTGGCGGGCGAGCATCTGGACCGCCGAGAGTGCGGCGTTGAACGATTTCCCGGCGTCGACGGCCACCAGCGGCGCACCCTGTGGCATACCGATGACCGATTGCAGGGACTTCTCCTGGACGGGGACGCCGATGACCGGCAGCGGGTAGGCGATAGAGGCGGTCATGTTCGGCAGGTCGGCGGATTTGCCGCCCGCGCCGGCGATGATGACATCCAGTCCGCGGTCCTCGGCAGTCTCCGCGTACGCGGTCATCAGCTCCGGCGTCCGGTGGGCCGAGACGACGAACGTCTCGAAGGTAAACCGGTCCTCCGGCGGGTCCTCGTAGCTGGTCTGTTCCGCAAAGCCCAGCTGTTCGGTGAGTACGTCGTAGGCCCCCGGTCGCCCGTCCTCGGAGCCGGCCATCACGTCGAGGTCCGAATCCGAGCCCATGATGATGCCGATGTCGGGGGTCTGTGTCGGGTCACGCTCGCGCTTTGCTTCCGCGTGCAGGTCGTCGATGAGTGACTGCACCGCCTGTGAGTCGGTCATGCCTGTGGTTCCCGGTGGCTTGGCCGTAAGCGTTGCTGTCCCCAGGTTGCACCCCCTCTTAGTACACGGCAAGACGTAGGATATAGATTCAAGAGTCTGCATGTGTTTCGCCTGGATATGGTCGAGCAGAAAGGGATCGACGAGATTCGTCGGGACCTGGCGACTGCGGTCGGACTGGTTGCTCTCGGGGACGTATCGATGACTGAAGCGGCACAGGAGACGGATGTCACCCGCTGGGAAATCGAAGAAGCGCTCGAACAGGCCGCACTCGCGGAACCGCTCGGCGTCGAACTCGACGGCGACCTGGCCAGTGAAATCGATAGCCTTCTCAACGAGAGCCAGCCGTAACGTCCCCGCTGTCTCGAACTGTTACTCGAAGCGCAGCGCCTCGCGCACAGCACGAATCTCAGCCAGCAAGTCCTCGACCGGTTCGGCACCCGAGAGTGTCAGATGGCCCATCTTCCGCAGCCGATAGACCTCGCGTTTGCCGTACCAGTGGACGCCCAGCCGGTCGGTCTCGAAGGCCTGCTCGACGCCCGCGAGCCGTGCCTGCTGGCGACCGTCCACGTCCCCGAGGATGTTCGCAGAGACTGTCGGCTGGCGTCGTTCCGTCGTGCCCAGAGGTAGGCCAGTGACGGCACGGGCGTGTTGCTCGAACTGGGAGGTGTGACAGCCCTCGATGGTCCAGTGACCTGAGTTGTGCGGGCGGGGGGCGATTTCGTTCAGCAAGACCTCGCCGTCGGTCGTCTCGAACAGTTCGATACCGAAGACCCCGCGGCCGTCCATGACATCGAGCACGTCGTGTGCCACCTCGCGTGCGCGCTCGCGAACATCGTCACTGGCTCGCGGGGGCGAGACGCTCTCGCGGAGAATCTCCTCGCGGTGGATGGTCTCGGTCACCGGGAAGGTGTCCCGCTCGCCGTCGCCGAGACAGCCCATCACCGCCAGCTCCCGCTCGAAGTCGAGGAACTCCTCGACCATCGCCGGCCCCGCGATTTGCTCCATGGCCGCCTCGACATCTTCGGGTGACTCGACGGGAACGTTCCCCCGGCCGTCGTAGCCGCCCTCGCGGGCTTTGAGCATCGCCGGATAGCCCAGGTCCTCCAGTGCGTCCCGTAACTGGTCGGCGGTGTCGACCTTGCGATACGCCGGGACCGGGACGCCGGCCTCGCTGAGCCGTTCTTTCTGGACGTACTTGTCCTGAATCGTCCGGAGCGTGTCGGGGTGTGGATGGACCGGCGTGCCCGTCTCCTCGCTGACCCGCTCCAGCACGTCCGGGTCCGTGAGTTCGATTTCGAACGTGAGATAGTCCGATTTCTCGGCGACGGCCCGGACGGTCTCCTCGTCGTCGAACTCACCGACGACCTGCTCGCGGGCCACCGGTGACGCGGGCGCGTCGGGTGTCGGGTCCGAGACGACGAGGTCGATACCCAGCGGCGTGGCAGCCTCGCCCAGCATCCGGCCGAGCTGTCCGCCGCCCACCACGCCCAGCGTCGTCCCTGGCGAGGTCAGTTGCATACGCGCCCATCTCCCGCCCGCAGTCAAAAGCTTGTTTCATCGGCCCGGGCCTGCCGGCTAGCCGCTCTCCCAGCCCGGCGCCCGGTCGACGTACTCCTCGTGGACGTAGAACGTCATCGGGTGGGCACCCCGGTAGAAGTTGAACGTCCGGGCAGTGTACCCTTCGGCTTTCAGAGTCTCGCGGGGCACGGTGTTGTCGCTCGGTTTGACGATGACGATTGGTGGCGTCTCCTCCTCGATGCGGGTCTGCAAGTCGAACTCGTTCCGTTCACAGGAGGTGTTTGCCCCTGACTTCTCCAGGTACCACGGCAACGGCAAGGAGGCAATCCACCCGCCGCCAGTACATGTCGGTTTTCGGTACCGGCTCGACTCCGCGCCGAGGTAGCCGTAACTGCCGGAGTAGTTACTTCCCATGTAGAGGACCACATCGGGGTCTTCGCTGCCGCCGATGGCCGAGACGGCATCGAAGGCCGCCCGCGCCTCGGATTCGGGCTGGGCGAACTGGACGAGGCCGTTGTCTTCGGAGGTAGTATCCAGATAGGAGGTCTCGGCGGTCTGGAACGCACCCCACGAGACGACGAGAAAGAGCATGAAGAACACGACAACGTCCACGTCCGAATCGGGGTCTGACAGCGCGTCCCGGCCCCACCGGTAGAACCGCGAGACGCCGACGGCTGCGGGCACGGTCAGCGGGACGATGATGTGAATCGTCAGCCAGTAGCCCGTCCCGGGGTCGTTCTGGAGTGCGTAGCCAAACAGCGACGCGATGCCACAGTACGACAGAAACGTCACGAGCGCACGCGGGCGCTCGGTCGCGTAGCGTTCATACAGGAAGCCAAAGAGCGCAAACGCCCCGAGCCCGGGTGCGTAGGTCAGGATGTTGTTTTTCTCCTCGTTGAACGCCTCGATGTACAACTCCAGGAAGCCGCGGTCCTCGGAGCCGACCTCGCCCCACTGGTCGATGGCCTGGTCGAACGCGCCGGCGACGGTATCGTAGGCGTAGCCGGGGAACTGGAGCGGTTGCCCGAGGGCCTCGTAGAGGCCGGTCGACCCCTGTGAGGCCGGCGTCGGGGGCGTCTGTAACCCGGCCATACCGGCCCCGCGGTCGGCATAGAAAAACACCAACACGAGAAAGCCAAGCAGCGCTGCCGCGCCGGTGTGGAAAGCGAGAGTAGCGACCTTCCGCCGGACTGCCAGTGGGTCCTCGAAGCGCCGGTTCGCGACCTCCATACCCTTGAACGGGACGAGTGCGACTGCCTTCGCGTCGCCGAGCAGGCGGCCGACCCACGACTGCTTGATGCGTGCCACGCCGGTGCTGAACCCACGCGGTGGGAACAGCGCGTGGTCGGCCAGCAAGACCGTCGCGCCGACCCACGTCAGGAGGTAGACGAGGGCGTTTTCCTTGGTTGTCAGCCCGAGGGCGACGAACAGGCCGACGCCATAGAGGTAGCGAATCCGTCGGGTGTCGTAATAGCGCACCAGCAGCCCGAAGCCGGTAAAGACGAACGCGACCAGCAACATGTCGCTGCGGAGATATCGCGAGTAGTAGACGAAGATGGCGTTGAAAGCGAGAAAGCCCGCGAGCGCGATTACTTCGGTCGCCCGGAGGTGTTTGCGGTAGAGGTAGGCACTCGCAGGGAGCAGGCCGGCGATGAGTGCTGGGGTCAGGCGGGCGAGGAAGTCACTCGGGCCGAACAGGCGAAACAGCCAGGAGTTGACGAGCTGGATGAACGGGCCGTGGACGATGGGGCGGTAGGCGAACGAGCCGGTGTCGATGTAGTGTAGTGACCAGTAGCCCACACGAGCCTCGTCGAAATGGAGCGGCCGCGCTCCGAGTCCGACGAGTCGGACGACCAGCGATGCGACGGTAATGACGACCACTGCCTGTGCCAGTGTGAGCGGGACCATCTGGAGGCGGTCACCGCCACCGGTGAGCCGGCTGAGCGGTCCCGTCACAGCGCCGTCGCTGTCAGTTTCGCCGTCGCCGTCGGTCTCGGCTGTCTGCTGGGGTGTGGTCGTCTCCGGCCCGGGTCCACCGTCGCTGGTGGATTCGGCGTCGTCTGGGGCACTGCTGTCGGCGACAGCACTATCGGAGTCGTCATCGCTGGGAGGGCTCTCGTCGCCACGACGCGACATACCCCCACACGCGAGGGGGATGGTTAGAACGGTTACGGTTGCGGCCGAGGTGGCGACGCAGGCACGACCCGACCACAGCATCACAAGAACGGTACTTCTTTTAGGACACACCCCGCCTGCTGAACTATGGTCCGGCTCGGGCTGGTCGTCGCCCAGTTCAACAAGGAGAGCCCTATCACCGAGGAGATGGCAGACCGGGCGCGTACGGCAGCGGCCGAACGCGACGCCACGGTCGTCGCGGAGCTTGCCGTCCCGGGCTCGTACGACACGCCGCTGGCAGCAGACCGGCTGGCCCGACGCGATGACGTGGACGCCGTCGCCGTCATCGGTGCAATCGTGACCGGTGACACCGACCACGACCAGGTCATCGCCGACGCCGCCGCCCGGAAGCTGACCGACGTGAGCCTCGACCGGGACACGCCGGTGACGCTGGGTATCACCGGTCCGGGCATGAGCCAGGACGAAGCCCAAGCCCGCACCGACTACGGCGCACAGGCCGTCGACAGTGCAATCGACATGGTACACGAACTCGACTCATGACTCTCGACTTCACAGACCGCGTACAGCGGGTCGAACCGAGTGCAACGCTCGCAATCAGTAACAAGGCCGCCGAACTCGAAGCGGACGGCGTCGATGTCGTCGACCTGAGTGTCGGCGAACCCGACTTCGATACACCACAGAACATCAAAGAATCCGCCGAACGCGCCCTCGAAGCCGGCGAAACCGGTTACACCACCTCCCAGGGTATCCCCGAACTGCGCGAGGCCATCGCCGAGGCCCTCCACGACCGCGGCCTCGACCAGTACGGCTCGGAAAACGTGATGGTCACGCCCGGCGGGAAGCAGGCCCTGTTCGAAATCTTCCAGACGCTCGTCGACGACGGCGACGAGGTCGTCTTGCTCGACCCCGCGTGGGTCTCCTACGAGGCGATGGCGAAGATTGCCGGGGCCGACCTCAAGCGGGTCGACACCGCACAGTACGATTTCCGACTGGAGGACGCGCTGGGTGACCTCCGTGGCGTCGTCTCGGAGGATACCGACCTGCTGGTCGTCAACTCCCCGGGCAACCCCCACGGTGCCGTCTACTCCGAGCAGGCGCTGCAGGGGGTCCGCGACGTGGCCGTCAACCACGACGTGACGGTCATCTCCGACGAAATCTACGACCAAATCGTCTACGACGGTGCATCTTACACCAGCCTCGGCACGCTGGAGGGCATGCGTGACCGCACCATCACGGTCAACGGCTTCTCGAAGGCCTACGCGATGACCGGCTGGCGGTTGGGTTACTTCGCTGGCCCCGAAGAACTCATCGACCAGGCAAGCAAGATTCACGGCCACTCGGTCTCCTGTGCCGTGAACTTCGTCCAGCACGCCGGTATCGAGGCGATTCGAAACACCGACGACGCCGTCGACGAGATGCGCCAGGCCTTCGAAGAACGGCGTGACATGCTCGTCGACCTGTTCGACGAGTACGGCAAGGACGTACCCGAACCCGAGGGCGCGTTCTACATGATGCTGCCCGTCGCCGACGATGACCAGGCCTGGTGTGAACAGGCCATCGAGGACGGCCACGTCGCGACGGTCCCCGGCAGTGCCTTCGGCACGCCCGGCTACGCCCGCATCTCCTATGCCAACAGCAAGGAGCGCCTGCGGGAAGCCGTCGACCGACTCGACGACGAGGACCTGCTGTAACCCTCGGTATCGTCGAACTGCCTACTATTTTGACCTGTTAGTCCGCTTCAGTCGGCGATGGACCGACGACAGTTCTGTCTCGCGGTGATCACGGGCGTAGTAACGGCTGGTGCCGGGTGTAGCGGACAGTCAGACGCCGAGAGTGTCATAGAACTCTCCACAAAGGAGTTATTTTCCAGCGTAGAACTGGCTGAACACGCTGTTCACTAAGCGTGCCTATCGAACGCTCAAGGTGAGATATTCATCATTTCTACAAGTTTTTCTTTGTATTAGTCTGAACTATCGCAGTTTTGTTCAACCAGTTGGAGATTAAGCCCTGTTTCAGCAGGCGTAATAGTCCAGTATTTGACCTTCGAACACTCATCTTCGGTGATTTTCCATTTGACAGTTTTCTCAGGTCTTGGGTCCACGTCATCGATATTCACCATCATCTCATACGAGCCGGGCGAGACTGAAAGCTCGACTCTCTCGGCTACTCCACTTTCAATTGGGAGAATTCGGGCTTTTTGAAAACTCTCGTCATCAGGACGTGTGAGTTCTAAATATGCATCCTGACTCTGTTCTGTGGCATTAAGCACGTGAACTACGGCAGAAACCTCAGAAGCAAGGACTGACTGACAACCAGCCAATGAGGCTATTCCTCCGACGCCAACAGCGAGAAGGTGACGGCGAGTGATGAGAGCATCCATATCTAATGTTCTGTTATGAGAGTGAAAGTTTTTGTGGTGAATTCGCAAGATTTCTGGAGCATAGTTCTACTGTATCGAGCGTTCAGCCCGTGTAGACTGGCGAGGTATGATAACTGTTCTATGACACCCTCAGACGCCGGTAACTGGGACATCGTCCTGTAACGTCGACCGAGGAGGCCCCTCTCTGCCCCCAGAAGCGACCAGCCTCTCCGCTGTCCACGCATAGCCCGGACACACGAGGGTCTGCCTGGGAACAGGCCTCAGCTGGGATGATGGAATCCGTCGTTTCCCACTCGAATCCAAATCAGTTTGGTATTCTTTCTATCTCGCTCCTACACCATCTAGAGTAACAGTTGCCTGCGACACGAATCGCAGTGCGTTCACTTCACACATGGCGGACACAGACCCGATACCCTCGACCGACGATATCAGCCGAACACGACTCTACGACGCCGTTTCGACTGGCAACTCGCTCACGGAGAAGCGACGAGCAGTGGCTGCACTCGGGGCCAAGTATCTCGGTGTGACCCTCGGCTTCGTCTCGACCATCGATACCGACAGCGAACGCTTCGAAGTACTGGTGAGCACCGACAGCAGCATCATCGAGGAGGGTGCCGTCTACGACCTTTCGCAGACCTATTGCCGGCGTTGCATCCAGACTGAGAATTCCCTGGCCGTGGCAGACGCTCTCGAAGACGGCTGGGAGGGCGATGCCGCATACGAGGAGCACGGCCTGGGCTGTTATCTCGGTGCGCCAATTCATGCCGATGGCGACCTGGTCGGGACGATTTGCTTTGCCGACACGAAGCCACGCGAGACAGGGTTCACCTCCGTCGAGCGTGCATTCGTCGAACTCGCGGCCAGACTGCTTGGACGTGAGCGGGAACTCTGCCTGCACGAACGGGAACTCGACGAGCGTGACAGCCGTCTCGACGAGCGAGCGGCGGCTCTCGAAGACTCCGAGCGCAAGTACGAGGCGCTGATGACGACCGCGCCCGACGCCATCTTCGTTGCCGAGGCTGATTCCGGTGCTATCGTCGATGCAAACGAGGCCGCAGTCGACCTTGCCGGCGTGTCTCTGGACCAACTCCGCGGGATGAACTTCCAGCGGTTCCATGACAGCGAGGTACCCGGACGCCACTGGGCGGAGTTTCAGCGCTTCGTCGCGACCGGCGAGGGGACGATGAGTCACTACAGTGATGGAACCCGACTCACCATCGCACGGCCCGACGGCACGACGGTCCCCGTCGAGGTTGGTGCTCGGACGGTCGATATCGACGGAACGACCTACGTTCAGGGCATCGTTCGCGACGTTACTGACCGACTGCAACGCGAACAGGACATCAAGCGCCAGCGTCGCCAGCGCGAACAGACCGAACGAAAATACGAGTCCCTGGTCGCAGCAGCCCCAAACGCCATCGTACTTGCAGACCTGGAGACGCACGAATTCGTCGAAGCTAACGAGGCTGCCCTCGACCTCACCGGGTATCGGCGCGAAGAACTCCTCGGCACCACCGTTGAGACGATACATCCGCCGGAGACGACTGCACAGGTCATCCAGACACTCACAGACAGTCTCGGCGATGGTGAGAAGACGAAGAGTAAACTTCCCGATGGGAGTCCCATCCTGGTCCAGCGCAGGGACGGCTCGACAGTCCCCGTTGAAATCAGTATCACGGACGTCTATGTGGACGGTCGGCCACATGCTTTTGCCATCATTCGGGACATTTCCGACCGGCGAGAGCGCGAGCGCGAACTGCGTGTCAAGGACCGCGCTATCGAGGAGGCACCTGTCGGAATCACCATCTCTAACCCCGACACTGCCGACAACGAACTCGTCTACGCAAACGAGCGGTTCGAAGACATAACTGGCTACGACCGGACGGAGCTCACGGGGCATAACTGTCGGTTCCTGCAAGGCCCGGAAACCGCTCCTGAGGACGTAGAGCCGTTGCGAGCCGCCGTGCGTGACGCACAGCCAGCGCGGGCGGAGGTGCTGAACTACCGCAAGGACGGAACCCCATTCTGGAACGAAGTCTCGATAGCGCCGGTCACCGACGACAGCGACGAGGTGACGAACTTCGTCGGGTTCCAGCGTGACGTGACCGCTCGCAAGCGCCAGTCGAAACTGGTTGCCGTCCTCAATCGTGTGTTACGGCACAATCTCCGCAACGGGATGACTGTCGTTCTCGCCCGCACCGCGGAACTGAACGACAGGCTCGACGGCGCAGAGTCGGACTTGGTCGCGGCTATCAGGGACCGTGCCCACCAACTGGTCGCGCTCGGCGAGCGAGCAAGCGATATTGACAATGCCGTCACGGCCGACCGGACGGTCACACCGACCGATGTCGTGGCGATGGTCTCTTCTGTGACGGCCGAGCTCGACGCCAACCATCCCGACGCGACAGTCAGTGTCGATGCGCCCGAGTCACAGCCAGTCTGTGCGACCGAGACGCTTCGAGAAGCGCTTCGGGAACTGGGAACAAACGCCGTAAAGCACGGCGGACCCGAGCCAACCGTCGAGTTCACTGTCGAAGCGACTGACCGCGGCGTCATCGTCGAAGTCAGCGACGACGGCCCCGGCCTCCCAGAGGAAGAACAGACGGTGCTTGACAGGGGTTACGAGACGCCGCTTGAACACGCCAGCGGGCTCGGTCTGTGGTTCGTCAACTGGGTCGTCACCGGGGTCGGCGGTCACGTCTCGGCGGTAGTCGATGACGGGACCAGTATCAAACTTGTCCTTCGTGACCCAGAAACGGCCGATGACGGAACGGAGCCACCGTGTTCGGCGTTCACCGTGCACTAGCTCCGTTCGTCGACGATTTTGTCGATAATGTCGCCGGTCGAGAGTATCTCCGCCCCCTCGTGGGGCTCCCGTTCCGAGGCACGCACCACCTCACAGTCGAGACCCCGGTCCGAGAGTGCCTCGCGGATGGATTCGGCGTCGTGGTGCTGGTCGTGGCCCAGGGCGATGACGGCCGGCTCTAGCTCTTCGATAGGGACGAAGATATCCGACGGGTGGCCGAGCCGCGCGTGGTCGACCGGGTCCAGTGCTTCGACCATTTCGACGCGTTGTGGGCCGGGAATCACCGGGTCGGGTTTGTGGGTGACGTTCTCTGTCCGGGCGACGATAACGTGCAGTTCCTCGCCCATCGAGGCGGCGTCTTCGAGGTAGTGGACGTGGCCCGGGTGCAGGATATCGAAGGTGCCCTGTGCGACGACTCGTCTCATAGCCACCCACCGTCGTCGTCACCCTCGCGGAGTTCGCGGTCGATGTCTTCCTGTGTGATGTCGAAAAACTCCTCCTCCGGTGGTTCGACATCGAGCACCGGGAGGTTGAGTTCCTCTCCCTCGCGGTCGAAGGCCTTCCAGTCGGTCTTGCGGTAGGGTGCGCCGACGATGATATGGACCTCGTTGCGGCCGAAGGTACCGAGGTCGGCGTCACTTGGCCGGAGGACGCCGTTTGGGTGAGAATGAATCGACCCCGCGGCCCGCAGGTCGTTTGGCACCATGTTCGTCTTGACGGTCGCGCTCACGGGGTTGGATTCGGTCCCGGGAATGACGAGGACATCCGTCAGCACCGTTCCGTTGCGGTCCAGACCGACCTTGCTGGCGTCTTCTCCCCGGAGCAGGCCCATATACTCGTTGGGGTGGGCCTCCTCGGAGGCGGCGAGGGCGAACTCGAGCGCTGGCTCGGCGATGCCGAGTATCTCGCCCGAGCGAAACAGTCCCATAGGGCAAATTCGGGTCTGACTCTTTCTAAGCGTTCCGACTGCCAGCCGAGCGCGAGACCTTGCCTGACGACTCGACACTGCCACAACGTATATGATGGTATAGGCGAATCCGTGGGCTGTGTCAGAAGACTTCTCGGTATCCGGTGCGCTCCCGCTGATGCGACCCGGTGCCACGGTCTGGAACGGCATCTTCGGCATCGTCCACATCTGCTTGCTCGGCATCTGGCCGCTCATCGGCGCGTATCTCATCGGGACCAACAGCGGCCACAGTGCCGACTGGCTCTCCGGACTTCCCGGCATCGAGGACGGTGGTGGCCTCGTCTCCGGGATCACCGGGTTGATACTGACTGCTGTCCCCATCTGGGGTGGACTCTGGGTGCTAAACGGCGTCGCACCCGCGGTAGTGAATACCGTTTTCATACTGATTTTCCCGACGCTGTATCTCCTCCTCGTGGGCCACTTCGTCCTCGACGGCATCGGCTCGTTCCGTGGCTGGTGGACGCTCTACCGCTCCGACACGGATTCGCTTCTCAACCTTTCCCCCGGGCCGGTACAGGTCACCGGCCGCGCACAGGTCGTCGAGGCGACGGTCAAAGCGCCCTACACGGAGACGGAGACGCTGGTCTACGAGAGCGAACACGAACACTACACGGTCCCGGACCACGAGCGAGACAGAGACAGCCCCGGCCATCATGACGAAGGTATCGAGGTACACACCAAAGAGTGGGTGACCGAGGAGAGCGTCGAGGACGACGTCCCGTTCGAACTCCGGGGTGACGGCGGCGCCGCGCTCGTGGACCCGACGGACGCCCGCCTCTCGCTCGACCGAAGCTACCGCGAGGGCGACGACGAAACGCGGGACACGGAACGCCGTGTCGACCCCGGTGAGACCGTCTACGTCAGCGGAACTGCAGTACCGGCAGCCGACCTCGACCGGGAGACGCATGGCTACGACTACGTCATTACGGAGCCACAGTCCGACCTTTCCCCGCCGATTCGGCGGCTGCGGCACATCCCCTTCACGCTCTCGACCGACGGCGAGGGAACTGCCCGCGGTGACCTCTTCCGGCGGGGCATCCAGCTTGCAGTGCTATCTCTGATACTGACGGCGCCGGTGTTGGTTGGCGTTTTCGGGCCGCTGCTGGTGCGCGTGCTGTAGCCCGGCAGCTCAGTCTCCCGGCCGCCGAGCACCGACACGTATCGAAGCTTAAAAACACGCCTACGTCAAAGAACTGCGCATGTCTCCACCGAACGGCACCGGAGAGGCCGGTGCCACGGGCTCCAACGGGAAGCCCACCGTCTACGACCTTGCTGCGAACTGTACGCTTGCCGACCTCGAAGAAGGCAATCGCTACCACGCCACCGTCAACGGCGTCATGGACTACGGCGTCTTTGTCGACGTGTCCGAGCAACTGTCCGGGCTCGTCCACTCCTCGAATCTCGTCGGGACCTACGACGTGGGCGAGGACCTCATCGTCGAACTCGCGGAAATCCGCGAGGACGGCGACCTGAACTTCACCGAGGTTCAGCTCAGTGAGTACGATACCGAACAGGTCGGCCACGGGAACCCAGCCCAGGCCGACGCGCTCGAGGACCACATCGGCGAGACGATTCATCTCGACGGACGCGTCGTCCAGATAAAACAGACCGGTGGCCCCACCATCTTCCAGATTCGCGGTGAGCGTGCCATCGTCCCCTGTGCGGCCTTCGAGGAAGCTGGCGTTCGTGCCCACCCCGACGTGGAACTCGACGATACTGTCCGTGTCACCGGGACTGTCGAGACCCGCGACGGGGCGATTCAGATAGAGGTCGACGATGTCGAGCGCCTCGGCGACGAGAAGGCCGCCGACGTGGAGAAGCGACTGGCCGCGGCGACCGAAGAGCTGGCCGAGCCGGAGGATGTCGACCTGCTCGCGGACTGGCCAGCCTTCGAGAAGCTTCACGATGACCTCCGGGATGTCGCCCGCCGCCTCCGAAAGACGGTACTTGCGGGTCGTCCCATCCGGATGCGCCATCACGCCGACGGTGACGGCCTCTGTGCCAGCGTCCCGCTGCAGTATGCTCTGGAGGAGTTCATCGAAGAGGTCTACGAGGACCCCGACGCCACCCGGCACCTGCTCAAGCGCCTCCCGAGCAAGGCTCCCTTCTACGAGATGGAGGACGTGACCCGTGACCTGAACTTCGCGCTGGAGGACCGCAAGCGCCACGGTCAGAAACTCCCCCTGCTTTTGATGCTCGACAACGGGTCGACCGAGGAGGACACGCCGGCTTATCGGAACCTCGCACACTACGATATGCCCATCCTCGTGGTCGACCACCACCACCCCGACCCCGAAGCGGTCGAAGGGCTGGTCGAAGCCCACGTCAATCCGTATCTCTACGACGAAGACTACCGCATCACCACGGGGATGATGAGCGTCGAAATCGCGCGGATGATTGTGCCGGAACTGACCGACGAACTCGAACACGTCCCCGCAGTGGCCGGTCTCGCCGACCGCTCCGAGGGCGAGGCGATGGGCGAGTACCTCGAGCTGGCAAGCGAGGCTGGCTACGAGAAGTCGCGCCTCCGAGACATCGGCGAAGCGCTCGATTACGCCACCTTCTGGCTGCGCTACAACGACGGTCGGGAACTCGTGAACGACCTCCTGAACGTCAATTGCGACGACAGACAGCGCCACGAGGAACTGGTCGACCTGCTGGCCGACCGTGCCGAGCGTGACGTGGACCACCAGCTCGATGGCGCGCTCGCACACGTCGAACACGAGGTGCTTGACAACGACGCCCACCTCTTCCGAATCGACGTGGAGAACCACGCCAAGCGCTTTACCTACCCCGCACCCGGCAAGACCACGGGCAAGATTCACGACCGGAAGGTCGAAGAGACGGGTGACCCGGTCATCACCATCGGCTACGGCCCCGACTTTGCCGTGCTCCGCTCGGATGGCGTCCGTCTGGACATCCCACAGATGGTGACGGAACTCGTCGAGGAACACCCCGGCGCGGGTGTCAGCGGCGGCGGCCACCTCGTCGTCGGCTCTATCAAGTTCGTCGAGGGCCGCCGTGAGGAGGTCATCACCGCGCTCGTCGAGAAGATGGCCGAGGCCGAAATCGACGAGGACCTGCAAAGCTCCGCGGCGATTCCGGACGAACTGTAACGTCAGGGACTGCCCCGGGGCTCCGGCCCGTTCACACTCACAGGCTGATACGAGGATATCGCAGCCGTTTCGGCGTCGCTCACTTCTCGAACTCCAGTTGTACCCCTCGTGTTGCCGCACCGAGACAGACCAGCACCAGTGCTACCACCACACCCACCGGTAGTCGTCTGGCCCCGCCGTGCCAGTCCGCGACGAACACGCGCTGGTAGTAGTCGCCCACTTCTTCGCCTTCCAGGACGAGCACGACTTCCCGGTTGTGCCGTGCGGAGTTGTTGTTCCAGTTGAGACTCCCGAGGACGACAGTGTCGCTGTCGACAATCATCCCCTTGGTGTGTATCTTCTCGTAGCGCCCGCGTGGGTCTGCGAGAGCCGCTTCGAGCGGGAGGCCCTCGGCCTCTGCTCTGTCGTTTAGCCACGTCACGAGCGCCCGGTTGTCCTCTTGGACGTACCAGGCACTGGACAGCAGGATACGCACCTCGACTCCGCGCCGGGCCGCATCGAGCGTTGCCTGCACGAACGGCTGCTTGCGACCGCCGAGTGCGACCTGCTGGACCTCGATGCTGTCTGTGGCTTCCTCGATGTGGCCGACGATGGCCCGTTCCGCGTTGTCCGGGGCGACCAGCAGTTGGGTCCGTTCAACTGATATCCGCTTGGGCTCGAACCGGCTGGGGTAGCTGCTGTTCGCCGTCGTGCCCGCTTCGAACGTTCGCCCCTTCCGGTAGGAGGGCCACTGTCGGGCATCGTGCCAGCCGGTGTCGGCCCGGAACGTCTCAACCAGCCCCTCGACGATTGGCTGTTGGGCCGTGCGGACACCCCACCCGCGACTGCTGTTGCCCCCGAGCCCAGATGCCTTCCAGTTTTCCGTCGCGACGAGTGCCCTGTCGTCGACGACGGCGTATTTCGCGTGATGGAAGCGG
Source organism: Salinibaculum litoreum (assembly GCA_009789175.1). Classification (GTDB taxonomy): domain Archaea; phylum Halobacteriota; class Halobacteria; order Halobacteriales; family Haloarculaceae; genus Salinibaculum; species Salinibaculum litoreum. The sequence goes on from CP046866.1 coordinate 398,443, forward strand.
TAGCGCGCCCGCTCGCCGCCGGAGACTCGAACCTCGATGCCGGCGTCTGTGAGTCTATCCAGCAGTCTCGCCTGTCGCCGGGTCATTCCGCCGACCGGACTGTCATCGACCAGCACCCGCACCGTGACGTTCCGGCGAGCGGCAGCCACGAGTTCGTCGGCAACGGCACGGTCTGTCAGTGTGTACGCCGCAAGCAGGACGCGGCGGTCCGCCGCCGCGAGTGTTTCCGTCGCAACGTCGCCGCCATCGGGCAGGACGAACGCTGTCACGGTTCCCGGGCCAGCAGTCACGACCGGCCTGTCTGTCGCACCGAGCGGTCGCCACCCGCCATCGTCGGCCTGCCCGTCAGCGTCGACGCTCAGTTTGCCTGCCGGCGCGCGCCTGTACGTGACTGAATCGACTGGCTGGTCCCCCCTGGAGAGGGTAATTGACTCCCCACTGTTGGCGAGTTCGAGTCGGTCCGGTAGCGAGAGGACACGCTCATCGACCAGTGGCCGCGTCACGTTGGGATGTGTCGAGAGGACGACCCGGCCGTCGACGGTCCGGTTCGGCAGGTCGACAGTCGCGTCCTCGTCGCCGAGTTCGTACGCCCCCAGGTCGGTATCGGCTGGGGCCGAGAGGCTGACAAACTCGCCGGTGTCACCGTCGGTAACCGGATTGGGGTAGACGCCAGCAATGCGCAGGTGAGACGCGTTTTCGCTCGCCAGTGTCTGTGACGGCAGTGATGCCGTGCCGCCGATGCCTCCCGCTTTCGTTGTGGCATCTTCGGATGTCGCACTCGTTGCCACCCCAGCCATAGCGGTCGCTACGAGGCATACTGCGACAAGTGGGATGACGAGGCGCCCGGACACACGCCGGGGTGGTCCCGGCCTGTCTGATAAAGATGGGGGCTATGCGCTGGTCGCCTTCTCGGCTTCGACCTGCACGATGTACGAGCGGTCGTCGGCGTACTCGGCGGCCGCATCGAGGGCGCGTTCCGTACCGATCTGGTTGAGCGCCCACGCTGCGCTGGCCCGAACCTCGTCCGCGTCGTCCTCTTCGAGGATGCGTGCGAGCGGGTCGATAGCTCGGGTGTCGCCGATGAGACCCAGCGACCGGGCGGCCAGCGACCGAATCTCGGGGTCGTCGGCGACCAGACGGTCGGCGACTGGCTGGGTGGACTCCGCGCTGCCGATGGCACCGAGCGCTCGCAGCGTCGTCTTCTCCAGTTTCACGTCGCCGCCACCGAGGAAGTCATGGAACGTCTCGCAGGCCCGCTCGTCGCCGATACGGCCGAGGATGCGGATGGGCTGAATCGCGCGTTTCTGCGCGCGCTGGTGCATCTCCTCGAAGGCCTCCTCGGGCGCGATGTGTTCCAGCGCGTCGAGGATGTTCTCCTCCATGAAGTCGGACTCGAAGCGCTCCAGTGCGGTCAGGATTGGCTCGACGTCCTTGTCCTTCTCGTAGATTTTCACCGCGTTCCACTCCGCCGGGTAGTCCTTTCGGTTCTCCGATTCGAGCACGTCGTAGAAGCCCTGTGTGGCCAGTTGCTCGCGAACAGTGAGGTCGTCCCACTCCTCGGCGGCGTCGACACCGTCGGCGAGGGCTTCCGCGCTTTCCAGCAGGTCGGCGATAGTCTCCTCGTTCTCGTCGGGGTCAAGGCCCTGCTCGCTGATGGTGTCAGCGAACCGCTCCAGGTCGTCGGCGACGCTCTCGGGGCTGTCGGGGGAGACCGACAGCGACTCGTCCAGCGTCTGGCCCACGGCGTCGGCGAATGCCTCTGCGGCATCGACGACGGACTCCTCGCCGTCCTCTGTCCATCGTGTATCGCGGACCGTCCCGGCGGTATCCTCGACAATTTCGACGACATCCTCGACGTACGGACCCCGCTGTTCTTCGAGTTCGTCACGGAGGTCATCGAGTTGGCTCTCCAGTTCCCCTTGCAGGTCTTCCTCGTCGTCGTCCGACTCCGGCAGGTCGGCGGCCTCGACATCGGTCGCGATATCGTCGAGTTGCGCTTCTACTTTGTCGAGTGCGTCCTCGGTGTTGGCGTCTTCAAGCGCGGACTCGGCCATATCGAGACGGCTCTGGAGGTCGTCCGGGTCGAGTGCGCCAGCGTCCTCGGTCTCGTCAGTCTCGTCGTCCCCGTTGCTCATGAGTGAGTGTGCGGTGGTTCGGAAAAAGAGCGTTTCCCTTTCAAACCGAGGTATCTATGTCTGCCCAGCCCCGAGAACAGATATGGACCGTCGGGTGTTCCTGTCGACCGTCGCCAGCGTCGGCACAACGGTTGCTATCGCGGGCTGTATCGGCGGCAGTGCGCAAGAGGACTACGACATTGGCATGTCGACCAACCGGTTTCGACCCAACACCTTCGAGGTCGAACCCGGGACGACCGTCGTCTGGCAAAACACGAGCAAGCAGGGTCACACCATCACAGCCTACGGGGACGATATTCCCGACGAGGCCGAGTACTGGGCCTCGGGTGGGTTCGATTCGGAGTCCGACGCCCGCGAGGCGTGGCGCTCCTCCACCGGTGGCCTCATCACACAGGGGAAGACCTTCGAACACGAGTTCACGACGCTTGGCACGCACAGCTACGTCTGCATCCCTCACGAGGCCGACGGCATGTCCGGGGCCATCGTCGTCACCGAGAACCCGAGCAACGACCAGTAACGCCTCCGAATCTGCCGAGTCGGCTCACTTTTGACTCTCACTGTCAGAGACGTGCAACCAGTGCCTGTGGGACAGACGCCAACGGCACTCCCGGACGAAGATATCACTCGGCAGCAAAGCGACACGCAGAAAGTGAAAGGTAGCCGCGTTACTCGTCGACTTCGACGTCTTCTTCGTCGACGTCGACGCTGGTCTCTTCTTCGGCCGCGACTTCCTCGGGCCGTGCTTCGAGCGTGGTCTTCTGGATTTCCACGCGGCGAAGCGGGTAGATGGTCTTGGCCTCGTTGTAGATGGCCGAGGAGAGCCGTCCCTCGACGATGCTGTCGATAAGCTCTTCGAAGGTCCGCTCCGTGCCGGCTTCCTCGACGATGTCGATCATCTCGCGGCGGATGGCCTTCTCCTGGCTCTCGTCGGCGCTTTTCGTGGTGAGTGCGACGGGCTGAATCTGGACGCGGTAGTCGTCCGTGGTCAGGACCGTCACGTACGCCTCGATCTTCGAGGAGCCACGGCGGACGAGACTGCGCAGGTAGTCCCGCGTGAGTTCGTGTTTGATGAACTCGGTGTATGCCGTATCCGAAGCCACCTCGTTGATCTTGAATTTCAGCTTCGTGTTGTTCTCGCTGGCGTCGTTTTGCAGGTCGCCAAGCGTGGTTTCGATGGTCCGACCGAGGACCTTCTCCGATTCGTCTGCCGGTGTCTGGCCGAGCTCTTCCCGGTCGAACTGCTCCGGGGCGAGCACGTCGTACCAGCGCTTCTCCTGTTTCTGTCGGGATACTGAACGTTCGCTCATGTGTCGTTTGTTGATGGTTGGTTTGCGAGCTGTGCTGCGACTGTGAGATTGACGACGTAGTCGTCGAGACTCGACTGCAGGCCACCTGTCGTCTCTCGCTCGATGGTCGTCGCGACGGTCTCGTCTTCGACCTGCGTGGTCATCTCAGCGGTGTTATCCGGACTGACCGCACGCGCGATGCGCTCGGCGGTCTCCCGGTCTCCGTGGTCCGTGGTGATAGTCGCCCGTCTCATTGTGCCTCCCTGAACGCGAGGACGAACTCGGTCCCTTCGGCGTCGAAGCGGGCGCGACCCCGCGTTGGGGTGCCCCCGCCGTCGCCGTCGACTGCCTGTGCCGCGACCCGGGTCGTCTCGCCGACCGCTTTCCCAGCGGGTCCGACGACCGCAGCCTCGCCGTCCGCGACGACGAGGACGACCGGCTCTGGGGAGCGAAACTCCCGGACGAGTCGAGCAACGGTGCCGACTGGCGCGGGGTCTCCACAGCGGACGACGAAGAGGCCGTCGTACCGACCGGTCTTTGCGGACGCCAGTGCCGCGTGGGCCTGTCGGCCGTGGTCGCGCCAGGTCCGTAAGGCCGTCTCGGTGTCGGCGCTGCCGACGGCGAGTGCAACGGCCAGACCCGGCTGCTCGCGTGCGACCGCGTCCAGCACGTCCGCGTACCCGCCGACGGTCTCGAAGGGGCCGCCGACGTAGGGTCGAAGCACCCGCTCGACGGCATCGGCGCCGCGCTCGATACCGTCCGAGTCGCCGGCGACGGCGAGTGCGACCAGCGAGGCCACCGTCCGTCGGGTCTCCTCGTCTGTGGCGTCGGCGTCGATGTCGGCCAGCAGTTCGCCGGCGGACTCGACATCGCCCGAGAACGGGCCAGTTACGAGCGTCGAGTGTGCGAGGCCATCGATGCGGTCGGCGGTCGGCACCGCGATACCGGGCCGGCGCTCGATGCCAGCCGCCTCAGCGGCTTCGAGGACGGTTCCCTGTGGGGTATCGCCCGCTGCGACTGTCCCGGCCAGCGCCAACACCGGGTCGGGTGAAGCGATGGTCGCTGCGGCGTCGAAGGCGACCGTACTGGCCGCCTCTGAGCAGCCGATAGTGAGGTCGGCACTCGCGGCCGGGCGGCCGATGGCGACTGTACAGTCCGCGTCGGTCGTCCGGTCGCCGGTACTGGGCACTGGGACGACGGAGGCCTGATAGGCTGTGTCCCGGGTTTCCAGCGCGTCGGCGAGAACGCCCGTGGCGGCGACAGCGTCGCCGGTGGCGGCCGCGACGATGCGGACGAGGCCGGCGTCGTCGAGACTGGCGGCGAGGTCACTCGCCACGGGGGCTGACTCGTCCGGACGACCAGCTGTGGACATCTATTCGAGGAGTTCGCGGACCTTGTCGGGGCTGTAGGAGAACTCGGCGTCGAGTTCGTCGCCGCGGTAGTAGTCGATGAGGCGGCGAATCTTCGCCTCCGTGTTCTGGAGCGCGCGCTTGTTCTGGTAGTCAGTCGGGTTCTCGTCCATGTGCTCGTGGAGGCGAAGCGCCTGCTCGAAGAGGCTCCTGAGGTCTTCGGGTATCTCGGGGTCAGCGTCGTTCTCTTCGAGAATCTCGGTGATCTTCTTGCCCGTCGCGAGTTTGACGTCGGGAATCGGTGTTCCCTGCACGCCCTCGTCGCGCAGCTTCAGGCCAATCTGGCTCGGGCTGTGGCCCTGCTCTGCGAGCTCGACGACTCGCTCTTCGATTGCGTTTTCGTCTACGTCACTCCACTCCGGTGGTTCGTCTGTCACGGGTTTATCCGAATCGGACGACCCGCGACGGCGTGAGTGCATTCGTGCCATAGTTTGGGTTGGAACTGCACAGACCGCTGGCGAGTGGCGACTATTGTCGCCCGTTGCGTCATGTGACGCGAACACTGCCGCAATCCCAAGCCGACCAACCGGCCGACGAGTCGGATTTGCAGCCGTGCGTTCCCAGCCGAACCCAGTCTACCCGCACTGTTAACGGTTTCTCTTCTCGCCCGTCCGGGATGTCCGGTTTTCAGATATTGATATGTGCACGCTATTTATGTGCTATACTCGCCAACGTGCTGAAAGATGCGTCCTCCGTCCTGGAACAGGTCGACCGACAGCAGGCGGGAGTCCACGGACCGCGCTCAGATGGGCCCCATCGGGCTGACGCTCGTCTTCGGGTTCGTCCTGGTCGGGTCCATACTTGTTATCGCGTTCGGGCTGTCGGCGCTGAGCGGGACTGAGGACACGCTAAACGAGGACCGTGCCGAGAAGACGCTGACGCAGTTCGACTCGAAGGCCGCGCTCGTGGCGCTTGGCAATACAGACTCCCAGAAAGTCTCTTTCCCCAGTGGGTCGACCGAGTACGAAGTGCGTGAGGGCGACGGGTGGATGAAAGTCACCATCAACAACATCTCGAACTCGAAAAGCGGGAAGACCATGGTCAACCAGTCGATGGGGTCTATCGTCTACGAGACCGAGGGCGGCGAAATCGCCTACCAGGGTGGCGGAGTCTGGCGGAGTACGTCGAACAACACCCGGATGGTCTCCCCGCCGGAGTTCCACTTCCGCAATGGCACATTGACGCTTCCTGCGGTGAACGTTACGGGAGACGACTCACTCAGCAACAGTGCGACTATCCGTCACGAGGAGACCATCGGAAACGTTTCGAAACTGCCCGGGAGCGAATACAGTCGAAACGAGTTCACGAACCCGTTGACCAACCACGAAGTGAAAGTCATCGTCCAGAGCGACTACTACAAGGGCTGGGGTAGCTACTTCGAGGAGCGGACGGAGGGCGAAGTCGCGTACAACCACGAGCGCAAGATAGCGAACCTGACGTTGAAATCTCCGGTCGGGAAACGCATCGTGTCGAACGCGATTGCAGCGACTGCGACCGGTGGTAACTTCGATATTTCCGGGAACGGAGCCAAAACGGACAGTTACAATTCCTCACAGGGACCGTATTCACTCACCCAGGGTGACAACGGGAATATCACCATCGGTGGGAGCTTCGAGGCGTCCGGTGGTGCGCAGGTAGATGGCAACGTCAAGGCAGGGGGCGATTTCTCTATCACCGGGAACACCGAAGTGAACGGTGATGTCAAAACCGGCGGCGACTTCACCTGTAGCTCCGGCTCCTCCCGAGTGTACGGGGACTTGGTCTACGCCGGGACAGCTGCGACGAGAAAGTTCTGTCCCGACGGGAGCCAGGAGACTGGCAGTGTCGAAGTCGAAGGCGAGTCACCGATAAACAACCTCGTCGAGTCGACAGTCACTGAGGCGGAAACCTCGAACGACAACGCCGGCACGCCGGCCGATGGGCACGCTATAGACTTCACTTCGAATACGGCCACGCTGACTGCCGGGACCTACCACGTGGACAGACTGGAGGTCGACGACGGTGAGACGCTGTTCCTCGATACGTCCGGTGGAACGGTGACCATCACCGTCGATGAGTACGCCCTGCTCGACGGCGACGCCAGCATAGAGATACTGGGTGATGGCAGGGCTGAAGTGTACGTCCGCGGCGAGGCCACGGTCGACGGGACGAACCACTTCAAACTCGCCAACCAGGGTTCGAGTACGCCGGCGATAAAGACGCCCGGCCCCGCAGAGAACTCGTCCCAGTTCTGGGTGTACGGAAAAGACGATCTGCACGTCGAAATCCAGGGCTCAGGCGGCGGGCAGTCGTCGCGGTTCGTCGGTGTCATCTATGCTCCTGCGGGGTCAAGCGGGACCAGCACGGCGTATATGTCGGCCGGCGAGGTGTTCGGCGGCGTCATCGTCGGTGATGCCGAGGTCGACCAGGGCGGAAACGTCCACTTCGACAAGATTCTCAACGACCGGCGGGCGGTCCCGAAAGACACGAAAGTCATCAAAATCACCTATCTCCACGTCTCGGTCAACCGTATCGAAGTGACCTCCGGGTAGCCCGTTTTCACACGCAATCCTTTGGACCTGCTGTGGGCTGTTTGCGGCACCTTCCGAGAAGCGCCGCCACAACAGCGCTTCCCTCGGATGGCAGCAACCGTGACGGATAGCCGTTCGGCCACACGGCTTATGTCGCTGGCCAATTTACAATTTTGATAATGGTGTCATCCATTGAGGGGGGGAAGAGTCGCCGGTCTGTCCTGCGAGGCGAGCGCGGACAGATGGGTCCGATTGGACTCTCCTTTGTTTTTGGGTTTGTCCTCGTCGGGGCGGTGCTCGTCGTCGCTTTCGGCGTCTCCTCGCTCGGTGGAACACAGGAGACACTGAACGAGGACCGCGCCGAGAAGACGCTGACACAATTCGATTCGAAGGCTGCACTGGTCGCATTGGGGAATACGGATACGCAGACGGTCCAATTGCCCAGTGGCAACGGCGACTACCAGGTCCGCGAGGGTGAAGGCTGGATACAGGTCACCATCGACAACCGGTCGGACAGACGCGGCGAGAAGACGCTTTTCAACCAGACGATGGGCGCAGTCGTCTACGAGACGAACGATGGGGAGTTGGCCTATCAGGGTGGTGGCGTCTGGCGTAGCCAGTCCAACAACAGCCGGATGGTCTCGCCGCCGGAATTTCATTTCCGTAACGGCACCCTGACGTTGCCGGCGGTCAACGTCACTGGGGACCGCTCGCTCGGGGGAACTGCGACTGTCACCCACGATGGGACAGTGACGAAGTTCCCGAACGCCACGGCCGACTCGAACTTCACCAACCCGCTGACGAACCACGAGGTGAAAGTGGTCGTTCAAAGCGAGTACTACAAGGGCTGGGGCAGTTACTTTCAGGAGCGCACTGACGGGGACGTGGAGTACAACCACGAACGGAAGATAGTGAACCTCACACTGGTCTCCCCGCTCGCGGTGACGAAAGTCACTACGGCGTCATCCAGTCTGGCCACGGACGGTGATTTCATCCTTCAGGGCAGCGCCAACTCAGTCTGTGGCGCGACCTCGAAGACCTATACGGACAGCTACAACTCCTCCGCGACGGCCGACGACTACTGTTCGCAGGCCAGCAACGGGAACACGGGCACGAAGGGTGATATTGTCTATGGGGGGACAGTCGATATCAGTAACGGTGCCGGTGACTCCGACATCTACGGCAACGTGGAGGCTGGCGCCGATGTCGATGTCGGTGACAACAACGGCGGCGGGTCCCCGGCGGTCAACGGCTGGATAAACTACACGAGGGACTGTCTGAACACGGTCTCGCGCTGTCAGGACGAGACTACCAGGGGAGTCTCCCAGATAGATGGTATCGACGGCATCTCGTCGGTCGATTTCTACGTCGGTGGGACCTCCGCCGAGGTCAGGGCGAACAACGACAACGCCACACCACAAATAACCGGTAACACGCTTGATTACAGCAGTACGGACTCCAGAACGCTCGGACCGGGTGATTACTATCTCGAACGCATCCACCTCAACGAGGGCGAGGAACTCCTCCTCGAACCCGATGGTGGCGTTACACGCGTCGTCGTCGAGGAGAACGTCGAGCTGGCAGGGTCGGGGAGCGGTGGCGCGGAGATACGCGTCGTCGGGGACGGGACGGCACAGGTATTCGTCAACGGAACCGGCCTCAGTTCCAGTGAGGACCACCTCTACATGGGCAAAAACAGCGGTATCGTCAATGCCGGCGACGACGCTCCGCAGTTCCGGATGTACGGCAAAGGCGACTTCAACGCCTCGCTGGACGGCAGTGGGAGCAATCCCGCCCGCTTCGTCGGCGTCATCTATGCGCCTCCGGGTGATTACGGACGCGGTACTATCAACATCACCGGCGGCGAAATCTACGGTGGCATCCTGACCGGCACGACGGTGCTCGACGAGGGGTCGATACACTTCGACGAAGCACTCGAAGTCAACCGCGTCATCTCTCAGAGTGCGAAAGTCGTGCGCGTGACGTATCTTCACGTCTCGGTGAACCGCATCCGCGTGAGCGGATAGCGACTGCGTGTACGGCAGCGCACGACACGACCGGTTTGCGACAACCGACCTTCGATTTTCAAACGACGGGGAAAACTGGATTCGACTGGACCGAGCAACCGCGACGCGTTTGCGGGGTCTGTGAGGAAACGACCGACTGACGGGGCGAAGTGGCGGAAGGAAGTGGACTCGCCGGGGGGGAGCCGGAAATCCCCCGGCGTGGTCAGGGCACGCAGTGCTCGTCCAATCTGGCGCTGATTGCCGCCTGCCATTCTGCCGTTCGAGGTGGTCCCGATGTCTAGCGGCGAGTGCCTTCTCCTGGAAGACCTCGCTCGCCTGCTCGACGACAGTCCGGTCTCCGAGCAGGAAGCCGAAAGTATCCGAGACGGCCGCGACAGTTCCCTGTTCCACCCGGTGGCACTCGACCTCATGTCTACCGGTGGACACTGGTGGACCTGCGTCGATGCAGAGCCACCGGAGTGGTACCCGTACACCGACACCACCGTCACGTCCCGTGACGAACTGCTGCCCGAACACCGGCCAGAGATTCCCGAGACCGTCGAGTGGTCGAAGTACGTCGAGTACAACTGCAGAGAGCCAGAGTGCCAAGACCGCTGTCTGAACCGTGCCGACGGTGTGTACGCACAGACGAAGCTCTGCCGTTCGTGTTACCCTGAGAAAGACATCGAGTCTCTGTCCCCGCGTTCTCATCACCTTCCGGATTGGGCACGCGGTCTCGACATCGACCACACAGCCGCCACAAGCGAGGGCGAGGGAGAGCCGGTCCGCCCGGACGCGCAGGCGACGCCGCGCAGCGGTGCCGACGAGCATCCGGGACCGGGCCGCGAGCGCCCCGAGCGGCCCGCACCGGCTCGACGGACCGGAAGCGCCCCCTCGCGGGGCGACCCGGAAGCCCGAGCGCACGTCTCGAACCCGAAGGGTGAGAGACCTCTTCACTCGGACGCACACCAGTCAGACGAGTCTGATTCGCCGGATTCCGGTTCCGCTGACTGATGCTCGTCGGACCCGCAGGGTGGCCGACCAACCGACCCACCCGCTCTGACGTACGTGGGTCCAGCGGAGAACCGGCCTCCTCGACGGGGGTTGGTTCGACGTTCTCGAAGAGTTGCATCGCACGCCAAACTGACCATGCTGTGTTTTCGCTGTACCGATGAGTTGGGTCGAACCGCCCGGACACCTCGGCGGCCTCGACCTCTCCGACAGATGTAACACTCCCGTCCTTGCGGACCTCCTGGAAGAGCGCGACCTGCTCGGCTACGGTCCGCTCGTCGACGGAACACTGACCGAGCGCGATACCGACCGCGTGCGGATAGCGAAGTTCATCGCCTCGAAACCGGAAGGTACGCCGCTCACACACGTCGTTTCGTATGCCCTGAAAGGCGTCTCGCCGGAGACGTGCGAACGCGTCGATGGCTCGGACCCGGACTACCAGTTTGCATACCGCTTCGTCGACGACCTCGCTGAGCCAGATGAGCCGTACGTCCGGAAATCGGAGCAGTCAGGCGTGCTTTTCGTGACCCCCACGGTTCGCCTTCTTGACTTGATTACAGAAGGCATTACTCAAACGGCAGACTCGGAGGGACTCACTTACGACCGTGAGTTCCTCCGGAACTACCTCGCTCGCGTCGACTCTGTAGACGATGACCTGCGCGAGTTGCTCGAAGACGATTTTACATCCTACCTGAACCGCATCGAAGACTACCGCCTGCTGTTCGATGTAGTGATGGTCGACCGGCGCGGCGGCCAGTCTAGGCGTCGGATGACGAAGAAGTACAAGACCCGGTTCAACGACGAAGGACGTGTCTCGAAGCAGTTTGCCCGATTCAACGACGCACTGGAACACGGCTACGAGAACGCGGACAACGCCGTGCTGGCGACGTTCACAACGGACCCCAAGCAACAGGACTCGCTGCTGGACGGAATCGAGTCCATAAACGAGAATTTCAATCGATTGTTGTCGTATCTTGCGTCGGACCCGTCGACGAAGAGCGACACACGGACGGAAGGCACGGTCGGTTGGCGGCCCGACCTCGACGGCGACGTGACCGGACGACCGCGTGAGCGATTGGACTACATCAAGGCGCTGGAGTTTTCGGAGAAGGGCTACCCCCACCTGCACGTGCTGTTCTTCGACGTGCCTACCCGCGACGAGGACGGAATGCCGTGGCTCTGCGACAAGCCAGAGCTGGCACAGAAGTGGTCCGACTACGGCCAGGGTGAGATTGTGGATACGTACCCGCTGGTCTACCGTGACGACCTAGACGACCTTGACCCCGAATTCCAGAGCGACGAAGGATTCGTCGACTGGTACCGCTTCGGTGACCACGACCACGGTGAAGCCTGGGTCCGCAACCGGGCCCGCGCACACGAGCTAATCGAGTTCGACGACGACGGCCACGAGATGGAGTCAACCGCTGGCGCGTATCTCGGCAAATACCTGAGCGCGACGTTCGGCTCGCTGCTCGACGCTACGGAGTCGTTCACAGAGGCAGACGACCAAGACCGAGAGTCGTACGCTGACAAAGCCGCGACGTGGAAACTGGCGCTGTACTGGGTATCGAATCGTCGTTTCTGGTCCTGTTCGCAGTCGATAACTGAGGGTATTGACCCGCATGACCACACGCAAGACCCCGACGTTCGGCAAGTCGTTCGGCAGTGGTCACTCGACTCCGTTCGGGCTGCCTGTGAATCGTCGATACGTGACCACCTTGCTCGCCGTTCATGGGACGACATCGACGACCTCAACGCCGCAATGGAACGTGCTATCTCAAATGTTGAACAGCCAGAAGTGCGCTCTACGTTACCTGGTGAGGCCCTATTCCAGTGTGTTGTGGACTACCGGGGTACATTTGCGTATTGGGACCTGCCAGCTACTGAAGCCAAACGGTTGTCCGGATAGTAATAGTTTAGTCTATATATTTCTCTAAACCTGCGTGTGATAGTAACTTTTCTTCGTCAGTGTTTGCTATCCAAATGAAAAAACCTCTGTCGACAATGCTCAAGATGTTGTTTGTCTCATTATAACCTAATATGAATGGCTTTATTTCTAAGTTTGACTGGAGGGAGCCGATAGATTGCAAGGATTGAGTTAAGTTACCAGGGTTCAGACTCTTACCCTGTGGGTGCTGACTCTCTATTTGTTCTCTGAGATACCCGTATTCAAGACCTTGGTCGAGCTTCTCTGTATTGCAGGTTAATATCGGATACAGCAGCCATCTATACATTTCAAGTTCGGTGGACTGGAATCCTTCGGAGAACTCTCTTAGGAATGATCTGTATCTAGAGCTTCTGGACCTAATCACCTCATTGACAATCTCATATGGGTCTTGGTCTCGTCCTACTGATTCTATTTTTGTATTCTGAGTTTCATCTATCCCTGCATGCTCACATCCAACTCTAGCAGCTTCTTGTAATGCTCCGTTGAATGCTGACGCCCTCTGCGGATTGTATCGCTGATTTCAGGGGATTTGGACGCCGTCTGGTGGTATGGGACGGCTCAGGAACCTTACACAGGCATTTCACGAGTTTGCCACGACCCACGTAGAAGAGTCAGACGTACCCGCCGTCGCCGACGGCGACGACGGGTACGATAAGGCCACGAAGATCGCGCTACTCTTGCTCAAAGAGGAGGTCAACAAACCGCTCCGGCAGTTCGAAGACTACCTGAACGAGATGCCGGGAATCCTCGACGTGTTTGACCTTGAGGAATCGCCTGACTTCACGTCGTTCAGCGTGTGGGACGGTGAATTTCCGATGCAAGAGTTGCGCCGCCTGCTCCGCCGGTCAGCGGAGCAGGCGGGGCTGTCGGGAACGGCGTCGATTGACGCCAGCGGCTTCCAGCGCGATCAAGCCAGCTCACACTACCGCAATCGTGTCGGCTACTCGTTCAATGCCATGAAGACGACGCTGCTCGTCGACACGGAGTCACTGGCCATCATGGACGCTCATTTCACGACGAAGAAAGCCTATGACGGCCATATTGGGCTGCAGGTCTTTCGGCGAAACGCCGAAGACCTGCAGGCACTGCTGGCGGACAAGATGTACTCATGGAGCGAACTCAGGGAAGCTTGTCGTGATGCATCAACGCGTCCAGTGATCAAACACTGCGAGCAAAACGCGCTCAAGAAAGCTCACAACGCTCGAATTGACGACGATGTCTACAATCAGCGGTCAATGAGCGAGACGGTGTTTGCGATGTTGAAGGACGACGGCGACGAGATCCGCTCCCGGAGTTGGCACGGCCAATTCCGGGAGCTCACGCGCAAGTGCATCGTACATAACCTAACGCAGGCGGCGAGTTAGAGCTCGCCGCCTGCTCCCCTTCTCTGGACGTATCGAGGAGAGGCGTCGCCATCGTCCACCTCATACTTCGTGCGGTATCTTGTGAAACTGATGTTTTGGTCACCGCACAAGGCGGCTGAAATTGAATCGTCCGGTCTAAGAATCCGCTGAGAGAGCACCGCTACTGGTGGAAAGCTGAATATCATTATTCCAATACTAGCGCCGTCTTCCATTCAACAGTGCATCTTGTAAAATAGAGACGCTACCGTAACAATTTTGCATAATCATGTATTTGAAATTTTCATCAAATTCTATATTCATCAACTCTTCTCCCTCCTCAATCACTTGCTGTAGGTCATCTCTTTTCCATTCGTCAACGTCTACCGACAAGACTCGACCCCTTAGATCTCCATTGTACAATATCAAGCGGTTCTCCTCAAGCCAGACCCCTACGATAATGAACTTGACATCAGACTTTTCATGGAAGGCTTACAGGGCAATTGAAAAGTCTTTTTGAACTTCCTGCGGCAAATAATGAAAATCCTCTAGTGTAATGTGCTTATCAAATCCAATCTCAGACAGTGCTCGAATGATATCATTGACGTTCTCAGGGTCTAGCTCTAAAGTCTCCTCTTCTGTCTCTGTGGTCTCGGTTTCTGAAACCTCACTTCCGATATTTATTACTTTGCTAATCCCTGCTTTTATTTTCTGTGTTCCGGATACTGTTGTTGTCTCAGTTGCAGTTACTGTAAAGCCAGCCTCCTTCAAAATCGTTGTATGTATGTCGGCAATATCCCACTTGTTGCTACACTGAATGACAACTTGGTCCTCTTCGTCTATGTGCTTTTTTCTCAAGCAGGTTTTCCCTTGTTTTGACCCACCAAATATCACCAAGTGCTTATCTCTGTTTAGATAAGAATTCAGCTTATCATCAACATAACTTCGTTCAACGTAGTTTTCTGGAATGTCGCCAGTTATATCATATACTTCTTCGACTAGTTTGCCTTCACGACTCATAGAATCCATATACAAGACAAGTTACAAAAACCTAATTGATTTCGGGAAGAGTAACGCGACATCAAATCTTGTCTGTGGGTAATTCATCACCAACGATACTTGTCTGAATATCCACTTGAGAACTGAATCTATGTTGGGAGCAATGGTACCTATTCGTCAGCGGATTCTTGAAGCAACTCCTGAATAACGTCGTCGAAGGTATCGCCTGGCCCCTTTTGCCGGTTTAGCTGCTTCCAGGTCTCCTCGCTCACCTGAATCGTCGTCGTCTCGTCATCCATACAACCGGTATGAGTACGAGTAGGTATAATCTTGGCTCCTTTATCATTTCTATAATAATACAGAACCATAGTATTATAACACTTCGCTATAGTACTATAGCCGATGGCGTGGCAGAGAAAACAGAAATTATTGCTGCTAATCCGGGGCCGTATCGTGTATCGGTCGTATATGGGCGCTTCCTCCGAGTGGTAGAATGTCATGATGACCGCCCTCTTTGAGCGACGGACTACGAGGTGAGCGTCGATGGGTAACGACCTCGAATCGCTGGCCCCGCAGGAAGCAGTCGACCTCTACATGGACCACCGGGAGCCGGAACTGAGCGAAAAGACGCTTGAGAACCACCGCTACCGGCTTAAGATGTTCGTCGAGTGGTGCGAGCGTGAGAGCATCTACAACCTGAATGACCTCAGTGGTCGTGACCTCCATCGGTACCGCGTCTGGCGACACAAGGACATCAACACGGTGACGCTCCGTGGCCAGCTCGCTACGCTGCGCGTGTTCCTTGAGTTCTGCGCCGACATCGACGGTGTAGAACCTGGACTGCGTGAGAAGGTGAAGCTGCCCAATGTCGAACCGGACGAAGAAGCCCGCGACCGGCTGCTCGACGACGACCGCGCCGCCAAGCTCCTGCAGTACCTGGAGACATACCGGCGCGCCAGTCGAGAACACGTCATTATCGCCGTGCTGTGGCACACTGGTATCCGGCTCGGTAGCCTCCGTGCGCTTGACCTGGATGACTACGAGAGTGACGGCGACGAATCCAGCATCTGGATTCGGCACCGACCGGAGAGCGGAACACCGCTGAAGAACGGCAACGCCGCTGAACGGCCTATCTCACTGGACGAGAAGTACGCTGACATCCTCGACGACTACATTCGGCTTCACCGCCCGAACGTTGAGGACGACTACGGTCGCCGGCCACTGCTTGCCAGTGAACAGGGTCGTCTCAGCGACACACAGATTCGCGCCGACGTGTATCAGGTTACCCAGCCCTGCGTGCTCAGTGACTGCCCACACGACCGCGACATCGAGTCCTGCGAGTACCGCTCGTATGGTCACTACTCGGAGTGCCCATCGAGTCTGTCGCCACACTCGATACGGCGAGGTTCGCTGACCCACCAGCTCCGTGAAGGCGTTCCCGAGGAGATTGTCAGCGGCCGCTGTAACGTATCCCGAGACGTGCTGGACCAGCACTACGACCGGCGAACTGACCGCGAGAAGATGGAACAACGCCGAGAGTTCATCGAGAAATTAGACCTGTAACGCATGAACGCACATTACGACCTCAGAGTCGAGAAGAACAGTGGAAACGCAAGCAGAGAGTTTAATTCGTATGGACTCGCCGGGATTTGAACCCGGGGCCTTCCCCGTGCCAGGGGGATGATCTACCGCTGATCTACGAGCCCGCGACGACTGTCGATTGCCAGTGTTCTTTATTAAACCCATCGGAAGCCAACCGCCGTCGATGTGAGGTACCGCATGCCGTGGTGTACCCGAATCGGCCACAAGGACTAATATTCTCGAAATACGGCCACAAGCTCTAATACCGTTGAAAATCGGCCACAAACGCTAATACCATCGAGCGGTTTTGTCCGGAAGCGACACGGTGCCATCCGCTATCGCGACGTGTCTTCCCGCAACCAGCCGGATACAGCGCGACGATACACGATTACCGACAAGCAATGAGGGGACAGACGACACTCGACTTCGCTATCGGTATTAGTGTCTTCCTTGCCGTCATCCTGTTCGTGTTTACTTTCGTCCCGGGGCTGCTGGAACCCTTTGCCCTCAGCGGTGAGGCTGACACCGTCCGGGCCGACCAGCTGGCCGACCGGCTCGCCGAGGGTGAACTCGGCAATCCGCAGGAACCATACGTGCTGGACCGTCACTGTACGGTTTCGTTTTTCGACAACTCCAGTTCCTCTCCCGACCGCTGTCGATACGAGGGCGATAACTGGCGAGACAGGCTGGATGTTCCTGACACGACGCGGGTCAACGTCACGCTCGAGCGAAACGTTACGGTCGGGGCCGCAACCCCGGACACGCTATGCTGGGACGAATCGAACGACGATATCGTCACACAGTCCAACTGTAGCCCCTCTTCCGGTGATACGCGGCTTACTATCGGAGCGTCTCTGGATGACGCCGGTGACGATTCGACGATAACGGCCAGGCGCGTCGTCACAATGTACGGGGAAGACATGACTCTGAAGGTGGTCGTATGGTAGGACAGCGCGGACAAGCGCACACGCTGGAAGCCGTCGTTGCAGCGCTGATGTTGCTGGTCAGCATCGGCATCGCACTCCAGATGACGGCCGTGACTCCGCTGTCAGCGAGTACGTCGAGCCAACACTTGGAAAACCAACTCGAAAAGACCGCCAATGGAGTCCTCGCCAGCAATGCCGAAACGGGCGGACTGAAAGACGCCGTCCTATACTGGAACACGAGTTCGGAGTCGTTTCACAACACCGCGGGTGACCGGGCATACTACACCGAGAAGCCGCCGGAGGACCTCTCGCTCGGCCGGACACTCAATCGGACGCTCGACGCACGAAACGTCGCGTACAACGTTTACATCTACTACAAGACCGAGGATGGGGACCGGGACCGCCAGCGGATGATATACCGGGGGGAGCCAAGCGAACACGCTGTGACAGCAACACACACGGTCACCGTAGTTGGTAGCGACCGCCTCCGCAAGGAACACCCCCAAAACACTGGTGGACGTGTCGACCAGACGGACTTTTACCTCGATAACAGTACGTCGGGGACGGACGGCCTGTACAACCAGGTACGCGTGGAGGTGGTCGCGTGGCGAATCTAGGCGAGCGGGGACAGATAATCCTCGTCGCGGCGTTTGCCCTGGGGGTCATCTTCATCGCGCTTGCAGTCGTCGTCAACACGGCAATCTTCACGGAGAACCTCGCGACCCGGACGGAGGCGACCGACGGGTCCGACGCGCTCGAGTCCAGACACGAGGTCGAACAGAGCGTCGGGGAGATACTGGTGACGGTCAACGAGGATGCGGACAACCCGTCTGTGGCCTTCAGGGAGAACGTCTCGGAACTGGACAACCAGAGCAGCTACTGGGAAGCGGGCAGCGGTCGCATCGTCTCGACTGAGGTGGTCGGTACGACGAACGGGCGGCGCTTCTATCAAGACACGGACGGGACCTTCGACGACGGCGGTGACGACTGGATAGTCGCCGAGTCCGTCGACCAGTCCCGGGCCATTCGGCTGAACATCACCAACGACCTCGCACTATCGGGCTCCGAGGACAGTGCGTTTAGACTCTCCCTGAATGATACCAGCGACGACTACTGGAATATGACGGTCTATCGGTCGGGTGGGAATGTCGTCGTCTCCGTCGAGGAGGACGGTGGCAACACGGCGCAGTGCTCTACAACGACGGCCGAGCCACGCATCGACGTGACTGCGGGGACACTCGGTGGTGAACCGTGTACGGCCCTGCGCATCGACGGTGGGACCGAGATGCAGTATGGGACTGGTCTGGACGACCGGTACGACATCGTCTTCTACAATGGAACTCAGATGGAGGGCACGTATGAGGGGGTCACCCAAGGCGGAGTGGTAAGCGTGAGTGCAAACGATGAGACAGCCCTCTACAGTAGCACGGTCAGGTACGTCTACGAGACGAGCGCGGTCAGATACGAGACGGACATCCGGGTCGCACCGGGGGAGCCAGCATGAGCGGACGCGTCGGGCCCTTCCCCGGCCACCGTGGCGTCTCTTCGACGCTGAGTTACGTCCTTTCGCTGGCGATAGCGACGCTGCTCATCACGGGACTCATCACAGCGAGTACCGGATTCGTTACAACACAGCGCGAGGTGGTCGTCCGCGAGGAACTGGAGGTCATCGGCCAGCACCTCGCCTCGAACGTCGAGCAAGCCGACCGCATGGCCAACGCCAGCGAGGGGTCGGCGACGGTCTACGTCAATCAGACCTTTCCCGACGCTGCCGCACGCTCGCAGTACGACGTGCGACTGAGCGAGTCTCGGGACCAACTCGTCTTAAACAGTACCTCGCCGGAGCGCACCGTTCGCATCAATATCTCCACGACAGCGGAGCTTCGGGAATCCACTGCAGACGGCGGGACGATAACCGTCCGGTACGACGATTCGAGCGACGAGCTGGTGATTGGCAATGCGTAACCGGGCCGTCAGCGAAGTGCTGGGCTATGCCCTCGTGTTCAGTCTGGTCGTCGTCATCGTCGGTATCATTTCTGTCTCGGGGCTGACGGGTTATCAGGATGTCCAGAACTTCGAACGTCAGTCAAACGCCCAGAAAGCCTACGATGTGATGCACAACAACATCGAGGACATCTACTACAGGGGGGCACCTAGTCGGGCGACGGAACTCGACCTCGGGGAGACAACGATTACGCTTGCAGAGCCAGTCACAATCAACGTCACAGCGGGGTCGGGAAGCGAGAGGGTCTCCACGAACGTGACGACCCGTCCAATCGTACAGGACCTGGGTGAGGGCAACAAACTCGTCTACGAGGCAGGGGCCGTCTTCCAGACGACTCGGGACGGGGGGCTCCTCCGTCGTGAGCCACCGATGACGCTGCGCCCGGACAGCGGTCACGTCATCGTCCCGAACATCAGCCAGCAAGGGCGGCGCGGCATCGGAAACGGTGTCGTCCGGGTTCGTGCCCGCTCGCTCTCTGACACTATCCGCTACGAAAACCGGTCGGGCTCCGGTGATGATTATCTCAACATCACCGTCCACTCACCGCGTGCCGGCCTCTGGGCCACGCATCTCGAAGACAGTTCCACGTTCGACAGTTGCACAGTCGGCGATTCAGTGGTGACCTGCGAGACTGACGACCTCGACCGACTGTACGTCGTTCGCTCTGACCTCGGCATCTATTTCGACCGCTGAACCGTCCATCTCCGGGTAAATTACTCCCAGACCAACATTTCGAACGTCGCGCACCTCACAGCCGGAGAATACCGTCTATAGACCTTCCTTCGTGGGATATTTGACGTTACAGGCGACTAATTGGTCTCAGCACCCTGTTTTTCTTACTGTGGCAGAGCCCGGGAATTTTATACAGTAGTAGATATATTATTGGGAACAGTATGGTATGGGAGTGGGACCTATCAGATGAACGGGGTGTATCTGATATCGTCGGGGTGGCGATTCTCATCTCGTTGAGTATCGTCGGTTCGCTGGCTATCGTGGCTATTGGCGGCATCGCGTTGAACACCCTGACAGAACAGGCACAGAACGATTTGGCCGACGATTCGATTCGCAACGTCGACGCCCGGCTCTCCGCGCTAGCGGACAGTTCCGTGGACGCGACTACCGAGTTCACTATCCCCGAGGGAACTGGCGACCAAATCGAGGCCAACGCGAGCGCCGGTCGCGTCTACGTCAGCGCAACGACCAACGCGACGTATGCGAATCAGACCGTCGAGTATGCTGATACGGGCGATTCCTCCTGTACGGTCCAACAGGGGCTGGGGACTATCGTTCACGAGCGTGACAACGGCAACGCGATCGTCTATCAGGGCGGTGGACTCTGGAAACAGACACCTGCGGGCACGCAAGTCGAGTCCGAACCCAAGTTCGACTACGATGGGAGCGCCATCCGGTTCGGGTTCATCAACATCACCGGACTCCGGAGTGTCTCGGAAGGCGAGACGCTGACCGCGGAGAAACTGGCACGCGAGTCCGAGACGGCCACAGCCGAGATGACGCGTGAACTCGAGGATTGCTGGCAGATGGACGGTGCAAGCGGGACCGTCCCTGTCAGTATCAACGTGACCATCAGCAGCGAGTACTACGAGGGGTGGGCACGCTACGCGAAACAGGACATGTCCGCACAGCCAGCGGATATCACCTGGGACAACGCCAGCAACAACGTCACGCTACACTTCGGGAACGTCGGAGGCAAAAGCGGTGCGTTCTCCGAGGCCGACGAGTTCCCTGGGCCGGTCATCTACTCCGGACTTTCCGACTATGCACAGTACAACGACAAACTGAGTCCGGAAAGCGCCGGCGCGGCCGCATTCAGTGCAGACCTGAGCGAAATCAACGGCAACAAGGTCTCCGTTGCCTACTACGATGCCGATGCGAGCGCGTGGGCATACAACAAAGGCTCGGAGACAGACACCACCACCTGGGAGTACAACGGTAAATCCGGGGGCCCAGACCCGAGTGACAATCCGCTCATTGCCAACCCCAGTGGCACAGTCTACAATTTCGACGAGGGCGTTCCCATCTGTGTCATCAAGGGCAAGGGCTTCCCCGGTCAACTGAACAGCGGGAACTGCAAGGCCGATATGGTCGGCACCAACGGCAGTGCCGTTTCCGGTTCCAACCAGTCCATCTACGAGATTGCAAGCGTTACCGTTGTGAACACCTCCAATACGGTCTCGGAAGGCGAACAACTGAGCGCGGAGGTGACCATCGAAAACACCGGAACGAAGGATGGTGAAAAGTACGTCGCACTGTTCGATGATAACAAGAACCTTGTCGACTACGAGAAACTCAACATCGATGGTGGCGAGTCTCCACCGGCCTCGAAGACGGCCACGCTGACCTGGCAGACGGGGACCGGTGATAGCCCGGCCGGGACCGACGAGCGGACGCTCATCCTGGCGACGGCAGACGACAACGTGACCAGAGATGTCTACGTCCAGGAAGCCGACGTGGACACGCCGGAGTTCGATGTGGATATCGACCAGAGCAGTAGCTCCGATACCGTCGAGGTCGACGAGACGGTTCAGGTGACAGCGACTATCGACAACGTCGGTGACGGCGACGGAAGCCAGTACGTCACGCTGACCGACCACAACGGCAACCTCGTGGACGTGACTCGGGTGACGAACCTCGGCGACAGCGACCCTGCACAGACGGTCACACTATCGTACACGCCTGTCGCCGCCGGGAGCGGTGACGTAACGGTCTCGACCGAAGACCACAGTGACACCCACAGCGTCACAGTCACCGACTCCTCCTCATCTGGGGGCGTTCGCTACATCGGCCCGGCAAGCAACAGTGATGCGCTCAACTACCTCCTCCAGCAGGGCTACAGTGGCCCGGGCGGCAACGACACCGCCGGTAACAGCGGGAATCTGAAGGATACCGGCTATATCGACAACGGATACGTCATCGAGCCAAAAGACGACTCCACCTACGACGTGTATCTGGCTGATACGGACGCCGGCACGTGGGTCGAAGTCGTGCAGGGAACAGATAGTCACCGGTACGTCAAGGGGTCAAACGTCGCCGGCGGTGACAGTGGAACGATGTACGATACGCTCGCGGCCGACTCGAACGCTATCGTCTGTATTGCCGATACGGGAGCGGACATCAACGGGACGGACCCCTCGACCAGTGACTGCGGCGCACTTTACAACAAAAGCGGCGGCCTGGAGTATAAAAAAGGCGAGAACGTCCTCGAAGTTGAGGGCACCCAGGGGAACCTCTCGGTGCTGACCACTCAGATCGGTGAGCGCGTCGAGGAACGCGAGGATGTCCGCCAGCCACTCGACGTGATGTTCGTCCTCGACGAGTCCGGGTCGATGGGTGACTACGATTTCACCGACACCGCATACCCAGGGAACACATACAGCCCACCGGAGAATTACTTCTACGTCCTCGAAACAGGCGAAGTGTACGATTCCGAGGACAGCTTTAGCGTCAGCACCGAGACTGAAGTTGATGTTTACACCGGCTCGGACCCGCTCGGGTTCCGCATCGACGCGACGAAATCCTTCGTCGGGAGCCTCAACGACACCAAAGACGAGGCCGGTGCAGTGCAGTTCGATTACGATGCTGACGTGAAACAACCACTCACGGACGACCTCGACGATGTCAACTCCTCCGTCGCACAGGATGTCGGCGGCAGCACGTACCTAGGGAATGCAATCGACGAGGGCCGGACACAACTCACTGCAGCCTCGAACCCGGACCGGCAGGTGATGGTCGTACTGAGCGACGGTAAGGCCGACGACGACCCCGTCGCTGCCGCCAACCGGGCTGCCGACGAGAACATCACTATCTACACCGTGGGTCTCGGCGACGACGTCAACGAGGCGGAACTCAAGCAGGCGGCAAACGTCACTGGCGGGAAATACTACGCTGTCGACCAGGCCGATCAACTGAAGCAGATCTTCGAGCAGATTGCCACGGACGCGAAACAGGAGTCTATCATCCAGCGCAGTCGGACGGAAGTGGCCGCGGTCAACGACGCCGGCAAGGAGTGGTCTGTCTCGCTGGACGGTGACTCGAATCTGAACGACCCGACGCAGTACAACACCAGCAGTTCCACTGCCCTCGAAGAACAACTCTCCAGTGGCCTGAACAACTCGGACCTGTCCTTCGAGGTGACGGTCTATGGCTGTAACAACTACTCGGCAATCGACGGCGTCACGTCGACGGTCGGCGGCGAGACGTACACGCACGCGACGTGTACCGAGTACGACACCACCGACTCGACGACCATCAACAACAGCAACGTCCACGACCACGTCATAATCACTGCCAACAACAGCAACTACCTGTCGAACATCTCCGCGACCGGCGACTGGCAGCCCGACCCCGAGGACGTGGCGTCGGTGGACAAAGACGACCTCGGTGAGGGTGAGGCACTCATCGGCCTGGAGGTCGCCCACGAGAACCAGACCGGCTACGTCCTGATGCACTTCGAGGTGCCGACCAACGAGACGGTCCGTGACAACTGGGATGGGGATGTCGGCGACGGTGATACCCCTGACGAGACCGAGTTTACGGTCAGTACCGATAGCGTCTCTCCTGACCCCGTCACGCGTGGTGATACCGTCACTGTCGATGCCACCGTGACCAACACCGGTGATACGGGAACTGAGGCCATCGTGCTCAAAAACGACGACGGCATCGTCGTCGACAGCACGACTCGGAACCTGAGCAACGGCGAGACGGACCTCAGTGTGACCCTGACGTGGGATACCACTGGTGCCCGGACGGGTGACAATAGCCTCACTGTTGCAGTCGAGAACGACAGTGCCGCCGAGACCGTCACTGTCGAAGCTGACGACCCGTTCTTCGAAGTCGATAGTGTCTCCGGTGAGACCGTCACAGAAGGCGAGACGATGGAGGTCTCGGGCACAATAACGAACACCGGCCAGGACGACGGCCGGGCACAGGTCGTCCTGGAAGTGAAAGACGGCGGCGAGTGGTACACGGTCGACGCGATGGAGACATCCGCCACGTTGACCGCGGGCGACCCCGGACAGTCGGAGACGGTCACCCTGTCCTGGGAGACTACCATCGGCGACGCAGGCAATCCTCGTCAGGTACGGCTTCAGACCGCACACGACGCCGATACCGCCTCCCCGACGGTTGACCCCGCTGACACCGGCGGTTCCAACCTCGGGACGAGCGTCGGTGACCCGAGTTCCGAACCGATAAACATCGATGTCTCCCGGATAGAAATCGAATAGGAGATAGCTTCTTCGTCGCTCGAAGGAGTGGTTCTGGTCGGCTACGACTGCTCGGGCTTTTCATCGACCCCTTTCGTTGTCGATTCTACGGCTCGGCTTGTAGACCCATCCCCATCCTGCAACGGACCGCGGTCAGCGCCGGCTACTCGTCGACAGTGACGTCGATGGTGACCAGCCGGACGACGACCGTCTCGAGGTTGCCGCTTCCGCACTTGTAGCCGTAGTCGTCGTCGGCAGCCGACTCCCAGCCGGTGTCGCCGTCGTCGAGGTAGGCCCTCCAGCCGTCGGTGTTGGTAGTCTCAGAGAGATCCAGAAAGACCGTCTTCCCGGTCCCGTCGCTTCTGTTGACGTAGATGACCTTGGATTCGGTTTTGTTGAGCGTCCCAGACAGCTGGACGGACTGCTCGCTGTCCTCGACCGGCGCATCCGCTCCGGGGGCGTCCTCGGGGCCGACACTGAATCCGGGTGACCCCGACCCGATGCTGAGAGAGCCGTTCAGAGCGACGAGTGTCACAACCGCTATCCCGGTATCGGGAGCACACCGCATCGTCGGCCGGTACCGCATGCGTGACTCTTCGTCTGCCGCGATGTCCTGACGGAACACGGCTCCGTTCTCGTAGCTGATGTTGACCGCACCGAAGGATTTCTCCAGTCGATGCTGGAGAGTGTTCACCGTGACTGACCGGGTCCAGTTGCCGCTGCTGTTTGTCGTCTCGTTTATCCGAAGTCGCAGGCTGGCGTCGGCCAGGTGGACGTGTCCGTCTTGCAGTGCGATTTCACCGGCACGCATGCGGTCGCCCTGCTGACTCACGTCGTCGAGGTTCTTCGCGAAGGAGACCATGCTGCGTTCGGCGCTGTTGACCTGCTCGCGGTCGCGCACCTCGGTGAGCTGTGAGACACCCAGTACCGACACTGCCGACACTGAGA
The DNA here is from genome assembly GCA_009789175.1 of Salinibaculum litoreum. Lineage (GTDB taxonomy): Archaea > Halobacteriota > Halobacteria > Halobacteriales > Haloarculaceae > Salinibaculum > Salinibaculum litoreum. Next base: position 423,769 of record CP046866.1, read on the forward strand.
GGATGATGACCGAGAAGGTCAACACGAAGGCGATGACATCGGAGAGTCCGCGCTCCTCGAACATCACGGACACCCCCGAAGCGCGATGCGTTGGTTGCCGCCCCCGTCAGCACACAGCCTCACAGTCGGGTTCTCCCCACGCGTGCGTGAGTTGACCATTGGTGTGTCAGTCCGGACCGGAACTGTGACCGACAGTCCCAGCTCCGAGGCGTTGAGATACAGCGTGGCGTTTGTCCTGTCGCTGCTGTTGGGGACCAGAGCCATAGAGTAGGGCTCGCCCGCAATCTGCTCGGGGTAGGACGCCTCGAACGTGGCGTTGACCTGCTCGCCGGTCTCGTTGACCCGGTCTGCCCTGTCGATGACCGAGGCCACGTCCCCACCCACGTCTTTGAGCTGTGACTGGGCGACTTTGTCCTGCTGGTTCGTCAGGTAGTTCCCTGTCGTCACGAGTAGTGTCGTGATGAGAATTGCCGTGATGGCGAGTGTGAGCGCGTGCGTGATTGCTATCGATGCGCCGCGGTCGTCTGTCTGGAGGGCGTTGCGTCTCATGGTTCGGTCCTGTTGTACAGCCGGAACGTCGATTCGTAGGTTACGTCAGCGCTCACGTAGGTGACGGCGAAGGCGGGGTTGACGATGGTGTCTGATGAGTCCTCCCACTTGGGGGCCTCACTGAAGCTCGGAGTGCCACCGGTCCCAGTAATCGTGTAATTCCCCGAGACAGTATCCCCGCGGATGAAATGAACCGCGCGCGAGTTCACGTCGGGTGCCACCCGAAAGTCCCCACAGCGATGTGCGAGGCCGCTCTCGGTGTGTAACTCCACGTGCCCTCGATTCTTCGTGATTTCGGTGCGGATTTCGTACGAGTCGAGACTCCCGCTCACCCCGCAGATAGCCCGCTTCGGCCCGGTAGACCGATTGACCGTCACGCGGGTGTCGCTGACGTTGAGATACCACGCTGCTGTCGAAGCCCCCGTTCCGTTTATCTTCAGTGAAAACGGCGTACCACCCGGGTCGTACATCGTCATCCGCATCCGGACGATATCCGGGCCACCGTCGGCGACGGTCCAGTTGCTCTCGGCCGGACTCGCCGCGCTGTGATAGGTCGTATTGTCGTTCTGGTAGACCGCCCACCCCTTCTCGGACTGTTCGGGGAGATACTCCACGTCGAGTGTCCCGCTCCGTCTCTCGTTGCGTACATCCGCGTAGGCCGGACCGAGTGTGGCACTCACGTTCTCCTGGAAGGTGTCGTTTATATCGACGGCCGGGTGTGGCGAGTCTGTGATAAACGGCGTCCGCATCCCGCCTTTTCTGTCGACTTCCAGAAACAGTCCATCGAGAGCGACCCGGAGTTCGTCATGCATCCGGTCGATTTGCTCCGTGTTCTGTTCGATATCGTCGGTCTGGAGGTTCGCGGGCGTGTAGATGGAGTTCAGCAGAACGACTGTCGCCACGATGGCGATGGCTATGAGGACGCTCCCGACGAGCAACAACTGGGCGCGCTCTCTCACCATACTTCCACCCGCACCTCCACCACGTTGTACAGTTGTGAGTCGGGATGTTCGTCCGCGAGGTAGACGGCCCCCGTATCGTCACGCTCGCTCAGGTTCTCACCAGCCGGTCGACACCCGTCACTCGTCGTCTCGTGGGCTGGCGTCCCGTCGTACAGAGCCACCGTCCGGGAGACCGTGACGACGCCGTTCCGCGGCTCCTGCTCGGTTTCCGGATACACCAGTTTCTCCGTCGTCGTCTCCCCGGTCTGATAGACGAGGAAGACGTTGTAGCTGTAGCCGCGGTTCCCAAACGTCTCGTTCAACATCGGCCCGAGTGCTGTGGCACTGTCCCCGCCCGGGGCGTAGGCAGCCGTCGCCGGGGCTGCTCCGTCCAGACAGGTCACTGCCCGTTTGAGTGTGCCGTTTTCTGCGGCCACAGCGAGGGTGTCCTCTCCCTGAGTGCGTAGCGAATCGAGCATGTCGTCGTCGGGGCCGCTTGTCCAGGGGGCCACGTCGACCGCCTGCATCCCGAGGATGACCGACGACGCGATGAGCACCGCCGCGACGAGTCCTTCCAGCGTGTACGCCTGGCCTCGGTCGTCGGACATGATTACCACACCCTCACCACCAGCCGGCACACCGGTGTACAGTCTCCGGAGGTGTCGTTCGCGAGCGATATCACGCGGACCGACGTGGCTGCTGGCTGTCTGTTGTCGGCGTAGTTACTGCCCGAGCCATCGAGTATCTCCGTCCCGTCCTGTACTGTCACGTTTACTGTCCCCGTCTCCCCTGGCGGATTGACTGTCTGGATGTTCTGTCGCAGTTGTTCCCCATCGACAGTATTCGAACTCCCCTGTACAGCACTTGCCGTCAGGAGTTCGTCGGCGATTCTGTCGGCAGTTGCCTCATTATCGGCATCGACTGGGTCCTGGAAGGGTTCGTAGATGCCCGGGACGAACGCGAACACGCCTGTCAGCGTCAGGAGGACGAGTGTCATCCCCACGACGTAGTCGAACTCCGTCTGCGCGCGGCTAGTCATGGTACCGTTGTCAGTCGGCTCCTCCGTCGGAAGCCGACACCCCGCACCCATCTGTCTGCCTGTCCCCAGTCCAGTCCCACACTGACCTGCCAACTGACCCGACGGCCAGCAACAGGAGCGCCTCCTCGCCGCCACCGCCGGCGGTCATCTGCTGGACGCCAATCCAGACGACCAGCGCCAGCGTCGCCAGCCCAACAGCGTATTTCACCCCGGAGATGAGCTCCACGTTCCGGATGTAACCGGCGATAAACGAGGAGATGATAGCCTGCAGTGTCACGGCGTGGAAAAACAGCATCGACATCCGCTCTTCGGAGAGCGACCCGCCGCTGCCTCCTCCCGGTCCCTGTCCGCCGCTGGTACTCAACTCCAGCCCGCCGATGACGTCGATAAACTGCACGCGAAGCAACGCCATCACGCCCAGCAGCGTGAGGTAGGTCATGATGATGATGACCGTCTGCATCCGGGTCCGGGACTTTCGCTCGCGGTCGATGTCGTCCTGGTTCTCGGAGGCCTGTGCGGCCGTCGAGAGCACGTCCTGAATCTGGCTGGAGGTCTCCTGGGCCTCGCTGATGAGCTTGACCGTCCGCGCCAGCCGCGGAATGTGGTATTTGTTGTTGAACTCCCGGAGAGCGTCTTTCAGGTTGGTCCCGTAGTTGACCTTCGCGTGCATCGTCTCGAACTCGTCGGCCAGTTTCCCCGAGGACGTCTCGGAGACGACTTTCACCGACTCCAGAAGCGTCATCCCCGTATCGTTGGCGCTGGCCAGTTTGCGCAGGTTCTCCGAGAGGTTGCCAAGCACCCCCCGCCGCGAGCGGACGTTCCACTCGTAGAATATCCCCAGCGGCAGGAGGTTCATATACAGCGGTACGTAGACCCACATCACCGTCCCGTAGACGACGTTGTTCTCCATCGCCTCGATAGAGAGGGGCAGATTGTCGGTCAGAAACGCCCCGAGCAACACGAGTACCGTCAGCGGCACTGTCACGAGCAACACCATCGTCGGGTGGTCCCGGAAGAAGCGATGCGGTGCCCGCAGAATCGCCATCAGTTCGTGGGTCCCCTCCCGGCGTTTGATGCGGTCGAAGACGCTCCGGTCGCCGGTGTATTGCTCGACAAGACCGGGATTGAACACGCCGATGCCCTCGTCGACCCGGAACTCCTCCTCTTTGCTGTCCGGGCGGAGATATCCATCACCGATTTCGTCCTGCGTGACCGTCGAGACGAGCACCAGGAAGCCGACCCCGATAAGCGGAATCAGCCCGTACACCGTCCCCATCAGGAGCATCTCCTGGTTACCACCCTGCATCAGGTCCATGATGACGAGGATGATGATGAGAAGCAGGGGAAACAGCGACAGCGTCATGTACATCTCGCCGAACAGTTCCAGGGTGTCAAGCAGCTTTTTTTGTTCCTGTTTGGCCGTCCGCATGTGCTTGTCTTTCTGGTCTTCGAGGAAGTCCGTCATGTCGCCCCCGGAGTTGACGATAGAGAGCATGTCCGTCAGAAACTGCGAGAGTTCGTCGCTGGGGGTTTCCAGTGCCTGATTCCGGATAGCAGTCCGGTAGTCCGTATCGAAATACTCCGTCTCCAAGACGATAGACTGGAACTCCTTGGCGACTTCCCCGTATGTGTCGTCGGCTTTGGCCATCGCTTGCAGAATCTCTAGCTGGTTCATCCCACCCACAGACAGCGCGTACATGAACGAAATCGAGTCAGCGAGCAAGACGTTAATCTCGCGTTCGCGGGCGCTGGACCGGAAATAGGGTATCGAGACGAGCGATCCAAACCCAATGGCAAAGCCGATCGAGCCGAATACCAGGCCCGAAAAGAAGACGATAGCCGGCGTCTTCAGCGCCGTAATGTAATCGGGCAGATTGAACGTCACCAGTCCTTCCGGGACGCCGAAAAACTGGACGAACAGCCAGCCGACGAACATCCCGAGAAACCACAGCGCGAGCCCGGCGATGACGCCCACCGCGAGCGCACGCGAGAGGAACATCTCGACGTTGTCGGCCATCCTGGCCTCCGCGAGCTTGTCCTCGATACCTTTGACGAAGTCACCGTCCTCGTTGAACAGCCACTCGTAGAGCGGGTAGAACGCGTCACCGAGGGCTGACTCGCCGGCATTCCCCAGCTGTTGCTTGTCACCTCGCGTATCGAGGCTCATTCCCCACCCTCCTCCGAACCGGCCTTGGGAACGAACTGGCCGAAGTCGATGGCCTCGTCCTGGGACTCGCTTTCCTCACCACCCAGCCCGGACAGCGCCGAGACGATGTCGGAGGATTCCTGTTCCCGGTAGCGTTTGAGCAACGGCCGTGCGTTCTCAAGAATCTCGTCGGTCTCCTCCAACAACTCGGCCGGCGGCTCCGGACGCGGGACGAGTTCCTCTTTTTCCGGGTCGATTTCGATCTGGACTGACTCCATCTCCCGGAGGTCCTCTAGGGACCGTTCGAGGTGGTCGTCTGCGATGATGGTCAGGATTGTGTCGGGGTCGTTGATAAATGCCTGGACCGTCGCCGCCACCTCGGTGTAGGTGTTCAGCCCGTTCTCGATGAGATAGGCCAGGACGACCTTTCGCTTGAACAGTTCCTCGTCCAGTCGCTCCTGGGTCCACCCGCGGTCGAACTTGATTTCCTCAAGCGTCGAGGAGGACCCCATCTGGATGAAGTTGTCCGTCTCCGCGCGCCACTCGTAGACGTCGCGGACGTTGATTTCGTCGTTTTCCGGCGAGTACTCGTTGATTTCGGTCAGCGTCTTGTTCCGGCGGACCTTGTGGCCACCGACCCTCGTCTGCGTCTGAATCGAGACCAGGTCGAGTGCGGTAAACAGCGTCTTCGAAACGTTGATGGGTTCGGTCGTAAACCGCTTGATGACCTCGCCGACGGAGTCAGCGTGGAACGTCGTGTAGGTGGTGTGGCCCGTCGACATGACCTGAAAGAGCGTCCGACCCTCCTCACCACGAATCTCACCCATGACGATGTAGTCCGGTCGTTGCCGGAGTGCAGCCTCTAGCAGGTCGAATTCGTCGACATCGCCGGTGTCGTCCTGGCCGAAGGATGGCCGGGTGACGCTTGCGACCCAGTTGCGCTGTGGCAACTCGACCTCACGGGTGTCCTCGATAGAGACGATTTTTGCGTTCGAGGGAATGAACAGTGAGATGGCGTTCAGGCTGGTGGTCTTCCCGGATGCCGTACCGCCGGCGAAGATGAGCGACTTGTGGTTCTCGATACAGAGCCAGAGAAAGGCCATTTCGTCGAGATTGAACGTGTTCCAGTTGATGAGGTCGATTGGGGTGAAAGGCACGTCCTTGAACTGACGGATCGTGTAGTTGGTCCCATGGTCCGAGACCTCCCGGCCAAGCGTCAGCTGGGCACGCGAGCCATCGGGGAGGGTAGCGTCGACCTGTGGCTGACGTTTGGAGATGCCTTTCCCCGACCGCTGAGCGAGTTTGACGACGAACTCGTCGAGTTCGGCCTCGCCGTGAGTGACATTCGAGATTATCTGCTCGTGGTCGGTGTGGTAGACGAACACCCGTGAGTTGTAGCCGTCACAGGAGATGTCCTCCACGTTGATGTCGTGTTTGATGGCGTCGATGCGAGCGTAGCCGATGAAGTTGCGCTTGAGCAGGTAGAGCAACTTCTCGACCTGATACTCGCTGAGCGTGTCGGGGTCCTCCTCGACGATGATGGGCTCGGGCCGCACTTCGATACCCTCGATTCCGGTGTCTTCGAGTTCGGCCTCGGAGTCGCCCATCCCGAGTGCAGCCTTGATGGAGTGCATCATCCCGCTGCTTTCGGATTCGCCCATGTCGTCGGAGATACTGCCGTCGTAGAGCCCGTACCGGGACAGCAGGCGTTCGGCTTCGCGCTGGATGACTTCCGCGCGGTCGGCCTCGTCACCCTGGACGATGACGTCGTCTTCCGAGTATTTGATAGCAGTCTTGAGCTTCCGTGCGAGAAAGTCCTGTAGGTCCTCTTCGATTTCGTTGAGATACGGCTCGATGACGTAGTATTTCCGCTCGTTTTCCTTCCGGGAGTGGAAGATGATGACACAGGCGTATGGCTTGTTCACCCAGTAGCGGTTCTCCTCGACGAAGTGTTCCTTTTTCTCCAGCGGGACCGCTTTCTCGACATCGTAGCGGTTGACGACTGTCGTGTTGCCGTTTCGGTCCGAGAAGAAGGCATCCTCGTCCATCTCCTCGGGCACGTCGACTGTCCGTTTCTCGACCAGCGCGTGCAAATCCGAGGCCAGCGACTCCGCCTGGTTTAGCCGCTGTTCGGTCTCCTCGGGCTCGAAGCCGAGGTACTGCTCTGGTTCGAAGGGTTCCTTGTTCCCCTCGCTGTCCCGTGGTGCACGCCCCTCCTCGTCGTAGTAGTACTCTTGTTTAAAATGCTCCCAGGAATATTCATCTTTGACAACGGGTCGACGCGATGGGTCCCTGAATCGCTCGAACTCCTCGTGAAGCGTCTTGCCGGCGCTTGCACCCGCCGTTAGCCGTCGCGGAAGGTCACGAGGGTCAAACCCCAGATAGGCACTCCGGTCGAACCGCCCCTCGTCGTGTTCCTCCCGGCGAAAATCACTCCAGGAGTACTCCCCCACGGCGGCGACAGACTCACGCCCCACAGCAGCGCCCGAAGTGGCCTGTTCTTCCCCTCCCCCAGTGTCATCGATTGCCATTACGAATCATCTGCCCCTATGGGTGAAAAAACTTTACGCCAGAAACACCTTTCGGCCCGTCTCAGTATCAATTCTGAAGGCCAGAGGGAACGCCAAATGTGGGCGTCTTCACAGCCCGGTTATTTGACGAACTGTTCGATACGTGCCATCGCTTCCTTGAGTTCGTCGAGCCCGGTCGCATACGACACTCTGAGATGGCCCTCACCGCCCTCACCGAAGGCGCTCCCGGGGACGACGGCCACGGACTGTTCCTCGATGAGTTGTTCGGCGAAGGCATCGGCGTCGTCCCACGGACACTCGGGGAAGGCGTAAAACGCGCCACCGGCGGGGAAACAGTCGATGCCCATCTCCGAAAACCGCGAGAGGACGAACTGTCGGCGGCGGTCGTACTGGGTTTTCATCTCCGCAACCGCGTCGTCACACGACTCCAGAGCCTCGATGGCCGCATACTGGGCCGTCGTCGGTGCCGACAGCATCGTGTACTGGTGGATGCGGTTCATCGCCGTCGTCGCCTCCGGTGGGGCTAGCACGTAGCCCAGGCGAAGTCCGGTCATCGCATAGGCCTTCGAGAAGCCGTTGAAGACGACGGTCCGCTCGCGCATCCCTGGCAGCGTCGCGATGGACGTGTGGTCGTGTTCGTAGGTCAAATCCGCGTAAATCTCGTCTGAGAACACCACGAGGTCGTGTTCCCGGGCGAACTCGGCGACCTCTTCAAGTTCGTCGCCGGTCATCGTTGCTCCCGTCGGGTTGTTGGGGTAACACAGTACCAGCACTTCCGCGTCGGCCGCGCCCGACTCCTGTAGCCCCTCGTAGGTGAGTTTGAACTCGTCTTCGACGTGGGTCCGGACGGGCAATACGTCCCCTCCGGCGAAGATGACGCCGGGGACATAGGAGACATAGCAGGGCTGTTGGACGGCGACAGTATCGCCTGGGTCGACCAGTGCCCGGTATGCGAGGTCGATACCCTCGCTGGCCCCGGCGGTGACCAGGATTTCCTCGTCGGGGTCGTACTGGAGGTCGTACCGGCGGTCGACGTGGTCGGCAATCTGCTCGCGTAGCTCTCGGCGGCCCCGGTTCGCGGTGTAGGAGGTCTTGCCCTGTTCCAGCGAGGCGATGGCCGCGTCCCGGGCCGCCCAGGGTGCCGAGAAGTCGGGTTCGCCGACACCCAGCGAGATGATGTCGTCCTGTTCCTCGGCGAGTTCGAAAAACCGGCGGATACCCGATGGTGGCACTGCGTCCACCCGGTCTGACACGTCAAATGTCATGGTGAGACCGAGAGCCTGTCGTCGTCGTCACCGTCTCCGAAGAAGATGCCACTCTCCTTGTAGGAATCCATCATGTAATGGGTGACCGTCTGGGTAATCTCCGGGACGGGCGCGACCTTCTCACTGATGAAATGTGATACTTCCCGCATGGAGTCGCCCTCGACTTCCATCATGAAGTCGTAATCGCCGCTGACGAGGTGCAGCGACTCCACCTTGGGGAATTTGGCGATGCGCTCGGCCACGTCGTTGTAGCTGGTTTCGCGGTCCAGCGTGACGTTGAGTTCGACCGCTGCACGGACCCTCTCCTCCTCGGTTTCGTCCCAGTCGACGACGGCCCGATAGCCCTTGACGACGCCCTCGGCTTCGAGGTCAGCGATAATCCCCTCGACCTCGTTTGCGTCGGCGTCGATTTGCCGGGCGATGTCTTCGACGGTGTAGCGGGCGTTCTCGCGGAGTAGCTCCAGAACGTCGTCGCGGCTGCTCATGCAGAAAACCCACCGCGGGACTGTATAAAGACTTGCTACACGCGCCCGGGCAATCCGACGCGGAGCAACTGCTCGTCTCTCAAGAGAGTTCGAGGCTTTATTGCCACGTGTACCCTACGTATATGCGATGCGCCCCCAAGTCCCCGAGACTGGTTGGGAACTCGTCGAACAGCGCGATGAGGCACCGGCGCTCTTTCGTGCGCTCGTCGCGTTGAACCCTGGCGAGGAGTACACCCGCTCGGAAATCGCCGACGCTGCAGACGTACCGCTGAAAACGCTCTATCTCGCCGACGCACTCGAAGACCTCGTCGATGTCGGCGCGCTTTCACACACCGAGGCCGAAGACCAGGAAGCCACGTTCGTTCTCAACGACGAGAGTCCCGTCGTCCAGGCGGCCCGCGAGTTCGACGATGCCGTCGCCGAGCAACTCTCGACTGCGACGGCCGACTAGGCTCCCAGTGCAGCGACGGCCGTCGAGTCGTCCGTGCCCCGGTGTTTCGAGCCACCTTTGTTCCCGGGAGTTCGTTTCGTAGCTGTGACGGGCTTTCGTGACTCACAGGCTGCCCTCGTTGTCGCGCTCGTCGGCGGGTCCCACGTCGTCAACCACATGTACTACATGTTGTTACCGCCGGTGACCGTCGCCGCGGCCGCCGAGTTGGGCGTCGGCGTCGCCCGCATCGGCCTCGCCATCGGTGTTCTCGGAGCCGTCGTCACGGGACTGCAACTCCCGTTTGGACACCTCTCGGACACGCGCGGGCGAACGCCCATGCTCGCGCTCTCGCTTGGCTTCGGTGCAATCGGAGCCGTCCTCACTGCGACCGCAACTACCTACGTCCAACTCCTCTTTGCACAGGCAGTCCTGGGTGTGGGTATCGCTGGCCATCACCCCGCACACTACCCGCTGCTGTCGGCGGCGACCGACCCCGGCACCCGGGGACGCGCATTCAGCGTTCACGGCTTTACCGGTGCTGTTGGCTTCGCCGCACCGCCCGCTATCGTCGCCGGGGTCGTCACGCTGGGCTATGGCTGGCGAACCGCGCTGGGTCTGATTGCCGCTGTCGGTGTCGTCTACGCCGTGGTCTGTGTCGGCGCGTTCCGCCGGTACGTCGACGACGGGATTACCGCGCCGAGTGACACCAGCCGGGCCGACGAGGCCTGGACGCTCTCACGAATTACCGACCTGCCCGGCCGCGCGTTCGCCAGCCTCCGAGAGATGCTCACGGACCGCGGTATCGTCCTCGTGACGGTCCTGTGGTTGATTACTTCCATCGCCGCCTGGGGTATCAAGACACAGACCCTGCCTCTTTTGACCGAGGTCTACGGCCTCTCCGAGGCGACCGGGAACACGCTCGTCTCCGTGATGTTCGTCGCCGGCGCTGTCCTCATGTTCGGTGGCGGCTGGCTCACCGACCGCACCTCGCCGGGCGTGGTGCTCGCGGCTGGCTACATCGGACTCGTCGCCGTCACCGCTGCGCTCGCGACGGCGATGCTTCCTGTCGTGGCCGTCATCGGGCTAACCCTCCTGCTCGCCTCGACCATCGATTACAGTCGACCTGCGCGCGCGACGCTCGCGGACCGCTTCTCGACCGGCGAGGACATCGGGAAGAACTTCGGGCTCGTCACTATCGGCATCTCCGGCGGCGCGGCAATCGCACCGCCGGTGCTGGGCTGGCTCTCCGAGACCTACGGCGTGGCGACTTCCTTCGGGGCGATGGCTGGCCTCGGCGTGGTCTGTCTCGGCCTGACAGCCGTCGTCTTGCGGGTGGGCCAGCCCGGAGCCACGCCGACGCCCCAGCCCGGCGACGACTAATTCTGTGACCTCGGAGCCTGCCCCAGCCCACCCGTTGTCGTCGCCGGCGGGTCGGCGCTTGCCGCTGGCCCAACGGCTTAGGTCGCGGGGGTAGATACGCGTGTATGGTCGCAGCCGACTCCAAACAGGTACTCGAACGCGGTGACGACGCACCGGATTTCGAACTCACGGGCGTCGACGAGCAGACGTATTCCCTGGACGATTTCGCGGACAACGAGGCCCTCCTCGTTGTCTTTACGTGTAACCACTGCCCGTACGCGAAAGCGAAGTTCGACGAACTGAACGCCCTCGCCGACGAGTACGACGACGTTGCCGTCGTGGGCGTAAGCGCAAACGACCCCGAGGAGTATCCCGAGGACTCCTTCGAGCGGATGCAGGAACTGGTCGAGGCGGGCACCGTCGACTACGACGCATACCTCTTCGATGAGACCCAGGACGTTGCCAAATCCTACGGCGCGACGTGTACGCCGGACCCGTTCCTCTTCCAGCGGGTCGACGACGGCTTCGAACTCGCGTATCACGGCCGACTCGACGACGCGATGAACCCCGACGAGGAGCCGACCGAGCGGGAGATGAAAGACATCATCGACCGCCTGCTTGCCGGCGAGGAGATAGACGACGACTTCCGGCCCTCGCGTGGGTGTTCCATCAAGTGGCGCGAGGGGAACGAACCGGACTACTGGAATTGAGTGCTCTCGGGAATCGCAGTCGGTGACCGCGCATGTGAGAGGGTATCGCGAACGCTGACGCGAGCGCGGCTATTTTCACCCGTGCCGCTGAACCGGTCGGTATGAATATCGCCGAGCGGTTCGGGAGCCAGTCACCGGTTGTGGGGATGGTCCACCTGCCGCCGTTGCCGGGGGCACCCCGCTTTGCCGGCGACCGGACGGAACTGCGCGGGCGCGCCCTCGCTGACGCTCTTGCCCTCGTCGAGGGCGGTGTCGATGCCTTGCTCGTCGAGAACTACGGCGACGCCCCGTACTATCCCGACGAGGTACCCCAGCACACCGTCGCCGAAATGACGGCTTTCGTCCGGGAACTCGGCATTGGCGTCGAGGTCCCCTACGGCGTCAACGTCCTCAGAAACGATGCGGCGGCTGCGCTCTCGGTGGCGGGAGCCGCGGGCGGTTCGTTCGTCCGGGTGAACGTCCACACCGGTGCTCGCGTCACCGACCAGGGGTTGCTGGAAGGACAGGCAGCGGAGACGTTGCGCCTGCGTGACCGACTGGACTCCGACGTGGCGATTCTCGCCGACGTGGCCGTCAAACACTCCGCACCGGCCAGCGAGCGCGCTATCGCCGACGTGGCCGAGGAGACAATCACACGCGGGCTTGCCGATGGCCTGGTCGTTTCCGGCCCCGCGACAGGGGAAGCAGCCGACGCCGACGAACTGAAAGCCGTACTGGACCGCCGGGACGAAGTCGACCAGAACGTGCCGGTCTTCGTCGGCAGCGGCGTCACTGCGGAGAACGCCCCCGGACTGCTGGACATCGCCGACGGCGTCATCGTCGGGACCGCACTGAAAGAGGAGAGCGAGACGGCGGCCCCTGTCGACCCCGAGCGCGTCGAGGCGTTCGTCCAGTCAGTGCGGGAGTGAGTGCCGCTACTCCTCGTCGTCCGTTCTGTCGTGCACCCACGCTGCTCCGAGGCCCCCGGCGATACCCGCGATGCCGACGAGCAGTCCGAGTGGCCCGTCTTCACCGGACCCGCTCTCGCTGGTCGTCGTCTCTCGGTCGTCGCTGGTGGTGCCGTCGTTGCCGCCCGACCCCGGTTCGGTCGTCTCGCTGCCGTTCCCGTCGGGACGTTCGGTCTGGTCGCCGGTGCTGTCACTGTCGTCGGTGGTGTCGTCGCTGCTGAGGTCACAGGTCGCCGACGAAGCGGGCGGTGCAGTCTGGTCGCGACCGATACGTGTGGCTGGTTCGCCGGGCTGGATGGCGGCATCCCAATACTGGTCGTCGGTTGTCGGGACGACTGGCGCGGCGGTCATCGGTGACGTCGCCTGGTTGTCCACAGCGCGGAATTCGTAGGCATCTTGCCCCTTCAAGGTCTCCTCGATAGTCATGCGACGGAGTTCGGCTATCAGCGCCTCGCCGTCCAGACTGCCGGCCTGTTCGATTGCCTGGACAAGCGCGGATGCCGTCGCGAACATCCCCGCAGCGCCTGGGCCCGGGTTCCGGTTGTAGGCCTCGCGGTAGACCGACAGGGCGCTGTCGTTGATGTCGTTGTCGTACTGATTCCAGTGATAACGGGTGGTAAACGGGCCGATGCCGGCTTCTTCGATGGCTGTGGCCGATAGCGTCTCTAGTTCCCCTTCGAGAACGCTCCCGACCCTGGCTGCCATTTCTTCGCCGCCCCACGGTGCTACGAGTCTGAAACTGTAGTCGGCCTGGAGGTACGATTGGACCATGGTCGGAAGCGTGTTGGCGCCGAAGCCACCGACGACGGCGTCGACGCCGGCGTCAGCTGCCTGCTGTAACTGCTCGCTCCAGGAGTTGCTCTGAGGCCCCACGCTGCTCGACCCGGCGACGGTGATACCACTCGACTCCAGCGCTGACTCGTAGCCCCTCCGTATCGCACCGCCGTAGCTACTGGTTCCATAAAAGAGGTAGACGCTCCCGACGTCGTCACGTTCCTCAGCGAGGTACCTGGCACCTGTGACGCCCGCCATCGCGTCGGTCGTACCGGCCCGAAAGACGGGCCGGGCACACGTGTCGGATTGACCTGTCAGCGTAGGGTCACCGACCGGGCCGGCCAGATATGGTGTCCCGGTCTCTGCGGCGACTTCAGCGGCCGCACGGGCGGTTTCGGTGGTACTCCCGCCAACCAGCACCGAGGCGTCCGCGGCCACCTCCTCGGCGAGCGAGCGTGCGTCTTCGCCGCCCGCGGCCGTATCCCGGACGTCGATGACGTAGGTCGTATCGTCGACGACAAACTGGATCTCTTCGGCGCGAATCTCCGCCGGCACGTCGGCGCCCCGGTAGCCAAAGTAGCTGTAGAACGGTTCCAGGGCTCGCTTGCCGGCGCGTCCGACCAGCCCTGCCAGTGGTTGGAGACAGCCGATGCGAACCCCCTGTACCTGGCTGACTCCGCTCCTGCCGAGTCGTGCCCCGGCCGACCCGCCGACACTCAATCCGGCTGTCGCCACCCCGAGCGTCTTCAGCACAGTCCGTCGTGTCTGCATGCTATTCAGATTGACAGATGAAGCGAGTAAAAAACTATCCCCACGCTCACCGAATACAGCCGTATGTCTGATCAGGTAGTCACTGACGCCGTGACACGCATCGCCGGGGCAGTCCGCCCCGAACGCGACGAGGTACTCCGGGAGATGGACGACCGCGCCGACAGTGAGGGGTTCCCGACGGTCGGCCCCGATGTCGGCGGCTGGCTCACGCTGCTTGCCCGCGCCGCTGACGCCGAGCGTGTCTTCGAGTTCGGCTCCGGGTTTGGCTATTCCGCGTACTGGTTCGCCCGGGCGCTTCCCGCTGACGGCGACATCGTGCTGACCGAAATCGACGAGGACGAACTCGACGCCGCCCGGGAGTACTTCGAGCGCGGCGGCATCGCTGACCGCGCCCAGTTCGAACACGGCGACGCTATCGATATCGTCGAGCGCTACGACGGTCCCTTCGACGTGGTGCTCATCGACAACGAGAAACAACGGTACGTCGAGGCCTTCGAGGCTATCCGTGGGAAACTCCGACCGGGCAGTCTCGTGCTCGCGGACAACGCCGTGACAGCCGGCATCGTCGACGCCGAGGACCTTGCGGCACTGCTTTCGGGCGAAGACGTGCCCGAGGCGAGTGCCGGGACAGGTGGAATCGCTGCCTATCTCACCCACGTCCGGGACGCCGACGGGTTCGAAACGTCGCTGTTGCCACTGGGTGAGGGAGTCGCCGTGACCGTTTGCCTGTAGCCGTCATCGCCTGACCCGCCGGAGGTTGTATTCTCGCCTCCGAAAATCGCAGGCGATGTATTATATGGGTCCGCCGAAAAGCCACGGGCAACGAGTTCGCGCATGAGTTTGATGATAGATATCCGGAAGCTCGGGTTGTTCAACAAGATGGCCAAGGAGGGTGGCAACACGGTCGCCTCCCACCTGAGCCAGATGACAGGGATGCAGACGGAGATGGAGATTACCAAAATCAACTTCATCGACATCCCCGATATCAAGACACACGTCGGCGACCAGAAGCAAATCGGCATCAGTATCGAGATGCTCGAACCGCCCCACGGACACATTCTCTTTCTGTTCAACGCCCAGAGTGCCAAGGAACTCGCCCACGGAATGATGGGCGACATGGTCGAGGGTGGCGAGCCGAGTTCGGACGGCTTTACCGACATGGAACGGTCCGCAGTGCAGGAAATCGGAAACATCATGACCTCCGGCTTCATCGACGGCTGGGCCAACGTCCTCAACACGACTATCGACATGTCCACGCCGACCTTTACCTACGGCCCCGGTAGCGGCATGATAGACGACCTCGTCGGGGACCGCGCCGACGAGATGGCCCTGATGTTCGACTCGCGTGTCCACGCACTCGAATCCAACATCAACGTCAAAGTCTACACCTTCCCCGAACTGGAGGAACTGGTCGGCCTGATGCAGGAAATCGAAGTGTAAGCGACATCATGTCTGTCTCGGAAACGTAAAACTCGTTCTCAATTTACTCCCGTTCCAGATGGTATATGTGAGCGGGACACATGTGTGGGGTATGGAGTTACTGGAAGACACCATCGTTCCCGAGGACGCTCGCGAGGTCAAGGCGGAGGCTCGAGAGTTTGCCGAAGAGTACATCGAACCGAACGCTGCCGAGTACTACGAGAGTGGTGAGTATCCCTGGGAGGTGCTGGAGGCCGGGATGGACGCTGGCCTCGTCGCACAGGACATCCCCGAGGAGTACGGTGGCCGCGGGCTCTCACTAGAGCAGGTGCTTGCCGTCGCCGAGGAGTTCTACCGGGCCGACGCCGGTATCGCACTGACACTCCAACTGGCCAGTTTCGGCGCCGAAATCGTCGTCGACCACGGCAGCGAGGAACAGATTGAGGAGTACGTCCGCCCGGTCGCGGAAAACGACCAGCTCACCGGGCTGGCCGTCTCCGAACCTGAGACCGGCAGCGACCTCGCCGGGATGACGACTACCGCCGAGAAAGACGGCGACGAGTACGTCCTCAACGGTGAGAAGTACTGGATCGGAAACGGCGTCGAGGCCGACTGGGTCACCGTCTACGCCAAGACTGACGACAACGAGGACAACCGCTACGGCAACTACTCGATGTTCATCGTCCCGACGGACACCGACGGCTACGAGGCCGAGCACATCCCC
Source organism: Salinibaculum litoreum (assembly GCA_009789175.1). Lineage (GTDB taxonomy): Archaea > Halobacteriota > Halobacteria > Halobacteriales > Haloarculaceae > Salinibaculum > Salinibaculum litoreum. The sequence goes on from CP046866.1 coordinate 439,859, forward strand.
GAGAAGATGGGCTTTCGGGCCTCCAAACAGGCCCACATCGTCTTCGACGACTGCCGGGTCCCGGAGGAGAATCTGGTCGGTGTCGAGGGCGCGGGCTTCTACATGCTGGCGGAGTTTTTCAACCACGGCCGCATCATCGTCGGCGGGCACGGCCTCGGACTTGCGGCAGCAGCCATCGAAGAGGCCAGCGAGTTCGTCCACGACCGTGAGGCCTTTGGCCGCTCTGTCGACGAGTTCCAGGCCGTCCAGCACGACCTCGCCGAGATGCGCATGGAGTTCGAAGGCTCGCGTGCACTCACCTGGCGTGCAGCGAACAAGGTTGCCAACCAGGACAACTCCGGGTACTGGGCGGCGCTGGCGAAAGCCGACGCCACCGAGACCGCGATGTTTTGTGCCGAACGAGGTATGCAGCTCCACGGCGGCCGGTCCGTCCTGACCGAGAACCGCATCTCGCGGGTCTACCGTGACGTGCGGATTCCGGTCATCTACGAGGGCGCAAACGCCGTCCAGCGCAACCTCATCTACAATCAGGCTCCCCGGTAAGCCGACGCCGGGGTTCGTCGGCGGTTACTCGAAGTGGATAAGCGGCTTGATGATGTCGTCCTCTTTCTCGTCCATCATGTCGAAGGCCGTCTCGATGTCTTCGAAGTCGAACTCGTGGGTCGTCATTTTCGTCGGGTCGACGCGGCCGCTCTCGAGCATCTGGAGCATCCGGCGCATTCGCAGGCGGCCACCGGGACAGAGGTCCGTGACGATGTCTATCTCGGCCATCCCGACGCCCCACTCCTCGCGGGGGATGTGCCGGAATTCGTCGCCGCCGTGGTAGCCGACGTTCGAGACGGTGCCGCCGGGCTTTGCGACCTTGATGCAGTCCTGTAGGGTCTGGTCCGAGCCCAGCGCCTCGATTGCAGTGTCGACACCCTCGCCGTCTGTCAGGTCCATAATCTGTTCGACCGCGTCACCATCAGCGAAGTCCACGACGTGGTCTGCGCCGTACTCGCGGGCGAGTTCCTGCCGCGTCTCAACTGTCTCGACGGCGATAACCTCCCCGGCACCCTGCAGCCGTGCTCCCTTCGTCGCCATCAGACCGACCGGTCCCTGTGCGAAGACTGCAACGGTCCCGCCCATCGGAATCGAGCCGTTCTCCGCCGCTCGAAAGCCCGTACTCATCATGTCGGTGGTGTAGACCGCTTCGTGGTCGGTCACACCCTCCGGGATGTGCGCGAGGTTGCCGTCGGCGTCGTTGACGTGGACGTACTCCTGGAAGGTCCCGTCTTTGACGTTTGCGAACTTCCAGCCACCGAGTGCACCGTTTGACTGGGAGGAGTGTCCGTCCTGTGCAGCCTCGGAGTTCCAGTCCGGCGTGATTGCACCGACGACGACCCGGTCCCCTGGCTCGAAGTCGCTCACTTCCGACCCGACTTCCTCGACTGTGCCGACGACTTCGTGACCCAGTGTGAGGTCTTCGCGTTCGCCGATTGCGCCGTGTACCGTATGACAATCTGACGTACAGACGAGCCCCTTTGTGGGCTTCAAGATTGCGTCCATCGGGCCGGCGTCCGGCTGTTCCTTCTCTTCGATACCCGTTTCGCCGACCTGTTTCATTACAAAGGCCTGCATGCTACCCAATTGGGACGCCCGTGTGATAGTTCCCATGCCCCAGCAATCAGCTTCGCATGTGGCCTGACGTCCGTGTCAGTACAGCGTGTCGACACTTCCAGAGTAGTTTCATCGCTTAGACCTCCCGACCTCGCAAGAATTGGCGTGGGGACACACGCTGTCTGTTGGTCACAGTTGATTGGTAACGATAATCATTATTCACCGTGACAACTCTTTAGTTGTGACCGCTCGTCAGTTCAGGCACGGCACCCAGGCGGGGCCAGAGACCTACTATGACAGATGATACACTGATGTGGCGAATCGCCGGTGGCTCCGGCGATGGCATTGATTCGACGAGCCAGAACTTCGCCAGGGCGTTGATGCGTGCTGGGCTGGACGTGTTCACCCATCGGCACTACCCCTCCCGCATTCGGGGCGGCCACACCTACGTCGAGGTGCGCGCATCGGATACCCCGGTCCGCTCACGCGGTGACGGGTTCAATTTCCTGCTGGCGCTGGGTGACAGCTTCGCTCGCAACCCACAGGACGACGCCTACTACGGCAACGAGGAACTGAAGCCGCTGACAGAACAGCTCGATGACCTCAACGAGGGCGGCGTCATCGTCTACGACACCGGCCAGCTCGACGAGGAGGAAATCGCACAGACGGACCTCGACGAGCGCGCCGAGGAGAACGACTGGCACGTCTACCCGATGGACCTGCGGAACCTCGCCCGCGAACACGGGCGTGACGTGATGCGTAACACCGCCGGCGTCGGCGTGACCGCCGCTCTCGTGGACATGGACGTGAGTTATTTCAAGGACCTCGTCCGGGAAGCGATGAGCGGCGACGTGATGGAGGCCAATCTGGAGATTCTCGATGCAGCCTACGAGCGGGCCCAGGAACTCGACCAGACACACGACCTGACTGTCCCCAGTGGTAGCCACGACGGCGAGCAGGCGTTGATGACTGGCAGCAACGCTATCGCCTACGGTGCGCTGGATGCTGGCTGTCGGTTCATCTCCGGCTATCCGATGACACCGTGGACCGACGTGTTCACAATTATGGCCCAGAACCTGCCGAAGTTCGGCGGGGTCTCCGAGCAAGTCGAGGACGAAATCGCTGCGGCTGCGCTGGCCATCGGTGCGTCCCACGCCGGCGTGAAAGCCATGAGTGGCTCCTCCGGCGGCGGGTTTGCGCTGATGAGCGAACCGCTCGGGCTCGCGGAGATGACCGAGACACCGGTCGTCCTCGTAGAGGCGATGCGGGCCGGGCCGTCGACGGGGATGCCGACGAAATCCGAGCAGGCAGACCTCGATTTCGTCCTGTATACGAGCCAGGGTGACTCCTGTCGGGTCGTCTTCGCCCCGGCCAACGTCACCGAAGCATACGAGCAGACTCGCGCTGCGTTCCGCATCGCCTACGAATACCAGTTGCCGGCTATCGTCCTCTACGACCAGAAACTCGGCGGCGAGATGCGCAACGTCTCCGCCGACTTCTTCGACCGCGAACCCAACCCGTCGCTCGGCTCGACGCTCACCGAAGAGGAACTCGCGGAGGCGGCCCACCACGAGTCCGGGAAGTTCCGGCGGTTCCGCCACGACGGCGAAGACGGCGTCAGCCCCCGCTCGATTCCCGGTCAGAAAGGCGGTCGCTTCCTGGCGACCGGCAACGAGTCCAACGAAGTGGGCCACATCTGCGAGGACCCCGACAACCGGGTCGCGCAGATGGACCGGCGGATGCGCAAACTCGATGCTATCCGCACGGACCTGGACGAAGAGGAATCCTCACACCAGACCTATCACGGCCCGACCGGTGCCGAATACGGCATCCTCACCTTCGGGAGCCAGCAGGATACGGTCTTCGAGGCCGTCGACCGGCTCAACGAACTGGGCCACGACGTGAAGGCCCTGGGCGTGAGCGACCTGATGCCCTACCCCGAGATGGAAGTGACGGCCTTCCTCGAATCGGTAGAGGAGTGTCTGGTCGTGGAGATGAACGCAAGCGGGCAGTTCCGCGGGCTCACACAGCGGGAACTGGGACGGTTCGGCCCGAAGCTGTCGAGTCTGCTGAAATACGACGGGGAACCGTTCGAGCCCGGCGAAATCGTCGACGGGTTCGAGGCGAGTGTCGACGGCGACCAGCCCAGCGCTGGCAACCTCAAATACGTCCCAGCGGCAGGTGACTAACCTATGAGCGCATTCACAGCAATCGGCGAGGAACGAGAGATAGACAGAGAGGAGTTCACACCCGGTGTCGAGCCACAGCCGACGTGGTGTCCGGGCTGTGGTGACTTCGGCGTACTCAAGGCGCTGAAACAGGCCATGCCCGAGGTGGGCCGGACGCCAGATGAAACAATGCTCGTGACCGGTATTGGCTGTTCGGGCAAGCTCTCGTCGTATTTCGAGAGCTACGGTTATCACTCGATTCACGGCCGCTCGCTGCCCATCGCGCGAGCCGCAAAGCTCGCAAATCCGGGATTGGAAGTGATTGCGGCCGGCGGTGACGGCGACGGCTACGGCATCGGCGGGAACCACTTCATGCACACGGCCCGGGAGAACCACGACATCACCTACATCGTGTTCAACAACGAAATCTTCGGGCTGACGAAGGGCCAGACCTCTCCGACTAGCCCGAAAGGACACAAATCAAAGACCCAGCCCCACGGGTCGGCGAAAGACCCCGTGCGGCCGCTGTCGCTGTCGCTGGCCTCCGGGGCGTCGTACATCGCCCGGACCGCAGCGGTCAACCCCCAGCAGGCAAAGGAGATTCTGGTCGAGGCGATGGAACACGACGGCTTCGCACACGTCGATTTCCTCACGCAGTGTCCGACCTGGAACAAGGACGCCGGCGAGTACGTCCCCTACACGGACGTACAGGAGTCCGACGAGTTCGACTTCGACATCACCGACCGCCGCGAAGCCGCAGACATGATGTATGAAACCGAATCCCGGCTCTGGGAGGGCGAAGTCCTGACCGGACGGTTCTATCACGACGCCGAACGACCCTCCTACAGCGAGGAGAAACAGGCAATCGGCGAGATGCCAGAGGAACCTGTCGCCGAACGCTACTTCGATGAGGACGCCGAGTGGGAGCGCACCGCAGACGAACTCATCGACCGGCACACGTAGGCCCTGAACAACCGCTGAGGCCGGGACTACGGGCGTCCCGACCCCGTGCGACTGGTGTTTTCGGCTTCGGAAGATATTTTTTCGTCGGAGTAAAAATTACTGGCAATGAGTGCAGAGCCTACCGAAGAGCAGATATTGTCGGTCCTGGAGGAGGACGCTCAGGCCTCGTATGCCGAAATCGCTGAGCGTGCCGGTGTCTCCAAGCCCACTGTCAGGAAGTATATCCAGAAACTCGAAGAGGAGGGTGTCATCGTGGGCTACTCCGCCGATGTCGACCCGAAGAAACTCTCCGGGCAGTCGATTGCTATCGTCGGTATCGACGTCGAGAGCGAACACTACGTCGAGGTGACACGAGAACTGAAGGAACTGGAGGACATCGAATCCCTGTACACCTCCAGTGGCGACCACACGCTCATGGCCGAAATCCGGGCCGGCGACGGTGACGAACTCGGCGATGTCATCAACGAGGAGATAAAGAGCATCGAGGGTGTGGCCGCCGCACACCCCTCTTTCCTGCAAGAACGGCTCAAGTGATAGTCCGCGGGGCAGGAGACAGTTTCAGCTGAGAACCGGGGCGAACGACAGCCGAGCACAAAGGCGGACTTTTTAGGATACTCATACCGGAGACAGCGTACATGCTTGACCGGTTGGTACTCGGCAGTGGCTCTCTCGCACGCACCATTGTGGAGTCACTGCAGGACCAGCCGGGTCGCCTGCAGGTCGTCACCAGCGAGGAGAGTCGCGCGAAGACGCTCGTCGACGAGGGTATCGCGACGGAAGTCGGTGACCCGACCGATGAGGCGACCCTCCGGGAGGTCGGCCCCGTCGATGTCGTTATCGTCGCCAGCGACGACGGCGCGAGAAACGCCCGCGCCGCTGTGACTGCACGGCAGGTCACCCCCGAGGCGATGCTCGTCGCGTACACCGGGACAGCTCCACAGGAGTCGGACGTGACGACACTAGAAGAGGTGGCAGACAGGGTCATCGACCCACGGGCAGCCCTCACGGACCACTTGCTCGAACGTATCGGTCCCGGCGGGGCACAGAAACACCAGCTCAGCCGTCTTCTCCGTGGTATCGACCGGCTGGCAGTCGTGACCCACGACAATCCCGACCCGGACGCCATCGCCAGTGCTGTCGCGCTCGCGCGCCTGGCCGAGCGCCGGAACTGTGAGACCGATGTCTGTTACTACGGCAACATCACTCATCAGGAGAACCGCGCCTTCGTCAACCTACTCGATTTCGAGTTGCGGAATCTGTCGGCCGACGACGACCTGACCGAGTACGACGGCATCGCCCTGGTCGACCACTCCCGACCGGGCCTCAACGACCAGTTGCCACCGGACACTCCGGTCGACATTGTTATCGACCATCACCCCCCACATGCACCCGTCGAGTCCCGTTTTGTCGACCTGCAAAGCGACGTGGGGGCGACGAGTACGCTGCTCGTCGACTACCTCGATTTCTTCGATGTGCCGATAGCCGAGGACGTGGCGACGGGGCTGCTCTTTGGTATCCGCGTCGACACGAAAGAGTTCACTCGGGAAGCCGTCGAAGCCGATTTCGAGGCGGCTGCCCGACTGTTGCCGGCAGCCGACCTCGGCCTGCTCGAACGTATCGAATCGCCCAGTATCAGCCACGAGACCTTCGATACAATCGCCGCTGCTATCCGGAACCGAAACCAGGAGGGGTCCGTGCTGACCAGTTGTGTCGGCCAGCTTTCCAACCGGGACGCCCTCGCACAGGCGGCCGACCGCCTGCTGAACCTGGAGGGCGTTTCGACGACGCTAGTGTATGGTCTCCGGGATGGGACAATCTACGTTTCGGCACGCGCACGTGGTGCCAACGTGGACCTCGGTGAAGTTCTCCGGGATGCGTTCGGACAGATTGGCAGCGCCGGCGGCCACGCTGACATGGCCGGGGCACAGATTTCCCCGGGCATCTTCGAGGACATTGACGATGACGACAATTTGCTCAAGATTACGGAGTCAGTCGTCGACGACCGTTTTCTGGAGGCGCTCGACACCCACACTGACCGCACCGTGACCGGCATCTACATGCCTGATTACGACGCCGACGAGTATCTGGCCCCCGACGAGACACTGCCAGTCATGGACGGTAGCGACGGTACAGCGGACGAAAGTGGAACTGACAGCAGCGTCGGGGACAAAACCGAGCCCGACGACGCATGAGAGTCCAGAGGCGACAGAGCGCCGAGTGACGGGAATCGCCGCGTAGCCGGGAGGCTTTTGCGGGGTCGGGCCATCGGTGTCAATGATGGCAGACGACGGGAAGCCGACTGTCCAGGACTACATGACGCGAGACGTTGCGACCGTGTCGCCTGACGACACCGTCAAGGATGTCGCAGCACGCATCTCCGAGAGTAACGAACACAGCGGATTTCCGGTGTGTGATGGTCGCCACGTTGAGGGGTTTATCAGTGCTCGGGACCTCCTGCTGGAGGAAGACCACGAGCCGATTTTCAAGGTCATGACGACGGACCTGCTGGTGGCCCACCCGGAGATGGAAATCGACGACGCTGCTCGCGTCATCCTCCGGTCGGGTATCCGTCGCCTTCCGGTGGTCGATGACGCAGGCAACCTCGTCGGTATCATCTCCAACGCCGATGTCATCCGCAGCCAGATAGAACGCGCTACCCCCGGGAAGGTGGACAAGCTCATGCGGACCCTGGAGAACATCCACGGCGTCTCCGCCCGCGAGGAGCGCCGGAAAGTCCCCCTCTCTGAGCTCACTCCCACACAGGGGAAGGTGTACGCGGACGAACTGGAGGGGAGACGCTACGAGCTGGAACGCGGACTCGCAGAGCCGCTCGTGGTCATCGATACGGGAACGGAACTACTGCTGGCAGACGGTCACCACCGCGTCAAAGCCGCCAGCCGACTCGATGTCGAGCGGATGGACGCCTACGTCATCGTCATCGACGAACCCGTCGAACTCGGGATGGCAAAGACCGCCGAGAAGGAGAACCTCGAATCAATCGGAGATATCGAGGCTGTCGACTACGCACACCATCCGCTCGTCGAGACGACCCACCGGCTCAAAGAGGAGTAACTCCTTACTCGTTCTATGCAAACGAGGGAAACGACAGGTCCAGAGACCCATGTAAGGCGTAGTCACTCGCCAGCACCGCCGTACTCTCTAGGGCCACCCGTGTCTCGACAGTCAGTGTCCCGGAGGCCTCCGACCGGGGCGTGACGACGAAGCCGATGGTGCTAATGGTCTCGTCTGCGAGGTCGTCCAGGTCGGTCACTTCGAGCACTGTCCCGGGGTCGTCCCGTGGCACGGAGAGTGTCAGCGCCGGGGGCGGTGAACTGTCGCCCTGAAGTGGTGATGTCACAGCTACGTCCGTGGCTGTCCCACCGTCTTCGGCCGGCATCGCGACCCGGAGTTCGATTCGCTCGACCAGCGTGTCCGACCGATGCCAGAGTTCGGTCTCGACATCGATTCGGTCGCCACGTACGGTCCCCTGGGCGCCGAACGATGCGACCTCCGTTCCATCCGACTCGAAGACGAGCGCCTTGCGCCGGGGACCGTCGGCGTCGACGGACGGGGTTGACAGCGTCTCCTCTGCGCTGACGAGGCCGAACCCGACCGCACCACAGACAGTCGCCGCGCCGAGAGTGCCGAGATATGCCCGCCGACGCATCGATTCACTCACTCACCCGTCTCGCTGCTGGTTTGGACAGACAAATCGGAGGACAGGCCGCTAGCATACTTTCCATGACGGACAGACCCGACAAAAAGCCCGGGAAGGCTGAAACGACTCTTTGAGTCCCCACTCCCGGCACACTCTTGTTGGTTTGTACCATACCACATGGTATGTACGACGAGGACGACCTGTCAGCGATTCGTGAGTCGCGTTCGGAGTGGGAGGCCGACACTCTCGGCCCGGCCCTCGACGCCCACGGTGAACGCCAGGACAGGTTTGCGACCGTCTCCAATCTCGAAGTCGACCGGCTGTACACGCCCGAGGATACGGCCGACCGAGACTACGAGGACGACTTGGGATTCCCGGGCGAGCCACCCTTCACCCGCGGAGTGTATCCGACGATGTACCGCGGCCGCACCTGGACGATGCGCCAGTTCGCCGGCTTTGGCACCGCCGAAGAGACCAACGAGCGCTTCCAGTATCTCACTGAGGAGGGCCAGACGGGACTCTCGGTGGCCTTCGACATGCCGACGCTGATGGGCCTCGACTCCGATCACCGGATGTCAGACGGCGAGGTCGGCAAAGAGGGCGTCGCCGTCGACACGCTCCGTGATATGGAGATTCTCTTCGAGGGTATCGACCTCGGCGAGGTCTCGACTTCTTTCACCATCAATCCGAGCGCACCGGTCATCTACGCGATGTACGTCGCGCTGGCGGACAGGCAGGGTGTCGACCGCGCGCAACTCCGGGGGACGCTCCAGAACGACATGTTCAAGGAGTTCATCGCACAGAAAGAGTGGGTCGTGCCGCCGGAACCGTCCCTTGAGCTGGTGACTGATGTTATCGAGTTCTCCGTCGCCCAGACGCCGAAGTTCAAGCCCGTCTCCATCTCGGGCTATCACATCCGTGAAGCCGGGTCGACTGCGGTCCAGGAGCTGGCATTTACGCTTGCGGACGGGCTTGCCTACGTCGAGGCCTGTCTCGACCGCGGCCTGGACATCGAGGCGTTCGGGCCGACGCTGTCGTTCTTTTTCAACTCGCATAACGCCATCTTCGAGGAGGTCGCCAAGTTCCGGGCCGGCCGGCGCATCTGGGCGCGACTCATGAGTGAGTGGTACGACGCCGAGACCGACGCGGCCCGCGCCATGAAGTTCCACACACAGACTGCCGGGCAGTCCCTGACCGCACAGCAACCGCTGAACAACATCGTCCGCGTGACGATTCAGGCGCTGGCGGGCGTCCTCGGTGGCACGCAGAGTCTACACACTAACAGCTTCGACGAGGCGCTCGCCTTGCCAAGCGAGGAGGCCGTCCGCGTCGCCTTGCGGACTCAGCAGATTATCGCCGAGGAATCTGGTGCTGCTGACATCGTGGACCCGCTGGGTGGCTCCTTCGCGATCGAGGCGCTGACCGACGAAGTCGAACAGGAGACGATGGCCTACATCGAGGAGATACGCGAGATGGGCGATGGCTCGATGCGGGCTGGCGTCCTCCGGGGAATCGAGGACGGCTACTTCCAGCGGGAGATTCAGGACGCCGCCTACGAGTATCAGGAACGCGTCGAGCGTGGCGAGGAAGTCGTCGTCGGTGTCAACGAGTACACCATCGAGGAGGACACCCAGCCCGACCTCCTCCAGGTCGACGAGGATGTCCAGCAGCGCCAGCGCGAGCGTCTGGCCGACGTGAAAGCCGAACGTGACGATGACGCGGTCGAGGACGCACTCGCGGATGTGCAGGCAGCCGTCGATGCTGGCGAGAACGTCATGCCGGCGCTCGTCGAGGCGGTGTCGGTGTACGCGACCATGGGCGAAATCATGGCCGTTTTCCAGGAGGAGTATGGCTCCTATCAGGAGACGCTGAGCGTGGCCTGAGTGGCCGGGAATGCCCCTGTCACCGTCGTATCTGTTGCTTCTCGTCTCGGCCGGCGGCGGCAACACCCGGCTCCAGTAATCGCGTTCTTCAGGCCGTGACTGGGGCTGTCACGTTCTCGATTTAAGATAATTAGCATCCGCTATTTTTTAACATGGGTGATATCCTTCCGCTATGGAGAAACCACTGTTAGTAACGGAGTTCCTCGACCGGGCGCGCAAATATTACGGCGACCAGGAGGCTGTGGTTGCGACGACTGGCGAGCGGTACACCTACGACGACCTCGGTGAGCGGGCCGACCGCTTCGCGACAGCCCTGCAGAACCGCGGTGTCGAGAAAGGTGACCGCGTTGCCATCCTCGACCCGAACACGCACTATCATCTTGAGGCGGCCTACGGTGCCATGCAGATCGGCGCAGTCCACACGCCGCTCAATTACCGACTCATTCCCGACGACTACCAGTACATCCTCGACGACGCCGGCGTCGATGTCGTCTTCGCCGACTACGAGTACGCCGAGAAAATCGAGGCTATCCGCGACGAGGTCGACACCGAGGTGTTCATCACCAACGATGCCGAGGCCGTCGACGGCGACTGGGTGTCATTCAACGACATGCTCGATGATGCCGGTACGGACTACGACCGGCCGGAGATGGCCGAAGACGAGGTTATCACCATCAACTACACCTCCGGAACCACCGGCGACCCCAAGGGCGTCTGTCGGACCCACCGGACGGAGACGCTGCATGCCTACGTCGTCACGATGTACCACGAACTCACCGACGACGATGTCTACCTCTGGACGCTCCCGATGTTCCACGTCAACGGCTGGGGACATATCTACGCCGTCACTGGCGTGGGCGCGAAACACGTCTGTCTGCGGGGTATCGACCCCGAGACCATCGTCGACATCATCACCACTGAGGATGTCTCGTTCCTGTGTGCCGCACCGACCGTGCTGAACCAGCTCATCGACTATTACAACCACAACGGCGAGCCAGCGATGACCGGCGACAACGACGTGCGCGTCACGACTGCCGGCTCCGCCCCGCCGGAAGCGACCATTCGAGAGGTCGAAGACGACTTCGGCTGGTATCTGAAACACCTCTACGGTGCCACGGAGACGGGGCCGCTCATCACCATCTCGGACAACAAACGACGCATCAACGAGGAGACCCGCTTCGATATCAAGAAACGCCAGGGAATGGGTGTCCACGGCACGGACGTCCGGGTCGTCGACAAGGACGGGAACGACGTGGCCTGGAACGACGAGGAAATCGGGGAAATCGTCGTCCGAGGCAACCAGGTCATGGACCACTACTGGAACAAGCCCGAGGCCACCGAGGAGGCGTTCAACGACCGTGTGGAAGGCTATTACCACATGGGAGACCTCGCGACCGTCGACGAAAACGGGATGATTGCCATCCAGGACCGCAAGAAAGACATCATCATCTCCGGCGGGGAGAACATCTCCTCTATCGAACTCGAGGATACCCTCTTCGAGCATCCCGAAGTGTCGGACGTGGCTGTGATTCCCGCCCCCAGCGAGAAGTGGGGTGAGACGCCCAAGGCATTCATCGTCCCCGAGGGTGACCCCGAGGACCCGCCGGTGACGACTGAAGAACTCCGGACCTTTACCGAAGAACGGCTGGCCGGCTACAAGGTGGTCCGGCAGTTCGAGTTCGTCGAGGAACTCCCGACGACTGCGACGGGGAAAGTCCAGAAGTACGAACTCCGCAAACAGGAGTGGGACGACGAGGACCGGATGGTCGGCCAGGGCTGACCTTAGCCGCGATTCTCTGCGGTGTCGTATTCGTCGGCGACGTATCGGACTAGCAAGAGGAGCACGCCGAGTATCGCTCCGACCGTTATCGCACCGTACATCGCCATCCCGAGCGGTGTCGGCGGGAGGTCGACGACCATGAACAGTTGTGGGTTCAGGTCGGCCGGGCGCACGAGGCCGATGACGTAGCCAAAGACTGCGGCGACGCCCACCAGACAGCTATACAGCAAGACGACGAACCGCGGTCCGTTCCACTCGCCGTTCGATACGCGCTCGTTGTTTGTCACGACAGTTGATTGGGACTGCAGACGAATAGGCTTTACACGTCCCGACCCAATCGCGAGTATGTCCGAGAAAGACCTGCTGATGCTGGTTCTCGGCGGCATCGCCCTGATGATGTTTCTGACGGGTATCGTCCTCATCTACAGCGCAGGATAGAAACGACCGAAAAGGAGCGTTATTCGCTGTCGGCCGCAGACTCGGCGTTTCCGCCGTCCGTCATCACGTCTTCGTCCTCATCGTCAGTTGCGGTCGCTTTCTCGCCGCCGTCGGTCGCGATTTCCTCGTCGCCACCGTCGGTGAGCGCGGTCGAAATCTTGTCCTCGTGCCAGACGAACTCCTTGGTCTTCTGGCCGGTCTCTTCGAGGTCCCAGGGGTCGCCCTCGTCGACTTCGGGGCCTTCCAGCCAGGAGACGACGAGGTTGTAGACGAAGATGAGCTGGCCGACCAGGAGGATGAACGCACCAACCGAGGCCGCCTGGTGGGACAGCTCAACGAGGTTCAGCGGTGCGACGCCAGGGCCGAACTCGTAGGTGGCGTACCGGCGGGGCATGCCCAGATACCCGAGCAGGAGCAGTGCGAAGAAGGTGACGTTGGTCCCGATCATCGAGAGCCAGAAGTGCCACTTGCCCAGCCGCTTCTGGTACATCCGGCCGGTGAAGATGGGGAACCAGTAGTAGAGGCCGGCGAACACTGCAAAGCCGATGGCACCCATCACGATGTAGTGGAAGTGTCCGACCACGTAGTAGGTGTCGTGAAGCACCAGGTCGACGGGCACCGACGCGAGGAAGACGCCAGTGATGCCCCCGATGATGAAGTTCGAGACGAAGCCGATACAGAACAGCATCGGCGTCGTCAGCCGCAGACTACCGTTCCACATCGTCGTAATCCAGTTGAACGTCTTCACCGCACTCGGAACCGCAATGGCCAGTGAGACGGCCATGAAACTCGCCTGCAGCCGGGGGTCCATCCCGGTCGAGAACATGTGGTGTGCCCACACACCGAAGGAGAGCACACCGATGGCGAGCGTGGAGTAGACGACGAACTTGAATCCGAACAGCTTCCGCCCGGAGAACTTCGGCAGGATGAGCGAGACGAGGCCCATCGGCGGAAGGACGAGGATGTACACCTCGGGGTGGCCGAAGAACCAGAACAGGTGCTGCCAGAGCATCGCACCGCCACCCTCTGCTGCGAAGAAGGTGGTTCCGAGATTCCGGTCCATGAGCAGCATGACGAGCGCGCTGCCCAGCAGCGGGAACGAGAACAGGATGAGTCCGGACTGGGTGAGGATGGTCCACGAGAAGATGTCCAGGTTCGCCCAGTTCACGTCGTCACCGCGCTCGGTGAAGATGGTCGCGATGAAGTTGATTGCACCCATGGTCGCGGAGACACCGGTCAGGTGCAGGCCGAGCAACATCAGGTCGACGCCGGGGTTGACCTGTTCGACCGACAGCGGCGTGTACATCGTCCAGGAGGTCTGTGCAGCCTGAATCGTCCCGCCGGTCACCGGCTCCAGGAAGAAGCCGCCCCAGATGAGGATGGCACCGAACGGAAGCAACCAGAAGGCGATGGCGTTGATACGGGGGAACGCCATGTCGTCCGCCCCAATCAGGAGTGGGACGAAGTAGTTCGCGAACGCCGCGATGATGGGCGTCCCGAACAGGAACAGCATCGTGATACCGTGGCTGGTCAGGATAGCGTTGTAGAACTGGTTCCCGAACAGCGCGCCCTCGGGCGTGATGAGCTGGAAGCGAATGCCCACTGCCATCAGACCACCGACGGCGAAGGCGATAATGGCGTATAGCCCATACAGCATGCCGATGTCCTTGTGGTCGACGGTGGTCAGCCAGCGTACGAGTCCACCCGGTTTTTCCTCGTGGGCGTGGGTAGCCTCGCCGCCGTACCCGCCACCGCCGGCCAGTGGCGTGTACGAGCGCCAGTCCTCGACGCGTGTGAGGAGGGCGACGACGGCGACGAGCAGGACGCCCATGAGTCCCGTCAGCAAGAGTTGTTCTGCAGCCATACCAACGCTTCAGGACCACAGGATTATCAAAGCTTAGGTTCCGCCTTCAGGGGGATTGCGAACATCTCCGGACTGTATATTAGTTCGGTGCAGTCTCCCCCCCCCAGGGATGAAAGACCACGGCACGCCGCTCGTTACTCCTCGGCGCTCCGAGCCAGCAAGAGGTCGTCCGGAACTATCAGGTCCCGGCCCGGGGGAGACACGGCTCCCAATCGGATAGAGAAACAGATAGCGGTACTCTTCGAGGTCCCCGTCTATGCCTCGGCAGTGTCGTCGTCCGCTTCGGTAGCGTCTTCAGCGGCCGCGTCCTCGGCTTCCAGCTCTGCGGCTTCCTTCTCTTCGAGGGCCTCCTGGCGGTTCTCGGCTCTGGACACGGCAGCTCCCGAGTAGTACGTCAGGATGGCCAGCAGGACTGCCGAGGTGCCGATGATGGCCAGCTGGACCCCGGAGATGACGCTGTCGAACCCGAAGGGGTTGAACACGATGTACGCGGCGAAGAAGATGGTCAAAATGCCGAGTGGGATGACGTTTACCGTGAGGTCAAGCAGCGTCTCACGGTCAAAGACCTTCTCTGTCTCTGCCATACAGTCCGATTAGACTGAGGCCCTAAATAGCGTGTTGGTTTCGGGGTCGCTGCAATCCGGCGCAACCACCCTTCCAGCGGTCACATTGCCGGCGAGTGCAGCACTTCTCAAAAGCGTCCTAGGGTGGGTCCCTAGCCTGTGAGGGCTGGACCAGCCGAATCGTCGCGCCGACTGCGACGAGACAGAGGCCCGCCGCGGTGATTGCACTGCCACGGTAGACGAACGGCCGGGTCACGTCGAGCAACACCTCGACCGAGAGGGCGCTGGGGTCGACATTGAGTCCGATGGTAGTGACACCGAGTGCTATGATGACCCCTCCGATAGCCAGGAGCGAGGCCCACGTCTGCTGGACGTAGCCGGATTCGCTCAGGATGCCTGCGACGGTTCCTCCGAAGAGGACGAGGCCGCCGACGGTAATCGGAAACAGGCCGAGTACAACGCCGATTTCGGAGATGACGAAACCGAAAGCGACCAGCATGGGCCACGGGCTGGCTTTCCGGTACTGTTCGCTCAACCCCGGCTGAACCTCGCCGACATCTTCGCCGTCTGCCATACACATGCGTACGGAATGGAACATCAAAGGTCCGTCGCTCCACCGATTGTCCCGGATTGCCATGGGGGAGCCGACCGGTCAGTTACAGGCTGTGCCCCACAAAGTATTAGTCCCGCATCGGCCTGGGTTGGGATAATGAGTACACGCGTTGTCGAGCGGGTCGACGACTGGGACCAGGAGTCGTTCAGCGGGGGGTATCACGCGCTCCAGGAGCGTTCGGACGCGGGCTTTTCGGGCGTGTTCCGCGCTGGGGGTGCGGAACTGTATATGACACGGGGGACCGCAGTGGGTATCCGACGGGGTGCTATCGAGGACTTCGAGGGTGCATCGGGCACTGTCTTCACGGCACCCACCGACGCACTGCCGTTGCTTGCCATCATGCAGGAGGAAAGCGACGAGGTCCGGGCGAAATACTACACGGAAGACACCAGCATCAGCGAGGTCGATGGGACGCTCGAAGACGGGGGCTTTACCGGCTTCGTCGAACTCTCCGAGAACGTTCTCAGCGGCGACTACTATCTCGTCTACCACCGTGGGAACTCGATGAGCGTCGGCTTCGTCGGCAACACACAGCGACTCATCACTGGCGACGAGGCGTTCGAGACGACCGACGACGAGGTCGGCATCTACGAGGTCCGTCCGGTCGACATCGAGCCGATAGAGATTCCCGAGCCGGTCGAACCCGAGCCTGAACCGGAGCCTGAACCTGAACCCGATCCCCAAGAGTCCGCCAGTGGTGCGGTTCAGGAGACGACAACTGAGTCCGACTCGGCCGTTTCCGACACTGCTGACCCCCTGGCCAGTCAGTCGGCCGCGGAGACGGCCGAATCTGTGCCGAGTGAGCCCGAAACGGGCGACACAGCCCAGCCCCCCGAACAACAGTCGGCCGGCGATACTGAGACAGTGGAGGCGTCTGATCGGGCTGCCGGCGCGGATGTAGCGGAGTCCGAGCCTTCGACAGCGCCTGAGGACACGGCTGTGGAGTCGGCACCAGCCGAGCAGGTCGGCACAGACGACGAGCCACGAGACAACACGACGACTCCTGTCGGGGACGTGGACGATGTTGAGGAGGAATCCTCGTCTTCCGGGCGTGCGGCCGACGCCGCTGCAGGGGCAAGTCCGGACACGGCATCGGCCCCTGACGGACGCGGGACAGTCGGCGAGCGAGCGGATACGGACTCGGCGACCGACTCCGAAACGGGGGGTCCCAGTCCCACACCTGACCAGGGACAGGCCGACACCGGGACGACAGCCGCAGAGCGACGCCGCGCGAGCGAGTCGCTCACTGAGCCGGCCGGGTCCGAAACTGATGCGGACGCACGGACCGATAGGACTCAGCCCGACGAGCGGTCCCCCCCGTCTACGGAGGAGGCACGGAGCCAGAGCCAGACGGAGACAGCCGGGGCGTCGACACGGGAGGCGGACTCCGGGGAGACTCGACAGCCGTCCACGAGTTCCCAGCCCGACCCGACTCCGGGGTCTGCCGGGGCTGGGCAGTCCGTCACATCTCGTGCCGACGACGAACAGCAGACGGCCACGGCCGACCAGGGTCGAGATGCGACGCCGGAGCATCCGGCACAACTGGAAACGCGAGCGATACCGTCGCTGGACCCGGAGCGGACGAACTCACAGAGTAATTCGAGCGAACACTCCCGTCGTGATACGCCGGGTCGAGCGGAGGCAACGGCAACTGCCACAGCGGCGAGTCAGCACTCCCAGCCATCGACCGACCAGGAGACGGTGGAGACGGAGCAAGCCAGTGCCGAGGAGTCTGCTCCGGCGGCGACCGAGACTGCTGAGACCGATGTCGACCAGCCCGAGACGACGGAGACGACAGCCGACGAGCCCGAACCCGAACAGACCGGTAGCGAGGTAGCAGAGCGTATCGAGGAACTGGAGGAACTGCTCGAGGACCGGGAGACGGAACTGAAGACACTCGAATCGGACCTGCATTCGGCCGAGTCCGAACGCGACTCCCTGCGCCGAGAACTGGAGCAGGTGCGCAGCGAGCGCGACGACCTTCAAGAGGAAGTCGAGAAACTGGAGTCGGAGCTCCACCGCCTCGAGGAGGAACTCGGCGCAGCGACCGACGCCCAGCAGCGGATGACGCCACAGGAGGCGCTTTCGGGGACGGACCTGTTCGTTCGCTACGATTCCAAGGGCGATGCGACGCTGGCGAAAGCGCGCGACAGCGGTCTCCGGCAGCAGGATGTCGCCGGCAATCTCCAGCTAGAGAAACACACGCAGTTCGAGGCCGACGTGGCGGCGGTCGGCGGTCGGGAGTACGGTGAATTCCTCGAAGATACGGTCGCTTACAAATTCGCTCACTGGGTCGTCTACGACCTCCTCTTCGAGATTCAGTCGACCGGGCACACCGAGACGCTGTCTGACCTCTACAAGGCCTTGCCCAAGATCAACCGCATCGAACTCAACGGGGTCGTCAACGCCACCTACGCAGAAGATGGTGAACAGGTGCAGTCCTCGGAGACGTTCGATGTCGTCTTCCGTGAACGGATGGGCGACCCGCTTTTGGTCGCGAACATCAACGAGTCACGCCAGGGGGCGAGCAAGGACATGATGGACCAGCTCATCACCGCCGCCGAGCGGGTCGGACAGACCAGCGACCAGTTCGCGTCCGCCTTCCTCGTGACCGAGAGCTTCTTCGAGCCCGAGGCGCTGGAAACCGTCGAGGAGTCGACCCGGGGCGGTCTCCTGAGCAGGGACAAGCGCAAAAGCTACGTCAACCTCTCCCGCAAGAACGGATATCACCTCTGTCTGGTCGAAGCGCGAAACGAGAACTTCCACCTCGAAGTACCGGAACTCTAGTTTTCGATTTCGGCGGCGCTGTCGATCTTCATTCCCTTGAGCTTCTCGATGATGTGGTCGACCTTTTCGTCGAGTTCCTCGACGAATTCGCCGGTCTCCTCGGTTGTGATTGCGCCCTGGCTGGAGGGCTCGATGAGGTTCTCTTCCTCGAGGACGCGCAGCGAGTACCGTACCTTGTGGTGCGGGTAACCGGTCTCGTTGGACATCTTTACGATGCCGATTGGTTCGCTCTCGATGACCATCCGCAGCACCTGCAGATGGCGCTCCAGCATGTCGACTTCCTTCTCCAGTCTATCTATCATGGCAATTGTTAACTTGTGTTGGCCGGATTTAAAGGTTGTTGTCGTGGTAAGCGGCGCAGTGGAGTTCGTCCCCTCAGACTGTCAACAGATGGGTTCTAATGGTTCGGTGTGGGGATTCGCTACGAGTGATACAGCCAGTGCCACCCGGCCGACGCGGTGGCATGGCCACTGTTACCAGTGCCACGCTTGACGGAGCAACGACTTAAAGGATTGTGTTCACGACGGCCAGAGCCGACGAAACACCGGCTACGAACGGACAAGTTTGGCCGATTGGACTCCCCGACAGTCGAACGGGACCGTAATCGGTTTATCACCATGGGCGGAAGGACGGCCTGATGACCGTTACAATCGTCGGCGCACAGCTCGGAGACGAGGGCAAGGGCGGTATCGTCGATCTCTTCGGCGACACCGCAGATGTCGTCGTCCGCTACCAGGGCGGCGACAATGCCGGCCACACCGTCGTCCACGACGGTGAGGAGTACAAGCTCTCGCTCGTCCCGAGCGGCGCTATCCGGGGCAAAATCGGCGTCCTCGGGAACGGCTGTGTTGTCAATCTGCGGACGCTCTTTGACGAACTCGACTCGCTCCGAGACCGTGGTATCGAGCCTGACGTTCGCGTCGCAGAGCGTGCACACGTCATTCTCCCACTGCATCGCGTCCTCGACGGTATCGAAGAGGATGTCAAAAGTGAATCCGACCAAGAAGTCGGGACGACTGGCCGCGGTATCGGCCCGACCTACGAAGACAAAGCCGGCCGTCGTGGCGTTCGCGTCGGTGACCTGCTCGACCCGGAGGTGCTCCGTGAACGGCTGGAGTATCTCGTCCCACAGAAGCGGGCGCTGGTCGAGGACGTCTACGGACTCGACCCGGACGACACCGAGTACCCCGATGCCTTCGACGTGGAGGCACTCTTCGAGGAGTACAGCGACTACGGCCGTCGCCTCCGCGAGGAGGAGATGACCGTCAACGCGGGGCACTTCCTGTCCCAAGTCCGCGAGGACGGACAGAACATCGTCTTCGAGGGCGCACAGGGCACCATCATCGACATCGACCACGGTAACTATCCATACGTTACGTCCTCGAACCCGACCGCCGGCGGTGCCGCAGCCGGAACCGGCATCAGCCCGGGCGTTATCGGCAACGGCGAAATCATCGGCATCGTCAAGGCCTACCTGACACGCGTCGGCAGCGGTCCAATGCCGACGGAACTGGGTGGCGTCGTCGGTGACACACCCGGCTACGAGGAGCAAGGCGAAGGCGACAACGAGGAGATTGCCACCTACATCCGCGAGGAAGGCGACGAGTACGGGACCGTGACCGGCCGCCCCCGACGGGTCGGCTGGCTCGACCTCCCGATGCTCCGTCACGCCACCCGGGTCAGCGGCTTCACCGGTCTGGCTGTCAACCACATCGACACGCTCGCCGGACTCGACGAAGTGAAAATCTGTGACGCGTACGAACTCGATGGTGAGACCATCGAAACGATGCCGTCGACGACGGCCCAGTGGGGCGATTGCGAGCCCGTTCTCCAGTCTTTCGAGGGCTGGTCCGATGTCGATTGGGCCAGCGTCGCCGAGAAGGACTATGACGCACTCCCCGAGGGTGCCCAGGCATACCTCGATTATGTCAGCGACGAACTCGACACGCCGATTTACGCCGTCGGTGTCGGGCCGGGCCGCGAGGAGTCACTCGTCCTCGAACGCCCCTTCGAGCAGTAGCCGCTAACTGCAAACGCTTTTTTGTCGGGCTCCCCTCCCCCAAGATATGCAAGAGGAGCTCATGGATATCCTGTGTTGTCCGGTGGACAAACACGAACTGGAACTGGAGGTCGACGACCGCGAGGATGACGAGATTCTCACCGGTCGGCTGGTCTGTACCGAGTGTGGTGAGGCCTACCCCATCGAGGACGGCATTCCGAACCTCCTCCCGCCGGACATGCGGGACGAAGCGCCGGCCTGAACCTTTTTCTTGGTGCCACGCACACCTCGAACCGTGCCAGACGAGCTCCCGGTTCACGTGAGTCGCGAGCGCCTCCACTCCCTGGAGGTGCCGCCGTCTTTCGAGACGCGTGACTCCTTCGATGTGGTGCTCGTCAACCACGGCGAGTCGTTACACGTCCATCTGCATCTCGACGACGACCTCTCACAGGTTGCCCGGATGGACGCCAGCAACCACTACGTCGAGGGCGACTCGCGGCGGCTTGTCAGGGTTGATGTCGATGCGGATGCTATCCCCGAAGATGGCCTCTTCGGCCGGCTGAAAGTCGCCTCCGCATACGGCTCGGAAACTCGCTGGATCGACGTGGAACTGGAGCCGCCCCGCGAGGAACAAAACGAGGTGGAAGTCGACGAAGCACTCGCCGAGCCACAGCCCCGCGAGCCGGAACCGTCTCCCGAGTCCCCACTCGCCCGTCCCGAGGTTCCCGTCCTCGGCCTCGGCGTCCTCGCACTGGCCGTCGCTGTCGCCGCGGCGGTGTTCGTCCAGGACCAGCTCGTCTTGCTGGGTTCACTGGCTGTCCTCGCGGGCGTGCTGGTCGCGATGTATTTCCTGTTGCAGGAGTAGACGATTCCTGTTGCCTGTGTCATTCGCGACAGGCCCACAGCCCCCGGTTTCCGTCTTTCGCGCGCTGCTCCGTGGCGTCGAACGTCTCACGCAGCGTGAAACTGGACTCGTAGACTCGCGCTCTGCCGGTCGCGACGAGTTCGTAGTTGAGATTGTCCTCGCCAATGTAGACATATGCGAGCAGACGGTCGTACCCACCGCGGCGGTCGGCCTGTGGGTCGACAGCAATCGTCACTGGGCCCTCGTCGATGCGTTCGTTGACGTACTCGCTTGCGTCGATGCCGGCCTCGTAGAGACAGGCCCGCCCGGCGTCCGTATCAGGAATACCCTCGTACTCTCCAGGTCGATTGTCGGCCTCGACCTCCGGCGTGTCGATGCCCAGCAACCGGACGGTATCCCTGGTCCCGTTCTCGTAGCGGATGTCGACCGTATCGCCGTCGACGACCTGCACCACCGTCACGTTCAGCCGTTCCGTGCCAACATCGAGGTCGGAATCGCTCGCCGCCGGCTGGATGGTGCCGTTGTACTCCGTCGGCGTCTCGGGGACAGTCCCGCCACACCCGGCAAGCGCAAGCACAGCGAGAGCGACCACCAGACCGGTCCACCGGCGCATGCGAGTGTCGTTCAGTCCCGCTTGAGGGCGACCACGTCCTGGCTGTCGCACTCCGGACAGGCGTCGTGGTTCGTGTAGAGCAATGTCTCGCACGTGCGGCAGGCATGCGTGGCCTCCTCGCTGGCGCTGGCTTCAGCCTCCTGTTTCAGTTGCTCGAACTTCTTGCCGAGGTTGTTGAACAGGCCCATACCACCTGTAATTGCCCGGCCCGGATAAGTGTAGGCCAGTCGCACCTGCGGGCAGGATACCGTTGATGGACTCGTGGTTGCGACCGGTCATCCCTCCGTGTGCTGGTCAATTGTTGGCCCTGGATGACTCTACGTGACACAGCTCAGTGCCACCGGCAGACTGTCTGGTGGGTTATTTTCACTTGCCGCTCATGAGTTAGCTCAAATGAAGAAGTGGGACCGCCGAGATTCGAACTCAGGTCCGACGCACCCCATGCGCCGAGGATACCGCTACCCCACGGTCCCGCACTCAGGGAGAGTACCGTCCCGGGATTAAGCCCTTCGATTCGCCGGCTCCCCTGGGACGCAGTAGCGTGGGCTCGCAGTCAAGTGTTTATCGGTAGAAGCCACTGTCCACTGGCCGGCTCAGACCAGCACGCGTTCGAGTTTGACGACAGTACCCGACTCGGCTTCGGGGTCACCGACGAGCGTCCCGAGACAGATCGCTGATCCATTGGGCGTGTAACAGGCTACCAGCGACCCTTGCTCGGGGGACACACCGCTTTCCGGGGCAGGGTCGGTCCCGAGGACGCCGGGCGCATAGACGGGTGCACCCTCGGCGACTTGACGGGCCGCACTGGGGGCAATCTGTACCTGCGGGAGTGTGACGAGCGCCCGCTCGGCGGGGTCGACGACCTTCCGTAGCGGGGTCATGTCGTCGTCTTCAGTCCAGAAGGCGAGCGCGTCGGCGAGGTCTTCCATCGTCACGAGCGCGCTGTCGTCGAAATGACCCGTCGCACTCCGGCGCAAGTCGCCCATATGCGCGCCGGTCCCCAGTGCCAGCCCGATGTCGTGACACAGTTTCCGGATGTAGGTGCCCGACGCACAGCGAACGCGCAACAGTGCTTGCCGACCGTTCTGTTCGAGCAGGTCAAGCGCGTGAATCTTCCGGGTGCGCAACTGCCGGCGGACGGCACTCTTGCGCGGTGGCTTCTGGTAGATGGGGCCTTCGAACTCCGAGAGAACTGCATCGAGGTCGGCCGGCGGTGGGCCGTGTAACTCCAGTACCGCGATGTACTCCTTGATGCTGTCGTCGAAGACGCGCGCACAGCGGGCAGCGTCACCTAACAGGATGGGCAGACAGCCAGTCACCTTCGGGTCCAGCGTCCCGCCGTGTGCGACGCGTCCGAGTTCCGTCTCGGTGCCAGCGGCAGCGAGGTGGTCATCGACCATGTCACGGACCCAGCCTGCCACCTGGTGGGCCGACGGCCCGGGTGGTTTGTCGAGGTTCACAACGCCAAACTCCAGCAGGGCCGCCGGCGAGCGCTCGCCAGGCGGGTCACGTAGTGTCATCAGAAGTCGTAGGCGACGCCGGTCACTGGTCGCTTGCCCTCGTCGACCGATTCGTCGTAGGCATCTGCTGCGTTTGCGACGAGGTCGAGGACGCCTTCTGGCCCCCAGCGCGAAGTGTTGACCACGAGGTCGTAGATACTCAGGTCCTCGATGTGGATACCGTAGTACTCCTCGTACCGGAGAGCCTCACTCTCGGCACGGGTCTGTGTTTCCTCGCGTGCGGTGTCGACCGATTTCTCCTCGCGCTCGGCGATACGGGCAGCGCGCACCTCCAGTGGTGCATCCAGCCATACTTTGAGGTCGGCGTAGTCGCCGGCCATCCAGCCGGCCAGGCGCGATTCGAGGACGAGATTGTCGCGCTCGCGGGCGGTCGAGCGCAGGCGCTGGTCGAGATCGCGGTCTATCTGGTCGTCCTCCTCGGCGAGTTTGTTCAACTCCAGTGGTGTGAGGTCGCGTTCGGCCGCAATCTCACGGAAAATGTCCCCACCGGAGACGTGGTCGTACCCGAGCCGGTCTGCGAGCGCGGCAGCGAGCGTACTCTTGCCGCTGCCTGCCGGTCCGGAGACGGTAATCAACATACCAACCCTCGGCCTGTCGGCCTAAAAACCGTTGCGAGTTGCCGTGGCCGTCGGCCCTCGAACCGGATTACGTCGGCGATGTCTGCACGTTCAGTGCCTTCCGAAGAATCTGGTTGAACCCCATCGAACAGAGGAAGTACCAGACCAGCCACAGCTGGATGGGACCGAGCACCGATGTCCGCCAAGTGGATACCTCGCCGACGAGCGGGAGCACCATCGCTGGCTCGGTGGCCGTAATTCCCACGTCGAGCACCATCCAGTACAGCCACAGGAACACCGGAATGGTCAGCATCATGATCCACACCATCGGGCGGAACTGCGCTTTGAACATGCCAGTGTTCTCGGCCATCATCTCCATCTGTTCCTCGCGGACCTCCTCCATCAGTTCGTCGTCGTCCTGCTCTTTGGCGCGCTTGCGCTTCTCTTTGAGCTCCTGACTTTTCTCCTTGTAGTCGCCCATCACGTTGTCGTTCATCAGGTTGTCCTGCATGATGGTCGTAAACAGACCCGTCAGGAGCGCAAGCAACATCACGACGGCATAGAAGGGCAGCGTCTCGTTGAGTGGGCCCATCACGGTATCAATGACGGTGGCAATCTCGGCACGGACCGATTGCAGCGAGTAGCCGGCAAACAGCGCCAGCACGACCAGTGCTGCACCTTTGTCGTATTTCGACCAGCTGAGGTCCTCGTCGTCGTCGGCTGCGGGGTCGGCCTCGTCGAGCGCATCGCGGATGCCGTCGGGATCATCGAGTACGAAGCCATCGCCGCCGGCGTCGACGAGCAGTCCCTTCTCGATGAGCCGACCCCACTCACCGCTGGTGATGTCGTCACTGACATCACCCCAGGTGACGGTACCGTTCTCCTCGGCGACTTCGAGCACCGTCGAGAGTGCGTCAGTCATCGACTCGCCGTCTTTGGCGAGGTCGTCCACTTTCTGTGCGGTGCGTGGCATTGTACTACGGAAGGGGCTGCGTGGTAATCAATTTTCTACCTCGGCGTCGATGGCGCTCTGGATGTCGTCCCAGACGCCATCTGGTGCCTGCTCGCCGTCGATTTCGACGAAACTGCTCTCGTCGCTGTAGTGGTCGATGACGGGCTGGGTGTTCTCCTCGAAGACATCGAGCCGGTTCTCGACGGAGTCGCGGTTGTCGTCATCGCGCTGGATGAGGTCGCCGCCACAGTCGTCACAGACGCCTTCCTCCTCGGGCTGGTCGAACTCGACGTGGTAGTTCGTTCCACACTCGTCACAGACTCGGCGACCGGTCAGACGGTCGATTAGCTCCTCCCGACTCACCGACAGCGACAGTATCACGTCGAGGTCGGTCATGTCTTCGAGCTCCTCGGCCTGGTCGGAGTTGCGCGGATAGCCATCGAGTACGAATCCGTCGGCCTGAGACAGGGCCTCGTCGACGATGGCGTTGACCACTTCGTCCGGGACGAGGTCGCCCGCCTCCATGTACGCACGGGGCGTATCGTACTCCGTGTCCATGTCGGAGATATCCATGTCCTTGTTCGACCGGAGCGCGTCGCCGGTCGTGATGTGGTCGACGCCGTACTCGTCGGCGATGTTTGCACTCTGGGTGCCTTTGCCTGCACCTGGCGGTCCGAGAATCAGGATTTGGGGTGCGCTCATGTCTCCCCGTACCCCGGCGGGGGTTAAATGATTGTCCAAACGCCTGTGGCCGGTCGCTGGGATTCGCTCACTCGATGAGCGGCAACACGATACCGAAAATCAGCGGGACGAACAGCGCAATCAGGACGCCTGCGACCTCTGCGTTGAAAAATAGTGCCTGCTCCCAACCCGGCAATTCGGCGTACAACGCGTGACCGATAATCTCACCGAGACCGCCGAGTGCGAACAGTCCCAGTCCGGTGAAAAACCCCTGTTTGGCTCGCTTCGCGTGGTCGATAGAATTCCCGTATGCCATGTATCTATCTGCGAACACCCCTCGCGTATATGTTATCTGTTTTTGCTTCGAGTGTCGGTGTTGGTGATTCGGGCATACCGGAACGGCTATGCCACTCCGTCGGCTGAGCGCAATCATGCAAGAAGCGATCATCGAGCCACTGCTCGAAGCTGCCGTCTTCGGGGTGGAGGTGGCGCTGTTCGTGCTGCTGACCGCTGCCGGCGTTTTCAGTGAACACATCGGTCTCGAAACTGTGGCCACAAGCGGCGACACCATCGGGCTCTGGTACGTCTACGTCGGCTTCGTTGCACTCTATGTCGGCGTGTATCTCGTGGGTTATGACCGGCTGCTCCCCCGGCTACAGCAACGACTGCAAAGCGCCTGAACTGTCGGCGACGCCGTCCGTTTCTGGACCGACCACTCGGAGACGCGAGTTGTTTCGAAACCCTTAGCCCCCGACCGGCCAACGGTCCGACAATGGACCACCTACTCGTGCGTGCCGCCCGCGGGGAACGGACGGAACGCCCGCCGGTCTGGCTGATGCGCCAGGCTGGCCGGCATATCCCCGAATACCGCGAGATTCGGGAAGACTACAGCTTTCTGGAGGCTATCAAGGACCCCGAGGTCGCAACCGAGATTACGATGCTCCCCTGGGAGTACTACGAGCCCGATGGGCTGGTGATGTTCTCGGACATCCTCACCGTGCTGGAGCCGCTGGGCTTTTCCTATCACATCGAGAGCGGCGTCGGCCCGGTCATCGACGACCCCGTCTCCGGTCCCGACGACGTAGACCGCTCACACGCCGACGTGTCCCGGGAACTCGATTACGTCGGCGAGTTGCTCGTCCGCCTGAACAACCGCGTCGGTGACGAGACCGCCATCATCGGCTTCGCTGGCGGACCGTTCACGCTGGCGTCCTACGCCGCCGCTGGCGGTCCCTCCCGGACGAACATGCCACTGCGCAAGCTTCGTGCCAAACATCCCGATGCCTTCCGGACGCTACTGGCCTCCTTCGCCGATGTCGTCAAGGACTATCTGGAGTTCCAGATTGGCAACGGCGCCGACGTAATCCAACTCTTCGACACCTACGCTGGCGCGCTCACGCCCGAAGATTACCGCGAGTTCGTCCTCCCGCTCCATCGGGAGATTCTCTCGGATTTGAACGCGCCGTCCCTCGTTTTCGTCCGGCGGATGGGTGGCCGACTGGACCTCTTGCAGGAAAGCGGTGCCGACGCGGTGGCACTCGACTGGACCGTCGAGATGGACCACGCCCGCGAGCAACTCGACGGGATGCCCGTCCAGGGCAACCTCGACCCGTCCTATCTCTTCGGTGACCCCGAGTTCGTCCGGGAGAAAACCCGCGAGGTCATCGACGCCGCTGGGCCGGAGGGCCACATTCTCAACCTCGGCCACGGCGTCAACAAGAACACACCCGTCGAGTCCGTCAGGGCCTTCGTCGAGACGGCCAAGTCATACGACCGCGAGGTCTGAAGGAAACGTGACGAAGGGTTGTTGCTCCGGAACGTTGCTGGTGTAGAATCACTCCCCCAGCAGCGGCGGCTCGTAGGTGTAGAGATAGCCGTCGTGGAGGACGTAGTACATCTCTTGCTCGGGGGCTTCGACGACGCTGTTGTCGGTGTCGATGGCGATATCGACGAGTGAACCGAGTGACGCTGCCTCGGCTCGTGGCCGGTCGAAAGCCTCGTCAGGGAGCCTGACCGTCGAAATCCACTCGTCGTAGTCCTCCCGGTCCCGTTCGTAGGCAAGCCGTTCTCGTTCGGCATCCGAGAGTTCGAACTGGCCACGGACCCGCCCGATGGCGAGACCGGTAAGCCCGACGAGTGCGGTGACGACCAGCAGGGGGGCACCGACCCGCGACAGCAGGCCAGCGGTCCGCGTGTCTGCCACCTGTTGGGTTGTGTTCCCCCGGTTGGTTCTCGTGGCGTTCGTACCGGGACTGTAGGTATTGCCATTCAGTGACACGGGCAACGTGTAGCTCCGTGTCCGGTCGACTGTCTCGTTACCTATCGTCCCTTCGTAGTCGACGGTCGCCCGGACGAGAACGTCCGTCTCCCCTGGCGACCCGCCGAGTTCATCGCGAATCCGCTCCGTCCGGTTCGTGACCCGGTTCATATCGAGAGTGAATGGGACGCGAACAGTCTCTCCTGGTGTCACATCCGTCGTCGATACGTCGTTGAGTGGTCTCGTCGTCTGCCAGAGGACCGTCTCTCTCTGTCCACTGTCACCGCTCTCGACACCACGGATAACGAGGCCGAGAGATACGTTTTCGTCGACACTCCCTTCGTCACTGCCATCGTAGGTGAACAGGAACGTGCCGTTCAGCGTCGGCGAGACGCGGGTGAAATACACCGATCGATTCTCCAGTGTCTCGCCCTCTCGGAACACAGTGGTGTTCGTCTCGACGGTCGCCGAGTGTGCAAACTCGCCGGTCGTCTCCATCGCGGTCGTCGACTGTACTTCTGGGGTGTTTTCGTTCTCGGCCGTGTGAGCTGTGACGGTCAGCCAGCCACCCAGTGCTGCGATGACGAGCAACACTGCCACGGCGACAGCGAACCGGCCGTCGAGAAACGCACGGAGACGAAGTCGCCAGTCGGTCATCGTGAGTAGCGGTCACCCCGCGTGACCGTAGTAATGGTATTCCTGAAAGGGACGTAACGACTGTCCTGACAGTCAGTAGCGACCCTCTACCAGCCGACGGAGCCGCGTCGTGAGAGACAGCCTATCCCTCCGCGAACGGTCCCGGAGTCGACCAGTCCCCGCGAGTCTGACACCGAGGAGGTAGAACGGCATCCCGATGAGTGCGTCGATGACGACGACGGGCAGCCAGGGGTGCACGCCGTAGAGGCTCCGGATGACAGAGGGCGGCAGGACGGAGAGATACCGGTGTTCGACGACGTACCGCCGGTAGTGACCCGTCTCAGGGGGCGCGTGTAGTGTCACCGTGGCGTTGGTCACCTCCCCGGGCCCGACGCGTACTTGCTGTGGCTTGACTTCGACGCCCTCACTGGCAGATTCGAGGTAGGAAACTGTCGGGACGACGCCACCGTTTGCCACGGGATAGGATACGTCATTGGACTCGCCCGCCGGGATGACCGTCGGGCGCTCGGAGTCGAACTCCGCGCTGACGACGCCGTACTCCTGAGTCCCGGCGGGGGCGACCATCGCCGCCGTCGCGCCGAGGACAAGCACGGCCGCGAGCGCTCCAACGACGAGACGGACGTTCGTCCCGTCGGTCCGCGAAGTCTCGCGGCGTCTGCGTTTCGTCGTGCCTGCTCGCCACCGTCCGACGAGATACCAAGCCAGTGTCGTGGCGAAAAACAGGTAGGCAAGTCCCTGGACACCGAGCAGCGAGCGCGACCCGAACAGGCCAGCGAGGGTCCGCTGGACCGTTGTGAAGGCCGACTGGACAGTCTGGACAACGGTCCCGAGGTGGGGTATGACTACGACCTTGCCGTTCACCTGGAGCGCTTTGGCTTTGATCTGTGCATCTTTGACCGGTGGCTCGTCGTTGTCCTGGTCTGTGAACGGGTTGGCGTCCCCTCTGGTGATGTAGCCCTGCTCGGTCTCCCCGACGACGCGATGGGTCGTCAGGCCACCACCCTGCACCTCCTCGGCCTCGTAGACGATTACGTCGCCCTCCTCGACGGGTCCGGTGACTTGGGCTGGGACGGCGATGAAGCCGTCTCCGGCGTCGAGTGTCGGTGACATGCTGCCGGTCTCGACATAGCTACACAGAACGGGCTGGCCGAAAAGCGAACTCACCATGAGAGATGTGACTACTACGATGAGCGAAAACAGCAAGATACGACCGAGATACTGCTTGTAGCTCATATTGGATTATGGCAAACAGTTCTGGGGTGGTACCAGTTAGCTAAATGGGGCATAATAACAACAGTCCCGCCGACACACATCCGCCACAGCTATTGGTTTCCTCAAAGAGGGGCCGTGTAGTGGGGCTTCCTACTGGAAGGCCGTCGTCCGGTCTCGGGAGTTTCGAGATTTAATTACTCCCGTATGGCCCATCAGCATCCGTGACGGCAAATGTAATTTCTCCGCCCGGGAGACTGCTCCTGTCCCGTGCATCGATCGCCACACCAACTAGCGTGGACCCTCCAGAATTAAGTCCTCCACCGCTCGCATTCGTGGTATCGTACCCTCCGAAATCATCCCAGCTGGGGTAGAAGCTATCTTCAGGATAGTTCCCGCTGTATTCTTCGTACACTTCTTTGGGGACGAAGTGCCACCGGTCGGGATTTGACAGCCCGGATTTGTCAATCGTTATATCCAGGTTATTCGGGCCATTGTTCATCATTTTGAACACGCCATCGAACGTCGTCACAGAATCCGGATTGATACCCTTCCCACCATGGCCGTTTTTGTCGAAGCTCAACGTTAGTTGCTTGCCGCTCATCTCTGCGTAGGGCGAAGTGTCCTTCAGGCCAAGGTATGCACTCTCGTCACCGGCCACGTTAACGGAGACACTTCGAGTTGCCTCGACACTGGCGAAGGCACCAGTACCCATGACAGCCGCTCCGCCAGCGGCGAGCGATCCCATTCCCACCAGGAATTTGCGTCGTTGCATCGTTGTATTTCCTCGTTTGCACGCGCCGCGGTCGCGTACGAGGACCTCACAACGCCGTCCCCGCCGTCACCGGCGCGTATCTGTGATGTTGGGAAGGTACTACTTTGGTATGAGCCAGCAATCACACCCGGAAAGAGTCTCTCCAGTACTGGCATAGACTCCCTGTAAACACCAAATATACTCTCTGTAGCTGAACAAAGCATCACTGCGCTCCCGTCCTTTCAGCTAGTGACTGACTGACCAACCCGATAGTACTATTCTGACACTATTGGCGGATGGGTGCGTTCTCTCAGTGGACGACTAGGCACCATATACGGCCCGTATTTCTCGGTGACGGACGGACTGGAGGAAATCACAGAACCGGGGAAAAGCATCGATACGTGTTCAGAGAATAACTAGACTTTCCCGAAGTTACTTTTTACTGCCGTGTTGAATAGATGCTGAGTCACGGTTAGAGCGGTTCACAAAGCGGTTCTATGTTTGAGATTGCGAACATAAGAACGATTTCACGGAACTGCCGATACCAGCCGAGCGCTCGCACGGCATCGCCGAGCGAGCGCTTCGTTGTCGAATACGAAGTCTCGGCCATCCAGCGTTGAGAATAGCCTTTTGCCCGGATGAGCGCGTTATGTCCGAGCGTCAATGGTCTCGATCCACGCTGTAAGATGAGCGGCTCGACACCAAGGGCGTAGAACTCGTATTTCGTGATCCAGTTGTGGAAGGCCTTGTCAGCAGCCACCGACAGCAGGTCGTCCGCGTTCCGGCGGACGACCTGCGGCCCGGTCTTCGTATCGTGTTTCCACCGGGCCGAGATGTGTACGTCAAGGACAGCAAGAGACTCTCTATCGGTTAGTGTCGTCACTTTCAGCGTCTGCACGGTACTTCCTGACCGCTGGCGGTAGTACGACGAGGCTGAGCGGCGGTCGAAGAACGTGCTGTCGAGTGCTGCGTGGCCAGACTGCGGGTGTTGCTGCGCTGAAACGCGCAGCAACGCCCGCCAGACCCACATTTCCAGCCGATCGAACGATTTGTAGAGCGTAGTGAAATCTGGCAGATCGTCCGGATCGAAGCCAAGAGCGTCACAAATCTCGGTCATATACTTCAGCCGATTCGGCGTTTCTCGGTAGCTGTGGCCGTCTTCGAGCCGAAAACAGTGCAGAACGACGTGCTTCCAGCGGGCGAACCCGCCGCTGGCGGGCTCGCCTGCGTGCTTCCCCAACGCTTGTTTGGCTAGGTGCCGACACTGCTCAATGAAGTCGAAGAGGTCGATCTCCATGGACAGAGTCGATTTCCTCGGCTTCGTCCTTCTACTCAGTGATATCAGCCGATTAGACCGCTATTCAACACGGCACTTTTTACTAATGTATGGGGGACCACGAGTGTACGACGAGTACTGGAGAGGAATCAGTCACCATGTCGGATACCACACTGCTATGAGTCGATCTACACCGCAACAGTCACGCATCTCGTCGGACGAGAGTGATGGGTTCTCCCGGGAGACGACACTGGAGGTGCTCAGCAACCGCCGGCGTCGGTTCACGATTCACTATCTCAAACAGCAGCCGGACAACCGGGCCACTATCTCCGACCTCGCGGAGCGTGTCGCCAGTTGGGAGAACGGGAAATCTCTCACGGAACTCACACACAAAGAACGGAAGCGTGTCCGGAATGCGTTGCAGCAGTTCCACGTCCAGAAGTTGGTCGAGGTGGGATTCGTTACATACGACCGCGAACACGGCATCGTCGAACTGACGGAGGCAGCGTCGGACGCGAACTTCTACGTCGAGTCGCTAACTGGCACTGACATTCCCTGGAGCGTCTACTATCTCGCGCTCTCGGCGCTGAGTACGGTTTGTCTGCTCGGCCTCTGGTTCGAGGTCCCGCTGTTTACTGCCGTTTCGCCGGTCCTGTACGGGGTCTACTTCGTGACGACGCTGACGGTATCGTCACTGGGCCATTTCTACGACAACTACTACCGGATGCGACTGGGCGCTCGCGACGAACCGCCGGAGGTGAGTCAGCAATGACGCGCTGGCGGATGGGACTCGTACTCGTGGCGGCGGTCGTCGCGGTGACACTTGTGGTGGGCACCAGCGGCTACACCGCCGCAAATACCGACCGTGGCGTCCGTGTAGCAGTCGTTGATGACGACGCCGCGTACGTCGGCGTCGAGCAAACGGCTACCGACACGGCAAACGGTACGACCAACCTGACCGTGGCGGTGACGAACCAGTTCCCGACGAGTACGGTACTCGGGACTGTCACGGTCACAGTGGACGGCCGGACTGTCGCCCTCACGCAGGATGGTCCGCTTGGTCCAGGCAAACGGGCCGTTCGGACGTTTCAGGGTTTGCCCTGTGATGCGACGATTACGGTCGGAGCCTCTGGAACCGATGTCGATGTCCAGTTCAGTCGACCGGTCGACTGTTGACTTGGTCGACCACCGGCAGGGACTTTCACCGTCGGTGGCTCCCCGGCCGCGTCACGCTGTCGACAGTTCATCGGCCAACTCCTTCGCCTCCCGCACCCGGCTGGGAATCCCCATCCGCGCGGTGTAGTTTGTCGCCAGATGGACGCCTGCGGGCGTTTCCACGTCGTCCAGCCCCCACCACGTCTGGTCGTAGGCGGGGAACCACCGCTCCCGGCGCTCGATGCCGACCACCGACGCGTCCGTGCCTGTCGCCTGCTGGAACTCCCCGGCGGCGATCTCGCCGAGGCGCTCGTCGGATTCGTCCAGCATCCCGGGGTCGTGCATCCCACCGAGAAACACCGTACAGAGGCCATCCCGGTCGAACATCGCGCCGTTGAACGAGACGCCGAGCGTGTGTAGCTTCTCGTCGTAGGCGACCTGATAGCCCAGGCCGTCGGGCAGCGGCTCGGTCGCCTCCAGGTAGACGAGTGCGAGCGGGTTGTAGGTCAACTCCGCCAGGGCGTCCGTCCCCTCTGCCAGCCCATCGAGCAGGTCCGCAGTCGCGTCGGCCGGTGTCGTCACGACCACGTCTTCGACAGCGTACTCGGCGTCTGCCGTTTGGACCGTGTACCCCGAGCCCCCGGATTCGATGGCCGTCACTGGCTCGCCGAGGTGGACGGCATCGTCGTAGGTCGACGCCAGGGCCTCAGGGAGCGTCTGTAGCCCCGCCGAAAACGACGCCGGGGGGGCCTTCTCGCCCTGGCCGACTCGCTGGCGAAACGCCGAGAGCATGCTGCCAGTTTCTTGCTCGCGGCGCATCAGGCCCTCCAGCGCGAACTCCGCGGGCATCTCTGCGGGGTCGGAGGCATAGAGGCCGCCGTACAGCGGCCCGATAAACCGCTCGTATGCGGTCCGGCCGAACTTCCGGGAGAACACCTCCGCGACCGTCTCCGAGCCAATCGCATCCCTGGTCAGTGGTTCGGCCAGCATGCGAAGCTTCTGTGGCCAGGACAGCAGGTCCGTCCGGCGAAACGCGGGGACATCTGTCGGCGCTTCCCGGAGTTGGCCCCGTGAATAGACGAACAGCGACCCCTCCTCGGCGGTGACGATGTCATCGGCAACGCCCGCGGCGTCTGCCAACTCGCGGATGCCGGGCGTCGCACGCATCCGCTGGGGGCCGAGTTCGACGACGTGGCCGTCGCGGTCGCGGGACTGGATGACACCGCCGGCTTCCTCGCGGGCTTCCAGTGTCACGCAGTCGACGCCGCGCTCTCCGAGGTAGTGTGTCAGCGCCAGCCCTGTGATGCCGGCACCGACGACGCCGACGGTCATCAGTCGTCGCTGGCCGATTCGGCGTGGGGCGTTTCCTGTGGCGCGTTCAGGCACATCGTCCCCGGTTCGTCACGGCACTGGCACTGCCGGTACTGGTAGTACTCGGGGTCGAAGTCGGCGAGGAACGGCTCCACGAGGTCGGCAAAGACCTCCGGGATGCGCTCGTCGTCGTGGGGAATCGGGACCCGGTAGAAGTCAAGTCCTGCTTCCTCGGCCTCTTCTTTGAGTTCGTCGTCCAGTTCCGAGAGCGTCTCGCTCTGTTCGTGCAGGAAGCTGACCGGCTCGACAACCACACGCTCGGTGTCTAGCTCTTCGATGAGGTCTTCGACTTCGGGTTCGGTCCACGGGATGTCGCGGTTCTCGTGGTTCTGGAAGCCGATTTCGTAGTCGGGACTGCCAAGCAGTGAGGCGACGACCGAGCAGTACTCCTCGACGTAGATGTCGTAGCGACTGCCCTCCTCCAGATAGTGCTTTGGCGTGCCGTGAGCGGAGAAGACGAGTGTCGTGTCCTCGTCGTGCAGGTCGACGCCGGCCTCCTCGGCGTAGGAGTCGATGTTCTCCGCGCGGACGCGGTTGTATCCGGGGTGTTTGTGCCAGCCGGTGATGGCCTGGAAGGGGATGTCGGGGTCGAGCGCGTCGAGTTCTTCTTCCAGTTCGTCCAGCGCGATGACGTTCGTCGAGGGGCCACACAGCGGGTAAATCGGGAGGCCGATGACGCGGTCGACGCCATCTTCGTGAGCGGCGTCTGCAGCGTCGCCGATGAACGGCTCGGTGTACTGCATGCCGAGATAGGTGGACACGTCGAAGCCGCGCTTCTGGAGGGCATCTTCGAGTGTCTCGGTCTGTAGGCGGGCCTGCTCGTTGAGCGGCGAGCCGCCGATTTCCTCGTACTCTTCGATGAGGCCGGGTGCACGGCGCTTTGCGAGCTTTCGTGAGCGCTCGCGAGCGGCTTCCTCGGACTCGTACTCTTCGAGGTCCGCGTTGGCCATGAAAATCCGTTCGAGATAATCGACGACGGCCTCTCTGTCCGGTTCCGATGGCTCGCCAAAGTTCAGCAAAACGACGCCCGTTGTCATGTACGAATATTCGACGGGACAGTCCTATACCTGTCGCTTCCAGCGAACGGTGAGGCCCGCCCGTGCGTCGAAGCAGGTCGCCGGCGACTCCGATAGTTTCTTACCCGTCCCATACCCCGGACCACAACGTAATGGGAGCCACGTCGTCCGGGTCGCCGATATGTTGCGTGTTCGCTGACGGAGGTGACCACCCCTGAGCCACGTCTACGTCGACTGGCGCACCAGCATCGCGCTGACGGGGACGGTCATCAAGTGGCTCGCCGTGGCGATGCTCGTCCCGCTTTTGACCAGTCTGGTCTATGGCGAGGGGACTGTGGTCTTTCTCGTCTCGATGGCTGTCGCCGTCGTCGTCGGCCTCGCACTCGAACAGCTCTCCGACGACGTCGAACTCGGCCCCCGCGAGTCGCTGTTTCTGGTCGCGCTCGCGTGGTTGTTGGTCTCTGTCGTCGGGGCCGTCCCGTACGTCGTTGCGGGCTATGGCACGACTTCGACGCTTGCCCATCCGGTCAACGCACTTTTCGAGTCGATGTCAGGGTTCACGACGACTGGTGCGACCGTCATGGGACAGATTTCGACCGACCAGCACTCGCATGCGTTGCTCATCTGGCGACAGCTCACCCAGTGGCTCGGCGGCATGGGTATCATCGTCCTCATGGTCGCTATCCTGCCCCAGATTGCCGTCAACGGCGCACAGCTGATGGATTCGGAAGCCCCAGGGCCAAGTCTCCAGAAGCTCACACCGCGCATCGCGGAGACGGCCCGCGTCCTCTGGCTGGTCTATCTCGGCTTCACTGTCCTGATGGTCGTGCTGTTGATGCTGCTGCATTTCTCGGGTGTCGCGCCCAACATGGACCTGTTTAACGCCGTTTCACACGCCTTTACTGCGCTCCCGACTGGCGGGTTCTCACCGCAGGCTGACAGCATCGGCGCGTTCTCGCCTGCGGTCCAGTGGCTCGTCATCCCTTTCATGATAATCGCGGGAGCGAACTTCGCGCTGTTTTGGTTTCTGCTCAACGGCGACACCGGCCGCTTTCTGGGTGACACGGAACTGCGGACCTACATCGGCTCGATTCTGGTGACGACGGGCGTTCTCGCCGTCATTCTCTTTCTCGGTGCGGCACCGACGCTACGCCTCGGCGGAACCACCGAAGGCGTCACCGAGAACGCGCTCCGGCAGGCTGCCTTCCAGATTAGCTCGCTTTTGAACTCCACCGGATACGCGACCAGCGACTTCGCCCAGTGGGACGCCCACGCTCAAATCCTCCTCCTCTTTGCGATGTTCATCGGTGGCTCAGCCGGGTCGACCGGCGGTGGCGTCAAGGTCGTCCGGTGGGTCGTCGCTATCAAGGCAGTCAAGCGGGAACTGGTGACCACGTCACACCCGGAGGAAGTCCGTCCGATTCGGCTCGGCAACCAGGTCATCGACGAAGGTGCAGTCCGGGGTGTGCTCGGCTTTACGATACTGTATCTCGTCCTCTTTGGCGTCGGTGCCGTCCTCATCTCGCTGGACGCTGCCCGCGTCGGTATCCACATGACGACGCTTGAGGCAGCCAGCGCGTGTCTGGCCACGCTGGGCAACATCGGACCCGGATTCGGATTCCTCGGCCCCTTCGGTAGCTATCTCGACTTCCCGTGGACCTCGAAGCTGTTCATGGTGTTCCTGATGTGGATTGGCAGACTGGAGATTATTCCAGTGCTGGTGCTGTTTACCGGTGCCTTCTGGCGGCGGTAGAATAGCAAGAAAAGCAGCTATCGCAGTCAGATGCGGTGGAAGACCGCCTTCTCAGAGCATCGACGTGACGGCGCTGACGTTGTCCGCCTCGGCGAAGACGACGACGCTGTCTCCCACTTCGATGACGGTGTCACCGCGGGGGATGACGAAGTCGCCGTTGCGCGTGATGGCTCCGATGACGATACCCTCGGGGAGATCCTTGATTGAATCCTGGATTTGTCGGCCGGTGAGGACGCTGTCGGCGTCTGCCTCGATTTCGATAACCTCTGCCCGGTCGTTCTCGATGAGTGCGACGTTCTCGGCGCGACGCTCGCGAGTGAACCGCGTGATTTCCTCGGCGGTGGCCTCACGCGGACTAATCGCCACGTCGACGCCGACGGCCTCGAACAGCTGTGAGTACCCAGTCTCGTTGACGATGGCGACGGCGTTGTCGACGCCCAGCCGCTTCGTGAGAAGCGAGACCAGCAGGTTACGCTCGTTGCGCTTCAGCGCCGCGATGACGGTGTCGACTTCACCGACGTGTTCCCGTTCGAGGAACTCGCTGTCGGTCGCGTCGTGTTCCAGTACCGTCGTCTTCGGCAGACGTTCGGCGAGTTCGCGTGCCCGTTCGTGGTCGTGTTCGACAAGCCTGGGTTTCAGTCCCTGTTCCTCGAAGAGCGTGGCGATTTCGGCTGCCACCTCGGTCCCGCCGACGATGAGGATGTCGTCGACATCGCCTGCGTGAGGTGACACCTCCGAGCCAAAGCCGCGAACGCTCTCCTGGGACCCGATGACGACCACCTCGTCCTCGGCCTCGATTCGCGTCGTCCCCGTGGGGATTATCACCTCGTCGTCCCGGAACACGGCCGCGAACGTCAGTGACTCGAAGCGGTCGGCCTCCTGGATTGTCTGGCCTGCGACGGGACTGCCCTCGGGAATCGCAAACTCGGCCATCTGCACGCGGCCGCCGGCGAAGGTGTCGACATCCCGCGCCGCTGGCAGGCCGACGACGCGGACGACGCTCTTTGCCGTCAGCGCCGTCGTTCCGACCATAAAGTCTACGCCGAAGGCACCCTCGGCCTGGTGCCAGGTCTCTAAGTAGCTCGTTCCCTTCACTCGGGCGATTGTGAAGGGGTCGGATATCGTCTTCGCCGTTCCGCAGGTGATGATGTTCGTCTCGTCGTCGTCAGTGCTTGCGATGAGCATGTCGGCGTCGCCGATGCCGGCCTCCTGAAGCACCGTCAGCGAGGCTCCGTCGCCTTGAATGGCCAGCGCATCGACGTTGTAGTTCAGCTCTTCGACTTTCTCTTCGTCGACATCGATGACGACCACGTCGTGTGACCCAGCGAGGCTGGATGCGATCGACGAGCCGACCTCCCCGGCTCCGACAATAACTATACGCACACTCGGTCCCCCGCGGCTGTCATATCACGGCCATTCCGGTGGCGTTGGTAAGTGGGTTTCCATCGCGGGGAACACACCGATACATGACGCTTAAGTCCGCTGGCGCGGACTACCCGGGTATGAACCCTGTCTCGTCCACGCTTCCCACTGGACAGTCGACGGACATCCCTGTCACTCCCCGGATGGCCGATGACTGACCTCTTCGACCGCGTGTTGCTCCCCGTTGCTAGCCCCGAAGACGCTCGTACGACGTGTCGAGCAGCCCGTGAGTACCTCACCGGGAGCGCTACCGCAGTCCACGTCATCGAGAAGGCCGGCGGTGCCCCTGATAAAGCAGGCGTCGAGCAACGGGAAGAGTACGCCCAGGAGTGTTTCGACGCTTTCACCGACTGTCTCGACGATGGCCGCGAGATAGAGACGGAAATCCGCTACGGTACGGACGTGGCTGACACCATCTTCCAGGCCGCAACCGACCACGACGCGACGGCAATCGTCATCACGCCCCGGGGTGGCAGTCGGTGGGTTCGCCTGCTGACCGGCGACGTGGCGCTTGATATCGTCACCGAGACGGACCGGCCCGTCGTCGTCCTGCCGGACGTTGCCCATGAGGACGAGGCCGAGGTAGCGGAGTCTGAGGGTGGTGATGGGACGTGAGTGGAGAGGAACAGGACCTCGCGAAAGACCTCGGTCCGCTGGCGGCACTGACCATCGGCGTCGGGACGATGATCGGTGCGGGCATCTTCGTGTTGCCCGGCGAAGCGATTCTCCGGTCCGGGTCCCTGGCCTCCATTGCTTTCCTTCTCGGTGGCGTCATCGCGATGTTCACCGCGCTGTCGGCTAGCGAACTCGGGACGGCAATGCCTCGCTCCGGCGGGGCGTACTACTATGTCAACCATGCACTCGGTCCGCTCTTTGGCTCGGTCGCAGGGTGGGCCAACTGGCTCGGTCTGGCCTTCGCGAGTGCGTTCTACATGGTCGGGTTCGGGCGATACATCAACCGTATCTTCGGCGTCACTGGCGACCTGGCGCTTGGCCCGCTCTCTATCCCTTATGTCACGGTGACGGCGCTCGCTGGCGGGGCCTTCTTCGTCGCGGTCAACTACATCGGCGCGAAGGAAACCGGTCGCCTCCAGAACATCATCGTCATCCTGCTGGTCGCTATCCTCGCCGTGTTCACGCTGCTGGGGACCTTCCGGGCGGACCCGTCGAACCTTCCGGACGCACGGAGCGTCGTCGACACGCTGGAGACCACGGGCCTGATTTTCGTCTCCTATCTCGGGTTCGTCCAGATTACCAGCGTCGCCGAGGAAATCAAAAACCCCGGACGGAACCTCCCACGGGCAGTCATCGGGAGTGTCGTTCTGGTGACGGTCATCTACGCGCTCGTCCTCATCGTGATGAGCGCGGCCGTCCCGAAGGGCTTCATCGCCGATACGGTCACCGGCGACCCGAACTCTATCGCAGTCGTCGAGGTCGGTGAGTATCTTCAGGGGGCAGTGATGGGTGGGGCCTTGCTGTTTGGGGGTCTGCTCGCGACGGCTTCGAGTGCGAACGCCTCCATTCTGGCATCGTCGCGCATCAACTTCGCGATGGGCCGGGACCGTATCGTCACGCCGAAGCTCAACGAGATTCATGGCCGCTTCGGGACGCCCTACCGCTCTATCGCCATTACCGGCGGTCT
This sequence comes from Salinibaculum litoreum, assembly GCA_009789175.1. Lineage (GTDB taxonomy): Archaea > Halobacteriota > Halobacteria > Halobacteriales > Haloarculaceae > Salinibaculum > Salinibaculum litoreum. The sequence continues at coordinate 479,874 of CP046866.1, forward strand.
GATTCTGTTTTTCATTCTCGTCGGTAACCTGACGTTGCTCTCCGGTGCTGCGTCCGGACTTCACCTCGTCATCTACGGGTTGCTCAACGTCGCACTCATCGTCATGCGCTATGTCAACCCCGAGGAGTACGCACCGGATTTCACCGTCCCGCTGTACCCGCTATTGCCACTCTGTGGTATCGTCTTCTCCTTTGCACTGCTGGCTTTCGTCGAGACGGACGCACTGATCGTCACCTTCAGCATAACCGGTGCGGCAGTCCTCTGGTATATCGTCTACGCCCGGAGTCGGACGGAGAAACAGGGTATCATCGGCCAGTACATCCTGAACCGGACCGAGGAGATGCCCGATGCAGCCGTCTCGGCGGCCGCAGGTGTCCAGCCTGACGGCGGCGACTACCGCGTGATGGTCCCGCTCGCAAACCCCGAACACGAACAGGACCTCGTCGAACTCGGGGGGACAATCGCCAAACAGCGCGGCGGCACGCTCGTACTCGCCCATATCACGAAGGTACCCGACCAGATAGCGCTTCCACAGGCGGCCGACTACGCCGACGAACTGGACGAGTCCACCGAAGAGATACTCGCGGCAGCAGAGGCTGACGCCGAGTCCTTTGATATCCCCGTCGAGACCCACCGTATCCTCTCTCACCGTGGGTTCGAGGAGATATTCGATGCCGCGCGCACCCACGACGCCGACCTCACTGTCATGGGCTGGGGGCCGGACTCACACGGCTCGCCCGGCCGTGCCGAGTCTGCTTTCGACGACGTGGCTGGCGACATCCCCTGTGACTTCCTCGTGTTGAAAGATCGCGGGTTCGATCCATCGAAGGTCCTCGTTCCGACCGCTGGCGGTCCTGATTCGGACCTCAGTGCCTCCGTCGCCAGGTATCTCCGAGCCAAGTACGAGTCGGAGATCACGCTGTTGCACGTCGCCGACGGTGACGACGATGTCACACGCACCGAAGCCGAAACGTTCCTCGATACCTGGGCGGACGAACACGACCTGGGCGACGCGACCCAGCGCGTCGAGACCGGGGACGTAGAGACGGCCATTGAGCAAGCAGCAGAGGATGCCTCGATGGTCATTATCGGCGCGACCGAACAGGGACTGCTCTCGCGGCTGGTCAGTGGCTCGCTCGTGCTCGATGTGGTCGACGACGTGGACTGTTCCGTGTTGCTCGCCGAGAAGTACCGCAAGCGCTCGCTGCGCGAGCGGCTCTTTGGCTAATCCGATTTCCCGTCTGCCGTCTGTCTGACGGTGAATTATGTGCTGTGGCCGGGTAATTTGGCCCAAGAGCGCATGGCAGAAACAGAACACATCACGGTCGCGGAGGAGAGCGAGGGACCGGGCGGTGGCGGTGACCCCGGTTCGGAGGTGTCCCTCCCGGTCGTGGAGTTGCTGACCGGGCGTGGCTTCGTCACCGGCAAAAGCGGGTCCGGGAAGTCAAACACTGCAAGCGTCGTCGCCGAGAAACTACTCGATAACGGTTTTGGACTGCTCATCGTCGATATCGACGGCGAGTACTACGGTCTCAAAGAGGAGTACGAGATTTTACACGCCGGCGCCGACGAGGAGTGTGATATCCAGATTACGGCCGAACACGCAGAGAAGATGGCCTCACTCGCGCTGGAGCAAAACGTCCCCATCATTCTCGACATCTCCTCGTTTCTCGATGAGGACGAAGCCGAAGAGGTGCTGACTGCCGTTGCCCGCCATCTCTTTGCCAAGGCCAAAAAGCAAAAACAGCCCTTCCTGATGCTCGTCGAGGAGGTCCACGAGTACATTCCCGAGGGTGGCAGCGTCGGCGAATGCGGGAAGATGCTCATCAAAATCGGCAAGCGCGGGCGCAAACACGGGCTGGGTATCGTCGGCATCAGTCAGCGCCCTGCCGACGTGAAAAAGGACTTCATCACGCAGTGTGACTGGCTGGTCTGGCACCGCCTGACCTGGAACAACGACACCAAGGTCGTCAGTCGCATCCTCGACTCCGAATACGCGAGCGCCGTCGAAGACCTCGATGACGGCGAGGGCTTTCTGATGACCGACTGGGCGGAGGCCGTTCGCCGGGTGCAGTTCCAGCGCAAGCAGACCTTCGACGCCGGTGCCACGCCGGGACTTGATGACTTCGAGCGCCCGGACCTGAAATCCGTCAGCGACGATTTGGTCTCCGAACTCGCGGAAATAAGCGAACAGCAGCAGGCCCACGAGGACCGCATCGCCGAACTCCGGGAGGAACTGGACAAGAAAAATTCCCGCATCGCGGAACTGGAAGCGGAACTGCAGGACGCCCGCGATTTGAGCCGGATGGCCGACCAGTTCGTCGACGCGCTCGTCCAGCAGACCGACGGGTACAACCCCGGCAAGACCGAGCAAGAGCGGATGCGCGAACAGCGCCAGTCCGGCGCGTCCCCGGCGGACGTCGACGCAGCCGTCGCCACCGTCGACGAGGACACGACCGAGGCCGAAGAGGACGACGGCGGGAGCGATACCGCGGCTGAGGATGATGCTGAGGACGGCAGTGCGTTCGGTGACGACGCCGGCGCTGCCTTCGCCGCGATGGCCGACGGCGATTTCGATGCAGCGGACGACGCGGACGAGAACGCTGAGACATCCCCTGAGGAGGCGAGTCCTGACTCGTCGAACCCAGACGCAAGCGAGGGAGACGACGGGTTCAGCGCCGAGGAAATGCTGGGCCGTCTCAGTTCCGTCACCGAGACGCCGAAGGGCGCTGCGACGACCGACGGCGGGGCGACTGTCGAGGACGGGCCGGATATCGTTCCCGGCCCCGACGCCGACACCGGTATCATCGACGCTGATGCGGCTGCCGACACTGACGACGGAGAGGACGATGCCACAGCCCCCCCACAGCCCGACAGCACCGAGGAGACGGCCGCGGACGGTGACGACATCATCGATGGTGACGAGTCCGCGCCACAGGAGTTCCGTGAGGGCATCGCCAGCCGCGGGGCCAGCGAGTTCGACATCGTCGACGCCGAGGACGCCGAGGAGTCACTGTCGGACGACGGCGAGGAACCACTCGTCGTCCGCGAACTGAAAGCCGATATCGCCGGCATGGAGACGAAAACCCGCAAGATGCTCCAGTTCTACCGCCAGTTCGGTCCGGAAACTCCACTGAACGCTCACTTCTCCGCCGGCGGTGACGGCGACCGGACCAACGCCTATGCTCACAACCGCACTTTGCGGACGATGGGCGTCATCCAGCACGTCGGCCGGGGCCGCTACGAGTACTGTCTGCGCGAGCACCTCCGCGAGGAACTGGACGGGTACGTCGAGGACGACCTCGTCGAGGAGTTCGCCACGAACATCGAACGCCGGACGCTCGACGGTACGGAGACCGACGCCGAAACCGACGACGAGTAATTTCGGTCATGTCCGACAGAACGGGACAGGAACTTCGCTATGACTGGTTGGCGACAGTCTCGTCGCCGGTGTGTTTGTGCTTTCTCCGTCGTCGGAATGACTACAGCGGGTCGACGAGGTCTTCGAGGGCGGCCTGTGGGTCATCGGCCTTGGCGACGCCGCTGGCCAGCAGGACGCCGTCGGCCCCCAGCTCGCGGGCCGCGACCACGTCGTCGCCGGTCGAGATGCCTGCGCCACAGTAGACATCGACGCTTTCGTCGACAGCGGCGGCCGCATCGACTGCATCTCGGACGATATCGGGGTCTGCTTGACTGACTGGCGTGCCGGTCCCGATGAGTTCCGGTGGCTCGACGGCGACGGCGTCGGGCCCGAGCGCTGCTGCGGCGGCTATCTGCTCGGGATTGTTCGCACAGACGACCGTGTCCAACCCCGTTCGTTCGGCGGCCTCGAGGCTGGCGTCGATATCGGCCAGCTTCAGCCGGTTCTCCGAGTGGTTCAACAGCGTGCCGGTCGCACCGGCGTCGGCGGTCGCCTCCGCGAGCGTGGAGCCGGTGTGACTCCCGTGTTCGACGGGGCTGACGTGCTGGGCCCAGGTCTCGACGCCAGTTTCTGCGACCTGCTGGAGATGCGCGGCCTGTGGCGCAATCGCGACTGTCGCATCCGATTCTTCGGCGACTGTCGCCGCGGCGGCGGCGACTTCCTCGGGGTCACACGGGTACGCCTTGAGATTGACGAGAACGAACATACAGGAGCGGGGAGTGGACCGGCAAAATAGGTTGCGTGTCCTGTTGAGGCCGAACCCTATATATACCGTGTCGTGGTAGGCTTGGACGAATCTGTGACATCGGATACTACCGCGGAGGCCGCGAAGGTGCTCATCGTCGAGGATGAACAGGAGCTTGCAGACCTCTATCACGACTACCTTCGAGACGCCTACGACGTGGACATGGCCTACAGCGGTGAGGAGGCCATCGAGATGCTCTCCGACGAGTACGACGCGGTGTTACTCGACCGTCGGATGCCCGTGGTTTCGGGCAACGAAGTGGTCGCGGCTATCGAGGAGCAAAACGTCCAGTGCCGCGTCGCCATGGTCACAGCGGTCAACCCCGACTTCGACATCATCGACCTCCAGATAGACGACTATCTCGTCAAGCCTGTCACGCGCCAGGAAGTGCTCGATACCGTCGACCGACTGCTGACAATCAACGAGTACAACGACCGCGTACAGGAACTCACCTCGAAGAAACTCAAGCGGAACGTCCTGGAGGTCGAGAAGACGAAATCCGAACTCAAAGAGAGCGATGAGTTCGAGCAACTCGCGGCAGAAATCGAGGAACTCGAAGTAGAAGTCGAGAGTATTGCCGACGAACTCGATGCCGAAAACCTCGAACGGTATATCTAGTCCTTCCGCTCGACGACATCACCGAGGGTGTATTCGCCGGTCGAGGACCCACCTTCCCACTCGGTGTCGTCCGTCCCGCTTGCTGCAGACAGCGAGATGTCGAGTTCGTTCTCCAGTTTTTGCTGGACATCGTCGCTGGGCAGCGTATTGCCGTGTTCGAGTTTGCTGATGAGGCTTGCCTTCTCGTTGAGTGACTTTGCCAGCTCCTCCTGGGTGAGTCCACGGGATTCACGGGCGTTGCGGATACGGTCGTCGTAATCCTGTGCAATCTCGTCCATATCGTCGAACATGTCCCGGCTCCGTCCGCCGCCCGAGGACCCCGATGAGCCAGTCGACCGACCGCTCGACGAACTGGAGGAAGAACTCGAACTGCTTGTCGAGTATTTCGTGGACGTGCTGGAGGAACTCTCCTCCGTTTTCACTTCCGTCCCGAAGTCGGTACAGGAATCACAGACATCAAGCTCAGCGCCTTCGACCTTCACGCGGTTCGGACTGGACGTCTCCGTCCCGCACATCTCACACTGGACCATACCCTCGCTTGGCCAGCCCCACGCTTAAAAGATACGCCGCAGGAAGAGGGCACTCCCTGCTCGGGAGAGTCACTCCACGGACCGCAGCGCGTAGTAAAACCGCTGTGTGGCCGTGAGGTGGCCGATGGCTGCGAATACCACCAGCAGCCAGCCGACGACAGTGAACGGCCCGATGGGGTCGGTGACAAACGGAGCGATGGCCCCGACCAGCCCGACGAGGACGAGACGGTCCGCGCGGCCAAGCAGGCCGCCGTAGACACGGTCGATGCCGACTGCCTGTGCTTGCGTCCCGAGATAAGAGGTCATCAACACGCCCGTGATGGCGAGGATACCAAGCAGCCAGTCGCCGATGCTGCCGGCGAAGCCGACGATGATGAGGATGTCCGCGTACCGGTCGATGACGTGGTCGATGAGGTCACCAGCCTTCGAGGCCGTCCCGAGTTCCCGCGCGAGCGCCCCATCGAGCAGGTCCAACAGCCCGTTGACGAAGACGAGCCCAGCCCCCACGAGGAAGTACAGCGGTTCCGCGCTCGCAAAGAAGAAGGCGACGCCGGCGGCCCCCGCGACGAAGAATGCAAGGACGCTGACGGCGTTTGGGGTCAGGCCGGTGCGCTTTGCGCCGGTGACGAACGGGTCGATGATGCGGTCGGCCAGCGGTCTGAGTTTGTCCAGTGTCATAGGTAGTCGATAAAGGAGACGGTGCCACTGCTCGGGGCACGGTCACCGGCGACGACTGCCTCGATGGCCGTCGCAACCTCTGCCGGCGTGCGCTCCGTGGTGTCGACTTCGTAGACGCTGTCCTCGCCGTGGCGCTCGACGGCCTCCGCGAGGATGAGGTCCAGCGCTTCGCTTTCGGCGTTTTCCTCGATTTTCGACTCGGCTTCGCCGCGCTCGTCGAGACGCTGTGTGAGCGTTTCGGGCTGGCAGCGCAATACGACGACGCGGTCGGCGTCGAAGAGGTGTGCGAGGTGAGACTCGACCAGTACGTCCTCACGGCCGGCAAGCCATTCGGCCACGGCATCGATGTCCGCCACGAGCGACTCCCGCTCGTCGTCTCTCCCGGTCGTCAGGGCCTCGCGCTCGATGACATCGTTGAGGTGGACGGGTTCGAGGTCCGTCTCCGCGTGCTCGACGGCCGTCGTCTTCCCGGTGCCAGGGGTCCCGGTGACGGCCACGCGCATCAGGACAGCACCTCGTTGAGGACGGCGACTGCCCGCTCGGTCTCTGTTTCCGTCCCGCAGGTGATACGCACGCAATCTTCCAGGCCGAAACTCGAACAGTCCCGGATGATGACGCCCTCGCGCTGTGTGGCATCGCTGACCGCTGCGCCGTCGCCGACTTCCGCGAGGACGAAGTTGCCCCCGCTCTCCCAGGTGCGGGCATCGAGTTCGTCGTGCATGTACTCCCGCGCCCAGCGTGTGGTCTCGACTGTCTTCTCGACGTGGTCGTCGTCCTCCAGTGCGGCCATCCCGGCCTGGCAGGCAAGCGAGTTCACCGCGAAGGGGGTGTTCACCCGCTCGTAGGCATCGGCCCACTCCTCGGGAACGAGCGCGTAGCCAAGCCGCAGGCCAGCCAGCCCGTAGGCCTTCGAAAACGTCCGCAGGATGGCGATGTCCTCGCGATCGTCCAGCAACGGACAGGCGTTTGGCGCGTCGGTGAACTCGCCGTAGGCCTCGTCGACCAGCACCAGCGTCTCGTCGTCGGTCTCCTCGGCGATGGTGCGAATATCATCTCGGGCCATCTCCGACCCGGTCGGATTGTGCGGCGTCGTGAGGTAGATGATGCGGTGGTCGTCGTACCTCTCCAGGACGTGTTCGGGTCGCTGGGCGAAGTCCTCCTCGCGTGGTATCGGGTAGCTGTCGACCTCGGCGTCCCGGTAGCGGGCGCTCATCGGGTAATAGGCGAAGCCGGGGTCGGGGACGAGAACGCCGTCGCCGGGGTCGAGAAACGCTCGTGCCAGATAGTCCAGCACGCCGTCGCCGCCGGGTGAGAGCCAGACCTGTTCTAAGGCCACGTCCCACTTCTCGGCCAGGGCCGCCGAGAGGTCGGTGTGTTCGGCCTTTGGGTAGGTGTGGACCGTCGGTGCGGCCTCGCGGATGGCCTCGACTGCGGCGGGACTCGGGCCGAAGGGGTTCTCGTTCGAGGAGAGTTTCACGAGGTCGTCGGGTTCTTTCCCGAGTTCGCGTGCGACCTCCTCGATGCCGCGTCCGGCCCGGTAGGGCGTGTGTACGGAGAGGTCCCGTGGTTCCATGGACGGGCAAAACAGCGCACGCGTCTTAAGCGTGCTCACCTCGGCTCGATGCAAAAACCGTTTTTTAGTCGGGTCGGTGAGTACCGATAGGGCGTGTGGCCTAGCGGACAGGGCGAGGGGTTCCTAACCCCTCGATCCCGGGTTCGAATCCCGGCACGCCCGTTCGATTCTCGAACGGACAACATCCGACGGACGGCAGCCGGTTCTTTATAAACCGGATCGGTGGTCGAGATTTGATTTCGTTCGCTGATCGAACGATTTTGCCGGAGTGGGGCGTCGTCCTGCGGTTCGTGTACATCTAAAACAGAGCGGGTCTGTATTCAACAATCGCAGATTGACGTTGTACATTCTCTACCCACGCGGTGCATTATCATGTCATGTTATACCGGGCGTTGAGATACAGACTATGAATCCCGAGAGTCATAGACAAGAGCCTCATCTATTTTCGCTGCTTCGACAGTTAGAAGAGTGAACCGTTTGGAACGAAACTACGTCACATTCTGCTTGGTTTCTTCCCCGTCACGACTCAGTCCTTGCGTCACGAGCCAGATCAAGGCGAACTTGGCCTGAGGCTGAGGAGTACTATTCACGAGGTGTCATTTGGTCCGGTTTACCCTCTAAAATATGAGATGTCCGCACAGGGAGCTTCTTCTGATCAGCAGTCTCCTGACTCACCGCCACAATTACTTTCAGTAATTAAGGGCGAGTGAGCAGGACTGCTGTGAGTTGGTACAAGCTGGGGCAAGTACAGATGACAAGACTAGTTTATTTACCTAGGAGGACTGAATGTCTAGTAGTATGTCCCATGACTGACGAAGAGCTAGATCCTGACGAGAAGAGGCGAGTTCTAGAAAACTTAGCTTCGGAAGGGCCGCTGACTCACGAACAGCTCGCAAATACGATGGACCACGATTGGGACGAAGTCCAGAAAGCGATCCGCGAACTCCGCAACGAAGGTCTCGTTACGATTACGCTGGACCGACGGTACGAAGCCGAAGAGGATACTCCTCTTATCGCGTGATTTGCATGTCGGCTGGCGATCTTCGTGAGAAACGAACGACCGATATTGGTGAGAGTGATCAAAGAAATCCATTCCAACGTGACCGAGATCGAGTTCTCTATACACACGCATTCCGTCGATTGTCTGGGGTTACGCAGGTCGCACGCGCAGACGAAGCACATACCTTTCACGATCGTCTGAGTCACTCTCTGAAGGTCGGTCAGATCGGTCGGCGGTTGGCCGAGTACTTACCGGAGAGTTCAGAGTCTGAAATCCGAAACGGATTGACCGTCAACGAAGATGTCGTTGAAACTGCTGCCCTCGCTCACGATCTGGGACATCCACCCTTTGGACACGTCGCGGAAAAAGAATTGGACGAGCGAGTGAGGAGCAAAGGGGTGGACGAAGGGTACGAGGGCAACGCTCAGTCGTTTCGTATAGTGACCCACGTTGCGGCCCACGATGACGTAAAGAACGGACTGAACCTGACACTGGCGTCACTGAATGCTATTCTGAAATATCCATGGATGCGTGCTGACGAAGGTGTGGGCGATAACAGATGGGGGGTGAACGAACACGAGAAGTGGGGGGCCTACGAGAGTGAGCGGTCGGTATTCGAGCAAGCTCGAGCACTTGAGCCAGTGGAGAAACGACAAAGTGCCGAAGCTGCTATCATGGATTGGGCCGACGATCTGGCCTACGCAGTCCACGACGTAGAGGACTTCTACCGGTCCGGAATACTGCCACTAGAGCAACTATTGACCGAAAAAACTGCCGAGCGTCACGAATTCTTAACCAGCTTAGAAAAGAATGAGGGCATCAATTACGACGATGGTGTGGAAATTTTAGATTTTCTAAAAAACCAAGGCGGAAGGAGTCTCCTGTCACCGTTCAACGGGACAAAGGCGGAACGTCGTGCCCTCGACTACTTATCCTCAACCCTGATTCAGAGATACATTGGTGTCGAGCAGGGAGGAATCTATCTCCAAGATCATGACGACAACGAACCGTATCTCCAAGTTGCAGACGAGCTTCGCCGGGAGGTCTCACTGCTAAAGTTCATGACTATCTACTATGTGATTGGTGATCCAGCTTTGCGCGCTCAGCAACGAGGACAAAGAGAAGTCGTGAGCGAGTTGTTTGAGACCCTATTCCAAGCAGTCGACCCAGAGGGCAATGAAGATCAAGATATCATTCCGAACCCGTTCCGTGAAAAGGCTCAGAGTCTCTCAAGCAGCGCTCGTCGAAAGGAGGTCGCAAGGCTCACCACTGATATCATGAGTAGCCTGACTGAAAAGCAGACTGTCCAGATGTACGAGCGTCTTTCAGGAATATCTCCTGGATCTATACGTGAACAAATAACGTATTAATCTTTTAGAGTCTGACCAGTGTTCTACATAGGGTGCAAAAAGCGCGGAATCTACTTTGTGCAGACCCAAGATACGGATAACACTCCTGAGTGAAAGCGGGTTTTATGTACCCTGCCCGGCAGGTCTGATTTATGACTCTCCAGCAGATTACCGCGGATGACATCGCGGGCTGGGACTCTCTCGATGATATTGCGTCCTCTTTCGAAAAGCGTGGTCTGAAAACGCGTCCGAACCTCGGCGAGGAGAACGAGCTGGTTCTCCAGCTCACAGACACCGAATTCATCAAGATAGTCGAAGCCGGGCCGGGTGAATCGGCGACGGATTTCAAGCCCGACAACCGGAATCGCCGAACGAACCTCGTGGCCACGAACGACTACGAGGAGTTCACGTTCCTCACTCGGATTCGTAGTTGGGAGGGCCAACAACACGGTCGGATCAAACACCAGAAGCTCTCGTTCACGAAGGAGCAGATGACGAGCGCGAGCGGGGAGAAAAACACCGTCCTCCAGAAGCTCAACAGCATCGAGTACGGGTCTGCCGAGGCCATTCAAGATACGCTCTACGACACCAAGCAGGTCGTCAAGGAGTTCTACCAGCAGTTCGAGAACCTCCGAACCGATCTCGTACAGGAGGTGGCCAACATACCCGACGACCGCGGCGATGCCAAACAGCGGTACGTACAGGTCGTCCTTGACCGGATGATCTTCCTCTACTTCATTCAGGAGAAGCGGCTGCTTGACCGTAACATCGACTACCTCCACGAGAAACACAAGGAAGTCGTTGAAAAGGACGGGGACGTGTACGAGGACTTCTATCACCCCCTGTTCTTCGAGATGCTCGCCGAGGGCAAACAGGATCCCGACTTCGGGAGCCTGCCCTACCTGAACGGTGGACTGTTCTCGAAGAACCCGGTCGAAGAGGAGTTCGAAGACGCCCGGCTGGGTGAGTCCTCCGAGCGGACGAACGAACTGTTCGGAGATATTCTCGACTTTCTCTCTGACTGGAACTGGAACGTCGACGAACGGCTGGATGTTGTGGATCCGAAGAACCTCTCGCCGGCGATTCTCGGGCACATCTTCGAGCAGACGGTTAACCAGAAGGAGATGGGTGCGTACTACACGCCCGAAGAGATCACCGGGTTCATGGCGCGAAAGTCGATTCATCCGTATATTCTCGATCGGTTGAACGAGGCGGTAGATGCCGAGTACGAGGAGATAGACGAAGTGTTTGGTTTTCACGCCGTTGACGCTGGTGACGGAACAACAGCACTTGCTGATGGTGGAGCGGCGACAGTACAGGTATCGACTGAGAATGTACAGACGAGTCACGTAGAGACGCTCTATCACGACGTGCTGACCGAGATGCGTGTCCTTGACCCTGCGGTCGGGAGTGGTGCGTTCTTGCTCGCGTCACAGGAGGTACTGCTGGACATCTATATGCAGTGTCTCGAGTTCTTCCAGCAGCTGGTTTCTGACGGGAGAGGATGGGAGTTAGAGAATCGAACGCGTGAGGAGTTGGATGCTATCGAGAATGGTCGAGGCAACCCCGCACTGTATGCCAAGCGCGCCATCATCCTCAACAATCTTTACGGGGTCGATATTGACGATGGAGCCGTTGAAATCTGCAAACTCCGATTGTGGCTCTCGATGGTTGCGGATATTGAGGACGAGCCGAGCGAAGTCGAGCCGCTCCCCAATATTGATTTCAACATCCGTCAGGGGAATTCTCTGATTGGCTTTACCGAGGTTATGGAAGTTGCTACTGAAGAGGGGGATAGTTCCTTGAACAACTGGGGAGCGGGCACGGAATCAAGCGTCAGAGAACTGTATGAGGATGTTATCGAGGCTATTGATCGGCACCGAGAAGCTACGAGTGCAAAGGAGGCGACCAACGCTCGACGGTTGGCCGAATCTCGAATTGCCTCCCATAGTGAGGTGCTTGACGAGAAGATTCTGAACCAGTTCCAAGAAGCCGGTATCGACGAAGTTGACGCAGATGTTCTGGAAGAATTCCATCCCTTCCATTGGGTTCTGGAATTCGCTCCAGTGTACCGGGATGGCGGATTCGACGTTATTATTGGCAACCCGCCTTGGGACGTACTGACGGTCGATCGAGACCACTTCTTCCCGAAATACGACGAGCAGTTCCGTACCCGGCCGCCGAGCGAGAAAGACGAGATGCAGGAGAAACTCCTCGAAGACCCGGGAGTGCGTGAAGCATGGGAAGAGTTCCAGCGTGAAATGGAACTCAAAGCGGAGTATTACAATACCACGACCCAGTACGAACTGCAGAGCCCGACTGTAGGCGGGAAGACGGTCGCAACCGAGAACGAACTCTCACTGTTCTTCTTCGAACGCACGACTCAGTTGGCGAGCGACGAATCCTATGTAACGCAAATCATGCCCGGTAGCTTCTTCCTCGGTGCTACTGGCAAAGACTTGCGTCAGTATCTTATTGATGAGACGACGCTCGAACACTTCGTTCAGTTCCAAAATAAGGGGATATTCGACGACCTCCACAATAGTTACCGCATCGCAATCTGCACGTTCAAGAACACTGGTTCTACGGATTCAATTCGTGGAGCCTACACTATCGGCGACTTATCGCTGCTACCACAGTTTGAAGATAGAGCGATCGATGTTCCGGTAGAAGTACTGAAGAACTATTCTCCTGAATCAGGAATCTTCCCATTCTTCCGGTCGCAAAGGCTCATTGACGCGCTATCGAAGATTATCCAATATCCACCCATTGGACAAGAGGTCGACGACGCGTGGTTTGCTATCCTCTATATGAAGGAACTTGATCGAGCGACAGACTCCGACCGCCTCATTGAGTCTGAGGAAGAAGGTGACTACCCAATCTACGAGGGGAAGAACATTCACCAGTACGAGTATAATGGCGAGATCGAGGATTCTCTGACGCCCATCTCGCTTTGGGGAGTCGACGAATACGACCCCGAGCGAAGCGCCAAGCATAGAGTCCGCATGAAGAACTTCAGGTCGCGAGACGTGAATACAAGCCTGAAGAAGTCGATTTATGAGAAGTTTGACGGGACAGGTTCCCAGAAGGGTTTCGTCAACGACCTGCTGGAACAGCACGGACGCCCAGAGCTATCGAAGGAAGATGTCCTGTTGGACTGTACAGAGTATCGAATCGGGATCCGGAATATAGCCAGAGCGGATGACGAGCGGACGCTGATAGCGACCGTCCTCCCGAAAGATGTGGTGACTGTCCATACAATCTGCACCATCCGTCCATACATTATTGATCCCACTGAGGAAGACCTCAGTAACCACCCGATGCATAGCGCCTACAAGCGTGCATTCACCGACAAAGAGCTATTCGTACTACTCGGACTCCTCAACAGCGCCCCATTCGACTATCTGATGCGAACAAAGGTGGATAGCCATATTGTCCAGTACAAATTCAACGAGTCACAACTACCTCGACTCACAGATGGCGACGACTGGTTCCATTACATCTCCGACCGAGCTGCTCGCCTGAACTCCTATGGTGACGAGTTCTCGGAGATGCGGGAACGTCTTGGAGGTATCGAGCCTGCGATAGACGAAGACGAAAGGCGAGAACTCCGGGCAGAGATTGATGCTGCATCGTTCCACGCCTATGGATTAGAACGACGGGAGGTAGCATTCATTCTCGACGACTTCCACAGGGTTGAGAACCCACGTCTGATGGACGAAGAGTACTTTGACATGGTGTTCGAGAAGTTCGATCTCCTCGAAGAGAGGGGGCCTCTAGAATAGAACGATGGTCTACCACGTCGACGGGAAGGGAATCAACGCCCTCGAACCCGCCAGCTTTGACGCCCTGAATGTCGCAGAGTCCGACATCGAAGAGTGGGTGATCGAGACACCGTCGATACTCGGCGAGGATCTACTGGTCGTCGCCTCACAATATGCCAAGTTCGACCGAACCGCGGAGAGGCCGGATGTGCTGGCCCTCGATCCCGACGGGAAACTGGTGGTCATCGAATTGAAGCGCGACCGGGCAGACACGACTACCGACTTGCAGGCGATCAAGTACGCCAGCTACTGCTCGACGATCAGTGCAGAGGAACTACAGCAGGACTATCGCGGGTTCTGGAACGAGCGTCGAGACGAGGACGACCAGTTGACACCGGAGGATGTCGGCGAAAAGTTCAGAAACTTCCTCGGCGAGGACATCACGACGACAGAGGAAGGGTACGCCGACTTCGTCCTCGACGATCGGCCACGCATCTTGCTGGCTGCCGGGAGCTTTGGGCCCGAGATCACCACTCCGGTCGTCTGGCTCGAACGGGAGTTCGGGATGGATATTACCTGTGTCGAGCTGGAGGCCCACCAGCGAGACGACGAAGTGTTCGTCAGCTCCAGACACGTCCTCCCCGTCCCGGAGGCGGAGGAGTACATGGCCAAGCGCCGGCAGAAAGAACGACAGCAGAGCCGATCCTCGAGCCGTGCCGAGCGGGCAATCACGGTTCTACTTGAAGCCGGGCTCGTTCAGGAGGGTGACGTGGTCGTGTTCGACCCGGACAAGGTACCAGACGACAGCGAGAAGTCCTACGACGCAGATGACGACTTCTGGCGTGGACGGATCACCGGGAAGACGGGCCGGAGTAACAACGTTGAATGGCTGGAGAACGGATCAGAGTACTCGTTCACTGCGCTGGCACAGGAGGTTATGGAACGGGCCACGGGACGGGAATTCAACGTCAACGGCTATCCATACTGGCGGCATCCCGATCATGACATGACCTTGTCCGAGTTGAGGCGGACAAAAGTCGGCGACATCGATTGGTGACACTGTGGTCTCTACACAACATATTTGATATAGTCACATATTGAGTGAAGCATGGACGTACCAGATGTCTTGGTAGAGAGATTTTCAGACGAGGTCTCGGAGGTTTCTGAAGACGAATTCCGGGACTTCCCGAAAGAGCGGAAGTTCATCAAGTCGTTACTTGAAACACTTGATGACATCTATATCACAGAGGGCAACTCTCGACTGTGGACTAAGACGAAGTACTATGACCGCTCTCCAGAGATCGGGTACTACTGCGAGGATACCGATGACTTAGAAAGGATGGAGTTCGCCGATCTGCTCTTCGTTATTCATCATTTGGAGGACACCCAACTGGACGAAACTAGAGTATCCATTTCGCAATCAAAATATGCTGGGAAGGATGATGACGGCAAATTCGACGCGTGCTGGGACATCAGATTAGACCAATACCACCTTCTTGAGGAACTCCCACTATTCACCCCAACCAGCCCTGATTTGAGCAAGTGCTACTGGCTTAACCCCGATAACAATTCGTTCTCAACGTATTCGTTTGCGAGCGACTCTTGGCTACCATTCTTTGACTCAACAGAAGCGATGCGACGTCACATGACGTATGGCGGTCAGTGCAGCGGCTCCGAGGACTACGACCGAGACGGCACCAAGGTATCGGGGTATAATTCTGCTATGGGCTTTCTCAGACTGTTAGTACGTGGACAACGGGGGGAACCCTTGTCGGACAATCCCGTTGCAGCCAAGTTCTTCCAGCATGTCTTCGAAGAATCGAACAGTTTCGGCCGGAGCAGTTCCCCAAACGTAATTTCAGATGGTGGCGAACCCGAGGGGGAACCGGTAGAACCAGCGGAGGGCGGAAATGGGTTTGGAATAATCCAGATCACCGTGAGCAGAGGAAGACAATCAGAGTTCGATGAGGAGGGGCCACCTGTGTTCTTCGATCTTGCGGAACAATAACGAACGCCTTATCTTCCGATAACACCCCAGCAGACCAATCGCGCCTGCACAGCACTCTCACCGACGAGCGTGTCCTGATACTCCGAGGAGGCCTCGATATTCTCTTCGAGGAACGCATCTAGTTCCGCGAGGAATTCTTCCGGCGGCCACTTGGTGAAAGACTCGTACTCGGGGTGGTGGCGGAACGTCTCTCGAAGGATGCGATCCTCGTCTGTGTTCTCCAACTTGATATCGTTCAACTGGTCGTGAAGTGCATCGGCCCACTCACCGAGCGTCTCGTGAGCGTCGACGGAGGCGCGTTTCTCCCCGTGGTTCGGCATGAGATAATGGCTGAGGAAGTCCAGAATCGTCTCCTGCTCTTTTGACAACTGTTCGCCCTGCTTGAATGCAGCACCGACCTGCCCCTCTCGGATCGACTCCAGACGGTTCTGGAGGTGCTCCTCGATTGTATCTCGGTTGGATAGCACCGAGTCTGTGTTTCCGTCGATGGATTCGCCGCTGGTGTCCGGCTCGATGCCCAGATGCCGCACCGGCCGTTCCTTGACCTCACCTGCGAACGGCTTGTAATAGAAGGCACGGCGCACGCGTCCGAGCGGGGCCGGTTCCGCCTCTCCGCTCTCCTCGTCCTCGAACCAGAGGTGTGCCAGCCCGAACACGCCCGGCCGGGGGCCGGCTTCGTGGCCGACCGCGTTCGTGTACAGACGGTCGCGCTCGTCGGGTGTGTCGCCGAAGTACTCCTCGGCGAACTCGAAGTCGTCAGTGTCGAGGTCGTAGTCCTCGTTCAGTTCCTGCTTGAGCAAGTACCGCTCGAATGCGGCACTCTCGTCGCTGCCGGCGTTCCGCAACAGTGGATTCTTCGAGGTGTCGTCCAACTCGTTGTAGTCGTCGACTTCCCGCGACTGCCGCAGCGACTGTTCGATCTCTTCGACCTCCAACTCGCCGATGGTCTTCTCGGTCTCAACACCCGCCCGTTCCAGCACTGCATCCTCGTTGGGGTCGAGGATGTTGTTCTCCTTGCCGACGATGAGCGCGATGTCGTCGATCTTCGCCTGCAGGCGCTCCAGCAACTTGATCGCCGCCTCGATGTCGCCGTCGGGGTAGAAGTTGTGGACGTACTTGTCCGCCGTCGAACCGATGCGGTCGATCCGGCCGACGCGCTGCACGATCCGCATCGGGTTCCACGGCAAGTCGTAGTTGACGACGACGCCGATGTCCTGTAGGTTGACCCCTTCGCTCAGCGTGTCGGTGGCGACGACGTACTGTAGCTCCGTCTCCTCGCTCTCGGCGAGCGTCTGTTGGTACCCCGCCGCCTCGGGGGCGAACCGTTTGATGACGTCCTGCTTGTTCTCGTCGCCGCCCTTGACCACGGCACTGTTCCCGGACGTTAGTGGAGAGTTGGGATCCTCAACGAGAGTTCGATGGACGTAGTCCGCCGTCGCTCGGTACTGGGTGAAGATCAGTACCTTCTGCTCGTGGCTGTTCAGCACCTCGGCCAGCCGGTCAATCTTCGGGTCGCGGAACTCCCGAAGGGAGAACACCGCCTCGTAGAAGTCCAGCGTGGCGACGTCGGTGTCGGACAGGTCACTGCTCGGATAGAGGATCGGGTTCGGATCGTCTTCTGGTATATCCGGTAGCACCGCAGCACCGTTGTCGGCGAGCCACTGTTCGAGTTCTACCTCCGCATCCGCGACCCCGCCAGCGTCCTCGGCGACACGCCCGATGAATCGCGAGAGGAAGTACGCGAGCAGCGTGAGATCTTCGCGGACGTACTTCTTCACCTCGCCAACCGTGGCGTCGGCGAGTTCGAGATCATCGCCGTCGTCCCCTCCATCGGCACGGAGCGCGCCCGTGTCGAAGCCAAACTCCTCGAGCGTCTGCTCCAAGTCTTCGGCAGCGTCCTTCCCCTCGACGAAGTCGTCGAGCGTCGCGGCGGCCTCGTCGTCTTGCACGGCTCGAAGCACATCGATGTCCTCCTCGTCCGGCAGATCGTCGAGGAAGCCGAGCAGAGTGCGCTCGCTCTCGTGGAGCGTCTGGATCGACTGGACGAACGCGTACGTCGAGGACTCCAGTCGTTTGAGGAGGTTCAGCTTGTAGAGAGCCTTCAGCGTGCCACCAGCCTGCGGATTCCGAATAGTGATGTGTGGGAGGTGAAGCGCATCCATTACGTCGGGGAGCATCCGGTAGATGGGCTGATACGCCGGTGGAAGGCTGTACTGCTGCTTGTGCAGCTCCGGCGGCTTGAAGCTCATCTCGAAGTCCTCGTCCTCCTTGATCGTCTCCTTGACGTGCTTGCGCGTCCGGAGCACCATGACCTCGTTCAGAATCTCGGAGATCTCCTCAGAGTGGCGCTGAAGTTGCTCGGTCAGTTCCTGTTCCTCCTCGTCGGTGACCATCTCCTTGCCGGCGGCGATTCGCTTGCGCTGCTCGGACTTCTCGATGTACTGGTCGAACGCGTCGAAGTCGAGCGAGGCCTTGTTCATCAGCTCCTCCGCACTGGTGAACAGTCCGATCAGGTTCTTCAGGTCGGTTGCGGAGTTGTTGATCGGCGTCGCGGTCAGCATGATCATCGTCTGCTCGCGCAGCAGTCGGAGGTTGGCGTGGCGACGCGTCCCCTTGTAGTCGTCATCATGGTCGGGTTTCGGCCGCCACTTCCCGGAGTTGCGGAACCGGTGCGCCTCGTCGATCAACACGACGTCGAAGGCGTCATCCAAGTCCTGCACCCCCTCGTAGGAGAGATTCTGAAACTTGCTGATGCTCATGACTTGGAGGTGCGTGCCGTCAACCTCCAGTCCGAAGTACGGATCGCCGTCCTCGTCCGTGGCGTCCTGTAGCAAATCCCACCACTGGTCGGTCAGGTTCGCCGGCACGATGAGGAGGCAGCGTTCGCCCCGCTGGCGGTAGTCGTAGAGTAGCTCACTCCCGATGAAGGACTTCCCGAGGCCGACCGAGTCTGAGATGATACACCCGTCGTAGCGCGACAGTTTCTCCTTGGCGCTCTCGTACCCGAGCGTCTGGAAGTAGTAAAGCGGGCTGTCGCGCGTGCCGACGTTGCCGTTCAGCTCGTCGTAGGCCAGCAACTTGTACATCTCGAACGGTTCGAGATACGTCCCGAGGTCGTCGTTATCGTCATCTTCGGTCTGCTTTCGCTTCCACTGCTTGTACCGGTCGCTGTTCTCAATGATCTGAACGATCTCCTCGGAGAACTCCTCGGCGTTCGCCCACTGGTTGTCATACCACTTCTCGAACGCTTCGGCATCGCTGCGTTCCTGACTCGTCAGGTTGAGTTCAATGTTGTTGCGTTGGCCGCTCTGAGAGAAGTTTGAAGAGCCAACGATCGTCACTCCAGCACGGCGGTCGGTCTCACCCTCACGAATGGTAGGGTCGTCGACCGCCTCTCGAAAGCAGGCACCCTTGGCGTGGAAGTAGCCCTGCTCCGGGTTTCGCACGCGGATATCTACTAGATTGTTGGCGATGAAGTCCCGAAGACGCTCAAGTCGCTCCAACTGGGCGTTATTAAGGCCCTCAATGTCTTCTTCGAGGTCACGCTTGAATTGGTCGCGGAGCGACTGTCCTTCGGCGATCTCTGCGGCAGTTGCTTGATTCGTCTTCCGTCCCATCAGAATGCGAAGCGGGGCCTGTTCCATTGCGTCTGGATCACGGAGGTTCTTCAGATCTTCCTTGATCAGGTCGAAGCCAGAGAGATAAAAGTAGCCGGTCGCAATGCGAATTTCCTCACACTCGGGAATAACCTCTCGGTAAGCATCTTCAAGCGTTCTCTCGGTATTATCGACAAGGGGATCAAGTCGTAGCATTAGTTGTTTGAAAGTCAGAAGCAAGTGTGTTGAAAACTTCGCCACCCTTGCTCGTATTAATAAGATCTCGTCGAGACTGATTTATGTCGAGCGGCATGACTTCGGAGTCTGTCGATACGACGGTGATGGCCATATCAGTGCATGTCGGGACACTGTACAATCTCGTTGAGGGGCGGTGACTGCTGGCCGACAGCGGTGCCTTCTCCGATAAAAGACTCGGGGGAAACTGCCTGCTGCATCGCTTTGAGCGCGCTCTGCAGTTTCCCGCTCGTCGACCGGAGGAGTTCGTCGTCGGGCCAGGAGTGGACCCGCAGGCCATCGAAGCGCTTCGCTACTTGCTGGACGGTAGTGAGCTGGTCCAGCGCGTAATCGATCCAGTAGTCGTGGTCGGCTTGCATTCGTTTGAGTTCCGCCGCTACGTCGTCGTAGCCAGCCTGCTTGGCGGCTGCCAGACACTGCTGGAAGTTCTTGCCTCGCGGGTTGATCGGCTCGTGGAAGACGACTATCTCCCCGAGCGCCCGGAAGTAACTTAGGAGTTCGTGGAAGTCGCCCTCGTCCATCGTCGGATAAGTTGGTGACATCGAAATATAGACCGGCACGCCGGCCTTCCGGAGACGGTCCAGTGCCTCCCAGCGGGCCATCGGCGATGGGGCGTTAGGCTCCATCGCCCGCACGAGTGGCGTTTCGAAGGAGGGTATCGACGAGCCAACGGTGACTCGGTCGCTGGCCGTCTGGAAGAGGTCGATGTCACGCACGACTGCGGGACTGCGTGTGAGAATCCGAACCGGAATGTTGTGACTGACGAGTTCGGCCACGACGCCGCGGGTGATCTGGGCGGCCCGGCGGTCCTGATAGCAATCGGTCCCGCTGGAGAGCATCACAACGCCTCGACCACGCTTGGTCTGCTTTCGCTCGCTGGGGTCGCGCTTTTCAAGCAGGTTCCCCAGGCGCTCGGGCAGGTCGTCACGATAGAGCAAGTAGCTCCCCCAGTCGGACTGTGGGTCTTCGACGTCGGCCTGCTCGGCAAGCATCTGATCACGGCCGTCGATCGCGGGCGTCGTCGGAACGTAACAGAACTCACAGCCGTGTTTGCAGCCGGTCACTACGTTGACGACGTGATCGCAGAGACTCTTCGTATGGAGGTGGGATTCGCTTATCACCGATTTTGTAGGGTCTGTGTTGACGCGCACGCCACCCTCCGTAGTGCCCTGGTGGTCCATCGCACAGTCCCAGCACAACAGATTCCCCTCGCTGTCCGCGCCGAAGCGGCCGTTGAGTTCGTTCTCGCACTCCGTACACAGCAAGCCGGCCTGCCAGAGGTCCAGCCGGTCGGTGGGGTCGCCGTACTGGCGATCGAGGTCCCGCAGCGTGTCCAACGTCGGCTGGTTGTCGAAGCTCGCAACCTCAGTCCCGTCGTCAACGACGGTAAACGTGCGGTCGAACCAGCTGTCGCCGGTCGCCCAAGCCAGGTGCATAGGGATCGCCCTACTGAACGTTTAGACTGTCACTCAAAAGATGTAATCCATGTAGAGTGAAAGTGAAAGTGGAGCAGACAGCGTCTTGGCACAGCTTCTTTGGGCCTCGCCCAGAATGCTCAACATAAGATACCACATGTCCGACAAGCACGACGGGTTACGGACCGGTGAGGACCCGACAAAGGCGATTCTCAGCGAGTCTGGACTCAACAGCAAGCACCTCTGTGACTACGTGGTCAATGTCGCCACCGGCTGTCGCCACGGCTGTAAGTTCTGTTACGTCCCCTCGACGCCGAACATCCGCACGCGACCGGACATGCTCGAAGAGGAAGTCGACGTGGAGAACGGCCAGAAAGAGTGGGGATCATACGTTCTCTATCGGGATGGCCTCGGAGAGCGGCTGGACACTCATCTGGATCGAAAACGGACCTGGAGAGAGACACGGCGCGGTCAGGGCGTCGTCGGAGTGTCCTTCTCGACGGACTGCTACATGGACGGACGGGCCGGGGCGATTACGCGCAACGTCGTCGAGGCGCTGACCAGTCACGAGAAGTACACCCGCGTGCTGACGCGCAATCCAATCCTGGCCCTGCAGGATCTGGATGTCTTCCAGGAGGGCGGCAAATACGTGACCATCGGCTCGTCGATTCCGTGTCTGGACGCCGACCAGGTAGGTGCCATTGAGTCGAGTGCGCCTGCGCCAGAGCTTCGCTTGCGTGGACTGCAAGAGTTCAACGATCATGGCATCCAGACGTTCGTGAGTATGAGTCCGACCTATCCCACCCAGGACAAGGCCGATCTGCGGGCGCAGATGGAGGAAATCGCCGTCTGTGACCCAGCAGTGATCTTCCACGAGCCGATCAACCCTCGCGGTGGAAACTTCGAGATGACCGTACAGGCGGCGCGTGATGCTGGCGAAGACGAGTTGGCTGCGTCATTGGATGCTCTTCGGGACCGAGAACAATGGATCGAGTACGCGACCAACCATCTCCAGTGGATGCAGGAACTGGGACGGGAGCTGGAGTTGCCGGTACACCTATGGCCGGACAAACAACTGATCAAGTACGTCACCGAGGAAGAGGCGGCGTGGTTGCAGTCGTGGCGTGATCGACAATCACCCGAAGAGTTCGCCGAGCGAGAGGTTCCTAGTGGAACACCACCTTCCATTCCCTTAAGACCCTAATGCTACTGACACCCGATAATAACGATCAAGAGGGTATCCCTTACCTCATATACCATCTCTCAGACTATTCGGCAGAATAAAATATTGTAAGCTACAATCTGTTGCTGCCCTTACTCATGCCACTGCCTGACGATGCTGATGATAAATGGATCTATAAACCTCATACAGCAGCTAAGCATGAAGTATTGCAGAAGTATCTACACCCTTGGACAAATAAATTGACGAGTTACAACAAATCAGCACATCAACCAAATAAAGTACGTGTCGTCGACTGCTTTGCAGGGCGTGGAAACTATACGAAAGCCGAAGGGACTGACCCGTTGAATCTTGAGTTCGTGGACTCCCCAACAGAATATCCAGGATCACCACAGCTTATCTTAGATCGGCTGACTGATCGGTCGAACCAATATGATACAGCTGAGTGCGTCTTTATTGAGGCAAATAAAAACAACTACCAAACACTTGACGAGACAATTCAGCAAACAACAGGCTATGATAGCCAGATTTCGGTAGACTGTAAGCACGGGAAATTCCAGAACAAGGTCCTTAATGTGGTCGAGAGTACAGATGGCAGTGACTGCCCGACGTTCTTTTTTATTGACCCGTTTGGTTTCAAAAGCCTGGATTACGACGTAATCACCGAGATCGGCTCAACACCACAGTTCGAATTTCTCATTACTTTCATGTCGAGAGATATGAATCGGTTCCTTGAGTCTGAAGACCATGAAAACGCGCTCAATGGAGTGTTCGGACACAATCACTGGCGGGATGAGATAGAAACCTACGATCCGACAAACTGGGAGCCACTTGTCGAGTATTACACCGAGCAGCTGGAGGAAAATGGCCCTAAAGAAACGTTCGAATACAAGATTACAGAACCAGAAACTACCCAGACGGTCTACTATCTGGTATTCGGGACGAATCACCCGAATGGGCTCAAAACTATGCGGGAAGTGATGAGCTACTGTGGGACAGGAAAGTTCGCATATGCTCCAAAGCAGCCCGAATACGACCGAGAACAGGCTCGTCTCTTTGGTGGAGGCACGAAGGATTTCCTCCTAGATCGGTTTGGGGAATACATTATCACGTTTGACAAACTTGTTGAGACCTGTACGGAGGAGCGTCGCTATGCGGATGCGACCGAATCTGATTATCGGGACGCACTTCGTGAACTTGAGGAAGAGGGAAAGGTGGATATCCAACGAATTACGTCGGAGAATACTGGGATTCAAGGAAGTGATTTGATTGACTTCCATGATTCCGATAAATTTGGTGGATAGGTATTGCATGGTTTAGCGCCCAGCGGTCCGTTTAGTTCTCCCCAGTCGCTGGGCTGAAGCAACCTGCAGCAATTGTCGGACGATATGCCGGACGACAGAGGTCTTGGCCCATGAGGACCATAGGACAGAGACCTACACTACTGTGGAGAGTGTGGTCTGTTGCTCTCGACCAACGAATACGAGACCTAGAAAGAGGTTACCGGCAGGTGATATGGGCGGTTTAGAAGCACGGAGCGGTGAATATTGAAGGACGTTACGGCTCTCATTTAGACTTTGGTGGCCGGGAATTTACTCAGCGAATGGCTCCGCCAATCCTCTCAGTGCCCCGGTACAGGGGGCTGGAAGGTCCGATATCGGTCAACCTTGTGAGAATTTTTCGCGGATGACGAACCAGTACGGCAGTATTAAGAAGGTGGAGGTATCTCCTCTTCGTCAATCTCTCCAGACAGATACGAACGTCCCTTCTCGGAGATCGCGTAGTATGCCCCATTCGTTTGTTCGATCAATCCCGCCTCAACGAGTTTCGAAATTCGACGAGAGACCCAGTTGCGTGTATAATCGAGGTTCACTGCAATGACAGCAGGCGAGAGAATCAGATCAGACTCCTCTAAGAGTTCGAGGATCCGGTCGTCGGTCTGATTCATCCACGGGACTCTCGGCCGCACACCGCTCACTTCTCTCCCTGAATAAAACCGCTACTGAAGCGGATTTTACCATACAATTTTACGTGTTTGGTAATACACGATTTAATGTATGAACGCGAAGCAAAGCGATACGAGTCACACCAAGATGTCCAAGCATGGGTGACGACAGACTCGAGGCGTCGCTGTCTGGAATGTACCATGCGCTTCGTGCAACGCGGCGACGTCGGGTCGTGAGGAACCTCAGCGAGGAAGATGAAAATTCCATCTCGGTCCGACTGCTGGCCAAAGAAATTGCTGCACAGGAACACAGCATTCCTCAACAGCGCGCGACCGGTGAACCGTACCGGAACGTGTACAACGCTCTTTCACAGACACATCTGCCAGCACTTTCGAAGGCTGGGATCATCATCTATGACCCCGATAGACAGAATGTTCTACCGGGGCCAAATCTCGAACTAGCTGCGCTGCTCGTTGATATCACTCGCCCGACGATAACGCTACTGTACGAAGACCCGGACGACGACTTACTCTGGTCAGAGTAAGAACCACAATGAGCGATTGAGCAAGTAGGTAGCCGTCGTTTCGAGAGATACCGCCGGAGAACGAGACCGGAGCCAAACGACAATGATTACTGAGACACACTCACCGGAGTCTGATTCGCCAGATATTACGAGATATCTGGGCCAACTCTCGGCACAAAGCTTCCGCCAGTGGTATCGAGAGCGGGAGTATCGACAAAATATCGAGAACGGAAAGCCCTATTTCAACGGCGCAGCATCTGTCCCGGACCCAGAGCAACACAGTCCGAGTCAACTGCTGCAGTGTCATCGGAAAACCGTCTACCGCCAGGAGAATGCACCAGAGGAGAATTCAGACCCAGCTGGGATTTTCTGGTTCGGAACTCGTTTTGAGGAGGATATCATCTTTCCATTCTTCCGCGAGGTACTCACAGAGGACGGTACATACGTCCGGAATTCTGTCTGGGTCGATTATACGATCCAAACAGACGCTGGAGACATCTGCATCAAGGGGTCGACAGATCCCCTGATTGTTGATGCTGATGCTGTCCCGATTCTCCCGACGGAGATCAAGACCAAAGCTTCACTCGAGAATGTGGATTCGCCAAACCGCCATCATCGCGCACAGTTCCACGCGTACATGCACGGGCTCTGTGAGAAATACGATATCGAGTTGAATGGAGGTGTCATTCTCTATGGTTCCCGAGAATCACTCGACGTGCAGAGTTTCTACGTCGAGTTTGACCAAGACTTCTGGGACGAGACAGTGACTGAGTGGGCCCGATCGCATACCGAGTACCGCCTGAAAGACACGCTTCCGCCAGCGGATCCGGAATACAGCTGGGAATGCAAATTCTGTGACTACAGACAACGATGCGGGAAGGGAAATTCAGAGCACACCGATCGCGGACCACGTGGATTTCTACAGGGCGTCGAAGATTATCCTCGAGAGAAGGTCATTGGGTACCTGGAAGGGCATCCGCAAGAGAGGTTAACTCCCTCACTGGCTAGCCAGTATCCAGATCTGGTCGATGTTCACGGAGTCCGTGACTGGTACTGCAAAAGCTGTGAGTCGGAACTAAACTCAGTCGATCACATCGGGTTAGAGGAAGTGTCTGCTTTGGGAGGATGTGCAACAACCCGAAGCAGACAGCGAAATAGAGGAAGAGCACCTGCTTAATTTTGTCGTCAACAGCCTCGACGAAGAGCTTGCGATAGACCTCGGTGATGACGTCAAGGTCACGACAGAGACGTTGTACGAGGTCCTCGCCGGCGCCAGCGCCGGCGGGACCTCAATCAACCACGTCTGCGAAACGACCGGCGACTCGCCACACGCCAATACCGTCCGGGGACATCTCACCGAGCAGTTTGAGCTTGACTCGGTTGAGGCAGTTGGGGACACGCTCCTGCAGCGAGATGCGCTTGCGACACTTCCAGATCGACCGGTGGAGGTCTGTGCAGACCTCCACCTCGATCCCTACTACGGCGACGAAGACGAGACAGAGGCGCTGTACTTCTCGCAGGCGAAACGAGGAACCACAACGTTTCATGCGTACGCGACGCTGTACGTACGAGTACGCAACAAACGATACACGCTGGCGGTGCGCCAGCTCGTCGCTGGCGACACCACCAGCGATGTCCTCGCTGAGTTTCTCGAACTGCTCGACGGCCTTGACCTCAGCGTCAAGGCCGTCTACCTTGATCGTGGATTCTACAACAGCACCTGTCTCGGACTGCTGTACGCCCACAACTACGCCTATGCAATGCCGATTGTCAAGTGGGGCGAGACGATTCAAAACGAACTCAACAGGGGCTGGAGCCGCGAGATCGAGCACGATCTCGCCGGCGAGGTAACGTTCCCTGTGTTCATCGATTGTGTGTACCAGCAAGGGCGGTACGATGAACACGGAGTGGCGCGTCACGGCTACGCCGCTGACGCGCCGTTCATCGACACACCACGAGATGCTCGAGAGCACTACAGCAAGCGTTTCGGCATCGAGTCAAGCTACCGATTAGCCAAGCAGAGCCTCGCGTTCACCAGTTCTCAAGACGCTGGCCTGCGGCTAGTGATGTTTGTCGTGAGTCTGTTGCTGCAGAACAGCTGGCGGTATCTGCATTGGAGGTACGTGGCGGCGCCCCGCCGCGGGGGGCGCCGCCTCTGGAGATGGCCGTTCGCGGAGTTTTGTGAGATGGTGTTGCGGGCCGCTTGGACAGCGCTTGGTGTGCGTAGAGCAGTCCCAGCGAACCAGTCACTCGACGACCGGTTCTTCCGGTAGCTGTCCACCGATCCGGACAGCGGTCGTGAGTGGCGACACTGTCGCGTCGGCGGCGATCCGCCGCCGACAGCGACGGTCCATGCCGAAGATCCCGCTCACTAGCGCTTCGAAGACGCTCCACGACCAGTTCAATCTGATTCACCGCCATCAGACGAGGTTACGCGGCTGTCGATGTGATCGACTGAGTCTGCAAATCGCCTTAGCTGGAGAGTTCCTTCCAGGGTTAACCGCTGACGTAGGGGAGTTTAACGTGAGTTCGGTAGTCGTCTTTGTTATTCGGGGTTTTGGCTTCGCAGAAGACAACGCATGGGATTTGAATGTTTCCGACGGCATTCTGGAACTGGGAGCTAGACGGGTCCAGATGAAGAGACAAGTGAGATTATCAACACAATCTTCATTAGAGGAGTATGCCACACCCCACTCTGATTTTAAGAACCCGACACTTCAAGTCACCAAAACTAAACTAAGGTCGGCAGAGTAGTCACTGTAGAATCCTGGGCTACACTGATAGAGAACTCGTTTACTTGGAATCGAAGGCAGATGATCCGTCTTCGACCACACGATGAATCTGTTCGATTTTATCTAATTCGTGAGCCTTAGGCCAAGTGCGATAGTATTGTTTTGCATCATCTGACTCCTCACAATTGCGACACCGGTATCGGTGCACCTGCCTGCCCTTGAGGGTAACCTGGCCGTCCTTGACGAGTGGTGCACCGCACTCATGAACCAGCTTTGCCGGTTTACTACCCTCTACAACTGGGAATAGACCGTATTTCTCTAAGAGATCATCCAGATCTATCGTGTCTTCCTGTGTGGAATGGCGTTTGTCTTTTTCCTCAATGATTTCCTGCGCTCGGTGGAAGATATCCTCACTGACATCAACTTCTGCATCTTCGGCGGCTTTGAGGATGTTCAAGTCTGGCTCACTGAGGTTGTTCTCGTACGAGGTTTCCTTTATTTGCTCTTCTGGTATTCTAGGTCTCCCAATGTACACAGAGTTCTGCAGCAACGTTTTCACGTTATGACCATCAAGCACGTCTGGTCCATACTCCTCATCTATGTATCTCTCAGTTTTATTGTAGTTTTCACACTGAACGAATTTCCTGAAAAGGTCTCTGACTATCTGCTTTTCTTCAGGATTTACACTGAGCCAGTCATCCTCAGTTTCGGAGTATCCTAGTGGGACCTTCGTGTAATATGATTTCCACTTTTTGTCTTTGAGGAACTTCCGAATGCGTTCGTCGCTGGCTTTGGCCGTCCGAATCTGGTTTTGTACCTCTGCCATGAGCGACATCAATGTCGTGTGTAACAACCCCCTCATTTCTCCAACGTCCTTCTCACCAGCTGGAGTGAGGATGGTGACGCCACACTCAGACTGGAGTATATAAATGAAATAGAGAGTCTGCGGTGTGTTTCGACCAATTCTATCTATCTTTTCAACGAGTAGCAGGTCAATGTCTTCTTTGAGGCAAATGTCAAACACCTCTTGAATCCCATCACGCTCGAAGTTTGTCCCGGTCTCAGCTTTGTCAGTAATCGGTTCGTATGGGAGCTCAATCCCCTCTTGTTCCGCTTTCGTTTCGAGTTTCTGTATCTGTCCATTGATACTCCCTTTCTCAACATCGGTCTCAGTATCGTCACTGTCCTCGTTTTCAGTCTCATCGTTGGCAGTCTGACTTTCACTGCTGACACGAGCGTATATCAGGCCTTTAGGCCGGTCGTCTGTAGTGTCATAATCGTCTTTGTCCCGTTCCGTATCCGTCGTCTCTTCCTCTGAATCGTTTGAATCGTCGTCTGGCTCGTCAGATGAGGTTGGTTTCCCAACGTTTGGTTCGTCAGATGGCTGTTTTGGAGAGCTTTGATCATCAACGTACCTGTCGATCCCAACCTGTGTACCATCTGTCTGGAGGAGTAGCGCCGCCAAGATTAGTAGACCACGTATCTGATGTTTTAAGTTCTGGCCCAGAATTAAAGGCAAACCTGAGATACGCTGTCGCAAGGGCCAACGTATCTTAGGTTTACCTTTAGTGATGGGCCAAAACCAGGCTAACTTCTCAGTGGATTCCTCAGACTGGCCACAGATCGTGGCAGAACAACTCATAGGAATCCACCTCCATCTTGGTTCTCGCGAAGTTCTTCGAGAAGTTTCTGTCTGACCTGTCTCTTTTCTTCTTCGTCACGCTCGTCGTAGTGCTTCTCAATAACTGGTTCGCTGACATCACATCGGCCGCTTATGACTTTGACTGATGCTCCCTGCCGAAGTTTCGACGAGATATAGCCGTGACGGAGAGCATAGGGAGGACAACTGGAAGGGCACTTGGACGCACTCCCTTGAGACTGTGCGGCGTCACAAGAATCGACGTCCCGACCGTGCGGACACTCTTTTGATAGGACGCAGGGCCTGCTGAAGCGATAGACATCTTTCCGTATGACCGATTGGGATAGCCGTCCCTGACTTGAGGTCAAGAAGGGTTCTCGGCCATTTTCTGTCACTATATCGATCCGACTATTCTCAATATAGTCTTGGAAAATCTGCGCGACATCTTCCGAGACGTAGATTTCTGTCTCACCATCAGCCCCATTCTTGAGTGTCGTTTCATCGGGTCGATGTCGTAGATGTATGTATGGATCTTCGCGTTCCAACTTGAGGTCGCAAAGGTCGAGGCCATAGAGGCCACCCGGTCGTCGTCCGGTGTGGGCAAAGAAGGTCCAGATTACGTGAGATCGACTCGCGTATTCATACTTCTCAAGATAATCAAGGATCTCCGTGACTCGGTCGGAGTCGATCTCGATGTCTCTAACTCCGTCTTTATTACCGAGTTCAGGAATATTGACTTTCTCACTGCTGCCCGAAGGAACACCTTCGATATCTTCCAGAAAGCTAAGGAAAGATCTGAATAGGTACATATCGTCACGCATCGTCTTATTCGAAAGTGGTTCGTCACAACCAACTGATTCTCGTCGACGGTACTTCGCGAAGTCGTTGATCGTTCGTCCATCCAGCTCATTCAGATTGGTGATGCCGCGGTCCTCACAGAAATCATCGAAGTGTTGCAGTTTTCTCCTATACTCCGAGCGAGTCTGGATGGTGAGTTCTGTTTCCCGGTACTCAAGGTACCGATCAATGGCTTCAGATGGACAAATAGGTTTGAGAGAATCACTGACTTCCTCCAGAAGTTCATCTAATTCCCCCGGAATTTCCCTCGTCGATAGAATCATTGGAACAACACCTCAACAATCATACTAACCTTGCTGACCGAGCCCGATCGAGTCGAGCTAGAAGTACTTGCTAACTGTGCGACTTCTTGGTCTAGGTACGTACTTCTTACGTACATTCCGCCTAACTCGATAGAGAAAAACTAAGATGAGCGAATATGTGGAGTAAGAGCTTACTATTAGACCATGTCTTTTTATTTTATACGAGAATGCGACTCAGAAGAATATCTGATTAAAGTACTGCGCCGTACAGCGGTTTTATTCGGTATGTATATATACTGTTAAATGGGAAGATCCAAAAATAGCGAGACAGGCTAAGAAAATACTAGTATTGTCTGGCGATTAACCTACTCTACTTATATACTAAATAGACCGAATATAATCATGACTTTCGAGGGTATCGCGACATTTTCACAGAAGATCGGTTCCTATTGCGGTTTTCTGTCGTTATTTATATGTGGCTGTTTTACAAAGATGATTCCAACCTCGGTCTATGCCAACGAACTACCTCTCAACAGGGGAAACAAACGACGTCAAACTTGCCGCAGGAGCTTCTCTTACCGAGCGAGTTCCTGCTACCATGTTCCCGCGAGAGAGTGGGCAAATACCCTCTTGGGAAGTTGCGGCGGATTTGTTTGTCAGCGAGCGCAGGGATAAGAACCAGGCGAATCTGAGATTCACCGATACATGGACGAATTCTGTCTGGCACCGGCTATACGAGGCTCACAAAGAGGCCTGCTTTGACGAGTGTACGAACTTCGCACTGCTCGAGTTTTCGGGTAGCTTTCTCTTTGAAGACTCTGACCAGCCGATTCCCCCTCTCAACTATTTTAGTCTACTCCAGAAATCGAAAGCTGCTCGAAAGAAGCGCCTAGATCGAGTACTCCGAGAGTGGGGTGCTTCTTCTCACCGGATACGAGTGATAGGTTCCGATCCAAGAGTGAAGAGCGAGTTGAGCGAGCCATTACCCTACTATAATTACGATGGGCAGTTCGATCACTATCTCCGGTCACAGGACCACTCGATACTGGGCTATCCGCGACAATTTCTGGGTCTGTATCTGTCTGAAGACGTGCCAGCACAGGAGTTGTACAAGGTCGTTGAATCACACCAGAATAACTGTCCAATTGCGACGACCGGGGAGATGATCAATGGGAGTCCAATCAACGAGAGTGTCGTCCGAAACTCCGTCTGGAAATACGATGGGCCACCACTCCAAGCCAAAGACGATCAGAGCCAAAACGTTGTAAAGATGTTAGCGCGACGGATTCCAACCCTCGCGGAAAAGATCGACAGTATTGATGAAATCCCTCTCCGAAGACAGAAGACTGCAACCGTGATCGAAGCAGGGAACTGGCAAGCTTGTCGGAAAAGCCGGGTAGAGGTGTAAATACCTGAGTTTTAGCCATCTGAATGCTTCTAGTGACGGTAGGTGATTACGCTGCCGGGCTCAACAATAGACGATCCAGTGCATCCTTGTATCTTATATTTTGTATTGAATTTTAAGTATTGGCCGCTATAGAGTCTACTCGTAAGAGGGAAGAATTCAGATGTGCGCACAATATGAAGACCACGAGTCAGTTATGATTTTGGAGCCAGAGGAAGAGGGTGACTCTCTCAAAAAAATCGTCAGGACGACCAGAACAGAAGATGGGGAAACAGTGGAGTACGTGTCACTCAAATCGGGTCATATTGAATCGACTGAAAATATGGAAGGAGAAAAAGTTCTAGTTCAGCGAATATCGGATTCCACGAGTCTCGGCTCACCAGAGTACATTGATGAACTCGCTGAGGGGCTTCTGGAGCTTAAAGAAAAAATCGACAACAATAGCTGATTTCATAGAGGCCACAAATTGTGGTCAGAAGGAGTCATAGCAATGGACGAAACCACGCATGAACTCTGGTGGTTCGTAGTCTCGTGTTCTCCCCATCTTTACCAGGGCGAACAAGTCGAACTCTTCGAGAAACTCAAACAATAGACTATCTGTCTGTCAAGCGTCTCTCTGGACTGGTTATTCACTCACAGACTTCGTCCTCAAAGTATTTCGATTCGGCAAATCCGTTTTCGGAAAGGTGTGAGGCTGTCTTATCACTCATGTAGAATTGTGTTTCATGTTCTCCTGGAGTCCCGGTCAGCCCCCCTTCCGATGTGTGATATGACCCGTCCTTGAACCTGCCAACAACGTTGTGTAGTAGCTAAGAGTCTGTCATAGAAACACTCCCACGGTGTTGTTTCATCGACATTTGTTTGAACCATCCGGTTAGTAGGCGTGCTTACTGGCTATCACCAGCGAGCGCTCTTCGGATTTGCCGAGTTTCGTCGACTGTTGGCATCGTAATACGGAATGTCGGGTTGTTAATGAACGCGTCGGCATTTTCGAGCGTGGTTGCGAGACTGGTTGTCATCGTCGCTGCAGACCGGCGCTCGCCGTCAACGACCGTATACAAGCACCAGCCGGGGTCCTCGGGGTTTTGCTGCCAGCGGCAGTTCTGGATTCCTTCAGCGGTGAAGCCCTTCTCGATGAGGGTGATACGGTACTCTCTGGCTGCGGATTCGGTGAGTGTCACACGTACGTAGGGCCGCGAATTTTGTGGATTCTGGACTGATGAAATCTCCGTGATGTCCTCTTGGGTAACGAGCCTTGTGTTCCGGTATTCAGTACCGTTCGCAGTCTGTACTGGATAGCCAGCAACGATAGAGACAGTCTCGATATCATTGTCGGTCCCCGGTTCATCACTGTTAGAGGACGTCTGGGTACCAGTAGACTCGGTTGGAGTCTCATCAGTTTCCTCAGCGTCTCGATCATTATTACCGGAACAACCAGCCACGCCCGCAAGGCCGACAGTACCGACTGCTGCCAGATACTCCCGGCGTGAGAAATCATTTCGATACATGGGTCGTGTATCAGAAAAGAATGAAATAAATCCAATGATACTGTTTCGGGAGTCTTTGCTCTCTTGGTGTCGACGATCCCATCACTGTACCCTGGTTCCTTTTCGTCCCTCCAACAGTGGCTGTAGTGATGAGTAAGCCCTCTGTATCGAGCACTCACAGATGACTGGTACAGAGTTGGGAACGAGGCTATGACACGCTATCAGAGGGTATCAAGATATTGCCGGCGTTGCTCCATTTTCTCCTTCTCAGTGCGGTTATCGTAGTGTTTTTGGAGTATCTCCCGCGAGACGTTCGCTCTGTCACCCACTGCCTGGACTGGCCAATCTTCTGATAATGCAGCAGTTATACCACCCCGGCGGAGTGCGTGCGGACTCACTGAAGATGGACACTCCCATGGAACACGATTCTGCATCGCATCGCACTCCTCGATTTCGCGGCCATGTGGACACTCGCCGGTTACGACACAGGATCGCGTATACCGATAGCAATCCCGTCGGAGCGTCGTCTTGGCCGCGCGACCTTGAGGTGTTGTTATCAAGGGCTCCCGACCATATTCGTCGGTGACAGCTGATCGGCGTTGCTCCAACCAAGCATCCAAAACGTCACAGACGTCCCCAGACAACGCGACGAACCGTTCTCCCTTGTCAGCGTTTTTTAGCGGCGTGTCAGTCTCCGGTCGGTGTACCAGATTGATCGACTGGTCCGTCCGGTTGTAGTCTGAACAATCCAAGGCGTGGACTGCCCCCAAGCGCATCATCGTATACCACATCAACGTCAACGCCACATGAGGACGGGTCGCATACTCGTACTTCCGGAGATAATCCAGTATCAGTCGATCACATCGGGTTAGAGGAAGTGTCTGCTTTGGGAGGATGTGCAACAACCCGAAGCAGACAGCGAAATAGAGGAAGAGCACCTGCTTAATTTTGTCGTCAACAGCCTCGACGAAGAGCTTGCGATAGACCTCGGTGATGACGTCAAGGTCACGACAGAGACGTTGTACGAGGTCCTCGCCGGCGCCAGCGCCGGCGGGACCTCAATCAACCACGTCTGCGAAACGACCGGCGACTCGCCACACGCCAATACCGTCCGGGGACATCTCACCGAGCAGTTTGAGCTTGACTCGGTTGAGGCAGTTGGGGACACGCTCCTGCAGCGAGATGCGCTTGCGACACTTCCAGATCGACCGGTGGAGGTCTGTGCAGACCTCCACCTCGATCCCTACTACGGCGACGAAGACGAGACAGAGGCGCTGTACTTCTCGCAGGCGAAACGAGGAACCACAACGTTTCATGCGTACGCGACGCTGTACGTACGAGTACGCAACAAACGATACACGCTGGCGGTGCGCCAGCTCGTCGCTGGCGACACCACCAGCGATGTCCTCGCTGAGTTTCTCGAACTGCTCGACGGCCTTGACCTCAGCGTCAAGGCCGTCTACCTTGATCGTGGATTCTACAACAGCACCTGTCTCGGACTGCTGTACGCCCACAACTACGCCTATGCAATGCCGATTGTCAAGTGGGGCGAGACGATTCAAAACGAACTCAACAGGGGCTGGAGCCGCGAGATCGAGCACGATCTCGCCGGCGAGGTAACGTTCCCTGTGTTCATCGATTGTGTGTACCAGCAAGGGCGGTACGATGAACACGGAGTGGCGCGTCACGGCTACGCCGCTGACGCGCCGTTCATCGACACACCACGAGATGCTCGAGAGCACTACAGCAAGCGTTTCGGCATCGAGTCAAGCTACCGATTAGCCAAGCAGAGCCTCGCGTTCACCAGTTCTCAAGACGCTGGCCTGCGGCTAGTGATGTTTGTCGTGAGTCTGTTGCTGCAGAACAGCTGGCGGTATCTGCATTGGAGGTACGTGGCGGCGCCCCGCCGCGGGGGGCGCCGCCTCTGGAGATGGCCGTTCGCGGAGTTTTGTGAGATGGTGTTGCGGGCCGCTTGGACAGCGCTTGGTGTGCGTAGAGCAGTCCCAGCGAACCAGTCACTCGACGACCGGTTCTTCCGGTAGCTGTCCACCGATCCGGACAGCGGTCGTGAGTGGCGACACTGTCGCGTCGGCGGCGATCCGCCGCCGACAGCGACGGTCCATGCCGAAGATCCCGCTCACTAGCGCTTCGAAGACGCTCCACGACCAGTTCAATCTGATTCACCGCCATCAGACGAGGTTACGCGGCTGTCGATGTGATCGACTGAGTATTGTCTTGGCACGCTCGGAGTCGAGCATTACGTCCCGAACGTTGTCGCCGTCAGTCAGCGTTGGCGAGAGCACCTTCGTATGCAGATCTCGTTCGACCGCGTCCATAGATTCGGCCCAATTGATGAACACGCGAATCGTGTCCATCTGGGTTTTCTCCGTGGCTGGTGCGAGATCGCCATCCATCCTCCGCCAGATACGGTATTCGTGCATCTGGCGGCCCGTCAGTTCGTTCATGTTGTCTATCTCTTGCTCTTCACACCATCGGAGAAAGTGTCCGAGGCGGGAGCGATGCGAGTTGATCGTTGCTTCAGTGACGCTGCTTTCGCGGTCGGTCAGATACAATTCAAGCGCGCGTTCAGGCTCGAGTGGTTCCAGACTCATTGGGTGTTCCTACACGAACACCAGAAAGCGCCAAATCCTCATCCCCGTGAATTTGAGTTGTTCACGGCCCAAAGGTCGATTCGTTCGCACAGTTGCCGAAAGCCCGGCACGCCCGTGCAATGCGAGTCGCGACTGAAACGAGCGACTCGAAAAGCGAACGAGGAACGAAGTGACTCGTGAGCAGGAGGAGCGAAGCGACGACTGAACCGGAACCGGGATTCGAACTACGCGAGACTCACTGCGTTCGTCTCGCCATCGAGTTCGAATCCCGGCACGCCCGCTCGCTCACTCCGTTCGCTCGCGGGCGTCCCGTAGTTCGCAAACGTCCCGCGTTTGCTCACTCCCGGCACGCCCGCTCATCTAGTTTGTACATTCACTCGAATACTACCTTCCGAAAATCGTCCGTCTCATTCACTCTTCCATGGTATTCGACAGCACTGCCACCTCGCTGTCCGACATTGCGGTGTAGTACATCCGGACCTCGTAGA
The DNA here is from genome assembly GCA_009789175.1 of Salinibaculum litoreum. Classification (GTDB taxonomy): domain Archaea; phylum Halobacteriota; class Halobacteria; order Halobacteriales; family Haloarculaceae; genus Salinibaculum; species Salinibaculum litoreum. The sequence goes on from CP046866.1 coordinate 515,938, forward strand.
GACGGCCATCGAGATTTTGCCCGACGCTGTTCGGGTCCGAGTCAGCACCGAGGATGACCTCTCCGAGAGCGACGTTTCGGTCGAGTGTAGTCGAGTCGATGCGCGTTCCATTTCGATAGAGGACCATCTCGTCGCCGTCATAGGTGCCGACGAGCACCTGTGGCTCGTTGGCTGGCACGTCGCCTGTTTTCAGCTTCCCGTTGGGTGCCGATCTATAGCCGATATTGTACTCCATCTGGTGGGGGTCGCCGTGTTTCCCATCGGTCTCCATATACCAGGCGAAATTCGAGTCCTGATGTTCGATGAGGTTCTGGATGTTGGACCCGCCATGGTGCTCGTAGGTGATTGCGATGGTCATCTCGTCGATGCTGTCCGGTCCGACAAGTGTTAGATCGCCCACGTCGACGTGCGTTCCGAGCGAGCCGTCCATCTCCAGCGCGGTCCCGCTACCCGCACTGACGCGGGTCGCACCGCTGCCTTTGATTGTCCCGCTGTTACCGTTGCCAGACCCATCGACAACGGTATCGTTGGTGCTTTGATCAAAATTATAGTACGCGATGAGGTCGCCGACTTCCGAGCGCTCGTCGATCTCCTTATCGACAAGGACCGAGCGCTGTCTGTCTTTTGAGACGATTGTCACCTGGTCTCCTGGGGCTGTCGGCAAGAGTACTGACTGCCCGGCGCTGTTGCTCTCGATTGTGGCGACCTTGTCACCGTTCAGTTTTACGAGTACGTCCGTTCCAAGCACCTTCGGAACAATGCGCAGGCCTGCTGGCGTCTGTTCGTACTCGAAAGATGCCTCGGCTGTCGGTGTCCCTGCCCCTTCGAGGAAGGCAAACGACAGGACCACCAGAACGATTGCGACGACAACGACGACCCCTACCAGAAGTATATTCCCGATGAGTGGTGTCACTGCACGACTGTCGTCGGCATCGAGGCCGTCACTTTCCATTATTCGCAGATGTTAGCAACAAAAGAAAAGATTATCGCTACCGGCGTCACTCCGTTCCTCTCGGGCTCAGTCCATCGTCTCCGTGACCACTCGAACCTGGTCGCCGTCGAATGCAGTGTAATAGAGCCGGACTTCTGAGATTTCGCCATCGAGATAGTCACCATCAAACTCGGCGTCGCGAGCGATGTTCATATCTCCCATGCTAATCTTCCCGTTGAAATTCTCTGTCGCCTTTTTGTCCCCATCGACATAGAAGGTGTACTCCGAGCCGTCGTAGGTTCCGATTGCGACGTGTTCGGTCCCAGCCGAAAGCTCGCCGCCGGGAATCTGGCCGGTCTGTGACCCGCTGGAGCGGTCGACGTTGTAGACCGGTTCGTACCCGTCAGAGCCACTGCAGGGCGTATCGCCTCGTGAACACGGTTTGAGTTCGAGCAACCAGTTGTCGCTGCCGGAGATGTGTTCGACGAGTTCCTGCTTGGAGTCGTCGTCGTTCGTTTTGTAGGTGACTGCGATGGTGAACTCGTCGACTGGCTCGGGCGAACTGATATCGGTCACCTCGACGTAATCGTCGTTCCCATCGAACTTGAGCGAACTTGCCCCCCACGTGGCTCCCTGTATGCTCCCATCGTTGCCGTTTCCTGACCGGTCGACAAGTGTTGACCCGCTCCCGCTCTCGAAATCGTACACTGCGACGAGGTCACCCACTTCTGACCTGTCGTCGACTGCCTTATCAACGAGGACTGTCCGCTCGCCATCCGCCGAGACCACGGTGATTTCGTCGCCGGGTTTCGTCGGTAACAGGACCGACTGACCGGCGCTGTCGGCACTGAATTCGGTGACTTGCTCACCGTTCAGTTTGACGATGACATCGGTCCCCAGTGCGGTCGGTATCATACGGAGACCTGCGGGCGTCTGCTCGTATTCGAAGGTCGCTTCTGCTGTTGGAGCGCCTGTCTGTTCGAGGAACGTAAACGAGAGCAGAACCAACACGACTGCAACGACGACAACGACGCCAACGAGCAGGATGTTACCAATCAGCGGCGTAAGGCCCCTATCGGTGTCAGAGGGCAACTTCATTGCACCATACTTGGCGACCGCTCCAATATATCTATTCGTCCGCACGAATTCTGAGCCGGGGAGGGGCGGGCGTCCGCGCGCTGGCCCCTACACTTATATCGCCCCACGACAGACTCCGGGACAGCGAGTACATCGATGGACAGAGAGGAACGCGCGCAGTCGGGACTCGACAGGCTGATGTTGTTCGTGCTGGCGATAATCGTCGTCGTCGTGGCGATTCCGTTCGTGCTCGGCCTCGGCGGCGTCGACGTCCGCGCACCACAGAACGACACCGCGGATGCCACGAACCAGTCGACGGACCTCACCGTCTTGAGTGTCACCGGGGAGACGACCGACGCAGGTGTCGGTGTCGTCCGCGTCGTCGTCACCAGAAACGGCAGCGGCGAGACCATCGACGCGACGACGGTGTCCGCGAGCTGGACCAACGGCGGCGGATACGCGCTGGCCACGACCGAGAGCGCGAGCAACGGCTCCGACGGTGCATTCGGTGTCTCCGTCGATAGCCCCTCCGACTCGGGACGGCAACTCGCCAAGTTTGGCGACCGCGCGACCTATACGTTCGACCTCGGAGCCGACGACGTGGACGATGTCCCCGAGTTCGGACGCGAACTCCGGCCCACCGAGAGAGTCACACTTCAGTTGACCACTGACGCCGGCAAGACCACTGCGGTAGTGCTGACGGTTCCCGAGAACATCGAGCCCGGAGAGACGGTCAATTTGCGAATCCGGCGGCGGTAGCCGGGACGACTCTATCGGCCGAACAGCCGGTAGTCGTGGTCCGGGGTGTACTTTCTGAAGGCGAGACTGTTGGCCAGGACGGAGACACTCGACAGTGCCATCGCGCCCGCGGCCAGCACTGGCTGGAGCAGCCCCAGCGACGCCAGCGGAATCATCGCCGTGTTGTAGCCCAGCGCCCAGAAGAGGTTCTGTTTGATTTTCGAGAGCGTGCCACTGGAGACCCGAATCGCCTTCACCACGTCGGCGGGGTCGTCCCGCATCAGCGTCACATCGGCGGCTTCGATAGCCACGTCGGTCCCGCTCCCGATGGCGGTGCCCACGTAGGAAGCCGCGAGCGCGGGCGCGTCGTTGACGCCGTCACCGACCATCATCGCCTGGCCACCGTCACCCTGGATGTCCTCGATAGCGTCTGCCTTCTCGTCGGGGAGGACGCTGGCTTTGACCCGCTCGGGGTCGATACCGACCTGCTTTGCGACGGCTTCCGCGGTGCGCTCGTTGTCGCCGGTAATCATCCAGACATCGAGGCCGCGCGCCTGGAGGGTCTCGACGGCGTCGGCCGCGGTCGGTTTGACGGTGTCGGCGTCGGCGACGACGCCCACGACGCGGTCTTCCAGTCCGACCAGCATCGCGGTCTTGCCCTCGCGTTCGAGGCGGTCCATGGCATCCTCGGCGGGAGCAGTGTCGATACCCTCGTCTTCCAGCAGTTTGCGGTTACCGACCAGTACCTCGCCGTGGTCGGTACTCGCGCGGACACCGTGGCCGGGGACGTTCTCGAAGGAGTCCGGTTCGGGCACCTCGATGCCACGCTCGCGTGCCCCCTCGACGATGGCTTCGGCAAGCGGGTGTTCGCTGTTGTACTCGGCGCTCGCTGCCAGTTCGAGGACGAACTCCTCCGAGCGGTCAGGAACGGCCACGCCACCGTCTGCTGCCGGCTCGTCGCCCGAGCCAGTGCCGCCGTCCGCCGCCGACTGGTCGATGACGACCACGTCGGTCAGTTCCATCTCGCCCTCGGTCAGCGTCCCCGTCTTGTCGAAGACGACGGTGTCCACGTCCCGGACGCGTTCGAGGATGTCCCCGCCTTTGAACAGAACGCCGTTGCGCGCGCCGATGGTGGTCCCGACCATCGTCGCTGCGGGCGTCGCCAGCCCCAGCGCACAGGGACAGGCGATGAGGACGGCGCTGGCGAAGACGACGACCGCGAACTCGGCGACGCCGACTGTCGCGGGCCCACCGGCGGCAAGCCCCCACAGCGGGAGCGCGCCGACGATGCCAGCGAGCGCGTCGGGGAAGGCATACCAGACGACCGCCCAGAACACGGCGTTTGCGATGACCGCCGGGACGAAATACGCGGAGATGCGGTCGGCGACGTTTTGAATCTCGGGCTGGCGGCTCTGTGCCGACCGGACGCGCTCGACGATTTGCTGGATGGCCGTCTCCTCGCCGACTTTCGTCGCCTCGATTTCGAGGACGCCGTTCTCGTTGATGGTCGAGCCGATGACCTCGTCGCCCACGCCTTTCTCGACGGGCACGGACTCGCCGGTCACCATCGACTCGTCGACAGCGGAATCACCGTCGACGACGACACCGTCCGTGGGAATCTGCTCGCCCGGTCGCACGCGCAGGTTGTCGCCCACCTCGACGTCCTCTAGCGGAATCTCTTCCTCAGTGCCGTCCTCGCGAATCACGGTCGCGGTATCGGCCTCCAGTTCCAGCAGTTCGCGGATGGCGTCGGATGCCTGCCCTTTCGAGCGGGCTTCGAGGTAGTTACCGAGCGTGATGAACACGAGGATGAACGCGGCCGTATCGAAGTACAGCCCCGTGCTCGCGATGAGGTCCAGCAACGCCACCAGCGAGTAGACGTAGGCCGTCGACGAGCCCAGTGCGATGAGCACGTCCATGTTCGCAGTCCGGTTGCGGACCAGTGCCGTGTGGGAGTTCTCGTAGAACTCGCGGCCGAGCAGGACCTGAACCGGCGTCGCGAAGAGAAACGCGACCCAGCCGATGTCGACGCCGAGGACTGTCTCCGGCAGCGTCCCCGGTGCCAGCAGTTCGGCGACCATCATTCCGAGTAGCGGAAGCGACAGGACCGCCCCGAAGATGGTCAACTTCCGGAGGCGACGCTGTTCGGCCGAGCGCGCAAAACCCTGCTCGTCGAGGTCCGAGTCGCTACTCTCCCCCTCTCCGTCGTCGGGACGAACCGGCGTATAGCCCGCCCGCTCGATGGCATCGTAGAGAGCCGAGCGGGACGCGTCACGAGGGTTGTACTCGACGCGGGCCTCGTCGGTGGCGTAGTTCACCTCCGCACTGAGAACGCCCTCGGTCGCTTCCAGCGTCTCCTCGTTGGTGTCGGCGCAGTTCGCACAGGACATATCCGAGATGGCGATGGTGACCGTCTCTGTGGCCATCTCGTAGCCGGCATCGGCGACTGCGTCGGCGATGTCTCCGAGCGTCACCGCATCCGGGTCGTACTCCACGCTGCCCTCGTCGGTGGCGTAGTTCGCATCGACTGCGTGGACGCCCGACAGCTCCCCGACGCTGTCCTCGATTGTGCCTGCGCAGTTGGCACAGCTCATCCCCCGCAGGTCCAGTCGCGCAGTCCGTGTACTCATACGAGACTGTAGGGGATACTACTTCATTGCAGTTGTCGCTTCGAAACCAAAGCCACACAGCACCCAAAATACTTCTATCAAAACCAGAGCCCCTTGTCTAGGCACCTTCACTAAGGCGCTGGTACTCCTCGACGAAGTTGGCGCGGCAGGAGCCACAACAGAAATGATAGACCTCCCCGTCGAGGGTTTCGGTCTCACCTTCGGTATCCACGGTGTTGCCACACTCCGCACACTCGGCAGCGAGTTCGGCACCGGCAATCCGCGGGGACCACTCCGAGTCCCCGAGCAGTCGCACGTCGTAGTCCCGGATGTCGTCCATCTCGGCGGCGTCGGCGACGAGCGTGCCGACTTCGCCGCTGGGTGCGGTCGCGGTGAACACGACTCTGTCGTCGACGGTCCGGAAGACGTACTCGACGGCGTCCAGGCCGGCCAGCCCCTCACGCACGTCTGTGGCAGCGCCGGGGCTGGTGTCGACGACCACGAGGACTGGAACGCCCTCTTCGAGCATCGAGCGGTCCAAATCAACGGTGAACCGCCGAATGAGGCCGATGTCCTGAAGCCGGTCGACGCGGTCGGAGACGGCCGGCGGCGAGAGGTCGACCGCCTCGGCGATGTCGCTGTACGGGCGTCGGGCATCCTCTAGGAGCAGTCGGAGAATCTCGCGGTCAGTATCGTCGAGCCCTCGCATGTATCCATGCTGAGGCATCTGGGGAACAAACGCCTTTTGCCCGTGCTTGCTGCCGTCGTCCGCGTGCTCGTTTCAGTCCCGTCACGTTCCTGGCGCGGTTAGACGGCGCTGTCTGCTTCACTGCGGTCCGTAGCCTCGTCGACGCGGATGGCACCGGCGATGGCATCCGGCAGCGAGACGGTGTTGTCATCGGCAAGCCTGACGGTGACCATCCCGATAGGGGCCACCTCCTCGACGACCAGTTGCGTCCCCGGCGTAATGCCGTGGTCTTCGAGATAGGCCAGCTCCTCGGAGTCGCGGTCACGGACACGCTGGACGATGACGCGGTCCCCCTCGACGTGCTCCGAGAGCGTCTCGCCGGCCGATTCCTCGACAGGGTCCAGTGACTCCGTCGGGATGGGGTCCCCGTGGGGGTCGACATCCGGGTCGTCGAGTACGTCCGCGACACGGCGCTCGAACTCCTCGCTGATGTGGTGTTCGAGGCGGTCCGCTTCGTCGTGGACCTCTCCCCAGTCGTAGCCCAGTTGCTCGGCGAGATACGTTTCCAGCAGGCGATGATGGCGGATAATCTCCAGTGCGACCGTCTCTCCCTCCGTGGTCAGGGTCACCCCCTTGTACTTCTCGCGCTCGACGAGCTCCCGCTCCTCTAACTTCTCCATCATACTGGTGGCCGTCGGCGGTGTCACGTCCAGCGTCTCTGCGATACTCGACGTGGAAACCGGCCCGTCCCCCTTGCACTGGAGCTCATAGACCGTCTTCAGATAATCCTCCATCTTCGCACTCAACATGCTGTTGTTTAGATGCGTCTAAATCAAAAGTGTGTCGTCGCCCGGTCGTCTCAGGTATCGTCGGACTGCTGAGATGGGAGCAAGCCGTATCTGGTCAACAGGATGAGCAGGCCGTAGCCGATGGCACCGATGACGAACACTGTTGCCGGAATCAGAAACGGCCCGAACGCCTCGACCAGCGGGTCGACGAGCATCAGTCAGCCGCGTCGGCTTCCAGTTCGAGCAGACCACAGACATCGTCCTCGGGGCTGAAACAGTCCGGACACTGTGGCGCGCGGTCGATGATGGTGTCCAGTCGCTCGGCGACCGTCTCGTCGATGACCGGCTCTAGCTGGTCGGCCTCCTCGCGGAAGTCCTCTACTTCGAGAACCTCGATGAGGAACCGCTCGATGATACAGTAGTTCTGGAGTGCGTCGCGTGCTCGCTTGATGCCGTCCTCTGTCAGGTCGACGCCTTTGTACTTCTCGTGACTGCACAGGCCTTGGTCTTCGAGTTTGCCAATCATCTCGTTGGCGCTGGCGGGACTCACATCCAGGTTGTCCGCGATACTCCCCGTCGATGCAGGCCCGTCTTCGACCTCCTGAATTAGATAAATCGCTCGCAGGTACTGGTCTGCCGTGTTCATCAACGGACCCCCCGCCGGACTGACTGTAGTCTCACACTCATGTTCCCTTCTCCATCAGGTCGGTTACCTCTTCGACGCCTTCTTCCTCCTCGCTGCGAATCTCCCTGAGGACCGATAGGAGTCGGTCGCGGTCGATGCTGAACGACGCCTCGGACTCCTCGACCGCTTTGATGAGGTCGTCGTAGAACTTGTAGGCCGTCTCCTCGTTACAGAGCTGGTCGTAGAGGACGCCGTCGAAGTCCTTGTCGGATTCGTACTGGGCTTCGACCAACTGTTTCACCTCGTCGAACGGAATCGTGTCGGCTTCGAGGTCCTCGACCAGCGAGTCCAGCTGCTCGCGGTGTGTCGCTGACTCCGCGGCGGCCTCCCGCAGGAGTGCCCGGACGTTGTCGTCCAGGTCCGCGGTGTCGGCGTGTTTCGCGGCCCGAGCTTCGACCACCTCTTCGAGGACGACCCCTATCTGGAGGAGTCGCGCCAGCTGGTGGTCCGAAGCCACCGGCTGCTGGACGCTCACAGCGACCACCGGAGCTGGTATTCCGCACTCATATCCACTCGTGGGGGAGGCGGGAACTTAAACCCGCTGTCAGCGGGCGCGTAGACTTATCACCGTACTTGTCGTAGTTCACCCATGTCTCGCCTTCTGGTTCCGATGGACAACACGGAGATGGGTGAGCGGGCACTCCGCCACGCCTTGGAGTTTCACCCCGATGCGGAGATTACGGTCTTGCACGTCGTCGGGAACCCCTCGACGATGCTCGGCCCAGCGACGACACTCGCTCTGGAGGACGATGTCGGCGACGCCGCGGACGAAGCTGCCACACCTGTCTTCGAGACCGCTGCCCGGATTGCGGCCGAGTACGACCGCTCGGTGGACACTGTCGTCGACGTGGGCCACCCCGTCGCCGCTGTTCTCGATGCCGCTGAGGAGGCTGACCTCGTCGTCATCGGTGCCCACAGCGGCGGGCTGGCCGACCGACTGTTCGTGGGCAACGTCTCCGAAAAGATAGTCCGTCAGTCTCCGGTTCCCGTCACCGTCGTCCGCTGAATTCCGTCGCGGTCACAGAACGCGCTTTTATCGCTGTTCGGGACAGAAACACGGAGTTATTCGGCACTCAAAAATGAGATTCTCGGCGGAATCTCCCTATTCTCGCAGTCTCGTCGCGACCTTCTCTTCGAGGTCGTCTCGGAGTTCGTCGACGGCGACCTCTTCGAGGACGGGCACGAAGAAGCCCTCAACGAGCAGGTTCTTGGCGACCTCTTCGTCGATACTCCGGGAGGTCATGTAGAACAGGTCTTCTTCGTCGACCTGTCCGACCGTCGCGGAGTGGGAGGCTTCGGTATCGTGGTTGTTGATGATGAGCTTCGGGGAGGCGTCTGCCTCGCTCTCGTCGCTCAACATGAGGGTGTTCTCGCGCTGGTACGACGAGGTGTTCCAAGCCTCGCGGCCGACATCCTGAACGCCTTCGTAGACCGAGCGGGCGCTGTCTTTCAGCACGCCGCGGGTCACGAGGTCGGCCGTGGTGTTTTCCTCTTCGTGCCAGACACGGGAGCCGAGGTCGAAGTGCTGGTCCTCGTGGCCGAAGAAGGCACCCACAATCTGGGACTCCGAGGAGTCCCCGAGCAGGCGCGTCTCGACGCTTGTTTTGGTCAGTCGCGAGCCGAGGTTCCCCTCGATCCAGTCGACGCTGCTGTACCGGCTGGTGTGGCCCCGTTTGACCTGGAAGTTGTAGGTCTCCTCCGAGAGGTTCTGGAGCGCACCGTACTGGATGGAGGCGTTCTCGCCAGCGATTGCCTCGACGACACCGCTGTAGTAGCGACCTTCTTCGACGGGCTTTGCGTCGTCGCCGGTCGCCTGCCGTTCGAGAATCGTCACCGACGAGGACTCCTCGGCGATGACGAGCGTGTAGTTAAACAGTGACCGGGAGTTCATCGTCGTTCGAACCTTCACGTCCTCGGCGTCGACACCCTCGGGGACGTAGACGACTGTTCCGGCGCTGAAAAGCGCCGTCGACAGTGCTGTCAGGAAGTCCCGCTGGGGGTCGACGACGCTCCCGAAGTGCTCCTCGATGAGGTCGCCGTGCTCGGCGAGTGCCTCCGACCACTCCAGTACGTCGACGCCCTCGGCGGTAACGCGGTCTTTCTCCTGGGCGTAGTCCAGGGGGTCGACCAGCGTCTCGTAGTCGAGCGCATCGAGGTTCGTCCACTCGCGGCCCGGCGTCGTGATGACATCGGGCATGTCGAGGTCGTCGAGTGCCTCGAAGGCGTCGAGACGAGTCTCCGTGAGCCACTCTGGCTCGTCGAGGTCCTCGCTGATCTGCTCTACCTGATCCGCTGTGAGTTCTGCGTGTACCTGTGTACTCATACTATCCGAGGCTCCCCTCCATCTCGAGTTCGATGAGTCGGTTCATTTCGACGGCGTACTCGATGGGCAGTTCCTCCGTGAGCGGTTCGATGAAGCCAGCGACGATCATCTGCTTTGCGTCGTCGTCGTCCAGTCCACGGCTCTGGAGGTAGAAGACGTCCTCGTCGCCGATTTTGCCGACAGTCGCCTCGTGGGCCACGTCGACTTTCTGCTCCTGAATCTCCATGTACGGCATCGTGTCCGACGTGGAGTCGTTGTCGAACATCAGCGCGTCACACTCGACGGATGTCGAGGCGTTCTCGGCGCCGTCTGCGATATGGACGAGGCCACGGTAGTTGGTGCGGCCGCCGTCCTTGGAGATAGATTTGGATTCGATGGTCGACTTCGTGTCCGGCGCGTTGTGGTACACCTTCGCACCGGTGTCGATGTTCTGTCCTTCGCCAGCCATGGCGATGGTAATGTGGTTGTCCGTCGCGCCCGGTCCTTTGAGGATAGTCGAGGGGTACAACATTGTGGCCTTCGACCCCATCGACCCGGAGACCCACTCCATTGTGGCGTCTTCCTCTGCGATGGCGCGCTTGGTGTTGAGGTTGTAGGTGTTCTTCGACCAGTTCTGCACGGTCGAGTACTGGACGTGAGCGCCTTCCTTGACGAAGACCTCGACGCCGCCGGAGTGGAGGTTGAACTCCGAGTACTTCGGGGCGGAACAGCCCTCGATGTAGTGGACCTCGGAGTTCTCCTCCGCGACGATGAGCGTGTGCTCGAACTGGCCCATACCGTCGGAGTTCATCCGGAAGTATGCCTGCACGGGCATCTCGACGTTCGTGTCCTCGGGAACATAGACAAAGGACCCACCCGACCAGATGGCGCCGTGGAGTGCGGCGAACTTGTTGTCGCTCGGGGGCACGGCCTTCGTCATGAAGTACTCTCTGACGATGTCTTCGTGCTCACGGACAGCCTTGTCCATGTCACAGAAGATGACGCCCTTGTCCTCCCACTGCTCTTTCATGTTCTGGTAGACAATCTCGGACTCGTACTGAGCGCCGACGCCGGAGAGAGCGTTTTTCTCCGCTTCCGGGATGCCCAGTTTGTCGAAGGTGTCCTGAATCTCTTCGGGGAGGTCTTCCCAGTTCTCCGCACCGCCACGGGTCTCGATGTCCGGGCGGATGTATGGGACGATTTCGTCAACGTCGACATCCGAGAGGTCCGGTGCACCCGGCCAGTCCTCGGGCATCGGCATCTCCTGGAACTGCTCCAGCGCGCGGAGACGCCGCTCTAGCATCCACTCGGGTTCGTCCTTGTCCTCGGAGATGACCCGGATGGTCTCCTCGTCGAGGCCCTTCTCCGCCTGGAAGGCCGAATTCTCCTCTTTTTTGAACTCGAAGCGCTTCTCCGTGTCTGTCTCTTTGAGATGGTCTTGGTCTGAACTCATAGTTTCTCACTCATGCCGTGGCTTCCTCGCGGACCCAGTCGTAGCCCTTGTCTTCCAGTTCCGCGGCCAGGGACGCGTCGTCGCTTTTGACGATTTTGCCGTCCATCATCACGTGGACGTGGTCGGGCTCGACGTAGTCGAGAATCCGCTGGTAGTGGGTAATCTGGAGAATGCCCGCGTTCTGCTCGTCGCGAAGGGCGTTGATGCCCTTCGAGACATCCTGCAGGCGGTCGATGTCGAGTCCGGAGTCGATTTCGTCCAGCACCGCAATCTCGGGTTCGAGTATCGCGGCCTGCAGGACCTCGTTTTGCTTTTTCTCGCCGCCGGAAAAGCCCACGTTCAGGTACCGGTTGGCGAATTTCTCGTCCATGTCCAGCACTTCCATCTTCTCCTGGAGAATCTGCTGGAACTCCGCGACGCCGATTTCGCCCTCGTCGGCCGGGCCTTCCATCGGCGAGGTGTCGTATCCTGCGGCGTCCTCGTTGGTCGCCTCGGCCTCGTCTGCTTCTTCTTCTTCTTCCTCGTCCTCGAACAGCTCTTCGCGCTCTTCGAGCTTTGCGTTGAGTGCCGTCCGGAGGAAGTTCACCATCGTGACACCCTCGATTTCGGCGGGGTACTGGAAACCGAGGAAGATACCCAGTGCGGCCCGCTCGTTCGCTTCGAGGTCCAGCAGGTCCCACGTCTCCAGGTCTTCGGGAATCTCCTCGTCGAACTCGTCACCATCGAGGTGCAGCAACACGTCGCCACCGGTGACTTCGTAGGCAGGGTGGCCGGCGATGACTTTCGCCAGCGTGGACTTTCCGCTGCCGTTTGGCCCCATCAGCGCGTGAATCTCGTCGCTCTGTACTTCCAGATCAACGCCTCGAAGAATCTGCTCGCCGTCCTCTTCGGCGACTTTCGCTTGGAGGTTGTCGATTTCCAGTGTAGCCATAGTTGTCTTAGGTCAACCGAAAAAAGGGCAGTCTCACCCATAATACTTTCGCAATCTCTTGGTCGAGTTTTCACCATCTACAAATTATTTTCTTCATTGGGAAAGAGGTCCGGTATATCGATTGCCGCTAGACAGGGCACGCTCAGTCCCGTAGATTCGTCTGCAGCGGCGTGTCTGTACGAGGAGATTGTCGGGATAGACCTGTTACATATACTGGCCGAGGCCCGTCTGTTCCTGTCCGGACCGGACCTCTTCCCAGGAGATACCCAGGGCTTCGATGATGCGCTCGATAGGCCCTTTCAGGGTCTTTTCCAGCATCTTGTCCCAGTCCACCTCGAAAGCCTCGGGAACCTCGTCGGCGTACTCGAAGCAGATGACATCGGGGTCGCGCTTGAACTCCCCATACAGTGGGTCCTCGGAGGGGTCCAGACCCATCTCCGCTTCCACCTGCTTGAAGAAGTCCGGGTGGACCTTCTCCAGATAGAGGCGCTTGGGCTTCGAGCCACGCTGGAAGTTCGTTCCCAGCAGCAGGTTGGCGTACTTCGCGCCTCTGACCTGTGCGGTGTCGGTGTCGTAGCTATCCAGTTTCTTCCCGATACCGCCGGGGATGCCAACGTCGTCCAGTGAGACGTTGCCCGCACGGAAGTCCTCGATGACCTCGTGGAGATAGGACTCGACGGTCTCGATGTCCGTCCCGGTCACTATCATGTCGATGACCTCCTTCTGGACTTCCTTGGTGATGGGCGCGATATCGGAGCGCTGGTACTCGAAGCCCGTGATGTCGATGTCGTCGACGTCTTTGCCCTCCTTCCAGACGATGTGGCCCGCGTAGCGTTTCTTCTTGCCCGCCTGGAAGAAGCGACGGTAGAGTTTCTCGAACTCGATTTCGAAGCGGTGTTGTTCGGCGTTCAACTGCTCCAGTGCGAACTCATCATAGGAACTGTTGATGACCGCCTCCAGTTCGAACCCTTTCTGGATGGTCGCTGCAATCGTTGCCAGTTCATCGTCGTCCATCTCCGGGTGCTTCTCGCGCATCTCGTCGGTAACTTCGACATCCCCGTCGACATCTTCCGGTCCGATATCACCGACCTCCAGCATCACTGAGTCAGTGTCCCCGTAGACGACTTCGTACCCCTCGTTCTGGACGACTTCGTCCGTGTATTCGATAACCTCGCGTCCAGTGGCGGTCACAGCGGCCCCCATCTCCTTGTCGTAGAGCCTGAATCGGTCCCAGCCAAGCACGCCATACAGCGACTGACCGACGAACTGGAATTTGCCGTTCCGGCCTGCGAGGAGCGTGTGGTTGTCTTCGACTGTGACACAGTAGACCCCGCTATCGGCCTGACTTCGGTCGGCACTGCGGTGCATTCGGAGGGTGTTCTTCGCGTCCTCGTTTCCGTAAATCCGCCACGACTCACTATTTCGGTTGTAATGTGCAGTCACTCCGAGGTGTGCACAGAGGCGAAGAACGTCGTCCCGGAGTTTGTCGCTGGAAGTGGTATACCGCCACGAGTTCGGCTGGCGGTCACCGTCCCCGTCAATAAGGGTGTCGAGGAACCGACACTTCTGTTCGTCGCTCACGTCGAATACGAACTCCGGAATTTGCTTTTCGAAACTATCGCCGCCACAGAGATTCGTGAGGACTGTTCCGAGGAGACGAGACGTGAACTGGTAACTCCGGTCATCGACGAAATAGTCGAACTCCATCCGGTCGAGCAACGCTCCGATACGGCTGTGGTCGCTCTCGCCACCGTCAGCGACCGCCGGTGCCTCCTGCGCTATCTTGACAGTCGTTGCCGACCCGCGCAACTTCTCGCCGAACTCTTTCGTCTCCGAGGTGTAGACGTTGCCCTCGGTGATGTACCACGCCAGTAGTTCGAGGAAGTCGTCACCGTCGTAGACGCGTGGAATCCACTTCCGACCGGATTCTGCGTGGATGTACGTCCGCTCTGCGATTTCCTCGATATACTCGCGGTGTTCCTCGAACTCCCCGGGACCGAAGACGTATCCCTCCTCACCGATGTCGTTTTTCAAGACTGTGTCCGGATAGTAGCCGATTTCCGCCGCGAATGTGTGGCCATGAACCGACGGGCGTACCCAGACTTCGTAGTCGTCCACGTACTGGGTCAGGTCCACCTCGTCGAGTGACTCCCCGTCGGGTCCGTCCCAGTCGTGGGGGAGTTCGTAGTTCGTCGCCCGGTCCAGGGCCCCTGCCTCTTCGAAATACCAACCATCCTGGGTAATACCGTTTGTCTCGTTCTTCCGGACGAGCATCCGGTGGTTCGGTGTCACGTTGAAGTCGATTTTGCTGGTCTCGATATCGACCAGTTCGCCGTCGTAGTCCGGATAGGCGTGCGTCTCGACAACTGGCTTCACTTCCATCTCCATCGTCTCCGGGTCCAGCGAGTACACCTCATCGCCCACGCCGAGGTCACGAATGTTCTGGACGCCGTCGGGCGTCAACACTTCCGTGTCCGGTGTAAAGCAGTTCATAATAACCTTGACAGCTGCTTGCTGTCGGTCGTACTGCTCGTATTCCTGGTCTTCGGGACTGAATTCGTTTCTCTGCGCCTTCTTCTCTTCGCGCTCTGTCAGAAGTTCGTCAACCATCTCTCGGATGACGCCGTCCGGTTCCTTGCGGAAGTGCGTGCCGTTGGGGGCGCGGTAGGTGTCGCCGTCGTAGGCGTCGGGGTCGACTTTTGTCTCCGGTGAGGCGTTGGTCGTCACCATACACATCGGGTACAGCGACTTCAGGTCCAGCACGCTGACGTTCTCGCGGACGCCGGTGATGGGGTCGAAAACGGCTCCGCCTTCGTACTCTTCGCCCTCCTGAGCTCCCTTCGAGGGCAGTGCGAAGTTGCCGTGGAGTTTGTGCAAGACGTACATGTCGACGGCATCGCCGGGCGTGGTGGCGTCCTCGATTTTGCAGCCGACGAACTGTCGCACCTCGTCCCAGAAGTCGACGATGTCCTGCTCGTGGTCCAACTCGACACAGAGTTCCACGTCGCGGAGGTTGTACTCCAGTAGTTGCTCCGGGTCCTGCTCCCAGAGGTCGCCGATGTCTCCAGTATAGCGTTCCTTGCCGACGCCGAGTTCCGTCTCTCCGACGGCGTCCAGCCGATAGGATTCGAGTTCAGTGAACTTCGTCCGCTGGTAGGCATAGAGCAAGTCGAAGACGACCCGCCCTTTCACGTCCGGTCCCTGCCAGTCCGACCGCCAGACCTCGTCGACGCGGGAGAGGCGGTCAATCGAGAGGTCGTGGTCTGTCGCCGGGTCCAGTTCTTCCAGCCTGTCCAGCAGGTACGGGGCGTCGAAGTCGGTGAAGTTCCAGCCCGTCAGCAAGTCCGCATCAGTCTCCTCGATGTAGGCAATGAAGGCGTCCAGCATCGCCTCCTCGGTATCGAACTTTCGGACATCGGCCTCGAAGTCCTCGCCGATGGGGTCGTACTCGGCGAGGGCCTCGGGTCCCTCGATACCCGCTGGGGGGTCGAACAGCCAGACGATGTATTCGTCGCGGTAGGAGTCATGCGAGGTGAGACAGATGATTGGCTCCTCGCCGTCCTCGGGAAAGCCCGAGCGGTCGTCGACCTCGATATCGAAGGTGTTCACCCGTAGCGGGGCCTCGACATCGACCGGTTCGACTTCGTCGTGGTGGACTTTCAGCGTCGTCCGGTCGCTTCCGTCATCGATTGCTCGGGCGGGGACGCGGATGCCGCTGGTGACGTCTTTGTCGATGAGAAACCGGTTCGGAAAGAGAATGTCTGCCTCGTAGTGGTCGAACTCGTCACGAACCTGGCCCACGTCACGGGGCGTCTGGCCGAACATTTTGACCAGGCGTTCCCCTCGAATCGATTCGTAGGGCTCGCCGTCGTCGTCGGTCTCCTCCCAGCCGGTAATCCGCTCGTACTCCATCAGCCGGCCCTCGGAGACGTTCTCGGCCGGGGCATAGAAGTACGGCCGGAAGTCGTGGACGCGGACGTGGACCACCTCGTGGTCGGCAGTCCGGCCGAACACGTGGATAATCGGGCGTTCGTCGTCGCCGTTTCCGTCGATAGTGTAATCGACTTGCGTAACGACCAGTTCGATGGTGTCCTCGACTTCGGGGAACAGTTGCTCGGTCGTGTCGACGTAGGTAACGTCGTCGCTCCCGCCGTTGCCCGCAACGGCCTGTGCTTCCTCGGCAACCGGTCTGCTCTTCTTGTCCTCGAAGTCCCCGAGTTCGAACTGGTCCATGGTCGCTATCGCCCCTTCGAGACAGGTCCCTAAAATCCCGACGGTCTCCCCGGTTGACCGCCGTCCGCAATCAGGGTGACCACGCCCCCCTGCCGTAGCCAGCGCTTACCGCTGCCGGAAAGTATTTGGTACGCTCTCTCATACCACCTGCTGTCGCAATGACCGAAGGCACGGAAGGGACGGATGTCGGGCGCAGTGACAGTGAATCGAGCCAGCCGCTGGGCGAACCCGAGGCTATCGCGGCTGTTGGGGCCTACGAGGAAGGTGGGGACGTGGTGTTGTACGATACGGAGAACCCGCTCGCGTGGATGCAGTCCGCCGAGACAGTCGACGTGACTGAAATGGTGTAAGTGCCGGTGTGAGGGTACAGGGACCGAACTGCATTTTGCGCTTGGTAGCCAACGACCGGTCATGTTCGACCGCAGCGACGATGCCGACGGCGACTCCGAGCCGTTCTCGGGGTACGGCGACCTCTCGGAGGAGTACCAGGAGCCTGACCCCGAATCCGACCTGGACTTGGGACCTGACGTTCCGAGAGCGCCGAAGGCACCGAGAGCACCGGAGGCGTCAGGCCTGCCGGACAACGATGTCGACCCGGCTGTCAGCACCCGCTTCTGGGCGCTCGTTGCCATCTTCAACGTCGGTCTCCTCGTCGCTGCACTCGGTGTGATGTACATCGTCTTTCTGGAGAACTTCACGGTCGGCGGCCGCCTCGGGGCTGCCGGCGGTATCATCCTCGCCTACGGTCTCTACCAGTACCGCAAGAGCAAGCGCATCGTCGAGGAAAAACTGGACGACTCGGGGGCCGACGACGAGACAGAGCTGTCGGAGACTGCGGATAGTTCTGACACAGACCAGTCCACGCTCCCCCGCGGGCGGATGCGAACCGTCGAAGACGCGGATGGCACGCGGTATCTCCTGCTCAAGGAATCCGGCGAGTCGAGCCTTGTGCAGGACCCCGACACCGGGGAAACAACCCACTTGCCAAACGACGAGTTCGATGTCATCGAGGGCGAATCCCCGCTGGAGACCGCAAGCAGTGCCGTCCCGGACGCGGTTCGCACGCTCGTTACTGCCGCCCACGACGAGCAAGCGCTGGGTCTCCTGCTTGAAATCGAGACTCGCGGCCCGATCGACGTACGGACGCTCACCGCAGCGTACGACCTCTGTGAGAGTGACCTGCACGGCATGCTCGCGGAGTTCCGCGCTGCCGGCCTGCTCGAAGAAGCCGACATCGGCGGTGAGCGTGGCTATGACACAACCGACGATGCGGATGCGGCACTTGCCGCGCTCGTCGACCGCCAGTGACCTGGTGACAAGTCGCGCCTGAGATAGCCCGCGTGTCAGTCGCCGGCTTCGACCAGCAGGCTGGCGTCGGCTGTCTCCGCCCGCTCGACCGTCGAGCGGTTGGTCGTCGCGTTCTTCCGGACGGTCAGCAGGTCGTCGGCCGCGCCGACGAGTTCTTCGTCGTGGCTGACGACGAGTATCTGTTCGACCCCCAGCGACCGCATCTCTTCGACGAGTTCGACCAGCTGTGAGACGTGGCCCGAGTCGAGAAAGACAGTCGGCTCGTCGAGGATGAGCGGCGGCATCGGTGCTGTGCCCTCGATTCCCTCGGCGAGCAGCCGGTAGATGGCACACCGCAGGCTGAGGTTGAACAGCGCGCGCTCCCCGCCGGAGAGCTGGTCGGGTTCCAGCGTCTCGCCGTCTTTCTGATAGACTGTCAGCCGGTACTCCCCGTCGAGTTCGATACGGGAGTAGGAATCGTTCTCGTAGACCAGTTCGAACGTCTCGTTGAGCATCCGTTCCAGGCTCTCGACGTTGCGCTGGCGCAGTTCCGCCCGGAGCTGTCCGTACATCTCCTCCAGTTGTTCGGCCTCCTCGTACAGCGAGTCGAGGTGGTCGACTGTCGACGAGACCTGGTCCCGGCGGTCCCGCAGTGTCTCCAGGTCCTCGATTTCGGCCTTCAGACCGCCAATCCGTGTCTGGAGCTGGTTTTTCTCGGCTTCGAGCTCGTCCAGTTTCTCACCGACCTGTTCCAGGTACGCCTCCGCGCGTTCCTTTTCGCCACGGGCCTCCTCGATGCGCTCCTCGTCGAAGGCTTCTGCCAGTTCCCCGCGCCGTTCGCGCTTGTCCGTGAGGTGGTCGCGGCGCTCGTCGTTGCGGTCGGCCAGTTCCCTCCGGCGCTCACGGATGTCCTCGATGCGGTCGTCGTACTCGTCGACTTCCTCGACTGCCGCCGCCAGTGCGTCGAGTTGCTCGATGCGTCCAGTCAGAGCGGCCTTCTCCTGATTGCACTCCGCTATCCCTTCCTGGCAGGCAGCAGCTTCCTCGCGTGCCGTCTCGGCGCGCTCCCGACACGCCGCTGCCTTCTCGGCCAACTCCGCCGCTTCTTCGCGCAACTCCTCGGCGGTCGTTTCCTTCTCGTCGAGTGCCGACTCGCGTTCCTCGACCAGTTGCTGGAGGCTCTCGCGGTCGTGTTCCAGTTGCTGAATAGTCGACTCCTGCTCGGCCAGTTGTTCCAGCCGTTCCAGGCGCTCGGAGAGTTCCGACTCCCGCTCGCGCAGTGTATCGAGGTCCTCCTCTAACTGTTCGACGGCGTTCTGCCGGTCGTCGATGGACTCGACGTGGGGTGACTCCTCGACTGGCTGGCCACACTCGGGACAGTTCCCCGCCTCCAGCAGTGACTGTGCTTCGGCGAGTCGCTCCTCGGCGTTCGAAAGTTGTTCCTCGGTGCTCGCCCGCTCCTCGCGGATATCCGCAAGCTCCTCGGCGACCTCCGACTGGCGTGTCCCGGCTTCGCCCTCGTCGACGGCCGCCTGCTCGAAGGCCTCGCGGTGGTCCGCAATCTCGGCAGCCAGGTCGGCCAGTTCCTCGCGCTTCTCGGCGACGAGGTCCCGGCCCTCCGCAACTTCCTGTGCCAGAGTTTCGGCCTTCTCGCGTTTCTCGTCTGCCTGCGTGTCGAGTTCCTCTGCGCGCTCGGTTTCGTTCTCGGCTTCGCCGTCGTGTTCCTGCTTCTCGACGCTCAGTTCGCGGATACGCTCGGTGACTTCCTCGACCTCGCTATCCAGGTCGTCGATACGAGCCTCGATTGCGTCGGGGTCGGCACTGTCGAGGTCCGTTTCCTCGAGCAGTTCCGCTCTGCGCTCGCTTGCACTCTCGCGTTGCTCACGGAGGTCTGCCAGTTTCTCGGCGAGTTCCTCGCGCTCGCGCTCGTCGCTCTCGATTTTCGCCCGTAGCTCTTCGATGTCCTCGTTCAGTTCGGCCAGTTCGGCCTGCTTCTCCTCGTATTCCTCCAGTACGGATTCTGCTTCCGAGAGTGTCTGCTGGGCGTTGTCACGATTCTCCTCGAAGCGCTCGGTGTCCTCGTTTACTTCGCCAAGCGTGGACTGGAGGGCGTTCAGTTGCTCGTGGAGGTCCTTCTCCTCTTTCTCGGCAATCTGGTCTTCGATTTCCGCAAGTGCGCCCTGTTTGTCGTCGCGGACGCGACCGACGCCCACGCGGGCCTTGCTCGCGCGGTCCCGATACTCCTCCAGTTTGCCGAGTTGGAGCAGGTCATCGAGCATGTCCTGGCGGTCCGACGGGGAGGCGTTGATGAGTTTGTTCACCTCGCCCTGGCGGACGTATGCGCAGTTGACGAAGGCGTCGTGGTCCATCCGGAGCAGTTCGGTCACACGGCGGCGCACCTCGCGAGCACCCTCGTAGGTACCCTCGGGCCCCTCCAGTACGCATTTGGTGGTCACTGCGCCGTCGTCACGAGCGCTGAGTCGGCGCTCGACGTGATAGGACTTGTCGGCGTGGGTGAACCACAGTTCGACGACGGCCCCCTCAGCTCCGATAGTCACCACCTCATCGAGTGTCTTATCGAGCGTCTTCGACCCGTAGAGCGCGAAGAAACACGCCTCCAGTAGCGAGGATTTCCCACTGCCGTTCAGGCCGTGAATGACCGTGACACCCGGTGATAGCGAGACATCCACGTCGTCGTAGCATTTGAACTGCTCCAGCCGAACGCGGTCGAACCTCATAGGTAATCCTCCATCGTGACTTGCCCGTCGTCATCAGATGCTGCCCCGTCACCGGCATCTGTCGCTGTGCCGGTGTCGCCGCCATCACCCGTCTCGACTCCGCCGCCGTCATTCGACCCGCCTCCGTCGCTCTCACCGGCTATCTCAGTCTCGCCACCGCTCTGGCCCGGGGGCGAAGCCGAGTCGTCGACACCAGAATCCACGCCGGTCGCCCCCCCGGAGTCCTCTCCTCCGTCGTCACTGGCGGCGTCGTCGCTTCCGGCCCCCATCGCTTCCGGGTCCTCAGCGCTCTCGAAGGCCCCGGCATCCGCGTTCTCGGCGAACTCCTGAACGCGGTCCTCGACAGCGTCGGCGACGTTCGAATCCGCAACCTTGCTCGCGCGGATGGTCTCGTCTATGTCCCGCGCTGCGGGGCTGAGTCCGAGGTCACGGATGCGCTCGCGGACCGCCTCGTCGGGGTCGGCAAAGCTCACCTCGACCTCGCTTTCGTCGGTCAGTTCGCGGTGGTCCGAGACCCGGGCCACGAGCGCGCCCTGCTCGTCGGCGTACTCCTCGATGCTCGCCGGCGTCACGGGGTCGCCCTCGCCCTCGATGGAGACCGAGACGACGGCATCTTCGAGGTCGTACTGCCCGACGCGCTCGCGGACTCGCTCGATACCTTCGCCCTCTCCGAGTTCGACATCGACGAAGACGAACGAGCGGGTATCCAGTCCGCGGCGGCGCACGTCCACGCCGTCGGCCCCACTGTCCCCGTCATCGAAGACGACGACGTTGTAGCCGCGCTCGTCGCGTTCGTCGGCACTCGCCCGCTCCGTCGAGCCGCAGTACGTCAGCCACGCCTCGTGTGGCTCCTCGACGAACTTCGTCCGGGGCGTGTGGTCGTCGCCGAGAAGCACGGCGTCGAACTCGACGTTTGCCTCGGTCAGAACCTCCTGTGCATCCCAGTCGCCGTGGGGAAACGGCTGGAAGAGACCGTGCGAGACGAGCACGGCGTAGTCGGCGTCGTGGGAGCCGAAATCGTAATCGAGGTCCGGGCGCTTCGCACGGGGAACGAAATCCAGCCCGTAGAAGGCGACCCCGTCCCGTTCCACGGGCTCGGCACCGAGTCTCGTGGCCAGCCCCAGGGACTCGTAGAGGTCGAGCCACTGGGCGTCGCGTTTGGCCTCGTGGTTGCCGACGACGGCAAGAAAGGGGATGTCAGCGTCGTCCAGGGTTCGGAGTACGTCCATCGCACCCATGATGTCGGGCAGGGTCGGCCGGCGGTCGTGAAAGAGGTCGCCGGCGTGGACGACGGCAGCGACATCGTCGTCGATGGCGTCCTCGGCGACCTGCCGGAACCCGTCGAGAAAGTCCTCCCGTCGCTCGGGCTGATGATACTGCTGGTAGCCGAGGTGGGTGTCCCCCGTGTGGATGACCCTGGTCATTGCACGGGGATAGAACACCTCCCCGTTTATGCGTTGTCAGAGCGCGGTGAAAGTGGTCCGTGGACAAACAGTCCGTTACTCGATTGTGAGCGTGTAGATGCGCTTGCGCGCGTCGGCAAAGGAGAACCGCGAGGTGACGACGCCGACCTCTTCCAGTCGGCTCAGCGCGTAGCGAACTGTCCGGGGTGGCAGCATCGTCTCGTCGGCTAGCTGGCTCTGCGTGAGCGTGTCGTTGTACTCCAACACCTTGGCGACCAGTTTCGCGCTCGGGGGGAGGTCCTCGACCGCTTCCCAGCCGTCCTCGCCGTCCGCTTCCGGGGAGGCTGTCTCTGTGGCACTCATTGTACTTCCCAGTGGGACATACAGACTGATAATAATTCCTATTCAGATTTATAACTGAGGAGAATCTGGTTGCCGGTTCCGAAACACCCTGGCAAACGGTGCCTATTGGCAGCGATTATCACACAGCTTGCACGGGGTTTCAGGGTTTGGTAACGACCCGAAACCTCTTATTATACGAAACGCTAGAAGGGGTGTAATGACCGATACTGTGGACGACGTCGACCTGCCGTACGACGAAGACGTCTCCCAGCAGGAGAAGATCGAGGCGTTGCAGGAGCGCCTCGAAGTCCTCGAAGCACAGAACGAGGAGATGCGTGACAAACTGCTGGACGCCAACGCGGAGAACAACAAGTACCAGCAGAAACTCGAGCGCCTGACCCACGAGAACAAGAAGCTCAAACAGTCGCCACTGTTCGTGGCGACGGTACAGGAAGTCACCAGCGAAGGTGTTATCATCAAGCAACACGGCAACAATCAGGAGGCACTCACCGAGGTCACCGACGAGATGCGGGAAGACCTCGAACCCGACTCACGGGTTGCAGTGAACAACTCCCTCTCTATCGTCAAATCGCTTGACGATGAGACGGACGTGCGCGCTCGCGTGATGCAGGTCGACGCGTCCCCGGAGGTCACCTACCAGGACATCGGCGGCATCAAAGACCAGATAGAGGAGGTCCGCGAGACTGTCGAGATGCCGCTGAAAAACCCCGACATGTTCGAAGATGTCGGCATCGACCCGCCATCGGGCGTGCTGTTGCACGGCCCGCCCGGCACCGGGAAGACGATGCTCGCGAAAGCCGTCGCCAACCAGACCGACGCCACCTTCATCAAGATGGCCGGGTCGGAACTGGTCCATAAGTTCATCGGCGAGGGCGCAAAGCTCGTCCGCGACCTCTTCGAGCTGGCACGCCAGCACGAACCCGCCGTCATCTTCATCGACGAAATCGACGCCATCGCCGCCAAGCGGACCGACTCCAAGACCTCCGGCGACGCGGAGGTCCAGCGGACGATGATGCAACTGCTCAGCGAGATGGACGGCTTCGAGGACCGCGGCGAGATTCGTATTATCGCCGCGACTAACCGCTTCGACATGCTCGACCGTGCCATTCTCCGGCCCGGCCGCTTCGACCGCCTCATCGAAGTGCCCAAGCCCGACGAGACGGGTCGCGAGCAGATATTCAAAATCCACACCCGCAACATGAACATCGCGGACGACGTGGACTTCGGGATGCTGGCAGAGATGGCACAGGAGTCCTCCGGTGCCGACGTGAAAGCCATCTGTACCGAGGCCGGGATGTTCGCCATCCGCGAGGACCGCACCGAGGTCCGCATGGTCGACTTCGAGGAGGCCTACGACAAGATGGAGCAGGACGACGAGGAAGCCGACGTGTCCCGGACCTTCGCCTGAGCAGGCTTTCGACCACCGATTCGTTTTCTCACTCCGGCTCCGGCCGCCGGCGCGCTCGTTGCTCCGCGAGCAACCGCTTGAGCACGCTTCCCGGTCCACCGTCCAGTGGCCACTCCTGTTGTCGCCACGATGGCGGCTCCGGTTCGAACTCGGGACAGGAGCCGGCACACTCCCCCTGTGTCTGGTGACAGCCCTTGGCGGAACAGTAGGGGCGAGCTACGGCAGGCGTGGGATGGACCTCGAAATAGCGACAGTCCGGCCGCATCGAGTCGACGTACGCACGCCAGCCCCGTTCGTAGGCTCGCTCGGCGATTTCGAGGCGCTTGTTGGCTTTTTCGCTGGGGTCGAGATAGGTAAAGCGCGCAGCGGACGCGTCGTGGTCACCACCACTCGGACGCTCCTCGATGCGTGTCCCGGGGTCGTCGACGGCTAGCGTCCGGGGTTGCCACGTCGCCTCGACAGCGCTTGCGCCCCGACGTTCGGGGTCGACTGTCAGGATACCCGCCTCGACGGGAATCCCCTCGAAGAGGGCGGGTGTGACCGCCTCGCCCGTGTCGCGGGTCGCGACCCACACCTCGTCAGCGAGAGAGAGCGCCACGTCACGTTCGAGTTGCGGGGCGAGGCTGCGGGCTGCACTGGCGGTCAGGTCCGGTTTGTTCTCGATAGCGACGACCCGGTCCACCCAGTCGGGGTAGGTCCACTTCCGGCGTAGTTCGATGCGGTTGCCGTTGGTGCGTGTCTCGACGACGCCGCGGTCGGCCGCACGATGGACGGCTTCCCGGACGTATCGCCACGGATACCCCGGGTCCGGAAGCGCGTCGCGATACCACGCCCACTCCGCGGGCGCGTTGCGGACGACGTGTAGCAGGTCCGAATCGAGCCCCTGGGTACCAAAACGTGCGCGGGCCGCGAGCCCATCCGGGTCACAGACCAGGACGACAGTGTCCCACCGGCGGTACTTCGTGCCGAGTTGCCGGGCGACGACGACCGGACGCTCGCGGTCGCCGTCGGGTGGCCAGTGTCGCTCGGCCCACTGACAGACGGCGAGTTCGAAGTGGAACTCCGCGTTCACTGCCTGTGGCAAGCGGGTCGGGAGGCAAGAAGCTACCGGGCGGCTTTTAGGCGCGTGCCTCCATCCTCCGGGTATGAGCGAGCAGGACGCGACGGAAGAGGAGTCCCCGGACGAACACGGCGAGACTGGCGAGGATGCCGGGGCCGACGGAGTGGACTCGTCCGACTCCGACGACCTCGACGAGTTCGCCGAAGCACCTGATGGCGACGCCGATGCGGCGCTGTCGGCCATCATCGGCTCCACACAGGATGTCGACGAGACCGACGCCGGCGATTCCCTCTTCGACGACGAGGCGGTCACAGTCGAGGACGACCTGCTCGACCGCATCGAACGGGCATCGCCGGAGACGACGGCTCAGGCCGTCGCGATGCTTCAGTCCCGCGTCGAAACCCTCGAATCCGAACTCGCCGACCGTGAGGAAGACATCGACGACCTCGAATCGCGGCTCGCACGCAAGCAGGCCGACTTCCAGAACTACAAGAAACGCCAGCAAAAGCGCATGGAAGAGGAGAAACAGCGCGCGACGGAAGACCTCGTCTCCCGGCTGGTCGACGTGCGCGACAACCTCAAACGCGCACTGGACCAGGAGGAGGGCACCGATATCCGCGGCGGCGTCGAGTCTACGCTCAAGCAGTTCGACGACGAACTCGACAAGGAGAACGTCACGCCCGTCGAACCCGAACCCGGCGACGAAGTCGACCCGCAGCGCCACGAAGCGCTGGCGACCATCGCCTCCGACCAGCCAGAGGGGACCGTTGCACAGGTCCATCGCGACGGCTACGAGATGGCTGGCAAGGTCATCCGCACCGCACAGGTTGCCGTCAGTGACGGCTCCGGACACGAGGAGTAACTCGACAGTCGGCCGAACTGGTCGTCCGGTACACATTTTGTACGGCCCGTCGAAGCGCCGGCATGGTCTCCAGTTCCCGGCTAGCCCTCCCTCTGGTCGTCGGTCTCCTCCTCGTTGGCCCGCTCGTTGTCGGGCCGGCGTCCGGTGCGCCCCCGCCGAGACCGGTCTGTGCGCCCTGTGGTGACGCCCTCGAAGACCGGGCGGCCGAACACGGCCTTTCGCTTGCGGTCACGAACAGCACTGCGACCGTCGTCGTTCACGACAACACCACGGCGACGTGGGTCGTCCGGAATACGATACGGGACGACGAGACGCTCACACGACTGCGACAAAACGAAACGCTCCGACGGACGCTCGTCGAGGCCCGGTACTTTGGCCCCGACCTCCGGTCTGTCACCGTCTCCGAGGACGGCGTCCTGATAGCCCGTTACGTCCAGTACGACTTTGCAACGCGTTCCGTCGGCGACACACTTCGCGTCGATGCGTTCTCCCAGTCCTACGGCTACAGAAACCTCGACGGACTCGGCGCTGACCGACTCGTCGTCGAAGCCCCAAACGGGACCGCGGTCAGAAGCTCCGTCCCCGGTAGTGAAGTCACCGCTGACCGCTCGAAACTTGTGTTGACCTCGTATGACCGCGGTGGATTCGTCACCTTCGTCCCCCGGGAGCGACCGGTCGGCTCGGTCTGGAGTTGGCTCGCCGTCGCTGACCTCGTCGGGCCGGTCATCCTGTTGAACGGTCTCGTCGCCGTCGTCCTGCCGGCGGGACTGCTGGCTGGTGCCGTTGGTGCGACCGGAAACCTCCTGCGAAAAGCGACCGAACACAGTCCCTGGGCCGTCGACCGGCCCGCTCGTATCCTGTTTGCTGGCGGTGGAACTGCGCTCTTGCTCTCGCTTGCCGGCGGACTCCTCGGGGCTCTCGGGACGACCAAAGTGCTCCTCTTTGGCTGTGGCGCCGGGACGCTCGCCCTCGGCGTCCTGACGGCGGGTCGGAGTCGCGACCGACTCGGCTTTCGGCACGTCCTCGCAGGGGCCGCTGTCGGGACCGGGATAGCAGTCGTCGCGGCGATGCAGGCCGGGTCGCTGTTCTACGGTCGCGTCCCGTGGATCGGAATCCGGCCACGGCTCCCGCTGTTCCTTGCCGTGTTCGCGTTTCTGCCTGCCGGCTTCGCCGTTGGACACGGCAGGCGATTGCGTGCGGGGCTGACAATCGCGGCCGGCGTCGCGGTGTCGAGTGTCCTCACAACACCGCTGGCGACACCGGTCCGAGTCGTACCGCTTGCGGTCCAGCTTCTCTCCGCCATCGGGGACAGCGTCGGCATCCTCGTCGTCGGCGTGCCGCTGCTCCTCTTTGGCACTGCACTCGCAGGGAAACAACCCGCCGCTGCTGTCAGCGGTGCGACCGCGCAATCCGACGACGAGTGACAGCCGCCCCCGAAACAGGTTGGGGGAACGTACAGGAGTCTCGCAGACGTACTCCCGGTATGGACACACCGACACTCGTCTACGACGACGACTGTGGTTTCTGTACGTGGTGTGCCAGACGCATCGCCGAGCAGTCTGACGTGACACTGGTCGGCTTCTCCGACCTCGACGCGGAGACGC
Source organism: Salinibaculum litoreum (assembly GCA_009789175.1). Classification (GTDB taxonomy): domain Archaea; phylum Halobacteriota; class Halobacteria; order Halobacteriales; family Haloarculaceae; genus Salinibaculum; species Salinibaculum litoreum. The sequence goes on from CP046866.1 coordinate 543,098, forward strand.
GCGAGCGCCTGCCCGAGAACTACGAGGAGTGTGCGCATCTGGTGACTGCCGAGGCAGTGTACTCCTGTGGTAAGTCCATCGAGGAAGCGATTCTCCAGTCAGAAGTCGGCGGGGACCTGCGGCCGGTCGTGGACCTGTTCCGCCAGTTCGAGAACTACGGTACGTTCAGGGAGCGTGCCTACCGTGCCGTGGCGGACAGGCGTGACCTGTTCGGGAAGGTCGTCTCGTCGGACCCGCCGGCGCGATAACGGCGGCGCGGTCGAGGGGTCTGATTGCGGTCGACTTATACGATGTGGTCAGAAACCAGGGGGCAGAGCCAAAACCGCAAGCAGGAACGGGGATACCTTTGCGCCGTCCCTGACGTATCTAGCAACTTTTAACCGATTCTGGCGGGTATAGCCTGACAACATGGCAAGCAACAAGATTCTCGGCATCGACCTTGGGACCACGAACAGTGCGTTCGCGGTCATGGAAGGCGGTGACCCCGAGATTATCGTCAACAGCGAGGGTGACCGTACGACTCCGTCCGTGGTCGCGTTCGACGAGGGCGAACAGCTGGTAGGCAAGCCCGCGAAAAACCAGGCCGTCCAGAACCCTGACAACACAATCGAGTCCATCAAGCGGCACATGGGCGAGGACGACTACACCGTCGAGATGGAGGGCGAGGAGTACACGCCCGAGCAGGTCTCGGCGATGACGCTCCAGAAAATCAAACGCGACGCCGAGGACTACCTCGGCGACGAGGTGGAGAAAGCCGTCATCACGGTCCCCGCCTACTTCTCTGACCGGCAGCGCCAGGCCACCAAAGACGCCGGCGAGATTGCCGGCTTCGAGGTCGAACGCATCATCAACGAGCCCACGGCTGCGGCGATGGCCTACGGGCTCGACGACGAGTCCGACCAGACCGTCCTCGTCTACGACCTCGGTGGGGGAACCTTCGACGTCTCGATTCTGGAACTCGGCGGCGGCGTCTACGAAGTGGTCGCCACCAACGGTGACAACGACCTCGGTGGCGACGACTGGGACGCGGCCATCGTCGAGCACCTCGCAGACGAGTTCGAAGCCGAGCACGGTATCGACCTCCGCGAGGACCGCCAGGCGCTCCAGCGGCTGTACGACGCCGCCGAGGAGGCGAAAATCGAGCTTTCGAACCGCAAGGAGACGACCATCACGCTGCCCTTTATCGCTTCTGACGACGATGGTCCGAAAGACCTCGACACCTCCCTGACGCGGGCGAAGTTCGAATCGCTGACTTCGGATCTGGTCGAGCGGACTGTCGGCCCGACCGAGCAGGCACTCTCCGACGCCGGCTACAGCAAGTCAGATATCGACGAAGTCATCCTCGTCGGTGGCTCGACCCGGATGCCGCAGGTTCAGGAGAAAGTCGAGGAGCTCGCCGGCCAGGAACCCAAGAAAAACGTCAACCCCGACGAGGCCGTCGCGCTGGGTGCCGCCATCCAGGGTGGCGTCCTCTCCGGCGATGTCGACGACATCGTGCTCGTGGACGTGACGCCGCTGTCGCTGGGTGTCGAGGTCAAGGGCGGACTCTTCGAGCGCCTCATCGAGAAAAACACCACTATCCCGACCGAGGAGTCGAAAATCTTCACGACCGCCCAGGACAACCAGACGCAGGTCCAGATTCGTGTCTTCCAGGGCGAGCGTGAGATCGCAAACGAGAACGAACTACTCGGGGAGTTCTCGCTGACCGGCATTCCGCCGTCACCCGCCGGCGTGCCCCAGATTGAGGTCACTTTCGCCCTCGACGAGAACGGCATCGTCAACGTTTCAGCCGAGGACAAGGGCTCGGGCAACGAGGAACAGATTACCATCGAAGGTGGCGCTGGGCTCTCGGACGACCAGATCGAGCAGATGCAGGAGGAAGCCGAGCAACACGCCGAGGAAGACGAGAAGCGCCGCGAGCGCATCGAGGCCCGCAACCAGGCCGAGTCGACCATCCAGCGTGCCGAGACGCTGCTCGACGAGAACGAAGAAAACGTCGACGAGGACCTTCAGGCCGACATCGAGGACGCAATCGGCGAAGTCGAGGACGTGCTCGAACAGGAGGAACCCACGAAAGAGGAAATCGAGCAGGCCACGGAGTACCTCGCCGAGGAACTCCAGGAAATCGGCAAGCAGGTCTACCAGCAACAGGCTGCCGAGGGCGCTGCTGGCGCTGGCGCAGCAGGTGCCGGCGCAGCCGGAGCCGGTCCCGGCGCTGGCGCAGGCGCTGGTCCCGGTGCCGGAGCCGCGGGCGCTGGCCCCGGCGCTGGGGCGGGCGAGGAGGAGTACGTCGACGCCGACTTCGAAGACGTGGACGACGAAGAGAGCGACGAATAACGGTCTCCGCTGGTGACAACGCGGCGGTAGTCACCGAGCCGGGCCGTTGAAGTATCCCACCCGATAACACCGGAGCAACCGATGACTGAGGACTTCTACGATATTCTGGGTGTCTCGCGTGACGCCTCCGAGGAGGAAATCGAGGAGGCGTACCGTGAGGCTGTCCGGCAGTATCACCCGGACGTGAGTGACGACCCCGACGCCGAGGAGAAATTCAAGAAAGCAAAGCAGGCCAAGGAGGTGCTGACCGACGACGAGAAGCGCCAGATGTACGACCGGATGGGCCACGAGCAGTTCGTCGAGGCCGACAAACGCGGTGCGACCGACAGCGGCGGCCGCGGCGGCATGGGCGGGATGGGTGGCATGGGCGGTGCCGGTGAAGGCCCCTTCGGCGATATGCAGGACATCTTCGACCAGTTCTTCGGCGGCGGCAGCGGCGGCCGGAACCGCCCGCGACAGGGCCAGGACCTGAAAACCGGGCTGGAAATCGACCTCGAAGACGCCTACCACGGCGTCGAAAAGGAGATGAGTGTCCGCCGGCCCGAGCAGTGCAGCGACTGCAACGGCGAGGGGCACCCGCCCGGCACTGACTCCCGGACCTGTCCGGAGTGCAACGGCCAGGGCCAGACAACGAGCGTCCAGCAGACACCCTTCGGCCGGATGCAACAGCGACAGACCTGCCGCCGCTGTGAGGGCCAGGGGACCATCTTCGAGGAAACCTGTTCGACCTGTGGCGGCAACGGTGTCATCCGCAACGACACGACCCTCACCGTGGAGGTGCCGGCCGGTATCCGCGACGGCCAGACCCTGCGGATGGACGGCGAGGGCGCACCCGGCGAGCGCGGCGCACGCAACGGCGACCTGCTCGTCGAGGTTTCCGTCGCAGAACACCCGGATTTCGAACGGAAGGGCGACGACCTCTATACGACGGAACCGGTCTCGTTCCCGCAGGTGGTCTTTGGCGACACGGTCGAAGTCGAGACGTTCGACGGCCCCGTCGAGATGGACGTGCCCGCCGGAACCCAGAGCGGCGAGCGGTTCCGTCTGCAAAACAAGGGGATGCCCCGCCTCCAGCGCCGTGGGAACGGTGACCTGTACGTGCAGGCCCAAGTCGTCACCCCGGAGTCACTCAACGAGTCCCAGAAGGAGGCGCTCGAGCAGTTCGCGGAGGCCAGCGACGAGGAAATCAGCGTCGACCAGAGCTTCTTCGACAAAATCCGGGACTCGCTGTAGCGCCGTCAAGCGGGTCCGTGACCCGGCGCAATCAGTCACTCGCCCGGGAGCGGACGATGAGGTAGGCGTGATTCATTGCCCAGACGAGCAGGAAGGCACCGACACTCGCCCAGAACGCCGATAGCGACAGCGTCTCCGTTCCGATGACGTAGACCCCGGTGTACTCGATGGTCACGACCAGACAGGCACCTAGCACCCAGGCGACCGCACGCCAGTGGTCCTCGATTGTCGTTTTGTACTCGTCGAAGGCTGTTGGGACCCCGATAGCGAGCATCATCAGGAGGAGAAAGTCACCTCCCTCCGTGCCACTCCAGACGTGGAAGGCGTAGGCGGTCGGCACCGCAATCAGGATGGCCACGTAGATGGTCACGTTGCGCGTCGTCGTGGCTCGCTGGCGGAGGGTATCCAGGCGGGATGCGGCGGTCATACTCGATGTTACTCGCCGGCGACACTTAAACGAGAGAGCACAGTTGCCGAGCTAGCAACTGCGCCGCATACGCTCGTGCGACGGGCTTTTCGCTTCCCGCCCTAACTCCCGCATATGGAGACGCTTGCAGATATCGTCGCGGCCGGTCGCGACCGCGAGGGGGCTGTACTCACTGCCAGCGGTCGGAGCACGCCCTACACCTACGGAGAGTTCGCGACGAACGCGTGGAAAGCCGGGAACCTCCTCCGACACTATGGGGTCCGTCCGGACGCACGCCTCGCGCTCGTCGTCGGGCCCAAAGACCCCGGCGAGGCCGACGTACCCGGACGGCTGGGCACGGCGGCTGACCCGCTTTTGGCACTGCTTGGCACTGCTGCCCTCGGTGCGACGGTCGATATGACGCCCACCGAACCGGTCGATGCGCGTGCTATCGTTCTCCCGGACGCCTGGCTCGACCGGTACGAAGTTGCCCCTGGCTGCTCCCGGCTGGCCTACGGTGGACCACCTGAGGAGTCAGGCGTTGCCCACTTCGAGCGGGAACTCTGGAGTGAGAACCCCATCGAACCGCCGGACCCAGTCGGCCCAGAAGACCCCGTTCTCAGCGTCGAGGGCACGACGTACACCCACGAACGACTGCTGGCTGCGGGCCAGTCGGTCGCAGAGGAACACGGACTCACCGCGGCGGAAAGTGTGGGGCTGGACGCGTCCCTGACCAGTCCCGGGGCAGTCGCTGCCGGCGTCGTCGCTCCCCTCGCCGTGGGTGCGACGATTCGAGTCGGCGACGGGGTGGCCGTCGACGGGGAGGCGGCCTACGTCGTCCGCGATGGCGGAAGCGGTGACGGGGTCATCGACCCGAAGGCAGTGCTGTAGCCGTCTTGCCTCCCTGCCTGTGCAGGCCGGGGAATCAATCCTGCGTGGCCGAAGATGTGGCTATGGTCTGGGAATTCCAGTGCCCGACAAACGGCTGTGCCTACACTGCCAGTGACAACGAACAGAACCAGGTCATCGAGAACGCCCAGCAGCACATGCGCGACAAACACGACAATATGCCGACACAGGACGATGTCGTGCGGTACGTCGTTGGCCCGTAGCTGCCTGGCCTGCTACGAGTGCGACTACGCGCCAGCGCGGTACTCGCCGTGTTTGACGCCCAGCACGAAGGCCACGGCAGCGAAGACGACCATCGAGGGTAGAACCATCATCAACACGGTATTCAGTGCCATCACGCCGGCGGAAGCGAGTCCACCGACGCCGACGGCGATGATTGCGACCAGTAGGCCACCAGCTGTCAGGAGGTCGAAGTCCATACGCGGTGCTCAGGACTGGACTCGCAAAAACGTTCAGGAACGGGCCGTCGTGGCCGCTATTCGCCAGTCGGGCGGACGAAGTCCGCGAGCGTCACCATAGTCCCGAGTATCCAGCCCAGCGGGACGGAAACGCCGAACCAGATGATGACGTGGGCGTACTCGTCGCGCTCGAAGTTCTCGACGAGGTAATCGACGACGCCGAACAGTTCCGGCCCCTCGAAGACGAACCAGCGAGCCAGCGAGTCACTCCGGTCGAGGACGACATCCGCAAGCGTCGTCGAGAACAACGCCGCGACCACTGGCGGCAGGAAGATGGCCGTCATGGCGAAGGGGTAGGCAAACAGGACCGTCGTGAACCGGCCACCCAGCCGCCAGAAGCCATACGAGAGGGCTGACGCGAGGACGGCAACGCCGCTCGCGGCGACGATGGGTATCACCGCATCGAAGTACTCGGAGAACTGGAAATACGCGAGCGCGGACAGCGCACCCCAGAGAATGACAAAGAGACCGACGACTCCGACGAATCCGAGTCGCACAGCGGTGAGGTTGACCCGGCGCGTCTGAAACCTGATGAAATACCCGAACAGGACCAGGGGATAGAGCAGGCCGATAACAGGCACGCCCAGCCCCGACCACAGCTTGTAGAGGAACAGCGACAGTCCTCCCTCGGGTTCCCACCTGCCGAGGACAGTCCCCTCGGCCCCCCGCTGGCGGGGGTAGACGACTTCCATCCACGTCTCGTGGAGCAACTTCAGGTCGATTTTGGCGGCGTCGACGACACTCTGCTCGGTCCCGGCGGACATTACCGCTCCGTTCGATTCCCCCCCGGTTTATTGTTTCGCCTCGCTCCTCACGACCACGTGTCGGGTGCGAAATCCGGGTGGACCTGTCTGTCCTGGCGGTCGATATCGTCGATGCGTGCTACGTCTTCTTCGTCGAGCTCGACTGTGAGACTCTCCCAGTTATCACGGATGTGGTCCTCGCTGGTCGCCTTCGGGATTGCGGTGACTCCCTTCTCGCGGAGCCACGCGAGGCTGACCTGTGGCTCGCTGACGCCGTGTTTCTCGGCTATCTCGCTGAGCGTCGGGTCCTCGAGGACATCAGCCCGGGCCAGTGGCGAGTACGCGACCAGTTCCAGGTCGCTGTCCGCAGCGTAGTCCCGAAGCTCCTCTTGCTGGAGGAACGGATGCATCTCGACCTGATTGGCGAAGACAGGGGCGTCAAGCACTTCGCGGGCACGGTCCAGGTGCTCGGGTTCGAAATTCGAGACGCCGACGTTGCGAATCGTTCCCTCTTCGTAGAGTTCGTCGAAGGCCGCGAGGGTGTCCTCGGCGTCGTACTCGCCGGATGGCCAGTGGACGTACAGCAAGTCGACGTACTCGACGCCCAGTCGGTCCAGGCTGTCCCGTGTCGAGGAGAGCACGTCGTCGTAGTCCAGTCGGCTAATCCACACTTTCGTGGCGAGGAATATGTCCTCGCGGTCGACATCCGCGGCGGCGATGCCCTCACCGACGGCCTCCTCGTTGCGATAGGCCTGTGCGGTGTCGATGTGGCGATAGCCCATCTCCAGTGCCGTACGGACTGACTCGACACACTGGTCGTGGTCTTCGTTCTCCCAGGTGCCGAGTCCGAGCATCGGCATGCCGTTGGCGGACGGGACGCTCTCGGGGGACAGGTCGTCACTCATACACTCGGTGGTTGAGTACGCACCTCAAAAGGCGTTGTGACCTGCGCAAAACGTGTTCTTGGTGACAGACAATTTCCGGAGCCGCAACTACCACAATTCGGTTGTCGCCCCGAACACCACCGGGCAAGAAACTACTCGTAGGCTCGGCGAATGGGGAACATCAGAGGGTTACTCGTCTTCGAGGGCGTCGTAGATTTCGCGGTGCTCGTCCCGGTCGGATTTGGCAACGCGGAGTACGAGTTCGTGCCGGATGTCTTCCATCACGTCGTCGAGTGGAGTGCTTTCGCCCTGTTTCTCGTCCGTCGCCATACCTGTGTCTTGTCCGTCAGCGTGGTTAATCGTTCGGGTCCGACGACTCGTCTGTCAGTTGCCCGAGGCCGTGTCGAACCAGTTCGTCTCGCCACTGATTGATCTCTTCGGCTAGGTCGATGTCCTCGGTGTTCGTTTGGAGGTAGTTGACGATTTGTTCTTCGCTCACCGTCCGTTCGTCCGTGCCGAACCGTTTCAGAATGTCCCGAATCTCGTCGTCGTAGTCGAACCGATATCCGTTGAGAAGGTAGAATACGACGACTGCGTTGAGCGCCGTCCGCTTGTTCCCGTCCACGAACGGGTGATTGGCAACGAGCAGTCGAAGCAGGTGATACGCTTTTTCGTGAATCGTGTTGGGAACCGAAACTCCCCTCCTCGACGAACTCAAGCGCGAACCCCACGTCCCCTCGACTCTGGACACCGGAGCTGGTATCCGGGTACTCTGACACGATGTCGCCATGGATGTCGATGACGTCCTCGACCGACGGATACCAGAGCGAGTCGCTCATTCGTTCGCGTCCACGGATGCCGGGAAAATGTAGCTTTCTACACGACGTTTCACTCGGCTGTCTATCGTGTTCAGTTCGAGAGTGTACGCCCGGAATACTACTGGGCGAGGAACTACTAGTAGGTCCGGTGGAAGTGGAATCGGCCCCGTCGGTTCGCCGCCGACAGACAGAACTGCTACTCGTCTACTTCTGAGAGAGCGCGTGAGTAGAGGTCGTCGGACATCCAGAACCCGGCCTCGCGGAGGGCATCGAGTTCCCGCTCCAAGTCCACCTCGTCGGTTTTCGCCCCACGGAGTAGAATGCCGATAACGCCAGTAACCTCCAAGTCGTGTCTCCGGGCGACGCGTCGTCCGTCCCGCTCGTCGAGCAAAACGAGGTCGGCATCGTGATCGACTGCATAGCAGATCGCCGCTGTCTCCCCGAGATCGAGTTCGTGGAAGACTTCGACGAATAGGTCCGAGCGCTCCACCTCGGCGATATTCAAGAAATTGGCATCGCGTAGCTCCCGGAGCGCCTCCAGTCCTTCCTCCCCTTCGGTAAGTTCGTTCCAGACCTGTTGTGGAACCGTAACCTCAGAGAACTGCGATTCGAGGAGCTCAAGCCGTTCGGTGAGTGCGAGGTTCAGAAGAGTCGAGGTGTCCGAGACGACGAGCCCACTATTCGGCATAGTCGAGATCTTCTTCGAGTTCCCGCTCGCCATAGTGGCGGGGAATCTCACGCTCGCCGAGGAGTTCCTGAAACTCCCCTTTCGACATCTCCGCTAACGTACGGGCTTTGCCGAACGAGAGAACGTCACGGGCGTACAGCGAGACCGCCAACTCCCGCTTCATCGCGGGCGAGCGCTCCCCTTCCGGGAGTTGTAACGCCTCGTAAACGTCGTCGTCGATCTCTATGGTCGCCATACCTGAGATACGCGCACGCGATTCTTGAGTGTTTGGCCAGGGATTCCCGAGCGGACGGCGTGCAAAACAAGCGCTCGATACGGTCGAAATGTACGCTCGGAACACTACCGGGCGAGGATCTACTAGTAGGCTCGGTGGAAGTGTCTTGGCTGATTTGAAGATTCAACGTCGTACAATCAGTATCCTCGATCAAACCCACGGGTCGAGTTCCTCGCGTCCACCGAACGAATCTCAGTCGATCACATCGACAGCCGCGTAACCTCGTCTGATGGCGGTGAATCAGATTGAACTGGTCGTGGAGCGTCTTCGAAGCGCTAGTGAGCGGGATCTTCGGCATGGACCGTCGCTGTCGGCGGCGGATCGCCGCCGACGCGACAGTGTCGCCACTCACGACCGCTGTCCGGATCGGTGGACAGCTACCGGAAGAACCGGTCGTCGAGTGACTGGTTCGCTGGGACTGCTCTACGCACACCAAGCGCTGTCCAAGCGGCCCGCAACACCATCTCACAAAACTCCGCGAACGGCCATCTCCAGAGGCGGCGCCCCCCGCGGCGGGGCGCCGCCACGTACCTCCAATGCAGATACCGCCAGCTGTTCTGCAGCAACAGACTCACGACAAACATCACTAGCCGCAGGCCAGCGTCTTGAGAACTGGTGAACGCGAGGCTCTGCTTGGCTAATCGGTAGCTTGACTCGATGCCGAAACGCTTGCTGTAGTGCTCTCGAGCATCTCGTGGTGTGTCGATGAACGGCGCGTCAGCGGCGTAGCCGTGACGCGCCACTCCGTGTTCATCGTACCGCCCTTGCTGGTACACACAATCGATGAACACAGGGAACGTTACCTCGCCGGCGAGATCGTGCTCGATCTCGCGGCTCCAGCCCCTGTTGAGTTCGTTTTGAATCGTCTCGCCCCACTTGACAATCGGCATTGCATAGGCGTAGTTGTGGGCGTACAGCAGTCCGAGACAGGTGCTGTTGTAGAATCCACGATCAAGGTAGACGGCCTTGACGCTGAGGTCAAGGCCGTCGAGCAGTTCGAGAAACTCAGCGAGGACATCGCTGGTGGTGTCGCCAGCGACGAGCTGGCGCACCGCCAGCGTGTATCGTTTGTTGCGTACTCGTACGTACAGCGTCGCGTACGCATGAAACGTTGTGGTTCCTCGTTTCGCCTGCGAGAAGTACAGCGCCTCTGTCTCGTCTTCGTCGCCGTAGTAGGGATCGAGGTGGAGGTCTGCACAGACCTCCACCGGTCGATCTGGAAGTGTCGCAAGCGCATCTCGCTGCAGGAGCGTGTCCCCAACTGCCTCAACCGAGTCAAGCTCAAACTGCTCGGTGAGATGTCCCCGGACGGTATTGGCGTGTGGCGAGTCGCCGGTCGTTTCGCAGACGTGGTTGATTGAGGTCCCGCCGGCGCTGGCGCCGGCGAGGACCTCGTACAACGTCTCTGTCGTGACCTTGACGTCATCACCGAGGTCTATCGCAAGCTCTTCGTCGAGGCTGTTGACGACAAAATTAAGCAGGTGCTCTTCCTCTATTTCGCTGTCTGCTTCGGGTTGTTGCACATCCTCCCAAAGCAGACACTTCCTCTAACCCGATGTGATCGACTGATTCTCTCCACACAGGTCCCGAGTAGGGAAACCAGCTGGATCATGCTGGGGATTACGACAACCACACCACTCCCTGTTGAGGGACCTATCGCTGCAACAGACGCCGGGTTGATAGATGCCTTCGCCACGATTCTCGTCACGGTTCAAGCGACGATTCTCGTCCTAGGGTTCATCGCACTGTTTGTCGGGTTCGGGCTGTACGTCCTAAAACCATCCGGAGCAGAGCGAGCGCAGGCCATCCTCTGGCGAGTTCCAATCATGCTCATCGGCGCATACGGCTTCATCTCGGTCTTTCGAGCCATCGGCTACATCCTGTTTAATTTCTCGCGTATCGACCGAGTCCCAACCGTATTCTTCGGCCCAGCTATTCTCACGTTTCCCGACCTCTCCCGATTCAGCACATTCGGCCGTGGCTTCAGCGTCACACCTACGACGGATACGGCGTACAATATTCTCCTCAACGGCCTCTTTCCCGCAGCCCAATTGACACTGTGGGCCATCGCTGTGACCATGCTAGTTGTTGGCGCTCTCACCTATGTCTTCGGTGACAAGAAGACTGGGCGCACGCGGTTCACGCGAGGTGGTATCGCCTTTGCCGGTGCCTTACTCGTCCCCGCCATCTTGAGCGCGATTAGTTGGGTTATTCCAGAACTCGGCCCAGTCCAACTCATCGGTGGTGGCCCCTGGAGTGACATCGAAACAGCAGGCACGTTCGGTGAGCGGAACACGGACCTCCTATTGGCGCTTATTCGAGCAACAGACATGATTCTGCTGACGCTATTTGTCAGTGGATTTATAGCCCTGACTGACGCCCTCGTGAGATATATAACACGTGGCGAAATAGGCCAGTACAACGTCCCCCAAGTTGTCGGATTACTAATTGTCCTCTTTATCCCGTTGAGCATCCTCCGCGCCATCGTCGCCATCGTCCCTAGCATCAGTTCACTCCCAGGGACAGTCGTGACAGCCAACTACAGCGGGGGAGGTCTCGCCCTGGTTATCCCATTCGATGCCGCCGGCAACCTGACACCACGGATTGCACCGCTGGCACGGACACTGTCGAATTTTCTGAGCGTCGTCCAGGCAACATTACTGTTAGCCGGTATCCTGACCGCGTTCTACACCGTCGTCGTATATGCATTCGGCCAAGATACCGACGCCTTGTACCAGCGGGCTCGTGGCGTCGGTATTACACTAGTCACCGTCTACGCCTACTCGGCACTGTTCAAAGCTATTGGCTACGGAATTCCTGGAGCAACACTCGATAGTACCAGCCAGCAGCTGGCCATCATCTCAACTGTCACCTTCCCAGTTCAGTTTCTGCCCATCAGTCCAGGGCTCGGCATCTATACAGGAGTCGGCGAACGTCAATCCGTCATCGATGCACTGAGTAACCTGTTCCTCATTAACCAACTGACACTATTCGTTCTTGCATGTGTCATGCTCATGTACGGCGTCGCCCAATTCGCTATTGGTCAGCAAGCAAGCGGGGAACACCCATCGATGGCAATCAGAGCTGCCAAGGTCGCCCTCATTGTCTTCATCATCAGCCCACTGCTGGAAGCCATCAGCTGGATAGCAACCGGGACAAGCGTTTCTAGCTCGTCTATTGACATCGCACTCGCCGGTAACGAGGTTGCGGTCGTATCACTCCCATCCATTGCACTCGTCGGTATTTCCGTCAACACCGTGCTTGGTATCGGAGCGAACTACGACGCTAGTATACAAGCCGTAGAACGTGCCACAGGAATCTCGATAGCATCAGTCGCCACCATTGCCTTCGTGGGTATCATGTTCGGTCTGTTGCTATACTCCGATAATTTCAAACTCAGTGGCCGGAACGCAAAACTTAGCGAATACAGTCAACACCTTATCTGGGCGATGGGATTGTTGCTTATCATCACTTTCGCACTCCCGCCAGTACTGGCTACCGCTGGGTGGGTAGCAACGGGCGAACCAACAGAAACTGGCCAAGAGCTCTCTGGATCGGGTACTACAGTCGAAACATTCAGCACGGACAATCACGGATGGAAAGCCGCTTCCGGGACACTCACCCGAACAGAAATAGAGGGTGACAACAAACTCCTCATTGATGGTGTCGGACGCAAAGAATACACCACACCAGAGTTAGGCGTCAACAAAAACGGCACCACAACTGTGGTAGTCATCACAACGAACACGACAGCGGCAATCACCATCCGGAACAACGGCGCAACCTACTCATCACAGACTGTCGACAGTGGTCAACACGCACTTCCCGTCCCAGACGGAGAACATACTATCACTGTCGCTGGCACTAATGTCGCCGTCGACGACATCACTTATCGGGTCTACTTGTGAGGAACATCTCACTTCATTAGCACACAACACAAACGGTCCAACAATCAAGAGCATATAATAACCATCAATGACCGTAAAGCACATTTAGTTGCAGTGTCCAGTAGCGACTATACGATGGGTGGCGAATCGGCACAGACGACCGTCTCCAATACGTCCAACAGTATGTTTGCTAGCCGACTGCGCCTACACAGACTGAAGCGAGTCACGAGACGGGCCGGGGTTACGTTACTCCCCATTGGTATCATCGCACTCGTCATCCTCGTTGAACCAGCCGCCGCTCAGACTGATGTCTCCGACCTTGAGATTTTCAACGTCATCGACCGAATGCACCGAGCTCTGCGAAACATCCTCTATCTCAGTACCCCGGCGGTATTTCTTATCGGCCTCGGTGCGTGGGCGCTAACCAAACGCAACTCCGGGTACGCCGCGATAGGGCAGAATATCGCCCTGAAGTCCCTCGCCGCATTCGGCATCGCACTCGGCATTGAGGTTTTCTTTCAGGCTGCCGCCTGGGTCGCAACAGCAGTTTGAGAATTACAACGCGACGATCAATATAGGGGCCTCAAATCCTCCCAAACACAACCATCAGCCTCACAGCCCACTCAGTAGAAGACCTCAAGAAGCGTAAGAAAGACAATTACGAATCATCTGTCTGAGCATCAAAAGCTATCAAGAAGCGTTAGTGACTCATTAGACCGTAATGGTTTTGAGGATTGCCCCGCCACTTTCTCGTGCGATGTCTAGCAGCGGCGGCGACGCGGTTAGCAACAGCAGTACAGCCAGCAAAAACGACACTACGGTCATCAATTCAGTAACGTGCATCAAGCACGAGAACGACGGTGTCCAAGGTGTCGGGACAATAGATAACGATGGAACAATTGCGTACCTCTTCAGGAAAGAACGCAGTGAAGAACCATTCATGGTTCTCGCTACGGATGCCCCACAAGGGTTTGTCCCTGAAGGAGCTCCAAGACACGATGTTCCTGAAGAAATACGCATTGAACAGGGGGCTCTCGCTAAGTGAACTTACTGGCGAGACGCGAACAACCAACGAACCCCGGCCAGGGTTATTGCTTGTTCCTGCCCAGCTACTTCTTTACAAGAGGTCTCACACCTCTTGTACCGTAGCTGGCTCCTCCCAATTCCATCCACAAGATAACCACATAACGACCCGATTAGCATAACTTCCGTAACGACACATCATCAACACCTTTCAGAACGATACCACGGAGAGGCATTGCTGGTTTCGGAGCTAATTGTCACACGCCATCACAGCCAATATACGTGACAAATGACTAGAGATTGTGGTCCTCGGAGCTGGTCCGAGCCGCCACAGCCCATTCGCTGTGCCAGTCGGACAACCGACCGCCCAGCAGAGTTACAGCGTCTCTATGAGCTCTTGGCCACCCTCAACGGCGTCGCCGGCCACCACTATCTTCGGAATTACGACACCGACGCCTATCCCGACAGAGGCATCTATTTTGTCTTCTCCGCGGGGACGAACCTCGACCAGCCGCCCGAGACGTGGGAGTTGACACGCATCGGAACCATCGGCGTAAGCGAGGGCAGCACCGCGACCCTCTCACAACGACTCCGACAGCACCGCGGGACGGCATCCTCAAAGTACGGTCAGAATGGTGGGAACCACCGTGGAAGCGTGTTCCGTCGCTGGGTTGGGGAAGCCTTCATCAATCGGATGGAAGCCATCGAAACCTACCCGTACTGGGGGGAGACCACCGCCGACCTCCCGGATGTCCAGCGGGTCCGCAGAGAGGAACACCAACTGGAACAGCAGGTATCAGCGTACATCCGCAATCTCCCGCTGCTCGTCGTCAATGTCCCTGGAGAGGCAACGAAGACCAGTGACAGAGCCTACATCGAGAAAAATCTCATCGGCCTGGTCTCCCAGCAGCGCCGACAGGCTGACATCTCGATAACTGGCTGGCTGGGAAACGACGCACGGCACGAGATTCGACGCTCCGGGCTGTGGAACGTCGCCCACATCAACGGCCTATACGACACCGGAGCGCTAGACCGTCTCGAAGCCTGCATCACCGAAAACCACAGCTCACCCGAGAATAACAACTGATACCACCACGAGCGACAGCCACGAGCAAGAGACGGCATAGCAGACAACCTCACCAGTGTTGGAAAGACAGCGTGGGAACACAATGGAGCAGTGGGTTCGTTCGTCATTTTACGAGCCCGTGTGGCGATGGATTTATACTATCGCTGACCATCAGCACGTGTTAGGACAGCATGGAACTGCGAGAGCACCTCACAACAGTCGTCAAGCGAGTTGATGACCGACTCCCTAAAAACTGTACGCGGGAGCACAGCGTCATCCTCATCGCCAAGACGATACGGCGACCCCTAGCTGTCATGGTGGCTGGGTTCTGGTTGGCACTGGGGATACCGCTGGTACTCTCTCGGTTCCCATTAGCATTCGCACCGATAGCGTGGCGGGTATTCCTCTGGGGCCTCGTGGTAGCACTCTTACTGACGGCATTCGTGTTGAGCCTCCAGGCTCTCATCATCAAAGCTCGGTATCGCATTCACAACCGGACGGTGCCACGATGACTGGCAGCCAATGTGGCCCCACACTACGGGGCAGCCAGCAAACGGACACAGGAGCAAGAACCTATGACTGATGGACCAATCCTCGGTATCGACCTTGGGACGACCAACAGCGTGATGACCGTGTATCAGGAGGACGGCCCGAAAGTCGTCCTGAACTCCCGACGTGACCGCATTACGCCGTCAGTCGTCACCTATACTGATTCAGAGACGCTTATCGGGCAGCCAGCGGATAACGTTCGGAAGCGGTATCCCGGCAAGACACTGGAGCAGGTGAAAAAAGATATCGGCAAGGACTGGGAAGACGACCGCGACAAGCGAGACAAGTACACGATAGATGGGAAGATGTACTCGCCGGTCGATGTCTCTGAAGAGATTCTGCGGAAGCTCAAACGCGATGCTGAAGACTTCTTCCAGGACAGCATCTCACGGTGTATCATCACGGTCCCCGCAGGGTGGGGAAACGCAGAGCGTGAGGCAACGAAGATTGCCGCCGAGCGGGCTGGGTTCGAAGTCGAACGTCTACTGCATGAACCGAGTGCGGCGGCGATTGCATATGGTATCGACATCTACGAGGAGCAGACACTGTTCGTCTACGATCTCGGTGGCGGAACCTTCGACGCGTCTGTCCTCGAGGTGGGCGGTGGTATCTGTGAGGCCAACGCGACCGGAACAGCTGCTGTCGGCGGCAGCGACTGTGACGAGGCGCTCTACGAATTTGCGCTGGACGCCTTCGAGGAGGACCACGGCACGCGCCCCGCCGATGATGACCACGAAGCCCGACAGCGGCTCCTCGAAGAGGTCCGCAAGAAGAAGCACGAGCTGTCGAACCGCGAGGAAGTGACCATCCGCATCCCGTTCTTCTGCGAAGACCAACAGGGTGAGCCACAGGACCTCGAAGTCGATGTGGACCGCGAGGAGTTCACAGGCCTCATCAGCGGCATCCTCTCGAAAACCCGGGAGAAGACACAGCAGGTCGTCGACGCCTCGGATTACGACTACCGTGATATCGACTCCGTCCTGTTAATTGGTGGCGCGACGCAAATGCCACAGGTTGATGACATCATCGACGGGATGTTCGAGTCGCCAGTCCAGGGTAACATCAACCCGGACGAAACGGTAGCACTCGGGGCAGGTATCCAAGCCGGCATCGAGAGCGGCTCGGTCAAGGATATGATGGTCATCGACGTGACGCCACTCTCATTCGGTATCAAGGTTAAAGGCGGACTGTTCGAGCGCGTCATCGAGCGGTCGACGCGCATCCCCACGGAAGTGACACAGGACTTTACGACATCGGAGGACAACCAACGGCGTATCAGCGTCGAAGTCTATCAGGGCGAGCGCGAGATAGCCGACCACAATCACCACGTCGGTGGGTTCGTCCTTAGCGGTATCCCGCCGGCTCCGGCTGGCGTCCCCAATATCAAGGTGCGGTTTAGCATCGACGACGACGGCATCATCTCTGTCGAAGCAGTGGACACCGGCACTGGAAACAGTCAGCACCTGGAAATCTCGGAAGGGCTCTCTCTGACCGGGCGGGAAATCGAACGACAGAAAGCAGAAGCCCGGCGACTCTCCGAGTACGACCAGAAGTATCGCCGGCACACGACCACCGTCAACCAAGCCGAGGAAGCCATCTCGCGTGCCCAGACGCTCATCAACAAGAACAACGACATCATCTCCCCTGAGCTGGAGAACAAAATCCAGACGCACATCCAGACAGTCAGAGAGTCGCTGGACGACATCGATACCGTGACGCCACAATCCTTCGACGGGTCGATAGACGATGAAGCGCTATCGGCAGTCGAAGAAATGACCGAGGAACTGTCGCAGGTCCTCCAGGATGTTGGCGTCTCCGTCTATCTGTCCGAAGCGGAGGACACACTCGAGTACGCCCCCGGTGACGACCTAGCTGACGAGATTGGTGACCATGACGGTGGGATTAACCGACCCAACCTTGACGAAATCGTCACCGACAGCGATGTGGACACCACCGACGACCGCCCACCCGAGGACGCAAGCAATGGTGAGGCAGTCGGCAACGGCGCGGCCAGCGCCGGACAATCGCCGACGGACGCCCAGACTGCGACGAGCGAGGCGACCAGCGAGTGTGCTGATGATAACGGTGGGGTGTTCAGCGGCCTTAGCTCTGGAGACGACACTGCCCGAGAGGCGGACAATACCAAGGAGGGCAGTGGTGGCACCGAGACGGTCTCGTTCGGTGCGCCCGACGACGACAACGACACTGACGACCCCGACGGCAGCCAGCCCATCAGCATGACCCGGGGTGGACAGGATGTCGACGAGAACGACGACCCGACGGAGGCACAGTAGCTGACACAGAGGGGCGACCAGTGACAGCAACACCTCAACAGGAGTGGTAACGTATGCTAACACTGTTTCAATGGTTGTTGGTCGGCGTCGGTGGGTTCTGTATCCTGCTAGGCCTGTTGAGTGCGTACAGCGAGGAGCTATGGCTCAGTCTGCGGTCCTTGCTTGGTCTCTCGGCATCCAACGCCCACGGTGGCACGGACCACGTCAACAGTAGCGACCAGCGTATCTCAGCACACCGCTCAGACATCGGCGCGGTCCATGCAACGCAGGAGACAGGTGACGAATCGTCCGGTGCTCTAGGCACCGCCAGCGGACAGGGGCAACCAGCAACGACAAGGAGTGGACACTCTTCACAGATAGAAGCGGGTGCAGACACCGACAAGCAGACACTCCGTCGAGACGCCTGGTTTGCGTTTCCCGTACACCAAGCCGACTACATCGCAGACCCGTTTGCCTCCGACCGCCTCCTCACAGCCACACCGGACGATGACCCGTTCCAGACCGACCGCGAGCCAGTTGTCGAGGACTACTTCGCGTCGTACGAGGTGAATAGCGATGGTGTGCACAGTGACAGCACCGCAGACGAACCGAATCAGCCAGCCTCTGATGGTGGGTCACAGCCCGACGATGCTGCGTGAGGCCCGGCGCGCGGTCGCACAGTTCAGTTCGTATCACGGCCGGGTAGTTGGGTTCGCGCTGCTCGTCACTGTCGGCATCGGCAGCCTCATCGCTGCAAGCGTAGACGACGTGGCTGTGACCGGCACCGCTGCACTCGCTGCACTCGTCACCGTCAGTGCCGTCAGCTACCACCGCTACGCCCAGCAGCGACACCTGTGGATTCACAATCTGGCGTCACTCGGTACGGCGATGGTCGGGGCGTTCGCACTCGGATCGGCACTCCCACCATGGGTGCTACTCATCGTGCTGGGGGTATTTGCCTACACGGATCATGCACTCGTCGACATCGATGGCAACGGCCCGATGCAAACCTATGCACGAACACTCTTTCGGCGGCACCTACCAGCGCTGTTCATCATCGCCGGGCCAGCAATCAATAATCCCGAGGCAAACCAGCCAACTACCTACGACCAAGTGCGAGCGGCCATCCTTGAAAACGAACCCACCACACATCCAACCTTTAGCGTGCTGGGTATCGGCGATATCCTGTTCCCGGCAGCTTACTGCATCGCTGTCGTCCACACGCTCACTCCGCGTGCCCTCCACATCACCGACGTGCTGCTGGTTGGCCTATTCGGGCTCGCGGGTCTCATAGTCCAGGTCATCCGGCTGACGTGGGATACCCGAGAGCGAGATATAGCTGCCCTCTCCGTGACCAGCGCTGGCGCACTCACTGGTGTCTTCCTCGCCGCGCTGGTTCTTCCAGCCGTCTCATTCGCAGTCGTTGTGGTCGGATAACCGTGGACTGCACCTTAGCGTCGACCACAGTGCCAGCATCCAGTGGCGCGACCTCAGGCTCGATTGCACGCTTTTGCATGTGGCCCTTGATTTTCGACTCATCACCGAAAAAATAGGTGGACAGTATGTCAACACACGCTCCAAGTCATCCACGACAACCAGCGGCGACTGAGCCAACACCGACGGTGACCAGTCCCGCAAACGCGTTGATAGACGGGTTCAGCGCCGAGTTCAGTGAGAACATCTACGGTCGATTCGGTGGGTACGAGTACGACGACTTCGGAACCGACATGTGCTGGGTTACCGAGGGCGACATCGAAGGCTTTCTCGAAGACCACGTCTCCTGGAACCTGTCTCTCGACTGGGTACAAGAAACGGCAGCGACGCACACCCCGCCAGCGGGCATCTCGGTCGCCCATGGGGACACAATCGCCACACGTCTAGATACCATCAAGAATGCACTTACCGCCGTCACAACCGACCCCGAGAAAGACACTATCAGCATCAGGCAGACGCGTGGTGACGCGCCACTGCTCGTTATGGGTCCTTGCGGGACCGTCGCCATCGGCGAGCACGAACTCCTCAGCCTGCCGTTCACGCCCGAGCAGGCCGACCACTTCCCCCACTACGACATTGCAGTCGATGGACAGTCGATAGCAGTCCCCGAATACAAGGCAGAGTATCGCAGCGGGCTCGCAACTATCTTGACAGCACTTGCCACCAACGACGACGCACCAACCCCCGTCTCTCACGTCGGGCTCGAAAACCTCACCATGAGAGAGCGGACGAACAGCCATGCCAGGAAGACCGCCCATGTCTTCGAGACCGCAGAGGGGACAACAGTGTACGTCCCGGGGGTAGCCTGCAACGAAGTTCACACCTTGACCCCTTCGGTGACCGACCTCCCGGCGTTCGACGCCCAGAGTGACGGCACCGTCACCGAAGGCCAGCGGAGCCCACCGTCACAGGATACTATCCAGACAGCTATCCCAGAGGATGCCGTCATCTGTGGCTTCAACCAGTACAACGAGGATGTCGAAGGCAAAAACGAAACGAGGAAAGCTCCAACCGTTGAGGCCGGGGTCATAGAGACCATCGAAGAGCTGCCCTTCCACGACGCTGTCTACGTCAACTACTGCACCATCGACATCAAGCGCTATCGGCCACAGAACAACTGGTGGTAACGCCCAGCGGCGATAGCCCCACAGCAACAGTATATCGACAGGAAATTATCAGTTCATCACCCTGAAAGATGGGTGAGGTCACTCCCAGTAGTTGGGTTCTGACCGGTTCCGCTTCCTACACGCCAGTTCACAACTTATGAGTTCGAACACAGCAGCTGCAACCGCAGACGAATCGCCCACGACCACCACCGCACCCTGGACGGCAGACGCAGTCATGGACATCTTCGGCATCCAGCGCAAGCCAGCCGAAGCCATTATCAACCACATCGACGACTGGTCAGAGTTCGAGTCCGCTATCGAATCCGACTCCGACTGGACGCTTCTGGATGGCGTCGGCCCTGCAACCGCCGACAGCCTCGACGAGACGGCAGGCGAACTCAATGCCTTCCCGCCGGCCCGCGGCGACGACCAAGACGAGGCCCAGGAGGCCGAGGACGGAGAGGTCTCCGACGACGACGAGGACGAAGCCAGCGATGAGCCCGATGTGGCCCCCGAAGACAGTGACATGAACGACGACTCCGACGGTGACGAGGAGGACGACGAGATGGGCGAGGCCGAAGCCGAACCCGACACCGACGCGGACCCCGACGAAGCAGCAGAGGACGCTGACGACGACGCCACGACAGACGATGGTGACGGTGCAGAGAGCGACCGCCTGCCGACCTTCGAGAAGAAGCTGTCGAGTTTCGCAGCAGTGGTCGAAGCCGGGACACTCAAAGACATTGTCGGGCAATACACACCTATCGCAGACGAAGCCCGCATCCACCTGAGCGAAGGTGGCGTCCGAATCCTCCTCGTGGACCCCGCAAATGTCGTCATGCGCGACGGCGACTACCCGGCCTCGCTGTTCGAATCCTACAACACAAGCGAGGGCCGTATCGGGATAGACCTGAACGACCTCCGCGATGTCATCAAGATGGCTGGCAGCGACGACCTCATCCATCTCGAACTGGAGGCAGGCAAGCTGAACATCAGCATGGACGGACTGGAGTACACGCTCGCACTCATCGACCCCGAGTCCATCCGCGAGGAACCGGAGCTGCCGGACCTCGAGCTGCCCGCGCGGTTCACCATCAAGCAGCGAGAGCTCAAGCGGGCAAACAAGGCCGCAGATATGGTTTCTGACCACGTCGCAGTCGAGGCCCGAAATCCGGCCGACGGCGAGAGAGCCATCATCGTCAAGGCAGACGGCGACACCGACGATGTCAAGCTTACCTGGACCGAAGACAAAGACGACATCGAAGACGTCATGCTCCCCGCAGCGGGCGAAGCCTTCGACTCGCTGTTCTCGCTGGACTACATGAAAGACATCGTCCGCAACATCAGCGCCGACACAGACATCGAAGTGGAACTCGGCGACGAGTTCCCCATCTGGCTCCGCCACAACATCGACGACGATGGCGAGACGGTCGTGAACACGATGCTGGCCCCGCGGATTCAATCGAACTGACGGGCAACAGCGGTAGCGCCACGCGGCGCATTCACACGGCGACGTTCCCACCGGGGCCACACGGCAGACTCCGCCCGTAACAGCCGCCCGCCGTACCGATGCCAATGACTTCATGTACTACCTATAGACACGGCGACCCACCACCGACAGCACAGGCTCCACGACCACCGCGGACACCGACGAAACTGACGACAGCGGCCTGTCAGACGCTCACAACGCTTCAGACCAACCACGCGAAAAACTACGCTGTCGTCCCACTGGCTGTCGCCAGTTCCAGAGACACGACAGCTACGCTGTTCGAGGTAGCTGGTGGCGAGGCACAGGCCGCTCGTGACGGCGCACAGTTGCTTGGCTTACTCAATGGGACTGCCCTCACCCCCGCTGGCCGAGCACTCCGTGACGCCGTCATCGACGCCCACGGATGCATCGAAAGCGGGCTCACCGTCTTCGAGGACCTCTACGGGCGGCAGACCAGACTCATCGACGCCTGTCCAGCCGTCGCCAAGCCACTCTGGGAGGGCATCACCACGCACCCAGCGCTGGCCGCACTCCTCGAGATTCTCAGCAGCCATGGCCCGGTGCAGTTACCAGCACTCTACAGTGCGTGCCGCTACAGCCAAGTGGGCGTCCTCCAAGCCGCGCTGATCGCACCGTCCACGCCACCGCCGGCAGACGCTGGGGACCCGACGGAGACAGCCTTCTACGCCAGCGGGACCATCTCACACCTGAAGTCCGTCCTGTATCACGCCGGCGTCCTGACCGAACGGGGCAAGACGACGGACAGTCACGACCCGTGCAGTGACATGTGGGCGCTCGAACCAGCGTTTCAGAGGTGGTTCGATGGACGATAAAACGCTGCTCGAACTCCTCATCAGGACACAGCGTATCGGGGAGTTCCTAATGGCAGAAACCGACACGTCCAAAGCTGAAAAGCGATTGCGGCGGCTCATCGGCGCGAACAACGGTGGTGTGTGTATCTGGCTGGCCGGGCGATTCTCCCGCTATCAGTATCCACGACGGCTCGCCAACGCCAAGCAAGTGGACCAGGACATCCGCGACTCAGCGCTGGAACTTATCGTCGATTCTGCTATCGGAGACGAAGACGTCGGCAACGAGTTCACCCTCAAGAAGGCTCGCCGGTTCAACGCTGATTACGTCCTCCCAGCCGATACAGTACACGACGGTGACGCAACGCACGCTGCGAACGTGGACATGGTCGAACAGGCAAGCGAGCCGCGAGACCCCACTGTCATCCCAATCCTTCAGCCACCCTACGACGAGCAATACACCGCCTACAGCGATTTCTACGACCAGTTCGCTGTCATCGCCCTTGGTGGTATCCGCAATTGCGACCCAGACACGCAAATCGCACATCTAGAGCAGGCCCGTGACCTCTTGCCGGGAAAGACACGACATGCCCTCGGTGTCGGCACGAAGCTAAAAGTACTCCACCGACTACGGCAGGACCCCGAGCTCGTTGACTGGGTCGATACCTCAACGCCAGAGCGCACCATCACGAACGGCGAGGTCCGTGACGCCGAATGGGACTGTCGGGACGAGCTAGTGTCTGGGTTCACACTCCCCAAAGGAGAAGAGAGTACCACCGTGCGAGCACGGTTCGCCTACAGCATGGCCGTAATGATGAACTATCTGTTGTCTCCATATGCTGACGGTGCTGTCTTTGACCGGTTCGACGACCAGCAGACTATCGCAGACGTTAAAGAGAGAACACCCACGTCACTATCGCTGAAGATGGGCACAGAAAACAGCGATACGGCCACTACGACACAGCAGACGCTAGGCGACGCCGCTGGCTAGTCGCCGAGCAGCAGAGGACACCAAGAGGAGAAGGGGCAGCTATCCATAGATTCGTCACTAACTTACGAGACACGTGTGGATGGTTCTGTTCTCTTGATAACTATTATTGCAGATACAGTCGAATTCCGGGGTGATATGTCACAGAGAACTACCGTCTGCAGCAGCGGAATCAAGCGGATAGAACAGCTCGAGACAATTGTCGGGGAGGTCATCACTCCTCGATGACTCCCGAAGAAGACCGCCGAGTCTTCGCAGCGTGGCTCGCATCCCTGACGGTCGTTATCCCGTGGGTGACTCGCTCACTGGGTGACACAGAGTTCGGTTTCGGAGAGACAGTCGAACTCGGCCGTCAGGCCGGCTGGACCCACGATGTGGAGTACCACATCTGTGGGATGTGGGAAGGAGACTACGATGCCGAGAGAGTCCTCATTGCTGGCGTTGAGACTGGCCTGTCATGGGCTGTCTCGCCCAACTACATTCGTCAGCGACAAGCACGCTCGGCGGATGACATCGATGGCAACTCCAGTACTGCACAGGAGGTGGCCCCATGACTGCCATCGAGCGGACCATCCGCGAGGATATCAATGTCTTGTTCTCGTAGGGGTGGCATCGCTGGCGGGTGTCGTCATTCCATGGCTCACAAGGTTCATCGGCTACACCGACTGTGGTGTCAACCAAAACTATCGACCTCTGTCGTGAGTTCGGTCTTGGCCCAGATGAACACTACCGCGTGTGTGGTATCTACCACCCAGACGGCCCGTTCAAACCATCTTGCTTGCTGGAGCAGACGCTGGTCGGACCCAAGTCGTCGGCCCTGACAGTCTCGGAACTGCTCAGGATTCAACATGGCGACTTGCGAGAGTTTGTAGCAGCAAGCGAGACGATAGAGATTTTTCAACTTTCAACGACGAATACTGTGTCATCGAAGGATCAAGAATCTCTATCCGCGACAACTACTCCTCTGCAAAGCAATTACTCTAGTAAAGACCTCAATCACACCTCCTCTAGATGAAACGGACACAGCCCACCAGCACTCCCTGCCACAGCGACTCGCTGCTCACGCCTGTGTACCAGCGATTATCATCACCCATCACCCCAAATATGGGTGGATTGATACAATGTCCTCTGAAGACAATACAGACCCAATAGACGAAACGCTCGCCGAAGTGCTCGGCATCCTCCGCGCCGGTGTCGATGAGTCTTACGGCGACCGAATCGAACGCAGTTCTACTGTCGTCGAAATACTCCACGACGAGGAGTTGCCCGGAAGTAGCGTGGTCACCTACCCCGGCGTCAGCCAACTCATCTGGCGGTATCAGCACCATGACGCCGAGACGGTCCGCAGGCGATTCGAAAACGAGCTCAACCGGGCGGACGACCCCGATGTGACGGTCCAAGACATTGTCGACGCATTGGCCGTCGTTGCCGAGCGCCTGTCCGATGCCGAGACCGAGTGCGAGACGAGTCCGTCCAACAGTCACTCGATGAGCGCATGAGCGCGGAGACACACCAGAAGGCTGACACACAGGCCAGCCAGCAGTTCCATCACGTCACTGGCAGCGATGGGTGTGACTGCCCGGTCCACCGCAGCGATGGTCACCCTACGAGCGTGCCACTGGGGTGGCAATTTGCAGACGAGGTATGCGTCAGGCCGATTGCAGCGGCGGAAGCAGCGGCCATCTACAACAAACACCACGCCTACGTGGATGACATCCCAGATGCAAACATCACCCATCATGGGATTTTCTTTCGTGGCGACCTTCTCGGTGCTATCACATGGCGAACGGGGCTGTGCCAGCATCGCAAACTCCGCTGGGATAGTGACGGCAACCTCCTCGCTCGCAGAGCCGCGAACTTGGCCTGGAGTGACCTGCCGGATAGCTACCACAGCCGAGCAGCAGACCTTATCGATTGCCCCACAGATGATGAGATAGCCAAGGAGCAAGTCGTCTCGGGTGGCCAATTTGTCAGGGCTTCGCGCATCTGTATCGCCATCGACGACTTCCCCAACCTCGCCAGTTGCGGGCTCGCCAAATCACAGGCCCGGTTCGTCCGCAAGCACTGCCAAGGCAGCGACTACGACTATCTAGTCACGTTCGTCCGCTGTGACTATCGCGGGTCAATGATAGCCGCGCTCCGAGGCCGTGGGTGGCGGTGTACCGGCTTTTCGACCCCAAGTACCCCTGGGAATCGAGAAATGCAAGACATCTACGACGACTGCAAATGGCGGTGGATTTGTCCTGTCGAGACAGTCACCGAGCAGTTGACGATGGCCGACATCACCGATTGAACGGCCGCAAACAGGACTAGCAACGAACCGATACGAGTTGACGACACAACAGACACATGTCACACCCCGACTTTCCAGTTCGAATCGACGACAGCGAGGACCGCTATCCGATTATCGACCGGCGAGACGCGCCAGAGGAACTCTTCAAACGACACCACCGGTACAAGCTGTCTCACCAAGCCATCCCGAAAACTGTACCGCTGTACATCCGCGAACACCACCCGGACGCCAACGAGTACCTACGATTCCGGGCCTTCTTCGAGCAACTCCTGTGGGCAGCCAACTCAGCCGCCCGCTTTTACAGCTGGGAGAGTCCCTCCGAGTACGTCGAATGTTGGAGTCCAGGACTCGGTGTGCGAAAAGAAGCGAATATGTCCCCACCACGTGACTGGGAGGCCCACGTCGCGCTCGTCAAGGCCGTCGCCCTTGATGACGAGAACAGTTATCTCAGCTACCCAAGTTGGTCGTTCCATACAGAGAGCACAGAGTTCTTTGAGGCGATGCGAGACCTCGTGCAGTCGTTCGATAAATCGCTCACGGGCATCGGCGTACCCCCAGAGTACGAGAAACAGCGACCCAGTTGGGAGCGGTGCGAATATTTCACAGGGCAGTTCTACCCGCAGACCGAAGAGCAATTCCACGCCGCGAAAGACTGCATCAACGACTGGGTTGACCCGCTCGCCGACGCGACCGTGCCAGCGGAGGCCCCACCGCTCCCGCCCAGGGCAGAGAACACAGGCAACGACTCACCCAAGGTCGATGGATAAGTCACCAGCAATGCGAGCAGTGGTATGGGACTTATGATTCCCACCTCATCGCCCGGAAATATGGGTGGATAGTATGACAGACTCTTCAGGCCCAGATATGCCCAGCATCCTCGAAAGTTCAGTGGATGTCTGGCACAACGCAGACAGTGACAGCCACGTCGAACCCGACCTCGAAACGTTCCACCCATCGCAGTTGGCGAGCGAGTGCAAACGCAACCCGCTCGTCAGCAAGCTCGGACTCGACGACAACAGCGACGCCGCAGGCTACTTCCTCCGGGGGGTGCTCATCCATGAGTTCTTCGAAGAGTGGGTCGGTGACGGACCCGTCGCCGACGAACTCGATGTCGACCTCAGCAACATCGAATTCGAAAAAGAACTGGAGGCCGACTTCGACGACATCCTCCTGACGGGTCGGTGTGACATCATCGACACCGAGAACGACATCGTATACGACATCAAAGTCCGCGGGGGGTGGCACAAGTTTAACCCGCCGGTGGACCGGCACCTCGACCAGCTCCATGCCTACATGGGGCTCGCAGGAGCCAACGAAGGCGTCGTCATCTACGTCAACGCGAAGGACCCGGCAGACATTCGCACGTGGCCACCACAGAGTGACGGTCGGGACACCTTCGAGTTCGACCCGGAGCGATTCATGGGCCTCCTCGAGGACGCCCGCGAAATTCGGCAGGCGCTCAGTAACACTGGAATGCCCACGTCGAAGCACGAGATTCCGTACGACAAGTGTGGCTGCTTCTCCTGCCAGCAGGAAGACCTATCGTTCCCCGCCGACGATGCAGATATCGTGACCAAGCCACTCCCAGCGCGACACGACAACGCCGGCACCAGTGGTGAGAGCAGTGGCGATGGCGGCTCATCTAGCAATGGCTCCGCACCAGCATAGCACAGCCAGAACGCAGGGTCCTACCAATGGCAGCAAGTGACGACAGCCGACCCAGTGTTGCACAAGCGTACCCCTGCCCGGACTGTGGCTCCGTCTACACGGTTCACCAACCGGGCTGTGAGTTCGACGGGACCGACCGCAGTTCCATCGAACGGGCCTACATCGACATCATCGCACCGTTGAGTGTGACAACGATTACGAAGCAGTCACTGCAAGCTAAAGAAGTCCCAGAGTGGACTGACCTCCACGAGCGGGTCTTCGCGTATCTTACGGGCACCCAGCAGGTCATCGTTGAGGCTGACGGCACTGTTCGACTCGCCACCGAAGACGAGTCGGTCGCCCCGGACGAAGAGCCCCTGATAACCATCTATCGACAGGGGACCTATCCCGGCTGTCACGATAACGGCATCTTCGCGCTCGTAGCCTACTTCTCGAATATGGGGCTATCGTGGCAGGAGACAAAATCCCAGATGCTAGACTGGTTCAACCGGACTGGCACATGGGACCGCGGTGGCTTCGAGGAAGACAGCCCCGAAGAAGTCATCGAACAGAAACGCCACGTCTGGGCAGAAGGCTACGGGTGGCAGCGGATGGGCAACCAGGCGAAATCAGAAATCAAGCGCCGGAGCTGACCAAGTGGCCCTCGAGTAGGCACGCCAAGGTCAGACAGTCCGTGACGAACTACGCCTCAAACGGCGAATAGGCCGCTGTCGGAGCGGTATACTGACAACCATCGCCGCCGTCATAAGCAGTACACCCCCAGAAGAACCCGTTAGTGCCTGACCGATGAACGAGGACAGACTCACACTCGGGGCACAGCGGCGGTGACTGTGTCCACGACAGAAAGGTCAGCATCGTCGACCGGAGATTCTGTGCCCACCCAGTCGTGCGGTACAGTCGCTGTGTCGGTGCAGCCCGGTCCCCCGACGCAACATCGATAAACCGGAGCTTCATCGAATCGTTACCCTTCGGGCGGGCCTGCCCAGACTCAACGTCGACGGTCGTGTACCAATCGACGTGAATATCACCAGGGTACGAGAGTTCGCCCGCATGGTAAACCGCTCGGTAGACGTATTGTGTAGCGTGGTCCAACTGCGGGTCGATGCGGGCAAACCCGAATGACCACTCCTCAAGCGCCATGCAAATGTCCTCGTGTGTGATGTCCGGGCTAGACTGCGGCATCTGTTGCAGTGCGCGTACAGTCAACCAGACAACCAACCTACATTAACGTTGGGCAGGAGCGGTCCTCGCATAGCCGTGAATGCCCTGAATTGGACCCCCATCTCTGACAAGATGGGTGGACACATAAACTTATGCCACCAGACATATCAGAACGAAGCGAGAATTGGTTACGAGACGTTCTAGCGGCGATTCGCACCGTAAGCATAGCCGCCAAAGAACACGACGACAGCCTCGAAGGTGTCGGCTACTACGAATATCGACGCAACGCACTCTACGAGACAAAAGATCGGGCGCTCGCTGAGATAGCGACAGAAGCAGCAGCCGTCGAGCAGCACTCGAAGGGTGGGCGCAAGACCATCTGCCTGTACTTCGTCGACACGAACAGTGACCAGTGGGCGTTTCACGTCCCCACGGACAAACTCCCCCTCGAGCAGTTGGATTCTCGTCAGCGCGTCCGCGATATGGAACATAGACAGAATCCATCGACAGACCTCTCGGTGCGTGAAGCGCTTACCCGACTCCACAGAGAACTCGGCATCAACGCCAACGAGTTCGTCAAGAAAGAGCACGTGTGGGACGGTACCGAACGCCTGACCGTTACGTGGAGCTGTCTCCCCGACGCTGAACAATCATCCGACAGCGACGGAACGGGCACACCAGCAGCGTCAGCAAGCGATACAGACGACGACACTACCACGACAGAGTAACATCCATGTCATCAACAGCAGCACCAGGCGTTCCCGACGTCCCGGACACAGACGACGGCACCGACTCCAACACCGACGAACTAGCGAGCCAGAAACATGCATCACAAACTGAATCCGTTCCACCGGACGACGGCAACCAAGCAGACCCGCAGACAAATGCAGCCGACGAGGTAGACGGCGAAGATGAAGATGAGATTGCACTCAGTGGGACCACTATCCAAGCAGAGTTCGGCGTCGACGACATCATCGAAGTCCCTGACACGACTGAAACTTCACTCGACGAGTGGGGGCTTGACGTCGGGCGGCAACGAGAGACGAAATACGAGCAGGAAACGGCCAGCCAATTCGGCATCGACGACCGTGTGGAAAGCAGCGAGTCGAAGCAGACCGGCGAGCAGAGCAAACTGTTCCCCGATACCGACGACGAGCAACTCACGCTCACCGGTGAGAAAGCCAACCAGCAGAGTCTCTTCGAGCAGCGTGTACGCCGGCAGCAGCGCGAAGCCGAAGACGAAGAAAAATCAAAAGAAGACATCTGGCGGAGCGCCAAAGAAGACGACCAGCAAGAAACGTTGTGAGGGGGCTACCGAACTGTCGGCCCAGCAGGACTTGACCTCCTCTCCGCCCTGAAGGACGGAGAATCCCCGTTGGGAGTTTGCATACAGTCAGTGGGGTGTTCACAAGGTTGTAGGCGAAGTTATATTTTTGATTCTCAGGACCCGTGTGGTGTGGGGTGGTGAGAGATAGGGAAATTACCAGACGGAACGGCTTCTGGGGGTGAAACAATCTTTTAAGTGGGATGTTGTTGTATATCTAAATGGATATGGTAGACGACATGGTCCTCGGCCCCAACGACACCTCCGCAGTCAGCGAATTCGGGAGCAGTGCGTGCAGCGTCTGTGGGGCCAATGTTGGTCCTGGTGACGGTGTCTGTCGCCTCTGTGGCGACTATGCCGACTTGCCGCCCGTCGGTATCCCGCACCCGGCCCGCAAGTCCTTTGAACTCGGTGATGGGACATGGTACTACGTCGGCGTCGTGACGGCCGCCGTGACGGCCACAAACGAGACGAGTGCGGTTCCGAAAGGGACAGCTGCTCTCCGGTTGTTCCTTGACCACGCGACTGACCTCCGCGTCCACCCGCTGACCAGCCTCGAGCGCCAGCGCCCACAGCACGTCACCGCCGAATGGGGCGACCTCCCAGCCCCGCTCCCGGCAGCAGCCGATGACGCGTCGGTGCTGTTCGACGCCGCAGTGGGGAGTGATCTGCAATTCGAGACCGCGACAGACAGTCCCCAGTCGCTGTTCGTCGGCGAGAACGGCGCGGTCCTGACAGCCGGGCAGCTGGCCGGCCTCCAAGCTACCGGCCCGGACGACGATGTCTGGCTAGTTCCAGCGCTGGCGTACCTGACCGACGACCGTCTCGACACCCAGACCGAGCGTGTGGAACGCCAGGCCGGTGAGCAGTCCCGAAAGGAGCTCACCTGCCCCAATAGCGGGCTGACAAAGAGTCACCGATTCGTCGAGCGTCGCCCAGTCAACGGGGATGGTGACCTCATCGAGGTCTGGGCCTGCTCAACGTGTGGGCAAGAGCAGTTCCACAGCGAGTGACGGAGTCGCCATCGTTTCTTTATACGCTGCTTTTTCCCTTCGTCGGTGGTGATGGGCGGTCCGGCTAGAGGTTGACCGCCGTGTCGCGGCGGCTGCCCGAGACTGGGACGACCTGACTGTGTGACAGACCACATCTAAAACCCTGAGACAATTCTGGTGACAACGAGGAACAGAGCCGTCTACATGGTGTGACGCTCGGAATGCCAGTAGCTACACTCGAGAAGAAAGCAGCGCCAGGCGTGGTCGTCAGAGTGGGTCGTCGATGTCGTCGTAATTGACGTAGTTGAACGGGTCTTCAGCGGCCGGGTCTACGACATCCTCCTCATCGGCGGTCTCGGTCGACGCCTCCTCGTCGGAGTCATCGCCAGTGACCGCCTCGGCCACGCTGGTATCGTCGACACCGTCGGATGCGGTCGTCGCGGAACCAGCACTCGTATCCGCTCCGTCGGTGCCGGTGGCATCAACCGCTGTCCCGTCTGTCTGTGCGTCCGTGGCCGAGGTGTCGACGCGGGAGCGGCGGGCAGCAGCGTCAGCCGGCGGTCCGAACCAATGCGAGATGCCGCCACTCTCCAACTGCGTTGTCAGGGACTCAGCCACGTCACTGGCGATTTGGCCAGGGTCCTCGTTGCAGATAAATGCCGTATGTGCTATCAAGCGGGCGATATTGTCAATCTGGGCTTGTCGCTGGTCGACGTCGTCGGCAGTCAGCGAATAATGCTCGATATGCCCATCCTGGTGTAACAACCCCAGCGTCACGGCCGCTACCCCTTCGTGGTCGTCGAGTGCCTCATCGGGGGCCTCATCACCGGGGACGAGCAGGTCAAGCAGTTCCGGTGAGACATCATCAGCGTCGGTCACATCACCGCCCCCCAGTGTCGCTGTCGGGTCGGAATCGGCCATCGTATGCCCCTATTACCGGCGCACCCGTATGAGTATTGCTGTCCTGTGGCCTCTGATATACTCCTGTGCAATCCTGATGGTTACTTACCACTGGCGTTCAACCGTCCGGGTGATGGTACCCGGCGCGAACCGTGATGGCCCGACAGATAGCACCGAGGCGGATGCAGACACACCAACGGGCGATGCATCTGCCGTCGACGACCGCTTTCGAGCACCGGCCCGGCAAGTTGCCAGCTTGCTGGAAGTAGCAGACGACCTCCCAGCTCCCGATGTTGCCAATCTCCAGGCGGCTATCCGGGATACGTTCCGCTCCGCAGACAAAAAGAGCGTCGACGACGCCGCGGCCGCTGTCCTCGAAGACTATCTTGACGGCTCGCCGTACACTGCCGGTGACTTATATCGGCGTGTCACGTCGCAAGTCCTGGGCAACTTAGAGTCAAGCGAGACCGGGAAATGGGTAAGTGTCACCGCAACGGTCGTCACAGCCCGACCCGGAACCGATGCGGACACGGCACAAGACATCGTACTGGCAGACCAGTCAGGGACCTGTCCCTGTGAAACAAAAGTGGCGACCGCACCCGGGCGCTTAGAACCAGGGGCAACCTACGAGTTACGGAATATCATCCATCAGGGGGCAGACGAGTTCAAACCGCGACGACTTGAGGTGAATCGCGCCTCGACGGTCATCGAAGTGGACGCCGACCCGATGCTTCCTGACACTGTGACGGTGACGGGCGTCATCAGCAGAGTCCTGTTCCCCGGTGGTGTCGTCCCGGTGTGTGACGAGGAATATTGCGTCGAGCCCGTGCTCGCGGGAGAGTGTCCGATCCACGAGACTGTCTCCACCCCAGACTATCGCACGCAGGCAACAGCCATTCTCGATACGTTCCGGCCACCGCGCAGGCAAGTTGTCGCTCTCGATGCTGATGCTGTCGCGGCCGTTCTCGAGCGGTCCCCGGTGACCATCCGCGAGGCTGTGGCCGAGACAGGCGCGCACCCATCACACGAAGCTCTTGGGTGGCGAGCGCTGAACAAGCGACTGGTTGGGCGGTCGGTCACGACGACCGGCTATCGGGGCGTCCACGCACTCCATCCAACCGCT
Source organism: Salinibaculum litoreum (assembly GCA_009789175.1). GTDB lineage: Archaea > Halobacteriota > Halobacteria > Halobacteriales > Haloarculaceae > Salinibaculum > Salinibaculum litoreum. The sequence goes on from CP046866.1 coordinate 575,993, forward strand.
ATTGACCTCGGCACTGATGACGCCTGTCGAGCGCGACTCCCTCCAGCGGGAACGCCACCAGCAGACCACCCCCAAACACCACCAGCACCGGCGGTGCCAGCGCTTGTGGACGAGGTGGCCGATATTGCAGTCAAAGCAGCGGGGGAGCCAACGATACATACGACAGCCACCGAGGACACTGTTGACGATGTCCCACCGCTCCCACGGACACGGAACCTCACTCCCGACGGTGGCGTCATCCTTCCGACGGGTGCGCGAGCCCGCGAGGTCCACACCGTTGGCACGGTCGATAGGACGCGAGAAACAGCGTACGATGTCGAAGTAGAAGTGGCCGGTCAGGACACTGTCGTCCCATGTTCTCTCTCGAAGAACAGTCGGCGAGCTGACCCAGACATCGGAGACGCGCTCGCTACTGGCAAGCGGGTGTATGTCATGGGAGTGCCGCTACCGGACACAGACAGTGAGAACTGTCGACTGCGTGTATCAGCACTAGCCCCCATCACAGACCCCACAGCGACACTCTGGGAGGACATCATCACCGCTGCGACAGTCCAGCGAGTAGACCAGTGGGACCCCCAGACAGATGAAATAGACCGGCGAGCAGTGGCCGCAGGCACAGGCGATGCAGAAAAGTATAAAAATCTGATAGAATCAAAGCGGTATAGCGGAACAGGATAAAATAAATTAGGGTGAGAGTCATGAGCCAGGAGTGCATATCAGTCGTCGTGAATATGGTTCCTTTATTCACTTAACCAGTGATAACGACTGCTCACTAACCTGCGAAGTACCTTTTTCCGCCTCGGGTGCGCTCGCTACGCTCGCCCACCTCTCGGCGCAAAAATCTACGCTAAAATTGCTGAAGCCGAACGAAGTGAAGCTTGTCAGTGAACCGCGCTCGCGTCGCTCGCGCGGATGCTTGCTGTTCACTCTGTCACCTGTATCAGGCACAGACGCACGAATAGAATTGCCGTATGCACAACCACTGATATCCGCAGTTGTATGGACGAATATAGCGAGTATAGGATATAGTACAAAGCACATAAGGGTAAATAGAAAGGCACGGCAAGAAATTGAACGGCCATAAGCCTTAGATACAGTAATCTCCTATACATCAGACGAAGTCCCATTGCACAGCTCGCTAATCAGTAATGGATTACAGAGTTAATTACACCGTACTATGAAATTGAAACCATATACGCGTGAAGAAGAAAACAAGTACGTATCGATTCGCCAGTCGGGGACAATTGGTATCTCTAAGGATGCAGTTAATACCTATCTTGAGGGGGTCAAGAACGTCGAGTTATTCTACGACAAGGGTGAATCCATACTCGGCATCGCAGGCGCTCGTGGCGACCGTGACAACGAACAGACGTTCAAACTGCATCGGTCGGAAGGCACTGGGACGATAAATGCAGGAGCCTTCCTACGGGGGGTTGGTCTAGAGACCGAACAGACTGAGCGCTACGGGGTTGCCGAGGAGATTGTTGAGACGCCCTCTGGTGAACGACGCATGCTTATAGCCAGGCTTCGTGGAGACCCTTGGTCGGTGTACAACGACGAAGAAGTCAAAAAGCAGGAATCACACGCCATCCCCGACGTTACAAGCGAGGCGTTAGCTGACAGTGATTATTTCGTCTCTGTCAGGCAATCCGACGCTATCGGCCTCTCGAAAAAGCTTGTCGACACGTATCTCGAAGACTACAAGCACCTACGTGTCTGCTATCACGAAGCGACAAATGAACTTATCCTGACACCCGTTCCGCCGGAACGGGCAGATGAAGACGACGTGTACACACTTTCCCAAACCGGTGGGTCCGGAACGCTCACCCTCAAGCAGTTCATCGAGGAGAACGGCCTGAATCACGAAAGCACGAAACACTACCACGTCACAGTAAAGGATGTCCAATTGTGGCCAGACGAGCGTTGCTTGTATTTCGTCGTCCCACTCAAACAGGACTTCACCGATGTAAACGACATCCAAAACGGCCCAGACACCGTCAACGACGCAGCGTAGCAGTCGTTGTGTGGTTTTTTATTCACTTAAGCAGCGAGATACTGTTCGATAACAGTAGTTGGTAATACGGTTTCTTTATTCAGAGTGGCTCTTGGAAATATAGCGTGATATGACACCTAGGCGAACTCCGCTGGCTTTCAATTCCTATAGCCGAAACCCACGACAATTCCAAGTGTGACAAGACCTACTGTTATGACGTAAATTCCTCTCCAGTACCCCACCATTATGAGGTTCGTACCCGTTATGACCGTAATCATCAAACCCGCTTCAAAAATATGTTTGGCAGTTGTACTTATGCCCTCTTTACCTTTCAGTGACTTCTCGTATATTGAGCCAGCAGAATGGATAGAAGCGACAAGAATACTGCCCCCGACAAGCAAGCCAAGCAAAAGGTCACGAGCCAGTAGTCCTTGAACGTGTAAATATCCTAGAATTGGAATGGTGAAGAGATACAACGTAGTAGATGTGTGATACAAAGAGTCGGCAGGTGCAGGGAGATGGTTCCCTGGCAAGTGGTTTGAATCAGTCATACGCACAACTATATTATCGTCATATATAAATCATCAGAATGCATCTTTGGTTAACCTCTGTATTGACTCTCTCTCCTACTGTTGAGGTATGTACACTCACTTTCCCACTATGCACATTGAGCATAATTCCCGAAACAGTTTGAATGAATAAATTGTATTACTAACTACTGATAAGCCTGCATGGGTAGCGTTGCACCAATTATATTTCTGAGAGCTGTCTCTTACAGATATGGCCCTCGCTAGCAGTCAGGTAGATGAGATCGGACACTGGACGGGGAGACTCTTGGCGATTGCTGGCGTCCTGATATTCATCGAAGCTGCTAGCGGTGCCCTCAGTGATGTCCTACGTGGGATTCCGTTCGCATGGCTTCTCACATCAGTTCCGTTTGGAATCGGGTTTGTCTTACTTCCGCTCGTGCTGCTTCGGTCGTATCAGTACCTCTCGGACCGGACACCGACAGCAGCTGTCGTCGGGGTTGCGCTCGTGGCGGCGCTTCCGGTTGGGAGCATCGTAATAGTAGCGTGGGCTGTTGCGGCTGACACCACTAGTCTTGTCCCCAACGTAACGGTCCTACCAGTCAAGGTTGATACGGTCTTCTTCACGCTCTTGGCCGTGTTCGCGTGTGGGATTGCGACATTCGGACTCTCTTTGCTTCGGTACGACCGAACCCGTCTGCTCGGTGGGTCGTTGCTACTGTTTGGGTCAGCTTGGAGCCTCCCACTGATTGTCGTGGGACTCTCCGAAGTGTATCCGGGATGGCTATCGCCGCTTCTCATCGCCTCAGTGGCAACAGCCATGATAGCCATCGGCTATTGCTTCCCGCTAGTCGAGCCTGAGAATCAATAAGAACCAAACGTTGTACTATATTACCAGCTACTGGTATTCACAACAACTACTAACCAATGCAACTTCAGCCAGATTTTTTGAACCCGTTGTTGTGGGGCCGGTAATCCTAGCTATCGCACTCACTGCTTTGACATCACAGCGACCATCAAGAAGTATCAGAGTAGCACAGCACCGCAACAGTAAAGAGTATTCAGGGATTTGCTTTCGAGCAACAAGAGTGTGCCTAGGGACACGCTGCCTACCATCAACGATGGTCCAGTACAATGTTCAGGTCAAGAACGGAGTTGAGATGCAAGCAGTGACCACTCAGTGCCTGCGTCACAGGAGGAGCAAGTGATGGAGCAAGTCCCAGTCGCAGACAATATCATTGAGCAGAAACTGTTCGGCTTCCGCGTCAAGCGACTTCTCAAAGCGGTTGTCGTCCCGATGTCTCCCTTCCTGCTGACGATGGTTTTCCCGAACACGCCCATCCTCATTTCGATGGCCGCATTTCTGTTCGGGCTTGCTATCGGTAGTGTCGCCTTCTTCAAGACGCCACCAAGCCAGGAACCACATCTCTGGATTTGGAACGCCATCCGGCTGAACCTTACCGAGGGAGAGTACGAGCGCCAGCCGGTCGGTGAGGAAGTCACCTATCAAGACAACTACCAAGCTATCACGCCTGAAGACGGCACGAAACGGACCAAAACAGCGCCTGCACCACAAGATGTCTTCGAGCCACTAGATATGTTCGGAAATAGCACCAACACGCTCGATGTACTGGAGTTCGACCGGGTCGAAGATGACGGCATACTCGTGGCGGAAGACGAGTTCAAAATGCTCGTTGAGATAGACCCACGGGACTGGCTGATACTCAGCAACGACGAACGGGCCAACGTATCACAGGCATACGCACGTGTCCTGAAAGGCGTCGAGTTCCCGTTCCAGGTCAAAGTCCTCCCGGTGGACTACCGTAACGAGGAATACGAGGAGCACCTCAAGCGAGCCCATCGCAAGCACGCTGACGACGAGCCAGACATCCTCACACACCTCCGGCAACAGCACCTGCAATGGTTAAATGCTGTCATCGAAACAGCAAGTGTGACCGAGCGAAAATACTATTTTATCGTCTCTATCGAACGCGAAGAAGAGAGCGTAGGGCTTCTTGATTCCTTGCTCTCTGGGGATAGCTCACTGGACGAAGACCTGTTGAAAAAAGAAGTATACGGCCGGGCAGACGGACTGCAAAGTGACCTGACAAAAACGGGTGTTAGTGCAACGCTACTTGACAGTCGGAGCGAGGTCCTACGTGTCGTCTACTATGACATGCACGACGAGCTCCCAGAGTACGAGCCAGACCATGAACCCTTCACGACACTGGAGGAGGCGATGTGAGCTATGCTGGAATGGCTACTCGGTAGTGAAGATACGGACGAGTACGAGAACGTCGCGGCTAGTGAACTCTCCGGGGAAGAGATGGAAGCCGTCATCGACCACCTCGAATCTATCGATGAGGAACCAACACAGGCGAACATCGAAACGTACGCCGCCGATGTCCTCGGTGGGGACGAAGAGCTTGTCTCACCGTTTGCGAACGCAGACCAGCGTGAGCGGATGGACAAGGAGATGGTCGCAGTCAACCACATCGAAGAAAAACAGGACCATCACGTCCGTGATGGCAAGTTCTCACGGATATTGACCGTCGCATCATTGCCCCGCACGGTCTCAGCAGGCTGGCTGGTCCCCCTAACACTCCATAAAGAGAACGTTCGCCTTTCGATGCACGTCCGACCCCGCGAGACCAAGGAGATGAAAGACAAACTCCAACAACGGGTCACACAGATGAAATCTGCGATCATGTTCAAGCAAGAGCGCGGACGCGTGGACGTGTACGAAGAGCAAGAGGAACAAAAAGAACTCGAACGCCTCCTCCGGCAGCTCATCGAAGGCACCACCGACCTGTTCGATGTCTCACTATATGTCGAGGTAATAGCAGACACGAAAGAAGACCTCGATGAAGCAACTACTGAAATCACCCGTGACGCCGCCCAGCAAGGGCTGAACCTGAACCCCGTCGAGAACCGACAGGTCGACGCACTCCAATCCGTACTAACAACTGGGACCGATACGATTCACAGCTCGAATACTATCCAGCTTGAGGCGTTGGCTACTATGTTCAATATGGTCGAATCGACCATCGACATGGAAGGTGGTGTCATCCTGGGGTGGGACGACAACGGCCGCCCTGCCCGGATAAACCGCTACGGGATGGCCGGACACTCGAAAGCACTCTCAGGGGCAGTCGGGTCGGGCAAGACGTTTGCCCACAAGATGTCGCTCCTCCACCACAAGTACCAGGACAAGCCAATGGAAGTGTTGATGTTTGACCCACTCGGCGATGACTTCGTAGATTTCGCCGAAGCGATGGGAGGTAAGGTAATCAAATTCACTGACGAGACGACGATTAACCCACTTGCGATTTCCGCCCCTGATAACGTCGATACCGACGAAAACCCACTAATGACGAACGTCAGAAGTGTCCTGAGTCTACTGGATACGTTCTTTGCGACATTCTCCGATAGCGCCCTCTCTGCAGAGGAGCGTGGAACGCTGAAAATTGCTATTATCTACGCCTACCTGAAATACGGCATCACGAAGGACCCAGCAACATATGGCAATAAAAATCCCACCCTCGACGATGTCGACGAAGGACTGGCCATCCTCGCACAAGGTGGACTCAACGCTGGCAAAGTGGTCTCACCAGAGCAAACAGGGCAAGTACAGGCCATCTCCGACGGTGGCCAACTTTCTGACGAAACACAGCATAACCTACGACGGCTCCGGGACCCACCAGAAGAATTTGTTACCATCGCAGAGAAACTTCGTCCCAAATTCGAGAGCTTCAAACCCGGCGGTGTGAACTCGAACCTAAACGGTCGCACCAACATCTCGATGGGGGAAACTGACGTGGTCTGTTTTGATATGTCACAGTTCGCAGATACTGGCAAAATGCCCCTCATCATGCACGCGATGTTGAACTGGGCCTACGACAAAGCCCGGCGAAACCCCAACAAGATAACCGACGTGACCTTCGAGGAAGCCCACTACCTCCTTGAGCGCCAAGGGAGTCGGTATCTCATCAACCTGTTCATGAGACACCACCGACACTTCCGAACTGGTATCACGCTCATCACGCAGACAGCTGAAGAGTTCCTAAAGACCAAGGGTGCGCGCGAAATCTACGACAACTGTAACACAAAGCAGCTGTTCCATCAGGAGAACGTCAGCGACTCTGTCGCCGAATATTTCAACCTTAACCCACACGAAAAGAGCTTTATCACCGAGGCCGCACAAGGTGACGACGACGAAACGGACTATTCGGAGTGTCTAATTCACACCACGAATCACGGCCGGCGGACCCTCGAAATCATCGTCAGTCCACACGAACAGCAATTTATCGAAGGGAACCTCACAGCCGATGACCTTCGGCAAGGGGGTGGCATTTGATGAGTGTTTTAGACCCTCTTGCCGGCTTGGAGCCTATTGTCCTCGATATCCCATCGCCAGTTGATATTGCTACAGCAATTGTAAATCTGGTACTCAAGACCATCGCATTCGCTCTTGAGGACCTCATGGACAATTTCTTCGAAGTCACCCTCTATGATTTAGTTAAACTAACAAACCCACTGGGGATCGACGCAGCAATTCAGGCATGGGGTGACGTACTAAGCGTTGCACTCGTTCTATTACCGATACTTGTTGCATTCGGAGTGTTGTCTATGCCATTTGAAACAGACAAGCAGGTCGGTCTCTTTGACCAGGCATGGCGACTCACCCAAGTCATCCTATTCATCTCGATTTCACAGGGTGCTATTGCATTTGGTGTTGAACTCCATAATGCAGTAGTTGATGAACTAACGCCGAGTTCACCCGGTTCCAGTTGGTTCCAGCCAAGCGGTGCTACGAATCCAGCGGACTACGCAAGTGGTCAAGGTCAAGGTAGCATTGGTAGTTATGCAGCTTACATCTATCTGTTTCCAGTGTATTTCGGGTTGATGTCTCTCGCTATACTCATCTCCTATCCATTATTTGTCGTCCGTGATCTTCTCGTAATCGTCGTCTTTATTTCCAGCCCATTGTTGGGTGCGATGTACTACCTCAACTGGGGGCCAGCAGAAGCAGTGGCCGGATATGCAGCGACCATTGGACGGTCGCTGTTGTTCAACATTTTAGCTGGGCCAATCCTTATCCTCATACTCCGGTCGTTTACAGTGCTTCATAATAGTTCATACACACCCACCGAGTGGTTCTCAAGCTCTGTAGCTGCTTCTTTCTTTGGCGATTTGATAATCATTATGCTGCTGCCATTTGTGCTAGTGGCATTTATCTGGAAAACCGTGAATCAAGTTGGTGAGGAACTCGGCATCGGAGACGCCGTCGACATGGCAGGGACGGCAGTAGCCGGTGCAGTAACAGCAGGTGTGGGTGCTGCTGCTGGCGGAGCCGCTGGCGGAGCCGCTGGCAGCGGTAGCAGCGGTGCTGCCGCTGGCGGCAGTGGGGGTGCAACTGGAAGCACGACAGCAGCAGCAAGCAGTTCTGGTGGTGGGTCAGGGGGAACATCAGTCGATCACATCGGGTTAGAGGAAGTGTCTGCTTTGGGAGGATGTGCAACAACCCGAAGCAGACAGCGAAATAGAGGAAGAGCACCTGCTTAATTTTGTCGTCAACAGCCTCGACGAAGAGCTTGCGATAGACCTCGGTGATGACGTCAAGGTCACGACAGAGACGTTGTACGAGGTCCTCGCCGGCGCCAGCGCCGGCGGGACCTCAATCAACCACGTCTGCGAAACGACCGGCGACTCGCCACACGCCAATACCGTCCGGGGACATCTCACCGAGCAGTTTGAGCTTGACTCGGTTGAGGCAGTTGGGGACACGCTCCTGCAGCGAGATGCGCTTGCGACACTTCCAGATCGACCGGTGGAGGTCTGTGCAGACCTCCACCTCGATCCCTACTACGGCGACGAAGACGAGACAGAGGCGCTGTACTTCTCGCAGGCGAAACGAGGAACCACAACGTTTCATGCGTACGCGACGCTGTACGTACGAGTACGCAACAAACGATACACGCTGGCGGTGCGCCAGCTCGTCGCTGGCGACACCACCAGCGATGTCCTCGCTGAGTTTCTCGAACTGCTCGACGGCCTTGACCTCAGCGTCAAGGCCGTCTACCTTGATCGTGGATTCTACAACAGCACCTGTCTCGGACTGCTGTACGCCCACAACTACGCCTATGCAATGCCGATTGTCAAGTGGGGCGAGACGATTCAAAACGAACTCAACAGGGGCTGGAGCCGCGAGATCGAGCACGATCTCGCCGGCGAGGTAACGTTCCCTGTGTTCATCGATTGTGTGTACCAGCAAGGGCGGTACGATGAACACGGAGTGGCGCGTCACGGCTACGCCGCTGACGCGCCGTTCATCGACACACCACGAGATGCTCGAGAGCACTACAGCAAGCGTTTCGGCATCGAGTCAAGCTACCGATTAGCCAAGCAGAGCCTCGCGTTCACCAGTTCTCAAGACGCTGGCCTGCGGCTAGTGATGTTTGTCGTGAGTCTGTTGCTGCAGAACAGCTGGCGGTATCTGCATTGGAGGTACGTGGCGGCGCCCCGCCGCGGGGGGCGCCGCCTCTGGAGATGGCCGTTCGCGGAGTTTTGTGAGATGGTGTTGCGGGCCGCTTGGACAGCGCTTGGTGTGCGTAGAGCAGTCCCAGCGAACCAGTCACTCGACGACCGGTTCTTCCGGTAGCTGTCCACCGATCCGGACAGCGGTCGTGAGTGGCGACACTGTCGCGTCGGCGGCGATCCGCCGCCGACAGCGACGGTCCATGCCGAAGATCCCGCTCACTAGCGCTTCGAAGACGCTCCACGACCAGTTCAATCTGATTCACCGCCATCAGACGAGGTTACGCGGCTGTCGATGTGATCGACTGAGGCTCGGTTTCCGTCCGGATCGAATCGATTGATGTCGATACCCGCCCGGCAATCGATCTCGAAGACCTTGCAGAAGGGGACAATGCAGCTGCGTACCTCGCTGACCTCCTGCTCGAAATCGAGAACGGTGATCCTCACGAAACCTACAGCGAGGTAGTCGATGACTCGCTAGGCGCTGTACGGCAGACTCATAGTGCGAATGCGTACAACCCGCTCCGACGCGAAACCGACCTCGAAGATCCGGACGACGCTGACGCTATCGAGCATCTCGAACAGCAGGCACGGGTGCTGCTCGATACCCTACTCAGCCAAAAGGAGGGTAACGCATGACCAGGGACCCGATCTGCTTCGAGGAAATCCAGATCGTCCAAGCTCCTGGGTTCGAAACTGGCGGCTTCTCTGTCGACGACCTGTGCTCCGGCATCAATGTCGTTCACGGGCCGAATGCGGCAGGAAAGACGACACTCGCTGAGTCGCTCGAATGGCTTTGCTGGCCCGAGACCGCCGACGAACGTGCATCCCTCGTGGGGCAGCTCTCACTGAATGGTGAAGCCTGGCGAGTCGAAGTCGACAATGGGTCCACGAGCTACCAGCGTGACGGCCAGGAGGCGAACGGTCCGAGCCTCCCTCCGGCCGATCAACGCGACCGCTACCGTCTCTCCCTCCACGACCTCCTCCAGCGAGACAACAACAACGAGTCGTTCGCCGAGATAATCGAGCGAGAATCAGCTGGTGGGTACGATCTCTCTGCAGCATACGACGAGCTCGGGTATTCGGATTCCCCGAGTCGGGCCAACAGGAACGTCGTCCAGAACGCCAAGGGAGCGATTCAGGAGTTACGTGAGGCGCGGAACGACGTTTCCGAACTACGCCAAGAGCAGACCGAACTCTCCCGCTTACGTAGTGAACTGGAGGCAGCCCGTCAAGCGCAACAGCGATCCGAGCTGCTCGAGCAGGCAATCGACTATGCACAGGCGAGAAACGAGCTGGAGCAGGCTGAATCGAGACTCGACGAGTTCCCCGATATCGTAGACCAGATCGACGGAGACGAAATCGAGCGTGTTCGATCCCTCGAAGATGATATCGACGAGTGGACCGGCAAAAAAGACGAAGCCGAGGAAACGAAAACGGACGCTCAGAAACGGCTTGATGAGGCCGACCTTCCTGAAGAGGGCCTGCCGACAGGCCGTATCGACCATCTGAAAGACCTTCGCGATGACCTCGATTCTGCGGAGGACCGGAAACGCGATCTCAAGGGAGATTTGGCTGACGCCCAACGACAGCGAGAAACTGCCCGAGAGGACATTCCCCTAGATGTCGATACCGAGGACCTCGTTGACCTGGAGCCCGTCACGTGGAAGACCGTCTCGAAGTTCGCCCGAGAGGCCGAAGAACTCCAGTCCGAGCGTGAAACCCGAGAGGCTGTCCAGCGACTACTGGAGGACGGGGAGCACCCTGACCCCGATCTACCCACGCTCCAGCGCGCGAGTCAGTCGCTGGAGGAGTGGCTGGCCGCGTCCGTTGCTACGGAGTCAAACGACGGTTCAGAGGCATTCCGAATCGCTGTGTTCTCGGCTGTCTCTCTCGCCTCAACGGGAATCGCGCTCGGTCTGCTGGTACATCCACTGTTGTTCTCCATCCTGGTCGTCGCCGCTGGTATCTTCTGGTATGGGCTGCGCGCTCGCTCACAGTCCCAAGACGGAGGAGGTTCACGAGAACCGCATCGCGAGTCGTTCGAGAAAACCGGTCTGAACCCACCGACGGCGTGGACCGAAGATGAGGTCCGGTCCCGTCTGATCGGACTGTACGATGCGATCGCAGCGCACAAACTGGCCGAGCGACGGTCCGAATGGCGCGATAGTCTGGCGACGGACTCAGACACACTTGAACAGAAAGAGCAGGATCTGGAGGAAACGCGTGCCAAACTTCAATATCAGTTGGGCGCCGCGCCAGATGCGTCCGATGTCGAACTCGCCGTGATATCCAAGCGAGTACTCGACTGGCAGGAAGCCCACGACGAAGTTGAAGGAATTCAAGAGAGCATCGAAACCGTCGACGAGCAGATCGAGACGGCCCGCGAAGAGCTCCAATCCAAGCTCGATTCCTACGGCTACGACGCCGTCCAGAGTTCCGGCGAGGCGACCGAGACCATCCGGAACCTCGACAGCCGCGAACAGAAACGCGAAACCGCACAGCGGGACCTCGACCAGGCTACTGAGACGATTCAGAAAGCGACCGACAAGATAGATGCGCTGGAGGACGAACGCGACGAAATCTTTGCGCATTTGAATCTCGACTCCGATGACCACGGTCAGTTGGAGGAACTCTGTGAGCAGGTCGACGCATACGAATCGGCTGCAAAGGATGTACAAGAGGCCGAAATCAGGGCGAATACGGAGGCCGAAGAACTCGAAAGCTACCCAGAATTCGAACCGGACCTCAAGGAACAGGAGATTGCTGACCTCAGAGAGGACCTTCGTGAGGCGGAACGAACTGCCGAAGATTTCGAGGATTTGCAGTCACGGATTGCCGATATCAAGGCGGAGATTAGGCAGGCGAAGTCCGACGATCAAGTTGAAACGGCGCTTGCGGAGCGCGATAGGGCGCTAGATAATCTGAAAGACCAACTCGAGGACGACTGTGCTGCGATGGTCGGCGACGTACTGGTGGATCACGTTCAGGAGGCGACGATGGAGACGAGCCGCCCTGACGTCTTCGAGCGTGCTCGAGAAATCCTGACGACGATCACTCGCGGCCGGTATCGGTTGGACTTCGATGAGGCCGAAGCCGAGTTCCGTGCGTTCGACGAATCCAAACAGAAGGGCCTCGCGCTCGACGAGCTTTCGAGCGGTACTCGGGTTCAGGTCCTGCTCGCCGTCCGAATTGCTTTCGTCGAACAGCAGGAACAGGGTGTTCGGATTCCACTTCTCCTCGACGAGACGCTCGCAAACACCGACGATCGCAGGGCGAAGACCATCATCGAGTCGACGATCGAACTCGCTCGGAACGGTCGGCAGGTCTTCTATTTCACCGCACAGGGCGACGAAGTGGCGAAGTGGACTGCTGCACTGGAGAGCACGAACGGTGTCGACCACGAGATTGTCGACCTTGCGACGGTTCGCGATGTTGACGATTCGGTCCACATTCCCGAACTGGAATCTGTCGAATCGTTCACTCCGAAAGCACCCACTCCCGACGGTCACGACCATGCCTCGTATGGGGACGAACTCGCGGTGGACTCGTTCAATCCGCATCGAGGCGTCGGGACAGCGCACCTGTGGTACGTGGTCGACGATGTCGAAACCCTCCATCAACTCCTGGAGCTCGGAATCGAGCACTGGGGACAGCTGAACAACCTGCTCCAGTGGGGCAACGGAGACCTTTCCTCCGTTGGTTCCGACCAGATAACGATAGTAGAGGAGAACGCTGCGGCGCTGAGCGAGTTCGTCGACGCTTGGAAGGTTGGTCGTGGCGAGCCCGTTGATCGAGAGGTTCTCGAAGCCTCTGGCGCTGTGAGCGGTAACTTCATTGACGAGGTCACTGCCCTTGCCGAATCGGTCAATGGGGATGGAAGACAGATCGTCGAAGCTCTGCACAATGGCGAGGTAAACCGTTTCCGTAGCGGGAAAGCGGACAAGCTGGAAACGTACCTCGAAGAGAACGGGTACATCGAACCTCGTGATACGCTGGACCAGGGCCAGATCCGTGCTCGCGTCATTGAGCGCTACGTCGACGAAGGCGTCTCTCGTGACGAGGCCAAAGACAGGACTGACGAACTGCTTTCACGCTTGGGTGAGAGCTGATTCTCTCTGGCTGCTCTCAGACTTCGTGGCCTGCTAGCGACTGATTCTGGGATTTATCATACCCAAGGGGATGAGGAGAATCAGAGAGGGAGCGACGAAAACACATCCTGATAGCGAATCGGTGTGTCTCGAACGCATACTCCAGTTCCTCCTCGGAGAACAACGATGTCCAGTACTGTTGCCCCTGACCTGCAGGATCGTGTCCAGACCATCAGCGACGCATTTGCGGCGTTCGACGAATCCCGAGTCGTCGGCGGAAGTGGCCCGACGTTCGTCCTTGACCAGCGCGATATCGAGGACCAACTGGAACGGATGTGCGCCTACCGAGTCCCGATGGACGAGGCTGTTCGAACCGTCGTTCGGAAGGCCTGCACCGATGCCGACCTCGACCGAGACGATCTCACCGACGACCTCGCCAAACTGGCTGACTACGGCGGACGTCCCCAGAAGGCCACTCGGACGATGCTCAACAGCATCGATGAGGCTGACAAGTGGGTCGACGTCGTCGCCGAAGTCGTCGAACTGTGGGAGCCCCGGAGCGAAAAGATAGCCCAGGTCGGACTGCTGGGCGACGAGTCCGGCCGACTCAAGTTCGTCGCGTGGGCCAGTGCCGACCTGCCCGAACTCGAAGAGGGGAGTACCTACAAATTCGAGAGTGTCGTCACCGACGAGTACCAAGGCCGGTTCTCGGTGAGCTGCAATTCCGCCACCTCGATCAGCGAGACAGACCAGTCCGTCGAGGTCAGCGACGGCACGATCGAAGTCATCGGGAGCATCGTCGATGTCCAGGAGGGTTCGGGCCTCATCAAGCGTTGTGGACAGGATGACTGCACTCGAGTTCTCCGGAACGGCCGGTGTGCCGAACACGGACAGCGGGACGGCGACTTCGACCTCCGAATCAAGGCGATCCTCGACGACGGTGAGCGGTCGGTCAGCGTGCTGTTCAACGAGGAAGCGACGGAAGCGGTCTCCGGCATCTCGTTGGACGATGCGACGACCATGGCGATGGACGCACTCTCGACCGATGTCGTCGCTGACGAGATCAGTGAGCAACTCCTGGGTCGCCGGTTCCGACTCACCGGCAGCGTCTTCGGGACGTACTTCCTCGTCGACGAGGCTGAAGAGACCGACGCTGTGTCAGCCGGTTTGGATGCAGATGCAGTCGCACCCGCGCTCACCCAGCGCCAGCCAGCGACGCGGCTGTTCGCTGAGGAGCTCAACGCGACTACGCACACGTTCCAAGAATCCGACGAAGAGCGCGCTCCTGTGTACGGCCTGACGCCAACTGGGATCGGCATCAACCGGGTGTTCGTCGTCGGGACGCTTACTGAGACAGCTGACGTCGGTAACGATTCGGAGTACTGGCAGGGGAAGGTGTTCGCAGCTAGCTCTCCCGTCTACGTCTACGCCGGCCAGTACCAGCCTGAAGCGATGGCAGCGCTCCGAGCTGCGGAGACGCCCACCTACGTCGCAATCGTCGGCAAGCTTCGGACCTACGAGTCGGGAGATCGGGTCAACGTCGCCATCGAGCCTGAGTCGATCACCGAGGTTGATGAGTCTACTCGGGAAGCGTGGGTTGCCGAGACAGCCAACCAGTCCCGTGAGCGTATTGATGCATTTGAGACTAAGGAGGCACCCTTTGTTGACCGTTCTCTGGAGCACTACGACGATGATATAATTGAGAATATTGCTTTTTGACGCTTTAGCTAGTAACCGTTCCTCTCGGGCTTAGAATTACAGATTCCCCGAATTTGGGTATATATGAATTCTGATAATCTTGCCTCCTCGGTGTTTTTACCGACTCACTTGAACTCATCGACGACGGTTTCGCTGTAGGGATTCCTCTGCTTCCTCAAGTCCATCCTGTACATCTTCTTCTGTGACTTGTCGTTGAGAGCTTGTCTTTGATCTACTTCCTGAACCTGATAAAGAAGCAAGCAACGTGAATATTACCACAACTAAAGCGACAGCTCCACCTACAAGGGTAGAGAAAATATTGAACCCAGGAATCGAGGGTTTGCTGCCCGAATTTCCTTTTCCATCTTTACCTGCTGCCCCCACACCCTCTTCTGTCGGATTTGCGGGGTTAGACTCTGTCTTTTCGCTTGCTGTCACTTCAATATCATCCCACCATACAATATCCACACCCGCATCGAGTCGGAGGTGCGAGAAATCGGACTCAGCGGGATGGTGCGGCTTGCTGATGGTCCCTCGAGAGTCGCCATTTATCGTGTAGGTGAGTTCAACCGTTTCTCCCGACCGATCGTACTCTACGACGAGTTCGTTCCACGTTCGCTCGGCGTACTCACCGAGCGGTTCCGACCCAGGGCCACGTACAGTTCCGTCCGTTCTGAGTTCGACGAGTGACACCGACTCCGATTCCCCTGTGTGGAGCGACAGTCCAGCTCTCCTCGACGTACAGCCGTCCTGTCCTCGGTCGGTCGGGAACACATACACTTGGAAACGCGCCCAAGCGCGCCCCTGAAGATCCAGTACATGACTTGCGCCAACCGAGGAACACGAGTCGTCACTCCCGAACATCCCGAAGATTTTCGATCCTGCTACCGAGTTGCCTCCATCGGGTACGACGACCATTGCGACTCCTGTTCCCGATTTCGTCCAGTCGGATGGCCGAGTCCGCTCGGGAGCGTTCTCAAAGCTCTCCTGGAGAATCCGTTCCGTTCCCTGCGTTGCACTGCCGATGTTCGATGCTGATCCGAGTGCTATTACGGACGAGGAGGCGACTGCCAGCAGTCGCCGGCGGCTAGTCCTGTCGGCCATCGTTTGTGTGGATTCCAGTCGCGGATAGCGCGTGTCTCATCATCTCGTGGTTTTCAGAGCCGCCCTGCTACCGCAGGTGGCTGATGTCGACGTTGACACCGGGGCCACCGAACGAATCGACGCCGAAACCGTCGCCGTCTGGCGTGTTGAAGACGTTTTGGCCGTCGATGACTGGGAGGATGAACGCCTTGTAACCGTCGTTGGTTCCGTAGTACGCGACCTCCTCTTGGACCGTCTCACGTGAGGGCGATGTAAGCTCGTAAAATCCGTTAGTATACGAGATGTCGAGTACCCACTCGTCGACGATGCGATTCTGCTGATCAACAATTACGAACCACACTTCGTCAAGCCGCTCCTGGTCGAGCCCCATCTCAAAGATGGTCTCCAAGACATCGCGGTTGTTCTCAAGGAAGTCATGTTTGACACCTGATTCCAGCCGGATCAACGAATACAGCTGTGCAATCTGGTTCTGTACCAGGGTCTTCGAGTGGGCTTTCGTCGTTTGCTGGGTGTTCGTTCCAGTGTTACTGAGGTTACGTGTCATAGAATGTGTTCATACCGGGTGAGGTCGCACTGTCGGGCGGCGTCAATGTCCCATGTGGCCATGGTCGACGGGGCAGTCCGTGGCGTCGTTTCCACCCATCCGTCGATGGAGGGAGGTGATCGTCCGAGATCGTTTTCGTTTACGGTGCCGAGGAGAATCCGGTAGTCAGCAGTCGACGAGAGTGAGTCAAGAGTCTGAAACTCCGCCGCGAGTTCCTTGTGATATTGTTCGAAGTCCGCTACATGTCGTCGTTTCTTAGCGCTGTCACGGTCGTCCGAGGAAGTCCGCTCGAACGCGGCATCAAACCACTCAATTGCGATGTCGTCGGCTTCCGGACCAAAGACTTCGACCCACACCGCCTGCAGATAATGCGAAGTAAGGTGCGTGTAAACCGCCGTTTCGTGAGTATCTCGCAGGTTCGCGAAGCGGTTGGTGTCCAAGCTACGATTCGCGAGATAATTGTGTACGGCGGTGACAGTGGAATTAGTGACGTAACTCATCGTCTTTAGATTCGCGGGCAACCTCACCGAGAGACAATACCACGACATCCTCGCTTACGATGTCTCCTCGGTTTCTGGTGCCCCACCACCCCCTTCACTGCTACTTCCGGTCACCCGATCGTCGATCTCGCCGAGATCCATGACGCCGCCTTCGCGGGTCATCCGGTCGGCGTCCGCGAGGTTTTGGATGGTCGGTGGGCTCTCGGTGTATTCGTAGCCGAGTTGCTCGATTGCGTCAACGACTTCGTCGCCCTTTTGGTACACATCGTTGGGATGTGCGCCGTCGATTTCGACTTCGTGCTCGTCGCCGTCGATGGTGAATTTGACTATTGGCATTACGTGGGGCCTCCTTAGCGAATCCACAGACTAGCGTCAGCGTTGATCGGCCCGGTGTTGACCGCGTCACCAAGGTTTTTCTTGTTCAGGTGGTCCGTTGACCGGGCAGACGTTGATGACCAACCGTCGACGTCCGGTTTCGGTTGGCCGAGGTCGTTCTCTGGCGCACACCAGATGAGGATACGGTAGTCAACGTTCGAGGGCAGTGTGTCGAGGTCCTGTAACTGCTCCATGACGTCCTTGCGATACTGGTTGAAGTCCTTGTCTTCCATCCGCTTCCGTTCCGATTGCGAGAGGTCATCCGGATCCTTGACTTCGAACGTGAGGTCAAACCGCTCGATTGCCTCGTCGGACTTATTCGCATCTTGCTCGTACACCTCAATGGACACTCTTCGCAGGTGTCGGGTGCTGATGTATGTGAAGAGGGCACTCTCAAGGTCCTCCCGCTTGTTGGTAATGCGATCAGTCCCCAGCCCACGGGCTTGGGCATAATCGAACAGGAACCCAATTGTCGAAGCGACTACGAAGTTCGTGGATTGGACCCACGTCTTGTGCGTAACTTCCGTCCCGACGTCCGTGTGTACTCCCGATTTACTAGCCATGAGTTACCTCCTTTGCGTCGCTTCGTCGTCGATTCACCTTACCGAGAGGGATGAGGCTACGCCACATCTCAGTTTGCCCTCTGTTCTACCTGCCAGTGCACTCTCTCTCCGTCGTACGGACTGGGGTCGCTACTGTTATCGATGCTCGATGAGTACTGTTTATTCTCGTATAATTCAATTTCAGCGTCGTACACATCATACGATTGTTTTAGGACAGTGACTACGTATCCCATCGTCTCATCGGGCGGGATTTCGGTGGTGTGCTGCTGGCCCTCCGGTCCAATGAGTGAGACCTTCACTGGATCAGCATCGGCCGAGTCCTCTTCTCGGCCGCCTGTCCCGTCCTGCCGGTCCGACTGCTTGTCTCCCGATGGTGGCGTGGGCTCGGTTTCTTTCCCAGGTTCCGGTCCAGCGTCACCCTCGGTTTCTTTCCCAGATTCCGGTCCAGCGTCACCCCCGGTTTCTTTCCCAGGTTCCGGTCCAGCGTCATCCTCGGGTACCACACCCTCAACAGTGACGTTTCCGGTCGTCGCCGATAGATCGATATCACGGTTTAGCAGGCAGTAGATGGTGAGGTCGTCCCCATCCTCCAAGATAGGAAGAGCGTCCGGGCTTGGGACCGTAAGGTTACGTTCGTCGCCGATTCCATACGCAATATCGACACGGATCAGTCCCTCGTCACCGGCGACGACGATCGCATCAAGTGCCTGCCCGTTTGCAATCGAAAACCACCAGTCCTCGTCGAGCGGGTCGGATAGTAGTGCCGTCTCCAGATCACTGGCGTCCCGTCCCGCTGCCTCGACAGTACTCGTGATGAGTTCTGTGACCTCCTCTTGCAGGAGGCGATACGGCTGCCCCTCCAGTTGGTCGTACAGTGCGGTACGATTGTCGACGATGGTGTCGATGTCGTTGGTTCCGGTCGTGCCGTTGCTCATTCGATTGATCCCTCCTGATCGTTGGTATCGCTTGTGTCGTTAGGCTGGTCGGGGGTCGCTCCGAGCTGGATGTAATCATTGCCGGCGCTGTCGAGCATCTCCCGTTTGTGTTTGAACTCACGGAGCAATTGGTCTACGGAGAGCGTTGACGGATCCCGGACGGTTGACGCCTCCCGGGCGAGTGCCGAGAGGACGCTCTTCCGCATCCGCCGTCCGGAGAAGCCGGACGAAAGCGTGACCAACGTCTTCAATTGTTCGTCCGTTGGCGATAGTTGTGTCTCGAACGTCTCCTTGAGGCTGGCCAAGATGTCTTTGAGGATCTGCCGCCGGTGTTTCGGATCCGGATTGCCAACGTAGATCTGCTCGTCCGTGCGGTCCACGAACGCGCTGTCTACGGCGCCTGGCTGGTTCGAGGTCGCGATGACGTAGATATTGTCGAGTTCAGATAACGCGTCCAGACAGTCGAGGGCAGTGTTGACCGCGCGGATGGCGTCCATCGGGTCGGTGTCACCGAGCAACCCGCGGTTCGCGAACAGTGACTCGACCTCGTCGAGCAGTACGACCTGGTAGGTGTGTCCCTGCTGACCACCCTTTATTACCCGGTCGAATGCCTCCTCGACGAGTTTCGGCGTATCGCCGTGGTCACTCGAGAATAGGTTCCGAATCTCGATTTGTTTGAACACGACGCGCTCGAGTCCAAGTGCCTCGCGGTCGATTTCCTCGGCAAGTTTGTAAGCCGCACCCTTTGCGAGCGTGGTTTTTCCTGTTCCGGGTGGCCCAGACAGCAGGACTGTGCCGTGCCGGCTGAGGGTCATCTGATCAAACGACGCCGCCTGTAATTGTTGTTCCAGTAGACCAAAATTGATCAACTTCTGTTTGTCATTCTTGTCGATGTATATTCTATTCCAGTTTTCTTCCCAGTCAACCTCGGAGAGATCATATCGACGTACGAAATCTCCCCCCGATACGTCTTCGTCATCAGAACGCGTTGCCCGACGAGCCATATTGCTTAACATGAATTGACATCAATTAATATCTTAGGGTGCCAAGTCGGGAGGAACCCCCTACACATAAGAACTAATGCCTAGAACTCATCCAGTGCACTCGCCAATCATGAATGATCGAATATAAATCACATTCAAAAATGGATTCTATATGTCCTCTTCCCTGAGCCCTTTTGCGATGTGGTCGCTCGTTACAGTTGCTGGGGATGCTACCCAGGATTACGCAAAGGCAATCCTGTCATTGGATCTTAGAACCTTCATCAGAGGCGAATACCTTGCCGCGCACGGGTTCGGGTATTCGATCCTTGCTTTCTACCATTTGCTTAAGGCCCTATGGAGATACGGGTCAGCAGCCATGCGCGGTCACGAGAAGTCTGGATTACGGGTGATCGCGAAATTGTTGAGCAATTTTATACTCTCTATTATTGCTCTCGTTGCGAATTTCGTCATTCTGGTAGGTCCAGCGTATCTTTTGTGGGAACTGTTCATGGCAGCCGATCCAGTTGTCCTACCTCACGCCCTTGTCTATGGATTCCGGACTCTAGTTGACATTATGACTAATATCATCTCCTTTCTTCTTATTATCCTGATAATTTGGTTCTTCGTTGAGGAGTTTACTTCAGGGAAAAACCAGGTATTTGAGCTAGATGACCTCCAACAGAATCACATTGCGAAACAGACTGAGTCAACTAATCGCCGGAAATCTAGGCGGGATGACCGTACGATTGAGGAAGATCAGCTCCAATCCAAACTTACTGAAATCGAAAATCAATTAAAGAATAATCGATGAACGAAGTACATTTCGTCTGGTTGCAAACACTGGTCGACGAATTCTTGGATATGCCTGGACCTTTTCAGATGCTTAACCCAGAAATCCTATTGATGTTAGGAATTGGGGCAATTGGGACGGCAGTCGGTCTACTCGCGATCTCCGTAATGAACGCTCGAATGCCCGGTGATAACATGAATATGCAGCCGCGTATGCGATATCTGTTCGCACTATCATTTGGTGGAACTGGAATCGGTGGCATTCGATATTCCTCTTTAATCGCGGATACCTACGGATATCTTTCATTTGCTCTGTTACTGTTGCTGCCGGTTGGTGTCTCTATTCTTATCATCAAAGAACTTGTGAGGGCGGATATATGATTTCACGACTTATTCTGCAACTTGGCTTTCTAATTGATTCAGTCCCTTTATGGCTTGCTCCCCTCCTTGTCTTGCTTGGAGTTGAATTCATCCTTATCTGGCATATTGAGCAGAGTATCAACGTCGTTGCCAGTGAAAAACCCAATCAGAAATCTGGTGATAAAATAGCCATACCAACACGAGACTATAAATTACTGGTTTCAGGAATGACGTTTGGTATCCTGTTATCAGCCATTGCAGTCATTCAAGAATTTCAGATATCGAATATTTACGCTATCCTCCTCCTATTTTGCGGTCGGGCAATTGAGGGTGTTGCAGCAATCCGATTCTACAAGAAAGTATCGCGGTTCATTCGGACGCGTGAGTGGGGTGGGGATTTCCGAGCCAAGATGAAACATAAACTTACGATGCT
Organism: Salinibaculum litoreum; assembly: GCA_009789175.1. Lineage (GTDB taxonomy): Archaea > Halobacteriota > Halobacteria > Halobacteriales > Haloarculaceae > Salinibaculum > Salinibaculum litoreum. The sequence goes on from CP046866.1 coordinate 597,425, forward strand.
TTTCATCGTGGTTGTGGGCTTTTACCTTATAGGGTACGCTATAGTTCACGGACCTTTCCTTCGTTCATTAGGATATACTATTCAGTTTGTCTGGACAATAACAACTCTACTCGTTACCGCTATTGGACTCCAGTGGAAACTTCGACCGGTGCGTGAGAAGTTTGACCGAAAGCTCATCTTGGGGGTGATCTTATTCGTCACTGGTGCGGAACTGTTTAATTTCGCCTTCATTGGTCAATTAGTTGCAACGATAGCTGGCTCAATTGGTTATTCGATTGGATTTTGGTTCGCTGCTGCTATACTAATCAGAGATCAGCAGGAGCCAGTGGTGATGGGGCTAAAGTACCGTATTCGGGACATCCGTATCTGGCTTCGAAGTTAATTATTTTCCTCAAGTTCGGATTTGATCTGTTCCAGCTTTTTGTTAGCTTCGTCGGCGGAGAGATGACGGCTTCGTGTACGGCCTTCCTTTTTTCTTGTGCTTTTTTGTCTGTTTGAAGTATTAGGGTTGCCGAATACGTTATCTATAGCAGACTCCGTAATCTCCGCTGGTGTCTCTCCGAAATATTCCTTCAAATCGATCGGCGGCTCGGTTTCGCTTGATTTGGCATGTGAAGGCCTATGCATATTCATACGCCGACGTTCTGCTTTTTCACCAAAAATTTTGACTATCACTTTGTTTCGGCCAGAGGTGAATTCTTCGACAAAGAATGCAATTCCTATTAAAGTTAAAATGACCCAAACAGGGGTTAGTAGATCTCGGAGAAGATATAGTATTAGACCAGGAATTAATATAATGGAGATGTGCGCTATTGCACTTCCCAGGCCAACTAATGTAAAAAATCCGAGAGTAGAGATATTATAAGATGATTTATTAGATGAGCGCAGTTTCTGTGAAGAAACTTTTATGCATTGAAAGCCTGCTGAAATAGCGAGAGATAAACCACAAAAGAAGCCACCGATCGTCCATACAAATCCCGCTAGTATCTTTTTTCTATTCCATGAGATGGCGCCACCATATAGGTACCTTGCCCCCGAAGTTGCCATCAGTATTATCGGGGCGGCTTTTGCTGGTCTAAATACTCCCACACTGTGTCTATTGTAGTCTTTTGAATAACATATTGTTTGTGCATAAATTCTGTCTGCGCTTTCGATTGTTTGGAGCATGAATAGTTGACGCAACATTGTTCTGGTTGATGAAGTGCGAGCATGACCATGACTGAATGATAGTTACCCCACAACTGACTTTATCCCGTGGTTGTGGGGTAACCACTTTGTCTCCAACTGACCCGCTAAGATGTTCGGAAAGAGGGGGTTAGAGTTCTAAGTCTCGGAGAGACTTCTTGTGCTACTTGGTTCTACGTCGTTCTCTTCACCTGCTGTTTCGTCGCTGTCTCCGACGCAGTCGAACGATTCTGCGCAACTATTTCGACATCATCCTGCGCGAGCCACCAGTCGGGCATCCAGTCCGCGATCGGGAACACCCAGCTTTCGGATCCTCGCCAGTACGCGATTGGATTCCTCGGCACGGCTGTTCCGGTAATCGAGGGCTTCGATTTCCGGTGTGGTCTCGTTCGTCGTGACTCTACGGATGCGGTCTGCTGTGGCGTCGACGCTGATTCGTCGTCTGAATCGTCAGTCGACTGTTCGAGAATCGTGATTTCGCTATCACGTCGAGTCTCGAACGTTGCTTCGTTCCCGTACCAGCTCTTGTGGACGTTCTCGACACGCACGAGGTCACCGACCGCCAGTTCGGGGAACCGGTGTGATCGGATGAGCGTGCGGCCACCGAAGTCCGTCGGGTCTGGCGTCGGGCGCGTCTCGTCCCATTCAGACTTCTTCCAGATAGCAAAACGGATCGTCCCGGTCTCGTCCTGAAGCACGCCGGCCTGCTTGATTCCGGGGTGAGTGTTCTCGAAGAGGATCGAAACACGACCCTGCGTTGAGAACCGTCCCTTCGTCTGTGCAGTCGACATATATCGGACGTTGCCGATCTTCTGGACGTTCTGGGGATCGTTCGCTTCGTCTTCGGCCTGTCTGAGCAGCGCATTCGTCGGCTCGACGCCGCGGTTGACACGCTTCGCGAGCGCGAGTGCGAGCGTCAGCGGACTCTTGCGCACCTCATAGACCTTCTCGAAGTCGTCACTCAGGAGTCGGTGCGCCATCGCACAGACTTCCTCGTGTTCGTCGGGATTCAGCTCGAGCAACGGGCGAAGGCGGTCCTTGTGGGCCTGCTTCGCTCGTTTCTCTCGGGCTTCGGCGAGTTCAGCTGCAGTGGGCCGGATCGCAGCGAGTTCGTCGAAGCGGTTGTTCAGCCACTTCGCGTGACCGACTAGCTCGACATCGTCGCTCAGCTCGCCAGGGTGGCAGATGCCATCCGTGACTTTCCGTTTCTCGGCCTCCAATGCGAGTGATCGCTCGATAGCCTCCAGAGAGCTGCCTGCGAACTGCTCGGGCTCCGTGACCAGGTCACCGAGACGGACGTATTCGCCATCGGGGAGCAAGACCTCCAGATCGGCGGTCTCGAGTCCCGTGGTTGTCTCCGTCCGCTCAGCGTGGTCGTGGGTATCTGTGTCGTCCGGGCGGTCGTACGCTTGCAATCGGCTTTCGGCTGAACCGAGTGAAGCCGAACTCGAGTGGCGGCCAGTGGTCGTCACTCGGTGGTCGACAGCCTTCGAAGTGGGCGTCGACGGCGTATGTGCAGTCGTGCGGCCGGCGGATTCGTCGAGGCCACTGGCGACACCAACGACTTGTTCGCCGGTCGGATCGACGAACTTCGAGCTGGCGTTACCAGGATGCCACGATGCGAGATCGCCTGCTGAATCGGGCTCGATGAGCGCGTCAGCGGGCTGGCCGTTCGCGTTCGTTCGGGCTCTCATGAGCTGTCCTCGTTCTGGGACGATGGGGTAGCCATCAGACGTGTACCCGTACAGTCCATCGACGGGTTCTGCACGCGTCCCGAAGTCGGTCTTCGCTGCGGTCCGCTCCGTGTAGACGTCACCGTCTTCGCGCTGGTCCGTCGCGACCTCGGGGTCGATTCGGGAGTCAGCGTCGGATGGGGCGTCCATGAGCGCCCAGAGTAGTCCTGCCAGTCTTGCGACCAGCCGAGTTCTCGTCGTGGGCTCAGTGGTGGAGCGGCGCTGCTCCTGGTCCTCACGGTAGGTCCGGAAGTAGGGAGAGCGACCGTCTTCAGTCCGCGTCGTTGCGGTCCCATGTCGTTCGTTCGTCTGCTTCGTCGCCTCTATCGTCGCCGATAGGTTCTTATCCTCAGTGTTGCTACTGTTCATTGCAATTCATCCAATTGCGCAGTGAGGCTCTAGTCAGCCTCACACTCTACACTGCGTAGCGGAGCATATGTATATCGCCGACTGAGTGGCTAGTCTCGGTGTTTTCCAGGGAATCCCCACAGTTACCCCACACTCATGTTCTCGTTTCCACAGCGGATCTGTGCCTTCGAACTGACGCTGATGTTACCCACAAGAACCTCTCGTTGTCGTACCTGTGGGGTAACTCTATCCTTGATTAGAACCGAATCCCAGGAAAAATCCATTAATGTGGAACCAGCCACTACGAGATGGCAAGAGGCATATTCAATGACTGGCGACGAAGATACTCCTACGAGTTCGCTTGAAGCGTTCCTGGATGGGTCTGGTATCGACCCAGAAACGCTCGGTGAGCCGCCGCTTCGGAATGGTGAAGATCCGCTGCTTTCACGCGACCGTGTCGAATTCAAGTCTGGCGACGAGTAGGTACATAATATAAACTGGCTCAATAGTTCTGTTGAATATGTTGGGTTCTGACATGAGTGTCGTGCTAAATCCAAAGACTGTACTGTTCAATAGATATGCAAACTCCTCATTAGCAATCTCAACCGGCACTACCCCCAAGAGAACCTTTATCCATCAGCCAACCACAAGGAAGGACAATAGCCGACCGTGACACATCACAAGAGAGGGATACGGATATGCAGATAGAGCAGGGTAGTTACACGCTTGAGCAACTCTGTCAGGAGGTCATAGACCACACTGAAAGCGCGTTTGAGCAGTACCACGTCAAGCATCTCAAGTTCTACTTCTACATCGCAGACGAGGACTGGAGTTCGAACTTCCCAGACAGGTACGAAACACAGGATTATGGGGAGATGACGAAGGTTTCTGCCGAGTATACGAATCGGTTCGGAGCGGAAGATCGCGCGGACTTCTTCATCGGCCCATACGGCGATGAGAGCGAGATCATCACAATCCTGACTGCGGAGACGCAGGAGGCAGTCGATCAAGTTCTCCTACCCATGCTAGGCCGGAGGGACGACATCTCCCTCATGCCGATCATGCTGGAAGACTTCCAGCGCATGAACGAACTCGTACTGGAGCACAACGATGTTCGAATTACCGAATTCAAGTCCGAGCGAGTCCCCGACTTGGCGGAGGCCGAGATCCGACCTAGCGTACAGCGCTCTATTGAGTACAAAGGCCGGGACGGGAAGGAAGCAATTGAGGAGCTCCGAAGCGGGTATGGTGTCGTACCCGTCCGAATCCAGTACGAGCATCAGAACCTCTCCCTGAAAATCGACTCCCGCGGGAAGTTCACGCTGAAGAAAATGAACTCGAAGAACTTCGATCTCCTCTTCGAGCTTGTCGAGGAAGTCATCGAGAACGTTCTGGAGCTGAAAGAAATCACTAAAGAGATCAGATTCACCGAGAAGGAGGTGGAATCGGGAAATTTGTCAATTACGGTGCCCAAAGTTGAAGCGGGTGAAGTCACCTTCGACCGTGAATTCACCCGCGTACTAGCGGAGGATTTTGTCGAGGGCACCAGAAACCGCGACCGGGTCGACTTCAGTTTCACAGATGTGACGATGCAGGCCGGTTCACTCGACTTCTCCGCTCAGGTAGTCGACGAGAATCGGAACTCGTTCTTCAACATCAGCGCCACTGCGGACGAAATGCGGATCGTCCCCGAGACGAACTGCTCGTTTCCTTCCCTGATCGAGTTCTACTTTTGTGTGTTGCAGCTCGTCGACGGGAGCGCCGAGCTGGACCTGCACAATTCTCAGACTGCTTCATAAATGGTCAATATCGAGCCTCCCTCTGACTTACCTGACCATCACACGAGTGAATTCAGAAGTGCATATCGAGAGTGCATAGTACCTAAGAACAGGGATTTCGACCGCGAAGGCTACAAGGATGACCTTGAGAACTTCATTGACCAGGAGCGAGAGCACCGGAGACTGATCAATTTCTGTGTCTTCCCGTTCGTGCAGTCTGCACCGGAGGGATACCAGTTTGTCCGTGCGGATCCGTTAGAGGAGTGTGGAGTCAAGAATTTCGACTTCCTTCTTCACGACTTAGAGGGGAAGGTCATCTTTGGAGAAGCCAAGGCCAGCCTCCCAACAAACGTTGGCAGTGAGATTAACGATCTCCTTGAGCAGCGAGAGACGGTCGAGGAGTGGCAAGACTATATCGAGGAGAACTACCTCGGACAAGAGATGGTGTTCGCAGAGTACGTGCTAGCGACGTACGATAACTACGCAACTACCGCATCTCGGAAAATGTTGGCGAGAGGTGAGGATGTGAAGGTCTGGGGCGTGAACAGAACGGAGAAAGAACTCAATCTCAAGAAGAGTCTGCCAGACGAAACCCCAGATAATCTCCCGGGTGACGACCCAATCGCCGAACTCTCTAAGCTAGCCAAACACTCCATTGGTCCACTCAACTCAGTACTAGAGAATTGTAGGACTGCGACGGGAGCAGTTAGCGTTTTACCCGAATCGGCAGACATTGACCAGCTCCGGGTGATCACTCGCGCCTATTCCTCAAGAGGGAGGGACACCTTCATCGATCGCTCAGACATCAGGCGTGAGATCAAGGCGGGTGCGCGGAACTACGGATCTGAGCGGATTGATGAGATCACCAACCAATTGATCGAATTGGGGCAAGAGGTCGGCCTACTTAGGGACTGGGGAGACGGTCCTGCAGATTACCGAGTTGTCTCTCAGTACACTTCCAGAAAGGGTATCGAGAAGACGCTGAAGAAGAAGTGGAAAGAACACAAAGTCAAAGAGAGGTACAGCAAGATGCAGGAGGCATGCCGAGAGTACGCTCGGGAAGAGGTGGGTAAGCAGACGCAGCTGAGTGAGTTCTGAGACTCTTCAAATACTCTACTCCTGCTCCCCCTCGCTTGTGCCTTCTCGGACAACTCGCCGCGGTAGTGTTTAGGAACGTATCGACTTTTGGTCTTCGTCGACGCGCTCAACCACGGAGAACTGAGCACCCCGAGATCGCCCTCCAGTATGTGTTGATCGACGGCTACGCCGCTACCTTCGACGCTCTCTTTTCGACTACTCTCGATACTGCTTTTTCAAACCGTGAAGTGCCATGATCAAGCCCTACTTCATGAAGCAGTACATGCGAACATCTTATGCGTCATGAGACGCTACATCCCCACAACATCAGGAAGGTCAGAATGAGTAGCAACGATACCAAACATGTCCAAACTGAGTTGAACGAGGAGGAGTACGAGCGATTTCGAGAGTTCGCTGAGGAACACGGACTGTCGCTCAAAGAAGCCAGTCACGAGGCGTTGATTGAGTGGGTCGAACGCCAGCAACAGGCTGATCCGAACGATGCAGCCTTTACGGTTCTCGATGACCTCGATAATTCGTCGCTCCCACGGACAGCACAGACAGACGCTAGAGAAGAAGACGATCTCGTTGAGGAGTGGCACGGCAACGATGAATCGTTCGTTCTCGCTGAGGACCCCTCCTCAAACTCCTAACTCTGATGGCAGAACCAGTTGAGACACCGATTGGGACGGTAACCGCTGAACACTTTCGACCGGGTTCGATTCGACATCAGGTCGTCTGTGGTCCGAAGTTCCTCTATGCGCTGTTCAATCCGCAGGATCAGATGCACCCTGTCTCTCGTGCGTTCATGAATTTTGTCCGCGACGGCGATCTGCCATATCGACGATTGGTCGTGAACGACCATATCGTTGACGAGGCTGCAACCCGACTGAAAAAACAGGCATCGATGCGAAACGCCGCCACATTTCTGACGACACTCGATGAGAGTAACCTCTACCACCTCGAGTCAGTCACTCCAGAGGTATTCAACGATGCGACCGACACGTTCCTCGATTGGACAGACCTCGATGCTTCCCTGACTGATTTCATCGTCGCGTCACACATGGCCGAATTAGAGATCGATCACATCCTCACGTACGACCGACATTACGACGCCTTCGACGTGACGACGCTTCCCTATCGGAGACACGAGTGAGAGCGATGACTGAATCAACGCCACCCTCGCATCCGATGGAACGCGGACAACTTCGGGATGTGTCGACTCTTGTCGTGACGGTCAAATCGCCCGACGAGTTCCACGACGATGTCACTAACGGCCTCGAGTCATTGAAACACGGTGATTCAGTGGACGATATGCCGACGCTTTCGTTCACTAGCTACGACGATCTCATGGAGACGCTGACACCGCGTGTCCTCGAGCTCATCGAGGCTGTTCGTCAGGAGGCCCCCTCCAGTATCAACGAGACTGCCCGAGTTGTGGACCGTGACGTCAAAAATGTCCACGAGGAACTCAGTCGACTTGCCCAACTGGGAATTCTCTTCTTCGAGGAAGACGGCCAGAGCAAGCGTCCTGTCGTCTGGTTCGACGAACTCGTCATCACGCTCTCGTTCGAACCGGAATCTGAGGATACAGTGACTACAGCATCGGCGGGGGTGGATGACGCTTGAAGAAGCGGTTGAGAAAGCACTCGCTAAGTACGATATGTCCCGAAGTAAGGAAGCTGAGAAAGCAGGCCGAATGGCTACGATGCTCCAAGATTGAAGAGAGACCGTGCAGTGACCGAATAGGTGGTACAACTGACTTTACCCGGAATATCTGAACCGGAAGCCATCTGAGTACATCATCGTTGAGGTGCCCCCGTGGTTTATTATCGCAGGAGCAACTGCATTCCAGTATGAGCGCAAAGGGCCAACTTCGGCGGTTCGAGAATAAGGCGCAGCTGCTGCGCCATATCGCCGAGGAGACCGGCACAGATATCGATACGCTTTGGGATGAATACGAATCTCAAGTCGAATAGAGGCCACTGCAGTTTTTGACGCGTGGATGACGGTACTGATCTCGATATCTCGTTCACTATCGCTTCTCAACCGATTCTCACTGAGTCCCATCGATGAATACGAAGTCTCACCCTTCGATTGCGGCTTGCAGATTCGATAACGCTCGCTCGAACTGTTCGCGATGGATATGTGACCCAAACTCGATTCGCTCGACCAGGAACTGTTCGTACGCGTCGTACTCAGTCGAGGAGAGGTCAGCTGCTGTGACGCATTCGACGTAGGCGTCTAAGCCGTCACCGAAAACCCTTGCATAGTGGTCGTAGGCTCCATCGACGAGTTCGATGTTGTCGTCGATACCGGCCACGAGTCCACGATAGACCGCTGCGGCTTGCCGATAGCGACCTCGATCTTGGTATCGTTCCCCGAGATCCGTGAATCGACTGAAATCGATTGCATCGATGACGACAGGGTACTCTCTGGTGTGTTCGTCAAACAGTTGGGAGACGTCGTCCCGATACGCTTCGTGAGATTTCCCTGACGTTGCATCGAACGTTGCGAAGAACCGATCCAGCATCGCGTCGTCACGAGCGAGTTCCTCGCGCACAAACGCCTGTAACTCGGTGGTGTCGATATCTTCGAAGACGGCGTCGAGACGCTCTCCCTCATCTTCCGGCAACTCGTCGATCAGCGACAAGAGCACGGCAACGACGTGTTTGCACTCCCCAGCCCCATCGTATGGACACGTACAGGATGGCTCGAAATCGGACTCGGCGAGTGAGAGCGTCACGTCGTACAGTCTCGATCCTTCGACTGTCGCAGTGATGATGTCGTCGACACGTCGTCGCTCGTGAACCTTGCCCTCGGCGTAGTAGTTCTGCCCACGGTCGAACACCGCGTCGGTACACAGCTCTCGAATGTTGGACTGAGTTATCGTCATTGTGGATCTTACCAGAGAGATACGTCGTAGTTCCTCCGTCAATTTCCCGAAGGCGGATCACTCAGAAAGGCGTTCATCCTCGATTTCCCTCCTTGTTCCGTAAATCCATCCGATGTACATTGGGTTCGTCTTCGACACCCGAATTTATCGACCCCGAAAGGGGTGTGGAATAGAAAATGCATATGCTCATCAGAGTCCTCGTTCCGGCGGTCGATAGCCCGGAGGCGGTTAGTACAGCTCGATACGCACTCGACCGCTTGACCGGAATCAGTGACGGGGCTTCGACGGCGTTCGACTACTACAAAACGCTAGATGAATCGACGGCTCGGTATCGAGATCATCCCCGCTATGGCGGCCTCGACCCAGCCCTGTCCCTGCAGTCGGAGACGGGAAAGCAATTCCTCGAAGACGCTGTCGAAGCACAAGAAGCGTGGTTCCATGAGACACTCGACAAACTACGAGTGAAACTCGAATCCCTCGATTCTGAGTCCGTAATGGACGACGTCGATCTCACTCGGTTCGATTGTTATCGACTCGGCCAATTCGCCGGCCCCTCCGTCTGGATCTACGACCAATACGGCGCCGGCCTTCGCTCTCGGTCAGCGGTCGAACAGCATCTCGAACACAACAGTGATGACGAGTTCTGGGTGGTTCCCGCTGATGTCCACTACTGAGCCTTCTATCCGGATTTTATCTTCGACGAATCGGTGTGGGTCGTGTACTTCGGATCCGCTCACTCTGGAGTTCTCCGCGGAGGCTCGATGAGCTTCTATGCGACAGTCGTCGGGTACATCCAGTATCGGAGCCAGACGTTCCTCGATGCCGCACTCGACAAGCTCCGATATGGAGGTTGGCTCGACACCGAGAACCAGTGGAGGACTGACAGCCGGTCTGAAGGAGACCCCCATCCATCCTCGGTAGATTCCGAAAACCTACTCTTGGTCGTTCCGTCGAATCTATACCGAAACCTCGCTCGGATTTCGACCAGCCTGTTCGTTGGAGCAACTAACGGCGTCCTCGTGATTAGCTCCGTGGATGGCTGCTTTGATGGGTGGGTGGAACGACCACTTCCTGCAGCCGCTGCTCCAGATCCCACGACAGACGCGATTACGAGTATCGAGGCAGTCGATCTCGAAGCGTTTGCTCGGGAATACGATCTTGGTGTGAAACGGTTCGGAGCCTCGAGCCCTGGCGAATACGCAGCTTGGCAGAATCGAGTTCTCCGCGCATTCCACCGCGAATTTGACCCGGAACTACCACCCCACCTGGCAGGCCCCGACTTCGAGTAATCCGCTTCCAGAGCTCCAATCGATCAACCATGTCTACAGAATCATCCAGCGTCGCGACCAAGCACACTGAACAGCCTGAGAGGAACAGTGTTGAGACTCACGAACGACTCACAACGACCGACCAGTGCCCCGAGTGCTCTGAGGTCCAGCTCAGACGAGACGGTACTGAGAGGTACTGTCCTGAGTGTGGGCTCGTCGTCGACGAGGATTGTATCGACTACGGTCCGGAATGGACGCCATACGATGCCGAAGAGCGGCGTCGCGTTGGTGGACCAGTGACGAATGCACGCCACGACTGGGGCATCTCTGCAGAGATCGGCCGGTATCGCGATGCACGAGGGCAGCAACTTCCGGCTGCGAAACGTCGGAAACTGCACCGGCTTCGGCGATGGGACCGCCAAGCCCAGTTCGAAGGGAAGGCAGACCAGAACCTTGCACATGGACTTTCGGAGATCCGGCGGATCGTCGGTGCGCTCGACCTCCCCGAGAGCATCTGTACGCAGGCGTACGCCCTCTATCGGACTGCTGCGAACGGAGACCTCATCCGTGGTCGCTCGATTGAAGCAATGGCGGCCGCCGGCGTGTATGCAGCCTGTCGATGTTCGGGACTCCCTCGGACAATCGACGAGGTCGGAGAGGTGTCGACTGTCTCCAGAGAGCGGGTCAGCAACGCGTACAGCGTGTTGAATCACGAACTCAATCTCCCGGCCGTTCCGATGGCTCCTGTTCAGTATGTCCCACGATTTGCATCGGACCTCGATCTCTCACGAGAAGTGCGCCAACGCGCCCTGGTGTTGGCGCGAGAAGCGTCCGAAGTTGGTCTCGGGAACGGCTGTCGACCAACCGGCGTTGCCGCTGCCTGCATCTACGAGGCTGCTCGTGAGGCTGAGGAGAACGTCACCCAAACGAGTCTCGCCGAGCTCGCGAGTGTCTCCGCTATGACGCTCCGTGAGCAATGGAAGAAACTTCTCTCGAAGTAAAAAACTCAGCCAATTCCACACGAGAAATGTACTATGCAAAACCATTATTTGACAAGGGGTTAATTTGATTTTATGGGTTGGTTCACGGACCTGATTGCAGAAGAGGCTAGTGGTGAGGCCATGGGAATGCCTCCTGGAATGACTACGTTCGCTCGGTTATTAGTGAATGATGAGTATTTTGAAGATAGCGTATATATCTATTATGATGGTAAGAGAAGAGATTTGCTTAAGATGTCCAAGGATGAGTTTATGGAGATCGCACTTGAAGCCCACAATAATGCCCGTGACACATTCAAGAAAGAAGAGCCAAATAAATTTGAGAAGATGTGCAACGATTCACCGACTGATGAAGGTGAGCGATTCTTCGTGACATCTGCAATCTTTAAAGAAATGGTTGTACGGAAAGTTGGTACGACTTCGCTATCTGGAGTTGAGGAGGCAGAAGTTGTTGCTGAGCTTTTATCTCTCATGATCCATGGAGATCATCAAGAAAGGTGGACTCAGATGGAACCAGTAGTTGATTCTGCTGACCCCCACGACGTGGCGTGAATTCTCATAATCACGACTCTGTGCTGAGACACATATCTGCCATATGGTGGTTAAAGTCAATGTTTTATCATATAACTGCTTCACTCGAGCTACTGGACTCTCTCCCCCATTGTAAACAGAAAACCAGAAACATATTTATACGAATCGGCTCTATTATTTACAAAGATGCTAACGAAGGCCAGCCTTGCACTGCTAGACGCGCTTAGCGCTGGCCGCGAGGCGACGCCAGACGAACTCGCGACCGAAACTGAGTATTCGCAGGACCACATCTACGACGTCCTCGATGAGTTGCTCGAGGACGGCTTGCTCACTGAAGCCCGTGGTTCGAAGAACCGGCGTCTCGTCCGAGTGACTGACCATCCAGTCGTCGAGGCGTATCGAGACCTCCGTTCGAACCTCGGGCACGTCGACTGGACTGAGATACTCTCACCAGCGACGCTGCGGGTGTGCTGGTACCTCGACGAACCACGTCGAGCGACCGAGATCGCAGAGCGACTCGACATCACCCGACAGGGCGTCCACAACGCGTTGTCACCGCTCAAGCACCGTGCGATGCTGTCGCCGTCTGGACCCGAATACGCGTTGACTGATGACCTCTCGCCACTGCTGACGTTCGCACGAGAAGTCGTGACCCACGAACATCGCTCGCGAGCTCGCAAACTCGCTCCAAGTGCGACTATCGAGTGGTGCGACCCAAAGCGAGCACTCGTTCGCGTCCAGACGTCGGAGGATACGACGGCGCTAGAGTCGGCTGTTGACTGGCGGGTGACTGGACTCGCACGATTCCAGGAGTACGGCTTGCAGTTCTTCCTCGCCGGTGAACCCCCATTTTGGTACGCTCCGGATGAAGAACTCACGCCCTCGGAGGTCGTGTGCCACACCCTCGTCCTCGATAGCGGCTCGCGACGCGTCAGTTATTCGATGCTGCTGATCGAGAAACTGGATATCGATCAGGAGACCCTCATAGAAACGGCAACGTGGTACGATCTGGAGACAACGGTGGCTGCGATGTACCGACCCCTTCACGGAGAGTTCGAGGTTGCTGAGGACCTCCCGGTCTTCCTCCCGAGTGAATCAGAATTTATCGCTCTCAAAGAGCAATACGGTGTCTCATGACGGTGTTCAAAGGTGGAGATGCGATCAGAGCGTTCCTCGAAGAGTTTGACAGCTGGCTCTCGGAATCCGTAGACGTGTATCTCCTCGGCGGCTCGGCGATGACGGTTCGCGGGCTGAAAGATCAGACCGAGGACATCGACCTTGCGCTGGGTGTCGTTTCCGAGTTCGAGCACGTCTACCAGGCGCTTCAGGCACAAGGGTTCGCGGTGGTTGACGAGCCGACGGAGTCGTTCGAGGGTGTCGGGAAAACCATTGAGCTCCATCACGAAGACCGCGGATTTCAGATCGACCTCTTCGAGCGGCAAGTCGTCGGAAAGGTGTGGATCACCGAGCGAATGCATGACCGGGCCGAGGAATTCTGGACCGGCGACCACGCGACGGCGTTCATCCTCTCGGACGAGGATATGTTCCTATTGAAAGCGGTCTCTGGTGGTGACCTGGCGAGTGGTCGCCGGCGCGACATCGAGGACATGCGGAAGTACGCCCAGCGTGGCCTCGACTATGAGTCGATTCTGACCGAAATCGGTGAACAGCGTCCGTTCAACACGGGGTCGACTGAAGCACGACACATCCGCGACCGTTCCCATCCGCTGTTCACTATCGAGATGGCGGTCAATTCACTGTCGGGCCTCCCGAATTCGTTCACGTCTCGTATCTCAGATTTCGCGACAGAGTTCGAAGTCGAGTACACCGTCCTGGGTGCGGTCGATGATGGACTAACTGATATCGAGAAAATTCGCGACCGCGTTCTCTCGAACGTGAGAGCGCTTTCTGACGACCAGATGGACGCTGTTGACGATGCGATTGCTCGGTTAGTCGAAAAACAGATTCTAGAGCGCGAGGAGACCACAGTCCGACTTCAGTAACTCCAGACCGCTTGTTGTACTTCTCGCGTCGTGAGCCGTATCTTGGCGGTTACTCCCGAGTCGAAATTTATCACCTCTGAAGAGACTGAGGGGAAGGCGAGTTGACTCAACGATCGCCCGTCGGACTCGTGCTTTCACTCAATCGCGCCATAGAATCCCATGAGTATAGAAACATCCACAGACCGTTCTGACGAAGAACAGACTGAGAACAGTCGTTCAGATGCGTCTGCACGACCTGGGACTGTCGCGGAACCCTCCGAACAACTACCAGATTTCGTCGACATCTCTGGTCTCGACACGGAACAAGCGGCGAGTCTGCGCGAACAGGGAATCAAAACGATCCAGGCTCTCGAAGCCGCTGACTCCGAAACAATCGCGGAGTTTGCAAACGTCAGCGTGGAACAGGCTGTAGACTGGCTGGAGCAAGCCCGAGATCTCGAATCCGAGACAGAGGCAGAACCAGAGGAAGATGTCGATACTGATGGGGAGGAAGCAACGGATGAGATTCCTTCAAAGCCGCCGTCGACGTTCCGAGCAACCATCCAATCGAGCCCTCTCAAGGCTATCCTCAAAGCACTTCGCGCGAACGTCGACGAAGCCCGATTCAAGATCGACGAATCCGGGATTCGCGTCCGTGCAGTCGATCCCGCCAACGTCGCGATGGACGATCTCACTCTGAATGCCTCAGCATTCGAGTCGTACGATGCTACCCCGGGGGTCCTCGGTCTCGATCTGGACCGCTTCGCCGATCCCGTGAACCTCGCAAAGAAAGACGATCTGGTCCAGTTCAGTCTCGATAGAGAGACACGCAAGCTGGTTGTCTTCGTCGACGGCATCGAGTTCCGAATGGCTTGCCTCGATCCAGCGACCATCAGAGCAGAGCCGACGCTTCCTGAGCTGGAACTCCCAGCGAGCGCTACGCTCGACCGCGACGTCCTCCAGCAAGGGGTCAAAGCCGCAGACCTCGTTGCCGACCACGTCGGCTTCCGGATGGACGCCGACGATGAGGTCCTCAGAATCGAGGGGGAAGGCGATACCGACGCTGTCGACTTCCAACTCGATGAGGAGGAACTCGACCAAGCCACGTTCGCCGAAGCGTCGTCGCTGTTCAGCCTCGACTACATGAAGAAGATAGTCCGAACTATTCCGAAGGGGGCTAGCGTCACAGTCGATTTCGGGAGTGAGTTCCCCATCATGCTCTCGTACGAGCTTGACGATGATGCAGGGTCGATGACCCGGATGCTGGCTCCCCGTATCGAGACCTGACGGAGCTGTTTGAGCTTTGATAAACGATCTATGCGGTCGTCTCGTTCATGGATTTCTTGAGTACAGTATTCGTAGCCGTTCTCATTCTTCTCAGCGATGGAACCTCTAGTTCGTCTCGGTCGAGTAGCCCTTCAATGTCCTCTCCCTTGTCGGGATGCTTGATCCTGTTCACCATTTCCCGCCAAGCCTGTGCGTCATCCACGCTCAGGATTGTGCTGTCCGCAACGCGCTGATCTTTATCTCCACGTCTCCCAGAAGAGAGTAGGTTCTCACAGACGAAATACAAGTTTGTCATAGCTGTCCAAATATCAGAGGATAATGCGTCGTCGTACATATGGAGGGCAACACGAAGATCCATCTCAGCATCTGTCTCAATTTGTTTTGACCTGTATTCTCTCACGTCCTCGTAGACCGATATCACGTCGTCGGTAATCTTGATTTCATCTGGTATCTCGTTCAACCCGAGTAATGCCGTGGCGATGTTTCCTGGCGAGAGATCGTCCCGGTAGTCTAGTGCACCTCTACTGTAGGAGTACGCGCCTCCAGTTACTTGACCGGGGTTCTGGGAGAAGAATACTGGATCCTCTGTGCATAGGTTGATAGCAATCAGAAAATCAAATACATCTGCGTGCTCCCGGAGAGGGGGGTCGGTGTTTTCTAATAGACCGTGGGCGATGATCCACCAGTGGCGTTCGGGATGATCGACCGTTTTGTCGACGCGAATTTGTCGGTTACTTGTAACCACTTGCTTCCCGTTGTAAGCTTGCTTATTAACCCAGAGATTGACCGTCTCCTGTTGTTCGAACTCTAATTCCTCGATATTGGGGCAACTGACGAGATCTACGTCATCCGTCTTCTGGTCAACCCCAGAGTGAGTACCCGTGCGTGTTTGGCTCAACGGTCGAAGATAAGAGGGGATATAGGTCGTCATTTTCACCAAATATTTCGTCTGGTCGTAAAGTCATTAGTACGCCTTGTTAGAGATTAGCAATGCCAAGGGTACGCCAAAATTTTCGAGAATAAATACGCCAGCGCGGCCTTGTATTCGACCACTAAATCTAATTTATCTGTAATAATTGATTGAGTTCTATGAAGACTAGCTACTCACAGTCGAGGCACCGAGCGCGGCGATATCGCGGAGAACGCACACTTGGGGGCTGTCTCGTCTACGCCGGCGACGATCTTCTTGACAAACACCTAATGGTACATTCAGTGTCGCCGGGCGGGTTCGATTGGGGTCTGGATGCGGCTCCAGAGCGCGCTTGCCAACTCGCTATCGCCCTGCTCGCGTCCGCTCTCGGGGTCGAAGTCGCAATCGATGACTATCACCTGTTCGCAGAGAACTTCGTCAGATGCGAGCTGAGCGGTGATGAATGGTCGATTCGTCTGCAGGACCTCCGCGAGTCGAGCTTTCGTGAACAGTACCTTCACAGGGACTATCCGGACAACACCGCTCCACAACCGGACGATGTCGACATCGAAACAGTCGATCTGGACTCGATCAGTTACGCTGACGAACTTGCTCTGGTCCGACGATACGACGAGGTCCTCTGGAAGAAGGGAGATACCAGAGGGAACTTGTATCGACTTCAGGAAATCCGATTGGGGAACCGTGATCCTGCTGCCGAATCCCTGTCGAAGCAGTGGCTCTCAACGCATAGTCGACTGACTTCCGCTGCTGCCAAGCGGGCCATCGCTGAGGAGTTCGAGACGATGGGCGAGTTTGCAGCCTGGGCCTGCTACGCCACGACGCTCAGGACTGTCGACCACGTCGGCGAATCGACTGAGGAAAGCATTCGACGTCTTCGGCCGACGCTCATCCGCTGGTTCGGCGGTGAAGAATATATCCCACGCTACGACGACGATCAAGAGACGCTCCTGAGTGAGGATACTGGCGAAGATGAAGAGCAAATAGGTACAACAGGAGATCCATCGGCATCCGCTTCGGGGTAGTACCGGATGAGAAAGCGCCGCCCCATTTTACCATCCTCAATCGGGTGAGGGGAAGACTCGTCGGGTGTCCACGACGACTGGCCTCGACTGTTTCCCATCTGATTCGCCATGTCGACACATACACAGTCAGAAGCGAGCCGCGAGCGAGAGAACTCCACGTCGAACTCCCGTTCAGGCGAGGATAACCATCAATCAGTTGCTGCATCCATGTCGGTCCTCGACCTCCTGGATCAGGAAGCAACGCACGCGTTTGCAGGGTTGACGCCGGCAGACGACGCGGAGTATCCAGACGCTGTTTCACCAGAAACGGGGTGTCTCGATCCGAATCCTCGATCCCTGAAAGACGTTCTCAGCGTCCTTCCCCAAGCGAGTTCGGGTGAACTCTGGGCCACAAACGAGTTCGTCGGTGTCGACGGGACCATCGACATCGAAGCTCTCCGCAACGTCGATGGTCTGGATATCGATACGCTGGAGACGGCGACCGGTCAGTCCCTCTCGGAGATCGCCACAGACTCGTCGTCCGACCCGTTGGTTCGTGTTCGAGATCACAAGGATATCGTCGACGAACGCCGCAAGGCGCTGTGTGCGCTGGGCTTCGATGTCAAGTTCCGCTGGCAGATCGCCTCGGATCGATACTCAGTCGATCACATCGGGTTAGAGGAAGTGTCTGCTTTGGGAGGATGTGCAACAACCCGAAGCAGACAGCGAAATAGAGGAAGAGCACCTGCTTAATTTTGTCGTCAACAGCCTCGACGAAGAGCTTGCGATAGACCTCGGTGATGACGTCAAGGTCACGACAGAGACGTTGTACGAGGTCCTCGCCGGCGCCAGCGCCGGCGGGACCTCAATCAACCACGTCTGCGAAACGACCGGCGACTCGCCACACGCCAATACCGTCCGGGGACATCTCACCGAGCAGTTTGAGCTTGACTCGGTTGAGGCAGTTGGGGACACGCTCCTGCAGCGAGATGCGCTTGCGACACTTCCAGATCGACCGGTGGAGGTCTGTGCAGACCTCCACCTCGATCCCTACTACGGCGACGAAGACGAGACAGAGGCGCTGTACTTCTCGCAGGCGAAACGAGGAACCACAACGTTTCATGCGTACGCGACGCTGTACGTACGAGTACGCAACAAACGATACACGCTGGCGGTGCGCCAGCTCGTCGCTGGCGACACCACCAGCGATGTCCTCGCTGAGTTTCTCGAACTGCTCGACGGCCTTGACCTCAGCGTCAAGGCCGTCTACCTTGATCGTGGATTCTACAACAGCACCTGTCTCGGACTGCTGTACGCCCACAACTACGCCTATGCAATGCCGATTGTCAAGTGGGGCGAGACGATTCAAAACGAACTCAACAGGGGCTGGAGCCGCGAGATCGAGCACGATCTCGCCGGCGAGGTAACGTTCCCTGTGTTCATCGATTGTGTGTACCAGCAAGGGCGGTACGATGAACACGGAGTGGCGCGTCACGGCTACGCCGCTGACGCGCCGTTCATCGACACACCACGAGATGCTCGAGAGCACTACAGCAAGCGTTTCGGCATCGAGTCAAGCTACCGATTAGCCAAGCAGAGCCTCGCGTTCACCAGTTCTCAAGACGCTGGCCTGCGGCTAGTGATGTTTGTCGTGAGTCTGTTGCTGCAGAACAGCTGGCGGTATCTGCATTGGAGGTACGTGGCGGCGCCCCGCCGCGGGGGGCGCCGCCTCTGGAGATGGCCGTTCGCGGAGTTTTGTGAGATGGTGTTGCGGGCCGCTTGGACAGCGCTTGGTGTGCGTAGAGCAGTCCCAGCGAACCAGTCACTCGACGACCGGTTCTTCCGGTAGCTGTCCACCGATCCGGACAGCGGTCGTGAGTGGCGACACTGTCGCGTCGGCGGCGATCCGCCGCCGACAGCGACGGTCCATGCCGAAGATCCCGCTCACTAGCGCTTCGAAGACGCTCCACGACCAGTTCAATCTGATTCACCGCCATCAGACGAGGTTACGCGGCTGTCGATGTGATCGACTGATACTACATCTATCGAGACACAGCGAAGCGTAATCTCTCCTCGCCAAAAATCCGAGGAGTTGCATACGGTGTGTTGGGAATACTCGGGTTGCTAATCTATATGGCTCAGAAATCGAGGGGCGAGGCTAACACTACGTAAGTCCCCTGAACTTACCGTTCCTTCACTCAGTCTATCGCAAATTCTCCCCATTGTTGAAGGATAGCGAGGCCAATCAGCGTTAACGCAAGTCCACCAATTACCCCGGCGATATTGGCAATCCCAGAGAGGCTTGTCCACGCATATGACGCCCCGAGAAGGGCGCTGACAGATGACCCCAACGTCAGTATGCCGAGAATCAATGCAGGAAGGCCCATTGCACGCGGGTTCTCCATAGAAGGACGTTCAAGCCATTTATGGAAAGGAATGCCGGTGTGAGGTAACTTCCCTGTATCGAACGATTCGCTCCCCTACGAATGAGGGTATGCGAACCGTTGTATGACACCCTTTAGAGTCTACTAGATTCGCTGTAGATTCTTTCCCATGGACGCTTGTCAGATGCGGGCCCCCGAGTACTGAGAGCTACGTGTCGCTCCCCGAAGGCGTGTGGAATTTCTGGCCGGACGAAAACTCGGTGAGTTCCTCGATGCGGTCTTCAAGCGCTTCAATTTCGTCACGCAATTCGTCGGCTTCGGGATCGTCTGCTGAAGCGAGTTGATCTTTCAGGCCTTGGAGTCGCGTCTCTTTGCGCTCTTCATCTACCTCCGCTTTCCGGACGTACTCACGCTCGTCAATCTCGTAGACGTCGTCGGGTGCGAGTTCGGTCACCTCCAGCGCTTCATCGACCTTACTGCTATCGACGGTTGTCACACGCTCGCGGTCGATACCCGCATCTTCTAGCGTGGCCAGTACGTCTTCGTCGTCTTCGAGCGAGCGATATTCCCGACTCGTCCGCTGAACAGAACCGAACTGCGCATGAACCGGCTGGTCGTGGTGGACGCGGTCAAGCAGGAGGTCAGCCACCTCTTTGCGCAGATCATCCGTGCCGCGCTGGACATCGGATAACAGCGTGTAGAGGTTGACTAGTCCGGGCGTCTCCAATGCGTCGAGGTCATCGACGCCGTGACGTTCCATCGCATCGACGAGCAACAGCAGGTCGGCGTAGACTGGCCGGTCGGGTTCTGCCCGCTCGTCCGTGGCGGTGCTCTCGTCGCTGGCACGGATACGTTGGGAGCTGCTCGGCTCATCAATGGCACGAATCACGCCATCCTGTTCGTCGATTTCAAAACGTGGATGCAGCGTCAATACGGCCGCATAGGGGTCCGCATCTGGTGGGAGGCGATCCAGATCGAAGCCGTCCGCAGTATCTTCGACACGACCGATCAGCGTTTCGAACTGCTCACGCTGGAGTGGCTGACTGTCGCCACTGTCGTGGAATCGAATGACGATCCGCGGGTCTTGGACGCTCGTGATAGTGAGTTGCGTGCCTGAAAGCGGTGTCAGGAGCGTCGCCTCATCGTCAAGCGCGTCACACTCCTCACGGAGGTTCTCCCAAGTCGCCCCTGCAGCCATACTCGCCCCTACGCCCGACTACTACAAGATTGCTTGGAGAGATGAGGAAAATTGTTCACGGCTCTGCGTTCTGAGGATACCGACGACGCCGCCATCACTGACATAACGCAGAGTTCGAGTATCCGATGAGCTATTCTGGTATTTCGTAGCGAGAGAACTCTGTTGCCCCACAGTCCGGACAAGCTTCAGTCCCCGGCGAGACGCTCGTTCCACAGTTTCGACACTCGACGACGACGTGTGACCCACCTCCTGGAAGTAGCCGAGTGATGACTGTGCGGACTCCCATCGTCTGTCAGGCTACAGGTGACGGTGGATTAACCCTAACGGACGAGTCGTTTCAACGGAAACCCGGTGT
The DNA here is from genome assembly GCA_009789175.1 of Salinibaculum litoreum. Classification (GTDB taxonomy): domain Archaea; phylum Halobacteriota; class Halobacteria; order Halobacteriales; family Haloarculaceae; genus Salinibaculum; species Salinibaculum litoreum. The sequence goes on from CP046866.1 coordinate 618,377, forward strand.
GGGCACAACACACTCGTGCCGAAAGCTTACCTTCGAAGACGCCACAGAACTGAACGGGAGGACCATTGTCACACGCTCCTTCCATTTCCCGTTCCATGACTGCCGACGACTCGACTCTTGGTCGGTGTCCGGACTGTGGCGAGTCTATCTCCAACGCGTGGCTCTTAGTCGAGTACGAGAAGGCCGACGGCACTGAAAGCGTGTGGGCTGAGTGTCCAGCGTGTGAAGACGTCGTCGCGCCGGAATGACGGGTCAATTATGCCAACGTACCCACTTTTTTGTGCGAGACTTCTGATTTGGTCGTCATGAAGAGGCAAATTGGATGTCGCTGAGCAACGCACACAGACCGTCAAATACACGCGAACGGTACCGGTTGATGGCTGACGCTGCGTCCCGGCCGTTTGCGGTCGGTGCTGTCGCCATCCCACTATTGCTTCCTGTCTTGGGTTATCTCTCAGGTGACGTACGACTCATGTTCACCGTCCATCTGTTCCTCGGTGCATTCTGGTTCGGGACTGCAGTGCTTGGGGCAGTCGTGCTCGGCCCGGTGATGGGGGGTCTTTCCGAGGAAGCCAACGCCGAGTTCGCCGAGGGATTCGTTCCAAAAATGAACTTGCTGATGGAACCAGTCTCGCTCGGCGCGATTGGCTCCGGCATTGGCCTCGCCGACATGATGGGACTGTGGATAGCACCGACACCGTCACTGTGGGGCAGCACTTGCTATCGCAGCTGCGCTGCTCGTCCTCGGGTTCGGTCCACTCCACAAATTCACGGCTGGAATGTTCGACGAAATCGCTGCCGACGACACTGACCACGACCGTCTCGCCTCCCTGAACAAAAAATACGGGATGCTGAGTCTGGTTGAACTCGTCTTGATGATCGCTATCGTGCTCACGATGTCCGGTATCCGGTGGGGATTCTAACCGTCGAATTCGCGTCGAAGGTGATTCTCCCTCCCCCAATTGACTACTTTTTGCGCTGCCTGAGAGTGACACAGAACAGGTACCGTAGCCACCAGTCCACACAGACTGAATCGCTCGATACAGAGAGTTTAATCAGCACAGACGGCAGAAGAACGGTGGGGTTTTCCGTTCAACAGTGGAATCCGTCGATCATGGCCGAATTGCCCTCCATTCCAGAACCAGGTCCGGTATCCAGCTACATCTCTGACGGTGTGCGTATCGTTGCGATTCTATTGGTATGGGGTGTCATTGCAGCATTTTTCACATATGTTGTGAGTGACATCGGTTCGACGGGAGGCCTCCTTGAGTCGCTTGGGCCACAAATCGGTGAAGTGATTGCACTCGCTGGTCTTCTCAACACTCTTCTGTATATTCTGTACCGAGCAATCGATTATTGGCATCAGTTCTCGTGACGGGTTGTTTCTACTATCTCGTTACGACTGAGCAGAGATTCTAAGCCAGTCCTGAAAATCTCATGTAGTGACTGAACAGTAAGCTTGCATATAGATTGTCCGGGGGGCCGGTGACTTTATATGTCATGCCAATATAACTTCTTAGAGGTACTTCTTTGTTGACTATGAATTCAGATTCTTCTCAAGCAACAGAGAGAGACAGAGACGAGGCTTGGGAGACGACGGTCTTGCTGGTCGATGATGAACAACATCTCAGAGAGGCGTACGCAGACTTACTCGAAAAGAGATTTACCGTACTTACAGCAGCGGATGGGGAGGCGGCACTTGCAGCGATGACTGATAATGTTGACGTGCTATTATTAGACCGCCGGTTGCCTGGTCTCGATGGTGCTGATGTGCTGGACGAACTCCGCAAAAATGGCTACGACAGGCCTGTCGTCATAGTATCCGCGGTTGACCCCCTGCTCCAGGAAATTGAACAACACGTTGAGGAATATCTGTTCAAGCCTGTCAACCGAGATGAACTCATCGAGGCTGTCGAGCAGGTGACACCACCGCAGTGAATATTTCTCTCTTCCTGATAGAACCTCGCTGTGTGACTGTATCGGCTGATTCGAGCAGCCCTGATTCTGACACTCCACAGTGACCGATACGCGCCCTGTATCGAGCAATCCAGTCCATGTGGTCTGCGCCCTCTTGTAGATGCTATCCCGAGTGTGATTCCTGCATTGCAACCGGGTCTGAGACGTGCTGTTCGACACACGCAATCAAGTCGCTCCCGGCAACCGGTTTGGTGAAATATTCAGTAAGACCGTCTGGTAAATCCACATCAGAATCAACCGCGGAGACCATTACGAATGGAACCTCGATACCGTGATTGCGGACTCGGGCAAGAAGTTCATCACCGGACGTGCCAGGCATACGCCGGTCACTAAAAACGATATCAATTTCGTCGTCAATTAGTCCGAGGTCAACGTCTCCATCACTGGCAGTTTTCACTTGGTACTGTTGCTGAAGGCGGAGTTCATATATATCCCGAACATCAGGTTCGTCCTCAACGATTAGGACAGTGGCAGATGCAGACGGAGTGTCTGAATCTGGTGAGGCTCGTGTCATTAATTCTTGTTACTCATATGGGATGTATCAATACAAACCCTAACTAGTGGGGTTAGTTGGGAAGGCCGCAGCCTTCTCTGAACTGCCAACCGCTCCATTGCTCCAATGCCGACGGCTGATCCGGTAAATCGCCTCATGATCGCGCCCCGTAGCATCCACCTTGACTACCCGTGAATCGCTTGACTCAGGCGAGTTAGTGACCGATGAGACGCGTATCCCATCAGAAGTGCTGTGCAGGATACAGGGTGCGAGTCTCACATGAGGAGCCATCCCACCAAAGCCGAAGATTTGAATCATACAAACTATTCGGGTTTGGATGCTGCTCGGTACCGTCGTAGTTTACAGGCCTCACCACGGGGTTTTTCCATATCCATGCTGATTGTCAACTATGAGCGGGGGATCGTCGGACTCCGAAAAACAAGACTCTGACCATGAGTACGGAGACACTCTCCGGCCCGACGACTACCAACAGTATGTTGATTTCTTTGAGAATGCCGCAATACCTATGCATTGGGTCGGACCGGATGGGACCGTCATCAACGCTAATACCGCAGAGTTGGACGCACTTGGATACACTCGTGAGGAGTACGTCGGCAATCACATCGCCGACTTCCATGCGGACCAGGATGTGATCGACGACATTCTCGAACGGTTGCGGTTAGGTGAGGAGTTGCAGGAGTACGAGGCACGGATGGTGCGCAAGGATGGTTCCATTCGACACGTCCTGATCAACTCAAGCGTGAACTGGCAAGACGGTGAGTTCGTCAACACACGTTGTGTCACGCGCGATATCACCGAACGCAAGGAGTACAAACGGGAACTTGAACGGCAGAACGACCATCTGGAAGAGGTCTACGGACGGATCTCAGATGCGTTTTTTGCACTTGACAAGGACTGGCAGTTCACATATCTCAACAAGCAGGCCCACGACGTGATCAATCCGGACGGCCGCACACTCGAAGGCAAGAACGTTTGGGACGAGTTCCCGGCTGCGACTGAGCGGAAGTTCAAGCCGAAGTATGAACAGGCCATGTACGACCAGCAGACTGTCTCCTTCGAGGAGTATTATCCCGACCCGCTTGAGGCGTGGTTTGAAGTGCGAGCCTATCCGTCCGAGACGGGACTTTCCGTGTACTTCCGCGACATCACTGAACGCAAGGAACATGAACGGGAACTCGAACAGGCTGAGGCTCGTTTTCAGGCGCTGGCGGAGAACTTTCCAAACGGAGGCGTACATTACTTCGACGAGGACCTCCAGTACCAGTACGTCGCCGGGGCTGGCTTCGATTCGCTTGATACATCACCCGATGACCTAACGGGGAAGACTATCTACGAAGTTGAACTGTACTCAGCAGAGGTTGTTGATATGCTTGAATCACTCATGGAGACGACCCTTGCAGGGAACGAGGAAGCCCTCGAGGTTACCTTTGAGAATCACATATTCGAAATCCGGTCCGTCCCGATCCGAGATGGCGATGGAGAAATCATAGGGGGCTTTTTTATCACCCAAGATATCACGGACCAGCGCCGTCGGGAGCGCAATCTCGAACATCAGAACGAGCAGTTAGAGCAGTTCGCCAGTATTGTCTCTCACGATCTTCGCAATCCCTTGACTGTTGCTCAAACTCGATTGGAGCTGGCAGTCGAAGAGTGTGACAGCGAGCATCTCGACAATATTGAGGACGCACTTGATCGGAGTCAGGCACTGATTGATGATATTTTGACTCTCTCACGAGAGGGTGAAGACGTGAGTGATATTGAGGCGGTGAAGTTCGGTTTCCTCGCCGAGAATTGCTGGCACAATGTCGAAACCACTGAGGCAACGATCACAGTAGAGACCGATCAGACGATTCACGCTGATCGGAGTCAGCTCCAGCAACTCCTAGAAAACCTCTACAGAAATGCGGTCGAACATGGAGGTGACGATGTGACTGTGACGGTTGGGGATATAGAGAACGGCTTCTACGTGGCCGACGACGGATCAGGAATCCCTGAAGGCGACCGCGAGAAAGTATTCGAACCAGGGTACTCAACAAGTACTGACGGAACTGGATACGGGCTGCAAATTGTCAGAAAAATCGGCACCGCCCACGGCTGGGACGTTCGCGTAACCGAGAGTGACGATGGCGGCGCACAGTTCGAAATTACTAATGTCGAAACCAGCAGATAAAGTCAACGTACTGGACGAACTATCCAATAATATTAGGTAGCAATAAGTGTCCCACGCTATCCCTTAGCTCGCAATAATTAACAACGAGGGGATCAAAAAATGCCGAAGTAGATGGTTGCAGGGGAGACACCAAAATTAGCCATTCGGACGCTCCTAATAGAGCCCGACACTGCTGAAGGGGAGGCGCTCGCGTCGCAACTCACCTACGCGGAACGCGACGATTTCGACCTCCGAACGGTTGCATCACTTGGCGAAGCACGGACAGTGCTCGCTGAGGAGCAGATTGACTGTGTTGTCACTCGCCATGACCCACCGGTAATCGACGGCGTGGAAATCCTCTCAGCCCTGCGGGACGACTACACGGACCTGCCGATTCTGCTCGCCACTGGGACAGCATACGCCGACCACGTTCTCGACAGTTCGGCGACCGGCATTGTAGAGATGACTAACGGTGAGGTCCACGAGGGATTCGTTGCCAATCAAATCGAATCCGTCGTCTCGCGGGTACATGAACGCCGACAGTACGAAGCCCAATTGGAGGCAAGTCAGGAAACCCTTGAGCGACTCCACCGAATCACGTCAGATCCGGACACATCGTTCACGGAGCAGGTCCAGCAGATGCTCGCATTCGGCTCTGACGTGTTCGGAATGGACATCGCATTCCTCGCACGTATCGACGACGAGGCAGGTGATTTCGAGGTCGTTGCGGCAGCGGGTGACCACGAACTGATTCAGGCAGGCGTCACCAGTGAGCTGTCGGAGACATATTGTCGTCGAACAGTTGCTGACCACACCACCTCCCCACTGGCGGTACAGAATGCACCAGATGACATGGCGGACGACCCCGCCTTCAAAAAATTCGGCTTGGGCTGCTATCTGGGTGCACAGATCAACGTCAACGGTGAGTTATACGGAACGCTGTGTTTCGCCGACAACGACCCGCGACAACCCGGGTTTTCTGAAGATGAAAAGGCCCTCATTGAGATTATAGCGCAGTGGTTGCGCCAACAACTCGAACAGCGTGAGTACCGACGTGAACTGGAGACAGCTCGGGACAGATTCGAACAGACGCTCGAACGGGTTGACGATTCGTTCTTCGCTGTCGATACCGACTGGCGCGTTACTTACGTGAATGAGGTGGGGAAAGAGGTGCTTCGCAAAGCGATGGGTCTCGGTGACGGTGCCGATATCGTGGGGCGTCACCTGTGGGAGAACATCCCTGAAGCCGTTGAGACGACGTTTTACCAACAGTACCACCACGCGTTGGAGGCCCAAGAGTCGGTGTCCTTCGAATCGTATTTCGACCCGATGGACGTCTGGTTTGAAGTTCGAGCGTATCCGGATGAAGAAGGACTGTCGGTGTATTTTACCGATGTTACCGAGCGCAAAGGGCAAGAACGTGAGCTCGAACGGTTTCAAAACCTCCTCAACCAGACTGAACGCGTCGCCGATATCGGTGGATGGGAGATCAATATCGAAACGATGGACGTGTTCTGGACCGAGCATCTCTTCGATCTGTTGGGGGTTGAGTACGACGAGGAACCGTCATATGACGAAGCGCTTGACGTCTATCACGAGGCCGACCGCCCGGTCGTCGAGCAGGCCGTTGAAGAGGCAATCGACGCCGAGGAACCATTCGATGTGGAACTGCGGTACTGGAAATCCGACGACGACCTTCGCTGGCTCCGTGTGCAGGGCGTACCAATCACGAACGACGACGGTGAAGTTGTGATGGTCCGAGGCTCTGCCCAAGATGTAACCGAGCGCAAGGATCGGGAGCAGACACTGAACGCACTCCTCTCGGCCTCCCGGACGTTCATCGAAGCCGCGAACGAAGATGCTCTCGTTACTGCGCTCATTGACGAAGTGGAGCGGATCTTCGACTACGATATCGCCTCGGTTCGTCTCCACGACGGGGACGCCGGGACGCTGCCGCCGACGAAATTTTCCCCGCAGGCTCGTGAACATGTTCCCGAGCCGCCGACCTACAACGATGACGAAGGTGTCATTGGGCACACATTCCAGTCCAAAGAACCGCTCGTCATCGATAGCCTCTCCGAGGCAACAGCTGTCGATTATGGCCAAGTCGAATCAGGCCTGTTCTTCCCACTGGGCGACCACGGCGTACTCAGTGTTGGGTCAGTCGAACCGGATGCATTCGACGAGGAAGACGTCGCTCTCGTCGAACTACTGGCGCTGACAGCAGCGAGCGCGTTCGACCGTCTCGAACGGGAAACGGAGATGCGTCAACTCCAGCGTATTCTTAACCACCTCGAGGAAAAGGTGTTCCTACTGGCCGAGGATGGCGAATTGACGTTCGTAACCGAGCCACTGGCCACCTACCTCGGACGCGAGTCAGATCACCTTGTTGGCACGACGCTCACGAGCCTCGTTCCGCCGACCGAACAATCGACGATCGAGGATGCACTGCAAACGATACGCACCGCATCATCCGAGAATGCTCCGTTGAATGCTGACGCCCTCTGCGGATTGTATCGCTGATTTCAGGGGATTTGGACGCCGTCTGGTGGTATGGGACGGCTCAGGAACCTTACACAGGCATTTCACGAGTTTGCCACGACCCACGTAGAAGAGTCAGACGTACCCGCCGTCGCCGACGGCGACGACGGGTACGATAAGGCCACGAAGATCGCGCTACTCTTGCTCAAAGAGGAGGTCAACAAACCGCTCCGGCAGTTCGAAGACTACCTGAACGAGATGCCGGGAATCCTCGACGTGTTTGACCTTGAGGAATCGCCTGACTTCACGTCGTTCAGCGTGTGGGACGGTGAATTTCCGATGCAAGAGTTGCGCCGCCTGCTCCGCCGGTCAGCGGAGCAGGCGGGGCTGTCGGGAACGGCGTCGATTGACGCCAGCGGCTTCCAGCGCGATCAAGCCAGCTCACACTACCGCAATCGTGTCGGCTACTCGTTCAATGCCATGAAGACGACGCTGCTCGTCGACACGGAGTCACTGGCCATCATGGACGCTCATTTCACGACGAAGAAAGCCTATGACGGCCATATTGGGCTGCAGGTCTTTCGGCGAAACGCCGAAGACCTGCAGGCACTGCTGGCGGACAAGATGTACTCATGGAGCGAACTCAGGGAAGCTTGTCGTGATGCATCAACGCGTCCAGTGATCAAACACTGCGAGCAAAACGCGCTCAAGAAAGCTCACAACGCTCGAATTGACGACGATGTCTACAATCAGCGGTCAATGAGCGAGACGGTGTTTGCGATGTTGAAGGACGACGGCGACGAGATCCGCTCCCGGAGTTGGCACGGCCAATTCCGGGAGCTCACGCGCAAGTGCATCGTACATAACCTAACGCAGGCGGCGAGTTAGAGCTCGCCGCCTGCTCCCCTTCTCTGGACGTATCGAGGAGAGGCGTCGCCATCGTCCACCTCATACTTCGTGCGGTATCTTGTGAAACTGATGTTTTGGTCACCGCACAAGGCGGCTGAAATTGAATCGTCCGGTCTAAGAATCCGCTGAGAGAGCACCGCTACTGGTGGAAAGCTGAATATCATTATTCCAATACTAGCGCCGTCTTCCATTCAACAGTGCACCAGAGAACGATAGGTGGCGATGCAAGGAAATGACGCGTCACGGTGACAACAATGACGAGCAGTCAGCTCATCTAGACCGCCGTCCATCGACAGTCAAAGATGAGTGACCGTGTCATCATGACGATAGCATCGCACTGCCCGACAAGACACACTGCACCCGCCAGTCATCACAGGCAAGATGGGTGGAAGGAGTGTCGCGTCGGTCGCAACACCGAGTCGCACAGTACCGCCCACCCATCACAGGGAAAATGGGTGGACAGGTTGGTTCCGCCGAGCACGTCGTGATACGCGACACCTGCACTCCAAACAGAGGTTATCCAGATATGAACATCGCACTTGAGTTCCACGGTTACAGCATCAGCAACGACTACACGTATGAAAGCACCGCAGAGGTGGTCGCCAGCGTCCTCGACAAACTCGACGCGCAACTCCCCGTCGGCCTCGCCGGCGTGGACACGCTCGTCACCGGCGTCCACGAACACATCGCTAACGAAATCGAGGAGGCACTCGAGGCTCGCAACGAAGAGATCACCTTCGAACGTCGGTACCCGCGCATCACCAACTGGATGGACGGCACCGAGGACGACCTCGACGACTGGTACGAAGCGAAGGTGGCAGCCTTCGACAAGCGAGACGCCATGCTCTGCAAAGAGGGCTACAACCACCCAGACATCGACCGGATGGTGCTGGCGACTGACTCCACGGGGAGCGGCGCATGGCAGGCCCGGCACGCAATCAGTCACGGCGTGCTCGTGTCCTACGTCTCCACCCAGGAGTTCATCGACTGGGACGCAGCCCTCGAACGCGACGACAGCGAAAGCGAGTCTGACAGCGAAGGCGAGGCCGACAGTTCCGACATCAACGTGGCAGCAGACAGCCTCCTTGGCATCACGCACATCGGGCCGACGAAGAAAGGCAAGCTGGAGGAAGCTGGCTACGAAACCCCTGAGGACGTGGCCACCGCAGAGCCTTCCGAGCTCGCCCAGACCGAGATGGTCGGCGAAGCGACGGCCGCCGAGATGATAGCCGACGCCAGCGGCGAAGCAGTCGCGTAAGCCACTTCATCAGCAGCTATCAGTGGCTAAACTGAGCGCATAGTTTTCTACTAAGCTACCTAACTGCAACCTGCTTAGGGACACAAGCACCCGAACGAACACACGCACAGACCGAGAAGCTCCCATCTGCGGCGTGTGTCTGTTCGGGCCGGGGTGCAAGGCCCCGCCTAGGCATCCCCGCACCCGACGGCACACTCGTTTTTCACAACCCGTCGTCGTGGTCCGGGGCCGCGCAGAGACCCGCCATCATCACAGTCAATTATGGGGGCGGTCTCGTTGCAGTGACCGGCAGTGTGTGTACTCGCACACGCCGCGGTAGCCCGAGACACAGCAGCCGCCATCACTAACAAGATAGGTGGCAGAAGAAAAGTCGGTTCGCGTAGAGGCGTTGCTCTCACCCCAATCAGAGGTAATCCACTATGGAAATCGCACTCGAAATCTTCGGCGACGTAAAGAACCCGAAGAAACGACAGCAGGACAGCTCGCTCAGCGAAGTCGTCGTCGGTCTTCTGAACAAGCTCGAACAGGAGCCTGAAATCGACAACATCAACGACATCGACACCATCCACGTCGGCTTCGACCAGACCGTGCGAGAAGCCGTCGAAGAGGCAGCAGAATGGTTCGACTTCGAGGTCGAACGTGCCGACCAGTTCCTCCACGACGACGACATCGAGGAGTTCAGACGGAGAGCCCGAAACTCCAACTGGTCGCTGATGAGTGAGGAGGCAGAAGAGTTCCCAACTGTGGACCTCGTCGTCTCGGGCCGTGACGCCTCCGCGTCCGGCGAAGCCTTCGGGCGAGACATCCGACGCTTCGACGCCCGGAACATCATCCTCTCGACGAGTCGCTTCATCGACTACGACTCTCCTGCCTTCGAGTTCAACGAGGGCAGCGCAGAGGCACCGGCCTGACGCGGTGCTGGCCACTCCCGGCACGGCTCTCCCAACGCGGCCCACCCTGACACCCGCTTTCCCCGCTGGCGTCGCTTTTCGGCCCGCCCCGCTCACCACCCGGTCGTGATTTTCAATGCCAAACATTAGACTCAGTCCAACCGAACTCATCGCGTTGCGCCGCGAGTGTATCGACGTTGCTCCACCGCCCGCCTTCGAAGAGACGGAGTGCAACAACCGTCACGACTACCGCAAGGCATATGCCCTCGAGTTGGCCGTTGCCCAGCTTCGAGACATCTGCGCGGTGTGTGGCAACCCTGACTGCGACCAGCCCGTTTCGTTCGATGGCATCCCCACCCACCAAGCCATCAAACCAGCGGCCATCGCCAGTGACGCCGGTCAAGGACTCGTTGACAGTTAAAAGAGTTCCCATAATAACATTTTTCTTATACTTGACGCAAAACTAACAGACTGAGTGCTACAGTCAGTACAGTACCGGTTATATATACCCTATATGAATTGGTAAATAGTACAATACATTTGTTTTCTTATGTAGCTAATTTAAGCATCTAGAGTGTCATATCCTAGTTATGCGCCTGCCCGACGCCCGCTTTGCCACGCACGTCACCCAACGCGATGGCGACCTGTACCTGGAAATTCCAAGCGACATCGCTGTTGAACTAGCGCTCGCTGATGAAACGCCCGTCCTCGTCAGTCTCGACAGCCTTGACGGAGTCCACACCCCCGGTAACGGAACCAACCTGTCCGCCTCTAACACAGACAGTGAGTCAAAATACTCACCGGAACTCCTGCGGCAAAAAAGCGATGGTGGCACGCGACGACAGACGCAAGCCAGTGATGGGCCGCCCGTGGACGAGGGCGAAACCATCTCGCTCGACATCGAAGAGCTTGGCGACCACGGCGACGGTATCGGATTCGTCGATGGGTACACGATCATCGTCGACGGGGCCGACGTGGGCGACCGCGTCAAAGCTCACATCGAATCGACCGAAGCGAACTACGCGTTCGCTACGATTGCCGACTGACCAGCAGGCCAGTAGCCGGCCACCCGGTCCGTGGCTCTCCTGACCCAACTCAGCTAGCAATGTCCAGTAACGATTCGCCCCCACGACCGTGCCCGTACCGACACCGCTGCACTCACCGACCGACTGACGTTCCGTATCACTGCCCCCCAGCGTGAAGCCCTCGACGCCATACTGGCAGACCCAGCCTGTCCGGATACCCGAGGCCGTGATTCTACGCCGAGCCCTCCAGCAATATCTGGGATGCGGCGGGTGATAACTGAGCAGCCACGCTCAGTTGAATCCTCAATACTCAGTCCAAATGGGGCCTATCACACGGCGCTGACACCCCCCTGAATCGCTGCGGTGAGTGAGAGGAGAGTGACAACTCAACCGCCCCATCGCAGTCAAATATCGGTGGACAAATATGACACTCCAGAACCCGATAGCGCTCCTCCACGTCAAGACAGACCCGTACAATTCAAATCCAGTTCATGGGGGCAAGTCAGACCCTGTGACCGAACTATTCAAAGTTGGCTGGCTCCCACCGCAATCTGAGACTGCCAGCAACGAGGACCCGTCAGCGGAATCAGTGCCGGCCCTGTTCAAATTCCGCAGCGACTCTTACGCCTTCCTGGAGGCCATCGACTGCGAGACCGACGACCGCAGCGCCGTCATCGACGAGGCGACAACACGCGTTCTGGATTACATCCTTGACCGCGATGTGCGAGATGTCCAAGTCACTGAACGGCCCGCGCCGGAGGACGCCTAAGATGGACCACAACACGATAGCCACTGGCGACATCGTCTCGTTCGACGAGGAGTATTACGTCGTGACAGACCTCGACGGTGGCGGTCGGTACGGGCCGACGGCAACGCTCATCCCCCTCGAAAACTATCTCAGTGGCACCAGCGACGAGTGTGATCCAACCGTCGCCGACGTGATGCAGGTGGCCCGCATCAGACAGGCGTCAGCCCTTCCGGACTCCATCTGGGACGGCGATAACGAACCAAGTGCCGAGCAACGAGACGCACTAGCAGACCTGCGTCTCGAACTCGACGACTGAACAGCCACCAGACCACATATCAATGTCAGCTCAACCAGGGACTGAGACTGCTGTCGATGAGACCACGTCGGACTCGGTCGCCCGACGGGTAGCAGAATGGATACGAGATGTAAACAGCCGCGAGACTGCTGCCCAGCCGCTTCGATGGGTGAGCGGGCACTACCATATCGCAGCAGGCATCACCCACGTCTGGAACGACGAACGCGACGAGCACCTAACGACACAGCAGATGGCTGCCTGCCTGACCGAAATCCGTGACAACCCTCTGAAGTACGGGCTCAACATCAACTACCGGGTGGGATCGGACGGGGTAGGCCGCTGGCAGCCCTACAAGGGCGTCTTCAGGACAGTCACCGACGGAAACGGGCTCAAGACACTCACCTTCGACCCGGCATTTATCGACCCTATCCAGCGCGGCGAGAAGACCGCGACCATCCGCTACGGTGATGAAAAGGAAATCAGCGACGGCGACCGGCTCCGGTTCATCACACCCGACGAAACCCTAATCGGGTATGCCACCGCCCACGTCGTCGAGATGACGACCGTCCGAGAGGCACCCCGGCGCGTAGCAGCACTCGACGCCAAGCACGGCGCTGACTCGTGGAGAGAGCTGCGAGACTCGTTGGAGACGTACTACGACGACGACATCACCGCAGCGACACCCGTCAAGCTCATCATCTTCTCACTCGACAGTGTGGCCAATGCCCAGTGATATGCCGCAATCCCGCCGACAGCGAGACAAGCTACACCTGTACGGCGTGTGGCGCTGTGTACAATACCGTCCTCAACCAAAGCTGGTTGCCCACCCAATGCTGGCAGTGTAGCACGACAGGCTCCTGACGTGCGAACGGGGCCGTCGAGTACGTCGACGCCCAGTGACCAGCCGTCTCTCACCCACGCACGACGGTACCACCGCAAAAGCCCACCGTCTCAGCGGCGGGTCGCAGACTAACCCCGATTGACTGCCCCATCACCAGAAACATGAGCGGAATGGAACAAACAGTTTCAGAGCCTGACTCGACTACCATCACAACCAAGACCAGACACGACGAAGCACTCGCCATCCTCACCCGGCGAGGCTACGACACTGAGTGGGTCCATGAGAACCACGACGCAAGCGCCTCCGACCACGTGAACAAGGCCGACTCCGTCGACGACCTCGGCTTCGAGGACAGTCACAGAACGCTCGATTGGCTCGAGGTCGAAGGGCAAGTCCTAGACGGCGTCTTCGAGAACGGTGGCCCACTCGACTTCCGTGAACTCTTCCAGTTCGACGGGCTCGTCGGGCGGATGCTCTACTGGCAACTTAGAGTCTACGGCCCGGCCTACACCTACGACAACCTCCTCGACGACCTGACGAAGCTCGTCGATAGCTATCCGAATTTCCAGTTTACCGTCACCGACTGCGTCCAGGAGCAGCGAGGGACGGCCCATCTCCCTGACTGTCAATGGTAGCAAACCTGCGCGCGGAACGCTGTAGCTCACAAAAGTTGGTCACAGGAACTCTGGGACAAGCCCAGAGTGCGATGTCTAGGCAGGCAAGCCGCGATTAGTAGCAGCTTACCAGCAGTTTCGGGTAATCGCGGAGTTCGTAAAAAGCTGTCGGGACCACACAGCAGGTGTTGACATCCTGCCCGCACTAAAGCGCGAGGATTCCAACGCGAAACAGCGGGTCGGGTAAGACGACAGCCCCCGAGCCCAGCCAAGGGCACGCTTCGTCGCAGTGTCTCAGGCGTCGTATCGACTCGTCAGTCACGAACAGCTCAGTTCCAAGTCAATGCTTCAACAGAACACAGCCACATCGATACAGCAGCATCACCAGCGACTAACACTCTCACGGGACAGCGCCGGTGGGAAACGATGAACCGGGATATAGTTCAGCGCATCAGAGGTACCTACGACGACCCACAAGTCCGCGTGTGGATGCACCCGACAAAGGTAGAACAATCCACCAAACCTCAAGGGGATTACTTCATCGACGTCACCGAAAAGCAACACTTCGATGCCGCACTCGCAGAAGCAGCCGACATCGTCCGACGGGAACCGACCGCTGAAAACAAGTTCCTCATCGCCATCGACGGCTACGAACTCTTCCCGTTCGAATTTGACGCCTACTCACCCCACCACGACGTTCCCGACCACTTCAAGACCGACCCACGAAAGGTAAGGGACCTCCCGGCCACACCCGACGAGGTCGATACCATCTACCAGGAGGTGCTCACGCTGCCCGCCTACCTCCGTGTCTACGCTGACCCCAAGGAGTTGCTCCCCATCGTCGCCTATCACCGTGGCGACCGCAAAGAGCTCTACACCACGCTCCGTGACCACCCGAGTCCTGCGCCCACGTACGAAGCCCTCGTCGACGAACTCGGCGAAGACGCATTCCACAGTGTAACACACCCCCACGAAGACGACGGTGGGGCGAGTGAGGAGGCACCAGCATGACGCTCGAAGACTTTGGGGTGGACTGCCCCGAGCCCGACGCCACCGCAGCGAGTGGCTCAGGGGCATACGATACCAGCGGCAGTGGTGACCGCTGTATCGCCCTGACGAAGGACCGAAAGCGGTGTTCGATGAGTGCAGCCCGAGGCCATCCCGTCTGTCACGCCCACATCCCCGACGCTGACGAATCGCTGGAGGACATCCTGACTATCTACAGCGACCCCCGACATCTCATCCGAACGGATGGGTGGTCCAGTGCCACCTGCCGAGCGAAGCTGGCCACCCGGGACGAACGCTGTACGTCCTCAGCACGGACGTTCGGCATTGTGTGCGCCACGCACCAGCCGGTCGAAGAGGCCGACCTCGTCACACCCGACCCCGACGAACTCCAATTCGAGTGGATTGAAAGCGCCCTCCAGTATCTGGACGCCAACGAGTCGCCGCACGTCGGGAACACGCTACCGGACGGGCTTCGAGCAGACGAAGCATCGTCAACTCAGATATGACACCTCCATCTCAGCCAAGATGGGTGAGATGGAGGAGACTCTCAATTCAGACGACCAGACAGAACCGCTGCCGCCACAGCCACAATCCGACGCCGAGTTGACCATCACCCTCGACACAATTCCCCACGGCTGGCGGCTCAAGGCCCACGACACCCTACCCAACGCCGAGACGGTCCTGTTCGTCGGCGTCTTCGAGTCCCTCGCCGGCGTCCGCGAGTTCTCCGTGACGGTCACCGAACTCCGAAATGGCTGGCAAGCGCTCCGAACAGAGTACACCCAGACCGAAACCACGCAAGTAGAACTGGCAACTGGGTCAGCTGCGACAGCTCTCTCCGAGGCCGTCGCGGAAATGGAGCGCCTCGCCAGTTCCTGTGGGTCGCCACAGCAGACTGCGACGAGCGCTGCCGCTACCACTACGCCGGGTGACGCCGTCCCGACGCCAGGATGACATCCTTCCGGGGCTGAACGGCAGGACTCTCTCGTTGTCAAGTGTATCACGCTCCCTGCTCGTGGCGAACCTATAGTACGTCGCTGATTTCAAAACGGACGGTTGGGGAAGTGGAAAGGAGGGTACTCCCCCTTACCCCTTCCCTCATGCGCGTTTACGGAGCAGGTACGGCGTGGGGGGTCCGTGCCCGCCCCGCATTCCAGGATTTTGCTGGGAGACGGAATGTCACCAAGCGTGGACAGGCGCTCGACAAGGGGATAAACCTGTACCATGTCCACAGGATGTCTGGAGCTTCACGCTCCACCGGCCCTTTCCAACCACTAGTACGAAAAATTTTCTATCAAGAGAGCATAGGAGTTAGGGGCGTTCAGGAGATACCTCTCCCCAATGGGACGAGACTGGCAGGGCAGGCTCGCCGCCGGGATTCGGCGGCGAATCACGAAACGGCGGCTTCGTCTCGCGTGTCTATGCACGCTCGTGGTGCTTCTGTTTCCGGTCGCATACAACGGGCTAGTGACGGCATCACCGGGGGAATTTACGACCATCAACGACACCGACGCGGTCAACGCGAGCTCGTCGCTGACGGTCACGACAACACATACGGGCTACGGCACTGGTGAGACCGGAGCCCTCGCCGTGTTCGACGAGAACGGCACCCGCGTCTATCAGAACACGACCTACGACCGCTACTACGATGTTGATCCAGTCTCGACTGGCAAGTACGACATCATCTACGTCGCCCAGACAGACCGCCAGCCGGCAGCGTGTGGGTTGCAAACAGGCGCACTCCAGAACTGCGTCACCCAGCACATCAAGCATACCAATCTCTCGACAGATGAGACACGAACCGTCTACGAGACGACTATCTTCGTCACCGGCGGCTCCGACAGCTGGCACGACGTCGACCGGCTCGACGACGACCGGTATCTCGTCGCCGACCTATTCGAGGACCGCGTCTTCATCATCAATACATCGACGGGGGTGAAAGAATTCGAGTGGGCCGTCGACGAAGACTATCCGCTCACCAGTGGCGGGCGAAACAAAGCGGACTGGGCACACGTCAACGACGCCGATATGGTCCGCAACGGGACGGTCATGGCCAGTCTGCGTAATCAGGACCAAGTCGTCTTCATCGACACCGACACTGGGCTTCAGGAGAATCTCACGCTGGGGACCGACGGCGACTACGGCACGCTGTACGAGCAACACAACCCAGACTACATCCCCCGCGACCGAGGCGGGCCAGCCGTCCTCGTAGCCGACTCCCAGAACAACCGCGTCATCGAATACCAGCGCAACGCGACGACTGACTCCTGGGAACAGTCGTGGGTGTACGAGCGGAACCTCGCGTGGCCCCGTGACGCCGACAGGCTCCCCAGCGGCAACACGCTCATCACCGACACGCACAACAATCGCCTCATCGAAATCAACCAGTCTGGCGACATCGTCTGGAAGGCGGACTTCCTCTTTCCCTATGACGCCGAGCGACTGGAGACAGGGAAAGGCAGCCAGGGCGGCAAGGCCGCCAGCGCGCTGAATCTGACGAGCGAGACTGAGACGGCAACAGCGAGCGACGGCGGTGGCGGGTCAGCACTCTCACACTTGAACAACTGGTTCAATCGCCACGTGCCGGCGAAACTCCAGCATGGCGTTCTCTGGGTCGCCCCGCCATGGATGACGCTTCTCGATGTCATCCTGGTTGGCTGCGTCGCCGGTCTCACCCTCGCGTGGTTCATCGCTGAATGCCGGTGGGCATCGTGGATAGCGCTCCAGTGGCCGGTTAGTATCTCTCCGAACAGGCTCACCAGAGCAATTCAACAATGGGCACGGCCAGTCACCACCCGAATCGGTCGGACAGACGACGACCCACCACCCGAGGGTGCAGACGAGTAACCACAGGCGCTGTCAGCCCGCCGCTGTGCCTGCGAGGCGGAGACGTACATGCCGACCGGCCTGTCGGCGGTCGCACGCGCTCACGACCGCGCTGTGCGGCCAGACGCCCCTCGCAGCACAGGACGACCACCCGGTCACTGCTACCGGCACCGACGACCACGAGCTATCAAGCAAGTCATCAAGAGTTACTAGCAGTGCATTGAAGTGCATAGGGGGTACACCTTTGGCTACCAAAGTGTCCTAGAAACTGTCACTGTCGGACCCGTTGTGGTGGGTGTTTGCGGCAGATGACGACGTCGGACACGCCGAATCGGAAGCCATGAGCCACAAACAAACGCCATCGGCACGTGCATCGACAGACCAGCCCGACCTCGAAACCGACCCAGCAGCGACCACGGACTCCGAAGACGCCCACTCTCGGCGAAGCGAGGATTACACCAACCCCAACTACCAGCGGACGGTCCAGTACGCCGATTTCATCGTCGAGGAGTGTAAACCGCCCGATGAAACGTTCGATGCCAGCGACATTGGCCAGTGGGCCGTGGGCAACCTGCGAGCGCTTCAGACCGATGGGTTGATTGAGGCCGTCGGCGAGCGGACGCATACCTGGGGCACTGGCGATACGAGCATCATCAACGTCTACCGAATCAACCCGGCAGTCTTTAGCGACGCCCAAGACATCGTCAAAGAGCGCTCGGCGTACCTCCCCTGTGGCCACAGCGGGTTCAAAAATCTCAACGGCGACACCTACGTCTGTGGATACGACCACTGCACCGAGCAGTATTCACGTGAGGACGTCTCGCTCAAGTGAGTGTTCTCTCCCGGCAATCAGCCGTGCGGTCAATCGCTGACCGTTTTGACTCCGGTTGTGCCCTGTGGTTAGTGATTGTCCCGCCCCATCACCGAGAATATCGGTGGCGTAAAATCCCGACATATACTGGTGGCTCCGGTACTGCCGGTCACCAGCGACATCTCTTGATGCAATCCCAACGGAGTTGACACAGATGGGCGCATACCTATTTTTCAAAGTCGACGACCCGAGTACCGCCGCGCAAGCAAACGAAATCGTTGCCGACCACCCGGCGACTGAGACCCTCGAAGACATCGAATACGCACAACGCGTCTGGTTCAAAGAGGAAGTCGACGAGTCGACGTATTCCTACCTCGAGGAAGGCGAAGGCGACGTGAAGACCAGCTGCCTGCACGAACGCAAAGATGCGGCACTCGAAGCCTACACCCGAATTTTCGAAACGCTTCACGACACCGACGGCATCGACCTGAAGATTCTCACACGGAGCTGTTCGCTGCGACTCTTGACATTCTCATTCGAGCAACTCTGCCGGCTGACCGACGACGGTACCGCACTCTCCGGCGAGGGGAAGACGGCGTACCAGACGATGATTCAGAAAGGGCTCCACGCCGATGAGTTCCCAACGGCATTCCCGGATGCTGTTCTCAGCGGCGACGTGGACCCCGATGCGCTCCTGGCCGATGTCTATGGCGTCTCCCCGACGCCCGCCATCGTGACCGTCCTCGACGTGTTGCTCACCCTGTTCACCGAGAAGCATAGCGTGGACGCAGTAGCTTCGGTCGTCGACATTGACGAGGCAGCTGTCGAAGCCGCACTCGAAGACCTCGTCGACGGCAACTTACTCTACGAGTCCGTCGGGTCGTACGGGTTCAACACCGACCACCCGGCGTACACGGACTTGCGAGCCACGCATGACGCCTGCATTGGGTTCGACGACGCCGACATCCCAGCCACGACGCTGGAGGGGTGAATCCGCCCAGTGTCGCCACCTCCCTGCGTGGACACACCGATTCAAACCACACCATCACCTTGAAAATCGGTGGAATGAGTTCAAACTCAAGTGAACAGGTCGAGGAGCGGCGTCTCATCATCAGTATCGACGAGGTCGCTACCGCCCCCGAAGACTCGGTCGAAGAGCTCTACGAGCAGGTCATCGCCCAAGCCCTCCACAGCGAAGGGTTGCGCGGGTCGAATATCCGCGCCGAGATTGGCGGTCGGGTCGTGGGTGCAGACGACGTCGACGCACTCGACACCGCGCTCACCACCATCGAAAATGGAGATGGAGTCGGGGTCGCACGGGCAGAAGACGATATGCACCGAACCGTCCGCAAAATCGTCACCGACGACGCCGACGGAGACCAATCGTAACGACCCATCTAACACAATGGCAAACATGCAATGCGCGACCGTCAGTTCAGGCGCACAGCTTCACGACGACCACGAAATCGACCGGATTCGAGACGCCTACGACCTCGGCGGGCTCTCATTGGAGGTCGAGGATGGGAAAGTGTCACTCCACGGCTACAACGTACTCGCTATCCACGATAACCAGGAACGCCGCTGCGACACACGATTCCTCACCGAACTAGCCGAGCAACTGGCTGACGGTGAAGAGCTCATCATCCAGTCCGTCGGGTTCACAAAACTACGATTCCCAGCTCACGCGGTTCAATACAAGCTCAAGTCAGGTGAGGTCACCAAAGATAGCCTCGGTGGCGACGAACAAGAGATTACTGTCAGTCTCTGAATACCATGACAGACGAGACACCCTCCGAGACCGACTCCGAGTCCGACAATACCTCCGATGCTGACCCAGCACCGCTCGTTGGCGCACGAATCGAGAACGTGCGACGGATGACCGACAGCGAGATGGAAGACGAGATGTGGGAACACAGTAACCGTCACGCACCGGTCATCGAACTCTCCAACGGCATTGTGCTCTATCCAGCAGCAGACCCAGAAGGAAACGCCCCAGGAGCGCTGTTCACCCGTGAGGGTAGCGACCGATACTACGTCGCTCCAGAGTAGTAACTAGCGACCACTCCCGGGAGTAGTTCGCACGGACAACCCACGACAACAGCCATGCTTCCAGCGCGTCAGACGTGTTTAGTAAGATTGTCACCCCAGCGACAGACCTTACTACCTCGATACAAATACCTATACAAGACAAGGCCAGTCCAATGACCAGTTCAGATACGTCACCCACCGATGTCGACATTGAGGCCGATGCTGGTGGCGGTGCCAGCGCGATGCAAGCCCGTATCGAATCCGAATTCGGCTCGCTCGAAGCGTTCATTCGACACGACGATGTCGATGTCGAGTGGGAGAGCATCATCCAGGCCGAACTCGCCAACGGAACACTCAGCCTCAACGAACGGTCCCGGCCAGACACACTCTATGGCGTGACCCAGTGCATCACGACGGGCTACGGCAAGCTCTACGTCAATATCAACGAGGACCCCAACACCGGCGAGCCCTTCGAGGTGTTCTGCAACATTGGCGATTCGGGGAGTTTCGCCGGAGCATTCACTGAAGCACTGGCGAAGACCTGCTCAACAGCCCTGCGTGCCGGTGTGGACATCAACGAACTTATCGACGCCCTCGAAGGTATCCGCTCGCCAAAAATCAACCACGACAACGGCAACACTATCTACTCCATTCCCCACGGCATCAGCGTGGCCCTCAAGCGCTACCAGGACGGGACCATCCCCCGCTATCCGCCACAGCAACAGCGCCTCGACGACATCGGCAAGCAGGCAGCGGCCAGCGACAGCAAGACTACGGCCACGGTCAGCGGCGACGACACCAGCGACGCTGCCGACAAAGCCGCGGCAACGGCCACCAGCGATGGGTCTACGTCGCCAGCCGGCCATACCAACACCACCAGTACCGAGCCCTGCCCAACCTGTGGGAGTGTCCACATCGAATACTCCGAAGGGTGCAAGACGTGCAGTGACTGTGGGTGGTCGGAGTGCTGATGGCAGCTGACCAACACCGGTCCGCCACCGGCCACCAGCGCGAGCACCCCACTGTGGTTCGACCGCCAGACACCACACAGTCCCATCACCGACAAGATGGGTGGCAGAGGAGAGATATATGACAGATGTCACCATCCCAGGCCAACTCGAAGCATTGTTCAACAAAACGGAACTCGAAAACATGCGTGCACTCCGTGGTTGGGCGACTGGCACTGCCGCCCTCATCGGTGAAGACGGCGCTGAAAAAGAAACCTACGAGGACTGCTGGATAGAATTGCTCAACGGCGACGGGAAAGCCGGCCGATTCACTGGTGTTCGCTTCCACCATGTCGATACCAGCGTCGAGTACGACCCCGAAGAACCCTGGGCAGACGACGGCCTCACAAAAGGGTATGCCTACGGCCGAGAAGCAGCAGCCACAGACGCAGAGCCACCCTACGTCGTCATCACCGACTACGATCAAGAGGACATCGACATCGGCCCTGCGACGCCGCCATGAGACGAAAGCGCGACAGCTGAAGCTCACGCTCTGGTCGTCTTTTCAGGCACGTCAAAGGGGGTTGTGATGAAGTCGTTACTGGAGAGTTATTGGTCGGCTAGGTCTTCGAGGGAGGTGTGTTCCTCGGAAGCAGCCATTTTACCAAGAGCGACGTTTTTGTCGGTGTCGTTCTCGGTACTCTCGTCGGCGGTGTTTTCGTCTGATGCATTCTGGAGTTCGTCACGGACATCTTTGATGTCTTCATCAGTGACATTCTCGATGCCGTAGGGACCCGGAGTGTAGCCGTCCTGGTTCTCGACTTGGCTCTCGAGGAGCTCTTCGTCGGTTTTGCGAACATCGGAGGTTCGCGTGAACAGCCGAGGGTCGGTGTTGTCGAACGCTTCGAATGCATTGTTGAGTTCGGTGCTGTAGCTAGCGGTTTCGCTCTGTGACATAGCAAGCTAGAGTAGACAATAGGGAGTGATAAAAGTTCACAGGAGCGCACAGCTGGGGACAGCATAACAGTTTTCAAGGCAGCTACCAAAGACAGAACTGCCCCAACACGGGGCCGTCGGCGGCACTCTGTGACATAGCATTACAGACGTGACAGCACCCCGCACCGGGGTGTTGTCCCGCCGCAAAGAGGCGTTCTCCGTCACCTGTGTCCGATGAGAGCCATCAGGCACCTCTCTCGGATTGTCAGGACACGTTTCTCCGCATCATCGCTGGGAATATTGGTGGACGCGATTCCCGTGGAAGAGAGCCGAACGTCGGTCGAGGGCAGAGGCTACACGGACGATGACGAAGTGCTTCACATCATCACCGAAGAGAGCAGCGTCTCCGGGGTCACACTCGATGACTGTCACCCAGCCTCGCTCGTCCCTGGTGGCCCCTTTAATGCTCGCGGGTGGAAGGAAGACAGCTGGTGCCACGGGTATCTCGGCGAGGCAAACACGGTATGCTGGATGAATACAGACAAAGAGGCGCGACTCAAGGAGGTAACAGGGAGAACCGCCGAGTTCCTTCGGAGCAATGCCTACCTGCCCCCAAGCGACAGCCTGACTAAGGGGCCATCGCATCCAGTGTTCTACGACATCCCAACGTGCCAGTCGTTGGGGTCATCGCACCCTACTATGCAGACAACTGAGGAGACTGCGCTGTCATCCATAGCCGTCTGACCACACGGCCACCGCCCCATCGCAGACAAGATGGGTGGAGTTGATTCTCACATGTCAGTCCGCAGAGACGCAGCACTCGACGAACAGTTCATCGACTATCAGGACCGCGCCATTCAGACTGTAGCCCAAGCGTTCATCAGAGGGTGCTTCCGTGACATCGACGCCGGTCTCGCCACAGTGGCGCTTCCCGAGCGGACGCGTCATTATCTGGTCTTGCCAGTGTCACAGCAGCAGGCTGTCATCCGGTCTGTCATCGAAACGCCGGATGGCTTCGAGGTCAACAGCGAGTTCGGCCCGCTCTCACCGTCACAAGCACAGACCTACGTCACGTCGTTCTTCCGCGCTCACAGCAACCGTGGGGGCGCGGCCCCACAGCAATACCGCCTCTCGACGGCCCCGGCAGTCACCCAGCGGGTCTGCCAGGCCGTCGCGCGCAAGCTCTAACAGAGGTGCACATGACACCAGAACCCAGTGACAGCCCACCAGCCGAGGCTGCGACGGTCTCCGTGGCCCCACCCATCGGCGGCCGCCGGGACAGTTGCGGCGTCTGTGGCAAGGCGATTACCGACCGACACGTCGCCACAGTTGCCCTCAACGGTTATATCTGCGAGAGTTGCACCCTCAATATCGGGGCCTACACGCCGGTCTGGTACGCCATCGGCATGGCCGGCCAAGAAACTCTCCAGTGCTGGGAGTATGGCACCTATCTCGGCGGGCCATTCGAGGGGAGTCCGAAGGGGCTCGTCTATCTCGATTTCGACCCCGGGACCGCCGACAGCATCGCCGAGCGCGTCAAGGCCCGCCGCTACTGGTATGCCTCGCTGGACGAGGACGTGCAAGAGCTCATCTGGACAGTCGGAACGGATGCACTCCCCGACCGCTATACGGTCCTCCAGCCTGACTATCTCGACGATTACTCCCACTGTCGGTACTTTTCCCCGCGGTCGTTCGGCAACTTCTCGCGGGACGACCGCGACGACCACCCGCTTACCGAGGTGCTGTCGTATCTACCGCGGCCGTTTGCTGTGACCTCTGAGCAGATTATCGCCCCTGCCGACCGCTTACCACCCCACATCGACGCGCTCCTGTCGGCAGACGGCCAGGACCCCACCGACGCCGCTTACCACAACGTGGCCGATGACTGGGAGGGGGCTGGCACTGCTTCAGAGCCGGCGGACACCGATGGTGCCTCCGAAACGTCAGCGTCAGCGGCGACGGCAACGGACGACGATGACCAGAGTGACACCTCCGAACAGGCAGGCCTCGGGAGCTTCGGAGTCGGGAGTGAGAACGCATGACCGCAAGCGAGGCTGATGACCAGCCACAGCTCTTTCTCATCCCCGCGGCGGGGCCACTCGCACAGGCGAACTTTGAGCGGACGGTCCTCGAACTCCGACACGCAGACCAGCTCCCCGCCGATGTCCCCTTCGACGCCGACACGCCACTCTGGGGGACCGACGAGCGCAACGAGGTGGAGTTCCAGGCCATGCAGCCCGGCGATGTTCTCGCCTTTTATACTGGTGATTTCACCTATTCTCGCGTCGCTCGTATCCAAGAGACCTGTGTCGGTGCAGCCATCGCCGAGCAAGTCTGGGACCACAACGACGGCAGCCGGTCAACGTGGCCGTATCTCATCGTCCTCGACGCGGTGACCGAAACCGCTCTCGATTCCCGCCAGCTCCACGACGACCTCGGCTACGACTCCGACTGGCCACAGGGCATCACCCGCGTCCGAGACCGCTACGTGGCGAATCTCCGCGACCACGCAGGCAGTCTCGACGCCTACCTCAGCCAGACCGGGGGTGCGTGGCAGTGATTGGCGTTGCCGACGAGCCTTGTGAGGCGACGACCTACTCCACGTTCCCGTACCCTGGCGGGAAAGGGCGGAAGGTGCAGGCCATCCTCGATGTCCTTCCAGCACACCAGACGTTCATCGATGCCTTCGGGGGCAGCGGGTCGGTCATCTATCGCAAGGAGCCAAGCCCGACGGAAATCTACAACGACCGAAACACGCGCCTGACGGCGTTTTTCCAGACCATCGGTAAAGAATACGAGGCCGTCGCCAAGGAACTCGCTGGCATCCCCTACTCTCGAGCGCTGTACGCACAGTTTGCCGACGAATACGGGACCAACCGCGAGCCCACGAACCCGGTCATTCGTGCCGCCCGTGAGTTCTTCCTTCGATTCGCGTCCGTGGACAGTGGCATCGAGGGCGGGTTCAAAGCCTCCGCCACGCGGAATGCCGCCCAGTCCTACAGCAATGGCATCCGCCGACTCTCTGACATCCAGCGCCGGTTCAGTCACGTCGTCATCGAAGAGAAGGACGTGCTCTCGCTCATCGACGACTACGGGGAGACAGCCCGCGATGGTGACCCAGAACGGTGTTTCTTTTTCGACCCGCCGTATCGGGGGAAGGACGTCTACGGTGTGCCCTTCGAGTGGAAGTCGTTTATCGACGCTGTCCGCGACCTGGAGAGTTATTGGATTCTAACCTGTGAGACGCTACCCAGCGAACTCGAGGAGTATCCGCGGTCCGAGCGAGCCATCCAACGGCGGGTTCACACGGACAGCGCCGACCGTGTGGAGTACATCATTCGGAACTTCGGTGACGACGTCGCCGGGACCTTCGGCGGGCCAAACGCCTCGCTGAGCGATGGCTTCGGGTAAGTAGCGCCCGCCAGTCAGTAGTAGGAGCCCGTCAGTGTAGAACTGCGTGAGAAAGAGTGATTATCCAGTCCGCCCCCATCGCCCAGAAATATGGGTGGTATGCAATCGACTGTCGAATCCGACGCCTGTCTCGACACCGAACCACTCCCCGACGAAGCAGTCGCCTTCGTCAACGACCAGCTCCCCGACCAGCTCAACGAGCGTGGGCAGGCGTTGATGGGTCGTGCCCTGGCCCACAGCTGGGTCGACGTCGCTCCCGACGACGACGTCATCAAGTTCCACCGCAACCCGATAGCGTCACTCGTCGGCGAACTGTTCCAAGAGAAACTCACCGATATGCGACGCGAAATCCAGCGCGGTGACCGCAGTGACTACACCGTGACAGACATTGACCGATTCCAAACTCACGTCACGGAGGAACTATAGGATGGAGGACGTCAGCGAATACGATGGGAAAGTCGGTCGCCTCGTGTATTTCCAGGTCCGCGTCTGGGGCGCGAGTTACACCTTTAACGACCTCACCGACGACCTCGAAACCGCACTCGACGGACTGGATGTCGGGTTCGACCCCGTGACGGTCAACCTGACGCCACCAGCCGACGCACCCACCTCAGTGTGACTACCTACTCAAAGAATATCCATGCACCCACCACGCAAACCCGAGTTCTTCAACGACGACTGCCCGCTCACCGACGAGGACATACCCGCAAAATGGGATGGCGGTGGAGTCCGCCATACAGGTGGAAACATCTGGTTGCGGACCTGGAGTCGGCCACTGCCCGATGGCCGCCGACTCGAAGTC
Organism: Salinibaculum litoreum; assembly: GCA_009789175.1. Taxonomy (GTDB): domain Archaea; phylum Halobacteriota; class Halobacteria; order Halobacteriales; family Haloarculaceae; genus Salinibaculum; species Salinibaculum litoreum. The sequence continues at coordinate 644,847 of CP046866.1, forward strand.
GGTTACGGGTCCGACCCCAAAGGTGTCGGATTTAACCACTATCCCGACGCAGATAGCCACGGTGTCGACGAGTCCAGCGGGGGCTTGGCAGGTTTTCGCCCACATCTCGATGCCGAGGTCCACTCCGACGAGGGCTACGCCGACGCGGCGAAGTCACTGATGCGACTTGTCAACATCGCGCTCGGTGACTCCGTGTAACCCAATGCGACTCGCACTGGACCGCTGTAGCCACGCCCATCAAGCACGACATCAACTCCGAGGACTAGGTCGTGCGGTTGGTCGACGATAGTCTCCTCACTTCCGGGGAGGAAATCCACGCGGCCGCCGAGACGTATCGACAATCGTGACGCTCCAGCGTGAGAGCAGTCCCGTCGAAATCCAGAACAGTCTGTAGAGGGAAGTTCTCGGTCGGTTCACTCCATCACAGTTGATATGTGTGCACCTATGAAATTCGAAATCAGTGCAGTCGCAGACGACCGCTACCACGGCACTAGCTACGACTTCAACGGCGATACACCGATTGCCGGTCTCACAATTGAGGAGGCTGAGGGAACTATCACCATCCACGACGAGGAAATCGAAACCCTCCTTCGAGACTGTCTTGCGATGGAACGAGACCGGCTACTCGGATTCGGCGACGATGAACTCCATCGAAATCCCAGAGACGTCGTCAAGCAGCTCACGGCAGTCCTCGCCGCCCTGGACAACGATGTGGACGAGCTCGTTCTACCAGGCGACCAAGAGAGACTGCCTGTGGACTTCGACAACATCACCGCATAGCGAGCGCAGGCGCTCACTCCAGTCTGTCCCACAACCACACCGACGATACAGTCACTACGACCCCACCAAATTATGCCAGAGACCAAACCTCCCGTCCCAGTCCTCGAAACAGGCGACTTCGTTCGCCTCAAACAGCCGTACCGCCCCTCAGATATGATGTTCGATGGCCCCCTCGGCGAGACCTTCGGTAAGCTGCTCGACAGCGACGCCGACGGTGAAAGACGAGAGCCCACCGCTCGTGCCCGTCGCGCATACCGAAGCGACTCATCGTCACTGTTCGAGTTCACACATGGCGTCGTCGTCGAGGAACTCGAGCACGCGAGTCGGTCGCCGCCTGAGATGCCGCCAGACGTTCGAGATGGCTATGCTGCGGCCGAGACGCTCCCGACGATGCGTGTCTCGTTACACCTGTTCAACCCAGCGACGGGCGTGATGTACGTTGGTGGACATCCAGACCAGCCGGGGAAGCCAGAATACGTCGACGACCATATCGCCAATCTTGCCCTCGTCCACAAGGCGAGAGATACGTGGGGCAACGAATACGACCTTGACCTCGCCGAACTGTACCAGTTGTGGGGGTATCAGGTCCCCGACTACAACGATAAGTGAGAACTCGCTCTACAGCCGCTGGTCACTGACAGCATGTCGCACCCCGTCGAGGCTGTCGGTGACCGACCGGTCGGTGAAGTAGGGGCTGAAATTACAGAAGTGGCGCACCGGCACTGTGCGATGCTCTATCTGCTTCTCTCTGGCGTCTGACAACGGTGCGTCGATGCTCACGATGTACTCAGTATTGACGTACTCAATGTTGAAATCAACCGCCTCATCGTCATCGACGAGTCGGTCGTGAGATTCATTGAAGTACATCACAGGCGTAGCCTCTGGGAATATTGGCCCACCAAGCAGGTCGGTCACACTGTACTCGTCAGCAATGTCGGTCGCTGTAATTACTAACGCCCAACGAGACTCGCTGTGAGTAACAGCAACCGCACACTCGCGGGTCTCACCACCGCGCAGCGTTATCGTGACATCGTTGAACGCATCGGCTGTCATGGGAATATGTAGCATCTATCGAGAGTGCATAAAAACTACAGGCTTGGGTGGCAATGCGACACATAGCGGTGGGGGTCACGAGCTCAATGGACAATTTATCCCCAGTAGTGACCGTCACACGAAATAGAACAAGCATCAAGAGGCCATAGACCCGAGCCGCACGCCCTGTGGTCACTGCAATCGCGGGCTGTTCGACCCAGCCGTCACGACCCGCCCCCGCAGTCGGGTTTACACATCGATAGAGGGGTGTCACGCCGTCCTAGTGTTTTAAGTAGGCTGGCCCAGAACGAGGACAGCAACAAGCACGGCTACCAGACTAACCCATAGAACGAGGGGCGAGTCAGGAGTGTCCAGCCATCAACTTGGCACTCCCGACTTATTCCCTTGTTCTGTGCCACGGCGTAAAAGCGTTTCCCCATAGAGCCATCTCTGTGCGTGAAACGCACCCACACGCCCCCTGCCGACCCCGAGCAGCGACTGCTGCTATCGGTGAGCAACGGGAGCGACTGGTCCAGGAGCCTATGCTTGTCAGGAGCGACCACACCATGGCCACAGGACGGGACGAGACCGCGGTAGATGCACCACCAGACACTGAGACAACGGATGACGGGACCGACGCAGATGCGAATGACCCACAGACTACAGCGTCACAGCCAGTCGACTGGCACCAGCAATTGAGTGTCACCAGCGGTCGGGGGGCGCTGGGTCTGTTCGACGATGCGTTCGCGGGTGCTGCCCAACACGTCGGTGTCGACCATCCAGGGGCAGCACTCGTCGAGACTCTGGCCCAGGAGCGGGTCGATGCATTTCAAGACCAACTCGAATCGTGTTCACTGCCGACTGCTGGGTCGCTCACGCTCACTCTCAACCAGCACCTTGCCCCCGACCACCGCCTGACGGTAGACGAGGACTGCCCCAGTCCGACAGCCATCCAGGCAACACTGTTCGATGCCGACGGGGAACTGACGACCGCCCTGGTCGACGCGCTGAAACACCACGCAGCCAATGCAGACAGTGCTCTCGTCTCGTACTTCATCGATGCCGGCGTCACGGCCCTTGATGGCGTGTATGCCCGCCTCGCTACACAGGCCATTATCGCGCTCGCCCGGGGGCAATCTCCCCCCGTGTGGAAATTTCTCGCCGTCTCACAGCACCTCGGCGGGCAGATAGAAGGCGACCTCAACTCCAGCCTTGACGACATCCGAACTGGGCCGGTCGCCCTGCTGGCCACGACAGACAGCACGCCGACAGTCGAAATCGAACTAGAGCGGGGGTTTTTCGAGGCCAACTCGACGCTTCGAGAGCGGTTTATCAACCATCTCGTGCGGCTCATGCCTGGCGTGGACATCCGTCTCGTTGGCACTCGCACCTGTCTGCGTCAGCTGCTGGATGCCCACGGTGACCAGCTCCCGACATCTGTGAGTGAGAACGCAAAACAGTCCCTCCGTGCGCGACCAACAGCGCGGTCACTCACGGCAGAGCGGGCAGCGCGTGCCCAGGCAGCGCTGGACCAGCTTGGCCGTGAGCATCCAGCGTGGGCTGTCCTGGCAGCACTCGCCGACGCTCGCCGTGAACAACGCGCGTATAGCGACCTTTACGACGACGAGCGCTTCGACGTATCAGCATCTGCGATTCGTCGCCGCCTTGGGGCACTCCGAGACGTCGATTGCGTTACCTCAACGCGCTGTAACGGTGCGATGCACGCCACACTCACACCCGTCGGCCACGCTGCCCTCGTCGCGCATCCATCATACGATGTCGGCGAAACACGAGCATCACCAACATCATCTCGGCCCGGATGGGCTGGCAGCCGTGACAGCACCGCTGATGGTGCGACGACGGCTACGACAGCAAGCGTGACGGACCCGCGAAATTCTCTCAACAGTACCGTGTGTTCCAGCGAGACGGGAGGGGGCAGGGGACAGTCGTCCACGGACCGCCCCGCCGAGGCGGACGGCCATACCGACGCAGACACGGCCGTGCCGACCACCAAGTTTCTCTCCACCGCCGAGCATCACGCACTCACAGCAGCGGCAGCAGACGGCCATATCGCCCTGCTTGAGCGGTCTGTTCCCGCCGCCGAGCGCGACCGCCGGCAACCCCGCTTCAGTTTCGACAGTGCCCGTGACGAACTTATCGCCAGTGTCGATTACTCCCCCTGTCTGGCCCTGACAGCGGTCCGCTTGTGCGCTGCGTTACTGAGCGACCCGGCATTCGACCAAGTACTCACGGAGGACCGTCTCGCAGGCCAGTCCACAGCCGAACTCGGTGGGCTTGCAGTTTCCGACATCCTCCAGCTTCGTGATGGGGCCTGTCTAGGGTGGCTACCAGATGGTATCACTGCCGCCGAGTTCCGCACACGACTCCAGCAGGCGAAACGTGGGCTCTTACGGGCGACGACGGACCTCACCGACGACACCGGCCAAGTCGATGGGGCAGTCGCCCGAACCATCCTCAAAGAAGCCCACGGGTTGATGGGTGTCGCCACCCGTGTGTACGACTTCTTGGGCGTCGACATCGTCCGCGAACTGCGATTCCCCCGACGCGTCCCCACTGATACACAGCGTCGCCGTGATTTACAGCGGTTTCTCGCCACCGCAAGCAGTATCGGCGGTCGCTACGACATCTACTCCGCCTATCGCGTTCTCCACGAGGGCTCCGAGTCGAACCGGGAGCAACTCCTGTCCACACCGGCTGTTGACCCGCACGACCCGGTCGGGACGCTCCTGGGCGCATTCGTTCTCACCGGCACGGGCGCAGCCGACTTCGAAGACGCCCTTGCTGACGGCGATAGCGGGCTCACACTCCAGCAAGACGCGACACACTACGCCCCGTTTGTCCTTAATGGTGACATCATCGACGCGAGCCGACGGTCTGCTATCGGCGAAGCAGCGACCCGGGTGCTGGTTGATACAGACGGCCTTGGGCCAGACCGACAGGCACTCTCAGTCTTGGCAGCACTGGCCGGCGACGTGGTCACCGCAGCGACCGCTCTCACGCGACTTGGCGGTGAGGATGAACCACGGCGACTCGATATGCAGGATGTCAGGTACGGACTTTCGACCATACCCGCCGACCGGATTGTCCCCGAACTCGGCGGGCAGGTAGTCTCGAAGGTCATCGCAGCACTCATCGACAGCCAAGAGCCCCTGACGACAGCAGCGCTGGCTACCCGCGCTGGGTGTTCACAACGCGCTCTGACGACAGCATCGAACGCACAGCTATTCGCCGAACTCGAGGCCGCTGGACTCCTCCAGCGAACCCAACAGGGACCAGGGCAAGCAACACTGTGGCGACTCCGCATGCCGTTTCGCAGGGAGCGACACGACAGCGAACCGCTCCCGACGATGCTCACCGGACGAGTGACGGGGCCGTTAGGTGGCGAATGGCACCTCAGCGATGCGCTCTGTGCGGTCCTGACGACGGCACACGACAGCCACGGTATCACGTATCCACTGGCCTTCAACAGCGAGAGAGCTACCGCCGCGTTCACTGGGCCACCCGACACCCGACAGTTACAACCGCTGCTCAATCGTCTCCCACAGCTCCGGCCACTCAGTAGACTGCTAGCGATGCTGCTGGACCAACCACTCCCCTCCAGCACACCGAGTAGCCTCTCGCTGGGCGAGCATCCATACCCGGCCCAGCAGGCACTCACCGAGGTGGACACGTGACACCAGCAGACAGGCGACGCGGCCGCTTCCAACTGATGGAATCGATACCATTAAGAGCGAGTGACAGGTGTCCGCAATTATCAGAACCCGTGTGGTGGCCAGTGTCCATCTCATCACTCGGAAAATTGGCGGTGAACCATCTAACTATGGCAGTCTCAGTCTCAATTGCAGAGTGCTGTCGTCTGCTGGCGACCAGCCATCGTCGACACCGACACGGAGAGTGGCCATGAGCGAGCGGACAGCATACACGACGCTCGACCGACCGCCAGTCGAGTCGCTCACGGGCGTCATCGGATGCTCGGCGTCGAAAGTCGGTGACGACGACCCCGCCCGCCGTGACGAGCTCCTGCCGGCGACAGAGCGCTACGATTCCTGGCTGTTCGACAAGCGACAGGCAGCCGTCGACGCCCACTGTGACGACTGGTGGATTTTCAGCGGCCAGTTCGGCGCGGTCACGCCGGAGGAAGAACTGCCCTGGTACGACAAGCGACTCGACGATAACCCACCAGCTATCCAGCGGATTCTCGCCCGGCAGGTAGTCGCGCAGCTCCCCGATGTCGACTGTATTCTGATCCTCGCTGGGAGAGACTACTGGGAGCCCCTCGATGCCGTCCTCCCAACCGATGTCGCCGTCTGGGACCCGCTTCGAGGCGTCGGCCTCTTCGAGCAGCGCAGCAAGCTCAAGGAGTTAGCAAACAGGGCGACCGACGAGAGTTCCACAACTGCAACAGGCCATGACACGTAGCGGGCAGAAGCCCACCCCTTCAGGGGTGAGGGGATGTCAACGCCTGGTCCGAGGATTCGGCCACGGTCGCGTTCAGCTGTGGTGTCGGGTTCAACCCACCATCACCAGGAATATACGTGGAATCACCATGACCGACGACCCTTCAGAGTCGAGTTCGAGTACAGCAGACGACACAGCCAACGAGATGATGTATCTCTCCCTCGCCGGCGTCAACCCCGAGCAGTTCAACTCATTGGAGCTTGCATCGCTAGTCGCAGCGGTCCACGACATACTTCACGAAGACCACCATATTGAACCCGACTACGTCGAAGCGCTGGTTGCCGGCGACGGCTCGCCTAACCTCCAGGTCGTCGGACAACTCACGCCTCACGACTCAGGCAGTGGTAGCGAAGCAAGCACAGGTGGCGAGAAGATAGAGGGGTGACACCGATGGCCCGTCCGACACACAACCCTGACGCTCGCGACCGCGACCAAATTTTCGGCTCAACCTACACCCGACCGGATTCAATCAGCGCGGCGTGCTGGAATCGGCCTTACCGCTACTTTGTCGTTCGGACGGACGACGAGCGACTGTCCCGTCTCGATGACCACCCGGAAGGGCGGATTATCGTTACCTTCCACACTCGGCACAACGCCGTCGGGGCGAAGGGACGATATGACCGGGTCGGGAGCGGAACATATATCGTCGCTGCCGAGCCCAACCCCTCCTACGAGGGCGACCGGCCAGACGGCAGCTGAACTGAGGTGTAGGCACGTCCAATGACTGACGACGACGCGGAAGACGAACGCAAGCGGTTCAATGACAAGGCTAACGACTGGTTAGCAGCGAACCTCGGCGAGCCGTTCGTGTCCTACCACACCGATTTGCGGTATCGAGGCATTACCGTCTACGACACCTGTTCTGAGGAAGACCTACCGTCCACACCGACTGACGAACACGTTCGCGCCGCGTGCCTCGCATGGGCACGAACCGCACTCTTCGAGGAGAACGCCAAGATGCTCCTGTCGACAGAAGACCCAGGGTGTGACCACGACCTGGACGACGCAGCCCTCCGAAGTTACCCCATTACAGGGATGGATTGTTTAACAGGGGAGATGTAGGGCCGTCAAGGAGTGCGTCCACACGCACGGGTCGTACCTCGGAGGGGAATAACTGGGCACTAACTACAGCCCACCGAGCAGCGTGAGTCAGCAGTCGCAGACTCACCCAGACCAGCGCGGAGAATCCCCAGACAGCATGAGGCCAATGAGGGGCATCCGGGGGTGAGCACTTAAATACCCAAACCATCATATTCAACCCCGGCCATCAACTCCGCATGGCGGCTATCGAACGAGCACAGTACAAAAGTGACCCAATGCTTGCGCTGGAGACCGCCTACCAAATTGCGTCAACATTCGGTCCTGACAGCATCGGCAGCGAACACGGCCTTGATGCTGGGAGTGCGCGCAGCGAGCACAGTATCACCTACCGGCTGTTCTTCGAGGACACTGGTGAGTTGCACTGTGCTGTTACTGACGATTATAGCGATGTCACATGGGAATTGGACGAAACCGACGAGAATTTTGGCGGCCTGGCCCACGGAGAGAAACCGGGCCAGCGGCGGGTAACCATCACGTGGGGGGACGGGCCGTTCATCACCATCAAAGCGGTGTTCGACAAATCCTTCTGTTACAGGCCGTATAAATTCCAACTTGAGCGCTATGGCTGGGAGCGGACCTTTGTTCCCAGTGAGTATCGGGGTCAGGTCCTCCCACAGTATCGAATCTCGCTTGACCACCTCAAGGAATGGTGGCGGCGGTTTGTCGCTGCGGACCCACGACCTGTGCGTGACGAGCCTGACCTGACCTTCGTTGCTGGCGATGATGTCGCCACGCAACTTGCAAATGAACTCGTCGGGTACGTTAACTCACTCCCGCTGCATGGGGTTGTGACACAAGAGCACCTCTTTACCCCGAGCTACGTCTACGAGCTACTCGATATTGACCCCGGGTTCTATAGAACAGTAGAAAACATCGTCTGCAATAAAGGCGGCCCGCTGGTCCGAGTCTGGGGAAAACCCCCGGAGGAGCGAAGTTCAGGAACGAGAGGCCCGTTCAAACCCGGGTATCGATATGTGTTGGGTCACCCGCGGTACTGGGTGTATGACCAGACCTACGATTGGTCATCGCATTACTACCGAGGCGCTGACCCACTCCACACGGGGAAACTCTGGATTGCCTAAGCCACCACCTGGGAAATTCGCTATGCACCCCCGTGTGGCCGTCTGAACATACCGTCGATGGCGGTGGGGGGTCCAGTTCCAGACAGTGTGAGGACATGGATTGTTTCTCCCCCGCTCCATCGCAGCGGAAAATTGGTGGACTGAAACATCACTATGCTCGACCCAACTCATCTCGTCTGGCTCACACCCGACGGGACTGTCCGGAGTATCGCCGGCGACGACGATGTCGATGTCGTTGCCGTGGACCGCGTCGACGGCCCGCGTGACCCCGACGACGGGATGGAAGCGTGGCACCCGGCCAGCGATGTCCACTACAGTATCTCGACGCCGACAGACTCGTTTTACGTCCGAGAGGAAGACGTCGCCGCCATCACACCTATCAGCGACATCCCCGGCGGGTTGCACACCCGTGAGACCTGCATCAGCGACGAAGCCTACATCGGCAATACGGTGTCCTGGGAATTCGATGGTGAGAGTGCCGTCGAACGCGTTGTCTGCCCTCAATGCAGCCGCGTCTACGAGTATCACTATGCGTTCGAGGGCTACTTCGACGACCAAGAACGTGAGTACGTCGGCCGCAGCGGGCTCGGCGACCTCGACATCGACAAGTTCGACGACAACCAGGAGGCCCGCTACAAGGACGGGCAGGCAGTGTCGATTCCCCACCCCGAGAACGAACGCTACGAGGCAGTCTACATGCTCAAGCGGCTCAGCGATACCGTCGGGTCAGTCATCCATGACTTCTGAGCGTGTTCTGACCATCCGATAGACCCCAAATTATGACAGAACAACCATGTCCCTGCTGCGGTAGTTCGACGAGCCTCTCGCTGAAAGACGAAGCAGGCTACGCCAAGTTCTGGTTCTGCTGCCACGATGTCGAGGACTGTGGGTGGGAGAGCCGGACGTTCCGTGGTCCATCACGGCCAGAATCGGAAATCGACGAGATAGGCTACGACCGCCACTGCGAACGGTTCCGCGCCGCTGCCTACGAGAAAGCAGCAGAGATAGACACCAGCGACCTCCCGGCATGACTGCCTCATCACTTATGGCACGAGTCTCGGCACTCACGGCCCGCCTCACGGACCGCCCCGATACCGCCCGCGACCCTGTTTATCGCAGCGAAGCTTGGCTGACTGCACCGTCACCGGACATCATCAGCGACGAACTGTGGCCGGTTCCCATTTTCGAGCGCCAACGCCAGCACCAAGTCATCGACATCGGCGGGACTGAAATCAGGCCCGGCGACGTCCTCGAGAACCTTCAGCCAACGCACGTCGAAGCGCTCCTAGTCTGTGCCGTCCTGCCCGAGCCCATCTCCACCCCAGCACAGACGGCCGCCGCCAGTTCTCGGCTCCTCTGCTATTCCGATGAGTTCCAGTGCTATCGAGTTCTCTCGGCGAAGGGATTGGTCCCGAAAGCGGGCAATCCACAGGTGTTGACGGTCAATGGCGGAGACGATATGTACTACGTACACACCGACGTTGCTGACCCGCTGACGTTTTGCGGAGCCAGCAAGAGAGATGCCGAGCGAACCTATCGGCGGTGTCCGGGTGACGAGCGGCCGGTCGTCGCTGACCGTGACCGGTACCCCAGCCGGACCCGGCCACTCCCGGATGGCGAAGACAGTCCCCGCAGTCGCGTACTCGAAGAGGCTGCCGGCTCAATTATCGCAGGCGATGTCCGCGAGATTCTCCCAGACCTGCCGACAAACAGCGTCCACACGGCGATAACCTCCCCACCGTACTGGTCGCAACGGGACTATGGCGACACCGACCAGCTGGGCCAGGAGCCAACCGCCGACGCATATCTCTCGACGCTGTGTGACGTCCTCGACGAGACGATGGCGGTTCTCAGAACCGACGGGCTGTGTTGGCTCGTTATCGACGACGTCTACGAGAACGGAGCGCTGGTCGGGATTCCCCAGCGATTGCATCGGGCTATCGAGGCGATGGGCTATGAGGTCGTCCACCACAGCCCCTGGGTCAAGACCTCTTCACGGCCAGACGCAGCAAGCAGCCGCCTAGGACAGTCCCACGAAAAGGTATTGGCTATCGCCCACGAAGGCAATGACCACTATTTCATCAGGGAGGAAGCGCCCTCGGATACCGACGTGTTCATCGTCGACTCCTCCTACGAGACAGACATCGACCACGACGCGATGTATCCGCCAGAGCTCGTGCGACAGCTCCTCGAACCGTCAGTCCCCAAGCGCGTCTGTCCGGTGTGTGGCACGCCGCACGAACCACAGTACGAGGTGACGGACATCCGCAATCTGGATACCTCGCGGCCGCAGGCCAAGACAGCACTGGAAAAGGCTGCCGAGGCAAACCTTTCTGACGACCACCTGGAAGCACTGCGGGCCGTCGGCCTCTCCGATGTTGGCCAGGCAAAGCGCACACAGGACGGGGCCGGGAAGAACGCCGCCGACACCGAAGTACTCGCCGCCGAGGCCCGTGAGGAGCTCGGTTCGTACGCCCGCGAGTTCGTGTCCCCGGAGAAGGACCTCGTCGGCTTCGACCCGCAGTGTGACTGCGAGGCAGATGGCTTCGAGTCAGGTATCGTCCTCGACCCGTTTGCCGGCAGTGGCACGACGCTCTCGGTCGCCAAAGAGCACAATCGCCGCTTCATCGGCATCGAGGTGAACGAAGAGTACATCACCGAGGCGGAACGGCGAGTCGGGCTCTCCGTGTCAAATCCCCAAACACTACGGGATGTCAGCCAGAAGGGAATAGACTCGTTCAACAATGGATGAGAGTCACCTGCGTCGGCAGTGACAATCCATAGAGGGTAATAAACCAATGCAGATTAAACAAGACACGTCAATAGTCCATAGGTAACCATGAGCAAGCCAAGTCAAACCCAATACGGCGATGTCGAATTCGGCATGATAATGCGTCTCAGCCTTGCGATTGGAGGTCGGACCAAATCAATCGGTCAGACACCACTCCAGAATTTCACCCTACATGAGAACGTTGATTTGCGAGTGGCCCACCAGTGTCGGAGTGAGAATATCGACTGGGCCACCGAACCATCATCGGTGGCCTATCTCATTGTGGGGTTCGAACCTGGGACGAACATCGCACACGCAGAAAACGAGTTAGAGAAGGTCCTCGACGCGCCCCCAGGGCCTCAAGCAGCACAGGCTGTAAATATTCCAGAACCGCCAGAGGGGGTAGAAGTCCTCGGAGCTGGTACACATGACAGTGGGGAAACAGTCCTCGCAGTCGGATTTCCCGAACCGGGCTTCGAAATCAAGGGTAAAACCCTCACAGCAGAACAGACAGCACGACTATGTCAGAAAGCCGTCGATGCCAAGTTTCCGACAGAGACAGCACCAAGCGGCCTATTCGACAAAGAAGAGATGGAACAGCAGATGGAAGTCGAGCGCTACGCTCACTACCTCATCGGCATCACGCATGCCGCCCCCAACGACGACAGCAACGGTTCCGACTATAACTTCTGGATGACGGAATTCGGCGAAGAACTCAGTGAGAAAGGGTTATTGATGAGCTATGTACACGCAATGCTACACCTAGTCCAAGAAGGGGGCGGCGAATATCCAAACGAACGCATCGAACCCTGACGAGCGAGGACTACGTTACCGAGGCAGAGCGGCGAGCCGACCTGCCTCTCCTTATCAGACCCTGACGCGATTCGAGCCGCCTTCGGAGGGTGAGCCGGTCGGGCCGACGAGGTGAACTCGTGTGGCAGCGCCCGCCACGAGAGAAGACCGAACCGATTGAGAATAACGCAGACAACCCTACGCTCACATCGTAGCAACACCAAACACATCATACAATGACAGACCACGACACCGACCCCAGAACGATTTCAAAACCCGCTGTCTTCGCTGTGGGTGCGAAATTGTGCGTCCGGTACCGCTCCGTGCAGGAAACACGGCAAGACGAATCGAAATCAGCAGTCGGGTTCGTCATCACAGAAGAGGATGGCGTCCTCGTCGTCGAGGAGTATCACAACTTCGCTCGGCAGAACGAGCATCGCCACGTCCTCGTGGACACCGACGACAAGAACGTCTACTCGCAGACGGAAAAGCAAACCAGTCGAATGGGGCAGGTAGACGAACTGACCCTCTGGGCTCCGCCATGGCCGTCGACGTACGACACGTTGGCTGGTGGGCTCGGGAGTGTGGTGAGAATCCAGTCCCAGGCACCGAACCACTACATCGAGGAGGGTATCTACAAGTACCCCGACCCAGCACAGCTGGATGCGCCAGATGGATGGCCCGGCAAGTACACTGTCGACGACCCGCTGCCCGAGGAGATGCAGTCTAAGAACCCGGAGACCGCGTACCACCCCGAGGTTTCCATCGACGCAATCCAAGACATTTCGTAAACGGACCCGTCGGGCCTGCGCTCGCCATTCCCAGTGCGAGTCCAACGGATGAGCGGTGGTGTTGGCACACCTCTGAGAACCCACTGCCGTGGTTATGCGTCATCGTGAGGGACAGCAAGACTACGTTGTTCAACCGTTACCAGCCGCGTCGTTGCAGCGATGAGCAGCAGATACCCGAAGAGTCGCACCGGCGGCAGAGCGGTCATTCCCACACCGAAGGCAAGCGCGAACGCTACCCCGAGCCCAATACCACACGGAGCGCGATAGCCACAGGCCGGACAGCGTGGCTCACCAGGTCGTACAGGAGCCTGACAGAGCCGGCAGACGGTCTCGTTGGCCTCGTATTGCGCGTCGCCCTGTGGCTCCGTGATGCCTTCGGCACGGCAATGGTCGCGCCATGATGCTGTACCCGCCCGTCCAGTCATTAACAGTAGCTCACAGCACGGTACAGCCGAGCATAACAGTATCGGAGCCCAACAGCACGCTTCGACCCGTCCACACCGGCCGCACCGCTCAGTGGTCTGGTTTCGAGAGGTGCCCGTGAGGGCAGGCTAACCACGTAGACAACGGAGCAGGCGCTTGTTAAGTGTTTCCGGTCGGCCGCCACCATCACCGAGAAAATGAGTGGAATCATTCATGTCTGATAGTAGCCATCAACACGAGAGTCCAACGCCAGCCGATGCCGTCACTCCCAACCTCGATGCCGCGCCGACACCGCCGGTCGTCGGAGAGCGACTGTACGGTATCCTGAACACCAACCGACACGAACTGGTCTTCACCAACCGACAGTCCGGGCTCGAACAGTCCAGTGTCGGTCCGAACCCCGCTATCGTCCGCGACGACGACACGCTCGAACTCCAGCTTGGTCGTCAGCAACACGCCTTTGGTGTCGACCACCTCGGCCCCGTCACGCTCGATTTGCTCCCCTACGACACCAGCGGGAGCAACGGCACCATCGACGACGTGCAGCACATGCCACGGATGCTGCTCGGAGTGGTTATCAACGAAGTCCTCGACGGGTCGCCAACGGTGCGGTCACGGCACGGTGCCCAAGACAAAGCTCAGGCCGTGTACGCTGCGTTGCTCATCCGCGACGCCCACGATAGGGAGTCTCTCGAGTTCGTCCGGCAGCGCCGCGCGGAAATCTACGACGCGCTGTTCAGCAGCGTCGATGCCCCACTTGAGGGCACTGGTGTGGGCACCCCGGACGAATTTTTCGACAATATCGAAGCTGACTGCCGCGAGCTCGGGCTCCTCTCGGTCCGACCACGGCGGGAGACAACCTACGTCGAGTCCGCACACAGCGATGACTGAGTGGACGACGCTGGATGACTTCGCTGGTGAGGAATCAACAGGTGAGTCGGGCGTCGCCGACGACTCGGCCACGGCTGCCGCGACCGGGGACTCCCCCAGTGACAGCAGTCAGGCCACCGACCAGGCCAGCGACCGGACCAGTGACCAAGCCGACGAGACTGGCACTGACGGCCAAACGTTCTACGGCGTCGGGGCTGGGCGACAGCGGACGCTCGCTGCTATCGAAGCGGCTGACCAGCTCGACGACATCGACACACCCGGCGAACTCAGCGACATCGTGGCTGCGCTCCGTGCCATCAGCCTCTCGTACAACGACCGAACGATACTGTCGCCACCGACCGACGCCATCGAGACGGTCACCGCCATCCACACCGACCTGCCAGCAGACGCTGCGGACGCCTTCGTCACGGACGACACACTCAGAAAGCGTATCAACACTGCCCGCAGGCGGTACAACGACTGGCTCGGCAAGACGAAGCGCGCAAAGGAAATCCCATCACCCTCAGCACGGCCGGTATCGACATCGAGGGCGCACGCGAATCCGGCGCACTCACCTTCTATACGGTTCAGGAGACCTATCTGCGCGACGGCGAGTTCGATACCGATGAGATGCTCTCGTTCTACGGTGAGACCGTCGACGGCCTCGACGAGGACTACTCCGCACTTCGCATCGTCGCCGAGACGTCATGGCTAGAGGAGGATGCGACCACGGTCGAGCAGTTCATGGCATACGAATCCCGTATCAACGACCTCTTTGCCGGTACAGACTGTCTCGCGCTCTGTCAGTACGACCGCACCAGGTTCGACCCCGATATCGTCCGGACAATCGTCCAGACACACCCTCACCTCATCTATGACGGCACAGTCTGTCACAATTTCTATTACACCCCACCCGAGGAGTTTTTCGGCGCTGACGAACCCGACTGCGAGGTCGACCGGATGTTGGGGACACTCCGGGACAGAACAGAAGCCAAGGCGTCGCTCCGGCGTCGAAAGAAGTTCCTGCAGGACCTGTATGACATCACATCGGCAACGGACCACCGGTTCGACGAGAAGTTACAGGCGCTGTTCGACCTGGGATGTGAGTGGTTCGGTATGGATGGTGGGGGTCTGGCTCGCATCGACCCCGAGACGGACAGCTTCGAGGTCGAAGCGGTCAGTAGCCAACTCGACGCGTTCGCCCCGGGTGACGAACTGCCCCTTTCGGAGACGTACTGTCGTGTCACCGCCCGCACCAGCGTCGATGGGTGTCTCTCCGAGCCTGTTGTCGTCGATGACCCGGCCGACAACGGTTTCGAGACGGCTGCCTGTGTCACTGACCTTGGACTCGAAGCCTACCTCGGTGCTCGCCTCCCCATTCAGGGAGCTGACGACCGGACCTTCTTTTTCGTCTCCGAACAGTCCTGTCTGGACCCGGTCTCCGAGGAGGAACGGACCTTTCACCGGCTGATGTCTCAGTGGGTCACACACGGACTGGAACGCCGCGAGCGCGAACGCTTCCTCCGGGAGAGCTACCAGATAACCTCGGACCCTGACCGTGCCTTCGAGGAGAAACTCGAGGACCTCCTCGCACTGGGTATTGACTGGATGGGCCTGGATGTCGGCGGTCTGACCCACCTCCCTGCTCGCGGGGGTGAGTTCCTCAACGAATACGTCGTCGCCGACGAGGACCTCCGCGGCACGTGGACCGACCCCGACGAGGGCTGTTTCTGCCGGAAGGTGATGGCAACAGATGGACCAGTCGGACAGGCGGATGTGCGCGGGACCGCCTGGGAAGACGACGACATCTATCGGGAGTACGGTCTCGCCTCTTATCTCGGGACCCGTGTCTGCGTCGGGTCGACCCTCTACGGGACACTCTGGTTGGGAAGCCGGCAGCCACGCGAGCGGCCCTTCTCGGAGGTGGAGCGAACCTTCATCGACCTCATCGAGCAGTGGGTCAGCTACGAACTGGAACACTCACACCGCGAGACGCGCCTTGAGTCACTGAACGCTGTCGGCTCGGAATTACTCGATGCCGAAACAGCACAGGAGGTCGCTTCGGGCGTTATCGACACGCTGACTGACACCCTTGACAGCCCCGTTGCGACGGTGGCACTCTACGATGAGTGTTCCGGGCAGCTTCGTCCCGTTGCTGAGACTCCCGTCGCGGAGACGCTGCTCGATGCCGAGACACTGCTGGGGCGAAGCGACAGCCCCGGCTGGTCAGCGTTCATTGACGGCGAGCGCAGACAGGTCACCGGCCCATTCCCCGAATCGCTGCCCGAGAACACCGTGCCGTCGCTTACGGCCGTTACCATCTATCCGCTCGGCACTCACGGCATCTACGTCGTCGGCTCGCAGTCCGTCGACGAGTTCGGCCGCGGCGAACACGGCGTCAGTGAGGCCGTCACGGCGAACATCCGCGCGGCGCTTGACCGCACCGACCGCGAACAGAAACTTCAGGAACGTGAGAGCGCCCTCGAGGAGCGCAACCGGACGCTGACGCGGCTCAACCGCATCAACGACACTATCCGGAACATCGACCAGGCACTGGTCGAGGCCTCCACCCGGGACGAGATTCACCGCGTCGTCTGCGAGGAACTGGCCGATAGCGGTCCCTACGAACTCGCCTGGGTGGGCAAGCGTGACGGCATCGACGGCGAGGTTTTGCCTGTGGAGTCAGCCGGGGCTGCTGGTGGCTACCTTGACGACATCACGGTGACGACCGACGACAGCAAGACCAGCCGTGGGCCGGCCGGCCGCGCGGTCCGGACCGGCGAGCCACAGGTCGTCAACAACATTTTGACCGACCAGTCTTTCGAGCCGTGGCGCGAGGACGCACTCGGTCACGGCTTTCAGGCCACGGCCGCGTTCCCGCTGCAGTACGACGGGACGCAGTACGGCGTGTTGAACCTCTATGCAGGCCAGCCACAGGTCTTCGACGAACTCGAACGCCAGGTGCTGGCTGAACTCGCAAACACTGTCGGCCACGCCATCAACGCCATCGAGAGCAAGAAGGCGCTTCTCAGCGACGAGGTCATCGAACTGGAGTTTTCCGTGACCGACGAATCGCTCCCTGTCGTCGAAATGACTCGCACCCTCGACTGTGAGTTCTCCCTGAAGCGGGTCCTCCAGCGGTCAGCGGACGAGGTCCGGGCTTTCTTCGCGACCCAGGGCGTCGCAGCCGAGGAAGTCCTTGACTTCGAATCCCGGCTCCCGGTGTCGGATATGGCCCTTGTCTCCGAGTCCACAGATGGCTCGACAGGGGTCTTCGAGGCTGTCCTCGAATCGGACAGCATCCCGACGACCGTACTCGAACACGGTGGACAGGTTCGTGCCCTTGAGACCGACGATGGGGCTGCGGAGGTCACTGTTCATCTCGCAGGTGACGCGGCCGTCCGCGAGTTCGTCGGGATGTTCCAGTCCAAGTATCCCGATTCCGACCTCACTGCTCAGCGCACGCGAGATGTTCCCCAGCAGACGGTCCTCGAATGCACGGAGATGCTCACGGACGGCCTGACAGACCGCCAGCAGGAAGCCATCCAGACGGCCTACTTCAACGGCTACTTCGAGGAACCACGCTCCCGGACCGGTGCAGAGATTGCGGAGTCGATGGACATCTCACAGCCGACGTTTAATTCCCACGTGCGTGCTGCGATGCGCAAACTCTGCCGGGGGCTGTTCGAAGACGCGTTTCCCTCCACGTAGCCCCACCCGCGGATGGGAATGTTCCGCCCGAATACTGTTCCCAGTTCCGCTGGTAGCCCTGTTGTGCGCCAGCTACAGATTCTCGTCCGCGAGGAACAGGTCGAGAACCTGGTCGACCTTCTCAGAGCCGAGGATATCGACTTCATCCGCCAGGAGGTCCTGCTGGATGACCAGCCTCGCTGGCTCGTGACGGCTCCAGTGCCGACGGACGCCATCACCTACCTCTTCGAGCAACTACACGACGCTGGCATCGAGAGCGAACAGTACATGGTTGTCTCCAGCGTCGAGGCAGCAATTACGCCCAACGTCGAGACGCTCCGCGCCCGCTTTGCAAGTGACTTTGACCCACTGACCGAAGCTGCACTCCGGTCGAAAGTCCTCGATTTGAGCCGCGACAAATGGTCGTTTCTCCCGATGCTGTTTTTTAGCGCTATCATCGCCACGGCGGGGTTGCTCGTCGACTCGCCTGCCATCGTCGTCGGGTCGATGGTCATCGCTCCCATCGTTGGGCCGGTGCTTACGGGTGCTGTCGGTGCGACGACCGGTGACCGTGAGATGCTTCTCGATAGCATCTGGTTGCAGAGCACGGGACTGGTGGTCGCCATACTCGGGGCCTGGCTGTTCAGCGCTGGCCTGCAGGCGACCGGCTTCCTGCCATCGACGCTCGACATCTCCTCTCTCAGCCTCATCGCCCTTCGCATCTCCCCGGGACTGCTCACCGTCTTCGTCGGGCTCGCATCGGGTGCAGCAGGGGCCTACGGCGTCGTGACGAAAGGTCCGACCTCACTTATCGGCGTGATGATTGCGGCGGCGTTGATTCCCGCTGCGGCCACCGTCGGCATCGCGACGGCCTGGGGACAACTACGGATTGCAGCCGGGTCGCTTCTCTTGCTCGTGCTTACCGTATTACTAATCAACCTCGGTGCATACGTCACCCTCCAGCGATTTCCCTACGGACCGGACACATCCGGGTGGCTGTTCGGGGCCGAGTCACGGCGTGAGGTTGCCGTTCTGTCTGTGACTGCACTGCTTCTGGTCGCGCTCGTCGGCGTCGTCGGCGTCGTCTCCTACCAGCAGATCAGCTTCGAGCGAACCGTCAACGAGGAAGTCCAGACGACGCTTGACCAACCGGAGTACGACTCCGCTCAGGTCGTGGCAACCCGTATCCAGTATGGTGGTCCCGACGCGTTCACCGAGCCAGAGACAATCACGGTTGTTGTGAGCAGACCCGCAAGCGGTGAGCCGCCAGCAATAGCTCAGGCACTCGAAGCACGCATCACTGCGGCTACCGACCAGAATGTGACCGTCCGTGTCCAGTTTCAGGAATACCAGCGCACCGATGAGAGTTCGGGTTCGTAGTCCTGCTCGGATATGATCTGCTTCCACTACGGACCCTTGTTTGGATATTTGAGTGGGAACAAATTATTTGAACGAGAGAGTTCAAGACCTAGTAGAATGGCTGAATCAAACCGGGGATCGTGGACGGAAAGTATGAGTGGACGTGAGCGTGTCCGGCATGTTGCGGAGCTGCTGGACGAGCCAACGCCGGTGCAGGAGATCGCAGACCAGGCAGATGTCTCGCGTGCGACAGCCGACGATGAGCTCCAGCGACTGCAGAGTGACGATTGGGTCACTGAAACGACCGTCGACGGGACGAAAGCCTACGACCTGAACCCTGTGCGGATGCTCTTCGACGAGGTAACTGGCCTGATTGAAGCCAACTCGCGTGACGAACTGGAGAGCCAGCTCACAGAGCTGAAAAAGGAACAGGAAGAGCTGGCGACGGAGTACGATGTCACCTCACTCAATGCGTTCCGGGAGCAACTCGCTGACGAGGACCTGTCGGCAGAGGAGCTTCGTGAGCGGCGCAACGTGATCGCCACATGGGACGCAATCAATACGGAACTCGGGCTCGTAAAGCACGCCCTCCACCTGTATGATGATGTGAGTGAACTCTCGTCACCGGGGACAGACTCACCCTCGACACTCGCCTAATGGTTGTCTTCCTCGCAGATCGGACGAACCTGCAGAGCAAGCGGCTCCACGACCGCATCCAGAACCGACTCAGCGGCGAGTTCGACAACGTTCGGCGACGACGTGCCGAACCCCGCGAAGCTGGCCCGCATCGGGTTGTCGCTGACGTTGACCCACGTCAGTTCCTTGGTGACGACGAGTACCCGGCGGCGACTGCGCGCGTCGAGATTGGCTTTCAACTGCAAACGGGTGAGCCGTACGAGTATTACTGGTTCAATTGGATCGAACCGGATCGGAGTATGCTCGTCGGGTGGCATCAGGACGACACGCACGATGACTGTGGGCCAGTCCATCTACAGGTCAACGATGGCGCGACGCCCGTCGCACACGAACCAGCACACTTCATCGACTCACATCCGTTGGATGTCGTCGAACACAGACTCACCTCGCTTCAAGACGCAGTCCTCGCGGTCGAGTGGGAGCAGGGACGACCCGTCGGACTTGCTGCCGCTGCTCCTGTACGTGAGTAAGCCACCATTTTGGTGAGTTCTGAGCGACACCAGACGTCAGGTGGTTACTCGTGTGTCTGGGTATGCACGCGAGTACGTCCAATCTGACATTCATACTGAATCGCCTACAGCCGGGACTTCGCTTCCTCCCAGATTCGGAGGAACTTGTCCAGGTCTGGCATGCCCGTGTAGAACCGTGATTTGGAGACGATATCCGGGATGTCGTCGACGCGTAACACCGCGCGTTGGCGTCTGTTCAGTCTGTTTATCGAGGACTGATGGGGGACCACATTGGTGCCGCCGACAGTTGGCCACATGAGGTTTTTGGCCGTTATTCCGTGTTGCATGTATGCCAGGTAATTGTCGGAGACGCTCGGATGGTCTCCTTTCAGCATCGCCGTCGTTTCGACCCAGATGACGCCACCCTCTTCGGGAATCTTGGCCTCGTACTGGAAGTTTCCACCACGGCGGAGTATCCCGTTTATCCAACTGCCAGAGATGAACCCGATGTCGATGTCATTGTTTCGCAACGCATCTTTGAGCGACGCGATGTCCGGCAGCAACATCTCTGCGTTGTCGAACAGGTCGAACGTCGCCTGCCGGCCCTGTTCGACCTCCTCGTCCGTGTGTGTCTTGTACGGCTCGATCCCCTCTCGGAGCATGATAATCTGGATGGCCAGAACGGCAGGTCGTAGATGCCGACCGTGTAGTCTTCGGACCAGGCCGCGTCGTAACTCTCTGCGTCGGAGTCGGCGACTACGTTGGTGTTCACGGCGAACGACGCCCAGCCGAACCGCTGTGGCACCCCGTACATCGTCCCGTCGACATCGAAGGAGTAGTCGTCTTCGTTGAGGAAGGCGAACTTGTACCCCTCGGATTTCTTGAACATGTCGGTGTACTTATCGAACGTGTATGGCTTCCACTCCTCGTATTTCAGTGGGCGTATCAGCCCCGCTTCCGCCAGATTCGGGAGCCAGGCCATGTCAAAGGTGGCGTGGTGGAAATCCGACCATTCTCCGGAGTCCAGTCGGTCGAATGCCTTCGGATTCGACGTGAACAGATCCAGTTCCGTATCGAAGTTGAACTCCTTGCGCTTTAGCGCGGGGAGGGTGTCAATTACGGAACTGCGTGATGTTTCGTCGCCGATTCGCCTGTCGTTGTCCGGACTTCTCACGATGCGGTCTCTCGACCCGACTGCGTAGACGCCGAGGAAACTATGTATGTGTAGGACCTACACATAGATATGGCCGAAGAGAAAACCCGCGTCGATTTCAACGCCCCAAAGTCCCTCGTCGAGCGTGCTGACAGCGTCGTCGAAATCCTCGACATCTCTCGGACGCGCCTTCTCATCGACGCGCTTGAGGACGAACTCGAAGATCTGGCAACCGACGAGGAATTCCGTCGGCGGCTGAGCGACGCCTACTACGATGGCCGTGTCACCTACGACACGGTCGAAGCAATCCTTGGCCGCGAAGAAGCGATGCGAATGAAACTTCTCCGGGAGTCCATCGACCGAACACCTGCCATTCCCACACTCAAAGATGGGCTTCCGAGTGACGATGCCTTCTACGACGGCGAAATCTCCGAATGGAGGGATGCGGGGTCGTCTAATTCCGATGACGAATCACATGCCTAACAATGTCGGAGCGCGCCGTTGCTGTCGTCGATACGAACGTGCTGTTGAACCTCGCCACACCGGTCGTTGACGGTCGACCACAGGCACCCTCAGGCGGGGACCCACTCAAAGCACTCCTCACCGCGTACGATGTCCACACACCTGCCAGTGTCATCGGTGAGGTCACCGACGCAACAGGGGGTGATGACCTCCTCGCCGCGGCTGCTGACCTCGTACTCCAAGCAGCCCACCACCTGACGACGCACGATATCGCTGATCGAACCGACGGGCCGCTTGACTACGGGCTCGATCGGGGCGAATCTGAGGGAGTCTGGATGGCCAACGAGTTGGAGGCGGATCTCTTCATAACGGACGAATTCAATTCGACCAACTACTTATTCATCAATCTCGTTCTCGACGACCGGAATACGCTTTTTACGACACCACACATCCTCTGTACGCTCGCAACCCACGAGGTCTTGCCCGTGGAATACGTTGATGCTGTACTCACCTACTACGTCGAAACCAAAGGCTGGGACCCACAGTATGTTTCCCAGCTCCGACAACACCACCTCGAGCAGTGAGACGAAGGCATCCATTGAGAGTTGCCGATACCATTCGGTGGTGCGGGGTGGTGTTCGGATTCGCTGATTCCATGCGAAGGCGAATGCTTCGATCCAGTCGTCGGCAGTTTCTCGCTCGGTGTTGCTAAAATAGTTTGGGAACAAAATGGTATATCTTTCCCCCATACAACAAACATGTATGGGACTGTCCAATCTCTATGGTGTTCGTCTCTGAAATCGAGACCGTGTCGCTTGCAGACGTCTTTCAGTGGGGTCGCGCTATCGGCGAGACATACGGCTCGACGACGCCGTGTTTCTCGCGGAAATTCGCGAAGAATGCGTGAGCGATGACAGTGTTTCGAGTCGGCTCAAGCGTTGTATGTAGTAATTCGTTTGTTTCGGGATCGATGGTCGCGTACAGCCAGTAGTACTCGTCGTTGAGTTGAATCACGAGTTCGTCGACCGCGATGTGATCTGATTCGCATCCGTTTTGGGGCTGTAGATCGACCTTGTGTACTCAGTTGTGTACGGTGGCTCGAGCGCGTTGGTCACAGAAATATCGAGAAACAAGACAGTATTTGAAAGAGATAATACAGTCGGGCATAGCTGACTACTGTGTTTCATTAGCAGTCGAGGTGTCGCTTCACGCTCCACAAACTCTAACTCGATCTCGTCTCCACAACCGTTGAAGTGGGCGGTTTTTGCATGGATCATTAAAAACCGTCTGCCCCTCGCCTGCTGTGACTTCCAGCTACTGCACTAACTCACCACCAACCCCCTACAGGAGAGCGGCCGTCTATTTGTGTCGACCATTGGGTGTCTCAAACACCCTCTGGTATAGACACTGGAGTTGACCGTACCTGGAATCCGACGACCCACAACGGCTGTACACAGCGTGTCATCGATGTGTACACGTCACAACGAGAGTGGACCAGTAACCATCGACCACTATACTCAGACGGTGACCGTCAACCATTCACCGACTAACGGTCACCGTCCTGCCATTGGCCGAACGGCATATCCCAACTCACTCGCCTGAGCCGAACGAAAAATGCTGTGGGTCCGTCGACTGAATCGTTTCGTTACTCGGGTGCTGCGCGACGACAGCAGACCCGGCGTCGTGTGCCCGAGCGAACCGCCGGACAATAGTCTCATCGCTGAAAGCGTCGGGAGCGTCGACATTGATTCGGTCGGTTAGCCCATCACACTGGAGAGTTGTCCAGCCTGCAAGGGCGAGATCAACGGACGGGTCCCGCGCTTGCGGGTCCTCAACGATGCGATTGCGGAGCCTGTCGTGGGCTCCTGACGGAACGACATACGTCGTCCCATCGGGTGCAACGGTGATGGTCTCTGTGTCCGGACTGCCAGTCAGCTCCGGGAACGGAATGGATTCAACCATGGTAGACTGACTTCGGTGACATTCGTATAAAAACCTTGACGACAGTTCGGTTGCCTGCATGTCTCACTCCTGTGGGGTGCGCTGGCGTGTTCGGTTCTGCGCGAGTGTCTCCAGTGTACACCACAGCCGTCGCAGACCACTTGCCTATCGCCGTTACAACGATGTGAAAAATACCCACGAGAGAAAAATACCATCCTAAACCGAGGTATCGATTTCAAAACGACCGGAAGCTATTTATTATGCCACGCAGACATTTGTGTTGCATGTCCGTTGATGAGTCAGACTCATCGGTAGAACGAGCATCGGCTATCGAGCAACGACACGAGCAGACAGCATCGGAAGTCCTGCCCGACCACAAAGAACTGTACATCGGTGGTGAGTGGGTGACGAGTTCGGACGGCAAGACCTTCGAGACGCGTGACCCGACGACAGGGAACACGCTCGCAGAGGTACAGGCAGGCGTCGCCGAAGACATCGACGCGGCGGTCGATGCGGCGTGGGACGCGTACGACGACGTTTACAGCGACTACTCCACAGCCCAACGGCAGGCACTGCTCCACGAGATAGCAGACCGCGTCGAGGAGAACAAAGAAGAGTTCGCAAAGCTGGAGTCGCTGGACAACGGGAAACCGATCACCGAAGCGCGCATCGACATGACCCTCGTCATCGACCACTTCCGGTACTTCGCTGGAATTGCCCGGGCCCACGAGGGCGAGACTGTCGAGACCGACGACAGCCGCAACCTCCAGACGTACAACGAGCCCTACGGAGTCGTCGGCCAGATCATCCCCTGGAACTTCCCGCTGCTGATGGCGGCGTGGAAACTCGGCCCGGCACTGGCCGCCGGGAACACAGTGGTTCTCAAGCCCGCCGAAGAGACGCCACTGACGATACTCAAACTGATGGAAGAGGTCGACGACGTGGTGCCCGACGGAGTCGTCAACGTCGTGACCGGCTTCGGCGAAGACGCTGGTGAACCGCTGTCGGCTCATGAAGACATCCGCAAGGTCGCCTTCACCGGCTCGACAGCGGTCGGCAGCCAGGTGATGAAAAGCGCAGCAGAGAATATCACCGACATCACGCTGGAACTCGGTGGCAAAAGCCCCCTTATCGTCTACCCCGACGCCGACCTCGAACAGGCAGTCGAGACGACGATTACAGCGATTTTCTTCAACACCGGCGAGTGTTGTTGTGCCGGCTCCCGGCTGTTCGTCCACGAGGACATCAAAGAGGAGTTCCTGGACAAACTGGCAGACGCCGCAGAAGACCTGACAGTCGACGACCCGCTGCTGGAATCGACGGACCTGGGTCCAAAGGTGACCGAAGAACAGGTCCAGAACACGATGGGCTACATCGAGGAGGCCCGCGACTCGGGTGCAACCTTCGTTGCCGGCGGCAACCAACCCGACGACGAGGCGCTCGCGGACGGCTGTTTCGTCACCCCGACACTCATTGATGAGATCGACCACACGAACAAGGCCGTTCAGGAGGAAATCTTCGGCCCGGTTCAGGAAGTGTTCACCTGGAGTGACTACGACGAGATGATCGAGCTGGCAAACGATGTCGACTACGGACTTGCAGCCGGAATTCTTACCGAGAACCTCAACAAGGCACAGCAGACCGCCAAAGACATCGAGGCAGGCATGATCTGGGTCAACACCTACAACGACTTCCCGGCTGGCCAGCCCTTCGGCGGGTACAAGCAGTCCGGTATCGGCCGCGAGACGGCACAGGAAGCCATCGACCACTATACTCAGACGAAGACAGTCAACTTCTCGCTCGACTGATCGCCGCGCGAAACGACCTCGTTGCGGTTGTCATTTTCTCCTCCTTCTCGAAGATATCGGTGACTGTCGCTGTTCGGTGTTCCGTGTCCGATTCCACTGCGACCACCTTAGCAAACAGACTGATAGGATGAGCTCTCATGGCCTGCGGGCCCCGTCGTTCGATACCTTTGTAGAGTTGCTTCTGGAGTGGTGTCCCGAACGTCACCGGGGTTGATTTCTGGCATACACACTGCTATACGTATATCGTGTGTTATTCCTATTCCACATCTAATCTCTCCCTGGTCGAAGAGCAGAGTGCCCACTGGTCACGATGGGTCAGAAACGGAACAATTCACTGTTGGAACGTGTTTCGGTGGCTCCGGTACAAAAGTCCCTCCCGGAGATGAACAATCCTACTGTGTCAGAGGCTGGTCCGAGGCTGGGATAGCTGTCACTGGGAGGGTGGGCATACGACACCACGGTGAACGGGACACTGTAACGTGTGCGTCCTTCAGCCGTGGTAATTCTGCTTAGAGGAATCAGGTTCATCAATCTATCGATTTCGTGGGAAGGTATCATGCCACAGACCGACCACTGGCTGATGATAGACACATGTTTCCGAGGAGGTGTTCCCAGGGAATACGCTGGGGATGTCTCTGCACCCCGCCGACGGCGGGTGTATAGAGCGTGTTTAGCTACTGAAGTCGGTACAGACCGGGATACCGACGGTGTTGAAGTCGGTCATCGCTTCGAGTTCGTCCGGCACCTGGTGGATGTCGATCGTTTCGCTGACGAGGGCCTGGGGGTCGAGTTTGCTGGTCTCGACCATACTCAGCATCTCGGAGTACCGCGAGGGCTGCAGGCCCAGCGACCCCTTGAAGTCGATCTCTTTGGCGACGAACTCGTCAGTCGGGAGGGAGATGTATCCTTCCTCTTCTGAGGTCGTCAGGCCGACCTGAACGTGCGTCCCGTTTTTACCGAGGGAATTGACGGCGTTGAGACAGGTTGTCTCGATACCCAGTGCGTCAGCAGAGATGTCGGCTCCGCCGTTGGTGATGTCCACGACTTCCTGTGCCGGGTCGTCGACTTCCCTGGCATTGACCGTCTCGATGGCGCCGAGTTCTTCGGCCAACTCGAGTTTCTCGTCCATCAGGTCGACAGCGATGACGTTGCCACCGAGCGCGTTGGCAATGTGGACGGCAGAGAGACCGATGCCACCACAGCCGTGGATGACGACATCGTCACCGGATGTGACTGGGGCGCGGTGGGCCATCGCGTGGAACGATGTCATGAACCGGCAGCCACAGCCTGCGGCCGCTTCTGCATCGATACTGTCGGGCAATGGGACAGCGTTGATGTCCGCGTTGGGAATGTGGACCTCTTCGGCGAATGCACCGGGCGCTTCGTTCATAAAGCCCAGACCGATGTGGTTCTCACAGATGTTCTCGTGTCCGTTCCGACACAGGTCACAGGTCCCACACGCGAAGTTGAACGGGATGGCGATCTCGTCACCCTCCTCGACGTGTTCGACCTCGTCGCCGACTTCAACGATGCGACCGGTCGGCTCGTGGCCGAGCGTGTGCGGCGGGTCAGGTCGGTAACCGAACCATTCCCAGTCACCCTGCCAACAGTGCCAGTCGGAGCGACACACACCACAGCCCACGACTTCAGCAACGGCGCCATCCGGATCCGGCTGGGGGCGCTCGATATCTTCGACTTCTAACGGTTCCTTAAACTCTTTTAGTCTTACTGCCTGCATGGCAGTTTACACGTTGAGAGGATAGGGTCTTAAAACTAGTGGATAATATTAAAAAGGGATCTCGGCAGCCGTTGTCGAACCTTGGGCAACACCTGCAGCGATGTGTCGTGATTCGACTGTTCACACACGACTGAAGGCGATCGAAAACGAGTCCTGTCCGGGCAGTCTCGTCAATATGGTGGACTATTCACCGGCAAGTGGGTCACCGCGTCGCTCGACCCGCGTTGCTGGGAGACCTGCCCGTTCAGCGTGTTCTCGGATTGCCGTCTCGTCTTCGGCTCGATAGTGACAGAACGTTCCAATCACCTCACCGTTCTCCGTACTTAGCACCTCGGAGTCGACCCATTCGATGCCGACTCCTTCGTCTCTGAGCGCTCGGAGGACGTTTCCGGATTGGTCGGCTGCATCGTTGAGCTGTTCTCGTGTGATAGGCTCGTCGAGGTCTCGAAGGACCAAGAAGTCCTCCAGATTGTCTTCGGACATAGGCTGCACTTGCTCAATCTACCGCATACCCAATAAAAGTCACGCGCGCAGACAAATCAGGCGGACGACGGTGCTGTGGCAGCCAACGGGATTTCCCGTGACTCTGTGAGACGACTAATGGGTGTCTCACTAAGTCTCACTCGTCGGCGGGGACCGTTTCCTCTTCGAGTCCAATAGTGATCGTCTTCGTCTGGGTGTACTCATCTAGGGCCTGCGCGGCGACCTCACGGCCCATTCCCGACTGTTTCGTGCCACCAAAGGGTTGGCCCGCGGGAAACCTGTTGTAGGTGTTCACCCAGACGTTGCCGGCGTCGACATCATCTGCTGCGCGGTAGGCCCGGTCGATATTCTCGGTGATTATGCCGGCCGCGAGACCGTATCTGACATCGTTGGCGGCCTTGATGACCTGGTCGTAATCACTCCAGGTGAACACGACTTCGACGGGCCCGAATATCTCCTCTTGAACAGCCTGGGTATCGTGTGTGATGTCTGTAATAATCGTCGGGGCGACGAAACACCCGTCACTGAGTGGCGGCTCGTCCGGTTCGTAGCCCCCAGTCAAGACGCGGACATCCGAGTCTTCGAGCGAATTGATGTACTGCATCGTCTTGTTGGCCTGCGAGGGCGTTATCTGCGGGCCGAGGTCGGTCTCTTCGGCCAGTGGGTCACCCATGGTCAGCCCTTCGACTTCCGTGATGAAGGCGTCGAAAAATTGGTCTCTGATATCCTCGTGAACGAACAGTCTCGTCCCGGCTGAGCAACACTCACCGTTGTTAAAAAACATTGCCCGGACGACGATGTCGACGGCTCTGTCGATGTCCGCGTCGGGAAAGACAATAACTGGGCTCTTCCCACCCAGTTCCAGCGTGATGTCGGTGACCTGCTCGGCAGAGCGTTTCATGACGCCCTTGCCGACCTCCGTCGAGCCGGTAAAGGCCAGCTTCCGTATATCGTTGTGAGTGACCAGGGGGGCACCGGCTTCGGGACCGTGTCCTGTGACGACGTTGATGACGCCTGGCGGAACGAATTCCTGTATCTCTCGCATCAGTTCGAGGATAGAGAGTGGCGTCTCCTCGGCTGGTTTCAACACGACAGTGTTGCCAGCCGCCAGCGCTGGGGCCAGTTTCCACGCTGTCATCAGCATCGGGAAGTTCCAGGGGAGGATTTGACCGACAGGTCCGTAAGGCTCGGGTGTCGTCTGAGTCTTGATCCGATCTCCCGTTGTGACGGTGCTCCCGTGGTGAGAGCGACAGACCCCCGCAAAGTACCGGAAATGGTCGACGAACAGGTCGATATCCTCACGTGACTCTCTTATCGGCTTCCCGTTGTCCAGTGTATCGATGATTGCAAACTGCTCTTTTTTTTCTTCGACAGCATCGGCAATGGCGTTGAGCAACCGTTGTCTCTCCGGTGGTGTCGAGTCTGCCCACTCTCTCCGAAAAGCGTTTTCTGCTGCAGTGACTGCTTTATCCACATCCACGTTCGTTGCCCCTTGTGCCTCTGCGAGAACGTCTCCCGTCGTCGGGTTGTGGGTTTTAAACGTTTGTTGGCTCTCGGCCTCGACCCACTCGCCGTCGATAAAGAGCCTCCGTTTTCGCCTCGAGAGCGTGTGAGAAGCGGCCTTCCGATGACGGCGGCCAATACTGTCACTGTTACTGTCACGGAGAATGTCAGTAACCATGCTTGGAACACACGCTACATTGGTAATATAGTTACGGCCATCAGCGCGTCGAGTCGAGATAGTCCTCGCCTCCGTCGCGCTGTGAGAGTATATCGTCGAGAATAGTCGCATCTACTCCGAACTTGTTGATGTTTTTCAGAGCAGTTCGGTCCATCTCGGCGATGATGTCGCCATTTCGCTGAAAGAAGTCGTTCCTCCACTCGTTGCTTGCTTCCTCCGTTCGAAACTGCGTGATGAACTGCCACCGATAGTACCGCTCTGCAGTGAAAAATATGATGACGTGAGGGTCACGAACCAGATCAGTGTAACACTCTTCCCACCGGTTTCCGAATTCGGGATAGTGAAACGAGACCTGAAAGAGATACTGCTCGAACAATGCTTCGTTTAGCATTGCTGAAAACCGATAGAGTCCATCGGATTTAAACTCTCTTAGGATGTCGTTTATACGGTTGTGGGACAGCGAGATGTCGTACTCGGATTCCAGCACGTCGCGGAGTTCTCTGACTGATGCAGTCGGATATTTGATTCGGGCTTTCAGGATAGTGATATCTCTGGGCGAGCAATCGATATCCATTGTTCTGTTGGACTCGGTCATGGAATGACAACTCTCATGCGTGCTATTATTACACATGGATTAATACATTTTGCCGTTATATCGTCATAATCGAGGGACGAGAGTGCGGTGTACATTGTAATGCCGAATGGAGCTGAGCGGTGGGTTTTTGTAGTAGTCTGATACCGTTTTCTATACTACGGTTAATACATGAAAGAGCCAAAGTCTGGTCCAGCACAGCCGAAGATGACAAGTCCACTCGAGTCATATCTGACATACAAACTTTCTGGTGTCGACCTCGCTGACGACACATCCACCAGACCAATGTGTTCTCTCTGCGATATAAAAGGTGAATCGAAAAATAACCTCCTCATCGAAACAGGAGAGCCAGTCTACGTCTGCGCCTCATGGCGTGAATACGTGGGATGGAAGCTATTCGGAATCTATCACAGAAGTCATGATGTGTCTGACATCAGTGATTCGGACACTCCTCGACCAGTCGCACTGCTTGAAGGCGAACTCGAAAAAACTGAGAACAGAACGTATGATGAGTCCCCGCCGGACTCCTGTACACTCAGGAACTTGTCACTGGTCGACGTGAGCTATCCGGGGGCACTTGACTACTGATACTGTCGGCAGTACGGATGTAACTCGCTGTCTCCTGTTTGTTCTGTCTTGTGGACTTTGACCGACCTTTCGACGACGGCCGTACAGACGGCAGCCGACAGTCGGAGTGCGTCTTCACCAGTTCAGGAAAGCAGCCCCGTCGTCGGCCTGGATCACTTCGTGACAAAAGCGGGTAATTCAGACTGATGCCGGACGGTTCGAGACCACGTCCCAGTGGTCCGGTCTAATGATGTGGCCGTTGAAGTCCTCGATTTCTGGGTAAGCGGACGTAACGATGAGTTCGGACTTCCCGGTGAGGAAGTCGACGACTTCGTGGTAGTTCGTATTCGAGAGTTCAGTCAATCCATCGAGCAAGAGACACGGGACTCGCTCGCTGACGTTGAACGTCTCGTAGCCGGCCAGGGCGGTGACGATACCGAGTAATTCTACCTCACCCTCACTGAGGGCAGAAAGGTCCGTTTCACGACCTTCACGGGCGACGATCAGGTCGAAGTCGACGATTTCCCCATCCTCGTTCGTCTTGGGGTCCAGTCTTGCAGATTCGAATCCGGGCTCCAGCGCGTCGATAATGGTACCCATCGTCGCTTCGAACTGGTCGGCCAGTTCTTGTTTCTTCTCCTTTCGGCGCGTCCGCAACGCTTGAATTTCTTCGGTGAGTTCCTGTTTCTCCGTGGCCAGTTGTTCGCGGTGGTCGGCCTCACGTTCCAGTCGTTCTAGCTTCTCACGCTTGCGCTCGAGTTCACTCTGTTTGTACTTGATGTCACTCTCGATGTCGGTCAGGTCGTCGTTGAACTGTTCGACGTTCTCTCGGAGATTGGCAAGTTCGGTTGAGATTGAGTTACGTCGTTCTTTCAGATCGGAGAGCTGGGAACGATTCTCCTCTAGACTCGCTCGGAGTTCACCGATGTGAGTTTCCAGGTCGCGTTTCTGGCGCCTTTTCTGTTTGGCTGTCTGTCGGCGTGTCTGAATCTCTTCGACCTCCTCTTGTAGCGTCGCTTTTTCGGCACGGAACTCCTGGACGCGGTCGTTGATGGCGGCCAAACGTTCCTCTATCGTCGCCTGCGAGGTCTGCTCGCCACAGACCCAACAGTCGAACTCATCTCCAGTGATCTGTCTGTCGATGTCCGTAACGACTCCCTCCCTGTTCTCGTCGACGACGCGTTTGTTTACCCTGTGGATGTCTTCGAGCAGATCGATGTTCGTCGTCAGCTCTCTGATGCGGCTGCGTTTGTCGTCAATGTCGGTCGTCAACTCGGGTTCGTCTGGAACGGACAGCTCTTCGAGTTCTGTTTCTTTCTCGGCGAGTTTCGACTCCTGCCGGTCGATTTTGTTCTCGAGTGTTTGTATCTGGTCGGTGAGTTGCTCTTGTTTGGCTCGTTTATCACTCAAGACATCGCGGTCGTCCTTTCCGTCCCCGCCTTCGGACTCGGCTCGCAGTTTCTCCCGTTGTGTCTGGAGGTCTTCGATATCTGATTCCAACTCGGTCACAGTACTTTGCATCGATGGGACCTGTTTTGCTGCCTTCTCTGCCCGCTGTAGTTCCGTGGTAACCGACTGACGGTCGGCTTTCAGTTCTGCCAACTGCTCGTCGATGTCCTCTACGTCGAGTGGCTGTGTCAGAAGCGACGCAAGATCGCTACGGGTGCGGACAGCTTCCCGTATCGGGTTGTCCTCACCGAGAAATGCGAAAAGACGCGCGGAAATCTGATCCTGTTTGTCTGTGAGATAAACCTCGCCCCGACGGTGGACGCTGTTTCCTTGCCTCACAAGTGTCGTCTCGTAGCTGTCGTCTGCCCGCTCCAGTTGAACGTGACCTTCGGACGCACCGTCGGTGAGCGGATGTCCGTCGTCGTCCCACCCTGTCGTCCCCATGACGACTTCGAGGGCCTTCATGAAACTAGATTTCCCCTGCCAGTTCTCTGCCCGGACGACGTTTATGCCGGACCGAAGCTCTGCGTCCCCCCGCCTGATACCAGCTATATTCTCTATGTCAATATTCATTGGCCGAATTTGGACTGGCAAAGGCATAAAAGCACTCCCTTCGTTAGGTTGTATGGCCGTACCCGTCACACAACAGGACACAGAGGGCTCGGTGTTCGATACAGGTCCATTAGATTCGAAATCCGGTGAGACGCTGTATCGACATCCACAGCATCACAGCGACTAATTGCGAGAACCGGAATTACTAAACGTTCTCGAACACATTATTCTGTAGGTTGAGACATGGATTGCTGTAAAGTTGGGGTGGTAGCGGAGAAGCGAAGCCTCACTGTCAGTGCTGACGACGATATTCACGAGTACCTCGTTGCCAGGTGGGTAGGTAAGGATAGCTACCCGGAGATGGGGGTTCGAAAGTTGGCCGATTGGTTCAACAGAAAGTTACTCCGCACTGAGTACACCCGTCATGACCGGACCGTGACAGATGTCCGGATTACCAGTGAATACGAGGCACTGACGGGAGACGACGATGTCAAGCGAGGCGAGGTTATCGACGATCTCAAGTCGGATGGCATAGATGGCGAGTTGCTGATTGATGACTTTGTCTCCCGCAGTACGATGCGCCGGCACCTCACGAACTGTCTTGATGCCTCGAAAACCACCCAGAACGGTGAATCAAATAGCAACTGGGAGGCCGATCAAATAAATCACAGTCGACGCCACTTTGAGAAGAAAGTCGACGAAGCTGTCACCTCACTCGCTAATAAGGGGCAGTTACCCGGTGGAACGGAGGCAACTATCGAAACCCCGATCTATCTCTCCTGTCCCGAGTGCGCGACGAAAGTCCGTCTCAAAACAGCCCTCGAACGTCAGTTTATCTGTAAAGAACATCTCGGCCCATCGACACTCATCGACTCCGAAACAGTCGTGAGATAACCTCTCAGACCACTCATCCCCCTGACCAAAAGTGATTGTAGTATCCACTTGACGAACGAGGGTCGACGGCGAGAGCAGCCGTCCGGTGGCTCGGCTGGATTGTTCCTACCAGTTTTGCCCGCGTAGGTACTGACTCACATATCGGGCCAAGCTCGCAGTCCACGACTGAGACCAGTGATAGAGACGATCCATCGGACCGCAATGGCTTTTTTCAGTGTCTGAGCAGGGAATCCGCCGAAGGTTTCGAACGGGATGTACTGAACGTCGTGAGCGACTGCATCCTCGCCT
The DNA here is from genome assembly GCA_009789175.1 of Salinibaculum litoreum. Lineage (GTDB taxonomy): Archaea > Halobacteriota > Halobacteria > Halobacteriales > Haloarculaceae > Salinibaculum > Salinibaculum litoreum. The sequence continues at coordinate 678,769 of CP046866.1, forward strand.
ACTGAAATTGCCGTTCCTTTCGATTCGAAGGTCCACTTTTCGAGGTCCTCGCCACGTATCTGTCGGGCGATATTCTTGCCGACGTGATCGGCAGCCTCCCAGGCGGCTTCCGCCGTTGGCGGTGCGACGGTGTCGTTTGGCTGGTCGATAAGCGCGCAATCGCCGATAGCGAAGACGCGTTCGTCGTCCGTCTGGAAACTCATCGCTGCATTGAGTCGATGATTTCTCTCGTTTTTAGTGACTTCGACATCCTTGATGCATTCCCGACCAGTGATACCCCCTGTCCAGATGAGGACATCATACTCCAGTTCGGTGTCCTCACCGACATAGACGGTGGTCTCGTCTACTCTTTCGACGAACTCCCCGGTCAGAATGTCGATGCCGAGTTCCTCAAGCCGTGTCCGAAGCTCGGTTTGTACGCTGGAGTCGTTGTTGGGGAAGATGCTATCCAACCCTTCGACGAGATGGATGTCGATTGGTTCGTTCCACTCGTCGCGAACCTCGGCTATCTCACCAGTCGTCTGGATGCCAGAGAGACCAGCGCCGCCAACGATGACCTGTGCTGGCTCGGACGGTGTCGCATCTTCGACTGCGGCCTCTAATTCCGCCCGGATACCGCGGACATCGTCCAGGCTATTGACCGTGTGAGCGTACTCTTCGAGTCCATCGATGCCGAAGAATGCCGTCTGGGACCCGACTGCAACGAGGAGATAGTCGTATTCGACACTGTCACCATCGGCGAGTGTGATACGTCGTTGTTCGGTATCGATATCCGTTGCAAATCCCTGTATGAAGTCCGTTTCGGGAGATTTGATATCTTCTATCGGGATGGCTATCTTGTCCTCGACAGAGGGGTCACGGAGACACCGATGAACTTCGTGAAGAACGAGGTGATACTCCGTATCCGAAATCCAGGTGATGTCGAGACTACGATCTAGCTCAGACTCGAGGCTCTGGACCGCACCAGCGCCTGCATAGCCAGAGCCCAGGACTACCACATTGGGCATACAATCACAGTAAATAGGCAACACTACAAAAAATTTGCACATATAAAAAAGTATATACGACACCCGAATATGATAGTATTATAATTGTTTGAGTCGGCCTAAGCACGTCTCAGAAGTGGCCATGGAATATCGTGGGGGCGGCCAAGTACCCCCACAACTGACCTCTATCGCCGTCTCCATGCCACATGGTGGCACTGACTTCACGACAGAGGCTGAGTACAGACACGTCCAGTCGAGGACTGACACCACTCTTTCAGTGCCAGTTGTCCTTTTTGCGCCAAGTGACTGGCGCACCTAATTGTTGGATAGTATACCATTTAATGCTTTCGGATGGGAAGCGAGTCCCTTCACAGCACTACTCAGACGGCCCGTTCGTTTCGGGACGGCCATAATGTGAGAGACAGACGTTTGGCTCGTCGAAGAAGGTGTGGGGGCCACACCTGTTGAAACTGCCAGACGACCTGAACTAGGTCAGCGTTCAACTGGCTCACTGGGCCGTGGATGTTGCCATAGGGCAACATGCGGAAATGCTGTTGCAGGCAAATAAGGCTTGGGGTATACTCGGATGACAATGCCGAAGACAAGTCCTCTCAACAGGGGACAGTTCACGCGAAGTGGGATTCGACGGGGATGTTGGGAGGACCGTCTCCCCCTGGTCGCCAGCTCCGTCCCGAGGCTGTGGGACTCGGTGAAAGCCAGCATTATCACGACTCTGGTCGTCTTGCCCTTCGGCTACACGCTGGGGTATTTCCTTGCACGTACCAAGTCCAAGTTGATGCCGGTCTTGCTTGGTCTCGTTGTCGTGCAGTTCTGGGTTCCACTGGTCATACGCACGTATGCGTGGATCACGCTGCTCGGACAAAACGGAGTCATCAACCAAGCGCTCATGAGTATTGGCATCGTGAACGAGCCGATCCAGTTGCTCTACACCACGAATGGGATGATTCTTGGCCTTGTCGTGAGTATTATGCCATTTATGGTACTGCCAGTCTATTCTGCAGTATCAACTATCGACGAGGAAGTTATCAACGCCGCAAAGACCCTCGGGGCAAGTGACTTACGGGCCTTTTACGAGGTGACGTTGCCACTGTCGTGGCCCGGTATTGTTTCAGGGATTCTCTTTACGTTTATTCTCTCTGCAGGCTCGTTTGTCGCACCGACGCTACTCGGCGGCCCAGAGGATCGACTGATTGCACCAGTCATCGCTACAGTCTTCACAACTGATTTCAACTGGCCGTTTGCTGCCGCGCTGTCGATGGTATACGTGCTCCTCCTCGCAGGAATGCTGTATCTGTTCACGCGGAAGGCTGACCTCGAAGAGGCACTGGAGGGAACGCAACTATGAGAGGATCAAACCGCTGGAACTGGCCCGCGATCAAGGGCGTGTCATTGCTCGTGTACGTGAGCATGCTTGTCCCGCTTGCAGTCATCGTCATCAACTCGTTCAACGCTGCGCGGATTCCCAGTTTCCCACCGACGGAGTACAGTCTCAAATGGCATAAGGAATTCTTCGCAGACGACGTGTTCATTAACTCCCTGTTCAACCGCGTTCAGGTCGGCATCTGGTCTGCAGTCATCGCAGGTCTGATTGGGACAGTAACAGCGATGGGGTTCGTGCGGAAGAAGTTCCCGCTCAAGAACATGCTGTCCATCGCCATGCTCACGCCGATGCTCGTTCCGCCAGTCATCATCGGAGTGTCTTCGACGATATTCTTCGTTGAGATTGGCTGGGAACGGTCAGTCTGGTGGCTTATCGTGATGCACGCGCTGATAGCATTGCCCTATACCTTCCTTATCATGCGGAGTCGGTTCTACATGTTCGATGAGTCGCTTGAGGACGCCGCGATGACCCTGGGCGCAGACCGGCTCACGACATTCCGAGAAGTTACCTCCCCACTGGTTGCACCCTCGATCGTGACGGCGATGGTCCTTGCCTTCGTTATCTCATTCGGTGAGTTTACCGCAACCCAATTCTGGGTGAAGCGGACGACAACTACCGTCCCAGTGGTTATCTACTCGATGGTCAGAACGCTCATCACACCGAAAGTGAACGTGCTAGCCACACTCGTATTGGGTGTCACGATTCTTATCCCGATTATCGGCATCATTATTCAACGCTTTGTGTTGTCGAGAGGTGGGAGAGCGTAAGACAACTCCACAGGAATCCCAAAATGTGTTTGTTTGGTAGTGTTTAATTTGGAAGGCACTGTCTAGTTCTGAATCTCCTCGGCTGGCGTTCGTCCGTTGAGCGCCTGATTTGGTCGTTCGTGGTTGTAGTGGTATCTGAACCGTCGTAACCATTGTTTCGCGCTTGACTGACTGCCCCGCCAAAACGAGTGAAAGCGGTCGATTCGCATGGTGACGGTATGAAACCATTTTTCGATGTGGTTTCGCTCTCGGTAATCGAGCTGACCGCTCAACTCACGACGTGCAAGGGCAGTCAGATAGCCCGCAGCATCGACGAGAAACTCTGTGTCGGCGACATCGTGTTTCTCAGTGAGTCGGTGCAAAAACGCCGCCGCGGGGTCGGTCCCGCGGCGACTGAATACGTCAATCTCGAGCAGCAGCCGTGATTCTATGTCGATAGCGGCGTAGAGCCACTTTTTCTCACCGTCAACCTCAATTTGTTTCTCGTCAACCGCGACCTGCGACGGCGACGCCGTCGGCGGGTCGCTCTGTGCCTCAGAGAGCGTATGAACCCAATTCCAGACAGCACCGTGAGACCGATCGACACCCAACAAGTCTAAGATTGCCACCGTCTCCCTGATCGACAGCCCCGCCGTGTGGAGACGCACCCCAAACCGCCGGACGGGTGTCGGGGTGCGCTCGTTCTCCCAAACGTCTTGACTGTCCTCCTCTAACGTCTCTCTGAGCAGGTCTGCGAGTTCCATGAACAGTTCTCGCTACGACCTGCTCACTTCTCAATCCCTCAACTAGACAGTGCCTAGTTCCCAAAAGAATCAGGCGCGTGAAGATGTCAAGGAGATGTGGGACCGGATAAATATAAAGGAAGTAACAAAGCGTCGGGGAAAAGGCTCTAACAAGACAGAGACGACTGTATACAAATTACAGGGGAGTATCAAACACGCAAATAAGGTACTCCGAGAACTGCAGGAGAAAGACAAAACCGCCCGGAAAGTTAGCACTGCAGATGCCACCGAAGCCAGCGATGTCCATTCCACCATCAACGCTGGAGCAAAAGAACTCTGGAAAGAAGAAGCCGGTGGTCAAGTTTCAATCCAGTGGAAGGCTGACGATTCCCACCAGATTATGAACTACTTTGCCGGTAAAAATCTGGACTTAGACGAAAACAAGTGTATGACACTCCAGTACGCTGGCGACGATCCAGACAACTGGGAGTACAATGTCTCTGGGGTTCCTGAAGCGTGGGAGGAAGCGCTCCAAGAACCGGGCCGGCGGTACACTCACGCTCATGACCCAATTACTCAAATCGGCGTTGCCCACCGTTGGGCTCAAGACTATATGGTTAACTCACAGAATGCCGATTCCCAGCTCAGTACGTACAAAAATATGGGATATGCATTGCATTTCCTAGCTGACATGGGGAATCCGATGCACACAGGGAACTTCGATGAGCAGATAACTAACCAATGGGTTCACCACACTTATGAGATATCGGCTAACGATCATCTCATGTTCGAGTCAGAGAATGAATCTGGGGTCAGGAATTTCCTCCTCAACAACGTCAATTTCGACATGCACCCCGAATATGGTCCGAACAGCTACGAGGAAGTCAAGGATCCAGGACAGTTCCAATTCTGGGATAAGTGGGCGCACCACGCAGTTCGACTCGCACGCAAGTCTCACGATTACTCCACTGAGCACGTTCAACGGACGTACAATATCGGCGCGTATAAGGATGTCTTAGAAATAAACACAACACTTGAGACCCAAGTGGAGTATCTCCACGCAGAGACAATGAAATACATGATGGGGTTCGTCGAGGAGTACAACAGCGACATCTCATACTGACGTATTTGGAATTTTTCTCAAGTGGATTTTTCACCACCATAAAATACTTAAATAACTGACTCGAAGCAGACAATATTCGGATTCAATGACGGACCGTTCAACTTGGCAACTTGCCGTCCTCGTCGTGGGCCTCACCATCTCACTATCGGTAAGTGGGTGCATTGGTGGCGAGGATTACACCGTTTCGGTCAGCGACCCGGAAACCGGCGAGGTCTTCGGAGAGGTGACCGAAGCGCAAATAGAGACCGTGTGGTCCACCTACGCGTCGGTCGAAATCCGGTATTCGGTCAACGACTCCTGGTTCGACGCCAGCGGTAATTGGACGGGTCCCGGTAGGAATGGCACCGACCCTGAGAACGGGACGTCCGTCCGGGTTGAGCGAGTTCACTTCGATAACGGCACTGCCAATGTGAGAGGCGTTGAGTCGCTCCCTGCGAGAGATTCACAGTGGCATGGCGAGTTCGGCGTTCCCGTCTCGGACTCCGTCAGGAAATTTCAGGTCAGAGCTGTCGCAGGTGAGACGGTGATAGATGCTGTCAACGTGACGGTACGCGAGCAGTGACTGCCTCGGGCCAGACGCGTCACTCGTACGACTGCCGACCCCATTACCCCCGGACCGACGCGGTCCACCTCCCGATTCAAATCATCCAACTATGACAGCAAACACGACCCAGAACACGTGGTTACCAGACCGGACTCTCGACGTGCTCATCGTCGGGCTGGTCGTCCTCGGTATCGTCCTCCTCCTGCTCAACGGCCCGTTCGGGCCGATTCGGAGCCTGACGCTCGTAACGACAGTTACGACTGGGATTCCCGTCGTCGTGGCGGTACTCGGGTACGTCCGCGTCGCTGAGGCCGTCCAGACGTGGGAACCGGTCGCGCTGGCGCTGTGGGGGTACGTCGCCCTCCAAGTCGCTGGTATTCTCGGCTTCTTCCTGTTCGCCGACTTCTCAGCGTCCTATCCCGGCGCGATGGCAGAGATGATTCGCCACCTGACACAGTTTCTGCTGTGGACTGGTCTCGTCACGGGCCTCTACGCCGCCGTAGCCACACGTCGCCACAGACCGATTCAAGCGGTAGTCTTGACGGCACTGGTTCCGTTTGTGGCACTGCCAGTCTACGCCGTCGCCTGATGGCGTAGCCGGCAAACCGAGTAGCGGGGATGCGCCTCGGTAATAGAAGCAACCGTTGCCGACACATTATGAGCATGGGTAACTATAAGCGTGTTCGAATGGTTTTGAGTCTGGGTGGCAGACTAATCCTACGCTGGGTCAATAGGATCGACCATTCCAAAGTGTACAAAACTACTTATTATATTATTGAACACTTCTAAATCATTGCTATCACATCAAGAAAATCCGTTTGTCGCCGAAAGAATATGGGGAGCAACTGTTGACAATTTCCTGTGTACAGTCTATCCATCAACTACACAAGGTTGACACCATTGATGAGTGGCAGTTCGTCTCCGTTGACCATATCAACATGCCGTTATTAGCGTATCAGCATTCTATGTCCTCCCCTATCAAGAACTATTAATAGGGTAAAGTAGTGTATAAGAACAGATAAAATAAATTGTGATCGGCATATATACGCCGTTAATAGCCCATATTTGGCGCTTCAATTACTGACAGAAGATATACTATTCTCGCAATATTTTTAAATCCATATCTACATAGACGCAGTAGCTCGAGAGACAAATGCGCGATAAAATGGGACAGGCATAGGACACCTGTTCCTTGGACTTGCAGCATCATAGGTGTTTGCCCTACCGATGAGCGACATCTCTGTGCTAGAGCCCCGGTGACTGCGAGATCACTGGCGTTGCGGTCTCGTCACAAATAGCCGCTGGTGTATCAGATGCACCTCTGCATCTGTCATCCCAGCATGACGACCTGTCGCAGGGAAATGTCACACACGCTCTCCCAATACGTAACGAAGCAGGCTGACGAGCTAATTGGGGAGGGAACGGACTGGAAAGCGCTGGCATCAGGACTGGCTGTCAGTGAATGGCAGACCTATGACAGCCATCCCCAGTGGGCCGAGTCAGCACCCTTCGAACCAATGCTGTTGGCGTATCTGCGAACAAAAGTTGAGGGCGAGAGCCCCGGCACATTCCTGACGAAACTCAGTGAGGACGCCGAGTTGGCACGCGCTTTCGGGTTCGATCCTGACGATTTACCGTCGGAATCGACGTTCCGACCGTGCCGTCTTGAAGATCGCTTCGAGAATCTTGAACACCGATTATCAAAAGCCAGTGAAGCCATCCGTGGCCTCGCGACTGAGCGTGGCGCACCGCTTGGGTTCGGTATTGGTGATGAGTACGACCAGGCTAGCAAGACGACGGGTAGCCCATCCGAACGTACAATCCAGAAATTGCTCCGCAAGCGCGGACGCGAAGTTCTTGAAGAGATGCGAACGGTCGCATTCCCGTCGATTTCGCTTCCCCGCCCCGACAATCCGATCTACGACAACGAGGAACTGCTGACCTTGGAATCAGTTGCAGCGATTTCTCAGACAGCGGCTAACGACGCTGGTCAAAGAATAGGTGACAAGAAGAATCCCGACCCAGATGTCGAAGGTGACTGCGAGAAGAGGGCCGATCCGTTTTATGAAGATGGACCCAGCGGAGAGACCCTCCTCGAGGCGATAAAAGAACTATCCGTCGACGAGATTGCGGAACTGATGAATTTCGCGCTGCGGAAAACCTACCAGCGAGCTAAACCCCGCCTGCGGGAGCTGGAACAAGATGACGGCTCCCGCTTTGGGACACGAGCGAAGGTTGCGCTGGATATCACGTATGTTGCCTACTACGGTGACCGTGACGAGATGGTATGGGTGCAGGGCACTCCTGAGGATAAGAGCTACAGGTGGTGTCACAAGTTCGCAACAGCAGTCATTGTCGGCGAGAACACTAATTATACGGTTGCAGTCTGCCCACTGGGTAGTACGGAATACGCGGACACGGAGTCACACCCTGGACAGGACAACACGTATTATGTGGGTGACGTTGCACGACGGCTCCTATCGATTGCCGATGACTACGTGAATATCCGGATGGTGTATGCCGACCGCGAGTTCCACGCCGCAGATGTCGTCGCAGCACTCGAGTACCGAGGGTTGGACTACATCATCCCTGCAGTCAGAAACCCTCGGATCAAGCGGCTCACCTCCAATTTTGAGGAACTCAAACGTGGCTACGACGATGAGGGCGATACCGAGTTGTACGTCCAAGGTGGTCTGGCGATGCACGGGCCGGTGAAAGACCAAGTGACGAACTCGAAGGTATGTACAAATGTAGTTGTGCTACCGCCGGACGAAGACGACGAGACACACGATGATGGCTCCCCACAGCCGTTTCTCACGAATCTGGATTTAGACGATGAGACACCATTGGACCGCAAGTGGGCAACCAAACAAATTGAGCAATACAGCGACAGGGGCGCAATCGAAAACTCCTATTCGTCGATCAAAGAGGCAGCTGCGTGGACAACCTCGAAGGAGTTTGAAGTGCGATGGTTTCACTTTGCATTCGGCTGCCTCATCTACAATATGTGGCTCTTGGTTGACTTTCTGACTCAAGAACGGATCGGAACCGTCGAAACGCGGAACAAACCGCGAATCAGTCTCCATCGGTTTCTGGACTGGCTTGACGATGAGGTGGTCAGGCTCCTGGATTAATCGGTCCGGGATTGCAATTTGTGAGAGCCATCTGTTCTCAGTAGCACTATTCTCCCCAATCTTATTGCCATTCCACTCCGATTATGTACATCTTTTAGTCGAATAAGCCGATCTTCGCATCGTTTTTTGAGTAACTGAGCCGAAAACTGGCTAAACCCGTGAACACTAACGGAGTATTCGTAACTACACTGCCGAAAATCGATATAGCGAGATGCGGTTTACGACAGGCAGGTCACTCGTAGTCGAGGTCGAATCCGTACGCTGCGAGCATCCCGAACATCTCGTCAGGGTGTAGGGCAGCAATCCGAACCACAGCGTCGGTCAAAAAGACCTTCTTGATTTCATCGTCGAAGTTGTCATCGACGACCCGCTCGAGTTCAGTGAATGCCTGTTTCGTCGCTGGCTGGACTCGCATAGGAATCTGCTCCGTCCCATTTGTCGCGCGTGGCTTGCTGGCCAAGAGGCGGCGAATAGGTGGCCGTCGGAGGTCACCACCGTCGCCGTCGCCGTAGGCCGGAGCAGGAGCGGCCGCTTCGTAATCTTCGGCGTGGGCAGCGAGTTCCTCGTCCCCGAGGAAATCTGCCCAGTCGATACCACCCGATGGTGCAGAGTACGACCCAGGCGAGCCGGTCTCCGACGGCGTCTCTGCGGTCGGAGCGTCAGGCTCAGTCGTCGCTTCAGCGCTCGTCTCCCCAGTCGCCGGCTGTGGTTCATTGTCGGTGGGGGGTGTCCCAGCATCGTCAGACTCGTCTGCATCGCCGTGGTTCGTGCGGGTGAGGCCCTCATCTCCCCAGCCTTCGTCGGTCGCTCCTTTCCCCGGTCCATCGTCGTCGCTACTCATCGTCATCACCTACCGTACCGACGACCTCTTCCTCGGTCAACTCAATGGCATCGACGGTGCCCTGTTCGACGAGGACGGCCAGTTCCTGGAAGTAATCGGGAACCCTCTGTTCAGCAGCCCGCAGGTCTCGGGTCTCCGAGTCATCGATGAACTCTCGCAGCGTCTGGCGCTCCCGCCAGGTGTCCGAGAACAGGTTGAGGTCCGGGACATAGAACGGAACTACGTCGAAGTTATCGTCGTGATAGAGGTCGCGCAAACTGGCTCGTTCAGTCGCTCCCAGCTGGCCGTTCTTCGCCCCAGCGTTCGGGACGACGCCTATCACGGACAGTGAGATGTCATCGTTGCCCGTCTGCCGACGCAACGCTCGCTGCTTATCCGAAACATACGAATAGAGGCCGCTGACCGACGCCAGGCCCTTCTCCGACATCTCGACCGGCATCAGGACGTTCCGCGTCGCCGCTATCGCATTCTCGACGATACGCCCGCGTGTCGCCGGTGCGTCGATGAGGATGGTATCGTACGCCGCTGGCAACCCGGCCTCGGCAAGTGCCTGTCGGAGGACCAGCATCGGATTCTCTGCTGGCCCGAGATTCATCGCCACCTGTGCCCCGAAGTCCTCGAGTTCGCTGTGAGCCGGGACGATGTCGAAGTTGAGGTCATATGAGTCCCCAACGATGATGTTCTCGTCGATACTGCGGGTATCGTTGAACAGCGCGGGCGTCAGCTTGAACCGCTCGCGGTTGAGCGTGCTCTCAAAGCCTGCGTGATGGGTCAGGCAGCCGCCCTGTGGGTCCAGGTCGATGACGAGTACGTCACGACCGTGTTGCCCGAGTTCGTCGGCGGTGTGCAACGTGGTTGTGGTCTTTCCAACGCCGCCGGCGTCACTCCAGACGGTCACGCTCCGTGCGTAATCCGTTGGTGGTTCCGCAGCAAGTTTTGGTGTCGCTGCCATACAATAGTATGTCGAGCGCGACAACTTAAAACTGCGTCAGACACCCAGGTATCGATGTGTCGCTGTCTGTGATACACGGACGGTGCCTGTCTTTCTGCACTGTTGCTTTCAATAGACGTTTTTGCACATTTATCTTCACTCGTTTGTTTCAACGCTGCATCGCATATTCGTTCGCACATTGGTATGAACGGTTGTTACACACAGTGTACGAACAATTGTACAACGCATAGAAGGAAGATAGAGAGTCCCTATGTTGTGGATTGGATTTGAGAAACTCGCCGGGTTTTCGTATGTCGGGGCTCTGGGAGATACACAGCGCCCAGCCGATGGACTCCGACAGCTGGGGTGGGTGCAGTACCCGAAAAGGCACTGGCCCGTTAATAGCTACTATGCCCTGTTGATGGCAACTTTCATACGCGCGGAGTGATGGGTCTGTACCAACGGGGTGACGGAAGCGGCACCACCTACATGGAGTTAACTGATACCTACACGAAGCAAACACTGCTGTCGCTAGTACTGTTCTCGTGTCTGCTCATCGTCGGCGTCCCACTACTCGCCACACAGCCTATCGATGGCCCTGCCGCCTCACACGCTGTCGTCACCGCCCAGTCAGACGGCGTCGACGATGCCTACAACGAACTCCTTATCAGTGGTTATCACAACGACGATTTCCGGCCAGTCATAAATACATACGCCAGTGGGATTCAAACCTATGGCAGCGGCAGGGATACGATTAGGATGGTCGGGCGGACCCACGACGCCGATAACGATTGGTATGAGGGGAACATCCCGCGGCTGCAACCGGAGCATACCGACTGGTCTGAGCGATACATCGCCACTCGTGATGGAAATACAGTGTACGTGATAGACCGCTACGACAAGGAGGTCGTCGGGACGGTCAGTGGTCACGTGTTCGTGTTTGCAATGGGCCATCTCGTCACCGCTGTCGACAACGGTGATGGGATTGCCGTGGAGTGGTACACGGTGACGAATCTGGACAACCCGATACGGCAAGAAAATTACGATAATACCGGACTGGACCCGCGAGACGACGATAACGCCGTCTCGAAAGGGGTGATTCTCAACGGTGGAAACGTCGTTTTCATGGATGGAGACTACATTCTGGGCATCGGCCCCCACGGTAACATCAAGTTCGACAAACCCGTCAACGCCGACCTCATCGAACGTAGCCGAGCGGGAGATACCTTCTGGATAGCTGATAGAGGAAATATCGGGATAGCCGAATACACGACTGACGGGGGCAAAAAAACGGGCCGGGGGACGATTGATACTGTCCGTGGATTCGAGCCCCATCCTGACGGTGGGATGGTCTATACGACTGAGCAAAATGGCGACATCCACGTCGTCTACGAACCCACTCAAGGCACCCAAAAGTGGAAGACAGAAACACACTCAGACATCCCGACAGGGGGGAGCGGTATCCCAAGTACCAAAGAGTATGCAGTCCCCATCACCGTCACGCCGAGCGGTGATGTTGCGATAACGGAAGTCAGCAATTACGAGTTCGACCACAGTGACGGCTATTCAACGATGGCCTCTCGACCCGCCCTCTATGATGGTGATACCGGACAGTATATCGGGTCAACCGGACCATACACAGCAGGGTCACCAGAAGATATTCTGAGCGCCCGCCGTGACCTCCGCGAGTCCAAAGCCATACAGAAATTCCTCGCGCCACTCCATCGGCTGGAAACCCTGGCGCGATACTCGGCCATCACGGCAGGTGCCATCGGGCTAGTAGTCGGCGCGATTGGGTTCGTCATCCAACGCCGGACTCCACATCGTGTACAACGAGCCAAGGAGTACATGCGAAACGGTGGTGCAGCGCTGGTGGCCATCTACTCACTTGATGCCATTTACGGCGCGATTTCGTGGGTGATGACCGGATCGTCACAAGCGGTCCCGTACGTGCACGGTGTCCCCCGGTGGACAAACAACATCGGCTTCCAGTTCGTCGACCTCTTTGGATTCGTCTCGCTCGGTGCAGGCGTGATGGGGTACATTATGGCACTCGGTGCCTGCCTCCTGTTCTCGCTAGGGACACGTGGGTCCAAGCGGTGGTTTGCAGGTAAGAAAGCGACGATGTATGCCCTAGGGATGTTCGGTATCTCCGTGGGTGGCCGCATCTTCTCTGGCGTCCTGTTCGTCCTCGGCAGCGGCGTCTGATCCGGCACACTACCGTAGACAGTGCGTCTCCGCTCGGGCAGGACGCCCACATCGCTCGGTGGGATTATCACCGCACCAAGAGGTCAGAGCGTGCCTGATAGTCTCATTCCTGATTGACCACCATCGCTCTGAAAATATGCGAATCGACCCAATAGACAGTCCACCGGTCACTTTCGACCGATTCCTACCACCAATGCGACCAGTCCCACACCCAGACGATACGTCCACACCGACAGCCGACGGCTTCGCCAGCCAAGCACTCGACGAGCTCCGAGCAGCGACTAATGCTGACATCGAGCGCGCGGTCATGCGTGCGCTCCCGGACGCCAAGAGAAGCAACGAAGAACTAGTAGCGATGGTCATCGAGACCGTTCGCGAGCGTCTCCCCGACGAGTTCGACTTCGAGACAGAATACGACGATGGCGACCTCGCGCTCCGGGTGCATTCGGGATGCCCCCACTGTGGGAATGCAGCCGCCTTTCACGCGAGCATCGTCGAGAGCGTCCAGTTTGTCGCCTACGACAGAGACGGTGACGACACCATCTGCCCCATCGACGACGGTGGCCAAGACATCGAGTACATCATGTGCAGCAGTTGCGGAACCGATATCTACGATGCAGCAGAAGACCACCGATGTGAGTGAAAATGGGTGAAGGTGACCAATTCACGCCCTATCGCCGGGGAACATGGGTGGCTATGAGTCAGTATTTTGAGTTCGTCAATACCGACCGCGAAGAAGTCATCGTCCCGCCCGATGGTATCGGCCTCAACAACATTCTCAACGACAAAAGCGGGTCAGACCTCCTCGCGTGGGTGTTACTAGATGGGCCAGCTGACGGGACCGGACTCAACTCGGTCCCACTCTCCGCGCTCCCGGACGAGGCCATTGCCGAAAAGCAAGCGGACATTCAGGACCGCTGTGACGACCTCGAAGAGAGCCCGTACCACGACGGCGAAGCCTGGATAGAAGCCAAGCTTGCTCGTATCGTCGCTGCGGGCCTACACGTCTCCAACATCTACGACTACGCAGGCCGGTGGGCTGGCGACAGCGTCACCATCGCCGGCGACTACGCAGACGACACCCCATACGGTGCCTGGCGTGACCACGCCATCGTCACCGTTGACGACGGTACTGGGGGCACCGAAGACGTGGTCCTCAAGCACAGGGGTACCTGTCGGAAAGTAACCGTCCAGCAGCGTATCGACGGGTCAGAGCAGATAGAACGCCACCAGAAAACAGCCCAACCAGGTGACTACGTGGAGGTAGGAGTCGACGACAGCCCGACAGACGAACCACAGGCTGGCGAACTCCAGGGATACGTCGAGACATCGGTATCTAACATCACCAGCGAAGTCGAAGCCGAGCTTGACGCCGTCCAGACAAGCTCGTACACCCCGGTAACAACCCCGGTAGGGGCAAACGCCTAACTGGCCTACGATTCAACAAGAATCTGTCAATCATGGGGAACAAAAACGACACCGTTCAGAGCGAGACGCATCACAAACAGCACAATAGCGATACTGCCCAGTTTTCTGGCGTCACACAAGACCGAGTCGGCAGCACCGACCATCGCTCATTACACGCGGAGACAAAACGATGACCGGGCAAGACGGTGTCAAGAATGGTCAACAACAGTGGAACCGCCCACCGTGGCTCAAATCCGCACTCCACCCCGTCACGCTCGCCACTTGCATCATAATTATCATCTCTATCACTATCCTTACCTATCTTTCTACACAACTCAACCAAACTGGATTTATTTGGCATCTATATTCTCTTCTCGCTGCAACAGTAATCGTAGTCAACGTCATACTGATAATGGGGTTGTTAAGGTCGGCAGCCGCCGGTACAACGCCTATTGGAGTACTAGATATTCACGATCAAGTCATTGAGGACAAGAATCAGTTGATCACATCGGGTTAGAGGGAGTGTCTGCTTTGGGAGGGTGTGCAACAACCCGAAGCAGACAGCGAGATAGAGGAGGAGCACCTGCTTAATTTTGTCGTCAATAGCCTTGACGAGGAACTTGCGATAGATCTCGGCGAGGACGTTGAAGTCACCACGGAGAAGCTGTACGAGGTCCTCGCCGGCGCCAGCGCCGGCGGGACCTCGATCAACCACGTCTGCGAAACGACAGACGACTCACCGCACGCCAACACCGTCCGGGGACATCTCACTGACCAGTTCGATCTTGGCACTGTTGAGGCGGTTGGAGACACGCTCCTCCAACGAGATGCGATTGAGACACTCCCGGATCGACCGGTGGAGGTCGTCGCCGACCTCCACCTCGATCCCTACTACGGCGACGAAGACGAGACAGAAGCGCTGTACTTCTCAGAGGCGAAACGCGGCACAACGACGTTTCACGCGTACGCGACACTCTACGCGCGGGTGCGCAACAAGCGGTACACGCTGGCGGTTCGCCAGCTCGTGGCTGGCGACACCACCAGCGATGTCCTCGCTGAGTTCCTCGAACTCCTCGACGGCCTTGACCTCGGCGTCAAGGCCGTCTACCTTGATCGCGGATTCTACAACAGCACCTGTCTCGGACTGCTGTACGCGCACAACTACGCCTACGTGATGCCGATCGTCAAGTGGGGTGAGGCGATTCAGGAAGAACTCAGCAGAGGCTGGAGCCGCGAGATCGAACACGATCTCGCCGGCGAGGTGACCTTTCCCGTGTTCATCGACTGCGTCTATCAGCAAGGACGATACGACGAACACGGAGTGGCGCGTCACGGCTACGCCGCGGACGCGCCGTTCATCGATACGCCACGGGATGCGCGAGAGCACTATAGCAAGCGCTTCGGCATCGAGTCGAGCTACCGCTTAGCCAAGCAGAGCCTCGCGTTCACCAGTTCTCAGGACGCTGGCCTGCGGCTGGTGATGTTTGTCGTGAGCCTGGTGCTCCAGAACAGCTGGCGGTATCTCCACTGGAAGTACGTGGCGGCGCCCCGCCGCGGGGGGCGCCGCCTCTGGAACTGGTCGTTCACGGAGTTCTGTGAGATGGTGCTGCGGGCCGCCTGGACAGCGCTCGGTGTGCACAGGGTTGTTCCAGCGAATCAGTCACTCGACGACCGGTTCTTCCGGTAGCTGTCCACCGGTCCGGACAGCGATCGTGAGTGGCGACGCTGTCGCGTCGGCGGCAGTCCGCCGCCGACAGCGACGGTCCATCCCGAAGATCACGCTCACCAGCGCTTCGAAGACGCTCCACGACCAGTTCGATCTGATTCACCGGCATCAGACGAGATTACGCGGCCGCCGATGTGATCGACTGAGAATGACTACAGTGAGCAATGACACAGGAGACAGAACCATGAGCGACGATAAACCCGAAGGAAGCACGAACACCGGTCCAATCCCAATTCAATACGCCGACCTCGAATTTGAGATGGACCTGCTACTTGAAGAGATGAACAACCGCTTAGTTGAGAAATCAGACGAACACAGTGGGTGGCGAGACTGTAATCCCGAGTATCTCGCAGAACTATCAGATGACCAGCTGCAAGACTTCCTCGATGCAGTCGCAGAGGGAGACATAGACGAAGCGCGAGAACAAGCCGGAGACACGGTGAATTTCTTCCTCATGGCGTTATCACAAATGGAGGCGGACCATGAACAATAGCTATTCCACGTGTAGCGACTGTGGCTCAGGCAACACAAAGCAGTTGCGACGGCACCGGGAGGGTTCCGCTGGTGTCGGTAAGTACGAGTGCCGAGAATGTGGGAACAGGTGGTTTGCGTGACAGAGAACGAGCAAATCTCAAGCAGCCGTCTTGCGATTTATTTATTCCTCTCTGGAGCCATCGGGCTACTGTCCATAGTCCTGGTTCTAGGGTGGATTGGATTAACGTCCGACGAGAGCACATTTGGATACATCTCTCTCGTTGCGATAGGGGCTCTGTTCATCGGGAAGGGTTTTTACGGCCTGTTAGTGGAAATGTACCGGCTACAGGAGTACCTGCATGGTCAATAACGAGCAAGGGCAACTCACACAAACTGTCGGGGCTGGCTGGAATATTCGCGAAGCAAAGCCTTCTGACCGCTCAGCTGTAGAGCGCGTCTGGAGCGCGGAGTTCGATGACCCACACGAGGAAGTTCATCAACACGCGCTGGACGAATATTTCGACCCAGACCACAACCTCTACGAGTTTAGCCACGCACTCGTTGCCACTGACGCTCGTGGTCGGGTAGTAGGCTTCGGCCTCGTCGAACTGAGAAATACATCTCATATGGCCCGCCATACGACTCTCGACGAATCTGAGTTCTCGGGACGAGATGGCTACCTCTATCTCGGTGCAGTTGAATCAGCGTGGCAGGGCAAGGGTATCGGTTCAAAACTATTCGCCCAGCGGTGCCGGTGGTGCGTTGAGCAGAATGCAAACGCTATCTATGGAGTCGCGTGGCAAAACCCCAAAGGACGGTCGTCGGATTTCCTTTTTAAACGGCTCCAGTTCAGGGAAATAGCCAACACGCCTGACGATTACTACCAGGGCCGAGACTGTCCAGTGTGTGAGAATACATGCGACTGTGGCGGAATCATCTACAGGAGGGAACTATGAGTGGGCAAAACAGTGTCGGGACTCTGCACGACACCTACCACGCCGCACTCCAGCATGGTCACGTCGACCCCAACGACGACGACCTCGTGTTGGGAGTCGTTCGTGAGCCGATGTACGGTATCGAAAAGTATATCGACGAAAACTGGCCAGCGTTGGCACCAACAGCAGACCTTCTGGCCGAGTTCAAAACCGCTGCTGATAGGATGGGGCACAACCCAGCCGTCGCCGCAGTGAGTTTCCGAGCCCGCTATCGTGATTCGCTCACTGGGACGGCGCAACAGACGAAGATAAACGACATCCTAGCCGCGCTTGAAGACGGTCAAGATATCTGGCTCGTCTGCTACGAGAACACAGATGAGAAATTCTGCCACCGTGAAATTTTGAGAGAGAAAATCGAGGCAGAGCGCACAGTTCCACAGGAGACAGACTCATGACCGAAAACAAACCCGAACAGCACACTGACGATATGTTTCAATCCCGTTCTGGGTTTTTGCCCGTTGCGACCGGTCCTGTCAGTTGGGACGATCTCTGAAATCTCTGAAGATCACTCCTCCGTTTTACTGGGATGCGCACTTTATGAACAGTGGAACCAAATTTTATTACATGGAGCGTGTTAATAGAATACATGGGGCTACTAAGTTCCATCTTTTCGGGGAGTAGTGACAGTTCAAGCAGCAGATCCGATTGTGATCACAATTATTTGAAAACAGGCAAAACAACGAAACGCAGTGGACCTGGTGATAGCGATGATCGAAGACAACACGAAAAGCGATGCCAACATTGTGGTGACACAAAATACGTCTCTTACTCAGATACCGGAGGTGATAGAAGCTACAGAGTGAGAAGGAAATCCAATAAAATCTGGTGATAGTATCCGTTTCAGCGCAGACGATTCGGACCGCGCATCTGTGGCTGCTATCATCGTCGAGGAATTCGACGCCGACGCGCTGACTCGGTCTGACCGGCACTCCAACAGTTGGCCAGTCAAAGACGGCGTCCCGACCGCGGTTGCCGTCGACGGGAAGCCTGCTATCGCCGCGTGGCTGTACGTTCGCGGCCGCGAACGCGACGAGATAGCCGAGCTGATGGATGTCGGTGACCGGACGGTTCGCGAGTACCTGTCTCGCTTCCGTCAGCGTGGCACCGGAATTTCCGACGACGTTGACGCTCCGGAGGTCGGCGAGATCATGCCCGAAGTTCCGGCAGTGTTCGACCCAACCGAGGACCGTCAACAAATCGTTGCCGATGGCGGCCTGGATTGCTCACTACCAACGGGGAGCAAACAATGACCGACACCGAGCAAAGGTGTAGCAGTCCGTCGTACGCAGCCGACTCAATCGCTCTCAAGTGGATTATCTTGGCAGTCTGGACTGGGCTGATGTTTCTGCTGTTTGTGTTGCTTCCGGTGGTGATACTCTATGGTTAGTGACGAGTCTGGTGTCGAGACGACCCAGAAGATGGTCCAACTGTACTGGTATCACGTCAACAGACAATACGACCGGGCAACATCACAGGAGCAAGAACCATGACAGATAAAGACGAAAAAACTCACAGGACGAGGAGTACCACAACGAAACCATTAACGAAGACCCAGTCCTCGCAGAACTGACCATGACCAACGCCAACGGCATCAACCACGAATCAGCGCCCATTCCAATCCTCGGACCCGGAGACTGGGTCCGTCTCGAACGGCCATACATTGTGGCTCCACCGCAGCTTACTAGGCCATTGAAAAACACCCTCGGGACTATCGCCAAGGGCCGCGGGCTAGAAGTCACCGCCTCACTCGATGCAGAAGTGCTGGCCGAGGAAGCCTATCGGGCGGCCGACTACGAGGACCTCTTCAAGTTCACGCACGGTATCGTCACAGACCTCATTGAGTTCACTCCCGACAGCGAAGGGTTTCCCGACGGCATGCCCCCCGACGTCCGCAGCGCCTACCGCGAGGCCGACACACGCCCACCACTCCGTGTCTCACTACACCCGTACAATGCGAAGACCGGCGTGCTGTACCACGCCAGCGACCCCACCGAGCAGAGCAGGCCAGTCTCCATCACCACGCATATCTGCAATTTGACGCTGCTACAGAAGGCGGGCAGTCTCCCTGAGAAGCGGTCCCCTATCTCACTATCCGAGCTCTACGACCGCTGGGGGTACGCGCTCCCTGACGAACTGCCCTGAACCCTCCAACACGCCCCCACTCCCCAACGATGCCCGTGTACGCCGACTGCACAGCGTGTCGCGTCGTCCATCCAATCGCAGGCCGATGAACGCAGTGTCGAACTGTAGAGGTAAACAGCGATTGTGCCAGTTCTTTTATCTATTGAATCTAGTTACTGATGCCTGCAATGTCTCAAACGGCAAAAGGGCGGTACTAACCATTTTCGTCTATCAGGTAGCAGCGGTAACAGCAACCATCCCCCAAACGTTTGTCGTACAAACGTTCGTGAACCGCATCCAGACCGCCGGACTGCTATTTAGTTTCCTCTGTGGAGCATTCGCACTGTTCTGGGTTCTGGTAGCATTATCATCTGGGGGACAATCGGAATCATCTGGCCGTTTCGGACCAACGAAATGCCGTAATAATCCCTGTAACGACCTTCAATCACACCCCTTTCTGCCACTACCCACCACGAGCAGGTTCAGCCATGTTTCATACACGATACCTTACCGTCAGCTGTCCCGAGTGTCACGCGACCGAAAGCCACACCGTCTCCGGTGGCAACCCCATCAGCATTATGCACGGCACCATCCACCTTGAACATGCCCTCACGCACCGAGAGTGTCCAATCTGTGGTAGCGGCCTCACCAGCCCGCAGACCAATCAGACGCCACAGACACGCGGTCCACGGCCTGCTGCTGTTCACGTTGGCGATGCACTGCGCGCATGTCTGTGAGTCGTTGAGGTCCATCTGATTGACTATCATCGCTCGGAACATCAGTGAGAAATGAGTGACCCAAATCCAAGTGATACATCGGAATCACCGTCAGCAGCCGAGGACAGTGCGTCCTTCCCTATCGAGACGATGGACATCGCAATGTGTGTCCGTGAGATAGGTATCACCGTCGACGGCCCGGTTCGTCACGCCAACATCGACACCGACACCAACAACCCAGTCGCAGCAGTGCCCTTCCACGGCACAGTGTTCCTCGACGACATCCTCGATAGCCAAGGGCCATTGCTTGGCGTCGTCGATGAATACAGCATCGAGTGGGTCGGGATGAACAACAGCAGTCTGCTCGTCGCCACCGTCCCCATTGCTGGTGGTGAGCAACGATGACAGCAGCAGCACAACCACGACAGACTGCGAGTGAGAGAGACTGGAACTTTTCGCCGACAGAACGACGGCGAATCGTCAGTGACATTATCCACTGGAAGGCTGAACTCGAGTACGACACTACCTGGGACGCGTTCGACGAGTACGTCACCGAACTGCGAGCGCTTCCTGACGGTCAGCTGAAAGCACGCTGGGAGACGACCGTTGGTGAGTGGGTCGCCAGTCGTGATGACCTCCCCCGGCCTCTCGGCATCGATTTCGACCAGTATCTGGCAGTCCAGTTCGGGAAACTCATTGCTGGGCACAGTACCGACTACGGCTTCATCACCTCACTCGACATGGAGGCATACTATGAGTAACAGCCCAGCTACCACAGCGTGTGCTGCCGTCGAAGCGATAGCCGAAAACTGGGCCAAGGAAATGCACGACAGCGACAACGACGACCTGCCCGGCCTGTGTGATGACGTTGAGTCGGCCATCGACGCACTCGAACGGCAGGGGAAACTCTTCGTCAAGTATCTCGATTCTCACGACGAACTAACCCCCCGGAAGGAAGCCGAGGCCGTCGCCGGTGGCTGTCTCTACGCAGCGGCACGAGTGCTCGCTATCCCATGCAGTGGCGGCGAAGCTGCCCGTCGCGCTGACAAAGGTGTGAATACGATGCATCGCTACTGTTCGCATATCAAGACGCTCCTGGGTGAAGACCTCACTACAGGAGATGCACCTGACCCAGACGAATTCGAGTACCTCGTCGATGAGGCCAGTGCGTTCAACATTCTGCTGCACAGCGATTACAGCGTCGTAAACTTGCTCAACGGCGACATAGCGTTAGCCTGACCAGTAGCACGACCACGTCGAGACCCGCGGCCGCCGACACACACTTCCAACAACGATGTCACCGCCACAGTCACAGCCACAACACCCACCATCCCAGCCTCGGGCGTCATCTGATACCAGTTCCGAATCCCACGAAATCGAGTATTACTCGATTCGATATAACCAGGACACGTTTCAGAATCGGAAGCTGCGAACGTGGGTGAAATCACACCTCCCTGCCGGGCCGGTGCTCGATGCCTGCGCCGGCAAGACCGTCCTCGACCACCCAGACCTCCATCGTAACGACATCGATGCGCCAAGTGCAGACACGCAACTCGACGTCGCAGACCTCTCTGCGTTGCCACAATCCCACTTCGACAGTGTAATCTACGATGCGCCGTACTCGCCCCGGCAGGCGGATAAGAAGTACGACAGTCCATACCCAGGGTATCACAGTGCTATCAAAGCCGAACTGGCGCGCGTACTCGCACCCGGCGGGCGAGTCATCCAGCTAGGCTACACTGGCGTCGGGATGCCCGCACAAACATTCGACCGCACAGCAACGGCGATTTTCAACGTCTTCGGCCGCGGGACTGACATCTTCGGCGTCGTCGACGAACACGCACCAGCCGATGGGACGACTGCACCACGGGCAGACACAGTCTCATCGTCATGGGAGTGTTACACGCCTCGTCACGAAACTGGCGTCGTACTGAACGCCGGCGAAGGAACAGCAACTGACAACGGGGCGACTGAAGCCGTCGACATCAGCCTGTCCTACACCGACGAGTCCGTGGCTGACCCACCGTTGACCGACGAGCGGGTGCAACGCCACATCAAGCCACACCTCAAAGGGAACGTCCTCGTGGCGATAACGGAGGCCGACATTGACCTAGACTGGGAGCTGCTCGTCACGAACGACGGTCGCCTTGACGACAACGTTACACTCACCCAGTTCGGGGTTGGCTCGGCACCAGACACGACCATCGCCATCGGCAACCTTGCGGAGACGTTCGGAGCAGTCTGGGATACGATTGTGTACGCCCCACCACCGTCGTATTTCTCGCTAAATTATCACGACGATAATGGGACGCCGGTTACAGGCGTCGACTCAGATGCACGACAACAATTCGACGACCTGTTACGCCCCGGCGGAAGCGTCATCCAAGTCGGACATACGACCACGAACATGCCAGGAGACCTCGCCTACACCCGCCAGCGCGTGACCGCGCTCGTCCCCATAACCGAATTCGACCAGGAACCCACTCGCCACGGGCCGAGAGCAACACCGACAGTCACGTACATAACCATCGATGAGAAGCCCGGCACCCCCAACGGTCGAATGCCGGTCCCGCGTGTCTCACAGGCCTGCCTGTACTGCGGTGAGGAATTCCGTCTTGACCTCCGGAGTCTCCACGTAGGCTGTGACACCTGCGGAGCGCGCTATGATGAACGCTGTCGAAGAGAGACCGCCACCGACGATGTCCGTACGCTACGCGGATACACGATGCATCGCAGTCGCGTCAAGGAGATACTGGCAACGCAAGCTGAACGCAACCCCTGCTCTGCGTCTCCAAGTGGTACGCACGAGTTCGCCGCACCTGCCTTCAACATCGACAGCAACGAATAGCTACCAATCAGGAAGGCATAATACGCGTGGCAACGATAGGCACGGCATGGACAGTTCGCCGAAGCGGTTGACTCGCCCTGACGTATTCTCGACTGGGGCTCGAATCGTCATCGAATACACCCCAGTCCAAATTGACCCCAACGCTGGGGCCGAGACAACCGACAAAGCCGATGGCTACATCATCAAGGACACAGCAGATGTTCTCGCTGTCGAGGAGTACCAGAGCTTGCATCGCATTCACCAGCACCGCCACCTCCTGATCGATTGTCGGACACTAGAAGTGTACTCACAGACGGCATACGCAACACGGTTAGTGGGAGCAGTCAAAGCGGTCGAGTTACTCGTCCCGCCGTGGGAGGACTACTACCAAGACATCGACGGATACAGCGCAGCGTTTGCCCCCGTCACGGAGACACAAGGACTCATCCAAGAAGGCGTCTGGAAATTCCCACAGCCAGCTGACCTCAGCGTTCCCGACGAGTGGCCCAACGAGATGGAGATAACCGATCCACTCCCTACGAAGGTCTACGACCACGCCGGTGCAGAAACAGAACTCCTCACACCTGCCGTCGATTTCTCCGTCCTTGACGAGCAGTAACAAGTGTGGCTAACCACGCCAACGAGAGTGCAGCGTGAATAGACCGACCTACACCTTGTGAGTGGCCACCGAACCAACAGCCACGAGAGCGACACCCCCACACCCCATTTCGAGTGTCTTTGAGAAGAGAACAGTAGGGTGAGCATCGACCATCAACAGCCCAATTTAACTTAAAGAAGACTTATCGATTATACAGACCCGTTTTGTTCTTGTTGTTGGAGTGTTTATCTACGCACTAACTACTACTAGCGCTAGATTGAAATGCTAGTGTAGTAGTGAGACACAACCAGCAACACCCACCTGTAGTGCTAGGGTCCGTCACCTCCCGCCGAGGCATCTGTACTGGCTGTTCTGGCCTGTCTCCGGTCTGTTCCCTGTTGATTCCGACGCTGCCAAGCGCCCGCCAACCCCCATTTCCCGTGGAACCTCCCCCCACGCCTTCCAGCAGAAGACACTCGAAACCCCGTGGGGGTGGGTTGCCGGTCGAACAGCACGGAACGCGGTGGTGATGACTGCCGAATCTGTCTCTATATCCAGATGGACTATTAGACTGTTGGGTACGTCCCAATGTCTAAATAGTCCCAATTCGTTAGCATGGAATATGCGGCCCAATATTGACCTCGACGACAGCTTGCACGGCTCGGTGAAGGAAGTCAAGAAGCGCCACCCCGACATCGAAACAATCGACGAGGCGTATGACCTCGTCGTCTCGCGTGGCGTCCAGAACCTCTCCATCCCCGACGGCACGGCTCCCGACCTTTCCAAGGCCGTTGGTCATACCGTACGCTGCCACGCACCGACAGCACGGATGGTGCCTGGCATCACGCACCTGCCATACCCACTTCAGACTGACACTCCGGTCGCTGTGACTGCCGGCCCCTCGTCGGTCGATGCGCGGTCTGCCCGAGACCTCGTCGGTGTGCTCGATGACCTTTCCAGTGGCTCGCCGGCGCAGCCCGTGGCTACGTTCGCCCAAAGCGAATTT
Source organism: Salinibaculum litoreum (assembly GCA_009789175.1). Classification (GTDB taxonomy): domain Archaea; phylum Halobacteriota; class Halobacteria; order Halobacteriales; family Haloarculaceae; genus Salinibaculum; species Salinibaculum litoreum. The sequence continues at coordinate 703,297 of CP046866.1, forward strand.
CGCTGGTTCAGCTGGGGTGCTGACGAAATCGCCACCCAGCTCGAACACATCGCCAGCCGGTGGGACGACATCGAGGGCGACCTCCACCACCACGAGGAGGTCCTCATAGCGGCGCGTGTCTCCTCGGAGATGACTGCATTTCTGCGCTGTCGCGCGACTGATGACGGCTCAGGGTATGGCGTCCACCTCAGCGACGCCAAACTGACGCTGTTGCTCGATGGCTATCCAGTCACGGGCAACCGCGTCGCCGGTATCGTCCGTCGGTTCGGCTTCGACGACTGGCTCCAGGCAACGCCGGTCGAGGTCACGAGTCAACTCGTGACCGACCCGCCTGCGCCGAATAGAGTCGGGACGATGCGGTTCACTGACGACGACATCAACGAGTACGTTCTCAAAGACGGGACTATCGCCGGGACGCCCGTGAAGACGCAGGTGGGATTCCTCGTCGAGAATCCCTTCCCCGACCGTGACTATCTCGAGCGGGCGCTGGCAGGGACGGGTGTCGTCAACGACGAACTCGTCGAGTTCCTCCTTGCACAAGAGCAGGTGTTCGTGACCGTCCTTGAGAACCCAGTCCATGGTGATGTCCAGAGCGATGCCTACGAAGTCCAGCGGATGCGATTCACGGGCCTCGGTGAGATTGCGGCCGTCCCAGGCGGGCTCTACAACCTCACCATCGAAGCGCGCCCGGCGTGACCACGGGCACTGTCGGCCGCCAGCCGCGTACCGTCCGGGTGATAGCCATCCACACGGACACTCGAAACCCCGTGGGTGGGGTGGTGCCGGGAGGTCAGACTCCCTACGGGTGTTCGAGTGTTTTTCACCCTCCAGATTGTAGCCGTCTAAGACGCTCTCCGTGTCGAAAACACTCGAAACCCCGTGGGGGAGAGGGGGGTGGGGTGCGAGCCAGGACGATTCACAGAGCGTGGTCACCAGGCCATCAGGAGCGCATTTTCGGTATCAGGAGGAAAAGACACTCGAAACCCCGTGGGGGTGGTGGACAGCGAGTCCCAGGACCTCTTGGGGTGTTCGAGTGTCTACCAACCCCTCGATTATAGCCGTTTGAGGCCGTCTAAATGCCGAAAACACTCGAAACCCCGTGGGGGGTGGCGAGGGACGAAGGACGGCTCACGGTGCGTGACAATCAGGTAAGGAAACAAGAGCGCAGAATCCACCATCAAGAGGAAAAGACACTCGAAACCCCGTGGGGGGTGGCGAGGGACGAAGGACGGCTCACGGTGCGTGACAATCAGGTAAGGAAACAAGAGCGCAGAATCCACCATCAAGAGGAAAAGACACTCGAAACCCCGTGGGGGGTGGCGAGGGACGAAGGACGGCTCACGGTGCGTGACAATCAGGTAAGGAAACAAGAGCGCAGAATCCACCATCAAGAGGAAAAGACACTCGAAACCCCGTGGGTGGGGTGTGCGGTGAGACGCGGTCAACTGCTACGAGCGGTCCCGCCCCGATAGTGATGAATCAGCTACCATCAAGAGGAAAAGACACTCGAAACCCCGTGGGTGGGGTCAGCGGGCCGTAGTAGCCCCACAGCCACAGCCCGGTGCCTCTCTGATACTGGGCGTCTCTGGGCTGTTAACCTGTAATTTCAACAGAAACGTGGTGTGTTGCAGGGTGTCAGCGACGCCGGGCAATCGAAACAGATGAAACAGTCGAAACGGGGTCCCATAGTTTTATGGCATTTCGCGGGGTCACCGCTAGGACAACACCATGGAATCCCCGTTCTCGGAACCAGGGCTGATCTTCGAGAGTAAAGCACCCTTCCGCGAAGGGTATCATCCCGACGAGATTATTGGTCGAGAAGACGAGATAGACGAGCTTGGCGACGCCTTCCAGGACGTCGTCGAAGGGTTCCCGCCGCCAAACGTCTTCGTGTACGGGCAGGTCGGCAACGGCAAAACAGTCGTCACGCGGAGCGTGATGCGGCTGATGAAAGCGGAGGCAGAGGCCGAGGGCGTCCCAGTCGAGATTCTGTGGACTAACTGCAATGCGGCCGATTCCCTGAACGGGGTCTTGACGAAGTTGGTGAACCAACTACGACCGGACGATAACCAGATTCCGGTGTCGGGGCCGAGCAACAAGTACCTCTGGAAACGGTTCACAGAGGAACTCGACCGCGTCGGCGGCAGTATCATCGTCGTCCTGGACGAAATCGACATGCTTGCCCCGGAAACCGATAAGCTACTCTACGAACTCCCGCGTGCTCGCTCGCATGGTGCTATCGACGAAGCACGAGTCGGTGTCGTGGGCATCTCCAACGACTATCTGTTCAAGGACGACCTCGACCCGCGCGTCCTCTCGACGCTCTGTGAAGTCGAAATCGAGTTCCCGCCCTACGACGCGAACGAACTACAGGACATTCTCGAGTATTACGCTGATATTGCATTCAAGCCCAGTGTTCTGACTGATGGGGCTATCCAGCTCTGTGCTGCATATCCAGCCCAGGAGCAGGGTGATGCTCGCCACGCCCTGAATCTTCTCGAGACAGCAGGGAACCTCGCTCGCAAGGAGGCGATAGACAGTGGCACCGAACAGGTGACAGAGGCCCATGTCAGGGCAGCCAACGACGTCGTCGAAGAAGAGCGTATCAAGGACATCGTCGACAGCCAGTTTGCACCCCAGGTGAAACGGACTCTCCTCGCAGCAACGCTCGTCTCCGTCGACGACACCGCCAAGGCAACGACCGGGGCAATCCACGACAGATACAACGAGGTCTGTGCGACTATCGGCAAAGACGCGCTCTCGCGGCGGCGGATGATGGATTTCCTGAAGACCATTCGTCTTTCCGGGGTCTACAAACGCCACGAGAACAATTCCGGTGCACGCGGCGGGCGGCAGATGATTCACGAACCAAATGTCGAACCAGAGCTGATTTTCAAAGCCCTTGCAGCCGACACCGACCTGCATCCAGCCATACCAGAGACGTACATCGACGCTGACGGCGACGCCGAGGACCACGTCGACATCGTGTAACCCGTTGCTCCTGTGTGGCGGTGGCGGTGTCGGTGTCTTCAACATTGATTCGCCCGCCCCATCACCAGGAAATATGGGTGAGATGTCCTCTGACCAGTCTGACGACTCGACAGTATCGGCCGCAGACAATCCACACAGTGGAGGCAGGATTGAGAACCCCACCAGTGGTCTGACCGTCGAATATACCGCAACCCTCCACTACGACTCCTCCAAACGGCAGGCGAACAACATCGACGAGCAGACCGCTATCGAACTCCTCTGGGAAACACTTGAACAGGAGACACCATCCAACATCGGTGAGTTTTCGGCCCGATACACCGAGGACCTGCCGCCAGCCATCGATGCCGTCACAGACGCTGAGGCCCTGATCCGCGACTGGGTGTATGCGGGCGTCGTCACAGACCCCACGTTCCTTGAGCGAGAAGAACAAGCACGTCCTGCGGGCAAACTGTACACGTGGGAGTACGCCGGTTGGACAGGGGCAGCCCAGGTCGGCGTCTACCGCTCAGATACCTACGCCGATGAGGGATACCCGTGGGGCGTCGCCAAGCGCGTGGAAGCAGCCGACGACGGCGACAGCAGTCGGTGGACGTACACGCGGATTGCCTCAGACGCCGCCACTGCGGTGGAAGGCGCTCGGATGTGTGCCGATTTCCGGACCTTCCTCATCGAGAGTGAGACCGCAGAATTGTACAGCGACTGGTTCGAGCGGACGGGTGGCACCTGCGGCAGCTACCTTGCCGACGACAGCGACGACCAACACACCACCGACGCCGAGAAGCCCGCCCAGGATAGCGACGAGATAGACATCGAGGCAAGCGACTACGACGCCGACGACATCTACATCTGGAAGCTCGTTACTGGGCGCTTCGCCGAGTTGGTCTTTGCGCCCACCAACGACAAGGAAGAACTGTGCCAGTGGCTCACGGAACTGACTGATGAGACAGCCGACGACATGGAGATGTTCCTCGAGGGCCATCTTGGCGAGGTCTTCGCGGCCGTCGCCAGTGACAACGTTGCGTTCCCGGAAGCGTGAGGTAAGGGAAGCTGACCCAACAGTGACAACAACCTTAAAATGACTCAATTCATAGTTTTTATACATAGATGGCCACCGAACACACCTCGACGGTAGATGGTCAAAGCGCGCTATGGATAGCGCTTGGCTGTCTCTGTATCGTCGCCGGCGTTGGGTCAGTCACTGAAAGCCTCGCGGCGAGTCTCGTTGCCGTCGGGCTAGGGAACCTCCTGCTCGCTCGCGTGTGGATTCCAGCGCTCCAGCACCGGCACGCAGCCGCCACCCGCCGTCTCTCGTAAGCTGACAGCCCAGTCCCGACCACCGTCGCAGACGCTTTCTCGGCCGCTGTCGGAACCTGGATTCCAATAGCGAAGCAGTATCGTCACGACGACTTCGTCCAGTTCAGTGGCGCGAATCAGACACTCGCAACGTTCTAACGCCATCGGCATCCACACCCCACCGCTTCCGCAGTAACATCAGCAGAGAGCCACGCTGCCGGCAATTCATCAGCGAATCAAAATCACCAATCACGAATCGCTAACCCAGCACCGACTCCGTTTCCCGACACCCACGACTAGCTGGTCTCGTTCCCCAACCACCCCGACCAACATCTCATGGACAGCGACATCACGTTCTATTGGACCGGCGGCAGCGGAGCTGCAAACAAAGCGCTCCGTATCGCCGCCCTCGACGAGCACCCACAGCATTACTTCCTGCGTGACCACCCGCTATCTCCAGAGGACCTGCCGGACATCACGCACGGGATGATTTCATACGCGACGAAGGAGAATACGCCGTGGGAAGGCGTCCCTCACGGGACGAAACTTGGAAAGCGATATAGCTATCAGGGGACAACCGACATCGACTGGACCGTCGACTGTGGCGGCTATCAGCTCCTCTCCTCGAAGTCCGCCTACGATTTCAGCATCGCAGACTTCGTCGATTTCATCGCGACGCACGACGATTACATCGACCGCGTCGCCCTCCGAGACTGGGCGTGTGAACCCGATTTGACCGCCCGCGATGGCCGGTCAGTAGCCCTCCATCAGGCATGGACGCTCGAGGACCACATCGAGATGGTCGACACGCTCGCCGACCGAGGGGTGACAGCACAACCGATGGCCGTCATCCAGGGGCATCGCCCGGGAGAATACCAGCGCCACATCCAGCAGTTGCGTGACTACGGCCTCATCTACGACGACGTCGGCATCGGCTCGGTCTGTGGCCGCGACCGCGTCGAAGAGATAGCAGCTATCATCTCAACCGTGGACACGGCGACGCCACAGCGCTGCGACCTGCATGGATTCGGCGTGAAAGTCACCGCCCTCGGCCATCCAGATGTCCGAGCAGCGCTTGCGAGTGCCGACTCCGGGGCCTGGGATGGGCGACTCTCGACAGATGCGGGCAAGCCTGTCCACAACGGCCCGCGCGTCCGTGACCGCTGGATAGACTACAACAGCCCGACCGACCCATCAGAAGGCTGGCGCAACCAGCTGCTGGCCCTCGCAGGCTATCACCAGCGACTGACAGCCACCCTCGACGACGATGCTGACGATACCGCCGGTTACACAGCATCGCTCCCATCTGCATCCGGGAGCACTGACGAACTGGAATGTGTCTGTGGTAACGTCGTCGACCCCGGCGCTCCCACCGACGAGCGTGACCTCACCTGCCGCCACTGCGAGCGGCTGATGGTCAGAGCGCTGGACAGACAGCAGGCCAGTCGTGCCGAGTTCACAGCACCGCGTCCCCAACCACAGCCCGAGGACAACCCCAGACAGGCCAACGCCAACACTAGCCACGAACAAGCAACCCTGGCGAACATTTAATCCGTACTGAGCGGTGGTAGCTCACACACCTCTCTCAAGCCAGCGTTCAGATACGGCTGTAACAAGAACCTTTAGAAACCATCAATAGCTATTAGCACCATGGGCGAGGCCTGCGAGTTCTGTGACACTGCGGAGAACCTAGTCATCACAGGAGAATATTCTATCTGTGAACCCTGTGCCCAAACGTACAGAAAGCTGCTGACAGACCACGTCGACGATACATCAGATGTCATCGGTCTCGACGCGGTCGGCCGCGATTACGAACCCTCCAGCGGGGAGCTGATGTACCTCTCGCTAGCCAACCAGTTCTATCGCGTCGAAATTTCACACGGAGGGGAACCGATGATTTACTTTCAGCCGATTCCCATGAGCGAGCCAGCAGTGCCGATAACCGACCTCGTGGACGACATCCAGGAAGCCATCGCCGAGAATCAGTCGATCACATCGGGTTAGAGGAAGTGTCTGCTTTGGGAGGATGTGCAACAACCCGAAGCAGACAGCGAAATAGAGGAAGAGCACCTGCTTAATTTTGTCGTCAACAGCCTCGACGAAGAGCTTGCGATAGACCTCGGTGATGACGTCAAGGTCACGACAGAGACGTTGTACGAGGTCCTCGCCGGCGCCAGCGCCGGCGGGACCTCAATCAACCACGTCTGCGAAACGACCGGCGACTCGCCACACGCCAATACCGTCCGGGGACATCTCACCGAGCAGTTTGAGCTTGACTCGGTTGAGGCAGTTGGGGACACGCTCCTGCAGCGAGATGCGCTTGCGACACTTCCAGATCGACCGGTGGAGGTCTGTGCAGACCTCCACCTCGATCCCTACTACGGCGACGAAGACGAGACAGAGGCGCTGTACTTCTCGCAGGCGAAACGAGGAACCACAACGTTTCATGCGTACGCGACGCTGTACGTACGAGTACGCAACAAACGATACACGCTGGCGGTGCGCCAGCTCGTCGCTGGCGACACCACCAGCGATGTCCTCGCTGAGTTTCTCGAACTGCTCGACGGCCTTGACCTCAGCGTCAAGGCCGTCTACCTTGATCGTGGATTCTACAACAGCACCTGTCTCGGACTGCTGTACGCCCACAACTACGCCTATGCAATGCCGATTGTCAAGTGGGGCGAGACGATTCAAAACGAACTCAACAGGGGCTGGAGCCGCGAGATCGAGCACGATCTCGCCGGCGAGGTAACGTTCCCTGTGTTCATCGATTGTGTGTACCAGCAAGGGCGGTACGATGAACACGGAGTGGCGCGTCACGGCTACGCCGCTGACGCGCCGTTCATCGACACACCACGAGATGCTCGAGAGCACTACAGCAAGCGTTTCGGCATCGAGTCAAGCTACCGATTAGCCAAGCAGAGCCTCGCGTTCACCAGTTCTCAAGACGCTGGCCTGCGGCTAGTGATGTTTGTCGTGAGTCTGTTGCTGCAGAACAGCTGGCGGTATCTGCATTGGAGGTACGTGGCGGCGCCCCGCCGCGGGGGGCGCCGCCTCTGGAGATGGCCGTTCGCGGAGTTTTGTGAGATGGTGTTGCGGGCCGCTTGGACAGCGCTTGGTGTGCGTAGAGCAGTCCCAGCGAACCAGTCACTCGACGACCGGTTCTTCCGGTAGCTGTCCACCGATCCGGACAGCGGTCGTGAGTGGCGACACTGTCGCGTCGGCGGCGATCCGCCGCCGACAGCGACGGTCCATGCCGAAGATCCCGCTCACTAGCGCTTCGAAGACGCTCCACGACCAGTTCAATCTGATTCACCGCCATCAGACGAGGTTACGCGGCTGTCGATGTGATCGACTGAGTCTACCTTCCAATTGGTTCTAGTCTGGGTCTCGGCGGTCGCAGTCGAGTTTGATGTCATGAGTGGTGGTGATGATCGTATCTAGTGGTCAGTGGCGAAGCAGTCGCATCCCGTTGAGGATGACCGCGAGGACGCTGGCCTCGTGGACCAACATTCCCGCGGCGAGGGTGACGTAGCTGGTGAGCACGCCCGCGAGCAGGACGGTCACGGTCAGCACTGCGAGCCCGACGTTCTCGAGGACGTTCCAGCGCGTCGCCTTGCTGAGTTTGACCGCGTAGGGGATGCGGTCGAGGTCGTCGGCCATCAACGCCATGTCTGCCGTTTCGATGGCGGTGTCCGTCCCGGCGGCACCCATCGCGATGCCAACGTCGGCGGTCGCCAGCGACGGCGCGTCGTTGATGCCGTCGCCGACCATCGCGACCACGTGGCCGTCGGCTTGGTAGGCCTCGATGACTGTCTGCTTGTCCTCGGGGAGGAGTTCGGCGCGGTACTCGTCGATGCCGACTTCCTCGGCGACGGCGGCGGCCGTCCGCTCGTTGTCGCCGGTGAGCATCACCGTCTCGATGCCGACGTCCTGAAGCGCCGTGACGACCCCAGGAGCTGCCTTCCGGAGCTCGTCCCGCAGTGCGATTGCGCCGATGATGTCCCCGTCCCGGACGACGTGGACGACAGTTTCGCCGCGCTCCTCACGCTCGCGGACGTAGTCGGCGATCCGACTGGGGACGTTAATGTCGCGGTCCTCCAGCAGTGCGCGATTGCCGACAACAACTTCGGTGCCCTTGGTATGGGCGATAACGCCCTTACCAGCGACCACGTCGAAATCGTCCGGACCGGGAATCGACCTGCTCCCCGCGTCCGTCTCGTCCGCCTGGGCGACCGTCGCCCCACCGTCCGTCGCAGCAGTCGGGCGCTCGCGGGCTGCGTCGACGATGGCGTCGGCGAGGTGGTGTTCGCTCTTCTTCTCGGCGGTCGCCGCGAGCGTGAGGACGTCGTCGTCGGCGATACCGAAACCTTCGATATCGGCCACGGTGGTTTCGCCTTTCGTGAGGGTCCCGGTCTTGTCGAAGGCGACGAGGTCGATTTTGCCGGCGCGTTCGAGGTGTTCGCCGCCCTTCATCAGCACGCCCGATCGGGCGGCGTTGCCGATGGCCGAGACGATGCTGACCGGTGGCCCGATGACCAGCGCGCCCGGACAGCCGATGACCAACAGCGTCAGCGACAGGATCGCATTCTGCGTGACTGCATACGCACCGATGGCCAGCACGATGACGGCCGGCGTGTAGTACTTCGCGAACCGGTCGATGAGACTCTCCGTGGGCGACTGGGCCTCTTGGGCCTCCTCGACGCGACGGATGATACGTTCGAGAGTCGTGTCCGAGCCCGCACCCGTCGTCCGGATTTCTAGCGCGCCCTCCTGGTTGACCGTCCCGGCGTAGACTTCGTCGCCGTCGGCCTTGTGGACGGGCGCGCTCTCGCCTGTGACCGGCGCCTGGTTGACGGCGCTTTCGCCGTCGACGACCTCGCCATCGACCGGAATCTTCCCGCCCGGCTTCACGACGACGACCTCGCCCGCTTCGACCTCCCGGGCGGGAACCTCTTGGAGTTCCCCGTCGCGACGGACGGTGGCCGTGTCGGGCGTCATCTCCAGCAGCTCCTGGAGGGCCGTCCGGGTCTTCCGCATGGTCCGGCCCTCGAGGTAGCTGCCGAGGCTGAACAGGAAGACGACGGCGGCAGCCTCCCAGTACTCGCCGATGACGATGGCACCGATAGCGGCCAGCGTCACCAGCGTCTTGATACCGAGCGTCCGGCTGGTGACCTCGTGGTAGGCGGTCTTGGCGATGTCGTAGCCACCCACGATTGTCGCCAGGACGAGGATGGCGGCGCTTGCCATCTCGAAACTCGTGAGGTAGCCCAGACTCCAGCCACTGCCGTACAGCAGGCCGCTCGTCGCCGTGACGATTGCCTTCCGGTGTTTTTGGTAGTACTGCGTGATCGATTGTTTGGTCATGGTGTTAGGCGGGCTGGGGCGTGTACCCCTGGTTTTCGATGGTCTGTGCGAAGGCGTCGGGGTCAGCGACGCTGTCGTCGTACTCGATTTCGACGCGGCCGGTCGCGTAGTGAACCTCGACGTGCTGGACACCGTCGACGTTCGACAGGGCGCGTTCGACGGTGCTCGCACAGCTCGGGCAGTCGAAGTCGAGGACGCGGAACTGGGTTGTGTCGCTCATTACAGTTTGAGGTAGTGCCCGTACCCCAATAAGTATTTTTTAGATGATATGTTTGAATATGGATGTAGGTGATTGGAACAGTTAAACGGGTCGTCTAGGGCTTTCGGTATCACGAACCCAGCAACCTGAGTTCAAAGCAGCGTCCCGCTAGCTTTTCCCGCCTGCTCATACTCAGTTCTCGTATGAGTAGTTCCGGTACCGACCACCGGCTTGAGGACATCGCGGTGCGAGACACCCGGGTTTCGGACGCCATCGACGAACCGATGCGGGCGATGATTCTCGATATCCTCTCTGAGGAGGCGCTCACCGCAACTGAGGTCCACGGCCGTTTGGAGGACCGCAGCGTCGACCGCACGGAGAACACGGTTCGTCATCACATCAACGAGTTACGGGATGCCGGTCTCGTCGACGTCGTCCGCTTCGAGGAAGGGCGCGGTGGAACGACGAAGTACTACCACGCGAATACGATCGTCCTCTCGTACTCGCTGCCGGCGTCAGCCGATGACGCTGTCGAGGAGATGATCGAGGCCGTTCAGCCCCAGATTGGGGATGCACTCGATACTCTCACAGAAGACCACGACGACGCGATAGCGGAGATCGTCGCAGATATGCAGCCGTGTGAGCACTGTCAGACCCAGAAGTACGAAACCTACGTGCTCCTGACTGTCCTCCGCCGGGCGTTCGTTCGTGGCCACCGAGATTCTTGAGCTTGCGCCCTGTACCGCTGTCAAGGCCTCACTTCACCGTGTGTTTTAGTTATCCGGCGATATCCCTCATACACAGCTGGCAATCCGAGGGGAAGTGCGAAGACTCCGAACCCGAGTAGGATGTATCCGGCTACGTGCCGGCGTCGCACAGCTAGAACTGTCGCGGCGACGCCGACGAACGCAATCAGATAGGCAAGATTACTCCAGAGCACGTTGTACGAGGAGCAGTATAGCCAGCAGACGACCGTGTAGGAGGGAGCGTTCCAGGTCGGCGGATGAAGCTTCGGCCAGAAAAACCGGCAGTATGTCGTCCAGCTGAGCATCGCGAGCGCCGGAAGTCCAGCAAGCCACATCGGTGTTCCGAACGGCATCCAGTCTCCGAATCGTCTATAGCCAGCGAGGAACAGCGCGGGAAAGCCGATAATCCACAGCCAGATGCCGATAGTGTAGGTCATAGGCCAGTGTTCGATCCGGGGCTGTGCAATCGGTAATCGTAGAGACTCGGGCAGCGTCGCCCACGGGAACGAGGGATCGGGAACGGGATTCGTGAGGAACGCGACCAGACAGAGTCCAGTCCCGATGAGGAGCCCGTATAACCCCACCGTCGTGTATCGGTCAAGCCACGCTGGAAGTTGCGAACGGGGAGACTGTTGACGGTGGTCGGGGAAGCCGGTCATTCTTCGGTTTTGATGTCTCGTCGTAATCAGGTATCTCGTTCGAGTGCCTCGCGTCGCTGTTCGTATTCCTCGTCGGTCAGCTCCCCGCGAGCGTAGGCAAGCCGAAGCTCTTCGAGTGCTTGGTCCGAGTCACTCGAATCGCCCGTGACTGCGCGATAGATGAGGTACCCACCACCGACGAGGGCAGCGAGGAACAGCAGCTGCATCACGATGCCGACGATGAACATCCAGCCGGGCATCGTCCCGTCGCCCCACATGTGACCGCTCCACATCCCGCCCATCATCGGACCGAACCCCATCATCCCGAAGCCCATGAAGAACAACGGGACGATGAATACGGCACCGATGATAACGAGGAGGAGCGTAACAAGTCGCGTATCGTCTGAATTTGTCGGCATATTGTGTTCCCTCCGTGAGTTGGGGTTCTCAGATTATACTACGCACTAACTATTCAATGCGGTTGTGCCTTTGAACTGCGTGCTCCACCCACCACTATTCTTTTGAATACCTACTCACCACGGCTCTGACCCGAACTATCTGAAGGAAAACTGCAATAGATGATCCCTTCGAACTGATACCTATGGTAGCGACGATGATTGATGGCATCTTCGAAGCTCTACGTATCGGTGTGGGCTTCCTCTGGACGGCAGCGTGGGCGATCATCATGGGCCTCACGATCACGAGCCTCGTCCAGGTCTACGTCTCCAACGAACGGATGGCCCAGGTCCTCGGTGACGGTGATCTGAGCGGACTCACCAAGGCGACTGCGTTCGGCGCGGCCAGTAGTGGCTGTAGTTTCGGCGCCGTCGCTATCGGGAAGGGCCTGTTCAAGAAGGGAGCGCACGCGGTGAACTTCCTCGCGTTCATGTTCGCGTCGACGAACCTCATCGTCGAACTCGGATTGATGATTCTGATTCTGCTCGGCTGGGAGTTCCTGGTCGCAGAGTTACTCGGCGGACTCATCCTCATCGCCGTGATGGCCGTCATCGTTCATCTCACGCTTCCGGAGAACCTCTTCGATGAGGTGCGAGAGACGCTCAACGAGCGCGATCACGAGGCGGGCGTCACCGAGGATCCAACCTGCGGGATGGAAGGCAAAGACGAGTACACGCTTACGACTGACGGCGGTGAGACGCTCAAGTTCTGCTCGGAGGGCTGTATGGAGACCTACCGCCAGGAGATGTCGAGCCGCGGTGGGTGGCGTGACGAGTTACTGTCGTGGGGTGGCTGGTACAAAGTTGGGAACCAGTACCGCAAGGAGTGGTCGATGATCTGGAAGGACGTCATCGCCGGCTTCCTGATATCGGGGTTCGTCATCGTGTTCGTCCCCCAGTGGGTGTGGAATACCCTGTTCATCCAGGGCGACGGGCTACTTGTGACTGCCGAGAACGCGATTATGGGCGTCGCCATCGCCGTTATCAGCTTCGTCGGCAGCATGGGCAACGTCCCGTTCGCGGTCGCGCTTTGGGGCGGTGGCATCAGTTTCGCTGGCGTCATCGCGTTCGTCTACGCCGACCTCATCACGATTCCCGTGCTGAACGTCTACCGGAAATACTACGGCTGGAAAGTGATGCTGTACATTCTCGGAGTCTTCTTCGTCACGATGGCGTTCACGGGCTTCCTCATGGAGCTGCTGTTCGACGCCCTCAACATCGTCCCTGATCTGGCGGGCGGCGAGACGGCGACCGAGCAGACGTACTTCGAGGTCAACTACACGTTCTACCTCAACCTCATTGCGTTCGCGCTTTCCGGCTTTCTCCTGTACGTGTATCGTCGCGGCCTCGGTGCGCCTGGCCAGTACCGTGATCCCGTCTGTGGGATGCGAACTGACGACAGCGAGCCATCGGCGACCCACGACGGTGAGACGTACTACTTCTGTTCGCAGACCTGTAAGGAGACCTTCGAGGAGGACCCAGACGAATACGCCACCGGGCATCCGATGGTGATGGAGGGACACGACCACTAACGGACAGTTCGTCGAGGATTCACAGTATCGATTGAGTCCGTCAGTCGTTCTTGGGCACATCCGCTGACGTGGCCATACTGAACAAGCTTCCGTGACTCTTGAGCGGAGGGAATTGGAAGCCGAATTTATGATACCCGCCTTTGAATTCCGACTGAATGTACGACCGAATTCTCCTGTCGACCGACGGAACTGTTGCGTCTGAAGAGGCTGAAACACACGCACTCGAGCTCGCAGCCGCCAACGACGCAGTCCTTCACGTGCTCTATGTCGTCGACGAGGATGTCGTGACTGCATACAGCGGGGACGAGTACGTCGACGAAGCCGAAGGACCCGAACACGGTCTCGAGGAACACGGCGAGAAGACGCTTTCGGAATTCCGACATCGAGCCGAAGAGGCCGATGTCGACATCGAGACGTCGATGCAACATGGTCGCCCCGCTGAGACTATCGTGAATCACGCAGACGACTGTGACGCCGATCTCCTCGTGCTCGGTACCAAACGCCGGCCGGACGAATATCGTGCGTTGCTCGGAAGTGTCACCGACCGCGTTCTCCGATTGACGACGCGTCCAGCAACCGTCGTGAAAACAGAAGTCAGCGAGTAGGCAACGACCGTCCGCTACCGTCCACTTATGAGACGGGCGCGCCGGCGGTCGAACTCTTCGTCGTCGATCTCGCCACGGGCGTACCGCTCTTGGAGGACGGCGAGTGCGCTATCCTCGGCGGCGCCGTTCGATTGCGACCGCGTCCCCAGCCAGTAGATGAGACCGAGGGGGACGGCGACGAGGAGTGCCATCCACAGGAGCCCGAACAGCATCATCCCCCAGCCCCAGCTACCCCATCCGGCCATGTGGCCGTCGTTCCACATGCCGTCGTGCCAGCTCCACATCATTGCATCCGGGACGGTCGCGTGTGTTAGCGCCATTCCGGCGACGACGGCCAGAGCCAGCGCTCCAACGACGATGAGTCCCAGAGAACGAATCCCGCGTGCTTGAATTGGATTTTGCATTGGTGTACTCCCAACGGTCTCGGCGTGGTTAGCCGAGGATGTATTCGAGGGCTGGGTAGCGCTCGACGAGCGTCTCGCCGCCGACGTCGTAGTTCTCGATGTACTGGTCGAGTCCGAGGATGCGGCCCGCGGCGAACGCGGCGACCGCGAGGAACACGAGCATGTACGCGAAGTCCCCGTTGATGAACCCGTGGCCCATGTCCCAGTTCCCGAAGTAGAACATGAGCATCATGAGCGCGCCGAAGAACGCCGCGAGGCGGACGAACGCGCCGACCAGTAGGCCGAGGCCGATGAACAGCTCGCCCCACGGCACGGCGACGTTCGCGAACTCGACGAACCACGGCGTCGAGCCCATCCACGCGAACATCCCTGCGAGCGGGTTGCCGTTCGTCGCCGCAACGTTCGACAGGTAGCCGCCGGCCGCGAACTCGCCGGTGATCTTCGTGAACCCGGAGTACGCGAACGCGTAGCCCATCATGAGACGGAGCGCCAGCACGAACCACGCGCTGAGGCTGTGGACTTTCCCGCCGACGGTCAGGCCGCCGACTCTGCTCTCAAGCTGGTTCATGCCGGAGTCGAGTGTGGACATAATTATTGCACCTTCAACTATCAGTAGGCGGGTAGAGACGATATACTAGCGAGCCGGCGTTCTGAGTCAGAAAACCGGGGGGCTATATTACCCTCCTGTAGCGAGTACGGACGTGTGACTGAGGAGGCCGACCCGTCGGACATCTTCGCCACGCTCGACGACGAGTACGCCCGCGACATCCTCGTGGCGACGAAGACCGACCGCCTGTCTGCGAAGGAGCTCAGCGAGGAATGCGATATGTCACGCCCGACCGTCTCGCGCCGTGTCACCTGCCTCGTCGAGCAGGGCCTCCTCGAGGAGTACACGCACGTCGACCCGGGCGGCCGGCACTACAGCGAGTACGAAGCGCGCCTCGAACGCGTCGAAGTGCTCCTGCAGGCGGAGGGGTTCGACGTGCAGATCGACGTCCGGCCGGACCCCGCCGACCGGATCACGTCCATCTTCGAGGAAATGCGGGGGGACTGACCTATGGAACACACGTTATTCGTCATCGGCAAGCTGTTCACGACCGCCCTGGCGCTGGTCATCGCCTACCAGGCCTATCGCGGATACCAACGGCATCACACGCAGTTACTCCTGTACGTCGCCGCTGGCTTCGCGCTGGTCGGTCTTGGTGGCCTCCTTGAGGGCGTGCTCTTCGAACTCCTCCAAGTGTCGATTTTCGAAGCAGGATTCGTCGCAGCACTCGTCACCGCCGCCGGGATGCTGTCGATCCTCTACGCCCTGTATGCCCCGAACCCCTGAGGATTCAGGACGTTCATTCGAAAAACGATTTCTGTGTATCGTCTTCGGTTCGAAGCCGGTACTGTTCGGTCTCCCATCGTTCTCGGGAGTGTAGGATCACAGCGGGAATTATATCCGTCTCAGTCGTACCGTATCGTATGATTCGAACACTCGTGGGTGTCCTTGGCGCTCTCTCAGCGCTGTTCCCGGACGAAATCGTCGAGTTCTTCGAGAAACTCGCGATTGCGAATCCAAGCGAGGGGACGGTGAGAGGGTGGGTCCGTCCGGCAGTCCGGTCGGAGGGCGTTCTGATAGCTGCGGTTTCCCTGCTTAACGGGCGAGCATACGCGTGGCTGATGAATCTTACCGGCCTGTTCGGCGCGATCGTCCTCCTGTTTCCCGATCTGTATCGGAGATTCGCCACCGCGTTCCTGTACGAGCGTCCGGAGTCGATCGAATGGAATGAGCCATTCAAATCGGCCGTTCGGGCTATCGGCGCACTATACGTCTTTTTCGCAGCGAAGACGTACAGAGAGCGCCACAACGATACCTGATCCTACCTGCCATCGACAGCTGGCCAAGGGTCAGTTCATCATCGTCGCGTGGTCTTCACTACTGCGTTCCCCGCCGCCGACTGAATCCTGTTTGTGGAGCCAGTAGAGGAACAGGAAGAACACAGTCGCGAGGACGTTCAATACGAGCTTGTAGTTGAGTTCGATGGATACTTCGGCAACCTCGGCGGCAGCCCGCGAGGGGATGAGGCCGACGCTCAGGAAGAGGAAGTGAATCACGAACCCGACGATGACTGCAGCGACGAAGATCATCAGAGACAGCACCGCCGCGAACGTCGTTCCGTAGTACTCGTCGTAGGCTTTCATTATCGGTGGGACGATGAGATCAGCGAAGATGTACGAGAGCACCGATCCGAATGGCAGACCCCGTGTCCAGAGAACGGTGCCGAACGGGACATTCCCGACCGAACAGACGAAGGTGACGACACCAATAATCGCCCCCAACGCAGCCGTCCAGAGGACGTACACCGGCAAGCCGAACGTGGCTCCGGAAAAGACGCTCGTCCAGACTGATTCGGGGATGAACCCGGCAATGAGGCCGGCGAAGATGAACCCGATGGCGATCTCGTCCCACAGCATCGCCCACTCTTTCCACTGCTTGTCAGCGAGTCCCTTCCACCCCGACCACGAGGTTGCTTTCTCCGGGATAGAGGTGTTCGCCGCTTCCGGGTCGAAGGAGTCCTTACAGGACTGCGAACAGAAGTAATACGTCTGGCCATCGTGTTCGATGGAATAGTCCGTCTCCTCGGGATCGACCTCCATCCCACAGACGGGGTCCTGTACGGTGATCCCCTCGTCGTCGGTGACATTCTCGCGTGCTTCGTCGAGAATCTTGTCGGGAACGACGTAGACGAAGCCGACCGACATCAGGCCGATGAGGAGCAGCCCACCGATAATGTCAGCGAGCAGGAACTCCCAGCCGAGCAGCAGCCAGATGACGATCCCGATCTCGATGACGAGATTCGTTGAGGCGAACTGGAACGCTGCTAGCGCCGCCGCCGCGGACGCACCCTTCTTGTAGAGGTTCTTTGCCGTAGCGATTGCCGAGTACGAACACGACGAGGAGACGAACCCGAAGAACGTAGCGACGCCGAGCGATCGCGGACCGTGGCCTTCGAGCAGCTCCGAGATCTGCTGGGTCGAGACCCACGCCTCAACGCCGCCGGCGATAGCGAACCCGATGACGAGCGCCCACCAGGTGATCCACGCCATCGCGGCGGTCGTTGTCGCGGCCTGCCGCGTGCTCTCCGCGAAGAACGTCCCGAGGGATTGGTTGGTCGTCACAAGGCCGATAATGACAGTGATTACGGCGATGGCCGTGAGGATCGCGTAATCTGATCTGTCCATTATCTTGGTACTCTTAGATACGGGTCCTCTCCCTAATGCGCTTGTGGCTTCTATTGCGGACTCCCTCGTGTGTTGGCCTTTCAATTCCAGTGGTGAGATTCGGGGGAAATTTGGAATCTGAAAGCGGGCCCTTCAGCGGGGTATTACGGAGTTGTAGCTGGCTGGAGTGAGCGGTTACAAACTCTTCTCCCTCAGCGAGACGGTAATCTGATTGGTGAATTACCGGGTCTCCCCGTCAAGAATCACAGCTGTGGTATGCTCCGAATACGAAATCTACAAACCGATATTCGTTTTGAATATAATTTTGTGATGGCCAGATACTGAGGTTTTCTAAGAGAAATCGCATTAGAATATGTGTGCGTACATACGAATGTGATGAACATAGCTTCCAAGGGTGACGACGCCGGAGGTACCGCGAACAGTTCCGGTGACACCGTCGTTAGTGCGAACAGCGTCGAGAAAACCTACGACTCTATCCTCCCGTTTACCCGGTCCGTCGAAGTACTCGACGGCGCGACCCTCCACGTCGAGCGTGGACAGGTTGTCGGGATAATGGGCGAGAACGGGAGCGGGAAGTCGACGCTCATGGGCATCCTCGCCGGTGTCCTTGACCATGACGCCGGCGAGGTTGAACGGGCGGGCTCTATCGGCTGGTGTCCGCAGGAGCCGCGGCTATACGACCGGCTGACCGTCGACGAGACCTTCCAACTGTTCGGAACTGCCTACGGGATGAGCGACGACGAGATCGTCGACGCCAGAGCGTGGCTGACCGACGTGCTGGACTTCGAGCGCTTCCGTGACAGGCAGATCCGCCACCTCAGCGGGGGGAACCGGCAGAAAGTCAACCTCTCGGTCGCGTTGATGCACGAGCCCGACCTCCTTCTGCTGGACGAACCGTACACCGGGTTCGACTGGGAGACGTTCTTAGCCTTCTGGGACTTAACTGAAGAGCTTCGGGCCCGCGGCGTCGGCGTCGCCATCATCTCTCACATCATCAACGAGCGCGACCGGTTCGACGTCGTCTACGAGCTCCACGAAGGCCACCTCCACAGACAGGAGATCGGCGACGACGATGGCCTCAGCTCGGAGCCGACAGACGACGACGTCGCCTGCGAGCGGACCGCCTCATTTATCGACGAGGCTGGCGCCGGGAGCGGTCAGCGAGCGACCGCCGGCCAGGAGGAAAGCGAATGAGCACCGTTCACCGGACGCTCGCGGGAATCCAAGCGAGCACGCGTTCGTTCGTCCGAGAGCCGTTCACCGTCGTGTTGCTGGTTGTCCTCCCGGCGCTGTCGATCCAGATTTACGGGATCGGCATGGGGCAGTTCCCCGACGTAGGGGTCTTCGCGGTGAGCGGGTCGGTCGCAACAGTGGGACGGATCACCGGCGCCGTGTTCGCCACCGGCGCGCTCGCGGGCGTCCTCGGCCTCTTCCAGATGATTAGCGCCCGGCACGCCGACCGCAGACTCGCCATCTGTGGCTTTCGCGGCGTTGAACTCGTCACCGCACGGTTCGCGACCGTCGCCGTCGCGAGCGCCGTCGTCAGTGTGGTCGCCACGCTCTCTCTGATTGTCCTCGTTGACGACCCGATTGGAGCACCGCTCGCCGCGTTCGGTGGGTTCGCGATAGCCGGTGCCATTTACGGCTTGCTCGGCATCGTCGTCGGCAGCGTGCTCCCGAGGGAACTCGAGGGCTCGCTGTTGCTCGTCATCCTGGCCGACGTGGACAACGTGTTCGCGAGCGGCCTGTTCGGCATCGAGGACAGCGTCACGCAGTTCGCACCGCTCGCGCACCCGCACACCATCGTGACGCAGGCCGTCGTCGAGGGCTCGCTAGCGACCGAACACCTCGCCCCGGCTCTCGGTCACCTCTCGCTGTTTGCCCTCCTGAGCGTGGCCGCGTACACGTACCAGCTCGAGTCAGGAGGTGACGCCTGATGAACCGCCGCGTCACGACCGCCGTGCGGATGGGCGTTCGCGAGTTCCGCCGGACGCCGGTCCTCCTGGCGCTGCTCGTGTTCCTGCCGGCGTACATCATCGGCGCGTTCGTCCTGCTCGTCCCGGATGTCGACGTCCCCGCGACGATTGACGGAACGAGGGTTGCTGTCCCCATGACGGACTTCGCGGCGGCGTTCATGACGCCCGTCACTGTCGCCATTCTCTCGGGTATCGTCGGACTGTTCCTCGTCCAGACGTCGCAAGCGGCCGACGACAGGCTCCGGCTGGCCGGCTATACTGCGACTGACCTCGTCGTCTCACGGGTCGGTACGCTCGGACTCGGGATCGTCGTCGTCACGATGGCGTCGGTTGTGGTCGCCGTGTTCGCGTTTACGCCCGAATCGACCGTTCCGTTCGTCGCCGCGACGCTGCTGGTCGGGCTCACGTACGGTATCCTCGGCGTTGTTGTCGGCATCGTGTTGGGTCGACTGGGCGGGGTGTACGTGATGCTGTTTTCGCCGATGGTCGACGTCCTCCTGTTCCAGAATCCGCTCGCTACCGACGCGCCTGAGTGGACGAAACTACTGCCGAGCCACTACGCGACGAACGCGCTCTTCGACGCGGCATTCACGTCGAGCATCGACGTGTGGGATTTCGGCGGTGCCGTTGTATATACCGTCGGCCTCCTCGTAATCGGCGTGCTGGTCTTCTATCAGGCGACGGACGTCGAGTGACTTCTCCAACGACCAAAGTCGAGGGAGAAGTCATGAAGCGCGGCGCGTAATCCCGAATCAGTCAGCCTCTTCTCGGAGTTGCTCGTACTTCTCCTCAAACCGAGCCTCACACGATGGACAACAGAACTGGTACAGATCTCCATCGATGCGGGTGGCTGTTCCTTCACTGTCAACTGTATTCCCACACTGAGCGCAGGAGAGCGCGAACTCCGTTTCCCCCAATTCTGGTGCCCAGTTAGCGCCCGCGAGAAGGGTTACCTCAAAGTCATCGACTGCTCCAGTATCGATGGTATCCGCAAGCCAGCTTGCGATGTCTGTATCTGGAACTCTGGCGTACAGGACTAGATCAGCTTCGGCTGTGGTGAATACGTGTTCGATGGCGCCTTCGTCGATGAGATCGTCTTTGATCGATGCAGCGCTATGGCTGGCTGATTCGACATCGAGCGTAATCAGGACCGGAATTCCGCCTCGGAGCTGTGAGCGATCGACGTCAAGCGTGAATCGATTAATAATTCCCATCTCTTGTAGCCGTTCGACTCGGTCCGACACAGCTGGCGCTGAGAGGTCTACAACATCTGCGATATCACTGTACGGTCGACGAGCGTCCAACATCAGTAGCTGAATGATCTCGAGGTCAGTTTCGTCCAAGTCGCGCATAGTAGCACGCCGTTGGCGAGTACCTAAAGAATCATGACAATCCCTATTTTGATTCTAAAGTCAAACCGAACCTCATACCAGCCTATCGAAGGAGAAATCCGCTAAAGGGAGGAGGACATACATTCATACGTATGACGACGACCATCAGCGTTGAGGGGATGACCTGTGGCCACTGTGAACAGACAGTAGAAGAAACGCTTCAAGAGGTACCTGGTGTGACCGACGCAACCGCAGACCGGGAAGCTGAACAGGCGAAGGTTGATGGTGACGCCGACGCCTCGGTCCTCGTTGAGGCTGTCGAAGACGCCGGATACACTGCCCACGCCTGAGTAGTGTAGCTCTGGGGATAGCACATCACGCTCCTAGGTGAACGGTCCACCGTTCTCTTCGGAGTTTGCCCACCTTGACCCTGCTGTACGGTTTCAGGGCCGAAGATTCAGGAAGCCGGCGGAACCACCTCAAAAGAGAACATGACTCATGGACGACCACAAAGATACAGCTGAGAATTCCCCGGGAGGAGAGGACCAGCCGGACACCACCAGTCACCAGCACGAACACGGTGAGCACGATGAAGCGGTCGCGGAATCGGACGAGGAAGGGATAGAACAGGAGCTACTAGAGGAGGAAGCTCACCCTGCTGCGGCAGGTGAGATGGCGTCCCACGAGCAGCACGAACACGCCGGACACGAGGGCGACGGGCACGGCCACGGTTCCCACGAAGGACACGGCGAGGGGCATGGCGGGATGCACGAAGGCCACGAACAGATGTTCCGCCGGCGTTTCTTCATTTCGACGCTCCTGTCGATTCCCGTTCTCCTGTACAGCGAAATGCTACAGGAGTGGCTCGGCTTCTCCGTCCCTGTATTCCCGGGCAGCGACTGGATCAACCCTGTCTTCGCGGTCATCGTCTTCGCGTACGGTGGCGTTCCATTCCTCCAGATGGCACTCCCGGAGCTGAAAGACCGGTCGCCGGGGATGATGACGTTGATCTCGATGGCGATCACCGTCGCGTTCGTCTACAGTCTCGCGAGCGTGATTTTCCCCACACAGTCGGCGTTCTTCTGGGAGCTCGTCACGCTGATCGACATTATGCTGCTGGGCCACTGGATCGAGATGCGGTCGGTCCGGCGGGCCTCCAGTGCGCTCGACGAACTGGCGAAACTGATGCCAGACACCGCCGAGCGTATCACCGACGACGGGGAGACCGAAGAAGTTCCCGTCAGTGAGCTCTCGGAAGGCGATCTCGTGCTCGTCCGGCCGGGCGCAAGTGTCCCTGCTGACGGCACCGTCGAGGAGGGTGACTCCGACGTCAACGAGTCGATGATCACCGGCGAGTCCAAGCCCGTCTCGAAAGAGCCTGGCGACGAGGTCATCGGCGGCACCATCAACGGCGACGGCAGCCTCCGTGTTCGCGTCGGTGCGACGGGCGAGGAGACAACACTTGCGGGCATCATGCGCCTCGTCGAGGAAGCTCAACAGAGCAAGTCCAAGACGCAAGTGTTGGCCGACCGCGCGGCCGGCTGGCTATTCTACGTCGCGCTCGGGGCGGCAGTCGTGACCGCGATTGCGTGGACGGTCGCAGTCTCGTTCGACGCGACGGTCATCGAACGAGTCGTGACGGTGCTCGTCATCGCCTGCCCACACGCTCTCGGGCTCGCTATCCCGCTGGTCGTCGCGATCAACACCTCACTTGCAGCGCGCAACGGGATGCTCGTCCGCGACCGAATCGCGATGGAGGACGCACGGAACCTGGACGCCATCATCTTCGACAAGACAGGGACGCTCACCGAAGGCGAACACGGCGTCGTGGATATGGCGACCGTCGACGGCGTCGACGAGGATGACGCGCTCGGGCTGGCGGCAGCCGTCGAGAGCGACTCCGAACACATGATCGCCCGAGCGATCCGCGAGGCCGCCGACGAGCGAGACCTCAGTGCCCCTGATGCGTCCAGCTTCGAGGCGATCAAAGGTCGAGGGGTTCGCGCAAACGTCGACGTCTCCGGCTTCGCCGGAGGCTCGTCGGACGAGTCCGACGGTGGAAACGAGGTGTACGTCGGTGGGCCGAACCTGTTGACCCAGCTCGATAGCGAGATCCCCGACCACCTCCAGCGCTTCGCTGACGAGGCCGGCCAGAACGCTCAGACCGTGGTATATCTCGTTCGTGACGGAGAGCTAATTGCCGCCTTCGCGATGGCCGACGTGATCCGCGAGGAGAGTTTCCGCGTCGTCGACGCGCTCCACGATCTGGGTATCGAGGTGGCGATGCTGACGGGGGACTCCCAGGACGTCGCCAACGCCGTCGCCGACGAACTGGGCATCGACACGGTGTTCGCGGAGGTCCTCCCCGAAGACAAAGACGAGAAAGTCCAGGAACTCCAGGACCAGGGCAAGCTCGTGGGGATGGTCGGCGACGGTGTGAACGACGCGCCGGCGCTAACGCGAGCCGACGTCGGCATTGCGATCGGGAGTGGCACTGACGTCGCGGTCCAGTCGGCGGATGTTATCCTCGTTCAGAACAACCCGATGGACGTCGTTCGGCTGGTGAAGCTCAGTAAGGCGAGCTACCGGAAGATGCAGGAGAACATTGTCTGGGCGGCGGGGTACAACGTGTTCGCGATTCCGCTCGCAGCGGGCGTGTTGGCACCGATCGGGATTCTGCTGTCTCCCGCCGTGGGCGCGCTCCTGATGTCACTGAGTACGGTCATCGTTGCCATCAACGCTCAGCTGCTCCGCCGCGTGGACTTGTCCATTCCCGAGCTTCCGGGCGGGACACCAGCGACTGACGCACAACCTGCAGACTGAAACGCTCCCGAACGCTTCGGAGCTTCTTTCAATTGAGTCCGGTTGGTGGACAGCAAATGGCGACACTGCGAAATTTCGGTGAGTATCGCTACGCGGTCACCGGTTCCACAGTTTTCCCGAAGGGTGCATAGTCCGGTATACACAGACGCTCGTCTGATGGGCTACATTGCTGCGCCAGCACTAGGTTTATACCGTTAGACGGGTTTCTTTCCAATATGAGCCTCGAAGAGACGGTTGACTACCTCGCCGAGGAACTTGACCTCGAGCGAAGTGAACACGTTCGCGAGGTCGGACAGTCGGTCGCCGAGCTTCGCGACTGATCAGAACATTTCTCTGAAGTCCCGTTCGACCAGTCCGTCCTCCAGATACGTGATGAACTCTTGTTTCGTTGGTCCTTGACGGTCAAGCAGATCGTCCCGCTCTGCTCGTTCGAGAACTGACTGTGCAAAGTCCGTACAGTGGGATTCGTGCTGTTCAGCGTACTCTGAGAGGGCTTCTCGCCAGTGCATATCCAGCTCGAACTGGGCTAATCGGATTTGGATTCCGTCTTTCCGTTCGACGAGATCAACGTCCAGCTCTTCGAGTTGCTTGAAACGGAGGTTGTTCCGGCGGACCGTGATGAGCCGCTTAGAATCAACAATATAGGGATCAACCCACTCTCGCCAGGTATCGTCGTCGACGTGCGTTCGTGGCATCTCAAAATCCGGCTCCACACTCTCAATACAGAACTGGAGCATCGCGATGCCAGTTCGATGATTCGCATTTGGGAGGGAATGTCGGAGGATCAAATTCGACATCACCTCTCCAGCGACGGTCGACAGTGGTGCTCCCCAGGAGACGTGATCGAGTGCCTGCTGGATCTTTTGCGGTTCGAACTCCTTGTAGAGCCGGAACTCATCCTCATCTCGAACATCGACCGCGGCTTCGAGCAACTCTACTAATCGGAATGCGACAACCTGCCCAGCACGGGGGAGGTCACGAATACGGTCGCTCAGCCATTCCTGATCGAAGTCGACCTCTTGGGCAGATTCGATCTCTGACTTGCCTTCATAGAGCACATAGACCGGTGTGTCAAAGGGGTACCCGATGAGCTTTGTCGACTCGTCGGATTGCTCTCGCTGAGACAGGATTTCTGCCACCGATGCCGAGCTAAATTTGAGGGAGAAATTCTCGGCCTGGGGGTGGTGATAGAAGACGAGCCGAGCCATCTTACTGTGGATTCGTGGGAAGTGGGTAAAGCAGTCCCGCTTTTATAATGGTTCTACGACGGAGTGGGTGCGTTCACGTCTTCTAAATACTGACTTTCCCACTCACGTCGCGCCTCGATTTCCCGTAATCCCCGTTGCGTGACTGTGTACACGTTCGTCCGCTTGTCGAGTTCACCCTTCTCCAGCAGTCTTTTGTTGACTAGATCGTCGAGATTCGGATAGAGGCGGCCATGATTGATCTCCTGCTCGTAGTAGTCGTCGAGTTCGTCCTTGATTGCGAGCCCATGTGGTTCCTCGAGCCCGGTGGTTACGTACAAGATATCCCGCTGGAACCCAGTTAGATCGTGCATCTGCCTGTTGCCTATTTTTGAGGGGTGGCATATGTTCTCTCTGGTACTCAGAGGCGAATTCGGCGTGACTGGCGAGGAAGACTACGTGAGAACTTCGAACCTTTATATGGTGGACAAGAGAAGTCCGCGATGGAATGTCTGACCTGATCGTCAAAGCAGCCGTGAAGGACGCACTTTCGGACCACAACGTCTCGGCAGATTTCTACGACGCCCTCAACGAAGAGGTCGCCGAACTGCTCGACGACGCCGCAGAGCGTGCTGAGGCCAACGACCGGAAGACGGTCCAGCCCCGCGACCTGTAGGCCTGCGTAACGCTGTCAATCCTACCACTCGAACGTAGCTTTTTGGGGTTCCTGTTCAGAAGTTAGGAAACGGAGATGGCGGACGCACCGGATACCGAACGGCAGGCGGTCGAACCCGATGCGAGAGAGGTCCTTAGCGTGTCCCAGCTGAACGACCGGATCGCGTCGGTCGTCCAGGACACGCCTGCCCTCAACGGCGTCCGTTGGATTGGCGAAATCACTGGCCTCCACTAAGGCAGTACGGCACTCTATTTCACGCTCACCGGCGGCGACGACGAACTCCCCTGTATGGTCTTGGAAAGCCGGTACTGAGACATGGACGCGGAATTTAAACACGGAAGCGAGGTTATTCCGTTCTACGACAATCTTCGATATCTGCGATGAGGGCTTCTGCTTGTGCTTCTGCCGTTTCGGAGTTCCCCTCCGGGGCATCTGCTTTTCCATCTGGATCGAAGGTCGGGAGTTCCTGTTCCCAGTCCTTCTCGGCGTAGCTGTCGTCGGGGGCTGACTCGAAGAATTGAACGAGTGAATCGAGCGATTCGAGTCGTCGCTTTAGCTCACTGGCTCGGCTTGGGTCAACGTAATAGACGTTGTCTACTCGTTCGATAAGCCCGTGCTCGAAGAGACGATCCATCGTGTTCGACACGGCGGTCTTGCTGAGGGCTGTTCGATCTGCGATTTCGCGTGGAGTGAAGCCGTATTCGCGGTGTGCAATAAGGAAGCTGAGAGCGCAGTACTCGTTCGTGTCCGGCTTGATCGGGAACCGATCGTCACTCGTGAGTTCGTCAACCGGAACGGGCATCCGTACCAATATCTGTCGGCGGACGATAATACGGTTTTCGCAGATGGATATGCCTCAGCAGATATCCGAAGAACATTTCAGAGAATTTCGCTCCTGGCCAGTAGAAGTATAATTCGAAACTCGCTGTCCAATCCTGTAGAGAGTTAATGACCAGCAGCGGGATGCGCATCGTCATCCCGATCATTCTCGATCGGTTCGTAGTCGGCGTCGTTGCCGACTGGCTTGAACCCGGCGACGTAGCTGAAGCGTTTCCCTGGCTCGCTGCGGAACATCAACGGGAACATGCCACGATGCTCGCGAGCGCGGTACTGTGGCTCCCATTCTCGGAATTCCATCGTTGGTTTGGCAATCTGTGGGGCAGGCAGCTCTGCACGCTCCAGATCTGGTAGCTCAAGCACGCGCACCTCGAGTTCACGCGCCAGTTTCTCGGTCCGAGGCGTCAACTCGGTCGTGTGACAGAGCACCGGCATCGCACGACAGGCAAACGCCACGGTACACAACCGGAAGAGAGCCGTCGGTGTGATTGGGTCGTCTGTCCAGTCTTTACACTGGGCGACAATCCAGTCGCTGGGCTGCTGCTGTTTCTCCTTCCGTTTAGCGACGACATCAATCTCCATACTATAGAGGTGTTGGCGTGTCGCTGCACGGTATCCCCAGCGCCCCAGTGCACGCTCGAGTTGATACTCCAGCCACCGCCCATCACCATTCCCACGCCCCCCGACGTGCGGGTCAACGTTGTCGAGGTTGATGTCCTCTATGTCGGCGAGAACCTGGCTGTCTTCGGGAACCGCTGGCAGGATATCTCGGAGGGCTGTCGCGTACTCGAGGGCTGTTGTGAACTTCTCGGCGGGTGTTTCGTCGTAGTGGTGGGCTGCCGGCTGTACAGCACGGAGTGAGCGAATCAGCCAGCACAACTGCCGTTCGATATGGGTGACTGCATCCGCGTAGTCATCCCATGCATCAGGAGTCCAATCTTCCGCTGGGTCAGTGTCTTGCTCTGGGTCGGGCAGAATCTGTTCGGCTTCAGTGATCGGCTGGCTCGCGAGGAAGAGGAGCCGGCGGGCGAACATCCGTTGGTCAGTGGAAAGCGAATGATCGCGCTCAAGTGTTTCACGGAGTGCCTCGATTGTCTCCGTCAGCAGGCTCATATGGTCCTCGTACCCATCGAGAGTTGCCTCATCTGTCGTCATTGGTGAGTGGACTTGGAGTGAAGTGCAGGCGCGTCAGCGGCGTCTCTGAGAGCGACTGGACGGCTGGCTGGCCCTGCTGCTGGAGGTGGTGGTAGAGTTCCTCCTCGTCGGTGACAGTGTACCACTGGTGGCTATCCTGCTCGCGGTACCGCAGTTCATCGTCGACAGCCGCAACTACGCCTTGTTCACCCGTCGCCGTCGCATCGAAAACGAGAACATCCGGATCAGGGTGCGTCCACGTGCCGCGAATCCATTCGAGGAGCATGTCGAGTGTCGGAGGATTCACGGGGTCTGGATAGCGTGGCTCTGCGGGGACACTGATCGCAACATCATGGACAGTATCGTGTCCGCACATCCGCCAGCCGTTGCCAGTCCACTCGAGTTCACGGCGAGTCCAGCAGTCGCCATCGCCGTCAGAATCGAGGACCAGTCGCCGCGGCGGAGTACCGGTTGGATTCCATTGGAGAATACACGACTCACCGCCGGGACGTATGTCATCGGCTGTTTGGCGCTGGTGTTCGAACAGCGTAGCATCGATCTGCGAGCGTGCGCGCCGTAGTATGGCAAGCGGATCTTCTACTGGTGTCGACGCAGTCGCTCCGTCCTCAGCGACCGCCTCAAACAATCGGTGGAAGCTGGCATCGATGTCTCGAAGCGTCGCGAGTGCGCGTTGTTGGCTGTCCGTCATCAGATATCCCCCGTATCTGGCTTGTAGCAGGCCGTCTGCAGCCGACGGATATATTCGGCGAGCGGTTCGGTCGCATCCGTTGCAGTAACGGTCTTAGATCGGTCATCATAGTCGACAGCACCGCACTCATCGAGTGTCTCAAGATGCGATTGGGTGAGCGTGATGTAGACGGACGTGCGCTCGTCACTGCCAACTTTGCTGGGGTCGATCGCGTTCTCGATAGCTGCGATTTCGGCTGCGAGCTCGTTGGCGGTGAGCTCACCGTGGGTGCGTGACAGCGACAACACGACGCGGCGACGGCGACTATTTCCGAGCGCCTCGAACGCGACGTCGGGATCCATCGGGATGGCGAGTGATGCCGTCTCGTCGCTCGAAGCGGTCATTCAGATCGCCTCCGTTGTCAGTGTCGCCTTTCGACGCGACTGTAGCGTTCTCGTGGATACGCTCTCGTCGATTAGATACTCGTCCGCACTATCCTGCTGACACGTCTGTGACTCCGTAGTCACTTCACCGAGTCGATCAACTGTGCTATCGACGTCGGTGCTGCTAGTCGCCTCATCGAGCTGGTGTGGAAACTGTACGACTCTGGGTGTCAGTGGGTCGGTTTTCGAACTCTCGCTCTGAGAGACAGAGTTATCACTGCTGACCCTGGTAGTGTGACTTGCTGTCATAGCGCTGGCAGCACGATTCCTCCGGCGTCCTAGCGCCGGGGGAGTTCTTCAGAATCGTGCTATTCCGGTGTAGGATCTATTGTGACTTTTATATCCGTGCCACAAATCGCGTAGGACGTATTCGTGTATTTGAGCTCCTGTAACGCACAAATTAGTCTATATTTTAATTATTTCTTAAATGTCACTCCACTCTCTCCGGTAGCTAAAAATAGTTCTCTCTCAGCCACACATAAGTGTCATAATACCGACCTCAATCACGGCTTGCCGATATATTCTGATTTCATCATCCCGTCGCCCCGATATTACCGGTAGAGGTACGGCTGGGGAATACCCTGGGAATTCCCGCTGGCACATTTACAACTGTCATTAACACATTTTACTTTCTCTATGACGACGGTTGCTTTGGCGGACGTATCGGAATCATCGACAGTTCAGTTGATTCCTAGATTTTCACCTCGACTGTGATAAAGACATATTAATTATCAGTACGATTTTAAACTATTATTGAAAAGATTTGGAATGTTATCTTCAAAGACTTGCCTGTAAGGCTTTGTTGAGCCGTCGTAGATGAATTCCCAATCCTGTGTATAAGTCTCGATTACGTCACTACCTGAATCACCTCGTATCCCTTTGACGTACGACTTGGGTGTCCCAAGAGCCACCTCTTTAGGTGAGATATTGGCTCTGAGCATAGTTGTTGCCCAGTGCCGACACCAATGATAGTCAAGGCCGAAGTGGGTGTGTTCGGGACTATTCACTCCCATCTCTCGGCTGAAGTTTGTCATGTATTTGTTCGTAGTCTGGTCTCTCGGGCGCCCTCCATTAAATGTAGTGACCATTCTTACCACTGGTTTTGCCGGAGAGGTAGTCGGGGGGGATATAACAGCCCACCAGACGAGAAGATTCTTCAGCTCATTATCAAGAGGGATAGTCCTCGAGGACATTGGCTTGTTACCTGTCCGTCTTTTTTCTCCATTTACAACATCACCTTTATCGATAGAAGAGTCGACATACAGCGAATCAGGGTGATTGAATACTTCTTGCCTAGGTTCAGGAAGCTTCTCTGAGATGGGATGAGTGAGATGAACATCACGCCAATCCAAGTTTATAGCCTCCCCATGCCTCAGACCAGTTTTCAGGCAGATACACATGGTAACGAAGAGGGTGAGATTGTAACTCTTAGCTTCTTTCACAATTTCCCTGAGACGTTCTAATGGAATCTCCATTTTCCCCTTGTCATAATCGGTGTCGAAAAACGACTTGTGTTCCCGAAATGGGTTAAAATCTGTTTCACCTGCTACATTAATTAGCCAGTCACAGGTTCTACTGAGAGTATCTATCAAGTGTTTCGCTTGGAAACTTGAAAGGTCGTCATCTTCCTCCCAATCGTGACAGAGTTCTCCAACGTCACTATGTGTTAGATTATCAAGGTCAATGCCATTTTCATCACACCACCAACGGAGTCGTCTCCAAGCCCACCTGTAGTTTTGTTCAGTCGAGTCCGCATAGTTGTGGTGATCCAAGTAGTAATCGATGTAGGACTCGTCGTCACGTTTGCTTCTTGTCTTATCGTCCGAATCACCCTTCATTTGTAGACCAACCACCCATCACGGACAATTTCAGGATCGTTATCTACGATATCGAGGAGGTCATCCTCAATCATTTCAGGTAACTCATCGCGAACATCAACAGCATTTTCTTTGCCGTCGGGAATGAGGTCTCTGATTGTGACGGCATCAGGTGCTTGAGAGTTTGAATCCACTTCGTGAGGGTCCAAGTGTTCCATAGTAGCAATGCCTGCTGAGAGAGCGGCCCGGAAGAAAGCAGCTTTACTTGGGAACCCATATTTTTCGACGTACTCCTCGATCTCGTCCTTCCTTATTGTCTCGTAGCCGCCTAATCCTGTGGAAACGTGGTCAGGAGTCACACTTACTGTGTCTTACTGCGTGGTATTAATAAAATTTTGGACCGTTGTATAAGGACGCCCATATACTGTGTAAATAGCACATACAGCTTAGGGACTTGTGAACTACTGACCCTCCCGAAATGAATATTCGCCATACGGAACGGAGGTATGATTTCAATGTTGTGTAGGCCCGTCATAGAACGGAACCATGTATTATTTACTCATCCAGACTGAGAACGCTCAATTAGTTCCCAGTAAAACTAAGTAAGATTACACCATACAGTGGCTTATGGGAAAAGAAACGCCGGAATCAGCTACTACGACACTAAAAGTGGGACCGCCGAAATTTCAGACTACAATCCCCGAGGAAGTCAGGGAGATATTCGAAATTGATGACTTAGAGAGGGGAGAAAAAGCCATTTTAGAGGCTGAGATAAGGCTAAAGAAAATCAAGTAAACCACTCAAGGAGAGTGTCGTAATTACGTCCAAGATACTAACCGCGTTTAGAATACATTTTAGGCACCAAAGAGATTCATTATATCCATACTAAGGATGATAGTCAGTATCATTACATATTGCATGGCGTAGATATTCACGGCATTTCTCCTCAGAGAGGTAATTCCGAAACACCAACATCGGATCACTGCTTCCTTATTCCTGAGCGACACTCTGGAGGGGCTCGATAACCGTCTCAACGGCATCGGGATATGCGCTGTACCAGAAGCGGCGCCCCATGTTACTGGTGCGTGGGAGTGTGACCGCCTACGCACCTGTAGGGGGTTTCGGTCATTGACTATGCGGGACACCTAACACCACTAGACGCTGAAGGGGTTCGGCGGGTCGGGACACAGGAGGTGTACTACATCTCCAAACGTGCCCATAATGGTCCTGAGCGTTCCGGTGAAGAACAAGGGTCAAGCAAGACCAAGAAGCGCCACAGCTCGTCGGCCATTTCAGTCTCGGATGTGGGAGTCTTCGACCCGGATCAGTTGGAGAGACGGGAACGGTGCGAAGGGGATTTCCTCTTCAAGAAGTTCGTCGAGTGGGATTGCAGCTTCTCGGTCACTCCATCTCGTGATGTGCTTTTCGAGCACATCGAGTGGGGTAACTATGATGACCTCGTCGTCATCCGGATACTTCGGAGTCTTGTCGGCCAGCGTGTCTCCGTCCTCAAACTCCCACTCGTCAGTTTCCAGTCCGGGGACGTTCACCACGACCAGGGCGATCGGTTCGTCGGCCTCGGTGTCATGAACGATGTCTCCGTAGATGAATTCCGGGTCTTCTTCCTCGTCGTCCAGTTCGAGTTCCAGGGCTATATCGAGAGACCGTTGGAGCGGTTCCTCTCGTCCCGGTGGCTGCCATTGTTCTTCGTCGGTGCGTCCTTTCGGTGGTCCGCCGGTTTTGCGTGGCATTATTGGCTCACCATGAATTCGTCAAGTGCTGTTTGCGAGCTGTGTAGGGCCTCGATCCTCCAGTTGATAGTCTCGGTTAACCGTTTGGGGTCGTGTTCCCCGTTCGGTTGCCTGCACTCGTCCAGGATTGACGTCTTCCCGGAGAACGCAACGACCTCGTCTGGGGCGTGGAGGAGATGTTCGTGTGAGACCCGACCGTTGAGGTAGATCCGATCCGGGCCGAGCGTCTCGACCAGGGCCTCCAGATCGTCCCAGAGGTTGAACTTCGAATTGTACTCGGTTCCGTCGAAGGCACACGACTTCGTGCCGAAGACCTCGAACAGCTCCCGGCAGTGCTCGTAGTGCCACGGCTTCCACCCCACGATGATGGGATAGATCTCGACGTCGAGTCCGGCATCCTCGACCATCCGGTAGAGCGTCTTCTGTCCCTCGACCGATCGCTCAATTTCGCTCAGGAGCTCGCGACGGTCCATCTCGTCGCTTTCCATGACCCAGCGGTCGCCTGGAAAGTAGACATCGACAATCCCGTCCAGTTCCTGCAGTCGCTCGAACTCGTCCTCGGGAGTTCTACCGACCAGGAACTTGTTCTGTTCCATCGAGTTGATGATGAGCGTCTGGTCGGGGTGCATGAACGCCTCTCGTGGATGGTTCACGAACCAAGTCGACCGACGGAACGGTGCTTGGAGGGCCGAGAACTCCTCGATGTTGTAGCCGAAGAGGCGTCTGTCAGTGGAAGCTCCGGGTTTGGTCTTCGGTACGAATTCGTGGGGAAATCGGTCGCCGGGCATGTCGGGTCTCTCAGGCACGGTTGTGTCTCGGTGGTGCCTATCGTGACACTATGCAACGCACAGGGATAAGTTTTGTTCGAAATTTCTTCTACAAGTAGGCGATTCTTAGGTATGCCGAAACACGGCTGGCCACCAAATCCATAAATCGACACACATAGATAGCAGATAACGAAGGTCTTTAGCATGAATCACAGGCAGAGGGGACTATGACCGAACGAGTTCATTTCATCCCGGTCGGATTCGATTTCGACCGGCTCATCTATCCGATTTCGAAGGGACAGATGGACGCTGACCGGGTTGTACTCATCACGCACGAGGGAGATCCAGATGATGACGCGACGGATCGTGCTGCGGAGTTGGCGTCGAATATGACCAACAGACTTGAGAACTCCTTTGAGCTGATCGATGTCGAAGTCGAACGAGAGCCCATCGATATCGAGGAGCTGTACGAGTACGAGACTCTCTATCCCATGGCTCACGAGTACATTCTCGACGAGCTCGAAGCTGGAAACGAGGTCTTCGTCAACATCTCCTCGATGCCCCGGACGACTGCATTCGCTTTTGCTACAGCAGCCAATTCGATTATTGCCGAGTACCAGTCCGAGGTCGAGGGAATCCGAGATATGCTCCACACCTACTACGTCGCCCCTGACAAGTATCTCGTCCTCGAAATGATCGATGCCCTGGAAGACGCGAAGGATCTCTTCGAGGAGATGAGCGAGGACATCCGAGTCCATCCGCAGTACACGAACATTCAGGACCTGCTCAACAAGATCGACGAGAACGGCGTGACCAAGGGTGCCCGGGACCTCGACGGGCAGATGTATGTCGAGTTCCCGTCGTCGCCTGGCAGCGACGTTGAGGCCTTCGAAGAGACCATCCTGAACTTCCTCTTTGAGAAGGATCCGATCTCATCGACATCGGCGCTCGCCGAACAGTTGGCCGAAGAAGAGGGAGAAGAGTATGACGAGTCGTTCCGGAGCCGAGTCCAGTACAACGTCTCGAAACTCGACGAAAAGGGGTATGTGAACCGCGAGAAAGAGGGGAACCGCCTCGAAACGCAACTCTCGACGATGGGGCGGATGTGGGTGGAAACTCACTGGGATTGAACTGGATCTTCGCATAACGGGAACTTCGCGTTCCCAGGCTTAGATGGCCGACCGACTCGGCATGAAGTAGTCGTCAAGTAAAATCCCAAATCCTATTTATATAGTTGGGGTTTAGAAAGACCCAGATGATTACAAAGGCTGGACTCGCCGTGCTTGACGCGCTGAGTACCGGCCGTGAAGCGACACCGGAAGAACTCACGGCCGAAACCGAGTACTCACGAGAACATCTGTACGACGTACTCGACGAATTGCTCGCAGCGGGATTGCTCGCAGAAACCCGTGGCTCCAGCAATCAGCGTCGAGTCCGCATCGCAGAACATCCCGTCACCGAAGCGTATCGAACGCTCCAGTCGCAGTTCAGCCACGTAGACTGGACGGAACTGCTCTCGCCAGCCACACTCCGCGTGTGTTGGTATCTCGATAGACCACGACACATCGCTGATATCGCAGACCGACTCGGAATCACCCGACAAGGTGTCCACAGCGCGTTATCGCCGCTCAAGCACCGAGCGTTACTCTCCCAATCCGATTCGAAGTACGCCCTCCGGGACGAGGTCTCGCCGCTGTTGGCGTTCGCTCAGGCCGCCGTAGAACACGAACATCGAGCCCGAGTCCGGGACATCGCCCCCAGCGCCACGATCGCGTGGTGCGATCCGAAGCGATCCCTCGTCCGCCTACAGACCGCTGAGGATACGGACGCACTCCAAGCAGCTCCGGACTGGGAGATGACCGGACTGGGTCGGTTTGCAGCGTATGGTCTACAGTTTTTCCTCGCCGGCGAGCCTCCGTTCTGGTATGCGCCGGACGAAGACCTAACGCCTGCTGAAGTCGTATGCCATACGCTCCTTCTGGATAGCGGATCCCGGCGCGTCAGCTATTCGATGCTGCTGATCGAGGCGGAGGATATCGATCAGGAGACACTCGTCGAGACCGCACGGTGGTACGACCTGGAATCCACTATGAAAGCGTTGTATCGGCCACTTCGGGGCGACTTCGACAGGACAGATGATCTGCCAGTCATCCTCCCAAAGAAGGACGAATATCTGGCACTCAAAGAGCAGTACGGTGTCTCGTAACACCAACCCCGCAGTCTGGCGGAAAATTGCGACGGGTTAGATGATGCCGCCGATCACGAGTAGTCCGACGACGAGCAGCAGCGTCGCAACCACGCTCCCGCCAGCCAGTAGCTTGTTCTCCATCGCCTTCTCGTGTAGGGGCATCTCGGCGTACTCCTTGCGGAACGCGTCGAGATTCTGTTCGTCGTAGAAGTACTTCCTCTTCAGCGCGAACCGTTCGGTCACCGCACAGCCGGTACAGACCGGCTCCCCTTCGAGCCGTTCGGTCTTGATGTGGCTGTCGCAGGCGATGGCCCCGCAGTTCGGACAGTAGGTGTACGTCTCGTCGACGCCGCTCGTCTCGCAGTGGACGCAGCGATGAATCCCGTCCTCCAGAGTGACCCGTGAGGGGCCAGCAGCATAGTATTCGTACGGATACGAGTACTCCAGTATCTCTGTCGTCTGCCGAACCTCAGGTAGATACACCGGCTCAATCGATTGCACTGAGATGTCCGAGAGATTGGGCTCACACGTCTTGTTGTACGTGACGTTATTGTCGCCGGTGTAGGTCACCGTCGTCGTGTGGTAATCCTGGAGGCGGTCAACAGCCCACTCCTTGTACTCCGTTTGGGTCTGGCCGAACCGTCGTTCGTCGACGTCGTCGAATACTTCGGTAAACTGCCCGGTATCGAGGGGAACCGTCGCGTGGAAATTCTCGGTGACCAGCGTCGCGACCTCGTCGTCAGCCACCTTTGGATGGCCGCGCTCAGCGTGGACAACGAACTGTGTGCGGTCGTTGATCCGGTGGATGACACCGACTGAGGTCTCGAAGACAGCGTTCGTGTCGGCGGTGATCGCAACCACCGGTCGGAACGTCACTTGCGAGTGCGGCACCGGCAGATCCGCGGCCTCGATGTTCTCGATGTCGCGGAACGCCTCCTGGACAGGTGCGTCGACATCCGCCGCCGGATCGTACGGTCGGAGCGTCTCGTCACAGAGGATCTCGATGCGCCCGTTGTAGAGATCGAGACCGATTTCGTCGGCGATCTCCCGAAGGTCCTCGCCGTCGATCAGCTCGATGGGATAGGGATCGTCGTTCCGCTGGAGCCGGTCAGCGTACTCCTCGGCAGGGTTCGTAAATCGACCTGTGGTGGCGACCATCCCTCGCTTCGGGCCGTCGAAGTCGAACGTCGCGATGGCCGAGTGCAGCTTCTGGACGACCGGCCGGCCGACCGTCCCGGTGTGCTTGCACTCGACGATGATCGCCCGTCGCGTGCCGTCAACGACCTCCTCCATGATGACGTCGCGACCCTCGTCGGCCGTCCGCTCGGCCTGGCGGACGTTTTCGTAGCCGAGGTTCCGGAAGACGTCCTCCATCAAGTCCTCGAACTCGAATCCCGAGAGGTCGTCCAGTACAGCCATCCGAATATAATTGGACAGTATCTTGCTATAACTAAATACGTTGCCGACGGTGAGACGACGAGCGCGAGCGCGCGAAACGCGAGGTCGAAGCCGAAGCCGTTGCGTACATCGTCGGGCGGTATTCCGACCTAGATATGATCGGATCAGAGTTCTATCTTCCCGCGTGGCAGGACGACCATGCGGAGAGCATTCAGGAGCGGCTCGGCCGGATCAGTTCGGCCACGCAGGAGGTCATCGGGACAGTCGCCAAGGCTGAACACGCCTTCCTTAGCTGTTAACCAACGCAGAGGGTACTTTGTTCACTCAGTTGGTTAATCCGTTCGGCGTCCGATCCTGCGGGTTTCGATCGGCCCCGAGACATACCCCACCGACAGTCGATGTTATAGTTCAGAATCGATTCGGCGCTGCTGGTCACGAAGGAACTCAACGACGGCATCGATATCCTGTTCGGGAACCGTTTGCTGTTCGAAGACTCCTTTGAATGCGTCCGCGAAATCCTCCGATGTGAGTCGGTCGAGGACAGTCTCGATGCGACCAGCGAGCTTCTCAGACTCCCCGCGATGTAGATGAGTCGCGATCCGGTCAAAATCCGCGTCAGCAGCCAGCACCACCAGATCCCGGGAATCTGCCTTGCGGCCACTGTGAAGTTTCACGGCAAACAGCAACTCCCGTTCCGGAATCCTGGCTGTTACCGGGCGCCCGGTTCGCAGTTCCTGGGTGACAGAGTGCTGGGCCAGATAGCGATACGACCATTCAGCTTCCGTCTGGCGACAGCCCAACGCGTCGACCATCGCGTCGAACCGAACCGGATTCCCGATGTCTTTCGTAAACCGGATAGTACGGCCCTCGTAGAGTTCGTTTCGCTCGACATCAGCCGTTTTCTCGTAGCCGCGGTCGGTGAGAAGGTCGGTGTAGTCGTCGACCGATTGCGCCGGAATGACGACATCGACATCCGTGGTGAAGCGCTGATTGAACGCCGCAATCGCCCACCCACCGACGAGGACGTACGGCAGGCCAGCGTCAATGACGGCCTCCAGAGTGTCCAGCAATTCGTCTTCGCGTTCACCGAGACTCATGCATTGAGACGCGGATCCTTGTGGGACGCGTCGATATCGCGGTCGTACTCATCGGCGATCATCTCCAACGCCGGCTCGTAGTTCACCCGGTACTCCAACATGTGCTCGATTGCCTCATCCAACGGAATGACGGGATTGCCGTCGACCCACTCGCGAGTGATCTCCCCACTCGCCGGGAACAACACGTACGAGACTGTGGCGTCGTAGTCGCTCGCATCCGGCCGCTCTTCGATCCGGCTCGGAATCCCGAATTCATCGAAGAACGCCGTCCACTGCTCGACATCTTGGTCGGCGACCTGGATGAAGATCGGATAGTCGTCGTGGCCACGGGCGATCTGATAGCCGCCGTGGGTCCAGACGTAGACGCCGTCGATTTTCGTGTACGCAAAGGGCATCCCGGCGAAGTGCGGAATGACGTAGCCGTCGTCGATCGAGGGGGGAACAGCGCGAGAAATGGCCGCGACGAGATCGTAGTAGCGATCCCTGACAGCGTAATTCTCGATGTAGACGCCGTCCTCACGTCGGATGAAGCCTGCGTCCTCCAACCGCTCGATCCAGTCGTAGACCCACGAGTAGGAGCCGTCGATCTTCTGGGCGATCCGACGAATCGAGTCGCCCGGCCGGGCCGCGACCATGATCTTCGCCGCGGTCTCGTCGACGTACTCCATCATCGCTAGTTATCGGTATCGCATCTAACTGTATTAGTCTTGTCCCCCCGTATTTCCTATTGAATTATCTCTATACAGATATACTACTCTTGGCTCCGGTAATCCGATCCGGCTCAGCATTCGAGCAGAGATGAATTAACCAACAGAGGATACGACTGATCGCTATTCGTTGGTTAAGTCTATCCGGGCTTATGTAGAGCTGTGGAATCCCCCCATAACGAGGCAGTCAACGAGGATTTCGAGGGATGCGCCGACAAGGTTCAACGAGCAAACGACCCCGAAGGTGTGAGCGGCCTGCTCCAAGCCGTGCTTGGACAGGCCGCGAAATTTCCGTAGCCACGGCTTGACGAGTGAATAGAGGCACTCAGCCTGGTTGATATGGACACCCTCGGGCGAGACATACGTCTCCTTGTGAAAGACGGTTTTGTGGTCATGCTCCATTTGGCGATAGGCTTGGAGCCCGTCGGTCCAGACCTCTCCCAGCGGCTGGGAGAGATCTTCAGTCTTCTCCAGCACCGGCTCTAAGTCCGTCTCGTATTGGATACCAAGCTGTCCACGGATTACTCGGAGCACGTCGCGGCAGGCCGCGACGAGCGTTAGTTGATCACCGTGCCGTCGTCGCCAGCGTGAGCGACCCCTTCGGGATGACCCGCCGCGGTGACGGCTGTCCCGCGGCGGGTTGTGACCTTTGTAGCCGGAACATACCTTGCCTGATTCGTCGATCTGTGTCGGTCCAGAAATTGTGTCTTGGAATTGATCCCAGACGACCGGGAAGCCACGGTGTACGGCGGCTTCCACCTCTCGAATGGCATAGAAAATCGTCTTGTACGCGCGGTCAAACACCGTTACAATCTGTGAGATGGTCAACAACGTGTCCGCATAGAGAATGAACGCGAGAAACACCTCTCCGCAGGAGAGGTGCTTCTCGTGAAACGGTGTTCCGTAGGTGTATACCGGCTTAAAATCGTAGTTACGGCAGCAGACCCGGTCGGACGATTCCCACGTTCGGATGCTTGGGTTGCCGCAGCGTGGACACGTCGTGTGCCCCCAGAAGTGCTTGAGTCGCCGCCCGATGGCCTCATCGAGCGGCTCCGTGTTGAGGTCGAACACACCGATGTCGACGAGCTGGCGAAGCATCCGACCGAACGCCGGCTGCGACAGAGACAGATCTCCTCATTCGCGCCGCTACACCGTAGAAATACGGCCGTTCCGCGTTTCTACATAAGAGCGACAGTTCTTAACCAACACATATCCATTGGATGATTTTGTGTTGGTTAAGGAAGCTAAGAAGGATGAGGCAAGGCTAAAGCAGGTCTGAGACTATATTCTATGTAAGAAACGCAGGTATGAGTATCATAGAACAATCGCAAAATATACGCCAGGGTCTTTCGACTCGAGAAAGTCGACTCCTTACACAACTCGCTGGCGCGGGGCACCAGATCATCTCCGTTGACGATATCGAGACGACGCTGGAGGTTCCCCCAAACACCGCCCGCGAGATCGCCTCCCGGCTCACCGGGAAGGGCTGGCTCGACCGACTGTTTCCCGGCCGATACCTCATCATCCCACTCGCAGCCGGCGAAGAGGACCGGTACACAACCCACGAGTACCTCATCGCTGCCCACGTCGCCGAGCCGATGTACATCGGCTACTACAGCGCCCTCAGCCACCACGGGCTGACCGAACAAGTACCTCGGACGGTGTACGTCGTCACGCCGACCCGAGCGCAAAGCCGAGAGATCCATGGCGTCTCGTACCGCGTCACGACAGTCACCAAGCAGAAATTCTTCGGCTTTGAGCCGACATCGGTCGAGGGCACGACCGTGCAGGTCAGCGACCTAGAGAAGACGTTGGTCGACTGTGCGGACCACCCCGAGTTCTGTGGTGGCCTTCGGGAACTCGCAACCGCGATGCGCACCGCCGACGAACGGGGTTGCGACTGGGACACGGTCGGCAAGTACCTCGAGCGCCTCGACAACGGCGCTGCGACCAAGCGGATCGTCTACCTCGCCGACCAGCTCGGCATCGACCTCCCGGCGCGTGAGACGCTCCTCAAGTCATTCACGAGCGGGTATCCGCTTCTCGACCCAACGCGAAGCGAACAGGGACGCTACGACAGTGAGTATCATCTCCGAATCAACGTCGACTGGGAGAGACTCGATTCGATGGAATCCTGATGCCAGGTCGGTCCGAAAGGTAGCGTGAATTAAGGTGCTCCTCCAAGTACAGCGAATCAGGTAGATGGGTCACGTCTATTATCACCATCCGGGCGACAATCAGTTCTCTCTTGATTTTGTCCACGAGGCTCCATCAGAGATCGTTGCCAGGATTGTCGACTACGACGATGACGTGGCGGTGAAGGTTCGCAAGTACGATCTTGACAGCGAGTTTTTCGGTATCTATACCTCCCGCGTCGGTGGTGGGGACGTCGGCGATCTCGAATTCGATCTTGGCGAGGCACTCTCTGAGATGGGTGCTGATAACGGTACCATCGTTGCCCGGCTCCTCGAGATCTATCAAGCGCTCATAGCCCAGAACGAGGAAGAAGAAGGAGTTCCTGTTGAAGCGTACAAGAACATCGACATCGATGCACTCCCAGACGCGCTCAACCGGGTGTCGTGGGAGGGCAACGCGACTGATGTTGCAGGCCGTCTCGCCTCAAATCTCATTCTCATACACGCGCTTCCGAATGCGAACCATCGGACTGCTGTTGCCCTGGTTCAGTTCTACCTCCGTCGGATTGCTCCCGATTTCTCGATGCCAGA
Organism: Salinibaculum litoreum; assembly: GCA_009789175.1. Classification (GTDB taxonomy): domain Archaea; phylum Halobacteriota; class Halobacteria; order Halobacteriales; family Haloarculaceae; genus Salinibaculum; species Salinibaculum litoreum. Next base: position 744,301 of record CP046866.1, read on the forward strand.
GACCTCCGTGGAAATCGACTCAGAGATATACGACTGGCGGGAGTGGGTAAACACGTATATTAACGAGTCAAAGCGTCTCTTGACGGTTCGTCGGAAGAATGTGCTCCTCAAACATCTCTCTGACTTCGGAGCGACAACGCTTGAGCGGAAACACGAGGTCCAGATCGACTTGACGGCATACGAGCTGGATATGTATCCTGCAGAAGCGAAAACAGTCTACGCAACAGCGCACGAGGAACTCTGGATCGAATTCGTCGAAGAGGCAGTTGAGCGCACCGACAACCCCGAGCTGATGGAGGCCCCTGGACTATCGAAGACGGAGTTCGCAGAGAAAATTCGGACCCTCGAGTAAGCGGCGTGCGCTAGTCTTGGAGCGTCGCGACCGTGCGGCCGGTTTCTTCGGCCTCTTCGCTCCGCGACATCCCGTATGTTGCGAGAGCCTCCTCAACCGCGTCGTCCAGACTCATTGGTCAGGCAGATCTTGGCTCTGCCGACGGATAAAGTCTCGCACGATTTGGGTTTAATGTTGCATCGGCTAACTCGCCAACCGTGCAGGACCGATCCCGCAAATAGTCGATAACCCGTAGCTCCGTCCCCTCTCATAGATTCCAATCTCTCCGATGTATTCATAATCATATCGAGTAGAGTGGAATACAGACTCTTGGCGCTCAGATCGAGTGGTCAAATAGTGAGACAGTTGTGCAACCGTATTTTGGAGAGGCAATTCGATCTGCGAGTCCGAACTACTCGGGAGGCGACGTGAACAGGCGCCGATACTCGTTAAGCCACTCAATCTCGTGGTATGCCACGTCGTTCTGAATGTCGTATTCAAGCGGGAGTGGATCCGAACGGTGGGCTGTAAACGTGAGGTTGATCTCGATACAGGGTCCGTGCTCGGAGACGCACTCGAAGCCATCGTCAACGGGGTATACAACGCTAAACCAGCGAATCTGGAACCCAAAGTGGTCACACACATCTCTGACGACGGCAGCGTCACAATAGGGCGTGTGGACCCACAGTTCCCCGCCAGCGTACGCCTGATCTTTGACACACCAGACCGCATCGAGTGACCGGAGAAACTTCGCAGCGCGATTGTAGTGCGCTTCAGTCAGGCGGTCCCACCAGTGGTACTCCTCGACGTCGTCAACGAGGAGCTGGAGGCAATCACCACACACATCATACGCCCGCTCACCAAGGGAGATTTCGTGGAGTTTGTCGGACTGGGTGGTGTTACACGCATCGCACGGAGGGGAAGCACCACTGCACTGGCATCCGGGGGATGATCGCTGTTCGGTGTGGTTGGAATACCCGCTGTTTGCACTCTCTGGCTTCTGAGATTCGTTTGAGTCGGTATTCTCGGTCATTGGTATCCAACCGAGAACCGTCAGTCACGCCGTGTGACTGGGCTCCCGGCTAGAACCGAACCGACGATCGGCCACTCATCTATCGTCACAGAGAGCAGGTTGGTGTAAATAGTTTCTGTGAATCCAATCGAGGACACCGGCCAGCACCCGGCTATCGACGACAGCCGATCCTAGACGATGAACGTCATATGTAACCGTATCTCGAAGTGTGACTGCCGTGCCTGTGAGTAACACACCCAAACTAATTTTAATACAATTGCCACGATATTGTCTGCTGACGTTCGATACACTCCTCAAACCGAGAGAGTTCAACACGATGATCATCACTCGCCTCACCCCGCGGCGTGCTCGTTCTCGCTTAGCCGCGGGTCCCGTGTTCGGCGAGTGCCTACAAGATCAGCGTGCGAAGAGCCCGGGCGCAAACCGCCGGATCCACGTCGACTTCGAATACGAGAGTTCGACGCAATCCGGCGACGGCCGGACACTCTCACCCGCATAACTCGGCCCCCATACGGACTACCCGTCACGGGTCGGGGAACACGGGATTGCCGCCTGCCTGTGCCCAGTACTCGCTCAGGACACAGCCTAATACGAGTGCGGGATGCCAGGCTCGCGGCTGATTGGTTTCCGTTCGTTTCGATACAGGGTCGAACGGGCTCCGTCCGCGCTGAGCGCACGGAAGTCGTTAGCCAACAGCCCCGCAGCGAGAGCTGCGGCTACGTCGAGCCCCGGAGTCTCCGCTGGCGAGGGACGCCGGACTTTGAATCCGGAGGTCGCCGGTTCGATTCCGGCCGGGGCGACATGCCGACGTGGTGTAATCCGGCGAGCATACGGTCCTGTCACGGCCGTGATCCGGGTTCAAATCCCGGCGTCGGCGTGGATGCGTGGCGTGGCCACGTGGGGATACCCATCGAGGTAGGCAGCCCGTTGGTGCGATCAGCTGGATCGTTCCTACGATGCTGGGCCCAGCAGGGTCTGCAACCTACATGAGCCGGTGTGGTATTCCCGGGAGCACCCGAAGTACGTCCCCGCGATGAGACGCGCAACCACGACTACTCGGTCGCGGTTGCGCAGTTGGAAAGTCGTACAGATAGATAATCAGCTGCCGAACGCTCGGCAGTCCCGTGAGCCGATGGTCCAGCGGACGATGATCTGTACCTTGGGCGCACAGGACCGAGGTTCGAATCCTCGTCGGCTCACTGTGCCGCGACTGGGTATTGGGGAACCCAGCGGCCTGCTATGCCGTGGCCGTCTGCTATCGGTCTCCCGGTTCGAATCCGGGTCGCGGCGTCATGACAACGAATGTCTGCCCTGCCTGCGAGGAGGAAGCGTTCCGTCACGTCCCGATCGGTGAAACAACGTCTATCGACACGATTGGAAGCGTGGAAATCTGCGTCACCGAGGACGGCGCATACTTCCACGGAACAAGGTGACCACCATCCATCCCTGCTGTGACTGGATGCTGATGAGCACATTCGCCTCGGTAGTGAGGGTCAGAAGCTGAGTAATGCGCGTCTTCCGGTGTCCCGGTGAGAAACGCGAGGCGGGCTTGTCGGAGCGAGTTCCGACGGAGATGGTGAGACATGCGGATAGGCGACCGCGCTCGGTTTGAAACCGAGAGCCGCGAGGCTTCGGAGTTCGACTCTCCGTCTCACCGTTGGCGGGATTTCCGTAGCTTGGTCAAGGGACTGCGTTGGAACCGCAGCGTCCGCAAGGACACGAGTGTTCAAATGGCTCTCCCGCCGCTGCGTGCCGAAGTGATTCGCAGAGTCGCTGGCAATTCTCGAATTGCGCCGCCATGCCAGAGTGGTCAAACGGACACGGTCGAGACCCGTGTGGTTAGTCCTTCCCAGGTTCGAATCCTGGTGGCGGCATCCGGCCATCGTGCCTGTAGACAATTCTCGCTTCACCGTTACGTCGCCGTACTCAAGTGGTCAACGAGAAGCGGTTCAGACCCGCTGGCGTAGGTCCTTCCGAGGTTCGAATCCTCGCGGCGACATTTTCTCCCTGTGGTCTAGCGGTACGATGCCTCCCTGTAGAGGAGGAGACGCACGTTCGAGTCGTGCCGGGGAGACTGCGGGACGGTGGAAGAGCCTGGCATTCACACACTCTCACCGAGTTTTCACCGGAGAGCCGGTGCGACGGTGAGAGTTCCTTCGTCTCACCTGTAATGAGAACACGCAGGTTCGAATCCTGCCCGTCCCACTGGCCGACGACTCGTTCCAGACGAGACCAACCCGCTCCAGTGGAGTAGCGGCCAAACTCACGGCCCTCTCACGGCCGAGCCCCCGGTTCGAATCCGGGCTGGAGCATTCTCCAACAGTCCGAGACCTCTCACTTCCAGCCGACGAGACTGAGGGACACGGACAGCTGTGGAGAACTAAGAGATGCCCATGAGTGAGTTCCGAATTGTGTGCTGCGGGATAGGATAATGGCAGTCCACGGGGCTCATATCCCCGAGGCCCAGGTTCGACTCCTGGTCCCGCAATGGAGGACAACAATGGGACTATTCGATACAGTCGAACTCTACGACGATGTCCACCTGCCAGAGTACCCCGAAGGGATTACTCCTGCCGAGGACGTCGACTGGCAGACGAAAGGCATCGATCGACCGACCATGGCCACATTTCGGATTACGGCGGACGGTCGGCTCCTCGAAGAGGAGTGGCACACCGAAGCGGTCCCGCCGGAAGACCGGCCATACGCGAGCCGTGACGACGTCGACGAGGAAGATCTCCTCTACATGGCCGGCTGTCGGAACCGAGTCCACGACGGCTGGATCGAACGAGACGACTACCACGGCCGCTTCGAGCTCAAACACTCCTTCGAGAATCTCGATACACTCGTCACGTATCAAGTGACGTTCACGCACGGGCAACTCGAGGGGTTCGAACGCCTGCGATAATCCGTGCGTATCCGCCGCACCTCAGCGCTTGATTTCGTCCCTACTGCGCTCCCGGAGTCTCCGTTGGCGAGAGACGCCACCCTTTCAAGGTGGAGGTCGGGGGTTCGATTCCCCTCGGGAGCACTCGGGGGGCTGGCCCTGACAGCGTTTTTTCCGTGTCTGACATAGCGGGCAGCCACGGATCCGTGACGCTGTCACGGTCGGCTTTCCCCAAGCGTGTGGTCGTCGAGGTGGTGCGTTTCTTCGCCCGCAAAGCACACCAACGGGAGTCATAGCCCGTCGCGCCACCGGTTGCCCGACCGCACGTGGCGACCGTCGAGTCGGAGCATTGCTTCGCTAGGAACTCGCAGGTTCAAATCCTGTCGGTGGCGCAGTCCATCGAGAACATCCCGGACAAAGAGCGTACGAGAGGACGCTCGACACCGGTCCCGCTCCGACAGTTTTCCGGTCGCCGTGTCGCCAGTGGCCGTCGATCTGGAGCGCTACGTCGATGGCACATTACGGGTTCGAATCCCGTCGTTCGCTCCAGAAATTGTCCGGCCACTCGTGTTCCCGTAGCTCAGTCAGGACAGAGCACCGGCCTTCGAAGCCGGGTGTCGCACGTTCGAATCGTGCCGGGAACGTCCAGCCGAGCGAAGCGAGGCTGGTTCGGGAAGTTTCTCTCCCGATACTCGCTGCTCACAGAGCGTGTGGGCAGCTGCGATCGGAGTCGCCTGTTGCGGCTCCGGGTGATAGGATGGAATTCAACACGCCAAAGCAAACGGTCGCGGAGGCAACGCGGACCACCAACTATGAAGGTGGAGAAGCGTTCGAGCCTGCCGACCCCCGACTCGCACTGTACAAGCGCACGATCAACCAACTGCTGGAGGGCTCGTTCTACGAGACCGATGACGAGCAGCTGGCTGCTGTCGTTCACCAGTTCGATGCCGCCGCAAACGAGGATCCGGAGTTCGTCCTGAAGCTCGCAGCCTATGCGCGCCAGGAGCTCTACTTGCGGGACATCCCACAAGTGCTACTCGTACTGGCGGCCAACGACGACCGGTTCAAGGACGACTCCCCCGAGTCGCTCATCCGCGAATGGGCGCCGGCGATCATCCAGCGGATGGACGAGACGGCCACCGCGCTCGCGGTCCACGATCAGCTGTTTGGCGGGACTGCGCCGTGGCCGCTTCGACGCGGGATCGAGGACGCGCTGGTGGAGATGGCCGACGCCTACACGCTGGGCAAGTACGAGCTGTCGCGGCGCGAGGTGACGCTACACGACGTCTTCAACCGCGTCCACCCCACGCCCGTCGACGCCGAGCAGGAAGCGCTCTTCGAGCGGTTCATGCGCGGCGGCCTCGACGACTATCCCGACGTCGACCCGTTGCCGGCGCCCAACACCTGGGAGACGGTTATCTCCGAGCGCGGCAACACCCAAGCCGCCTGGGAACTGCTCATCGAGGACGACGAGTACACGTTGCCCATCTTCGCATCGATCCGGAACCTCCGGAACATGCTCGAAGCCGGCGTTCCGGAGGACACCGTCGTGGATCACCTCGACCTAGAGGCAGTCCGACACGCGCCGCTGTACCCGTTCCGGTACTACCAGGCCTACACCGCGCTGCAAGACGCGGATGTCCAGGCACCGACGGTCGAGCAGTGGCTCGAAGACGCAATTGATGTCGCGGTCGAGACGGTGCCTGGCGGATTCGGCGATACCGTTGTCGCGGTCGACCTGTCGGGATCGATGGATCAGCCGCTGTCCACGAACAGCACGCTCCGACTGAAGGAGATCGGTGCGTTGTTCGGTGCGATCCTGGCCGACCAGGGTGCTGACGTCGGCGGGTTCGGCGACGACTTCCAGACCGTTCCGATGCACGTCGACACGCCAGTCCTGCAGCGCCAAGCGGCGGTGTTGGCGATCGACGAGGACGTCGGGAACTCGACGAACGGCTGGAAGGCGATCAAGCACCTCCGCGAGCGAGGTGAGCCCGTCGAACGCATCGTCGTCTTCACCGATATGCAGATCTGGGACAACACGCCGTTCACGGCCCGCGATTCCCAGACGGTCAAAGACGCGTTCGATGCGTATCGAGACGAGGTGTTTGCGGACACCGCGCTGTATCTCGTCGATCTCGCGGCCTATGGCGACCTGGTGACCCCAGAAGGCTACGAGAACGTCTACAACATCTCGGGATGGTCGGAGAACGTCCTCTCGTTCATCGAACACGCCGAGAATCCGAAGCAGATCATCGATGAGATCGAGGCGTTCGAGCCGACCTAGCCCTGTCTGTATCTTTTCTTTGAGGACGCGCGAGTGGTGGAGTTCGGAAACACGCGGTCGTGCCACGACCGAGACGGACGTTCGAATCGTCCCTCGTGCACTCGGAGTACAGTGGTCGAACATCTGGCCCGTGAGACGCGCCTCAACGGAGATGATAATATGGCAGTATCCAATACCACCGACCTAGACTCGACGACAATTGCCGTCGTGACGATTCGAATCCCCTGCGGCGCGGATGGGGACCTCGTCACTGACGCTGAGAAGCGTCTCTCGCGGCCCGAAACTATCGATTACGTCACGATTGACGAACTGGATAGTATCGAGCCACAGCTGTCGGCAACACTCATTACCGTCGAAATCACGGTCCGGTGGGCTACGGCGATTGGCGAGGAGGAAGTCAGAGACAGACTGGCTGGTGTCTCGGGACTTGAGTCAGTCAGACGGATTGCATAGGTCGTTCAGAACGGCATAGCCGAAAGTGTAGTAATCTATATGACTGTTACCAGGATATTGGTAATTATTAGATGTACGAACCGTTGGATGAGACGGCTGTTAGAGTGTTGCTCGCGGTCAATCCTGGGGATTCGATCCGAACGGTAGCCCAACATCTCCACACCCCCTACGAAACGGTTCGACAAGCAGTCAATCAACTAGAGGATGCAGGGTATCTTCGATATGATGATGGACTGTTCGTGACCGACGATCGCGTCCGTAAGGCGGCACGAGACCTGCTGGCCACGAGTGCCGCCGTGAATCCACCGTCCATCGAAGAGGCGTACGTACTCCCACAGTTCGGTGACTGGCCCTTCGCCTTTACACAGGTGGACGCCGTCTACGTGTGGACCCAAGGGGGCTATCAGGTTGGTCGCGAGCCCGGCGACTACCCGCTCTTTCTTGCCGTCCTTGAGAAGGACATCGACGCCTGGCAGCGTTTTTTCGAACAGTTTGGAATACCGACAGGATTTGAGCGACAACTGGAGGAGTCGTTTGAAGGTCCTCTCCAAGTCGTCCTCAACGAGCGTTCGGTGCTCAACCCCGACCACGTCGAAGGATATCCAGTCATCTCTCGGCGCGAGACGATAGAGTTCATGCGGAAGCATTATGCGACGTTTCAGTCGGCACTCGCTATGCTCGATCGCATGTACGACGATCTCGATCTCGACGTTTCCTACCGGGGGTCCGAAAGAGAATGCTCGTGAGTTTCACAGCAGCAATTGAATTATCGACCTCGTCTACGGTGAGGTTTATTTGATTTCCGTTGGTTTGATATCGACAACGTCCCCCGGTTGCTATCTTTGAATAGTTTTTATTCAGTCCGTGACGGGACGATATCTCATTAACCAACAAATCTATGCCAATACGCATTTTGTTGGTTAACACGAGGCGACCGCTGATGTCCTACGAGCCACCGACGCCGCCGGCGGAACTCCCGACAGACCTCGTCAATACGCTCAACGGGTCCTCTTCTGAGCAGCTCCAGCACGTTGCCCGCTACGTTGAAGAGCTAGCTGAGCACAAAGCTCGCGAGGCACGTCTCGAAAAGGACTCAGATGAAAGCGAAATCGAAGAACGTCCCGACGATCTGCCGGACGACGTCCCGGCGAAGGCCACGATCACGATCAAGGAGATTAACGACAACCGCTACTACTACTGGCAGTGGCGAGAAGGCGAAAAAGTTCGTTCCCAATATAAAGGCCCCGTCAATCCCGACGAGTAGAGGGTGGTGAACCGTAGCCGAGGGTTTTGTCAAGCGCAATTAGTAGCAGAGGACACACCCCACAGTGTGAATGGATTCAACCCCACCCCACAGTGTGAATGTGTCCGGTCAGCCCAGACAGGTAACACTCGGAGAGAACAGACCCACCCCACGTTTCCGTCGTAACTGGAGGTCGGTGGAGGGAACGCAGCCACGATTGAGGGGGTCAGACCCCCCACGTTTCCGTCGTTTCGTCACCCCGCCCAAAGTCGATTATTGGGAGGACAAGACGACCTCGGATCACCCACCCCACGTTTCCGACGTATCGGGAGATACACTCGTGATCAGGGGTGTGGTCAGCGACCGAAACGGGAGCTAGGCCAAGTCTTCCAACCGGCTGTCCCGGAGGACAGATTTCAGCACGATGCCGGTGTCCTGAACCAGCCGGTGCTCGAGATAACTGCCTTCACCCCGGCCACCTCCGGTCCGAGTTGATTCAACGACACCGAGGAACGCCTGCTCTTTCAACAGCTCATAGACGCGGTGCTCGCTGAGAGTCTTCGCGTCAGCCTTCTCTGTCGTCGCTTGATACCGTTCGTAAATCCGGTTGGTCGAAAATCCGTCCTCGTTCGGATTCTCTTCGGTGAGCAGCGCGAGCGAATAGAGGATGAATTTGACCTGGGTCGTCGACCCGCGTAGCAGCTCCTCGAACCGATCGATTTCAGCCCACTCCTGAGCATCACGAACGTGTTCCTCAACGACTGTGTCGACGTTTTCTCGTTCGGCTAGTTCGCCGGCGTGACGAAGAATTTCGATGGCCTTTCTGGCGTCACCGTGTTCTTGAGCGGCTAGTGCCGCCGTCAGCGGAATCACATCATCAGAGAGAACGCCATCGTGGAACGCGTCCCGTCGGTGCTTCATAATCTCGCGCAGTTGATTCGCGTCGTAGGGTTGGAAGACGAACTCCTCCTCGCGAAGACTGGACTTGACGCGTTCGTTCAGCTGGTCGCGATACTCGATCTTGTTGCTGACGGCGATGACGCCCAGGTGGCAATCCGCTTTCCCTGATTCGCGAGCCCGCGAGAGCTGCATAAGAATATCATCGTCATCGAGTCGGTCCACCTCGTCGAGAATGATGATGACTGACTCGTAGGCAGTATCCAGAATCTCCCAGAGATAGTCGTAGTATTCACCGCTGCCAATCCCTGCGCGTGGAATATCGAAGTCAGTCTCGTCCGTCTCGTTGAGTGAACGAGTTACCGTCCTCGCGACGCGTGTCTGTGTGTTGTGCTGCGCGCAGTCGACGTAGACCGTGCCGACGGACACACCGTTCGACTCCGCGGCTCGGCGGGCTCGTTCTGTGACGTGACGGGCAACGAGCGACTTCCCGGTTCCCGTTTTGCCGTAAATAATCACGTTGTTGGGCGGATCGCCACGAACGATTGGCCTGAGTTCAGCAGCCACGGCCTTGATCTCGCCATCTCGGCCAACGATACGTCCGCTTTCAGGGACGTGGCCAACCTTCAGCAGCTCCTTGCGAGCGAAAATGTTGGCTCGGTCGGGGTCGTCTTCATCAAAGTCGAAGAGGGGATCGTCAGCGGGATCCTCGTAGCGGCCGTCGAAGTCAGAGAGTTGGGACGGTTCCTCAGCCATCAATATCAGACATCGCGGATGGGACCTACTTAATGATTTGGCTACCTCGACCAGAGTGTAAATCGGGCTATGGTCGTCTTCTGATGTTTTGTCGCTGGCGTATCATCCTCACAAAGGATCGAGTCGGTCCCGAGTGAAATCGGATTCGGAGCGAGAGTTACCGACGCAGACTAGCACCCCCAATCCAGAGTGAAAACGCCAGACTGGAGCGGGTTTGACACACCCCTGGTCAAGAGTGAATAGCCCTCCATCCGGGAGCAGCGTACTTGGTTGAGACGACACCCCCCGTCCAGAGTGTATCTCCCGAACCGGGTAATCAATCATTTCTATGAGAGGACACATCGGCCCTGGACGTCTGACGCACGGCAGACACCCCTCGTCCAGAGTGAAAGCGCTGGTGTGATGAGCTGGAGTGGAGTGTGAACCTCGAGTGATGTTGACGAGCGTTCGTCGGCACCCCCAATCAAGAGTGAAGACGCAGGTCAGATCTCCAGCCGAAGCAAAGCAGGGTACAATCGGAACTGTCGGGATTGGGTATCTTGATTCCGATTGACGAGGGAGATCGGGAGATACTAATCCCGATTTCGGCTTTGATGCCGGTTTGCTGGTTGGCGAATAGTCAGAATGACGATTGTTCCTTCAACGTCTCATAATACGCGGACGATGGAATCGAACCCCCACACCCCTCGTCCAGAGTGAAACGCTACGAGAGTCCCTCGGTTGACCCGGCAGAAACCACACGACGAGTCGGCTGGAAAGAATCGAAATCACAAGATGTGAGACGAGTATCCCTCGAACAGCAGTCGTCACACAGTGGAAGCTCTCTAAACATGCCAACATTCATAGTATTACCTAGAGGTTTTATTACTACCTACCTCCTACCACTCTCCAAGTGCATTCAGCATAGAGAAGAGGACGAAGGCGGTATTCGTCCGGGTGGTTTCGAACCGCTGCTCGTGTTTGCTGCTCCATTTCCTCCGTGTTCTCCCGTCTCAGGCTGTCCTTCCGTGATTCTTGCTGATCTCCTCTCACGAGAACCCCTATTTCCCGTGGACCTCACCCCACACCTCTGACTGATTTTCACTCTGGACGAGGGGTGTGTGGGCGTGGTATTCTCTCTAACTCCCTTCTGTGCCTCCACTCAGTATTAACCAACAAATCTCCCGATACCTCGATAGTGTTGGTTAACTTCTTCCAATCTCGGTGAAGGCGGCCAGGTCCGTTTCCCGAGTTTCCGCGATCTCGCGTCGAATCTCTGTCCGATCCCAGCCAAGCGGTGCCAGCACACTCTCGACAGCTCTGACGAGTTCCGTCTCGTAGTATGACGCATCGTACGACTCTATCTCTTCGTGGGCCAACGCAACCCGCCCTCGCGAACTCTTCTCGTCGTCGACGACCACGTACTCGATGTCCTGTCCCGGGTGGATAGCGAGGTCCTGGTCCCGAGCCCGCTTCAGCGCCGCCACATTCTGCGTGTTCTGCGTGTACCCTTCCAGCGGCTTGGAGACACGATTCCGTTCGATGAGCTGCTCGACCGGCACCGTTCCAGCGTGGAGACGCTTGATTGCGTCCTGAAGACAGTCAAGGACGGCGTCCGGAGATCGAGTCGCGTCGAGCCGGTCGAGACAGTCCCGCTGGACGTCCTCGATGAACGGCGGGGTTGAGCGCTGCCGGGCTTCGATGCCTCTGATCTTGAAGTCGTCGTCGCCGGCGACCTTCCCGAAGTACTTCGTTAGCGCGCCGGCGTCGCTCTCGCGCTGCGGGACGAACGCCACCCAGTCGTAGTGGGCCTCGTGTTCGAGCCGAATCTCGACGCGTTCCGTGATCTCCGTCGCGAGCGTCTTGAGGTCCTCGCGGTCATCGTCGTCGACGTCGGGGTCCGGGGTCACCCAGATGGAGTCGACGATGCCGTGGACGACCCGCCAGCCGCCAGCTTCCAGCCGCTGTTTCGCCGTCAGCAGGATCTCGCGAGCGAACGCGTTGATTGCTTCGTGGCACTCGATGCGTCCGAACTTCGCGTTGCTGAACCCCTGATAGCCGAAGCAGGCGACGAGGATCCACTTCAGCGCTCCCGACCGTCCCTCGAGCTCCACCAGACGGTCCTCGTCGGGGTCGTCTCGTTCCTTCTCGCGACGGATGGCCGCCTTGATCTCGTCGCGAGCGTCGATGATCGGCTGCAGCACGTCGACGAGGTACCCCCGGTCGTCGCAGATCGAGTACCCGAGGCCGGGGACGTCGTCGCGGTCGCTGTGGCAGCTACACCGGATGACGTCCGGCGAGACGTTCCGGGTGCAGATGATGTTCGGATACAACGAGGAGAAGTCGAGTTCGTGGACGTTCTCGTGGAGGCCGACCTCGGGCGCGAAGATGAAGCCGCCGCGGTCGGCGTCGTGGAGCGTCCCCATCGGCTTGTAGAACTCGTGGCGCCAGGAGTTCCATGGCACGAGGACGCCGCGGTCGTGGGCCTCGCAGATCTGGATCGCCGTCAGCACGTTCCCGATCGACGCCCACGCAAGTTCCTGGACGGGCTTCTTTGAGCGCGACACGAGGTCGAGGACGCCGTCGAGGTTCGTCTCTCCGTAGAAGAACGTGTTCGACTCGTCGATGATCGCCCGGCCGGGCACGTTGTACCGCGCCGGCGAGTGACCGACGCGGCCGTAGCTCGAGTACGTCGACCGGCTCGCAAGCTGCTGGTAGTCGACGTCCGGCCACCGGCTCAGCGAGAAGTCGTCGATGCCGGCAGCCGTCGCCATCTCGTACAGGGTCGGAACGATCTCGCTCGTCGAGCAGACCAGGACGTCCGGATCATGTGCGTCGAGTGCCCCTTGGACGGCGGTCAGGATATCCGTCGGCGAGCCGGTGACGGTGTCGCCGGCGACGGACAGTTCCCCATAGATGTCGTTGCTCGTTTCGGTCACCGGAACACTGAGCCGGAGCGTCGACAGCTCGTTCGCCGGCGTCGGATCGGCGCCGGTCTCGAGACAGTACCGGAACTCTCGCGAAAAGTCCACGTTGAAACAGGCGAGATCCCCGACTGGATAGGCCGACAGCTGACGCGCCTGCCGGGCGAGTGGAGTGACGCGATCGATGTGGGCAACGTCGACTGCGAGAACGGCCTCCTCGTCTCGTCGAAAGCCGGGGCGTCGCGCAACCATCTCGGTCGCGACGACGTCCGGGTGCTGGTCGTACACCGACTGGAGTGTCGTGAGGTCGAGGTCGGCATCAGGGTCGCGAGCGGCGACGTAGAATCGCGGTGTGTAGTTATCCCGTTCTGTTGCGACGGCGCCGTCGGCGGTTGCCTCCCACTCCAGGACGCGCCCGTCGTCAAGGAAGTCGATTGTGAACGGCATTCCCTACAGAACCAACAGTGGGGTTCCGGATAATCGATGGCGTGTCACTTCCGGATTTCAGGGAACGATGGTCTCTCTCGCAACCATCTCGGTCACGGCGGCGACGGATGCTCGTCGTACACCGACTGGAGGATTGTAGGGTCGAGGTCGGCCTCTGGGGAGTGAGGGAAGACGTAGAAGCGTGGAGTTTGACATCCTCCGCGCCTTCTAGGGCGCGGTTTCCTCTGTGGAGTTTTCGGCTATGCCGATTCCCTGAGGGCAACATTCCCGTGGTGAACGGTACTCGGGTCTGTGCGCTGTTCTTTAGGACTTTCTTGAGAGCGTGGTGACTCCGACCAGGTGTGGTCGTCCCACTGGAACCGCACGGGCCGTGCCATCGGCCTGACTGCCTGTTTTGTGTGCCGCTCGAGAAACGTCTCTGACGCGGTTAGGTCGGCGTGCCCCTGGAACCCACACGGACAGGTGAGTGTGTCTTGATGCCGCGTCGTTCGGTCAGTCGATCCACACCGTGGACATTCCTGACTCGTCCACGCTTCCGATCGAACCTCGACCGAAATCCCGTATTCCTCTGCGGTACACGCTAATCGCTCTGTGAACTTCTTGAACGCCCAGAAGTTGTGGGTCTTGGCGTTGGTTTTGACCGACCAGTGTGTGTCCAGCACGTCGGTCAACCCGCCGATATACACCGTATCCACGCCCTCGGCGTACAGTCGGTCCAACAGGTCACGACACAGTGCTTCTTGAGCGTGGTCGCGGCGGCGGGTGCGTTTGCGGTACAGTCGCCGGATACGCTCGCTACTGTACCGGCCTTCCGGGAGCTTGGACTGCAACCGGGAAATCTCTCGTGTCGTCTCACGGAACCGCTGGAACAATTCGCGGCCTTCGTACAGGTATTGCTCGCCGGTCGTGGTGGTACAGGCGACGAGATTGTTCGCACCGATGTCCAGAGCGGCCGTTTCATCGGCCAGTGGAGTTGCCCGTGCACTATCAGACACAGTCACGGGTTGGGAAGCTCGGAAGGTGCTTTCAGTCTCGTCGTACCATAGCTCCAACCGGCCCTGTTTTTCGTAGTCGGGCCAGTTCGGGTTACCAGCGATTTCGAGTCGGAGGCGGCCGGTGTGATCGTATCGGTCCTTCAGCTCGCTGCCGACCAGAATCTCAAGCCGAGACCGATCGCCCCACTCAGTCGTGTATGCGTCGTTACGAATGACGGTTCTGAGTTGGCGTCCGTCGTCCTCGTTGCCACGGAATCCCGGCGGGTTAGGATGTTCCGTAACCGACGTGTTCGACTCGTCGTGGTACTGGTCTTTCAGATGCGAGAAGCTGCGCCACGCTTCGCTGTTTTTGCGTATCACCTGTTGAGCTGTAGACGCCCCGAGCACGCCTTTGTATCGGCCTTCGAGTCGGCCGGTATCGGCGTCCCATATGCCGCCTTCGAAGCCGTCCTCGTCGTTGTACCGCATAAGGCGTTGGTAGTTAACTTCGTTCCAGAGGGCGGCAGAAGCGTCCAACAGGTCCCGTAACAGTTGCTCTCCGGTCTCGGAGAGCGGTCGCACGGCGAACGTGTTGGTGCGCTTCATCTACCACCTATTGATCTGTTCCGTCGAAACGTAAACACTGTCCAGCCAGAGTGAAAGTAAAACTGGAGTCGCTACGTTGGAGGCTTCTGACCAGAAGGAATACGGCGGAATATCAGCGGATCGGCCGCGATTCCCGTCTACCCTCTTCGGACCTTGGTTCCGAGAGGCGACGGCGTGTCGCTTCTGAGCTCAGCAAATTAGTTCGAAAAGCGTTCTCAACGCTATGTTCTGGCTTCTTGTTCGTCGTCGTGGGGCTTCAGGAACGATTTCCGGAATCGGTGAGCCGACGTTAACCAACATATTCTGAGATCCGCACCGAATGTTGGTTAAGACGTAACAGTGACGTCTGGCCACATACCGCGAGTCCCTGTCGTTAAATGCTATCAGATGATTCAGACGAACGCATCCATCTCGCTTAGCAAGGTTCGCTCAGTCTGCTGGACCGATATCGAGACTGAGCTCGCCAATTCATCGTTGACCCTTGCTTCGAGATTTGACGGCGGTGCTCGCCCGTCCGTATTGAGAAAGATACGGGAGCCGATATCTGCGTCAAACCCGACGACCGTCAGTTGGTCGTCGACTGCGAAGCCGGTTGTCTCGATGTCGAACGCAACGGTATCGAGTCCCGTCATTTTGTGGCTTGCTTCCCGTTGTTCGAGTCCCCGTTCGGGCTCTTCGAGGCGTTCCTCGTGGTCGTCGAGGCGGGCCTCCTGTTCGAGATCGATGCTGAGCAGCGCCGGCAGCAGCGGGTTCTGGTGGTTCAACAGCCCGCTCGCGTCGGCGTGCTCGCGGGCGTACTCGAACAGCCGGTCGAAGCGCGGCTGGTCGCGACGCCGCCGTCGGCAGCTTCCCACCCCAGGACGCGACCATCGTCCAGAAGTCGATAGTATACTACCCATCCTACTCGCTCACGCCTCCGTCGTTCGCTTTCCAGAACTCGCCTGGTTGGATTCAGCCGGTGTACTCTCCATGAGTGGAATATAGTATTTCACCAAAGAACTATGTTCCTCTGATCCGTGTGTTTCTATATGAACGACCGAAACCCACCAGATGAGTTTGTAGACGTCAACGAAGCGGTTGGTGAGGAATGGGAAGCAGAAACAACACCCTATGAGCGCATTCGACACGTCGTTGCGCATACGTACAGCCCCGTCTCAGCTGATGCCGTAGCTGACGATGCACGGACGGCTCCAAAGACCGCTCGAAAGCACCTGAACACACTCGCAGACGAGGGGTTTGTCGAGACGACACCCGGCGAACAGGGTGGCACGCTCTATCGGCGCTCACCTGAATCACTCGTCGTCGAACAGGCTGCCGACATCCTTGAGCACGTCTCGACCGATGAACTCGTCACCCGAATTCAGGAGATGCGCGAGCAGCTCACCGATTATCGGTCCGAATTCGGTGTTGATTCCCCCGAAGAATTGGCGGTCAACCAGACGAACCAGGCCCTCAGCGAGACCGGGTCACAGGACGAGATCGACCCAGAGACGATTCGTGAGTGGAAGACGCTCCGACGGAATCTCGCGTTCGCGAACGCTGCCCTCTCGATCGGCAACGCCGAGCAGTTCGTCGATAGTGACCGTCGCTCGACTGACGACAGCGTCCCTGCCTGAGCAATGCGGGATTCGCCTGACCAAGCAGAAACCCATACTCTCCGGGGAGCTGCGGATCGGCCGGTGCTACTGACGATTCGTGATGTCGTCGAGGAGATGGAACCGCTCGCAACACCTGAACTCGACGACTACCTCGATCCATCAGTCCTCGAAGTCGTGCTTGATGATGGACTGTGTGGGGCCGAGGACGCCCGGATCGATATCCAGTGGACGACACGAGATGATTACAAGTTCCATTACACGGACACGGAAGGGGTGAATCTGCGCTGGGGGAAGCACCCACACGCAGGAGACTATATCCACGTCCCCGGATTAGAACACTATCATCCACCGCCGAACGCGAGTTCTGATCCAGACGAGGTCGAAGCGTCCTGTATTTCACAATCTCCTGAAGAATTGGTCACCCGCGCGGTCCTTAAACTCTGGCGGGTCGCCTACCACACGGACTCGTATGAACCACTCAACGCAGGTCGTAACCCACCGTAGGAACCATCCGGGTGCTTTCCTTTGCGAACCCCCACTGAGAAGCGAGTTCTTCAGGCGATAGGCTCCAGCGACTTCATAGAGAAATCTGACTTTGAACAATACCGTTCTGCAAGCTCCATCAACGCTCGAGTCCGTCGGATATCCGCGACATTGTGGATGATGAGTGGCTCGTAGGCTCCCTCCTCCCATGCGGTGACTGCCTCGCTACTGTCGGTGAATGGATCCAGGTCGTTCAATCCGGCGCCGATCAGTTCCTCGTAGACGCCACTCAGCGTGTCTTCACTCGTATTGAAGCGTGTCTCGAAGACATCCATCACGTCGACGTATGGCAACGTGCCAAAGGGCCACTCGAGCCCGTGCGTACAGAGCCGTGTGCGAAGGAACGGGAGGTCGAACCCTCCGTTCCACCGCTCCCCGTTGTACGCAACGAGCTTTGCATCACGTTGGGTGAGTGTCGATGTGACAAACGTCGCCAGTTCGTTCAGGAGTTCCTGTTCGCTGTCGTGGAGTGAGAGCTGTACCGGTGTCTGGAGGGCGTCGTTGAGCCGATCTGCGAGGCCTGCTTCTGATGTCGTCCCGGTATGGAGAAATACCCGCGACGAGACCGCTGAATCGAACCCAACTACTGTGAGTTCATCATCGGCCTGAAATCCCGTCGTTTCGATATCGAATGCAATCGTCGTCAACTCCGTCATTCTACACCTCCAGTGGTACCTTCGGCGGACGATTGCTGCTGTTCGCCCCCGGTTTCCGAAAGCCGTTGCTCAAGCTCTGTCAGGCGTTCCTCGTGGTCGTCGAGGCGGGACTCCTGTTCGAGATCGATGCTGAGCAGCGCCGGCAGCAGCGGATTCTGGTGGTTCAACAGCCCGCTCGCGTCGGCGTGCTCGCGGGCGTACTCGAAGAGCCGGTCGAAGTGCGGCTGGTCGCGACGCCGCAGTGCCCGGCGGAACTCACCCCACCGCTCTTCGATTGCCCGCAGCGCATCTCGGTAGGTTGGGTTCGTCCGCCCCATCGCTATCGTCCTCCTGCCCCGGTTGCGGTCCACGCATCGAGCAAGGGGTCCGCAGTGGCCGCCACCGTCTCACCGTCAGCGGTGACGCCCGTCCCGACACCTTCCGGGGTCGGCGTCGACGGCGCCGGCGTCGTCGATTCCACGCCGACCTGCGTGGCGCGTGCCGCGAGCAGCTGTCGCCAGTACGCGAACGTCGTCTGGTAGTACGCGCCGTCGTCGACGGGATAGACGAGCGTCTCGAAGTCTTTGCCGACGACCCGTGGCCCCATCCGAGTCTGCTCGCACTCCAGGTGGTGGTCGGCGACCGTCGCGACTGACTCGGTGAATTCGTTTCGTTCGTTTCGCGTAACGAGCACCGGGATGTCGTACCCATCGGCGTAGGTCGCCAACCGGGCAAGGGTGCGGGCCTGGAGGGTTTTCGCGTGGGTTTCGCCGAGGGTACCGTCGGCGCGGTACTGGGTGTCGACCGCCGGCGCGACGATGAGGGCGGGCGTGTGGGGCGACGTGTCCTCGTCACGACCTGGCGCCCCTCGACCGGCCGCCCCGGCATCGGCGGTGGACATCTGGATTGCTTTGTTCACTGCCGTCGAGAGATTACAGACGGCGCCGTAGTGCTGGTAGGCGGTAAATCCGCGTGCCACGTGGATTCGGTTGAGCAACCGTTGACTGGGGGCTATCTGCGTCAGCGTGGCCGTCGTCGCATAGCCGTTTGCGTCAACCCAGAAAGCAGGCCCATCGTGTAGGAGGAGATGATCGAGTACCAATGACTGAAGGATCGGAACACCCCGATCACCTTCGACATCGAGGAGCGTGATACCGTCCTCAAGGGAGGGAAGCAGCATTCCGTCCGTCGCGGGATCGGCTTGATTAGCCAGATTCTGGTTGCGGTCAGCGCTCCGTTTTGGCTGGTCTACCGCCAATCGGTTTGACGTCGATGTGGAGCGGTCGGGCATACTCCAGTAGATGCCCACGTACCAGATAAGCCGTGGCGTGTCGCTTCCGCATTTCCAAGGAATGACTGAGTAATGCGGTAAATCGGACTCAGGCGCTGGATTTTCGCGATCGTCCGAAGGTTTCCGAGAAGGCTTCCAGAATGACCTTGGTTCGGATGGTTCGTAGCGAGTGGCCCCAACCTTTCAGGCTGGGTCTGAGCGACAACACGGCCCGACAATCCAGGTGCTACGGCTTGTCTGGATGTTCCACCGCCTCTAGACCGGCTTCGATAATCTCTTGATAGGCTTCTTCAAGGTCCTTGTCCTCTTGTTCGGCGTAGTCTTTCACCCGCCCATTCAATGTGTGCGAGATGTCGATGTTCGGTCGCATCGTTTGTGTCCAAAAGACATTTAGACATTCGGGCACAAATGTCTGTTGTCGTGAGGCGAACCAATACGTTCGCGGTGCGCCCGCTCTCCAAGCAGGATGAGCAGCTGCTCCGCGAGTTGTTGGACGCCTCCGCCAGCCTGTGGAACGAACTCAACTACGAGCGCCGCCAGAACTTCTTCGACGGCGACTCCGTGTGGGATACTGCCGACTACCGCAAACAGTACGTCGGCGTCCTCGGGTCCGCTACTGCCCAACAAGTCATCCGTAAGAACAGCGAGGCGTGGCGGTCGTTCTTCGCCGCCTGCGAAGATGGCGAGGACACAGCCCCTCCCGGTTACTGGGGCAACGAGGAGGCCGGTAGAGAGTTGCGGACGTACATCCGTAATGACTCCTACACCATCGAAACTGGTGAACGGAGTCGCCTCGAAATCCCGGTCGGCCAAGACCTGAAAGATGAGTACGGACTTGGCTACTACGACCGCCTGCGGCTCGAAGTTTGCGGCGCTCCCAAGTGGGATGGCGAACAGGGCCGATTGGAACTGTACTTCGACGAGATCGACGACACGTTCAGAGCCATTCAGCCTGTTACTGTCCCGGATTCTCGACAGGATTCACCACTGGCTTCCGAAGAAGCCGCTCTAGACGTGGGCGCGAACAATCTCGTCGCCTGTACCACCACCACCGGCCAACAGTATCTCTACGAAGGACGCGACCTGTTCGCCCGCTTCCGTGAAACCACCGAAGAAATCGCGAGGCTCCAATCGAAACTCCAAGAGGGCCGAAACAGCAGTCAGCGGATTCGATCCCTGTACCGCAAGCGAACGCGCCGCCGCGACCACGCCCAAGACGCTCTCGTGCGGAATTTGATCGAGCGAGTATACGACGAGGGTGTCGATACGGTGTACGTCGGCGACCTTACGGACGTGCTGGTGGACTACTGGAGCGCGGAAGTGAACGAGAAAACCCACCAGTTCTGGGCGTATCGCTCGTTCATCGATCGTCTCGCCACGACCGCCGAGGAGTACGGTATCACGGTCGAAGTCCGATCAGAAGCATACACGACGGCGGAGTGTCCAGTGTGTGGCGAACGAGAGAAGACGGAACGAAACGGTGACGTTTTCCGCTGTTCGTGTGGCTCTGAGGGGCACGCCGACCTCGGTGCGTCACGGACATTCCTCGAACGACAGGCTGGCGTAAATCTGGACGTCGGGTCGATGGCACGGCCTGTGCGCCTCAAGTGGGACGACCATATCTGGTCGGAGTTATCACGCTCTCCCGAGAGGGCCAGTCCCAACGAGGAGCGCACAAACCGGAGTACCCGCACGGGGAAACTTGCCTCCGTGGGTGCGGCATAGCCAATATCCCCACCGGTGGAATCCCATTCCCCTAAGGATGGGAGGATGTCAATGGGCGCGATCTGGGCGAGTGTACTAGTTGTCCACAGTCCCGATACGCTTCGCCGTGGCGCTTCCGCGTTTCAGGAAAGCCACGAGATAGATGGCAGCCCGATCTCGGTCGTCGTGTTTGTGCGGACGATTGACTATTTCCGCTGCCGCTCAGTTAACCAACACACCGGATCTTCCGGGGCTGTTTGTTGGTTAAGAACATCGGCCCTGACGCGAAGTTCCTGTGCGACCACGTTGAAGATGCTTCCCTCCGAACTCCTCGGTATGTGTGGCCGAAACTCGCTCTTCATCGACCAAGCAGACCTCGAGGCCCGCTTCGATGCCGAGGTCGTCGCGGACGGCGGGTACACACCCCGATACAACATCGCACCTGGTGACGACCTCCACATCATCACGAACGAGGCTTCCGACGAGATCGATGCCTACCACTGGGGGTTGATTCCGTTCTGGGCGGACGAACCCGAGGAGGGCATCATCAACGCTCGCTCCGAGACTGCCGACGAGAAACGCGTCTTCGAGCGGGCGTGGGAATCACGTCCCTGCCTCGTCCCCTCGTCAGGGTTCTACGAATGGAAATCGCCGAACGGTGGGTCGAAACAGCCCTATCGGATTTACCGGGAGGACGACCCCGCATTCGCGATGGCCGGGCTCTGGGACGTCTGGGAAGGCGACGACGAGAGGATCTCGTGCGTCACGATTCTCACGACGGAGCCGAACGACCTGATGAACTCAATCCACGACCGGATGCCGGTCGTCCTCCCGCAGGACGCGGAATCTGACTGGCTCGCCGCAGACCCGGACACCCGCAAGGAACTGTGCCAGCCGTATCCGAAGGACGATCTGGACGCCTACGAGATCTCGACGCGGGTCAACAACCCTGGCAACGACGATCCTCAGGTCATCGAGCCGCTAGACCACGAGCAATCGGGCCTCGGCGAGTTCAGTTCCTGATAGCTGACGGGATCACGGTCACTGCATCGGTGACGCCGCCGCTGAATCGACGAGCGAGTACTCTCGATCCCGACTCGTCCCTTCCGCCTCGAGGAGGTTGTACTGCTCCATCTTCGAGAGGTACGTGCGGATAGTCCGCTTCGTCCGTGGATCATCGACCTCCTCGGTATAGCGCTCGTGAATCTCGCTCGGCCCGACCGGGCCGTGCTCGCGAACGATGTCGTAGACGACGCGCTGGTGGGGCGTGAGCGAGTCAAGGCTCTTCTGCTTGATCTGGGCTCGAGCATCCTCGGCGGCGTCCAGGAGAATGTCGTCGGTGATGCGCTCGTGGTTCTCGCGATCGGCCTTGCCGGCGGCCGTTCGAAGGATGCCGATTGCGAGGCGGGCGTCGCCGGCGGCCGCGTCGGCGATCCGGTAGAGCTGGTCGTCGGTGATGACGTCCTCATCGAGTCCCCACTTCGCCCGCGCACTCAGGATGTCGTACAGCTGCTCGTCGTGGTACTTGTCCATCCGGACGTGTTCGCTGGAGCGCAGCCGGCTCACGAGGCGGTCGTCGACGCGGCTGAACAGCTCCTCTTCCTTGTTCGCGATACAGATGATCGCGAACTGCGGGAGGCTGTGGAGGTCGTAAATGACGCTGGGGTCCTCCAGTTGGTCGACCTCGTCGAGAATGACGACGGTCCGCGGGCCGTCATGCTGCTGGAGGCGGTCGACGAGTTCGTCATGCGGCGTCGACTGCCGGTGGATGTCGATGGTCGCGCCGAGGTCGTCGAGGATCTGGTAGAGCGTGCGGAACCGGGTGTAGTTGCGCCAGCAGTTGACGTAGGTAGTCTCGACGTCGAGGACCTCTTCGCGGAGCCGTTCCGTGACGAACTTCGAGATACAGGTCTTGCCAGCGCCGCTGGGTCCGGTGACGATGGCTGTGTCGGCGGGTTCACCGTTCGTGATGGGTTCGAGGACGCTGGAGAGGTGGTTGACTTCGGCGTCGCGATGCTCGACTTCCCGAGGAACGAATCCGGCCCGGAGGACACGAGCATCGCGAATCATCTTTCTCTGAGAGATTGATTTCGGTTCAGGTTACAAAAGCCTGACCGGGTTGTTTCCGGAAACTCCTATGATAGTACCATCGTGAGTACCCAAAACCTACGCTGTATCCCGATTTGTGTTCGTGGAAAGTCGAGGCTTCCGGAAACTTCCGGAAACTCATCCTCCACTACTGATTTGACACCAAGTGAGTGATTTCTCTTTGACCCCCGAACGACGGGGTGCCGGAGAAATGGTCATTATGATCGAGTGACAAGCAAATCTAATACAGCCAGCGACTTCGATGCCATATCTTGGAGTTCTAAACGGAACACGGGTAATCCCACCGCAAGTAGCCGACGGCACGTCTGTTACTTGTCCTGCGTGCGACCAACCGATGGCCGTTGTACGGTCTCACGAACGAGGTTCTGCTTTCATTTCTCGTCATTTTCGGCACCACGAAGAGGAGGGTCGTTCTGAGATGGGCCAAACTACAGGTCAGGCAACCTTTGCTGATCTTGTAGATGTCGGCGAGTGCCCTGGTGAATCGGACGAACATATGAAAATGAAGTCGATTGCGTATGCTCGATTGGAACACGATTTCCCTGATGCGTCAGTTGAGCTTGAATCCGGTATCGACGGCCGAATTGCGGATGTCCTGCTCACATTCGACACTCCCCGAGAGCCCTATGGAAGGGGTATCGCGATAGAGGCTCAGTATCGGAATCAGGGCAAAGATATCGAGGCAGTTACTGACCATTATCTACAGCGTGACTATAGCGTTGCGTGGCTCGATGAGGGCGATTTCTCAGAGTACGATGTTGATCTCTCCGGAATACTGTCCGTCTGGCCCTATGCGCTTCCGTCGCGGTCTGATATGGAGGGGTACCCGGAAGTCATCAGGTGGCTCTGGCAAGAGAAATCGCCCACTGTTGCGTTGGAAATCCCTATACCAGGAGAGTATTGGGCTTCGTTCGATAAGTCGGATGAATGGGTGACTGTCGCTCAACAAGATCTCCGCCGGAAGGGACGCGCTTGGGCGACTGTTTCTCGCTCACCAACGGGTCAGCTTACTCTTCAGCTCGGAAAGAAGGACTGGGGCTGGGATGGCGATACCCACCGTGTCACCGTTCAACTTGAAGATTCGGATACCCAGGAACTCCGATCATTCACTGATAACTTGGAACGGCTAGCGTTTGGACCAGATCGCCCGAGTGAGGAAGATCGGGAACGCCCTTGGCATGATTTGACGACTGCTTGGTTCGCTGGCTCTCCCCGTGTTACCTCTTGGCTTTCGGCTTCCCTCTCTCCCGATGACGACGTGGTCCTCTCGTTAGGAAAGAAACATCCCAAGGAGACTGACCGAGTTAGTGTTCAGATCGACGATACTGCGACTCAGGCTCTGGACGACCTAACCACACTTCTTGAGAGGGCCTTCGAACTGGAGGCCTGACTTCTACTAGAACGGCTGGTGTTCGAGGATGTGCTCCATAATGAGCCGTTCGCGGGCGTCCACGAACTCTTCGAACGTCATCTCCTTTGCGCCCTCCGGGATATGATGAGTCTGCTTGTAGTCGTCCGTTCTGGAGTTCATCCAGTCCTCGAAGTCATCGTCCGATTTCATCTTGTTCGTCTTGTCAATCAGTAACTGGAGGTTCCCCACCCGGTCAGCATCTGCTTCTTCGGGGAGAACCGATTTTGGGATGATGTGGTCGATATCGTAGTCTTTGCCCCGTGCCGGCTCATCGGGGTAGTGTGATAGCTGCAGAAGGAACTCGATGTCGCGCTTCCCGTACTGGAGCTCCTCGAAAAGCGTGGTCAACTTTTCTTCGGTGAAACGGAGGGAGGTTCCGTAACTGGATGCCACTTCATCACTGATCCGCTCAAGTGGGAACTCCGAGCTCTCTTCCTCTCGGATAACATCCCGGACGAGTTCTGCGATCTGGTTCGATGATTGGCTGGTGAATCCGTTGAGTCGGGCTGCACAGATATAGTAGAGAATGTCACGACGTCGCCCGCGACCTTTGATTGAGGTCGAATCGAGCGAGGGATTCTCGTTCTGGTAGAGGTAGTAGGCGATAGGTGTGTAGAGGGCGGGACTGAGGATGTAGGTCACCGTCGGATAGTAACTATTCAGAAGCTCAGCGAGTTGTTCCATCGTGTTCGAGAACGTATCGGTGAGCCAGATCTCCTTCAGATTCCGCAGCAAGTCGAGTGTGTAGTTGTCGAACCGATACTGGATCTCGTTGCCGTTGATTGCGAGCAGTACCTTCTGGACGTGCTTCGTAGCAAAAGGAGCGTTCCCACCGTCGATGATCCCGTTCAGTTCGTCGACCATCGAGTGCACCTCGTCCCGTGCGTTGATTTCCGGCGGCTCCTGTTGCCAGCTACTAGTCATCAACGACAGGAGGATTTCGGCACGATTCGGCGTCACCCCTCCCTGATTGATCCGTACGAAGACGTCGCGAACACGGGTGATGTCGTTCTCGTCTTCGGTAAAGAAGTGGAGCTTCTCGTCCTTGTGGACCGCTCGATAGAGGTCCTCGAAATTACGCTGAGCGTTGAGAATCAGACTATCTGAATTCTCTATCTCGGGGTGGTTCTCGACCAGCTCCTGGATCTCTCCCTCAATTTCCTGGCGTTCTGCATAGAAATCGTCGTTGTCAGAGATGGACATGATTCGGTTGACTGGATACCAGTATGCATTCGCGGTTGCGGACTGCTCAGAGCGGAAGGAGAAGTCGTATTTATTGCCGAGTTCCGAGTCCGCTGTCTGCGGGTCCGAGAGGAGGTTGAGATAGAGTCGCTTCTGAACCCACGAACTGGCCTTGTTCCGAGGGTGGTTGTGTTTCCGCTCGTAGAATGATCCGGTCAGACCGATATTCAGTCGATCACATCGACAGCCGCGTAACCTCGTCTGATGGCGGTGAATCAGATTGAACTGGTCGTGGAGCGTCTTCGAAGCGCTAGTGAGCGGGATCTTCGGCATGGACCGTCGCTGTCGGCGGCGGATCGCCGCCGACGCGACAGTGTCGCCACTCACGACCGCTGTCCGGATCGGTGGACAGCTACCGGAAGAACCGGTCGTCGAGTGACTGGTTCGCTGGGACTGCTCTACGCACACCAAGCGCTGTCCAAGCGGCCCGCAACACCATCTCACAAAACTCCGCGAACGGCCATCTCCAGAGGCGGCGCCCCCCGCGGCGGGGCGCCGCCACGTACCTCCAATGCAGATACCGCCAGCTGTTCTGCAGCAACAGACTCACGACAAACATCACTAGCCGCAGGCCAGCGTCTTGAGAACTGGTGAACGCGAGGCTCTGCTTGGCTAATCGGTAGCTTGACTCGATGCCGAAACGCTTGCTGTAGTGCTCTCGAGCATCTCGTGGTGTGTCGATGAACGGCGCGTCAGCGGCGTAGCCGTGACGCGCCACTCCGTGTTCATCGTACCGCCCTTGCTGGTACACACAATCGATGAACACAGGGAACGTTACCTCGCCGGCGAGATCGTGCTCGATCTCGCGGCTCCAGCCCCTGTTGAGTTCGTTTTGAATCGTCTCGCCCCACTTGACAATCGGCATTGCATAGGCGTAGTTGTGGGCGTACAGCAGTCCGAGACAGGTGCTGTTGTAGAATCCACGATCAAGGTAGACGGCCTTGACGCTGAGGTCAAGGCCGTCGAGCAGTTCGAGAAACTCAGCGAGGACATCGCTGGTGGTGTCGCCAGCGACGAGCTGGCGCACCGCCAGCGTGTATCGTTTGTTGCGTACTCGTACGTACAGCGTCGCGTACGCATGAAACGTTGTGGTTCCTCGTTTCGCCTGCGAGAAGTACAGCGCCTCTGTCTCGTCTTCGTCGCCGTAGTAGGGATCGAGGTGGAGGTCTGCACAGACCTCCACCGGTCGATCTGGAAGTGTCGCAAGCGCATCTCGCTGCAGGAGCGTGTCCCCAACTGCCTCAACCGAGTCAAGCTCAAACTGCTCGGTGAGATGTCCCCGGACGGTATTGGCGTGTGGCGAGTCGCCGGTCGTTTCGCAGACGTGGTTGATTGAGGTCCCGCCGGCGCTGGCGCCGGCGAGGACCTCGTACAACGTCTCTGTCGTGACCTTGACGTCATCACCGAGGTCTATCGCAAGCTCTTCGTCGAGGCTGTTGACGACAAAATTAAGCAGGTGCTCTTCCTCTATTTCGCTGTCTGCTTCGGGTTGTTGCACATCCTCCCAAAGCAGACACTTCCTCTAACCCGATGTGATCGACTGAATCTCGATTCGGATACGCGTCGGTCATCGTAATTAGGCCAGACGCGACCTGATACGCCGGCATCGTATCGTCATAGAGCAGGACGAGACCAGCATGAGCGTCGGATGGTAACCCGCCGAAATCTTTCACGTCGCTCGTCACGACGATCAGTTTGTGTTCTCGGGCGTACGGTAGAACATCTGCCTCGTCATCGGCTCCCTGCCAGAGCGCATCGCGGACGTGCTCGGCGTGGATCCCTTCCTTCTCTAAATACGTCGCCGTCTTCGGATCGATGTTCTCATCGAGAAGAAAGCGCCACCCGCTCATCTCAGGCGGTATCGGGGTCGACGCCTTCGGGACGGTCGATCGACTCGCGGAAGTCCGCTATCGCATCGTCGCGCTCGTCTTCTACGTCACGCATCTCTCGCGGATGATCGTGATAGTACGCCAGTGCGTGGTACACGTCAGCGACATCAAGATCGTACCGATCAGCAACAGCTTCGGGGTTTTCACCGCGTTCTTCGACGAGGGCGTACACCTGGCGGACGCTGACTCGGCGGCCTCGAATATGGGGCTCGCTCATCAGCTCGTGTGCGATCCGCCGGGATTCTCCCTCGGACATATCGATACGTTGCTGCTACTCCCGCAAAAACATACTGCTGGCGTATAGACGAAATGATGTGGCTGGTCGATTTCGATCGGGTCGTCCCCAATTATTAGCGAAGGAAAGTTGATGCACTGTGGCGATTGGATTACCAGCAACTATCTTAGCACATCCGAAATGTACGCCCGGAACACTAACGACCGGCGTCATCCTCGGCGGTGTGCCGTGTCAGCCGGCTAACCCTCGTGCCGGGCGTGTGGTCGCATAGCGACCACTGGATGCCAAGACGGCGTCAGCCGCATGGCGAGTCGTGTGTCGCGTGCCCGGGTTCGCCGCACTATCATCGCACCCATACAGGGACTCTGGCGGGGACAAAAGGCACGCAAATCACCGTACACCTCCCACAGGTATGAACGCTTCGTGCACCGGGGATAGAATGACAAGTGTTCACATCTAACTGTTGGCCAATGAACGATGATTCGGACCCGTTTGCTCCGTTTCGACAGTTTGTCGAGCAGTTCGACCCATCCACGACGACTGCACAGGTGCCGGGGATGGGTGGTCCCCTCTCGCCGATGGCGATGCTCGGCGGCGGGACCCTCTCGCCGGAAGACAGTACGAAACAGGCCGTTCGACAGCTCTACGGTGCGCTGGACGTATTCGGCGGCAGCGAGACTCCCACGGACCTCTGGCAGCAGTACCTCGATGCCGCGGGTCTTGATGCGGGTTCCTTCGGCCCGGAACAGCTCTCGGCGGCGACGGTCCGGACGTACCGTATCTGGTTTTACAGTCTGACGCAAGTACTCGTGGAGATGTACACGCTGCAGTTGCTCCGGGACGAACTCGTCGTCGATGCCCACAGCAACTCCACGCGGACCCAGGAGTGGCTGTGGGGGCTCCTGCAGTCCGACCGCGAGCAACTCCTCATGCGCTGTACCGGCGTTGAGGACGACCTCGTCGAGGAGATGCAGGAGTTGCGCCAGCACCGCGACCAGTTGCTGTACTCCTTTGGCGACTGGGAGTCTATCGAGTTCGACGAATCGCTGGCCGACGCTCGCCATGCGCTAGATGTGCTGACGGCGCTCGATGACCGCGCGACCGATGGCGAGACGTTCTCCTATCTGCCGGAGAACGATGATGGCGAGACAGATGGAACGGACTCCGCAACAGCGGAGGACAACGCTGTCTCGAACGCAGAAGACGAAACCGATGGCTAGAGGTCGTACTCGCTCTCTTCGAACTGGACGTAGCCGCCGTTGCGGTACTGGTCTTTTGTAGAATTGTATTGTTTGACCATCCGGTAGCCGCTCAGACCGGATTTGAGAATCGTCCACCAGGAGTACTCGCCGCGGTTGAGCAGCGAGTCCGCGGTACCAAAGGCGTGGTCCCACTCGGCTGGGCCGTAGTCGTGGACGACATCCGCGAGCGTGACGTTGCGCGCGAACTCGTCTTCGAGGGCGTCTTGCCACGTGTCGTTGTACCGCTGGAGGTCCCCCGTCGCAGCGAGCCTACCGGCGATTTTCCCGGTTCGGACCGCCACGTGGTCGCCGCCTTCGTGGAAGGCGGAGGTGCCACCCATTGCACCGCCGACGACGGCGACGCCGGCTTTCGTGGGCGATTCGATCGGCCGTGTCGAGGAGATCGGGTAGGTCTCCGTGCCGCCTTGCTTGCCGCGGTCCTCGACCAGCGGGAAGTCATCGATATCGTAGTCGGGATAGAGATGCTCCAGCAGGCGCTCGATGTACTCCCCGCCGCGGGGGATTCCATCGTCGTCCTCCCGGAGCAGCACCCACTCGGATTTGTCGAAGTCGTCGATGTCCAGCCCGATTGGCATCGTCAGGCCGATGCGGGCCACGTTGCCATCGTTGGGGAACACCCAGGGATAGGCGGTGTGGCCGGGCATGTACCCCCACCAGAACTTCAGTCGGTGGGGTTCCAACAGCTCGTCGGGGATTTTTCGGTGTTCCTGGTAGGCGATGTGGTTGACCTCGGTCGGGTTGAGTACGTCCGAAATCGTGCGGCCGCTGGTGAACTGGTCGAGGGCGTCCGTGGTGACCGTCCGCTGGGGGCCGTCCGCGAGGACGAGATACTCGGCGACGAGTTCCTCGCCACTCGATAACGTCAGGGTGTGAGTCTGCTCGCGGCCGTTCGACGGGGAGAGGTCCGACTCCACGTCGGTGACCGAGTCTCCGACGTGATAGGACGCACCGGCGCTTTCGGCCTGTCCGCGCAGCCAATCGTCGAAGCCGGCGCGGTCGAAGGCAAAGCCGAAGTCGGGATACGAGGCATCGATGTTGGTCGTTTCGACCGGCAGCGTCTTCGACGGGCCGATGAAGTCGGCACCGTCGAGTCGCCGCAGAATGATGTCTTCGGGAATCTCCTCGGGGTCGAAATCCATCAGGTCGACCCAGTAATCCAGCATGCCGGCGGCGTCGGTCGAATCAGGTCCGAGACGGTCACGGTCGGCCCGTGGGACACCTTTCTCGACGACGACGGCGTCGGCTCCGTGTTCGGCAGCCTTCCACGCGGCGGACGTTCCGGCCGGTCCACCTCCGACGATAGCGACGTCGACGCGTTCCATATTTTGTGGCCGACCCCAATTCGTATAAATGCCCTGTCTTTGCGTGTGGGCGAGCCCTAGAGGTAGCCGTTTTCGAGCAGGAGTTCGCCGTTGAGGATGGACGCGCCGGCTGCACCGCGCATGGTGTTGTGTGCGAGACAGTTGAACTGGATACCGCCGTCGGTCTCCTGGATGCCGCCGACGGCGATGGCCATCCCGTTTTCCCGGCCGCGGTCCAGTCGGGGCTGGGGACGGTCGGGCTCCTCGTAGACGTGGACAAGCTGGTCCGGCGAGGAATGCAGGTCGAGCGGGGGGTACTCACGCATCACTTCGGCCGCTTCTTCGGCAGTCACGTCCTCGGCGGTGTCGGTCCAGACGTTCTCCAGATGGCCGTCGAGCGTGGGAATCCGGTTACACGAGGCGTCCACGCGGGCGGTGTGCCAGTCGACCTCGGCACCGTCGAAGGAGCCAAGCAGCTTTCGGGACTCCGTTTCCATCTTTTTCTCCTCGCCGCCGATGTGGGGGATGGCGTTGTCGATGATTTCCATCGACGTGACGCCGGAGTATCCCGCACCGGAGACCGCCTGTAGCGTCGAGACGGTGATACTCTCCAGGCCGAACGCTTCGTCCAGCGCCGCCAGCGGCGGGACCATCGTGATGGTCGAGCAGTTGGGGTTTTTGACGAGCGCGCCGTCCCAGCCACGTTCGTCGCGCTGGACCTCGATGAGGTCGAGGTGGTCGGCGTTGACCTCGGGAATCGTGAGCGGGACATCCTCGTCCCTGCGGGCGTTCGAGGAG
Organism: Salinibaculum litoreum; assembly: GCA_009789175.1. Classification (GTDB taxonomy): domain Archaea; phylum Halobacteriota; class Halobacteria; order Halobacteriales; family Haloarculaceae; genus Salinibaculum; species Salinibaculum litoreum. Next base: position 775,133 of record CP046866.1, read on the forward strand.
TTCGAGGAGACGATATACCCTGCTTCACAGAAGTCCGGTTCGACGCGCTCGCCGACGCTTGAGGGGAGCGAAGAGAAGACCAGGTCTACGTCGTCGGGCATTTCGTCCGGGTCGGTTTCGCGGACGGTCATCTCCGCAACGGTCTCGGGAATCGGATGGTTGATACGCCACTTCGCGGCATCGCGGTAGCTCTCACCTGCGCTTTCTGCGCTCGCGCTCAGTGCTGCGATTTCGAAGTCGGGATGTGGGTCGAGCAGCTGAATGAGTCGCTGTCCAACCGCGCCTGTCGCACCGATGATGCCAACGTCGACTGTCATACTCGGGGTTGTGCGAGCGTCAGTCAAAACAGTTTGGAAACGGACCACACCCACCACCGGGTCGGCTCCGGGGCTCACGCTGTCGACTTCGAGCCCTCACGCCGTCTGCTCGCTGTCTTCCGTGTCGGTCCCAAGGCGCGAGACATCGACATCGGTCGTCTCCTCGGCTGGTGGGTCGTACAGTTCCCGCTGTTCGATACCTGCCAGTTTGGTGAAAAAGACGTACGGTATCTGCTGGACGAGTTCGTTCTGTGCCGTCGCAGCCTTGTTGTACACTTCACGGCGGTCGGCAAGCTGGGTCTCGATGGTCGAAATCTGTTCTTGCAGATGCTGGACGTTCCCGCTGGAGCGTAGCTCCGGGTACTCCTCGGCACGGGCCTCGATGTCGACCAGTGCCTGCTTGACCTGTTCGCCGGTCGCTGCCTCCTCTCGTGGCGTCGTGGCCTGCTGTTCACGCGCCCGGGCTTCGGTCAGCGAGGTGAGCACGTCCTGTTCGTGGTCCATGGACTTCTCGACCGCCTCGACGAGTTTTGTCAGTTCGTCCTGGCGCTGTGTGAGCAACACGTCGATGTCCGACCACGCGGCATCGGCCCGGCGCTGTACCCGGACGAGTCGGTTGTACAGTGTCACGACGTACGCGCCGAGGCCGACCAGCACCAGCACCACGAAGACGGCTGCGACGATATCGAGGGCGTTGACCATACGATTCGGCCGACATATCGGTGGCCTGTGATATGAGCGTACCGGTCCTAGTAGGGAGTTATATAACGGTTCTCGTACTCGTTCTTTTCTTCTTCAGTTCGTTCAATACAGGCCGTGCTGTGACCAGCAAGCATTCGCGCGAACGGAGTGAGCGCGATTCACTGAACGCGAGGCGAAGCCGAGCGTTCAGCCTTTTTAGCGTAGATTTTTGCGCCGAGAGGTGGGCGAGCGCAGCGAGCGCACCCGAGGCGGAAAAAGGTACTTGCGCAGGTTTAGTGAGCAACGTGTCCAGTCAGTCCACACTGAAAATCGCCACCCTGTGAAGAGTTCTCTGACACCCTCGTCCCTAGAGCAAAATCGGGAGTGTCACGCCCACCTGCGGGCCGAACATGCCGACGGCCATCGCCACGCCGCCGACGAGGAAGCCGATGCCAACGGGCAACCGCCACAGCGCCCACTCCCGCCGGCCGACGAGGTCCTGTTCCTCGTCGTCGGAGATGAGATACATCGGCTCGGCTAACGCGTCTCCGTCCTCGACTTTCCTGACGACCAGTCTGTCCTCGTCGGTCGCACCCGGCGGTGCGTCCTCACGCGGGTGGACCGTGCCGAAGACGTAGACGCTCTCGCCGTCCTTGATGAGGTTTTGCCTGTACTTGCGGTCGTTGTCCCGGCCGGGTCGGTCCGCGGGGAACCCAACGTCACCGACCGACTGGACGAAATCCTGCACCGCCGGTGGACCACGGTTGCTGGAATCGACGTAGATTTCGCTCCAGTCATCGGGGTCCAGGTCGTAGGTGGCGTCGTCGTGGGGCCGGACCAGTACCGAACCGGTTCCGTCGTCGACGGAGAACGGCGTGTGGACGACAGCCTCCTCGACGGTCTTCCAGCTCCCACCGTCGTCGTCGTGGTCGTCGTCGTACTCCTCGATTTCGTATTTCGCGAGGACACACTCCTCGTCGGAGAACGGTGCCGGAATCGGCGACCCGTCCTCAGCGACTGCTGTCCCTTTGATTTCGGAGGGACCCATCGACAGCGACTGTGCCTTCTCGGTCGGTGTGTCCTCCATGAGTTGGCGCTGCTTGCGCCGCCGGAAGCCGGTCCTGACGAGCCAGTACCCGCCCGCCGTCGCGATGCCGACGTTGAGCAATCCAACCCACCACATTCCCGGCATCCCGTCGTTACGGAGGTATGCGGCCCCGTGGTTGCGCGGGCTGTAATAAATCGTCACCTGGTCGCCCGACTCGTACTCGCTGGTGACGGCTGTGGCCTCGGACCGACTCCCGAAACTCCGCGCGAAACCGCCCGGGAAGACGTTGTCCTGTCTGTGGGTTTCCCCATCGATGGTGTACTGGTAGTTCACCACCGGCTTGTAGGACTTGTCCCCGTCGTCGTCCTCTTCGATTTCGATGTCCGTCGACGTGACTGTCGCTTCGGTGGGCTCGTGTTCCTGCACGTCGGCGTGGTGTTCCAGCACTGGCAAGACGCCGACGGCCGACAGAAAGAGCACGATAAACAGGATGACGAGCGTCGCACCGATGCCCTTCTTGTCCATGTGGTCCCTTCTCTATCCGTCTGTGTATAAATAACCTGCGTGACAGACCAGATTGGTTGTCACGTTCGTGCCGCCATTACCGTTTTAGTCGTTCGAGTCCAAGTTATGGGGTATGGCAGACCTGAATCCGATGCCAGCAGACCAGCGAAACGTCGGCGGGTACGACCGTCTCGCGCGCGCACTGCTCGGCGTCGTCCTCTTTGGCATCGCCGTCTACGCAGCGACCGCGGGCCGACAGCTACTGGCTGTCTTTGCGATGATTGCGAGTGCCGGGTTACTGTTCAACGCGGCTACGCAGTTCTGTGGGGTAAACGCGGTGCTAGGCGTGGATACCTGTGAGTGGAAGCCAGAAGATTAAGCTTCAGCAGCCGAACCCAGCTTGTGGGTGACGTAGCCGGCGATGCGGTTGCGGACGTTCTTGGACTCGATATTGGTAAGCTCGGTTACGAGTTCCTTGTTATGCTCGAAGTCCGTCGAAAACGCTTCGGGGTATCGCTCCATCAGCAGTGTGCCAGTCTTCTTGACGTAGGCGGGTTTAATGGCCATCGTTGCACCCACGTAACCCAGGGCACCCCTAAAAAGGTTCGATAGTGGCCCGCCCGGTCACGGTGTCTCACGGGGTGACCAGCCATCGACCAGGTCGCCCACGCGGTCGATGGCCCGCTGTTCACGTTCGCCGCCACAGCGTCGGACGACCTGCGCGAAGTACTCCAGCCGTTCAACTAGGGCTTCCCTATCGTATGCAGGGACATCCAGCCGTGAGGCCGCGACTGTCGCTTCCACGACGGCGGCGTGTCCACGGTTGGTCGCGGGGACGACTCGGCTCTCGACTGTCGTCTCGACAGGCGCTAGTGCCCAGTCGGTCCACTGGGTCCCCCCATCTTCGCCGCTGTCGCGCTTCTCGACGGTCACCTCGGCCCACGCATCGGCGCTGTCGAGCACTGGGTCGTCCTCTTCGCGGACTGTCAGTGCGGCCTCGACGAAATCGACCGGGTCGCGGGTGAACTGGACGTACCCCGCCCCACGCTCCTCGAAGTTGCGCCACGTCCGGGTCCGTCCCCACGTGCGAGCGGCCGCGGGGCCATCGCTGTCGAGCCCCTCGACGCCGAGTGCGGCGACGTTCCAGCGGTCGTTCGGTCCAAGCGTCGTCACGACGGTCTCGACGACTCCGGCGCGGTCGACGGGCCACTCGCTCACGCTCACACCTCCAGTCCACGCTCCAGCGCGACGAACAACCCGCCCGCCACGAGGTCGGCTGTCGTGCCTGGGTTTATGTTCCGCTCGACCAGTTCAGCCGCGAAAGCCTCCGCGTCTTCCTCACCGGCCTGGACAGCAGCCGCGCGCCGGCGGATCTCCGCTGCGGTCTCGGGGTCATGTTGTGTAGCAACGAACGTATCGACCTCCTCGGTCAGCAGGTCTAGGTATGCGGCAGCAGCACGGTCGGTCACCGGTCCCGACTCGCTTTCGATGCGGTCTGCGGCCTCGAAAGTCCGCGGGTAGCCGTCGACCCACTCGGCGGCGATGCCGTCGTGGTCGCGGCTGCGCTCCATCACGTCCGCGAGCGTCAGCCCGCGCTCGCGCAGTGCCGATTCGGCAGCTGCCCCGCGACGCACGTCCAGCGGTCCCATGCCCTCCGGCGGTTCGGGGACGGCCACGTCGACGTACTCGAAGGCCTTGTAGAAGGCAACCGCGTCCTCGACGGTCGTCTCGGATACGACTCGTCGAGTCCCATCGGGGTTCAGGTCCTGTGCGGCCGAGGCCCGGACCAGCGGCGTCAGCAACAGGAGCGCACCGAACTGGGTGTTCCCGCCCGACTGCTGGCTCATCCCGGCTACCGCTCGCCGGAACGACTCGCCGACCTCTGCCCCGCCTGCGGCCAGCCGCAAGCCGTCGCGGGCACAGACTGCCCCAGACAGGAAGTGTTCGAACCGCAGGTCGTCGTACTCCCTGTGTCGGTCGACGTTCCCCGGCTTGGGGGTCCCCGATACCTCCAGCAACAACGCGAGCTGTGCATTCTCCGTGGTGGTCCTCATGTGTCTGCCTCCTGTCTGTGTCCCTGTTTTGCCCCGTCGCTGTGGTCGGCGACTGCCTCCCCTCGGCTGTCTGTGCCGAACCACGCCGCCGTCGCCTTCGTGACTCGCTTTAGCACGGCGGGGTCGTCGCTCGGTCTGCCCACGCTGACTGCGTCCGCGCCGTAGGCGAGATACTCCCGGACAGTCCGTTCGTCGCGGACGCCGTTGTTGGCGATGACGAACGCATCGGTGGCGGCCACCACCTGCGCGACGACGCCTTCCGAATCCATCGCGTCGACGTGTATCACGTCCGCCCCGGCGTCACTCGCCGCCGCGGCAACCGCCGGCAGGTCGACGCCGGCGACCTCGGTCCGTACCTTCACACTCACCGTTGCGCCCGCCGCTGCCGCCGCCCGAACCTGTTCGCGGAGTCGGTCGGTGTCCTGCAACAGGGACTGGCCGGCCCCTGCGGCACACATCTCGCCCTGTCGACAGTGAGCGTTAAGTTCGAGGACGGCCCCGTGGTCCGCACAGACAGTGGCCGCCTCACGGAGGGGGGACAGCGTCGTCGTCCTGACGTTGAATCCCGGCCGAATCGGGACGTTCGAGAGGGCCGCGAGCTGGTCGTCGATGAAAGCCACGGGGTCAGATGGGAGAAACTCCGTCCGGTCGCGGTCGGCGACCATCTCGCGTGCGGCCGCTCGCGTGGCGTCATCCAGCGCGATACCACCCAGGATGGCTGCACCTGCGAAGTCGGCACTCGCCCGTGCCCACTGGGCGTCGGCCTCGCCGCTGAGGCTCGCCAGCACGACACGCGGTGTGTCCATCACGCTGTCACCTCCTGTGCGTCCCTGACGGCGCGAGCGACCCGTGCCGCGTCCTCTTCGTCGTCCATCGACGTGTCGGTCCGGACCACCGGCCGGTCGAGGTCGGTCCCGTCGGCCTCGTCCAGTACGAACGCGTCCGCCCACGGGTACGCATTCGCGACGCCGGCAGTCGAAGCCTCGTACCCGACGGCTTCCATCAACTTCGCGGCCGGCCCGGAGAACACTTCGTCCTCGACGAACGGCGAGACAGCGACCACTGCGGTCTCGCGAAGCGCCCGCTCGATGCCGTCGATTGCGACCAGCGGCCCGATACTCGTCACCGGGTTCGAGGGGCCGACCACGACTGGCTCGGACAGCGCCGACAGGACGGCGTCGGTCGCTTCGGCCGCCTCGCTGCCACGGAATTCTACGTCCTCGACCTCGGGGTCCCCGTTGCGAGCGACCCAGAACTCCTGGAAGTGCATCACTCCCTCGGGAGTGTGAATCAGCGTCGCGACGGGGTCATCGCTCATCGGCAACAGGTCCATGTCCACCTCGAAGGCGTCCGCGAGTCGCTCCGTTGCCTCGGTCAGCGTTGCCCCTTCATCGAGCAACCCCGTCCGCGTGAGATGCACTGCGCGGTCCCGGTCCCCGATGTGCATGAACTCCGCGACCCCGGAGAAGCGCCGCCAGCGCGCAATCTCCCGGCCGCTGGTCTGGCTCTCCGCGGAGAGATAGCGCGGCCCCGAGTCGAGTCCCGCAGCGTCCGCCAGCCGTCGCAGTTCCGTATGCGTCCGGGCTGTGTCCCCGTCGATACCCCACCACGTCTCCCGGTCGAGCACCCTGCCGCCCAGAAAGAGAACCGTATCCAGGTCCGGGCAGACCAGATGACCCGCGAGTTCGATGTCGTCGCCAGTGTTTGCGACGACCGTTGTCTCGGCAGGCGGAAACGCCGCTGTCGCCCCGGCGAGCAACTTCGGTGTCCCCGTCCCACCGGAGAGAAACGTCACCATACGCCTCTGTAGGGCCACCCCGATTGATAAAGGCTAGTCTCCGGAGTGCCGGTTCTTGCCGTCATCCACCACGTCAGCGGGGTTGAGTCCGCTCTCACCGTGGCTCGTCGGCGGCGCGCTCCAGCGACATCCACACGCACTGACTCTTTTGTACGGAGCCGCCCTATCCTCGCTCGATGACGACCATCAAGGACAGCGTCCACGACCATATCGAGGTCCAGGGCGTGGCCGAGGACCTGCTGGATACGCCGCCCGTCCAGCGGTTGCGCCGTATCCGTCAACTCGGGACTGTCGACCTCGTGTACCCCTCCGCGAACCACACCCGGTTCGAACACAGCCTCGGGGTCTACCACCTCGCGGACCGTGCGCTTTCTCACCTCGGTATCGAGGGCCAGCAGGGCGAGCGCGTCAGGGCCGCCGCCCTCCTGCACGATATCGGTCACTGTCCGTACAGCCACAACATCGAGGCGCTCGTCTACCGCCACACCGGCAAGTACCACGACGACATCGCGGACCTCGTCGACGAGGGGCCCGTCGCGCGCACGCTCACTGACCACGGCCTGAATCCCGACCGCATCGCGGACCTCGTGGCTGGTGGTGGAGAACTCGGCCAGCTCGTTTCAGGCGAACTCGATGTCGACCGGATGGACTACCTGGTCCGGGATGCACACCACACCGGCGTTCCCTACGGGACCATCGACCACGGCCGACTCGTCCGGGAACTGCGCTTTGTCGACGGGGACCTCGTGTTCGATGAGGGCAACGTCCAGGCGGCCGAGAGCCTGCTGCTGGCACGAGCGCTGATGAACCCCACCGTCTACTCACACCACGTCGCACGCATTGCCAAGGGGATGCTCCGGCGCGGGGCCGAGGGGCTGCTTGCGGCCGGCGAGACGACTGCCGAGGACCTCCGGCGCATGGATGACCACGCGCTCCACGTGGCGCTCCGGGAGTGTCCGGCAACCGAAGGCTACGCCCACCGACTCGAACGCCGCGACCTCTACAAGCGGGCGGTCTGGGCGGAGATGGAAGCCGTCCCACGGGATTTGCTCATCGCCGACCACGACACCGTTCGCGATTTCGAGCGCGACATCGCGGACAGCGCCAACGTCGACCCGGAGGAGGTCATCCTCGACGTGCCGGCAGAGCCGGAGATGACCGAATCATCCTCGTGTGTCCTCGTAAACGGTGAGGTCAGGCAGTTGAGCGAGCAATCGACGCTGGTCAATGCCCTGCGTGCTGCACAGCGTGACCAGTGGCGTCTCGGGGTGTACGCGCCAGCCGAACACAGCGAGCGTGTCGGTAATCAGGCGATACGAACGCTCGGGTTGGACCTCGACGGTGCGCTCGTCAGGGACGTTCGTCCCGGCATCAACGCGACCCTCGATGAATTCGAGTGATGGCTCGGTAGTGAAGGAGTACTACTGATTACCGTTACTATCGAAGCAAACTTTGAACCGTCCCGGGGTCCGTAGTGGGTGTGATGACCGACCGTCTGCCTGACGGAGTGTCTGGGAGCGGCGACAGGCTCGAACTCCAGCACGATTGGGACCAGTCAAATTCGCTGGCAGTGACTATCATGGAGGGACTAGAGCGCGTTTCCGGTCGCCGCAACGACTCCTTCGACCCGCTCCACGAGACTGTCGATGTCGACGCTCTCGAATCGCTGTTCGCTCCCCGTACCGGGGGTGAGCCGCGCGGACCTGGTGAAGTTTCCTTCGAGCTCGACGGCTTTGCGGTCACCGTCACCAGCGACGGTACCGTGCTCGTCGGCCCACTGTGATTCGCTGGTATCCCGGTTCGTGACAGCCAAAGACAAAGGAATAACATACCTGCGAGGGGTACATCTGCCAGGGTGACACCTGCGGACGCATCCACCGAGGAGACGCGTCCGGCCCTGTCGGAGTGACACTACACATGATACTCATCGCAGATATCAGCGTGCCGTCTGATACGTTTCTACTCGGACGGCTGTTGGATGATTTCCCGGACACTGAGATAGAACTCGAACGACTCGTCTCCCTCTCAGAGACGGTCGTTCCGCTGTTCTGGGTCAACGGAGACGAGACGGCGGCTATCGAACAATCGCTCACAGTGGCATCGGAGACCGATTCCGTCCAGATACTGACAGAAACGGACGGACAGGCACTTCTGGAACTGCGCTGGAACGGCGACGGTGACGCACTCATCCAGGCACTCGTTGCGGCCGATGCGGACGTACTCCGTGCTGAAGGGACGGCCGATATCTGGGATTTCAGACTCCAGTTCCAGTCCCGGGACGCTCTCGTCGAATTCCGGCAGTGCTGTGAGCGCAACGATGTCCCGGTGACGCTTCGACGACTGTACAATCCCTCTGTCCCCGCCGACAACGGGCGTCTCACCGATAACCAGTACGAGGCGCTCGTCACCGCGTACGAACGAGGCTACTTCGAAGTGCCGCGGGCTGCCTCGATGAACCAACTGGCTGCCGAGTTCGGTATCAGCGACAGCGCCCTCTCACAGCGCCTCCGACGTGGCACCTCCGCGCTCATCGCTGAAACACTGTGTTCTGACCTGTAACGCCCTCTGGTGTTCCTTGCTCGTTTCTATCGCGTCCTCACTATGGCGATTTCAATCACAAAGGCACGAAAGGACTGTCAACTTCAGTACTGAAGGAAAGAATTCTAAGGATGCGTGTCGTACTCAAACTATGGCACGAGCCGAGTCTCCGACAATTGACGAGACGTTCGAACTCCTGAGCCACAGCAGGGCACGGCTCGTGTTGCAGTACTTTGACCAGTACCCGAATCCGGTGAAACTGGAAGACATCTCCGAGATGATCGCTCGATGGGAAGCGCCAGAGGGGACCAGTCCCACACCCGAGGACAGGGAACTGGTCCGTGAGAACCTCCACGAGGAGTGTCTCCCGTGGATGGCCACACTCGGTCTCGTGACCTACGACCCGGACGGCCGGATGGCCCGGTACGATGGCGGTGCCATCTCCACAGCGATGGCCAACGCCAAGATGGTGCTCGGATTCCTCTGGTCCGCCGATGGCGACGCCGAGACCGGCCTCGGCGACGAGCACAACCTGACCGGTGAGAACGACCGATAAGTTCACCCCGATGCGGTGATTTGAATGGGCGTCAGATCCACGGTAGGGGTATGATTCTCGAAGGGACTGTCCTGCGAGGGCGCGAGTTCCAGCCTATCGAAGGCCGCGTCGTTGTCGAGGACGGACAGATTGCGGCCATCGAGGAGGCCGACGTACCCGGTGACGATATCATCCTCCCCGCGTTCGTCAATGCACACACTCACCTCGGCGATTCAATCGCCAAGGAGGCCGGGGGCGACCTCACGCTTGAGGAACTGGTCGCCCCGCCGGACGGACTGAAACACCGCCTGCTCAGGGCAGCGAGTCACGAGGAACTGGTCACCGGTATCCGCCGCTCGCTGCAGTACATGGAAGAGACTGGAACTGGGGCCTGTATGGAGTTCCGCGAGGGCGGTGTCGAGGGTGTCGAAATCATCGAGGAGGCCAGCGACCGTATCGATATGGAGACGGTGGTTCTGGGCCGTGAATCGATTGCGGCGATGGAGCAAAGCGACGGCTTCGGTGCCAGCGGTGCCAAAGACGGCGACTTCACGACAGAGCGCAACGCGACGGGTCGCGCCGAGAAACTGTTCGGCATCCACGCCGGCGAGGTCGACAGCGGCGACATCAACCCGGCGATGGACCTCGACCCGGACTTTCTGGTTCATATGGTTCACGCGGAAGACCTCCACTTCCAGCGGCTGGCTGACAACGAACTGCCAGTCGTCGTCTGTCCACGGTCGAATATCGTCACTGACGTGGGACAGCCACCGGTCCGGGAGTTGCTCGACCGGACGACCGTCGCCCTGGGCACGGACAACGTGATGACAAACAGTCCGTCGATGTTTCGGGAAATGGCCTTCACCGCGAAGCTATTCGACGTGACTGCGACCGAAGTTTTGCGGATGGCGACGGTCAACGGTGCCGAAATCGCCGGCCTCGACTGTGGCCTCGTCGCCGAGGGCCGCGAGGCCAGACTGCTCGTTCTCGACGGTGACTCGGACAATCTCACTGGCGCACAGGACATCGTGCGTGCCGTGGTCCGTCGTGCCGGCATCGGTGATGTCTCCCATGTCCTCGCGCCGGATGGGTCGTAGTAGCCAGCGAATCCTCCGGGCTGACTACTAAGTAGGGTGGCGTGGTACTCCTCCGCATGTACGACGATATCCTCGTCCCGACGGACGGTTCGGCGGGCATGCAGTCAGTCATCGACCACGCTTCGACCCTCGCAGCCGAACACGGGGCGACGTTACACGGCCTCTACGTCGTCGATACGGCGTCACTGACAGACCTCCCTATGGAGGCATCGATGGACGGGGTGAGCCAGACACTCAGACAGGAAGGGGAGAGTGCGCTCCAGCAACTCGAACGCCGGGCGGATGCCGTCCCCGTCGAGACGGCCATCGTCGAGGGGTCGCCCGCCCGTGATATCAACACCTATGCCGCCGAGAATCCCTGTGATCTCGTCGTCATGGGCACGCATGGCCGCTCCGGAGTGGACCGTCTCCTGCTGGGTAGCGTCGCCGAGCGCGTCGTCCGTTCCTCACCCGTACCAGTGTTGACCGTCCGTGTCGACGGGTAGCCTCTCCTATTTTTGATTGCCAGCCCCGGCGACGAGCGACTCGCGTCATTCCGTGCTGGCGCTGTCGTCCCGGAGTGACCTCTCTCACTTCCCATCGGTTGGTCGGAGGTGTTCACAGTCCCCCGCGGTCACCTCGACCGTGTCGTCGTCGGTTTCGACGACGAGCGTCCCCGGGAAGCGCACGTCGACGGCCTCGCCCACCACCTCGCCGCCGGGTGTGTCCACACGAACGCGCCGGCCGAGCGTGTTCGCGTGCTCGCGCCACGCGGACAGCACTGTGTCGGTATCACTGCGCAGGGCGTGAAACTCCTCCAGTAGCCGCTGGGTAAACGCTCGCCGGTCGACATCGCCTCCCTCGGCGCGGATACTCGTTGCATCGACAGCCGCTGGCAGTTCCCCTTCGTCGATATTGGCGTTGATGCCGATACCGACGACGAGCCACGAGACGCGGTCCGCTTCCCCTTCCATCTCCGTGAGGATGCCCGCGAGTTTCTGGTCAGTCTGGCCGTCCGCTCCGTCGACGAGGACATCGTTGGGCCATTTGATGTGGGCGTCGACGCCGGCCTCGCGTGCTGCACGTGTCGTCGCGACGGCTGCGGCGAGCGTGAAGACGGCTGCGTGTGCCGGCGGCACGTCCGGCCGGAGCAGTATCGACAGCCAGACCCCGCCACTTGGGGAGGACCAGCCCCTGTCGAGGCGTCCCTTCCCGCCGGTTTGCTCGTCGGCCAGCACCACCACATCCGACGTGCCGCCGGCACCCAGTTCCCGTGCCCGCTCGTTCGTGCTCGGGATGGCGTCGTGGTACTCCACCTCGTAGGGGGCCTCCAGCCCGAACTCGACAGCCGACCCGCCAAAGGACGGGACGGAGACGAGTGTATAGCCGTCGTCCTCGCTCGAAATCTCGAAGCCGTCCCTGCGGAGGGCTTCGACGTGTTTCCAGACTGCAGACCGGGAGATATCGAGGCGGTCAGCCAACTCTGGACCGGGGACGGACTGCTCCGCGATAGCAGTCAGAATCTCGTGGCGGGTCTCCTGCATATCCGAGGGTTTCCGGCCAGTGGCAAAAAAGCAGTCGCGTCCGCGCCGTCGATTCGACTACTCCAGGACGACCAGCGGGTCGCCCATGTCGACGCTGTCGCCCTCTGCGACGGCGACTTCGCTGACGGTGCCGCCGGCTTCGGCGACGATGTCGTTTTCCATCTTCATCGCTTCCAGCACGAGCAACACGTCGCCCTCCGCCACCTCGTCGCCCTCGGAGACGTTGACCTCCAGAATCGTCCCCTGCATTTCTGCGTCGACGGTCGTCCCATCGGCGCTGACCGAGGCGCTTCCCCCCTCGTCGTCGCTGCTGCCGGCTCGGTCGGGGCGGGGTTGGGTCCCGCCACCGCCGGACCCGCTCGCGGCCGCCTCCACGTCGATGGCTGGTGCGCCCCGTTCTTCCAGTTCCACGTCGAAGCGCTTGCCGTTGACCTCGACGGTGAACTCCCGTTCGGTGACCTCCTCGTCGCCCTCGCTGCTCGTCGTCGTTTCCGTGCCCCACTGCTCCTGGGCCTCCTCGATGCGTTCGGGGTCGAGTTCGTTGTCGAGGTACTTCGTGGTGTGGCGACCGGTGACGAAGGGGTCGTCCTCCATCATCAGTCGGTGGAACGGGATGATTGTCTCGATGCCGTCGACCTCGAATTCCTCCAGAGCGCGTTTGCCACGCTCGATGACCTCCGCCCTGTTCTCACCGTCGACGATGAGTTTGGCTATCATCGAGTCGTAGTCCGTGACGAGTTCGTCGCCCTGCCGCAAGGCGTCGTCCATCCGGATGCCGATGCCACCCGGCGGGTCGTAGGTCTCCAGTGTGCCACCCGTCGCGGGCGCGAAGTCGTCGGCCGCGTTTTCGGCGTTGATGCGGAACTCCATCGCGTGGCCGTCGATGTCCACCTCGTCTTGCTCGAAGGTGAGTTCCTCGTCCTGGGCAATCTTGATCTGCCACTTCACGATGTCGATGCCCGTAATCTCCTCGGTGACGGTGTGTTCGACCTGGATGCGGGTGTTCACTTCGAGGAAGTAGAAGTCGGCGTCGGGGCCGAGCACTTCGTCGGGCCCGCGCTCGGTGTCGTCCTCGACGAGGAACTCGACGGTCCCGGCGTTCGTGTAGTTGGCTTCGTCGACGCCGCGACGGGCCGCCTCGCCGATTTGCTCGCGCAACTCGTCGGCCAGGGCCGGGCTGGGACCTTCCTCGATGACCTTCTGGTGACGCCGCTGTAAGGAGCAGTCACGCTCGCCGAGATGTCGGACGTTGCCGTGTTCGTCCGCGACGATCTGGACCTCGATGTGCCGCGGATTTTCGAGATAGCGCTCCAGGTACACGGAATCGTTGTCGAAATACGCCTCGCCTTCGCGTTTGGCACTCTCCAGTTCGTCCTCGGCCTCCTCGGCCGAACGGACGACCTTCATCCCGCGCCCGCCGCCGCCGCCTTCGGCCTTGATTGCGACGGGGTAGCCGTGTTCGTCACCGAACGCTTTGACCTCCTCGGGGTCGGTCACGGGGTCTGTCGTCCCGGGGACGATGGGCACGTCCGCGCTTTGCATAATCTGGCGGGCCTTGGTCTTCTCGCCCAGTCGCTCCATCGCGTCGCTCGTCGGACCAATCCACGTGATGCCCTCTGTGTCCTGTACCTTGCCGGCGAACTCGGCGTTCTCCGCGAGGAAGCCGTAGCCGGGGTGGATGGCGTCGGCGTCGGCCCGCTGTGCGGCGTCGATGATGGCCTCGTGGTCGAGATACGAGTCGGCCGCGCGGGCTGGCCCGACGTTGTATGCCTCGTCGGCGTACCGGACGTGACCGCTGTGTTTGTCCGCGTCGCTGTAGACGGCGACGGTGTCGATACCCAGTTCCTCACAGGCGCGCATGACGCGCACCGCGATTTCGCCGCGGTTCGCGACGAGTACGTTGTCGAATGTCATGGTTAGAATCGCTCCGTTCGTCCGCTCGCTGTCCATCCGTCGGTCGGTGCTCCCTGTGGGACCCGCTCCGCGTGTCCGCCGAGTCCTTCGAGCCGGCCGGCGTAGGCCCAGCGCTCGCCGTCCCACGTCTCCTCGCCGTCGCCTGCAGTCGCAGCGGCAATCGCAGCCAACTGCTGGTCGCGCAGGTGTGCGCCCACAGCCGCGGCAATGGCTGCCGCCTCCGCCGGCGTTGCTGTCGCCGGAATCGACAACTCGCTGTCCCCGGAAAACGGAATCGTGGCGCTGTCTGTGCCTGTCATCGTCTGCTCAGAGCGGGATGTTGCCATGTTTCTTGTCGGGCTGTGACTTGCGCTTCGAGCGCAGCATCTCGAGGTCCTGTACCAGTTGCCGGCGGGTCTCCCGTGGCTCTAACACGTCGTCGACGAAGCCACGGTCCGCCGCGGTGTAGGGGTTGGCGAACTGCTCGCGGTAGTCGTCGATGAGTTCTTCCCGGCGTTGGTCGGCGTCATCGGCTTCCTGTAGTTCGTCGCTGTAGAGGACGTTCACCGCACCTTTCGGCCCCATCACCGCAATCTCGGCGCTGGGCCAGGCGTAGTTGACATCCGCGCCGATGTGTTTCGAGGCCATCACGTCGTAGGCACCGCCGTAGGCTTTGCGCGTGATGACCGTCATCAGCGGCACCGTCGCCTCCGAGAACGCATACAGGAGTTTCGCGCCGTGGTTGATGATGCCGTTGTGTTCCTGGTCGGTCCCGGGCATGAAGCCGGGCACGTCCACGAACGTGAGGATGGGGATGTTAAAGGCATCACAAAAGCGGACGAATCGAGCGCCTTTGATGGAGGCCTCGATGTTCAGTGTCCCCGCGTTGACCCGGGGCTGGTTGGCGACCACGCCGATGGCGTGACCGTCCAGTCGGGCGAAGCCGATTGCCAAATTGCGGGCGAAGGCCTCGGCCACCTCGAAGAAGGAACCCTCGTCGACCACGTCCTCGATGACGTTGGTCATGTCGTAGGGTTTCCGGGGCTGGTCGGGAACGATGTCGGCACACTCCGCAGCGTCCCGCTCGGGGTCGTCCCACGGGTCCACCCGCGGCGGGTCCTCGACGTTGTTCTGTGGGAGATACGATAGCAGGTGACGGATATCATCGAGCGCTTCCTTCTCGTCGGCGGCAGTGAAGTGTGCCACGCCGGACTCGGAGGCGTGGGTGTTCGCACCGCCGAGTTCGTCGAAGCCCACCTGTTCACCCGTCACGGTTTCGATGACGTCCGGTCCCGTGATGAACATGTGGCTGGTATCCTGGACCATCATGATGAAGTCGGTAATCGCAGGGGAGTACACCGCACCTCCTGCACACGGACCCATGATGGCGGAAATCTGTGGGATGACGCCGCTGGCTTTCTGGTTGCGGTGGAAAATCTCCGCGTAGCCAGCCAGCGAGTCGATGCCCTCCTGGATGCGGGCCCCCGCGGAGTCGTTGAGGCCGATGACGGGCGCGCCCGTCTCCATGGCTTTGTCCATCACCTTCGTCACTTTCTCGGCGAACACCTCGCCGAGTGACCCGCCGAAGACGGTGAAGTCGTGCGCGAAGACGAAGACGGTGCGACCGTTTACCTCGCCGTAGCCGGTCACCACCCCGTCCCCTTTGACCTCCTTGTCGGCCATATCGAAGTTGTGACATCGGTGGGTCCGAAACTGGTCGAACTCGGTAAAAGTGTCGTCGTCGAGGAAGTAGTCGATGCGCTCGCGAGCAGTCATCTTGCCCTTCTCGTGCTGGGCTTCGATGCGCTCCTCACCCCCTCCTTTCTCGGCTTCTGCGCGCATCTCGCGTAACTCCTCGATGCGGTCTTCCATCGTCATTGTGAGTGCCTCCCGAGGCTCATTGCCTGTGCCAAGCAGTACCGACGTAAAAAGGATTCTGCAATCAGAAAATTGGACTTCGTCAGGTGTCGAAAAACGCACGAAAGCAGCGGTATGGTGTCGGTCCGGTTCGCGACCCGTGGTCACTTCGTGTGACCGCAAGCGCGTGACAGACAGTCACGACGGTCGGCTGACCTGCGTGTCCCGTGTTTTTACAGGCCCGAAACCACCGTCCTACGACGATGAGCGAATATCATAGAAGACAATTTACGACTGGGGGCGGTGACCTCACATTGGCAACCAGGAGTACGTACTCGGCATTTCACAGGGGATGTTGGCGTAACTGACGTATGAGAATCATATCTGACCTATTCTCATGATTTTTATGTGGCTTTGTAATTAAGATGCCGACCGCAATGTCGGAAAGAGAGCACTGGACGAGTCGAATTGGTTTCATCCTCGCAGCAGTCGGGAGTGCAGTTGGGCTTGGAAACATCTGGTCGTTCCCGTTCCAGACAGCGACAAACGGTGGGGCAGCGTTCGTCCTCGTGTACCTCCTCGTTGTCGTCCTGGTCGGGTTCCCGGCGATGCTGATGGAGTTCACCATCGGTCGACGTGGGCAGAGTAATCCCGTCAAAGCCTTCGACAATATCGGGTTCGGCAACTGGTCGTTCTCGGGAGCCTTCGGACTCGTCGGGACGCTGGTCACGCTCGCCTTTTACAGCATCGTCGGTGGCTGGGTCCTCAGCTACATTCTCGGTAGCGTTACCGGCGCGTACTTCGGCGACGCTGGAGCGTACTTCGGTAGCATCGCGACGGGACCCCCGGCAGTCGTCGGTCACGCCATCTTCATGGCGCTGACGATTGGCATCGTCGCCCTCGGAATCACCGGTGGTATCGAACGAGCAACGAAAGTAATGGTCCCGGCGATTATCGTCCTGCTTGCTGGTCTGAGCGCCTGGGCGTTTACGCTCTCGGGCGCGTCGGCTGGCTATGAGTATTATCTCACGCCGGATTTCGACATCCTCTCCTCGAATCTCGACTCGATTATCCCGTATGCGGTCGGCCAGGCGTTTTTCACCCTCTCGCTTGGGTTTAGCACCATGATTGCCTACTCGTCGTATCTCGACCGTGACGACAGTCTCCCGGCAGACAGCGGGGCTATCGTCATCGTCAATACGGCGGTTGCTCTGCTGGCCGGATTCGTCGTCTTCCCGGTACTGTCCACTATCGGCGTGAATCCGGGAAGTGGCGGAGCAGGGACGGCATTTACGTCCCTTGCCGGCGCGTTCGGACAGCTCACGGGCGGTGCGATTCTCGGCTTCGTTTTCTTCGTCACTCTCCTTTTCGCCGGTCTCTCCAGTTCGATCAGTCTGCTCGAAGTGCCCGTGTCCTACGTCTCGGAAACCTACGGCTACGAACGTTCGCGCGTTGCCGTCGGACTCGGGACGGGTATCTTCCTGCTCGGGCTTCCGGCGACGATATCGCAGACGACGTTCAGCTGGTACAACGCTATCGTGTTCAACTTCATCATCCCGGTCACCGTTCTCATGTTCGCGCTCTTCGTCGGCTGGGTCGCGTCTGACCAGCTCAGCGAGGAACTCAGCCTCGGCAGCTCGTTCGGTGACACCTTCACGGTTTCGTGGCTCTGGTGGGTTCGACTCGTCATTCCGGTCGCTATCGGGCTGACGCTCGTGCTCGGTATCCAGTCACTGCTCCTCAAAGGCGGCATCATCGACGCCGCGATAATCCTCGGCTGAGGCTCACGCCTCGCCGTAGACCGGCACCGCGGCACCGCTGGTGACGCTCGCAGCGTCACTACAGAGGAAACACATCACGTCGGCGATGTCAGCGGGGTCGACCCACTGGTCGTGGTCGGCGTCGGGCATCATCTCGCGGTTCATCGGCGTATCGATGACGCTTGGCATCACCGCATTCGCCCGGACGGTACCCATATTCTCCTTGGCGACGGAGTCGGTCAGGATGCGCACGCCGGCTTTCGTCGCGCGGTAGATACCGTCTCCTTCTCCGCCCTCAAGCGAGGACCGCGCCGAGACGCTGACGACGGCTCCGTCCCGCTTGCGGAGGTGTGGCAGGGCGTGTTTCGTCGCCAGGAACATCGTCTTCAGATTCACGTTGAACAGGAAATCGAAGGTGTCCGCGCTCGTCTCGTCGAGCGGGTCACCCCCGCGCCACGTCCCCGCGATGTTGAGCAGGCAGTCCAGCCCGCCGTGCGTGTCGACGATATCCGCGATGGCTGCTTCGACCTCACTTTCGTCGGTGAAATCCCCCTGGTAGAAGTCGATACGCTCCGAGTCCTCTAGCAGGAAGTCCTCGCTCTCGCTGTCGACGAGGTCCGCACCACAGACGGTTGCACCGGCGTCGAGAAACGCCTCCGCGACCGCGCTCCCCAGGGCGCCGCCGACGCCGGTCACCAGCACCACATCATCGTCAAAATCGAATGTTACTGTCATACATGTGCCATCGGTCGCCGCCCGGATAAACGGTTGGCCGCTCGGTGGCTGGCTCGCTGTGACGCTCTCCTGGCCCGGCTCACCCGTCGTTCATCAACTCGACAGGGCGCCTCGCCGCGTGTATAGTCGGCTTACTGGACGACTGGGACCGCGTAACAATGGTCGTCTCCGGAGAAAGTCTCGTAGGAGCTGACAGGAACGATGTCCGACGACAGCAGGCCTCCGGGGGACCGTGACAGTGAGCGCGCAGTCGCCGACGGATACCAGTTACCCCGCCGAGGGATTCTCTTCGGTCTCGGTGGGGTAACACTGGGCGGCATCCTCGCACGACTCGCCGGACCCGGTGGGGATGGGACCGCCCCTGTCGGAACCTCCATGTCCCCGGCCGTCGTCGGGCCAGGACCCCGACAGGCGACAGTCTGCTGTTGCTGGGACCACCTCGAAACGCTAACCCCCGCCGCCGCTGGCCCCGACGACCGCGTCGGGACGGCTCTGGCGGTAGCCGACGGGTACCTGCTGGTCGGCGCTCCCGGTATCGACACCAGTGACGATGGAGCCGTCTACGCCTATACCCGCTCGGATGGGGGCTGGTCCGAACAGGCCACGCTGACCGGCCCATCCGGACAGGGCAACCGCTTCGGTGTCGATATCGCGCTGTCCGCCGACGGGTCGCGCGCGGTGGTCGGTGCGCCGGCGGAGGACGGGTCAACTGCGAACGCTGTCGTCTTCGAGCGCGACGGCGAAAACTGGGCACAGCAGACGGCCCTCGACTCTCCGACGATGGCAACTGGCCAGTACGGCGAGGGCGTCGCTGTCGGTGAGGGCGGTGAGCTTGTGTTTGTCGGGGACCCTGGAGCGGACCTCGTGTCGGTCTACCGGTTCAGTTCAGGAGGCTGGCGACGGACAACCCAGCTCACCGGCGCGATAGGCAGAGGCACAATCAGTGCTTTTGGCGCGGCTATCGCTCTCGACACCGACGGCACGACAGCCGTCATCGGAGCCCCTGGCTCGAACTCACCCGGCCTCGGGAGCGGCGCAGCGTTCGCCTTCGAACGGACGGACAGCGGCTGGCAGCAAGCCGCCGACGTCACTGACGTGGACGGGGACAGTGCGAACTACGGGACTGCCGTGGCACTCGCCGGTGGTGCCAATCGTGGATTCGTCGGCGCGCCGGTTCCCTTTCCCGACACGCCGAACCCGGCCGGGTACGCGACCATCGTCGACGGCGACGATGGCTGGAACAGGTTGGCGCGACTCCAGACACCGACCGGGGACGACAGGGAGACACTGGGGACCGATATCGACGTGATAGACGACGGGACACTCGCTGCGGTCGGTGACGCCGGTGACGACATCGGCAGCGGCGACGACCGGGGCAGCGTCTCCGTCTTCCAGGACCGGCCGTCGGGCTGGTGTCATCTCACGACACTGACCGTCGACGATGGCAGTATCGGGGACCTCCTCGGTGAAGGCGTCGCCGTCGACGGGGACGCCGGGGTCGTCGCCGGTGGTGCTCCGGGAGCGACTGTCGACGGTGAAGATGCGGGCGCTGTCTATCTCTTTGGCTGTGGGTCCGACGAAGGGGGTGGAACCGTCGTGGTCGACGACTTCGAGCGCTCCGCGTTGGGGTACGACACCCTCGCGGGGTCTGTCGACGACTGGGCGATACAGTCCGACACAGTCCGTGCCGGCCAGTCCGCGCTCCAGTACCAGGGCGGAACGACCCCGACGGAAATCGTCAGTTTCGACGGTCGCCCGACGTATCCATCGGAAGGTGACCGCTTTCGGTTTGACTTCCGGCCGGCAGGTGACTGGGATTTTCGGACGACCATGAACTTCGGGCAGCAACCGAATGCCAGCTTCCACGACCGGTACGAAATCGAACTGGACCCCGCTGCCGGCGCGGTCCGACTGCAGTACGACGACCCGGCCGAACTCGCGGACGTGACCCTCGGCACCGTCGATGTCGCCTTCGACCGCGACACGTTCTACACCGTCGAGGTGGACTGGCTGGCCACCGGGTCGACGATGGTGTTGACCATCTACGATGGCCGCCCCGACCGGGACGGCTCGCCGGTTGGTCAGGTTGCAGCCCCGCCACCGGCAAACGCGCCGAGCGAGGGCGGCATCGGGTTCTTCGCCAACGGGGCGGGTGACCGCTGGGTCTACGACGCCATCAGAATCGTCTCCTGACGCGGGCCGCGGTCGTTCGCAAGCGCCGGGGGCGGCTGGGTCACTTCGAAAGGTGCCGTGCGAGCATCACCTCGTCGGCGTAGCTGTCGTCGAGTTTGTAGTGGTCGGTTCGCCGCGCCTCTTCGGTCATTCCGTGGTCTTTCAGAAACGCGATGGCCTCTTCGTTGGTCGCCGGCACCGACTGGTAGACCTTTTCGTACCCGTTGGCACGCGCCCACGCGAACCCCCGCTGGAGCAGGTGACTGCCGATGGTTTCGCCCTGGAACTCTTCGAGGATGCCAAGCGTGAGTTCGGCGGTGTGGCGGAGTTTGCTGAGCTCCGGTGACTGGACGTGACACCACCCCACGACCTCGTCTTCGACGGTCGCTACGAAGAACATCCGCGTGTCGAGGTCGTTGTGCCGGATGAGCGCTTCCTCGTGGTCCAGTTGTTCAGCCACGGTCTCGGCTTCGATGTACGTGCGCTCGGTCGCGACTTGCCTGATGACTCCGACAATCCCCGAGAAGTCCTCCTGTCGGGCCGGGCGAACCTCGAAGTCGATGTTGGCCGTGCTGTACTCCTCGCGCTCGCCGGCCTCCAGCGCGACGCGCAACTTCCCGCTGTGCTCCTCCAGTGCCCCGTCGCGCTTCATGATGGCGACGAGCTGGCGGAACCGTTCGGGTTCGACCCGGACGACCTGCTGGTCGTAGAGTTCCTCCGGGCGGACGGCACCGTGGCGCTCGACGTACTCGTAGATTCGTTGCCTGTCCGTCGTCTCGAACCGGGGTCGCTCTGTGGCCTTCATGACTAACTTCCAACTTCGGTCTCGACTTGCTTATCAGTTTGGTACATGGTACCAACAAGCATGAAAAGGAATGGATTATTCGGTCGCGGTACTGTGTCGGGTGACGGGCTCGCATTCGACAAGCCGCTACCGGGGCCGTCTCAGGGTTCGACGACGAGTTTGCCCAGATAGCTGTCCGCGAGCACGGCTCGGTGGGCGTCGGCGACTCCATCGAGGTCGTACCGGCGCGCGACGACTGCTGTGAGGGCGTCGTCGGCCATGAGCGTCGCGAGGTCCGTGAGGACGGCACTCACGTCGGGGGTGTTGAACATGCTGACGTGATGGACCGACAGCGCCTTCGAGCGACAACGCGGCACGTCCGAGAACGTCGCCGCCGAGTCCTCGTTGCCGATAGCACCGATTCGCGCGCCGTGGGCGGCCACTTCGGCGTCAAAGGCGAGGTACTCGTCGAGTCGGTGGTCGAGAATCACGTCCGGCGGGTCGACGCCCTCGACTGCGGCTTGCAGGTCCGCCCGCCGGTAATCGAAGACGTGGTCGGCACCAAGCTCCTCCAGCCGGTCGTGGTACTCCGCCGAGGCGGTTGTCGTCACCGACGCACCCGCGGTCGCTGCTAGCTGGACGGCGACGTGGCCGACGCCGCCGCTGCCGCCGTGTATCAGACAGGTTTCGGCCGGCCCGAGCCCGCAGGCCTCGACGAGCGTCTGCCAGGCAGTGACCCCGACCAGCGCCGTCGCGGCTCCCGTCGCGGCGTCGACGCTGTCGGGCAGCGGGGCAAGCATTGCGGTCGGCGCGGTGACGTACTCCGCACAGGTCCCCTGGCGGTTGTTCCCCAGTCCAGTCCCGAAGACGCGGTCGCCTTCACTGAATTCCGTGACCCCTTCCCCGACACCGGTGACGATGCCGGCCACGTCCGAACCCGGAATCCAGGGGAGCGACCCCGGTGGGTACGAGCCTTCCCGAAAGTAGGTGTCGACGGGGTTGACTGCTGCCGCCCCCACTTCTATGAGTACTTCTCCCTCGCCGGGGGTCGGCTGTTCGACCGCCTCGACTGTCAGTACGTCCGTCCCGCCGTGTTCGTGGTAGCGGACAGCCTGCATACCTGCCCCTGTGACGGCGGTACCAATAGTTCTGTCCGAGTGCCGTTCGTCTCGCCGTCGCCTATCCAGCCGCCATCGCAAACGCTGTCTGCCCCCCGACCCAAGTCCGGCCATGCGCTGTCTCGCCCACCGGGGGTTTGCCGGTGTCAACCCGGAGAACACGCTGCCTGCGGTTGAGGCTGCTGTCGCGGCCGGTGCCGACTGTATCGAGGTCGATGTCCGCCGCTGTGGCTCGGGGGAACTCGTCGTCATCCACGACGAGGAACTCGACCGGCTGACCGGGGAGTCCGGCCTCGTCTCGGAGACGCCACTCTCGACGCTGCAGTCCCTCGCCGTGCGTGACAGCGACGCCGGGATTCCGACCCTGAAGGCTGTCTTCGAAGCCGTTTCCGAGGACGTGGGGATAAACGTCGAACTCAAAGCGGACGGGCTAGCTGAGGATGTGATAGCTCTCGCCGATGGCTTCGACAACGACGTGCTGGTCTCCTCGTTCGAGCGGGAGCCACTCGCCGCGGTCCGTGACCGGTCTGGCCTGCCGACGGCGTTGCTGTTCGCAAACGGTCCAGAGACCGCACTCGACGTGGCTCGTCGCCTCGACTGTCAGGCTGTCCACCCCTTCCGACGGTGCTGTGACGTTGGGTTCGTGGATACTGCCCACGGCGCTGGATTCGACGTGAACGCGTGGACGATTCAATCGGCTGCCGAAGCCGACCGGCTGGACGCGCTCGGCGTCGATGGACTCATCGTCGACGACCCCGCATTTTGCCGGTCCTGATCGGACACACCACCGGACCGGTCTCTCAGAGGCTGGCGAGGTTCTGTCGGAGTTTGATAGTTCCCGTCATCAGCGCTGTGGCAGTCATGATGATAAAGACGACTTCCACGTGGAGGACGACGATGCGCGGTACGGAGAGTTCTGCGAGGCTGGCGATGCTAATCAGTGCAGCGAACGCCAACACCGGGAGCAAGTGGCGCAACAGCGAGTCGAGCATCGTCCCCTGTAGCCGGGAGTTCGAAATCTGGTCGTGGTAGAACGCGACGCCGTATCCGAGGAAGGATAGTCCGGCTAGTCCCTCGATGGCCGCGGCCAGGTTCGACTGGCCGAACTGGAACAGTACCACCGCAAGCAAGAGGACGCTGGCGACGAACGCCGACCGCGCGAGTCGCTCGAAGGGGTGTGTCTTCTCCGCGCCACCGTCGGCACTGGTCGCGGTGTAGTGAATCTGCCTGATGGCAAAGGCCAGCATCAGCGTCGCCCCCAGCATGGCCGCGCTCTTGTAGGGTAGTTGTAAGGTGCTGACGATTTCGACGATGCCGGCGAGACTGAAGACCGCAGACAGGACGCCGATGTAGACGAGATGGGTCCAGATTGGCGCTTGCGAGCGCATCTCCGTCTCCTCGCGGTTCCGGTAGGCGTAGTAGGCAAAGCGCAGTCCCAGCACCGCCAACATGGTGAACCCGATAAAGAAGATGAACGTCAGGTTGGGGTTGCCAGCGACGTTGTTCAGTCCGATTTCAACCATCGTCGTCCCCCTTGATGCTCACCAGGTCCTGCCGGAGGTGTTCGACCGTCTCGTACCGTGTCAGTTTCTGTGTTGCCATTGCCTTCGCGATGACATCGTCCAGCACCGCCGGAACCTCCTCGGCATGGTCGCTTGGGGCCGGTGGCTGGTCTCCGAGGACCGCCTCCCGCACCTGCTGGAACTCGCCGGTGTAGGGCGGTCGCCCCGTGACCATGTGATAGATGACAGCACCCAACTGATAGATATCGGTCGCGTGGTCGATGTTCCCGAACTGCCTGTCGAAGTACTCCGGCGCGGAGAAACGCGGGTCCAGATGCAACGCCGGCTCGAAGTGATGGCGAAACACGTGCATCAGGCCGACGTTGTCCAGCAGCGGCGGCTCCTGTCCGCCCTCCCCGACGAGTGCGCTCGGGTAGGCGATGTTTCCCGGGTCGATGCCCGCGTGGATGACGCCGTTTCGATGCAGGGAGGCCACAGCGTCAGCGAGGTTGATGCTGTCTTCGATGGTCCGCTCCGGGGGGACGCGGCCGAATTCGGCGAGTGACTCGCCGGCAAACAGCGTTGCTGCCCACGGCTGGGGTTCGACGCTCCAGTCGAGGACGCTGTTGACGTGTGGGTGTCCCGAGATAGACTCCCACCGCTGGAGTTGGGTCTCCATGCCACGGGTGTAGTCGAACGTGTCCGCGCTGTCTTCGGGCTGGTGGAACAGCCGCAAGGAGACTGCCTCCTCCTCGCCGCTGCGACCGACCAGCGCCTCGTAGACATCCGCGTACCGTTCACGGTCCCGCGCAGCGAGGATGTGGAGTTTGTCGAAGCGACTCTGAGTCGCGATAGAGGCCACCTCCGTCCGCCCCTGCCCCATCGCACCGAGGGAGTCCTCTTCGGTCGAATCCGTGTCCGAATCGTCGTCCTCGTCGTCGCGTTCCCGTTCGGACTCCTCGAGTTCGTGTTCCTCCTCCCCGGCGTTCGAGTATGCACTCCGAGGGTCGTCGCTGCCCCCCGCCCCAGCAACCCGTGTCCGACCCACGTCCTCGCGCCCGCCCTCCTGATTGTAGTAGTTGCTCCGGGTGAAGTTGCCGACATCGGGGAGCGGAATCTCCCCGCGTCTCCTGGCCTCCTCGTCCATCTCTTCGAGGACGCGCTCGACCTGCTCGGCGTACCGATTCGAGATGTAGTCGAGCGTGGTCGTCAGCTCCAGGGAGACGTATTCCTCGTCGAGACGGTCGCTCAGCCGGCGCACCAGATACTCGATTGTATCCTCGTCTTCGAGTTCGTTTGCCACCAGCGAGCAGGCCCAGGCGGCCTTTAACCGGACCTGCCGGTCGTCGGACTCGAACATACCGACGATGCGTGGCAGTCGCTCTTTCCCACTCGCCGGGTCGTCGAGGATATCGACGAGAAGCGCGTACCGCTCCGCGTGTTCGTCCCGGTCCGGTGACGCCATGTGATTCGGTTTATATACGATTGACAACACTCTCTCTTGATTGTTTTGGTGGTTCCAGCGCGTGTGTGGTTCTCTGAACGGCCTTTGACCCGCTCACCAGTACGATGAGTTCATACTGTGGCTATTGATGGCGACTCACATGGATGTAGTAAACTCTATGTTGATACTGCCGCTGTGTCACTATTTCGGCGGTACATGCACCTCAGAGTGACAGAATCCAATTATCATGGGTGAAATATTGGGACTGACTTTTAGGTATGCCCGCCAGAAAAAATATACCGATGGCATCGAATACAGGGTCACTTCTCCCCGATTCTCTGCGGCAGAGCTATGCGATACAACTCGGTGTCGCGCTCGCGCTTGCAGTTCTCGTGATGGTCGCGTTCGGTCTGGTCGTCAGTTCCCAGGCCACCGCGACGCTGAACGAAGACGTAGAGAATGACCTCCGTTCCCTTTCGGAATCCGAGGCAGCACAGTTCGATACGTGGTTGAACAGTACACAACGGAGCGTTCGGGCTGCATCCGCTCACCCGACGCTTTCGAGCGGTGACGAGCAGGCTATCGCCACGCACCTGGAAACACAGGTCGAGTCGGAGTCTGTCCCCGAGAACGTCGCTGCTGTCCATTACCTGAACACGTCCTCGGGTGAGATAGAGGCGAGTTCCGACGACCGGTTCGTCGGCGTCAGTCCAAGCGAGGAAGGCGCTGCTTTCGCACAGGAACCACTTGCGTTCGACAGCCCACAGGACACCTACGTCTCGAAACCGTTCCGTATCGGTATCGTCGACCACCCGATTATCGCCGTCATCTCCCCCGTCGAGAGTGACAGCGACCACGCCCTGATTTACATGACGGACCTCCGGGCACAGGCACAGGAGATCTCCCAACGGGACAATGATACGACGACCGTCGTCGTTGATAGTGACGGTCAGTTCGTCTCCCATCCCAACGCAAGCAAGATTCTGAGTGACCACGAGGGTAACACCGAGATGGTCACCCAACTCTCGCCGGGCGAGAGTAACTTCATGGAGATGGACGAACAGCTGATGGCGAGTACGAAACTCCGCTCGACGGAGTGGACTGTGATGGTCCACGCCGACAGCGAACAGGCCTATGGCCTGGCGAACCAGATAAACTCCGACCTCATCGGGCTCATCATCTTCGCCATCATCAACCTCGGTCTCGTCGGGGTCACCATCGGAACCAGCACCGTCGTCTCCCTCCGGTCGCTGTCCGCGAAGGCCCGCGCGATGGGCGAGGGTGAGATGGATGTCGACCTCTCGACGCCGCGGACTGACGAGTTCGGCACGCTGTATGCCTCCTTCGACCAGATGCGGACCTCCATACAGGAGAAAATCAGGGAGGCAGAGGACGCCAAGCAGGAGGCCGAAGAGGCACGGCAGGAAGCCGAAGAGGCCCGTCAGGAAGCAGTCGAGGAAAGCGAGGTGATGCAACAGGTCAACGAGCACCTCGAAACCAAGGCCACGGAGTACCGGCAGGTCCTCGATGCCGCCGCGAACGGCGACCTGACGGCCCGTGTCGACCCCAGCAGCGAGAACGAGTCGATGGAGTCCGTCGGCGAGGAGATAAACACGATGCTGGACGACCTGGAGGGAACCATGGCGGAAGTCCAGGCCTTCGCCCAGAACGTCCTCGACTCGACCGACCGCGTCGACGGCAACGCCGAACGGGTCGACGAGGCCAGTCGGCAGGTCAGAGAGTCCATCGAGGAGATTTTCGACGGGACGACCGAACAGAGCCAGCGCTTACAGGACGCCGCAAGCGAGATGGAGGGACTCTCGGCGACGGCCGAGGAGGTCGCCTCCTCCGCTCAGGAGGTCGCGAGCACCTCACAGGCGGCCGCCGAAGTCGGCGAACGCGGTCGGGAGGCCGCACAGGAGACTATCGAGGAGATGACCGCCATCGATGCCGAGACCGACGAGACGGTCGAGGAAATCAACGCGCTGGCCGCGGACCTCGAAGAGATCGGCGACATCGTCGACCTCATCACCGACATCGCCGAGCAGACGAACATGCTGGCGCTGAACGCCTCCATCGAGGCCGCACGCGCCGGTGGCGGCGGTGAAGGCGCTGGTGACGGCTTCGCGGTCGTCGCCGATGAGGTGAAGTCACTCGCCGAGGAGACCAAGGAAGCCGCCGGTGACATCGAACACCGCATCGAGCGCATCCAGCGCCAGGCCGGCGACACTGTCGAGACGATGGAAGCAACGAGTGAACGCATCACCGACGGCGTCGAAACCGTCGAAGAGGCAATCGAGGCACTGGAGACCATCGTTGAGTACACGGAGGAAGTCGACGTGGGTATCCAGGAGATAGACGACGCGACCGAAGAGCAGGCCAAAACCTCACAGCAGTTGATGGGTATGATAGACGAACTCTCCGAAATCAGCGAACAGACCGCTCACGAGGCCGATACGGTGGCCGACGCGGCAGAAGAACAGACCGACTCCATCTCCGAGGTCTCCGGGTCCGCACGCGAGTTGCGAACCCGGGCCGAGGAACTGGAGGCACTGCTGGATAGGTTCGCCGTCGGAGTCGAGGCCTCCGGTGGCGCACAGCCAGCCAGCCCAGCGAGCGTGGATGACTAACCATGGCTCAGGAAACACTCTGGTTCACTCTCGGGACGGTCGGCATGACGCTTGGAACACTCCTGCTCGCGGCGGGCTTTCGGGTTGTCCCGCGGCCGCAGTGGCGGCGGTACTCCATCCTCGTCGCGGTGCCCGGCATCGCAGTCGTCGCTTACGCGCTGATGTCACTTGGGCTCGGGACCGTCGAGACCTCCACCGGTGCCGTGGCGTTTATCCCCCGGTATGTCGACTGGCTGCTGACGACGCCGCTGCACATCATCTATCTGGGCCTGTTCGCCGGCGCGTCCTGGAGTATCATCGGCCGTGCGACGGCGTTGCAGGCCGGGACTATCGTCGTCGGCATGGCCGGTGCAGTCGTCGCGGCCCCGCTGAAGTGGGTGCTGTATCTCATCGGCCTGTTCATGTTCGCCGGCGTCGTCTACTACGCTTTCGTCGACTACGACGAGGCCGCCAACAAGCAAAGCGGTGCGACCGCGGCGCTGTACAGTAAACTGCGTGCGTTCCTGGTCGTGCTCTGGCTGGTCTACCCGCTCATCTGGGTGACCGGTCCAAACGCCATCGGCCTGATGGACGTCGAGACCACCGCGCTGGTCGTCACCTACATCGATATCGTCTCGAAGGTCGGGCTGGGCTTTATCGCCCTGAACGGCCATCTCGCCGCCGACGAGGCGGACGACCTGGCAGTCACGGTCGCCGACGACTGAGAGGCAGGGGTTCGGGACCGACGGCGTACGTGACCCCTTCCCATTCTGGCGGCGAATGAACACGTGTATCACTCTCAGTAAGATACGCGCTGGCATGGACTCTGTCGCCTTCCGTCGCGGTGTGCGCGACGTGTCACCGCTCCTGCTTGGCATCGTTCCCTTCGGTGTCGTGGCCGGTATTGCCGCCGTCGAGGCAGGCATGTCGGTGCTGCAGGCACTCGGCATGTCCGTCGTCATCTTTGCCGGTGCCTCACAGCTTGCGGCAATCGAACTCGTCGGGCAGGGCACACCGCTGACTGTCGTCGTCGTGACTGCTGTCGTCATCAACCTCCGGATGCTGATGTACTCCGCGTCGATTGCACCGTATTTCCAGTCATTACCATCCCGGGTGCGCGGCGGCCTGGCGTATCTGCTGACAGACCAGGCGTATGCACTCTCTATCGCACGGTATCGGGACGGGGACGATGCCGACCGGGTGGCTTACTACCTCGGTGTGGCAGTGACGCTGTGGGTCGTCTGGCAGATTACGACCGTGGCCGGGGCACTCGCACAGGCTGGGATTCCAGAATCCCTCGGGCTCGAATTTACCGTCCCACTGGTCTTTCTGGCACTGCTGGTCCCCGCTATGGAAGACAGGCCGACGACGGTTGCCGGACTCGTCGGTGGGACCGTCGCAGCCGTTGCGGGAATTCTGCCGCTGAACCTCGGCTTGCTCGTCGGAGCCAGTGTCGGCATCGTTGCAGGAGTGCTCGTCGAGACTCGGATGGAGGCCGAGCCTAGCGATGGCCACTAGCTACGCAGACCCGATGCTGTGGGGGGCTATCGTCGTTATCGGCATCCTCACCTACCTGATTCGGCTCTCGTTTATCGGCCTGTTCGGGTATCTCGACGACATCCCGTCCGCGCTCGAACGCCCACTCCGGTACGTGCCCGCGGCGGTGCTGGCGGCGCTGGTCGTTCCCGCGCTGGTCACGCTGGGTGACGGCGGCGTCGCCGTCGACAGACTCGTCGGTGGTGCACTGGCGGTCACGGTCGCGTGGCGAACGGAAAGCGTCTTCGCGACGATGGCAGCCGGAATGGGCGGGCTGTGGATTGTTCGATTTCTCGTCTTGCCCGCGCTGTAAGGTCCCCGGACGGCAAACGCTTAACCCCGCGGCGGCCGCTCGTATCCCCATGAACGTAGCTGTGCTTGGCGCGGGGCGACTCGGTCGGGCGCTTGCCCAGCGCGCCGTGGCCGCCGGCCACGACGTGTCTCTCCACGACGGGGACGCCAACACCGTCATGGACGCTGTCGATGCCGTCGAAGGACAGCTTTCCGACGCCGACGCCGTCGACCGCCTCTCGGCCACGACTGGCCTCGACGCTGCCGTCTCCGATGCTGCTGTCGTCGTCGAAACCGAGACCACGGACGTGAGTTCGCTCCAGACCACCTTCGCCGAACTGGAACCGGCTGTGGGTCGGGACACACTGGTCGCTCCTGCTGCCGACGGCTCGCCGGTAACGGCCGCCGTGGCCGGGTTGCGCCATCCCGACAGGGCCGTCGGGCTACAGTTTCGCGACCCGCTCGATTCCCCACTGGTCGAGGTTGTCGTCGGCGAAGCGACGACCGCGGAGACCTGCGACCGCGCGGCGTCGTTCGTGGAGAGTCTGGAGCGCTCGCCGGTCGTCGTGCGGGACGCACCCGGCATCGTCTCGACGCGGGCCGCCCTTGCACTCGAAGCCGAAGCCATGCGGTTAGTCGCCGACGGTGTCGCGGGCGTGGCCGCTGTCGACGACGCGCTCGAACTCGGCTTCGAGCATGCCATCGGCCCGCTGGAGCAGGCCGACCGCGCGGGACTGGACAACCGGCTGGCGACGCTCGAACAGCTACGAGCCGAACTCGGTGAGCGCTTCGAGCCGCCGGACCTGCTGCGCGAGTTGGTCGCCGAGGGCAAGACTGGAGGGCCACGAGGGCAGGGGTTTTATACCTGGGAGGATGGCGAGCCGACCGAGCCGGCACTCCCGGGGCCGGAACTCCCATACGGGGAACGTATCCCGGACGACGGATGAGCGACGACACACGGGCCGGAACCGAGAGCCGCCACGAGAGGTCTGCAGACGCGTCCCTCGAAGAGGACGTGGAACCGCTGGAGATGTCCGACCTCGTTGCCGAACTCCAGGAACTGGAGGAGATGGTCGAGTCGCCCGCGGCCCGCGAGCAGGTCCGGCAGACGATGCGAGTGGCACTGGACGTGTCGACGCCGGATGTCTTCGGACAGGTCATCCGCGGCTACGACCGCGCGGATGTCGCCGAGACGTTTCTCGGAGCGCTCCTGTTCGGCATTCCCATGTTCGTCGAGGGCGGGACCAACGAAGTCGGCGAGTTCGTCGCCACACACCCGGTCTATCTGGTAGTGACACACCTCGTGGCTATCGGTATCGTCGTCGGTATCGTCTACATCGCCGACATCCAGGACGTACGCGTCCACCGTCCGTTGCTGGGTGTTCTTCCACGCCGGCTGGTGGGCGTGCTGACTGTCGCCTTCGGAACGGCTGCCGTGATGATGACCATCTGGGGTCGGGTCGACTGGGCGGACCCGTGGCTGGCTATCTCTACGGCAAGCGTCGCCTTCGTGCCGATGGCAATCGGTGCCGCGCTGGGCGACATCCTGCCGGGGTCCTGAGTGCCGGCTCGCTCGCGGACACCAGCCGCGCCATTTGACAACGGTTAAAAGCAGGGGAGCGATATGAGGGGGTATGAGCGAGAGCGAGCAGAAGCGAGCGCAGAAATGCATCTCGTGTGGCATCAACATCACCGGCACGGATGCGGCTGCGTTCAAATGCCCCGACTGCGGGTACCAGATTTACCGCTGTTCGAAGTGTCGCAAACAGAGCAACCTCTACGAGTGCCCCGACTGTGGGTTTACGGGACCATAACCATGGGAAAAGTCGCAGCCGCAATCAAGGTCATGCCGCAGAGTCCGGAAGTCGACCTCGACGAACTCCAGGACCGCCTGGAGGCCTCGCTCCCTGAAGGAGCGAAGATTCAGGGCTTCGACCGCGACGATGTCGCGTTCGGACTGGTCGCGCTCATCCCGACCGTCGTCGTCCCTGACGAAGCCGGTGGCACCGAAGCCGTTGAGGACACCTTCGTCGATGTCGAGGGTGTCGAATCCGTCTCCGTCGAAGACGTCGGCCGCCTGTAACCGGTCGACTTTCCTCCGCGTTCTCTCTTCCCGCAAGTCGCCTCGCCCGCGTAACGCACCTTTTATATGGCCGACCGGATAACGGAACCGCACGAATGCCCAACTCAAACGGACCACTTCAGGGAACCCGGAACAAACTGAAAAACGAGCCCCGAGAGGGTGGCACCTCCCCGCCCCAGCGAGCCGTCGAGGAGTACGAAAACGGCGAGTCCGTCCACCTCAAAACGGACCCCAGTGTCTCGGACGGACGCTTCCACCCGCGCTTCGACGGCCATACCGGCACCGTCGTCGGCGAGCAGGGATCGGCCTACAAGGTTCGCATCAATGACGGCGGCAAAGACAAGACCATCATCGTCAAGGCCGCCCACCTGACCCGGCAGGAATGACGATATTCAAAGAGAAAGTCGATGAGGAGTATCTGACGGTCGCCGAGACCAAGGAGGTACTCGCAGATATCGAGGCCGACCGGGCCGCCGACGAGGACCGGGAGATGCGCTACGAACTCGCACGAGCGCTCGAACACGTCAACCGCTTTGCCGTGCTCGATGCCGAGGAGTCCCGCGAGTTCGTCGAACAGCTCCTGGAACTGGAGAAAGTCGACGAACCGACGGCCTACAAGATTGCCGACACCAAACCCCAGGACCGGGACGAGCTCCGTGCGATCTACGCACAGGAGCGGTACACGCTGTCCGGCGACGAACTCGACGACATTCTCAACGTCGTCAAGCAGTACGTCTGACCGCTGGCACGTGGGGACACTTCCCGCTCAGGTTTAAGTGAGCGGTCGCCCTAGCACTCGAATATGAGTGACGACGACGGCGACGACGCAGCAGGTCAGCGCCGAGAGGCTATCGTGCTTGACTTTCTCCCACACGGGCGGACCGAGGACGACCGGCCGCAGTACCAGAAACAGGCCCTGGCCTACGCACTCGGCATCGACGAGTTCGACCTCTACGAACTCGTCGTCGGGGACGGGGCCGATGTCAACATCGGCGACCACGTCGATGTCTACGATAGCGACCTCGCAGAGCGGGTCAACGAGGTCGAGTACGACGACCTTTCAAGCGGCGCGCAGTCGGAACTGGACTACGCCGTTGAGGACCTCGTGTACGCGAAAGAGGACCGCTTCGTGGACTTCTACAACGACGCCCAGCCCATCACGCTACGCCTCCACCAGTTGAATCTGCTGCCCGGAATCGGGAAGAAACTCCGCAACACCATCCTCGACGAGCGCGAGCGCCAACCCTTCGACTCCTTCGAGGACCTCGAGGCTCGCATCAGCGGCCTCCACGACCCTGCGGATATCCTCGTCGAGCGCATCCTCGAGGAACTCAAAGAGGAAGACCTGAAATACCGGACGTTCGTCCGCCACGACGAACAGTGATGGACGGAGACCCAGCCGACACTGACGGGCCCGCGCCCGAGCGGGCCGACCCCAGCGCAGGCGACCGTGACCCAGACGCACTGATTCGCCGCGCCGGCCTGCGAGGCAACCCAGACTTCGACCAGCATTTCCTGGTCGACGACCGGGTACTCGACCGCCTGGCCGGCTATCTGCCCGAGGGTGCCGACACCAGTCACGTCCTCGAAGTCGGTGCGGGCACCGGTGCGCTGACCGACCGATTGCTCGCCAGTGCCGACCGCGTGACGGCAATCGAGCGTGACCCCGACCTCGCTGCCTTCCTGCGCACGGAGTTTGCCGATGCTATCGACGCCGACCGACTGACCGTTATCGAGGGGGACGCCCTCGATGTGGACCTGCCCGAGTTCACTGCGTCAGTGTCGAATCTCCCGTACGGCATCTCCAGCGAAGTCGCCTTTCGGCTCCTCCCGGCGAAACGCCCGCTCGTCTTGATGTTCCAACAGGAGTTCGCCGAGCGGATGGCTGCTGACCCAGGAACCGACGACTACGGCCGCCTCTCGGTGACGGCGGGGCACTACGCCGAGGTCGAGGTGGTCGAGACTGTCCCACGGGAGGCCTTCGACCCGCAGCCCCGTGTCGAGAGCGCCGTCGTGCGGACGACGCCACGGGACCCCGACTACTCGGTGCCCGGCGTGGCGACTTCGTCGCCACGGAACGAGGAGGTCGGCGACGCCGACCGCCCGGGCGAGGACTTCTTCATGACGTTCCTGAAGGCGGTGTTCACACAGCGACGGAAGACGATGCGCAACGCTATCCGCAACACGGCACACATCTCGGGGCTGGGTGACCCCGACGCTGTCGTCGATGCGGCCGAAGAGGAGTTGATGAGCGCCCGTGCGGGCAACGTCACACCGGCGGAGTTCGCACAACTGGCGACGCTCGCCTGGGAGGTGGGCACGCCCGAGCAACGCGAGGCCGGCACCGATGACTAAAGACCCGCCGCCGCTGGCCGACCAGCGTGACACCGAGCGGGTCTATCAGCCCGCGGAGGACACCCAGTTACTGGCCGAGACGGCCGTCATCCACGTCGAGAGCAGCGACCGCGTGCTGGATGTCGGCACCGGCTCGGGGTTTATCGCGAGCCACGTCGCCGACGAGACGGGCGCGTCCGTCCTCGGGTCGGACCTGAACCCACACGCCTGCCGGCAGGCACGAGCGGCCGGGATACCGGTCGTTCGAGCGGACCAGCTGACACCGTTCAGGGACGGGGCCTTCGACGTGGTCGTGTTCAACCCGCCGTATCTGCCCACTGACCCCGACAAGGAGTGGGACGACTGGATGGAGGCTGCCCTCTCGGGTGGTCAGGACGGCCGCGAGGTCATCGAGCCGTTTCTCGCCGACCTCCGGCGCGTGCTCGCATCCGACGGGGACGCGTTCGTCCTGGTCTCGTCGGTGACCGGCGTCGATGCCGTCCGCGACATCGCCCGTTCGAACGGCCTGACGACGATGGAGGCCGCCGACGAGTCCCATCCCTACGAGCGACTGGTCGTTTTACACCTGCGACCGGCCGGCAGCGGATAGGGTGCGGGCCATCCGAGAAGCGTTTCGCAGGTGTTTTTCTCGACATCATCGAAGTTAGCCCCGATGAGTTCGACACGACGACGGTTTCTCGGTGCTGTCTGTTCCGGTGTCGTCGGCGCGCTGGCCGGGTGTGCTGGGTCGAGCCGCGACCTCGTCGTTGACGGCCGAGTGGCGACTCGAAACGCTCCTGTCGATGGCGCGACGGTCACGGCCGAGTCAGGGTCGGATTCGACGTACGCCCGCCTGCTCACTTCGGATGACGACGCGTCGGCTGCCCACTGGGAGACCGTGGCCGAACTGGATTCGGAACTGGCGAGTGCGTGTACCGATGTCGATTACGACACACACTTTATCGCCCTGGCTGGCATCGCGCTTTCGCCGGACCTGGCACTCGAACGCGTCGAGACGAAGTTCGGCCAGCAGGGACTGTACGAGCGGTTCGTCATCGAACGCCTCGACGAGCCAACTGACCAACCGCGCGTGTTCAACTACCTCGGGAAGTGGTCGCTCGGTTCGGAGAGCCCACCTGAGGGCATCGAACTCAACTGGAACTTCAACCGAGAGACCAGCGGCGACAGACTCGACTAACTCTCGTCGCAGTCCGTTAGATAACCACGAAACATCAAACCGAACAGGAAATATTAAAGCCCGTCATTTCTTACGGAGGTGTAATGTCACAGGTAGTTGCGACGACACCTGGATTGTATCCCTTGCCCGACTGGGCGAAAGAGGAGCTTTCGGACCTGAAGGGTCACCAGAAAGACGACCTCATCAGCGGTGACGAAGGTGCGGATGTCACTGCTGCATATGAGCGCACCCGCTCGGAAGTCATCGAGCGCCAGCACGAGGCCGGACTCGACCGCATCGTCGAGGGCCAGCTTCGGTGGGACGACATGCTCGCCCATCCGCTGGCTGTCGCGGACACCGTCGAGACTCGCGGTATCGTCCGCTATTACGACAACAACAACTTCTACCGGGAGCCGGTCGTCACCGGCGACCTCACGGCGACGGGCGACGTGGCCGCCGAACTCGACGCCGCCAGCGAGCAGGTCGACGACGGCCTACAGGCGGTGCTGCCGGGGCCGTACTCGCTTGCCGACCTCGCGACGGACGAACACTACGGCGACGACGCTGCCTTCCTCGATGCTATCGCGGACTTTCTGGCGGCCGAAGCCGAGCGGTTCCCCGACGTGGAGACGCTGTTCCTGCTGGAGCCGTCACTGGTCGAGAACCCGCCCGGCGACGGCGAAGACGAGCGCGCCAGCGAGGCTATCGATGCTGTCGCCGATGCGGTCGATGCCGACGTGGTCACCCACACCTACTGGGGCGCGCTGGAGGAGAAGGTCTATGCCCACCTGATGGACGCGGATATCGACGCCATCGGTTTCGACCTCATCAGCAACCACGACCAGAACACCTACAACGTCCAGGAGTACGGCACGAAAGACGACGTGGCGCTGGGGCTGGTCGACGGCCAGAACACGCTCGTCGAGAGCCCCGAGACCATCCGCGAGCGCATCGACTGGTTCGCCGACCAGACCGACGGTGACTACGAGACGGTCTATGCCACCTCGAACACCGAGCTGTTCTACTTGCCCGTCAACAAATCCGAGGCCAAACTGGATGCACTTGCCAACGCTGCAGACCTGGAGGTCGCACAATGACTGGTCCACGAGAGCAGTTCCGACCGGAGAATCACGACAACGATAACTTCCTGATGACCACCGTCGTCGGCTCCTATCCCAAGCCCAAGTGGCTCCACCGCGCCCGGGACCTCTACGAGGACGACGACGAGAAGTTCGACGACGGGAACTTCCAGGAGGCCAAAGACGACGCCGCCCGTCTCATCACCGAGGAACACGAGCGGACGGGGATGGATGTCGTCGTCGACGGCGAGATGCGCCGCAACGAGATGGTGGAGTACTTCGCCCACCGCATCGACGGCTACGAGTTCAACGGTCGCGTGAAGGTGTGGGGCCACAACTACTTCGACAAGCCAAGCGTCGTCGACGAGGTCGAATACGACCAGGAGTGGCTCATCTCTGAATACGAGTTCACCGCAGACGTGGCCGACAGCCCCGTCAAGGTCCCCATCACGGGGCCGTACACGCTGGCCAGCTGGTCCTTCAACGAGGTCTACGACAGCGAGGCGGAACTGGCCTACGAGCTGGCAGAGCTAGTCGCCGAGGAAATCAACGGGCTCGTCGATGCCGGTGCCCGCTACATCCAGATCGACGAGCCTGCCCTCGCAACGACGCCTGACGACCACGCTATCGTCGGGGAGTGTCTCGAACGCATCGTCGCGGGCATCTCCGCGAGCGATGCGAGCGGAGGCTCGTCGGACCTGTCCGACGGTGTGCCCGACGACGTGCGGCTCGGCCTGCACGTCTGTTATGGCGATTACTCCCGAATCTATCCCGAGATTCTGGACTACCCCGTCCACGAGTTCGACCTCGAACTCGCCAACGACGGCTTCGAGCAACTCGACGTGTTCACCGACGACGAGTTTACCAAGGACTTCGCGATGGGCGTCGTCGACGCCCACGTCGCCGAGGTCGAATCCGTCGAACAGATCAAGGAAAACATCAAGAAAGGGCTGGAAGTCGTCCCGCCCGAGCGCCTGACCGTCTCGCCGGACTGCGGACTGAAGCTGTTGCCCCGTGACGTGGCGTACGGCAAGATGGAGAACATGGTGCAGGCGGCCCGTGAAATCGAGGCCGAACTCGATGCCGGCGAACTCGATGTCGAACCGGCAGCGGCAAGCGCCGACGACTGACTGCGAGGGCGACACCTCACAGCTCGAACGTGTCGGATTCGAGCGTGAGTACGACCCGCCTGCCGTCGGTTTCGATACTCCGAACTTCCTGGTCTGTGTTATCGCCTCTTACTTCGTCGATGATGGTCTGTTCGTGCTCTTCGAGTGCGCTTTCTGCATCTGCGGCCGTATCGAACAACAGGTGTGCGATGACGCGCATCCCGCCACTGTCGGGTGGTATGACTTCGAGACCACTTTTGTTCACCGCTGCTTTGAGGTCCGGGTCACTGTCCTCTCCGAGCAGTCCCTCGCTGACTGTCACGAACGCACCGTCAGCGACCGCGACGAGGAGTTCCTCCCACCCACTGTCGGTACTGCCCAGCGAATCAGCAGTCCCGTGTCTGGCCTCGATGAAGCGCTGGTACTCCGTCCCCACGATGAAGGCGTCGTCACCGACAGCGAAGTCGCCGCCTATCACCTCGTATCCCTGTACTGTCTCGGTTTGCTCGTCGGTTGCGTCCATGTGGTCGAGAATCGCTTCCTTGTCGAAATTGCCAGAGATGGCCGTCACTCCCTCTTCACTCCGGATCTCGGTCCCGAAGAAGAACTCCATATCTGCCTCGTCAGCACCAGTCAGGTCGGCAAACCGCTGTATCTGGAACCCTTCGTAACTTTCCTGCGGAAAGTCCTCGCGAGCGGTCTGAATATCCAGTGCGAACGCGGTTGCGCCCTCGGTCACGAACATATCCGCCGGTATCCACGCAGCCCAGTCCGGGGGGTCTCCCTCCAGTGTCCCACCTGGCTGCTCGTCCGTCTCGTCGTCCGCTGGCGTTTCGGTTCCCTCTGTCGTCGTCTCGTCGTCACTATCAGTTTCGTCGTCGCCGGTGTCATCTGTCGACTCCGAACAGCCGGCGACTGCCACTGCTGCTGTACTCCCGGCCACGTACAGATAGTCTCTTCTACGCATATGTGAATGTTGCACATTACTAAATGTATAATGGGGACTCTATTCTCATCAGTTGAAAACAAAGAATGGCCAAGAACGGGGCTTTGGTGCCATATATATTCGGTATTTGGGTTGGATGGGGCCGTTATGTAATTTTATTGGTTGTTTGTAGATCCTAAATTTGAGGGACTACCGTGTTGGTCACTGTCTCGCGTCGTGGTGTCGGCGATACCCTCCCGTGTTCGACCGGAATGCAAATCGCACTCAGACTCGGGTGTTCCCCGAAAGGAAGTCGCTGACATCGTCCGTCCGTGCTGTCACCGTAACGAACCGCCCCTCGCGGTCGAACGTGGAGATAGAAATTGTCTCATCGGACGCGGCCAGTTCCTGTCTGCCTTCTTCGGAGAACCGCTCTGCTTCGCCGGTAGATTCGAACAACAACGCGATGCCAAGCGTCGCCTCCTGTTCGGTCAAATCCTCGATAGCGACGCCAGAGGCATCGACATCGTAGTCCCACGGTTCGTCGTAATAGCCATCAGTCAGTACTGCGAACGGCGCACCACCGAGATGTGAGTTGAGCGGCTCGAACACGTCTCTTTGCCCTGCCAGTGAGGGTGTTGACCCGTAGTACACGTCGATAGGGGTTCTGATGGTGTCCCCCATGACGAGTGCCGACTCGTCCAACCCGATGAAGTCGTTGACGATCGGGACGCCGTTGTACTCCTCGACTGTGACGGGCTCTTCGGATTCCGATTCGATATGCTCCTGTATCTCCGCCGGGTCGAACGAACCCGTGATGACGCCTGGCTCTGGGCCGTTGTCCCGGAGGACGATGCCGGCTCGGTCGACGTTCGACGGGCTGACGTTCAGTGACCTGACGATCTGTCGGTACGGCTCGCCGATGTCGAACTCCGACGGAAACGCAGCAGTGGCTGTCGGGTCCAGTGTTCCCACCTCTGCGCTGGTCCCGTCTGCCAGCGCCTCCGCCGGGAGCCAGCGCGCCCATTCCGGTGCTGTGGCCGACTCGTCCGCTGGTGTCTCCTCGTTCTCGTCGTCGTCATCGTCCTGTGAGGGGTCCGCCGTGGACTCCGAGCGCAACTCCGAACAGCCAGCAAGCCCGACACCCGCCGTTCCAGCCACCGACACGAGAAATGCACGCCTATCCATACTGATACGTTCGACTGTAGTGCACGTAAATCCTGCTGCTCCAGGGTCCTGGCGGGGGCACGCCAAAAAATGTGGTCGGTCGTGTGGGCGCTCAGACCGGCTCGAAGACGACGAGTCGCTCGCCTTCGGTGTCGTTGACACCGACGCTCAGTTCGACTTCCTGGCCGATTTCGACATCCTCGTGGTCGACGCCACGGACCTGTCCTGTGATTCGGACTGGGCCAAACTGGGCGACGGCAACCACGTAGGGTGCGTCGTCGGCGAAGGAGGGGCCCGCGACGTTCGTAATCGTCGAGGTGAGAATCTCACCGCTTTCCGGCAGCGGCTCCTCGCTGAGTTCGCGCTCGCCGGTCTCGGGGTCGAACTCCCGTGGCGGGAGCCACCCGTTGCCGCTCGGACTCTCCAGATAGTACGGTTCACCGTTCTCGGCAGCGTCCAGCCAGTCGTCGTAGCCGGCGTCGGGGACGCGTTCGTCGTCGCTCATGCGACCACCTCCTGTGGTCGCACTCGCTCGCTCGCGGGTCGTTTCACTCCCCGCTCGCACAGTTCGAGACTCTCGCTTCGCTCGCGTCTCGCGTCGCTCATGCTATCACCTCCAGGACGTTGACCACACAACTCGCAACGGTCCCACCCGCGTTGTGGGTGATACCGACCTCCGCATCGGAGACGGCATCGCTGTTGACGTGGTCGCCACGCAGAATCTTGGTGAGTTCGGAAATCTGTGCACCACCGGTCGCACCCACGGGATGACCTTTGGCTTTCAGGCCACCGGAGAGGTTGACGGGCAGTTCGCCACCCGCCGAAGTCTCGCCGTTCGTGGCTGCGTGGATTGCCTCACCCTCCTCGTAGAGGCCGAGCGCTTCCAGCGCGAGGGCCTCCGCGATG
Organism: Salinibaculum litoreum; assembly: GCA_009789175.1. Taxonomy (GTDB): domain Archaea; phylum Halobacteriota; class Halobacteria; order Halobacteriales; family Haloarculaceae; genus Salinibaculum; species Salinibaculum litoreum. Next base: position 815,709 of record CP046866.1, read on the forward strand.
GTGAAACAGTCGTGGACCTCGGCCACGTCGATATCGTCGGGGCCGATGCCGGCGTCCTCGTAGGCCTGTTCCGCCGCGCGCTCTGCGGCCGGCGTCCGCGTCATCGAGACACGGTCCTGGAGTGCGAGGCGGTCCCCGTTCTGTCCGGTCCCGGTGATGGCGACTTCCGGACCGAGGCCGTGGTCCTCCGCGAACTCCTCGCTGACCAGCAGGGCGGCACTGCCTCCGTCGCTCATCGGGGAACAGTCGTAGAGACCGAACGGTGAGCAGACCGTGGGTGCCTCGACGACATCTTCGACCGTGATGGCACGCTGGAACTGCGCGAGTTCGTTCTCGACGGCGTGTTCGTGGTTCTTGACGGCGATTTCCGCGAGGTCCTCGCGGGAGCCACCGTGTTCGTGGAAGTAGCGATTGGCCATCAGCGAGTACGCCCCGGGGAAGGTGATGCCGGATTTGATTTCCCAGAGCGCATCCGCGGCGGCGGCGAGGCCGGCGGTCCCCTCGGCCGTCGAGAGGTTCGTCATCCGCTCCGCGCCGCCGACGAGGACGACATCTACGTCGCCGTTACGGATGCGATTGACGCCGTGACGGACTGCGGCCCCGCTTGAGGCACACGCACTCTCGATGCGTGTGGCGGGGGCTGTGACCCCCGCAGCGTCGGCCGCCAGCGGGCCGGAGTGACCCTGCTGTTCGGCCAATTCTCCCATGAAGTTCCCGAAGAATACTTCGTCCACGTCGTCCGGGGAAAGGCCAGCGTCCTCGAAGGCCTTGCCCGCGGCCTCGCCAAAGAGCTCACGAGACGTTCGCTGGCCCTGTTTCCCGAACTTCGTCATGCCGACGCCTGCGATAGGTACACGTTCCATGTTACCACTCCATACCGCCGTTGACACCAAGAACCTGTCCCGTCATGTATGAGGATTGCTCCTGTGCGACGAAGGAGACCATGCTGACGACGTCCTCGACTTCGGCGAAGCGGTCGAGCGGAATCCGCTCCAGAATCCCCTCCTTGACGCGGTCGGGCACTTCCGCCAGCATGTCGGTTTTGACGAACCCGGGGGCGACGCAGTTAGCCGTCGACCCCTCGCGGGCGAGTTCGAGCGCGATGGTTCTGGTGAACCCGAACAGACCGGATTTGGTGGTCGCGTAGTTGGCCTGCCCGTAGTTCCCCTGCTGCCCGACGACGCTCGAGATGTTGATGAGACGCCCCTCGTGGGCCTGTCGGATGTCCTCGAAACAGACCTTCGTACAGTTGAAGACGCCACCGAGGTTGACCTCCATCACGCGGTCCCAGTCCTCCCGGGTCATGTTCTCGAACTTTCGGTCGACGGTGATGCCGGCGTTGTTGACCAGCACATCGATATTGCCGTAGGCATCGTGGACTTCCTCGTACATCGCTTGCACATCGTCCATCTCTGCCACGTCCCCCTGCACTGCGATCGCGTTCCCACCCTCAGTCTCTATATTGTCGACCACCTCGTGGGCGGCAGCCTCCGAGGACCGGTAATTAACGACAACATTTGCTCCACGACTACCGAGATCTTCCGCGATGCCGCGGCCGATACCTTTCGACGAACCAGTGACAAGACACGTACGTCCTTCCATAGACATTATTTCAGACTCCAGGTTGGCCTACGTTACCATGCCTAATGTTAGTACCGTCTGACAAGCACTCGGGTTGCATCATCCACTCGCTGCTACCACGGGACCTGACTTGTAGTTAAAGCCTAGATAGCTAGTGACAGATAACTGGCGCGATGCTTTTGGGGCGTGGTACTGTATGACAATATATGGCAACGGGTGAGGTTCGGCAATCGGTCACGGAGACGGCCACAGCGATAGCTGACATGGAGATACGCGGGGCGGCCGCGATTGCGGAGGCGACAGCGACGGCGCTGCGCGAGCAGGCCGTCCAGAGCGAGGCGGCCGACGCCGACCGGCTCAGGGCCGAACTCAGGGCGGCAGCCCGGCACCTCTACGATACCCGTCCGACCGCGGTCAGTCTGCCCAATACGCTCCGGTACGTCCTGGGTAGGGCCAGCGGTGAGGACGTCGACGCCGTCCGCGAGTCGGTCGTCGCTGCGGTCGCGGAGTTCTGTGACCGCCTCGACCGCGCACAGACCGACCTCGGAACCATCGGTGCCAGCCGACTGCAAGACGGCGATACCGTCCTGATGCATTGTCACTCCACCGACGCACTGGCCTGTCTGGAGGCCGCGCTCGACCAGGGCAAGGATATCGCCGCTATCGTCAAGGAGACCCGTCCACGCCGGCAGGGGGTCCTGACCGCCCATCATCTCGATGACCTCGGTGTCGACGTGCGTTTCGTCGTCGATAGCGCGGCCCATCGCATGCTCGCTGAGGCAGACCACGTCCTCGTGGGTGCCGACACTATCACTGCGACCGGGACCGTCATCAACAAGATTGGAACGGCCGGCCTCGCCGTGAGCGCCCGCGAGCGCGACGTGCCCGTGACCGTCGCCGCACAGACGCTCAAACTCGACCCGGAGACGCTCTCGGGTGGTGGTGTCGATATCGAACACCGCGCGGACGCGGAGGTACTGGATGCGGAGGCGCGGACGGACCTCGATGTCGATATCGTAAACCCCGCGTTCGACGAGACTCCCCCGCGGTACGTCGACGCCATCGTCACCGAGCGTGGCCAGTTCCCCCCCGAGAGTATCGTGACGCTGATGCGCGACCTCTACGGGTCCGAACCCGGTCGCCCGTGGGAGGAGTGAATGCGGGTCCTCTGTGCCGGCCACGTCAACTGGGACGTGACTATCTGCGTCGACGACCTCCCCGCTCCGGACGGCGAATCCGTCGTCACCGACCAGTATCAGGCTGGCGGCGGCAGCGCAGCGAACACGGCCGCCGCGCTCGCTTGACTGGGCGTGGACGTGGGTCTGTTCGGGAGTGTCGGTGTCGACGAGTACGGCCTGTTGGCCCGACGCGAACTCAGCGCTGCGGGCGTCGACTGCGACCGTGTAATGGAGGTTCCCGGCGAGACGACGGTGAAATACCTCGTCGTCGACGACGACGGCGAAGTGATGGTGCTGGCAAACGACGGCGTCAACGAGGCCTTCGACCCGCACACCCTCGACGACGAGACGGTTGCCAGCATCGACCATCTCCATCTCACCGGACAGTCCCCGGACACGGCAGCGCGCCTCGCCGAACGGGCCACCTCTGCGGGCGCGACGGCCAGTCTCGACCCCGGGCGGCGCGTGTGCGAGCGTGATTTCAGCGAGGCCACCGCCTTCGCAGACTACCTCTTTTTGAACGACCGCGAGAGCGAATGTGTCGCAGAGAGCCTGGTCGATGTCGCTGGCGCTGTCGTCATCAAACACGGGACCGAGGGCGGCACTGTCCTCGACCGGACGCCGGCCACCGGCACTGCCGACGGGGAAGAGTTCACTCACCCCGGATACGACATCGAGCCAGTCGACACCGCGGGAGCCGGCGACGCCTTCGCCGCTGGCTTTCTCGCTGCCGTTCTCGACGGGGCCGGCCACGAGGAGGCACTCGCCGTCGCCAACGCCTGTGGCGCAGTCGCCTCCCAGACATTGGGTGCCCGCACGGACCTGTCGTGGGATGCAGTCGACGGCCTCCGGACCTAGGCCTCCGGGAGCGCGGCCGCGAGCCGGTCGAACTGCTGGCGAAACCGGGCCTCGGCGCGCGCCGTCGCCAGCTCGGAGAACTCCTCGAACGCGACATCGAAGCCGGCCATCCGCCACAGAAGCGTCGCGAAGTGATAGACAGCGCGGCGTTGTTCGTAGCCCTCGTCCGGTTCGAACGTGCGATATTCCCGGTAGCCCGCATACAGGCGGTCACGCAGTCGTTGGCGGGTCGCAGCGTCCTGATAGGCGGGGTCGATGAACAGAAAGTCGGTCCGGGCGATGTGGTACTCGGGGTTCCCGGCCAGCGCGAACTGCCAGTCCAGGACTGCCGTAATCGGCTCCTCGTCGTCGGGTTCGTACAGCATGTTGGCCGGGCGGAAGTCGTCGTGAACGAGCCGCGGTACACCTTCGTTCCCGATGACGCCGATAGCGGCATCCATGTAGTCGCGGGCCTCCCCCTGGAGGTTCTCGAAGGGCGACCCCGCGAGTCGTTCGATATGTCGCTCGACCATGTCCCGGAAGAACTGCTGCCAGTCCCAGGAGAACTCCTCGACGACGAGACGGCCGTCCTCTAGCCCCAGCCGACCGAACCCCTCGAACCCGATGTTGGCGTGCATGTTGCCGAGAATCCGGCCGGCCTGCTCGATGACAGCCTCCCGGATGTTTGCATCGAGGTCGGCCAGTGACTCCGCGAGGTTGTCACCGTGGACCCGTTCGGTAACGAAGTAGGGGGCCACATCCAGTTCCGGTTCCTGCTTGAAGACGAGGATGCGCGGCACCGGCAGGTCAGTTCTGTCCGCGACGTACTCGTGGAGTTTCGGCTCCAGCGCGAACGCCTCTTCGTCCCCCGGCTGGAATTTCACCACCACCTCGTACTCCTCACCCCTGTAGGCCAGCGTGACCAGAAATACCTCCCCCTGATGGCCAGCCGTCGGCCGCTCGTAACTGAACTCGTCGTAATCCGGCCCGGACTCGTCCAGAACGGCCTCGATATCACGTGCTGGACTAGACACGATAGCTCGTTTCACAGCCACATAGAAAAAAACTACCCGTCCCGGAAAGGCTGTCCCGCCGGGGACTCAGCGATACTCGGGGGTCACCGCGGCGTTTCCGTCCCCCAGCGGTCGATAGCCGTCTCCAGTTCCGGACAGTCCGCGGCCGCTGTCTCGATTGGTTCGCCCGCGGCAGCCGCCTCCACCGCGCGCCGAAGTGCCTTCGCGCCGGCCCTGGTGCCGTCCGGGTGGCCGTGTACGCCGCCGCCAGCCTGGACCCCGATGTTCGTTCCGAGTCGCTCGACCAGCGTCGGCACGAGGCCGGGATGCAAGCCGCCGGAGGCCATCGGCAGGACATCCCGGAGTCCGTGACACTCGCCGTGGAGCCACTCGTTGATGCCGACCGTATCCTCGTTTGCCAGTTTGCCCAGGTCCGCCGTCCCGGTGTGGATGTGGTCGACACCACACAGGCGGGCAACCTGTGCGATGACCCGCATCGAGACGCCGTGGGTGGGCACCCGGTCGAAGGCCGCATGCATCGCACGATGAGCGTGAATGGCCAGTCCGTGACGGTCACACCGCTCTCGGACCTGTTGGAGTGCCGCCCACCCCGTCGTGACGACATCGACCATCACGAACTCACAGCCGTGTTCTGCAGCCATATCCACCCGCTCTAGCATCTCCCCACCCGGCGCAGTCACGTTCAGCAGGTAACTCTTGGTCTCGCCGGTCTCCTCCTCGGCGCGGTCACGCTGTGCGAGCGATTCTGTCAGGCGGTCCTCGAACGGGTTGAACGCCTGGTCGGTGAGATTCTCGTCGTCTTTCAGCAGGTCCAGCCCCCCAGTCCAGGCCTCGTAGCCGATCTGTGCGTGCTGGTCGGTCGTCAGCCCAACCTTCGGTTTGGGAACCGTCGCGGTGATGGGGCGCTCGGGCGCGTCGAAAATCTCGGTTTTCACGCCGGTTCCGAACTGCGGGCCGGGGAACGTCGTCGTCAACTGCTCGGGCCACTCGCAATCGAGCAGGCGAATCCGGTCGACGGCCTTCATGCCGAGGATGTTGCCCGCGATGCAGGACAGCACCTGGGGCATGCTGCCGCCCTCGAAGAGCGCGTCGGGGTAGGCGACGGTCACCCTGTTGTTGGCCTCGTCGATGTCGAACGCCGTCGCCGAGAGGTCCCGGACGGACCCTTCGACTGTGAGTTCGGCCCACGTGCCGTTGGAACTCTCCGAGGCCACGCGGCTTGCCGCGTCGTCCCAGCTCATGTCCGACGCCGGTTCGATATAAAAGTCACAGACGAGGTCGGTGTCTCTCGGCTCGTAGTCGCGGTCCAGAAAGTCCTCGTACGTAATGCCCATAGGTACCACTTACCGTGGCAGGCGTATAAATCCGCTTGCGGACGAGGCTGTCTGGACTGTCGGTAGCTTCTTGGCTGTGCCAGCGCACTTCTCTGGCACGATGATGGCGACCACCCACGGACTCTGGGGCGTTGCACTCGGTGCGACTCTGGCCATGCGGGCACCCGAGTACGCACCTGTGGCATTGGTCGCCGGGTTCGTCGGCGGCGTCGTGCCTGACCTCGACATCTACGCGAACCACCGACGGACGCTGCATGCCCCCGTCTACGGTTCCTGTCTGGCGGCCCTCACAGTGGGTCTTGCCCTTGCCGTTCCGTCCGCCGCTACGCTCGCGCTCGCAGCCGCGCTGTCGGCCGCGGCCGTCCATGTGCTGATGGACGTTGCAGGTGGTGGGCTCTCCTTGCAGCCGTGGGCCGACCAGCCCGACCGCGCCGTGTATTCCCACTTTCATGGCCGGTGGGTCCCGCCGCGTGGCTGGGTCCGTTACGACGGCGCGCCCGAGGACCTCGCTCTCGCCTGTCTCGCCGGCGTGGGGCTGCTCGCTGTCGTCTCTGACCCATTCCGGTGGGGCATCGTGGCCCTGCTCGTTGCTTCTGTCGCGTACACGCTCGTCCGAAAACGCCTCGTTGCTATCGTGACCACGCTGCTGGCGTACACGCCGGCCAGGCTGTCGACGCTGGTTCCTCGCCGGTTCGACCACCTCAGAGAGCGGTAAGGTTCTACTTCGAGTCGAGTATCTGCAGGTGGTTCCCGTCGAAATCACCGAGGTCGCCGGTGTGATACCACTCCTCGCGGATAGCGTAGGCCGTCGCCTGTTCGTCGTCCCAGTAGCCGTCCATGACGTTGGGGCCACGCACGACGATTTCGTCGTCCTCGGCAAGGGCGATTTCCATCCCTGGGAACGGCTCACCGACCGTGTCTGCCCGGAAGTCTTCGGGACCGGTAATCGTCGCGAGGCCGGTCATCTCGGTCGACTCGTAGATTTCCCGCATCGGGATGCCCAGTCCCCAGAAGAAGTGCAACACGTCGTCGTCGATGCTCTCGGTGCCCGTCAGTGCGTACGTCAACTCGTCGAGGCCGAACTCCTCACGTAGCGCCGGGAAGACGGTTCGCTTTGCCATCTTGTGTTTCAGCGACAGCCCCGAGGTCGCGCTGCGACCCTCGCGCATCCGCTCGCCGTAGGTCTCGGCGACGTCTTTGGCGATGAGTTGTTTCGCGCTGCCCATCTCCGCCAGCCGCTCTTGCATCTGTTCGTGGAGTCTGTCGTAGGCCCGTGGGACACCCACCAGCAGGTCCGGGTGGACGGTCTGTAGTTGGTCGATGAAGTCCTCGGTACTCATGTAGGCCACAGCGTTGCCGGTGTGCCAGAGGTAGTAGGTCGCGCTGCGCTGGTAGATGTGTGCAAGCGGGAGGAAGCAGGTCCCGGTGCCGCCGGCGTCCATCGGGAGCCGTTCCTGCAACATCGCGATGCTCGCAAGCAGATTGCGGTGGGTGAGCGTACAGCCACGCGGATGCTTGTCGGTGCCGAGTTTGTAGACGATAGTCGCCGGGTCGTCCTCCTCGCGGTCGAATCCAGGGAGTTCGTCCGGCTCCGCGTCCGGCAGCGTATCGAGCCGAAGCGCCGTCTCGACGGCTTGCTCGACTGTAACCGGAAGCGTCGACTCCGCGACGAGTACGTCGATGTCAGCGTCGTCGATGATGTGCAAGGCGCGTTCGTTCTCGTAGAGGTTCGAGACGGGAACCGACACCAGCCCTGCAAGCTGGCACGCGAGGTCGACGACCGACCACTCGTAACACGGGTCCGCGTAGATGCCGACCCTGTCGCCGGGTTCGAGCCCGTGTTCGAGGAGTCCCCCGGCGATGGACCGGGCATGCTCCCACACCTCTTCGAAGGTGTGCTCGTCCATCGCCTCCCGCTCGGGATGACGAGTCGCCGTCTTGCTCCCGTGTCTGGAGTGGACGCGGTCGAGCCACGCCGCCATCGGCCCGTCGGGTATCGAGAGCGCGTCACCGCTGTGAATCTTGCTCGTGAGCTCTACCTCGAATTCGGGAATCTCTTCCTCCTCGTCCTCGGCTTCAGGGTGGGCGGACTCGACTGCCCGGTCCTCCCGGAGTTTGCCCGGTTCGTACTCGTACTCCTCGGCGAGATTCTCCGCGTAGTATTCGGCGTAGGTCTGGTCCTGGTCGTTCCCCGCGATGTGTGAATCCAGCCAGTCCCGGACGAAGGTCAGCACCTCCATCGTAATGTACTCGCCGTTTTCGTGCTTTTCCCGGAGTTCACGCACCCGCTCGGCGAATTCCTCGTGTTTGTCGCGGTGGTCGAAAAAACAGTCCGCACAGTCCATCGAGAAGCCGCAGTCCTGCATAAACTCCTCTTCGTCGCCGAAGTGATACTCCGTGTATCGCTCCAACTCGACGAGGATGTCTCCGATTTCGTCCTCGGAATGACCCTCGTCCATCGCCACGTAGAGGTCGTTGAGTACGTCGAACAGATGTTTGTGCTGGTCGTCGAACCGGTCAACACCGGTGCTATACCGCTCGTCCTCCCACTCTATAAATTTCGAGTCGCCGCTGGTTCCCATATCCTGTTGTTACGATACGCGCCATCTAAATGCGACTTACATTCCCATGAATTGAAAACACCCATCATTTTGAGGCTCGATACGTAGTTTGGACGGAAGACAGATGCAGCCCGCAGATAGCCCCGCAACTCACTAATGTACGAACTCGACGACGACGAGATAGCGGCCGTGCTCGAACGAAACGGGGTTGGCGTCCTCGCCCTCGATGGGCCCGTCTACCCCTACCAGATACCGATGTGTTACGGGTATCTCGCTGCCGATGACTGCTTTGTCCTCCAGTTGACCGGCGGTGGCGAGAAACACCAGTCCATCCAGTTCAACCCCCGCGCCAGCGTCACCGTCTTCGAGGAAACCGACCCGGGCACGCGCTGGCAGAGTGTCGTTGTCCGTGGCGTCCTGGAAGCGATATCGTACCGGGACGAGGAACCAGCCTTCGCTGCGCTGGCAGCCAACACGCAGTCGGCACCGAATCCCGTCTCGTGGGCCGACTCGACCGACCGTGGGGACCTCGCACCGTATCGCCTCTCTATCGACGAGCGGGCCGGTCGCGCCTTCGAGTTGGGCTAAAGCGCCCCGCGAACGAGCGCTCCCCAGACCGGCCCGACCACCGCGAGGACTATCGTCACGTACGACAGCGGCGCAAGCGCCAGCAGGTTCCAGGGCGTCACAAGCGGCGTCACTACAAAAAACACCGCCAGAACGAGCACTCCGAACCCTGCCCCGGCCAGCAACGCCCTTCCCAGCGTCCGCCGGGTCAGCCCCACGAGCCCACCGGCGACGAACAGCCCGACCCAGTGGACAGCGACCAGTCCGAGTCCGACCACGACGGCACCGACGAGCGCGAGCCGTCGCCGCGTATCGTCAGCGCGGACCCCGTCGAGTCCGCTGTCGATGCGTGCGATGACCGTCTGCCGGTCAGCTTCCTCCGGCGTCTCCGACCCCGGTGTCTCCTCGCTGTCGGTGCTCATTCCTCGGCCTCCTCGACAGTGATGTCCGCGCCGCCATCCGGCTCGCCGTCGAGTCGCCGGTACTCCCCCCTTGCCCACAGAGGCAACTGGTCCTGATAGCTGTCACCGAACGGCGAGCCATCGTTGCCGCCGGGAATCACGTCACGCGATTTGCCACCGATATCGGCGACCAACCGGTAGCTCGCGCCGTGGTCGCTCTCGGTGTCGAACGCCCAGACGGTCTCCCCGGTTCCGCTCGTCGGGTGGCGGTCGTAGTTCAGCCCCGGGACCTGCTCACCGAACGGGTGGTCGATGGCGGTGACGTTGTACTCGCCGTAGTTCTCCCAGCCCTCCTCGTCTATCGTCTCGACGGCCGCTTCGACGGCTTCGGTTAGCACCCCTGCCCGGTCGCCGTCGAACACGTCGCTGTCGGCCGGGAGCGTTACCAGCACCCACTCCTGGGGCCAGTACGTCTCGTCGAGGCCGGTCCCCTCGAAGAAGTCGGCCCAGGTCCGTTCCCGGAAGGCGTCGTAGACGTGCCGGAAAAAGAGCGCGGCCGCCGAGTCCGGACGCATCTGGTAGTCCCAGTCTGCAAGCGTGTCCAGCCACTCCCCGGCCGCGTCGGGCATCCGATCGCGTGCATCGAGTATCGCGGGGACCAACATTCGGGCACGCACCGAGAGCGCGTCTGTCTGTAACGCCTCCATCGCTTCTCGGTCCACGTCACCCTGCGAGACGAGCGTGTCCAGTCGCTCTGCAATGCGGGTCGCACGGAACCCGGAGTCGTATGCCTGCCCGATGGGATAGCGTGGGTCGTCGGCCGGCCGCTGATTCGCCGTCGAGATGGCTGTTGGATTCAGCACTGCTGGCTTCTCCTCGAAGGGAACGAATCCCTCCCACGTGGAGGTGCCAAAGGGCTCGAACCCCTCCCATTCCCCCTCACCTGCCGTCCCGTCGAACACGCGGTCACCCCGGACGATGTCGCCCTCGACCCGCCGGATGGGAATCTTTCCGGCCATCTGGTAGAGGGTGTTCCCGTCGCGGTCAGCGTAGAGGAGTTGCTGGGTCGGCACGTCGAACTTCTCGGTCGCCGCCCGGAACGACTCGACGCCCGTCGAGCGGTTCCACCCGTGAATGGCCTCGATTTCACGCGTCTCGCTGGTTCCCGTCCACGCGACGCCAACCGACCGACTCTCGCCGTCTATCTCGCGGTCGACGTACGGGCCGTGGACCGTCTTGCGGACGGTCACGTCCTCGTTTTCGCCGTCTGCAACTTCGATGGTCCGCGTCTCGGTGTCGAACTCCAGCCACTCGCCGCGATAGCGATACTCGCCCTCTCTGGTTTCGTACTCGTAGAAGTCGATGACATCTGCGCCGACGTTCGTCAGTCCCCACGCGCCGTGGTCGTTCTCGCCGATGACGACGAGCGGCGTACCGACCAGGGCTCCGCCTCTGGTAGTTAGCCCGTCGATTGTCACCTGTTGCTGGTACCAGATAGGCGGTGCCTGCAAGCCGAGATGCGGGTCGTTACAGAGTATCGGCTCGCCGCTGTCAGTCACAGCGCCGGAGACGACCCACGAGTTCGACCCCACGATGCGCGGCGTTTCGAACTGCGAGAGCCAGTCGACGAGATCGCGGTCAATGTTGCTTGCCGCCTTCCCGCTGGTTGCACTGTCACCGCCGACCCCGCGAACCTCGCCGTCGGTCTCTTCGGGGTCGACGATGGGCACGTCGTGGTCGAGTCGGTCGGGGTACAGCGTCCGGTAGGTGGGCTCCTCGAAAGTATCCCGTTTCACCTCGGCTCGTAGCGTCTCGAAGCTCCCCGTCAGGAACCACCCGAGCAAGACGCCCACGAGCGCGGTGTCGGTCACCGTCCACGGCTCCGGTTCGTAGCCGAGGATGCCAAACTCCACGCCGACTGGCCCCTCCTCGATGTAGGTGTTGACACCGTCGGCGTAGGCCTGCACGACCGACTCCGTGTCGGTCCCAGCGATTGCCCGCCGGGACGCTTCTGCTGCACCCTGGAAGTCCATCTTTGCGGCGAAGCGGTCGTTTTCCAGCCCCTGTTTGCCGACGACGGCGGCGAGCCGGCCGCCAGCCCGTCGCCGGACGAGGTCCATCTCCCCGAGTCTGTCCGCTGCCTGTGCGACGCCTACAGCGAACGCGGCAGCCTCCTCGCTGTCGGCCTCGACGTGGGGGACGTGGTAGTCGTCGTAGGTCACCGTCGCCGGTCCGTACGGACTCTCGACGGTCTCTGGTGGATGGCCGATGCGCTGCCACAGCGACCCGCTCAGCGGAGCCACCCTGTCGAGAAACTCCCCGACCGGCGACAGCGCCGCCGCAACTGGGCCCACCCCGGCCAGCGCGGCCAGCACTGTCCGGCGTGTGGGGTGGTCTGTCATACCAGTACCGACAACTCCCAACCTGATAACCGTTTTTCCCTACTCGAACCAGACCTTCCACTCCTCGCCCTGTGTCCGCGCCTCTACTGTGACGGTCTGCTGGTCCTGTGAAGAGGTAGCCCCGACGATGACTATCTCGACGAGTCGCTGGTCGGAGCCGTCCTCGACGGTCTCCAGCCCCACTATCCGGATGTCGTTTTCCTCGTAGGCACGGGCGACCGCGTCAGGCAGGTCACTGACCGGTGCATCCTCGTGAATGGTCGCCAGTGCTGCCTCCTTGTTGCCCCGGTCCAGTTCGTCGTAGTACCGGAAGACGACTGCCTCGTGTGGCGGCAACAGCGGTTGCTCCTGTCCGGCCCAGAGCCGCCAGTTCCCGCTGTCCCTTCTACACTCAACCGTCCCGCTCCTGGTCCGCTCCCCCATGTCGAGTGTCACCTCGACTGACGCTTCCCCGTCGCCCTGCTCGGTCGTCTCCACACTGTCGACTGTCAGGTCGCTGCTTTCCAGACGGGAGAGCAGGAACCCTGGCAGGGACTCCCGTGGCGCATCGCTGTGCGTGTACTCGCTCGTGGTGTCACTGTCGTCCTCAGCCAGCCGCCCCCTGCTGTCGCGGCCACGCCGGCACCGTATTTCAGTGCTCGTCGCCGACTGATTGCTCGCTCTTTGCTCTCCATCTCCTGTTTGCGCTGGTCGATACGGGACGAGTCGTCGACGCGAACCGTGGACTGCCGTGGCTGGCCGGGCGTTCCCAGCAAGACGGCAAGGCGCTCGCGGAGGGCACTCATCGCCCTCGGCTACTCCACAGGCACGAATAAATCTCTCTGTTCGATGAAAGCCGGAAAAATCGGCAGCGGCGCTATTCGTAGAGCCAGGTCTCGTCGATGCGTTCCCACTCGGTCAGCTCGTCGTCGTCGAAGAACAGCTCGATTTCGCGCTCGGCCGAGCCTTCCTCGGTGTCGCTGCCGTGGATGACGTTGCGACCAAGGTCGAGTCCGAAGTCACCGCGGATGGTGCCGGGTGCGGACTCGGCGGGGTCGGTCTCGCCCATCATCGTGCGGACCTGGGCGACCGCGTCCTGGCCTTCGAGGACCATCGCCATCACCGGACCGCTGGTGATGAAGTCGGTCAGGTCGTCGAAGAACGGCTTGTCCTCGTGTTCGGCGTAGTGTTCGGCTGCGAGGTCGTCGTCGATCTGCATGAACTTCGCGCCGACGAGCTTCAGGCCGCGTTCCTCGAACCGGGAGATAATCTCGCCGATGAGGCCGCGCTGGACGCCGTCAGGCTTGACCATCACGAAGGTGCGCTCGGTCTCGCTCATGCTTCAGCCTCCGTCTCTTCTTCGGCTTCCTGCTCGTCGTCTGTCTCGACTTCCTCGGCCGATTCGTCGGCCTCGGCTTCGTCCTCGCCTTCGTCCGCTTCGACTTCCTCGGCCGCCTCGTCGGCGGTGTCGGCCTCGGTCTCGGTGGCTTCCTCGGGTCGAGCGGTGTCGGTCCACTCGAGGTCCCGGGATTCGCGACCGAGGTCGGCGTTTTTCTCGCACTTCGCGGAGCAGTAGTCGATTGTCGTTCCGTCGGTGCGGACGAGCATCGTGCCCGTGCCGGGCTCGATGTCGCTGCCGCAGTAGTCACATTCGCGTTCTCGCGGCATTATTGACCTCCGATGGTGTCCGCCTCGCGCGCGGTCTCGCGGAGCTGGAGCACGTCGCCCTCACGGACCGGCCCGAGAACGTTCCGGGTGATGATACGCCCCTTGTTCTCGCCCTCGCGGATGCGGCATTTGACCTGCATGGCCTCGCCGTGCATCCCGGTCCGGCCCACGAGTTCGATAACTTCCGCGGGCGTGGAACCGCCGCCGTCTTCAGTCTCCTCAGCACTCATCTTTGGTCACCTACTGAAGTTCCTCGAGCTTCTCGGCGATGTCGTCCACGTCGCCCGCGGCGTCACCGGCGTCGGTGACGGCTGCGGCGGCGCTGCCGACTTCGAGTCCGGCCGCGTGGCCGATGTCGTCCTGCGTCCCGACGAAGACGTACGGGATGTTCTTCTCGGCGGCCAGCTCGGGGAGGTGCATGACGACCTCCTCGGGCTGGACGTCTTCGGCGACGAAGACGAGGTCGGCGTTGCCTCGCTCGACGGCTTTGGTTGTCTCGTTCGTTCCCTTCTTTACGCGTCCTGTGTCCCGGGCGACCTCGAGCGCTTCGAGCGCGTCGTCTTCGAGGTCTGCGGGTACGTCGAAATCTACGTACACTGGCATAGTTGGTTCACCTCCTGCGCGCAGGCTCGCACTCCCCCGCCCTCGCGGGCCGTCCCGCGCCGTCAGAGAAGCGACGGTCGTTGAGTCCTATCGGGGCTGGGAGCGTCATCAACCTCGCGCAGGCTGTACACCGATGTGAATCATCTGCCCCTAAAGCAGTTTCGAAGCCGCTATTCCGTGTGACCCGGCCGCACGCCCGTCCTGGCTGTTCTGTGGCCCGTCGACCACAGTCTACATTGCCCGCAAGCGCCACACGCGACTATGGAACTGGCCGCCCGACTGCACGCCGATGCACACGCGGCCGACGAGCGCCGCGTGCTGGTGCTTGCCGGTCCGGCCGAGCGGACCCGGACGCGAGCCACGCAGGCGCTTGAGACGGCGTCTATCGACCCTGCGGCGACTCGCTACGTCGGCCGTGCCGAGTCGCTTCCCTACGAGCAGATCGACCCCCGCCGGAGCGACCGGCTGCTCGGCACCACCCAACAGGCGGTTGTGCTTGACTGTCACGATGCCTGCCGGCCGAACGCGCTCGGTGCTGCCGTCGGGGCCGTCGACGGTGGCGGACTGCTGGTCGTCCTGACGCCGTCACTCGATGAGTGGCCGGACCGCCGGGACAGCTTCGACGAGACGCTTGCTGTCCCGCCGTTCGAGACCGAGCAGGTCATCGGCTACTTCCGCCGACGGCTGGTCCGGACGCTTCGCACTCACCGCGGCATCGCGATTGTCGAGGTCGGTGTCGACGGTGAGGCCGTCGTTCGGGATGGCATCGTCGACGCTCCACCGCGCCCGCCGCGAGAAGACCCGACGATGCCCTCCGACCGAGCCTTCCCGACGGCTGCCTACGACGCAGCACTGACCCAGGACCAACTCGACGCCGTCGCCGAACTCGAAGTACTCACCGACGGCGGGCAGGCCGTCGTCGTCGAGGCCGACCGCGGCCGGGGCAAATCCAGCGCGGTCGGTCTCGCAGCCGCCTCTCTGGCGCTGGATGGGGCCGACGTACTCGTGACGGCACCGAACTACCGGAACGTCGCGGAGGTGTTTGCCCGCGCCGAGGAACTGCTGTCCTCGCTGGATGCACTCGCCGCGCTCGACGACGAGACTCACCCACAGCGCATCGAGACTGCGAGAGGGACTGTGCGCTTTGCCCGAGCCACGGATGCGGCGGGTCTGCCCGGCGACCCCGACTGCGTTATCGTCGACGAGGCCGCCGCGCTCCCGGTACGTCTGCTGGAAGCCTTCCTCGACGCCGACCGCGTCGCCTTCGCGACGACCGTTCACGGCTACGAAGGGGCAGGTCGGGGGTTCTCGGTGCGCTTTCGGGAACGCCTCGAATCGAGCGAGTACGACCTGACGGACGTGTCCCTCTCGGAACCCATCCGGTACGCACCGGGGGACCCAATCGAGGTGTGGGGCTTCCGGGCGCTGTGTCTCGGCGCTCGGCCGGCCGTCGACCCGGTCGTCGAGGATGCGACGCCGGAGACTGCAACCTATCGACGCATCTCCGCGTCTGACCTGCTGGCGGATGAACACCTGCTCCGGGAGGCCTTTGGGTTGCTCGTGGTGGCACACTACCGGACCGAGCCTGACGACCTCGCGCGCATGCTGGATGCGCCCAACGTGACCGTCCGCGCACTGCTGTCTGACGGGCACGTCGTCTCCGTGGCGCTTCTGGCTCGCGAGGGTGGGCTTCCTGCCGACCTGCGGGCGAGTATGTACGAGGGCCAGCGCGTCCGCGGCAACATGATTCCGGACGTGTTGAGCAGTCAGTTGCGCGACGAGGCAGCCGGCATCCCAATCGGCTATCGCGTGCTTCGCATCGCGACACATCCGGCGGTCCGCTCGCGGGGACTGGGCACGCGACTGCTCGCTGAGATACGTTCGGAGTTCGCAGACGGCGGGCCGGAGTGTGACTATCTCGGCGTCGGCTACGGCGCGACCCCGGAACTCATCGACTTCTGGGCCGACAGCGGCTTCCGGGCGGTCCATCTCTCGACGACCAGAAACGACCGCAGCGGCGAACACTCCCTCATCATGCTCGACCCGCTGTCCGACGCTGGCGAGGAACTCTGCCAGCGCCACACCGACTGGTTTCTGCGTCGCTTCCCCGGCGTCCTCACAGACGCCCTCTCCGGGGTCGACCCCGACGTGGTCCGGGCGACGCTGCGGGCGATTGCCACTGAACCCGACGTCGACTGTACCAAAATGGAGTGGCGGGTGGTCGTCGGCGCAGCAGGAGGGGCCAGCATCGTCGACGCTGCCCCGGGGCCGATGCGTCAACTTGCCGTTCGCCATCTCGTCGCGCCGGTTGACCCGACTGCGCTCACTGACCGGGAAGAACGCCTGCTCGTCATGAAGGTGTTGCAGGCCCGGGAGTGGGACGAGACGGCCGAGGCACTGGCCTTTCGCGCGACCGGCCCCTGCAAGCGCACCATCGGCGACGTTGCCGGCAGGCTCGTCGACTGTTATGGCACCGCGTTCGCCAGAGAGGAGCGTGAGCGACTGTGATGTTCGGCGTCGAACCGCTGGTCGTCGTCGCCTTCCTCCTCCTCGCCGCTGCCGTCGTCGGGAGCGCTCTGCCGCTGATTCCGGGCCCGTTGCTCTCGCTTCTCGGCATCCTCACCTACTGGGTGGCGACGGGCTATTCCGACCCCACAGCGCTCGTCCTGATAGTCTTGCTCGCGGTGGCGTTGCTGGGCGTCGCCGTCGACCTGTTCGGCGGTGCCCTCGGTGCAAAAGCCGGTGGTGCTTCGGCGAAGACGACAGCTGTCGCTGCCGTCGCCGGGTTGCTCCTCTTTTTCGTCGCCGGACCTGTCGGCGTCGTCCTCGGCGTCGCCGGGACGGTCTTTGTCGTCGAGTTCGCGCGTCACCGCGATGCGCGGGCCAGCGGTCGGGCCGCGCTGGCTGCAACCGTCGGCGTGCTCGGCTCCGCCGTCGTGCAGGTCGTGCTGACGCTGTCGATTCTGCTGGCGATGATACTGGTCGTGGTGCTCTGAGTGCAGCCGGGCCTCCGACCGGAAACCATGTTACACTCTACCGCATGTAGGGAAACATGGAGTGTACGCAGGAAGGGTGTGAGAAAGAGGCCACATTCGAG
The DNA here is from genome assembly GCA_009789175.1 of Salinibaculum litoreum. GTDB lineage: Archaea > Halobacteriota > Halobacteria > Halobacteriales > Haloarculaceae > Salinibaculum > Salinibaculum litoreum. The sequence continues at coordinate 832,951 of CP046866.1, forward strand.
TTGCACATCCCGTGGGCACCGAACCGGGCAGTCTGTGCAGCCCACGCCCGCGTCGAAGCACGAGCGGATGGCGTCGTCGCCGACGCGCTGGAGACGGCCGATGAGGAGTTGCCCGACGGCGCTGCACACCGCGATTGAAAGAGAGAACGCGCTCAGATATCCGTCGCCATCATGACTTCGTCGATGGAGTTCCCGCCCATCTTGTAGTGGTCCTCACGACGGGCTTCCTCCTGCCAGCCGCGCTCTTCGAGGAAGGAGATGGCTGCCTCGTTGGTGGCCGGAATGGAGTTGTAGATTTTCTCGAAGCCCTGTGAACTCGCCCACTCGAGCCCGCGCTCGAGCAGATGGCTCCCGATGTTGTTGCCACGGTACTCCTCGAGGACGCCCACGGTCAGTTCCGCGGTGTGACTGAGCTTCTCGATTTCCGGGTGTTTGAGATGGACCCAGCCGACGACCTCGCCGTTTACAGTTGCGACGAAGAACATCCGCGATTCGAGTTCGTTGTGCCGGAGGAGCACGCCCTCGCTGTCGATAACATCGGCAACCGTCTCGGCGTTGACGTACTCGCCGCCGCCGATGGCCTGTCGGATTGCGCCGACCAGCCCCGTCAGGTCCTCTTCCCGGGCCTGGCGGATTTTGAACTCTACATCCTCGGCCTCGAACTCCTCTTCGGCACCGCTGTCGAAGGCGATGCGGAGTTTGCCTCCGACTTCCTCCAATATGCCGTCCCGTCGGAGGATAGCCGTGTGGTGGCCGAAAGCGCGCTCGCCAAGATTCAGTGACTGGCGTATCTTCTCCGGCCGGCTTGCCCCGTGTGACTCGACGTATTCGTAGATGTCCTGCCTGTCCCTGTGGTCGAACTCTATCTTGTCAGTCAGTTCCATGAGAGATGCTACCACTGCCCGGTACTTAACGGTTTGTCACGATATGGTGATGCGTCTGCCTGCTGCGTGAAAATACTGCCCACGAGGGAAATCACGCGTCCTCAGGAACTCTGGTCAGCAACTCGGCGACGTCTTTGATGTTGCGCGTATCGATGAGCAACTCCGCAGCCTTCCGAAGCGCGAAATCGGCCTCCATCTCGACGCCGTAGCAGGCGGCATACAGCGTCAGCCAGTCGTTCATCGCCGTTTCCAGCGCCCGGTAGGCGTCCGGCGGGAATCGTATCATGTGCTGGCCGGTGCGGGCCTCGACGAACAGCGAGATGGCCGGTCCGGCTCCTTCCCGGAGGTAGTTCATCGCCCGGTCCTCGGCAGGGGGGCTCTCCGGCGGTTCGAATGCCTGCACGTCGCGCTCGGCCCGCTCGGAGAGGTCCCAGATGCGCTCCGTGAAGCGGGCTTTCGCGTCCATGCTATCCCTGTTTGTACTCGACACCCTTGCCACCCGAGGGGTGCTCCCAGTGGGTGTCGGCGACGACGGCACAGGTGCCACACTCGACACATGGCTGTGTGTCGAGGCTGACGACTTTCTCCTGGCCGCCGTTGGTCTTGATGGTCTCCTCGCGGTAACAGCCGCCACCGAAGTCCTCAGCGCTGACCGGACACGCGGTCACGGCCGTGCCGCTGGCCTCGAAGCTGTTGTCCTGCAGTTCGATGTGGGGGTCGTCCACGTCGTAGGTCAGGTCGCCGATACGGTCGTCCAGTTCCGGGGGCTCGACGGTGTTGTCGTCGGTGACGCGGGTCCCCATCACCTCGCCGATGCGCTCGGGAATCACTGCATAGGACATCTTGGTGTCCGGAATCATTCCCAGCACGAACGGACTGTTGAACGACTTTTCCAGCAGGCCGAATTTGCCGGCAGCTTTCAGTCCGACAGAGCCGACCGGCGAGTCGAGGACGGCGTTACCGACCTTGTTGACGATACTCGACTCCGACACCGCCCGGGTCGCCCGGTATCGCTTGGGTCGGAGTTTCGCCAGGACACCCTCCTCTTCGAGTTTCCGCTCGTAGAGTTCGCCGGCCGCATTCGTGTCGCCGCGTGTCTTCGCTTCCTGAAAGGCCTCGGCAGCGAGTCCGCCAGCGGTTACGGCGTGGTTCATCCCCTTGATGATGGGACCCTGGGCCTGCATCTGGCCGGCGGCGTCGCCGACGAGCAGGAGTCGCCCGCGGTGTGGCGAAGGGTGTGCGACCTTCTTCGAGTCGGGTACCAGCTTCGCTGCGTACTCGCGTTCCTCGTACTCGCCCTGGAACCACTGGTCGAGCAGCGGGTGTGTCAACAGGTTGTCCAGCAGTTCGTGGGGCTCTGCCTGTTCCTCCGAGATGGAGTCCAGGTGGAAGACGGTCCCCACGGAGAGGGTCTGGTCGTTCGTATAGAGGAAGCCACCGCCACGAACGCCATCGAAGAGGTCACCCGAGAACAGGTGGGCGACGCCCTCGTCGTCGTCGATACCGAAGCGCTCGTTGATTACTTCGGGGTCCATCTCGACGACGGCCTTGACGCCCTGGAACCAGTCCTCGGGGTCTTCCCAGTCCATCAGGCCGGCGTCCCGTGCCAGTTCGGAGTTGACGCCGTCGGCCGCGATGATGACATCGGCCGTGATGGGGTCGAGTTCGTCCAGTGTGACGCCGACGATTTCGCCCCCATCCCGAAGGAGACCGTTGACTCGAACGTTGGTCAGCAGGCCGCCGCCGGTTTCGCGTGTCATCTCGTGGACGCGGTCGGCGAGCCAGGAGTCCATCTTCCGGCGCAGGACGGCATCACACCACTCCGTGTCGCGGTGGTGGATGTCGTGGAGGTCGAAGGTCTTGACCTGCCGACCGGCGACGTTGTGGATGTAGTACTCGCCGACCGGGCGCTCTGCAGCCTCCTCCCGGAAGTTGGGAAAGAGGGTGTCCAGCGTGTACGGTGCGGACTTCTCGCCGTAGAGCAGACCGCCGGAGACGTTTTTCGACCCGGCGTCGGTGCCCCGTTCGAGGACGAGCGTCTCGACGCCCTGGTTTGCGAGCGTTGCCGCTGCCGCTGCACCGCCGGGACCGCACCCGACGACAAGTGCTTCGTAGTGTTCGTGCTTAGTCATCGCTTACCTCCGCAACTGCCTCTGCAAAGTCGCCCTCCTCCAGCGCCTCCGTCAGTTGTGGCAGGACCTCGAAGAGGTCGCCCTGGATGAAGTAATCCGAGAAGTCCCGGATGTCGGCGTCCGTGTCGGTGTTGATGGCGATAATCGTATCGGACTCGTCCATGCCGACCTTGTGCTGGACGGCCCCGGAGATGCCCGCCGCGATGTACACGTCGGGTTCGACCTCCTGGCCGGATTCGCCGATCTGTCGTTCCATCTGGACGTACTGTTCGACGTGGCTATCGAACTGGTAGGAGGCGGTGAGTACACCCCGTGAGAGACCCAGGTCGGCCTCCTCGAACTGGTCGGCGAGTTCGACGCCGAGTTCGATTCCCCGGGTCGGGTCGTCAGCGATGCCCCGGCCCATCGAGACGATGACGTCGTTGCCGGTCAGGTCGACGCCGTCGTCGAGCCTGTCGGACTCGACGATTTCGATGTCGAACCACTCGTCGGGGAGTTCGAGGTCGTGTTCGACGATTTCACCCTCGCGCTCGTGGTCGGGGTCGGGCATGTCGAAGGTACCCGGAATGACCGAGGCTCCCTGTGGATGGAAGTCCCGGTGGGGCTTGTCGATACACAGAATCGTCGAATACTCGAACCCGGAGAAGTCGGGCCGGGGCATGTGGAGGATACGGTCGAACTCCTTGCTATCCCCTGGCGTTCCCGTCTTTGCGGGGTTGGATATCATCGCACTCTCGATGTAGAGGTCCGAACAGTCCGATGCCAGTCCGGAGTCGAGTTCGCCCTGGACCAGCGCCGAGAGGTCCCGGCCGTTGTTCGTCGCCGGGAAGATGTTGTACCGGGGCTCGTGGTACTCGCGCCAGTCGGCCTCGAAGTCCCGGCACATGTGACAGAAGATTTCGGTGTAGGGCTTGTGCTTGAACCGCTCCAGGCGCTCGTCCTCGTGATAGACCACGCGGTCGGCCCCGTAGGCGATACACTCCTCGGCCAACTCGGAGACCCCATCGCCGATGAGAACCGCGACGACTTCTTCGGGGTTGCCGTCCTCGTCGCCCCCGTACTGACCCTCGCTGGGGTCGCCCTCGGTGTTGTACGTATCCATCAGGTGGCGGGCCTGTCCCAGCATCTCCCTGGAGACATCGACGAGTTGGCCCTGCTGGGTCTCACAGTAGACCCACATGTCCCGGTAGTCGCCGTCGACTGTCCCCTCGACGTATTGTTTGTCCGCCGTCGGGTGGTCGAGGTCCGGGTATTTCTCCTCCGGTGGGACGTATTCGACTTCGGTCTCCTCGCCGTCATCGCCCTCCAGGGACTGGATACGGCTCTCTATCTGTGATTTCGCCCCCTTGCGGTCCTTGCCGTCCTGCTCGCGGTCGAGAATGTCCTCAAGCACGTCGACATCGTCGACCTCGCGGACCATGTTTGCGATGTCCGCGATGGTCATCTCCGTCAGGTCGGCCCCGGCGGGGTCGACATCCTCCGCTTCCCCTGCGACATCGTCGAGGCGGTTCTCGATGAGGGTGATGACGGCGTCCCGGGCTTCACCGCCTTTCTCCAGGGCCAGCATCTCCTCTAGCTCCTGTTCGTCGTCTATCTGATTGACCTCGGGTCCGAGGTCTGCAATCTCGTGTTCTGTTGGGTCTATTTCGGGCATGGTCAGTCACCTGCCGCATACGGTTGTATCTCTTCGAGAACGTCTTCCATCCCCTCGGTGTCGTCGGGTTCCACGAGCTGTGCTTCGCGTTCGGAGGGCGCTTTCGGAATCGGGTCCACGCCCGAGACGATGGTCGGCGAGCCGTCCAGGCCGATGAAGTCGGGGTCGAGGTTCAGGTCCTCCTGGTTCCACATCGTGAAGCGGTCCCAGTCGGTCATCTCCTTCTCGGAGTCGTCGGCCAGGTGTTCCGCGAACTCCGACGCCCGCTGTTGGGTCTCCTCGCGGAAGTCCTTGTGTCGCAGTCGGTGCTCGGCCTTCCGGTAGGTCGGTTCGAACTCGGGGTCGGCGACGATGAACGCGGGGAGTTCCGTCTCGACGGTCTCGATTTCGGAGATATCGCCCTCCACGAGCCGTTTCGTTCGGACCACCCCTTCGTCTTGGTCGACATCCAGCGCGATGACGTGGGTGATGAGCGGGTACTCCGGCATCTCGTCGTTGATGTGCAGACACCACTCCGTCTGTGGGCCGGTGTGGCCCGTCTCCCCGTCTGCCGTCTTGAACCCGGCGAAGATGAGGTCCGGGTTCTCCTCCATTTGTTCCAACCCCGTGGAGACTGTCATCGCTGTCGCCCAGGTGTCGGCAGCACCCATCTCGCGGTCCGATAGCAGATAGAGGTCGTCCGCGTAGACATCCTCCATCCCCTCCTGGAGAATCTCCGCGTACCCCGGTGGGCCCATGCTCATCAACGATACTTGACCGCCCTGTCTGACTTTGGTCTGTAAGGCTGCCCGGAGAGCGTACTTGTCGTTGGGGTTCATCACCGTGGGCGTTTTCCCACGCTCCAGGTGACCGTCCTCGTCGAACGACACCTGCCCCTCACGAAAGTCCGGGACACCCTTTGTCAGGACTACACTTCGCATTGATATCACGTACCGTGTGTGAGTACGACTCCCGCGGTCACCTAATAGTTTCGTAACCAGTTTGACTTTTCTACCTCACTACTGGGACCGTTCACTCTGACGTGATGAATGTTGCCGGGTAGCGAGACTGTCGTCAGTTGCCACGCTTCGTACAGTCGTTTTGATAAACTGCCACGGTCCGGATGGGGTGGATAACGCGGTCTGGAGCGGCGGAGATGGGACTGTCCAGTACTCTGTACCAAAAAAATGGGAACTGCCTAGATGCGGCCGGCGCGGCTGGGATCGACGTCGATTGCGTCCACCGGGCAGACGTCGACACAGAGCATGCAGTCGATGCACTGGTCCTCGTTGGCCGGGTCTGCCTTGATTTCGCTTTCGGGGTGGCCCGGCGTGTCTACCCACTCGAAGACATCGACCGGGCAGTCCTCCAGACAGGCACCGTCCGCGATACAGATGTCGAAGTCGACCGCGACGTGGGTGCCGTGGATGCCCTGTTTTTCGTCGGTCGCATCCTCGCCGTCCGGCGTCCAGACGCGGTGTCCGTCGTGGCGTTCAATCTCGTCGTAAGTCTCTTCGAACTCTGGGTCAATGGCCATTGGTACCTATTACCGGAACGGGCAGGAACTTAAATCTTGGACCGAAGGCAGGCGCAGTGGGGGAACTTTCGGATGGCCTAATCAATCAGTCGCACGGTTCCCGACTCTCAGGGGTGTGCGTAGTAGGCCAGCAGGTCCTCCGTGCCGGTGTCGAAGGCGTCGAGTCGGGCGAACCCGATGCGCTCGAACTGGACGAGGTCGTCGGCGTCGTACTCCGCCAGCCCCGGTTCTGCGTAGCCCGATACGTCGCCGTCCATCGTCCGGAGCCTGGTCGAGAGCGCGTCGTCGGGTACCCAGTGAATCACGTCGACGGGCCCGTCTTTGACGACCTCGATGTCGTCACCGGTGTACTCGAAGGCTTCGCCCGTATGCTCGACACAGCCGTAACCCTTCAGCCAGACGCGGTCCCCCTCCTCGGGGAGGTCGTCGGATTCGACGAGTACCCCCCCGTCGACGGGAATCTCACGTTCCCCGCGGTCCTCGTGGCTGGGGTGGACCGGCGGATGGCCGGCGTCGGGGCCATCGACGATGCTCCGCTCGACTGCACCGCCGCCGTGGGCGGGGTCGTCCCGGACGAGAAAGGCGCGGTCTGTCTCGTCGTCGATGCGGTCGCGGTTGGCCGCGTACACCGAGGACATCGCGAGGTCGACGTTCGAGGTGGACGTGCCGAGTTCGACCATCGCGTCGACGATTGCCTCGCCACGGATACCGCGCCGGCGGAGACTCGCCACGGTCGGCGCGCGCGGGTCGTCCCAGCCGTCGAGCTCGCCCGCCTCGACCAGTTCCGAAATCGTCGAGGAGGACAGTTCCACGTCGTATTCGTCGACCTGCACGTGGCCCCAGTGGACCACTTCGGGGTACTCCCAGCCGAAGTAGTCGTAGACGAACTGCTGGCGCTTCGCGGAGTCCTGCAGGTCGATACCGCGGATGATGTGGGTGATACCGGTCAGGTGGTCGTCGACACCGCTCTGGAAGTCGAGCATCGGCCAGCAACGCACGTCTTCCGCTTCCTCGCGGGGATGTGGCGTGTCGACCATCCGGAAGGCCACCCAGTCACGCAGCGCCGGGTTCTTGTGTTCGATGTCGGTCTTGACACGCAGGACCATCTCGCCGGCGCTGTACTCACCGTCGACCATCGCCGAAAATTCCTCGTGAACCGTCTCGGGGTCCTTGTCACGATGCGGGCAGGCGTCGGCGTTGTTTTTCAACTCCGAGAACTCCTCGCCGGGACAGGAGCAGGTGTAGGCCCCACCCTCGTCGATGAGTTCGCGGGCGTGGTCGTAGTAGATATCGACGCGGTCGCTCGCCAGCATCACGTCGTCGGGCTCGAAGCCGAGGTAGTCGATGGCATCGAGGATGGCGTCGTAGGCATCGAGGTCCGGGCGCTTGGTCTCGGGGTCGGTATCGTCGAACCGGCAGAGGAACTCGCCGTCGTAGCGGTCCTTGTAGGTCCCCACGACGGCGGCCATCCGCGCGTGGCCGACGTGCCACGGGCTGTTGGGGTTTGGCGCGACGCGCATCCGGACCTCGCCTTCCTCGGCGGTTGGCAGGTCCGGCAGGTCGTGTTCGTCTTCCTCCTCTTCGGCGTCGAGTTCCTTGACTCTCTCGGGGGCGAGCTCTGCGAGGCGGTCGCGTTTCTCGGCGGCGTCCATCCCGTTCACGCGGCCGATGACCGGCCCGATGACATCCGGGATCTCGTCGCCGTATTCCCGGAACTCCGGGTTCTCGCCCATCATCGGACCCATGATGGCACCGACCTGGGCGTCGCTGTCGTGTTTCAGCGCATTGAACAGGGCGTTTACCTCCGCTTCCTCTTCGACCTGTTCGCGTACGTCGTCGTCCATTACCACCGAGTGTGGGTCCGGGCCTGAAAACTGGGTCGGTCCCGTCTTCCCGCCGGCGACATCCCCGTACGATGGCCGACGGGAGTACACAGATATTTATCGCTCAATTATTTAGGTCGACCTAGAGTGAAGCGGCATACCGAGCAGTTCGTCGGGGCGCTCTTTCGGACGCTTGCGGACGAGGGACACGCCGAGGCACAGGAGGCGCTGTTGGAGGCCTATCAGTCACAGGCTGCGGCCGACCGGGCGGAACTCGTCCACGACCTGCTCTCGGAACTGGTCGTCGTCCTCGGCCAGCATCTGGACGAGCGCGAAGAAGTCGATGTGCTTACCGACGCCATCGAGGTCCTCCTGAACCGCTTTTCGGCTGTCATCGAGGCCTCGCCCGCAGCAATCCTCGTCGTCGACACGGACGGACGGATACAGTTGTGGAACGACGGAGCCGAGCGGACCTTCGGCTGGACCGAAAGCGAGATGACTGGCATCTCTTACCCCGAGCGGCTGATGGACTCGCCCGAGACGTTCGAGGAATATCTCCGACGATTGCAGGACGGCGAGCGTCTCACTGGTGTCGAAACACGCCACCACAACCGGGATGGAGGCGTCCTCGACGTTCGCCTCTGGGCGGCCCCACTCCGGAGCAAGGAGAACGGATTCGACGGCGCGACGTTCGTCATCAGCGACATCAGCGACCGCAAACAGCGCGAGCAACGCCTGTCCGTCCTCAACCGTCTCCTGCGACACAACATCCGAAACGATATGGCCGTCGTACAGGGCCGCCTGGAGATGCTCGCCGAGGAATTACCCGACGACAACCCCCACGTCGAAACGATTGAGCGACGTATCGACGATGTCCTCGACATGAGTGAGACCGCACGACACATCGAGCGACTCGGTGACGGTGGGGACGCCGACCTGACGGAACTGGACCTTGCGACTCTTCTCAGAGACCGTCTCGACAGGCTGCGTGCCGGGACTGTCGAGGCAGATATCCAGGCTTCGGTCCCTGACCGTGCGCCAGTCTTTGCTCATGAACTCCTGCCGTACGCGGTCGACAACGTCCTCGAAAATGCGGTCGAACACAACGACGCCACGACACCCCGCGTCGCTGTCGACGTATCGCCCGCGCCAGAGGCGAGCAATCGGGTCGCCCTCCACATCGCCGACGACGGTCCCGGGCTCCCCGACACCGAACGGAAGGTGTTGACTGCCGACACCGAGACGCAGTTGACTCACAGCACCGGCGTCGGCCTGTGGCTGACCCGGTGGATAATCCGCAGTTCCGACGGCGAACTCGGCGTCGACACCAGCCGGTTTGGCGGGACACGCGTCAGCATTCGCCTGCCGTCAGCGCGAGCGCAGTCGGGCGCTTCCCACCCAATCTGATTGCCCGACCCGTTGAAGTGTGTCCCTGACCACCCGTGAGTATGTACATTCACTGGCACCGCCGAGACCTCCGGGTAGCGGACAACCTCGGGCTGACAGCCGTCGATGCGCCGACCGTTCCTGTCTTCGTTTTCGACCCGCAGGTGCTCGACAGCGGTGCGCCCGCCCGCGTCGCGTTCATGCTCGATGCCCTCGACTCGCTCCGTGCGGCCTATCGCGACCGCGACAGCGACCTCGTCGTCGCCCGCGGCGATCCCGTCGACCTGCTCCCCGAGTTGGCCGCCGAATACGACGCCGACACCGTGACGTGGTGCAAGGACTACTCCGGTCTCGCCCGCGAGCGGGAAGCCGCCGTCCGGCAGGCGCTCGCTGACGCCGGCGTCGACCGCGTGGCCGTCCACGACGCTGTTCACCACGAACCGGGGGCTATCACGACCAACGACGGCGATCCCTACAAGGTGTTCACCTACTTCTCGAAGAAGTGGCACGACAGACCGAAAGCCGAGCCAGCGGAGCCACCTGCAGCGGATGACCTCGCAGCCATCACCGGCGACTCGCTCCCCACGCTCGATGACCTCGGCTTCGAGGCACCGGAAGCCGACATTCCGCCCGCTGGGACCGAAGTCGCGCGTTCTCTGCTCGCCGACTTCTGTGGGGAGGACATCTATCGCTACGGCGACCGGCGGGACTACCCGGCCGATGACTGTACGAGCCACCTCTCGGCTCACCTCAAGTACGGCACTATCGGCATTCGTGAGGTCTACGAGGAGACCGAGGCGGCAAAGATGGCTGCAGAGACGGAGAGCGACCGCGAATCGGTCACCGAATATCAGGACCAGTTGGCGTGGCGTGAGTTCTACACGCAGGTGCTCTGGGACCGCCCCGACGTTGTGACACAGAACTACAAGACATACGAGCAGCCAATCCAGTGGAACGACGACCCAGAGGCGTTACAGGCCTGGAAAGACGGCACGACGGGCTATCCCATCGTCGATGCCGGGATGCGCCAGTTGCGCGCGGAGGCGTCCATGCACAACCGCGTGCGGATGATTGTCGCCTCCTTTTTGACCAAGGACTTGCTGCTCGACTGGCGCGAGGGATACGACTGGTTCCGACGGAAACTCGTCGACCACGACACCGCCAACGACAACGGCGGCTGGCAGTGGGCGGCCTCGACGGGGACCGATGCCCAGCCGTATTTCCGCATCTTCAACCCGATGACCCAGGGCGAGGACTACGACCCCGACGCGGAATACATCAAGACCTACGTTCCGGAACTGGCGGGCGTTCCGGCAGAAACAATCCACTCCTGGCACGAACTCGATGCCGGTGCTCGCGAGATGCACGCACCCGAGTATCCGGCTCCAATCGTCGACCACAGCCAGCGTCGGGAGAACGCTATCGCGATGTTCAAAGAAGCACGAGGCGACGAGTGAGCGACCCGCCCCGTGAGCAAAGCGACGCGGACCCCGAGTGTGCGAGAGCGAACTGCATCCCGGGCCGCTCACAGACTGCTAGAACTGGTCGAGCAAGGGTCTAACGAAGCGGTGTAGGAGACCGGTCACGCCGCTGGCGGCCTGCCGACCGACCCCTGTGAGACCTATCTTGCGCTGGTCAAGCGCGTACCGGCACGGGTCCTCGTCGGTGTCGACAGGATAGATAGTATCGTCCCGACCTGCCAGCTCGATTGCCTGCCGGACGCGGGACTCGGTGAGGTCACACTCACTGGCGATGTCCGGGATACTCTTTGGACCGTCTTCGAGTGTCTCGGCGACGAGGCGCATGTGTTGCATGATGAGCATCGCTTCGCCAGTCTCCATCTCATCGAACGCGTCGGGGCCGCCAAGTCGGCGTCCTTGCACGAAGTCGGCGCGGGCATCCAGCACAATCCAGCACCCACCGAGGACGGCGAGGGCTGGTAGGACCAGTCGGTCTGTGGCAACTGACCCCTGGAATTCGACCCAGAGCCAGCCCGTGCTTCCCACTGTTAGTAGCGTTCCCAGCGCGGCCTTGGCCCAGCGTTCGTCGACGCTCGGCACGTCCTGCAGTGTATCGACGAGTTCGGTGAACAGTATCGCACCCGTAACGCCGAGCACGATGGCTACATCGTCCGTGATGACCAGAACGGCAGCGACCGTCAGCAAGTAGCCGACGGCGCTGATCACCGAGAACCGCCGACGGAGTGCGGTGACGATGTCGGAGGGCATGTACTCACTCGAAGGATTGCCGGATGCTTATAAATTGACCAGCAGTTGCAACTTCGGAAAATGCGGCAAAGCGTGGCCGTCCGCACTGAACCCAGGTGGCCCCTTCCTCAAACTTTAACATGGTTCCGGCCGATTCCTAGGTCGGAGGGATTTCATATGCCTGAACACTCAGACCCCGAATTGCCGCCACTGCCGTATGACTACGACGCCCTGGAGCCACACATCTCCGAACAGGTGCTCACCTGGCACCACGATACCCACCATCAAGGGTACGTAAACGGCCTCGAATCGGCCGAGGAGACACTCGCCGAGAACCGCGAGAGCGGGGACTACGGCGGGAGCGCAGGCGCACTCGGTAACGTGACCCACAACGGCTGTGGGCACTATCTCCACACGCTGTTCTGGGAGAACATGGACCCCAACGGCGGGGGAGAACCCGAGGGCGACCTGGCCGACCGCATCGAGGAGGACTTTGGTTCCTACGAAGGTTGGAAAGGTGAGTTCGAGACGGCTGCCGGTGCTGCCGGTGGCTGGGCGCTTCTGGTTTACGACCCTGTCGCGAACCAGCTGCGAAACGTCGCTGTCGACAAGCACGACCAGGGTGCCCTGTGGGGTGCCCACCCCGTCCTGGCGCTGGACGTCTGGGAGCACTCCTACTACTACGACTACGGTCCGGACCGCGGCAGCTTCATCGACGCCTTCTTCGAGGTCGTCGACTGGGAGAAAGCCGAAGAAGAGTTCCAGACCTGTCTCGACCACTTCGAGTAGTCGAGTCGTCGCCAGATTTCCCGTTTTTTGTGCTGTTGACGGCCCGTGAGCCGACTTACTGTGGCTCGATGAGCTCGATGACGTGCCCATCGGGGTCCTCGATGAAGGCCACGCGAGCGTCTGCTCCGGGCACGTACGTCGGTTCCTTGACGACCCCGTGGTGGTCGATGGTCGCGAACTCTGCGTCGACGTCCTCTACTTTCACCGCGAGGTGGTCCCATGCGGAGCCAGCATCGATATCAACCTCCTCCGGTGGTTCCGAGAGCTGTAGTTCGAACCCGTCGCCGTCGCCAACGTAGACGTTTCTCGTTCCGTCGTCGGTGCTGAACTCCCATGCGCGCTCAAGCCCCAGTTGTTCGATATACCAATCCGCGAGTTGGTCGGCGTCCGACGTGTTCAGGCAAACGTGGATGACATCCATACCGGCATCTCGACTGGTCGACTCTTAAGCCGGGCGGTCCGTCCCGACTGGAGAAATCCAACTTCAACAACCATCCGATGCTCGGAAGATAATATAGACAATTGTATGGTGTAATAGGTTATATACATCTTCATCTATGCTATGAAAGTATACGCACGGTCGGCAGAATTAAGTATGTCCGGACACTTGTCTAAATCGCAATGAGCGCAGAAGGGTCCGCCCCCTCGACTGACGTACCGACCACGGAATCACCCCGCTACGGCTTTTCGGCGAGTTACCTGGCCTGTCGTGACTGTGGTGAGGGGTCACTCGTCTACGACGAATCAATCGGTGGGACGGTCTGCCGGTGCTGTGGGGCCGTCGACGAGTAGGTCTACGTCGACTGCAGGTGGCGCTGATGGCTCTCCCCAGCAACGGACTATCCTCGCTGACACACCGCTCTACTAGCCTTTCCCTTCGCTGCCGTCCGGAGTCTCGGCGGTGAGGACTTCGACGTCCCTGAACTCGAACCGGGCACCCCCGGATTCGGATTCGGTTACTACGATGTCCCACTCGTGGGCTTCGGCGATGTTCGAGACGATTCCCAGCCCAAGTCCCGTCCCATCGTCGTCGTTGGAGAAGCCGGCTTCGAGTACTCTGTCACGGTCCGTCTCGGCAATGCCCTCGCCGTCATCAGCCACGTAGAACCCGTTGTACTCGGCGAGAGCGCCGACGGTCACAGTAACCCCCCTGTCGTCCCTTGGGTCGTCACCGGATTCCGTCCCGTCGCTCGTAGAGCCATGTTCCACGCTGTTTCGAAAGAGGTTCTCGAAGACCTGTCCCAGTCGCTCCGGATCAGCGAGCACGAACTGTTCGGTCTCCACGTTCAGACTGGCCCCGTTGGTTTCGACGTGTGACCACGCGTCTGCAGCGACGGCGCTGATTTCGACTTCGGTCTTTTCGTTGATACTCTGGCCCTGTCGGGCCAGTGTCAGTACGTCTTCGATGATGCGAAGCATCCGGGCGTGTGCGCGCTCGATTTCGTCGAGGTGGGTCTGAATCTGCGGGTCGTCGACCAGTTCACCGATGACTGTCGTTCGTCCCATTGCCACGTCCAGCGGGTTGCGCAGGTCGTGTGAGATGAAACTCGCAAACTGGTCGAGTTGTTCGTTTTCCCGTTCGAGCGCCAATTGTTGCTCCTGTTGTGTCGTCACGTCGTGTAACACGACTACTTCGAGGTCGCGGCCGGCGTTGCTGTCGACAGAGGAGACAGAGACTTTGAGATACCGTGTCTCGCCGTCAGTCTCGACGGCAACTACACATTCATCCCTGCTCGCGATGCAGTTCCGCAGCGTCGGATATTCGGCTAGCGTCGTCTCGATAGGTCCCCGGATGGAGTCTCGGTCCGGGACGACGATGGTCTCGAAGGCCTCGTTGTACTCGACGACCGTATCGTCGCTGTCGACGACCAGCACGGCGTCGTCGATGGCGTCGACCAGCGCACTCGCTGGTAACTCCGACTTACCCATTGCACGGCAATTGGTTCTTCAGCCACAAATAAGTAGCAGCCACGGGCGCGCCCTGCGTCGACTGAATCGGAGTGTTTACACCCGCGAGTTGGTTACCGACCTCCATGCCAGTCGAGCGAACGGCTTTCGACGATGTGCGCCCGCTCACCTTCCGGAATCCCGAAGAGGTTCTCGACGCGGACGAACTCTACACGGTCTATGAAATCGCCCGCCTGCTGCAGGGGCTAGAGCCCGACGCCGATGTCGATGTCGAGACCGAGAACATCCTCCTGGACTGGGCGATTCCGTGGATGATGCAACACAGCAACGACCTCGTGTTTGCCGAACCGCGTGCGTCCAACGAACCCGGATACTACGGCGTGCGGACTGCCGACGACTGATGGAACTGCTCGTCGCTGGTGGGTCACAGGTCGACGCCGGGAAGACCACCTTCTCGGCGGGGCTCATTGCCCACACCGGAGCCGTGGGATTCAAACCCCGCGCAGGGAACGACCACTGGTACGACCACGACGACGTACACGCCGCCGTTGAGGGCGGCCGGCTCTATGGCAAGGACGCCCGCACACTCGCGACGGCGAGTCCGGGCACGCTTGCCCCCGAGGACATCAACCCCGTTCACAGACTCTGGCGGCCCTCTCCCGGACCCGACAGCGGCCTGCTCGGCCAGACTGACAGGGAGTTTCTCCTCGACCGGGCTGGCGACCGCTACGTCGTCAACGACACGCTTTCGCTGCCGGACGCTCTCGTTGATACGCTTTCGCTTGCGGACGCAGTTACCGTCGAGTCACTGGACACGTTCAACGCTGCGATGGAGCAGTACCATCTCCCGGCGCTTTCCGCACTCGCCGACACCGTCGCTGAGACCAGTCACGCCGTCGTGGAGTCCTACGGCGATATCGCGCGACCGCTTCAGCAGATGGACCCCGATGCCGTCGCAGTCGTCCAGCCGCGACGGGTTCGCATCTTCAAGGGCCGCCGGTACATGCGTGCCTGCGAAGTCGCGACGCGGAGCCCACAGGAGGGAACACTCGAAGAGCGAGTGAGCGACGTGATCGATTTCATCGAGCCCGTCGCAGCCACAGACCTCCCCGCACTGTCGAGCGCACAACGGGACGACCCCGACCGCATCGCTGCCGCCTACGGCCATGCCTACGAGCAGCTGCTGCGAGTAGCCAAAGAGTAGGAGGCCACACCGCCTCGCCTGCTCGACTCTCAGGCACCCATCTTCGCGGCACGAAGCGCGAGTTCCACGTCCGTGTACGGGTTGGTCGTGATGCTCGGCCCGTGGCCGGTGTGCATCGCCGCCAGGTCTTCGTCGACGGCTTGCTGGACGCGCTCGATGCTCTCGATGAGCAGTCCGCGGTCGCCCTCTTCGAGGTCCGTCCGGCCGAACCCACCGTTGGCGAAGATAAGATCACCCGCAAAGAGAACGCCCTCTCCCTCGGAATACAGACAGACGTGGTCGTTCTTGTGCCCGGGCGTGTGCAACACCTCGTAGTCGCTGTCGCCGAGCGCCACGGTATCGTTCTCGTCGAGTTCGTGGTCGACGCCGTCGACGTCGGTATCGTAGCCCCACACGTCGACATCGAACGCATCGACGACGGCGGCGAGGTTCCCGACGTGGTCGGGGTGAGTATGCGTGAGTACGACCGCGTCCAGCCCGTCGGCCTCTGCACGCACTTTCGAGACGACATCGAAGTCGTTGCCCACGTCGACCAGCACTGTCCGCTCGCCCGTCACCAGAAAGACGTTGCTGGTGAACACCTGCTCGCTGGCAGCGAGATTCTGAATCATGTCCTCACGTTTGGTGAGGGCCGGTTTGTGGATGTCGGTCCGGGGCTGGGTGAAGGGGACCACTGGACTGTCGCCGTTTCCCTGGTTTCACGCCGGAGACTCGCCTGTGCGTGACCCATAGTGCTATGTGTGATGAAACGATAGAGACGGGCAAGAGCGAAGATGCCAGGACCCGATGACCCTGTCGTACTCATCGTCGAAGATGAACCGGATGTCGCCGAGACGTACCGTCTGTGGCTGGAAGACGACTACGAGGTGCGAATGGCCCAGAACGGGGACGAAGGGCTCGAACAGCTCGACGGGGGGGTCGACGTGGTCCTGCTAGATCGGATGATGCCTGGTCTGTCGGGCGACGAGGTACTGCAGCACATTCGCGACGACGAACTGGAGTGTCGCGTCGCTATGGTGACTGCGGTCGAGCCTGATTTCGATATTCTGGAGATGGGCTTTGACGCGTACCTCTCGAAGCCAATCAAAAGCGAGCAACTACAGGACACGGTCCAGAACCTGCTCGAGCGCTCCGCCTATGACTCGCTGTTACAGGAGTACTACTCGCTTGTCGAAAAGCAGGCCACTTTGGAGGCGACGAAAAACAGAGCAGAGCTCGCCGAAAGCGCCGAGTACAACCGTCTGAAAAGCGACATCGACTCGCTCCGGGACGAACTCTCGGAGACACTCGGTGGTATCGAAGACGACGAGGACTTCATCGCCACCATCCGCGGTCTCGGTGATTCCGACGAGCCCTGATACGATGTATGACCTCACCGACGTACTGGCCGTAGACGCAGTGTCGTCGATTCCCCCGGGGTCGAGTCTCCTCGTCTCGGCGCCGGCGATGACCGGCAAGGAGGCGTTCCTGTACGACTGCCTTGCCGACGGTGCCAGCGACGAACAGGGCACTGTCGTCGTTACCACCGGCGGGGACGCCGAGGACGCCCTCGACAGGATTCACTCCCGCTCGTCGGCACTCGACCCCGATACGCTCTGTGGCATCGACTGTCGAACGGACAGTGACAGGGAGAACCTGGAACGGGACGACGGTTCATACATCACCCGGGTGACGACTCCCTCCGATATGACCGGTATCGGTATCGGCATCACGAACTGTTTCGAGCGCCTGCACGACGTGGGCGTCGACCGCGGTCGGCTCGGGCTGTCGAATCTCTCGACGATGGTCACCTACTCCGACAAGGAGACTGTCTTCAAGTTCTGTCACGTCCTCTCTTCGCGTCTGGACTCGGCGGAGTTTCTCGGCCTCTTTCTGGTCGACTCCACGGCCCACAACGAACAGACACTCCAGGTGGTCAAACAGGCCTTCGACGGGCTCATCGAAATCCGCGAGACCGAGGGGACCCGCGAGGCTCGCGTCAAGGGTCTCCAGCCCGAGCCCTCCGAGTGGGTCGAACTCTGAGGGGGACCGACAGTCTTTATCACCCTCCGGGTCTCCCGCGGTTGTATGGAGGTCCAGTTACTTGAGGCGACCGAGGACCCGGAACGTCTCATCTGTCAGGGCGCACGCAATGACTACATGGGCGAGTTTGTCGGTGACATCTCCTTCGAGGAGGCCATGGAGACCACCGACGGCGACACGACGGCCGAAAAGATGGAGACGCTCATCCATCACCTGCTCGCACACGGTCACTTCGGCCCCTTCGAGCACCCTTCTGCCACCTTCGCTATCAAGGGCGTCTCCCGCTCGTGTATGGCCCAGATAACCCGCCATCGCCACGTCTCCTTCGACGTGCAATCGATGCGCTATGTCGCCTTCGACGATGTCGACCCCGCGGCCGTCCGCGAGGGCGAGATGGTCGTCATCCCACCGTCTGCCGAGGACCCCGACTGGGTCGGACGCAATCAGCAGACCACGGACTACGACGAGGCGGACGTGGCAAAACGCGAGGAAATATTCAAAGACACCATCGAAAACGCCGTCGAATCCTATCAGGAACTGCTTGAGTTGGGGATGCCACCCGAGGACGCCCGCTTTGTCCTCCCAATCGGGACGAAGGTCAACATCGTGATGTCGATGAATGCGCGCATGTTGATGCACGTCGCAGATATGCGCGCTGCTGCGGACGCCCAGTGGGAAGTCAGGGAGATGACAGAGGGGATTCTGGACATCGCCGAGGACTGGTGTCCCATCACCTTCGAGTACTACGACGAGGAGATGAAAGGCAGAAAGAATCGCTTGGCTCCCTGAGCACTCCTGTCAGGTCCTGGCGTGTCCTGGCGCCGTGAGTTTCTTGCCCCGACAGCCGAACGGCATCGTATGGGAACGACTGAGGGACACGCGGACCCGGCCGGGGACCGGCGGGCGGAGTACGACTACGTCGGTGGAGAGGTACAGCGGCCGGCGCTGGTCGAGGACCTGCGCGAACGCGTCGACGGTGACGTTCGCTTTGATGAGTACACCCGCCAGTTGTACGCAACTGACGCCAGCGCGTACGAGGTGACACCCATCGGTGTCGTCTTCCCGGCGACGACTGCCGATGTGGCGGCCGTAATGGCCTACTGTGCCGAACGCGAGATTCCGGTTTTGCCTCGCGGGGGCGGCACGAGTCTCGCCGGCCAGTCCGTCAACGAAGCCGTCGTGCTGGATTTCACCCGGCACATGGACGACATCATCTCGGTCGACCCCGACGAGGGCCGCGCTCGCGCCCAACCCGGCGTCCGCCTGGGTGATTTGAACGCGACCCTCGAAGAACACGACCTGAAGTTCGCCCCCGACCCCGCGTGGGGCGACAAGAGCGCTCTCGGCGGCGCAATCGGGAACAACTCGACCGGCTCACACTCCCTGCAATATGGCAAGACTGACGCCTACATCGAGGAGTGCGAGGTCGTCCTGGCCGACGGGACGGTCACCCGCTTTGGAGACATCGAGGTCTCGAACCTCCGTGAGCGGGCCGACCCCGACGGCGACATCGAGGCCCGCATCTACGACGCCGTGGTCGGTATCATCGACGACGGCGATGCCATCGGCGACGCGTACCCCGACCTCAAACGCAACGTCTCCGGCTACAACTTCGACCGCCTCCTGGAGGAGGCAGAGACGGGGACGGTCAACCTCGCGCGGTTGCTGGCCGGTAGCGAGGGGACGCTGGCCATCGTCACCGAGGCAGAGGTGTCGCTGGAACCGGTCCCCGAGACGAAGGCGATGGCGCTGTTGCGCTACGAGGACCTGGTGACAGCGCTCGCCGACGTGGCACCCATCCTCGAACACGACCCCGCTGCCGTCGAGGTACTCGATGACGTGTTACTCGATCTCTCCCGGGAAACCGAGGAGTTCGGGTCGCTGGTCCAGTCGATGGT
The DNA here is from genome assembly GCA_009789175.1 of Salinibaculum litoreum. Classification (GTDB taxonomy): domain Archaea; phylum Halobacteriota; class Halobacteria; order Halobacteriales; family Haloarculaceae; genus Salinibaculum; species Salinibaculum litoreum. Next base: position 852,374 of record CP046866.1, read on the forward strand.
GCCTGACGGAACCGGTGCGGTACTCCTCGTCGAGTTCTACGCTGAGACAGACACAGCGGGTAAACAGAAGGTCGCGAACCTCTTTGCCGACCGGATGCCAGACGTGACGGCCACGGCAGTCCCGGATGAGGGTGCAAAAGAGACGACCGACGACCCGGTCCGTGCTCTCAGCGGGGCCGAGGCACACGACGAGGCCGAACGCGAGCGCTTCTGGAAACTCCGCAAGAGTGGCCTCCCGATTTTGCTCGGACGGACCAGCGACGCCAAACACGTCAGTTTTATCGAGGACACCGCCGTCCCGCCCGATCGCCTCCCGGAGTTCGTCGCGGACTTTGAGGATGTGCTGGACGAAGCTGGCACGTTCGCCTCTTTCTACGCGCATGCCGGTCCGGGCTGTCTCCACATCCGCCCGCTCATCGACCTCAAGACCGTCGAGGGCATCCAGCAGATGGAGACCATCGCCGATGGCGCGACCGACCTCGTCGTCGAATACGGCGGCAGCGTCTCCGGCGAGCACGGCGACGGCCGGGCGCGTACCCGCTGGAACCGAAAACTCTACGGCCAGGAGATCTGGGACAGCTTCGTGGCCTTCAAGACCGCATTCGACCCCGACTGGCTGCTGAACCCCGGGCAGGTCTGTGGGACACTGCCCGAGGATGAGCGCGCTCCATCGGGCGAGAACGCACACGCCGACGGTGGTGCCAAGACGGTGACCGCCACACACGCGGACCTGCCCGACCGGGCGCGAGCGGTGGCGATGACCGACAACCTCAGATTCTCGCCGGAATATGACTTCGAGATGGGGTTCGAGTCGGAGCTCCAGTGGGACAACGACAACGGCATGCAGGGGATGGTGGAACTCTGTCACGGCTGTGGGGGCTGTCGCGGACCACAGGAGACTACCGGCGGCGTGATGTGTCCGACGTACCGCGCAGCAGAGGAAGAAGTCACGAGCACGCGCGGGCGGGCCAACATGCTCCGGCAGGCGATGAGCGGGGACCTGCCGGCCGACCCGACTGACGAGGAGTTCGTCTCCGAGGTGATGGACCTCTGTATCGGCTGCAAGGGCTGTGCCCGTGACTGCCCCAGCGAGGTGGACATGGCAAAACTCAAAGCCGAGGTGGAGTACCAGCACCACCAGGAGGGCAACACCTCCCTTCGGGACCGCATCTTCGCAGACGTGGACCGCGTCAGCGCCGTGGGAAGCGCGCTCGCGCCGCTCTCGAACTGGGCGCAGAAACTACCCGGGAGCGGCCTTCTCGCCGAGAAGCTGCTCGGAATCGCAAGCGAGCGCGACCTGCCGACGTTCCGCCGAGAGACGCTCGCAGACTGGATGGCAGCCCGCGAACCGCGCGTCTCCCACGAGCGGTCGGACCACCACGTTCTGCTCTTTCCGGATACCTACACCAACTACAGCCACCCTGAGGTCGGGAAGGCCGCCGTCCGCGTGCTGGAAGCGGCGGATGTTCACGTTCGCCTCGCGACGGAAGTCGGTCCCAGCGGCCGTGCGGCGTTCTCGAAGGGGTTGCTCGACACCGCCCGCGAGCGTGCCCGGCACAACGTCGACACACTCGCCCCGAAGGTGGCCGACGGCTGGGACGTGGTCGTGGTCGAGCCCTCGGATGCCGTGATGTTCCAGTCCGATTACCGTGACTTGCTCTCCGGCGATGGGGTCGACCGGGTCGGTGACGCGACCTATGGCGTCTGCGAGTACATCGACAGGCACCGACTCGCCGAGGACATCGCGTTCGATACGTCCGGCGAGACACTGACCTATCACGGTCATTGCCACCAGAAGGCAATCAAGCGCGACCACTACGCAGTCGGCGTCCTGCGGCGGGCAGGCTACGAGGTGGACCCGCTCGACTCCAGTTGCTGTGGCATGGCGGGTTCCTTCGGGTACGAGGCCGAACACTACTCGATGAGCCGAGCCATCGGTCGGATTCTCTTCGACCAGGTCCGCCGCAGTGACGGTGAGCGAGTCGTCGCCCCCGGAGCGTCGTGTCGGTCACAGTTGGCGAGCGCCCCCGATGTTGTCGCTGGTGGGGACACACCGCCACACCCAGTCGAGATGCTCGCCGCGGCACTGGCCGACTGACGACCGTCGGGGTGGGATTCGCTCCCCCATTCCACCGGCAGGCACAGTGTTTTTATTCCACCCTTCGGTCGTATAGTGTAGATGCAACGTCGGTGGTTCGTCGGCCTGACTGTTGCCTGTCTCCTGCTGGTAGCGGGGGCTGCGGTGCCGGTACTGGGTGCGGGCAGCGCTATCGCGTCGACAGGGAGTACGACCGATACTGTCGACACAGAGGTGAACGACCCAGCCCAGCAGGATGCGGCCGACCCGCCGCAACTTGGAACGCCGGACGGGTTCAACAGTACTGTCTTCGAAGTCGTCATCTACGAGAACTCTTCTGCGCGGTGGACGGTCCAGCACCGTCGCCCACTGGACACCGACCAGCAACGCCAGCAGTTCGAAACGTTCGCCGCGGAGTTCAACAGCACGGAGACGACGACCTACCAGGATTTCAAGTCCCGGGCACGCGCGCTGACGGACTTTTCGGGCGGTGCGACCGGTCGGCAGATGAATGCGACCGACTTCCGGAAAACGGCAGAGGTCCGCGAACAGTTCCGAACGCTCGGTGTCATGGAACTGTCGTTCATGTGGACGAACTTCTCGCGGGCGACTGACCGAGGCGTCGTCGTCGACGATGTCTTCGAGGGTGGGATGTACGTCAACCGCGGTCAGCGGCTCGTGATGGTCCGTGAGTCCGGTCTTGTCTTCGAAGCGGTCGAACCCGACCCCGACCGGATGGACGTTGCGGGGAACCTGACCGCCAGTCAATCGGTCACCTGGTTTGGCGAGGCGGATTTCGACGACCAGCGGCCGAAACTCGTCGCTGTCGAGCCGGGTACCGTCGGACAGCGAACGGGTGCGAACGACTCAGAGAGCCCCGCAGCGGGACAACTCGGTCCGCTCCCGATTATCGTTGCACTGGTCTTTCTGCTGGTTCTCGGTGGCGCAATCGCGTGGTACTCGGGAGGGCTGGAGGGACTGTTTGCCGGCGGCGACGACGACAGCGGTGGAGCTGTCGCGGAATCTCCCGAGACCGAGACGGCCGACGAGGAGACTGCCTCGGCTGAGCCCGCAGTCCCCGAGGAGGAGCTACTCTCCGACGAGGACCGCGTGTTGAAACTACTCGACGAGAACGGCGGTCGGATGAAGCAGGTCAACATCGTCGACGAGACGGAGTGGTCCAAATCCAAGGTGAGCATGCTCCTCTCCGATATGGAGGAGGAGGGACTCATCAGCAAACTCCGCGTCGGTCGCGAGAACATCATCAGCAAGGCAGGCGAGGAACCCGATGCCGTCGGCTCACCCTTCGACGACGAGTGAGACTCCCTGACAACGCCGCTGTGAAGCGCAATTGTTAAAGGCAACTCCTCGCAATGAACAGGTACGCGCTCCGTTGGTGTAGTCCGGCCAATCATCTTGCCCTCTCACGGCAAGGACTTGGGTTCGAATCCCAAACGGAGCATTCTGACCCTTCTCTGTCTTGCGGTTTTAGCTTCCTAATGCCTGGTTTTGTACCAAGTGCTCAGGGCATACAGATTAGAAAGAATCGATCATCACCTTGCAGTCTGGCGATTAGAGCTGTTGCTTCACCATGTCGATTCGAACGAATGTGGTAGGACAATCACCTCACTAATCCCTATCCTGATCTCTAAACAGTTCCACCAACCAGGAGACACTGTACTATCTGTAATCGTCTCGTATCTTCTCTTTCAGTGATTGGATCTTTCTTTCATCTTCACCAGAAACCCGCTGCTCAATTTTGTCGAGTGTTTCGAACAGACCGTCTATATTATTCCGTCTCTCGTATGTCCAATACGCGGATTCTCTGAGAGATTCCATATCATAGTTTCCGTATTCAACCATTCGACGGAACATTTCTTCACCTCCTTCCGGATCGATAACGACTACAACTTCTTGTATACCGGCCCCAAAATCATCTGGCATTCGGGGAGCATTTCGAATAATTGCCTCCGTCCTTTGGCCGAGTTCTGAATAGAGTTCCTTATGTTCTTGTCCACGTTTCCAATGCCGAAGTAAATACAAAAGAGAATCAAAAAATCTTGCATACATAAAGTCTGGAAGCACCAGGACCCCTACCCGCTTTGGATGTTGATTTGGTGGCAACTCCACGATTTCTCTCGGTGAACTTTTTACAGCGTTGGTCTGATTCTCCTTATCGAATGTTGCTATCACCTCATCAAGAATTGTCATACACTTCCTGAGATTCTTATTATTGCTAAGTACCTCATATTTTCGGTCACACACATATCGATACTCCCAAATTACAGAGACACGGTCACTTGTCTCATCGTCGAATAGCTCTGAGCTGTACTCGCTGCGTCTCGTGTTATGTTTGGAGTACTCTTGGTGGTTCAATAAACCCATGCTATCAGCGATGGTATCGAGCATAACACCAATTTCTCCATCCTTAGCTAACGGTTTTGGTTCCATGGGTTCTTCTGACTGGTCCGGAAGAGAGTAGAACACTTTGCCAGCCTCTCTGGTTTTCTCAATTTCTTCTTGTTCAACGAGTTTTTCCAGATGAGTTCTGACGGTGGACTTTGACCGATTTAACAATGCGATCAACTCTACCTGCTGGCGTCTTCCATACTGGAGGGCACTTTTGACCAACGACTCTGTTCGCTCTTCAGGCGTTTTATACGTCATATGTTAACAGCAAACAAGATACGGCCTTAAATATAAATGACTTACTCGCACCTGCGGTGTACTCGGATGATGGAATTGAGCTCCCGAGAAACGACGGACTATGGGATTCAGTCCATCTGAACATATCCCAGAGTACCTTTCTGGGGAAAGCTTGGAGAACCTCAACCAACAGCAAAGGAAGCTATTTGTTGAAGTTTGGGAGGAAATCCTCAATTACCTTCGTGAAGAGGGTAAAGATCCCGAACGTCGGATCGGATATGAAGACTCGAGTGTGCGCCCGATGGCGCGCCGCATATTCCAAGTCTTCGAACACTTCTGGGAGACTAGCCAGATTGTGTATGAACTCACTCCCAAACACGCCGATCGGTTTATAGAGCAGTTGGTGAACAATCGCGTTCGCACAAGCGGAGGTAAAGAGTACAGCCAGTCCAGCAAGCGCAAATTCGTTGACGCCCTCAACACGTACTTTGACTTTGTCGGTAAAGAGTGGAGTTCAAACATTAGCTTCACCGACGAGAAGCCGGCTCTCGGTTCAGATCCGTTCCGCAAAGAAGAGCGAATCCAGTTGCTGAACGCTTCGATGAAATACGATTCTCCTCCTAATTACAAGAATGTCTCTCCAGAGGAACGCGCACGTTGGCAACAGTATCTCGCCCAGAAGTTAGGCAAACGAAAGGACGATATTACACCGGATGACTGGACTCAGATTCGTCGAAGTTGGAAATTCCCGAGTCTCATTTCTAGCGCTCAAGATGGGGCGATGCGCGCCGCTCTGATTGAGCGTCTTACCACAGATTTGCTCGATCTTGAAGCCAACCGGATCAAAATCCCTCCTGAAGTTGCGGTTAAAAATGACTCGAGTTGGGAGATTGAACTCTCTCAAAGGTCAACCTCACTTTTGAACAAGTGGTTGAGCCAGAGAGCGAACAAACCGAAGTACGATGGGTCGGATAAACTGTGGCTCAATCGGGAGGGAAATCCGTACTGCTCACAAACACTCAATCCTCTCCTTCAGAAACTTGTGGACCAAGCTCAGTCGATCACATCGGGTTAGAGGAAGTGTCTGCTTTGGGAGGATGTGCAACAACCCGAAGCAGACAGCGAAATAGAGGAAGAGCACCTGCTTAATTTTGTCGTCAACAGCCTCGACGAAGAGCTTGCGATAGACCTCGGTGATGACGTCAAGGTCACGACAGAGACGTTGTACGAGGTCCTCGCCGGCGCCAGCGCCGGCGGGACCTCAATCAACCACGTCTGCGAAACGACCGGCGACTCGCCACACGCCAATACCGTCCGGGGACATCTCACCGAGCAGTTTGAGCTTGACTCGGTTGAGGCAGTTGGGGACACGCTCCTGCAGCGAGATGCGCTTGCGACACTTCCAGATCGACCGGTGGAGGTCTGTGCAGACCTCCACCTCGATCCCTACTACGGCGACGAAGACGAGACAGAGGCGCTGTACTTCTCGCAGGCGAAACGAGGAACCACAACGTTTCATGCGTACGCGACGCTGTACGTACGAGTACGCAACAAACGATACACGCTGGCGGTGCGCCAGCTCGTCGCTGGCGACACCACCAGCGATGTCCTCGCTGAGTTTCTCGAACTGCTCGACGGCCTTGACCTCAGCGTCAAGGCCGTCTACCTTGATCGTGGATTCTACAACAGCACCTGTCTCGGACTGCTGTACGCCCACAACTACGCCTATGCAATGCCGATTGTCAAGTGGGGCGAGACGATTCAAAACGAACTCAACAGGGGCTGGAGCCGCGAGATCGAGCACGATCTCGCCGGCGAGGTAACGTTCCCTGTGTTCATCGATTGTGTGTACCAGCAAGGGCGGTACGATGAACACGGAGTGGCGCGTCACGGCTACGCCGCTGACGCGCCGTTCATCGACACACCACGAGATGCTCGAGAGCACTACAGCAAGCGTTTCGGCATCGAGTCAAGCTACCGATTAGCCAAGCAGAGCCTCGCGTTCACCAGTTCTCAAGACGCTGGCCTGCGGCTAGTGATGTTTGTCGTGAGTCTGTTGCTGCAGAACAGCTGGCGGTATCTGCATTGGAGGTACGTGGCGGCGCCCCGCCGCGGGGGGCGCCGCCTCTGGAGATGGCCGTTCGCGGAGTTTTGTGAGATGGTGTTGCGGGCCGCTTGGACAGCGCTTGGTGTGCGTAGAGCAGTCCCAGCGAACCAGTCACTCGACGACCGGTTCTTCCGGTAGCTGTCCACCGATCCGGACAGCGGTCGTGAGTGGCGACACTGTCGCGTCGGCGGCGATCCGCCGCCGACAGCGACGGTCCATGCCGAAGATCCCGCTCACTAGCGCTTCGAAGACGCTCCACGACCAGTTCAATCTGATTCACCGCCATCAGACGAGGTTACGCGGCTGTCGATGTGATCGACTGATATTGCTTCTGGAGCAGTACCGAGATATTCGTGCCGTAGCGGTCGAGGAGGTACTCGAACAGTGAGATGTGCATTTCCTCTTCTTTGCTATCCTCGTCGGCATGAAACGGTGGGAGTTGTTTGTGATCGCCAGCGAGGACCAGCTTTTCGGCGGCGTTAAGGGCGATTGCAGTCGCCGGTCTGCTTGCCTGCGTCGCTTCGTCAACGACGGCGACGTCGAATTGATTTGCATCGAATTGTGCTGCCCCACTCGTCGTTGAGGCGACGATGTCCGCTCTTCTCGTGGAGCGGTTGGAGTAATTGTTTGTGACGACGCGACTGGTCGAGTTGCTTCCGGTACGGGCTATCGAGAAGTCGTTCTCGCCGCCCTGTGCGACTGCGTGTAGCGTTCCCTGTTCTGGGTTGCCCGGTGTACTTTCACCGACGAGAAGGTTGTCTACGGCCTGGTTCGAGTGGGCTGTGACAAGGACCTTCTTTCCTGTCGCGACGGCATGGAGTATATAAGCCGTCAATGTCCTTGTCTTACCAGTCCCTGGTGGGCCATGGATACAGACGACGTCATCGGCTGCATCTGCCCACGTCAACGCCAGAAGTTGGTAGTCATTGAGTTCAATCTCCGGTTCCGGTAGGGCATACTTGTTGAGCGAAAACGATGCTTGCCGATTCCCGGTTAATATATTTCGTTTCCGGGGGTGTTCTTCAACCTGTTTGATGGCCGTGGTGCGGCGGTTGTACGGGACGGGATTCAGGAGTTCGTGTAGCCACAGTACCGTATTGTCGTTGCCGAGGATGCTATGCAGGGTCTTTTCATCGGCGTCAGTTTCCGTTGTTGGGTAGAGCTTCAGTTGTGAATCGCCGACCGATGCGAGACGTACCTCAAGAGGAAAATGCTCGCTGTCATCTTCGATATCGGCGATACAAATATTCCCTTCGAATAGCCCTTCGTCGTCCCGTAGGTCAACATTGCCACCGTTCTCATTTTCTGCAATCTGGTATTGGTAGGCACGGTCCCCATGCTGTGTCGAGCTATTACGGAGATAGATGAACGGGCCAGAGAGTCTTCGTCGCCGTTGTGCGTCTTCGAATCCCATCTCGGTATACGTCTCCCACGTCTGCTCTCGTTTGGCATCGCGTTCGTTGGAGACAAAGGTCCGTAACTCGTCAAAAAAGCTGTCTTCCTGCTCGTGGCTGAGGCTGTTGCCCGGCTGAATTGACTCAGGTGGAAGCTCGTCGTCGTCGAAGTTGAGGCCGACGTCTGGACTGTGCTCTGGAAGCCAGTAACGAAGGCGCTGGCCGATGACGGTTCCGGCCACTTTGTTAACATCGACGAACCGTTCAACACCAGAGACACCAAACCCACTATCGAACCAGCCAATCTGATCCTTCCCAGCTCGGTACAGAACGTACTCGTTGGTCGGACGTGGTTGTTCCTCTTTGAATAACGGTACGATGTACGCGCCATCGTCCCGCCGTGTGGCATTGAGGAGATCGACCGCACGGCTGACTGCTTCGCCGAGGGCAACGTCTTCGTAAGAGCCTGGTGTCACTGCCGTACTGAGGACATCCGCGTTCCCCTCGTTCCAGTCTGTGAATATCTTCGCTAACGACATTCAATCGCGCCTCGCTCGGACTGCTGAGATAGGTGCACCCGCGGTACCATTGCCGGTTGAATCTTATATGCAATCATAACAAAAATCTTAACTTTGCCACGACTCGACGCGACCGTCTACTGCCGGTTTACACACTTTTTGGGTCTCGATCGCAGATGTCATCGACACTGTCAGGTATAGTTTCTCGCACTGTCCCTCCGCCTCATTGCCGCTATCACCAACTACGAGCTGGGGGCAATCAGGAGAAGTACCGCGATTACGGTGTGAAAACTCTTCTATGGAGCCCTCAAACATATCTATGAAACCTTGGTGGTGATCCGTGACCTGTCTAAGTCTATTCTCCAGCCTCTTCTTGCCGACGACGATCTTCGTTATCGAATCCTCCAGTGTTCCCGGACTGTCGGGCTTCACTGATGTTTTCAGATAGTGATTCGTACGCTGCGTCGGCTCCTTCCCCACTATTGGTCATGTCGAGAGAGCGGTCTTTGTCCATCCCCATCTCTTCTGCAGTGAGTGCAGCGTCTTGATTAGCTCCGATGAAGAGGTATTCCCAGTCTTCTCCTGCCTGCTGCTCTTTCACGAGTTCCCGCACACGTTCTTGGGGCGTGCTTGATGCATTTTCTTTTCCGTCTGTGAGAATTGGGATGACTACGTGATCAGGTCGCTCTGGTGGCGAGAGTGAGGAAATTCGATCTTTGGTCTCTAACGTCGCTCTAGCGATAGCATCGTGCAGTGCTGTCTGGCCACCTGGCTGGTAATTCTGGCTGTCCAGTTTCTCCGCCTCCTCAATGGGCTGTCCCCGGTATAGAAGTTCCACCGTTGTATTGAAGTTGTAGAGGGTGACAGTAGCTCTCCCTTCTTCGTCCCGCTGGTCTTGGAGAAAGCTGTTGAATCCACCGATGGTGTCGGCCTTGATACTCTCCATCGACCCAGATGAGTCCAGAACGAAGGTGATGTGTGTCTTCATCGCACTCGGTCGAGGCAAAGTGAACGGTATAAATCGATAACCTGGGGCAGGCATTCGGACAGTGATTCTGCTGCACCAGGTCGTATCAGATAGACCCTTCCACTTTTACTCCGTCCCTCAGGTATAAGTACGCACCCAGAACATACCACAGTATGACTCAAAGATTATCCAAGGAATCAAATACCGATACTCTTCTCACAGACGAGGTGAGAACGCTCCAAGTTGGTAGAGACAGACCAATACGTATCAGTACTGGGCATCGTATCCAACACCACGACGGGAAGTGTTCTCGCCCGCATGGTCACAATTACGAATTGACAGTCGAGGTTACTGGTGAACTTACCGAAGAAGGCTGGGTCGTTGACAAAGGCGATATTACCTCGATAATAGACGAGTGGGATCACAAGTTCCTCTTGGAGGAAGGTGACCCACTCATCGACGCCTTCGAACAATCTGATGATAGTGACGGTGTCGTCCGTTTGGAGTATCCACCCACCGCCGAAGTGATGGCACTCGTCCTTGAGCGAAAGATGATGAACCGATTCCCGGAGACTGTCTCTGAGGTTGCCGTTGAGGTACGAGAGACTGGGGAACTTTGTGCAACTAAGTAATGCCTGTCAGTAGCTCTGTCGACGAAGGTCAAGCCGAAGTGCCGGACGAACAGGAAGGGTTGCCGATTAACGAGCTGTTCTATTCTCTTCAGGGTGAGGGAACGTTAGCCGGTGTTCCCTCTGTCTTTGTCCGCACCAGTGGCTGCAACCTCAGATGCTGGTTCTGTGACTCCTACCACACGTCGTGGGAGCCAACGCACGCATGGATGACGATTCCCGATATCGTCGACGAGGTGCAGAGCTTCGACAAAGCCGAACATGTCGTCGTGACGGGTGGCGAGCCGATGATGCACGAGGAGACTGTCGAACTCCTCGAGGAACTTGAGGGCGCCGGATATCACACCACCGTCGAGACGAATGGCACGATCATGCGTGATGCGCCGGTGGATTTGATGAGCATCAGCCCAAAACTTGCCAGTAGCACGCCCACAAAAGAGAAAGACCCCAAAGGAAACGGTGAGTGGTCACAGCAACACGAAGAGAGCAGGATTCAGATGGACTCTCTCACTGCAATTCTGGAAGCGTACGAGTTCCAGCTTAAATTCGTCGTCACAGGCAGAGACGACATGCCCGAGATAGAACAGCTCGTTGAGCGGCTCAGGAGTCAGTCGACGGCCAATATCAATCCAACTGATATCTTGTTGATGCCAGAGGGAGTAACGCAAGAACAGATCACAGAGACGCGCGGACTCGTCGCAGAGTTGGCCAAGGAGTACGGTTACCGGTATACCCCGCGGCTGCACGTCAACCTCTGGAACGACGCGCCCGAGACATAATCATGAGTTTAGATAGTCTGACAGTAACTGACGAAGGAATTGATGTCGAGAAGGCACGAGAAGGCACACGACTTCTCCTCGAAGCAGTGGGAGAAGACCCAGCGGAAGCCCCGTTTGCTGAAACGTGGCAACGTCGGGTTCCGGAGGCACTTGCTACGCTCACATCCGGCTCGAGGCAAGAGGAAAAGCCGCAGATGCGAACCTTCGATGCCAAGACGAGCGACCTTGTGATCAAATCTGGCGTACCGTTCTATAGCCTGTGCAAACACCATCTACTCCCGTACTCGGGACAAGCGACCGTGGCATACCGTCCTTCCGATGAGATGGTTGGCCTCTCGAAGCTCACTCGCTACGTCCGCTGGCAGAGTCGTCGACTAACGACTCAGGAAGAGGTAACAGAAGACATAGCGACAGGACTGAGAGAAGAACTGAATGCAGAGGCAGTGATGGTCGAGATCTCAGCGACGCATCTCTGTGAGGCCATGCGAGGCATCAACACGGAGTCGGATACCTCAACCCGAGCCATTTCGGGAGATGCGACGGAAACTGAGCAGCGACGGTTCAATCAAGCGATAACCCAAAAACATGAGTAACGACAGCGCAGTCATTTTGATTTCCGGCGGGATGGATAGTGCAACGGCCGTTTACGAAGCGATGGAAGCAGGCTACGACCCCTACCTGATCCACACGTCGTATGGCCAGAATACGGAAAAGAGAGAATCAGAATGCGCCCGCCAGCTCGCTGAGCATATCGATGCTGAGGACTTCCTTCACATCGAGACACAGCATCTGTCTGCAATTGGGGATTCGAGTCTCACTGACGAGTCGATGGACGTCGAAGAGGCCGATCTCGATAGTGACGAGATTCCGAGTTCGTACGTTCCCTTCAGGAACGCGAATCTTCTATCGATGGCGACATCGTATGCCGAGGCACAGGACTGTGACGCTATCTACATCGGTGCTCATAGCGAGGACTTCTCTGGCTATCCGGATTGCAGGCCCGCTTTCTTTGAGGCATTCCAAGGCGTCATAGACGCAGGAACGAAACCAGAGACGTCTATTGAGCTACGAGCCCCGTTCGCAGAATGGTCGAAGACAGAAATCGCCGAACGTGGCATCGAACTTGATGTCCCGTACGAGATTACTTGGAGCTGTTACAAGAATGACTCCCCTGCATGTGGAACCTGTGATGCCTGTGCCTTCCGGCTCCAAGCGTTCCAGAACGTGGACCATCACGACCCCATTGAGTACGAAGAGCGGCCTACCTATACAGACTGACACAGCGTCAGAGTGCGCTGCCAGTAATCGAGATGATGATAGAATCAAACTACAGAGAACTACGAGTCGTTGTGCTTGTTGTTGGCCAATCGATTCAGTGACTGTGTGGGACTTTCGGGAAGTGGGCCAGAGTCAATGCTACTGCGGCGTGGTATCTTTTTGTAAGCTCTCGCTTGGATATGCTGCTCTTCAATTTCTGTGATAATACACCGCCACCAGTCGTTTTTGTTTAGGTCCTGGTCAATTTTTACCAGACCAAATGCAGGATTAGCTGTTACGCCACCAGAGTCGGAAGATTCGTCGATACGGAGTTTAATCTCTGCTCCGTTAGTGATACAGACCGGGGTGTCGTCATTTCTATCTATTATACGCACTTGCACTTGGTCACCAACAGACACGTTGCCATAGACAAAGAGCGTCTCTCCGTTGCCGTTCGCAACAGTGAATTCTCCAGAGGTGTTGCTAATGGTAGCCGTTACTGTCGTTCCAATACCCAACGTATCATCGCACATCTTTCCTAAATGTTGAGTGCGATGATGTATTATACTACTCATGTTCTGAGTGGACGTAGAGTGCTTCTATTTTCGAGCTCTGTCAGGATTGTAGAGAATACCACTACAAACTCCGTTATAGACTCCGTCTGAGTCACTTCGACTTGTGAACCTGAGATATTTCTACGTTGCTGTCTTCTAATTGCTCAACTACACCATCCATATGTCCCCTGCCAGCGATCAGGCATCCCTTATTGAGGTTATCATTAGTAGATGAGATTTCCTCGATATTCTTGGCCATTACTTCGTCCCGTTCTGATAGGGTCCAGTAGGCAAACGGCACGACTGGTAGCAACCCGACTGCAATCGCAAAGGTTAGAATTCCAATAGAAAATGCCAGCAGCCCAAGAACGAAGATGGCAGCGACTATCGCAAACCAGAGCCAACTGAACACCGTAACTGCGAGTCCTACCTCACTTGCTCGGCGTGGGAGGCTCAAATCGACTGGTTGAATATCGAGTTCTTTCTTCTGAACCACCGTCTCCGTAGCGACTCCATCAACAGGCTTGAATTGGTGAGTGAGAAGGAAACCGAGTATACCCCAGAACCAGTCCAAAATAATCCCGGTGAGATAGAGTGCGGGGTTCCGAAGAAGCATATCGATTTCATCGGCACTGTCTAGTTCTGAACCTCCTCGGCTGGCGTTCGTCCGTCGAGCGCTTGATTCGGTCGTTCGTGGTTGTAGTGGTATCTGAATCGCCGTAGCCATCGCTCAGCGCTGGCCCGACTGCCCCGCCAAAACGAGTGAAAGCAGTCAATTCTCATGGTGACAGTGTGAAACCACTTTTCGATGTGGTTTCGCTCTCGATAGTCGAGCTGACCGCTCAACTCACGACGTGCAAGGGCAGTCAGATAGCCCGCAGCATCGACGAGAAACTCTGCATCGGCGATATCATGTTTCTCAGTGAGTCGGTGCAAAAACGCCGCCGCGGGGTCGGTCCCGCGGCGGCTGAATACGTCGATTTCGAGCAGTAGCCTTGATTCTATGTCGATAGCAGCGTAGAGCCACTTCTTCTCACCGTCAACCTCAATTTGTTTCTCATCGACCGCGACCCGCGACGGCGACGCCGTCGGCGGGTCGCTCTGTGCCTCAGACAGCGTATGAACCCAATTCCAGACAGCGCCGTGAGAACGATCGACACCCAATAATTCTAAGATTGCGACCGTCTCCCTGATCGACAGCCCCGCCGTGTGGAGACGCACCCCAAACCGCCGGACGGGTGTCGGGGTGCGCTCGTTCTCCCAAACGTCTTTGTTGTCCTCATCTAACATTTCTCCGAGCAGGTCTGCGAGTTGCATGAGCACTTCTCGCTACGGCCTGCTCACTTCTCAATCCCTCAACTAGACAGTGCCATTTCATCGGAATTATCAGTTTTCTCACGCGCTCTCTCTACAAAGAGAACATCAGCATCATCTGCAAATTCATTGAGTTCGCCCGTCACCTTACTGAGACGGTCTACATGCAGGGTTCCGAAAGCGTAAACCTCTGCCATCAACTCAATAATCTCACTCACGTTATATGAGAGTTGTCGGTGGGAATCCGAGGCTATGGTAATTTCTGAGATTCCAAGCTGGTGGGTATTTTGGCGATAGAGAGTATTAATATCCTTGTAGTAGGTATGAAGAGAGGAGTCAATCGGATACTCCACTGAACCCTTCTCTATCGAGTTACTGGCAGTATATTTTTTAAAATTAGTCGTCCGGGTTTGGTTCCTTCTCGTGCTCAATACGTGCCTTGACAGAAAACCCGCTGACGATTAGGCAGACTTGCTGACCAGATGATTGACCTAGTATCGAGGAATAAACTCTCCGGAGTCTGTTTCTATAACACGATATACAGCAAACAAGTGGATGATTATAGATTTATATAGTGATGTGCTTCTGAGTGTATAGGGCACGTGTCCCTGTATATACAGACCAGAGTGCATCGGCTGGATTCTATACTGGTGAGACTGTGAAGACAGTCCACCCTAACCTTCCAGAACTTGATAACGAACCGTGATTTAATCACTCCCCCTCTCAACAGCAAACCAATGGACACCCCTCAGGATATACTAGATGGCGCAGTCGATAGGGCTGCGGAAGTTACGTGGTGGAACCGTCAGATGACGAAATTAAACGAAGTAGATGATGTCACCAATGCGGATGAATTCGTTTCTGACGGCATTATCGAACAAAAAGGACCGTACGTCGAGTTCGTAGATGCCCCCAAGTTCCACAATCAATCTGCTGCTCAGTTTCTGACTGGGCTAAATTACGACGAGCAGATAATCGACGCGATGACAGCGGAACTGTTCGGTGGTGACGAGAATGGATCACTCTATCAACACCAGGCAGAGACAATCGAAGCAATACACAGGGACACGAACGATAATATTCTGGCTGTCCCGACAGCAACGGGGAAGACTGAGTCGTTCTTTCTGCCGATTCTCGACCACTGCCTCTCCTGCGACGAAGAGGGATTAAAATCGATTGTCGTCTACCCGATGAAAACACTGGGTGTCGATCAGCTGAATCGGTTCATCTCCTATCTCGACCAAATAAACCGATATCGGGACCCAAGCGAACGCATCACAATCGGCATCTGGGACTCAGACACGCCCACAAGAGTCGGGACGAGGGAGTATGAGATCGAGATAGGTTCGTACGTTCGTGGACTTGAGTGCCCACGTGAAGACGACGAAAAGCTGCGGATTCTCAGTGACATGAGTGTCGGGACAGATGACCACCAGTATCCGTGGATCCGAGTCACGCGGGACAGTATCAGGCAAGGGGTTGACATACTCCTGACCGGCCCGGAAGCACTGGATTACATGTTCGTTAGCGATAACGAAGAGACGCGTGGGTTGCTTGGCTCACAAGCCGGTGAGATGCCAGTAGAACACATCGTCTTCGACGAAGCACACGTCTGGAGTGGGATTCAAGGAGCCGCCGTGTCGCTACTGTCACAACGTCTGAAAACATTCTACTCGGACCGGGACCCGCAGATTACGATGGTTTCTGCAACTGTGGATAACCCGGCAGAGTTAGCAGCAGATCTGACACTGTCCGACGAGTCGGATATCAACTCGATAGAGTTCACCCCACGAGAGTTCTCAGCGACAGGAACCCCAGAGTTCAAGCGACTCGCACCCACGCAAGTCGATGATCTTATTCAGGCGCTCGCACTCGCGCATGCTCTGGAAATAGACGAGCAAACGTTCGAGGAAGAGTATGGCCTGGAGAACGCACTCACAACGCTGCGGGAGGTTGGACTCCTCTCTTCGGGTCAGGATGTGCGGCTCACAGAGGCTGCTGGTGAGTGGTTAACTGGTCCTATCGATACTGCCATCTCACGTGCTATTGACGACGTCGAGAGTTTGGTTAGCCCGGCAGATGTCGTGACGAGCGACGAGGGCCGCTCGCGCGTCGTGCGTCGTGTGATGGAGAACAGTGGGACACAGACCGAGTGGTACGATTTTGTCCTTGATGCCGTCCCGGAAGTCGCGGCGTTCGCTGGTTGGTTCGATGAGGGGACCACGGGTGTCGTCGAGTTCAAACACTACGACGAGCTGTACGAGCGAGTTGAGCAGGCTGGAGTCGCCAACCCTGATGGTATATTGCAGACGGTAATGGCATTTGGCCGACTGGCAGGGATTGTTACCGAAAAATATCACAGCTTCCTGAAACCACCTGGTCAGGTTTACTGGTGTCGTGACTGTGAAATCGTCACCCGGAACAGCCGTTGCCAAGAGTGTGGTGCAAGCCTGCCAGAGATGCAATTCTGTCGCAACTGTCACCAGCCACATGTCGAAGTTCCATCGGACGATGATGGTTCGTTCGTTCCCGTTGGTGCGTTTGCGTCTAGAGGCGGGACGTCTACGTCTGATCAGTGTCCTGGGTGTGGGGATAATCCGAGGCTGCACGACATTGGAGTCCCGACGGCATCACTCCTGTCGTACATGTTGACTGAAGTCTGTCGAGTGTCACCGTCGAAAAAGACTCTCGTATTCTCTGACTCTCGGAGTACTGCCGAATCAGTCGGCGACCGAATTATCGAGACAGAGTATGGGTTGATGGCTGAGACACTGTACGTACAGGAACTCATTGAACGTGGAGGACAGGCAGACAACTACGAACTGTTCCAAGCGGTCGGCGAGCGGCTCCGGAAAGAGTACTGGGAGCCGTTACTCCAGAACCAGATGGATCGCGACGGCAAGGCGTACAACTTCTTGCACACGCTGCGCGAGGATATCGACCACCATGCGATGCTATCCAATTGTAGTCATCTTCTAGACAGCGCGATGGTGACTGCTGATGTGGTCTATGATACCGACGATGTCGAGGAATTCCTCGTCGGACACGCGCTCTACACCTTCTTCGTCACAAACTCTGGTGTTTCATTCACCAAATCACGAATCTCCTTCGACGGCGTCACGCGCCAGAAGTTGATTGACCGAATCGAAACACGCACTGGGTTCAACCGTCGAGTCATCGAAACCCATCTGGACGATTGCCTTCGGAATCTTCTGGAATCGGGTATCATCGGAGAAGCCCCGTGGGACGAAATCCGGCAGAAAATCAATAGCTCGACTCAAGGCGAGGATGTCAAAAGCGGTGTCTTTGATTTCATTGAGGAGGCCCGAGAGACGGCGATTGATCACGAGTTGACGGATGAACCCGAGAGTGGTGTCTTCACGAGAACACCGGCAGCAGACGATTCGGAACTCGTTTTATTACCGAACGCGGCGTTCTGCCCCGATTGTTACCGGTCTTTCCCCGCGACACGTGAGGGTGAGTCGTTGGCCCGATGTCCTGACTGTCAAGAACCGATCGAGATCTACCAGCGCTTCCGGACCGACGAGACGGGCTCACTCGTTGCAGATCCCGGCTATGCGGAGGCGGCATCCGAATGGAGCTATGCGATCGATCACTGGGCTCACGACATTACTCGTTTGATCAGGGATGGCGCAGAGCCCGACTTCATCTCTGTCGGAATCCACAAGGGCAATATCCCGCACACGCTCCGCGGGGCAATTGAGGAGGGGTTCCGAAAAGACGACCCAGACGTGAATATCGTCAGTGCGACGCCGACGATGGAACTTGGTGTCGACATCGGGACGCTTGATACGGTTGCCCAGGTCGGAATTCCACCGACACTGACCAACTATGTCCAACGGAGCGGCCGAACAGGACGAACACGTGGGAGTTCGTCGCTGGTCGTTACGGCAGTTCGAGGGGATCACCCAGTTGACACACACTACTATGCAAACCTAGATTCGTTCCTCGGCAACTTTGAACCGGTGCGCGTCCCGGACCCGTACAAGTTTGACGAGTTGCTGGCTGGCCACGTCGTGACTGAGACGTTTGCCTATCTCGCACGCAATCCCCATGAGGAGAACGTTTTCGAGCGGATGTATACCATTGACGAACGCAAACAAAACCTCCTGAACTTCGTCGACTCCGTAGAGAAACAGCTCGATATTCTCCGGGAATTCACGCTCGAAGAGCGGCGCGAGTCAGTCACTTCTCACCTTCAGAAAATATTCGGCGAGGAGGGTGTCCGAATCTTCGAAGAGGTGTTCGAGGGTGACGGACCGTTGTCGCTCAACAATCGCATTGAAAAGACATTCTCGAAACTCACAACGATGGCCGGGGAGGCGGAGATGAACAAGGCCTTCACTGAAGAAAATGGCCGGCTAGACCAGTGGCTCCAGCGACTGGGGTACCTCGCCAACTATCGGTCGTTCGGCCAGCAGTTTCCGGTCAAATTCAGAGGGGCCTCTGAGGGGATTGAATTCGAAAGCGAGGGCCGTCTTTACGATATGTTCCCCGGTGAAGAGAACGACCTCGGCTCTGTGATGACTCTGCACGGGACTGATTATATCGTCGACGATGTCCACGGAACGGGCACGTCACTAACCACTGTCAGTGTCTGTGATAACGACGAGTGCGAGCGGCCGTTCCAAAGCTACCAACCCGAGGTGTCGATCTGCCCTCATTGTGAGGAAGAGCTCGAAGAAACCCCCATCCACGGCGTCAGCTCTATCGAGTGTAAAGCAGCCCGTGGCGGGCAGAAAGGGTACACGACACGAGGCCTCCAGTCAACCTATATCGAAGAAACGGAAGACAGTCGAACACTAGCTGAGGAGGCGACAGAAACCGTCTTCGGACTCCCCTGTGAAGCGACCTATGGACAACTGGAAGTCACCGACTTCGTGTATGCATTCGAACGGTGGCACACCCAAAGCTCCGAGAAAACTGTTCTCCGCTCGGAGGCAGTCATTGAGCGTGACGAATCCAGCAGCGATGCCGGAGGGTCGTGGCGAGATCGAATGGACGACGTTGAAAACGAGATGTACCGGCCGGTCGGCCAACAGTACTTCACCCAAGGCCTGACGCTCCGGTTCGATTACGACGACCTCAGAGCCCGATATGATCAGGCGACACATGAGCCAGTCTCTTGGCCTCAGGCACTGGTGAGTCTCGAGCAGGCGATCGAGAAGTCTGTCGCTATCGTCGCCGAATGTGATCGGTCAGACTTCCGGGTCAAGACAGTGACGTCTGGTGACGAAATCATCGTCTATTTGGTCGACTCCCGACAGGGTGGCAACGGAATTACTTGGCAGGTGTTCGACCAACTGGACGCAGTTGAAGAGCGGATTCGTGAGGTGGCGGACTGTGAACGCTGTGATGACTATTGTGACGAGTGTCTGCTGCTCGCTCGGACACCCGCGTACTACCTCGAAAATGACCTGCTGAACAGACGGACGCTTGCAACCATCACTGAGGGACAAGCGTGATTCGAGACGAACTCCTCAGCCAGACACAGAATGCACGTGTCGGATACCTCTGGGACCCGATAGAGAATTCCCGGTGGCACCTCCTTCGGGGGCTCCCAGCTCTGCAGTATCTGGGAGTCTCGGATTTTACGTATCCGACGTCTTGGTGCCAGTTTAATCGCGGCAAGCGGTACACAGAATCGGATTACGAGTACCATGTCGTTAGCGGCATTCCGGAGATTCCAACCCCTGAGCCGGATTTCGGCGCCATTACCAACGGATACTACGAGAACGAGACACCATACACCATCAAGCACCTGATCGATAGGTACACACGTACAGACCAGCTGTTGCTTGTTCTCTCCGACGCCAAGCGACTCACTCCACAGGGTGGCCGTCGACCACTGTACCAGGAACCCTTCGTGGATGCGATTGGGAGCTACGAGTCGATTTACCAGTCGTTTGAGCGGGTATATAAGGAATCTGGCTGGCAGCTCCCCCTCTCAGACACCAAGAATCTGTACATCCAAGACAATGCGATACTCTACGAGTTCGTCACCGACGAGACAGTGTCGACCACCACCGAACTGTTTGAGATACTTCCTGAGGCACCGTTCCTGCCTCTGTACGATGTTTTTGCACCGATATTTGGTCGGGAAAAAGAACTTGGCTCGTCACCACTGGGTGGCGAGGAGGAGATTACTGAACTCGCGCGGTGGCTGCGCCGGCGGGTTGAGTGGGACCGCGAAACTGCAAAGGACGTTGCACGACAGCTCAACCAGGATGTCATCAATGGTGGAAGCATATTCGATTCCGCCGCCGCAAGACGGGATCCAATGGTAGGTATGGCACGAAAGAGGGCGAAGGACATCGACACTGAAGCATCACCGATTGACAAACGATTCGCTGCTTGGCTAACAAGGTACGAACTATGAGCGAAGGCTACATTCTCAATAAACTCCAGACGCCGGCGGCCCTCCGTCCGGTGTACGAATCGGTCAGAGGTGGTAATGTTACAAAAGAAACAATTCGGGAAGATACACTGCTCGGAGATAATCTCTTGAGTCAGGGATTAACCGGGCTTAGGCTAGTTCGCTTACTCGGAATCGACGAGGGGAAGCACTACGTCATCAACCCGCCGTGGGATATCGATGATGCGGAACTCTCGTTCAAAATGGCGATCCTCCATAATCTCGCCAAAGAATGCCAACCAAATGATTGGGGAAAACAAGCTGCAGTCCTCTTGAACTATCAGTATCTGTTGCAAGAGGATGTTCAATACTTCGAGAACGACGACGAGGTCCTGTTTGACAAAATAAATAACTGGCATCGCCGAGAGAAGAACTACGTTCCCCAGTCACAGCAGGGAGACATCGATCTCAACAAGCCAAAATTCGTCAACTGGTCACGGCAGATGGAATACCTTGGGCTGGTGCACAAAGCGAGGGGACGAGAACACGTTGTCTACCCTGACCCGGATCTCATTTACAAATCCATCGAACTGGCAATAGGGGAAGACGGTCAAGACGGCCGCATCGGGATGTCTCAGTATTTGCGCTGGCTCCGTGAAAATCTTCTTCAGGTGACGACGACGGATAGTGGGGCTGTACCGACAGCCCTCGCGCGAGTGTTGTATAATCTTGTCCGCGACAGGGATATTCGGCTCACAGAATATGGCGACTCTGGGAAGATTGGTCTCAACAGAACGCCACGACGGGACGGAATCGACACAGAGGCGAACACTATCGAAATGAGGTCACAGCTATGAGCAAAAGCACATCATCGGAAGGCAAAGCAGGGAACGTATATTGTCCACATCTGCAGGATGTTGATGAAGGCACGCTACGACAATTGTTCAGTAAGGTTGCAGCGGTTCGGTCCGAGAACCGTGAGCTGTTCGATTTCACCCACCGACGGATTGAGGTGTTCCGTCAAAAGTCCGGTGGGGACGAGGTTGTCTCTGAAGATGATGTTTATCGACAGTTCTCGAAAAACCAGACTGGCAATTTTGCGGTCGTAATAGAAGGTGAGGTAGGGACTGGAAAGTCTGAACTGTGTGCTTACCTCTCGCATCAGCTTCGCGACGAGGGTCGACCAATACTTCACATCGACAAGGACGACGACCTCATGTCGATGCTCACAGATCGACTCCCGAAGTTCTATGAAGAACAATTTGGTGAAGAGATGCCGGAGGCAGCTGACTTCGAGCAGCTTCGCGACGACATCGAGAACATTCCACAATCAGTGGCGAATAACGCCGTCTCCGGCGCCATTCTCAATTTGCGAAGTCGAGGGTACTCTGTTAGCCCAGATCCGGGTGATGAAGACAAAATTAGAGAATTTGTCACTGACAAACTCCAGCTGCTCACACAGCGTGGTGAATACGCGACAGAAATCAAATTCATAACTGAGCAGGCCTACCGGCAAGAAGACTTCCTCAACATCTTCGAAGAGACGCCTCTCGAGGAAGCCGTTGACCAATTCAATGAAGAGCTATGGCGTGTCGTCAGAGACCGGTACGAGACAGCTTCGCTATCTGAGGTCCTGAAGCGTGTCGGAAAGCGTTTCACCGACACTCGCCCGGTCATCATTTTCGAGGACTTTGCAATCACTGCGATGGAAGCGAACAAGCTCGCAAGCTACATCGAGCGAGACAAATCCGAGGACAATTGGGATTTCATTATTGCCGGGACGCGTGACTCGACATCACCACTACACACCCAGACAGCTGAAGACCGTTATGAGTTCTACCAAACGAATCAGCAGGATTCGAATAGCGTCTTGTTCCTCGACGAAGACTCAGCAGTAGACTTCGTTCGACCGTACCTTGGATACTTCAAATCACTTGACGGCAGCGTCCAGTATGACCATGATAGGGAAGATGGCACGTTTGAATTACGCTCTGCGCCAGCAGGGAGTCGTTGTGCCGGTTGTGGTCTATGTGATGAGTCATTCCGCGATTTATTCCCATTTAACGAGGTGTTCCTCAAGCGAGTCTACCAGGGCCTGAACGAGAGCGAACAGTCACCACGTGAGTACATCATGACGGTTTTTGAAATCCTCAGTGATTATTACGAGGGGCGTATTGATTCCCCCTCAGATGCTGAGGCGCTAAGTCCCCTTGTTAACCGTCTCTCTGTTGCAGACGAAGTATACGAGACTGCTGAGACCTTTGCCCATTTTGCTCGTTGGTATGGCAGGCCGAACGACATTGAGGATAGGATCGAAATCGATCGGCGGTTTGCATCAGCTTTCGGGATCATTGAGTCAGGCGCAACAGACGCCCCCGGGCCGGTAACGGTACAGGAAGACGAAGTCTTCGTTCCTGTCTCGGACACCAGTATTGGAATAGGTGATGAGGAAAATGAAGGGGAAGACGACGGTGGTGACGACGGAAACGGGAATACAGTCGTAGAGGTAGACCCAGTCCAAGAGGAGTACGATGAATACGCCCCAACCGTCGAGTCATGGGTAAGTGCCCCCGATAGGTTCCCTCAAACTAATCAATATCTGAAACGCGGGCTCCAGGATGCATTAGCGCGCCTTACTGACGGGTTTGCACTCTACGAGGGCACTACACTCGAATACAACATCAGTAGCGAAAAATACCCCCTCGTCTTCGCAACTTCGGATGTGGCACCAGATGACGATCAGATTGAAATTGATCCGGATGAGTTCCGGCTCTCTGATCTTCGGAAAGTACTCCGTTTCGGTATCGAGCGAGAGAAGGCCCCTCGCTCGGCTGGTTACGAAGAGATTCTGAATGAAATTGGAACACAGCTGACGGGGTATGCTCAAGAGTGGCGGGGGAAACTCCGGTACACGAATCTTAACGCGGAAAATATTTTATTCAAACGTCAGGCACGGTATGATTTTGCAGATTTCGTGTTGGCAGCCTACAGCTACGTCGTCGTCTTGGACTCGCCCTGGAAGTCAATTGGTCCGAACACACTCAATGACCGCTTCGGTGCAGGTGAGTACAGCCTTGACTCCGATATTGGAGTTCTGTCTGGAGCCAGCAAGGAACTGGATCCTGAGGAATATAAATCGCTCAAATCGCTTGTCGATTCCGGAGAAGAATTAGAAGAGATGGTCTCTGAGCTGTGGGGGATTAGCGCATCAGACCTCGACATGGTATCTATCAAACATTGGTTCGACCAGAAATCACCTGCGGACGTCTTGTCGATGCTCGGTCGATTGCAAACGGGGGATATCTCACCCCGTGTCCGATTTGATAGCTCTGACTCTCTAGTGAAATTGAGGGATCTTGGAGATACTGCATACGATGCACGGAAAGCACTGCACGAGATGGACGGCCAGTATCGGGAAACGGTCGTTGAAGAAATTCGAATAGAACTCGGAAGTCTATCACTGGATAATGTTCGTGGGACTGTGCAGAAGCTCGAAACGTACGATGAAGTTAACCCCGACACGATGGAGGCGTTGAAGCGATTCGTCAGTGTTGACGACTCTGAAATCGAGGTTGCTGTACAGGCAGCTAACGAGGCTAATAAACTCCACCGACAAACGGGACTTGAAACAATCCAAGCCACGCTAATGAGTGTAAAACTAGAGCAGACATCCGCCTATCGACGGTACAACAACATACAACTAGAGGGGGGCGGCGGAACCGAAGAAGTTCTTGGGTCAACCTTCCGGAAAGTGGGTGAGTACTATGTCGAGTAATTCTACCGATTCTGATTCGTTTGAAGGGCGTCTAGATCGGATGTACCAGCGCTATCGGAGGCAGGGTCTGGAGGATGAACTCGAAGAAATCGCCCAGAAGATGGAGGACACGCTCTTACAGCAGGCACTGGCAGACGGATTTTTCGACGAAACTCTGGAGATTGACCGCGAAGCCAAGGGTGCCGTCAGCGAAACGCTCGACACACTCCAGAGAGCAGATCGAGACGAAGGAGACTACGACGCTGTCGAGGAACAAGTTGAGGCTCTTCGAGAACGCGTTGAGAATGAGGAAACGCGCATTGCGAACAAAATCCAGCAGCTTCGGATCAAACGGCAGGAAAAAGTCTCGGGGATGCGGCGGCTCAACGAACGGGTCGAACGGGCAGACAGTACGCAACTCAAAGCTCTCGAGACGCTTCTGGAGGACTGGAACTGGAAGACACACGTCTATTCTGAGGACGTCGACACCTACGAACAACGGCGCGAGGAAGCGCTCCAGTACGGTGAGGATATGTCGTTCGTGTTCACGCAGCTCAAGAACGACCTGTTCGGCGTTTACGACGGGACAGAGCTCCGTCCGCTGGTCGATAAGTTGCTAGACGATGACCGACTCATCTTGGCTGCCCTCAGTGAGACGGAACGCCAGCAACTCGCTGAGTCTGACCTCGGTGAGTATATCGAGCTGAAGTTATCGTAGTCACATCATTTAAATCGGAACCTCAGATGGCTATCACTCCCGCGCTTACGCGAAGTTTTTAGACGCCCCCGTTGTTATCGCCTTATATCGGTTTACTTGACAGAATGCAATTCATAGATCGCAATACCGATGACAGCCGTGTCCCGGCCGATGTACGACCGCTTCTTCAGGGGATGCTATATAACCGGCAGCTGTTTAGTGACGATGCTGAAGATGCGCCCTTTGTTACAGACGCAATCAAATACGTGCGACAGCCCCAAGCACGGCGTGAAACGAGTCCGTACACCGGCGGCGACGACTTTGTCGAGTCGATAATCGATATTTTCGGATTCGACCCGCTGGACTTCCAAGTCGAGAGCTGGCAGACTGTCGACGAACTCGACAGACAGAGAATCGAACAAGATCAGACGAAAGCAGGTGTCTTTTCCGCACCAACCGGATTTGGGAAGACAGAGGCATTTCTCGGTCCACTTTACCAATTACTCAGAGAGGGGCGACAGGACTCTGTCGCCATCGTCTACCCGAGCCGTGCACTACTACAGGATCAGCTTGGGCGTATTATCGAGCACATTCACACGCTCGAAACAGAACACGACGACAAGCTCTCAGTTGGCATCTACGCCGGTGGAATGCCGTACGAGAAGTCAGACGTCGAGACCAACGATACTGTATTCGAACCGGGGAATGGCAGGCCGCGGTTCAAATTCGCCAACTGCTGGTGCGGAGACGAAGAGACGAATGCGTTCGAATTTCACGGCACCAGCCAGTCCTACTACATCCAGTGTGAAGAAAACCCTGAGCACCGGCTCACGGACCAGCAACTCTATCTCGCACGGAAAGAACTCGTCTCGGATGAGCCGGATATCGTCCTGACGACACTCGAATCGCTGGAAGGATTCGCCCTCAAACCCAACTACTCGCTAGTCGACGCCTTCGATACGATTGTCCTTGACGAGGTACACTTGAACACCCGCCTCCGTGGTGCACATGCGTCGAAGATTATCGAGAACGTCAACGAAATCACGGACGACCCACTGTTGTGGCTTGGCTCCAGTGCAACCATCGACGACGCAGAACGGTTTGGACGCCGAATCTTCAGTGTCGACAGTTCAGACATCGAGACGATAGAGCCACCAGAGTCTGATTACGACCAGAATCATGACGACAACGAGCATTACTATTTCATGCTCGCTCCGGAGGACGGCCCTGGTGCCACTCCCATGGCGATTCAGCAGCTGATGTTGCTCGGACACACGCTGCTAGAGGACCCCGGTGGTGACAGGAGCAAACTGCTCTCGTTTATTGACAGCATTTCTCAAGTCAATCAAAAGAGCGTTCAGCTGAACGACGCGGACCGTACCCGGCAACTCTGGGAGCACCACCGTGGACACGATGATATCGAGGATTGGGACGAAGTTGCTGATGCGATGGGTCAGCAATTCCTCGACGAGCCGCTGGATTTCATGTCTGTTTACTCCGATGCAGGATTCGATAGCGATGAGACTCAGGCCAGTGATGTCCTCCTCTCAACGTCATTTCTCGAGGTAGGAATCGACGTGGGAGACATCAAAATCGTCTCACAATATCGAACGCCATGGGATCTTTCCTCGTTCCTCCAGCGAGCTGGCAGGGCAGCCCGAAAGACTGGGATGGACTCGCATATTGCGGTGTTCCTGTCGAATCTCACGAGCGACGCGAATATGTTCTACCGTGCCGACCGTTTCCTGAACTCTGAAATTCGCACACCACTGAAAACAGACAATATCGTCGTCGAGTGGATGCACGACCGGTTCCGACGATACTACTCACACGCAAAGGACATCCATGGAGAATATTATCGCTCGAGAAGCGACGAACAGGCAGCGTTTCTGGAACGGTATCTCAAAGACGATCTCGGCTATGATGCCTATTACGAATTACTGATCGAGCCGTCGTCGTTTTTCGAAGAGGAATTCGGACTTGACGTCGGGCCGGAACGACTGCTCTCCCCAGAGGTAGTCGATGATGTCCGAGAGGAGCTTGAAACCCATCTTGAGCAGCAAGGGACGGACTTCAGCGATATCAGGGAGTATTTCGAAGTCGACGATGGTGAAGTCATTCGAGGGGAGAATGCCGTCGACATGTACATCGCTGAAGTACAGGACCAGACGCTCAGGGTTATCAATACATTCCACGGGCAGGTGACAGGATACGAGGAGAAGTTAGACGACATTGGCGTGACCGAACACGACGAATTGATAGGGTCGCTTAACGAGCAACTCACAGAGTTCCGCGAGCGGGCAGCTACGTTGCCCGAGGGTGACACCGAAGAGAAGTCTGGTTACTTCTCAGGTCTCTTGGCGGATTTATTCGGGTTGATTGGTGACCTTATGCGACTCCGTAATCAAACAAATGCAGTAGCAGAGGACCCAATCCCACAGGTCAACCGAGATAGAATCGACGAGCTGAGCGGTGCGGTGGCGCAACTTGAGGCACTAGCTGAAGAGGGCCGAATCACGGCTTATCATCAGGAGGAGAAACAGATCTACTATCTCAAATCCGCTCTTGACGAGCTTGAATCCTATCTCGACTTCTATACCCCACACTTCTCGCTGTTTGCTATCAAACACCTGCTCAGGGGCGCATACTATCTTGATCGCTACTTCCGCACTGATGATCGGCAGCTCGACGATGATGTTTGGTTCGTGCCGCCAGATTACTTCGGAAGCACAGGCCAGTATGTAACCGTTCACCGAGGTGAAGACGATCTGGATGGCAATGACGAGTCAATCGACCAACTGATGAGTACGTTCACCCCGTATCGCAGTGAGTATCAGTCCGAGTCTGGCTCGATGCGGTCATTCCTCCCGATGACGGAGGTGACAGAGGACGGTGTTCAGTTCGACTTTACACGAGATGTAACGGGTGAAACCCGTGAGGGGGTACTGGTTCCAGATTCGATACAGCTATCTGAGATTCAGGATGAAACCGGGGATAGCGGGCAGAATATCATCAAATATTGTCCGGAGTGTTTCCAAATCATCACTGGTGATCTTGATGTGTGTCTCCGGCACGAAGACAGAGCCTACGGGAAGATACACTCGGAGCCACATGTCGACACGACGGTCACTGATCGGACACCTGTTGAAAGTACTGGTGACCTTCTCTTGGCTGACTTGGAAGCGACCGTCTCACTTGAGAGTGTGACACTGTCGATTAATCCCGGAAAATACTACGGTCCCGAACTTGGCGTCAACTTCGATAGCAGCGAAGAACGCTTCGAACAGAAAATCACGAGCGGTTCACCGCCGATTGGATATCATTCAGAAACTCGGGGACTGGTCTTCGAGATGGGGCCGCTTTTCGATTCGTTCGATGAAAAGGTCCAAGAGTACGTTGAGCGCTACAAGGACGGTGGCAATCTGGAGTTCGAACAGCTGACGTACCATACGGCGGCACACTTCTTCCTCCAGTTGGTCGCAGACGTCAGCAGTGTCAGCACCCAGATGCTGTTCTATGGCTACGATCAAGAGGAAGAGGAGGTTTACGTCTTTGAGCGGACAGAGGGTGGCCAGGGTATTGTTGACCTTGTCTACGAGGAACTTCGCGTCGACCCTGCGAGCGTTCTCGAATCGATTACTCGCATTGCATACAACGAGCAGGTGATCAGCGAACGGCTATGGGCACAGCCCGCGTTCGTGGGAGACATGCCGGTCAAGAGTCAAGCTGAATCCGATATCCGACCGATAGTCGAAGAGTACGTGCCTGTCCCGTACGACGACGTACAGGACCGCGTTGTCCAAGAGGTGTTGTCGACTGTGGACCGTGTTCATCAGTTTGCTGAGGATACCGGTGTGTCGGTGGCTGATGCGTTCGAGATTAAGCACACTGTCGCAACAGAGCAAATTGCTGGTACTGACGAGTTCCCAGCCGATGTCGTTGAGTCACTCGATGTCGAGGTGACCGACATTAATCGAGTCCGAACAATGTTTTACTCCCCGGATATCGATGGTTGTGTAGAGAACCTACACCTTGCTGAGTGCATCTCTGGCGGTGACCAGACCGAAACGTTGAGCTACATTGTTCTCGAGGGGATACGTGAGCATCTCCTTGATACCGTTCCGACGGCAGAGGCAAGTGAAGCGATGTTCGAACATGAACTCCCCCCAGCAGGTGAACTCAATGGTACAAGCATTTTCCTTGACTTCTGATAGCCTGGGATATTTCATCGGGTACACACTCCACCACGCACGACGTGTCGCAATCGTGACGCCGTGGCTGAGTAACGTTCAGCTCCGCTTCCCCTTGAACGATCAACTCGATGCTCGCCACATGCGACTTCTCGACGCACTCGAGCAGTTAGAGGAGACTGATGTAACGCTCATCGTCCGTGAAGGCGAGGATCACAATGATTTCATCCGGGACCGCCTTCCTGAGGGTGTGTCACTCCTTGCTGTCGACGGTCTTCACGCTAAGGTAGTCGTCTGTGACGAATTTATCTATCTCGGCTCGGCCAACATCACGCGTGGCGGTCTGAGTATCAACAGGGAAGTCTGCGAAATAATCGAAAACGAGTACGAAGATGCTGGCGAATACTTGGAGCGCGAGCTTGATATCCAGTATTCGACTGAGGATCAATAGTTCGAAGCAACAGATCGGCACAATTTTTCATGCGGCGTCACTGCTTTCAGCACATGCTGTGGCGCTTAAAAAGGGTGGGTGAACGAATTAGAGAGAACTTCTGATAAGCTCACGTCGCCGAGCCTTCTCGTCCGAGGTGCTGTCGTGCTGCGACTCCGCTTCGACTCTTTCGCCGTTACCGTCCGTGATGATTTTCGACATTTTAGAACTCCTGTGTTTCCGAGGTGGCGACCCTGAGCTCTCGGGACTGCTCCCCCCCTTCATGTCCCGAGAGCATTCATCCAGAATGGGACTAGTATATAAATCGCAAAAGCTCGCTTTTCACTCCGACTAATTCCTAATTTTTGCGTCTGCCCTGTGTTAGCAGCTCTGTTTCTGGGTCGAGGACATCAACCGCGACAGTGATGATGAGCGTCCACTCGTCGTCCTGTTTGGCTCTGATGACTGCGTTAATGTCTTCGGCACAGTCGACGATGTCTTCGGAATCCTGCGTAACAAGAACTGAGGAGCCACCGTTTGCAGTCCACGCTGCAGCATCGGTAATAACACGGACGTCAGCACTATTTTCTATCTCCCCATCAAGGGCAAACCGGAGTTCAAGAGGTACCACTGGGTCGATAGTCTGGCCTTCGAACTTGCTTTTCAGATAGTCGATACGAGACTCTGCTGCCTTGATGAACCGACGGAGGCGATACTGAACCTCTCGTCTGTCCTCTTCGTCCGCAAGATCGTACTGAATCGAGCGGATATGACCGACGTCATTCGAGTCAAAATATACACGCCGACTACCCGGGTCATACTCTTCTATCTCACCGTCCTCTTCAAGCAGGAAGTCCAAGAAGTCCGGATAGATATCTTGCCTACGTTCACAGACATCCTCGAATTCCTCGTACACGGACTGGCTGATCACCACCTCGATGGACTCGTGGTCGATGAGGGCAGACGCAACGTCTCCTTCCCACTCTTGTTGCACGAAATTCAGGAGGATGCAGGTGTCTGCGAACACTTCGTCTGGCACTTCTATTTCACTCATAGATCACTCAAGATATTTTTCGCTCAGTTCTGCAGCAGTTCGACTGATACCATCGTCTGGAACTTCGTAATCAGTGTGCGCTGGCTTTAGTCCAGCTTGCTCAAGCGTCCGCTCGAACTCTCGGCACCTCTTTCTCAGTCGCTCGTCGAAAGATGCTAACTGTTCTTGTCGCTGTGACCGGAGTATCTTTGCTGATGGACCAGTTGCAGTTTCCTGTGAGATGATGAGGCAGGGTAACCGCCAGACCCAGTAATAAAACAGATCCTGCATTTCACCGACGATTTCTCGGTGCGTTGGCGTCAGTTCTTCTGGCTCCATCTGTGACAGCATCATCAGCCCATCTTCGATCAAGTCCGTCCCGCAGACGACATCCGATAGTGTCGCGCTGAGAGAGTCGGACTTACGTATCGAGTAGTGAAGGTCGGAAATCTCTAGACCGACAGCCTTTGCGAGAGATGAGATGTCTTGGTCTGTTTGCTCACCGTCTACGTGGAGTGCGATGGCTTCTTCAACTTCCCTTAGACGCGTTCTGAGGTGCGTACTCTGGAGGTAGAGTTCCCGATACTCCTTTGGCGCATGTGAGACATAGAAATTCTGCAGGAACTGCATCGTATTCTGGTGCCACACATCCGGGAGTCTACGCTCGTAAAAATCGATAACCTCCCTACGTCGATCCCCGAGTTCATCCTGTGATGTGGGCTCAGTTGAATCATCTGTATTTGTCGTGTCGGAGAAGAGTACCGGGTCCATCTTCTCCACATCATCGTCACAACGGAGTCTTTGCTTGAAATCCGCTACCGTTTCCTCGATGTCGATCTCTGGGACTGACTTCTCAGTTTCTGTATCTGGTGTGGCAGACGTATCTTGGGCGCGGGCTGGCGATTCGGACGGTGCCATCGTCGGTTGGTCTGTCGTAGAAACGTCGTCGAATGCAGTTTCAGTCGATCACATCGGGTTAGAGGAAGTGTCTGCTTTGGGAGGATGTGCAACAACCCGAAGCAGACAGCGAAATAGAGGAAGAGCACCTGCTTAATTTTGTCGTCAACAGCCTCGACGAAGAGCTTGCGATAGACCTCGGTGATGACGTCAAGGTCACGACAGAGACGTTGTACGAGGTCCTCGCCGGCGCCAGCGCCGGCGGGACCTCAATCAACCACGTCTGCGAAACGACCGGCGACTCGCCACACGCCAATACCGTCCGGGGACATCTCACCGAGCAGTTTGAGCTTGACTCGGTTGAGGCAGTTGGGGACACGCTCCTGCAGCGAGATGCGCTTGCGACACTTCCAGATCGACCGGTGGAGGTCTGTGCAGACCTCCACCTCGATCCCTACTACGGCGACGAAGACGAGACAGAGGCGCTGTACTTCTCGCAGGCGAAACGAGGAACCACAACGTTTCATGCGTACGCGACGCTGTACGTACGAGTACGCAACAAACGATACACGCTGGCGGTGCGCCAGCTCGTCGCTGGCGACACCACCAGCGATGTCCTCGCTGAGTTTCTCGAACTGCTCGACGGCCTTGACCTCAGCGTCAAGGCCGTCTACCTTGATCGTGGATTCTACAACAGCACCTGTCTCGGACTGCTGTACGCCCACAACTACGCCTATGCAATGCCGATTGTCAAGTGGGGCGAGACGATTCAAAACGAACTCAACAGGGGCTGGAGCCGCGAGATCGAGCACGATCTCGCCGGCGAGGTAACGTTCCCTGTGTTCATCGATTGTGTGTACCAGCAAGGGCGGTACGATGAACACGGAGTGGCGCGTCACGGCTACGCCGCTGACGCGCCGTTCATCGACACACCACGAGATGCTCGAGAGCACTACAGCAAGCGTTTCGGCATCGAGTCAAGCTACCGATTAGCCAAGCAGAGCCTCGCGTTCACCAGTTCTCAAGACGCTGGCCTGCGGCTAGTGATGTTTGTCGTGAGTCTGTTGCTGCAGAACAGCTGGCGGTATCTGCATTGGAGGTACGTGGCGGCGCCCCGCCGCGGGGGGCGCCGCCTCTGGAGATGGCCGTTCGCGGAGTTTTGTGAGATGGTGTTGCGGGCCGCTTGGACAGCGCTTGGTGTGCGTAGAGCAGTCCCAGCGAACCAGTCACTCGACGACCGGTTCTTCCGGTAGCTGTCCACCGATCCGGACAGCGGTCGTGAGTGGCGACACTGTCGCGTCGGCGGCGATCCGCCGCCGACAGCGACGGTCCATGCCGAAGATCCCGCTCACTAGCGCTTCGAAGACGCTCCACGACCAGTTCAATCTGATTCACCGCCATCAGACGAGGTTACGCGGCTGTCGATGTGATCGACTGAGTTTGCAATCCGGTCGGTGATACGGGGTCCCCTGGTACTATAGCACCAGCAAGATACCAGCTGTACGTCAATGGCAAGTCAAACTCATCGATTGCCAGATACAGTAGCTTCTGTAGTTTCGTCTTATTAGCATACTCTGGGTCAACCTCAGCAGTCTGATCGATAGCTATGGCTAAACACTCGAGAAGATCGCCAACGAGAGTGTGTTCGGCTGTAGATAGCTGAACCATAGAGGATGAGGTAGCCGCTTGTGTTGACAAGGCTGTCTCTCGATTAAATATCTTTACCTGTTACGTCTGGATTGGCGGACCGATATCTGGAGTGGTGCTTTATCAGTTTAAGTACTCTCCCCTGTTTGGTGAAGTGAAGCGCCAGTTTGGGAGGGAAATCCCGAATTGGCACCAGAAAAAATAAATCAGACCCCATCCAACTAACAATAAGCCCGCTTTGCGGCGGTAACGCGCTGTACCGACTTGTTGGCATCGCAATCTTCAACCACCGAGGCACCATCGAAGCGCCACTCAGATACAGCGGCCAGCAACGACTCTCGCTGGCGTAGCGAGAAACCGACCAACAGTGCAGTGTCAGCGAAGCAAGCAGTACGAAAAGCGTCAGAAGACGACAGTGGCATCGTCGTCAATAATCCAAGTGTCGCCCGAACTCGTAGCGAAGACTGCGAGAAAACCAGTAGTGACTCCCGAGACACTGCACGGAGCTGGGCGTGGAATTTCGACACGGAAATCCCTTGTACGGAATGTGGCGCCGAAGAGTATACCCGTTCTGAGTCTGGTGAGTGGTACTGTGAGGAGTGTGGTGCCGTCCAGAGTCGAGGTGACGTTGAGCAGCGAAAGCCCGGCTGGACAAACCAAGAGGAACGTCGCTTGGGTCCGAGTACCGGGCCGTCCGATATTCAAATTGGAAGCTCTGTGGGCGCACCGTGGTCGAACGAGGGTGGTCGGTGGGCGAAGTACAATGAACGGCTCTCATACCGGAACAAGCGGCTTCTCGACAGCCTCAAAGAAATCAAAGCACTCGTTTCGGCGCTGGAGCTGACTGGGACGACGTGCGACGAGGCTGGGGCTCTCTTCCGAAAGACTGCCGAAGCGGGGCTACTAAAGGGTCGGTCGGTCGAAGCCGTCACAGCGGCGTGTGTCTATATTGCCGCACGGCAGAACTCTGAACCACTGACGTTCTCGTGGCTCGCGGACGTCTCCCCTGTCTCGGAGAGTGAAATTAGCAACACGTATCGGAAACTGCTCACGGAATTCGAGCTGGAAATGAACGTCCCCGTTCCCGCGGAGTTTGTCGACCGCATAGGCTCGGATGCGTCCCTCCCTGTCTCTGTCCGACATCGGGCACGTGAGATGCTTGAGAAAGTTGCTGAGGCTGGCGAACATATTGGGCAGAGTCCACCCGGTATGGCGGCTGCGGCACTCTACGGTGCCGCTATGGAGTCGGAGATTGGAATCACGCAAGAGGATATCGCAGAGTGCGCCAGCGTCAGCGTGGTCACTCTTTCACGGCAGTGGCAGACAATCAAATCTAGCATCACAGAGTAATAATAGACCTGCCCTCTTGAAGTCTTCAATAGTAATAGGCTCAAGTAGCTGTGCTAACCACAACACGCATATTTATAATATGATCTTCAAACCTCCTCAACAAAAAATATACACAAAATATCAGGCTGGTACGACATAGGAATATGCGCGCGGAAATCAATAGATGCTTCAATGACACTATGAGGAACGTTTTATACTCAAAAACAGTGGACGGCACATGGGAAAACACACCAAGCGAGATGAGGTGTGGAATGCAGCATTACAAAGGGCAGCTAAGGGAGAGAGTCCCAAGGTCAAAGATATAGCAGATTGTACATCTGTTTCGAAAAGCGAGAGTGTGATAAGCGAGACGCTTGATGTAATGTCAGACCTTGGGTGGCTTTCTAAGGAAGGTTCACATTTGTATAGATGGGAGCCAGGAGCCGCGTTCCAGAGTGGTGAAACTTGCTCTGTTGAATAGCGGTGCTGGCTGAGGGGATCGAAATTTGAGTCGGCTTGTTAGCGGTTAACGCTAGTGGTCTCAAGATCGATGTCGTCTCATCGTCACTCAGAGACCGCTATTCAACACGGCAGTGAAACTAAAGATGAAGGAGTGTTCGCTGCTAAACCGGTGACCGAAGTTCAGTCGCTATCCGAGGGCAAAATCTACAGTGGAAAGGTGGACAGAACCAGTAGTAGTGGAAATGGGATTGTGGCCGTGCCATCAAAATTAGATCATGATATGATCAATTTGGGCCCAATCGATCCCGATGCAGTAGGCGAAAGAGTAGAGTTCAAGTTTCTCGGATCGGTTTGGGGAGAATGCCTAACTGAAAAATATATTTATCAAGGATATAACCCTCAAGATGGGGTGTCATCATCGAGTTCCTCTGGTGGACAAGTCTCTCAAAATCCTACGACGACAAACCCGTTTCAATTCACTTCTAATAATAGCAAAAACGGTTTACTCAATGATAAAACGTGGACAGTTAGGTAGCCCAGCAGGCGCGTCGTGTATCTAGTACTATTGTCAACCGAAATCAGCCCCATTCACTCGTTGTATCTCTAGTTAAGATAACGTTGGATAAATCTGTCAGCTACCCACGAGTAGCTTGATTCTGCTTGCAGTCTGTGGCCCGACGTCATCGATCTCGCTCAATTCCTCACTGTCTGCTTTTTTGAGATCTTCCTTCGTGTGATACCCTGCACTCCGAAGACTCTCTGCGACACTCTCTGTGACGCCACCAATCTCCGTCAGTTCATCTCCCCTCTTGGGTTCACTCCCGGCCCCATCCTGTCCATCACCGTCCACACTCGCCCCATCTGTATCCTCATCATCGTGGGACGTCGTACCGCCGCCTCCATCGTCAGTGGTCGATGTACCCTCTTGCGCGTCTATCTTGATATCTGGTTTGTCAGGAAATCCGGCTAAAAGCTCCTCTGCCCGCTCAAATTCAGGCGTCGTCTCGACGAGTACCGGCAACGCCTCCCCGCTCTCCGGAGTTTTCGGAATCTGTATTTCGCCTGCTTCGGCCCTCTCGAGGCCAGAAAGGTAGGACACCAACTCGGCGATCGCTTCTGAAAGAGGGGCAGTCTCTATCGCTTGGAAGTCGTCTACGGAGTCTCCATTACCATACTTCTCGCGGTACCCAGCCATAGTGAACTTCGCTCGTTCGTTCTGCTGTACGCCATAACTATCATTAGATGCACTGGATCCTTCCCCAGCCCATCGACTTTTTACCAAGGCATGCCAGCGCGTCATCGGCTCGGACTCATCGAGGTAATCATCCATATCTTCACCGAGCAGTGCTTGCTGCACCGCGACCAGATTACCCAGCACTTCGTAATATTCCGCTAATGGACTCGGTTCGAGTTCGCCGGACGTCGTTTCCTTCGGCTCTTTTCCCTTCTGTCCGGACTCCTGGAGTAGCTCTTTTACCTTCACGTCAGAGTCAACGCCTGCAGCCCGACAGGCCTCACCCCACGTGTCGAAATGGTCGTAAACATAGCTACTGCTGTATGCAGCGTGCTCGTCGAATTCAATCGCTTTCGGTCTTCTCTCAAGCTCGATTGCAAGTTCTCGAGTCTGGCCAATGACATCCTTTTTGTAGTCCATCCCAGCAGCAGCCGTCGCTTGCTTCACCGAATCGTATTTTCGCCTGTAAAATTGGGGTGGGTATTCACCGCACTCTTCGACGTGATGTCTCGCCGGCACATATCCTAATTCATCGTTTAGACGGTGTAGTTCGTCGAGCAGGTCTTCATTCGTGGGATACGGTATATCCGCCTCTCTCACTGCGTTTTCCCAGGATTCGAAATAGTCGGTGTACCACTCTGAATCATATAGCCCAAGTTCGTCGACTTCACCTTTTGTTGGCGCCCGTCCTAGTTCTGAGCTCACATCTCGGAGCGCATTCAAGAGGCGTTCTTCGACATTGATGTCCGTCTCTTGGAGGGCTGCTTCCCAGCTACCGAACACCTCCGAGTATTCTTGTGGGTTGATCCCATCGTAATCGTACATCTCGGTGTACGTCGGTAGGTGGCCGATGTCGCCAATGGCTTCCTCAAGCTTCAACAGAAGAGATTCCTGTACCCCGTTATCGGACTGCTCCCCCGGGGTTTTTCTGGAGTTGTCTGCCCCCAAACTACTGATATCTGGATAAGCCTCGTGAAATGCACTATTGACTGCTGCACTTTCTAAAAGTTCACTGAGTTTTGTCTGGTTGAGGTCCGCTTGTAACTCCTCGACGGCATCATCCGAGTGAACGCCTGCAGCTTGACAGGCGTCGGTCCAACCGTCAAAAGCCTCATACGTATCATAGACGCTATAGTTAGAAAATCGGTTGAAGTCTGAAGTCTTTGGACGGCGGCCGAGTGCGATGGCGATTGCTTTGATTGTATCCTCGAGGACCGACTTGGTGGTTTGTTCTGTTTCTTCGTCTTGGGTAGATGCTATTCTCTCAGTGTACACCTCAAAGAGGCCATCTGTTACTGGGGCATTTTCTATAACACCCTCTATCTCTTCTCGTGACAACTCTGACAGTAATTCTTCCACAGCCTCTTCCGAATTTACACCTGCAGACTCACACGCATCACGCCATCCGTCGAAATAGTTGTAGATGTAGCTGGAGCTGTACGATGCATACTCGTCGAATTCTTTCGATTTGGGGCGGTGACCTAATCCGACAGCAATAGCCTCAATGGCGTTGAGGATGTCCGACTCATAGTCCAGTCCATCCTCTTCGGCGGCTTTGCGAACTGAACCGAACTGTTTCCGGTAGTGGCTTACTGGATAGTCGCCATGTTCTCTTACGTGGGCACTTGTCGGTACGTAGCCGAGCTCAGTTTCCAACCGACGTAGTTCGTCAAGTAACGTGGCTCGTGAGGGTTTCTCTAGTCCAGCTTCAGAAAGTGCCTCGTCGTAGCTTCCGAAACAGTCGTTGATCCGACTGCTGCTATGAGTGCCATACTCGTCGAATTCCGATTTTGTTGGCGCCCGTCCAAGTTCCCCAGCAACAGATTGGAGATCTTCGATCAACCGTTCTTCGATATCGATATCAGTTGTTTTGAGGGCGTCCTGCCAGCTTGTGAATTTCTTTGAGTATTCTTTCGCTTTGAACGGCCCGTTATCGTGCATATCTCCGTACTGTGGAACTCTCCCGAGTTCCTCAGCAACCTCTTCGATGACATCAATCATTTTCTCACGTCTCGATACCTCTTCGGAATCTATCGATGAGGAAGGCGTCTCAGATTCGGTATCACCCTTCTTGTCTCCATTATCTTCGGCCGTACTCCCCTCGCTGTTCTCTACCGAATTCGTAGAGTAGTCTGCACTCGTTTCCTCGAGATGACGAGCAGTCGTTTGGAGAGAGTCGATTTTCTGTTCTATGCCTGCGATACGTTCTTCGAGGCCATCTTTGTCAATTCCAGGTGCATTTTCGGCGAATATCTGACAGAGGCTATTATGTGCTCGGGACAGTTGGTCTCTCGCAGTATCGATATCATTGACTTCGTTGCCGACATTATTAGCTATCTCTTCAGCTTCTTTGATTTGATGTAGTGTAGAATCCAGAACCGCTCCGTAGTCGACATACTCCGGGGAATCCTGACGTTCGCTTGACGAAGTTGACGTTGAATCAGATTTTTGCTGGCGTTCAACGGTGACTCCGTCAACATGCGTCTGGGTTTGCTGTCCGTTCTGTTGAGCCACATTGCTGTCTGTTGTAGAGTCTTTCCCAGCCGAGGGTGGCGAATCTGAGCCGACGGTGTCTGTTTCACCTTCTGTTTTCTCCTCAGACTGTTCACTATCTATTTGCTCTTGCCATCTGTTGATATAATCGGTCGCAGCAGAGGTGTCCTTGTCCGAACGCGTGTAGAATTTAATCCGTTCTGACGATGATTTGATATTTAACAAGTTCTTCATGAATCCCTCCCCAAAATCCGCATTTACTACCTGATTCAATGGAATTGCAATGACCTCGTCACCGTCATCTTGGCCGACAACACAAAGGATACGGTTGGAAGTAACACCGAGGATTGTGCGATAGCTCGAGTTAGGAGCTATCGTTTCCTTGTCGTCTCCGCTGGTTACAGTAATCCCCTTCTTTCTATTCTCAAAGAGATATTCGAGCGACTCATCTGGTTGGAGGTAGTTGAGGAAGGGCTTATCATGGAGATATCCTGTGGACGCAGATCTGCCATCTCCCTGCTTACTCAGCAAGTCTTTATCTATTGTTCCTTCAGCCGACTCGATAATATCATAAATTTTGAGAGACATGATGCAATTAACAGTTCTCGTTATTCTGCTCTGAGTTCGGACAACGTAATTGCTTGTTGACTACTATCGGCCGAGGAGTCAACTCGGAGTGTTGTTATCCCCGCATCTGGGTGCCGTACAGCAACAGTATATCGCCCAACATGTGCCTGGATTTTCAGTTCCCCGGATTCATTTGTCCTCGCGCTCACAGCATGCTCGACGTTCACGAACGAGACGAATGCGTTGGATACTGGCTTGCCACCCGAGTCGTAGAAAGTAAATGTTGTTCTATCTGCCAACCCTCTCTCTTCTGTTGTTTCTGTTACTGCGGTTGTACTCTCCTCTAAATGGTTGGATCCGATAGTGTCTGTGTCTGCCTCTGTTCCCGACCATGCTTCCAGCACTACATTAGTTCCTGATTCTAGCTCTGCCTTGATATCTGCCAGTAGACTTTCAAGTTGGTCTCTGTGGTCTGTGTTCTCGGGCCAATTGTATACGTCATCGTGGTCTAGTGTCATAATCCGGTTGTGTCCTTCTTCAAGAAGCCGACCAACCGCATCAGGGACGATTTGGGAGGTGGTGGCGAAGATTGGTGCATTGTCGAACTGGTCTCCGAAGGACACGAATTGCTGTGCATCCTCAATGAGACTCTGGCCATCCTCCTCTGGAATCTGGCTCTTTTGCTCAGCGGGAATCCCAACGAGATCTACGAACGTCGCTTGTTTGTCGCCATCTGGGTTGCGAAGAACGCGACCTATCCGCTGAATCAGTTCCTTGTTCACACTTCCCGTCGACATGTTTATTCCGACGTCTGCGTGTTGCATGTCGACACCCTCTCCGATCAGGTCACCAGTGCCGATGAGCACACCCTCTTTGCCAGTTTCGTCGAACGAATCGACGATGTCTCGCTGTTCTGTACTACTATCAGTACCATAGACTGTGTAGACACGTTCGGATTGAATCTCATCGAAAGTGGATAGGAGCTCGTCTAATCTGTCGATCTGTGAGTTGTTGTTCGTCAAAACGACGACCTTGCTGTCACGGTAGCGCTTGACAGTACTGACGACCACGTCTAACTGCGGCGATTGGTTCCACCGCTGCGTCCGCCTGGAGAACAATGTAGTGACGAGTTCTTTGAAATCGTCGTTTTCCTGCTTCAATTCCTTGCCCTCTGAGGTGTGTGAAAACCTTCGGACGTCATCGTGCGTGCGGAGATGTCGATCAGACTCAATATCGAGGGTTCCGTCTTCTAGCTGTTTCTGGAATTTGTCGAAACTGACTGCTGCTTTCTCTGTTATCTCCACGAATTCACCACCGGTGTCACCCGTTGGAGCGTACTCGACCCTCCAGTCGAACGTCGGAATGACTCCATCACGCTGTGCATCAGTGATACTGTAGTGTTTGATTTCCTGGCCAATCGTCGAGTCGAGTCTGTCTCGCAGCCTCGAATCAGCCTCTTTCCCTTCGTCGACGGAACCAGAGAGTGCGAGGATGTCGTTC
The DNA here is from genome assembly GCA_009789175.1 of Salinibaculum litoreum. Taxonomy (GTDB): domain Archaea; phylum Halobacteriota; class Halobacteria; order Halobacteriales; family Haloarculaceae; genus Salinibaculum; species Salinibaculum litoreum. The sequence continues at coordinate 893,225 of CP046866.1, forward strand.
TCGAAGGACTTAAGTAATTGACCCCAGCCGGACCCGTTCGCATAGTGGTGAGCTTCGTCCAAGATGACGAGATCGTACTCTATGTGGTCACGATTGAGAAGCGATTGTGCAGTCCGAAAGTGGATCCGACCCCAACTGAGTTCGACATCGTTACTGCCGCGTGTTCTGTCTTCTGGGATGTTCAGGTGACGGTCGAATTCACGTCTCCACTGCTCTAGAATCAGGTCGTTGTGAGCAACGATCAGTACATTCGCCTTCCGGTCGTTTCGCGGCTCCTCCAATCGGTCAATGTCTTCGTCAAGCGGATGTAGTCCGCCGTACCGAAGTGCAATCGCTGCGAGCCCCAATACCGTTTTACCCGTTGCTGTTGCCATGTTGGCGTAACCACGACAGTTCGATTCGGCCCAGCTACGGAGCGCATCTCGTTGGTGGTCCCACAGGGGTGTCATCATCTGGGGCTCATCCAGCTTAGCGAGGAGTCCTTGGTTGTACGTATCTTCGAACTTCTCAAGGATGTCACTCGCCTGTTCAGCTACGACTGGATCCGAAAAGAGCTGGATCAATATGTCTGCTGTCGAATTTGTCCCGCCACCCAACTGTGGATTTACTCGGCCGTGCGCATCGGTCAAAAGTTTCTCCAGCACAGCAGTAATCGCACGCTGTATATCATCCAATCCCGTCTCAGATTTTCCAATTTCGTAGCTCAACTGGTTGAGCAAATAAACCAACTGGCCCAATTCTTTACCAGTGACATCCTGCTTGACGACTGCTGGGAGGTCAGAATACTCACTGGCTGTGGCGACCATCCCCTGTCTGTAAAGCGGCCCCGCTTCTTCAGGAAAGTTGAATTTATCAAGATCGGTATCACCAATGCCGATTCCAGTCTGGATATCGACCGCTACCTCGTCCAGATACGACGGCCACTGTGAGGACGGACGGTCATCAAGGAACGAGTCTTGCAGCTTTTCAGAGGGGGACTGCTCAAACGCTCGTTCGTCAGCTAGACTGTCAATATTATGTGGCATATTATTAATGTAAGTGGTTGGTAATCACGTGCTTTGAGATGGATTCACATATACCTTTACGTACCAACAATTGGCGTGGGGTTTAGAGTTAGCCTTTTTCCCTTGATACTTGTTATTTGAGTGGCTCTATCTTTTCTCACACTGCTTCCGATAGTACTCTCTCACCAGACAGCTACATTCGCTACACTTCACTCGAGGAGGTGATTGGTCAGCCTCGACACTCTCTGCGGCCGTGTTTCTATCAGGGGATGACCCGAGGTGCTCAAACCAGCTTTCCTCAGTACCGACGAGCATGAACTCAACTGGAAGAGTCCCTATCGTCTGGCGAGTCTGCTCAGGAAGCACGAGAGCATTGGCGAGATACAGTTCTCCGGCACAATTGGGGCAACGGTCGACGTTAATGCCTACTACACCTTTTGGAACATCAGGACTGCTTTTCAGTCGCTCACGACGGCGTTCAGGTCCATCGTATAGTGGACGTTTTGGATTACATCCAACGACTGACTCGAATCGGTACCATTCCCCGGATGTCCAGTCTATGCTGTGTCCCGGCGAGTCTGGGGTGAACACCATCAGTCGTGAAACACCCTTAGTATCGGTAATCTCTAACACTATGATGCCATCACTCCCTCCAGCGACGACGCTCGTTACCTTTGAGGTGAACGTGTAGACTGCATTGTGATTGACTGTGCTGAGTGCAGACATGGTCGAACAGGATGCGATGTGGGGCACACTCACTCACGAGAGACAGATGCTACTACTTGAATCGCTAAAATGGTAGTTCGTGGTGATTCAGATTAATACTTGGAAGAAAAGAATATATTATCACGAAAATTTAGCTACTACTAGGTAGCCTTGTTGAATATTTTACGCAGTAACACAGACAACGATAATTTTCAGCGGATTATTAAATATCCCGAAGAGCCGTAAAGTATGAAGACATCTGCCGCCGTTCAAACTGCCGTGTTGAATAGCGATCTAATCGACGGTTGTCACGGGTTAGAAGGGCGAAGCCGAGGAAATCGATTCTGGCTATGGAAGTTGATCTCCTCGACTTCGTTGAGCAGTGTCGGCAGCTAGTCAAACAAGCGTTGGGAAAGCACGCGGGCGAGCCCGCCAGCGGCGGGTTCGCCCGCTGGAAGCACGTCGTTCTCCATTGTTTCCGGCTCGAAGACGGCCACAGCTACCGTGAAACACCGAATCGGCTACAGTACATGACCGAGATTTGTGACGCACTTGGCCTAGATCCGGACGATATGCCTGACTTCACCACACTCTACAAATCGTTCGACCGGCTGGAAATGTGGGTCTGGCGGGCGTTGCTGCGCGTTTCCGCGCAGCAACACCCGCAGTCTGGCCACGCTGCACTCGACAGCACGTTCTTCGACCGCCGCTCCGCTTCGTCGTACTACCGCCAGCGGTCAGGAAGTAACGTCCAGACACTGAAAGTGACGACACTAACCGATAGAGAGTCTCTTGCTGTTCTTGACGTACATATCTCCGCCCGGTGGAAACACGATACGAAGACCGGGCCGCAGGTCGTCCGCCGGAACGCGGACGACCTGCTATCAGTGGCTGCCGACAAAGCCTTCCACAACTGGATCACGAAATACGAGTTCTACGCACTCGGTGTCGAGCCACTCATCTTACAGCGTGGATCAAGACCGTTGACGCTAGGACATAACGCGCTCATCCGGGCAAAAGGCTACTCTCAGCGCTGGATGGCCGAAACATCGTATTCGACAACGAAGCGCTCGCTCGGCGATGCCGTGCGAGCGCTCGGCTGGTATCGACAGTTCCGTGAAATCGTCCTCATGTTCGCCATATCCAACATAGAACCGCTCTGTGAACCTCTCTAACCATGACTCAGCATCTATTCAACACGGCAGTTCAAACCGCTCTTGAATCGTTCTGTGACGAAATAGTCGCCCGCGCTCCTAATGGCGTCGAAGGTTTACTTACCGGCGATAAGGACAAACTTGGAAAGACTATTCTTCGTCAGGACCCGGAACAGTTCGTCTGTCAATATCTGGTCTGGCCAATCTGTCGGGCGCTCAATTATGACCACGTCACTGAGTGGTACCTTGATGGCTACGATGGGTCTGCCGACTTCTATATCAGGAGTACTTCGACCCCCATTTTAGCGGAAGTCAAACGATTCAATCACTACAAGAAGGCAATCCGAGATCTCCGCGACTATCTCAATCATCGTACAACTACGACATCATATGGGATTGCAACGGATGGGCTCTCGTGGATCTTTTTCCGAGCACCGATGGACCGCCGTCGGAATCCTGTCGTTCTTGAGTATGCCTCTCTCCGGGAGGCGGCCTTCGATTATCTGGTTGATGAGGGACTTGTACGACCACAATTAGAGGGGACGCGGATCCTCCGACATTCGACGATTCAACCTGTAGCGAAGGTCAGCTATCGGGAGTATTGTCGTCTTCGCCGTCGCCCCCGTTCTGATAGCGCTAGAAGATTTGTTCGACAATTCAGCCCAATTATACTCAACCGCCATCTCTCTCATTCTCACCATGACGGTTCTCTTAGCCAATACGACTCCCTAGAAGAGGAGGACAAGCGAGAAACTCTCGCTGACTTCGACTCATCAGCCTCGGAGTCTGACAAATCGGAAGAAGCCGACGACACTGGATTGAATGATTTTATGTAGTCAGTCGTGAATTAGGCAGCTTGTTTCTCCAATGCAGTTGCGTCATGCGCTCCCTGATGCAATCATAATCTCCAGTGCTACTACGGCTTCAGTTCTGAGTTGCTGGAATCTATCGAGAGGCGTTGTATCGGTCAAGTCTAGCGACTCACGACTGAAGCGACACTTCTACCCGAGGCAGTAATATTTATCAATACTACGATACTGTCAGTTATTGGCCGGTGTCTCTCGTTAATTGTTGGTCGAACCAGCGTCTATGTGCTGTCGGTCAGGAGTTCGCAAATTCGGCAAGCGAGTGGTTTGGGCTGTCAGCCCTCCATTTCCCAATTTGGATGAAATCGAAGGTATCGAGCGGATCTGAAACCACCTCATTGAGCTGTGCCTTGATCGCCTTTGAGAGACTATCGACGGGGATCACCGTGAGTGCGTGCTGGGTAAGGAAGTAACTGGTAGCTAGGTTTGTCGGTGCGACAACGATGACGTCTGCCCCATCGGTGTCGTCGAGAGCGAGTTGGGCGTCCCGATACTGGAGTACAGTTGCGTCGAGTTCATCCACTGGGAACAATCCGACAGCATCACCGTAGCTATACTTTCTCCCGCCGATCTGAAATGTCCTTTGGTCATAATTACATTCCGATATATGTCCAATAAGCATTAATTTTTGCGGTGGGAAGCTGAGCGACTCCCGATTCGGATTGGTTCTACCTTTCAGTTGGAATATTAGAATCACCGCACAATCCCGTCGATGCCGCCGAATTCCTCACTCAAAATAGCTACGACACTGACAATAACCGGGGTGCATTTTTATCTCACCAGCCGAGTTGCTGTGATAGATGGCTGATGTCGACGGGTCACTCGCCACTGAAGCCGACTTAGATGCTGACGATGTGGTAACAGTCGCAAGCCTCAACGCAGAGATTGCCAGCGTTATCGAGGCCCGTGCCGACCTAAATCACGACTACGTCGTTGGCGACGTCTCAGACCTGTCCGAATCCAACGGGCACGTCCATTTCGATTTGGTCTATGAGGAGGCGTCGATACACTGCGTACTCTTCGGCTTTCGCCGCAACGGCGCGAGTATCGAGCCTGAAGAGGAGATGCAGGCAGCAGTCCGGGGCGAACTCTCGTACTACGAAGAGCGTGGCTCGTGCTCGCTGCTCGTCACCGACGTTGTTGATATCGGTGAGAGCGAGTACAGTCAGGTATACGAACAGAATCGTCAGCTACTCGCAGAACATGGGCTGTTGGCAGACGAACGCAAGCAGACGCTACCGGATCTGCCGAGCACAGTCGGTCTAGTGACATCCGCGGACAGTGCTGCCAAAACTGATGCGGTGACTGCAATCCACGACTGCTACCCAGATGTCGACATCAAACTCCAGCATGCTACTGTTCAGGGCCCAGATGCGCTGCAGGAACTGATGGGCGGTATCTCGGGACTTGACGACGATGCAACGGTTGACATCATTGTGGTCACTCGTGGTGGCGGTGCCGACAAAACATTGCGAGTCTTTAATGAAACCCCGCTCTGCCGTGTTATCGCCGGAACTGAAACGCCAATCGTTGCGGGTATCGGCCACGAAGATGACCGGACGTTGGCTGGCGAGGTTGCTGACCATCGTGTAATGACGCCAACGGAGGCCGGCAAAATTGTTCCCGAGCGAGCGGCGAAAGAACAGGAACTGTCGCGACTCAGCACAAATTTGAAGAGCGCCTACGAGACAGCAGTCGAGACGCAACTGGCTGGCTTCGGAACTGCTCTCGATAATGTCTACGAGACGGAGATCACGACTCATTTACAGAATCTTGAGGCATCACTTAGCCACGCAACGAAGCGACAGGTAGAAACGGAACTGTTGAACCTCCAAGCCCAACTCAATGGTGCGTACGACGCGGTAGAGCGGAAGAAAGAACACGAGGAGGTACTCGCCGAGACAGTCGAAACGGTCCGAGAAGAAGCGACTGCGAACGCGCAAGCGGAGGTCGAAGCCACTCGACGGCGGTACCGCCTGCTTCTCGTGGCGTTGTTCCTCTTGGCAATCCTGTTGTTTGTTCTGTTTGGACTCTAATCATGGCCAAAGGCAACCATCGGTGACAAGGTGAATCGTGTCGAAACGATTATTGAGCGACTTGAAGAGGGCGAGGTATCGCTAGAAGAAGCGCAGAATCTACACGAAGAAGGACAAGAGTTGCTCGAAGAGCTCCAGAGCGACCTTAATGTGGGTGATGGGCAGATTCTCGAGCAATAACCTCATAAGCCCGTTTTTCAAGTCTCATAGACTTTTTATAATCTGACAGAACGACATGTTCTCAATTCAAGTACGTTGCTTATCCTCTGTAGAAATAGTGAGTGACGTGAGCGTATTTTACCCAAGCGTCTTGGATGGTAAATCGATATGATTTCTGAGAGTGAATTGATGGAATCTGTCGAATTCCCCGTCGATCTATCAGAGGCTGACACGGGCGCAGTGTTGTTCTATATTGCCGGCCAGGTTCCACTACCGGTTGAGGACTTCTCTAGGGACTGCTGTCAGACTCAGAGTGAAGTGAGGGATATTTTGCAGAGTAGGTTCCAAAACGAGGTGAAGATCGACCAGACCGGGTTCATAAGTTTGACACAGGCCGCTTCGAAGCCCCTTCTCACAGAGGCGAGCCCTATATTAAATAAGGCGAAAGATGCTGAGAGCCGGGGCAAACGATATCATGATGATGGCAACAGCGAAAAGGCGGCTAAGCAGTATCGGACCGCTGCTATCCTCTTTTCTGGAGTGAAAAATCGACTCACGACGGCCGGAGATGTCTCAGATAGTCTCACAGAGCGGGTCGCAGAAGTCAGCAAAACCCACGACAGGATTCAAAAAGAATTGGCCGAAGACACTGTCACTCACCGCAAAATGCTCGCACAGCACCGTGAGAACGAAGGTGATGACTCCGTGCAATTAGACGACTATGATGAAGCTGCCGAACACTTTGACGATGCTCTTCTCCTCTACAAGGGGGCAAAAGAGGCCATTGAAACATACAATGAAAGCCGCTTTTTCTCATCCAGTGAGCCGATAGATTCGAGCGAAGTCGACCGTCTCGCTAATGCGGTGAACCGGAAGGTTCGCAACGCAAAGGGGCATGCTGAGGAAACTCCTGAGACTGAAGAGACAAAACTGAATGACAAAACAACTGAGGGCAACTCTCAGACTCAGAGCGAAATAGATGATGAAATCCAGACTGATGACGACCCAGATTCCGATGGCATAGATGAGGATGCTGGAAGTGCGCTGTCGAAAGAAAATGTGATTGGCAACATAAAGCAGTACGTCGATGAACACGATAGCATTCCGACATGCAAAGAGATTGCCAACATATCCTCTGAGACTGAAAAAGAGCTTCTCGCACATTTCGACACATGGAACAGTGCACTCGAAACTGCGGATATCGATAAACAAAAACGGCTAATCGACGAATTACAAGACATTTCAGAAGAAGTTAGCGTCCCGCCTAGCGTCGGGCAAGTTGATGAACATAGTGTCTACACCTCCGAGATATATCTCGACGAATTTGGTTCTTGGGCGGACGCAATAACTGCAGCTGGTCTCAGAAATGTATCGCGAAATCCACCTAAAGAAAACCTCTCGACTGAGGAGGAGATGAGTCAGACACTGCAGCGACTAGACGAGGAAACTGATGTGTTCCCGATGATGAACGACGTTCGCGAAAAGACAGATTACACTCCCTCGGAGTACAAATCTGAGTTTGGATCGTGGAACGATGCACTCGTCGCTGTGGGTATTGATAAGCAGGAACGTCTCTTAGAAGAGATACGTCGTGTCAGAAATATCGTCGGTTCTCGACCGAGCGTCTTCGAACTTTACACACACAGTTCTCTTTCGATGGGGGAATTTACGAAGAATTTCGAGGACATCGGTGAAGTCCTTGACCTCGCACTGGGCGATGAGGTGTATAACGAATCCCCGTCTGAGGGCGAGCACCCTTCTAAAGAGGAGGACAAAACTAGTAGTAGCAACACTTCCACTGACTCTGATGAGGAAACCTCTGAAGGGGTCGAATCGTTAGCCACCTCAAATCCAACACGTCAGGACTATCTTGAGGCCATTCGGTTCGTGGCTGACTCACTTGAGACAGCTGTGAAGTCAGCTGACATCCGTGGTCAGACACCGTACTCGGTGAATGAAATTACACAAGAGTTCGGAACATGGCCGGCGGCACTCAAGGCAGCAGACATCGACAATGAAACACGATTGCTGACCGAACTTCGTCGTGTCGCAGACAAATTAGGTCATCAGCCGTCGACAACAGAAATGAATGAACACGGCCATGTAAGCGCAGGTCTGTACCAGATCTATTTCAGGTCGTATACTGAGGCGGTTGACCAGGCATTCAATGATGATCAAGAAAGCGAGAACGAAATCCCCTCTCAGACTATCTCTGTCACAACGACTGTCAGTGCGATAGAAGAGGATAGTCGACTTGATCAACCCATAGTAGTTCAGGTAATCCAATCCTCGACGGTGAATGGGAACGTCAAGGACGCCAATTTGCGGGTTGAAGATATTGATGGGAATCAAACGTGGCTCAACATCTGGAGCAAGCACGCTGTCGACATCTTGTGGGAGACTGGTCACTGGTATGTACTCCTGCAGGCTCGGGGTCAATACTGGACAAACAGTGATGGGGAGACTGGTCGCAACTTGAGTTCCACGAAGGATTTGCTGGTAGAGAGCATTGGTCCTGGTCGTCCAGACGTAGAGACTGTGGTCAGATGAACGCTGTGCCAGTTACGATGTGATCAATGTGCATCATGAAAATATAGATTTATAATTATTATGGTATCTCATTCGCTGGCAGGGAACAGAGTTATACAATAGTGGTCTCAACAACTGTCTATGTCTATCTTGCTTATTCAGGGATGCTCCAAGTCTAAGAACGCCCCCGGAGAACCTGTTGAGGCCCTCGATTTATACTCCGGATACTTCTTCAAGATTATCAAAAAAGCCATACGTGACGGCGATTTCAATAAACGAATCGACATTTGGATTCTATCAGCGAAATACGGGCTAATCGAGGATGAAACCGAGATACAGCACTATGATCGACGGATGGATTCTAAGCGCGCAGCAGAACTTGCCCCGCAAGTCTCGGAAGATTTGGAACATAAGGGTGTGGGTGAGTATGACACTGTTGTTGTGAACGTCGGGAATGACTATCGTGATGCCCTCTCCGGCTTAGAAGCCTTAGAAAGTACAGATGTACATCACATTGATGGGGAAGGGATTGGTGTGAAAGGTCACAAATTAAAACAAATTATCCGTGGTGACTTCTCTGTGCCCCAGAAAGCAACCTCTGAAAAGGAGTCGGTCTAAGTATGGCTCAAACCCACTCTACGCAATCGCTCGATTTCGATATTGATTCAATTACAGGTGATGCCAGAGCTGGCCAACTCATCATCAACGACCAAACGCTCGAAACCCCGAATCTCTTTCCAGTACTCAACTTCTACGCTGGGGGAACTCAGCGGAGTGTCTACGGTGGTGGCGTCCATCGGACGATAAAGGAATTCATGATTGGTGCTGACCGGGTTGGTACAGACCCGCTGTCTGAATATTTTGATGCAGCGATGACCTCCGTGTCGTCGTTGACTGACTACAATCTGACCCGAGAGCGCTACGAAGACTATCTTGAGACACCAATCAAAGAACGAGAACTCTTCGAACCATTCTCTGGCCTTGTTTTCGCTGACTCCGGTGGTTTCAAATTCCTGAATAGTGACGAGATGGACGGTAGCGACTTTGAAATGGAGATGAACCAAGAGACTGTCTTCGACATCCAGCAATCACTGGGAAGCGATATCATCGTAAACCTCGATCATCCGATTGCGCCGGACGATGGTCACGAGGAGAGGGTCGAAAAGGCGAGACAAACAGCCGACAACATACATGAATTTCTCAGTTTGTCCCGTGATTTTGAGGGGGCACTCTATCTCACAGTCCACGGCTACAATTATTCAATGATTGATGAATTTCTGGACGTTCTCACCGACGAAGTTCCCGAAGGCGTGATTCGGGAGGGATTCGATGGAATCGCTCTCGGAAGCCTGGTGCCAAAGAAGGACAACCGTGGTGCGTTGATTACTGCAGTTTCTGACTGTCGGGAGGTAATGGCTGACTGGGGAATCTCTGATTGGCCGTTGCACGTATTGGGTATCTCGAGTCGTGCTATTCCACTACTCGCAGCACTGGGTGCTGATACATTCGATTCCAGCACGCACCTCCACAACGCCATCAACGGCAAGTACAATTACTCTATGATGGAGAGTGTCCCTATCGACGATGTTGACTTCAGTAGGTGTGACTGCCCTGTCTGCCAATCCGATGAATTAGTCGATAGAATGAAAGGGAATGCGGAATACCAGAAGGATATACTTGGTCCGGTTGCGATGCACAACTTGATTATACAGAAACGGGAACTCGCAGAGATCAGACGGTGCATTCACGAAGAGGACACGAATGCGCTTGTGGACTACTTTGAAGATCGGTTCAGTCGAGACAAGACTATGAGACGCTACGCACATCAGGTCGTCAACGAATCACTTGGAGGGTACTTCTAATGAAGAAAGCACCAAAAGTCAACGAGGTAAACGAGTTTCTTGAGATAGCGAGCGACTTCGAGAACCCTCTTGAGGTAATTCGTGAGTCGCTGTCGAACGCCTACGACGCTGGTGCCTCAAACGTCGAGATCCGGATCAGGAGTCGTCAGGGTGGCTCTGATATCATCATCGAAGACGATGGGTGTGGGATGAACGAACGCGATTTGGAATCGTTTTTCGACCTCGGTAACTCGCGAAAAACGGATGCGATTGGCTACAAGGGCCATGGCACGAAGATTTTCTACAAGAGTGACCGCATTGAGGTCACGACTGTCAACGACGGCACGAGCTACCGTGCGGTGATGGAGGATCCCTGGGAGAAACTCAATAACAAGGAATTGCCTGAATACGATCTTACGTCGAATGACGTCCGCCGCGGGAACTCAGGAACGAAGATTCAAGTTACGAACTTCCGGTCCGGACACGGATTCGATGCCGAGGAGCTGACGTACAACAAAATTCACCACTATCTGAAGTGGAAGACCATCGCTGGGTCGACGGCACACTACTTCGGCGATGGCCAGCGGGAAATGGATATTACGGTCACGCTGGATGAGGATATCGACGATTCACGCGAGTCGTTGGAGACAACGAACCGACTGGAGTTTCCTGACGAGCAACTGGAGCCCAGTGACGGTGAGTACCCTGCTGAGCGGATGTGCAAACACTACCCCGCTAGGGAAATCGAAGTCGAGTATGATGGCGGAGAAACACTCCTTCAGATGGTCGGGATGGTTGGTGGAAAGGAGACGCGCAACGAATTGCCGACGTATGGACGTCACTCCGCACAATTCGGAATCTGGTTCGCGAAAGATCATATCAAGGTTGAACGCCTTAACGAGGCAATTTCTCACGACAACGAGTATATTCACTTCTTGTTCGTCGCGAACTGCCAGGATATCGAACTCTCTGCGAACCGTGAGACGATTCGGAACAAGGCCAGCCCTGTGTATAAGGCCATCCGGGAGGAGGTGGAGTACTACCTCTCGAAGGTGACCCAAGACCCATGGTTCAAGGACTATCTGGAAACACGGAAGGAGGGTGAACATCGTCGACGGTCGGCCAAACAAGAGTCGTCGCTGAAAGACCGGAGAGAACGTGTCGAGACGGATGGATTCGCTCCAGAAAACCAAGCTGAGGTACTTCTGGGACTCGAACGTGCGTCACGGCAGGCCAACACCCGGTCCTTTACCGTGGAAGACTTTGACCCAGCAGCTGACGTGCATGCAATCGTCCGCCAGAACGGGAAACTACGGAATGCCGCTGTGCATCGTACACTCACGGAGTTATTCGAGGAAGAAGTCCCTCTAGAAAACACGGAGCTAGCGATTTGTTGGGACAAAGGAGACCCCGCAGAGCTCAGCGAGTATGAACGAAACGGGTACTTCGGTGGTGACGTGTCCTTGGACCTGGATCAAGGTGGACTTCGCTATCAGAACCACGACGATCAGTTCATAGAAATCGTCGAAGTGAAATCACTGCTCGAAACTGGTGCAGTGCCTCTCGCTAACGATTAATCAAGTCAGACAGGGTTTCATAGAACGGACCACAAGATGTTGCACTGTTGAATGGAAGACGGCGCTAGTATTGGAATAATGATATTCAGCTTTCCACCAGTAGCGGTGCTCTCTCAGCGGATTCTTAGACCGGACGATTCAATTTCAGCCGCCTTGTGCGGTGACCAAAACATCAGTTTCACAAGATACCGCACGAAGTATGAGGTGGACGATGGCGACGCCTCTCCTCGATACGTCCAGAGAAGGGGAGCAGGCGGCGAGCTCTAACTCGCCGCCTGCGTTAGGTTATGTACGATGCACTTGCGCGTGAGCTCCCGGAATTGGCCGTGCCAACTCCGGGAGCGGATCTCGTCGCCGTCGTCCTTCAACATCGCAAACACCGTCTCGCTCATTGACCGCTGATTGTAGACATCGTCGTCAATTCGAGCGTTGTGAGCTTTCTTGAGCGCGTTTTGCTCGCAGTGTTTGATCACTGGACGCGTTGATGCATCACGACAAGCTTCCCTGAGTTCGCTCCATGAGTACATCTTGTCCGCCAGCAGTGCCTGCAGGTCTTCGGCGTTTCGCCGAAAGACCTGCAGCCCAATATGGCCGTCATAGGCTTTCTTCGTCGTGAAATGAGCGTCCATGATGGCCAGTGACTCCGTGTCGACGAGCAGCGTCGTCTTCATGGCATTGAACGAGTAGCCGACACGATTGCGGTAGTGTGAGCTGGCTTGATCGCGCTGGAAGCCGCTGGCGTCAATCGACGCCGTTCCCGACAGCCCCGCCTGCTCCGCTGACCGGCGGAGCAGGCGGCGCAACTCTTGCATCGGAAATTCACCGTCCCACACGCTGAACGACGTGAAGTCAGGCGATTCCTCAAGGTCAAACACGTCGAGGATTCCCGGCATCTCGTTCAGGTAGTCTTCGAACTGCCGGAGCGGTTTGTTGACCTCCTCTTTGAGCAAGAGTAGCGCGATCTTCGTGGCCTTATCGTACCCGTCGTCGCCGTCGGCGACGGCGGGTACGTCTGACTCTTCTACGTGGGTCGTGGCAAACTCGTGAAATGCCTGTGTAAGGTTCCTGAGCCGTCCCATACCACCAGACGGCGTCCAAATCCCCTGAAATCAGCGATACAATCCGCAGAGGGCGTCAGCATTCAACGGAGCACAAGATGTTGTTTGTGCTCGAATTTTAGCGAATCAGCTGTTAGAATGAGTCTGCGTACTGACCACGGATGGAGACTGTCATCTTCCGCTGATGTTTGCGGGACGCCCTGAGTAGTGCGTGTATAGCTGGTACAGGACGAAATATAATATCCAGCATCCAGATCATAAGGGTCAAAAATGCAAAGAAGTATTTAAATTAATAACATTTTCTCTATGGCATCTCTGTTAAAGATGTCACGGGATTTCAAGTAAGAGGGTATGATTGATGTGAGTATGCCGAACGATTCGCTTGAGGAAGTAGCCTCGAAGATTCTCACGTACACTGATGACAAATACAAAGAGGAATACCCCAGCACTCACAAATACAACGTCCCGACCCGGCTAAAACAGCTTGAGCAGCGAGTTGCAGGCTTTGACGACGATGACCCGGTTTACGACATCGATACCGAATCTGTCCACGAGTATCTGATCCGGCTTGACGACGATGAGCTGTTTACATCAAGTGCCTTTCTCGGACATATACTGAACCCTCCAGTAAGCAGCTTAGTCATCCCAGATTACCAGCGTGACTACTCTTGGAAGACTCCAAATAATCGTCGCTATTGGATCGACATCAAAACCCTGTTGCACAGCATCACCGATCAAGGCCCACAGCAACGAGAGAAGTACATGGGTTCGGCATATCTCTCCGACGAATCAGATAATCTCGAAATCATTGATGGCCAACAGCGGGTCACAACATCCTTATTGCTATTGTTAAATATAAAACATTATTTCGACTTGCTCCAGCCGCATGTGGTGGAGAATGCGAATGAAAATTTCAAAGCCTTCTTTAACCATTTCACCGGCTCTGACCATCTCGAACAGATGCTGTATCCCTCTGGAGGCGAGCCCGTCTTGAAGCCAAACGAGAGCGATGAGAGCTACTTCAATGCTATCTTTGCTAAGGAAGACGTGCTCCTTGAGCAGTACTTAGACGACATTGAGACGGCGGAAGGACCTGGCGGTGTAATCGGTGATGAAAAATTACTGCGAAACGAACTCGGATATCCCCCCCATGAGGTGGATGAGTTATCGCCTGTCCCTGATGGAAAGAATTTCGTACAAAAGCAATCGAATCGGTTGCTTCGGGAAGCGTTCACATTCTATCGGGAGCAAATTGGCGAGCTAATCAACCAGCAACGCGTGCTTGGGGAAGATAGGGAGCTAACGGTAAATATCATTACTGCTAGTTCTAACCGAGTGCATCTCCAGGCAGGTACCTCTCCAAGCAGTGATGATCAGTTAGCCAATGTTCCTGTCGCTGATGCTCACGTCTATTATCTTTCTGGTGAAGGAGATTCCAGCGATGGGTATATGGAGGAGCTGTCTGAGGAAACATATCAGGGTACTACTGATGCCTATGGAAAATTAGAGGTTGATTTCGAAACAGCCCCGGATGACGGGGGCAGGATAGTAGTCAGGAGCGGTTACGAGACGGAAACAATTAATTTCTCTGCTATTTCTGAGCTAGAACCGGACAGGATCTCGATTGTTTCCCAGACTGAGAACAAACTAATAGTCGCTGCTCGAAACGATGAAGGTGGACAACCGGAGACGACCATTGAAGTCAATGGGACTAGTAACGAAACTGATGAAAATGGGGTTGCGGTCTTCAATCTTAATAATATCGACCCCCTGGCCACTGATGGGAATAGCGTTTATCAAATCCGGCTTTCCGATGGGACAACTCGGGATGTCGCAAGTGACTCAATAACTGCCAGTGAGTATTGGCCTATCACTTACGGAGACTTCGAGAATCCAGTAGAAAAGTCCCGTATCCTTATCAACCTCGTTTTCGTGTTGCTGCATTCAATCCGAATAGTGTATGCGGAGTTTGGGATTCCAAACAAACAATATAAAATAGATATCTTCCAGTCGCTTAACGATAGAGGGGAAGAGCTCGACATCCGAGATATTATTCGGGCTAGGGTTATCGCAAAAGAGGTGGACAATGTTGGTGCTTGGAGAGAAATTGACGACCGGTTTGATGGTGAGCCTGAGGATATCGAGGACTTCCTAAAGCAGTACATTACTGCTGAACAGGGGCTAACTAAGCCCGATAGCGACGATGTCAAATCGTTATTCGCGCTTCATGAAGCCACGGTTGGTGACGCAGAGTCTATTTTAGTAGGCGATGTAAATGACGCCGAAACCAAGCTGGCCGAACTTGAGACGTACTCCAAGCGATACAAAGAAATCAGCCAAGCAACGCTCCCCCCAGCCAGCTCAGGGGAGATACAGGGATTTACACGAAGTCATGCGTCTGGAAGTCAGAACCCGAGTCAGGAAGAGCAAAATCTGCGGGAGGAGTGTGAGACGTTATTTGGCTATCTCAACGAGGTTGGCAAGGTTTGGCAACCGTTCGTTCTTGGACTTTATTATGACTTTGCGCAAACAGATGGAAGGGGAAAGAAGTTTAACGACGTACTGAAAGTTCTCGTCAAAATTATCTATCGGTATACCCCATACGGGGAAGGTATTTCCTCGTCCATCGCGAGAACGTATCTCCACGATATGGCCAAAAACCTTGTTGACGAGCAGCTTGACGTGAACGACTCAGACGACATCATCAGGAGACTCAAGTCCGATCTCCCGGATGACTTGGAATTGGAGGAAGTTGCCCGCCGGTTTGCGACACGACGAAACTGGCAGTCGGACACGGTCAAGTCTTTGTATGCACGCCACATTGACATCAAGCTCAGTCAGCAGGCGGAGGAGGGTCAATATATAACTCGGCAGTTCGAACGCACCAGCGAAGATGAGTTGACCATTGAGCATATTTTCCCTTCTTCGCTGGGACTAAACGCCAACAGTGAGAGTCCGAAGCGATGGCTTGAGGTCTATTTCTACCCCGTTAACAGCGATTCGCTGGAAACGTTGGTTGACGAACTGGAAGTCGATGGTGACGGTCAAGCCGATGATGTCGAAATGCTGCGCCAGAAATTCGTGAACGAGATTGGTAATATGATTCCGCTCATTCACGCGGAAAATGCCTCGGTGTCTGACCGGATGTTCTCGAAGAAGCTCACCTACTATTTCCTTGTCGGAATGACCGAAATGAAAAATACGGACGAATACCTCTACAACGAGCACTCCTTAGCTGACCTTGTCCCACTCATCGAGGCGTTCGTCGATAAGGCTGGCTACAGTGAGGACGTCGCAGCCAGCATCTTTGGGTTGTTAGTAGAAAGTGGGGACACAGCACAGCAAGAAACGATTTCAGATGCTTTGATACAGTACGATATCGATGCAGATGCCATCTCATCAACCGAGCTGACAACGGACGTTGACTCCAATTCCACAGTCAAAGACAAAATTCGGTCTATGCTCGAACGCGACACGATAGATGAAACGGACAAAGGAACCCTAAGCATCGTGAAAACCTACAACCACAAATGGACTGTCGAAGATACTAAAGATCGCAAAGAACATCTCATTCGTGAGATGCTGAAAACGTTAGCCTTCGAAGACGAGTACGACCCGAGCGAAGATGATGAGGCAAACTTTGGTACTGACCTCCAGACAGCAATCGACGACGACTACGAGAAACGAATTGATCTTCGCTAATCGTCTGAGAATGAGATTGAGTATATGTAATGTTCTATCACACCATTGATAAACCAGACAAGAACTGTCTGTAGTTAGTCCCGAGTGACGCCATCGGCTGAGCTATCGAGGTAGTCGAGGAGTTCCTGAACGTTGCTGTTACGGAAATACTCCGTTAGCTGAAGCGCCTTCGGGTCTCGTGGCAAGGTTTCCCCACGGCCGTAGCGGTCGAATGCATTTTCGAGGACCTGCCGGTACGTTTTGCTCGTCACGTAGCCCAATATCGTATCGTACTGTTCCCCGTAGGCTTCTAAGAAATCGACGGTTCGATCGGTAACCAACTCTATCTGCTCTTTGTCCTCCTTTGCGAGGACGTAGTCATACTCTAAAACGGGATCGGCGCGCTCGCATTCCTGTGGCACCGGACCGTACATCCCCGATATTGTTACTTTTTGAATGTCATCTGATCTGGATCCAAGTTTATCGAAGAGGACCGAATGTGTTCGCGACTTCGAATACGGCTTCTTCTGGCTACACGGAATAAACAGGAGTGTGTCTTTGTCGCCCTGAGGCTCATACGACCGGGTCAGGACGTTGAAATCGCTCGGGTGGTGCTTAAGTGAGATGCGGCGGGAGTTTGTGTCCTTTTCGACGCCTGCATCCCACTTTGAGAGCGTCGCTTGATCACTTGTCAATGACGACCCTGGCAAGAGGTCGTAAGCCTCGCGCGCAGCGACATCGTTCCGGAGTTGTTTGTCGCGGAGTTGTGCCTCCTGCAGTCCTTTTTTGATGTCGTCGTGCTCTCTGGCAAACCCAATCACGTAGTCGAGAAGGTTTCCTTCCTGGATAGCGTCTCGGACACGTCGCAATTCTTCATTGTATACCTCGAAATTGTGTCGTGCCAGTAACGCGTAGTAGTCACTCTTGATGGGCTCGTCATTTTCTTTGCGCTCTTGACGCTCATCGTAGGTCAGGTCAGTGTTCAGTTCCTCGAGTAACTTCTCGTAACTGACTCCGTCGTCGCCACACAGAAGGCATTCTGGCAGGTCACATGGGAAACTGCCGTCCGGACGCAGTTCGCCTGAAAGTTCGTCGAGCTTGTAGTGGCTCCACGACTCAGGGTGTGTGTACTTTTTGTAGCGGGCAGTTTGCATGTGAGTCGAACAGTCAAACGAATCTACGCCAAGTAGTGAGAGCAGTCCAACTTGCTTGCCCCCAACCCCGAAGACGTGGAGTCCGAGTTCGTCGTCTCTGGCTTCTGGGATGGCGTCCTTGGCTCCCTGGACGATGTCAACGAGGACGTCCATGCTGCTCCTCAACGGAACTAACGAGCCGACCGCAAACCCCTCAAATGAGCTATCAAGCTCTAAATCAGCAACTCTCTCGATGAACGTTCCGACGTACCAGTTGATCGTTTCGTAGTCGTGTCCGTGCAATGCAATATAGACGCTCGGTTCCTCACCAGCGGCTTTCCTTTCACGGAGACGCTCTGCCGCTCGACTGTTGATTTCGAAGTTTTCTTCGAGCCGGGAAGGGTCGTCGAGAATTCGGAGACATTCGACTGCGCTATCGATACTGCGCTCCATTCGCTCGACTTTCTCCTCTTCCTTGAGATCGGGCGGGATCGGATAGTCAAGAGTCGCGACGATATCTGCTCCGAAATCGAGTTGTAGTCCCAGTATACTCTTCGGGTCGGTGTATAGTCCCCACTCGTTTGGCGTCCCACCTTTCTCTGGTGCTTCCCCGAACGTATTGGAGTTCATCAGCTTGAATCCGCCAGAGTCGATGAACACTGGTGCATTCAGGTCCTCGAAGTGTTCGTAGAAGGTTCTCGGACGCCAGAATTCATTGAGGTTCTCCGGCGAAACTCCGTAGTCTGTAAAACTCATCGTCTGGAACATGACTCCCTGCAGGTGATCCTTTGAGATGAGCTTCTCCCGCATTCTTCGCCAGACGCCGCCAGACTCGTGCGTAGTTCCACCGATAAGGTTGACGACGGGAAAGAGGGCTGGTGTTTCGACATCTCCATGTGAAGTCTGTAACTCTCCCAACCGCCCGTAGCCATCATCTCCGACTGTCTTCACACGGAAACTCATCAATCAGCGATAGATATCGGAGCCCGGCTCATAGTCCCTTCGCTATATTCTATGAGTAGCCAAGGAACTGGCCTTGAGGTCAAACCAAAACTACAACCGATGTGCGAATCACGTCCAGCTCATGACCACTCCTCCACCTGTAGACGAATACGATTCAGTTACAGAAGCCGAGGATGATGTTCGCTCACGTCTTGAGATCCTTTCTGAAAGTGAGCAGTGGCTCTCAGAGCCGATGCTAGAGACCGTGATTCCAGTGTGGACGGATGCACTCAGCTCTTTTAGTGCAAAAACTACTGTCTCTGAACAGGATGCTGTCGCGCTAGAGCAAATCGAACAGTTGTATAGCCACTCCAGTGAACGCCTACAGCGCAGAGCCGAACTTCTCGGCTCTGGGAAGATGTCGACTCTTGAGAAGGGTCACGTACTCTTTATTGTACTCTTCCGAAACCTCCAACGGAAGTTCGCTGAGAAGGCCAATATGAATCCACACAAGCTTCGGGTTCTGTTAGATGATCGGTACTCGGTAGACTGAGTTAGACAATCGAGAACGATTTGCAATCCACATTCTCACCTACTTCGCAGCAGGTTCTGTTTACCCCATTCTATCGAGGGCATCTTGTCGATCTTCGACCGGCGTCTGATCGTATTTCATTGTCGTCTGAGGTGACCTATGCCGTAATTGTGCTTGCGCTGCAGCCAAGTCTTCTTCTCTCGTCATGTAGGTTCCCACTGAGTGACGAATTGAGTACCAACTCATCTTTCTGTTTTCTGTCTCGATGTCTGCGATATCGCAGAGCCGCTCTATCACGGTTTTCAGCGAGTGCGAGCCGTAGGGATTGTTTTCACGGGTCAGCCAGATAGCGCCACTTCCGTCGTATTTAGAATATAATTCCCGTTCTTCGAGCCATCTGCTGAGTATATCCGCTGTCTTTTCTCTGAGACTGACAATCCAGTTATCCCGAGATTTTGCACTCTCCTCTTTAGGAATTCGCAACACTCCATTTTCTGTGTCGACCCACGAAGTGATTGCGCGCTCTACCTCGATGGGCCGAAGTCCAGCATCGAGCGATGTCCAAACGAGCGATGGTATCTTCCACCCGTTGGCCCGACTCCAATCTTCTGGGCTGATTTCTGACTTTGGCTTTGAGAATCGCTGCGCCAGATGTATTTTCCACTTTTCTCGTTCACTTGGAGCAAGATTCGAATAGGAAGGGATGGTACCGTACTCTAGCGCAGCATCTCGGACTTTCCCTCGCTCTTCTCGAGTTAGGTAATCACGGGGCTGTGAACTGCTGTTCTCAGAAAATCTAATCGAGGGATCCCAGTTTTCAACACCATGTTCGCGGTGTCGCCATTTGAACAGCATCTGGACTGACTTTTGACAATTTGCTTTGTGCGTGTTGCTGTAGTCTGTCTGTGCCAGATGCCGCGTCCATTGGTCCGCGTGACTGGGTTTGATATTCGCTGTATACCCGTTCTCCTGTTCCCAGACCCAGCGATAGAACTGGTCCATCCGGTAGGACCGTGGCTTGACTGTTCCAAACGCGTAGCCTTCACCCTTTTCGGGTCTCTTGCCGATCGAGAGCAACCATCGGAGACAGTCTTTTCGTTCGTCTTCGTAGTCGAGTAGCTGACGCGGATTAAGGTATTCTTCTGCAACCTCCGTTACGACAGGTAACTCTGAAATCTCGTCCATTGTGACCGTTTAGACTCGGGTCCGTATCGATCATAGTCAATCGCTGATTGCGTACGGTCAGAGAGTCGTTCGAGTCGCCATTGTCTCAAGGGCAATTCTATGGGTGTTTATATGTGCTTCCACTCAAAATCTGCCTGAAGTAGCCGAAAACGCCCGTTTTAGAGAAAGGAGACAGCGTTAGAACGAAATTCAGTCCTTCGAAACGTAGTGGCCTCTCACGGCAAGGACTTGGGTTCGAATCCCAAACGGAGCACTCTTCTGAGGAACGAAGTGACGAAGAAGGAAGCGCACGGAAGGGATTCGAACTACGCGAACGTGAGCGCCAGCGAGCGTTCGCCATCGAGTTCGAATCCCAAACGGAGCATTTTACTGCGACCCTCTCTGCAAGCAGCGACAGCGTCACATCGCCTGCGCGGACCGAACTCTCTTCAGCCTGACTGTGCCTACTGTCATGTGTGGCCGAGAACGCACCTGACGAGCACGTCGTCGTTCTCACAGGCGGGACAAGCGGTATCGGCCGGCTTGCAGCAAAGAACCTCGCCGAGGCTGGCTCGACGGTCGCCGTCGTTGGCCGTGACCGCACACGGGGGACACAACTCGCTTCGGAAGCATCGACGACTCCCGGTACCATCAGGTTCCATCAGGCAGACCTCGCGCCGCAGGCGGGCGTTCGGTCACTTGCTGCAGACCTCCGTGAGACCTACGAGCGGATCGACGTACTCGCTCACAACGCTGGGCTATCGTCGGCGACACGAACCGAAACCGAGGACGGCATCGAGCGCACGCTCGCGGTCAACCACCTCGCGCCGTATCTCCTGACTTACGAACTCCTCGACGTGCTCACTGCCTCGGAACCGGCACGCGTCGTCGTCACTGCTTCGGACATTCATCGGCGTGGGTCACTCGATTTCGATGACCTCCAGTACACGAATGATTACGACGCACTCGACGCTTACGCGCGGTCGAAGCTCGCGACCATCGCGTTCACTTTCGAACTCGCCGAGCGCCTGCCTGCAGACGGCGGGGTCACAGCGAATTGCTTTCACCCCGGGTTTATCCCGTCGACGAACCTGTTCCGTGATGCGAGCCTCCGGACCCGACTCATGGTCCGCCTCGCTGGTCTCGTCCCCGGCGTCGGGACCACGAAACGCGACGGGGCTCAGCGGCTCTGTCGACTCGCTACCGACTCCGACTTCGCCGACGAAACCGGTGCGTACGTGACCGGTGACGGTCCTGCCTCACCGGCAGCCGAGGCCTCGGACCCCCACACACGGGACCGACTCTGGACTGTGAGTGCCGACCTCGTCGGCGTCGACCCGGACTGGCCCTGAGCGACAGCTCAGGCCAGTCCGACGCCCTCGGCCAGCAACTCGTGAGACCGGAGCGCGTGGTCGTGGCTCTCGTGGCTGTGTTGTATCATCACTTCGTCCGCACCGACCCGGTCGGCGAGTTGTTCGAGGAGCGCCGCCAGCCGCTCGGGACTGCCGGAGAGCGAGCGCGGCCACTCGTCGGCATCGAGCGTCGCCGGTGTCGGCTCCGGTACGCCGCCGAGTTCGTCGATGGCCTCCTCGATGGTCGGTCGCGTCCCGCGGACGCCCCGTTGCATGCGCTTGTAGATTGCCTCGGCCACAGCACGCCGTCTGGCTGCCGTCTCGTTTGTCTCTGCACAGACCGCGTTGACAGCGACCATCACGCGTGGGTCGTCGACGCCGCCGGCAAGCGCTGAAGGCCGGAAGGTGTCGCGGTAGGTTTCGACGGAATGGGTCGCAAACTGGGGGCGGATGAACGCCGCAAAGCAGTACGGCAACCCGAGTTGGCCAGCTATCTCGGCGCTTGCAGGACTCGACCCGAGCACCCAGGGCATGGGTTCGGCCTCGCCCGACCGTGGTATTTCGAGGTCGGCGTAGGGGTGTTCGGACGGGTACTCGTCGTAGAGATGATTGACGACGGCTTCGATACGCTCCGCGTGGTCCTCATCGGGGTTCTCGACGTGTCTGTCCGTGCCGAGGGCGCGGTCCGCGGCCGGTGACCCGTTCGCTCGCCCGAGGCCGGCGTCGATGCGACCCGGTGCGAGGGCATCGAGCGCGCCGAACTGCTCTGCGACTTTGAACGGGCTGTAGTGGTTGAGCAACACCGCCCCGGACCCCAGCCGAATCGACTCGGTTTCGGCGGCAAGGTGTCCCAGCAACACCTCAGGAGTCGTCCCGGCGAGAGAGTCCGCCCTGCCGTGGTGTTCCGCTACCCAGAACCGGTTGAATCCCAACCGCTCGGCCTGCTGGGCCGCATCGATGGTGTCGGCATACGCCTCACTCGCAGTGCCATCGCTGGGCACAGGGGACAAATCGACCGCAGAGATATCCATGTCCGGACTGGACGATTGTGGGAGTTAACGGTTTGGTCTGGCTAATCCCAACTGGATTGGCACGGACTGTAATCTGCCCTCGGGGACACGACGCTACCCGTTCAACGCCTCCAGCAACTGCTGTTTGAATGCGTACGGGGAGTCGAACCGGTCTCTCGGATGTTGGGCAATGGCTGTCTCGATGACATCGTCGAGTGCCTCCGGAAGACTCGGGTCGACCGTGGTCGGCGATGGGAGTTCGCCGTCCCTGATAGCTGCAGCCAGGTCGGATTCGGACTCGAAGGGGACCGTCTCCGTCAGTACGTGATAGCTCACCATGCCGAGCTGGTAGACATCCGTCGGGACCCCTGCAGTCGAATCCGAAAGCTGCTCGGGCGCGGTATACGGAGTAACAGGGTCGGAGCCGAGAGCTGCTGCGGCAGTCGACTCGATTCCCCAGTCTGCAAGCGTCGCACTCGGCGTTCCCTCCCCACGCGTGACGTAGATGTGCCCGGGCTCTAAGCCGGTCTGGTTGATGTTGTACATGTTACCGGTGCGGACTGCCTCGGCCACCTCCCCGAGGACGGCGCGCTTCTCGCCCATATCCAGCGAAGTCAGCACCGAATCAAGCGACTCACCGCCAGCAAAGGCCACCCACGGTCGGGGGTCCGAACCCATCTCCAGCACTGTCGCGACGTTCGGGTTTTTGCTGATGCCGTTCCACTGGCGGGCTGCCGAGAGGAAGCTTTCACGAGCCTCCTCGTCATCGGCGTGTGTCGACGCCAGTGCGTAAGCCAGCGTTGGGTCGTCGTCATCGTAGCCCGCGAGGCTGACGCTGTACCGATTGATGGGTGAAGCTTTCGAGCGAACCGTTGCTCCCTGTAGCGAGTCGACACCGGAGACCAAGTCACGGGCGACGGGGTCTGTCTCGGCCTGCGGTGCCGACTCATCGGGCTCCGTGTCGGCAGAGTCGGACGGGCTCTGTGCCTGTGACCCGGCCGGCTCGGTTGTGTCTTCCTGTTGCGGAGCGGTGAATTCACTGGGTGGGTCCTCGTCCGAACGCACGTATCGCCATCCACCGATACCGACCGTACCGACGACCAATAGGAGCCCACCGAGCAGTAACAGCCACGAGAAGTCACCGGTCAGCCCCGTAATCGCTCCCTGGCCTGTGGAACCTGCATCACTTCCCTGTCCCTCGAACGTGGTTGCCGGCAGCGCCTTGGTGTAGCTGTTCCCGTTCCCATCGGCCCCGACCTGATAGATGGCCTGCCCGGAGATATCGTAGTTGCCGGCCTCGTCGCTCTGTAAATCGAGCCGTATCGTCTCGGTTTCACCACCAGCGATGGTCGTGAGAGTCGTGTCGGTCTCGTTTGCCATTTCGACGCCTCCGGCGCTTTCGACTGTCACGCCATCGGGAAGGTTCAGACGAATCCCCGCACGTATCGGCGTCTCTGGGTGCGGGTTCGACACCTCATATCGGAGGTCCGCGCTGTCTTCGCTGTCTGACTCGCCTGAGGCAACCGAGACTGATGGACTCTCTTCGACGGTAACGGTCGTCTCTACCGTTGCCGTGTCGCCGTACTGGTCGGTGATGTCCAGAGTGACGGCGTGTTGCCCGGCGCTGGAAAAGGCGTGCTCGACCGCTTTCCCTTCCACGTCGATACTCCCGTCCCCGTCGAAATCCCACTCGTAGCTCTGTATCTCGTCGTCGCTCGTGGCTGTCACCGCGACTGCACTCTCGGTGTAGACCGGCTGTGTCTCCCAGTTGATGCTCGCGGCCGGGTCGACATCTCTGACCTGCACTGTCTCCTCGTACGTCGTCTCCACTCCCTCCGCTGTTGTCACAGTCAACGCCACAGGCTGGCTGCCGCCCTTGGGGAACCTGTGGCGTGCCTGCGGCCCGGTCGCGTCTCTTTGTCCGTCACCGTCGAAGTCCCAGGCGTAGGACTGGACGGTGGCGGTCGATGACGTTTCGAACGTGACCTCTTCGTGGTCCGCTGGCGCGCGTGGCGTCCACGTCACGTCGACCGTCGGCCGGTCGTACACCGAGAGCGTCACGTTCGTCGACGCACGCGCTCCCAGATTATCGACGACGGTGAGCTGTACGGTTTTCGTCCCCGGCTCTATGGGGGTGTAGCTCATCTCCGGCCCTGCTTTTGTCCGGCCCGATGGCAGCGTCCACTCGTAGGACTCGATGCTCCCGTCGCTGTCCGTGGAGAGCGCTCCAGAAAACTCGACTTCCTGTCCCGTGACCGCTTCTTCGCTCCCGAGTGTAATGTGAGCCTCCGGCTTCTCGGTGACTGTTATGGTCCGGGTTTCGGTGCGTGATTTCCCGGCGTTGTCGGTCACCCGCAGCCCCAGTTCATACGTGCCACTCCTGTCGGGGATGAAACTGGTCGTTTCTCCGTTGTCGGCATCGTCGTAGTACTCGCCGTACTCACCGTCGCCGTCGGTGTCCCACTCGTAGGACTCGATACTCCCGTCCGTGTCGTAGGAGCCGGTGGCGTCCAGCGTGATGCGGTCGCCCGGGTTGGGCTCCTCCGGTGTGTAGGAAACTTCGGGTCCGGTGCGGAATTCTCGACGTTGATGGTGGTCCACATCGTATCCGATTTCCCGCCGTTGTCCGTGACCCGGAGCCTGACGACGTATTCCCCCCCTGTCTCGTATGATACTGTCGTCGTCTTCCCGTTGTCGGCGTCGTCGTAATACTCACCGAACTCCCCGTCCCCATCTGTATCCCACTCGTAGGACTCGATTGTTCCATCCGGATCGGTGGAATAACTGCCATCCAGCGTGATTTCCTCTTGTGGGCTCGGGGACAACGGTGAGTATGCGAACCCGGCATTTGGAGCAGGATTTTCGACCGTAATCTGGCGCGTTACCTCCTCCGTGTTTCCGTTATCGTCGGTGATTCTGAGCCCGACAGTGTAGGTCCCCTCCGAATCGAAGGACACTGTCGTCCGTTCTCCGTCGCTGGCGTCGTCGTAGTACTCGCCGTACTCACCGTCACCGTCGGTGTCCCACTCGTAGGATTCGATAGTGCCCTCGTCACTGGATGGTCCCGCATCCAGTGTTATCGTCTCGTCCGGATTGGGCGTCGACGGCGAATACGTGAAATCAGCGGTCGGATGGTCACTCTGGCCGTCGGGCGTCGTCAGTCGTGGCTGCTCCGCAGCAACCGGTGTTCCCACGATGGCCAACGCGAGAACGAGGGTCACGCTGACCGACGCGGCACTGAGACTGACAGACTCCGTTGTCCCTGACATCTGATTCCGTTCGACTCGAACAACGTCCTGGGCGCATGAAATAGGTTGCCAATATGCCCTTACAGCGCAAGTATGAGCAACAGTGTGATGACGACTGTCAACAGTAACACGGTCGTCCCGATGCTTGCCCTGAGGTACAGACGGGATGGCGTTCCGCCGTCTGCCGGTGGCTCATCCTGCCCGAAGGAGGGACGGAACGACTGGGGAAGATAGCGGGCGAGACGCACGGCCACAAGCGTCGGATTCGAGCCCACCCAGTAACAGCCACGCACGAACCGGATGGCAGTCCGGTCAATGGCCGCGTAGAGTTCCGTCACGCCGTAGACGCTCGCTTTGCCGCTGTAGTAGACCAGCGGACTCACCAGCACGTCCACGTCCGGGATATGGCCAAGCTTCGAGAGCGGTTTCTTGATGACGGCAAAGGCGACGAGGCTGATACCGACGAGGATAGCCTGACTCTGGAGGTGGCTCGAACTGTAGGGGTGGAGATGGTAAGCTTCCTCTTTGAGCAGCGGCCACGGCAGGAGGTCAAGCAGCCACTCCCACTGCACGCCGAAGAGCAGACAGAGGCCGCCGATAAAGAGCATCGCGACGGTGTGGCCCGGCTTGGCGTCAGCCAGTTCCGGCCCGTCCCACTCGCCGTGTAAGAAGGCGTAGTAACCCAGTTTGATGAACGAGAGCAGCGTACCGATGGCTCCGAGATACAGCAGCCAGTAGATGGGCTCGGTCGCACTGGAACCGTAGTAATGCGGGTCGGCAGCGTCCAGAATCATTCCCTTGCTGATGAAGCCGTTGAAGCCCGGAATCGCGGTAATCGACAGCGCGCCCAGGCCAAAGCCAACAGCAGTCAGGGGCATCTCGCGCCAGAGTCCCCCCAGTTCGTACAGGTCGTCGATTCCCGTCCGGTAGATGATGACTCCGACGGCCATGAACAGCAACGCCTTGAACAGGACGTTGTTGAAGACGTGCGCGAGCGCACCCCCAACGCCCAGTTCGAGCGTCGTCCCACCGAGATACAGCCCCAGGCCCATCCCGGCAATCATGTAGCCGACCTGTGCCTGGATGTGGTAAGTCAGCAGGGCGCGCATATCGTGTTGCAAGAGCGCGAAGCCAGCGCCGTAGACGGCCATGATACCGCCCATGTAAGCGACTGCAAGCGTCACTGAATCCCCGAGGGGGAGGACGCGATACATCACGTAGGCGCTGGTCTTTGTCGTGAACACCGAGAGGAAGACGCTGGCGGCGATGTGCGGGCGCGGGTAAGTGTCGGGCAGCCAGACGTGCAGGCCGACGAACCCGCAGTTGATGCCCATCCCGAGGATGGCGAGATACAGCGGGATACCGCTGGTAATCGAGGTGATGCCTTCCTCGGCGAAGAGGAAGGTCCCGGTCTCGGCGAAGTGCCAGGTCACCGCAAGCAGCAGCAGGCTGCCGGAGATGCCGTGTGCAAGAGCGTAGCGGAAGCCGGCTCGCACGGCTTCCCCGCCGTAGTGCCAGACCAGCAGCGTGCTCGTGACGGCCATCAGCTCCGCGAAAAAGAGAAGCGTCAGCCAGTCGCCGGCGAAGAGCACGCCCATCGTCGAACTGACGTAAGTCAGCGCGAAGGCGGTGGTCACTTTCGGCGCGTCGCTGGAGTACGAATAGAGGACGGCGGCGCTACCGAGGGCAGCGAAGACGAATCCGAACGCCTGCGAGAAGCTATTGACGCTGAAAAGGACCACGTCGAAGGACGCGAACAGTGTCGTCTGGTAGTAAGTCCCGTGTGGGGCCAGAAGCGAGATGGCGAGCACGGCAAGCAACGAGAGCACACCGACGGCGTGGCCGACGAGACGCGGCAAGATGGCGACCAGCAGCGCGGCCACCAGGACGATGGCAAACGGTGGGACGAGAGTGGCAAGCTCGCTCATCCGATGACACCTCCCAGTTCCGTCCCGAGGACCGCCTCGCTAATCTGGATAGCGAGGTCGAGGAAGCCGGTCATCCCGGGGACGACACCGAGGACGACGGCTCCGGTGACGATGACGGCAATCGGCATGAGCATGAGCCAGGTACTCTCTGTCCAGGGTTTGTGACGCTCCCAGCCACCCGGGGGCGGCCCGTGATGGTGGTGGTCGTGTTCGTGGTCGCCGTGGTGGTCGTCGTCGGTTGCATGCGGGGATTCGTCCTCGTCTCCAGGCTCGCCACCATCTGCGGCGACTTCCTCGCCGTAGGACTCACGCGTCCCCCCCATCGGGAAGTCCACCAGCGGTTTGGCGTCGTGTTCGTCCTCGCTCTCGAAGAAGGCGGTGTAGACCACCGGCCAGAAGTACGCGATGTTCAGCACGCCAGAGAGGATGAGCGACCCGGCGAAGATGATGCCAGCAAGCTGTGCCTCCATGCTCACTGCCCCGATGAGCATGTAGAACTTACTGACGAACCCGGCGACCAGCGGGATACCGGCCATCCCGGCCGCTGCGATGGTGAAGGCCGTCATCGTCAGGGGCATCCGCTTGCCGATGCCGGCCATATCGGAGATGTCGTCGGTGTGTGTCTCGACGTGGATGGCACCCGCACAGAAGAAGAGGGTGAGCTTCATGAACGCGTGTGCCGGGATGTGGAGCAATCCGCCCACGATACCGTAGGGAGTCAGCAGTGCGATACCCATGATGATGTAGGACAGCTGGCTAATCGTCGAATACGCCAGCCGGCGCTTGAGGTTGTCCTTTCGCAGCGCGATGAACGACGCTGTCAGGAACGTAAACGCGGCCAGAGCCGCAAGCGGGAGATGCATCCCGATTTCGACGGTCAGGTCCGGCTCGTAGACATCGAGCAACAGGCGCGCAACGCCGAAGGCCCCCGACTTGACGACGGCGACAGCGTGCAACAGGCCCGAGACCGGCGTCGGCGCGACCATCGCGTCGGGCAGCCAGGAGTGCAGTGGCATGATGGCCGCCTTGGTCCCGAACCCGAGCGCGAGGAAGGCGAAGATGGCCTGTGCGATGGCCGGGTCGGTTTCGGCGAGTAACCGGAGTCCCTCGGCAGTCTCGCCGAACTGGACTGTCCCGGCCGCCCAGTAGACGAGTGCCGAGCCACCGAGCACGAGGAAGCCGCCGCCGAAGAAGGTGTACGCGAGGTACTTCCGGCCGGCAGTCCGTGCCTCTTCGGTCTCGTCGTGTGCGACCAGCGGGTACGTCACGACCGAGAGTAACTCGTAGAAGACGAACATGACGACGAGGTTCTCGGCGAAGGCGATACCCATCGCAGTCGACAGCGAGGCCGCAAACGAGGCGAAAAACCGCGTCTGGGCGTGCTCGTCCAGCCCGCGCATGTAGCCGGTGGCGTAGAACGCGGTGAAAATCCACAGGAAACTGGCGAGCATCGCAAACAGCAAGCCGAGCGCGTCTGCCCGGAACGCGAACTCGATGCCGAAGACGAACTCACCCAGTGACCAGCGATACTCCATCCCGTCCAACACGCCGGGAGCCATGCTGGCGACGATGGCGAACTTCGTCAGCGCCGCCAGGACGGACCAGCCCTCCCGGATGTTCGGGCGGCGATGCGAGGCGATGATGAGGACGACCGCCAGCGCAGAGACCAGCACTGCTGCCAGCGGTCGGTAAGAAGCGACGACGTGTTCACTCATTGTTGGCTACCTCCCAGATGGCGTCGGTTTTGACACCCTCGATTGCCGGCGCACTCTCCTGAACGGCGTCGACGACCGGGTCCAGTGCCGACGCTATCTCAGCGCCGCCAAAGCCCAGCACGGCTGCGATGACGACGGCCGTGGCGACGAATGCGGCCATCCCGAGCGAGACGCGCCGCGTTGCCGGCGCACCGCCGTCTGCTGCGACGGCTCCGCCAGTTGCGTCGCCAGCGGTCGGCTCACCGCTGGCGTCGCCGTGGTCCGGGACGGCGTCGGGCCGGTGGTCGAAATAGACCTTTTCCAGAATCCGTGCGACGTACAGCAGCGTCAGCACGGTACTGGCAAAGACGACCCCGACGACCGGCCAGAGCCCTGACTCGACGGCGGCGACTGCGATGTACCATTTGCCGACGAAGCCCGCGGTCGGCGGCACGCCGACGATTGCCAGCCCGAGGACGGCTATCGCACCCGAGAGGAACGGTCGCCGTCGGGCGAGGCCGGCATACGATGAGAGTCTGCGACTCCCGTCACCGGCGGCGATTGCCCCCGCAGTCGCGAACAGGCCACCCTTGATGACGGCGTGAGCGACCAAGTGGAAGACCGCCCCGTAGATACCGAATCGAACAGCGCCGTCGCCGCTTGCGGGGTGGACGGCGACGGCGAAGGCGATGACGACCAGCCCGAACTGCGCGACCGAGGAGTACGCGAACATCCGCTTGATGCGACGCTGGGTGGCTGCGAGCGCGCTGCCGGCGACGACGCTCGCACCGGCAAGCGCCAGCACCCCGTTTATCAGCGCCGGGTTGGCTGCGAAGAAGTCGGGCGTGAACACGAACAGCGCGACCCGACCGAAGGCGTAGGCGGCGACGGTCGAGACGAGCGCGGAAATGTAGACCGTCACCGAATCGGGTGCTTCGGCGTAGGCGTCCGGCTGCCAGGTGTGCAGCGGGAAGATAGCGGCTTTGGTCAGCAGGCCCGCGGCGACGAAACCGAAGGCGGCAGCGACGAGTGGGTCCGCGTACAGCGCCCCGTCAATCCAGCTCGGGTCCCCGGCAAGCGACCGGGAGAGGTCGACCATGTTGAGCGTCCCCGTTCGGACGAAGAGGTAGCCGACGCCGACGAGATACATCGAAGCGCCGGCCGTCCCGATGACGAGATATTTCAGGGCGGCGATGGCGGCGTCCGTCGACCGGTCGGCGGCGACCAGGGCATACGTCGCAAGCCCCGTGATTTCGAGGAAGACGAAGAGGTTGAACATATCTCCCGTGACGGCGACGCCCATCAGCCCGCCGGTCAGGAGGAGATAGCCGCTGTAGAAGGCGTTCCCGCGCGGGCCGGCACGGCGCATGTAGGCGAGGACGGCAAGCGCGACGCCGGCGACGACGAGGACGACCAGCCCGGAGAGGGCGTCGCCGACGAGTTCGATGCCGACGATGAAGTCCTCGGTGGGCGTTCCGTTTATCATGACGTCCTTCCGGCCGAACTGCTTGCCGCCCAGCACGTGGACGACACGGCGGCCCTGTCCGTAGATGGCGTAGGCGAGCAGGCCGGCCAGCGCGGCCTCCACCGCGAGGGCGATGGCGGTCACGTACCATCCGACTCTCTCCCAGCGCAGGCCAAGCGCAAGCGGCAGCGTCGCCGCGAGGATTGGAACGACGATGAGCAGCGCCGGAATCAGTTTCGCGGCCACCAGCGGGTCACTCATCGGCGCGCACCTCCCTGATGGTGTCCTCTTCTAAGGTCCCGTACGCCGAGTAGATACGCACGATGAGAGCCAGTGCCACCGCAGTGAGTGCGATGCCGACGACGATTGCAGTCAGCACGATGACCTGGGGGAGCGGGCTGACGAAGGGGTCGTACGCCTTTGCTTCCTTGGGGATGACCGGCGTTGCGCCCCCCGTGACGTAGGCAGTACTGATGAAAAACAGGAAGATAGCAGTCTGAAACAGGTTCAGCCCGATTATCATCTTCACCAGATTCGAACTGGCGATGATGATGTACAGCCCGATAGCCAACAACAGTGCAAAGAGCAGGTACGCATACCGGTGTGTGAGCAACTCGATGCCAACTTGCAGGGGGAGTGGGTCAATCATCGTCAGTCACCTCTGTCGTCGGGGTCGACTTCGTGTCAGCGTCGGTGGGGCTCCTGCTGTCCCAGGTGTCGCCGTTGGACAGATAGCCGGCTGCGATGGCGAAAAACAGGCCACAGACGACGCCGGCCACGATGGGGGCCACGCCGAGTATCTCGATGGCCTCCAGTCCCCACTTGGCCTTGATACCGAAGACCTCCTTGTACATCTTGTATTCCAGGAACTTGCCACCGACGAGAACGGGCACGAGACCGACCATCCCGAATGCAGCGACCCCGCCGGCAGCCAGCGCTACGACCGTCCGGTTGCGCAGCCATTCGCGGGTCACCTCGATACCGAAGGCGAAGGCAATCATCAGCACCGTTGCGCCGATGATGGCCCCGCCCTGGAAACTCCCGCCTGGGGTGTCGGCTCCGTGAAAGAGCAGGAAGAGGCCGTAGGTCATCGAGAACGGTGCGATGAGCTGGACGGTCGTCATGATGACCTGACTCTCGACGTATGGGGACTCCTCTTGGCTCTCACTCACGGGTGAACACCGTCCGTTTGAGTACGATGAGCGTCGCGACGCCGGCGGCGAAGACGACTGTCGCTTCGCCGAAGGTATCAAAGCCGCGGTAGCCGGCCAGGACGGCCGTCACGGCGTTTTCCACGCCGGTGTCAGCATAGCCCGATTCGATGTAATACTGGCTGACCGCGGGGTTGAACCACGCCATCGATTCGCCGTCTCCGACCGCCGGGAATTCGTTGACTGTCGCTATCAGGACGGCAGCGAAGGCACCGACGACCACCAGTCCGGTGCCGTCGACACGCTCCAGAATCCGGTCCTCGTTTGGCCTGACGGTCTTGGCGATGGTCAAAAGCAGCAGTATCGTCGTCACGCCAGCGCCGATAGCTGCCTCGGTCATCGCCACGTCCGGGGCGAGCAAGATGGCGTAGAAAATCGCCATCCCGAGGCTGTAGGCAGCGAAGACGACGATGACTGCAAGCACGTCCCGCAACATCGCCGTCGCAACCGCCGTCAGCAACACGAACACGAACAGCGCTGCCTCGACTGCGGAAATCGGTTCGGGCTGTGGGACTGCAAGGGGAACCAGACCGACACTCATGCGTTCTCACCGCCCGTTTCGGCATCAGCAGCGAGATCGACATCGGAGCGGTCGTCGTCGACCGTCCATGCCTCGATGCCCTCCTCGTCGGCCGACCGGGTGATAGCGTGGGCCGCAGTCGGGTTCGTCACGAAGATGAACACGAGCAACAGGACGGCCTTGATTGTCGGTGCCTGCACTCCAAGCGAGAGGACGACGCCGGTGATGGCAAAGCCCGCTCCGAGGGTGTCCGCCTGCGAGGCCGTGTGTGCACGCGAGTATATGTCCGGCAGGCGCAACACTCCCACCGTCGAGACGAGCGTAAAGAGCAGGCCGAGGACGAGACATGCGATGATAGCGCCGGCGCGTATCGTCCCCATCATAGCACACCACCCCTGTCGACGGTGAACTTCGAGATGGCAACCGCCATCAGGAAGTTAAGGAGTGCATAGACGAGTGCCACGTCCAGCAGCGAGGTCTCGCCGAGGCCCGCCGCAAGCACGGCCAGTACGACGACCGTGTTGGTTCCGATGACGTTGACCGCGAGGACGCGGTCCTGCGTCGTCGGGCCTTTGACCGCGCGGTAGAGCATCCCGATTGCGAGCAACATGAACGCGGCCGCGACGGCGAGGAACGCGTCGGTGATGAGCGCCTCGTAGGCCATCACTCCGCACCTCCCGTCGTGTCCTCTTGTGTCTGTGGGTCCGTGCTGGCGGCTCCGTCTTCCTCGGTCGGCGGCTGGAGTACCTCGGTATCCCCACGTTCCTTCGGTGAGGGGATGGCCATCGAGCCACGGCCATAGAAGACGAACCGGACGGCCCGCTCCAGCGAGCCGTCGAACAGCCCATCACGCGCCCACGGGATGAGCGTGTGGACGACGAGATGTTGCCCGCGTACCCGGACCGTCAGCGTCCCCGGCGTGAGGGTGATGCTATTGGCAAGCGTCGTCGTCGGCAATGGCCCGACAACATCTGCTCGAACGCGGGTCATCCGTGGGTCGATAGGAAGCCGCGGGTTGAGGATGACCGCGGAGACGACCAGGTTCGCCGCGATAATCTCATACAGCAGATACGGGATGTAGATGATGCCCCTGACGATGCGGACTGGCATCCCGCTGTCGGGACGGCGGTTCAGCGACACGCGGGCGAGCGTCACCGCCACGATGGTCGCACTCATCGTTCCAGTGACGAGGTCGAACAGAGTGAACGCCCCGTTGAGTATCTGATAGAAGACGAACGCAGTCCCGAAGAGAACGCCCACGCCAGCAGCCGACGTCTGTCGGAGCAGGGGAACCCGTCGGGTCGCCCGCTCGACCGGTGCCTCGTCGACTGTCACGTTCGTTCGCTGTGCGAGTTCGACCTCCAGCGGCCGCAACAGCGGTGCGCCGATACCCGGGTCGTACTCCGGGTCGAGCACGATTCGGTCGATGTCCGACGCAGCCACCTCCTCTTCGAGCAGCGCCGCGACATCCGAGGGGCTGAAGATGTACTCCGACTCCCCGAGGATGGCCGTCTCGACTGTCAACTCGGCCTCGTGGTCGCCGGCGTCTTCGGTGGCCCACAGCGAGGCACGCGAGAGGATTTCCTCACCGGCCTCTTTCTGCTCGTCAGTCACGGTATCCGTCTGTGGCGAACAGATCCAGACGAACCGGACCAGCCCAGGGTCATCACTCCGTGCACCGTCGAGTGCTTCTTTCACTGCGTACCCGACGGTTTCCCTGAGCGTGCTCGTCTCCGATACCGGGACGAGGATTCGCTTACTCGACACGTATCGGACCCCTCCCTGACGTGGTCGAGAACTGCGACGAAAACGGATTCTGCACGCTCACGAGGCGTCCACCGGGCCGTCGCTCCGCCATGGCGTCGGTCATAGGGACCTCTTTCTGTTGGAGCATGCACCAACACGCCGAAAACGATTTCGTTCTCACGTGGCAGGATTGCGCCGTCGAGCGAGACTTACCAGACCCTGCACACGGCCGGCTCGAGGCTTTGCAGGACAGCGCCCCTGAAGTGACAATTAACGGTAACCGACTGCTTCACCGTCACTCTCAATCCGCTCTGGACCCTACATGCGTCCATGTATACGGGCAAGCGCGAGCGGCCATGCTGTCTCTGTGGCAATCCCGAGACGAATCATCGGCTGGACCTCCCGCCCCGGGCTATCGAGGTGATGAAACACAGCGGCCGGGTCGCGTGGCGCGACATCGTGGGTGAGGTGTCCGTCTACTTCTGTTCGTCCGACTGGGAGACCGTCCGTGACCTCGTCTTGGAGACTGGGATGAATCCTCTCTCCCGATGCAACGCGGCACGGGCCGATTTCGACCTCCGTGACGATTTCGAGGCGCTGACGAACGCGACTCGCTCCCGACAGGACCACGACCAGCGGGAGACGGAGATGCTGGATGCTGCCCAGGAGACGATTGCTGCCTTCGAGCGCGGCGAGTCGGTCGAAGACCGACGGCTCGTCGAAGCGAGAGTGCTGAAATGGACGCTGACGGACCTCGATGCCGCCGCAGTCTCGCAGTAACGAGACCGTAGTTCAGTCAGACAGTACGACGACCGTGTCGTCAAGCCCCAGGTACAGGCGGCCCGAGGAGGGAATCGCTGGCGTCGCGATCTCCCGGTCGAACGACACTGTCCACTGTCCGGCCCCAACGGCCAGTCCACCGTGGAGCCGGGTTTTCCCCGGCGCGTACAGCATCCGGCCAGCAGCCGTCGGGGCCAGGCGCATCTCGACGCTGCTCCCGAAGTCCCAGCGGACGTTTCCGGTCCCGGTTTCCATCCCCATAACACCCCTCCGCGAGGCGTTGACGTTGGTAATCGTCCCGAAGATAGCGT
The DNA here is from genome assembly GCA_009789175.1 of Salinibaculum litoreum. Taxonomy (GTDB): domain Archaea; phylum Halobacteriota; class Halobacteria; order Halobacteriales; family Haloarculaceae; genus Salinibaculum; species Salinibaculum litoreum. The sequence goes on from CP046866.1 coordinate 928,871, forward strand.
ACTCGTCGGTCAGCACCGGGGCCGTCGCGCCCCGGATGTCGCTGATGCGGTTCTGGAGGACACCGCGGACTTCCTCGTCACCGCGGTTGTACACGCCGGCTTCCGAGGACCCTCCAAACGCGATTGTCGAGTCGTCCATCGCGATTCCCGGCGTCGGACCGATATCGATGAGACCGGTCCGCTCGCCGCTTGCGGGGTTCAACGTCACGATGCCCGGCGCGTTCGTCGGGACATAGAGCGTCGAGTCGCTGAGTGCCAGCCCGGTCGGCACGCCCTTCGCTGTTCCGATAGCGAGGTTGTCCTGTGACCACTCGTTTCGTCCAGCCGTGTTGACGGCGTAGATTTCAGCGGTCGTGTTGCTCGTCGCCGACGCGAAATAGATTAGCTGGTTAGCGAACATCGCCGGACCGACCGCCCCGGAGCCATTCCCGGAGTAGTGCCAGCGCTTCTCCCCGCTGACGAGGTCGTACGCCGTGATGCCGTCGCCGTTGGGGACGTAGATGTTGTGTGGCCCGACTGCTGGTGTCGTCGGCCGCCCCATCAGAGATTTCGTCCAGAGTACCGTGTTCTCGGTCGGGTGAAGCGCAACGAGGGTATCGTTGTTCGTCCCGACGTAGACCGCAGTCTCACTGACGACGGGCGTCGTCACAGGGTTCCCGCCGAAGTCGTACTCCCACTGGATACTCGGCCGATTCTCCGGCCCGCTGCCCTCGGTGTTGTACCCCGTGTTCTCGAAGTCGTACCGCGCCAGTGGCCACGGTTCGACGCTCACGTCCGGGGGCTGGTCCTCGTCGTCGTCGCTGTCGTCGTCCTCCGGCGTCTGCTCTGTCGTCTCGTCTGACTGCTCCGGTGTCGCCGTCGGTTCCCTCGTCGTTTCCTCCGGCGCTTCGGTCTCGTCATCGTCGTCGGCCTCTGTCTCGGTCCCGTCGCCGTCTCCGCTACACCCGGCGACGACTGCCGTACCCACGACCGAACTCACCGCGAGAAATTCCCGTCGCGTTCGCTTGTCGACCATATCACGGAGTGAGACCGCCCAAATGTAATTGTACCGGAAGGTTGAGGTATCGCCCCAGTCCAGAGACGGCTATCTTGGTACAACGAGAGAATCCCGGCGTTCACGCCGGGCGTGAATCGTGTAAGCCCGGTAATACCTTTGACGGGGACTGCCGGGCCGGATATTCCACTTTCACTCTGGCAGGCAACTACTTATCAATCTCGCATACAACAGGCTATGTATGGCGGATCAGGTCACGCGCACCTACGTTGCGTCCATTCGCAATCACCAGCAGGTGCGTGACGACCTCGATTCGCTCGGGTTCGCTGCCTCGAAACTCTGGAACGTCGCCCGGTGGACGTGTGACCGTATCTGGCACGAAACCGGCACGATTCCAGACCACGGCACGCTCAAAGCGTACCTCAAGAGTCACGAACGCTACGCGGATTTGAACGCACAATCCAGTCAGGCAATTCTCGAAGAGTTGACTGAAGCGTTCGACTCGTGGTACGCTCACCGCGAAAACGGAAACGGGGAGGCGAACCCACCCGGCTACCGCAAGCATAGCGACGACCACCCGCGCTCAACAGTCACATTCAAAGAGGACGGTTTCAAGCACGAATCCGACCACAACCGGATTCGGCTCTCGAAGGGGCGAAACCTGAAAGATGGGCGGAGCGACTTCGTTCTCTGTGAGTATGCCGTTGATCCCGAAGTAATCGTCCAGAACGTCCAGCAGGTCCGGGCGGTCTGGACCGGCGACAAGTGGGAATTGCACATCGTCTGTCGCGTCAAAACTGGCGACCCGGACCCACCCGGCGACCGGGTGGCAGGCATCGACCTTGGCATCTGTAATTTCGCCGCCGTTGCAGTCGGTGACGAGGCTTTGCTTTACCCTGGTGGGGCACTCAAAGAGGACGACTACTACTTCCAGAAAAAGCGAGCGAAGTGCGACGACAGCGACTCCGATAAATCACAACGACTGGATCACAAGCGTCGGGGTAGACGTGACCACTTCCTACACGCTGTCTCGAAAAACGTGGTGGCCGAGTGCGCCGCCCGCAACGTCGGGACGATTGCCGTAGGCTACCTGTCGGGCATTCGTGAGGACGCCGACTGGGGCGACCACGGCAACCTCGATTTGCACGGATGGGCGTTTGACCGCTTCATCAAGATGCTGGAATACAAAGCCGCCGAACGAGGTATCAACGTCGAGAAAGTGGACGAACGCGATACGTCCAAATCGTGCGCCTCTTGCGGGACAACCGACGATAGCCAGCGCGTCGAGCGTGGTCTGTACGTCTGCGACGAGTGTGGGCTGGTCGCCAACGCCGACGTGAACGGAGCCGCGAACATCCGACAGAAGGTACTCCCGAGTCTCGCCTGTGACGGGGGAGATAGGGATAACGGCTGGATGGCACAGCCAGCGGTGCGCCTGTTCGACAAATCCACGGGGCGAGTAACCCCACAAGAGCAGGCGAACCGCGAACCATAATATCCCAAAGCTTGGGAAACCGCGCCGTTTACGGCGCGGAGGATGTCATTCGTTCTGTCGTGCCACGCGCTGTCTGTGGACCAGTCCTTGCATGTCCGCCGTCTCGTTGGCGAACTCCCGCAGGGCATCGCTGGTCTCGCCGTCGTCCAGCACCATCGGTTCGCCGCGGTCGCCACCTTCCCGAATCGAGGGGTCGAGCGGTATCTCGCCGAGGAAGGGCATCTCGACTTCGTCGGCCAACTGCTGACCGCCGCCTTCGCCGAAGATAGCGTGGTCGCCACCACAGTCCGGACACCGGAACGAGGACATGTTCTCGACGATGCCCAGCACTGGCGTGTCGTGGCGACCGAACATCTTGAGTCCCTTTCGGGCGTCGTCGAGGGCCACGCCCTGGGGTGTCGTGACGATAACTGCACCGGAGACCGGAACACTCTGGAGCAGGGTCAACTGGGTGTCACCCGTTCCGGGCGGCAGGTCGACGACCATGTAATCGAGACGCCCCCACTCGACGTTCTCCAGAAACTCCGTCAGCAGGTTGTGGACCATCGGGCCCCGCCAGATGACAGGGTCGTCCTCGCCAGCGAGGAAGTCCATGCTCATCAGCTTCATCCCGAACTTCTCGGGTGGGATTATCTCCTCGTCATCGGTGGCCTGTGGGGGTTCGTCGGCGTCGACCATCCGCGGGACGTTCGGCCCGTACACGTCAGCATCGAATAGTCCCACGCGTGCGCCCATGTCCGCGAGGCCGGCCGCAAGGTTGACCGCGATGGTGGATTTGCCGACGCCACCTTTCCCCGAGGCAACGGCGATGACGTTCTCGACGCCCGGGAGCACCTCGTCCTCGGGGTCGAGTCCCCGGTCGACAGATGCCGAGAGGTCCAGTTCCCAGTCGAGGTCTGCCAGTACCTCCCGTACGTCGCCGGCCATCTCGGTCTCGGTCGGCGAGTACGGCGCGCCGAGTGCGAGGTCTACGGAGACCGTCTCGGCCGCTTCGTCTATCTCGATATCGTTGACCAGTCCCAGCGAGACGATGTCGTCGCCGAGGTCCGTGTCCTCGACGCCGCGAAGACGCTCGCGGATGGATTCCTCCGTGGGGGGCGTGGCTGTCATGCCTGTCTGTAGGCCAGGGACGAGCGAAAAGGGTTGTGTCCTGTGTACTCGCCCACAACCGCTGGTGTTCGACACCCGACCGGGAATCCGTGATTCAGTGTCGTGTGACTGGCCACCACGGCGAGCGGCTTCCGTTGCGTTTTTATATGCCGGGTGGGGAAGATTGGAGTACAACTCGTGTAGGGGCGTCGCGCCCCGAGTCCACGCAGGTGGGCGCGAGTATCAGAGCGTACGGCCGTCATCGGCCGCAAAATAAGGCACGCGTGTCGTGGTAGCCAAGCCTGGCCCAAGGCGCAGGGTTGCTAACTCTGTGGCGTACAGCCTCCGGGGTTCGAATCCCCGCCACGACGTGCACACACATCCATACACATGAGTGCAGAAGAACCCGACAACGCGGACGAGGAAGACGAGGACATTCGTTACTTCGTCCGCATCGGCCAGACCGACCTCGACGGCACCAAGTCCGTCGAGCGGTCGCTGACGGAGATGAAAGGTATTGGGCGGCGGACAGCACGAATCATCGCCGACAAGGCGGGCGTCGACCGTCGGGCCACCTTCGGTGCGCTCGAAGACGACGATATCGACGCAGTCGTCGAACTCGTCGAGGGGTACGCCGACGAAGTCCCCGAGTGGCTTGCAAACCACCGGAACGACTTCTTCGAGGGAGAGACTTCCCACGAAATCGGCAACGACCTCGAGTTGACCCGCCGGCAGGACATCAACCGGATGAAGATGATCGACTCCTACAAGGGCGTCCGCCACAAGCGCGGGCAGAAAGTGCGCGGACAGCGCACCAAGTCCACGGGCCGGACAGAGGGCACCATCGGTGTCAACGTCGAGGCCATCAAGGAGGAGCAGGCTGAGGAAGGAGGTGACGAAGAGTAATGCCACTTGGAACCAACACCAAACGCTACGAGACGCCGAATCACCCGTACCAGGGCGAGCGTATCGCCGAGGAGTCCGGTCTCATCGGCAAGTACGGTCTCAAGAACAAAGAAGAACTGTGGCGCGCACAGTCCGAACTGCGCAACTACCGCCGTGAAGCCCGGAAACTGCTGGGCCGTGCCGGCGGCGACGCAGACGTAGCCGAGACCGAAGCGACCGAGTTCCTCGCCAAGCTCAAGCGAATCGGCGTCCTCGGCGAGCAGGACCGTCTCGACGACGTTCTGTCCCTGGACGTGACCGACGTGCTGGAACGACGACTCCAGACGGTCGTCTACCGGAAAGGGCTGGCAAACACCACCCAGCAAGCACGACAGTTCATCAGTCACGGCCACATCACCGTCGAGGGCAGCCGCGTCCAGACGCCCTCCTACAAGGTCGACGTGGCCGAGGAGGACACCGTCGCGTTCGACGAGCGGTCGCCGCTGACGGACGAACTCCACCCCGAACGAGCGGAGGAGAACTAACATGGCAGACGAGAAATGGGGCATCGCCCACGTGCACGCATCGTTCAACAACACCATCATCACCATCACGGACCAGACCGGCGCCGAAACCCTCGCCAAATCCAGCGGCGGGACGGTCGTCAAGCAAAACCGTGACGAGGCATCGCCGTACGCGGCGATGCAGATGGCCGAGGAAGTCGCCGAGGACGTACAGGCACAGGGCATCGAAGGTGTCCACGTCCGCGTCCGTGGCCCCGGCGGGAACCAGCAGACCAACCCCGGGCCGGGCGCGCAGGCGACGATTCGTGCGCTGGCCCGCGCCGGCCTCGAAATCGGTCGCATCGAGGACGTGACGCCTATCCCCCACGACGGTACCCGCGGTCCCAAGAACGCAGGATTCTAACGATGACAGAAGAGTACGAGGTTGAGTTCGTCGACCTGGGTGAGCGCGAGGCCACGTTCCTCGTCCGCCCCATCACGCCAGCGTTTGCCAACGGCATCCGCCGGGCGATGATTGCGGACGTGCCGACATTCAGTATCGACACGGTCCGGTTCATCGAGAACTCCAGCGTGATGTTCGACGAGCAGCTGGGACTCCGGCTGGGGCTGGTTCCGCTTTCCACCCCGCCCGGCGAGTTCGAGGAGGGTGAAGAAGTGACTCTCTCGCTGGATGTCGAGGGGCCGGAGACCGCGTACTCCGGTGACCTCGTCGCCAGTGACCCGATGGTCGAACCCGCCGACGACAACATCCCAATCATCGACCTCAAGGACGGACAGCGTCTGGAACTGGAGGCCGATGCGGTCCTCGACAGCGGTCGGGAACACGCCAAACACCAGGGCGGCGTCGCGGTCAGTTACCGCCACCTCCAGACGGTCGAAGTGGTCGGCGAACGCGGCGAGTTCGCTGCAGATGACCCCCACGTCCTGCGTGGCGTCATCGAGGAGCAGGAAGCCGATGCCGCGGCCGATGCCGACGCGCAAAACGGCGACCTCGTGCCCACCGACGCCTTCGACAACGACCTCACGAACCGCTACCCGGAGAAAGAACTCGACGTCCACGACATCGAGGACGCCTTCGTGTTCAACGTCGAGACGGACGGCTCCTTCGACGTCGAGACGCTGGTTCTGGAAGCGGTCGGGTCGCTGGAGACGCGCGCGGACGAACTCAAAGAAGCAGTCCAGCTGTAATCACAGCCAATGACACCAACTCCCCTCACCACGGTTTCCACCCGGTCGGACAGTCTTGTCGCCGGGACGCCAACCCCCCGACTGGAGAGCGGTCGGGCGGTCACAATCGAAAACCGTTTGAGGGGGCACCCAGTAACAGACAGTGCGAGCAGGGATAGCCAAGTCTGGCCAACGGCGCAGCGTTCAGGGCGCTGTCCCGTAGGGGTCCGCAGGTTCAAATCCTGCTCCCTGCACTTTTTCACAGGAGGTAGGTCATGAGTAAAACGAACCCGAGACTCAGTAGTCTCATCGCAGACCTGAAGTCGGCTGCCCGGAACTCGGGCGGCGATGTCTGGAGCGACGTGGCCGAGCGCTTGGAGAAGCCTCGGCGCACGCACGCCGAAGTCAACCTGGGCCGCATCGAGCGGTACGCACAGGAAGACGAGACAGTCGTCGTTCCCGGGAAAGTCCTCGGCAGCGGGGTCCTCCAGAAGGAGGTCACCGTTGCCGCCGTGGACTTTTCGGGCACCGCGGAGCAGAAAATCGACCAGGTCGGCGAAACCATGAAACTCGAACAGGCACTCGAAGACAATCCCGAAGGTAGCAACGTACGGGTGATTCGATGAGCGTCGCAGAATTCGACGCCGACCTCGTCGTTGACGCCCGCGACTGTATCATGGGCCGCGTGGCCTCGAAGGTCGCCGCACGCGCGATGAACGGCGAGTCGGTCGCCGTCGTCAACGCCGAGCAGGCGGTCGTCACCGGCCGCGAAGACGCCGTGCTGGAGAAGTTCAAGGCCCGGCGCGAGAAAGGCTCGGACCGTGGGCCGATGTATCCCAAACGGCCCGACCGCATCTTCAAGCGGTCCATCCGCGGTATGCTCCCCTACAAGGAGGAGCGCGGCCGCGAGGCCTTCGAGAGTGTCCGCGTCTACGTTGGCAACCCCAACGCCCAGGACGCGGAGATTCTGGACGGCACCTCGCTGGATCGGCTTTCGAACATCAAGTTCGTCTCGCTTGGAGACGTCAGCGACACACTCGGAGCGAACGTCACATGGTAACGAACACCTCAGGCAAAAAGAAGACAGCCATCGCACGGGCAACGGTCCGGGACGGCGACGGCAAGGTTCGCATCAACTCCCAGCCGGTAGAACTCGTCGAGCCGGAGATGGCACAGCTGAAGATGCTGGAACCGTTCCGCATCGCCGCCGACGAGCTTCGTGACGATGTCGACATCGATGTCAGCATCGAAGGCGGCGGCGTGATGGGACAGGCAGACGCCGCACGCACGGCAATCGCGCGCGGACTCGTCCAGCACACGAACGACGCCGAACTCAGAGACGCCTACATGGAGTTCGACCGGTCGCTGCTGGTCAACGACGTGCGCCAGAGCGAGGCCAAGAAATGGGGCGGCCCCGGTGCGCGGGCCCGCTACCAGAAGTCCTACCGGTGATACACCCATGATGGTCCCAGTCCGGTGTTTCACGTGCGGTACGGTCGTCGGCGAACACTGGGAAGAGTTCAAGGCCCGCACGCGCGAGGCTGAGGAACCCGAGGACCCGGAGAAAGTGCTCGACGAACTCGGTGTTGAGCGGCACTGTTGTCGCCGGATGCTCGTCTCGCACAAGGACCTGGTCGACATCGTCGCACCCTATCAATAATGTCACAGACAGACAACCGCTACGAGAAGGCACGCATCATCGGCGCGCGGGCACTACAGGTGGCCTACGGGGCACCTGTTCTGGTCGATACCGACCAGACCCAGCCCATCCTTATCGCAGCCGAGGAGTTCGATTCCGGTGTGTTGCCCTTTACTGTGCGGCGAGGTGACGAGGAGTGACACTCGTCACGGATGTCAGTCTGCGACGGGTGCTTGACTCCCGTGGCAACGAGACTGTCGAGGCAGATGTCCAGACCGAAAGCGGCGGGTTCGGCCGCGCGAAAGCACCATCCGGTGCGAGTACCGGCGAGTACGAGGCCATCGAACTGCCCGTCAGTGAGGCTATCGCCGCCGCCCGGGAGACTGCAATTCCCCGGCTGGTCGGCGAAGTGTTCGCAGGGGACCAGCGCGAGGTCGATGCCGCCTTGCACGCGGCCGACGGGACCGACGACTTCTCGGACATCGGGGCCAACAGCGCCGTTGCCATCTCGATGGCGGCGGCCAAGGCCGGTGCCGACGTGGCCGGACTCCCGCTGTTCCAGCACCTCGGTGGCACCTTCCGTGGCGATACGTTCCCGGTGCCGCTCGGTAACGTCATCGGCGGCGGCGAACACGCTGCGGACGCAACGCACATCCAGGAGTTCCTCGCCGCACCCGTTGGTGCACCCTCTGTCGAGGAGGCCGTCTTTGCGAACGCGGCCGTCCATCAGGAGGTCGGGGAGATTCTCGAAGAACGGGGCGTCCCGAGCGCCAAAGGGGACGAGGGCGCGTGGGCACCCTCTATCGACGACAGCGAGGCCTTCGAGATTATGGCCGAGGCCGTCGAGACGGTGGCCGACGATGTCGGCTTCGACATCCGCTTTGGCCTGGACATGGCCGGGGCAGAACTGTACGATGCCGACGCCGGGGGCTACGTCTACGGCGACAAGGTTCGTGACACTGACGAGCAGGTCGACTACGTCGCCGACCTGGTCGAGGAGTACGACCTCGTCTACGTGGAGGACCCGCTCGACGAGGACGACTTCGAGGCGTTCGCGGAACTGACCGACCGTGTCGGTGACCGGACACTCGTCTGTGGTGACGACCTCTTTGTCACCAACGTCGAGCGTCTGGAGCGCGGTATCGAGCAGGGTGCGGCCAACAGCATCCTGGTCAAACCCAACCAGATTGGCACGCTTTCGGATGCCGTCGATGCGGTCGAGCGGGCCATCGAGAGCGGCTACGACCCGGTCATCTCCCACCGGAGTGGTGAGACCGAGGACGCGACGATTGCACACCTCGCCGTTGCGACCGATGCTCCCTACATCAAGACGGGGACGGTCGGCGGCGAGCGCACGGCGAAGCTGAACGAACTCATCAGAATCGAGCAAAACGCATGAGTGGAAACGACAACGAAGGCCTCGACGCGTCCGAATCGGACGTCGACCCCGAGCCCGCCGACGACGGCGAGCCCGAGGAGACGCCCGACGCGGGCGCGGAGGCCGAGACAGTAGAAGAACCGCCCGCCGAGGCCGACGCGGCCGAGGCCGAAGAAGAAGACGCCGGACCGGACTTCGACGAGGACGTCATGCCCGACGACGAGGCAGACCTCCTCATCCCGGTCGAGGACTACCTCGCAGCCGGTGCACACATCGGGACCCAGCAGAAGACCCAGGACATGGAGCGGTTCATCCACCGCGTCCGGACCGACGGGCTGTACGTGCTGGATGTCTCGATGACCGACCAGCGCATCCGGACGGCCGCGAACTTCCTGGCAAACTACGAGCCAGAACAGATTCTCGTGGCGTCCTCCCGGCAGTACGGTCGGTTCCCGGCCGAGAAGTTCGCCGACGCCGTCGGCGCACGCGCCCGGACGGGCCGTTTCATCCCGGGGACGCTGACGAATCCGAAATACGACGGTTACATCGAGCCGGATGTCATCGTCGTGACCGACCCCATCGGTGACTCCCAGGCAGTCAAGGAGGCCATCACCGTCGGGATTCCGGTCATCGCGATGTGTGACTCCAACAACACCACGAGCAACGTCGACCTCGTCGTCCCGACGAACAACAAGGGTCGAAAGGCGCTGTCGGTCGTCTACTGGCTGCTGGCCAACGAGACGCTCGACCGCCGCGGTGCGGAGCCGGCCTACGCTCTCGAGGACTTCGAGAGCGATATCTGAGTTTTCGGGATTCGTTTCTCGGGTGGCGACCGAATTACTAAGATGACGGGTCGCGAGAGCTATCTTTATGGGCGAGGGAGAGACCTGGCTGAACGCCGTTCTCGGTGCTGTCGTCTGCGTCGTCGCCGGCTCTATAGTACCATTTGGGACCGTTTTCGGCGGGGCCGTCGCTGGTTACCTGCAGGGCGGCGACCGCCGCGCGGGTGTCAGGGTTGGAGCCATCGCTGGATTGCTCGCGTTCCTGCCGTTCTTGCTGGTGGCGTTTTTCCTCGTGAACGTTCTGTTTGGTGTCTTCCTCGGTGGCTTCGGTATCCCGCGGTTGTTCAGCGGACTCGGCGCACTCTTCGTCGGTATTGCGCTTGTGTTTGCGATTTTTTACACCGTGGTAGCCAGCGCCGTCGGCGGGTGGCTCGGCAACTACGTGCGATACGATACGGAGTTCGAACTGTAGTGGGCGAGCGGCCAAACCGTCATTTAGAACACTATCGTCCGGCAAGGGGTGGGTATGGTAACCGCAAGCGCCCCGGGGAAAGTGTATCTGTTCGGGGAACACGCGGTCGTCTACGGCGAGCCGGCGGTTCCCTGTGCCATCGAACTGCGGGCACGGGTCACGACCGAACGCCGCGAGGAGGGGATGCGTGTCCACGCCGGAGACCTCAGCCTCGACGGCTTCACCGTCGAGTACGAGGGGGCGGCGGATGGCCGTCCGGATGTCGATGTCTCCGATTCGCTCGTAGACGCCGCGATGGGCTACATCAACGAAGCGATAGCACAGGCGAAAGATGCTGCCGGCGTCGACGAGGCTGGGTTCGATATCACCATCGAGAGCGATATCCCGCTGGGTGCCGGCCTCGGGTCGTCGGCCGCCGTCGCCGTTGCGACAATCAAGGCGGCGACGACCGAACTCGGAGTTGACCTGACGACGGCGGACATCGCCGACCGTGCCTATCAGGTCGAAAAAGTGGTACAAGACGGCGAGGCCTCGCGTGCGGACACGTTCTGCTCAGCGATGGGCGGGGCCGTCCGCGTCGAGGGAGAGGATTGCCGCACCATCGAGGCACCGGACCTGCCTTTCGTTATCGGCTACGACGGCGGAGCGGGCGACACTGGGGCGCTCGTTGCCGGCGTCCGACAACTGCGCGAGGACTACGACTTTGCCGCCGATACGGTTTCGGCTATCGGCGATGTCGTGCGACGGGGTGAGGAAGCGCTCGCCGACGGTGATGTGGCTGAACTCGGGCGACTAATGAACTTCAATCATGGCCTGCTGGAGGCGCTGGGTGTCTCCTCGCGGTCGCTCGATGCGATGGTCTGGGCTGCCCGTGATGCAGGTTCAGAAGGTGCGAAGCTGACTGGCGCTGGCGGCGGTGGCTGTATCGTTGCACTGGATGACACTGCTGAGACGACGACTGCGCTGGAGTATACGCCCGGCTGTGCGGACGCCTTCCGCGCGGAACTGGCGACCGAGGGTGTCCGGATAGAATGACGACAATCCTCAAACTCGGTGGCAGCGTCATCACCGAGAAAGACCAGCCCGAAACAGTCGACGAAGCGACACTCGAACAGGTCGTCGACGCCGTCGTCGACGCCTACGAACCCGGCAAGTTCGTCGTGGTCCACGGCGGCGGCAGTTTCGGGCATCACCACGCCGCCAAACATGGCTACTCGAAAACTGACGGGACCCGAAACGCGACGGCCGTGACCGACGTACACCGTGCGATGAGCGTTCTCAACGACGCCGTCGTCGATGCGTTCCAGGCACGCGACGTGGCTGCCGTTCCGGTCAGCCCGCTTTCAGTCGCCCGCCGTGATGCAGCGGCGACGCTTTCGTTCCCGGCCGATGGGGTCGAAACCGCTCTCGATGAGGGCTTCCTCCCGGTCGTCCAGGCCGACCCGATTGTTCAGGAGGGTGCGGGCGCCACTATTCTCAGCGGCGACGAAATCGTGGTCACACTCGGCGAATCCCTTGGTGCAAACAGAGTCGGGCTTTGCTCGACGGTGCCGGGCGTTCTCGACGCGGAGGGGAACGTCATCCCCGAAATCGACGACTTCGATGAAGTCGCAAGCGTACTGGGTGAGAGTGATTCGACTGATGTCACCGGTGGGATGGCCGGCAAGGTCCAGTCGTTGCTCGCCCTCTCGGCACCGGCCGCAATCTTCGACCCAGCGGCACTGGGGCCGTTCCTGCGCGGTGAGGATGTCGGGACCGTCGTTGATGGGTAGGTCGTCGAACCGGTCGTCCGCCGTTAGGATGGCCTTACCTGCCAATCGACGGACGGTAGGGGGATATTAGGTCGCGCCGAAATATATTAGTGTGTCGTTGGCGATTGGACCGCTATGATAGCAGTCAGGTCAGTAGACAGTTTCAAATACGCTACGCGGCTGTTCGCGTATCTGTTTGTCGTCCTTCTCGTTGGGGGAGGACTCGTCGGTCTCGGGGGGTCTATTGGGTACAGTGACGTTCGTAACCTTATCGGAAGCGGAACCTACAGCACGAGCGAGCTCGCGGGGGCTGTCGTCCTCGCAACACTCGGTGTGTTCGTCCTCCTGACGGGACTGTTCGGTATCCTGTATAAACTCGTCGGGGATGCTGTCGCAACGGGGACGGCCTACGCGGTCGACGCCGAGACAGCCATCGCGAGTGCGAGTGCGACTCAGGAAGCGGACTCCTCACAGGGACAGGAGACATCGAGCAGTCAGGCCGAGCAGTCCTCGCCTTCAAGTGGTACGTCCCCGGTCGCCGGAGAGGAGCAGACCGAACCCACGACGGACCGAACCGAGCCCCAGCGTACGCCGGACGCCGCCGACCCGGGGCCTGCGGACCGTGAGACAGCGGACGCCACCGCAGCGGCCGATAGCAACGCGGCCCCTGGCGAGACAGCCCAAACCGGGGCTGCCAGAAGGGGTGCCGTGGCGAACGACGATGCCAGCGAGACGAGCGACAGCACCGAGCAGTCCGCTGTGTCAGCCGGTGCAGGTGATGGCAGGCCCGACGACCCCATCACCAGCCAATCGGAGGGGACGGCCGATACCGGTGGGGTCGATGAGTCCCATACGGACCAGCGACATATCACCGAAACGGCAGAGACAGAAGAGAGTAGCTGGGAGTCCGCCACACGGACGCCCGAAGAAGCCACTGATGGACATGACACCACAACGGGGACAGCCAGCGAGGCAACGACGAGTGAGGCGGGCTCGGAGCCCACGATGGGTGCGCCGCCGGACTCGGCGGGGTCTGTCGACGAGGACACGGACCTGCAAGGGGAGTCCGAGTCCCCGCCGGAGCCGAGTCCGGAGGAGATCGCTTTCGGGTCGACGGAGGACGAGGAGGAACCAGCAGAGGACTCCAGCGAAGAGTCGATTCCCGACGAACCGGCCGACACCGAATCGGTCGAGCCTGCGGGTGACCCCTCGGCTGGTGACCCGCTCGCGGACCCGACTGACGACGAGTAGTCGGACCGAACCCAACAGTTTTTACCACGTCGACTTGTACGACTGGATAACCGAGCGTACGGCCGTCCGAGGTAGCGGTGTGACGGCCGGCACACGCGTCCGTCGGGACCCTCACGGAGGGTGCCCCGACAGCCACAGCGCGTGCGAGAACGGAAACCGGGACGCGCGGTAGTCGTCCGGATTGCGGAGCCGACTGCCCCGTTTCGGTAGTTTCGCGACCATTGCCGGCCGCTCGCCCCCATCGGATGGCTTCCTCGGCGTGATACCATGGAAGTCGAAATTGCAACGATAGGCGGTTACGAAGAGGTCGGCCGACAGATGACGGCGGTTCGCGCAGGCGACGACGTCGTCGTCTTCGACATGGGCCTGAACCTCTCGAAGGTACTGATTCACGACAACGTCGAAACCGAGCGGATGCACTCACTGGACCTCATTGACATGGGTGCCATCCCTGACGACCGGGTCATGTCCGACCTGGAAGGTGACGTGAAAGCCATCGTGCCCACGCACGGGCACCTCGACCACATCGGGGCAATCTCGAAGCTCGCCCACCGCTATGACGCCCCCATCGTCGCGACGCCGTTTACCATCGAACTGGTCAAACAGCAGATTCAAAGCGAGGAGAAGTTCGGCGTCCAGAACGACCTCGTCAAGATGGAAGCCGGCGAGACGATGTCCATCGGCGACCACAACGAACTGGAGTTCGTCAACGTCACACACTCCATCATCGACGCCATCAACCCCGTTTTGCACACGCCTGAGGGGTCTGTCGTCTACGGACTGGACAAGCGGATGGACCACACGCCGGTTATCGGGGACCCAATCGACATGGAGCGTTTCCGGGAAATCGGTCGTGAAGGCGAGGGCGTCCTGTGTTACATCGAGGATTGTACCAACGCCGGCAAGAAGGGTCGAACACCCTCGGAGTCGGTCGCGCGCAAGCACCTCAAAGACGTGATGTACAGTTTGGAGGACTACGACGGCGGTATCGTCGCGACTACGTTCTCCAGCCACATCGCACGCGTGAAAAGCCTCGTCGAGTTCGCCGACGATATCGGCCGCCAGCCAGTCCTGCTGGGTCGCTCGATGGAGAAATATTCCGGTACTGCGGAACGGCTCGATTTTGTTGACTTTCCCGACGACCTTGGGATGTACGGCCACCGCAAGTCCGTCGACCGCACGTTCAAGCGAATCATGAACGAGGGCAAGGAGAACTTCCTGCCCATCGTGACCGGTCACCAGGGTGAGCCGCGTGCGATGCTCACTCGGATGGGCCGTGGCGAGACGCCATACGAACTGGACAGCGGCGATAAAGTCATCTTCTCGGCACGGGTCATCCCGGAGCCGACCAACGAGGGCCAGCGCTATCAGTCCGAGAAACTGCTTGGTATGCAGGGTGCGCGAATCTACGACGACATCCACGTCTCGGGCCACCTCAACCGCGAGGGCCACTACGAGATGCTGGACGCGCTCCAGCCACAGAACGTCATCCCCGCCCACCAGGACATGAAAGGCTTCGCTCCCTACGTCGACCTGTGTGAGAGCATGGGCTACAAGATGGGTCGGGACCTGCACGTCACCCGTAACGGAAACATGATTACGCTGGTCGAGTGAGACCGATGTCAGGACAGCAGGCGGTCGAGGAGGCGATTACGGCCCGGCGCAGCGTCGTCAACGATGCCATCGACACGCGACTGCCGATGGCCGAACCCGAGGAACTCTACGAGGCCTCGCGGTACCTGCTGGAGGCCGGCGGCAAGCGACTCCGGCCGACGATGTTGCTGCTGGCCGCGGAGTCGCTGGCAAACGCGGCGCCGACAGACCCCGACTACGGAGCCATCCCGACTGCAGAGGGCGATGCCATCGACGTGATGGCTGCGGCAGTCAGCGTCGAAATCATCCAGTCGTTTACGCTGATTCACGACGACATCATGGACGACGACGATGTCCGCCGCGGCGTTCCGGCAGTCCATCAGGAGTATGGCCTCTCGACGGCCATTCTCGCCGGGGATACCCTCTATGCGAAGGCCTTCGAGGAGATGCTCGAAACGGGGGCGAAATCCGCACGCTCCGTCGAAGCGCTGTCGGAACTGGCACAGACCTGCACGCAGATCTGCGAGGGGCAGTCGCTGGATATCGGCTTCGAGCAACGCGGTGCGGTCTCCACTGATGAGTATCTGGAGATGGTCGAACTGAAAACGGCTGTGCTGTACGCGGCATCTGCATCGATTCCCGCAACGCTGATGGGATACGAGGGCGCCGCTGAGGCGCTGTACGGCTACGGGCTTGATGTTGGGCGTGCCTTCCAGATTCAGGACGACCTGCTCGATTTGACGACGCCGACCGAACAGCTCGGCAAGCAACGCGGCAGCGACCTCGTCGAGAACAAGCAGACGCTGATTACCGTCCACGCCCGGCAACAGGGTGTCGACGTGGACAACCTGGTCGACGCCGACACTGTCGAAGCGGTCACCGAGGCCGACATCGACGAGGCCGTCGGGACGCTCGAAGAAGCAGGCAGCATCGAGTTCGCCCGCGAGCGCGCTCGCGAACTCGTCACAAGCGGCAAGGAGAACCTGCAGGTTCTCCCCGACAACGAGCAACGCGACCTGCTTGAAGGTATCGCGGATTACCTCATCGAGCGGACCTACTGAGCGGCCGGCCCGGTTCGACGGTGGCTTTTTCCACGCTCTGGCCAACGCTTAGGTATGCCTGACGTGGTCCTCTACGGTGGGAAAGGAGGGGTCGGGAAGACGACCTGCGCTGCCGCGACCGGCCTCGGCTACGCTGACGCCGGCTACGAGACGCTGGTCGTTTCGACGGACCCTGCACACTCCCTGTCGGATGTCTATGACACAACCATCGCCAGCGCCCCGACCGAGGTGACGGCGGGGCTGTCGGCCGTCGAAGTCGACCCGAGCGAGGAGACCGGCCGCTACGAGGCGCTGTTTGAGGCACTGGTCGAGGACCTCGACGGTGTTGGCGTCGACCTGGATGAGGCGGGGATGCGCGACCTCTTCCGGTCCGGGCTGCTTCCCGGGAGTGACCAGTTGGCTGCCCTGACGACGCTCGATAGCTACGCTCGGGAGGAGCGCTTCGACCGGGTGGTCTTCGATACTGCACCCACGGGCCACACGTTGCGACTGCTGGATTTGCCGGATGCTGTCGGAACCGGCGTCGAGACGGCGCTCTCGCTTCGTGAGCAGGTCTCACGGAAGAAAGACGCCGCGAAGACGCTGGTTTTCGGCCCCTACGCGACGATGGGCAGCGACGAGGATACAGACCGTCCCTTCGCTGCAGTGCTAGAAGAGATGGAGCGGGTCGCCGCCCTGTTGCGTGACCCCGACCGGACGGCGTTCCGGGTTGTCTCCCAGCCGGAACGGCTCGTCCTTGCCGAAACCGAGCGGCTGGTCGCACAGCTACGCGAGGCAGACGTGCCGGTCGACACGCTCGTTTTCAATCGCGTCCTCGCGGAGGGGAACGAAGACTGTGACCGGTGTCGCACACAGCGAGCGGACCAGCAGTCTGTACTCGACGAGGTGCGGACAACGTTCCCTGACCTGCCAGTCCGGGAACTGCCGGACCTGACTGGACGGGAAAGCGGTCGGGCCGTCCTCGAAACCATCGCACCGGAACTTGCGGGCTGATTTGCCCGGAGACTTATCGGGCTGGTGGGCATCTCTGGGGGTATGAGCGAGCACATCACAGTCGACACGACAGGTGAGACGGCGACGATTACGTTACACGACCCCGACGTTCGCAACGCACTCTCCGCCGAGATGGCCGAGGAGCTGCAATCGGCAGTCGACTCCGCTGTCGATGGGGAGAGTCGCTGTCTCGTTGTCCAGGGCTCGGGCGGGTATTTCTGTGCCGGCGGTGACGTGAAAGCGATGGTCGAAGGCGTCGCCAGTGATGTGCCTATCGACCAGCGCATCGAGGAGTACGCCCTGCCGGTCAACCGCGCGGTCCAGGCTGTCGCCGAGTGTCCGTTGCCGACCATCGCGAAGGTGGACGGGCCGGCCTTCGGCGCTGGCGCGGCGCTTGCCATCGCCTGTGATCTCGTGCTGGCAAGCGAGCGAGCGAAGCTCTCTTTTGGCTTCCGGCAGGTCGGTCTCTCGGTCGACTCGGGCACTTCCGCACTGCTTGCGCGCACTGTCGGCGTCAATGTCGCCAAGGAACTGGTCTTCACCGGGGAACTGATAGACAGTGACCGGGCAGCGGAGCTGGGCCTGTTCAATCGCGTCTACCCGACCGACGAGTTCGAACAGCGCACGCAGGAACTGGTCACACGTGTCGCGACCGGACCGACTGTCGCGTTACAGGCCTCGAAACGGCTCATCGAAGACGGTCGTCGTCGGACCGTCGGAGAGGCCGTCGAGGCAGAGATAGAGGCTCTGCGGGAGACGGTGGCCAGTGCCGACCACGCCGAGGGTGCGACAGCGTTTATCGAACAGCGCGATCCCGAATTCGAGGGGGAGTGATTGCCCGATACATCCCGTCGACCGACTGACCGGCCACGCCTTTGCCGTTGCTGCCCTCACGGTGGTCGACGAAATAGTGGACACTCGATGGTATCTCCAGGTGTAGCGATGCCGACGCGGTGGGGTATCTCTAGTTGTCAAAGATGATAGTTCTCCGTAAACCACATTTAACACCGCCATGAACAGTCGGGAACACTCATGGCCGATGCTCCAGATTGGGAGTTTAGCGACCGAGATATCGCTATCCTCAAGGAACTCTCCCAGGACCCCCAACTCTCCTCCCGGAAGCTTGCGGACCGACTCGAAGAGAGGTACGATATCAACGTCTCCCACGTGACCGTCAGTGAATCAGTGCGCGAGATGCGCGAGGAGGGGGTGTTCAGGGACGCAATTCTAATCAATGAAGCCTACTTCAACTTCACGCTACTGGAGTTCAAGTTCGACACGACCCATTTTGCGGACGAATGGCGTGAGACGATGGAGTTCATCAGAGACGACGAACACACCCTGTTTTACTCGCTGTCGACGGGCACGTACCAGTGGAAAGCTATCATGATGTTCCCCGGGCGTGAAGCGGAATCACGGTGGGTACACGAGTTCTACAAGGAACACGGCGATGTCGTCGACAACGTGCGCAATCACGCGTTACACAACGTGTTAAAGTTCCAGACGGACCCCGGAATACTCGACGCACTGGAGACGGAGTAGCGTCCACTCTCACTTGGGCATCAACTACAGTTTGCGCTCTGCGTCCTCGGCGAGTTCCTGCATCCGCTTGCCGACGCGGCCGGCATCCGAAAACTCGTCTTCGCTCATCGCCGTTGCGAGTGCGTTCCCGAGGACGAACACGGCGTGTTTGTGCTCGCTTTTGGACATGTGGACGTCCGACGGTGTCACATCGAGTTCGTCGTAGGCCTCGAACAGCGTGCTGTCGACGTGTTCGAGGTCCTTGAAGTACTCCATGATAGTGACCATTTGCTCGTGTAGCTCCAGTAGCTCGTCTTTGTGCATACACACCTATTCATGAGGCCAGCAGTTAAGAATTGTTTGGGAGGGACTACCAGTTCCGACAGCCGTCGCGAGCAGCACGCTTCGCCGGAGGGGACCGACGCCACGTCGGTACTCAACAGACGGATTCGTCACGCTCGCGCCCGGCCGCGGGGACCCGTCAGAAGACGTATTCGTCGTCGTGTCCCATCATACCGTCGTCTTCGAGTCCCCCGGGCTCTTCCTCGTCGTCGGTCGGCCCGCTCGTCTTATACGCCTTCAACCCGGTCGAAAGGAGGTCCTCGATCGCTTCCTCGCGGTTGAGGAACTCGCCCTGCTCGACTAGCTGGGCGATCTGCATCTCAAGATGTTCCGGGATTGTGATCTCTACCTTGGGCATCTCAACACCGGTGCTTCGACTGAGGGGCATTTAAACCTGACGGGGGTACTTACATCTTTCGCTAATATCTCCTTCTCAATCCCAAACAAAAGTTCTCTACCCGAAAGCCAATATTCGAGTTACCGGTAGAATAGTCCGGGGCTCGACAGCGAGACAGGGTCGGAACGACGGTGCTGTGGCATCTCTGATGACCGTCAGGGATAGTTAGGCTCAAAGGCTGGGAACCCCTAGAGGCTGTAGATGGAGTCAGTCCGAGCCGACGGTCAGGCGGTGCCAGTGTCGGAGGTCACGGGCGTCGTCCGGTCATGTGCTGTCGACCGGCCGTCCGTGCGGTCGTTTCTCCACGCCGTTGACCGGCCGCGTCTCGGGTGGGGGAATGCAACCCGGACCGTCGTCGCCGGCGGTGCTGCGGCGCTTATACAGGCGGACGGTCCGGACCGGTTCGATACCGTCCGGGCCGCTGCCGACGGTCTCTTTGATGGCCTGCAGACGCCCGATAGCATCCCGGAGGATGCCCGGCCGCGCCTCTTTGGCGGCTTCGCATTCCACGAAGACCACACCGACGGTGAGGAGTGGCAGGGCTTCCCGGCTGCCCAGTTCGTCCTGCCGTCGATACAACTGACGGTCACGTCCGGTGGGGCGTGGCTGACGGCGGCCGCGACGGATGTCGACGCCGCTGAAACGGCGGATAACACGCTCGAACGCTGGCAGCAGCGGCTCGACTCGCTGCCCGAATTCGACCAGACGGACCCACCGGGAATCCGCGAGAAGCGACCGACCCCGTCCCGTGAGGGCTGGCGACAGCAGGTCGAGGACGCGATAGAACAGGTCTCCCGTGGCGACCTGCAGAAAGTCGTTCTCGCCCAGTCGCTGGCCGTCGACCTCGACGGTAGCGTGAACGTCGCCGACGCGCTTGCCAGCCTCAGTGAGACATACCCCGGCTGTTATCGGTTCCTCTTCGAGCCGTCTCTCGGGAGTACCTTCTTCGGTGCAACACCGGAACGGCTCGTCAGGCTGGACGGCCGGACAGTCAGGACGGAGGCACTCGCCGGTTCGACCGGTCGGGGTGAGACGCCGTCCGAAGACGAGTGGCTCGCTGCACAACTGCGCGAAAGCGAGAAAGATGTCCACGAACACCAGCTCGTCGTCGAGACAATACAGGACCAACTCGAACCGCTGGCTGCGGATGTCACCGCCGGCACCCGGACGATTCGCCGGCTCGACACGGTCCAGCACCTCCAGACGCCGATTCGTGCCGAACTGGCACAGGACAGGCACGTCCTCTCGCTCGTCGAGGCGTTGCATCCGACGCCGGCGGTCGGTGGTCTCCCACCCAAAACCGCCCTGCGCACGATACGCGAGACCGAGGCCTTCGACCGCGGGTGGTATGCCGCCCCCATCGGTTGGCTCGACGCCGAGGGCAACGGGACCTTCGCGGTGGCGATTCGGTCGGCGCTGGCCGCCGACAGCTCCGCGTCGCTGTTTGCCGGGGCCGGCATCGTCGCCGACAGCGACCCTGACGAGGAGTGGGACGAACTGCAACTGAAGTACGGTCCCATGCTCGACGAGCTCGAATGAGACGCAGGAGATAGGATATGACTGCACCCAACCGCAACGTACTCTGGGCCGAGACGCTCGTCTCCGAACTGGTCGCGGCCGGTCTCGACAGCGTCTGCATCTCGCCGGGCAGCCGGTCGACGCCGCTGACCGTCGCTTTCGCCGAGCATCCTGACGTACGTGTCTTCTCACATCTCGACGAGCGTTCGAGTGCGTTTTTCGCACTGGGCCGAGCCCGTCGCACTGGCACTCCGACAGCAGTCGTCTGCACGTCGGGGACTGCAGCGGCGAACTTCCATCCCGCGGTGCTCGAAGCCAGCGAGAGCCGCGTTCCCCTGCTTTTGTTGACCGCAGACAGGCCGCCGGAACTGCAAGACAGCGGGGCAAATCAGACGACCGACCAGCAGAAACTCTATGGCGATGCCGTCCGGTCGTATCGCACACTCCCCGAACCCGAGCCCGAGGACCGCAAGCTCCGCTCGCTCCGCGTTACCGCAGCGCGTGCGATGCGTAACACCGGCGGCCCGCCGGCCGGCCCGGTCCATCTCAACGTCCCGTTCCGGAAGCCACTGGAGCCTCTCGACGTGCCCGAGGACGTGCCGGAAGACATCGAGACGACTGCTCCGCTGGGCGCTGGAGGCCGAAACGGGCCGTTCGTCTCGACGACCACAGGCCGAACGCGACTTGACTCGGTGGACACCGAGCGTCTCGCGTCCGCGATAGACGACGCAGACCGCCCACTCATCGTCTGCGGGCCAGCCGACGGGCCGACCCCCACGCGCGAATCGGTCCGGCAGCTAGCCGCGGCGACCGATGCACCCGTACTGGCTGACCCGCTGTCGGACCAGCGGTTCGGCCCCGATGTGGAGACGCTCCCGGTTTGTGGCGGCTACGACTCCTATCTGGACGCCGCCGAGGACTGGCCGGAACCCGATTTCGTCCTCCGGACTGGTGCTTCGCCTACCTCGAAGGTCCTGCGCAAGTACCTCCGAGATGTGGACACGCAGCAGGTGGTCGTCGACCCCGCCGGCCAGTGGCGTGAGGCGGAGTTCACTGCCACGGACCTCGTGGTCGCGGACCCGACGGCGCTGTTTTCGGACCTGGCCGATGCCGTTGCCTCGCCGGGCAGCGACGGATGGCGCGAGCGCCTCGCGGCCGCCGAACGCACCCACTGGGAGGCGGTCGATGAGACCTTCGCCGAAGAGTACATCGAGGGTGCAATCTGCCGGGACGTGGTGGCGGCCGCGCCCGACCCGGCGACACTGTTCGTCTCCAACAGCATGCCCGTCAGGGACATCGACCGCTTCGGCCAGCCCCGCGAGGCAGACCTGACAGTACTGGGCAATCGTGGCGTCAGCGGCATCGACGGCATCACGTCGACGGCGCTTGGTGCCGGCAGCGCAACCGATGACCCGCTTGTGGTTGTCACCGGCGACCTCGCCTACTACCACGACATGAACGGCCTGCTCGCGCTCTCGCGGTGTGGCGTCGATGCGACCATCGTACTCGTCAACAACGACGGCGGTGGCATCTTCCATAAACTCCCCATCGAGGACTTCGACCCGCCGTTCACCGAGCAGTTCAAGACGCCACACGGACTCGATTTCGAGCCGACTGGCGATCTCTACGGGCTGGAGTTCAAGCGCGCTGACGACCGCGCGACGTTCCTCTCGCTGTTCGAGGAGTCGGTCGGTAGCGACGGTGCAACCGTCATCGAATTCCGGACGGATGCCGAGGGGAGTCATCGCGTCCGGGACAGGCTCCACGAGCGTGTCTGTGAAACAGTCCAGTAGCTACAACCGGGTCTCATTTCGTCACGGTGACCCAATCCCTCGAAACCGACAGAGTCGTCGCACCCATCTCAGGGTCGAATCACGACCTTCGTCAACAGCGAGAGCCCAAGCGCGAAGACGGTTCCGCCGAGCGCCGTGAGTCCGAACGGCGAGAAAAGCGGCAGCCCCACCGCGGAGAAGAGCACCGGCGTCAGCAGTGACCACGAGCCAAAGACGACGATACCGACCGTCGGCATACTCTGGAGATAGGCGACGACTAGCAGGACACAGCCCCCAACGACCACGTTGACAAACAGCGGAAAGCCCTGGAACAGCGCCGACCCAAGCAAGAGCGGATAGAACAAAAATGTGAGACAGAGGACGACAAGCGTCTGTCCCGTTGGCACCGTGTAGCCACCCTGCCCCGAAGCGTTCCGGACTGAAAAGGCACCGCCCGTGTTCCAGGCCCGCCAGTCAGCGTCCTGGCCTGCGGTGGACGCTGTCTCCGTTGCTTCGGTCTGTCCCGTTTGGCCGCTGTCGCTCCACGAGTCGCGTGGGGCGCGCTGGTTGTCGCGTGCTGTCGACGTACCCGTGTCGCCCGTTTCCTCGGTCCAGGACCACGCTTCCTGGCTGGCCTCACTCCAGCCCGTTCCCGTCGTGGTATCGCCGGAACCGGTGTCGGAGGACTGGCTACCGTTTGTCCCACTCGTGCTGAAATCGAAGTCCGGGTCGGCGGTCTCCCAGCCGCCGGCGTCCTCGTCACTGGATTGTGTCTGGGTGGTTTCTGGACCGCCGGCTGTCTCGACGTACTGCTCGTGTCCAAGCCTGTCGTAGCGGGCCCGTTCCTCGTCGTCGGTCAGTACGTCCCTGGCTTCGATGAGGAGCTTCGTCCGGTCGCTGGCGTCGTCGTCGTCGCTCACGTCGGGGTGAGTCGTCTTCAGTCGCTCCCGGTATGCAGCCTCGATGTCGTCCGTCGAGGCGTCTTCCGGGACGCCAAGCACGTCGTAGTAGGTCTCCATGGAGGGACTAACTCGGGTTATCGTAGCCAAGCCCACCCCTTAAATCCGTGGCGCTTGGCCTTACTCCGATTCGTTCCCGTCGAGCGCGTCGTCGCCGGCTTCCACATCGACGACAGTGTCCTCGTCGGGGTCGATGAGCAACCACACCTCGTCGTCGGCCATCTCAGCGCTCGCGCGAGCGCGGAACTCGTCTTCGACGGTTGCCAGCGGGGTCCGCACATCCTCGCTCGAAAGGCGTTTCTCGATGCGCAGGACGTATTCGCGTTCCTCGGGCTGGGGGACCCGTGCTTCGAAGTCGTCCCTTTCGGAGGCGAGATAGCCACACTCGGGACAGGTCCACCCCGAGACAACCTGTTCCAGCTCCGTCACGTAAATGACCTGCAAGGAGTGACCGCAATCCGGACAGGGCAGGTCACTTTGCTGAATCGTCATCTGGTGATTCCGAGGCGTCCCACCGTCTCGAAACTATCGCCTCAGTCGCCTGGCACGGTCCTGTCCCCAGTGGGCGTCAGACCGTCGTCTGACGCATCTCTAAGTGGTGATAGAGCGTACGCTCGCACTATCACAGCGTGTGACGGGAGTACACATGGGAGTCCACAATAGCGCACACCTCGGTCAGCGACTGGCCGAAAAGCGGCGGGACGCATCGATGTCGACCGACCGGCAGTGTGGCTTTTGCGGTGGGAGCATCTCCAAGGCAGACGCAAACGAGCGCGTCGAGCACGTCTTGCCTGCCGACGGCGGACGGGATACGCGCACGGAACTGTACTGTAGTCCCGGCTGTTTCGTCCAGCAGATGGAGCGCGTGGCCCACTTCGACTGAATTCTCCGTTTCCTGGGCAGCCGTTACCGGCAGGGAAACAATTAAGTGCGATAGACATTAACATACACATGAAGCCCTGGTGAGCGGGGCTTCCGGCGGGAACGACCGCCGAATCGTTCCGGTCAATTGGCACCGCAGTCCAGGAAACGCGCCCGGTGTCGACCCGGCCGGCGACACCGCGGCATTCTTGCGGTTTTCGACATCTCTCAGCGACGGCACCGCTTAAGCCGCGCCGGTTCCTGCTATCGCGTATGCCCCGGGACGGGACGTTGCCCGGCGTCAGCGACGATGCCGAGCGTGTCGTCTGTCACGTCGATATGGACTGTTTCTATGCCGCCTGCGAGCGGTTGCGCGAGCCCGCACTGCGAGGTGAGCCGCTGGTCGTCGGGATGGGCTACGAGCCCGGCGAGTCCCACGGCGCGGTGGCGACGGCCAGCTACGAGGCCCGCGAGTTTGGCGTCGAGTCCGCCGAGGCCATCTCGGAGGCCCTGAAAGTCCTGCCCCGGAAGGTGGAGGCAGCAAAAGACCCCGACCTCGACGTGACCGAAGCCGGCTTCTATCGGCCGGTCGACCTCGACTACTACGAGTCCGTCGCCGCCGAGGTAAAGGAGATTCTCCACAGTGAGGCCGACACCGTCCGCGAGGTAAGCATCGACGAGGCCTATCTGGATGTGACAGACCGCCTCTCCTGGGACAGTGACCTTCGAACCTTCGGCCAGCGGCTCAGAACGCGCATCGACGAGGAGGTCGGTGTCACCGCAAGCGTCGGCATCGCTCCCTCGATGAGTGCCGCGAAAATCGCCAGCGACCACGACAAACCCGATGGGCTGGTCGTGGTCGAACCCGACGACGTGCGGGAATTCATGGCCCCACTGGCTGTCGAGGAGGTCCACGGTGTCGGTCCGGTGACCGCAAGCGAGTTCCGGGAGATGGGCATCGAGACGGCCGGAGACCTCGCGGGCGCAGATCCAACAGAACTTCGCGAGCGCTTCGGCGAGCGCGGTCTGGAGGTCCATCGCTACGCCCGCGGCGAGGACGACCGCCCCGTCGAACCGAAAGGCAAGCCCAAGAGTCTCAACCGCGAGTCAGCCTTTACCGAGGCGACGGCAGACGCCGAACAGAAACGCGAGCGGGTCACCGCGCTGGCAGCCGACGTGGCAGAGCGAGCAAGCCGGGAGGGCGCACTCTACCAGACCATCGGCATCAAGGTCGTGACCCCTCCCTTCGATGTCCATACTCGTGCGCGGTCGCTGCCCGGTCCCGTCGAGGACGCCGACCTCGTCGAGGAGGTGGCGCTCGACCTGCTGAAAGAGTTTGCCGACGAACGCGTCAGAAAGCTGGGCGTCCGGGTCTCGAAGTTGCAATTTACCGATGGCCAGCAGGCCAGCCTCGATGGGTTCGACGAGACAGCCCCCACGACAACCGACGAGGACTCCGAGTCGACGCGGTCAGACTCCGACGGGCAGCAGTCACTCGGTGACTTTACGTGATACTGCCGGCCGTACTCTTAGCCCACTCCGGCGTCGTCCCCGTATTCCCATGACGCCACGGTAGTAGCCCTCTGTCTTCCCCTTACGGGTCTACAGCTGACAGTCTGGTGGACACCTGCAGTCACCGCTTGAGAATACGGCACGACTGGGAGCCCTCGCGGGTCCGAATCTGGTCGTCAGTCGACGCCGCTTTCCAGGTTCTCCAGTAGCTTTCCCACGAACAGGCCGAGCCGGGGTGATACGTCGTCTGTGCCGTCATCGGGGGGTTCGGATGGCTGTGCAGCCAGCGTCTCGACGAAGCGCTCGGAGTGGGTCATCGCCCGCATCATATCGACCACATCCACGGTGAGCCCCTCATCGGAGGTGTCCATGTGGGGGTGGCGCTGTTTCTCCTCGTCGGAGTAGGAAATCGTCCAGGAAGGCCCGCCGACGACTGCGAGCGCGTCTTCTACGGCACCCACTTCCAGTGGTCCGTCCGCTGTGCCGACGTAGATTGTCCCATCCTCGACAGTCGTCTGGTAGCGGGGCATATAGGGGACGAACCGTCTCTGTCCGGGGGTTCGACGCCGAGGAACAAAACTGCGGGGGCTTCTCGGACTACCCCGCCTTCGTAACTGTGTCACCGCGGGAGTTCGATGCGGACGACGTTCCCCCGAGGGTCGTTCTCCTCGAAGGTGAGCGTCCCACCGGACCGTCGCACAATCCAGTAGACGAGCCACAGTCCGAGTCCGCTGCCGTGGTACAGCGGCCCGACTGCCTCTTCGCCGCCGAGTACCTGGCGCTCCATTTCCGGGATTCGCGGTCCGTCGTCCGCGATCTCGATAGCGAGCCAGTCCGCATCCATCTCGACACGGACGCCGACATCGGGGTTTTCCCGGTCGCTGTGTGTGATTGCGTTCGTCAGCAGTTCCTCGACCGCCTGCTCGATACGCCTCGTCGCGGTCACCTCGGCGTCGTCCGGGCATTCGACTGTCACCGACGCATCCGGGTACTCCGCCTGTATCTGCTCTGTGACCTGCTGGAGAAGCGAGCAGACGTCGATAGAGCGACTGTCCGGCGATTCGAGCAGTGTCTCGATAATGTCCCGTTGCTTGTCGGCGACTGCCAGGAAATCCTCGCTCTTCGCGACGATACTGTCAGCGCTCTCGGCGGTGGTCCCGTCAGTCTCCGCTCGAATCTTCTCGGCCCGGCCACGGATGACGCTCATGTCGTTGCGGAGGTTGTGTCGCAATGCCCGTGCGAGAACCTGCAACTGCTTTTCCCGCTCTTTGCGTTCGGTGATATCCGTCTGGATGGCGACGAACGCGTCGACCTCCCCGTCGGTCATGATGGGCGCGACGGTCTGATTTGCGTGGTAGAGTTCGCCGTCTTTCCGGCGGTTGACGATGCTTTCGTCCCAGATGTCCCCCGCAAGTATCGTCTCCCAGAGGTCTTCATAGAAGGCCTGGTCGTGTTTGCCCGAGCTGAGAATGCGTGGTGTCCGACCGATTGCCTCCGCTGGCGTATAGCCGGTGATGTCCTCGAACGCGGGGTTTGCGTATTCGATGGTCCCTCTCGCATCGGTCAGGAAGACGGCGTGTCCCGCCGCTTCGACACCCCGACGGAACTGCCTGAGTTCCTGCTCGCGTTCCTCCCGTTCTGTGATATACCGGTCCAGTGTGTGGCTCAGTTCGTTGAACGTCGTGCCGATTCGCTCCCACTCCTCGGTGCCTCCAACAGATATCTCGGTCCCGTAGTTCTGGTTCCCCAGCGTCTCGAATCCGTCGAGCAGGTGCTCGACCTGCGTGAGATTGCGCCGGTAGTTCCACCAGCCAAAGCCCGCGACGGCGAAGAGAACGGTGAGGAGCATCCCGAACTGGAGATACGTCGTCTGCTGCATCGCCGGCTGGATGACCGACTGACTCTCGCTGACTGTCACCGACCAGTTCGTCTCTGTCAACGTGGCGTTGCCGAGAACGAGGTCGGACGACGGGTCCGGGTCGGTCGTGTAGATACTGTTGCCGGCCGCTGACTGCACGGTCAGACCCTTCGAGTCGTCCATCGAATCGGCGGTCTGGCCGAAAAACGACGTATTTCCGAGATGGAAGGCAGCGTTGAACGTGCCGACGATTGTGCCGTTCTGTCGAATCGGCGTGCTTATCGTGACGATGTAGTTCCCCGACTCGGCCTTGACGGGAGCACTCACGTAGGTGTCGCCCTGGCTCGCCTGCTGGAAGTACTCGCGGTCACTGAAATCCTGCCCCGTGAGATTGCGCCGCTGCGCTGCCGAGAGGTCGGATTCGATACTCGTCATCGTGCCGTTTGCTGCGATGACTGACGCACCTGAAAAGTCCGTCTCGTTTACGAACGACTGGATACTCTCCTGCTGTGCCGGAGTCCCGTGGGTCCCGATATCGGGGTTTCGCGCCCACAGTGTCACCGTCGTCTGATGGTCTCTGAGACGGGTATCGAGTTCCGACTGGACGAAGGCCGCGGTCTGGGTTACCTCCGTCTCGTGTTGGTCCTCGACTGTCCCTCTGTAGAGCTGAAAGCCGACCAGAATCGATGCGGAGAGAACAATCGCGACAGTTATCAATCCCAGAAAGAATATCCGGCGAGATTTCATCTATGATTCCGCAGACACCGGACCGAACGGACACCGGCTAGGCTGTCCTTACCTGACCGCACTGTTCCCATATGCTATGTACCCAGACGAGGCCTATTTACAGGTCTGTCGGTTGCCGAGTCATCCTTTCATCACCCGTCAGTGGCCCGCCAGAGGTACAACGAGGCATGTGACCGGTAGGGTGCCCACTGCTCGGCATGGGCCCGCATCTCAGCGCGGGTCAACTCCGAACCGACAACCTCCTGGATCCCCTTGCGAATACCGAGGTCTTCCACGGGGAACACGTCCGGCCGGCCCAGACAGAACAGCAAAAACATCTTGGCGGTCCACGGGCCAACGCCGTGTATCCCGGTTAGTTCCGCCATCACCGCCTCGTCGCTTTTGTCAGCGAAATACGTGTGGTCGTAGTCCCGAGTCTCGAAGCGCTCGGCAGCGGCTCTGACGTACTCCACTTTGGCCGCGGAGAGCCCGATGTTCCGAAGCATTTCGGGGTCCGCTGCCAGCATCGACCGGGGCGTCACCTCGAAGCGCTCGAAGAGGCGCTCCCGGATGGCTGCCGCGGCGTCCATCGAGACCTGCTGGCGCAGGATAGAGACGACAAAGCGGGGAAACAACTGGTCGGCAGCGGCGACTTCCACCGGGCCGTGCGCGTCGACGAGCGGGCCAAGGTCCGGGTCGCCAGCGAGGACCTCCCGTGCCTCCGGGTCCATACCCGGGCGTTCGTGCCAGTACAGTTCAAAGGCTCGGCTCGTCGTCTGCGGGACTGGCAAACCCCGGGCCGGTACCAGCACGCACTTATCCCACTGGCTCGGAGACCCGGGCATGCGAATCGCCGACCGCTATACCGTCGAGGGCGGCCGGGAGCGCCTGACGCTGGTCCCCGAAAGTCTCGACGACCTGTGGCATCTCTCACACGTCATCGAGCCCGGGGACCGCGTCGCCGGCGACACCACGCGGCGCATCCAGCGCGACGACGAGCAACTCCGCGATACCGGCGGCGAGCGCGAACACCTCTGGCTGGAAATCGCCGTCGAGACGGTGGAGTTCGCCAAGTTCGCCAACCGTCTCCGCGTCGGCGGCGAAATCGCTGACTGCTCCCGTGAGGACCAGCTCGGCCATCACCACACCATCAACGTCGAGGAACGCGACGAAATCGAGGTCGAGAAGGTGTGGAAACCCGACCAAGAGGAGCGCATCGAGGAAGCCGTCGAGGCCACGGAGAACGCCGACGTAGCCATCGCGACCGTCGAGGAGGGCGAGGCACACGTTCACACCGTTGCCCAGTACGGCGTCGAGGAACGGGCGACCATCACTGCACCCACGGGCAAAGGCGAGTACGCCCGCCCGCGATCGGAGTTGTTCTCGGAACTGACCGACGTACTGGCTCGACTGGATGTAGACGCTATCATCCTCGCCGGCCCCGGGTTCACCAAGCAAGACACACTGGATTACATCGAGGAGGAGACACAGAACCTCGCAGAGAAGATTACGACCGTGGATACAAGCGCCGTCGGTGACCGCGGCGTCCACGAAGTCCTCAAGCGAGGCGCAGTCGACGAGGTACAACGCGAGACGCGTATCGCCGAGGAGTCGGCACTCATCGACGAACTGACCGAACGAATCGCCGAGGGGGCGAAAGTCGCCTACGGACCGGACCAGGTTGCCACAGCCGCAGATTACGGTGCAATCGAGGACCTGCTGGTACTGGACGACCGACTGCGCGAGGAGCGCAGCGGGGATGGCGAGTGGGCTATCGATGTCGATACCGTTATCGAGACGACAGAGCAGAAGGGTGGCGACGTGACAGTATTCTCCGGGGAGTTCGCCCCGGGGCAGCAACTGCGCAACCTCGGTGGTATCGCAGCCCTACTCAGATACCGCCTGGAGTGAGTATCGAAATCCGAAGCCGGCGAAACGATTTTTTGTGTGGCCTGCGTCGTAACACCAGTTAGTATCCGCTGGGTCTATAATGACATCTGAAGAACAGTCTGAGGGGGGCCAGGACAATCCCAAGACGGCCAGGACGGTCGGGCAACTCGTCAAGTACAGCCGGGAGGTCAACCAGAGCAACACGGTCGGTGAGGTGGGGACGTACGCACTCGAAGCCACGTTTCACGTGATGGACGGGCATCCATCGCCGACGGTCACCGAGGTCTACCAGGGTGACCTCCGGGTCCTTGAGAGTATGTCGCCCACCCTGAGTCCGGGTGACGACCCGTCACCGCTGGAGCGCCACGTCTACGAGACGGGGAAGACGGTCATCCTCCCCGCTGCCGGTACCGAGGTGGGCTACACCACGGAGGACACGGTGGTCGTCACGCCCGCGGACCTCGGCATCGAGGAACCGGATGCGGCGCTCACCATCGCGACGCCGAGCATCTACAGCGACGAGATGGGCGAACTCGGCGTCATCATGACCGTCGAGTGGACGACTATCGACCACGTCGAGGAACACCACGTCAAGCCACTGGAGTATCTGGCCGACCACGTGGCGACCGCTATCAACAACATCCGCTCGCGGGAGCGACTGGAGCGGGCCCGCAACGACCTCGAAAAGCGAAAGGAGATGATAGAGGTCTACGACCGCCTGCTGCGCCACGACCTGGGCAACGACCTGCAGGTCATCGCCGGCTTTTCCGATGCCATGGTCGGTCTCGTCGAGGACGACAAGACGACCGAGTACGCTGAGAAAATCCAGCGCACTGCGGGCGAGGCGGCCGACCTCATCGACCGCGTCGGCGACCTCGTGAAGACGCTCGAAAACGAGGGCGAACCCGAATCCCGCGCCGTCGAACCGATTCTGACGGGTGTGGTCGAGAATGTCGACACCAAATTCGAGCGGCTCACCGTCGATTACGACCCCGAGGAGTTCGACTATCAGGTCTTCGCAGGCGATTTGCTCGACTCTATCTTTCAGAACATCCTCTCGAACGCTGCCGTCCACAACGACGGCGAGGTTGCCGTCGATGTCTACGCCGCAGAACCCAGTCCCGACACGGTCGTCATCGGCTTTGCAGACGACGGGGCCGGCGTCGCCGAGGCGGTCCGCGGCGAAATCTTCGAGATGGGCAAAAAAGGTCCAGAAAGCGAGGGAACGGGGCTCGGCATGGGGCTTGCCCGTGCGCTCACGGAATCCTACGGCGGCACCGTCGAGGTGCGGGACAGCGAGTACGGTGGCGCGGACTTCCGCGTGACGCTCGACCGTGCCTGACCGTCTGCAATCAGTTCTCCGATACCTCGATTGAGAGGCCATCGCGTGCCATCCGAACGTCGCCGTCGTACTGTTTCCCCACTGACGCCAGCATCTCCTCGTGGTTGCCCTCCATATGTGGATAGAGATGGGTGAGATAGACCCGTCCGATGTCCGCGTCGGCCTCGGCGAGCGCCCCTCCGAGTGTCGACGGCGTCGGGTGGTTGGAGACATCGACTTCGTCGGGGAACGAGCAGTCGTGAACGAGGACCGCGGACCCGTCGGCAAAGTCGACGAGGTCGGGGAACGCCTCGCTGTCGCCGCTGAACGTGATCGGACCGGCCTCGTCGGTGGCCTCGAAGCGGTAGGCCAGACAGTCCATCGAGTGTCGGGTCTCCATCGCCGCCACCTCGAAGCCGGCTATCTCGTGTGGGTCCGATCGGGAGGTCGGCCCCACTTCGCGCATCGTGAGGTCGAGTCTGTCCTGCATGTACTCGTGGGCGTCGAGCAGGCCCTCGACCAGGCTCTCAGTCCCCTCGGGACCGACGACGGTCAGTGACTCCTCGCCGGCGAGCCAGCGGGCTTTCATAAGTGGCATGATATCGGAGATATGGTCGAGGTGGTGATGGGTGAGAAGGAGCGTGTCGACGCCCTCGTAGCCGACGCCGGTGCGCGCGAGGCCGTGGAGCGCGCCGCTCCCGCAGTCGACCATGAGGGTGTTCTCGCCCGCTTCCAGAAGCAACCCGGTCTGAAAGCGGTCGCCGGTGGGCATGGCGCTGCCGGTGCCGAGAAAGGTCAGGCGCATACCTGCTGTGTGGAGAGCCCTGCCCAAAGGTCTGGCCTCCTCTGGCCCCGGATGTCTCGGGTGGCATCTCGATGAGTATGACAGCCTCGTCGGTCGAGGGATACCAGCTCGATATCTTGCCGCAACCTACGAGCGTCGGTCGTCGGATTTCCAGCGACTAGACCACTACTGTCGGCTGTGAGCGGGTGGTTCGGCGACGAGTCCGTTGTCGGGGGTCGACTCAGTTATAGCCGGGGCCGTGTCGGGAAAGACCATTCAGAGCCTGTAGACACGTGGTGAGTAATGAGCTCCGAGCATCCGAACGGTAACGCCGCACAGTTCGTCGCGAACCTCCGTACACTCCAGTACAGGGAGGTCGTGATGGCTGCTGCGACGCTGGCCGTCCTCGCAGGGTCTATCGTCTTTTTCCCCGGCATCGATAACGTCACTGCAGGGTTACAATCCGAAGTTTCAGCGCCTCTGTTGGGGCTTTTCGTGCTCGTGGCGGTTGTCGCCGGGGTGGTCAAAGGGATGATCGGATTCGGGTATGCACTCATCACGACGCCGATTTTCGCGTCGGTCATCGACCCGACACTCGCGGTTGTCGTCCTCGCTATCCCGCCGTGGATGATAAACATGTTTCAGGTCGGGGAGACAGACACCGGACTCGCGTTCATCAGAGAGGAGTGGGTCCTGCTGGCGCTCGCAGTTGTCGGCTCCGTCATCGGCGTGACCTTCCTCGCCGAGTACCGGACTGGCCCTATCGTGCCCTTTCTTATTGGCCTCGTCTTGCTCGGATACGTCGCATTCCAACTCGCACAGAGCTTTGTCACGGTTGAGCGGGCCCACCACCCCCTTGGCCTGAGCGTGGCCGGGTTCCTGGAAGGGTTTTTGCTCGCTGTCGCCAACCTTGGCCCGCTACTTCCGGCCTATTTCCACACGTTCGAGCGTGATGTCGACCGGTACATCGGCGGGCTCTCGATGGTCCTGGGGGCGATTTTCACAGCCCGAATCCTCCAGATGGTCTTTTTCACCGACCTGATGACGACCTACCGCCTCTGGCTGGGCTCTGTCATCGCGCTCGTGACCGTCGTCGGACTCGTCATCGGTACCTACCTCCGCCGACTGGAGGTCGACGAGCAGAAGTTCAACTGGTTCGTCGTCGCCCTGTTGTTCGTCATCGCAGTCAACATCTTTCGGAACACGGTCCCTGCCCTGTTCTTCTGATACTGTCTGCGATAAGAGAGCGGTGGGACACTCCCCTATAGCGGCAGAGAGACGCCAAGAATACGTCTGGAGCGAGTGAAAGAGAGACAGCCATCAGTATGAGAGCGGACCGAACAATGATATGCTCGCGGGTCGCACTCTCTTGCAACTTCAATGTCTGAGCGGAGCTACAACCACGCGCGAGTCCAGGAGTACTGGCAATACGTCTGGGACCGCGAGAACGCATACGAATTTCCCGCCAACGCAACCGACCCGACCTACGTCCTGGGGATGTTTCCCTACACCTCCGGGAATCTCCACATGGGCCACGTCCGTAACTACGCTATCACCGACGCCTACGCCCGGTACCGCCGGATGGCAGGTGACGACGTCCTCCACCCGATGGGCTGGGACGCCTTCGGGTTGCCCGCCGAGAACGCCGCCTACGAGCGATACACCGACCCCCAGTCCTGGACTGACGCCTGCATCGCCCAGATGCGCGAGGAGATGGAAGACATGGGCTTTGGCTACGACTGGTCCCGAGAGATAACCACCTGTCGCCCGGACTACTATCGCTGGAATCAGTACTTCTTCCGGCAGTTCTACGAAGAGGGACTCGTCGAATATCGGGGCGCGACAGTCAACTGGTGTCCGGACTGTGAGACGGTGCTCGCCGACGCACAGGTCGACGAACGCGAGGAGGGGGACCACACCGACTCCGTCTGCTGGCGGTGTGAGACACCGGTCAGCCAGCGCGAACTCGACCAGTGGTTTTTCACGATTACGGACTACGCCGACGAACTGCTGGAGGGCCTCGACGACCTGGAGGGCTGGCCCGACAGCGTCCGGGAGATACAGCGCAACTGGATCGGTAAACGCGAGGGCACAACGGTCTCGTTCGATGTCCCCGACTACGGGGACGTGGAGGTGTTCACCACGCGGCTGGACACCATCTGTGGCGCGACTTACGTCGCGCTCGCGCCCGGTCACGACCTCGTCGATGACCTCGCGAGCGAGGACGACGACGTGGCGGCGTACGTCGAGATGGTGCGTGGCGAACGGGACCACGGCGGGATGTCCGGCGTCGAGACGGCAGCGACAGCGGTCAACCCCGTGACCGGCGAGGACGTACCCGTCTACGTCGCCGAGTACGTTCTGGACGACGTGGGGACGGGGGCGGTCATGGGCGTGCCTGCCCACAACGAACAGGACCACGCCTTCGCGATGGAACAGGACCTGCCCATCGAGCAGGTGGTCGAACCCGTCGACGGCTCCGCCGACCAGTTGCCCGGCGAACCCTTCACCGAGGAGGGGATGGTCACCGACAGCGGCGCGTACGACGGGCTGGCGAGTTCCGCAGCCCGCGAACACATGCTTGAGGACCTCGCCGAAGCCGAAGAAGACGTGACCTACCGGCTCCGGGACTGGCTCATTTCCCGGCAACGCTACTGGGGGACGCCGATTCCCATCGTCCACTGTGAGGACTGTGGCCCGGTGCCCGTCCCCGAAGAGGACTTGCCCGTCGAACTGCCGGAGTTCGTCCAGACAACGGGGAACCCCCTGGAGAGTATCGACTCCTTCGTCGAGACGGAGTGTCCGGAGTGTGGCGGGCCGGCAAAGCGCGAGACGGACACGATGGACACCTTCGTCGACTCCTCGTGGTACTTCCTGCGGTATCTCTCGCCGGAACTGGCAACGGCACCGTTCGACAGCGACCGGGCCGACGACTGGCTCCCGGTCGATGTCTACGTCGGCGGTGAGGAACACGCGGTCCTCCATCTCCTGTATATCCGCTTTTTCACGCGGGCACTGGCGGACATCGGGCTACTCGACTTCCGAGAGCCAGTCCAGCAACTGCTCAATCAGGGGACCGTGCTGTACGACGGCGAGAAGATGTCGAAGACGAAAGGGAACGTCGTCAACCCTCACGAATACGGTGCCGAGACGACGCGGCTGTTCGTCCTCTCGGCGGCCCATCCCGAGCAGGACTTCGAGTGGACTGCCCGCGAGGTCAGCAGTTCCTACGACTTACAGCAGACGCTGTTCCGGATGGTCCATACGTTCACCGACGGCATCGAGACACGCGAAAACAGGGAGTCACACGACGAGTACGTCGCCCGCGAGATCGACCGCACTATTGCCGCGACGACCGACGACTACGACCGCTTTCGCTTTCACCAGGCCGTCACCGAGATTCGCACCCTCGCCCAGTTGCTGCGCCAGTACCGCGAATACGGGACGCCTAACGAGGCCGTTTACCGCCGCGGTCTCCGGGCACTGACCCGACTCGTGGCCCCGCTTACACCCTATCTGGGTGAGGAGATGTGGAATCTGCTCCGCGGTGACGGCCTCGTTGCCCACGCAGACTGGCCGACTCCCGAGTCCTCGGTCGCAAACTACGACGTCCAGCGCAGTCTCGTCCGCAACCTCCGGGCTGACGTGCGTGACATCTTCGACGTGGCGAACATCGAGGACGCCGACAACATCGAGGTCATCGTCGCACCCGACTGGAAGTACGACGCCTACGAACTCGCTCGTGATGCCGACGAGAGCGATGCCGTTGTGGGCAAGATTATGACCGACGATGAGATACAGCAGTACGGGTCGACCGCGCAGTCCTACGCCGAGGAGCTGAACGAACAGCAGGCCCAACTGGAGCCGGTGCTCGGCCGCGACGAGGAGTACAACCTGCTGGAGCGGGCTGCCTGGCTGCTACGCGATGAGTTCGATACGGACGTGACGGTGCGGAAAGCCGAACCGGACGAAGACCGGGCGAGCAAAGCCGCACCCGGAAAGCCGGCCGTCCACATCACCTGAGAGCCGAGTCCGACTGATTCGGGGCCGGCCTTTTTGTACTGGCGGGAGAAGTGACCTGTAGCATGTCTGACCCACCTGCAGTTGGCGAACTCGTGCCACCGGACAGGACACTCATGGGGCCCGGTCCGAGCGACGTACATCCGCGTGTGCTGCGTGCGATGGCGACGCCGCTCGTCGGCTATCTCGACGACTACTACGTCGAGGTGATGGACGACCTCCAGACGTTGCTCAGGTACGCCTTCCAGACCGAGAACGAACACACCTTCGCGGTGAGCGGGACGGGAACGGCCGCGATGGAGACGGCCCTCTCGAATCTCGTCGAACCCGGAGAGACAGTTCTCGTTCCGACCAACGGTTACTTCGGGAACCGACTGGGGCAGGTCGCCGAGCGTGCCGGCGGCGAGGTGGTCACCGTCGACGCCCCGTGGGGCGAGCCGCTGTCCCCGGGAGCCGTCGAGCGGGCCGTCGAGCGCCACGAGCCGACCGTCTTCGCGTTCGTTCACGGCGAGACATCGACCGGCGTTCGACAGCCCGATGTCGACACGCTCGCCGATATCGCACACGACCACGATGCCTACGTCGTCGCCGATACCGTCGCCTCACTGGGTGGCAACGAGTTCCGTACCGACGACTGGGGACTCGATGTCGTCTACACAGGCTCCCAGAAGTGTCTCTCGGCGCCGCCCGGTGTCGCGCCGATTACCTTCAGCGACCGTGCCGTCGAGAAGATTCGGAACCGCGATACACAGCCCCGGTCGTGGTATCTCGACCTCACCGGCGTCTGGGAGTACTGGGGCGAGGAGCGCAATTACCACCACACCGGCCCGATTTCGACCAACTACGCGCTCCGCGAGGCGCTCAGACTCCTCGCCGAGGAGGGCATCGAGAACGTCTGGGACAGACACCGACACGTCGCCGGTGCAATCAAAGCTGGCGTCGAGGCGATGGGCGCGCCCCTTGCCGTCGACGACGACTACTGGCTTCCCTCGCTCAATGCCGTTACTGTCCCCGACGGCGTGGACGACGGCCGCGTCATCGACCGACTCATGGCCGAGTACGGCATCGAAATCGTCGGCGGACTCGGTGCGCTCGACGGCGATATCTTCCGGGTCGGCTGTATGGGCCAGTCCGCGAAACCCGCGAAGGCGTTGCAGTTCGTGACTGCGTTCGGAGAGGTTCTCGACGACGAAGGTGGAGATGTCGACCCCGACGCCGGCATCTCGGCAGCACGCGACGCTCTGTCCCACTGAAGTCTCTGCTTTGTTACCTATCCGAACATTTTTCGACGTGTGGTAACGATACACACTCTTGCGAGGGGGACACAGATGCTACTCAAACGGACATGCACCGTCTGCGGGGAGCGGGTCGACGAGGGCCGGATGGTGGAGTGTGACTCCTGCGGTCGGGGACTTCACGACTCCTGTGTCGAGTTCGAACAGCAATTCGATTGCCCAGACTGCGGCGACGAGGTCTGGATCGGCGCTGTCGAGTTCTGATGCTGTCGGCTATACGCCCATGAAGAATGTCGGCACTTCGGGGTGCCGAATATCTTCACGAAGGGATAGCCAACATATGCGCAGCCCCGGTCAGACCACTTTCACTCCGGGCTCCAAACCACCAAGAGGATGCAGTCCTGAGGGGCCGATAAGTCCATGGGAGGACGGGAGCTACTCGCCCAGCAGGACGTAGCGTTCGACCCGGAGGGGGTCGAGGTAGACGACGGCGAGGTGCTCGACCTGCTGGAACCCGCCGTACAGGAGTGGTGGGTCGAAGAGTTCGGTGCGTTCGTTCCCGACAACGGCGGCTTCTTTACGCCGCCACAGAAAGAGGCGATTCCACTCATCCACGAGGGTGAGAATGCGCTCATCTGTGCGCCGACTGGCAGCGGAAAATGCGTGAAACCTGATACGCCGCTCGTAATCCAGCAGAACGGGGCTGCAGAGGTTATTCGAGCCGAGGACTTACTGGAGAGACGCGGAGAAAAATTGGCAGATGTAGACGAAAACGGGGAACTACACGCGAGTGATATCAAGTCATACTCGCTCAATAGCGGTGAAATCGAACAGCGAACCTCCCACATCTATTCCGAACCCTACGAGGGAGATCTCCGGCGAATAGAGACGCAGTATGGTCGAACCGTCGAAGTGACACCGGACCACCCCCTTCTCGTCGAAACAACTGGCGGACCCGAGTGGAGACGAGCGGGGTCGATAAGTGAGGGCGACTACATCGGGGTTCCGAGAGAGATCGACCTGCCTGAATCACCGGTGGAACTGGATGTTCGGGGCGCTATAGATAGTCTTGAGTCGGAATTCGAGACCGTGCTCACCGTCGCCGACTCTGAGCGACTCGTCTACCGACTCGAAACCGTCGAAACTCCGAATGCGTTGAGTGAACTGGAACGCCGGGAACTCATGGCACTCGGGGATGTCAGCTTCGGGGACCTCGCAGAGCAATTAGATGTCTCTCTTAATACAATTCACCGTCTGGTGACGGGGAAAACCAGCCGTTTCGGCGACGAGTTCCGATCAACGCTGGAATCCGAGATCGATCCGTTAGACGAGGGCGAAATCCTGGTCAAGACAGGGAACGGTCGGATATCCCGATTTACGTATCCCAGGATGGTCGACGAGGATGTCGCAATGCTTGCTGCGTTCGTCCTCGCGGAAGGATTCGTGGGTGAGTACGACAAAAATGGGATGATCTCTATCTCACAGAAGAACAGGGTGGAACTCCTTGAGCGCGTGCTCAAAGTTATGCGTACCCAATTTGCGGTTTCGTTCGACCAGAAAAACGAAGTCGATTACGTCATCAGCGACAGCGCATTCGCGAGGTTCTTTTCGGAACTCCTCGAAATCGATTCCGGGAAGGGCCGGTCGGTTCCGTTTCCCGATTGGGTACTGAACGCACCCGAACGAGTCAAGCGTTCGTTCGTTTCGACGTTCCTCTCACTCGAAGGCGAAATCAGAGAGAACGAAGTTCGGGTCATGCAGGCGAACGAACTGAAGATTGAGCAACTGAACTACGTCCTGCTTTCGTTCGGCGTGTTCTCTGCCCGAGGGAAACGAACGAAGTGCGCCACCAACACCGAGTCACAAACGGAACGGGTATACTACGAACTGACTGTTCGCGGGAAAGACGACTTGGAGAC
This sequence comes from Salinibaculum litoreum, assembly GCA_009789175.1. Classification (GTDB taxonomy): domain Archaea; phylum Halobacteriota; class Halobacteria; order Halobacteriales; family Haloarculaceae; genus Salinibaculum; species Salinibaculum litoreum. The sequence goes on from CP046866.1 coordinate 968,580, forward strand.
CCTCGTCTCGGAATTCGACGTAGATCACCCGAACGCAGACGCACTGGACGAGTACGTGACCGGACATGCTAGCGGGAATCACGTTGATAGGTACCGGTTCGATTACGAGTCAATCCGTGAACTATCGACGTACTACGAAGACGACGAGGAATTTCGGGCACGGGTCGGCAACATCTACGAAGTTGTCCGCCGCAGTGGACGCATCACGAGTCGGTCGCTCTCGAAACTGGAAACTGAACTCCAGACGCTTCCCGATGGGGGAGTCGCCGATTCCCTCGGGGACAAAATAGAGCGGATTCGTGACCGGAACATCACGTGGCTCAAAGTCACGAAAACGGAGACTATCTCCCACGACGGCGAAATAATCGACTTGACAGTCCCTGAAACCCACAATTTCGTCGGGGGACGGGGCGGGATGTATCTCCACAACACGCTCGCCTCGTTTTCCGGCATCATCAACGAACTCTTCCGCCGTGACCAGCAGGGCGCAGACGAGGACGCCGGCCTCGAGAACAGCGTCTACTGTCTGTACGTCTCCCCGTTGAAATCCCTGGCAAACGACATTCACCGCAATCTGGAGGTCCCACTGCAGGGCATCACGGAAACACTCGCCGAGCGTGGCGAAGATGTCGAGATTCGCCACGCCATCCGGCATGGCGACACCTCCGACAGCGACCGACAGGCCATGTTAGAGGAGACGCCACACATCCTCAACACCACTCCGGAGACGCTTGCCATCCTGTTGAACTCCCCGAAGTTCAGGGAGAAACTCCGAACCGTCGAGTACGTCGTCGTCGACGAGATACACTCCCTCGCAGAGAACAAACGCGGTACCCATCTCTCTGTCTCGCTCGAGCGACTGGAAGCACTCGCCGACACCTCACCGACCCGTATCGGCTGTTCGGCGACGGTCGAGCCACTGGAGACGATGGCCGAGTTCCTCGTCGGGCGCGAGCATGCAGGCGGTCCACCCCGCGAGTACGAACTCGTCGATACCCGGTTCGTCAGGGAGTTCGATATGGAACTCACCTGCCCGACTGACGACCTGATTCATACGCCAGCCGACATCGTCAACGACCGCTTCTACACCCAATTGCACGACCTCGTACAGGAGCATACGAACACGCTTGTCTTTACCAACACCCGTTCGGGTGCCGAGCGGGTCCTGCACAATCTCCGGGAGCGCTACGACGATTACGACGAGGAAAACTCCGGCTGTCACCACGGCTCACTCTCGAAGGAGCGCCGGCAGGAAATCGAGGAGCAACTCAAAGCCGGCGAACTCGACGTGGTGACGACCTCGACATCGCTTGAGCTGGGTATCGACATGCCCTACATCGACCTCGTGGTACAGGTGGGCTCGCCCAAATCCGTCGCGGCGTTGCTCCAGCGGGTCGGGCGGGCCGGCCACCAGCTGGGTGAAACCGTCACTGGCCGCGTCGTGGCGCTCGACCGTGACGAACTCGTCGAGTGTGCGGTCATGCTCAAAAAGGCCGAGGAGGGCTTCGTCGACCGGGTGTTCATCCCCGAAAACGCACAGGACGTGGCCGCTCAGCACGTCTACGGCATGGCAATCAACGGCCCGCGACCTGAAGCCGAAATCGTCGGGATTCTGCGCCGTGCCTACCCCTACCGGGACTACGGCGACGACGACCTCGATTCGCTGTTCCGGTATTTGACCGCCGACTATCCCGGTATGGAGGACAAGAACGTCTACGCCAAAATCTGGCGGGACGACAACGACCCGCCCGACGGCGAGTATCACTACGAGGAGTATCCGGTCGGAAAGCCCCTCATCGGCAAGCGAGGCCGACTCGCGCGGGTCATCTACATGACCAACATCGGCACTATCCCCGACTCCTTTACCTGTGACGTGTTCACGCGCAGCGGCGACGAGTGGGTCGGCCAGTTGGACGAGGCGTATCTCGACACGCTGGAGCAGGGTGATGTGTTCGTGCTGGGCGGGGACCGCTTCGAGTTTCGCTACCGTCGCGGGTCGAAAGTCTACGTCGACCGGACGAGTGCGCGCCCGACAGTTCCCTCGTGGTTCTCCGAACGCCTCCCGCTTTCATACGACCTTGGCAGGGAGATACTCCAGTTCCAGCGCGAGTTGCTCGACCACCTCCAGCGCGGCGGCCGTTCGGAGGTTCGGGTGTGGCTCCGGGAGTATCCACTCGACGAGAACAGTATCCGCGCAATCACGCGAACCTTCGACCAGCAGGTCCGCTATGCGGGGGCCGACAGCATCGCTACGGATTCCCGCCTCGTCATCGAGGAGGAACTCGACCACGACGAGTACGAGCGCCACTACTACGTCCACTCCAACTACGGCCGGCGGTTCAACGACGGATTCTCCCGCCTGCTGGCCTATCGATGTGCACAGCAGGCCAACGCAAACGTCAAAGTCGCAGTCGCCGACCACGGGTTCACCCTCTCGTTGCCGTTGAACCGGAAAGTCGACCTCTCGGGACTCCTCGCCGACCTCGACCCCGGGGACGTACGCGGGGACTTGCGGGCGAGTCTGGACGGGACGGACCTGCTCCAGCGCTATTTCCGCATCAACGCGACCCGTTCGCTGATGATACTCAAACGCTACAAGGGCTACGAGAAGTCGGCAAGCGAACAGCAGGTCAACAGCGAGATGTTGCTGGGCTTCGCCGAGGACTTGGAGGAGTTTGCCGTCATCGAGGAGACCTACCGGGAGATACTCGAAGACAAACTCAACGTCGCCGGTATCGAGTCGGTCCTCGCGGATGTCGTCGCTGGCGACATCGAAGTCGTCACAAAACGGGTCGACTCGCCGACACCGCGAGCGTTTGGCCTGGCGACGCTGATGGCGTCGGACGTGGTGCTGGCAGAAGACGAATCCGCCGTCCTACAGGAGTTCCACGAGCGCGTCCTCACGGAGATTGAAACCGGGACCGAGAGCGACGACGAAGTACAGGTGACTGACTGAACTCGGTTTGTGGATGTGGGGCCGCAAGTCTCGAAATCCGTGCATTCCCCTCATCTCTCGCTGGTCCCGATAACCGACGCTCCGAGTCTTTCGACCGGCAGTTGGCTTCCGTCGCGTACCACGACGGTTTTATATCGGCTCGAACTCGGTTGTGAGTGATGGCGTCGTCGGATTTGCCCGATGTCGATGACATCTCACCCCGTGCCTGGCGACTCCTGCGGGTTGCTGCCGATTACGGACAGCGCGATGTCGAGCGTGAAATCGAGAGCGTCCAGCAAGCCCACGTGTCCATGCTCGAATCCGGTTCACGTGCCCTCTCTCCTGTCCGCCGGCAGCAACTCCTCTCACTCTACGTCGAAGAACTCGATGCCGAGCAAATCCGAGTCCTCATCGAGCATTTCTAACTGCGACCGGTATTCGAAGTATTAATCAATACATTCGCTCAAGTGGCGTGTATACATGATACAAGCCGTCAAATCGCCGTCTCGACGCCGTTTGATTGCGTTTGTCGTCGCGCTGGGTGGGGTTGCACTCATCGCTGCTGCGCCGACGCCGGACGGCCTCTCGACCCGTGGTCAGTACGCCTTCGCAACGATGTTTTTCGCCGGCTTTCTCTGGGTCACCGGAGCGTTACCGCTGGCCGTGACGGCGCTGTCGATACCCGTCATGCTCACTGCGCTCGGCGTCTATGCCGACCTCGACATCGCGTTGCGCGGATTCGCCGACCACATCATTTTCCTGTTCATCGCCGGCTTCATGCTGGCCAACGCACTCCAGAAATACGACATCGACCGCCGCATCGCGTTGCGCCTGCTGGTGTCGATGGGCACCTCCCCACGACGCATCGTGCTGGCAGTGATGCTGGCGACGGCGTTTCTCTCGATGTGGGTGTCGAACACTGCAACGGCGGCCATGATGCTCCCGATAGCGCTAGGCGTGCTCGCGCAGGTCGTCGGCCGCGAGGGGATTACCGCGCCCGATGCCGACCCGGGTGCGGAGATAGACGAAGTGGATTCTGGGCAAGCCGCTGCCGATGCGACGGGAACGACGAACTTCCAGCGGTCGTTGCTCCTCGGAACGGCCTACGCTGCGAGTGTCGGTGGCGTGGGCACGCTCATCGGAACGCCACCGAACGCGATTCTCGCCGGCCAGTTGAACTCGATTCTCGGCTACGAGATTAGCTTCGCCGACTGGCTGCTCATCGGACTGCCTATCGTCGCGGTGACGCTCCCGCTGGTCTGGGTCCTCCTGACGGTGGTGCTCTTTCCGCCCCGTATTAGCGATGTCTCCGGTGCGCGCCAGCAGGCCCGCGAGGAACTGCGCGAGCAGGGACCGCTCAGTGTGCGGGGCCGTCGCGTCGCAGTCATCTTCGCCGCTACGGCCACGCTGTGGGTGGTTGGCGGTCTCGGTGACGGCGTCCAGTATCTTATGGACCAGGGCGTTCTCCCCCTGCCACAGACGTGGCACAACACCCTCTATGGCACCACCGACGGACAGACCGTCTTCGGCGTCTCCGGCCACCAGGGACTGCTCTACTACGTCGTCGTCGGGATGGTGGCGATTCCCGCGCTCGTCCTTGCTGACACTGTCGACTGGGAGGACATCGTCGACATCGACTGGGGGACGATTCTGCTGTTCGGCGGCGGTATCTCGCTTGCCGACGCGCTCGCCGCCACGGGTGCGACCGAGTGGATAGCCGATGTCATCTTCACCTCGCTGACTGGCTCGCCAATCGTTCTCGTGGTGGCCGTCGTCGTGTTGCTGGTCATCTTCCTGACGGAGATGACCTCGAACACCGCAACGTCGACGATTATCGTCCCTATCCTCATCGGCATCGGCGGCGTCTTCGCCGGGACGCTCGGGCTCCCACAGGAGGCTGCCTCCATCTTCCTCGCCGTCTCCGGGGCCATTGCCGCGAGTTTCGCCTTCGCGCTACCGGTCGCGACTCCGCCCAACGCCATCGTCTTCGGCTCGGGCTATCTCGAACAGAAGGATATGATGAAAGCCGGCATCATCCTCAACATCATCATGACCGCCGTGCTGACGGGTCTCATCTGGCTGCTCTTCACGTTCGTCTGGCCCCACGTCCTGTGGTGATTACACCAGTAGCGTATCCAGCGCGTCCGGGACGACCAGCACGTCACTCCCTGGGTCGATGGCTGTCTCGACGCTCTCGGCGGCGTGCATCAGGCAATCCTCGACGAGTGCGGGGTGGTCGCTGTTCGTGACCCACAGGTCGTACTCGTGCAGCACTCGTGCGACGACAAAAGCCCGCTGTGCTCCGGGTTCGTAGCCCTGGGCCATCTCCTCGTAGAGACTCTCGGCACTCTCCGCTGTCGAGAGCCATTCGTAGAAGCGCTGTTCGCCGGTCCCCTCGCCAGCGCCCTCCGGTAGTTCGGCGGGAACGACTAGTCGACCACCATCCCGTAGCGGATTGTGTACCCCGAGCGCGACGTAGGTCGCCGCCCGTGTCGACTGGTAGAGGTTCGCGTCTTTGGGTGCGCCGACACCGGCGACAATGGCGTCGTAGCTCTCTTCGATATCGACAGAGAGCGCTTCGCGCGCGCTGCCCGCGAGGTCTGCGACGACCGCGCGGGAGTCGCCCGCGCTCGCGCCCACGATGCCTGCGGGCGTGTGTGTCACGTTCAGACAGAAATCGAGTCCGACCATATCCCCCGCCTCGTCGACGAACTCCCGGAATGGGTTGTCCTCGATACGGCCGAGTCTGACTCCCTCGCGGCCGAGCATCGCCGGGCCGTGAGAATAACGAATCTGGCTCTCGCCGCCGGCACCGATGACGACCGTCTTCGCACCGCCGGAGAAGCCGGCGTACTGGTGTGGTTCGACCATCCCCGTCGAGAGGACGGTGTCGGCTGCGGCGACGGTCTCGTTGAGTTCGATGGGACAGCCTTCGACGGTACCAGCCTCGACAGTAGCGTCGGGGTCGTGGTTCTCGGCGAGGTCGGCGTGCTCGCCCAGTGCATCGGTGATCTCCTCGTCGCTCATCGGCCGGTGCAACCCCAGTCCGAGAATGACCGACACCTGCTCGCGAGCGACGCCGACCCGCTGGAGTTCAGCGAGCAGTACGTCGAGCAGTATGTCGTCCGGTGTCGCCCGGGTCACGTCGGTGACGACGATAGCCACCGTATCGTCGGGGTCGACACGCGTAGCGAGCCCCGGTCCGTGTGGGTCAGTGACGGCGTCACTGGCTGCAGCGCGTACGTCGACGGCCTCCCCGCCTGGCGGGGCTGCGACGGTCACGTCACACGCCGACAGGTCGACGGAGACGTGCCCGCTCCCGAGTGGAAGGTCGATTGTCATACCGGACGGTGCGGGCCATGTCGAAAAGAGCGTGTCGCCCTCACCGCTACCGCGAGTGGCTGTCAGAACTGGGGGTCACTGCCCCGGTGCGTCGCCGTTGTTGCAGTCCTCGATGTACTCGCCGGCGTAGGGGTGGTTCGGTTGTTCGTCGAGGACGGCGTTCATACGGTCACGAACCGTCTCGCAGTTCCCACGCCAGTACGCGTCCAGCCCCTCCTTGAACGTCCGGTGGACCTCACTGGTCGAGTTGCTGACCCCGTAGGTGTTCATGAACTCAGTGGCGACATCGATAGGCAGGCCGAAGTTCACGTCATCGATACGCGGGTCCTGCTGTTTGAACGTCGCGATGCCGATGACTTCGCCGTCGCTATTGTACATCGGGCCGCCGCTGTTGCCGCCGTTGAGTGCCGCGTCAGTCTGGATGGAGTCGATACCGGACTTCAGCTGTCGGCGCTGGCTGACGATACCGGAGGTCAGCGTCGGCTCCAGTGTCACCGACCGGTCTTCGAAGATGTCGTCGGTACCGAGGGCCGGGTAGCCAATGACGAATATCTCGTCACCGGTCGCCACACTGCTGGGGTCGCCAAGCGGAACCGTCGGCAGCCCTGTCTCGTCGACTTTCAGCAGTGCCACGTCCTTACCGACGGTCTGTTCACCGTCGACAGTGGTCGAAAACTGGCCCGCGTCCACGACGCGTGCTTCCCAGCTCGCCACTTCGAGGTCGTCGGTGGGTGTCGCACGGCCGTACAGGGCGTTGACTTCGGTGTCCACGTCCGTAATCTGGCTGTGTTCCTCCACGTAGCTCCAGAACTCCTCGAATCCGTAGGACTCTATCTGGTCTTTCTCCTCTTCACTCAGGTCGTCTCGGTCGGCCAGGCTCTCCCGCAGGACGGTGAGCAGGTCGTTTGCGAAGGACACTTCGAGCGTCTCTGCCGGGTTCTCCTCGATGGCGACGTGTGAGTTGGTGATGATGTACCCGTCCGGCGAGACGACGAACCCGGAGCCCCGCGAGCGCGATTCGAGTTCGTCGCTGACCGTCGAATCGTCGTCGGGGTCTTCCCTGACGACCAGGTCACGCGCTTTCTTTACCGGGCCGCGTTCGTCTTCGAAGCGCTCGTCGATTGCATAGCCGATGATTTGCTCGCCATCCTGGAACAACTGGAGGTACTCCGTGCCGCTCTGTTGCTCGAAGCCGTACCGGTACCGACGCGTCGTGCCGTCGTCTGCCTCCAGTGCGAGAACGTTTCCGACTGCTGCCCAGACGCCGGTCGAGGTCTGACCGTTGACCTGCCAGGCGTACTTCCTGTCGGAATCAAACGTCAGTTGCTCGTTCTCGAACGACCAGACACCCAGCAGGTCAGTGTCAACGGCATCGTCGACGGTGTATGCCGGTGAGATCGCCCTCCCGGTAACGACCCGGGAGATGAACGTGACGGCAGCCCGGTCACGCTCGACTACCTGCCGCTCGATGTTCGGCGGGTCCGGTGGTTCCACTGTGGTTTCCGCCGGTGTCTCCGCAGTTGGCCCAGGAGTCCCCTGTTCTGTCGTCGGCGCAGTCGTCTCGTCGTCACCGGACTGTCCCCCACAGCCAGCGACCCCGGCCGTGACTGCGACGGGCACGGCTCTGAGAAACTGCCGACGAGTCGACCCGGATTCGGATGTGTCCATTCTCTACCGATTAGAAGTGTCCACTTACCAGTGATATATCCATCGCACAGTGTGACAGCCGGCTCTAGCGCTGTGTGACCCCGTTACCGAGTTCCAGCACGCGCGGAAAGCAGACGATACCGCCGACCAGCACCGCGTTTGCGAGTACCGCCAGCGGCGCAATCGGGACCGTCCGCGCAAACAGAAAGACCCCGCCAGCCCCGGCAAGCCCCGCGAGCACGAAGCCACCAGCACGCAAGGGGTCGCTGGCGTGGGGCAGGGCCCGCCGGTCCGTCCACCAGAATGCGACGGCACCGCCAAGACTCCCGCCGAGGCCGAGTAAGGCGTAGCTACCGCCACCGGTCACGACGATGCCGACGGCCGAAACTGCCGCGGCAGCCAGACACGCCAGGTGTGCCCGATGCCCGACAGTCACCCAGAGCCCGCCCAGGATGGCGAGGCCGACCGCGTAGCCGGCGAGGATGTCACCGAGGTAGTGGACGCCGATGACCACACGCGAGAGCCCGACGAGCCCGATGAGACCGACTGTCGGGATAGCAACGCGCCAGTCGCGCACTCGCCCGCGGGTCAGCAAGAGCCCGCCGTAGACGACCGTCGAGGCGATTGCGTGACCACTCGGGTAGCCGTGGGAGTCGGCGTCGACCGCGATGGCTCGAACGTCCGCCGGGGGCCGGGGAAGGCCGAAGGCAGCCTTCAGCGTCAACACGACGGCAAGCCCCACGAGCGTGTAGCTGATGACCGTCCCCGTACTCTCGCGGTCACCGACCCAGTAGAGCACGGAGAGAAAGACGACGAGAAACGCTACCCCACCCAGTTCCGTGAGGAGTGCGAACACGTCCGTCAGAAGTGGTGGGGTCATTTCCCGTACCACTGCACTGGCATCGCGGAGTCGGAACACGGCCCGGTGGTTGCCGGCCGGCCGTTGTCAACCTGTCGACCGCTACTGTGCCCACTCGACCATCCGCCGGTAGCGCTCGTCCGTCGAGAGCGCGTCGGCGTCACCGACCAGCACGAGCGCCTTTTTCGCCCGCGTCAAGCCGACGTTTATCCGGCGATAGTCCTCGAAGATTGGACTGTCGAGGGTGCCCGTGGCGACAAACGAGATGATGACGACCTCCTTGCTGGAGCCCTGGAACCGGTCGACGGTGTCGACGGTCACCGGCTCGGGGACGTGCTTGTTGATTTCGGCCACCTGCGCACGGTAGGGTGCGATGACGCCAACGTCCGACAGCGAGACGCCGGCATCGAGATACGTCTCGACCACCGACGCGACAGTGCGTGCCTCCGTGGGATTGGTGTTGCCCTCGGTCGCTCCGTCGGGGTCGATAAACGCCACGCGGTCGTGCAGGTGGTCGGGGAGTGCATCGGTATCGACCCCTGGCAGGTCCCCGACCCGCTGGGCGGCCACCTCGCCGGTGGCCGGCCGCAGTTGGCCGTCGTAGAACTCCCGGGACGCAAAGGCCTGAATCCGCTGGGCCATGCGGTACTGCTGGTCCAGCATGACGCCAGCGTCCGGGTAGGTCTCGATGAGGCGCTGGAACAGGCTCGCGCCCAGGTCCGCACACCCCTCGTCGCCCGCAATCGCGTCCTCGGCCTGTACCACCGGTGGGAGCTGGTGGTGGTCTCCCACGAGGACGAACCGCTCTGCCAGCGTCGTCGCCGCCAGCGTCCCGGGTTCGGTCAACTGCCCGGCCTCGTCGACGATGGCCACGTCGAACGCCTGGTCGCGCATCACTCGCGAGCCACAGGAGGCCGTCGTCGCCGCGACGACGCTCGCAGACTGTAACTGTGCGGTACACGTCCCGGGGTCCCCGGCGGTCTGCAACCGATACTCCTGCATGTCCTCCCGGACGCCGCTTTCGGTGCCGACCCGCACAACGTCAGTAAAGCCCTGCTCTTCGAGTGCTTCGATAGCGTTGTCCACGGCACGGTTGGTAAACGCCGACAGCAGCACACGGTCGCCGCGGTCGACGAGCGCGCGGACGATACGTGCCAGCGTGTAGGTCTTCCCCGTCCCTGGTGGTCCGTGGACGAGCGCGAAATCCGACGCCCCGACTGCCCGCCTGACGGCCTCGTTCTGTGCCGGGTTGTTGTCGATAAACGTCTCCGTCACGGCCTCGAATTCGGGCTCGCGGCGCTCGAAGAGGATGTCCTTCTCGGCGGCTGGCTGTTTGAGCAATGCGTCGTGCAGCGCCGTCAGCATCCTGTCGGCACCGATTTCCGAGGGATAGACATCCAGACGGCGCAGGTCGAGTGGTTCGTCGGCGGTCACGACTATCTCCTCGTCTAACCGCTCGACGCGGGCGAGTTCTGCCTCCCCGCCAATCGGGTCGCCGTCGCTCGCCAGCACGAGGTCGCCTTCCCGTATCTTCGAGACGGCCCCAGTCGCAGTGGCGCGCAACTCCCAGCGCCCGCCGTCGAGTTCCCGCCGGTCCGCCGGGTCGAGGTCGACCAGCGCGCGGTCGTTCGCCGCCCGCTGCTGGGGCGTTTGCTCCCAGAGTTTCGCGTACTCGCGGTGGACCGCCCGGCGCTCGGCCTCGATGGCCCGGTAGAACCGCTCGAAGTACGCACGCTCCGCCTCGGGGATGGGCGAGCCGACTTGCCCGGCCTTGGACTCCTGGCCGAGTCGGCCGGAGACGGCCATGCAGGTGTCCTGCTCGAAGCAGTACTCGCATTTGGCGTCGGCCTCATAGCCCGTCGGCACGCCGCTTTCGTGTTCCATCGCCGCGATGGCGTTTCGCTCCCGCAGGACGAACTCCAGCAGTCCCGAGCCGATGGAAAAGTCCTTGGCCGGCGAGAGGTCACCGGACTCGTCGGTGCGCTCGACGGCGGCGTTTTTGGTGTACAGCAATGTTCCAGTATCGGGTGGCGTCCCGCGGCGTTCCCCGAGAATCAGGGCATAGCAGGCCGCCTGCACCTTGTCGTGAAACCGGGGGTCTCGACGGGTGTTCTTCCCGGTCTTCAACTCGACGGGCATCCCTCGGCGGACGGCGTCGGCCCGCCCCTTGAGCCCGTAGCGTTCGCTGACCAGCGTCTGCTCTGAGCGCCAGTCGTCGCCGCCGGTCAGCGTCCCCTGCTGGAGCCATCCCTCGATGGCGCTTGCGTGCTGGCGGACTGTCTCCCGCATCGTGTCGGCGTCGGCACCGAGCAGACCCAGGTCCAGCCCGGCCTCCTCGACGCGGGCGTCGACTGCCTCGTCCAAATCGCGGCCCCGCAGCAGGTCGCCGAACACCTCGTGGACGATGGTCCCTTTGACGACCGGTTCCGCCAGCGGCGTCCCGCCGAGTTTGTTCAGGTAGTACATCCGCGGGCACTGTACCCACTGGCGCACGTCGGTCACGTCCACGAGGAAATCCGGCTCGACCACGACTGTCGTCTCCTCGCCGGTCGTGTACTGCGTCTCGCCGCGGTACTCGCGTTTCTCGGCATCGTAGACGGCCAGTTCCATCCCCACGTCGAGATAGTCGGCGGTCTCGGCCCACTTGCCCCAGAGTGTCACCGTCGTCGCTTCGCCCCGGCCACGGTCGGGTCGGACCGACACCTCGACGAGGTCACGCTCGCCGTACTGGGTATCGACCGTGCGTGGCTCGTCCACCTCGACGACGACGCCGCGTACGTTCACGCACTCAGGCACGGCCGGCGACGGAAAAACGCTGTCGGTCCCACCGTTCCGATGCCTATTTTCCCTCCCAGCCCCTGTCTCCGACCAACGATGCGAGTTCGCGACTGGGACGACATACTGGCGGACGTGGTCGAGAGCAACGCCGACCCCGACGGCTGGCGGGCAGTCGGCGGCGACCGCGCGAACGGCATCGGCGAGGACATCTACATCGGTCACCCCGGTGTGGGTGTCTTCCAGCTGAAAACCTACGCGAAAAACCCATTCGAGGTCCAGGGCGTGGGCGCTCGGGTCGCCCGCTCTATCGACGACGAACTCGACCCGCTGTTCCCGGAAAACGAAGACGCGAGCGGTCTCTTCGGCGTCCAGCAGCCGCCCGATGACGAATCGGATGCCGAGAACAAGGCGAAAGACCTCGAAACCGTCATCGAGACCCACGCCGAGGCTCCGACGACGCCCGAGGCACTCTTCGAGGACGTGATGGACGCACTCGATAGCCCCGCCTACGGTCCGATGGAGTTTGACGACTACGACCGGCCAGAGTCGATGGACGACTTCACCGACACGTTCGAGGAAGCCGAGGAACTGCTCGACGCCGAATTCGAGGATGTCATCGACGAGGACGTGGAGCGAGGGTTCTACTGAGATGGGCGCGACCCCTTCGCCGGACCGCGAGCCTGCGACTGTCGTCCGGGAGTACTACGATGCTCTCCGGAACGGTGAACCACTGGCTCCCTACTTCGCTGCGGATGAGACCACTGTCAAATTTGGGGTCTCTGAGATGCTCACGGGCGGCGATACGGTGCGTGAGGGGCTTCGAGACCAGACAGCCACGACGACAGCATGGCACGTCGACAGCCGGAACCTCGTCGTCGACCGCACCGGGGACGCGGCGTGGTTCGCCGACGACGTGTTTCTGGCGTGGACGGACAGCGACCGCGGGACTCGCTTCGAGTTCGACACCCGCTGGAGTGGCACTCTCGTCGCCGATGCTGGCTGGCAGTTCGTCGGGATGCACGTCAGCACCGCGGAGGCGTTCTGATGGTCGGCCCCATCTCCGATGAAGAGCGTGCGAGGTTCACCCGTCGGCTCAAACTCGCGTTCGTATCGCTCGTGGCGATGTCTGCCGTACTCATCACGCTGCAATCCGATGCCGGACCGCTCGTGTTGCTCGCGGCCGGGGCCGGTGGCGCTGCTCTCGGCGTGTTCCTCCTCTGGGCAGCATTCCCGGCCGTTACGTCTCCGGGTCGGGACTGAGAGACACCACTGCGTCTACTTGTCGACAGCCTGAAACCGCAGCGTGACAGTGTTGCCATCCCCGTCGTCCTCGAACGTCATCTCACCATCCGCAGCCCTGACGACCCAGTAGACCAGCCAGAGGCCCACGCCTGCAGAATGTGTGAGTGCAGTCTCTTCCTCTTCGAGGATAACCCGTTTCTCGGAGTCGGGAATCGGCGGGCAGTTATCGGAGACGGAGGTGATGACCGTGTCGTCGTCCTCGTAAATCCGCACGTGGACGTGCGGGTCGCCCGCCCCCTCGTAGTGGTGAATCCCGTTCTCGATGAGCTCCGAGAGGGCCACCTCGTAGGATTCAGATACCCTCGCCCACAGTTCGTCGGGGGCATCGATAGTCACACTCGCATTCCGATAGTTGGCTCTGAACTGCTGGACGACTGCGTGGGCGAGACGCGCAACCTCCGCGTGTTCCTCTTCGTCTGGATTCGCGCGAATGCGCTCTTGAATCGTCCGGACCTTCTCACTCAGGTGGACCATCTCCTTTGCCGTCTCGGAGATGCTCTCGGTCATCGACAGAATCTCCTCGTCGGAGGCTTGCCGCTCGCCCTCGGCCGTTGCTCGCTCGCCCAGCAGGTCGGCTTTCCCCATCACGAGCCCCAGTTTGTTTCGGATGTTGTGCCGGAGCAGTCGGGTCGTCACCTGCAGTTTCTGTTCGCGGCGTTTGCGGTCCCGGATGTCCCGTGCCACGCCCGCGACACCGCTGTAGGTGTCGTCGCCGGGCGGTAACAGTTTGAACCGTAACTCACAGGGGATACGCTGGCCGTCTTTCGTGATAAGCGTCACCGTCCACGTGTCGCTCTCTCTGTCTTCGTCCTCCAGAAGCCGCTGAATCCTGTTTTCGCCTTTCTTCACATCCTCCTCAGCGAGCAACTTCGCCGGGGTATTCCCAATGATTTCCTCCTTATCGTAGCCGGTCAACTCCGCCATCGAGTCGTTGACGAGCACGTATCGACCGTCCTCGTTGAGGAGATACAGCATATCCTCGGCCTCCTCGACGAGATGCTGGTACCTGTCTTCCCACCCTTCGTCGAAATTATCGAGCTCTGACATCGAATTCGTGCCTCGTCAATTTCGTTGCTGGATGGGTTCTACACAGTCCGATATATATTCACCGCTTCTCGTAAGCTAAAAATACGTCCGCGAATCGTCGTTTTGGGGCCGCTTACAGTCGCTTTGAGACGTACGGGCCGTCCTGACGGTAGCCGAGTTTCTCGCGGTAATACTCCCGGACGCCGATGCCCGAGAGAATCGCGAGTTTCTCGTAGCCGGCGTCGGCAGCGAGATTCTCTGCCTTCCGGACGAGTCGGCGGCCGTAGCCCTGGTGTTGGTGCTGGCCCACACCGGCGCTGCTCGGTCCGTCACTGCTTGCAGTGTCCGCACCGCCAACCGACCCTCCTGCCTCACTGCCGACACCGACCTCGCTGCCATAGACGTGTAGTTCCCGGACGATAGCGGCCCCGTCGAGTTCGTGCCGGACGGGGTCGTTAGGGAACCGCAGTCGGCAGAAGCCGACCAGCAGGTCCTGCTCGCGGTCCTCGAAGCTGATGAACTGTTCCGTCCCGCCTGCGACTTCGTAACTGGTCACATCGAGGGTCACGTTCTCGGGCGTCTCGTCGCTGTGGCCCACCTCTCGACAGCGGATGCAGTCACACGTCCAGCCGTGTTCGTCCATCTTCTGCCGAGCGAGTTGGCGGAGGTTGGACTTCCAGACGCCACCCTCGATGAAGTCGGCGGGGATGTCCCGCTGGACGCGCTGGAGGCGGGTGTACTCGGGGATTATCGACTTGATTTCCGCGACCAGTTCGGCCGCTTCTTCGTTTTGCAGTGGCTCGAACTCGTCGTTGTGCCACCAGTCGTAGACGGCGGTTCCCTCGACGACCAGCGTCGGATAGATTTTCAGGTAGTCCGGCCGCCACTCCGTCCGCTCGAAGATGCGTCGGAAGTCCTCCAGACACATCTCCTTCGACATCCCGGGCTGGCCGGGCATCATGTGGAATCCGACCTTGAACCCGGCATCGCGCAGGCGACGGTTGGCATCGATGGCATCCTGTGTGCCGTGGCCACGGTGCATCTCGCGGTTGATGCGCTCGAAGGTGGTTTGCACGCCCACCTCGACTTTCGTCCCGCCCAGGTCGAGCATCCGGTCTATCTGTTCGGGGTCACACCAGTCCGGCTTGGTCTCGAAGGTGGTGGCGATGTTTCGTACGTCTCCGGTCTCGTTTTCCGCGATGACATCCTCCAGATAGGAGAATTCGTACTCCTCGCGTGGCTGGGCGAAGCTCTCGCCCTGTGCGGGCTGGGGGTCACAGTCGGGGTCGTAGTCGTTCATCGCCTCCAGTGCCCGCTTGACGAAATGCTCCTGATAGTCGTGGCTGCGGGCGGTCATCGTCCCGCCCATCAAGATGAGTTCCACCTTGTCGACGGGGTGGCCGATTTCCCGTAGCTGGTGGAGCCGCAGGGTGACCTGCCCGTAGGGGTCGTAGTCGTTTTGCTCCCCGCGGGCGGCCGCGGGCTCGTGACCGGTGTAACTCTGTGCGCTCGAAAACTCCGAGTCCGGCCCGCCGGGACAGTACAGACACTTCCCGTGGGGACACCGCTTCGGGGAGGTCATGATGGCGACCGGCGAAACCCCCGAGGCAGTCCGGACTGGCTTGCGTCGCAGGACTTCCTCCAGTTCATCGCGGCGCTCGTTGGGCGCGTAATCGAGTAGTTCGGAGTTTTTCGGCACTTTCGGCGAGGAGTATTTGCCACAGACCTCGGTCTTTGCGGATTCTAAGTTTTCCCGGTCTATCTCACCGTCGAGAATCCGCTGGACTAGCTCCTCACAGACCTGCTCGAACGCACTCGCTTCCTCCTGTGTGTCTGTACTCATTGCTCGGGTTGTTGGGCTATATCGCCGCTTTGACCGATTAAGGCTGTCGCTTGTGAGACCCCGGGCTACTCATCCGAGAGACGTCCCGGGTTCCACTCGCCCTCGAACGCCTCGTGTGTAAACGGCGTAGCGTCCTCGCCGGCGTAGGTATCGACGAGTTGGCCGCTCCCTTCGAGGTAGTACTTGTAGGTCGTCAGCCCCTCCAGTCCGACCGGCCCCCGAGCGTGGGTCTTGCCAGTGCTGATGCCGACCTCCGCACCGAGACCGTACCGGTAGCCGTCGCTAAAGCGCGTCGAGGCGTTGTGGAAGACACTCGCCGAGTCCAACCCGCGCATGAATCGCCCAGCGCGGTCCGCATCCGCTGTCACGATGGACTCGGTGTGTTTCGACCCGTAGGTCGTGATGTGCCCGACGGCGTCGGACAGCGAGTCGACGATTTTCACGGACAGAACCAAATCGCCGTACTCCGTCGACCAGTCCTCCTCGGTCGCCTCGTCCATCGCGACGATGTCCCGCACGCGCTCGTCGCCACGGAGTTCGACGCCGGCGTCCTGGTAGCGCTCCGCGATTGCCGGGAGGAACTGCTCGGCCACGTCCTCGTGGACCAGCAGTGTCTCGACGGCGTTACAGACCGCAGGGTACTGGACTTTCGCGTCGAAGGCGATGTCTTCGGCCATCGAGAGGTCCGCCTCGCTATCGACGTAGACGTGACAGACCCCCTCCGTGTGGCCCAGAACGGGGATGCTCGTGTTGTCCTGAACGTGGCGGACGAACGCCGAACTGCCCCGTGGCATGAGGAGGTCGACGGCGTCGTCCATCTCCAACAGGGTCTCGACATCCTGGCGCGCTTCGATGAGCTGTGCCCACCCATCGGGGCTGTCGGCTGTCGCCTCTTGGATAATCTCGAACAGCGCTCGGTTGGAGTGTTCCGCTTCGCTGCCACCTTTCAGGATGACGGCGTTGCCGGATTTGAGCGCGAGCGCGGCGATCTGGACCAGCGCGTCCGGCCGGGACTCGAAGACCGTCCCGATGACGCCGATGGGGACCGATACCTTGTACAGTTCGAGCCCATCGTCGAGTTCCCGCGCTGACAGCGTCTTTCCGAGCGGGTCGTCCTGGCCGGCGACGCTGCGGACCATCTCGACGATGCTGTCGAGTTTCGACTCCGAGAGCTTGAGCCGGTCGACGAGTGCCTGGCTGTACTCGCCGTTGGCGAGCATCTCCTCGGCCTCGGTTACGTCTTTCTCGTTTGCCTCCAAGATTGCCTCCCGCTGGGCGTCGATAGCGTCGGCGATGTCGTGGAGTGCCTCGCGTCGCTTCTCGTCGGAGAGTGTCGCGAGCTGGAGCGCCGCGGACTCTGCCTCTGCAACCTTTGTTTCCGTATCTTGTTCAGTCATTGATGACCCCGTTCACGGGGACGAATATCGTCCCGACGGATTTGGCAGTAGCGATTTTTTCCAGTACGTCCGGCTCCGTCGACCGCGCGATAATCGCGGGCGAACCGTGCTCGCTCACGTCACGGGCACCGCGTACCTTCGTCTGGATACCGCCGAACTCCTCGGTCGAACTGGCTTCGACGATTTCCTCGATGTCGCCGTAGTTGCGGCCGACCGCCTCAATGAGCTCTGCGGACTCGTCTTCTTTCGGATTGCCCGTGTAGACGCCACCGACATCGGTCAGGGTGACCAGCAGGTCGGCGTCGACGCCGACGGCGACTGAAGCAGAGAGCATGTCGTTGTCGCCGATTCGAATCTCCTCGGTCGCGATGGCGTCGTTCTCGTTGATTATCGGGACCACGTCCCAATCCAGCAGCGTCTCGATGGTGTTTTTGAAATTCGTGAACCGCTCGGGGTTTTCGAGGTCGTGTTGCGTGAGCAGTGCCTGTGCGATTTTCCGGTCGTACCGCTCGAAACTCTCGGTGTAGCGCCGCATCAGGTGGCTCTGGCCGATGGTCGACAGTGCCTGTGACTCCTCGACTGTCCCGCCTTCGTAGTCGATTCTGCCCTTTCCGGCACCGATGGCTCCCGAGGAGACGAGAATCACCTCCTTGCCGTGGTCGAGCAACGAGACGATGTCGTCGACGAGCTTTTCGAGTTTTCCGTCGTCGAGATTCGACTCCTCGTCAGTCAGCGAGTTCGTGCCCGCCTTGACGACGACTCTCTCCGCATTCGCCGCTAGCTCCCGTGCCTGTTCGATTTCGTCGGCGTGGACTGTTTCACTCATCGGTCGCGTCCTCTGCAAGTTCTTTCGAGCGCTCGGTCGCCGCGGCCAGTGCGTCGCCGACTGCAGCATCGGCGTCGCTGTCCCAGAGCACTTCCATCCCCTCTATGGTCGTTCCGTTCGGTGAACAGACCGCGTCGATTAGCTCGTCGACGCTTCGCTCGGAGGTGAGTACCGTCTCGGCTGCTCCCTTGAACGTCTGGGCAGCCAGCACTTCCGCTTGCTCGGGGCCAAGCCCTTCTTCGATTGCCCCCTCTTTCATCGCCTCCAGGAGGTAGAACACGAACGCCGGGCCGCTCCCGTTCAGGGCGGTGGCTGCGTCCATCAGTTCCTCGTCGATTTCGACGAATTTGCCGAGGTCGTCGAGCATCGCACGAACGTCCTCGTCGACTTCCTCCCACGCGACGGCTGCGGCCATGTCGCCTGTCTCGGCCGCGAGGTTGGGCATGACGCGGACGACCGTCGCGTCGGTTCGCTCTGCGACGTAGTCGGTCGTGATGCCAGCAGCGATGGTGACCAGCGTCTGCTCGGCCTCCAACTCGAGTGAGTCGAGCACGTCGTCGATGTGTTTCGGTTTGACAGCAGCGACGACGACATCGGCCGCCGCGGCCTCCGTCAGGTCCGTCGTCGTCGAGCAATAGGCGTCGACACTCTCGAGCGCGTCCGGGTCGAGGTCGTACGCGAGTATCTCATAGCCGTCACACTCGGAGAGGCCCTTGATGAGGGCACTCCCCATATTGCCACAACCGATGACGCTGACAGTAGTCATTCGTGTCGTGGCTAAACCAAAGCGAGAATATACGGCCTTTGATTGCCGGCCGGTGTAACGGGCGTCCGGAGCCAGTTATGCCGTCGGTGCCGTCGACAGTTCGTTGGCCAGCGCGGCCAGCACTGCGTTCTGGACGGCATCGCGCTCGCCAGCGAGGTACTCGATGCGACCTTCCCGTGCGCCGCGGGCGTCCAGACCCGCTTTGGGGGCGTCCTCGCTCGCCTGGTCGACGACGGCGCGGACATCGACATCGGCGTCACTGCGCACGTACGCCTCGTCGGTATCGAACCCGATCAGGGCGACCGCGTCGTCGCGGTGGCGGCGGAACAGCGTGTCGAGCAGGAGCTCCGTCGGCGGGAACTCGTAGGTGTGCGTGTACGCGCCCGTGTCGAGGACGAGCATCGACTCGCCGTTGATGGTCTCCTCCGAGAGGTTCTCCTCGGCGGTCTCGATTTCCGTCTCCATCTTCTCGCGGAACTGCTCGCTGACGTGGCCGGCCAGCCCGGTGGCGTCGTCGGCGTGGTCCGCAAAGAGCAGGTCGATGATGAGTTCCCGTTTGTCCTCGTAGGACTGGTAGTACGCTTCCAGTGCGATGGCTTCCCGGATGTCGCGGACTTCCTCGTCGTCGTATCCGGCCTCGGTCGCGAGGTCGGCGTACGCCTGGGGGGTGTCCTCCCAGAAGCTCACGGCCGGCAGGTGTTCGAGGTCCCCGCGCACGTCCTCGTTGACGTGGGCTGCGACGTTCGCGGCGAGTGCCGTCGCCGTCGTCTCCGGCGTCTCCCCGTCCGTCGGGCCGACGAGCGCGTCGACTTCGTCGGCAATCTCATCGTCGACTGCGCGCTCGTCGACGACGACCCGGCGGGCACCGTAGACATCGAGCAGTTCCAGGCCGTCCAGCGATTCGGTCGTCCCGGCGGCAGCGACGAAGACGAAGAGGGGCAGTTTCTCGTCGTGGCGCTCCTGATTCGAGAGCATGCCCGTCACGTCCGCCGTCGCGTCGTTCATGTCGTAGACCGAGCCCTCCAGCGGTCGCCGGTCGAAGTAGTGGTATTCGGCGTCCTCGTTGCCGTGCTGGTCACGGACGAGCGGCAGCGTCGCCCGCTCGACTGCGACGCCGGCGACGTAGCCGTCGGCGGTCGCGCTGTGGCGGACGACGACGGGCCGGTCCTCGAGTACTGCGCGGCGAATCGCGGTTGCGGCGTCGCGAAGCGGTTCGGTTACCGCATCGACGGCCGGGTCCTCGGCCAGGGGCTCGACGGCCTCGGGCCGTGCGCGCTGGACCATCGCGTCCTCCATGCGCTCGGTGACTGCTGCGCGTTCCTCGTCTTCGAGGACGACCAGCGCCTCGGTCTCGACCTGCAGTTCGCCACGACGCCGTTCGACCTCGCCGTCGATGCGGACCACGTCGCCCTCGTCGACTTCCGGGTAGGCTCGCACGCCGGCCTCCTCGAAGGCGGCGCAGTCGACGGTGCCGGTCTCGTCGCGCAGGTCGAACACCGTCGGACCGCTGGTCTGGCGCGCGGTCACGATTTCGCCCTCGATACGGACCGGAGCGCCGACGTGGTCCTCCAGTTCGTTGATGGTCACCGATGCCGGGTCGACGTAGCTGCCTGACTGCTCGTCGGTGTCTGCCTCCTGGCTTGCTTCCTCGCTGTCGTCGGCTGCCGGCTGTTCACTGGTCGCTGTCTGCTCTTCGTTTCCCGACTCCTCGGCCCCGCTGTCGGCCGCCGTGCTGTCCTCTCGCGGTTCCGGCTCACCGACATCGGACTCATCAGCGTCCTCTTCGGATTCCTCTTCGTCTTTGAGCATGGCCCCCTCCTTGTCGGGGTCGTCGATAAGGGTGCCACGGAACTCCGATTCGTCCTGACGAATCGACCAGCCGAGGTCGACGTTACCGTTGTCACGGACGTTCTGTACCTGTACGAAGACGGTGTCGCCTGCGTCCCAGTCGAGACTTTCGAGTCGCTGGTCGAGTTCGGACTTGTGCAGCAGTCCGGTGACGCTGTCTCCGATGTCGACGAAGACACCGAACTCGGCGAAGCCGTCGACGGTCCCCCGGTAGTAGCGTCCGGAAGTCAACTCGTCGGGCCGGCGGCCCCGAAACTCGAACACGACGTCTTGCTGGTGTAGCTCGCAAATTCGACCGTCTACAGACGTACCGCAGATGATACACGAACCCATTGCCGTGTGAAAATAGCCCCGCCCTAAAACTGTTGTCGAATTGCGTCGCAGACCACCTAGTCCGAGGCGCCGTCACTCTCGACCAGTTCCAGCCCACGAGCCACCTCGTGGGCTTCCTCCTCGAACAGCGCGACTTCGACGGCGTTGCCCTCGTCGTCCTCGAAAGCGAGTTTCACCCGGTCGTTGCCGAACTCGCGGACATCGACCGCAGACACGTCGTACAGTTTCACCGTCGCCGCCTTGTTCGAGGCTCCCGCGTTCTTGATGGCTCCGTCCTTGATTTCGAACAGTAGCTCGTCGACATCGAGTGTGAGCATACTCCTCTCTCGGGCCAGCGGCGTGTTAAGTCCACCCGGTCGCACACCGTGGTGCCGGCAGATTACCTCAGGCGAACAGGTCGGCGACGGCGTCATACAGCTGCTCGCCGACGGTCACGACTGCCCCGTTACCGCCAAAGCCATAGCCCACAAGCAGGAGGATGGGGAGCGCCGAGAGGACGGTCGCCCGCGGGTACGAGAAGTCGTGGACCGTCGCCATCCCGTAGACGAACAGGCCGGCCGCCCAGAGGACGACAGCGGCTTTCACCCACGGGCTTGGCACACCCAGGAAGGCAAGCGGGGCCAGCGCATAGCAGATGACTTGCACCGTCTCGCTGACGCCGGCGCGGTCATCGCTGCCGGCTATCAACACGAGCGTCTGGAGCGCTGCAGTCAGGTGAATCCCGGCAGGCGTCACAAGCACCATCACTGCAAGCAGCCACAGCAACGCCGAGGCCGCGGGCTGGCCGGCGACGACCGGATACGCGTCCGTGACCGTCGCCATCCGTACCGACTCGGCGAAAAAGACCATCGTCGCCGCGAACGTGAGTCCGGGTGCCTGGTCACCGGGTGCGACCTTCGTGCGAAAGAACGTCGCTGGTCGGAGGAGTACATCGACCCACGCGCGGGCGAGCGCTGCCGGGCCGCGTCCGCGTCCGAGTCCACTGTCGTCGACCCACTGTGTCACGGTCGACAGTTACGGCTGCTCGCGCATTACGATTTCGAGACAGGATGCCAGGGTACGCACTGCCGGCGTTCAGTCGTCGCCAGCGCCGACGTTCTGGTCGCTTTCGAAGCAGGGTGGGTCCGGCTGTATGTCGGCGTATTCGACGATGCGCTGGCCCAGTACCGCGACACGCTCAGCCGTGCCGTCGTCGACGAATTCCATGCCCTCGAACTGCTGGCTCGCGTTCGGAATCGCGGCCTGATAGGGGAGGACCCACGCGTTCAGCGACCGGCACACCGTGCGGAGATGTTCCAGGGCGAGCAGCGGGAACTGACCGCCGGCGACGGCGAGCAGGCCGACCGTCTCGTTTTCGAACTCGTCGAATCCGCAGTAATCGAGGGCCGTTTTCAGCGTCGAGGAGTAGGAGCCGTGATACATCGGCGTCCCCAGCAAAACGGCGTCGGCGTCACGCACGCGTTCGCGGAGCAATTCCGCATCCCCTGCATCGTTGTCGTCTGCATCGTATACCGGCAGGTCGAACTCCCGGAGGTCGAGCAGTTCGGTGCTGGCCCCGTGGTGTTCTGCCTCGGCGAGTGCGTATGCCAGTGCGGTCCGCGTGTAGCTCGCGTCCCTGTTGCTCCCGCTGATTGCGACTACGTGTGGTCCATCACTCATGCCTCCCCAGTGGAGGCCTCCCTACAAGAAGCTGACCGACCGGCCTACTCCGGCGACAATTTTGTCACCACGCTCTCGTCTGTCTCTTCGACGGCGACGAGTCCGTCGGCTTCGAGGTCTTCCAGCAGGTCACGGAGCCACTCCCTGCCGTAGGTGCCATCGGGTGCGTAGTCTACGCGTACGCGCGGTCCGAGGTCGTCCAGTGTGAGCGGCCCGTGTTGCTGGAGCGTCCCGACGACCCGCCCACGGAACTGCCGACGGCTCCCCTCGAAGTCCGGTTGCTCGGGGACGTCCGGCGCGGTGAAATCACCCGTCTCGTAGGCGTGACACCAGCGCCGCCACGGACACTCGGCTGTGTCACAGGCCGGCGTCCCCTCGCAGGCCACCCCGCCGAGTTCCATGAGAGCGTTGTTCCAGACTCGTGACTCGCCGTCGGGGAGCAACCGTGTCGCGGCCGACTCGAAGGCCGCGTCGTCGTCGGGAACGTCAAAGGCCCGGTGATAGGAGAAATCCATTATACAGACCTCTTGTGTTGGTAAAACAATTGATACAAACCATCCAACTCTACTACTATCTGATTAGTTCGGCACTTCTAGGTCGAAGCACGCCAAGTGCGTGTAGTGCTAGTCGTAGAGGATGAAGACGTACAATCGGCTAAGGACAACACATACCAGTCGAAGCTATAGTGCGCACGGATCTCTATTCCTTTTCCCCTACCGCTAATTCCTGCAGTGTCCTCAAATGTGGAATTTGTAGATGTCTCTCCGGAATTGGTCCTCGATTTTCTCGTATCGGGTGTGGATGTATGAGTCGATAGCTTCCTGCGTGGCATTGAGCTCACCACCACTTTGGATGTCTCCCCGGAGGTACTTGAGAAGATCTCGCTGCCACTTCTTATCGATACGAAACCAAGTGGTGAATCGGTGACGCCCGTAATGAGAGCTCACACCTCTGTACTGTTCTGTCGGTCCGTACTCGGGTCTGAAGTACTTCTTCCAGATGTCGTTGATGTTCGTATGGTCCATCTTCTTCCCGCCAGACTTCGACAAGAACAACCAAGGACGACCGTTATCTGGTCTGCAAAGCAAGTACTGGAGAAGCACTCGACGAAGTTCATCGTCAAGCGGGAGAACTCGGGGGCGCTCTGACTTGTTTCGATCACGATCGTGGGGGATGTAGACCGCGTTCGGACGCCCATTCAGAGTTGGGTGGTTTCCGAGATCAGAATAATGATCCTGAAGTTCCGAGTTGGTAATATGGATTTCACTGAGCTTGATATTCGATACTTCTGATGCTCGAAGCCCCAGCTTGAGTTGGATGAGGATCACTGCCCGATCCCGGATATGTTTCACTTCGGTCTCGATGAACTCCCTCAGTTCAACAAGCGGGATCGGGTATTGGTCTTTGGGTGGTTCCCCACTAAGATCGATTTTGTTTTTCGCCGCTTTGAACGGATTGAAGTCTTTAGGATGGGGAAATGCAGGTTCGACCTGGAAATATTCGTACGCCTGATCCAGAGATGATAGCTTCGCTGCGACGGTAGCACCGTTGTTATCTTGCTCGTCTAAGTAGTACTCAGCGAAGGCAGTCACATGTGATGTTGATGGGACTGCTGGGTGGCGGTCGTACTCTCCCCAGATGAAGTTACACCACTGCGTAATTCGTCGTTCAATGGCAACTATGGTCTCGTCAACATAGCCTTTCGAATAGACAACGTCGTCTAGCCAGAGTTGAAACGGGTCTGAGTCTACTGTCTGGAACTGTTCATTGTACTTGGCAAGCGGATCAGTTGTGCGATTGAAAGCCTCTGCAATCTCTTCGTGCCTCTCTTTGCTGTCGCTCATTCGTTTCTCTCTGAGTATTCTGGTTTGTAATCTGTCTGCCAGTACCACAACCGTCTGGTTATACCACCGCTGTGAGCCGCCATCAGAACAGGATTGTAGACGTGCGGGTAGTCTACGTGGTGCACTAACCACTCAAAGAATGTTTTGAGGGGGGACAGGTGCTGGTAGTAGACTGTATTATCTGATCGCTCCGTGACTTTGATTGAGTATCCACCGTCCTTGATATGCTGAAGATACGACTCAATGTCATCTGGATACGGGAGAGCGTGGTGACGCCCTACTTCCTCTCCCATGTATTTTTTAAAACGATCACCACAGGGATACCACGAATTCTCCTTTGTTGACTCCGCAAGATCGCCGTGCTTCTCTAGGTATGCGTTCCACGTATCTTCTTCTTGGAACTGAGATTTGAACGTGTTTAATCTGTAACGTGTCGGGACTTCTTCTATTGATTTATATACCCCAAGCCAATACTCGACATCTCGTCTACCGGGTGCCTCGTCAGATCGATCTGGAACGCTTATGTCTGCACGTGGCATTACGATTTGCCACCCCGATTGGTTGGATAGTACCGGTCATCGTCGAAGAGAAGTTCTTCGCCTTCTAGATCGTCCAGATGAGCGGTTACTCGCTCAGGAACAGTCCGCATTACATGTCTGATTATCTCATCATACGGAGCACCAGGATTTGCCTTAACAAATTCCTTAATGGTCTGTCTTTCCCCATTATAGACGGCATCTTCTAGATCCTGGATGCGCTCTCGGGAACGATCGAGCTCTTGTTTCAGTTCGTCTCGTTGCTGTCGAAGCTCACGGTTCGTTTCATCCGGATTGGTTGAGGCGTCAAACTTCTTCAAGCCTGCTTCAACCATCGCCTCGATAAATTCTGATGTAGACATCCCGAACTCGTTAGCTTTGGCTGACCACCGATCGTACTGCTGATGTGTCGGATATGTTGCAGCGTGTTTGCTCTCAGCCATAATTCCTTGGAGGGTTTGATTCGTTGTGAGAAGCTATTCCGAATCGATGAGGAGGAAGCCATCTTGGACTCGGACAGTTGCTTGGTCAGTTGTCTCAGGATCTATCCCTTGCTTCTCCAGTTCTTCGGGTGTCAGAAAGATTGGGAGCCCTATCGTCCCCCACTCCTCTGTCCGGTTTATTTCAGCTTTGCGTACTACCTCGTCCACTGAGTGGGTGTTTTTCGGAACGATTGCATCGATGTGCCGTGTTGGTTGTGGATGCTGACTATTATCGTCCTCTGTTGCTCCATCCATACTCAAGAATATAATCTGGGTATATAAATAATCTTTGTAAATATGGTTTTATACCCATTACTACGAAAGAGTCGTAGTGAATTATGCTAAAATAGATGGGATTGATAAATTCGACTGGGCGCAGTCGCGGCATTTTGGACATTCCATTGTTTTCACTCAAAATGTAGACATTTGATGTCTGGAGTGTCGCCCGTAGAACAGATTTGGTGCTCTCATATGTAAGATATGGAATAAATTTTAAAAGCTTATTTCTTACCTCTAAAGCCTCTAAATCTCATATTCTTGGCTTTCGCTTTTCTGTCTGATTTCCCCTTAAGTACTGATTTGTGCAAGTATAAGAAATCTAGATTTCCGAAACTGTAGTTTCCGAAATCGGGAGTTCTATTTGCGCGGGGAAGCTACTGGGAGTATGGAGCAATTCGTTGATCGGGATACCGAGCTCGATCAACTCACAGACTGCTATGAGTCCGGGACGGCAGACTTCGTTGTGATCTACGGTCGCCGTCGTCTCGGGAAGAGCGAGCTCGTCCGCCAGTCCATCGCGGATCGGGATGACGCCGTCTACTACCAAGCGGTTGAATCGACTGCACAGAACCAGCTCGAACAGTTCACCGACACAGCCACCGCAGAGTTCCCCATGTTGCGGAACGTCCGCCGTGACTGGGAGGTACTCCTTGAAGCGCTCGGCAATCAAGACGCTATCGTCGTCATCGACGAATTCCCATTCCTCATCGAAGAGGACGAATCCCTCCCTTCACGGCTCCAACGCGTCTGGGACATGGAACTGCAGGAGACAGGGATGACACTCATCCTCGTCGGCTCTTCGATTAGTGTCATGGAGAACAAGGTGCTCTCCGGAAGCGCACCGCTGTACGGTCGGCGGACGGCAACAATCGATCTCCAGCCTCTCGATGTACCCGACGCACGCCAGTTCTTCTCAGAGTACGGTCCGGAGACAGCAATCACGACGTGGTCGATCTACGGTGGCACTCCCTACTACCTCCAGACGATCGATCCAGACCAGTCGCTCGGAACGAACGTCCAGCGGACAATCCTCTCAGAGCGCGGGCTCCTGTACTCCGAACCCGAGTTCCTACTCCGCACCGAACTCCGACAGCCGAACACGTACTTCAGCATCCTCCGCGCGCTCGCTCACGGGCGTCGTACTCCAAACGAGATCGCAGGTATGGCCGGCGTAGATTCGGGATCGCTCAGCACGTACCTCCAAAAACTCCGTCGGCTCCGCCTCGTCGAGCGCCACATCCCCGTGACTGAATCGCCGACAGCCTCGAAACGCGGTCGGTATCGCATCGCCGCGCCGCTGTTCCGGTTCTGGTTCCGATTCGTATACGGCAATCAGGATCAGCTTCACATGCTCGGCGACGACGCGTACGCCGAACTCGTTGCACCCGACCTGGCAGATTACGTGAGTCCTTTGTTCGAACGCCTCTGCCAGCAAGCGCTCCCGAAGCTCATTGACCGACAGTTCCGCGATGTCGGGCAGTGGTGGTTCAAAGAACACGAATTGGATGCCATCGGTCTCACAAACGAGGGACTCGTCACCGGCGAGTGTAAGTTCACGTCACAACCCGTGAGTGAAGGTGTTCTCGCCGACCTCGAACGAACAACGGCTGAAGTACGGTGGTCAGAAGAGCCCGCAGATGGAGAGACGCTGTACGTCTTGTTCAGCCGCTCCGGTTACACCGACGATCTCGAACGCGTCGCCGACACGCGTGATGACGTGCTCCTCTTCGAACTGTCCGATCTGGTCACTACTGATACGAACGCGTAGAAGGGAGTGCCGGTCGCCTACAGGAACTCATCAACCGTGACGTCTCTCCAGTCAGGGAGGACGTTATTCAATTCCTCTCGGCGGAAGATTCCGTCTCTCGTTCCGAATACCGCCCGAATATCATCCAGATTCAAGTACGGTTCCCGGAGGCGGAGTACCATGAGATCTTTTAGTAAATCGGCGCTGAGGAATACGATACTCTCTACGGCGGTTGTCTCCCGAAGTTCACGCAGTGTACTGTGGTCTGGATTGGTGAACGTTGAGGACACGATAGCGAAATAGATGCGGCGAACGCCTTGATCGCGTAACTGCCGGGCGTGCGTCTCGATGTACTCCCGAATTGCTCGGTCGTCCGTGGCGATGGAATAGCCGTCACTGCGGACTTTCGCGTCGTAGATGATGGCGTAGTCGTTTCGAACGGCAGTAGCGATACCGTCAGGCTGGCGACCGGAGCCCTGCCCAAGTTCTTCGACGTCGAAGCCGAGGATTCGGAACGAGTGGTGGAGCTTCTCCTCAAAGACGACGGCTAAATCTCTGTCTTGCTCTTCATATTCTGCTTCAACCGCACCATCCCGTTCTGCGACAGCACCCAGATCGGAGACGATAGTTGGGAGGAAGCTAGCGAGAACATCTTCTTGCTGAGAACTTCCCGTCGGATCTACGTCCTCCTCCTCATCGGCTTCCCACTCTGGGCGGAGTTCTTGATCCCAGTAGATCGCATTCGAGATATCTCGGTATTCCCAGTCGGTGTCGGTCGTTTCTGTGGCAAGGTCGATTAACGTGTCAAGTGCTTCGATGAATTCGACGTAGTCCTCACCGTATTCTCCATCCTGTACGAACCGGTCGTGATCCTCTAAGTAGTGTTCGCTCGTGACGTAGAAGACGGGATACTCGGTCGGCGCTTGAAGATGCCAGAAGTAACTGAGAAAGAACATCGCGGGCTTGTAACGAGGCTCTGCGTCGATGCTATTGTCGCGGTAGGTTTGCGCCAAATCGGCATGCGCATTGATTCGCTCCGCAGCTTCGTCCCTTGATTCGGGATTGGGGAGAATCTCACGCAAGTGGGCAGCGAGTTCCTCCTGATCGGGAGTTGCGTTCCACATCTGGTTGAAATGCATCTGCCCGTTGAACCCATCAAACCCCCAGTACGGGTGTTGCTTGTTGAGGCCGTCGTTGCGCGGCTTGAACTCCTCAAGCGTGATCTCTCCATCGAGAAACTGATTCAACAATGGAAGGAGACGTTCGTCCCGCACCTGGTCGCGCTTCTCGTTCCGCTCACGGTAACGCGATTGCGCTCGATCACTCTCCAAGAATGATTCGAACAGATCTGTAGGTGCAGTCATTACTTCTCCCATCTGTCGGTGGCGTCAAAAATATACATGGCATGAACTAGTGGACGTTACAAGCTCAGATGAGAACTGAACAGTCACGCAAAGAAGGGGTTATAGATATTCGACGACTAGCTGATTGTCACCGGGATTTCCTCTGCACTACCTCAACATCAGCGCAGGTCGGGATGTGCTCAGTATAGCTTGAAATTGAGGATCCACACCACTCACAAGTCTGTTCCCGCTGAAGTGCCGCCTCCTTATCAATCGTCTGTCGGCAGTGGAGACAGTGATCCATCTCTCGTGGTGTTTGTTGATGACACCGCGGACATTCAACTGGAGCCGTGGCATCTGGTTCATCTTCCTCATCAATTTCTAAGCCGTGGACACGAGCGACTTCTCGACCCGTATCGTCTGCAAACACGGACACGTATCGGGAAGCGACGTCGCTTCCGCGAGTCCAGCCATGATGATCTTCGATGTGGGCTTGATTCAGGCCGCGAGAAGCCAAGTGAGACGCACTGGATTTGCGGAGGTTCGTAAATGTGACCGGTTTATCCACTCCTGCTCGGTCAGCAGCATCCTTCACGGCCGTTCGAAGTGCATTATAACTCGGTGCCTCTGGCTTGGTCAATTTGCTCCAGAGAGGTGACTTAGGATCATCGCTCGGATGGGCAGCGAGCCATCGTTGAAGAAATGGGACACTCGGAATAAGAGGAACTGTCCGCTGCCCCATCTTTCCCTGTACCGTGATCTGATACCCATGCTCGTAGTCCGTAACATCACCGACCGTGAGGGCGCGAAGTTCACCGGAGCGGGAACCTGAATCCCACCCAACCGCGATGAGTGCTGCATCACGGGGGTTTCGGGTCGCTTTGATCAATGGGAGCACGTCCTCCTTCCACTGAAGCATATTACTGGGTTCAGGCGCTGGGTCGTACGTACTCGGTGTGTTCGACGGAATCCACCCCATCGACTCGGGTGGATCATCTCCGTTCTGGTCAGTGACGCGCCGTCCGAACTGCTTCAGCGCGACGCGGTAATCACGGTTGGTCTCTGCATTGTCGTATGTACGGTGAATCCACCGGACAATCTCTTTCGCTGCATCCTCACTTTCGAGCGCGTCTACCGGACTACCAGCATGCTCCACCATCCTCACATTATGTCGGAGAAGCTTGATATGTCGTTGATCTCCGACTTGGCTGGGAATGAGGAAAAGTTCGTTACTGAACTCCAGCAGTGCATCACGATTTGCTTCGTCCAGCTTTCGGTCGTCGTTTCGGATTTTCTCTCGAAGCGTCTCAATTTGACTGTCGGCGTTCTTTGTCATTAGCGCACCAGCCAGGCTTTAGATTGCAGGACGGGCGAATTTTTTGCCAACTTGAATCCAATAGTCTGCCCAGAGGACAATCACTGATGTCATCCGGATATGATGCTATCAGACGGACTGCTAACAACAGAAGCTAATAGAGCATTCTGCGACGCTCACTGAGTACATTGGTCATACTCCATTTATCGATTCTTCTCCAGAGTTTGTTTGAGGGCGGAATTCGCGGCACTCCGCATCTGCCACAGCCGTGGAATTGCCAGATCGTCTCGGTCGAGTATCCCTTCGGCATCCCCCTTATCTGGGTGTTTCACTCGGTTGACCATCTCGAGCCACGCCTCGGCATCCTCCACGTTCATTCCGGTACACTCGGCTATCACCTGATCCTTTTCGTAGCGTCCGGGAGAGAGGGTGTTCTCGCAGACGTAGTAGAAGTTCGCCGCAGCAGTCCAGAGATCCGACGACAGTGCGTCGTCATACATATGTAGCGCAACACGGATATCGGCCTCTGTATCTGATTCGATCCGTTTTGAGCGGTACTCCCGGACGTCTCGATACACGGGAACAACGTCCCCGACAATCTCAACTTCCTCTGGAATCTCGTTCATTCCGAGTAGCGCTGTCGCAAAGTTGCCTATGGAGAGGTGAGACTGGAACTCCAGTGCACCCCTCTTTGATGTGTATGCTCCCGAGACCACTTGACCGGGACTTTGAGAGAAGAACACTGGGTCATCGGTACACAAATTAAGCGCAATCAACAAATCGAAGATGTCTGCGTGATCTCTGAGAGGCGGCTCTAGCGTTTCTAAGAAGTTCTCGATAACAATCCACCAGTGACGACTCGGGTGGTCTACAGATTCCTCCACACGGATCTCACGGTCACTAGTGACCACTTCCTGACCGTGATACGCTTGCTTGTTGACCCAGAGATCGAACGACTCGGTCTGTCGAAATTCCAAGTGATCCCCATCGTAGTGCACCGTTTGAACTTCGTCCGCTTTTTGGTCAACCTGCGACTGATTACCTGTCCGGATCTGACTCAATGGTCTAAGATAAGATGGAACGTACGTGGTCATCCCATCGAACTACCTAGTCGAGAAACAATAGCGTTCGCGTCAGCATCAGGATCCAATATATGATGGCGTTATTCACCCTATGAAAGATCTAATGCTCTAGTATAACTGGTTAGTCTAACTACTTGGTCTAATTATCTTTTTACGTAAGCATAACTTGTGTGTATACATGCTCACGTACACGACGTACTCTGAGGCTGGGGGCGTCGGGAAAAGCACTCTCGCCGCGAATCTCGCAGACGCTCACGCCCAGCAAGGACGCGACGTTCTAGTCATTGACTTAGACCCTCAACAGGGTTCCTTGACATACCTACTGGGAATCTCTGCCCCTCGTGACAACGGGGAAGCTGACAACATCGCTCGGCATCTCATTGACCGACCAAAGGGAAATTTCGATGACCTCGTTCACGAGACTCCTTACGGTTTCGACATCGTCCCTTCCCACAACATGCTCGAAAGCCTGCCGAAGCTGTTGTCAAAGGCAGAAGAAATGGCTGAGGATCTAGGTGAATCATTCACTCCGAATGACCGCCTCCGAGAAGTCTTGGTTGGGGCGAAAGTCCCAGAGAACTACGATACAATTATCGTCGATCCACCTGCGACAGCTGGTCCGCACTTGTATAACGCTGTAGCTGCAACCCGATCGCTCGTCCTCCCCGTTGAGCCCACTGGAAAGGGCATCCAGTCCGTTGAAGGGATTCAGGATATGGTCGTAAATCTTGAAGACGCATTGGAGATTGATGTCGGTGTGCTTGCGATCGTCCCAAACGGAATAGGAAAAACAGCGGATCGAGACCAATACTTAGAACAGATTCGAGAACTGGGACACAGCGCTCCAGTCGCGTTACGCGACAGGTCATCGTTATTCGATGGTTGCTGGGATCAGCGCTGTACAGCCTATCACTACGTAGGTTATCACCGGAACCGACGGCGAGATTACGAGGTCGAAACACTGGACAAGTTACGTGACCTTGCAGCGCATATCGCGGAGGTGGGCGAATGACAGACGGCATGAAATCAGGCTCTGGGAGCGATCCGTTCGCCAATGAGTCCGACGACAGTACATCAGAGGATACAGACAATGCCAATCAAGAGGAAGAATCGATCGGCAGAACACAGCCGGATGCAGAAGAGCAAAAAACCACGTCTGAGACTCGGTCATCTACCTCTTCAGCCGCATCTGATCGGGAAGAACTGCCGTATATTTTCGCCAGGAGTAATGTCAAGGCTGATCGAACGATGGTGCAGTATTTTCTACGTGAGGAAACGGAACAAGTTGAATCCGATGTGGAACGTAGACTTGAACAGGAACTTGGGACCGACGTGTTGCTGACCGATATCCGTGAGGCACTCGTTCGTGTTGGAGCACACCACTTAGACGAAGTCGCTGACGAACTTCGAGATTGGGGATACCGCTACGAAGAAGACTCAAACTAAAACTCCCTCAATATCGGCACCATCCGCTAATTCTGAAAACCACATCTCAGATATCAATTATGCTGGTGTCGGGTGGTTCCAAATAAGGCATTGCAGCTTTCAATTACGGAACTATATCCCATTTGTATCTGTCTGGGATTTTCTACTCAGCAGCTATTGGGCTTACAGCTCCGTTGTAATTCAAAATTTGAGATCGCGTTGTAAGAATCAATTAGCCCGCAACACCATCCTATCCTTCGATTACAAGGGACCCATCGTACAGTTCAATACATACAGATACTGACACAGCTTGTTTTGGAGGAAGTCTTCCAGAGTGAAAATGTGCTCCGGAACGGGTTCTAGCGGTGAAAAACACGGGAATAGCGCGTTCAAAATAGACCAGTATAACTAGTGTACTGTCCCCCATTCAGGGGCGGGTAGCGGTAGGTCTGGAATCCAAATTACCAATTTATCGATGTTATTTCGGAGTGAGTGAGTTCCGGGCCATCTTGGCCGAAGAGTTGTTGTTTGAGTTTCCACGTCGTCGTCCAGTCAGCGACCACCCAGTCGTACTGGGGATCTTGATATGCGGTTTCGATCTGATCGCGCCCATTCTCGATACTGTAGTCAGACTGAAATGGTCCGTTTGGTAGCTCTCCAAGTCCTTCTCTATGCCAGTGGTTGAATACTGAATACGCGGTTGAACGGGAATCAAAGACTGCAATCGGCTTGGTTCCGTTCTGAGCGAGAATCTCCATTTTCTGGTACGTATTCCGGTGAAGCTGCCAGTTGTTATGGCCTGTGAGTATTTCATATGCGTGCCTCTGTCCGTCATTGTCTGTCCCGACAGCGTCGAGCGTATACGTCCCCCAGTCAATATACGAGCCATATCGCCATCCGCGAAGCGCGTTGCGAAGGCAGACGAGTCCGACAGTAAGGCGGTGTGTGAGGCCTTCCATAGGATCGCCATGAAGTCGTGGGAGGTCGTCGTGGTTTTTGAATAGTTTTCGTGCTTTATGAGTGAGGTCGTACCAGACTTGTTTGCGGAACACGGTTGTCGGCTTCAGAAACCCGGTCGTCGCCTCGAACCAGTCAGCATCACCGAAGGCGAGTAGCGTTTCTCGTCCGAGGTTCGTGTTGTAGTAGAGTCGCCTCAACGTGTTCTCATCGAGACCTGTTGTAAGATGAGTAATGCTAGGGGCTTGGTCTGCGAGGAGGTGGACACCACAGACCGTTTCGCCGTTCCAGAGCTTTGCGATTCGCGTCAGCAGTTTTTTCCGGTTACCGTTGAGAGCGACAGTCTGATCAATTCCACCTCGTACGCGCTTCTTCGCTTGCCGCTTCCATTCTTCGGGGGGTATACCCCGTGGCCGCGGAGGATTTAGCGGATCGTATAAGAAGCGATTCTGGAACTGGTTCTTCGTGTACCATCGTAGCGTCGGCCGTTCAAACGTATTTATTGTCAGTATGTGTTTGAGATCCGGATCTGGTTTTGTAATGTCGAAGCCAATCGAATCTGCGTCGTATTCCTCGTTATCTCGCGGAATCCGATGCCCGTTGGGACGTTCTTCATCAGGTCGTACTGGGAACACCTCGAAAGCGCATGGATGTTCGGGATGCGGAGTACCGGCTCTCCCATAGAGAGGTGCACCGTATGGCCACTTGTCATTGGTAGCTGAATCAAATGGACTCAATCGCATTATTCAATGTTACATCCTCCACAGGCAATTGGTTTGTGCTGAATAGACATTAGAACCCCTCTAAAGCATATTCACAGCAGTTTACGCCGATTCACAGCACGACCATATCGCTACGAAAATGCGATCAGGTCCCATAATATCACGTCTGTGAAACTGTGCCGTGTTCGGGAGAATACCGGCACCCCAGATCATTCAACTGTTGCTGAAGTTGCGAGATCCATTCACACTCTCTGGTCGGCTCGATTGGCTTTGGGAACAAACACTATCGCACCCAGTTTGTACGTACAGAGACCTGGTCTGGAACACCGCTCACTCACCCCGGATTTCGCACGTTAGACTGTTTTTCCGAAGGGAGTCTAATCTAAATGAGTCGTGAACTACCCAAACGACAGCTCTCTCTGGTCGAATACGGTTGATAGCCAAATGACAAGTATTTTAGGTGTATTTGTTAAAAAATGATGCTATTAGAACACACTCACCCCTGATTTCGTACGTTCCACTGATTTCCCACCGGGTGGTCTGAGAGTGGGTTCCCTATTTCACTAATGAGAGCGTATCACAGAAACACAATCAGGAGGCTTCTTTCGACAATAGACGATTAAATCGTCCGGTCAGTAAGTATGCATAGTCAGAATTCTTGTTTGGGCAAATGAGCGTATTCGCAGGGGGCCCACAAGCAAATGCTGAGTTGTGCCACGAAGGAAGCCAGAACAGGTTTAGATCGAATCAAAAACTCTCTTATACGCAGCTAATGAGCGGTCTTAAATGAAAGTAGAATAAAGGAAGGTTTCGATGGGAGGTACACGTGAGGCGTTCCTTAAGGTCTCCTGGGTGAACGTTCTCTTGAACGCCCTCAAAATCGTTGTCGAGGGTTCAATTGGTCTCCTCACTGGGAGCCTCGCACTCACCGCCGATGCAGCGCACTCCGTTGCTGACCTTCTCGCAAGTGGGGTTGTCTTATTTTTGGGACGGTCGGTTCACGAAGATGCCGACGACTCACATCCACACGGCCACGACCGATTCGAACCGCTCTCCGCACTCGTCGTCGGTGCGGTTCTCGTTCTCCTCGGACTGAAACTACTCTACGATTCCGGCCATTCGATCTTCACCGGCGTCACTACCGGGTACAGTGTTTGGCTGGTCATCGGCCTCCTGTTCGCACTTGGTGATATGTACGTCTGTTACTGGTACACCCAACACGTAAA
Organism: Salinibaculum litoreum; assembly: GCA_009789175.1. GTDB lineage: Archaea > Halobacteriota > Halobacteria > Halobacteriales > Haloarculaceae > Salinibaculum > Salinibaculum litoreum. The sequence continues at coordinate 1,004,099 of CP046866.1, forward strand.
CCAGCGACTCCAATTGCCAAGTCTCCGCGCGCTTGCTGCGGACAGCCTCAACGACCTCTACACAACTGGTGCGGCCCTTGTGGGGGTACTTGCGATGGCGGTCGGCTATCCGATTTTCGACCCGATTGCCGGCGGAATCGTGAGCCTGCTTGTTATCCACCAGGGAATCGAGATTTCGCGGGAGAACGTCCAATATCTCGCGGATAGCGCGCCCCCGGAGTCGGAGCAAGCGGAAATCAAAGAGCAAGTGCGTGAGCATCCCGCGGTCCACGGCATTCACGATTTCGTCGCCTACTACTCCGGGCACGTCATTGAGGTAGAGTTTCACGCCGAAGTGGATCAGGACATGACAGTGGTCGAGGCCCACGACATCGAATCAGAACTCCGCAAGCGCGTCCGCGACATCGACCCGGTTTCAGACGTTCACATCCATCTCGATCCGGCTGGCCTCGGTGAATGGGAAGACGCCGATGATGCTACTCCTACCGGGAGCTGACACAGCACAAGTATAGTGACCGGGCGACTCAGGAAATGGGTGGCGAGATACACAGACTGCTGTGCTGACTAAACCCTCTGTATCGATCACCCACGGATTACCCGTACGGGGTCGAGAACGATCCTATATCACACTGTGATGTAGTTTCTAAACCCAGTGCTGGGAGGGTGGAAACGTCATCAAACAACCTTGACACGGCTGCCGTGAGAAGCACTCTCTTGTGGAAAAGAAGCACAAACAAGGGAGAAGTCTCTCGTGATAACCAAGTCAGCAGCGGGGATGAAAGATATTGGAACGATTGAGAATTGTCGAGATCGTGTTTCCCGCGCATCACCTCCAATATTTAAATAGAGTGAGTTCTCAAAACCACACTACACAAATACCGGTAATAGCGTCTCTAGGGCAAGTACCCACATACATATATTACCTATACCATAAGATATATAATATAATAAAGGGCCCTATGAGACGGTTACAGAAACCAGGTCCTCCATAACTCCACAGGAGCAAACCGTCTCAGAGTCAGACAGTCGATACAGTCCCTCTACATCATTTATCTTAAACGGAGTTCTGGATCTTCTTTCGATTCTTCACCTCACCCCCTCCCCCAATAACCAGAAACGTGCGAAATAGGGGGTGAGGGTCCCCCACCTACAGCACGTGGACCAGTGAAGATCATCACCACGCCAAGGCTTACCCCTTTATACGTCCCGTTCATACACTCGTATACCCACCCTTGCCAGCTATCCATCGACAATACGATCTCACATGACACTCTTCAAGACCAGACAACCATTCCGTGACGGATACGAGCCCGAGACGATCATTGCGCGTGATGAGACCATCTCCAAACTGACTAGTGTTTTCCAGGAGTTCGTAGACGGTTTCTGCGTGCCCCATCTGTTTGTTCGTGGAGACCAAGGAACGGGTAAGCGAACGGTTATCCACCACGTCCTCACTCTCGCTGAACAGGCAGTTGAGACAGAGATTGAAGCCGTAACGATCGACTGCGGCGAGCACGAGTCCCTCTACCAGATCTATCTCGAACTTGCCTACCGGCTTTGTGAGGATGACTATCCGAGAGGGACGCATCAGATGGATTTAGAGGAGGCGATTTTCCAAGAGATGTCGGATCCTGGTGTTACGTGGTATATTCTATTGGAGAACCTCGAAGCACTTGGGAACGACAACCTGCCGTTCCACGAGTTGCAGGACGGTCTCTCAGAGTACGGAACGGATCACACTGAGTGTGGTATCATCGGGATCTCCAACTCGACTGGCCTTCATGACCACCTCTCAGGTGACGTCCTCCACAAACCAGACATGTTTACCGTAAAGACGAATCCATACAAGGCCACCGAACTACGAGAAATCCTACAGCAGCATGCAGAAGTAGCGTTCATCGACGACGGGTTCTCTGAACCGGCAATCCAACTCTGCGCGGCAATCATCGGACAACAAACGGGGAGCGCAGCCGACGCCCTGCAATTGCTTGAACTCGCCGGCTATGTGGCCTCTCAAGCTGACGCAGACCAAGTGACAGAAACTCACGTTCAGACCGCGAGAGAAGCCCTTGATTCACTACGCCTGTACACCACCTTCACTGAGGAGCTTAATCCAAGGGAACAACTCTTGTGTACGATCATCGCTGCGCATAACGAAGTAGACGAGAAACTGGTTTCAACGGAATCACTCGTAGACGAATATAAAGAACATCATGTATCGTTCGACCTTGCGACCATTGGGAAGCGACGGATTGAAGATTCCATCGTGAATCTCCGTGAGAAAGGACTTGTACACGCTCAGGACCGGAATACCGGCCGAAACGGAGGAATGTGGTTAGTATATGAGAGCGTGTCATAGAATCCATCTCATAGCTTCTCGCAGCCCGGATCGTTTCCGCGTTCGTAGTTGGTGATTGCAACGACGAGTCGCAGGCAGAGCGCAACGAACACTTCTGTTCGTGCGTGGACGCGGCCTCGGGCGCGGACGTGCCCGAGGCCGCAGTCCTTGACCGCGTCGTTGGTTCGTTCGACGCCTGTTCGGTCGTTGTACGTCTTGTCCAAGATGGATTGTTTCAGCTGAACGTCCTCGCTGTGTTCCTCGATACGGTCTTCGACCCTGTACTCGATATCGAGTGGATCGTCGGTGTTTCGCGGGTTGTACGGAGCGATTGGCACGACCCCTGCGGCCAGCAGGTGGTCGTGCCAATCGAGGATATCGTACGCGCTGTCTCCAAGCATCCAGATCGGTGTGTCGACGGCGAGCGCGTCACGCGTGACGCGCATCGCCGTCTCTCGATCGGCTTGTTTACTCTGTGTGAACTCCGCTGCTATCGGGATCTTTGCGCCGGTTGAGACGATCGTACAGCCGAAGCCGTAGTAGTACTCCTCAGCTGTTGGATCGTAGTTCCACGAGGCAGCGTCGTTGTATTGGATCGCTTCGATGTGGGTCGAATCGATAGAGTACGTGGAGTCGAGCAGGCCGCCGTCCGCGGCCTGCTCGACGAGCCTGTCGAAGACATCGTCGACGACGTGTTCGAGGTCGGTGAGAAAGCGGTCAACGGTGTCTCTGGATGGCGGTTTGTCGAGTCCACAGTAGTACCAGACGAGGCTGTACTGGAGTTCTCGTGTCACCGGGCGTGTGCCGTAGATGTTCTTGTAGTAGCAGTGGAGGAATCCTCGGAAGAGATCTGGTGGCTGGTGAACTCGTGTTCGCCCCCGCTTCGAGGGGGCGAACACGTCGTACTCCAAGAGAAACTCGAACTCAAGGTGTTCGAACAGCGGCACTGTCTCGGTAGCCGCCGCATTCAAGAAGTCGTCTATCGATGCTACGTCTTGCAGGGCGTTGGTGCTGCTGGACACAGTTTCCAAACCCTGCGGCCTCCCTTGGGAGGCTTTCTATGACACGCTCATATGAAACTACAGTACCGCCACGCTTGCTTCTCCGCTCGGCGAACGCAACGTCAGGCCGATTCACCCGATTACTCCGCAAGTACGACGTGTCGCTTGACCGTCTCAAAAACCCGGACGAGGTAGATATTGAAGAATTCCTATCAAACGATTGGTCGTCGGAAGACATCGATTTTGACCTCCAGAAATTGGATTTCTACCCGACGTAACCCCGCTCTCGAAGAAATTCGCACCGATTCTTGTGATTCCCGATAACCCCTTCGTAAGGGGATTCATCGGCATACCGGCGTAGGATTTCAGGATCGTCGATGACGACGCCGTGGTAGGAGTCAAACGATGCTGTCGTCGGATCAACGAGATGCTCCCGATCAAGCAGACACCACGCGTGTTCGACCGCACCGACATCGAGGTTACTCATCAATGCGAATCCTTCGACGTATTTGAGTCTGGAGTTGTGCTCCCACATCTTGAGTGCATTATCGAAACACGACTTTTCGGACGGGTTAGTCGCCCGAATCCCGTCCGCGATAAGATCCTGGTCGTTAGTCTCCACGTCATCTGAGTGGGTTATCGACCGACCAGCAATAGTCGTCTGTTCGAGGTCACTTTGCGAGACGCCTCGCCCATGATCTGCAACGTACGCGTGTAGTGGGGACTTCGTCTCCGATGCCTCCACGTATCTTGTAGCATCATTCATCTTCGCACCCCGACGGCTACAATCGCGTTTATTGGGTTGCCCTGTTCTCGTTTCTGAACTTGTTCTCTTTCGAACAGCATGCTGAACAGGCGAAACCTGCACGCAGGGATAAACCCTCGTGCTCTCAGCAATCAGGTTGAGAAGTCGCCCACATTCTGCGTCTCTCGCTGGATTTCGACTCACCCAGTCAACGCGACACTCCCAATACTTCGCCCCCACGATGCAACGAATTCTTCGTAATCCAGAGACGGTCTCATCCGCCACGCAAAATCGCCGGGTCGCAAGCCGCCGCGCGCACTCGCAGCAACTATCAACGCGTCCAACGCCGCGGATGAGCTGCAGCTCAGGGGCACTCATCGAACCTCACCGAAACGCAGGGAGGGCCGAAAACGACAGGCCGATTGAGAACAGTCGGGAACGACTCACAGTACGACCACATCGCCGAGGCCGTGCTAACGGCTGAACATCTCGATGTGACACACAGTAATCGACAATATAAGCTGACGCGCTTATCGCGCGGATTATCTCCATAGAGACCGTGTCTGAGTGGCATGCCGACAATGGATTACGAAGCGGCAGCAGCCCGAGTTCTGGACTACGTCGAGTCGGCCTCGCATATCCACCCGGAGAATAAGCGTCTCATTCAAGCGTATCACCGGGATATGGTTCTCGCGGACATCAGTTCCGCGCAACAACAGAAAGTACTCTCCCATTTCAAAATCATCACCGACCACGTCGGTCAGACTCCGTTTACGGAACTCGACAAAGACGATATCGTGGATCTCGTCGCGTGGTTGTACACTCGCGGAACGAGCGCCTCGACAGTCGTTGATTACAAGCAGGCCATCAAGCAGTTTTGGAAGTGGATGAACGATGGCGAGGACCCCGCGGAAACCAAGTGGATCCGTCGCGGGCCGGTAGAACAGAAACGAATCCTCCCACAAAGTCTTCTCACACCACGCGATGTCCAAGCACTAATCGATGCGTGTCGCAACGAACGTGACCGCGCATTCATCGCGGTACTGTGGGAAACCGGAGCCAGGATCGGCGAACTCATCGACCTCCAAGTGAGTCACATCGAGAACACGACGCTGGGAAAGCAAGTCGTCGTTGCAGGGAAGACCGGTTCACGCCGACTACTCCTGCTTGAATCCGAACCGTACCTCGACTCGTGGCTGACAGCCCATCCCAACAGGCGACCAGATGCTCCGTTATGGTGCAAAATCGATGAAACGCAAGGTTCCCCAGATGAAACGATTAGTTACCAGTACATCCGCTTACGAATCCTTGACCAAGCCCGAGAGCGAGTCGGGATTGAGAAGCCAGTCAACCCCCACCATTTCAGACACAGTCGCGCAACCTACCTGGCGAACTACCTCACAGAAGCACAGATGTGTGTCTGGTTTGGATGGGTCCCCGGGTCGCGCGTCCCCGGTCGCTACGTCCACCTCTCAGGCCGTGATATCGATCACGCGTATCAATCGATGCTTGATGAGCCAGGCTACAACCGTCTCGCTGGAACGAGTTGAGAAACGGTTCCCGAATCAGATTTCCCTGAAGGCGACTTGGGTTCGGGAAACTGATTACTGGCATCCCGGTGAATGGCGTATCAATGCCCCAGATATTCGACTTCTACTGTACGAATTCGGACTGTGACTTCGAGATGCCGTCCGGCTGGGGGTACTATATGTACGCGATTGCAGATGATGGCGAACGCGTCCACTGCCCTCATCCCGGGGAGATGGGGCGAGCGAGAGAAGTGATCGGCGAGGACGCAACCCAGGAAGAGATTGACCGTCGCACCGGGTTCAACACGTACTGCTTCTGCATCCACTGTGAAATCCAAGTGGATCTAGACTTAGATAGAGATGAGAAAGCGTGTCCAGAGTGCCGGTCGAACGCAGTCAAGACCATCGATGAGCTCGTCAACGAACGATGCCCAGTCTGCGAAGAGGGTACATTCATCGCTGAAGACACGGGCGCGATTGCCTAGCCTCACCGCTGATGGTATAAATGAGACGTAGTTTTCTATATGAAGTTTAAGTATCTGGCCGCCCGAACGGTTTTGTATGAAAAGTAAGTCGAATACTGGCGGCGGAAGCGGGACGACGATATCGCTTGATATCCCTGCCCAGGACGCGGATATCTTCAAAAGTCGAGCCGTCCACGACACCCTCTCATTTTTAACTCGATATCATACCGACGAATTCTCCATCACCGAACTGACTGACGCCGTAGACTACTCCCAGCCAACCATCACCAAGGCCGTCAATATCTTAGCCACCAACGATCTCGTTACCGACCGGCGCGACGGGAACACGCGGTTGGTACAAATCAACCCCGAGCGGTTATCCCGACCAGACGATTCGTTCCTGCACATCCCGCAGGCCGAGTTTCACACACCAGTCCGCAAAGCCGTGGATGAGTTAGCTGAACAACTCGACACTGTCATCGGGATCGTCCTGTATGGAAGTGTCGCGCGCGGCGACGCTGACCGTCGGAGTGACATCGACCTCTGGGTCCTTGTTGAAGATGATCGGATGGCGAATCAGCGAACCGCGAACCGCATACGGCAAGACCTCGAAGACCAGGAATTCGACACCGGCCGATACGCATACGAAATCGACGTTGAATCACTTCCAGCTGTCCCGAACTACATCGACGAGCTCCGCGACGTACTCGGCGATGGGCTCGTTGTCTACGACTCAGAGAAATTCGAGACCGTTCGGCAAATGGTCTTCCACGGTGATCTCGATGAGTAGAGACTCCGACCCGCAAGCCATCGTGGACGCACTCGCCGCAGCCATCGACGCATTCAACGAAGAAGGCTACGGCGTTCCGACACGCGAAGACGCGATCAATTCCGACGCCGACTGGAAAACCCAACTGACGAAAGCATGCCGGCTGCTGGCGGCGGTCGATACACTTTCCGATCAGGGCTTCTACACCGCGACAATCGAATTATGCTTCGGCGCGACCGAACGCTCAGTCGAAGCCTACGCCTTAGCCGAAGGCGGTGACGATCTCGACGACTTCCACGACCACACCACCTGCTACGACCGCGCAACCGCCCTCGGCCTCCTCTCAGATACGACGACACGTGAACTCCGGGACCTGTACGACACCAACCGCACAGACAGTTACTACGGTGGCCGGCGACCCACAGAACGACAAGCGGAAACGATGTGGCAACTCGCTCGAAGCGTCCACGAGTACGTCACAGACCAGATCCGAGAAGGCGACGTGTGCGTCTGCAACTCTCCGAACTGAGGAGAGTCCGCTAACTACGAGTTGCACGCAGGCATTTATTGACTGACAGACGTAATGGCACGGTATCATGCAACACGCGTTTCGGGTCGGACAACACTACCGTGACACTGGGAGTTACCGCAACTCGGACGACCAGTTCCTGCGGTGGATCCGCGGCCCGCTCGACAGCGGTATCAAAAACACCGGCGGGATCCGCGATCTCGGTGCGGATCGGTCTGAAACGCCTGCAGCGCTCGTGCTCGTCTCGAACGACAGCGGCATCTCCCAACACGACGACCCGTGGGAGGACACACTCGCCGTCAACGCCGGCTACATCAGCTACTGGGGCGACGCAAAGACCTCGAACCCCTACGACGAATCCACGCAGAACCAGAAAATCAAAGCCGCCTTCGACAACGCCGCGGCCAGTCGGCGTGAAGACGTCCCGCCAGTCCTCGTCTTCCGCAAACCCGAATCAGGCGTTGTCGAGTTCTGTGGGCTCTGCGTTCCCGACCATTTCGAAGTCCACGCGTACCGTGCTTCGGACGGGACGCAGGTCCCGAACTACCAGTTCCACTTCTCGATCCTCAACACCAACTCTATACCCGTCACGTGGCTGCACGAACGCGCTCTGCAGAATGATGACAGCGCAGCACCGGACGTCTGGCAGCACTGGGTCCAGACCGGAGAGATTTCCCAGTGGCCGACCGGTGAACCTCTCAATTCGAGCGGCCGGATTCGCCGCTACGAAACGTCCGAAATCACCGTGAGTGACGCCTTCCGTGCGGACACACTCGACCGTTACGACCACGCGTGCACCGTGACCGGCATTCGAGAAGATGAGCTGCTAGATCTCGCGCACATCCTCCCACGAAGTCAACACCCCGATCTCGCAGAACACCCAGAGAACGTCCTCGTGTTGAACTCGCTGCACCACCGCGCATTCGACGCCGCACTGTTCACCATCGACAGTGACTATCGCATCCAAGCAAGCCCCTCATTCGACCCAGCCCATCCGTTCCTCCGCGAAACCATTCTCAACCGTGACGGCGAACAACTCGCATTCCCACCTGACGCGCAAATACAACCGTCGTTCTTGGAGGAACTCAACACTGGCCTCTCGTGGCTATAGCGCCGCACATCTCGATGCTGCAACGACCGCGGAAATCATGAGAACTCATTTGGGAGAATCGATTCGGGGCCAACGTTCAGACGGAGCTGGTACTTGCTATCACGGGTACCCGTTGCTTCTCGCGTCGGATCGAGGAGCGGGTACCCAGTCGTGAAGTTCTCGACGAGCTCATCGTACCCCGGAAGATCGATACTCAACTGGTCGGCGAGATACACGAGTCGTTTCGTTGCGGCACCGTTCCCCACTCGCCGCAGATACTCGACGACTCGGTCCCACGAACAGCGCGTTTCGACAACGTTCTGCATTGCCTTCGCCAGTTCGCTGATACCCCCACAGAACTCCGGATGGTCGGCGCAATCGACCAGGGTCTTTTCGATGCTCGACATGTTCACCTGGTTCGACCCGATCGAAGTCGGTTGATAGCCGAAGAACTTCTGCTCAGTGACCGTCACCGGTCGATACGCCACTCCGTGGATTTCACGCTCCCGAGTGCGCTCTGTCGTCACGAGATACACCGTGCGGGACATCTGCTCCGTCAGTCCGTGGTGATTCAGCGCGCTCCAGTACCCGATGTACATCGGCTCCACAAGTGCTGACGCGATCACGAACTCGTGTTCTGTATACACGGCGTTCTCACCCGCAGAGAGCGGCAGAATCAGATATTTCCCGTGCGCGATCCGCTCAAGCCACCCTTTCTCCTTAAGCGCATACGCCATGTCCTTCGCCGACTTCCGCGGGATGTCAAGCACATCTGCGATGTCACTAATACTGATGACCTTCCGGTTCTCGCTTGCGAGCCGTGACAGTACCTGCGACTCGCGCGTTGACAGACTCTTCCGTTGAGTCTCTTTACCGTTTGTTGACCCCATAGCCGCTCAGCGTACATAGAGTCTAAATCCTCTCTCGGAATAAAGGTAGTTGTTGAAGGTTATTTTGGCGAAAATCGACTCTATAACCGCTCAGAGTACATAGACTCTAAATGTGCCTTCGACACCAACACAAACAAGATGTTTTTTCCCTCACCCGTCTCAGACCGACACAAGTTGCTCCGCGAGTAATTCGAGTTCCTCAGTTTCATCGATAGCAGCAAGCCACCGGTCCGGAAGCTGGGACGCTCCGAACCGCGCGCCAGCGACCGCACCCGCAATCGCCCCAATCGTATCAGTATCACCGCCACGATTGACCGCCGTCACAATCGCCTCCTCGGCGCTGTCCGCGATGAGGGCATCGTGGAGTGCTGTTTGTAGCGAGTGCACGACGTACCCTGACGTCTCCAGCGTGGAAGGTAAGTCGCCACGAGTGAGCGGTTCGAGCGCCGTCACAAGCTCGCCAGGCGCGTTCGCACCGACGTAATCGAGCGCATCCTGCAACGGCACGTCCGCGTCGGCGAGAAGGCCAGCCACTGTGAGATTCAGAACCGCGCAGCCTTCAGCACACCGCGGGTCAGCGTGCGTGATCTGCGAGGACTGCCGGCTCACTTCGGCGAGTCGATCCCACTCCGTTGCGTACGGGATGGCGAGCGGTGGGCACCGCATGACACTCCCATTTCCCGCGTTCTGCCCTTCCGGACTGTTCTCCCACACGTGCTGGCCCGCCTCGTCCCACGCGTCGCCGCGTTTGAGCCTGGTGAGCGACCGCCTCGTCATGCCTCCAATGTCGAACGGGCCACTATCGTACCACGTGACGAACCGCTCAGCGACATCCGCCGGATCGAACGTTTGGTGTTCAACGAGACTCCGAGCGATGCACAGCGCCTGTTCAGTGTCGTCTGTGATCGTCCCAACAGGTTGGTTCCACGTTCCGTGCCCGACCATCTCGTCAAGCCGTCCGTACTCAGCGGAGATCTCTGACGCGGACGCAAACTCGACTGGCCGGCCAAGCGCATCCCCACACGCTAATCCAAACAAGACACCATGCGCCCGATCTACATCCATACGTCACCAACGACTACCGCTGCGAAAAATGTAGGGTAGCAGTCACTCGCCAGGTTTCGTCCCAGTCCGGAGGTTCTCTCGGTACTCAGCCCACGCCTGGTACATTTCGATCCGTTCCTCTTCGGTCATCGTGTCGTGCTCGTCCGGATCGAAGAACGGGAGTTCGTCCTTTTCAGGCATCTCCATGAGCCGCCCGAGCGGGTACAGTTGCTGATAGTAATTCTCCAACACCCAGTCTTCGCCGTGCTCATCGACGGCTTTCTGGATGTACGGGGCAGCCTCCGGATACTCGTCGGCGAGTGTCTCAGTCATCGTTGTGGCGGCTTCATGTTCGCTATTAATTGCTCAGCGCGACTGGTAGTCACGCATCCCAGTATTCGGCGAGTGAGTGGTTTGGGCTATTGGCAGTCCACTTGCTGATCTGAATCAGCTCGAACGTCTCGATTGGCGCAGTAAGCGCGTCCCCGAGTTGCGACCGCACCCCAGCGGAGAGTTCAGCAACGGGAATCGCAGTGAGGGCGTGCCTGGTGAGGAAGTAACTACTTGCCATGCTCGTCGGCGCAACGACGATGACATCCTCACTGTCAACGTCGTCGAGAGCGAGCTCGGCATCCCGGTGCTGGAGTACCGTCGCAGCAAGGTCTTCAACGGGGAACAGGACACTGGCATCGCCGTGATCGATGCTCGCCGACGCCGACGTGAAATGCCCTTTGTGCATCATCACATCAAAATATATTCCCATAATGCATTAATGTTGTGTCAGAATGAGATACCACAGACCAGATATGCGTGCGGCCATCGCCTCACCAGGACGCTACACCGTGTTAGCAATACCGGTGAAGTAGGAGTGTGCGAGGTCTAATTGATCCCGGTCAACTTCGTCGGCTTCCGCACGGAAGTGAAAGAGTGCGTTCCGGGTATCCCCGATATCCTCAAGCAATTCTTCGACCATCGGCCGCTCCTCAGCCAAGCGGGGTGGCATCTGGTCAAGGTTCTTCGTCATAAACAGTCGATACTCATCGAACGAGAAATCCTCCAAGCGTTCTGGCGGGTCATACCGGTCGTCGTGCTCGGCGCGCTCAGCAAACGCGTTCTCAAAACACTGCTCGACGTCAGCAACTGACTCCCGAAATATATGCCGAAGACTCTCCTCGATCTCGCCAATCTTGAGGAACGGATCAACTTGCACTTCGAGGAAATACAAGATGTCATACCGAGTCAATATTCCCCGCAAGTCATCCGAATCGCCAATAAGGACGTAATCATCCTCGGCAAACGTCTCGAACAACTCGAATATATCATGATCCGGATCTACAAACCTCGGCGACGTATTTAACGCAATTTTCACTGATGTCTCCTCGACACTCGCATCCTCCATCGACTTCACGTATCGCGCCACCGACTTGTACGTCACAACCCCCTCAATCCCGGACTCACTCTCCACCGGCAACTGGTCGAAATCATTCGCCAACATAATCTCCAGCGCCCTTTGAATCGAATCATCAATACCGACCGTCACCGGCTCATCCGGCGACGCTGCCGTACTATGGGAAAGGACATCGTCCGCGGTGAAGAACTCCATACCCACGTAAACACCAGACAGGATTATTACTATTGGGTGTAATCCGAACCAATCCCCGTATTCGAATTCCTGGTCCCCGAGCTCGCGCCACCACAAACGAATACTATCACTCCACAGAGCCCGGCCAACGCGCCAATACTACCTGATAGCATCGGGAACCCCCAGTAGGGTCGTACTCTTATCCTTGAGCCGTTCGATTCTGCGACAACCCATGGTCAAGGTCGTGAAAGAGAAGCGGTTGAGTGAGATTCGGTCTCAGAAGACTTCTCGACGGTTCCCCGATAACGAGTACCAGAAGATAATCTCAAGTCTAGAACAGGTCCCGGAGAACACTCATAATGAGGATTTTGACGGTCTGGTTGCTGAGTCGTTATCAGAGTATGAGTACGAATGGGATGCCAAATCCGGCCGCAACCCTAAGACCATGCTCTGGCATCCCGAGTTCAACCACAGTGTAGACCTGTACCATCCAGAGAAACGGATTGCGGTCGAGGTCGAGAAGGCTCAGCGCAAGCGGATTAGCGATGATATCCTCAAGTTCATTAGAGGTGGGAAGACCCAAGACGGTGGCCGGGATGTAATCGAGTTTGGTTGCTTGATTGTTCCTGCTGAACACCCTGAGTACGGCAACCTGTTTCAGCACTCGATTACTACACTGGAGTTCATGCGGAGTGTTCTGCACGTCGAGGATATCGCTGTAATCGGGTATCGATCCTGAGTGGGAAATAGTATATCGGATCCACAATACCTCTTGAGTGTGAGAAAATTGAACGGGTTATTCGAGTACAAGGGGTGGCCCGTAATCGGAGCGGTACTACTCTTTCTCGCATCGGTCGTAGTCTACCACCATACCAATCTGTACACTGCACAGGAGGCCGTGGCATTCGGGACGCTCTTCTTAGCGCTCATCACTGCGATAACGGCCTACTCCAGCCAACAACAGACGAAGTACATGCGGGAGGAGGTCAAGTTCATGAGGCGTCCTCAACTCTCAATCCACCACGAATCGTTAGAAGATGGGGGTGGATGGCTTGTCTTTGAGAATACCGGACAAGTACCCATAGAGGCCACAATCCGAATTTCGCTTGCACCTACCTCAGACACGGAGGCAAGTGATCTGATTCTCAATGATAACATCTCATACGATGAGTTGCCAGGTGAGATAAAAGTCTACGAAGGTGGCGTGGGGGACTGGCGAGGCACCACAGAATTCCTCGAACCTGGCCAGAAGCAAAAGTACGTTATCGGTATGTTTGGGCATGAAATGGCATCCCGAGAAGACGACTATGGACTAGAAGATTTCCACTGGGTGCGCTTCGACGGGGAGTTGACCTCTACGTTATCAGAAGACGATACACGGGACTTCCAACGCCTTTTCCAGTATTCTATAGACGACTCAAACGTTATTTTCTCGTCATATTCCTTTGAGGAAGCACGAAGCCGGGAATAAGCGATTTATCCTAGATAACTCATGAAGCCGGAGATTGACGCTTCCGGTGTGGTTCCCGATTCGAAACCGTCGTAGTTGCCCGGATCCTGGTGGATACGCCGGTGGAACTCCCGACAGACCCGAACGACTCGTGCTGGCGAGTAGGATATATGGTGGGTATCCATCAGCTCGATGTCCGTGGGTACTTACAATCAGATAGGCGTATCGCCAGTCACCTTTCCACACCCACTATTGGACGGGAAGTTCTTCAGGACTGGTTCGATCAATCGTTCATCTTCTTGCGGAGCCGCTCTTTCCGTCCCTCAAACCCACCTTTCGTCCCATCCGTCGTCCCGATGTCGAGTGCTTGATCGCACACAGCAAGCGCTTCCTCATACCGGTCTTGTCGCTCGTAAATGATAGCAAGGCGCTTGAATGACGGGATTCGCGGAACCTCACCGAACTCCGCCACAAACTCCTCAGCAATCTCAATGTCTTTCTTACAGTACTCAATACACTTCTTAATCGCATCGTCGCGGTCGTCACGCTGCTTGTAGTACACGTCGATTAGCTCATTATACGCGAAGTGCGTGCTTGTTGCCGACCCATCATCTCGCTCTAACGCTTTGAGCAAGACTGTCTCTGCGAACGCGTAGTCATTCCCACTCGCTGCAGTTCCACCAACACCTTTCAAGTACTCCTGTGCCGACTGTGAGGTCTCCTGCACGCCCTGGTCAAGCAGATTGATATCCCCACCAGTCCCGAAGAACGTGCTGTACTCGCGGAGTTTCTGACGCTGCTCATCAGAGAGGTTCAGGTACCACTCTTCTAACCCAAGTCCAACAATCAAGTCCGGAACATCCGCCCCGGACTGGAACAGATTCGTTATTTTGTCGAACATACTAATCTAAGGATAACGGGTTGACCCGGTATGACGGCGAGTTCGCCTGGAGCACCAGCATCATAGTTAGTTGCCTACAGGGGGTTCACCGAACTGGTCTCCGAACTCAAGGAAGTGTTCCTGCAACGTCTGAAATCCGTCCTTGATTTCGGGGCCGTTCGTGACCGGGATGTAGAAAATCCCCCAATCACTATTCCACACATCGTCGTCGAACTGAATCGCATCCCATCGTGACTCCTGACGCGTTGCGTGCTTCACGCGCTGGTAGTCTTCCGTCGGACAATCCTTGATCTTGTAGAGTACCACGCTCAGGGCTTGATCACTTGGCTCGTCATGCCCGTGGAGTTCCGGCTGCGCCCATTCAATAGCGAGATTCCACGTCAGTCGCTCCCCAGACGCATTCACACGACTCATGTCCGTGTCCATCCGCATATTCCCGAGCGGCGGTGAATTCCGCCGTAAATTCACGCTCTTTTGCGGTGTCGGGTCATCCACGAAAAGCGCCGGCGCTTGTTCAGCGGTCGCTTCTGCGACGTTCCGAATTTCCCGCACCATCTCCGACTCGAACTGATCAACCAACGTCAACGCTTTCAGAAACCGGTCGTTCTCGATCCCGTTCGTAATGAATTCCTCATTCATGCGTGTCTTCCTCCGTGAGCACCCGCCGTAAATACTTGATCTGTGCTGTCGGGTCAACAGCAGTCAGTTGATGCAAATCCGTCCCAGCAATTCGGTCACCCGTACCTGCCTCAGCCGAACGCAGGTCGCTGACGGGATGAAACCCCAGTAACCGTTGCTCGATCAACGTCACGAACAGGTACGCACTCGCCTGCCAATGACTGTCCGGTTCTTTGCCCTGCACAAGCAGCCGGCGAAGTACTCGACTCACATCCTGCCAGAACCGCACCGTCACCTCTGGGGAGTCTCCAGCCCGAATCACGGGTCGCTCATCAATCGGTTGTGCCAACTCGTCGTCGAATGTGTACTGGAGCTGTGAATGCTTGCTACGCTGGATGAGCAGCACGTGCGACCAGTCCCGGTCATCGTGCTGTTCAATCAACTCCGCCGTATGCGGCGTCTTCCCGTAGTGTTCATCACCTGTTTTCACTTCGATCGACACCGCGATCCCCGCGTATTCGACGAGAATATCGATTCGACGATCAGACCGCTCGCCGTGAAAGACGACTTCTCGGCGGACACGTTCAGGCGCTTGATCCGGCGTTCCAAGTAACGCTGCCGGGAATGCTCCCGTGGACTGCCGCAGAAGGTGCGCGAGCCAATGTGACCAGTCCTCTTCGTCCACCGCTCGTCGTAACGGCCCGTCAAACGAACTTTGCGACCGCCAGTCAGCCGCGAGCGGATCCTCATCAAACGGACTCGCGCCATCCCCCCACGTGTCACTGACCGCTCCCAACAACCGCCGCAACTCAACTAACTCGGATTGATGATCTTCTACATAACTCGCCCAGAACGAATCGATCTCCTCCCACGCCATTGCTTTCGACCCTCGATCAAGCTGTTGCGCGAACTGGTCCGTCTCAGGGAACTCATGATCGGCCTTGAACCCATCCCAGAGCTGATCGACACTGTCCCAGTGCTGCTGCTTCCAGGCTTCGTCAACGCGTCTCACCTGGTCGGCTGCGAGAACCATCTGCCTATCACCAGTAAATGCGCCCCACCAGCAATCCATTTCCGACCAGTCATCACTAGATGCCGGCAGAGACATACACACCCCATCGTAGGTCTGCGACATAGAACTTACCCGGAGAACCCTCTCGTCAATA
The DNA here is from genome assembly GCA_009789175.1 of Salinibaculum litoreum. Classification (GTDB taxonomy): domain Archaea; phylum Halobacteriota; class Halobacteria; order Halobacteriales; family Haloarculaceae; genus Salinibaculum; species Salinibaculum litoreum. The sequence continues at coordinate 1,020,215 of CP046866.1, forward strand.
CTGCACCCAGGGTTTATTCCCCCAGTGGTGACCACCACTATTCGTGCCGAAGCTGAAACGTCGGAAAGACGGCGGGTACTTCATCCACGCTGCCGGTGATAACAACCCGGTCAACACGTTCCAAGTCACAGACAGAGGTGCCGAAATCGTCAAAAGCAGCGGTAGAGCCCTCGACGAATTCTTCCCCGATCAACTCTTTTACCTCCTCCACGACCTTGACCACTTGTCCACCAAAGGAACGGAACCCACAGACCCCGCGATCGGTGACATAACCAATATCGACTGGGCCACTGACGAACTGTCGGTTGAAAGCCGCGTCCAAGTCGCGCTCCAACTCATCGAGACACACGGTGTCAGCCAACTATTCGACGGTGATGCAGCCAAATGGGTACTCGGGCTTACCGGGAACGCCCCTGTCCTACTCGAACCACTCGTGGAAGCAATCGCAGCCGCTGCCGGGTACAGCTACGAGACGATCCACGAGTACGACGAAATGTTCCACGACGGAGAGCATCTCCTCGACGTCGCCCTGTGTGCTTACCTGCAGTATCAGTGGCTCCGAGACACTGCAACATTCGATGGCGAACCGCAGCACCGAAAACACCGAGTCGTACACGGATCCACCGGCACTCACATCTACATCGAAGTCCCGTCCGCGGAGCAAACCACCTACACAATCCCGAGTGATATGCCAGAGTCAATCGACGAAGACCTCCGAGACGAACTTCGTGACGTGTGGGGGCTTGGTGTTGGCTCCGCCGGGTTCGCAGCACTCTCCTCATTCGAATTCACCCACAGACACGACGTCGAAAACGGAGTCATCCTCCCTGCAAAGCGTCTCGCAGACTTCCCCGTCGATCTGCCGCCACGCTCAGAACTCACCGAACAATACGAAGCGCTCCGCCTCCTGCAAAACCATGTCGAACACGTCCTCTCGTCACCAAACTCCGACGTAGAGTACGGTGACGGCTCAATATGCGACCAATGGTACCAGCACATCCACAACCGCTTAACGAATGGCAGTGACGGCGAACAACCCCTAGGTGCTCAGCAAGGCTCTCGCGTAGACCACACTGCGCAGACCTACAGGGACTGCTACGGCGACGGCGAGCAAATAACAGACTTCAAATTCATCACCCAGACCCAGCCAGATGAATCAGAGCAGCTTCGACTCTTCGGGTTCGGAATCTTCGACCACGGTGAACAAGTCCACGTCCCGGTCGCACCAGAAACAGAAGCCCCGTTACCCATCTACCCACAATCAGAACACGAGCTAGCACACGCGGTTGCATTACTGGACGAATTCCCAGCCAAACCCAGCGCGGCCACACCGACCTGAACGATTTTGTTGAACTGCAGTATCAGACAAAAGTAGTCTGCTGTATTATATAGCGTATACCGCTTATCTGGATTGGCTGCTCTCACTCATAATTTCTTAATCTGGCTGCGATATTATATGTTCGGACGCCCAGGAGTCAAGTCAACGGCTAACAGCAGATCTACAAATTCAGGGCCTAACCCGGTTTCAAATTCCTCAAACACCGTCTCAATAGGAACATACACATCGCTTATCGGAGTGCCTCCGATTTCCTCCGGGAGCGGTTGTTCCTGAGACTTCGGTCCAAAGAACCAGATGTCTGCCGCGTACCTATCAGAATCGTACGCTAGGAGGCGTTGCAATTTTTCTTTGACCTTATCAGTGTCCGTTTCAAAGGTAACTTGAGCGAGGATCTCGCGGGAGGCGTTCTCAACCCCGCCAAAAATATCTGCGTCAGATAAGGCACCACCGGCAGATATCAGCTCGACGTAATTGTCGTTCTTTCGCCGGAGGTATTCACCACAGAGTGCCTCAAGTTGTCCTTCGGAAAGAGCCCAGACGCTTGATTTGTCTGTTTCAAGAATATCATATATATCATCAACTCGGTCAATATTAGCGTCTGACACTACGCTGTAATAGGCGGAATAGAGATGCTGATTTCCTTTGTTCCACCCCATAATCGTCCCGCGCTTGTTCGCTGCCCAGAGCCCAGGAAAGTCCTGATTCCAGACCCAACCAACGTCCATCTCGTTCAGCTGGAATCCTTTCAGAATTTTGTACCGGTCAGACTGTTCTTCCAGGGCACCTCCATTTTCCACAACAGCCCGGACATAATCCGAGGCTTCATCAGTTAATTCGTCCAGCCGTGGCTCGATTTGGCTCTGCGTAGCACCGATCCGAACGGAAAGTGTATCAACGATAGCGTCATCTGGGTCTACGTCAGTCCCAAACCGACAGACAAGAAGCAACATTTCCTGGTTCTGTGCTTCGCTTCCGGTTCCCGCTGGCCCAACTGTACCGACGTATCGTCCACCAGACAAGCCGGGGTGCCCAGTATATGAAGCTGCTATGATGCGGCCTTCACGATTGTACTTACACAAGCGGTTGATGGAGTTCTTGGGAGTGTTCTTTTCTTTGACCTCATCCCACTCTGCTGAATCAAAGCTAACCGGATATTCTCCAAAGTGTATGGCTGCGATCTGATTCCGGTAGAGAGCGGTAATGATTGGATCCCAAGCCGCGTCTGACCAAGCGTGATTAATATACGCAGTGTCCGGGACTGTCTCGCTCACAAGAGAGAGTAGAATGAAAATAATAAAACATTTTCTAAATTTGTCTCTGTTGGGCCTCTCAAGCTTCCTATCAAGAGGGCTAATCGTCAGGTTGCCCGACTGGCCCGAGCCGGGTTACCCGGCCGTTCTCGATTAATGCTTTGACCCCGTCTTTCGCTGGGAAGTCCCAGACAGTGTCTTCATCTGGTTGGCCTGGTGCCAGTGACTTGAAACGCCGGCCATCACGGGTCATAGCGATTACCCGGCGGTGGCTGCCTGCCAGGTCGAACAATCCGAGATCCCATCCGCAGGCCCGCCGAGCAATCCGCGCTTTCCCTTTTCGATACCCGAGAATCTCATCGGGCTGAAACTCAGCGAATTCTTCGACAGGGAACGCGTAGTTTTTAAACGTAATCGGGGTGCCCACATCTAACTCGCCCGCCAGTGGGTCATACTCGCCGAACTGGAACGGTCCCTCCAATTCCGGTTCGAGTGCCTCCCGAGCGTCACGCATCTGTTCACGATGCTCCCTCTGGAACACCCAGTGAACGACACACCCGAGCCGGAGCGCTTCTCGCGTCTTCGCCCGGTACGGCTGGTCACTTCCAGCGACGATTTCGATCCACCGATTTACCGGCCCGCCATGCACCAGACAATCCGGCACCCGATCAGCAACCTTCCTCTCAAATCGATACTCACCTTCGAACCACGGCTCACGTTCATCTTTCCGCCGCCGATCTAACTCCACTTTCGCCCACAGATGCTTGACCGATTCCGATCCCGCTGTTCGAAAGCGATCGACGTCACCCCAGATCTCGAAGCCACTCATACGCAACTCACCTGCTGGTCCTGCTGCTGTCGGTTCGTGTGTCGTGTCATGTATCGTGAATCGTCGGTGTTAGTGATTTCAGCGAGTAATCCGATTTCGAGCAGTACCGCCGCGTCACTGCTCCCAGTTCCCCGGTCCGCAGCACGTCAACAACATTGTGCGTCACGAGGTCAGCGTACCGTGCGTCCGCGAACGCCGCGACCGCCTCAGTACTATCATCGAACGGGTCCTGGTCGTTGAGATTCCCGTCAACGAGCACCTCGTACGCCCCCGGTAACGTTGACCGGTCCTCACCGTCCACGGTCACGTTGAACCGCCGCGTCACCACCGGAAGCAGATCCGCGTACGGCATGTCACGGAACGGCCACTCCACGCCCGTTGCCGCCAGTCGTGTCCGCAGAAACGGCAAGTCGAACCCGTCCTTCCACCGCTCGCCATTGAATGCGACCAGCAACACGTCATCACCGCTCAACCGGTCAGCAGCGAACGACCCGACCGCCCGCAGTAACGCCGCCTCCGACGCATGCACGGAGAGTTTCACATGCGTCCCACACCGCTCCGCAACAGTCGCCTCCAACTCACTGGCCGCGGCTTCACTGTTTGCCGTGTCCGCGTCCGCCTGGACAAACACCCGGCAGCCAAGCGGGACCTCAAACCCGACCACCGTCACTTCATCCGTCGCCGCGAACCCGGTTGTCTCGATATCGAACGGTACTATCTCCAACGCCATCACCGATCACCTCCAGGTAGCTCTACTCGACTCTCACCAGCTGGCCGGACGCGAAACTCACCGAACCCGTACTTCGCGTGCGTCCCAACCCGTAACACGCCGTTTTGCGCCGTCGTCACCGGGTCACTCCCCGCGTACCCGACCACCTGCCCGTGATCAACTGTCTCGACGCGATACGCGTCGCCACCGTCCACGAGCCGGGTTTCCCGTCGCCGCAACCCGTCATCACGCCGCCCATCCGTCGCAACCGTCCCTGACACCGACCCAGCCTCGACCGTCAGCGACTCCGTACTCGCGTCCCACCACCACGGCACTGACTGGTCATCCGAACCGGGGCATTCACTCGTCAGGACGTACGGCGACACGAGTTCAATGACGTACGCGTCCGACGCCGCGTTCCTGAGCCGTCCGTAATCGAGCGCATCGAGATCAATGACCTGCGAGTCCGCCAGCGACAGTTCACCGAACCCGTAGTTCCGCGCCCCGCCAACCCGGATCCCGTCAAGCACAGCTTCCGAGACCGGCAGGACATCGCCAGTGCCACGACCCGTGTGCAGGTAGCAGTGAATGAACCACTGCACTGACCGCTTCGCATTCCGCTGCTCCGCCGGTCGTCCGAAGAAACACGTCGGCGCGAACGCCACCCGGTCACCGTGACGCTCCACGTCATGCGTGTTATGCGCATCTCGCGGCCGTGACTCCAACAACCATCGCTGGGCCGCGTCTCGGAACACGAACAAATCGTCGTACGCCTCAACGTCAGGAAGCGACTGCCCGAGTTTTCCGGCGTACCCGTTCTGCGAATTCGCATCCGGGTACTCGCCGTATTCACCGGGAACGAACACGCCGTGACTTACGTGCAACGCCCGACGCGCCCGGCCGTCAACACGCCGTGCAATCGCATTGTACAGCGCGTTCCCCGTCACGAAATACGGGTGCCCCAGGTACGAGCCGTCCATCTCGAACAACACTTGCTGAACGACAGTCATGCACACACCCCTCCGTTTCCACTCCAAGTACTGCTCAACCGTGTGCCACCACGCACACGCTGACAACCACACTCACGACACCACTGCGCTCCCACACACCCCGTTTCAAGTGTTCTCTGGCTAGGGACACACCCTGTTTCAAGTGTTCCCTGGCTAGGGACACACCCTGTTTCAAGTGTCCTCCGTACGCGCGGCCCAGCATCGGAACGGGCACGCACCCGTCGCAGCGGCCACGCAGCCTCACTCGCCCCGACGCAATTCACGGTCGAGCAACGACGTCGGGACGCCACCACGCAATTCACGGTCGAGCAACGACGTCGGGACGCCACCACGCATCCCGACGACCGTCGTCGCTCACCGCGCCCACGGTCACTCTCACTGCTACTCGCAGCGGCACGCCCACCACAGCCTGCCCCACGAGCAGCCACAGCCCGCCGTGAACGGTGCCCCACCACGAGCACCGCCTCTCTCCCACGACAACCACACCCCCAGCCCACCGGCATCACCTCCCACCCCCGACACCGTCACCGCTCGCATCACTTCCTGGGTCGAAGCGCCGACAATACTCCTCGACGAACTGGAGCGCCGCCGACCACGACCGGATCCGACGCAACTGCGCATCCAACACTCGCCAGCACCGCTCGCCATCCACATCGAACGGGTGTTCCGGCAGGCGCGCCCACACGTCCGCGAAGCACCGCGCTGGCCCGTCACCAAGCCGTGCCGCCGGGCGACCGTCCGGCTCGCCAGTCACGCACAGTCGCATTTCGGGAGTCGAAAGCACCGTCCGGTGCGGCGTCACCGGGCCATCTAGAGACTCGACCGCCAGGAACAACTCTTCGAACCCGAACCCCGCGCGGTAATTATCGAGGAGCGCCGCCGCCAACAACGTGTGATACTTCAGCGACGTGTACGGGTAGAACACCGACTCGTTGAACAACGCCGCCACGCCCGACTCCAACCACGCCGCATGCATCGCAACCGGCTCCTCGATCCGGAGTAACTCCCGCACCGCCGCCCCACGACCATCCGCACCGACCGACCCCGACATCACCACATCACCAGTCACCAGCGACACGCGACCCGGCGACGCATGCGCATCCAGCGTCTGCTCAGGCTCCCCGTCTGGGCGGCTCAGCAGCGCCGCATCCCGATCCGCACCCAACGGCACCGTCTCATTCACCCGCACACCAGCAACCCGGTCACGAGCCGCCGAATGCGACCGGCCACGCAGCTTGTGAGTGTCATGCCGATACACCGCCATCATCGGAACCACATCCGTCTCAGCCTCGCTGTCACCCGACTCTCGGCCCGCGCCCGCAGTCGCCGCTGACGATTCAGTCATCGCCACCACACCCCTCGTGACCGTCAACATCCGCACCAACAGCCACATCGGGTTGGCTCTGGGCAGTCCGCACCCCCGACGCCACCGGGGCTAATTCATCCAACTCATCCCGATCCGACTCCGCGTGGTCATCCTCCCTCTCCACTACTCGGTGCGTCCCGCCATCCTGCTCTTGAGCCGTCCGCAACGACGACGGCGATGTCACCGGAGCCAGCTCATCAAGATCCTCATCCTCCACATCGTCACCAGGATCGTCAGCTTCGTCCGACCTCGTCACGCCGACTCACCTCCAGGCACCGGCACGTCACCATCACGCGCCGCCGTCCGCGCCTGCAACGCCCGCACAAACTCTGCACGGCACTGGTCACGCCACACCTCATCCTTCGTGTCCATCCCGCTCGTCGCATCCTGCGCGCGATTGTAGACACGGCGGAGCTCCGACTCAGTATACAGCGGGTTCACCACTTCAGCATCGACAATCCCGGCACCGAAATTCCGCGCACCGCCAAGCTGCATCGCATACTCATCACTATGCGCATCCAAGTAATCGATCGCCTCAACGAGCAAACCCACGTATTCGGGCTTCAGTTCGCGGAGCGTGAGTCGCCACGTCCCCACGAGATTCCCGACGACGTCTCGGGTCGCCTGCCGAAGCGGTTGCCCCTCATCCTCAGCATTCCGTGACCGAACCTGTGTGTTGAGTTGCCGGTAGTGAGCTTCGGCCTCGCCCTTCGTTACATCCACCTGCCTTCGGATGGGTGAGAAGCGAATCGGCCGGCGAATCACTCTGCCTGCCCGATCACCGAACCCACCGAACAGGTCGTGGATGACACAGCCCGCATCCGTGTCGCCATCGACACAGCTACCTTTTTCGTGATACCCACTTTCGAGATCACGGTCGTACACGTCTTCGAGCATGTAATCCGCGTTCGACTCGCCGGGATGGCAGGCCGTCGCGCCCGCCGTCTGCACCACCCGCTCACAGCCATGCCGCAGCCAGCCTGACAACGTAAACGGTGAAATCTGCCCCGCAATCTGATTCTGCGGATCATCCGCCTCGTACCGATCCGCCGACGCATGGTGTCGATCCGTAACGATCCCATCGCCCGGTGCGAGCAAGTCGATGTCCAACCCGACGTACAGGTCCGGGAACGCCATCTCATCGACAGGACGCGGAAGGTCGAAACCGATGTCGAGGTGCGACGCGTCGAACGCCTGCATGTCCTGCTCCCCATACATCGTCACCGAGCACCCCCAGGTCGGCCGCTATCAACAGCACGTGGGGCAGAGGTCTCAGTTGAGTCGCCAGTCTTCGCACCAACTTCCCCATCAGACGCACCATCGCAGCCCGAACCGTCAACCCGCACCACCGCACGCTGCCACGGCTTCCGCATCGATTCACAATCCGAAGCAGCGAACACGTCACTACGCGCAATCGGACGGCGGAACCACGTTGTTCCCGGGAGCGGTTGTACCGAGGTCGTGTCCGCCGGACTCACCGCACGCGGCTGCGGAGCCAGCAAGACAGGCCACCACGACTGCGTCGCAGGATCAGTACACGTCCCGATCCGGCCATCCAACACGAACTCGCGCACACCGAGCGTAAAGAACTCCGTCGGCTCGTGCCGACACTCAGTACACTTCACGTGCCCGAGCTCGAAAGCCGGTTGCTCAACCGGCCGAAAGGCAAACACAACGACCAGTGCGCCTTCCCGCAGTTCCTCACCGCAGACTTCACAAACCGCGGCCCCTTCCCCGAGCGCAATCAACTCTATTTGTTTTATATCTTCAATTAGCTGACCATCGAACTCTTGCCCGGCGCGTTCTATGTTGTGCATGGGTTCTTACGTTTGAAGTGGGAACCCGGCCCGCGTGTTGGCCCACGCGGGTATCCTTACCGAAATACCCCAAGGGAACCGGGTGTTCAATCACTACTATAGCCCCCTTACTTATAGTCTTAACGGGTAGTAAAGGTGGATAGTAAATATAACTCTAATGTGGTGGGCATAAGGGGGATGCAAAAAGATATACGAACTAAATGCCCCTCAAAATCGATGAGAACACTGAGAGAGTGATTGACGAATTCGTTGAGAAGGGAAATCTGACCACCGGTTCGTTGGTAGACTTCACTGGACTGTCTCGCCCAACAGTAACCAAAAGACTGGATCGCTTACACGCTGCTGAATATATTGAGTATCTTCACGAGCCGACAGCTCTCTGGTGCTTAGTCGAAGATCCGAGAACGTCATGAGACTCTTGAATACTTATTACGTAACCAGCAGAACACACACCTATGACTGAATCCGAGAATCTCTCCACGTGTTTCGAAAAATTGCGTGCTGAGGCACTCCCATCGCTAGGTATCGACGATCCTCTGTTGACGCGAATAATTTCGGCCCGGCTTCTGATTGAGCGAGTTGGGGAACGTGATGCGAATTACTGGTGGGATTCGCAGGTTCTCAGCGATTTTGGCCAAGGCACGTTAGATGAAACTGTGCCGCGGACCGCTACGCGATCGCAGATTGAACTGGCTATGAAAGTCGGACGCAAAGTGGAAAACGAGGCGATCGACGAAGAAGCCGTCTCACTCTTTGATCTCGGTCCCTTTGTCGAATCTCAAATTCAGCGTGAGATCGATACAATCGAGAGTGGCGATGGGCTGGATATTCTAAAAGAGCAATCTGTTGAAATCACCGAGAGTGGTTGGACTTCGTCATTTGCGGAAGGTAAGCTGACCGTCGAACCCGGAATCGAAACCCCATACGAGATCGGTTCGATTTCTATCGATGATCTTCAAGAGGAGGAGGGACTCGAAGATGTCCTTTCGCAACTCGTTCACGGGTATGGTGAAGCAACGAAGCAAGAATTGAAAATCCCGTACTACAGTTTGGAAAAGTGATTGAATGATGACTGATGATTCAAAGCTAAGTGCATCGATCGGTCGTCATGGGGCATACATTTGGGAGACCAAACGTATACTTGAGAAATATGTCGAAGCTGAGAGCTATGACGCAGTAAAGGAGGCTGTATTAGAAGAAAATCTACTTCGGAAAGGAAGCGAAAGGTACAGAGAGGACATTCTCACTGAAATTGCGAGTCGATACAATATAGACAAGAGTGGATACACAGAGACGCCGCTTGTCCGTGCGTTTAAACTCCCTCTCTCAGAATCAGTAACTGATTGGTTGATTTATTATGAATTTTCTCAGGACAAACTGGTTTACTATCTCACGACCGAATTCCTGTATTCCCAATTTCACAAGGGTGCTCTTTCTATAAAAAAGGAAGATGTGATTCAATTCCTTGAGGATTCGACGGAGGACTATTCCGTAGTCGAATCTTGGTCTGACAATACGAAACTAAGTGTGGCTGAGCACTACTTGGCTGCTATGAAGAATTTCGGATTGATGGAAGGGAATACAACAAAAGAATTCCAGTACGTGTATCCCCCCAACGAACTTGTTCTCTACGTTCTCTACTCCCTGTTTGACCAATGTATAACTACTTCTGACGAAGTTATTGAACACCCGGACTGGAAGCTCCTACTACTATCGCCAGAAGATGTTCGAGAAAGATTACAGGACGTGAGTCCGTCTCACGTACAGTATGAAAAACGTGGGAGTGTTGAGCGATTAGAACCGAAATACGATTCGCTGATGAGGTGTGTCGATGAGTTCTGATTACGATGACCGTATGAAAGAGTTGGAGTCATTAGTGATTGAAAAACGCCAGACGATAGACAACCTGAGTGGCGTCCCCTTCGTTGTCTTTCCTTATCCACCCGAAAAAGAACTCTCTGTTGAGGATGATATCGATTCCTTTGTTGAGAAGTTAGAATTCAACGAACTGTCTGTATCTCTCATTGATCTCCGTGACTTGGTTTTCACCATCCTACAAGAAGAGAATTTGCTGGAATCGGTTATAGAGGTCGAAAAGAACAATCCAAAAGATCTTCGAGAGGGGCTGAATTCGGCTTTTTTCGAAGAATATGGCGAAAGCCGCGGAAAACTGATCGACGCTCTCGTTGAAGAGATCAACGGACACGACACAGCGGTAATATATCGCTGTGGAATCCTCTATCCGTTCTCAAGCCTATCGGTTATTTTGGGACAACTAGAGAATGTCATAGAAACGCCACTTATCGTATTCTATCCGGCGGTCAAAGAAGATAAGACGGTACGATTTCTTGACGAAACAGAAGGCCAGTACTATCGTGCAAAGGTGATCTAAATGTCTGGATATAACTCGACTGAAATTGGTACGATCTTTCGGCGACCTATTACCCGCGACATCAATAAAGTCGTCAAGGTAGAACAAGAGGACGAGCGGGTTGTTGCCCAAGAGCTCGAAGAATACATTCTGACTGCCGGACTAGAACGGAATTTCACTCGACTACTGGAAGCGATTATCGACAGCGAACGCGGTTCCACCGACGAGGTCGGCATCTGGATTTCCGGTTTCTTTGGGTCGGGGAAGAGCCACTTCATGAAGATATTGGGCTACCTGCTGGAGGACCGGACATTGGGTGATGGGAGTTCGGCTGCAGATATCTTTTGCCGGCGAACAGAAGACGAGACGCTCAAAGGGGCTGTGCGATCTGTCGGGTCAAAGTTCTATTCGGAGGTGTTGATGTTCCAAATCGGGTCGAAAGAAAACAAGGCTCAGGCCGAATCTATCTCCGAAATAATCTACAGAGAATTCAATAAAAAACACGGTTACGCCGGTACGCCGTGGGTGGCGGAGATCGAAAAGAATCTGGAACAGCAGGGGTTATACGACGAATTTAAATCGATCATCGAGCGTGAGACGGGAACTCCTTGGGAGCAGCGACGGACGCAATCGGTCTTTGTCCGGAACGACCTCGTGAATGCCTTGGTCGAGGTTAATCCTGGCTTCACCGAAGAAGACGCCCGTCAGGCGATCGAAGACGTTCAAGAAGATTTGGTAATCACCGCGGAGAAGTTGACCACCGAGATACTGGAATACGTCGAGAATAAGGAAACTGAGCAGGGTGACCCTCGATATTACGTCTTCCTCGACGAGATCAGCCAGTTCATCGGGGAAGACAGCGAGAAACTGCTGGAATTGCAGAGTATCGTCGAGGAATTCGGGCGACAAGGCGACGGGAAGCTCTGGCTCGGAGTGACCTCACAAGAGAAACTGGAAGAACTGGTTCCCGGTGTTCTCGCTCACAAGGAAGAAGAGTCGAAAGTCGGAGACCGATTCGACCACCGCGCTGACCTCACATCTGAAGAACTCGACGAGGTCATCCGGGAACGGATTCTACAGAAAAAGGAAGACGTCGTTCCAACACTCAGTGAGTTCTACTCGACACACAGCGGCCAGCTCAGCAAGGACTACAAGCTCGAATCGACCCGTAGTATCGGGAGTGTGAACGAGGAAGAGTTCATCGAGTGTTATCCTTTCCTTCCATATCAGCTCGAAATCCTGCCAAACATCTTTGCTGCACTACGAGGGCGGGGGTCGGATGACAAGCTCACGGGACGTGAACGGACCTTAATCGACGTCACTCATAGTGTCTTCAACGAACCGCACAACCTGAAAGACGATACGATTGGATCACTGGTCACCCTCGACGTCATCTTCGACGAAATTGCCGAGGAAATCAGTGATGAAGACCGGACGACGATCGAAGAGGTATCACTCCCGAGTGGGAGAGACGAGTTGGCACGGCAGGTGCTGAAAGCGCTCTATCTCTTACAGCAACTTGACTGGATCCCGAACAACAAGGAGAACATCGCTACGGTGCTCTACCCACAGGTCGGCGATACGAGGACGATCGATGACGATGTAGAGGAAGTCCTGAACGAACTGTTGGACGCATCCTATATCGGTCGAAGTGATGAGGGCTATCGATTCCTGTCGCAGACAGAACGTGGTATTGAGGACGAGATTGCCAGTATCGACGTTCGGGCAGGCGACATCCGGCGAAACTCGAAGAAGACTCTCCGGAACCTCTTCGAGAACGCGACTACGGTGGGCTACAAGAACGACACGTTCGATGTGTCGATCGAGGCCGATGGGGAGACAGTCTCAGAAACAGGCGAAATCACTGTTGAAGCGTATTCACCGATTTATAGACTATACGAGTCGGTGAACGAGAAAGCCCTGAAAACGCAGAGCTTCTCCGAAGACGCGACTATCTACTGGCTCGCACCAGAGAACGGCGAGGAGCTCCGTGACGACATCGAGCGTCTCATTCAGGTACGACAGGTCGTCGAAGACAAGGAGCGAAAGCAGCTAAGTCCTGAGGAGAAAGAAGCCGTCCAGCAGAAGAAGAAAGATCTCTCTCGGTTGGAAGACGACGTCCAGAAGGCGTTCAGAAATGCATTCCGAGACGGCGTTCTCATCTATAATCAGTCGATCACATCGACAGCCGCGTAACCTCGTCTGATGGCGGTGAATCAGATTGAACTGGTCGTGGAGCGTCTTCGAAGCGCTAGTGAGCGGGATCTTCGGCATGGACCGTCGCTGTCGGCGGCGGATCGCCGCCGACGCGACAGTGTCGCCACTCACGACCGCTGTCCGGATCGGTGGACAGCTACCGGAAGAACCGGTCGTCGAGTGACTGGTTCGCTGGGACTGCTCTACGCACACCAAGCGCTGTCCAAGCGGCCCGCAACACCATCTCACAAAACTCCGCGAACGGCCATCTCCAGAGGCGGCGCCCCCCGCGGCGGGGCGCCGCCACGTACCTCCAATGCAGATACCGCCAGCTGTTCTGCAGCAACAGACTCACGACAAACATCACTAGCCGCAGGCCAGCGTCTTGAGAACTGGTGAACGCGAGGCTCTGCTTGGCTAATCGGTAGCTTGACTCGATGCCGAAACGCTTGCTGTAGTGCTCTCGAGCATCTCGTGGTGTGTCGATGAACGGCGCGTCAGCGGCGTAGCCGTGACGCGCCACTCCGTGTTCATCGTACCGCCCTTGCTGGTACACACAATCGATGAACACAGGGAACGTTACCTCGCCGGCGAGATCGTGCTCGATCTCGCGGCTCCAGCCCCTGTTGAGTTCGTTTTGAATCGTCTCGCCCCACTTGACAATCGGCATTGCATAGGCGTAGTTGTGGGCGTACAGCAGTCCGAGACAGGTGCTGTTGTAGAATCCACGATCAAGGTAGACGGCCTTGACGCTGAGGTCAAGGCCGTCGAGCAGTTCGAGAAACTCAGCGAGGACATCGCTGGTGGTGTCGCCAGCGACGAGCTGGCGCACCGCCAGCGTGTATCGTTTGTTGCGTACTCGTACGTACAGCGTCGCGTACGCATGAAACGTTGTGGTTCCTCGTTTCGCCTGCGAGAAGTACAGCGCCTCTGTCTCGTCTTCGTCGCCGTAGTAGGGATCGAGGTGGAGGTCTGCACAGACCTCCACCGGTCGATCTGGAAGTGTCGCAAGCGCATCTCGCTGCAGGAGCGTGTCCCCAACTGCCTCAACCGAGTCAAGCTCAAACTGCTCGGTGAGATGTCCCCGGACGGTATTGGCGTGTGGCGAGTCGCCGGTCGTTTCGCAGACGTGGTTGATTGAGGTCCCGCCGGCGCTGGCGCCGGCGAGGACCTCGTACAACGTCTCTGTCGTGACCTTGACGTCATCACCGAGGTCTATCGCAAGCTCTTCGTCGAGGCTGTTGACGACAAAATTAAGCAGGTGCTCTTCCTCTATTTCGCTGTCTGCTTCGGGTTGTTGCACATCCTCCCAAAGCAGACACTTCCTCTAACCCGATGTGATCGACTGATAATGGCGATGAGATCGATCCAGAAGGATCGTCAAAGCGGCTAGAGACGATTCTCGAATCAGTCACGGAGAACGCTATTCCGCGAGTGTATACGAAGTACGAACCAGAACTGGCCAAGATTTCCGATGATGACGTCGAACGTGCGTTCGGAAACCTGAACAGTAGTTCGCTTCCAAGTGTCTTCCGCGAACTCAGTCTTGTCGTTGATGGAGACATCAACCCCGAGGCAAGCCTCTGTCAGGAGATTGCGGACGAAATCGACGACCGACTCAGACGCGGCAAGGGTACGAGTGGAAAGGACCTTCGGGACGTATTCGAGGCTGCTCCGTACGGCTGGAACCGGAATGCAGTTCGGCTCGGTGTAGCGATGTTGTTCCGCAACAGTGCTGTCGTGGCCAACTACAAAGAGAAGTTGTACGCAAGCTACACCGATAGTCAAGCACAGTCACTATTCACCGGCATTCGGAAGTTCAACAGTACGACCTTCGAGAAGCAAGAGGGGGTTGACCCGTCCGATAGAAAGGCGGCACGCGATCTCCTTGACAAACTCTTCGACAAGAAGGTCCAGGACACGGTTCCGGAAGTCGCCGATGGCATCGAGGAAGCCTGTGAGACGTGGCGGCAGCGAACCAGGGAACTGGAACAGAAAGGGCGGGATTGTTCCTTCCCGCTGACTGGCGATCTAACGGAATTAAAAACATATCTGGATTCCATCGCGGGCAAGCAGACTGATGCCCGTACGATCAAGGCGTTCTTGGAGCATCAGGAGGAACTCGAAAACCTCACACGGACGGCCAAGGATGTCTACGAGTTCGACGAGGCAGGGAACCTCGATGAGTTCTCTCGTTACCAAAGATTCCTCAACAACGAGTGGAGTGAGTTACTGGAACTCGACGAGGACTCTCGGCACGTCGCAGTTTCCGACCAGGACAAGGAAGCCGCTGAGCAACTCGAAGTGACGCTTGAGTCGGAGCAAGTGATAGAGAACTGGTCTGAGGCACAGACCGATTACGGAAAGATCGCACAGACGTACGCAAGCCAGTACGAGGCACTGTTCGAGAAGCGGTACGAGGTGTACAGATCCGCGATCGAAGAGGTAGAGGAATATGCTGAGGGCTTAGACGAGAAAGAGATCGAGCGCGCGACAGAGGAGCTTCAGGAATTGCAGGGCTCCTCGTCGATCTCGATAGATATCTCCGAACACGAGCATCTCGGTAGGCAACCGACGATTGACCACTTGGAGAAATACATCCGTACGGATGATTCGTACATAGACAGTGCGAAGGCCACGGTAGACAGGATCCGAGAAGAGAAGGACGAAACCCGTCGGGTCACCATCGACACCGGAAGTATTCTCTCGGGTACCGTCGTTCGTGAGGAATCCGACATCGAACCTGCACTGGAAGCACTCCGCGAGCGTATACAGGCGAAACTAGACGACGAGGACGACGTCGAGATTAGATTCAAGTAACCGCTGGAACATCCCTAATCAACTCTCCAATCATCACAATGGCAGCTGAAACACGACATGCCGGCTTGACCGCCGACGAACGATCCGATATTCGTAGTACTGTACTGGAGACCCGCGAACTGATCGAAGACGATCTCTACCGACAGCTCGAACGATACGGTGTCTATGAGGACGAGCGGGTTGACCTCAAACAACTCGGTCACCTGGATTCATACGACATAGAGACGCGCCGGAAAATCAACGCGGCAATTGACCGCGAAATGGAAGCCACTGAAGGGGACTACCAACGGTCCTTGAAGAATTACGTCCGCGAGGCGACGAAGACGTATCTCAACCGGCTTGTCGCGCTAAAGGCGATCGAAGTCCGCAGTCTCGTGACTGAGACGCTGATGGAGCGTCCCGAGTATGGGAACCGATCCGAGATGATCCGCACCGTGGACGAGGTCGCTGGTGAACTGACTGATCAGCAGGATGGGGGTCAGAGTGCAGCGCTGGAACTGGCATACACAGAACTCACTGAGGAAATTGGCGTTATTTTCGAGGAGAGCGAGCACACGGCAATCGACCTGGATTTCGCCGTTCGTGAAGACGTCATTGAACAACTGAATGAAATCGACGAGTCTGTTTGGAAGTCTGACGAGGCGATGGGATGGGTCTACCAGTACTTCGGAGAGCAAGAACGGGAAGAGATAGACGACCGGATTGACGAAGAGAACTACAAGGTTCAGGATACGGACGTTGCGACGAAGACGCAACTGTTCACGCCTCGGTACATCGTCGAGTGGATGGTGGACAATTCGCTCGGGCGACTCTGGCTGGAGATGCACGGCGAGGATACAAATATCGATGATGAGGACAACTGTTTCTATCTCGCCCCGCTGGAAGAATCTCTGGTTGATCGGGATGCAAAAAACGTTCGAGATGTTAAAGTCCTCGACCCTGCCTGTGGGAGCGGACATATGCTGTTCTACGCTTTCGATGTGCTGTACGAGATGTATTTGGACCAGAGCGACATTGCGGAGAAGTACATTCCACGGGAGATTCTGAAGCACAACCTCTACGGTATCGACATCGACCCCGGTGCGGCGCAACTGGCGGCGCTTTCGTTGTACGTGAAAGCGAAAAGTGAGGAACCGGACGTGGAGATCGAGCAAATCAACATCGTATCAGCGGACGCGGTGCTGGTGAACGGGGAGAAAAAAGATGAGGTACTGGCACAGACGGACACCGAGTTGGAGAGACGCGTGTTGGAACAGGTCTGGCAAAGTTTTGAGCATATCCGGGAGTACGGGAGTCTAGTGCGAATTGAAGAACGTATTGAGGAGATAATCGATGAGGAACTTGAAGAGGTACGGGCGACCGGACAAACGCAGTTCACCGACGATGGGCTGGCAAAGCAGTCTTCAGTCGTCTCGTTCTCAGGCGAGGAAAAATCGTGGGAGCAGGTCAAAGAACGGTTACTCTCGCAGGTGAGTGAGTTAGCTGAGGAGGCTCTTGAGCGTAATGATCCGATAGAAGAGATGTTTGCGGGAGAGGTGGAGAAGAGCGTTCGACTGTTAGATTTGTTTGTGGGAGACTATGATGTCGTGGTCTCGAACCCTCCGTATTTGGGTAGCGGGAAGATGGAAGACACGCTTAAACAGTATGTGAAGGACAACTACAAAGGAAGCCGGGATTTGTATACCGCGTTTATTGAGCGGTGTACGGAGTTGGCGAATAACGATGATTATGTTACAATGGTCACGCCGGAAAGTTTCATGTTCTTGTATAGCTATCGTGGCCTCCGAAAGGAACTGGTTTCGGATGTCCAAATAATCGAAGGGGCACACTTGTCTGGTCATAGTTTTCCACCGAAAGATCGTCCATTCACGATACCTTTTGTACTCAGAAATACAAATCCTGAGGACTTCACTTCATCTCGATTCTATCGGATGACCCACGAGCAGGAGGAGTATGATAATTACAAAGACAAGATAAGTGGATTGGTAGAAATCACTAATCATAATCGGCGTAATGATGATCATCCTGATGTATATGCAGTTGATCAAAACACGTTCCTTGATATAGGACGTACCCCGTTTGTATACTGGTTTGGTAGTGAAATCCTCGATCTGTTCAGAGATTATCCCAATTTAGGGGAGGCTGCAACAGTGAAACACGGTCTGCGGACAGGTGATGATGACCGGTTTGTTCGAAAGTATTGGGAGCCACAACCAGATGTATTAGAGGAAGAATATGTACCATTCCAAAAAAGTGGAACTGATGCCCCCTACTATGATATTCCCACGGACTTTCTTTTGTGGGGTGATGATGGTAAAGAGGTCTCCGAATACGACGGAAGTGATGCTTCGAATAAGAACTTCTTCTTTAATGATGGAGTAACATATAGAAGTTATGGAAATTATTTTGTAGCTCGAAGGAAAGATACTGGAACCGTATTTAGCCATAAAGCCCATTTCGTATCTTCCAAAAATCACTCACATGACGTTTTGACGGGTGTCCTCTCCTCTAGTCTTGTTAGGTTTATTATGAATGGTATCAATCCCGGTCTTGGGTTTGAAGTTGGTGACGGGAAGCGAATTCCAATTAAGAAAAATATCTCAAATAAGACCGAAATAGAGGGATTAGTAACTACAGCCATTGACAAACGGAAGACGCTTTCGAGTCTTCAAGAAGAAAGTTATGATTATTCTGGAGACAACTTCTACCAATTTACAAATACTGGTTTGAAGAATCTGCTCCACCAGGAGTTGTTACTGGAAGCAGATATAGAATATATACATGGTTTGATCGACAGTCTAGTGTTCGATGAATATGGTATATCAGATGATACTCAAGAGAAGGTCTATACAAATTTGCCCAAAAACCTGGCTAGATTCCCTCAAATCACGAATGTGGATCAAATAAACCTAGATGAGAGGAACATCAAAAACCAATGTGAGACCCGTGAATTGTCACAAGAGGATTATGAGGCACTTGTAGATGAAATAAAGGAACACTCTGATGATGAGATCCGAGATATCGCTGAGAA
Organism: Salinibaculum litoreum; assembly: GCA_009789175.1. Taxonomy (GTDB): domain Archaea; phylum Halobacteriota; class Halobacteria; order Halobacteriales; family Haloarculaceae; genus Salinibaculum; species Salinibaculum litoreum. The sequence continues at coordinate 1,038,953 of CP046866.1, forward strand.
TGTAGAAATTTCCCCGTACTCAATTGCAGAAATCCGTCATCAAAAGGATCTCTATACCAGAGATGAAAAACGGAAGGCAGCGGGTCGGCTCCTGTCTCACTACCTCGGTTGTATATTTGGCCGGTGGGATACTATAGAAGATCTAGACAGTAACGGAGACGGGATACTTCTATTCGATCAATTATTTGATAATAATGTTACAGATTCTATCAGGGAATGTATTCAACTTAGTCCTAATGACACCTATGAGCAAGAATCTACCATTGAAAATATGTTAAACAAAGGCATCACTGATTGGCTGAAAAATAATTTCTTCCGCTATCATCATTGCAAAGAATATCGCCGTCGTGGCGAGAGAAATCCGCTATACTGGCACTTAGAAAGTGACGAAGGTGCGTTCAGTTGTTTCGTGTACTACCACACGATGGATTCTGACACCTTCCACAGACTCCGTGGACTATATATCGACGAGAAGCTCGATACGCTACAAAACCGTCTCGAAACAATCGAAAGCGAACTTGACTCAACCGATGGTGATCGTGCCCGCGAACTCCGAACAGAAAAAGAGGAAATCGAAGCAGATATCGACGACATCACCAGGTTCCGTAATCGAGTAGACGCCCTGATTGAGGAGGGCTTCGAACCGGACTTTGAAGCCGGCATTTGGGAGAACATTCAGAAGGTGGACGAACACAACCTGCTGGCTGTGCCTCTCGACAAGCTCTGAAGGGAAGTATATCGGTCAACGATCCCAATTGGGCGTAACGTCTTGGTATTATATCCCCGGAAACCCGATTCCAAAGCAATCAATGACATACTGGAAATCTAAAAACACATCTACGGAGGTCGGTTGAATGTCTGAGATCTCAGAGCAAATCATCGATGAACTCCTCGAAGAGCGACTCCCGAGCCATCCGGTCCGCGTCTGGTACGATCCCCGGGAAAAGTACCGGGGGATCATCGATGAAGTCTCCGAGGCTCTCGAAGCACAGAACGTCAACTTCGTACGCTACGACGGCAGTTACCTCGAACTGAAAGCTGAACTCTGGCAGCGCGACCCGGATATCGATGAGCAGTGGGTCTTCTACATCCCCGAATCCCAATCCGACGCCGATTGGTTCAAAGACATCCACAAACTCGGAAAGATGTACCGCCCGAAGGTTGATGTCTCGGACGACCCCGCAGCCTCTTACCTTGTCGAACGAACAGACCGAATCCCCGACGACTTCAGTGAGTGGGGAACTGATCCTGAACAACTCGAAAAGGCATTCTTCACAGTACTCTTCAGCCAGAATCACTACAGTCCGAGAGATTTCCTGGTCGAATTCTTTGAGCAACCGGGGAACTACATCGACCTCATCAAGCGCTACGAGCAGGAGGACAACTGGCGATCTATCCTGTACGGCGAGTATGGTATCGAAGATGCGATGGATCCAATGGAGGTCGCCAAAGGAATCCTCTTCGCTGAGGTTGAGGCAGGGTCTCCGATAGATCGCTACTCCGAACTCGCCGCTACGGAAACGAACCGCGCGGCCGAATTCTGCGAGTTCTGGCAGCGCAATGCAACCAAGACATACCTCGAATACACGACGGACATCGAGGACAACTACGACCTCACGAAGGCCGTCGTCGATTCCGAGTCGCTCGACTGGCACTCGGATGCGTTCTTAGGTATTGACGAGGGGCTTCTACACCTCTGTCTCGACCGATTCGACTCAGTACCAGAACTCGACTTCCCGAATGAGGTGCCAGCCGTCCGACGCGTCGTCCAGCGTCGTATGGACTGCTTCTGGTTCCAAGACGGTCGGGCAGACTACTGGTCCGTTCTCAACCACGGTCTCAGTGTCATCGACAAGGCTTCTGATGCGATAGATTCGATTGAAGCTGAAGCATACTCCACTGAAGAACTGGCCGAAGAGTATACTGAGCAGTGGTGGGAAATCGACGCAGCCTACCGCAACTACATCCAGAGCGCGAGTTCTCTAATCCAAGCTATCGACGGTCTGGAAGACGCGAGAGTGGTCATCACCGGGTTTTACACGCGGTTTCTGAAAGCGATCAACAGAGACCTTGCAGACAAAATCCAATCTGAACCCGTTCTTAGCTCCCCTCAGACAGGGTTTTGGGACCGATACGTCGAACCCAGTTCGGGGACTGCGATCATTGTCTGTGACGCGCTTCGATACGAACTGGCTCGTGAACTCGTGGATAATCTGGACGAACTGGACGCTGAGGTCTCTCTCGATAATGTCTCCGCCGCGCTTCCCTCGATTACCGAGGTCGGAATGGCTGCCCACCTGCCTGGTCAACTCGGTCTCGATATCTCCGGAAACGAACTCGAAGTCACGGTCGATGGTGAACCGATGGATATCAAAGACGACCGGGTCTCTGTACTCGAAACGGAGGGGTTCCAGGTGGAGAACCTCAGCGACGTTTCGACAGCACCGGCGACCGATTTCGAGTCGGCCGACCTTCCGCCTCTGGTTGTCTACTCCGGCTTCATCGACAAACTCGGCGAGAACTTGGACAACGACGAGCAGACGTTAGCGAAAGCAACTGACCACATTCAAGATGTCGAACGCGTCGTCAGAAAGCTCAAAACTGCTGGATATCAGCGATTCGTCATCACTGCCGACCACGGGTTCCTGTATACCGAGCGTCTACCTGATGAACTAAAGATCCAGCTCTCCGCGAACCCGGATGTTTTGAAGCGCCGATTTGCAGCGACCAAGGGGCTTCCAGTAGACGATCAGAGTGTCATCACCTTCGAACCGGACGACCTCCGAGAATTAGACATAGACTCTAACGGCGTCTCGCTGTCCTTCCCCCGGAGCGTAGCGTGTTTCACTGCCCCTGGCGGGAATATGCGGTACTTCCACGGTGGGATCTCCATGCAAGAACTCGTGGTGCCCTGCGTGACGATTGTAAGCGAGGCAGAAGGGGCTGCAGAGCAGCAGTTCGACGTCAATGTCTCGTTCCCAACGGCGGTAACGAACAATATCGTCACGGTCGATATCGAACCGGATGGTCAGATGGCTATCGCGGCAGACAGAACGATTATCCTCAAAGCCACGGCTGACGATCGTGAAGTCTGCGAGCCGAAGGAGGTGACAGTCCAGCACGGAGCAACGAACGAACGACTCCGGTTGAAAACGGGACAGTTGGACGACGCGAGTAGTGTCGTCTTCGAAGCGATAGACGGGGAAACACGTGAGGTTCTTGAGCGTCAGCGAGCCAAACTTGATATGGTAATCCGGGACGATGGATTTGATATCTGACTATGCCTAGTGAACTGGATCAAAAGGCGCTCTCTGAGTTTTCCGGACGCGTCGTCCGGAAAGACCTAGTCCACGACATCAAATCGGGGGCGAATGTCCCAACGTACGTCTTAGAGTACCTCCTCGGGCAGTACTGTGCGACTGATGACGAGGAAGCACTCAAAGAAGGGGTTGAAACGGTCAAAAATATCCTCTCGAAACACTATGTACGCCCCGACGAAGCAGAATTCGTCAAGTCGGAAATTAGACAGAGCGGGCGCTATCGGGTCATCGACAAGGTCAACGTCACTCTTGACGAGAATGCAGACGCGTACGTCGCTTCGTTCGTGAATCTCGGTCTAAACGATGTCGAGGTCAATGAACACCTCGTCTCGAAACACGAAAAACTGTTAGGTGGAGGCATTTGGGCCATCATCGATCTGGAATATATTCCAGAGAACGCGGGCGGACCCGGGAGTCTCTTCGGCATTGATGAGTTCAAGCCGATCCAGATCTCTCGGATGGACATGGAGGAGCTCAAAGACGGGCGAAGTCGGTTCACGCGAGACGAGTGGCGTGATCTCATCCTCCAGAGCGTTGGATTCGATCCATCACACTTCTCTGACCGAGAGAAACTCCTGTTGCTCACGCGTTTGCTCCCGATGTGCGAATCGAATTACAACTACGTTGAGTTGGGCCCTCGTGGTACCGGAAAATCGTATGTTTATCGAGAAATGAGCCCACACTCCATTCTCGTTTCTGGAGGAAAAACGACGGTTGCGAAGCTGTTTCTCAATCTCAACACGGGACAAATTGGACTCGTCGGGCTGTGGGACGTCGTCGCGTTTGACGAGGTCGGAGGACTCCAGTTTCAGGATTCGGAGGCTGTACAGATTCTCAAGGACTACATGGAGTCCGGGAGTTTCTCGCGTGGAACCGAGGAACTCTCCGCACAGGCGTCGATGGTCTACGTGGGCAACATCGACCTCGACGTAGAGGGCGTATTGAAATCGTCACATCTGTTCGAACCGTTCCCTGAGGATATGCAGGATCTCGCGCTTATTGACCGGTTCCACTACTATCTCCCGGGATGGGAAGTCCCGAAGATGCAGTCTGAGTACTTCGGCGACCAATACGGATTCATTGTCGATTACTTGGCCGAGTATCTCAGAGAGATGCGAAAGGAGACCTACGGTGATGTGATCAACCAGTATTTCGCGTTTGGTGATCACCTCAATCAGCGGGACGAGAAAGCAGTCCGGAAGACCGTCTCAGGGCTGGTCAAACTCCTTCACCCCCACGGAGAATTCGAGAAAGAGCACCTGGTGGAATACCTCGAATTCGCAATGGAGGGTAGGCGTCGAGTCAAAGAACAGCTGAAACGCATGGGTGGGATGGAATACCGGGCAGTGAACTTCTCGTACACCGACTTAGCGACGAAGGAGGAAGTCTACGTTACTGTCCCTGAGGAGGCCGAAGACACGCTCATTCCGCAGGGCACTCAACGGTCGGGCACGGTATACACGATCGGTGAAGACGATGGGCGAAACGCGGTCTTCCGGATTGAAACACAAGCACTCCCTGGAAGTGGGAAGTCGAACATGTCGGGCGTTCCGGGGTCAGGTATGAAAGAGGACTTTGAGACGGCGTACGATTTCCTCAAAGCCAATATGCACGAACTCTCTCCCGATGAGTCGCTTGACGATCATAATGTGAACGTCCAAGTGCTCAATCCGGGGAATGCGGATGAAGGTGAAGGAACCAGTGTCGCATTTCTCGTTGGCATCATTTCGGGTATACTCGACAGACCTCTCCGAAGCGGGTTGGTCGTACTTGGCGAGACGAGCCTGATGGGCGAGCTAGTCAAAGTGAATTCCCTAGTGGATAAACTCCAGCTTGCTTCTGATGCAGGAGCAAAACAAGTGCTACTTCCCACCGAGAACAAGGACGACCTTGGAAAAGTGCCAAACGAGCTTTTAGATGAGCTAGAGTTGTTATTCTACCGCGATCCGATTAACGCTGCTAGCAAGGCAATGAACATCGAGTAACTACCGAAACAAGCTAATCTAAAGATGGAACGATTCTCTGAAGGAGATCGCGTCCGAATCGATATTCCCGATGAGACAGATCTCGATCATCAGGAGTACCATGAGGAACACGGACAGGTCGTTGCAGTACTAAGTGATGATGTAGATTCGTTGACTGCTGACGAGCGGGATGCGCTACTGTATCGGGTCGCGTTTGACTCGGGTGGGACTGCTGATTTCCGGTGGCGTGACTTGCGGCCACCCCTCGACGATTCACCTAACGCATAATTGGCGGCAACTCTCTGTCTCCTTCACGGTAGTCGTCCGGGGAAAGGATCATCACTTGTCCCTGTCACCATTTCGTTATGCCTCCGGATCGCCTCCGTAGTATTGTCCCAATGTTTGGAGGCGGGACACGCTATGTTGAGACGTTGGATGCGGTGCTTGAGTTCGTGTCTGATCATCGGCCGACGACGGATGAACTGGTGGGGTGGCATCGCGGGTCGTTTTCGAATGTGTCGAGTCGGGACTCGATTATGCGGCGGGTCGCGTATCTGGAGCAGGCCGGGTTTGTACGACAGGAGAATGATCACTGGGTGCTTGGGGATGCTGGTCGGGAGTATGTGCAGCAGTACGACGTGGGGACGCTGCTACGAATTATGTGTGAGCGGAATGTTGGGCTTCGGAGTTTGCTGTACGCGTTGTCCGCTGGGTCGATGACGATTACGGAGATCAGTGCGCAGCAGTTGGATACGCACCCGGAGTTAGGGTGGAGTCGCGGGGAGACGGACATGGCGAAGCAGCGGGCGAATTGGCTGCGGAGTATGGGCTTCGTTGAGAAGCGCGGCGGCGAGTACGCGTTAACTGATGACGGCTTACAGTTTGTTGAGAGTGCGGTGGAGGAGTGGGCGGATTCGGATTGGACGCCGGCGATGAGCGATGCTGGGATGCGTGCTGGGACGTACGACGCGACTGTTCACGCCCGCTCAGTTGATCCGGAGTTCCGTGCGACGGTACTGTCCCGTCACGACCGGACGTGTCCGATTTCTGGCGTGGATCACCCTGGCCTGTTGGACGTAGCGCACGTCCTTTCGTGGAGTGACTATCCCGATCACCGGGCTGACCTCTCGAATGTGCTGGCGCTCAGTAAGACGCATCACGCGGCGTTTGATCGGGAGCTGTTCACTATTGATCAGGACTACCGGTTGCGCGTGAATCCGGACTTTGAAACACAGAGTGACGTGCTCCAAGAGACGATTCTTGACCGTGCAGGGGAGCAAATCTCGATCCCGGAAAAGAGCTTGAAGCCGAAGTATGTCGCGCAGCACAACGCAGCGCTTGAGTGGGTGTGAAAACAGGGTTTGAGAGACGTTCAGACTATGGACATCACCGAACGCGAAAGATAGTGTAGCCTCGACGAAAGAGGATTGATTCAGTACCAGAAGTTTTCGCCACTGTTCTCGAACGACGAAACATCGTCCAGGTCTTGGAGGCGTTGAACAGCTTCGTCGCGTCGGATGTCGTAGACCCCCATCACTTCTGGTGTAGCTACAGGGCCGTGCTCATCAACAAAGCCCTGTAGTTCCTGCGGCTCCTGCTCGTCTATCCCTTGGAACGTGAATTGGGTCTTGAAGTCCGAGTACCGGACACGGCCATTCTTCGGAACTGGATTTCCCTGGATTTCCATCAACGTGAACGGAAGCTCTCCACGCTCCCCGGCTTCTACCGCCACCTCGTCCAGATCCTTCTCGAACTGCTCTAAGTCCAGACCCAGATCTGAGGCCAGTTCGATCAGTGTGTCCCGGTCGTTGATATCGCGGCCAGCCGCAACACCGCGCCGCCACAACGTCCTGATGTACTCCGTACCTCGGTACTGCTGGAGAGCTGCCTCGAACGCTCGGTTGACCAGTTCCGTGGACTCCGGCGGGTCCTCATCCCAGAACGAAGGATCGACTGGCATTTCCAGTTCCTCGCTGCACTCTACCCACTTTTGTTTCGCTTGCTCCGGGTCGATCTCTCGGACAGGAGCTGGTTTGTAGAAGAGTTCGATCTCTTCACCGTAGCACTCCTCGACGTGTTTCATCACCGGTTGGACACCCCAGGACAGCGCGCTCAGGGCATCGACTTCCTGGACCACAACCATCGTCTCATCTTCCTCCTCATCTTCGTCTTCATCCTCTTCCTCGTCGGCATCCTCTTCTTCCGCGTCTTCCTCCGTCTCGGGTTCCTCGATGTCGTCTTCCAGCTCTATATCGGGCTCTTCGACATCTGGCGATTCCGGCTGATTCTCTTCTTCTTCCTCTTCTTCACACTCTTCGTCGTCCGAGTCATCGCCATCTCCGGAATCCTCACCCTCGGGCGGCTCAGTAACCGCACCGCCGCCGGCACCTGAAGCAGCAGTACCGGCAGCACCAGCACCGCCTGCACCTGCAGTACCAGCGGCACCGGCAGCGCCAGCCGCAGCAGCGGCTTTACCACCGCCTGAATCCTCTCCAGAACCGTCACCTTCGTCATCACCAGTGTAATCGTCTACACCGGTTTGCGTATGGTCGTCTGTCGATTCGTCGTTCTGCGAATCATCATCGTCTGACGAATCGTAATCGCCGCCACTGTATGAACCCATGAATACGAACATCGTTCAGTTGTCCTCCTTCGTGCCGCCGAACTCGTTTACAGGCCTCTGTTCTTGACCATCGTTGACCGTCAGTTTGGCCTCCCGTCCCTCCTGGAACGCCGGCCACAGACGTTGTGAAAGCCCGCTCTCAGTAGAGCATGCGTCCGTCCATTGTCGAAGTCCAGTTGCTCCACGCACTCGCGGAGCGAAATCCAACAGGTCGTCCTCCGCGAGCCGTCCAATCAGGAAAACATTCTCCATATCGATGGCGGCAATGGAGTTCCTAATGTGGCTCCGGAGGACGTTGATTGCGTTACCAGCGTCACCTCCAGTGTACTGAACGGCGTAGAACGCGAACTCATCGTAGTCGAACTCCTCGAACAACTCGCGGTACTCTAGGAAGTGTTCGTACGTCCAGCCCTTGTTCGTCGGGATCAACCGGACATCCAAGTTCTCCTCAATAACTAGTTCCTGCAGCGTTCTAACGTGGCCGGTGTAGGCTTCAAGAGCGTTTTCCTGAATCTCGTCCTCCATCCAGTTGTAGCTGTAGACCACGTCAGGGACGTAGATCGCGGGTTGCGCTATCGCCAGCACGTCTAAAACATCCTGCAAGGTACGTGCATTCACAGCCTCATCATATTCCGTACCAAGGATCACTGGGATATGCCACGGCTCTAAAACCCGGCTCAGGTCACCGTCCCGCTCGATGACCTCCTCGGCGTCAGAGAAATTGACAACCACGTACTCGATTTCCTGATTGCCGTCAAGCCACTCCTCGAACTCCTCGTCCGGAAGTTCGATGCGAGGATGAACTCCTCTAATCGGCTCGTAGATGCGGTGAGAATTAACCGCCTCGTGCAGTGTTTGCTGGCCTCTATCGAGTTCTTGGGATTCAGCGTGCGAACTCAAACTTTCTCTCCTCGTCTCCGGTTGTGCTTTCAGATGGGAGACACGACCCACTACGACTTTCACCCCCATATAACTATCGCCGGTCAAACGCCGTCTAGGCCGCCCTAGACCGCTAATACCGGCAGATCCGAAAGCGTCCTGCTATTAAAACAGATTCTCAATGGGCATCTAATACTCTGAAATTCGACTGGGTGACATTCAAGCGGTCCCGGTGTGAATGCGTTGCTACGATGGAGGAATCGGCGGTGTTCGGGCACGTCATCGATGAACTCGAAACACGTGACTACCAGCCCCTCGTCCATGTCCCGGGTGCACACGAAGACACGTACGCGGATGTCCTGGATCGGTGCGAAACCCATCAGATTACGATTGGTGGACGGTATCCGGATGTGCTCGGGTTCACGCATGCTGATCGCGTGTTTGCCGTCGAGGTGAAGGGGTCGAGCGGCCTCCTCCGCGGGATCGGGCAGGCGCTTACGTACCAGCAGGGCGCGCACGTCTCGTACCTCGCGGCGGCTGCTGATACGGTCGGGCAACATACTGATTTGCTCCGGTCGAAGGGCGTCGGTGTGATTGGCGCGACGGACGATGGCGTGACGCGGTGGTCGGGCCCGCCGACCTCGGAGTCCCACGAGCAGGTCGTTGATATCGAGGGGCAGTTATCGGTTCGACTGCGTCGCAGTGACATTGCTGGTGATATAGCGAGTCTCTCACTTGCCCAACCGCTGAATTATCTCGCGCCGGTCGTCGCGGTTGATCAGCATGGGCCGTTGGCTGGCGATGAGTTGGTGGATGTGATCGAAGCTGAGTACGGGTTCGGTGCGGGCACTCAGGCCCGGCGGAGTGCGCTGTCGCTCGGACTGTTGGAGGGTACTGGTCGATTCACGCTGACTGACCAGGGGGAACTCGCGGCGACGGTGCTTCGCGGGTCCGGGATTTCGACACTCGCAGAACTCGATGCTGTCAAGAGTGATGTCGGCCGATCAACGGTCGTCGCGGAACACCAACCGCTCGCTATTCTGCTCCGGAACTGCTACGAGCGACACCCCGAATTCCGGCTGTTACTTGATGCGCTGCGGAAAGAAGGCCCGCGGATTCATTTTCCTGACTTGGTTCGCCGGTTGGTTCACGAGTACCCGAACGTCTTCCTGAACACGTTCTGTACGCAGGCGGGGCGCACACGGGCGCGGGAACTGATCGAGGCCGGCCAGGTATCTCGAATCTACGAGGAGGAAGCCGTCTGGAAGGACATCATTCGCACCAACGTGTTATTCAATTTCGTGCAGCAGCTCAAGCATATCGGCGTGCTTGCCGCGGAGACGCGCAGTCACAGCGGGAAGATCAGCGAGTACAACCCTGATGCGAAGCCGTGGATCCTTCGTAGTGAGTGACAGGTATACCTCGCTACTTGCCTCACATTGTCAAAATCCGTTTTGTAAATTTGGAAATAACAGTGAAATAGTTTTGCACCCTCCGCCAACATATGGCCGACCTAGTGATCGGTGCAGGCGGGCTTGTATTGAGTGTTACCACCGTTACCGAAGCGGTCAGCCTCGGGCTTGTGATCGGTGTTGCGGGCATCACAGCGGTCGGAATGATCTATGCGTTCACGAAGTATTCGGAGGTGGACGTGACGATTGACATCAACTCGGGAGATTTGATAACCACGCTGACTTGATTCCCAGTCAGTGGACTGGTGAAGCGTGCGAGCCACTATACTGTTAATGAAGTCTGTAGTCTCAGTCTCAATCTTTCCCCGTCCACCGGAGGTATAGTTTTCCCACATCAGTGAGATAGATGTTCTTAGACCGCCCTGCAGTCCGCTTCTCGACCAGCCCGCGTGTTTCCAATTGGTTGATGTGGTAACTGATCTTTTGCGCCGACTCACCCAGTTCTTCGCCTATCTCTCGCATAATCACGCCTCTCCTGCCTTGTTCATCCCACTTCCCGAGCGTTACCAGAACATCGCGTTGCAATCCCTCAATCTCAAAGGTGAGTGGTTGGGTAGGTGCAGGTAACTCCATCACTAAGTCATCGAGATCCTCGTCATCATCCTGTGGTTCAAGCACGTAGTAAGGGGTGGCACCTATAAAAAACGCGGACGAAGTTGCACCACCGGCGACGAGGTTTGTGCCCCCAGTGATGTTGATGAAGAGATCATCATCAGGGTATTCCTTAGCAATGCCGACAATAGTGTCAACGACGCTTCGAAGGTCAAATGCGTCGATCAAATGGCTCTCTACGTCATATCCAAATTCCGCTAACTCGCTTTCCAGCTCTACACCCTCGTCTTCAAATGCATCGCTAGTAAGGAGATAGACTTTGTCAACCGAAGCGTAATCTCTCAATCCGCGTTTGACATGAATCGTTGCTCGACCGTGAGGGACTATGTGTACCTTCATAATCGTGTGACGCTAGAAACAGGGACATCATCGCTCCCGTACTGATATTGGGTCTCAGTTGGATCATCTGCATATTCTATTCGGACAAGGTCACCAAGAGATGGGAAAAATTCTACGCCACTTTCATCTATACTGAATTTCGCACTCGGCCCGGACTCCTCCTGTTGGTATGTCGTTATTTTCCCCCCTGTATCCCAAAGTGTGCTTATGAATCCAACGTCGCCCTCATCTGGAGTGAGATTCACATCCGACATATCAGCCGCTAATTCTCCCTGTGAGAGAAGACTCTCCCAGATATCGAGGATATCCTCAATGACGCGCCACATTAGAACCAACATACTCTGAAGTACTGGGTCAGCCTCGTTTGGTTCAGTTCCTTCCTCGTGTGCGAGTTCGATCCTGAACTCGTCGAAATTCTCGACTATAAACTCATACTGGATTGTGGGTGGGTCTTCCAGTCGAGCTCCAGCATGGAGTTTGAACCATCGTAGGAGATTTAGGACGCTATCATGGTGGCGTCCATTATCGTCGTACTCAAGTTTCGAGTAGTATTCCTGCTCTTTTGCAATGTCTTTTAGTAGATCACGATAGGCGTCGTAGAGTCCTGAAGACGAATAGTTGTCTAAAAGAGAAAACTGAGATTGCCGTTGCATCGCAAATATGCGATCAAGCGCGTTTGCGTAGTGATTTTCCTCCTCTGGGTCTTCATCGGTTTCAATGTAGTCGCGGAGAATATCCGCAGCCCGATCTTCGACCAGGTCAAGTTGTTCGTCCAGAAGTACACTTGGTCCTCGGCGTTGATCCTCAATCACGTTCCATCACCACCTTGTTTATCGGCAGTGAGATCAGGAACCGGGATATCACGGAGTGCAGAAATAGTGATGTATGGCACAATGTTACCGCGCCGATTAGCCTCAACTGCTTTTTCAGCGAAGTTGGACTGGAAGAAATCCAAGTACAGATCCGCTTTATCAGTCGAATCAAACCGCACTACTGCCCAGTCTGAGGAGGGTACGACAGTCGTTTCTGGACGATGCGCAACCAGCGGTTTTCCCTTGACTCTAACGAGAACATCGCTCTGTCCAGCCTTGACTCGGGCAGCATCAACAGGCACCGTAGGTGGATTTGGTTCATCATCTTCTAAATCGATAGGAGAGAGATACGTGACCATATCGACATTATTCTGGGTATCACCAACCGAAGGCTTTGATACCCCGCCAATGATCTCATCAGCAACGTCTTCTAAGGGGACAGCGCTACCGTACTCGTCGTAGATCTCGTCCGCTATCTCTGACTGCCCTAGAACTTGTTTCGGTAGTAAGGTGCGATCAACCTCTGGATCAAACGTCATCCACTCATGGTTGCCAGATTCAATTCTGTCGATTGCTTCATTAAGTGCAGTTTCTACTTTGCCATCTGGTAATTCGTTGATTGTAGATATCTTTATATTTTGTTCACTACCTGGTGTTCTGTTGTTGCTGATTTTGACGAGGCCAGCCTTCGCCTGTGACCCAGAGTAGATACTCGCCTCAAATGTGACGATTGATTCAATAGTGTAGTCGCTCAGAATATATTCTCTTAGTTCACGGGTTCGCTCTCCCGCTAAGACAGTTTCCGGGACAATTGCAACTAAAATCCCGCCTGGTTTGAGTAACTCTAATGAATTTGAGATAAACGCTTCTTCTATACGGACCGTTCGATCGTTATCAAGAGCAAATGGAGCGGATTCTGCAGAGAGCTTTTTACCGACCGGCGGGTCCAAGATTATCCGGTCATATGATCCTGGGCCAGGGAGCGTTGATGCGTTGTCTACATCAGTATCAGTTGACCGGTCTTGGAAATCAGATAGGGTGGCGGTTGAGTCGTCAGTAGACGTGTTTTCAACCAGATCGAAGAAGTCTCCGCAGGTGTACTGAACGTGTTGATCAGTTATCGCTGAGAGGAATAATCCCGAGTTCACCACACTCTGCATAATCTCTATTGCGTATCCGTCTCCACCCTCATCAACCGCTGCTCGGATGGTATTGCCCCAACCAGCCGCGGGATCAAGTACGCTCATCCCTTCTTCGACATCGGCCAACCTGACGATTGGCCGGACAACATTAGGCTTCGTCTTGTGTTGGGAGAGCTTGGAGGAGCCAGCAGGCTCAAGCTCGCAAAATGCGTCAGTAACTTCGGTAGGTAGATCTTCGATTTCGTATCCAGCGAACACAGATAGAGTTGCTTTAGCGGTCGCTTCATACTCCGCATACTCTACCGGTTCAAATGCGCTATACCCTTCCCGGAGTTCTCGATTGATAGTAGAGAGACGCCGGTCGATGTTTTCTGCGCCCGGGAGCGAACCATCACTCTCAGACGTATCAATGACCAACTTCTGTAGAAGCGATTGATAAATTTCGTAGACATCTAATTCTTTACCTCGAATTTGTCCTACAGAATTCAGTATCCGATCGATCAGGAAGCGGGCTTCTTCGGGTGTCCGGATAGGTCTTTGTGGTGGCTGATTGTGTGTCGGTGTCGGAAATCCACCCAAACTTCGCTCGGGGATTTTACTGTTGGGTTTCCACTGAAACACATATTCAACAGACGGTGTTACGAGCGCGCCGTAGTCACAATCAAGCTCTCTAAGATAGGTGTCCAGTTGCTCGAAAGCTTTGTTTCCACGACGATAAGAAAGAGAATTCTTGTACTCAACAACGAGGTATGGCTGATTCTGATCAGTGTCACGATACACAATAAGATCAGGGCGGACAGAGCCAGCAATCACAGGTTCAAGAACGATCTGTTGCTCATTGTATATCTCTGTCAATCGGTCGTACAAATTTCGCACTCCCTGGCTCTCTCTCATTGGTTATGATAACCGTCTGTAGGGGACTATTTAGAAGTTCGTGACGATAATCAAAATTCGGTTTTGAGAATCCTCGAGCCCACTACCAGGTCCGTATATTCGGGCCGGAAACCGTGGTCGGACCACCCCACAAACTAGGAGATCGAGACGTTACGAACGCTCCCTAAGGAGTTGACCGAGGATGATGAGGGTGATCTAACTGGGGAGCTCCTAATGGAGATGGTTTACGCGTTCTCAATGGCGTAGTGTACTGATCAGGTCACTAATTCAGCGACTGTGTCGGGATTCTTGAGTGTAGTGCGAGTGACCTGCCGCCAATTCAGATATCGAACTTACGAACGATTCGCTCCGTTGGACGATCGTCTTTCACTCGCCAGAACCCCAGTGGCCAGAACGACGCTTCATAGCCGAGCAACCGATTGATCGTCTTCGTATCCACCTCGATTAGAGTCGTTGTTGAGCAGAAAATACCGATAGTACTCTATGCCCGGTCGGTGTCGGGGGTTCTATATGGTGAACGGAGCTACGGAGTCTCAACACGAGATTGTTCACGCACTTCAGTATCTCTATGCGGAAGATGTAGAAATCCCTCCTGAAGTGGCTGATAGTATTAATCTCCCGGGAGAGAAAGGTGAGATAACTGGGTCATCTATCGATGATATTGTTCCTGCTGCCGTGTTGATGCAACGAGAACATGGGCAGTATAACGCTCTCCAGTTTCTCTACTACAATTTCCGACGAATGGAGAAGGAAGGGGGAGATATCGACAGGTGGATGTTTCTTCTGTTAGTCGAGTACGGCGAGGTTGGGGATTTGTTCTTAGATGAACACCCTGATGCAGCCGTCTTACGTGGGTGTGCTTTCTTTGACCATTACTTTCGGGAGTTGACTGACTGGCACTCGTATTTGGATACTGATGAAGATGAGAGCGATCTTACCCTTGCCAGGCTAATCAATATGGCCACCTACGACGAAGAGCAAATCATATCTCCCACTGAGCGGAAACTCTTCCACTACGTACGACACGTTCGGAATGATATTGCTCATCATTCATGGCTGGCTAAAGAATACACGTACGACGCTGTGTTTACTGCAGCAAGGGTTCAACTCTGTCTTATTGGGGAACTGGTACAGCGAGAAGCTGCTGCGGCAGGTCTTGAACTCCCCCAATCGCCTGAAGAGATTGATCCTGAAACTGAATATATCGAGACAATCGAAGAAGACTATGGGTGGGAATATCAAGAGAACCAGTACTACTGGGAAACCGATACGCCGGACGAAATGCCGCCGGTGTAGTTAACAATTCATTCGCAGAACTTCACCGGACGATTTCGTTCTGGAGGGAGCCTGGATTATCGCCAGTGAGGCGTTTGTGTAAGGCAACGACCTGTGGTTCAGTCATAGATGCAATGAAGTCTGCAACGGCGCGTGCCTTCCGTTCTTCTGGTGTCTCTAATCCCTCTAAATAGACGCTATCATCTTCTAACCAGTCTCGGTATGGTTTTGGAATCGCGGACCAACTGAGCTCATCTTTTCCTGCTTCGTCATACAGCGCGTCAAATAACTCGCGGATTACTTGTTGTTGGCCGCGCTGTTGGGCCATCAGGGACGGTTGTCGAATCACGTAGTATTTCGTGATCTGCTGGAGAATGCTTAGTTGTTCATCCAGCCTCTGTGAGATTCGGAGCTCACATCCATCGTTGGTCTCCCGGAGCGTGGCGTATCGTTCATCGGGAGTTTCCTCTTCCAATTTCGACTGCGAAATGTCCTGTTGGTAGACGCGATTGAGATACTCTTCAACTAAGAATGATGTGAACGCTTCAATTTCATCTCGCTGGTCTGGTGTCCCTTCGAATGGTTCGAGGAGAGTTGCAGATTCCCCAGTGATGACAACGGTCGTGACCAACGAAGTCACCACGCTGGTTGGAGTGGCAACCGATTCATCATATTCCAATGCGTCGTGGAGTTTTTGAAGTTCACGCCGTGGTGCGCTTTCGTACTCTCCGTCGTCAAGACCCTCCATATCTTGCTCATCTAATTCTCCGAGTGCTTCTCGAAGTAGTCGGTCGAGTGGGAGCCGGCCGTCCATATAGAAGTCGGTCAAGTCGTGAATCGCATACGTAAGGTCGTCTGCATAGTCCATCAGACTCGCTGCAGCGGTGCGTCCGCTTTTTGAAATCGCACCTGATCGTGCCGCTTCTTGGATTTCTTCGTGGAGTCTGTGATCGTCTTTATAAAACCCAAATTTGTCGTCGGAACGTCCAGGGAGAGTTGCGGGTTCATCGGGCCAGTCCTCTGGGTCGGTGATTGATTCAGAGTCAGCGTTAAACCATTCACCACGACCGTATGGGTATTTTCCAACACCTAACAGAACACCGAGTGTGAGTGCCAACCCAGTATTTGCTTCTCGGTGATTCGCAAGCCGTGTGAGGATTCTGAATGACTGGGCATTCCCTTCGAAGCGAATACCGGGGAGTCGATCATAGACTTCCTGCAGATACGCATCACTGATGTCGGCATCGTCAGGACTCACGCTGTCAGGCAGTTCACTATCCTCAGGAGGGTCAAGATCATTCTCACTCCGATACGGGTTTGTTTTTTCCTGGAGCAGGTCATCGAGAGTGGATTCAGCGAGATGACCAAAGGGAGGGTGACCTAAGTCGTGGGCTAGGCATGCTGCTTCAATTAAATCCGGATCGATTTCCCGAGAGAGTGTTTCTGAATCGGGCTCTTGTCTAAGGATATATTCCGCGAATCTGCGTCCAACTTGGGCAACTTTGAGTGAGTGACTGAGACGATCGTGATAGAGATAGGATTCGCCAGCACGTGCGACCTGTGTTACGTCCTTCAGTCGCCGGAATTCTCGGGTGTATTTGACCCGGTCCAGATCCCGTTGAAACGAAAAGCGTCCGCTTAGATCCTCGGAGTCTTCTTCCGGTGTTTGTTTGACTGGTTTTAGTACTTGGACGCCCTCATCATCTTCCGATTCAGATATGCCTAGTAATCGAGCGGTATACCAGTTAACGTCAGAAGACACAATTCACACCAATTACACGTCGGCTAGAGTTTCTGTCGCTCGCAGGTCTCCGTCTGCAGTTGGGGTCAGTTTACCCTTCAGTGTGAGCTGGCGGAGGCTCTCACGAACAGTCTCCGAGCTCTCATCAGTAGCGTCAGCCACATCCGAAACGATAGTCCACGGTTTTGCGGGGTCTTCTTGTACACGCTGAATCAGTCGCTCTGCGAGTTCTTCATCGAGATCTGAACCCCGGCTCACGTAGGACGGTGCCATCGTGTTTGAGATTATATTCGCCCCGAGTATAAATCTGTGGCCGCTAAGCGAAAATCGGTTCTTGAGATCACCGAGTTAAATGTTACAGTGGATGCGTAGATCCTTGTCGTCCGGGTTGTATGCTGGGCGATTTCCTTGGAATGTTTCGTCAGTGAGACTTAGATCTCCGATCTTTGCGACGGTGAAGAGTCTCCAGAATGGAGTACTACGGGAGTTGCTTCCTCCGGCGACTTGATACCCTCGTACTGATTCTTTGCCGCGCTTGCTGGTGCCGTGACAGTATGGTTCGACTTTGCGGTAGTGTCCGTCGTAGTGGAATTCGATTATGCGGTTTTCCTGAATTGCTTGGCAGATCTTGGAGGTCATACGTCTTGCTGTTACAGCAACAATCCGTATGAAGCTCCGCCATCCATAGTGAAAGTAGAGTGCTTAGTGGCTTTGAGGTTCTATATTTCTGTACATTTGTGATGGGCTACATTGTATGTCGTCTTTACTTCACTTTCACTCTGGTTGGATGATGTTTAATAGTCGTCCGGTTACATGTAGTCACATACTTTCAGGCCCGTGATTTGGTAGTACGCTTGGCTGAACAAGTACCCTCCACAACACACTAATCATGCTGACACTCACGCACATCGCTGATACGCATCTTGGCCATCGACAGTATGGATTGAAACAACGCGAGGACGACATGGTCTCGACCACGCGTGCTGCGTTCCAAGAGATGATCGAGGAACGCGGAACCGATGCGATTCTGTTACCGGGTGACCTGTTCCATTCGCGGGATTTGCGGCCGAAGATCCTGCATCAGATCGAACAGGAACTTGAACGAATCCCTGATGAGGTGCCGGTGTTAGTCTCGCGTGGGAACCACGACGAGAACCTGACGCCGCGTGACGTGACGTGGCTGAATTACCTACATCGACGTGGACACATCGTGTTCTTGCAAGCTGAACTGAATGCGGACGCAGAGACAGCGTGGTTCAACCCGTACGATCCGGACGAACCAGGGCAGTCAGCCGGTTTCTACGATATCGATGTTGATGGACTGGAGGAGCCAGTGCGCGTGTTCGGCCTGCAGTGGCGCGGCGCGAAGACCGACCAGGCGCTCCAGCAAGTGGCGAATGGGATTCAGGAGACGAATGAGATGCATGGTGAGCCGGCGTGGACCGTGTTACTGGCGCATTTCGGGATGGAAGACGAGGTGCCGACGCTTGGCGGGACAGTAACTCATGGCGAGCTGCGAGACGTGAAAGATGTCGTGGATTACCTGGCACTCGGGCACATTCACAAGCGGTACGAGTCGGGTGGGTGGATCTACAATCCCGGGTCGCCGGAAGCTCATAACACGCGGGAAGGGCGGTCTGAGTGGGAGCATGGCTACTACTCAGTCACACTCAACGCCGGAGAATCCGAGGCTGGTGGTGACGTGGTTGGGTGCGACGTCGCGCATCACTCGACGAAGCGACGGCCGTACTACCGGGTTGAATTCGACGTGACGTCCTACGAGTCACCCGGTTACCTCGAAACCGCGTTTCAGGAGCACGTTCAGGATGAGCAGGCTGCGATGACAGAGTACTGCAGTCAGGACGCGTTCACGGCACAGGGTGAGCCGCGAGAACCGATTATCGACCTTCGGTTCACGGGGACGTTGCAGTTCAACCGTGGAGATTTTCGGACAGATGAGCTTGCGGAGTGGGTGGAAGGCGCGTGCGACGCGTTGTACGTCCAGGTGAATACAGGGATTCGGACGGCGAACGTGCAGCAACTCCTCTCGGAGATTGACGAGGACGAAGTGTTCAAGGATGGGCAGTTGAACACGGCTGCGTTAGAAAACCGCGTTTTCGAGACGATTGCGAAGGAATCGATCTACGATGACCACGCAGCCGATGTCGCTGATGTGTTAGGGAACGCTCATCAGATGGCTCAAGCTGGCGAAGCCGTTGAGGACATTCGTGACTCCGTGAGTTCGGCGCGCCAGGAGTTGTTCCCAGAGCTGACAGACGACGTCGTGCTGGACATTGAAGAAGATCCGTTCGCCGATGCCGACACAGGCGAGGAAGCGTCTGATAACACGACAGAGGGCGACAAAGCAGACGTAGAGACGGATGCAGGGGAGGTGGTGGAGCAATGAGAATCACCGAAGTTGCGTTGGAAGATATCAAGTCGTATGAGGATCGGACTGTCGTGCCGATCGAAGGCGGCGTGACGGCGATTCTCGGTGAGAACGGTGCAGGGAAATCGACGGTTCAGGAGGCCATCGGGTTCGCGTTGTTCGATTCGCTCCCGTTCAACAACAAGGAGTTCGTGCGGGAAGGCGCGAGTTCAGGAACGGTCGAAGTCACGTTCGAGCAGGACACGCAGAACGGGACGGACCGGTACAGAGTTGTTCGGTCGGTCGGCCGGTCGAAGTACGGTGTACACCGGTATAATCCTGATACTGACGAGTGGATCGATCAGGACATCGATTCTAAGACACAGTTGGTGGACTGGTTGTGTGCGCGCTTCGATGTTGAAGATGGAGACGAACTTAGCAGTCTCTGGAGTTCCAGTATCGGGGTCCCCCAAACGCGATTCCTCTCGGACTTCTCGCAAACGCCTCGAAATCGCAAGGCAACGTTCGATGCGCTCCTGAATCTGGACGCGTACGAGGAGTCGTGGGAGACGCTCAAGGACGTGCCGGACGCAATCGAGAGTCGGAAGCAGGATCTCCGTAGGGACATTGATACGCTCACCGGCGAGGTACAAGGGTTGCCGGACGAGCGAGCGGAAGCGGAGTCGTTGGCCGATGACGTTGAGGAAATTGAAGCCGGGATCGAACGGAAAACTGGCGAGTTGTCGGAGAAAGAAGAAGAGTACGAAGAGTTGGAAGCTGTTGAAGAGGAAATAGACCGCCTTGAGCAGGAGGTTGATTCGCTGGAAGGGGACATCGACTCGACTAAAGACAATTTGGGGACGGCGAAGGAGGAACTTACGGCTGCTGAAGAGGCACAGGAGAAGTGCGAGGCGAACCGCGAGGGGTACCGTCTGTACAAGGAAGCACGCGAGCGGCAGGATGAGTTAGAGGACCAAGAGACCGAACGGGACGCACTCGTTGAGGATCGAGACGAACAAGAAGACACGATCCAGGCGATCGAATTCGAGGTCGAACAACTGGAAGAGGACTTGGAAGAACTGGAGGCTGCTCGGGAGACGTTGGAATCGCGTGAAGCGGAGAAGAAGCGGTATGAGGAACTCGATGACCGTATTGAGTCGCTGAAAGACCGCGAGGACGACGTCGATGCGTTAGAGGAAGAAATCGAACAGTTGGCCGAGAAAATCGAATCGAAAGAGCGCGAGGTCGAGGCCAAAGAGGAGACGATCGCAGAAATAGAGGACGAGTGGGAAGCGACGACGGATCCGGAAGCGCTCTCCGAAGAGATCAATAACCGGGAGGCGAGCCGGAAGCAACTTGAGAGCGAGCGTGAGCGGCTTGAAGAACAGTTAGACAGGTTGCGTGACACGGATGTTGATGCGCCGTGCCCGACGTGTGACCGCCCGTTAGACGAGGATCACCGGTCGAAGACGATTGAGCAGCGTGAAGCCCGCATCGAGGAAATCGAAGCGGAACGTGAGGAACTCGCCGAGGAACTTGATGTGTTGCGTGAGCGGCGTGCCACGGCGCGAGAGGTCAAGCAGCGCGTCGATAAGCTCCCTGTGCATCGAGACAAAATCGAGTCGTTGGAAGGTGAGATCGAAGACCTTCGCGCCGACAAGGAAGAGACAGAGGCGGAGTTAGCGGACTTGGAAGACGAATTGGCGGATCTCCCAGATCTCGAAGCCGAGAGAGATGACTTGGAGGAGGGGTACGACGAGTATCAGACTGCTGAATTCCGAGTGAAGGAGCATGCTGATGTCCCTGATGAGTTGGAGGAAAAACGGGCGGAACTAGAGGAGGAGCAGTCGGCGCTGGCGGAGATTGAAGACGAGTTAGAGCAGTTCGAGGGCTTGGATGAGGAGTTGGAGGAAACCAAGGAAACGCTGGAAGAGACGGAGTCGGCACATCAGACGTATATCAAGCACGAGCAGCAAGCCTCGCAAGTGGAGGAGCGGCAGGAGAGAGTCGAAGACCTGGAGAGCGAGCTTTCAGACCTCGAAACGAATCTCGAAGAGACGGAGGTAGAGCTAGAGGAGACGAAAGCGTCGTTCGATGAAGAGCGATTCGAGACGTTGGACTCAGATATTGAGGAGCTCAGGGAGGAACTGGCAGGTGATCGGCGGTCGTTAGAGCATAAAGAGGAGAACCTGGAGGAGGTTCGTGAAACGATCGAAGAGCTGGAGACGAAGCTTGAGAAGCGTCAGGAGAAACTCCAGCAGGTGAAGGAACTGAAAGCGGACCAGCAGTTCGCCGATTGGGTGCGGGAGAACGTCCGCGAGGCCGGGCCAAAAATGCGGGAGATTATCACCGACCGGATTGGATCCCGGGCGAATGAGTTGTTCCGGTCGATCCGCGGCGCGTCGGCTGAGACGCTGGAGTGGACGAGCGACTACGAAATCGTCGTGCACGATGCGGATGTCCGAAAGTCATTTTCGACGCTGAGTGGCGGGGAGAAGATGGCAGCTGCACTTGCGGTGCGGCTGGCGATTCTCGAACAGTTAGCGTCCGTGGGGATCGCGTTCTTGGACGAACCGACGGCGAACCTTGACCGTCAAAAGAAACGGAATCTGGTCACCCAGCTCAAACAGCTGGATAGCTTCGAGCAACTCACGGTGATCAGTCACGACCAGACGTTCGATTCGATGACTGACTACACGATCACCATCGAGAAAGACCGGCAGACATCGGAGGTGTCGGTCAATTAATGCCGATCGATAAACGCGGTGTCGCGTCTGAATTGGAGGCGAACGTTGGCACGATTAAGACGTATCTCGAAGACGATACGGGGATCGTTGAACGGTATCAAGACGCGTTTCAGCGGTTGCCCGACGAGTGGACGAGCGCTGAGATTCGAGCGTCGCTTCAGGACGCGTCATATCCGGGGGCGTATCCAACGGACGATTTTGATGACGTGGATAGTCTCATCGTCCCGTACCCGGAGAGTGACGGGTGGGAGAATCACGAGGAAGTGAACCAGTGGGCGCGCGATATTATTCGTGACGTGCCGGTGATGGCTGTCGATGGGTCACAACTCCCGCCGACAACGCAATTCAACGTTCCGCTCGCGTACGTCCAAGCGGCATGGGCAGTCAACCATCATCACACAGAAGGGAGGCTTGATCGCGGTGTTGAGGGGCGACTCCTGACGCCTGACGAGGTCACACAGGAATCAGAGGACGGGGACTACCGGTTTGTGGATTCCCAACTCGTGGGCCATCACCGGTTCGAACACGAAGGACAGCTACTTATCGACCAACTCTCGGAGTTAGCTGACGCGCGTGATGCAGGTGACATCGACAACACGCCGGTCGTGTTCTACGACGGGCCGTTGATCGCATCGTTTGCGAACCCGTTGAAGCCGGAAACCCGAGAGCGATACATCTCCACGCTGAGTCGAGTTATTGCAGCGAGTCAGCACCACGAAATCCCCCTGGTCGGGTACGTTGCAGGGTCGAGCGCGACTGAACTCGTGAAGATGACGCGACTCCTGTTACGCGACGAGTTCGGGACAGATCGCGTTATCCCAGATGCGCACGTCCTGACGGAGTTAATGAGCCCGTGGGGCGACACCACAATCCCGTTCATCTCAAAACGAGATGGGAGCATCGACGCGTTGCAGACCACGTACAACGGTCAAACGTACGAATTCCGCGATGACATCTTGTTCTCGTACCTGAACGTGCCGCCAGGCGCTGGACTCGACCGACTCGAATTCCCCGGGTGGCTGTGCCGCAGTAACGGCCCCGACGGGTACGAATCAATGTACGAGTACACCATTGACATTGTCCGGGCAGAAGCAGGCATCGGACGTGGCTATCCCGAAATCCTCCAACAGGCCGATAGCGACGCTGTGTTAGACCATCAGGACCGGCAACAATTCCAGCGCGTCGTCCAACGCTGGGCAGAATCGAACGACGTGCCGCTGGAATGGGACGCCAAAGCACTAAGCAAGGAACTTCGCCGACGATGATTCATCACCACACCCCACACGCACCAGCAGGATGCACCGCGCGACAACCAGACGACAATATGGAGACGGAACTATGACAGACACTCCACCGGACGGAGAGAGTCCGGATATCGATTCGTGCGTTCGGATTGGCAGCATCGTGTCCTCGAACAGCCACTTGGATTACGTCGTCGAGGTCTACAAGGAACGAGACTGTGATCGCCCACCGGAGCTTCACGAGCGCGAGTTCGGGCAACCAGTCTTCATCAAGAAAACCGTCAACGGAACTGAGCACGCAGTCATTGGCGTAATTTATGACACGCAGTTAGTCGATCCTGATCAGGGGCGGACTGGGCCGCGGTTAGCGCAGGACGACCAGGCTCAATTCACGCCGGGGTACATCGAAGAGCGCACCACGCTCGCTGGCGTGGCGCTTCTCGGTACTGCAGAAATCGCCGAAGACGGGGCAGTACAGGAGCCAACGCATCAAATGCCGCGGTGGACGTTAGAAGTTGAGGATACCGTCTTCCACTGTCCGGATCAGGTCACGGTTTCCTTCCATACCATCGATGAGCAGATTCAGCTGGCGTACATGGATCGGCTCTTGGATATTGCTGGTGACCTCGGGTCGGAGGTCATCGTCGCACTAATCGACCGATTGCGAGGGGTGCTACCGGAAGACGATCCGAACCACCGAGTACTAGATGTGGTTGAACAGAACGTGCAGTGGCAAGCGCGTGAGCAGCGAGGGCTGGTCTAATGGCTGACCGATCAAACGTGGTCGGAACCGTCGCTGGACCGGGTGACGATCCGAACGAATTCGTGTTCGTGACTCCATCAGACAAGTCGATCAAGACCGGCGAGTTCATCACGTACACTGTCTCGGTTGAAGGTGAGCCACGCTCGGTGTTCGCTCGCGTGACGAACCGGGAACTGATTCGGGGGCTTCCTGAAGGGTTCCTTGCGGATCCGGAAGTCGGGCCGGAGACGGTCGCAGCGACACTCGGCGTGCCGACTGATGACACTGAGTTGTACCAGTTGACAGCAACGGTCATCGGGTACTACGACACGAACATGACGACGTTCGCTAATCCTCGCCAGCTGCCTGACCCGGGGACGCCACTGTCGATTGCACCACACCAGCAACTCGAAACCGTGTTGCCGAACCTCGGCTGTGAAACTGACAGCACGGATATCACGACACTTGACGGAGTCGCGCACATTGGCTGGCTGTTGAATCGACCGGCAGAGGCGACAAACCTACACATTCCGATCGAAGAATTCGCTTCGACACACCTAGCGATCCTCGCATCAACCGGGAGCGGGAAATCCTACACAGCGTCGGTCCTGATTGAGGAGATGATGCGTCCGAGCTCGCGCGCCTCACTGCTCGTGTTTGACCCGCACGGTGAGTACGATACCTTGGCAGAAATGCAGGGTGAAGAGGCATTTCAGGGCGAGGATGGGTATGAACCAGAAATTGAGTACTACGATCCGGAACGGCTCCGCGTTCGCATCTCTGAACTGGAGATCGGCGATGTCATGGCAATCTTGGATAATCCGAGCAACCGGATGCAAGAGCGGCTTTCGACGGCATGGCAGGCTATGCAACGCCAAGAAAGTCGAACATGGGGGATTGATGAGCTGATCGGTGAAATGGAGCGGATTTACGGCGATGATGACGCGAGCGTCGGCGCATTAGAGTGGCGGCTCCGTCGGTCGATCGAGCGAAATGATCTCTTCCACCCTGAAGAGAACGTGCCGCTGGATGAAATCGTGGACCCAGGCCAGTGTACCGTCCTTCAGATGGATACGTTGGACCGGCGGGATCAGCAACTTATCACGACCGTTCTTCTCCGGCGGATGTATCGAGAGCGACTTGATGACGTGCGAGATCGAGACTCGGATATCGAGCATCCGATTTTCGCCTTGTTCGAAGAAGGGCACCGGTTCGCTCCAGCCTCCGGTGAAGCCCCCTCGCTAGGGATCATGCGAACGATCACGTCCGAGGGCCGTAAGTTCGGATTCGGACTCGGGATTATCAGTCAACGCCCGTCGAAAATCGACCAAGACGTTCTGTCGCAGTGCGGGACGCAGATTTCGATGCAGATCAAGAATCCGAATGACCAGGACGCGATCAAAAACTCCGTGGAGGCCGCCGGCGAAGACGTGCTTCGAGAGTTGCCCGGGTTAACCCCAGGGCAAGCGGTCGTGTCTGGTGACGCGATGAACACGCCGGCACTGATACAAGTACGGCAGCGACGCACACCGCACGGTGCTGGAAGCCGGCCAGTCATCGAAGAATGGCGTGAAGCCTACGACGAACGACAACGCGAACCGACACAGTCAGAATCTGCTGATTTCGGGGAGGGTGACTCAACCGGCGTTCAGAGTCTGGACTAATCCAATCTCGATCCTTCTGAAGATATATTAAAATTTCAACGTATCCCCGAGACGGGGGATGTCCGGAATTATTCCTGCGTTACAGACGATATCAAGACGTATCTCGCGGTAACCCCACGGGGGGTGTCCGGAATTATTATCAGCAGGAGGTTAGGATGGGGTAGCCTGGACTTGGGAATAGATCCGAGTGTGCAGGTCTGTTTTGATGCTTGATGGTCACGACATCCCGAGACTCTGAACCCGAAGTAGAGGAACAAGAACGTTATGCGGCATTCTCAACTGAGAATCAGTCACCTACCGAGCAATCGTGAGAAAAGCCCACTCGATCCAGTGCTGTCACCGTCTTCCTGGCCTCCTCCAGATCCATTCGACTGAGACTTCTCTGAACCTGTCTCAGCGGCACCGTTCAGTAGCTCATCGACGGAGTATCCGATCCACTCAGCGAATTCCTCAGGTGCGCCGATGTAGACGCTCGTGGAGGACTTCTCGGACATGAATCGTTTGGGGAGGCGTTTCTCGTAGTCGTACACCTCGTATTCTTCGCGGTCGAAGTCAGCTGTGATGGCATTCGGTTCTGACTCGAACGTGACACGGCCGCCCTGAATGTCGCGTTGCCACTTCAACCGTCCCGTATCGTACGTTTTCTCGGCGGGTTCATCAGCGGGGAAGTAGTCAGGCTGCTCTCGACCGGCTTCGTCGTAGAATTCGCGGACAATGCGGCGGACGTCTTCGATCGTGCCGTTCCCGTCAGTCCAGGGTTGTTCGGTGAGCATGCGGCGGGCGACGTAACTGAAGATTGGGTTTTGCCGTTCCAGCACGCCCGACAGGTCTTCTTGTGCTTCGCGGAACCCCGGATCTTCCGGGTTGGAGGGGAAGGAGACGTCCATGCTCAGGATTTTCATTCGGTTCCGGAACTCGGATTTTGGGAGTGCGTCGTTGGTGGTGAAGATGAGGCACGGCTGATCGACGTTGGTGGGGGTCCAGTCACCCCAGTAGTTTCGGATCGGGCTCCATCGCTGGATCTTCTCTTTCTCCGCGTCGATGATGGCGTACGGGAAACACGTGTCCCACTCGCGGACGCCGCGGACTTCTTTGACGCCGACGTCGTCTGCGTCTACCCCGGAGATGACCGTGTTGTCGGAGACGAGTCGCAGGATGTACTCGGTGAGTTTGTCCTTCCCCGCGTCGCTCTTTCCTTCGATGTAGAGGTGCTGCAGGACGTTGTCCAGCGTCCGTGACGGTGACGACATGGCCTCGGCGTACTGGTTGGCGAACGGGGCCCAGAACCCGTAGAGGAACGCCTCGTACATCTGCGCCATCACTGCGGTCTCGGATTGCGTGTGACCGTGGTTCTGGACGGTCTCGATGTAGTCTTCGATGGTTTTGAGGCAATGATCCAGAACTTCGGGGGTCGGCTCGTCGGTAGCGACGAGAATCATCTCGTCGTCCTCACCGATCACGATTTGCTCTGCCTCTGGGAGGACGGACATCGTCGGGATGGACGTCGATTCCTTGACCTGGTTGTTGTACGCGCTCAGCGGCGCGGTGATGCTGTGGTCCTCAACGGTCGCGCCACGGTCGCGGAGCCCGGCCCCGAACTCGTCGGCAGTGTCTTTGTCCACCTTGCTGGTTCCCATCCGTATCTTCTCGTCGGGCGCACGAACCCGCGGCCGGTCGAGTCCATCCGTCAACCCCGTCTCGTGATCTGATTCAACGAGTCCAACATCCGGAGACTCGTCCTCGTCCGGAGCATTGGGTAAGTCGTCCTCGTCCGAGGAGTCCTCTGGTTCGATGACGTTGCGGTCGGCGTTCTCGGGATCTTCGACAAACGCGACTGTCTCCTCGGCCTCCTCAGGGTCGTCAACGACGGCGGTAACCTGATCAGCGACGTCTTTCAGGTCCTCGACGGCGTCCTGATTCAGGGCAGCAGTGTCGCTCACGTCGAGGTCACCCGCACCAACCCAGTACTCGATACGGTTCTCCCGCTCTTCCGGTGAATCGGCCTCCTCCAGTGCTTCGACAACCCTTCGAGGAGTGTCTGGTCGCTGTACCCTTCGCGGTACTCGTCGATGAACCGCTCGAACTCCTCGTCCAGTTCGGTCCCGACATCGGTCGTAATGACGGAGATCTGGTTCGTGTGGTACTCCCAGGAGTTCCGCGAGAGGTTCGCCGACCCTTGGACGAGCTTCACCGTGTCGTCCGGCATAACGATCCGGTAAATCTTCGAATGGACCGTCTTCCGGTTCTTCAGCCGAATCGTGAGTCGGTCATCCTGTCGAAGTCGAACGAGTGACCTCGCCGTCGACACTTCGTTCACTTGGTCGGCGTAGTCTTCAGCGTTTCCGATAAGTACGTCCAGCGATTCGATGTCGTACTCCGTCAGCATCTGTACCATCAGCTCAGGTGTCTCCGCGTACGTCACAGCATCCACGTGACGAGCGCCTGCGAACAGATCGAGAAAGTCAGCACGCTCTTTCACCATCGCCAGGCGGTATTCCGCAGCCCCCGATCCGTAGAACTCCGGCATATCTGCGAATCTGTCGAACGAGATATTCGCTGTCAGTTCGTCCATACACACGGCAGCGGTCTGAAACGAATAAAACCGTGCCGTGGGGCGGTAGTAGAACATACGCTGTCGACACTTGGTGACACTTCGACAGCGACGAACGAGACTGACATCCTCCCGCGCCGGAGACGCGGGAATTCCACGGGACCACACCGCTGGATTAGGTTGTTAATTCACCGCCTATATGAATCAAGTTATAATAAATAATTAAAACAGACCGTCTTCGGATCATTCTATACCCTGCGTAAGCGAGAATACTACTCGCTTGGGCCCCGAATCACGACTGGGCTCCAGTCACCCCTCTCACGGCCGTGTAAGCGTCCAGCAAATCGTCGATGTGCTTGTGTTACTGCCATGAGGAGGCGGACTTCGCTCATTTCCCAGTGGTAATCTCCCGCACGGTCAGGGAGGTGTACGTCACGGAGGAGGTATTTGGGGTGATAGTCCGGGCCCCACGCGATCAGAAATCCTTCCACTGTGAACGTTCGGAACCCGGTCGGTCCGAAATGTAGCGCGTAGAAGGTTTCCTCTAGGTCCTCTCTGTGCCCGTCCCAAACTGAACTTCCTTCTTCAAGAAGTGTGTGTAACAACTTTGCGTCGATTTCGTGTTCGTCAGCCACGGAGAGGACGATATCCTTCGGGATTGGATGCGTCCATTCCGCGTCAGCCGAGTTGGTAGTGCGTGTCTCTGTCATAGTGCTTCTGAACGGTTGCGTATATTTGCTTGCCGTTCAGGTACACCGGCAAAATAACCACCGTGGTATAAACCCTGGCCCGCTGAGAGCCCCGCCCCCCGGATTCGGGAAATACGACGAGAGTCGCAATAAGTACTACTCTCTACCGGCTCGGATTTTCCGAATCCTGCTGTGATGGCGTCGGTAATTCAATGGAACTTATAGAACCGCACTCATGCGAGCGGCACAGTCTGGATACGGACGTTCAACATTCTTCAGGTTCTGAAAGGCGCGCTGCTCATCATACCACCGTTAGTGCTTGTGGCCGTATCAGATCAGATGTGCCTCTGATTGGGTGCCTGTAGGTATGATCCTAAGAACGTATCAACCAAGATGTGTCCCTCATAGCGGCTGAGTGCCGTTGTTCTGGAGAAAGCATTACATCGAAGAGCGGTTTCACGCGCGCTTGGTATCGCTGATCGTTCTCGTTGTTCGACGTCTAAACGAGAACTATGGCTCTATGAAATTCGACGGGGCCCCCTCGGAATCGCCGTGGACGGGGCTAAGAAGCATGTCTGTCGTGGTGTCCGGTGCGGCCGTAGCTGGCAGTGGGTAGAACGCTAACTCCTTGAGTGGCTTACCGTTTTAAAATACCGGCTCTTGAAACTGCATTACTCCGATGTCTCGAACTACTTCAGAAACAAAGTCCGTCGGTCGATTACGACCGTCTACTGGTGAGTGCTACAACTCTCAAGATACCGAACGGGTCACCGCCACCCAGAGTGCTAGTGTCGTGTCGCATATCACTCCAACCGGGACTGAGAGACTGAGCGTCAGTGACTGGGAACCTGTTCCGGACCGACTCGACGAGAGCACGCATGATGCCCTCGTAGAGAGGCTCCGGACGGCAGCCGACGCTCTTACCGCGACCATCGATTCTGCTCTGCCCGAGTCCCTACAGGATCAGGTTACGGAGTGGTGCGCACTCCACGGGCTTGATACTCCGGCTACGACGCATACTCGGACGATCATCGCTCGGCAAGCTGTACTGAACGTACTTCTCAAGACGACACTCTACGAGTGGTACCACCAGCACGCCGACCTGCCATCGCTACCCACCAATACGCAAGAGGCACTTCAACGAGCAGCGGATCAAACAGAGAATCCAGCGTTCAACGAGTACGTTCTTGATGAGATCGTCTGGTTCGCTGACGACGCCAATCTCGCACCGGTAGTCGATGCTCGGGACTGGTTGCTGGAGTCGGGAGAGCCGGCTGAAGCCATCGGCCGGCTCTATGCAGACCTGACGTCGAACGACGACCGTCAGATACTCGGTCAATTCCGGACGCCTCCATCCGTCGGGACGCTCATGCAGGCGTGGGCAGCCGGTGGCGATGACAGTGTGCTTGACCCCGGGATGGGAGCTGGTGTCCTATCAAGCCCATTCCACCCACAGTGGGATGTGAGTACAGAACCAGCCCACGTTAACGGGATTGACAAGAGCCCCCTCTCGAACCTCATGGGGACGACCGCGCTCACGCTGTACGGGCAGTCACACGACCCGCGTACGACTGATTTTCTCGACCTCTCACCGGCAGACCTGCAGCGAGATGTCGACGCGATCATCTGCAACCCTCCCTACACGAGTGGCGATTCGCTCCCGGCAGCGTACAAAGACCGAATCAACACGCAAATAGAACAGTCGATCGGGAGCGAAATCAGCGCACGCTCACCGCTCCATGCGTATTTCATCTACCACGCACGACAGTTCCTCTCTGCAGGAGATCGTGCAGCCTTCATCACACCGCAAAGCCTCCTCACGACACGTTACGGAGAATCCCTCAAGCAGTTCCTCCTAGAGGTGTTCTCTATCAAAGCGTTCGTCCAATTCAACCCGGCTGGTGAACGAATCTTCCCGGACGCTCACACGACTGCCCTCATCACATTCTTAGAAGCAACACCTGAGAATGAATCAGATGGCGAAACACGGTTCATTCGCGTCGATGACTCGGTCAGCGTGTCTGAACTTCGTGACGCAGTCAAGGAGGGTGGGCCGGGGCGCACCGACTGGGGGTTCATCAACTGCGTGCAACAAACACAGCTCGATCCAGTCAAGAACTGGGAAGCATTATTCACCCCGACGGACATCGATACGAGCAGTTTCAGACGCCTTGACGAGTTCGCCACAGTACATCGTGGCGTGACGACTGGCGCAGTCGATTTCTTCTGCCTCTCACAGGCCGACGTTGACGACCTCGAATTAGACAACAAGCATCTTTCCCGGCTGATTCGGCGGCCAAGACTCGTCGACGGGTATGATTTCCGTGACGAAGACTGGGAGGAACTACGAGGGAGCGGGGAGGACGTGTGGTTGTTCGATCCTGACTTGATCCAAGAGATCCCGGAGTCGATCCGCGTATTTACCGAGCAGATGGCTGGAGATGCATCGGGACTACCAGACGGCGACTACGGCAGTGCAGCGAATGTGCTTGCATATCTGTGTGACGGCGTTAGCAATCACGGTCTATCAGAGACGACTACGTTCGAAGATCGTCCGTACTGGTACCGGCCGAGGAGACAAGACTCTCCCCAGGTTCTGATTCAAAACGCGAGCGGAGACGGATTCACGTTCCTGCTGAATGAGACACCGGCCCGAAACATCCACAATTTCGATGGACTCTACGACGTAACGCTGAACGAGACGGAACTGAAGGCGTTGCTCGCGTATTTGAATAGTGGCGTTGCCGAGCGCGTCGTTTCCAATTACACGCAGACCCGGCAAGGTGGTTTGGAAAAATTGGGGCCGGGAGCTCTCAAAAAACTGCCTGTGATTGATGTGACCGACATCGATGATGAGTTGACGACTGACCTTGCTGACTTATTCGATACGCTGCGAGAGACCACCCGCCGCGACGATGATTGCGAGTCCGTCATTAATCGCATCGATGCTGTACTCCAGCAGACCCTGTGATTCAGCGTTCGGTTCTGACTCAGGTACTTGGCTTGGTGATCCCGACGCTCCTTCACGAGAGTCGCGGTAAATACCACTCTCAGCCGGATCGGATTTCCCGAATCCTACGATGATGGCGTCGGTGACCAATAGATCTTCCAGAACCGTCGGGCTCTCGTGCAAGCGGCACACTCTGAATACGGACGTTCAGCGGTTTCCAAGATTGGGGGGGTCAGTTGCTGATCACATACTGGTGCCAGTGCTTGTGGCCGCGTAGGATTGGACGTGGCTCTGGTTGGGCGTCTGTGGGTATAATCCTGAGAACGTCTTAATCAAGATGTGTCCGTCATAGCGGCTGAGTACGGATGTTCTGGAACAAGCAATACCACGAGATCCACTGAGGATTCTGGCGTTCGGTAGAATGTACGTACTCACGTACTTGTGGACGTACACATGGATGTACACAAGTACGTACCCAGAGACGTACACAAGTACGTACCCAGAGACGTACTGCCGAATGCTTGCCATCCTCATCCCAGTGCCGTCACTAAGAGATTCGAAAGCACCGAGTTAGTTGGACGAGGGGTGAACAGTCTCCCCTTCTCGGTCAAGAATTTCCTTTTCGACGAGACGATCGATCCCAGCAGACACCGCCTCCTCGTCGCCAACGGAGAGCTCTCGGACGTTCGAAAGAACACGTTCGCTGATCGCGCGTGGACTCCGAAGACCCTCATCGACCGCTTCCAAGATACCGTACTCAACTTCGAATTCGGTTGCGAACTCCGACACGCGATCCGTAAACGAGGATGGCAGCCCGGAAAGCGACTGTACAGCCACCTCGATAGTAAATAACGGATGAGATTGATTACGGATATGCGTCGCTTCAATTGACCCCGTATTGAACGGGCGCTGTTCCTCAATCTCGTTGAGGATCTCCTCGTAGGCGAGTCCACGCTGCGCGTACGTCCGCATATCCTCAATGTCGCGTCGTCTGCCAGCCCCTAAGTCGCCACCGGACACTGCCTTCAACAAGAACAAATCCTCATCAGCGAGCACGTACGCCGTTGCATACTCCCCTGTCCAGAACTCGTCCGCCCGGTCGTGCATGCTCTCTGTGATCCAGACTTTCCCGACAACCTGTTGCTCGAACAAGTCAACCCGAAACCCGCGGCCAGGATGGTAGAGTTCAACCGTTTTTCCAACCCCTTCGAATGACGCGGTCGGCTCACCCGTCACCTGAAATCCTTGTTCTCGAAGGGCGTGGTAGACGTGTTCGAATTCGGTTGGGACGCCGAGGGCCAAGTCGATATCTTCGGTTTGGTCTTTCAGCCCGTGAACCGTCATTGCAGACCCGCCAAGGAGGTACACGTTCACCGGTTCTGCGAGCCACTCGTCAAACTCAGCAAGAAACGTCTTGATGGCCTCTTCGCCGCTGAAGACAGTCATTTATGCGACACCATACTGGTCTTTCAGCACCGCGTATTCTTGTGCGCTCGGCAACGGACTCTCCGCCGCCATCTCATCGTCAGCGTCGATATCCTCGTCTATGAGGCGATACATCCGGGGTATCGTTGAGCTCAGACCGTACCAAGTCGCGGTCTCGGTGAGTGTTTCCTGTTCGATTCGTTCCTGCTCGATGAGCAGCATCGCGTAGCTCACGCGCCGGGAGTCCGTGTTGAGGGTGAGGGTATGGCAAATGATGTCTGCAGGGGTGAGATCGTCGTCTGGCGCGTACCAGAAAGCAGGTTCCCCTGCGAGGAAGAACTGCAGACCATACGCTTGGAATGCCGCTAATCCAGTCACGTCCCAGTCGTCGGCATCTTGGAGTTTCTCCGTGTCTTTGGAGGTTTGTACTTGAACGAGTGCGCGTTTCGGGTCACACCACGCGATCGTGGCACTGGGTGCGAGTTGTCGAACGCGGTCTCGGTGGCCATGCCTGATGACGGTGTTGGCGAATTCGAGTAAGGGGTGAAGGTCGTCGGCGAGTGCGTACTCTGGGCCGGCGGGGGCGAGCATCGCTCGGTCCTTCAGCGGGGATAACGCCTTGTGGACGGCCTGTCGCGTGATTCCTAATCGGTCAGCGATCGTGGTGATGCGGCGTGGTTCATCGAGATACCAGCAGACCTGTATCGTAGCCGGTGAGAGGAGGTCTGCCCAGTCCACGTGCCCGAGGTCCGATGTCAGGCCTCGGTACGCTTCGACAATCGGATCGTCAGAGGCGCGCAGGACACGCTGGTTGTGTTTTGCTCGGGACTTGTCCAGTACCCCTTTGTCGAGTAAGTCGTCAACGACGCGGTAGACCTGCTTGCGACTATACCCAGTTTCTGCGGCCAACTCTTGTGCGGTCGCGTCCCCCCCGGAACTCAGCAGGTCCAGAATAGCGAGCCCGGCCTTCGTAAGCATCTTTGTAAACTATATTGTCTTATCGTATATAAGTGTTTGCGCATTTTGGTTTACAGATTCGAGAATCGGTGAGAGAGATGACAAACAGAACCACCTCACTCTTGTGTAGGTATTGCTCCTTTCCAACTGATCATGCAGTTATGGAGAGAGACGCCGTCCAATCCCAACGACACCGATAACTCTATTGTCGTCCTCAACTGGAATGCCTGTGAACTCATACGGTATCGTTTCACCGTGCTTGGTCAAGAGATCAGCTTCGACGACGACTCGTTCGCCATCGGATAGAATTTGGTCAATCAAGGCTTCAATCTCAGCCTTGGTCTCACCTTCGAATAGATCCATTGGCGTCAGTTCTTGGATTTCCGCTTTAGAGTATCCGATAACCTCCTCAAATTGGTCGTTCCAACGAATATAGTTGAGATCTTCGTCAAAGACGTAAAAGAGGTCGTTAAGGGAGTTGAGTGCCGTCTCCAAAAACCGTTGTTCACGTCGGAGTTCCTCCTCACGCTGTTTTTCGTCAGTAATGTCGCGGACCACGCAAACGTGTCCACCATCATCTAACTGTGTGAGGCTCAGATTTTCGGTGACACGTTCACCATCAATGGTGAGGCCGACTGACTGGCCAGTCCACGTCCCGGCGGATTCAAGCGCGGGTAGAATCTCCTGACGGAACCGATCAGCTTCCCTTTCTGGATACAGAGATTCCCAGTGGTCCTCAAGTATCTCTTCACGGTCTGTAGAGTACACCTCAGCGTAGGCTTGGTTTAGATAGACGTACTCACCTTGCTCGTTTAGGATCCCGATTCCTTCTTGAGCAGATTCTAAGGCCTGAAAACCGCGGAACACTTCTTGTTCTGCTCTGTATTTTTCGACTAAGTTTTCTACACGATTTGCCAGTACAGTGTACTGGTCTGTTCCAGTTCCTTTCTGCAAGTAATCTGTGACGCCAGCGGTGATCGCTTCACTTGCAATCTCTTCGTCACCCTTGCCGGTAAAGAGAATGAAGGGGAGATCAGGGTAGTCGTCTCTGACTAACTCTAGAAAATCAAGCCCGTCCTGATCTGGCATCTCATAATCACTAATCACACAGTCAATGGTCCCCTCTCGAAGAGTCTCTATTCCGTCCTCAACTGCTGTTTCAGTAGTCACACGAATCTCTTCTCGCTTACGTTCAAGAAACGTCTTGACCATCCCAACGAACGCTCTATCGTCGTCAACGTGTAACGCGTGTATAGAATCGGTTGTAGAAGAAAAACTAAAATCCTCAAAGTCCCGTAGATTCTCTTGATTAGACATACTCAACAGTGCCAACTCAAGCTATATGAATTCTGGTGCTGAACCATGCTGAATCAACGCCCCACCATACTAGACTGTTAAAATCAACACTTCGACAGGATTTTGATCAAAACGCCCGGACGAAAAAGTGAGACCACCGAGGGTTCCTCTCCCCATTCTTGTGAACAACTACTGCTTCTCAACTGAGAGGGAGTCTATTCCTGCGATCTCAAAACGTGCTCCACCAGTGTCGCTTTCAGTCACGGTGATCTTCCACCCGTGTCCGTTCACGATTTGTCTAACGATGGCCAGTCCGTAGCCGGTCCCGGTGTCACTCGTCGAATAGCCGTACTCGAAAATATCGTCTCGGATTGACTCTGGGATACCGGGGCCAGTATCCTCAATATACAATCCATCTTTATCGGAAAGTCGTCCAACACAAATGGACACATCCTTACCGACATGGTCGATCGCGTTACTGAATAGGTTCTCAAACAGGCCGTGCATGCGGCTTTCGTCGGCTTCGATCACACCGGTATTCGTAGCGATACACAACTCGGCATCGTTGGTCATCACGTTTCGCCACGCTTCGGTAGCACAGGCTTTGACATCAACTTGCTCTGTCCTCCCGATTGCTTGCCCCTCCCTCGTGAGCGCAGCCACATCCTCAACGAGCGTCTCGATTCGTTCAAGCGATTCATTGATCTGCTCCAGTTCCGGAATGTCGTACTCTTCTTGTGCGATTTCCGTATGCCCGCGGGCAACTGACAATGGATTTCGAATATCATGGGTAAGGATGTCTGAGAACTGATCGAGACGCTCTTTCTGATCGCGTAGCTGTTCCTCACGTTGCTTCCGCTCGGAAATATCCCTGATAATGCCAGTAAAATACTGTTCACCGTCGTGTTCGTGTTCTCGGAGGCTGATGAGCGTCGGTACCTCGTGGCCATCCTTATGCAGTGCAGGAAGTTCAATTCCGTTCCAGTCAATATTTCGTTCACCAGTTTCGACGTAGGAGTCCAACGCAGCGGCGTGTACAGACTGAAGACGCTCTGGAATAATCTTCATTTTCGAACTTCCCATGAGTTCGTCGGGAGAATACCCAAGTATACGTTCGATAGCAGGGTTCGCGTAAACAATATCGCTGTTCACATCGATCGTCAACATGCCTTCTGCAGCGTTCCCCACGAGAGTCCGATAGAACTCTTCAGAACGGACGATAGAACTATTCCTTGTCATTTACCTACTAGATAGGAAGTACGGAAGTAGAGCATAAACGGTTGCCGGTCGATTTTTTAGAGGATGTGTTATTCATATAACCTACACTTGATATAAGGAGATGAATCTGTGGTATCTGATGAGACAATTTTCTTTACTTAACAACACACCCACCACCGACTAGTGAGAAACCCGAACGTTCTTTATAATCTGACCAAAATTCCGATGTGCGCGTGCGAACGCGTAGAGAGGGAGTCCAGCCTGCAAGCAAGCCTCCCTCTCAATGCGGCTCCCGTATGGGAGCACCCGTGGGTAGTCTACGCGACGATTTAGTTGTGACGACGTGACTCTGATGAGCTTGCTCCCAGCACGACCGGTATAATAGCGAAGTCCCAATCATGTACACTACAGTAGAAGACGACATCTGCGGAGCATCAACCCTGTATAATGAGATGAATACTGGGCCGAACGAGAATCGTGGCGGTCCAGACTGTGGGGAAGTCTACACCGCTACTATCTAAAAAGCCACATGAGCGAACGTAACACGGTCATCAACGAAGTCATCGACCGCGTCGCTGAACTTGAAAACAAACACTCCGAAAGTCTGCCTCCACTAGCCAAAACAATCGACCCAGACGCACTAGAAGTCTTGGCGAGTGACGTTGATCGAATCGAATTTACGTATCTCGGATATTGTGTTGTGGTGACTGGTGAAGAAATACAAGTTAATGAAATAAACGGTGATAACAAAACATAGGTTAGTGAATATCCGGGTTGAATAGATCAGCCGGTGAATAGATATGTATTTTGCCATCCCAAGTTTGAATATGTGTGCGAATTACTGTATTCGGTACCTCATCAAACAATGACTGACAAGGAACGGCCACACAGTGTCTGTGACGTTACCACAGCCGAATTCCATCAGATTTTGAAGAAACTCGATGAATTTGAGGCTTCGAAGGAGATGGAAGAGGCAATCGAGCGTCATAGGGAGTCGATCAGGGATTAGGGGAAAGTCTAGCCCTGATGACTCCTTATTGGCTCGATGCTTTTCTTGGTGAAACCTGAGTACCGCGAATCAGCATCGGAACTATAACGGCCTATCTGACGGCAGCGGCACTCATTCTCGTGTCGTAATCTCGAACCGGACACCACCGAGTGTCTCACTCTCGCTAATATCGATACGCCAGTCGTGGGCTAAGACAATCTGGCGAACGCTTGCCATACCCATCCCAGTGCCGCCGTTATGCTCTTTCGTGGTGAACCCTTGCTCAAATACTTGCTCTCGATTTCCCTCCGGAATTCCCGGCCCATTATCCTCTAAGTAAATCCCGTCATCGAATGAGCCGACAGTAACGGTCACTGGCGACTCGCCGTGTTCTAACGAGTTCCCGAGGAGATTATCGAACATCCGCCGAACCGCTTCTTCATTCCCGTAGACTGTCGGTGTACCGTCAATTTCGAGCGATTCAATGTCACTGTGCCGGTCTAGTGACTCCCACGTCGTCTGAGCCACTAGCAAGCCTCAAACCGCCTTCTATTTGAAGTACATCATACTACTTATATTTCTTTGGTAGAGCGTATAGAAACTGGGTATGACGGTTGATTTCTCGCAAAATAAAATTATCAGTGCGACAATTAATATCCACCAATCTATTATCCTGTGTCGTGAATCCAGGTGAATCAACAGATCTCGGGTCGGTCTAGGGGGTTGTATTTGTAGAGCCCAAAGCTGGGGATATTTGTGAATCGTCATCGGATCGACTTTCCTGTATATTTCGTAAGAGAGGGGCCGTGAGGCTCGGGATATTTTTGCTGTCTCATGCCTCGGTTCTTAACTTAGGAACGACAGCAGCGCGCTGGTATTAAGAACTCCCAACAGACTCAATCGACCACCCGTTGCAACAGTTGAGCGCTGTCTCCAGGAGGTCACCACAGCCCAATCCTTTACCTGATACTACAGATAAGTAGGTATTGAGACAATGCATGAGGGCGACCCGGTCGGGCATTCGGATGTCGGGGCTCCTGATTCGGCACCAAACGATGGTGAGTACGAGACACCGACATGGTACGCCCCGTTCCCGGAGAAAGACGGGTATGAGTCAGATCAACGACGGTACGGAGCAATTGAGCAGCGAGCGTTCGATATCCAAGTCACCTCGCCGGTCGAGGACGTCGAGGCGTTATTTCATCGGAAACATCTGACTGCACAGTTCCACGCTGCGAACTGTGAGTACTGGGAG
Source organism: Salinibaculum litoreum (assembly GCA_009789175.1). GTDB lineage: Archaea > Halobacteriota > Halobacteria > Halobacteriales > Haloarculaceae > Salinibaculum > Salinibaculum litoreum. The sequence goes on from CP046866.1 coordinate 1,078,117, forward strand.
AAGAAGACACCGTACGAAAATGATGGCCGACTGCTGTACGATCAAGCGATTCTGGATCTGTTTGAAGAGAAACTCGAATGTGAAGGGATTGATCCATCGGAGTCCAATATTCCCGAACGAAGACTGAAGACACTCTTCCTGCGCTTCGCACGCGAACAATCCGGGACAGAGCAGATTGAGTATTTGAAGGGGTCAAATCCGGTCGTGGTTGCCACGCACTCCGCGCTCGGGTACAACGGTCCAGGCGATGTCCCCAACTATGATGCACTCCAACGCGAATTCCGCAAGTTCAGCGACGAGGACGACGGTAGCGATGAAATTTCGTTAAAGGCCTTTCAGGATGCGGTCACACGCGCGGTGTTTGCTGTGTACCGGGCAGGCATCATCGCACCGGACGCAGTAACCGAGGAGTATGGATTCACGGATGTCGAACCACCTCTTGACGAGCACGATGTCCCGCGTGAGACGAAAAAAGAAGAACTCCGGCGGTTCATTGAGGAACTCTTAGATCGAACGACCACCCCGCTCACCTTCGGTAGGCAGAGTGATGAAACGAAACACGACATGGAGGCATTTATCGGCGCGTTCGCTGCATCGGCCCTATTCGACCATGGGCTAGAGGAGTTGAAAGATGTCTGTGACTGGAACTACCCCCGAGAAAATATCCCCGGCGGCGGCTGGCCGCATAACTACATCTCCAAGCTGCAACACGGTGAATACCTGACTGGCTTCGAGTCAGGCAGTGAAAACGAACCCGTCCCAGCGATTGATGCCCAGTTCAACGCAGTCCACGATCGAACGCTTCACCTTGCGAGTATGCTCGGGTTCTGGTCAGACGACGATCCGATCAACCTCGGCGTCGATATGTTCCGTCTTGACTGGAGTGGAGACTCTCTCGATGCGACGATTGCCCGTCCGGAAAAACCCGGCCATGACGGTGTCATCGAACAGTGGACCTTCGTGCTCGCTGGCGGGATTGATACTGAGAGTCGATTTATCCTCGGCGGACGGTGGATCGACACCCTGAGTAACTACCCCGGGGCGCTCAGTGAGATCCTCACGAATACATTAGAAACGGTGCCCATCGATTCGATCTTTGTTGATGCAGAGATTGTTAGCGGTGAGCTCATTGAGACGGTTCAACGCTTCGCCGACGATAGCTGGGTGATTAGTGCCCCCGATAAGGCGGTTGTCAAAGGCCTAAAGCGACTAACCCCAGATGATTACGTTGGATTTGCCCGCGATGTAAAATGGAATGTGGCTCCCAAACCAAATCTGGTGACATATCCGACCGACGGGAAGCCGTCAGGAACCGTCGAAATAAATCCAGACGACATATTAACGAAGGAAATACGGCACGAAGACGATGGCAAACGAGTTTCCATTCCATTCGACACTACAACCGCCAATATCTCCACGACTCAAAGTTCACTGAATGAAGAAGAATCACTGCCATGGCTGACTCAAGAAATCGCTGACTTGGAATCAGAACCTGGAATCGGGAGCGAGGAATCACTCGCTGCGTATCTGACTAACCGCTCCCTCCCAGAGAACTCCGCCTCCGGAATCCGATTCCAGTATATCCAACGATGGGCGATCGAGGACACCGTCAACCGGATTCGGAATAATTTCATGCCGAAAATCAACGGCAAAGATTCCAAGCTTCGCCTATACGGCACCCACACCGCCATTCTATTCTATAATTGGTATGTCTTAATTAACCGATGTCTCTCACCCCGGGGACTTCGACTAGACGTCAGCTACCAAGAACTCCTCCAAGCAATCATGGACGTCTGTTTCTCCCCACGAAGAGAACAGAGGCAATGAAGCAATCAGATGCGTAATCTTGGAGCGAACGACCGCGACATCAACACTGGGGAAAGCCATATCCGTCCTTCTGAGCGGCCCCTGCAAGTTCCAGCGTAAAATCTACTCCCTCAACCATTCAGGGCCACGCCGTCGGACAACAATGACGAGTGGTGGCACCGACAGTTGGCATCCTCAATCCGTGTTGATCTAGGAAATACCATTCCGTTGTTCTCTCTCACTGCTAACTACGATTCACCAGGAGAAGCTTATTCCACTATCACTGATAATGTCTTCATCAGGAATTATCGCATATGACCGGACAAGAGGAGGTTGAGACATTCGACGTAGATGAGTGGACGAACCCACAAGATGTGTACGAAGCAGTATGCACGGAGTGTGGTACTGCAGCCCGATTCGAATCTGCCGGAGACCGCTCCTTGGCGGAGACGTTTGAGCAGATCTGTTATAATTGTAGCTCGGGCCGATTTCTAGTGGGGCAGGACACACACGAATTCCGAGTGATTGACACGGACCCTGATTTTGATGCGAGCCCGATCGAACCAGCCCAAGTATCGGTCTACCAGTCGAATGACGCGGTTTGAAAACATCTCTCATCCCTCGGTTGAACTCAAACTCCCGTTCAATAGAACCAGCCAAACCCGTGTGATCCCTACGGAAACGACGTTGTTCTTCTGGGGTGCTATCGCCCCCGGAACATCCGACAGGCTCGCACCAGTTGACACAGACCAAGGAGCCAGCCAAATCAGTGCCGGGAAACGTATCTATGACCAGATTTCGTGGTCGCTTTCTATTGATGGAGAGACTATCCCACTTCTCTCAAAGGGTACGTATCGGAACTCAGGCTATCACGGATTAGCATGGTGGATCGCCCACGACGCTGTTACGTTACCTGCCGACGTCGAGGTACACTTCCAAGCAACTGGTGAACAACCAACAATTGACGGCAAGCCACTTGTCCTCTGGACTGAATCCGGAACACGAATCCCCTGGAATGAACGAATCGAGAGTACAATTCACTTACAACCGACAGACACTCCGAACCGTGATTTCGCTACGCACCGTGAACAACTCTGGAACGAGCATCTAGTGTATGCACCGCATCAAGGAACAACCTGCTAGTACACCACCCGAAACCACCACCAACTTTAGTATATTCAATACAGAGAGCAGGTATGAGTGAGGCTTCACTTGTTGAGTATTATATCCGGAGTGAGGAATCTCCTGCTGGGAAATGGTGGGTTGAAGTTCCAGTCGGGTTGTCTGTTCAAGAGCAGCAATCTCAGACTGCCTCGTTGAAGAGTATCGATGCAGTTTGTCTGACGTCTCAACCACCGCGCCTCCCTGAACGCTATCCTGATTATGCTGGCTCGATGGAATACACCAATCCAGACATCCCGGAAAGTGGTGTGAGCAGAGCGAAATTATTCCGAAGGCTTCGTGAATCAGATCATTTCGAAGCGGAATCGGCTACTATTGTCGAAGCGAAAACAGGTGCCTCCTCGTTCAAGGCTATAGGCCAGCTCCAAGCATACAAACAGCTGCTCGAAGAGGACTATGGGTGGTCCGTTGAAGAACAGATTCTACTGAGCAATCAACGAGATCCGGTTATTGATCACGCCGCATCTTCTCTTGATATCCGGGTTGTCGCGGTACAATAACCACGCCGTCTATCGGTAGTAAACTGCTGAATCTATTCGCTGTACTAATCGACTCATACGCAAATAAAATGGGTGTGCGAACTGTCTATTATCGCCCTGACCGTCTCCATCATTCTTGGTCCTGAGAGTCAGCCCCTCCTGAAAGCGGCGTTCCGAGCGACCGCTGCTTGTCTTCCTGAACGTCGTCTTCTTGCACCAGTTCATTCATGCTCTTATCACCGTATTTCGAAGCGACTTCTTCGACTCGGGAACGCGTGCTCTGGAAGGACTCATCCAGATAGGCCTTCGTTCGCTCAAAGCCGCTCACATACCGCTCACCTTTCTCCGTCTCTGCAATATCTCGTGATTGTCCCTCCTCATCGGTTTCGACAATCCCCATGTCGATGTACCGCTTGACGGTTCGTGAAAGGCCTTCGTTGAATGGTCCTCGTTGCTTCAGAACAGAATCCACATCACTCTCACCCGGCTCACGCCGATACCGATCCAAGAGCTTGTGATACTTCCCTCGCCCTTCGATCTCCCCACCAGTCTTGTGTAAGAGCAGCAGTTCCGGATGGTGGTCGTCGTCACTCATAGGTACTCATCAAGGGTTGTCGTTTCAGTACTGATGCGGTCCAACTGGACAATCTGTGACTGACCATCTTGGAAGTGAGATTGAATCCTGTCGAGCGGAGAAGTCATGATGCACTGGATATCTACCTCTCGCAGATAGCGGGCAGCAGCGTCCTGAATGTCAGATTCGAGGTTCGTGAGCGGTTCGTCAAGCACGAGCACCTCCCAATTGTGTGCATCATCATCTTCCTGAGCGAACTGTGCGACCGTGAGAGCAAATGCAAGATTGACGAGTCGTTTCTCGCCACTGCTGAGCCGGTCATATGGCCGAATACCTTCAGATCCTGTTCCCGGAAATTCCAATTCCCCATCGGGAGTGAGGCCGACTTCAGTGCCGAGATCTGGGGCGATTTCTTGATAGACCTCAGAAAGTCTGTCAGTGAAGATCTCTCGAATTTCTGTAAACGCCTCGTCTTCCAGTTCTTCTATCCGAGTCTCTGCGACAGATATCGACTCATCAATGGCATCAACAAGCTCCTGACGCCGTTCTAGCCGAGCCTCCAACTCATCTTGTTGAGCCGTGAACTCGTCCAAGTCTTCTCGTTTCTGCGCAAGTTCCTCCTCAGTAGTTTCCCGAAGCTGATCGATGTCGTACTCTGCCTGCTTGAGTGCAGTTCTGATAAACTGGTTAAGCTCGTTCAGTTTTGGCTCGGATTCTTTGAGCTCGGTGATTTCAGCCTTTACCGCCGAGAGTTCTTCCTCCAACTCTCCGATATCCTCTTTCAGCTCGACAATCCGATCATCTGCGCTGTCAACCTTCTCACGAAGCCGTTCGCGCAGTTCAGAGAGGTCTCGATCACGCCCACACTGCGGACACCTGTTCGGAAGTCGATTCCGTGCAGTATCTTCCTCAACTAGACGTCCACAGACGGGGCAGGTAAACTCCTGGATGGCATCAATGATGAGATCGTTTACCTTCTGCGTATACCGGGAAGCATCGCCCAGCTCACGTCGCTTCTGTTTGAGGCGGTCTTCAAGAGTCCGCCGCTGGTCATAGAGGTCGTCAAGACGTTCTGCAACGTCATCTTTCGCCTGAAGGCGGTCTCTGATGCTTTCAATCTCTCCCGACTCGATCAGCCCCTTAAGTTCTTCAATCTCCTCGATTCGGTTCTGAGTGCGAGAGACCGGGAGGGAATTCAGGTCCTCTTCGAGTTGTTTAATACCTGGCTCTTGTTCACCCCGTCTCCGTATCTCTCTGAGATGGCCTAAATCGTGCTTTGCACGGCGGTGTCGCTCGATTTCGTCTTGGTTTTCCGCACTAAGTAGGCCTCGAATCCTGTTGAGCAACTCTTCGCTGGAAAGGGCGCTAATCGGCTGATTTGCCAGGTTTGCGGGAATGAACTGGAGACGAACATCCTCCTTCGACCCAATATTCGACCTCACCCCGTCATCAGCGTCATACGACTGATTCGTACTCTCGTACGTGTGATTTCGATCCCGGAGAACAGCGTTGGCATTATCGAAGTGAACATTCACGGTGCTACGCTGGCCCGGCGTAACACCGAACGTCCCAGACCGGCCATACAATGCATAGAGCGTGTCATAGAAAGCGTCACGTACGAAGCAGCAGGGTGCGAAAAGTGTGTCCAACACCAGCGCAACCCTGCAAGACGTAGCTTCGGTAGACGACTTCTTGAATGCGGCGGCTACCGAGACAGTACCGCTGTTTGAATACCTTGAATTCCAGTTTCTGAGAGAGTACGACGTGTTCGCCCCCTCGAAGCGGGGGCGAACACGAGTTCACCAGCCACCAGCCCTCTTTTGCGGCTTTCTACACTGCTACTACAAGGATATCTACGGCACACGTCCGGTTGCACGAGAACTCCAGCACGGCCTCGTCTGGTACTACTGTGGACTCGACAAACCGCCGTCTAGGGACACGGTTGACCGCTTTCTCACCGATCTCGAACACGTTATCGACGATATCTTCAACAGGCTCATCGAGCAGGCCGCCGCCCGCGGCCTGCTCGACTCCACGTACTCTATCGATTCGACACACATCGAGGCGATCCAATACAACGACGCCGCCTCGTGGAACTATGATCCAACTGCCGAGGAGTACTACTACGGCTTCGGCTGTACGATCGTCTCAACCGGGTCAAAGATTCCGATTGCGGCGGAATTCACACAGGCCAAACAAGCAGACAAAGAGACGGCGATGCGCGTCACACGTGACGCGCTCGCCGTCGAAACTCCGATCTGGATGCTTGGAGATAGCGCCTACGACATCCTTGATTGGCACGATCACCTGCTGGCCGCAGGGGTCGTGCCAATCGCTCCATACAATCCGCGAAACACTGATGACCCGAAAAATATCGAGTACAGGGTCGAAGACCGAATCGAGGAACACAGCGAGGACGTTCAGCTGAAACAATCCATCTTAGACGAGACGTACAACAACCGGACAGGAGTGGAACGAACCAACGACGCAGTCAAGGACTGCGGCCTCGGGCACGTCCGCGCCCGAGGCCGCGTCCATGCACGAACAGAAGTGTTCCTTGCACTGTGTCTCCGACTCGTCATTGCAATCACCAACTACGAGCGAGGAAACGAACCGGGCTGTGAGATGCTATGAGTTGGATTCTATGACACGCTCTGCATAGAGAATTGCGTTGAATGTCAGCGTCTTCCCGGACCGATTCCCGCCGTATAGAAGTAGATCGTCACCACGAATGGAGTCCTCGTTGATTGTCGGGCTCTCTTCGATTGCGAAGTTTTCGACTTCGAGTCTACTGATTTTCATAGTTTTCCTCGTAGGGAACGGACATCTGGTTCGCAAGTCGATTCAACTCTCGATAGGAACGAACGGAGAGCGTGCGAAGCAACACAGCGGCGGTGGCAACGCCGAAAACCACTCCAATCACTCCAGTAATCACGTATCCAGTGACCAGTACCGCGCCCGCAAGGAGAATCCCTGAAAGAATCGCTACGTGATGGCCGTAAGCCAGTTCATCAAACTCATCCACCGCGTCCTTGACTTCCTGTGGGGCGGAATCATAGAAATCACTCTCACCGGTGATCCTCGCTATTGTCTCCGTAGACTGCTTCAGATTACCACCAGCCCAAAAATCGTTGAGCCAGTCGTTTGCGACAACCACGGTGAACATCACTGCCAAAGCAGGAATCGTTGCTACCGCAAGCGCAAGCCGATCTGTCGATACAAGCGGAACGTCCCAGTAGAGGAAAGCGAACAACGAATAGAGATATACACCCAACGCACCCCATCCGCCGTTCTTTACCTGGGACTTCACCCCCATATGATACCATTCAGTCAACCACAGCCCTGAGTAATAAAATGTATGGTAGTTGCCGTATCGACTGTGGAATTATACTCCCGCAGTAGATTAGCTTCCCAAGAGTCAATCTTTCAATCACGCTGCTACCCGCATCCACATAACCGACGAGAGCTGACTCATTCTGCAGAAATGCTGTCCCGACCCCTGTATCTTCGACCCCAACGTAACCACATGATAGCTGAGTGGAGGTACTGCTACGAGTCCGGGGTAAGTCGCGGTCGCCACCCCACTTCACAGCTAGTTCAACGACAATAGCGACTGACCGACAGGTACTAGTTATAATGTCGCCCTTCGTTCACATGCAACACAAGCGGAATACGATGTTCTTCGGTGAGATTAGTTCAGCGAGAGGTTGTATTTTCGAATGACTCCGACCACAGCCAAAGTATAGATCAGCATCAATAGAGAGACGCCGGCGGTCAGTAAGGAGGATTGATTAATTGTGGCACGGAGTTCAGCCATTGCGAGGAGAGCTATGGGGGGAGCAATTGCAAGAAGATAGAGTATTATCGATATCCGGTTATTTTTGGAAGGCGGATTTTGGTCTTCGTCTGGTGGGCTCCCCCATGCTGAGCGGGAGTTGCTGTCTGATATCTGGTCTAGATTATCGATGTCATCCGCATCGTACACTCGGCCATAGGAACTAGATTCATCGAAAGAACCGGAATCTGGTTCTGGTTGAGTGGCAAATTCGGTGTCCGTCGGAGCATCAGACTGGGAGTTCGTGGTAGAGTTTGAACCTACCTGGATGCCTGCTTCATCTATCAACGCGAGAAGATCTTCCCGGTCCACAGTTCTCACGTCAAGGTCCTTTGCGAGGGTTTCTGCATCGGAAGTGAACTCCCCCGTAGTGACTACGACAACGCGATCTACCCCAGACTCTTGCTGGTAGAGAGTGGCATAATTCCGAATCTCCTTGCTTCCCACCTTATTCTGCTCACTGTACGCCTTCGCCTGAATAAGCACCTTCTCGGTAACTGGAATCTCTTTCGTGGCGATGACGTCAATTCCCCTGTCTCTAGAACCGGGCGTCACCTCTGTCTCGTATCCTAATTCTGCCCAGATTTCGGCAACGAGTTCTTCAAACTCAGTGGGCCTAATCGAATTGAGATAGTCTTCCAGCCCACACTCCATGGCGGATAATTCTGGCTCAGATTGTAAAAACTATCCACTTGACGTATCAGTTAACGATTCTGCCGAGACCCTCAACAGTGGGCGCTACGATGGTGCTAATTGAAGAATCCATACTTACCGGTTAGTCGCACTGGATCTGTTCGCTGATGAGGTTTTCAACAGAGCTCTAACCCGATATGGGCATGGCTGCTACATTCAGGCATCTCCTGCAACAAGCGAGACAAGTTCTCGAACGTCTTCGCGGTCGTCTGAGAGCCCGGCGATATCCAAGGCATCACGGACGCTTGTGTTCTGGTACTGGTCGTAGAGTTCCTCCGCGATAAACTCCGAGAGGTCGCCGTCTACGTCTTCCTCACGGGGGAGAACGCCGCGGCATACTTCCACAAACTCGTCGCGGTCGTACTGCTCGAACTCCCAGACCATGAAGCGGTCCACGAGCGAGTCTGGTGTGATTTTGTCCGACTGGTTGCCGGCGGCGAAGACAGTAGTGCCCAACTCGACCTTCTCCGAGCCACGGTCACCTTTCGTCACCTCGACGTATCCTTGGCCGCAGAGCGTCATCAGCGCCTCACGGTCGGATTTATCGCCCTTCTCGATTTCTTCAACGACGAGGAACCGCGGCTTCTCCTTCACGAGGAGGTCGCGGATGCCGGCCGCAGACGAGGAGTTCCCAGAGAACACGACGCGGTGTGCGCCGGGTAGTTCGAGGATGTCGTCCAGCATCATCGACTTCCCGCTGCCGGGCTGGCCGACGAGCAGGTGGTGGACCTGCTTGCCGCGGTTGATGGTGCGCCGAAACCACTTCTTCTCATCCTCGTACCCGACCACGTCGGTAAAGAGACTCTTTACGTCCACAGCGTCCATCGACGGATAGTCTGGGTCGCCAGACGTCGCCTGGTCAGTCTCGTCTTCGACAGCGAGCGTGACGACCTCCTTGGCCTCCTCATGGAGGAGTTCCCAGTCGTGGTCATCGCCGTCACCATGGTCGATACCGACCCGCCAGTACGACTTGTTTGAAGAGCTGTAGGACTTCGTAATGAAGCCTGTTCCCGCAAGTTGCGACAACTCCCATCCGTGGATACCGAGATCGTTGACCTCGAACCCGACGTGCGGGTACTCCTGCCAGCGGTCCATATCTGCCTCTTCGCTTTGATAGTCGATGGCGGCGACCATCGCATCTAACAACCGCTCGTCGTCACGGACTTTCTCAATCAGTTTGTCGCGGGCAAGTTCTTGCGTCATACTCTGCAGGTCCGTAATCCGCTAACATCAAACCGACCATACTTGAACCGACAGAAATCTTCATATCTTTTTCCTTTTCCACATCTGCACCCTCTGTTACGTCCTTGTAGATTGTTCAGTACCTAAACCCGGGTTCACCCATTGAGTGGCGAGGTGGCGAATTGTATTTACTGTTTACCAGGGTGGTCATAGACGGTGTGTAAACTGCTTGATGACGCTCACTGCTGAGGAGTGCGATCAGTTACTCGGAAATCCTGTGGTAGGCAATTTCGTCTGAACCACAGTTCGGACACTGATTTGCGTCGGGGGAGAGGTTCGTTCCGCAGTGACGGCACTCAACGACGACCTCTGGATCGTAATCTGAGAGGAGCCGATTAAGTACCGCACGCACACTCATGAGCACCCGATATTCCGCCGGCATTGAATTAACGGTACTGGTCTCGGGGCTTTCTCCGGAAATCCGGGGTGGACGCCCAGCGAGCTCAGCAAAATCTTACTGTCCGGACGGCGTACTATTCACGTGGAAGGACCTGTCACACGCTCCTTCCACCCATAGGCATGCCTACCGGTGACTCGTCGCTCGGTCAGTGCCCAGAGTGCGGCGAACGGATCTCTGTCGCGTGGCTGCTTGTTGAATACAGTAGAGACGACGGGACTGACGGCATTTGGGCGGAATGCCCATCGTGTGAGGACGTCGTCGCGCCAGAGTAGCAAGACAGCAACATCAAGTGGCCGTCACGTCGTATTTCAACCAGAACACGAGTAATGGAGATTCCTACGCAACTGCGGTGTCTCTTCGGTGGCGCTGTCGAACAGCAAGACGGGACGTATCTCATTGAGGTCCCGGAGCGCGAGATAGATCTTGGCGAGCTTCAGAAGGGTGAAACATACCGCGTGGCTGTGCTCGGGGCATCAGCCACTGACGACGCTGACCAGACTCCCTCCGACGCAACGCGCAAGCGGACGCCGAGCACACCCCCTGTTGCCGAAGGTGAGCAGCGAACCGTCGAAATCGAAGACATCGGTGATCAGGGCGACGGAATCACGCGTGTCGAACGTGGCTTCGTCGTCATCGTCCCGGATACCGAGCGCGGCGAGCGTGTCACCGTCGAAATCACAGAGGTAGCTAAGAACGTTGCCTTCGCCGAGGTCGCCGACCGCAAAAATCACGACTAACAGTTTCTAAACCCGATATCTGCCGTGACGGGTGTAGAATCAAAAACTCGCACTATAGACAATCGGTGTGAGCAACCAAACACTCAATGAGACTCTCATTGAGACGATGTTCGAGATCTTAGAACAATTGGTAATTGGTGAGTGGGACCGATGTTCACCGCTGGCCAAATCGGCGACCGCATTGTCGCATTCGTCATAGCGCGTGATGAATCAGCAGCCATTCCCGCAGCGGGAAAAGCAGCGAACCCGGTGCAGTCTTGTGATTCAAGTAGAAAAATACAGTGGGTGTGAAGGGGGGCCAACCGGTGTGTTTGATTAGCTTTCTGCGGTTTGACTTTCCTGGTAGACCTGTTGGCGGAGGTGTTTCGTGATTGCTTCCTGGACATCGTCGTTGTCCATGAACTCGGCGAACAGTTCCTCGTTTTGCTCCATTCGATCGATGAACATGCTCGTCAGCGCGTCGTCGAACTCAAGCGCGAAGTTCTCCCGCGTGTTCGCCTGCGCAGACCGACGGAGATGATCGTCCTCTAATGCGTCCTCTTTCAACTGCTCTAAGAACAACTGGTCAGCCTCAGTGAAATCCGTCCCGAGCTTCTCGTTGATCTTCTCAACGATCGTCGAGAGCTCAACCTCCTCATCCTCACCCGACCCACCAGTCCCAGTCTCCGTCGGCCCCTCAACCTCACCATCACTCGCCGTCAACCCGATCGAGCCCTCCTCCGATTTCTCCAGCCGGTAGTACTGCAACGCGAGTTCATCATCAAACTCAACAGCCGGGTCCCGGGAACTCTTCGGGAGCTCCTTGTACAGGAACCGACCGAACGTGTACAACTTCTCCAACCGCGTATCAGCGTAGCTCACGATCTGCGACTGGAACTTATACAAACGAAGGAACGACCGAAGCGTCGAGCGGAAATCCTCCTTCGTCTCTTCCTGTTTCGCTACGAAGCGATCCCGCGGTGGCTGGACGAGACTACTGAGTTTCTCGTGCGCACCCTCAGTCCCCCTATTGGACGGGTCGAAAAACACCTCCGCAAACCGGTCTACTTCGTCCTGATCGTAGATACGGAACCGATCCAGTTCAGTCGCTAACTCGTGGAGGTGCTGCGGGTCAGCCTGCTCAGAAACGGTCGTCTTCCCGTAGAACGGATCGAACGCCTCCTGAATCTCCTCGTGATCGTTCTCGAAATCAAGCACAAACGTATCCTCCTTCCCAGGATACGTCCGGTTCAACCGGGACAGCGTCTGCACAGCCTGAATCCCGGACAGCTTCTTATCGACGTACATCGTGTGCAGCAACGGCTGATCGAACCCCGTCTGGTACTTATCAGCAACAACGAGAACCTGGTACTCCGGCGTATCGAAGACGTTCGGAAGCTCCGATTCCTTGATCCCGTCGTTCATCCCCTCCTCAGTGTAACTCCCACCATCATCCTCAACGGTCCCCGAGAACGCAACGAGTGCGTTCAGGTCGTATCCGTTCTGCTCGATGTGCTCGTCAATCGCCTTCTTGTACCGCACCGCATGCGCCCGTGAGGACGTGACGATCATCGCCTTGGCCTTCCCACCGATCTTCTGCTGCGTGTGATTCCGGAAGTGCTCAACGATGATCTCGACCTTCTGCGAAACGTTGTGCGGATGGAGTTTGAGATACTGCCCGATCGCCTTCTTCGCTTTCTGCTCCGGGACCTCCGGGTCCTCCTCGACCGTCTTCACGACGTTGTAGAACGTATCGTACGTCGTGTAGTGCTGCAACACGTCGAGAATGAACCCCTCATCGATCGCCTGCTGCATCGAATACAGGTGGAACGGCTCATGCCCACCCTCGCCATCCGGCTCACCGAACGCCTGCAGCGTCTTCGCCTTCGGCGTCGCCGTGAACGCGAAGAAACTCAGATTCTCCTGCTTACTCCGCGCCTCCGCATTCGCAGCAATCGCATCCTCAGCATCCTCAATCTCGTCTTCATCGACACCCGAGAGAATCCCCTTCATCTCGGCAGACATCTCCCCAGTCTGGCTACTGTGCGCCTCATCAACGACAACAGCGTAATCCCGCTCAGGCAGCGACCTTGCGTGCTCAATCACGTGCGGGAACGTCTGCAACGTCGTGATGATAACCGGCTTCCCCGCTTCCAATGCCTCAGCAAGCTCCGCAGACTTCGACCGCCCCTCACCCTTAATCGGGTGCACAACACCCGTCTTGTGGTCAAGCTCGTAAATCGTATTCCGCAACTGCTCATCCAACACCGTCCGATCAGTAACAACAACAACACCATCGAACACCGCCTCATCAGTATCGTCGTGCAACGAGACAAGCCGATGCACCAGCCACGCAATCGACTTGCTCTTCCCACTCCCAGTCGAATGCTGAACCAGGTAGTCCTCACCCGGGCCCTCCTGCTTCGAGGCATCGACGAGCTGCCGGACACACTCAAGCTGGTGATACCGCGGGAAAATCATCGTCTCCTCTTCCTCGACAGTGATACCGTCTTTCTTGATCTCCTCGACGTCAATGTGGATGAACCGCTGCAGGATATCCATCCAACTATCCTTCGCCCACACCTCCTTCCACAGATACGCAGTCCGATGCTCACCCTCCCGCGGCGGATTCCCACCACCCTTCTCATACCCCTTATTAAACGGAAGGAAATGCGTATCCTCACCGTCCAACTCCGTCGTATAATGCACCTCATTCTGGTCGACAGCGAAGTGCACTAACGCCCCACGCTTGAACCGCAGGACCGGAACATTCGGATCCCGATCCTGCCTGTACTGTTCCCGCGCATCCCGAGCAGCCTGATCAGTGAACGTATTCTTCAACTCCGCCGTCGCCACCGGAATCCCGTTCACACTCAACGCAAGATCAACACTCAACCCAGGATTCGTCGGCGAATGATGCAGCTGCTGCGTCACCCCAAGAATATTCGCCTCGTACTTCTCCTGCAACGCAGGATTGATCCCCGTATTCGGCTGGAACGTCGCCAACTCAATCTTCGTCCCCGTCGTCCGAAACCCATGCCGAATCAACTCAAGCGTCCCCTGCCGCTCAAGCGCACTCGTCAACTCCTGCAAAAACCGCTCCCGAGCATTCCCCTTGTACGCAGTCACCACCTTCTGCCACGCCTCAGGCTGCGTCTCCTGCACAAACGACACAACCTCATCAGGAAAAATCCCACGCTCAGCATCAAATCCATCACTCGGAACACGAGTGTAGCCACGTGAAAGGAGGGCAGCGACGATCTCATCTTCAAACGCCGCCTCATCATAGGGTTTACTCATATCGGGCTCTTGCCTACCACGTTACACGTCAGGCACATCAATCTGCCCCGTAACAGCAGCAGTAATAATCGCCTGCCGCTTCTCCTCCAAGAGATCAATACTCTCCTCCACATGGTCGGAAAGTTCCCAGAGACGCTCAGTCTCAGCCTCAATGTGCTCAACAATCTCTCGCTGCTCCTCAAGCGGCGGAAGCGGCGTTTTGAATCCCTCAATATCGTGCATCCCGATAGTCGAGATAGTGGAACCCCGTGTTAAGCGGTCATACTCTTGATCCATTGATTTCAGAACGTTTAGAAGATATTCGGGAAGGATTCTTGGACCACAGACCCATCCGACGATGTGTTGTGAGACGGCCATCGGCCGTTCCAAGATAGCACATAGTCCAACAGTTGCATCCCGAGTGAACACAACGGTGCCTTCCGGAAGAACATGCGCCGACGAATTAGCTAACCCCTTTTCGTTTGTGTATTTCTCTGTCTCACTAATGTAGTCGTTATGCCGGATACGGTCCGAGTCTGCAAGCGATACCCAGGGGATATTGGTGTCTTCCCAGTACTCATTGTTTGACTTGCTGGGGGTGTGACCTGAGTGAAGTTCAGCAACGAATCGAGTCCGGACTACGTCCCAGTGTTCGGGTATTTCACCAACCCAGCCGACATCAGAATCTACGAGACAGTCTTGGTCTGATACCCCTTCCGTGACCGATTGGCTTATGATTGCTTCAACTACCGTATGAGCGTGTCATAGAAAGCCTCCCAAGGGAGGCCGCAGGGTTTGGAAACTGTGTCCAGCAGCACCAACGCCCTGCAAGACGTAGCATCGATAGACGACTTCTTGAATGCGGCGGCTACCGAGACAGTGCCGCTGTTCGAACACCTTGAGTTCGAGTTTCTCTTGGAGTACGACGTGTTCGCCCCCTCGAAGCGGGGGCGAACACGAGTTCACCAGCCACCAGATCTCTTCCGAGGATTCCTCCACTGCTACTACAAGAACATCTACGGCACACGCCCGGTGACACGAGAACTCCAGTACAGCCTCGTCTGGTACTACTGTGGACTCGACAAACCGCCATCCAGAGACACCGTTGACCGCTTTCTCACCGACCTCGAACACGTCGTCGACGATGTCTTCGACAGGCTCGTCGAGCAGGCCGCGGACGGCGGCCTGCTCGACTCCACGTACTCTATCGATTCGACCCACATCGAAGCGATCCAATACAACGACGCTGCCTCGTGGAACTACGATCCAACAGCTGAGGAGTACTACTACGGCTTCGGCTGTACGATCGTCTCAACCGGCGCAAAGATCCCGATAGCAGCGGAGTTCACACAGAGTAAACAAGCCGATCGAGAGACGGCGATGCGCGTCACGCGTGACGCGCTCGCCGTCGACACACCGATCTGGATGCTTGGAGACAGCGCGTACGATATCCTCGATTGGCACGACCACCTGCTGGCCGCAGGGGTCGTGCCAATCGCTCCGTACAACCCGCGAAACACCGACGATCCACTCGATATCGAGTACAGGGTCGAAGACCGTATCGAGGAACACAGCGAGGACGTTCAGCTGAAACAATCCATCTTGGACAAGACGTACAACGACCGAACAGGCGTCGAACGAACCAACGACGCGGTCAAGGACTGCGGCCTCGGGCACGTCCGCGCCCGAGGCCGCGTCCACGCACGAACAGAAGTGTTCGTTGCGCTCTGCCTGCGACTCGTCGTTGCAATCACCAACTACGAACGCGGAAACGATCCGGGCTGCGAGAAGCTATGAGATGGATTCTATGACACGCTCGTACCCATTAACTGACTTATTCGGGACAAAAGGCCGTCAACGGCTAGTCGCGTTCTTTTTGTCTGATGCAGACCCAGAAAAGTCATACTCCAAAAACCAATTATCAAACTACTCCGGTTCAAATAATCAAACAGTATCCGAACATATTGACGAGATGGTTGATTCCGGTCTAGTCTGTGAAGTTGATGGGGAGCGAGCAATAAACTATCAGGTAGCAGCTGAGAGCGCGGTATATGACCTTCTGAACCAATTAGATAGTGAACTCAAAAAGGCGGCCCCCCTCCGTTCTAGGTAGGTTTACTGCACTTAGCAATTGAGAGCCCACGGTTTATTGGCTCAAAATAATTTCAACAGATCTGATGGTCATTATGATGGCGGGCTGATTTGCTAGCGGAGTAGAAGCCCGATTATGAGGTCAGATTATCTTCGCTGCCTCTCATTAGTCTCCTGAGTGGAATGCTATGCTTGGTTTGGTGAAGCGCGGTGTTGGGACAGTGAGCGAATCCAGTTGGGGAGTTGCTGGTGGTCTGTGTTTGGTGTTTGGAGGTCGGTGCCGTTGCGGTGAACGACGTTGTTACTGGTGCCTGTGGTGGTTGTGCCGTTCGTGATGAGGAGGCTGGTGACGGTGATGTCTGGGTTGTCGAGGAGGTATTCGTCGTTGTGGGTGGCGAATCGGCGGTATTTGAGGAGTTCTTCGAGGCCTTGTTTGAATGTCTGGGTTGTGTCGGAGTGTTTGATTTCTCCGAGGAGAACGGCGGTGAGGTGGTCGTCTGAGGTGGTGTCGTAGATTTCGATAATGAGGTCGGGACGGCCGTTGTAGAGGATAGGGGCGGCTGAGGTTTCGGTGAGGTCTTCGAGAGTATTGGTGTAGTCGGTGATGGTGTCTGCGTATCGTTCGAGTTGGGGGTGCGTGGGTTGGTGATCTGTGTTGAGTGGTTCGCGGAAGTCGAGGTCTCCGGTGCTGTCGTGGTGGATTTCGATGCGTGTGTCGTCTGATTCGAGGTGGGCAAGGGCGGTGCTTTCACCGTCGATTGGGTGAAGTGAGAACCCGGGTGTGTGGCGGTTAAGGAGTCGGATGATGCGGAAGCAGCAGAAGAGTTCGAAGAGCGTGGGTATTGTATTCGGGATGATGAGGGTATCGGCGAGAAGGTCAGTGACATCGGGGTCAAGCGTGTCGTTGTGGAGGCGTTGGTACATGTCGTATAGGTCGTACGCGTCCGTGTAGAGTGAGAGACGGGAGCGACGCGCAGTGGCCATATCTTGCCCAGAGACAGAGATATTTTCCCCGTCACTGATTCGGTTCAGGTGGACGTTCTGGCTGTACAAGCGGTTGAATCGTGTGAGCTGCGTGTCGGTCCAGTGATCGCGTCGCCAATCATACTCGACAGTCTCGAACTCATTCGTAACTGTCCGGTGAATCTCCCAGAGAAGACGTTTCAGAACACGGTTCTCGGGAATGTCGTATTCGGTGTATGGTGTGTTGCAGACGAAGCGGCTGCGGTCCGTATATCCGGTTTCAGAGCGGGTTCGAAGCGTTGCGCTCCAGTTGATCGCCCCGCGGACTTCGCCGCGGGTATGGCTGTGTTCGCGTTGGTGTTCGGTTTTGATGCGGCGGACGCGCTCCGGGAGTTTGGTGACGAAGTCGTTGACGGCGTCGGAGAGGCAGAAGTGGATGCGTTTGACGCGGTTCCAGTCGTCGATGTCGAGGCCTTCGTAGTCGAGTGACTGGGTGAGTGCGTGCGTGTTGAGTGCGCCGCTTTGCAGGTACGTACTCAGTTCTTCGGTGGTGGCGTTGACGAGTTCCGACGCGGTGAGTTTACGCGTCATCGTCGAACGTGATTCCGAAGAAGTCGGCTCCTTTCTGCTGGAGGACGTCTTCGTTGAGATTCAGATCGACAGTCCCGTTTTCGGTCTCGACATTGTCTGCGGTGAGTGATTGGATGAGTTGTTTCTGCTGGTCTGGCCGCATCCCTTCGAGTTGCGGGTAGACGAGTGAGACGATTGCGGATGTGAGTGCGTCGGTGCGCGCGTCACCATTGTCGTCGTAGGAGTCGAGGTATCTGATGATGTCGTAGACGATGGATGGGCCGATGACGCGGTGTTCGTTGATACGTTGCCACAGCACCGCCACGACGGAGTGGACGTCTTCGAGGACTGGTCGGAGTGAGTTGTCATCAGCGAGCCATGCGGTCGCGTAGTTGTTCGTTTCGTTCGGGTTGAGGAGTGAGGTGCGGACGCCGGCGTCGGTTGTGAGTTTTGGGACACCGACGTGAACGAAGTTGAACCGCCGCATGAACGCGTACGACATTTCGTAGAGCGAGGTTTTGTCGTACGTGTTCATCGTAGCGAGTAGTCGCCACGATGGTGTGACAGGGAAGGCGTCAGGGTTCTTGATGGTGTCTGCCAGTTCGTCTTCGGTTGTGGATTCGGTGAGTGAGCGGAGTTCGACGGTGCGGTCGCGTTCGTATGGGAGTTCGGTTGAGTCGCCGGACAGGACGGAGAAGAGTTGGCCGAAGGCTTTGTCGATGTCTGACCGGTTGATTTCGTCAATGATGAGCCACTCGTTGACGACGCGGTCTTGCCGGAAGCACTTGAGGAAGAGCCGCGGTTCGAACATGAGTTCCTGCCCGCCGTCGCTCGTCGACGGAACGTATCCGCCGATGGTGTCGAATGCAGTCCACTCGGATGTCGCGGTCGTGAATCGGTAGTCATCGACCTGGTCGTACGTCGTTGCGGACTCACAGATTTCTTTGGCGAGTTTCGTTTTCCCGGTGCCTGGCGGACCGGTGAAGATGATGTGTTTCCCGGAGCGGAGCGACGCTTCGATTTCGCGTCGCAACCGGTCAGCGTCGTCGAAGTAGAGACTGTCAGGAATGGCGATCTCGATTTCAGGAGTCGTTAGTTTCGTTGCGAGTCGGTCGATCGCGTCTTGTGAGACACCGTCTCTGACGTCCTCTAACGCGAGGATGGTTTCAAATTCGGTTTCGGTGAGCGGGAAGAGACTACCTTGGGCGCGGTTTTCGATCGGCGCAGCGTCTTCGAGATCTGGAATCGCGTTGAGATCGTCCCAGTTAATCCCATCTACACGACGGTCGAACTCGATGCGAATCCCAGCGCTCGCATTCGTGTCGTCCTCTGGCGAAGTGTTCGTCGTGGTTGTCGTGTTTCTGGGTGGTTGTTGGCTAGTCTGTAGAGATTGTGTTACGGTGCCTTCGGCGACGATCTCTTTCACTGGTGTGGATTCGTAGAAGAGGACTCGGTCACCAGGCGTTGCGGAGGAGAAGGCTTCGAAGAGGCGTTTCTTGTTGCCTTTGTCGTTGTACGCGGTGTAGAGAACGCTACTGCCGTCGGCAATCTCGTCGACGGACCAGATCGAGGGGTTCGCGGTCGCCCAGTAATAGTTCGTGCTTTGATCGGGGCTATCTGTTGGGTCGTTGGAGTCGATATTCTCCAGTCGGCGAAAGTCGGCTTCGACGGCGTGGAGTTTCGCAAGCACATCGGCCATCTCGATTGTTTCGGGTTGTTCGACTCGGTCAATGTTTAGGTCATCTTTCCAGTTGCCTTCTCTGAGCTCATCACCGACGTGCAGACCGTACTTGACGGAGTCGCCCTTAATGCCGAGATACAACTGGTAGCTGTGTTTCTGAGAGTCGTTGGATTGTGGATAAGCTGCGGTCCACGCAAAGTCGGAGACGAAATTCCGTGATCCCTGAAAATCCACGAGATGCGTTGTGAGTGGAAGGCCCGTGAATTCGGTTTGGATTCGGTCGGCAAGTGTCCGGAGGTAGATTTTGAGTCGGGGTTTGACGTAGTCGTAGTAAACCTGAGCGAGGATCGTATAGTTATTCCACGAATTTAGAGCAGCATCCCCTTCGTCGATAATCTCTGTTTTTGCAGTCTCCAAGACATCGACGCCAATTTCTCCGTCAGCGTGGAATTGTTCAAGCACTCGTGTTCGAATCTGGTTTACTGGGCCACTAGGGGACCGTTGCGTTTTCGCTTGCTGGAATTCTGTTGGGAGGTTCCGTGTTACATTGAGTAGGTCCTGGACATCGTGGATTGCTGGATTCTTGTCTGGGTTCAGCTCACGCAGGTGTGATGAATACTGCCAGACGTATCGGAGGAGGAAGTCATATTGACCAAGATCAGACTCGTCTTCACCGAGCAATCGCGCAATCCGTGTGATATCCTCCGGGTGTGCCTCTATCGAATACCCGTCTTGAAGAGCCTCAGCGAGCGATTCACAGCACGAGTGAAATTGTGCTTCGCGCTCGGTTTCGGAAAGCTGACTCAGAATTTCTGAGGATGGCGTCGTGATGCTATTTTTGCGTGCGGGTGACCAGTCGCAGAAGTAATCGAAGAGGGCGGAGGCTGCAGCGTCAGTGTACTCGGCCTCAAACGGGATGGCCTGCACGTCAATCGTTTGGAACGCATCTCTGAGAGCGACGGTATCGAAAATGTAGTCGTCAATTCGAATGGGGTTCTGCATTCTCTGATTACGGTGTGCTTGTCCGGTGGTATAAGTTTCAGTACTATTCTGCGGATAGTTGAGGCGGATGCTCTGTGGATTGACTCCGCCGCAGCCATCTGCGCGAATCACAAAGGTTCACGTGGCCTAATCGGGAAGATTTGACAAATGACGAATCGACCCGGAATGGAGGACACGGTGGAATGGCTACGGGGTCGAGGATATTACGAGGGGCAAATCGCTCATCAGCGAGTTGTGGAGGGGCAATCCGCTGAAACTGCTGATGTCGCCGTTTCTGATCCGGTATCGGATGCACTACGACAGGAAGGAATCACGAATTTGTATACGCATCAGGTGAATGCAATTGAGGCAGTTCAGTCGGGGTCAAACGTTGTGGTGGCCACGCCCACGGCATCTGGGAAAACCCTCACGTACGTCGTTCCCAGTATCGAGCAAGCAATCGCAGACGGAGGAAAAACACTCTATATCGCTCCGTATCGTGCGCTCATCAACGATCAAGCCGATACATTCGAAGGATTCGGTGAAGAGTTAGGACTCGACGCTTCGATCAATATTGGTGTCCAAACAGGGGAAACCTCCAGAACCGAAAAAAGGGAGATTAGGCAGACCCAGCCAGATGTACTGCTTACTACGATCGACCAACTCCATCTGAGCCTCCTGCCCTACGCTCATGGGAAGCAGCACTGGCGATGGTTGTTCCAGCAAATGGAGACCGTAGTTATCGACGAGGTCCACATGTACCGCGGAGTGTTCGGAAGTCATGCGTCGCTGATTTTCCGCCGGCTCAATCGCCTATGTGATTACTATGATTCGTCACCGCAGTACATCTGTTGTTCAGCGACAATCGGGAACCCTGTCGAGCATGCGGCAACCGTGACAGGACAGCAGGAATCAACGTTCGAACTCGTAGATGATGACGGGAGCGCGTCAGGGGATCGGCACTGGCTGTTCTGGAATCCTCCTCGCAAGCAGGACGACGACCAACCGATTCCGGACCCAGCGGTTCGTTCGGACGGAACAGTTCGTGCTGGCCATGACGAACGGCCACCCGAGCAGATTGCAGCCACTATGGATGCCGATTCGAACTCCCCGACTGACTCGCAGTCTGAACCAAGCGAGTCCTCGGCCTCCCCAGATGAGATTGCGCTTCCGTCACATCAGGAAGTTGTAGGTGGGGAACGTCAATCGCATCACGTTGAGTCCGTGCGGTTGTTCTGTGATCTTGTGACGCGCGGATACCAGACCCTCGTGTTCACTGCCGCCAGGCAAGGAACGGAGCAGTATGTGGAGTGGGCGGACAATATGCTGCGTAAGCGCGGGCAGCATGACCTCGCTGACAGCGTTCACGCGTATCATGCTGCGCTGAACACGGATCGCCGCCTGGAACTTGAATCGGAGCTTCGCAGCGGCGATGCTCGTGGTGTCTGGAGTACGAACGCGCTTGAACTCGGAATCGATGTCGGAACGCTGGATGTGGTCTTACTCGATGGGTATCCTGGTACGTCAATGAGTACGTTCCAACGGGCAGGCCGAGCTGGACGCGGTGAGGACGCCTGTCTCGTTGTTCTCGTTGGGGCTGATGATCCGCTTGACCAGTACACGATCCGGGAACCTGATGAACTGTTTTCGGGGGGCGCTGAACAGGCTGCTGTCAATCCCTCCAATGATGCGATTCGTCCGGAACACGTCGTCTGTGCAGCAAGTGATCACTTCTTATCCCCAACTGACGAGGAGTACTTAGGATCCGGCTTGCCCGGTATCGTCACAGAAGCGGAAGCTAACGATCGGCTGCGGCGTGTGGAGAGTGGTGACCGGATTCAATGGCGCGCCACAGATTCAGACGTGCAGTGGAATACGAACATCCGGGCGATCGATGATCGTGAGATTGATTTGATCGATCGGAACCGGGATGAGCGGCTCGCATCGCTTGAGTTTGGTGCTGCGGTACGGGATGCGCACCCGGATGCGGTCTACCGCCATCAGAAACAGACCTACCGAGTTGTCGAATTAGATCTTGAATCTGATCGAGCGCTGCTCGAATCTACATCGACAGTGGAGTATACACGAGCACTCCGAGAGAAGTCCATTAGCATTGAAGACACGTACGAGAGGGCATCCGCGGAAGCGTACGAGATGTCCGCGAATGCGACGCTGGGGAAACTCACGGTCGAGGATACAGTCACGGGATATTTACGGTACAGCGACCCCAGCGACGACACTCCACAAGAGTGTGAGTTCGACGAGCCGTTAGAATCACGAGCTATTGAGACAACGGGGCTATTCATCACCGTCCCTAGCGATGTCGAGGCCCTAATCGTCGAACAGGCAGAGTCACAAGATGAGTATTTGAGTGCACTTCACGCGATTGAACATGCGTTGATATCGCTGTTCCCCATGGAGGTGCTGTGCGACAGGGGTGATATCGGCGGTCTTTCAACGCCCAGCCATGAGCAGACGACTGGCGGAACAATTTTCGTTCACGATGCACACCCTGGAGGAGCCGGACTGACCCGTCAGGCCTTCAAGCAACTCGATAGACTTCTTGAGAAGACACTCAGACTGCTTCAAGACTGTAGTTGTCAAGACGGATGTCCGTCCTGTATACACTCACCTCACTGCGAGAATGCAAATCGAGATCTCAACAAAGAGCTGGCAATAGAAATATTAGTGGAACTACAGTAACAAAGCCATATCTAATCCGTGTCTATTTAAAATTATATATAAATGCAACTTGTACACCCGCCAAAATGATATTTGTCCTCTGCACCTATTGGTAGGAAATGGACAATTGTAGCGACTGATGACCACCTAAAATACGCAACGAAAGAACTAACTCCTATCTTATTTCACATTCCGTATGATTCGTGGGAACAAAACTGCCGTTACGAAGCTTAAATCCGGTGAGATCACCGGTGTTCCCGAAGACCGCGGGAAAAGAATTCTTCAGTTCGCAACTGGCATGCCAGATGACATTGTTGTTGACCTCCACGACGCTATTACCCGATTCCGCGAAAACACGCGAAAACAGCGATATAGTCCTCAAAACGCATTCTTTGACTGCCTCGCTGCTGCAACGGATGTCACCGAGGATGTCCGATCAGGCAGTCCGAACTCTGTCACTCTCTCTTCAGTGTATATTGGGCGACAATTGTACCAACTCTGGGGAACGAGCACGTCGGAAGGGCCAACTAATCGGACCGAGGCACTCGCCCGACTCGGCAAGGAAATTGCAATTAAGAATAAAATTCCGCATAGATATGCACCACACCATGTGAAGATCAAACATCTACCCGAGTTACCAACTCAAAGTACCCATCTTTCGAACAGTCCCTATTATGATTCTCTGCCAGTCCAAACTTCTGTTCCTCTGGATCAGTCGATCCCGGAATCTCAATTGACGAATGCGATAATTGAGGCAGCGTCTGAATGGTCACCAACCCACCTGCTCCCGGAAATGTCGTATAACCACTATGGCGATCGTGGCTCCGTGGACTTATATGTAAACGGTGCGCCGCTTGACCAAAATTTGACGCCGCGGTGCACGGCATTCGTCATGGAGATGAAGTCAGAACACGCGATACGGGAGTCAACTGGACCGAATTCGATTATTCAACAGTTTAACCGAATGCGCGAGAACTTCTTCCCTGGAAATGAATCTGAGGATGTCGGAACTGTTGGCGAATTCGTGAACTTTGAGTTAGCGTTCACTCCATCTGAACATTGTATCCGTCACCTATTTGAGTATCAATCAATGTACCAGGGTTGTCTGTCTCAGCAATTAGCAGATAGTGATAGCGTGTGGCCTGAGAAGCAGAATCCCGAAGAAAATTCAATCAACTATGTCTGTGAGTCGGTCACTATTCGAATACCTGACCCAGAAAACCCGGTACCAATCCATGTGTTCGGGTCTGGAGCTGATCCCGACCCGTCCAGCCGCGCCGACTACAAGCGATATCTGCTCCGTGTAGCCCCACGTTTCCACGACAAATTCTGGAACGTGATCGTGGAATACCTGTGATCATCACGACCGTTAACGCGATTATTTAGATGGGTTAGCTCTGTGAGATCCGATTAGCCAGGCACCCTCTATACTGAGACATCTGATCAGTAGATAGATACATCAATAGCTATCTACAGTACCAAACAGCCATTGCAACGTTAAGAGTTGCTTCAATCCGGCCAACTCGAATTTCAATAAATATTCAAAATTCTAAACCTACATCCCGTTCAGTTTCAGTAAACCGTATTTGAGTCGCTCACGCGAATAGTCCTGAAACACCTACGCATACCGTGCATAACGACAATATCGAGTGACCTATGGATGCTCAAAAGTCCACTATTTCTGGAGGCGGGCGATAGGCACATCGCCAGCTTCGTCAACTTCGGCCAGTCCATCCTCCGCCAAATCAGATAGTAACTCTCGAATCCACTCCCGTCCGTACTCACCGTCAGGCGTGTAGTCTACTCGAATCCGATGACCGAGCGTGTCTAGGTCCATTTCGTCGTGTTCGCCGAGGAGCCGAACGATTCGGCCTCGGAACTGCCGACGACTTCCCTCGAAGCTCGGCTGTGTGGGAACGTCGGGTGCTGTGAAGTCGCCGGTCTGGTACGCGTGACACCACTCGCGCCATGGGCAACCTTCCTCGTCACATCGAGGTTGCTTCTGACATGCAACGCCACCCAGTTCCATAATCGCGTTGTTCCAGATTCGGGACTCTCCAGCCGGCATGAGGGCGTTCGCAACAGTTTCGTAGTCTGGATCGTCCGCATTATGTATTTCTGCAAAAGCGCGGTGCAACACCCGCTTGACGTTCGTGTCGACCACGGCGTCCCCGTTGTTGAAGGCGAAACTCGCGACGGCGTTGGCAGTGTAGGGACCGACCCCCATCAGTTCCTGTAGCTCGTCGGGGTCTCGGGGAAAGTCGCCGTCGAACTCGGAGACGATCTGCCCGGCGGCCTCGTGGAGATATTTCGCCCGGTTGTTGTACCCCAGGCTGTGGTCGGTCCAGAAGCCGACGACCGCACCGCGGTCGGCCGCCGCGAGGTCCGCAGCCGTCGGCCATCTCTCCAGAAACGCCTCCCACGCGTCGACTACCCGGCCGAGCTGGGTCTGCTGGCTCATCACTTCCGAGACCAGTATCTCGTAGGGGTCGGTCGTCTCTCGCCACGGGAACGAGCGGTGGTCGTCCTCGTACCAGGAAATCAGGGCCGTGCGCACGTCGGGCACCGACACATCGGCGAGCGTCCCGGCCGCCTCCTCACTCATCGCCGCCGCGTACGCGGGGAACAGGCTTGTGGCTGACGGTCCACGCGACCGGATGGCAAGTCCAATCTACCGGGCCGCTCACTCCTCTGTATCTGCTCTCGGCAAGCGGACGCTGACCGTGGTCCCGTCGTCGACGCCAAACGAGAGCGTCCCGCCGGATGTCTCGACGACGTGCTGGACGAGCCACAGGCCGAGGCCGCTGGCGTGTTCGAGGGGTGTCTCCTGGCCTTCCTCGATGACTTCGATTTCGGACTGCGGGATGCCCGGGCCGTCGTCGGCAACGGTCAGCGTGACCGTTTCAGCACTGGCGCGTGCCGTTATATCGACGGTCATGGGGTCGTCGTCCCGTCCGTGTTCGAGTGCGTTCTCGACGAGGTTCCGGACGGCAACGTCGATATCGTAAATCGCCGAGACGGAGATGTCGTCGGGCACGTCGATGCTGACCGTGGCATCGTCGCTGGTCGCCCGGACCTGCTCGACGCATTGTTTGACCAGCGGAAAGAGTTCGTGCTCGATACACTCTGTGTCTTTCTCGGCGAGCCAGTCGAACTCGTTGACTTTCCGGCTCGTCCGAGCGAGGCTCTCGCTGGCATCCAGAATCGCGTCTACCATGTCCGCTTGCTTGCCGTCCAACTCGTCGGCAAGCAACGAGCCATAGCTGTGAATGATCGACGTTTCATTGCGGATGTTGTGCCGTAACGACCGGGCGAACACCTGTTTGCGCAAGTCGAGTTCCGAAGCGCGATTGTGCCGCTTTGTCACATCCCGGAACGTGGCCACGGACCCCTGGAAGGAACCGTCTTCGGTAACCGCGTTGACGGTCACCTCGAAGAGGCGTTCCTCGCCATCGGCGTCTGTCAGCCATGCCTCGAAGCTCTCTGTACGGGTGTCATCCTCCGAGAGGGTGCGCTGCAATGCGTCCCGGCCCGCTTCGAGGCTTTCGACCGGGAGCAACTCCGCGACATCCTGCCCGACAAGCGTCTCTCGGCCGGTGCCGACGAACTCGGCCATCGCGCGGTTACAGATCTGAATCACGCCGTCCTCGTCGAGGGCGTACATCGGGTCAGCGGCGCTCTCCACGAGCGTTCTGTATTGCTCTAGCTGGTGTTCTCGCTGCTTGCGCTCGGTAATATCCCGGACGACGCCCATGATGCCAGCGTACTCGTCTTCGACCTGCTGGACCGAGAAGTGAATCGATGTCTCCAGAATATCGTCTGCTGCCGTGGTGAGTTGCAGGTCAAACACCGCGCTCCGGTCCCGACCCTCCAGCACCTCAGACAGCAGTTCGTGGCTTTTCTCCATTGCGCTGCTGGACATCACTTTCGAGGCGTGCTCGCCGACCAACTCACCCTGTGTGTAGCCGAGCATCTCCGCGTAGGAGCGATTGCAGTACTCGATGTGGCCGTCTGCATCGAGGACGAACAGCCCGTCCTCGGCGTTCTCGACGAGGTTCTCGAACAGGGCCAGTCGTTCGTAGCGGTCCGCCAATCCCGTTACGTCGACGAACGTTTCCACCCTGTGACCGCCGAAGTGCCCGTCCGATGGCCGGGAGAAATGCAGGTACTGTCGCCTCTCGTCGCCCACCGGAACGGACAGGTGGCTACCGCTCCGGTGTTTTGCACTCCCCCGGAGGTTGAGGACGCTGTCTGTGGGCTGACTCTCCGGTAACAGTGTTGCCAGGCGTGCATAGAAATCGCCCGCACCTGACCGGGCAGCAGGGTCTTCGACCGGGAACACCTCTTCGAAGGGGGCACTCGCCCACTCGATGTGGCCCGCCTCGTCGACGACGAAGACGCCGATGTCACTGAGATCAGTCTGGAGCATCTGACTGACAGCTATCGCGGTGTCGTCGGCTGCCGTCCTGCTGTGGACGATGCCGAGTACTTTCTCCACGAGCAGCGTTGCGCTCCCCTCGCGGCTCTTCCGAACGAGAGAGTCACACTCCTCGATTGCACGGTCGGGTACTGCCGTGGGGTCGTCGTCGGTATACAGAACGGTCGGTACCGAATCGAGGTCTAAAAGCGCCTCGTGTGCCAGAAGCATCTCGGGTGTGGCGACAAGGCAATCGACCGACGCTCTGCGTGTGACCGACCGGATACTGGTTCCATTGTCGGCTTTCACGAGTTCGAGGGTGTCGTGGTCCCTGACTGTAGTCGCGACAGCGTCCCTCGAATCTTCCTCACCGTCCACGTACAGTAGTTGCACTGTCTCGGTCCGTTCCAACTGCTCGTGGTCGGCTCTGCCCGTCTCCCGTTCCGAATCCACCATGATTTGTTCTTGCCGGCCCTCGCAACGCTGTTGCGGAGTCACTACGAAAAGAATTGTGGCCGAAACAGGGATTCACGTCGGGAGAACAGTGAGAATGGTCGATGAGATAGCGCCGACGATACTCTCCCAGACCGACACGCCAGTCGTCACGGCAAGCAAGGTATCCGCCGCGAAGAAGGCAAACACCGCCGCAGCGATGAAGTGAGCTTTCCGGAGGTTGAAGCGGTGCGCAAAGCGATGAAAGAAGTATGCGTTCACGAGGCTCACCGGGACGATTGCGAGCATCTCCCCGGCCCAGATGGCGGGGCTCGCGCCGTACTGGATGGCCAGCCCGATTGTGACAATCTGAGTTTTGTCGCCGAACTCGCCGACAGCCATCAGCGAGAAGATACCCAGAAACGCCGCCACCGGCTCCGGAAGCTCTTTATCGACGACGGGTAGCTCCCAGGTCTTCTCGAAGTCCGCGTACCCACCGTCGGTCGTCGCCAGGGACTCCCCCTCGGCCGGTGCGGACCGGTACAGCATGTAGCCAAAGAACATGAAGAGGGCGGCCATCATCAAATCCAGATACAG
This sequence comes from Salinibaculum litoreum, assembly GCA_009789175.1. Classification (GTDB taxonomy): domain Archaea; phylum Halobacteriota; class Halobacteria; order Halobacteriales; family Haloarculaceae; genus Salinibaculum; species Salinibaculum litoreum. The sequence goes on from CP046866.1 coordinate 1,106,737, forward strand.
TTCGGGCAAGGCGTTCTGCAGCGCACTCCCCAACGCGATTTCGATGGCCGTCCAGCCGGCGAAGGCACTGCCAGCCGCTGCGACCACGAGCAACGGGTTGTACCGCGTCGCCAGCCCGGCGATAATGAACTGGCCTTTCTCTCCGGGCAAGACTGCAAGCTGTGCCAGCGCAGCGACGACGAGTATCTCGACGAATCCTGCCATCAGCGAACCCCCCTAGAGGGCACTCTCATCGATGAAAGTTAGACACGTCTAATGTATAAGCCCAACGATGGCAAACATGGCCCACGACGGCGATACACTGCCTCACGGGCACTGTCAAGTGGTGTGGTGGTGCTACGATTGCCGGGCGACCACGCCGAGGTGGTCGTCGTGATACGGCTCCAGCCGTCGGGCCTCGATAATCTCGTATTCATCTTTGAGATCGGCCGTTACGTCCTCGAAGATGGCTTCCGGGTCGCTGGTCACGTCTTCACTGCGCGATTTCACACTTAGCAGTAGCCTCCCATCCGGGCACAGAAAGCGGGCGTTGCGGAGTGCGACGGCCGCCTGTCCCCGGGTCGCTACGTCCTGTACAATCACGTCGACAGGCTCGACGACGTGGGCGTAGGTCTCGGGCTTGCGTGCGTCCTTCAGCAGCGGGAAGAGATGCCCCCGGTCCGTGGCAACGTCGACGAGGTCGAGCATCGGCCGGGGCGCGAACTCGACGGCGTAGGTCGGGCCGGCGAAGTCCGCCACGTGACTGACGGTCGTCCCTGCCGCAGCGCCGAGATACAGGACGGTCTCTTCGCCCGCAAGTCCAGTCTCGAACTCCAGTTCAAGCATCGCACCCAGCTTCGAGCGGTGGGGGTCCCAGCGTCGCCACTCCCCATCCGTCGGTTCACTGCCGACCTGCTCACCCCTGGTCGCCAGTCCGTCTGTCCCATCTATCCGCCGGCGTTCGACGCCGGCCGGGAGCGTCATTCAGAATCACGAGCGCGGATAGTCTCGATGCGTTCCTCCAGGTCGGCCGCCAGTTCCGGCCGCCGGTCACCGCTGTAGTGGTCGATGCGCGCTGCGATGGTTAACTTCCCCGCCAGTGCCCGCGCTGCGGACCCGCGGTCGGATTCGGGCGTGTTCCGGACGTACTCGTGAGTGTAGATGATGCCGTGTTTCGGCGATGGTGCGCCACCCTGCAGGTGGGCAAACAGGGCGTCTTCGGCACCCAGAACCTGTACGGTCCCGCTTGGCTGCTTGGCCAGCGATTCCAGGCCGCCGGCCAGCGAGACGAGGCGGGCCGCGAGAACGGGGCCGGCAAGCGCCGTGAGGTTCGGCGCGACTGCCGGCATCGTCTCCTCGACGTACTGCCGCAACTGGGCGGCCTCCTCGTCCAGTGCGACGACGCGTTCGGCCAGTGAGACGAGGCGTTCTTCGGCCGGTGACGACGGCTCCATCGCTGCCACCTGGTGTGCGCCCTCGATACCGGACGGTGCCTCGTCGGCGGTACTCCGTGCCCACTCCGCGACCCGCTCGGCCAGTTCGTTGGCCGTCGCCTCGCAGTCGTCGATGGCCCTGACGGCGTGCATCACCTGCTGGTCGTCGGCCTGCTGGCGCGCCCGGGCCTGTGCACGCGCCGTCGCAACTGTCGCCTCGTGGAGACGGTCGTAGTACTCGGCCTCTGAATCGGCAAATCCACCCTCGACGGCCAGCCCCGGCCAGTCACGCGGGGACTCCGCTCGTCCCTCGGTGATGGCCGCGCTGGCACCGTCGTCTCCCGGGGAGTGGTCGGCAAACCAGCCCCGCTCGTCGGGCGTCGCGCTGTTGGTCATACCACGCCTTTAACGGGGGACCTGTATATGCGTTCCCGAACGGGGTGGGGACGGAACTGTCCGTCTCTGCCCTTTTCCGGCAGACGGCCATACCGGGGCTATGGTATGGCTGGCCACGCTTCACAGCAGCGACCGGCTCAACGCCGCAATCGGCTGGGTCGCCGTCGCTCTGATTGGCCTTGCCGCCATCGAGAGCATCCTCACGTTTGACCTCCTCCAGGGCACGTTCGCCCTCACTGTCGCCGGTGTCGCCATCCTCCCGGCAGCGCTGGCAGACAACCCCAGGGAGATGGTGCCCTGGCCCTTACTCGTCGTCGCGGCGACAGCCATCGTCGTCCAGTCAGTCGGCTTCACTTCCGACGCGGCAGGCTACGTCGCCATCACGACGCTCGCTGTCACCGTCGTGGCCGAACTGGAGACATACACCGCCGTCGAGATGAGTCGGCGATTCTCGATTGCGTTTGCGGCCATGACGACCATGGCCCTCGAAGGTATCTGGACAGTGGCACGGTTCTACTCCGACCGCTGGCTCGGGACGACACTGCTCCGGTCACAGCGGGCGCTGCAGTGGGATTTCGTTCTCGTGACCTGCATCGCGGTTATCGTCGGGGCGCTGTTCCAGTGGTACTTCGAGCGACTCGACCACATCGGCTTTCGCTCGCGGCCGACCTTACACGAGGGGGGTGACTGACTGCCGTGACACTCGCCGAGACACTGGACCCCCCGGACTCCCGTGCCCGCCTGCTCACCCGGACGCTGCAGTTACTCCTCGCAGCGCTGTTCGTGTACGGCGTCACCACCGTGAGTTCGAGCGTCGCTATCAACAGCGGTGTCGCGCTCGTGGTGACGCTGTTGCCCGCTCTCCTGCGTCGGGAATACGACTACTCGATGGCTCCGGGTCTCGTCCTCTGGATAACGATTGCCGTCTGCTTGCACAGCATCGGCTCGCTCGGTCCATACGACTGGTTCGGCTGGTACGATAGCGTCACACACACGATCTCTGCGACCATCGTGGCCGGGTCCGGCTACGCGGCGTTCCGGGCAGTCGAACGCCACTCCGACGACGTGGACGTACCCGGTGAGTTCCGGGCGCTGTTCATCGTCGTGTTCGTCCTCGCAACAGGGGTCTTCTGGGAGATTCTCGAGTTCGCGACCGAGGGGCTGGGTGTAGCGGTCGGCGGCCAGGCACCCCTCGTCGTCTACGGTATCAGCGACATCGTCTCCGACCTCGTGTTCAACACGCTCGGGGCTGTCCTCGTGGCGGTGTGGGGTACCGACTACGTCGACGGTGTCATCGCGTTTCTCCGAACCCGACTCCGGTCCCGGAGCGACTGAGTCGAATTCCTTCGTGTGAGTCAACAGCGGGGCGATAAATCATAAACTCGTTGTTGTTGGGAATGCACTTTTGTACGATGCTAGCGTACAGCGGTGCATGGCACATTCGGACGGGGCCCCAGCGTGGTCACAGCGAGAACGCAGGCACGTCGACGAACTCGAAGAGCGCGGCACGATTCCGGAGCTATTCGAAACGAGTGCCGAGCAACACGTCGACCGGGTCGCCCAGCGCTACAAGGGCGGTATCTACGACCGGTCGCTGCACGGCGTCGTTCCCCGGGCGGAGCCGGGCACGTACGGCGAGGTCACCTACGGTGAACTGAGAGATGTCGTTCGCTCACTCGCAGCCGGGTTCCGTGACCTTGGTCTCACAGCCGGCGACAGAGCGGCGATGTTCGCCAATACACGGATGGAGTGGGGGCAGGCTGACCTCGGGCTTCTCGCTGCCGGCTGTGTTGTGACGACTGTCTACACTGAGTCGGGCAAAGAGCAGGTCCGCTATCTGCTCGACGACCCAGATGCCTCCGTCGTCGTCGTCGAGAACGAAAAGCTACTGGAGCGCGTCCTCGCAGTCGAGGACGACCTCGACCTCTCGCATATCGTTCTCATCGACGAGCCGAAACGGTATGGCTCCCGCGAGGACATCCTCACGCTCGGCGATATCTACGAGCGCGGTCAGGAGGTCTATGACTACGACACTTACCAGTCCTGGCTCGACGAGCGCGGTCCGGACGACCTCGCCAGCCTCATCTACACCTCCGGCACGACGGGCGAACCCAAGGGCGTCGAACTGACTCACTGGAACTTCCGGTCGAACATCCACCAAGCCCGCAAGCGGTTCAACTCATCAGAACAGCCCGGTATCTCCATCGGTCCCGAGACGACGACGATGTCCTTTCTCCCCCTGGCACACGTCTTCGAGCGCCTGGTCGGGCACTTTCTGATGTTTGGGTCCGGCGCCACGGTCGGCTACGCGGAACACCCTGACACACTCAGCGAGGACCTGCAGCAGGTCCAGCCGACCGTTGCCGTCAGCGTTCCCCGCGTCTACGAGCGCATCTTCGACACCATGCGCGAGCAAGCGGGCGACTCCGGCCTCAAGCGGCGTATCTTCGACTGGTCGCTCGGCGTCGCCAGGGAGTATCAGCAAGCCCGGAGCCCGGGTCTTGGCCTGCGGCTCAAACACGGCCTCGCGGACCGACTGGTCTACAGTACCGTCCGCGAGCGCATCGGCGGCAGGGTAGAGTTCATGGTTTCGGGCGGTGGCAGCCTCAGTGAAGACCTCTGTCGGCTGTTCAACGGCATGGGCATCACCATCATCGAGGGATATGGACTGACGGAAACCTCACCGATCATCAGCGTGAACCCGCCGGACGACATCCGCCCGGGGACGATGGGCGCTCCGCTCCCGGGGGTCGATGTCTACGTCGACGAATCGAAGGCAAGCGCCAAACAGTTCCCCGAGGCAGCCGGCGATGTCGGCGAACTCCTCGTCCGCGGACCGAACGTCACTGCTCGCTACCGAAACAAGCCCGAGGCAACCGACAAAGCGTTCACGACCGACGTTCCCGAGAGCGCCCTCGACGACACGGAGCCACCGGAGGACGGCTCTCCGGCCCGCTGGTTCCGAACGGGTGATATCGTCGAGCACACCCACGACGACTTTCTCGTGTTCAAGGAACGGCTCAAGCAGCTGTTGGTCCTCAGTACCGGCAAGAACGTCGCTCCGGCACCAATCGAGGAGCGCTTTGCCGTCAACGACAGGGTGGAACAGGTGATGATTCTCGGCGACGACCGGAAGTTCGTCGCCGCACTCCTCGTTCCCAATTTCGAGCGGCTCCACCGCTGGGCCGAGGCCAACGGTGTCGAGTTGCCCGAGGACCGCGAGCAACTCTGTGAAGACGAGCGGGTCCACGAATGGATACAGGGCGCCGTCGACGAGGTCAACGACGGTCTGGACTCCTCGGCCAAAGTCAAACAGTTCGCCCTCGCTCCCCAGGAGTGGACCGCCGAAAACGACATGCTCACCCCGTCGATGAAAAAGAAACGCCGCAACATCAGGGATGTCTACGCCGACCGTATCGAGGAGATGTACGAACGGCCGCCGCCGGAGGCAGAGACGGACGACTGACGCCGGCGACACTGGTCTGCCGACACAGCTCGGCTATTTCGTTGCCTGCTCAGTCGGCGTATCCCTTGGCCTCATCCTTTTCGAGCAGTCGTTCGGCCTCTGCCACGGTGTCTGCGGTCTCGCCGCTGTAGCCCACGTCACGGGAGCGTCGCTCGAAGGCGGTCAGGACGACCTGATTTGTCTCGTCGTCGACGACGCGTACGACACGGTCGACACCCATCTCCTTGAGCTGTCCCTGTGCGCGTTTGATGGGCTTGGCAGCCTCGGGCGATGGAGGTTTGAATCCACTGAGGTCCGTGATGATATCGAAGCCGTCGCTGAGCGACTGTGCTTCTTCGATGGTTGCGTCCGCCGCTTCGTCGATTTTCTCGGCTTCCATTCGTCCACTAAGGTCTATGTACAGCCGATTCTCTCCGCGGTCTGAACTAATATTGTAAATGACACATCGAGCTACTTGTGCCCGTAACCTATCAGTTGTACCTTACAGAATAGGGGTTATATCAGGACACGGACTGTCCGCTGGCGTGGACCGTCACATTCCACGAAGAGAATCGACTGCCACGTCCCCAGTGCTACCGACCCGTCCTCGACTGGGACAGTCTCGCTGGCTCCGACGAGTAGTGACCGGACGTGTGAGTCCGCATTGTCGTCTATCTGGTCGTGCTCCCAGCCGTCGTCGGGAATCAGATTCCCGAGTGCAGTTTCGAAATCAGAAAGCAGCCGTTGCTCCCCTTCGTTGATTGCGATGCCCGCGGTGGTGTGCTCGACAAAGACGGTTGCCGTCCCGCTCGCGTCGGCGGGGAGTACCTCCTCGACCCGGTCGGTCACGTCTACCACTGACAGGCGCTCGTCGGTCGTGACTGTAAACGTCGCCATATCGGACGTTCACGGGCGGCTGACATCAATAGAGCGTTTTGAGCCGTCCACCCCAACGACTGTGGCATCGACAGCATTGACTTTCCAGTCCGGGCTGTGTCGGTCCAGCACCCGCCGTGCCCGTGTCGGTGTGTCTTCGTCGACAATGTGAACCTCCCTGTACAGTCCGAACGGATGGAGTCGTTCCACTGTCTGCTGTACCTGTTCAGCGGCGGTAGTTGAGACGTGCTCACAGTCGCTGATGTCGGTTACGAGGCAGAAATACTCGTCGAGGACCCGCGCCGCCACAACAGCGTCCCGTTCGAGTCGACACACGTCACTGGCCGTTACCTCTCCAGCCAATGTCAAATACAGTATATTTTCTGCTGTGTCCGAACGCAGGCGTTGCATACCTACAGAAAGGTAGCCAGTATACAGTGCTGTGTGGCTAACCTGTAAGGGGGCCGCGAGGGGATGGGTTCGCGACTGCCGTGCGGTAGCGGGACAGCCGACAGTCTCAGGCCAGCCACTCCTCGGGTTTGGTGTCGTAGTCGATTTCGCTGGCTGCGAGGTGTTCGACCTCGCTCCAGTCGAGGTCCGTCTCGCTGAACTCCATGCCGTCGTAGCTGATGAGGCGGCCCTGTTCGATGGCTTCGGGTTCCCTGTCACGGCGACGGGCAACCTCTACGTCGTGTTCGTCGTACTCCTTGGCGATAGTCCGCAGATGGACCGGGCGTCCCCAGAGTTCGAACACCCGTTCGAGGGTGTCCTTGGCCTGCTCGATGTCCAGCATGATGCCGTTGAACTTGTGGTCCAACAGGAGTTCGTTGCGGTTGTCGTAGTTGCCGTCGGCGACGACGATGGTCGGCTTTCCGAAGTTCGTGAACTGCAACATCAGCTTTTTCTTCACGTCCTCGTGGTCCGTCGAGGTGACCCGGTAGTCGTCCGAGGAACGCATGTACTCGTAGGTGAAATAATCGTTGTCGTCGACGAACTCCTGTGTCAGGAACTCGTCGAGGAAGGTCACGTCGTTGTGACTCTCCCGAATCTCGCGCATCCGGTCCCAGCCGACGGTGTACTCGGCGTCGGCCAGCGCCTCCGCGACGCTGTCGTAGCGGGCGTCGTCGAACATGTACCGCGAGACCCGTTCGAGCTCGCTCTGGCTGATACGCGTCAGAAAGCCCCGGAACTGGGGCTTGGTCAGCGAGTAGTGTCGCTGTGCCATACCCTCGTAGGTGAGTACCTTCCAGGGGTAAGTCTCGACGTCTATCTCACCGTCGTGAGCGCGTTCGAGCGCCTCCGCGTCGACGCGGGAGTCTTCGGGGTCCAGCCTGTCGAGGGCATCAGGGCCAATGTTCGCAATCTCCTCGTCGGGTTCGAGCGTCGCCAGCACGTCTTCGAAGTCGATGGTCTCGTGGAAGTTCCGCCAGGTAATTCCCTCGACGCGGAGCAGTTGCTCGGCGACGTGGCGGCGGTTCTCCGTGTTCTCGACGTACTCCCAGAGCTCGATGCCCAGACTGTAGGGGTTAAAGCCCGGTGACCCCAGCACCTGACTCATGTGGTCGGCGTAGGTGATGAACTCGTCGGCGTCCGCGAAGTTCTCGTCGGCCATCATCAGGGATTCCCAGTACGAAGCCCACCCCTCGTTCATGATTTTCGTTATCTTTTGCGGGGCGAAGTAGTAGGCCTCGCGGCGAATCATCTCCAGTACGTCCTTTTGCCAGTCAGCCATCTCGGTGGCCTTGCCGGACTCGTCGTCGTATTGCTTGCCGTACTCCCGCAGGAAGCCGAGCACGTCGGGTTCGGGGTCGGCGGGGAAGGTCGCGGCCTCGCCGTCCTCGGTCTGTGCTTCGAGCCACTCGTCGTCGAAGACCTGCTGGCGGACCTCCTCGGAGAGTTCCAGTTCGCCCAGTTCCTCGTCGAGTTCCCCAGTGTCGATGTCAGGGGCGTCGCTGTCGGGGTCGATAGCCTCGTAGGGGCTGTGCTGGTCGATGTTGTCCTCTAGACAGAGGACGTGGTCTATCCAGCGCTCGACATCCGAGCGGTCCACTTCGGGGTCCTGCATGAACTCCTCGATGGCTTCAGCGTGGCGGGCAAGCATCGCGGCCGCGTCCGGATTGTCCGCGAAGAGACCGAACCACTCGTTGTTGTTGAAGAAGTCGGCGTGGGCCTCGACGTGTGTGATGACCGCTTTCTGGTCCGCGAGGCTGTTGGAAATCTGCAGAAAGGCATGAGACGGGTTGTCGTTGTTGACGATTTCGAAGGCCTTCCCGCCGAGGAACTGCCCTTGCTTTTGCTGGCGGTCGTATTTCATCCCCCATCGCCAGTGGGGATACCGCTGCTGGAACCCGCCGTAGGCGATGAGTTCGTTCATCTCGTCGTAATCGACAATCCAGTAGTTGACCGGGTACGGGTCGAGTCCGAGCTTCTCTGCGAGGTTGCTCGCTTCCTCGACGACTTCCTCCAGTCGCTCGGCCTCGCGGTGCATCTCGAACTCGTCTGTGGTGGTCATTCTTCGTCCTCCGTGCTGAGTATCTCGTAGATTGCATCGGTCACATCATCGGGCGCAGAGACGTAGGCAACAGCGACGTTACCGGCCTCCCTGAAGTGGCGCTCGACCTCTTCGGCGTGGGTCGCGTTGATGGCGTTGCCCGAGGGCTGGGTCTCGACGTAGGCGTGCAGATTCGCTGGCATCTGCTCCATCAGCGGGATGACGTTCTCCTCGGTGTCGTTGCTGGAGTTCTCGCTGTCGCCCGCTGCGAAGACGTAGCGGTTCCACTCGCTCCAGGGGTACTCCTCTTCGAGGATGGCGGCGGCGAGTTCGTACGCCGAGGAGATGCGGGTGCCACCGCCCGAGCGGATGCCGAAGAAGTCGTCTCGTTCGACTTCCCAGGCGTCCGCGTCGTGGGCGATGTAGACGAACTCGGCGTTGTCGTATTTGCCCTGCAAGTACCAATCGAGCGGCGTGAAGGTCCGCTCGACTAACTCGCGTTTCTTCTGGCGCATGCTGCCCGAGACATCCCGAATGTTGACCACGACGACGTTTTTCTCCCGCTCCTCCTCGATTTCGGGGTAGCGATAGCGCTCGTCCTCCCGGCGGAAGGGTATCTCCTCGACGCCCTCCCTGCGGATGCGCTGGGCCGTCGTCGACCGCTCGACGTTTGCCTCCATCTCCTCGAAGCTGGCCCACGTCGTCTTCTCGTCGCTCGGGATGTCGCTGTATGCATCCTCTATCCAGGCCCGCGAGACGGGGATGTTCTCCCCGCGAGCCCACTCGAAGACTTTCGCGGGACCCCAACCGTCGATTTTCAGCGCCTCCCGGACGTAGTCGTCGTCGAAGTCCATCGCCAGCTTGCGCTTGAGTCCCTCTTTGAACAGCCGCTCGAAATCAAGCGTCGAGGTGGGACCGGACCGCGTGATATCGGTGAAATCGCCCTCCGTCTCTTCGATGACTTTCTTGCCCTTGGGTTCGAGGTCGAGCCCGAGTTCCTCGTCGAGTTCTTCGGCGAACTCCTCGGGGTCCATCTCGTAGTACTCGTGTTCCCCGCCTTCCTCACCGGGTTCGCCGTCCTCGTCGCCGTCGCCGGGTTCTGGTTGCGCGTCGACAGGCTCGCCCTCCTCGGCGTCGCCCTGGCCAACGCCGCCCATATCTCGCTGGTCGTACTCGAAGCTCGGGAGGTCGACGATTTTGATGGGAATCCGCACCTCGTCGGGGCGGCTCTGGCCCAGGTCGCCGTACTGGATGAATTCCGCGAGGTCCTCCCGGCGGTTCTCGCCGACCTCGCGGTACCGTTCAATATCGTCTTTCAGACCCATGGCCACACCTCCGACGTGGGTCCGGCGGTCAGTTCCATTTGTAGCTCACCTGGCTCATGACGTGCCGGCTGGTCAGCTCGGCAGAGGCCTCGGTGTAGTCGTACATCTCCTGCATGTTCTCGATGGTGTCGGCTTTCAGCTCGGCCGTCTCCGTCCCGCTTGGGGGGTTGTCCCACTGGTCGGGGTCGAAGTCCTCGTAGGTCCGCCGGACATCATCCCAGTCGTGTCGACCCAGTACCGTCTGGATGACCGGAATCTCCTTGGGGTTGACGTCGGCGACACGGAACTCCTCGTCCCGCTGATGCCAGGCGTGGCGATTCAGCGCCGTGATGATGCGGTCCGTCCGGAACTTCCGCACCTCCTCGTGGGGCTTGTCACCCGTGTAGTCGTCTTCGGTGAACTGGCCGAGATGCTCGACTTCGAACACCTTCATTTTCAGGAGGTCCGGGTCTTCCAGTTCGCCGCGCTCGTTCTCGATGCGCTCGCCTTCCGCCCACGCGTAGACGTGTTCGATGTACTCCTCGACGGTCTCCTCGTCGACGCGCTTGTCCCGCATGATTGCGTTGAGTACGTCTTCCTCCTGTTGCTCGAAGACGTGATTTTTCACGGCGACGACCCGTTCCTCGAACTCACCGGCTTCAGTGTTCGAGAACACCGGCGCGCCGGTGAGGTCGCCGGCCATCGCATCCAGCACGTCCCGGGGCATGATGACCCGCTCGACGGGTAACTCCTCGTGGAACCGCTCGGACTCGACGTGAAGCAGGTCCGCGATGACGTCCCGCGTGTAGGTGACCGGGATGCCGTGGTCGCCGTCGGCGGCCCCGTCTGCAAAGTCGAACTCGTCGACATCGATTCGCTCGTTGCCCTCCTGCAGGTAGCCGCGGTCGAACAGCAGGGCCTTGTCCACGAGGTCGAGGTCGCCCGGCAGGTCGCTCACGTCCAGTCGGGTCACGACGTTGTACAGCGCCGCCGCTTCGATGGTATGGGGTGCGAGTTCGCGCTCGGTCACCTCGCCTGCGCTGTCGCGGACGCTGACCGACAGCGGCTCACGAATCCAGCCCTCCATCTGGTCCCACGAGACGGCGTCCCAGACGGGCGTCTCGTTTGTCAGTTCCCGGCGCAACAGCTGTGCTTCGAGCGAGAGGTTCGTCAGATAGCCGAACTCGTGTTTGTCCAGCCGGCGCTTGAACGCCTTGAGCGGGTCCTGTCCCTCGCGGTCGGAGTGCTGATTGAGCTGTGCCTCCAGGTCTGGGTTCGAGATGATGATGAGCTGGGTATCTATCTCCATCCCGATGCCCTTGTCCAGTTTCACGCGACCCTCATCGGGCACGTTCAGCAGTTTCTGGAGCAGGTCCGCGTGCTGGGCAGCGTCCTCGACGACGGTCAGCAGGCCATTGCCCTGCGAGAGGACGCCGTCGTAGGAAAACGCCTGCGGGTTCTTCCGACCGCGGGAGTCCAGTTCCCGTAGCATGCCGGCCATCCACGAGCCGACCAGTCGCTCCTTGGGCTGGCCCGAGTCCTCGGAGTGTAACACACCGATACCCCGGCCAACGTCGACCACGTAGTTTTTTACCCGGAGATGCTCCGGGGCCGTGATTGCCGAAAAGAGGTCCTCCCGACCCTGCCGGCGGTACTGCTCTTCGAGGTGGTCGTAGGCTTCCTGGCAGAACGGGTCCAGCCCCCCGTCGACCCGAATCGGGATGTGGTCGTCCAGCCGGTCGTTCAACTCGGCGACGATGTCGTCGCGGACGCTCTCCGGGAAAACCGTGAGTGGGTGTGACTGGACCGGACTCTCGTACCAGTCGTCCTCGTCGGGGTTAGTCGCATCGCCGTAGGTCATGCCGCCGGACTCGGCGGCACCCGCGACGTTCCATTCCATCGTGTAGCGGCGACCCTCGTCGGTCTTTGAGTACTCGCGCAGCCCGTTGATGAGACACCGCTTCAGTTCGGATTTGCCAGTCGCTGTCGGGCCGTCGACCCAGACGATTTTCTCGTCTTTGCCTCGGCCGGCGGCAATCGAACGGAGGTCGTCGACCAGTCCGTTCAGCACCTCGGTGTTGCCCAGGATGGCGTGTTCGCCGTCGTTCCAGGGGTCATCGAAGAAGCGATAGCGCTCTTTCTGGTCGCCCTCCTCGATGACGGTTCGCGTGCCGGCGTGTTCGATGGCCGCTAGCAGGTACTTCGAAGCATGGGCCGCCCGCTCGGGATGCTCGAACAGCATCTCGACGTAGCCGTCGAGGCTCATCGGCGACTCGTAGCTCGCTTCCAGCGCGCGGTCGGCCGCCCTGATGTAGTCCTCGCCGCTCACGGCTCTACTCCTCCATCTCGCTCTTTGCGACCTCCGCGCCGGCGAACTCCAGCACTTCCTTGGCGCCCTCCTCGGAGTAGCCCTGCTCGATGAGCGCCTCTATCCACTCGTTGCGCTCGTCGTCGTCCATATCGCCGCTGGAGACCAGCGCCGAGAAGTTGATGTTGTGTTTCTTGTCCTCCCAGAGCTTGCGCTCCAGGGCGCGGCGCAGGCGGTCGTTGTCCTGTGGGTCAAAGGTCTCTCCCTCGCGGGCGCGACGGCTGACCCAGTTGGCGACTTCCTGCCGGAAGTCGTCCTTGCGGTCCTCGGGCAAGTCGAGTTTCTCCTCGACCGACCGGAGGAACTGCTCGTCGGGTTCCTGTTCGCGGCCCGTAATCTCGTCTTCGACGGTGTCGTCGTCGATGTAGGCCATCACGTGGTCCATGTACTTCTCGCCCTGGCGCTGTATCTCGTCGATATCGTAGGCCAGTGCGTGGCGCACGTCCTCGATGGCACGCTCCTTGTACTCCTCGCGGACGGCTTCGAGATAGCGGTAGTACGTCTCGAAGTCCTCCTCGGCGATGGAGCCGTGGTTTTCGAGGTTCTCTTCTAAGTGGTTGAAGGTGGTCAGCGGCGAGAGGAACTGGCGGCTGCGGTGCATCGAGTCCATGATGGCCTCGGCGATTTCGTCGCCGATAAAGCGCGGCGAGACGCCGTCCATGCCCTCCCCGATATCGGCCTTGTCCTCGGCCTCGTCGCGGAGTTTCTTCACGTCGACATCTTCGGCCTCGTCGATTTCGCCGTTGTAGGCCTTGGCCTTCTGGACCATGTCGACCGTCGTGTCGTCTGGCTCCTCGATGCGGGTCAACACGCCGAAGAGGCCTGCCATATCGAGCGTGTGTGGCTCGACCTGAATGTCCGGCAGGTCGGCGTTGCGCAGCATCTTCTCGTAGATGCGCGCTTCCTCGGTGTACTGGAGGACGTACGGGAAGTCGATGCGTTTCGTCCGGTCGTTGAACGCCTCCATCTTCTCGTCGCCCTTTTTGTCGCGGTACTCGGGCATGTTCGTCCGCCCGACGATGACCTGGTCGATGTCGATTCTGGGGTTGTTCTTCGGCTTGATTGTCTGTTCCTGCGTTGCGTGGAGGAAGTCGTACAGGAACTCCCGCTGGAGTTTGAGCAACTCCTCGCCGGAGAAGATACCCCGGTTGGCGTTACAGAACGCCCCCGAGTAGTCGAACGCGCGGGGGTCAGACTCCCCGTAGACCGCAATCTTCGAGTAGTTTACGTCGCCGGTCAGCTCGGTCTCGTCCTGGTTTTTCTTGTCTTTGGGTTCGAACGTCTCGATGGCCCGGCGCTGGTTCTCGTCGGCAACGAGTCGGACGATTTCGATGTGGTTCTCAAGTACCGCTTCGAGGTCGTCGTCGTAGTGGGCCAGCAAGCGGTCCATGTAGAACTCACTCGCCGGGTCCAGCGCCTGCTCGTTGCGGATGGTGTAGGGGGCCTCCAGGTTCTCGTTGATGTCTTCGAGAATCTCCTGGCGCTGGGCCTCCGGAATCAGGACCAGCGGGTCCTGGTTCATCGGCGACCGGACGACATCGTCGGCGGGGTCCTGGTCGGGAATGATGTCACAGAGGTTGGTCCACCGGAACGTGTACAGCCGACCTTCCTCGCGGGCGGTGTAGTCCTCGAAATACCGTCGCACCTGGCGGTCGAAGTCGGATTTGCCCGACCCGACAGGGCCGAGCAGGAGTTTGATACGCTTCTCCGGCCCGAGGCCCCGTGCCCCGGATTTGACCTTGTTGACGAACTCGTGCATCGCCTCGTGGACGACTCGACCATAGAAGGTGTTCTCCCCGTCCTCAAGCGGGTCTTCCGAGGCGAGTTTGTACTCCACGACACCTGCCTCCTCGTCGTACTCCGTCCCGTAGTAGTCGAACATGTCCGCGACCCGCTGGTGAGCGTTTCTGGCGACCTTCGGGTCGTCGTACAGCGTTTCCAGGTACCAGTCGAACGAGTGCGTCTGTCGCAAGTCCGCAGGAATCGCGTCCCGGTACTCCTGGCTCAACTCCTCGAGGGTCTGTTTGTTACCTGTCATTGTATCACGCGGCGTGTGTCGTGGGCACCGCCGGGGTGTGCCCCGCTCGCCGGCCATCGGTACCCTCCCGGCAATCGACCCGCAACAAACTGGCATGTGAATACATACCAATGTCGGGTCCGCGCACAGCCGTCGTCAGGGTGGGTCGTGCTCGGAGGAATCACCGATACTATTTATTATGTGAGTGCTGGACGTGTATAAGCTTTCCTCAGATATCCCTAAAAGCAGGAGCGATCCCGATGTTTCCAGTCGTAAAATCCCCCCTACGGCACCCGGGATGACGCTTATGCCATAACTGGGCAATCGTCGGCCTTTATAAGAGTGGCAGTGACGCTGTGACCAATTTCCTCCGAATTGGTCGTTTGCCTTCGCGGGACTCATGGTCGGTGGCCCGGTAGGTAGCGTATGGGCTTCGACGGACTCGCCGACGGCTGGGATGTCTGGAGCGAAGAGGAGACGAAAGTCGTGCTGGCCTACAGGCCTGATGTCTTCGACAGCAGTGACCTCCCGGCCCCCTGTATGCCGACTATCTATCTCACCAAGGGGCAACGGGACCGCCGACCCGGCCGCAACAGGCCAGCCCCCGAGGATTCCTGGTACGTGACCCTGTTCTTCGAACCCGAGGTCGATTACGGCCGGGAATCCTTCGAGAGCGAACCCAGCGCCCGTCAACGCGTCGTCGAACTGAGCGAGGCACTCGCGGCAGGGGACATCGACTATCGCTCGCTGTATCAGGTGCCCCGGCCGGACTACTTCGAGACTCTCGACGAACTGACCGGGCGAGAGACTTAATCGGGAGCCCCGTCAACGTCCGGTTAGTGACCACCATTACGCTCGTCGGGACGCGCCTCGCCACCGAGGGGTCGGAGTTCGTCTAC
Organism: Salinibaculum litoreum; assembly: GCA_009789175.1. Lineage (GTDB taxonomy): Archaea > Halobacteriota > Halobacteria > Halobacteriales > Haloarculaceae > Salinibaculum > Salinibaculum litoreum. The sequence continues at coordinate 1,121,945 of CP046866.1, forward strand.
CACGGCGAATCGGAGGCCTGTGAGGGGTGTCCCTACCGCGACCAGTGCCTGAACCTCACCGAGAGCCGCCGCTACGAGGTCGTCGACATCCGTGACGGAGCCAGCACGCTCGAGTGTGCTGTTCATGACACCGGTGTGACGGCGGTCGAGGTCGAACCGGCACCGATTGAAGCTAACGTCGCATCCTCGAGCGCTTTCGCGGGTAGCAAAGTCTCGCTTGAGGGCGCTTGTCCCCACACCGAGTGTCCGAGCCACGAATACTGCGAGCCGGATGGGGCCGAGTTCGACGCCGAGTACCGCATCGACGAAGTACTCGGCGACCCACCGCATGACTACTGTATGCTGGACCGTGACCTCACGCTGGTCCAGTTCGAGCCCCCAGAGGACGCCTGAGAGGGGGCCCTCAGTCGCGAATCTCGATACCGGTGTTCAGATGGCCCTCGAACGTCTGTCCGGACGAGAGGTCGGGTGTGGGTCAGGGAATCGTCCCGATGCGGTCGGCAGCGTAGCCGAACACGTGCTCGTATCCTTCGGGCGACATCAACACGGGATAGAAGTCCTCGTCGGCGACGATGTCGATGCCGTCGGCGGCGGCAAACGGCGTCCCCGCAGCGACCGGTTCGAAGTTTGAGGCGTACACCTCGTACTCGTCGGCACGGTCCTTCGGAACCTGCTTGGTCAGCCTGAAGACCGGGAGACCATCCTTCGCCGGTCGCTCCCAGTCGGGGACAGCACCGACGGCCCCGAGGAACTCCCGGGCGACGCGGACGGCGTTGGCGGCCGCCTGGTCTGACTGCTGGTAGCCACACTCGACTTCGATGGTGCGCGGGATGCCCTCGAAAAGGCGGCCGTCAGTGTGTTCGCCGGCATCCACGAGCGCGTCCACGCTCAGTCGCGGACAGACGTTCCGGGCGTAGTCGGTTACCTCGTCGACGATAGCGAACATCTCGTGGTAGGATTGCGTCGAGTGCAGGGACAGCGTCGTACAGTCGCCAAAGCGGTCAGTCAGTTCGGCCGCCAGCCGCCGTTCGTGTGTCTCGCCGCCCTTCTCGCCAGGAAATGCACGGTTCAGGTCTTCGTCGACGTAGCGTTCCCCGGCGTCGAGTGCTTTCTCGTTGGCGACGACGAGCGCCACGGGGCGGTCGACATCGGGTTCGGCCCCGGCCAGTTCTTCGACAGCCTGCACGCCGGCGGGTTCGTCGCCGTGAATCCCGCCGATGATGGCGATTTCGGGGTCGCCAGACCCCAGAGTCTCGACGCGCATGTATCACAACGCTCGGTACTCCAAGCCTTGTGTGTATTCCGGTTCCCACGGATGTTACACGTCATCGAAGCGACTCGGCAGACACGTCGGGCAACCGACGTGACCCATTTCCTCACTCCAACTGCTCGGCGTATTCGAAATCCGCCGGTCCTGCTTCCGGGCGGTCCCCATCGAGGACGACCTGCCAGCCGTGTAGCACTGATGGGTCCTCCAGTGCGTTGGTCAGTGTTGTCCGCACACCCAGCAGGTCGACACCGTAGAAGTCGTTGGGGACGCCACGGAAGTACTGGAGTGCGGTCCGGAACAGCGAGCGCATCCCGTCGTCGTTCTCGAAATCGAAGTGCTTGTACGCACCAGCGGCGACCTGGACCATGCCGTGGAGGAACTGGCTCTCGGTGGTCCCGCGGCCGTAGTTATACCATTCGTCCTCGAAGCAATCGTGGCTCTCGTGGTACTCGCCGACGTTGTACAGCGCCACCCCGTGGACCGTCGCCCGACGCAGGGTTCCGTGTTCCCAGCGCTGTTCGTGCTCGTCCCACCCTGTCGGGGCCCCCCTCGGCGGGCCGACTGTCGGGTCACGGGTGTGCTCGTTCATGTGCAGTCATTGGCCGTCCGGTCGGGTAACTCCGTCGCCGACCGCCCGTGGTTCACCCACAGCCAGACAGAGCGCGCCCACAGTAGTGTCATCGGCACATAGCAGCTGTGTCAGTAGGTAGCGGCGAGCAGATGCAGGATTACCACGGCGTCTGGCCAGTGGCCAAACAAACGATTTATTCGACAGCACGCGCCACCGGTAGATATGGATACGGCCGACAGAGTCGACCTCGTCACCCGCCACACTGAAGAGGTCGTCACAGAGGAGGAACTCGCTGAGGAACTGGAAGGGGATTCGCCGTCGGCCTACATCGGCTACGCCCCTACTGGGGAGATGCACATCGGCCACTTCACCACGATGCGCAAACTGGCCGACTTCCTGCAGGCCGGTATCGAGGTGACCGTCCTCATCGCGGACCTGCACGCCCACCTCGACGACGAGAAAAGTCCCTTCGAGTTGCTCGATGCCCGGTCGGCCTACTACGAGGAGGCCATCCGCGGGATGATTGACGCGGCCGGTGCCGACCCTGACGAAGTCGAGTTCGTCCGCGGGATGGACTACCAACTCGACGAGGAGTACTCCCTGGAGATGTACCGCATGGCTGCCGAGACGACTATCTCCCGCTCACAGCGTGCGGCCAGCGAGGTCGTCCGTGAGAGTGACAGCCCCAATCTCGGCGGGCTCCTCTACCCCCTGATGCAGAATCTCGACGTGAAGTCCCTGGGCGCGGACATCGCCTACGGCGGCATCGACCAGCGTGGCATCTACATGCTTGGCCGCGAAATCCTGCCCGACCACGGCGGCAAGTCCCCGGTCTGTCTGTTCGCACCACTCCTTTCGGGACTCACCGGCGGCAAGATGAGCGCGTCCGAAGAGGCCTCGAAGGTCAACCTCACTGACTCCCCCGAGGAGGTTGCCGAGAAGATTGACAACGCCTACTGTCCGATGGGCGAAGTCGAGGACAACGGCGTGCTGGAGTACACGAAGTACCTCGTCTTCCCGATTCTGGACCAGCGCGACGAAGACTTCGTCGTCGAGCGTCCCGAGGAGTACGGCGGCGACCTCGTCTACGAAACCTACGAGGACCTCGAAGCGGACTTCGTCAGCGAGGAACTCCACCCCGCGGACTTCAAAAGCGCTGTCGGCGAGTACATCTCGGAGGTCATCGACCCGATTCGCGAGCGTCTGACCGACCAGTCGGACCTGCTTGCCGAGGCATACCCCGAGAAGTACGGGGACGAGTAGATGCCCGCGGGTGATGGCGACAGCGTTGACGACCATCGCTCGCAGGCCCGCGTCCGCGAAGTCTACGACGACATTGCCGACCACTTCGCACAGACCCGCGAATATCCCTGGCCCGAAGTCGAGGAGTTCCTCGATGATATCGACGGCACGCGCGGCCTCGATGTCGGCTGTGGAAACGGCCGCCATCTGGAAGCCATGGCCGACTGTGTCGACCATGTCATCGGTGTCGACGTGAGTCGGCAACTGCTGGGGACTGCGACCGAGCGGATGGCCGAGCGTGGCTGGTCGGGTGCGCTTCTCCAATCAGATGCCGCTGCCTTACCCATCCAGAGTGGGACAATCGACGCCGCAGTCTACGTCGCAACCCTGCATCACTTGCCCACCACAGAGCAGCGACGGGCGAGCCTGACTGACCTCGCACGGGTACTCACCGAGGAGGGTCGCGCCCTCGTGAGCGCGTGGAGTACAGCCCACGATAGATTTGACGCTTCGGCCGATGCAGAGGAGGGATTCGATACGACGGTCGACTGGACACTACCGAGCGGAGAGACGGTCCCACGGTACTATCACATTTACGCGCCGGCCGAGTTCGAGGACGACCTCGCGGCGAGTGCGTTGACCGTCGAGAGTGTCCGGGTGTCAAGTGGGAACTGCTATGCCGAAGTCAGCGGCTGAAAGGAAAACGGTATTAATCACCCTCCTGCAAATACGAGTGAGCGCCGGTGGTGAGCAGGGTGGAAGATCCTGCGAACGACAGGGCGCGATTGAACGAAGTGAACGAGCGCGCCGGTGGTCTAGTGGTAGGACCTGAGCCTTCCAAGCTCATGGCCCGGGTTCAAATCCCGGCCGGCGCATTTTTGCCTGAGCTTTCCAAGCTCATGGGAGCAAAACTGAGCGAAGCGACGTTTTGCGACTTCGGAAGACCGAGTACCGCGAGGTCTTCCGGTAGCCCGGGTTCAAATCCCGGCCGGCGCACTCCCTGCGGTCCTGCGCCACCCGACCCTCGCAGACTCTTCGAGTCTGCTCGGTCCCGGCCGGCGCATGCGAGGCGCGAACGATAGTGAGCGCCTCGAAACGTGAACGGCGAGCGTAGCGAGCCGTGAACGCATTTTCTGCCGAACAACGTGAGGCGAAAATCGACAGAGAGTTGAATCACGCGAGACGCGAAATGCAGGAGTTCCACAGGAGAGGGAAGGCTCTTCAGAGCGAGATTCCCGTTCATAGAATCCAGAGGGAGCCATCGCTGTCCGGTAATGTCACGTGGCGATAAGAAGGGCAAAACTGACAACTGACTGAATAGTGTTCGACGAGAGTCGGACAGGAGTACTGTATTGCTGCAACCGGTTTTATTGGCAGGGGAGAGAATACTGCCGTACATGTGTCCGAGAGTCGGACAGTCTGATGGTGGTCAGAAGGAGACAGCGACGTTCGACACAGACGCTCCCCCACAGACTGGGGCATCGCCTCAAGAACCCGTCGACAAACCCCCCACCAAGGTGGGTGCAGTCGTCGGTGGCATCTCGGGAGTCTGCGTCGGCCTGGGTTCGCATATTCTCCTGCTCGATTCCGTAATCGTTAGCACTACTCTGAGCCTCCTGTATGGGATTGGCGTGACGCTTCTGGTCGACTATTTGCGACTTCTCCGGGAGACACCGTCCGACGACGGAAGTTGGTGGACGATCGTCTTCGGTGGTATTGTCGGACTCGTCTTGATGGTGGTCCAGCAGTTTGTGCCTCGCGAACTCATGAACGTTACCTGGCTTCTCGTGTTCGGTGTGGCCTTGGCCTCACTCGTGTGCGGAATCGGTATGGCGGTCGGCGACCTTTCCGAATACTGACTTTGGCCGTCTCAATCGGCGTGATAGTGGAGTACCCGTGGATGGGGCAGCGAGTTAGGCCTCATCGGCACGTGGTACTTCGACGGCGAAGACAGCACCTTCGGGGCTGTTGTCCTCAACCCAGACCTCACCGCCGTACTGCATGACAAGGTGTTGGACGAGGTAGAGGCCGAGACCGGTCCCGGAGCTGTCGAGACCCTTCTCACCTCTCCCGAAGATTTCTTCTTTCTGGTCGTCAGGCACTCCGGGGCCGTTATCTGCAATCCGGATGACAACTGTCTCGTCGCGGGTCGTCGCAGAGACCGAAACCTCCGGCACGTCCTTGTCGTTGTGCTGGATGGCGTTTGACAGGAGGTTCCTGAACACCGAATCGACCATCTGGTTGGCCCGAATCTGCACCGCCGGGAGTGACTCCTCCACTCTCACGCGTGCGTCAGGATACTCCGTTTCGATCTTGTCCAGTTCACGTTCGAGCGTTTTGCCGAGGTTGACCTCGTCCTGTTGCTGTGCATCTTCTCGTGACAGCATCACATCGGCCATCTCGCGTGCCGTCTTGGTCAACTCGACGGCGTGGTCGGCGCTCTCACGTAATGTCACGAGGTACTCGTCTCCATCCCCGTCAACGTGGTCGGTCAGTAGTTCGCCATACGAGGTCACCAGTTGCAGGTCGTTCCGGACATCGTGCCGTAGAACCTGGTTCAGGATGTCGAGGTCGTTGCGTTGCTTCTCTAACTGCTGTGTGGCCTTCTTGCGTGTCGTAATATCGTGTACTACGAACAGGGTACCGAGCGTCTGACCGGCATCGGTGATAAGGTTCGAGATGACGACCTCAAGGGTCCGTGTTTCGTGACCAGTCTCGACAGTCGTCTCGAACGACTGGGCAGTCTTTCTTCCTCCCGACACCTGCTCAGCTACGTCGGGAAACAGGTCCGAAATATGGCTGCCAGTGAGCGAGGTTTCGGCGTCAAGCAACGAGCAGGCACTCTGATTGGAGTCGATGACTTCCCCGCCGGTGTCGACGAGCAGATACCCCTCGCTCATGTTTTCAATCGTCCGGGAGCGGGCGAGCGCCTTCGTATCGAAGGTCTCGTAGCGGAACGCTGCGTAACCGATTCCTGCCATACCCACCGAAAACGATGTCGGTGTCAAAATCGTGCCTGGCGTCTCAAACGGGAGAAGTGAAAAGGTGTGTGCGACGGACAACAGCATCGGAGCGAAGATGGCGGGGACCAGAATCGCAGTTTGTCCCGGGCTGAGACTCGAGTCGGACCACGTCTGGTAGACGATGTAGGACAGTCCAACCGTCGCGATGACGTAGAACGCGGTCAGGTACGAGACATAGAGGGGGCTGTTGCCGTGTTCGATGACCGAGAACGCTCCGAACGGGTGCAGACGTGGGTTTTCGAACAGAAATGGCACAGGGTCGGTGAATAACAAGACGAAGACGGGCGATACTACCAGGACCAGCACAGCGCCGACCTTCCAGTTCACCCATCTCCGTGCGTCCCCCATCGAGAGTCCATACAAGAACACGGCAGGCGCGGTGGTGAACGATCCGAAGTGGAGCATCTTGTACGCCCAGTATGACTGTGCGTAGGTCGTCGCCGTTAACTGTAACAGCGCAAAAAACGTCCAGATAGTTATTGTTGTGGCCAGAACGGTAAACGTGACCACCTGTTTGGTCCGTTCGTACTTCTTGAGATAATACGCGGCATAGACTGTCGTCAGTACTCCGACCGACGTTGCCAACGCAATCAGGATGAGAGGTAGATGCAGTTGATACCCGCTCATGAACTAGTGCAAATGTTCTCCTTATATAATGTTACTCCTGGGTTTGTCCGCTATGTACACAACCACCTCGTATGGTCTTCCCCACTGTCCAATCTCGCTCCTTGAAAACGGGAAGCGAGTCTCCTGGTAGAGCGCATGCTTGTTCCGTTACGTCAAGTCTGTACTCGGAACCGTGGAAATACGTGCTGAAAGCGGTGCTAGTCGGTGATGACCCAGAGCTGTTCGAGCATGCGGAGCTTGTCGAAGACGCTGCGGTACTCCGTAATCTCGCTGTCCTCGTAGTGACCGATGGCTGCCCCCTTTTGCCTCCATCTCCTGTCGCGTGGGTCGAATCTCCTCACACTGCTCCTCGTGGGTTCCGGAGAGAGTATCGATGAGCGAAACGGTGCCGTCTTGTGACATGCTGCGTCGGATGGTCGCTCAGAGGTCTGGGAACGCCGTATGGAACATCTCGATATCGTCGGCGAGCTCCTGCCTGCCACCGAGTTCGCCGGAGACGCGGTCGTAATCGAGGGTGTCGGCGAAGAACTCATCGATGGTGGTAACGTCACCTACCCCTCGTCTCCATGAAAGCCGTCACGACGAATCCTCGGTGTCCGACGTAGTGTTCGCTCCGATGGTTGGGTCAGAGCTAATCGACCGGTATAAAAGCTGTGGCGTTCGGATGGCCGATTAGCTTATACCGAATCTCATCCAAGGTGACGTATCTCACACGAGAGGGACGGCCACAACGTATGAGCGTAGACAGAGAGCTGCATCACTTCATAACGGAGGCAGGTCGGTTCCGCATTCTCCAGACTATCCTCCAGCATACGGAGCAACTCCCGACCGCCTACGAGATAACGCAGTTCTGTTCCGACCTCTCCACAGAAGCAGTCGAGACGCGTCTAGCGGAACTCATCGAGCGGGATGTCGTCGAAGAGGTCCGTCTCCCACCTGCAAAGCGACAGGAGGAATATCCCGACACGTTCTATGGTGTGACCGACTATGGCTGGCGCTTTCTGATCAATCACAATCTGCTGGACTCGGAAGCTCCCGTTCGCAGGAGGCGGGATATCGCAGTCGAGGACCCCGAGACGCTTGCTCGGCACGAATCTGCTCCGAGGCCAGATGACGTGGGGACGTTCCAGCGCGACCCGGTTAGCAAGAGTCCGGCCCAGAGAGCGGAGGAGTACAAGATGATCGTCGAGCAGACCGAGGACGCGCTGTACATGCTCGATGCCGAGGGGCGGTACGTCCTCGTCAACGAGGCCTACGAGGAACTGACGGGTTACTCGCGCGAGGACCTCATCGGGTCGACTCCACAGAAAGTGTTAGGTCCCGAGGAGCGGGCCGAGCGTCGGGACCTCATCACGGACCTGCTGAGCCCCGAAGCCGACAGAGAGAGCTACGCGTGGCAGTCGACACTGCAGACGGCTGAGGATGGCACTCTCCCCGTCGAAGTCAACTTCGGAGTCCTGGAGTACGACGACGAGTTCGTCGGCATCGTTGGTTCGGCCAGGGATATCTCCGACCGTAGACGCCGCGAACAGGAACTCTCCGTGCTGAGTCGCGTCCTCAGGCATAACCTCGGGAACAAGGTCAATATCATCCAGGGCTACGCCGAGGTCATCGAGGACGTGGTCGAAGACGAGCGCGCACTGGAGTACACCGAGCGCATCCGTCGGACATCGAACCGTCTCAGCCAGCAAAGCGAGAAGGCCCGTGACATCCACGAACTGCTCCGGGAGTGGCCGCCGGAGACGCGACCCAAGGACGTGACGACTATTGTCTGGGACGTTCTGACAGAAATGGAGATGACGTTTCCCGAGGCCAGGCTGACGACAGAGATGCCCGACGCCGCGTGGGCGCGTCTCCCGGACGAGTTCCGGATGGCCATCGAGGAACTGATTCGCAACGCCATCGAACATGCGGATGCCGAGGAGCCGGAAGTTCACGTCCACATCTCCGACTCTGAAACGGACGAGGTCATCGCTATCACGGTCGAAGACGACGGTCCGGGAATACCGGCACACGAAATCAACGTCCTCACCTCCGACGAGGAGACGCCGCTCGAACACAGCGAAGGTATCGGGCTCTGGATGGTTACCTGGATAGTCAATGCCGCAGACGGTGACATAACGTTCGAGGGAAGTGACCTCGGTGGCAGTCGCATCCGTCTGGAGTTCCCGGAGACGGAACCGCCAGCCCTGACGCTGCGTATGTGACTACCGCTCGATGCGCTGCCACGTATCCGAGCTGATGTACGCCCCGTTCCGGGCTGGGTCGTAGACGCGCAGTGCGTCCTTGTCGTGTTCGATACACACCTGTGGCCCGTCAGGGAGCGGCCTGGGCTGTTGGTCCCCGTCTGTCTTGCTTGCAGTGAGTCGGTTCCGGTCTCCGCCACTGCGCCGCGTGTGTCTGTCATCACTGGAGCGGTTGGGAACGGTGCCGTCTGAGCCAGGTATTCGCTGGTGGAGGAGTCGTCCAGTCTGCCTGATTTTTGTGAGCAAGGAGCCGACGACGCCACGCACACCCGACGATGACCGGCCGCTCCCCGATTGGTCCCTTTCACGTCGGTCCGCGACCCCTTCAGTGGGTGTGTTTCTCATACACACAGTTGGCGATGAATTCACTAAACCATTGTGACCGTAGGCAAAACATTGGGGAACACGCCGTGATTTCTGGGACGTGATAGGTGAGTTTCCGGACGCTATCTGCTGACGCCGGCAGACGGGGAACTCCCGACGTGACACCGACGAGTGACCCGGTCGGGTTCGCTCCCGGACCCCCAGCCGTACGACCACGTTCGGCCACCCGACGATGCAGATGTACCGGATGGCATCTATCGCGTTGTCGGAACCGGCGACTCTGTGGTGCTGCTGTACGTCGCCGACCCGACGGGCATCGACGGAGTTCGGGAGACATCCTCCGCGTCTCACGACCAACGTTCGAGCAGTTTCATCCGGCCGAGAACCCGGCCTACGGACTTTCGCTCAGCCAGTTCCTCTCCGGTTGGGACCTGGGCGCGCGCACTCAGATACGGGTTACCTCCTAGAGTTCGATTCGCTCGACGATGTCGTCGTCGTCCTCGTGGGCGTTGAGAGCCACAATCTCCAGCAGGTCCGCCAGGCCGGAGTCATGAACTTTCGATTTCAGGAGGTTATCGACCTGATAGACGCCGGCAGCGTTACGCATCTCGATTTCGATTTCCACAGGCACGTCGTCGCCGGGTTCGAGCACGACTCGTTCGATAGCCTGGCTGGACACCGTATTGATGCCCCGCCCCCCGTGCTCGTATGGGATACGTGAGCGGCCACGCTCCATATCGAGTGCGTCGGCGACGCGGACGACGCCTGCCTCGAGTGTTAGCGGCTCTTCCTCGGTATGGTGACAGAGAATCGCGTGGAGCACTTCCCCCTTGACGCGCACCCGGTCGGCCGTGTCGTAGAACTCGGGAAGGATGCGGTCGAGTTCGTCCGCGGCAAGCGGAATCGAGTAGTAGGGGTGGGCGTCGCGGTGGACGACGTGACCGATGTCGTGGAGGATGGCAGCCAACGCGATGATGACTGGCTCGTCGGCCTCTTCAAGCCCCTGGTCGGCCGCGCCGTTGAAAGCGACGCCACCGGCTTTGAGTAGGTCGTAAAGGCACAGCGCCCGGTTGCGGACGATGCTGATGTGTTTCGTGCCGTGGTCGTTGTAGCGCTTGCGCTTGACGGGGTTGACGTTTTGTGCCTCCAGATATGCAGTAATCTCCTCGTCGTCGTCGACAAAGGCGAGAATCTCGTTGACGCGCTCGTCGGGGAACGCGTGGTCGGCCTCGGGGTCGTAGATACGGCCGTTGTTCTCGGCGTGACTGTCAGCTGGGTCCTCACTCATCGCATCGAACGTCGCGCGCGGCAGGTAAAAAGCCACGCCGCGGGCGACTCGACCAGGCCGGATTAGGCGGCCTCTTCTGCGGCTGCCAGCACCTCGTCGTACTCCGGTTCGACGCCGGGGTCGTCGCTGACCCACGCGTAGGTAATCGTGCCGTCGCCGTCGACGACGAACACCGACCGCTTGGCCACACCGGGGACCCCCAGACTCTCGAAGTCCATCGACACGTCGTAGGCCTCGATGATTTCTTTCCCGGAGTCGCTGATGAGGGCAAATTCCAGACCGAGCTGTTCGCGGAACTCGTTCTGTGCGAACGGCGAGTCGACGCTGACGCCGTAGACCGACACACCAGCGTCCTCGAAGGCCGCGAGGTCATCCTGGAAGGCGTTCATTTCGTGGGTGCACACGCTTGTGAACGCACCGGGGAAGAACGCGAGTACGAGCGGCCCTTCGTCGAGCTGTTCGGAGAGGGTGAACTCGCCGATATCGCCGTTTGCAAGCGGTGCCGTGAAGTCAGGGGCTTCGTCACCTTCGGATACCATACCGACCTATTCAGGTGGCTGGGTCAAGTTCCTTGCGAAGGCTCAGCAACCCCACTGAACCTGTCATTCTGTCGGAGAGAGTAGCAAAAAGCCTATAATCGGGAGTTGGCAACACGAAGGTAGCAATGGTAGAAACACTAGTTCCCCTCTTCGGACCAGTGCCCGGGGGGATGGAGATGGTCGTCATCCTGCTGATAGCGGTGCTCCTGTTCGGTGCGAACAAGATTCCGAAACTGGCGCGCTCGACCGGCGAGGCCATGGGCGAGTTCAAGAAAGGCCGTCAGGAAGTCGAGAAGGAACTGCAGGAAATCCAGGAAGGCGAGGACACCACCAGCACAAGCAGCGACACGGCTGCCTCGACCGGTAGTGAAGACGACGAGGGCATCGAGTACATGGACTCTGACTCCATCGAAGACGAAAAGTAACCGACTCGGCACCGGGCACGCGGTCCCCCGCCCCCGGTTCTCACGGCTGATAGCATTCACCCGGACTTTATATTCTCGCTCCCGTAAACACACGATACTGCGACTGCTGGGACTGGTGAGGATATACTATGCCACTACTCGTCGACGTCCGACAACTGGGTGTCATCAACGAGCTAATCAGAGATGCGGCCGAGAACGTCGCAGTGTCGTTCGGAACACTCGCGGGCGTCGATGCGACTATCGACATCAGGGCTCTCTCTTTCGTCGACCCTGCGGACCTGCCTGACGAAATCGGTCCGAAGGAAGTCTACACTGCAACGATAGACCTGACGGAACCGCCATACGGCTCCTTCATGCTCACCTTTTCGGATGCCACTGCCGAGGCCGTGGCGGAACTGGTCGTCGGGGAGCAAGTCGAGGGCGAACTGTCGGACATGCAGCGGAGTGCTCTCCAGGAGATGTGTAACATCTGTACCTCCGGGTTCATCGACGGCTTCGCCAACACCCTGAACACGACGATAGACATGGGAGCGCCGAGCCTGAAACACACCGACGGCGAGGCTATCGTCGAAAACCAGCTCTCGCATATCCACGATGAAGCTATCGCTATCGTCCTGGATACGACGGTCAGCGTTCCCGAGGCCGGGACTGACCTCGAACTGCACGTCTACCTCGTGCCAGCCCCCGGAGCATTCGTCAATCTACTGGACTCCATCGACCTCGATGCTGAAGATGTGACTGCTTCGGGTCATATTAGTAGCTGAGATTTGATACGACCGCCCCGAAACTACTATCCCAGTCCCTCGAATAGCTGTCAGCAATGCCGATACTCGTCGATATACGGAAGCTGACAATCATCGGGAAACTCATTCAGCATGGGGCGAAAAACGTCGCCTCATCGCTGTCGACGATGGCCGGTATCGAGGCCGACGTACAGATAAAGAGCCTCTCCTTCGTCGAACCGAGCGACATCGAAAACGAGATGGGGAGCGGGGAGATGTACCACGCGAGCATCCGTCTCACGGAGCCACCCTACGGTGTGTTCGTGATGACGTTCGACGACCAGACGGCTGCAACCATCGCGGAGGAGATGACCGGCCAGCCCGTCGAGGATGGCGCATTGAACCAGATGCACCAGAGCGCGCTGCAGGAAATCTGTAACATCCTCACCTCGGGGTTCATCGACGGCATCGCCAACACGCTGGAAACGACTATCGATATGGAGACACCGACCGTCGAGCGCGAACACACGAGCGAAATCGCCGAGAGCACCCTCTCACACATCCGGATGGACTCCCTTTCTATCGTTCTGGATACGGTGGTCGACCTCGCTGAACAGGACACAGAGTTCCAGTTGCATATTTTCCTCGTCCCAGACCCGGGTTCGTTCGTCAATATCATCGACAAACTCGACATCGAGGAAATCAAAAACAAAGACAGCCTGGCCGAATTCTACGAGGGAGAAAGTACATTTTGAAGGGGCTGTGGCCGTAGCTATCGGATATGTCGCTTGTCAATGCCGGTGTATACGTCGTACACCTGTTGTTTGCTGCACTGTGGTCTGGAACTGTACTCTTCGTCGCTTGGGCTGTGTTGCCACTGGCACGGAACGGTGAGTTGAACGCGGCTCCGCTCGATTCCCTCACCGGGAAGCTGCAACTCGTCTCCCGGTCGAGTGCCGCAGTACTCTTCATAACGGGTGGACACATGGCGGCCGCTGCCGCCGGCTACACTGTCGATTCGCTGTTTGGGTCGCCACGCGGGCATCTCGTCGTGACGATGATTGTCCTGTGGTTCCTGCTGGCTGGCCTCGTCGAGGTCGGTGCCAGCAAACTCACCGAGGGGACCAAACAGGACAAGGTCCGCGAGCCGGCACGCAACGCCACGCGCTTCCTCCAGGCCGGGGCCGTCGTCGCCCTGCTGTTGCTCGTCGACGCCGGTCTCATCATCTCGACTGGAATGGGGTATCTCACGCTGTAGCGGCCAGTTTCTGCGGGACGGCCGTCGCTCAGAGGTCCTCGTCAACGTGGTCAGCAGCCTTCAGTGCGAGCGCGCCGATGGTCAGCGTGGGGTTCATCGCGCCGCTTGCGGGAAAGACACTGCTCGATGCGATTGTGAGATTGCCAACGTCGTGAGTCCGAAGCCGTGGATTGACCACGCTCTCTGCGGAGTCTGTCCCCATCCGTGTCGTCCCCATGTGGTGGTACGCCGGGCCAGTGTCTGCTGGCCCAACTGTCCAGGAGATGTCGGCTCCAAGTTCATCGAGTACCGCGCGTTGAATCTCGTTGGCCCGCTCGATTGTCCGCCGGGTCCGCTCGTCGAGTGCCCACTCGATGTCGGGGACTGGATTCCCGTGGTTGTCGGTCGTCGAGGGGTCCACCGTCACCCGGTTGTCGGGGTCGGGACGCTGGGCGACCAGCCCACCCATGGCGATGCTGTGGCCGTAGGCCCCGCGCAGCTCCGTGAGGAGTTCGTCACCCCAGGAGTCCCCCGTGAGTGCGAGTTCGACGGGGGACGGGCCGGCGTAATTGAAAAATTCGAGTTTCATCGGTGCCAGCGGTTTCTCGGTCGCAGGTACAAGCACGTTCCCGTCCCGGTCGGTGACTGCCTGCCCCGGGTCGTCGTAGAACTGGTGGGTCTCGCTGGTGAGAAAGCCCACGTGATTCTGTCTGGTCTCCTCGTCCAGGGTGCCGCCGACGCCTGCGAACAGATGGTCCATGAAGCATCTGCCGACCAGGCCGCTGCCGTTTGCCAGGCCGTCGGGGTGGTCCGGGTTCGCGGACAGGAGTAACAGTCGCGGTATCTCTACACCCCCCGCAGCGAGGACGAACTGGCGTGCTCGCTGCTCGTAGGTCTCGCCGTCAGGCGTCGCGTAGACCGCCGCCCTGACTCGCTGGCCGCTGTCGTCAGTCAGGAGTCGCTGTACGGGCACGCGGTCTATCACGCGCGCCCCTCGCTGCTCGGCCCGTTCGATGTGTACGTCGGCGCTGTATTTCGCGCCGGATGGACAGACGGGCTGGCAGGTCCCGTAGCCGACGCACTCGCTGCGCCCGTCGTAGGGCTCGGAGTTGCGGGCGTTGGGGACCGAGTGCATCGCGATGCCGAGTTCCGAACACGCCGGGGCAAAGAGCGAATCGCTGTAACTCGGCGGGAACGCCGGCATCGGGAACGGAGTCTCCCGAGGCGGTGCAAAGGGGTTGTCGTCCGCGCCGGCGACGCCAAACGCCCGCTCTACGTCGGCGTAGTAGGGCCGTAACTCCTCGTAGTCGATGGGCCAGGCCGGGTCCTCACCGGTGCCCGCCGTTCCGTCGAAGTCCGACCGGTGGAGGCGCATCACCATCCCCTGCCAGTGCAGCGTCGACCCGCCGACCCCCTTCACACGGGCGATGTTGAGCGGGTAGTGACGCTCACCACTCGACTCGTATGCGTCCCGTGGGCCACCCATGTTCCACGTGTCCCGGTCGATACCGGGCCGAATCGCCCGCTCCATCCGCTCGGGCCGGTCGCTCCTGTCGAATCTCGGGCCCGCTTCGAGGACGACCACGTCGTGACCACGCCCGGCAAGCGTCGATGCGACCAGCGCACCAGCCGGTCCCGCACCGACGACACACACGTCTGCCTGCTTGCTCGGATTCCGGTCCGCCACGAACTCGTTTTAGGCAAGCCAAAATTTAAGCGTTGCTTCTGAGTACCCGCCCACGAAGTTATTTCCAGCCACGGTCACACATACCGGTATGGAACTGGTCTCGCACGACATCGAAGCGCGAGACGGCACGCGGTTGCGGGTGTGGGAGTGCGGTCCCAAGGATGCGGAGGAGGCGGTGTTGTTCTTCCACGGTGCGATTACGTCGTCGCGGGGGATGTTCGCGCCACCGACGGACGACGGCGCGTACTCGTGGCTGCAATATGCCGCCGAGCGGGGACAACGTGTCTTCGCACTCGACATCCGCGGGTACGGCCGGAGCGACCCGATTCCCGAGTACGACGACCAGCCATCGGCGAATGCGCCCGCCGTCCGAGCGCCCCAGGCGGCACGGGACGGGGCTGATGCCCTGTCGTTCGTCGCCGACCGGGCGGAGACGCTTCACCTGTGTACGCTCTCGTGGGGGACCATCTACACGATGCTGTTGTTGTCCGGAGACCTCCCCGATGTCGGCGCTGACATCGCACAGCAGGTGTCCTCGCTGGTCGCCGGTGCGCCGGTGTATGAGCCGACCTGGGACTTCGAGAGTATGGCGGACTCTATGGGGGTTCCGACGGACCTCGGCGGCTACTTCGTGCTGGAGGAGACCGATTCCGGGGAGGACACCCCGGGCCCGGAGCGACTGTCCGAGGATATCTCGGCGATACGCACCGACTCTGTCCAGGGTATCGATGAGACGAGCTATCGGGTACCTGCCGGTCCGCAGGCGGATACCCGAGATTGCACGAACGGTGACCCACCGTATGACCCCGGCGCGGTCGATATCCCGACGCTTCTGATTCGTGGCGAGAACGACATCCTCTCCGAGCGCCTCGACACGCTGGCGCTCTATGATGACCTCGGCACCGACGGTCTCACGGAGTACATCGAGGTCTCGGACAGTTCGCATTACTTCAGCTACGAACCGTATCGCGAGGTGTTCTTCGAGGCCGCTTACGGGTTCCAGCAGCGTGTCCGTGGCCTGGAGAGCTAAGGTCGATTTGCTCTTGTTCCGCTGGGGCCGGCAACGAGATACACTTCCAAAGTAGAGAGAGTATAACAATAGCCGGGGCTCGGGAGTCAGTCGGACGAGCATGGTGAGTGGCAGGTGACCGCGCCGGCAGGACACGACTCAGGGCATCAGGAGACACACTCGAACCCAGACCTCTCTGTCGTCGTCGTCACGTACAACGAGGCCGACCGTATCGAAGCGTGTCTGGACGCTCTCTTCGAGACGTGTGACGGGATATCGAGCTACGAGGTCGTTCTGGTGGACTCGCGGTCGACGGACGGCACTGTCGACATCGCCCGTTCGTACCCGGTCAGTATCTATCGACTGCCGCCGTCGGTCGAGACGACACCCGGTGCCGGGCGGTACGTCGGAACGGAACTGACCAGCGCCGACCGGATTCTCTTCGTCGACGGCGACATGGTTCTGGAACCCTCCTGGCTTGGGGAGGCGCTGGAGGTACTCGATTCGGCCCCTGCTATCGCGGGCGTCGATGGCCACCTCAACGGGAGCACTGCACGCGAATCCCGGACTGTCACGTCGCTCCGGGGCGTCGCACTCTACGACAGGGCCGCACTGACCGCTGTCGGTGGATTCGACCCACACCTCAGCGCGCTCGAGGACATCGAACTCGGCTTCCGGTTCGACGAGGCAGGGTATCGGCTCGTTCGCACGCCGACCGTGGCGGCGAATCACCCCTTCGAAAGCGGGTTCGGGGAACAACTCAGACGCTGGCAAAGCGGCTATTACCACGGGCTCGGCGAAGTGCTGCGCAAGTCGCTGGGGTCGCCATCGATTCTCGGGAAGGTACTGTACCGGTATCGCCAGTACGGACTCGGCGGTATCTGGGCACTCTGTGGTCCCGTGTCCGTCGCAGTCGGCGCGGCTGGGATTGGGCTCTGGGTTCTCCTGACTGTGGTCGGACTGGTTGGGCTCGTTGCACTGCTTGGCATCGAGGGAACTGCCCGGAAGGTAGTCTCCTTTCTCCCGGTCTATCTGGGTGCGTGTCTCGGCTTTCTCGGTGCCCATCCCTCCCCTTCGGCGTTCCCCGTCGACGATGTCGAACTCGTGCACCGCGGTTCGCAGGCGATAGTCACTGACCCCACCAGTGGGCTGTAGGGCCTGCCGTGGCGCGAACGCGTTACGGCGAGATATCGAGCATTCGCGTGTGTGGGACAGGTCTGAGGTCATCGTTTTGAAGCACGCGGTCACGCCAGATTGCCCACGACAGCAGAATCCATCCCATTCCGGGGGAGCGCTCGACGACGTCGTCCCACGACGAGACGGGGGCAAACGCGGGCACCTCGTACCGTTCCTGTGCCGAGACGAGCGGCCCCGACCGGAGAAATCTCCCTTCGGGAAGGTTGCCGTTGCCTTTCGGTTTCGAAGTCTCGTAGCCCGGAAGTCGCTGGGCGAGCAGCCGCTTGGGGATGTGTTTGCTCTCCCGACCGGAGACGTACCGCTGCGGGACTGACACCGACAGCGCCGCCTCGGTGACGGCTCTCGACGCGAAGGGTGCCCGCAGTGCCTTCCCCCGCGCCTGTGCAATCTGACGGTAGGCGGTCAGCGTGTTCTCACAGAAGCGGCCAATCCAGTGCCCCCAGTCCAGGTGGGCACGGAACCGGTCGGTGTCCTCGACCAGTGGCACCCGTGCGCTCGCGTACGCGAGTCGCTTTCGCTGCAGGCGTTCGACCAGTCGTTCGTCGACGAACTCGCTCACGTAGTCCTGATCGAGATACTGGGAGGACTGCTGTGCCAGTCCTCGCGGGTCCCACGGCGACCGCACCAGTTCCCTGGCACGGTTTCGATGGCTTTCCAGCAGCGGATGAACGGCAGGCAGGTGTCTGAGAAAGCGGGTCTGCCAGACCGTCTGTGCTGTCCCGGCCCCCATCCCGTAGAGGCTATCGGCGGCCTCACCACAGACGTAGGCCCCCCAGTCCGTCTCGTTCAAACCCATATCGATGGTCGGCGCTTGCAGTTGCTGGGGCGGCATTCCGATGGCGTCGATGACCGACTCCAGCCGCGCGGTGAAACTCGTCTCGGGCGCGGTGACAAAGTCGTGGTCGGTGCCGAGCAGCGAACTCGCGGTCCGGGCGTAGTCCACCTCGAAATCGAACTCTGGCGTCTCGAACGCGCCACTCGTGCTCGGGGCGTTCTCGGGGAGGTACGTATGCACAAGCGTCGAGTCGACACCTCCGGACAGCATCGACGCCACGCTGTCGGCCGACTCGTATGCCATCGACCGACGGAGCGCGTCATCGAGCGCACGTGTGCCGTCGGTACACGTCGGTGGCGAGGTGAGCGTCTCGGTCAGGTCACGCTCCGGCGGACCGCTGGCTGGCTCCCACGAGAGTGACTCGCCGTGTTCCAGTCGGCCGACCTCTGCGACGTAGGTCCCAGTTGGGACGGCCCGATACAGTAGATGGCTGGCCACAATCTCGTCCGTCACAGTTCGTTCGTCGACAGAAAGCTGGGCGAGAGCGTTCCGAAAGAGGTCGGTCACGACCACCGTACCGTCTGACCCACGAAGGAAAAACACCTCGTAGCTCGACGTGACACCGCGGTGTGCTCTGACCGTCAGTTCATCGCCAGCCGACACCTGGACGACGGTGTATTCGCCGGGGCTGGCACGGAGCTGTCGACGTACGTCCTCGAAGGAGCCCCCGGCCTCGACTGTCGCCCGAACACCGGGGTCGGGGACGGCGGTGACAAGCCACACTGACGACCCGTCGTCGATGAGTTCGGTGTCCGGGTTGGTCACCAACACACGAGCCGTTTGGGTCCGTCCGTGACCGTTCTGGGACCAGAAGCGAGGGCCGTGGTACCCGTCACTGAGTCGCATCAATGCAGCCAGTTACCTGCGACCGGACCAAAGTTATAGAGCGTCTACACTGTCGGAATCGACGTTACTTTTCGTGTAATCCTTGCACAAAGCCGCCGTGTCCCGGCACGTCACTCGCGGGTGACGGAGTGGGTTAGCTGTCCGACGCCCTCGATTTCGACGGTCACCTCGTCACCGTCCGAGAGGGGGCCGACACCCTCGGGTGTCCCGGTCGCTATCACATCCCCAGGTTCGAGCGTCATGTAGGTCGTAATCTCCGCAATCAGTTCCGGCACGGAGAAAATGAAATGCTCACGCGAGGAGGACTGGCGGAGTTCTCCGTTACACCGGAGTTCGATGGATGCATCGTCCGGCACGTGGTCGGGCGTTGCGACCACCGGACCCAGTGGCGCGGCACTGTCGAAGGCCTTCCCGCGAACCCAGTTCTGTTCGCGGTCCTGGTCGTCGCGGTTCGACACGTCGACCAGACACGTAAAGCCCGCGACCTTCTCCATCGCCTCGCTTTCGGGCACGTGGCGGCACTGCTCGCCGATGACGACGGCGATTTCGGCCTCGTAGTCGACCCGCTCTTTCCCGGCGGGCAGCGGGACCGTACTCCCGTGGCTCGCCACCGTATTCGGCGGCTTCAGGAACAGCAGTGGGCGCTCGGGCGGTTCCTTGTCCCGCTCGGCGGCGTGGTCGGCGTAGTTCAGGCCGACACAGACGATTTTCGACGGGTCGACGGGTGCCAGTACGTCCACCTCCTCGGGGTCGTAGGTCTGGTCACCAAAGCGAATCTGCCCCCCTGTCCCTGCTGTGGTCGTATCCGCGGGGTCGCCATCGGCGTCCACCCACTCGCCTGTGCGCACGCTTCCAGCCGGGTCGCGAAACCGGACCTGTTTCATGACTCGCAACTCTCGGGCGGGAAAATAAGGGTTTGTGGAATCCCGGTCAGTGGCGTTTTGGGACTCCACTGGTATGTGTTCGCATGGCTTTCGACCCCGATGCAGTCTCGACGCTGACCTTCGACTCCTACAGTACGCTGGTCGACGTGGACGCGGCCGAGAAGGCGCTTGCGGCCAGGGTCGAGGACCCGGAACCTATCTCCCGGCTCTGGCGCTCCCGGTCTATCGAGTACACGCTCGTCAGCAACCACATCGACGCCTACCAGACGTTCTACGAGATGAACCGTGATGCGTTGACCTATGCACTTGACACACACGGCGTCGACCTGCCGGATACCGAACGGGACGAGATTCTCTCTGTCTATCACGAACTCGATGTCTTCGCGGACGTACGCGAGGGTCTGGAGCGACTTCGGGAGCAGGGCTATGACCTCTATGTCGTCTCGAATGGCAACCCCGAGATGCTCGCGTCGATGGTCGCCCACGCCGGCATCGGTGACCTGCTCGAAGACACCATCAGCGCCGACGAGGTGGCGACGTTCAAGCCCGACGAGGAACTCTATCGCCACGCCGCTGACCGGACCGAGACGCCTATCGAGGAGATGGCACACGCCTCGGCGCTGTGGTTCGACGTACTCGGGGCACAGCATGCCGGTCTGCAGGGCATCTGGATGGACCGGAAGGGAGCGCCCTGGGAACCGTTCGATGGCACTCCCGACCTGACAGTGGAGACGATTCACGACATCGCCGAGGAACTCGCCTGAGGCCGGCCTAGAGGATTCGAAGCAGCCACCGTCCAGAGTGGGCGACGAGCAATCCGGCCCCCAGAACCAGTACGGCCCCGCGAAGGAGGTTCTCCCGCCACGTCCGTTCGGCCGTGTTCCCAGCCGTTTCGGGACGCTCGCCGTCCAGTCCCGTCGAGTACTGGAGATAGGCACGCAGACAGAGCCGCGACCCGCGGGCGACGCCGAGAACGCCAAGCGCCAGTGGGATGCCAAAGAACGTAAACGCCGTCCAGAAGCCCGCTTCCATGGTGGTCTCTCGGGAGTCCGCAGGTTTCTCTCTGTCGGACGATTTTTGCGCGTGCAGGCCAACGTGTTGGTATGGCAGCGATTGACCCTGGTACCCTGCTTCCGAACGAGCGGATGCAATCACAGGCGGCAGACGGCGAGGTGACACAGATTCACCGCGGCCAGCAGTACGCCGAGGAGGGTGACACCTTCGAGATAGACGGAACCACCTTCGAAGTCGTCGAGGTTGCCGAGCGGACGCTGGGCGATATGACCGACGAGGACGCTCGCCGGGAGGGGGCGAAAGACCTCGACCAGTACAAGGAGATGCTGGCACGCGCCCACGAGAACTTCGAGTGGGACGACGACTCGGATATCGTCATGCACCGCTTCGAGGCCCAGTAACGCGAGCCGTCGCGGTCCACACTTCCGGGGACCGAACTGCTTTTGCCGGGCGGATGGCAAGTGAGCGCCGATGAAGATTCTCGTCGTCGGTGCTGGTGACATGGGCCGGTGGCTGGGCGGGTCACTTCGGGCCGACGCACCCGCCTCCATCGACCTCGCCTTCGCGGACAGAGACGGGACTGTCGCGAGCGAAGCCGCCGACGCCGTCGACGGCCGAGCGGTCGAGACCGATACCGACGAGCACTTTGACGGCGTCTGTATCGCCGTTCCGATTCCAGTCGTGAGCGAGACGATAGCAGCCTACGCCGACCGCGCCGACCGCGCCATGTTCGACATCACCGGGACGATGGCGGTTCCGGTCGAGGCGATGCGCGAGCACGTCCCGGAGCGTGAACGGGCGAGCTTTCACCCGCTGTTTTCACCGGCCAACGAACCGGGTAACGTGCCGCTGGTCGTCGACGAGGGCGGTCCCGTGGTCGATACCGTTCGTCAGGCGCTTTCGGCCCGCGGGAACGACTGCTTCGAGACGACACCGACCGAACACGACGAGGCGATGGAGACCGTACAGGCACGGACACACGCGGCTGTCCTCGCGTACGCGCTGGCGGCCGAGGAAGTCGACTCACGCTTTCATACCCCTATCTCCTCGGAACTCGACGACCTCGCACGGCATACTACAGCGGGAGAGTCCCGGGTCTACGGGGACATCCAGGCGACCTTCGACGGTGCCGAGGACGTTGCTGAGGCGGCGCGGCGTATCGCCGAGGCAGACACCGAGACGTTCGAGCGACTGTACGCCGAGGCAGGTGACCGATGAACGGGGACCAACGCGAGCAGGTGCTTGACAACGCGAAGTACCTGCGAAACGTCCGCCCGGTCGACCCCGAGGAGATCTGTGAGTACGTCAGCGGCCAGCCCCATCCCGCAGCGGTCCGGCAGGTCCTCCGGGAGGAGGCCCTGTCGCTGTCCGTCATCGAACAGGAAGATGGCACGTTCGTTCCGGCTCCCGACAAAGCGGCCTCGGCGACGTTCCACGGTGTCGACTCCTTTCCCGAATCCTACGCACACGTCCTCGAAGACCGCCTCGTCGCCGAGTACGGCCCCGGCTGGCCCGACGGGGAAAGCGGTGACCGTCTGCGCGCTCGCATTCGCGAACTCAAGGACAGTTACCTCCACCGACGGGACGTGACCTACGACGAACAGACCGCACTCTGTTATGGGCTCTACCACCTGCCGGCGTACTACGCCGCAGTGCAGTACGTCCTCTCGGACCTCGTCGCCGACGGGCTGGTCCCCTCCCAGGCGCGCATTCTCGATGTCGGCGCGGGCGTCGGCGGGCCGGCGCTGGGGATACACGACCTCCTGCCCGATGACGCGCTGGTCACCTACGACGCCGTCGAGCCCAGCGCGAACGCCGACCTGCTGGAACAGATGCTGGGGGAGACCGGTCGGAACTTCCATCCGAGCGTCCACCGGAGGACTGCCGAATCCTTCGACCCCGACGGCCCGTACGACATCGTGCTGTTCGCGAACGTACTCAACGAGCTCTCGGAGCCAGCAACTGTCGTTGCGCGCTACGCCGACGCGCTGGCTGCAGACGGGACTATCATCGCTCTCGAACCCGCAGACAGGAACACAGCGATGGGGCTGCGCGACATCGAGCGGACTGTCGAGCGGGAGACCGGCCTCGGTGTCTACGCCCCGACAGTCAGGCTGTGGCCCGGTCGGACACCCAGCAGTGATTCGTGGTCCTTCGTCACCCGCCCGGATATGGAGGTGCCGTACTTCCAGCGGCGTCTCGACGAGGGAAAGCGCGGCGACGGTGCGACGACCGCCGAGGAGTCCCCCGGTGGCGGCGAGTTCGTCAACGTGGACGTGCAGTACGCCGTCGGCGTCTGGCGACTGGACGACCGGACGGCAGTCGAGTACCGCCCGGACCCCGGTCAGACCGCACGCATGGACACTGCCGGGGACTACGTCACCGAGCGGGTCAACCTCGCGGGCATCAAACTCAGCGGCAACCTCGCCGAGGACGGTCACCCGCTGTACCTGCTGGGCGATGGGAGCCAGGCAACCGACCACTTCGCGGTCCACGCCGAGGAGTCGGCGCTGAACGCGACACTCGGCCGGGCCGACTACGGTGAGCCGCTCCGACTCGAAAACGCGCTGGTGCTGTGGAACGACGACGAAGAAGCGTACAACGTCGTCGTCGATGGCGAGACAGTCGTCGACCGGCAGCGATAGCCCGCACCGACGACCGTTGCCTATTCGCCGGGAACACCATCCTTTTGCTGGCTCCGGCCGGACTGCAACTATGTCAGAGCCGGCAATCCTGCTGACCAACGACGACGGCATCGACGCCACAGGCCTGCGGGCGACCGCAAAGGCCCTGTCGGAGGTCGGCGAGGTGACCGTCGTCGCACCCGCCGACGACCAGAGTGCGGTCGGGCGAGCCCTTTCCAGGACGGTCACCGTCGAGGAGCGCGGCCTCGGCTACGCCATCGATGGGACTCCGGCAGACTGCGTCATCGCGGGGCTGGAATCGCTGGCCCCGGAGACGGACCTCGTCGTCGCCGGCTGTAACCGCGGCGCGAACCTCGGTGCATACAACCTCGGGCGCTCGGGCACCGTCTCCGCCGCTGTCGAAGCCACGTTTTTCGACGTGCCAGCCATCGCCCTCTCGCTGTACGTCCCCGTCGCCGAGGATACCGCCTACGAGAGCGTCGACGTCCCACTGGAGGCATACGACGAGGCGACGCGAGCCGTCGAGTTCCTGGCCGACCACGCCCACGGAGCCGGTGTCTTCGAACAGGCCGATTACGTGAACGTCAACGCACCCGTCCCCGAGCAGGCGACTGGCGAGATGGTTGTCACCCGTCCTTCACGGGTCCACGAGATGACCGCAGTCCGTGACGGCGAGCGCGTTCAGCTCCAGGAGGGTATCTGGGAACTGATGGCAAGCGGCGACATCCCGGACCCGGAGGGAACGGACCGCCACGCCGTCGTCGAGGGCCAGGTCAGCATCTCGCCGCTGACGGCACCGCATACCACCGAACACCACGAAGCCCTGGATGGCCTCGTCGAGACGTATCCGACCACGTAAGCCGCAGTCCCGAAACTATTAACCTGTGAGTGACCCGCCACTGGTGTATGAATACGGGGGCTGGGACCCGGAGAGAAACGCTCCGACTGCTTGGCATCTCAGGTGTGGCTGCACTGGCAGGCTGTACCGGATTCCTCGGCGACGAGAGCGGCGACGCTACCGACGAAACAGAAGACGAAGACGAGAACGATTCGAACGACAGCGGAGATCTCTCGATAGACGGAGACTGGCCGACCTTCCAGTACAACGACCGCAACCACGGCTCCAGGGAGCCGGGCGCTGTTCCCGAGGCCCCGGTCACAGAACAGTGGCGCGTGAACATCGAGGACAGCGTCGGGGAGGGGCTGGTCGCTGCGGATGGCCTCGTGTTCGCGCCGGCAGGTGACGAAAACGACTCGCTCCATGCCATCTCGCTTGCCGACGGGACAGTCGAGTGGACTGTCGATGTCGGTGGACCGTCGTGGGGGACCATCCCTGCAGTCGTCGACGACACTGTGTTCGTCGGCGACGCGAACGGCAACGTCCACGCCATCGATTCCGCCGACGGCTCGAAATACTGGAGCTACGAGAAAGACTCCAGTTACATCAGGAGCGGCCTGAGCGTCGCCGACGGCCGCGTGTACGTCGGTACCGGCGACGACTACCTGATGGCCCTCGATGCCGAGAGCGGCTCCGAACTGTGGCGCTTCGAGGCCGCCGGCCCCTTCGAGTCACATCCCGCCTACTGGGACGGCGTCGTCTACGCCGAGTCCCACGACAACCACATCTACGCGGTCGATGCGATGACCGGCGACGGGGTCTGGAAATACCCGGCAGGGCGAACCATCAGCTCCTCACCGACCGTGCGCGATGGCCGACTCTACATCAACGACTCCGGCGGTGGCATCCAGGCCATCGACGCTGTTGAAGGAACTGAACTGTGGACCGCACCCTTTGGTCATCTCGGTGAAGCCCCACCGGTCGTAGACGGTGTGGTGTACGCTCCGGAGAACGGGCTCTCAGCCATCGACGCCGAAAGCGGCGAAGTACTCCAGCGCTACGATGTCAACTACCCGGGGACCTCCGGGATGATATACCGGGACAACGCGATCATCTACAAGAACGTCCAGGCACCCGCCGTCGAGTTGTTGGACCTCGATACCGGTGAGATTCGCTGGTCCTACGAGACCGGGTACGACATCTGGACCAACATGGCACTCGTGGACGGAACACTCGTTTACGGCGACGAGTTCGGCAACGTCGTCGGGCTCGCGTGACCGGCCCGGGGCCATCGTTGCCCCCACTCAGACCGGTCACCCGTCGCTGACGGTGAGCCTGGCCCACTGGCTGGAACGGGCCGACGCGGTTGTGTTAAGACATTTCACGACCGGTGTTGTCCACAGACGTATGAACCAGACGTTCGTCGAACTGCTGGAAGACAACGCCGACCACGCTGCCGCTTTCGACGGCAAGTTCGACGACGTGCAGGACGCCCAACAGCCGGCTGCTGTGACGGTCTGCTGTTCCGATTCCCGCGTGTTGCAGGACCACATCTGGAACACCGACCAGCCCGGGTCCGTGTTCACCTGTAGTAACATCGGCAACCGCGTCCTGCAGCGGACGGACTCGGGAACGGCTGTCTCCGGCGACGTGCTCTATCCCATCGAACACACTGGAACGGAAACGGCAATCGTTATCGGTCACACCGGCTGTGGTGCCGTCACAGCGACCTACGACGCTCTCAGGGACGGGATATCCGAGCCGGCGGGTATCGAGCACTGTCTCGCTCTGTTGAAACCCCACCTCGCACCCGGTGTGCAGGTGCTTCCAGAAGATATCGGCCGCGCCGAGGCCATCAACCGTCTCGTCGAATTCAACGTCGACCGGCAGGTCGAGGCGCTCCTGGAGAGTCCAGACATCCCACAGTCCGTGTCCGTTGCGGGCGTGGTCTACGATTTCCAGGATGTCTATGGCGGGAAACGCGGCGAGGTGCACGTCATCAACATCGACGGCCAGCGCCGCTGTGACGTGTTGCAGGCGGACTATCCCGACATCGCATCCCGGGTGAACCGCCTCTGGGAATACTAAGGTACGGTACTGGCAATGTGTCGTCTCGACTGGTATCGGATTGTATATCGCGTCTGACGCTCTGT
This sequence comes from Salinibaculum litoreum, assembly GCA_009789175.1. Taxonomy (GTDB): domain Archaea; phylum Halobacteriota; class Halobacteria; order Halobacteriales; family Haloarculaceae; genus Salinibaculum; species Salinibaculum litoreum. The sequence goes on from CP046866.1 coordinate 1,148,567, forward strand.
CAGGTCCACAGCCTGGCGATTACAATACCGACAAACGCGTCCGCGCACAGTCGTTCTCACGATTGAGTGAAGATGTCGTAATTTAGACTAACAGCTCGCTTGGACCAACTGCTCCGTTGTCGAGTAGCTCCTTGTCGAACGTCGTGAGCGTGGCTCCGATGTCATCTGCGAGCGCGAGAAGGACGCAGTCTGTCGTATAAAGGAGGGTGTCTCGCTGGAGATGGTAGGCTTCGATCTGGTCGCTGATCTCGGGGCCATATACATCGACCTCATCGTAGATATCTTCTAACACGGCCTCGACTCGGTCTTGTTCAGCCTGCTTCTTTTTCCTCATCACCGAACGGATCTCCATCAGATCCAGAATAGACGTACAGAAGTCGTGATCTTGTTCCAGAAGTCGGGTCGCCACGGGCCGGTTCTTCGGTAGATACAACGATAAAATGGTTTCTCCGATTCTGTAGACCGTCTGCCTCTATCGGCATGGTCACCAGAATCTGTGTTCGTGGGTGCATCGTAATCGACAGCGATCAACGTCTGCTGCTGTTGGAACTGCGCCCCTACGAGAGAAACGACAGCGCTGCCGAACTGGCTGTGCCAACCCCCACGAACAGCCGGGTCTGAACAGAAATTCCTAAATCTATCCTGTGTCGTACTCCCTTCCGTGAAAAGGTCCCGTCATATTCTACTGGTCACCGATACGCGCCCATGAGTGTGTCTCGAAACGGGATGCTGTTTTCCCTCCTGTCAGCACTCTGGAGTGTGGCATTCGTGACCACAGATACTTTGCTGTGTCACGGTTTCAGTACTGCGTTGCCGTCGGACTCGCTCGTGCCCCAGGAACTGACAGCGGAAGCCGTGTTCACGGACATACCACTCGCGGCATTGGCCACTGCTGTCGGCTACCTCACCTCCGTCGACAGGCTCGGCGGGTCGGTGCTATCGCAACCACCCTCACACACATCTCTCGGGACAGCACAATGCTATCCACGGTAAAACCGACTGACTCGCTCCAGCAGAATCGAACTGCGGAAGATATATTCACGGGAATAGAGAGCCAATGAGACTCAGAAATCCACTTCTGTTCACCGCACTCGCGGTTGCGTGGGGGAGTGCCTTCACCGCCATCAAGGCGGGATTGGAGTTTTTCCCGCCTGTTCTCTTTGCGGCATTCAGGTACGACCTGGCGGGCGTCCTGATGCTTGGATATGCGGTGTATGCCACCGACCGCTGGATACCCCGAGACCGGAGTGAGTGGGTCCTCGTCGGAATCGGGGGCACGTTTCTGATAGCTGCCTATCACGCCTTGCTCTTCATCGGGGAACAGGGAACGTCGAGCGCCGCCGCTGCCATCATCGTGAGCCTCTCCCCAATCCTTACCACGGGATTCGCACGCGCCTTCCTCCCTGATGAGCGACTCACCGCAGTTGGAACCGTCGGCCTTCTCATCGGGTTCGTCGGGGTAGGTGTCCTGAGTAATCCCGACCCGAACAATCTCCTCGACACTCGGACAGTCTCGATGTTTCTGGTCTTCCTGGCCACCGCTTCGTTCGCTTTCGGGAGCGTTCTCACCCGTCGTGTAGACGGGGAACTCCCCATCGAAACGATGGAAGCGTGGTCGATGCTTCTCGGCGCGGTGTTGATGCACGGAGCGAGTATTGCCCTATCCGAGTCCCTGAGCGACGTTCAATGGACAGGGGAGGCGATCCTGTCGCTTCTCTACCTCGTCGTTATAGCGAGCGCACTGGGTTTCCTGATTTACTTCGACCTTCTGAACCGCCTCGGCCCGATAGAAATCAATCTGGTGTCCTATGCCGCTCCTGTCGTGGCGGCTGTTACAGGGCTAGTATTCCTCAGTGAAACACCGACTGCGTACACCGTGGTCGGATTCACGCTAATCCTTCTCGGGTTCAGCCTTCTGAAGCGGGATGCGCTTCGGTCCGAGTTCCGTCGATTCACCAGGACCTGACTGTCCGGTCCGAGACCGGCACAGGCGCGCTTCTTACCGCTTTTCGCGCTGTTCGACCTTGTTCAACTCGATGAGCAGGCGGAAGATAGCCTTCACGAGATTGGCATCGACATCGAACTGCTCGGCGTTTTTGCCGGCGCGTTCCATCACGGCCTGCTCCTGTGATTCGTCGGTCGTCGGCAGGTCCTGTTGTTCTTTGACCTCCGCGATGGTGTCGGCGACGTAGGTACGCCGGGCGATGAGTTCGACGATGTCGCGGTCGATACCGCTTATTTCCTCGCGCAATTCCTCCAGTGACATGTCTTCGGGGTTCAACTGGCCCCCGTCGAAGCTTTCGTCTGTCATAGTATCTGAGTCCCTCCTGTCTGGGTCGTGGTCACCCACGTCTCGCCGTCGCGCTCGCTCCAGCGGTCCTGGACCGACTGCAGTGTCTCGCGGTTACCGACCGCAGTGAAACTCGGGCCGGTGCCGGACAGCGAGACGCCCGCGACGGCATCCATCACGTCGACGATGGGGTCGGACGAAAAGCCCAGAGCTGCACAGAACGCCAGCCCGTTGACCGTCATCGCCCGTGTGAACTCGCCATCCAGCGCGAGGTCCGCCACGAGGTCCGCCATCGGCGCAATCTGGCGACAGCGACCGACATCGGCCTCGGCGCTGAAGGCTCGCTCCGGTGGCGTGTACACCAGCACTGCCCAGTCGCGTTCCTCCCGGGCCAACAACTCGTCGGTGGTGTTGTCGGTGACGGTGACACCGCCGAGCATGCTCGCGCTCGCGTCGTCGAACGCACCGGTGACGGTGACGCCCACGTCACGAGCCACGTCCACGCCGATTCGACAGGCCTCTTCCCGCGAGATGTCATCGGCGACACCGAGCGCATCGAGCGTCGCCAGCACTGTCGCGTTCGCGGCTGCACTCGATGATTTCAGCCCCGAGGCCATCGGCACGTCGCTCTCGGTGTGGACGGTGCCACCCTCGCCGTCGCCGAACTCGGAGACGACGCGCTCGACACAGCCCTCGATGAGGCTGGTGTCCGCATCGGGTTCGTCGGCGACGCTCCCGGTCACGCTGTCGGACCCGTCGAGTTCGACCGTGGCGGTGGTGTACTCGTCGATGGCGAAGGCAGCCCCGGTCCCGTTTGCGAGTGCATTGAGGACCGTCCCGGCCGCCGGCGCGCGCGCCTGCCCGTCCATTCGTGTTTGAGTGTGCCACACGACTGTATTTACCTGTGGTGGTTCCGGGACGAGAGTGACCCCCGGCGTCGGCACTCCGTGACGGACCGCAAGCAATTTTCCCGGCGGTTCCCAACCCCCGCCGAGATGGGTGACGGAGAGACGGAACCGGCTGACGGTCCGGCGGAGAGTGCCGATGACGGGCAAGACGGGAATACCAATGAGCCGGAACCGACCGCGCAGCCCGCGGCGTTGCGTCGCCAGCAACTGTACGTCGGGAGCGGCGTCGCTGCGCTCGCTGGTATCGCCGCTGTCGTTGCTGGCGCACAGCGGTATCCCGACATACCGATATACGTGTTCGTTCTGGTCGGCATGGCCACGACGGCGTTGCTGTTCGTGCTCCTGTACGTGGCCATCTTCCCCGGCACTGAAGAGGAGTCCTGATGGGGTGGCATAACTGGGCTGGTGTCTCCGAAAGGACGACTTTTACCCGTCGCTAGCCAATCGTTCTGTATGCACCAGCGTTCTGACGTTGCGCCGGATACACTCCCCATCGAACTCACGGACGACGGCATCGAGGTCGAATATCTCGACGGCCGACGCGTCTTCTACCGTGGCGTTCCGACGGCAGTCGAGGAGTCTGTCACCACTGCACCCGGCAAGGACACACACGTCCTCGTCACCGATGCCGGTGACAACCAGGGCGTGCTCGTCTACGTCAACGAACTGAACACGGAGAACGAAATCCTCGAAGACACCGGCGTGGGCAGAGTCATGCTCGAAGATAGTGAAGAGACCACGGTGTTCCCCGGCGTCACCGTCAGGGAATCCGCCATGCGTATCGAAGTCGAAGCCGACACCGACGCTGTCGACGGACGGGTCTTCGTCTTCGAGGAAGACGAGATGGGCGAGCGCTCGTTCGAACTGGTCCCCCCGGGGACGACCGACGACGAGTGAGCCAACGTTGAGTTCGGGGCAGGGCTACTGGATGTACGACGGGTCTTCGTCGTCGCAGTTCTGTTCGTGTTGACGGGCATCCTCCTGTGAGTCGAAAAGCAGGCCACAGGAGTCACACTCGTACCACGTCATGTCGTCCCGTGTGGTCTCAGACACCATACCATTACTTGCACCGGCGGTCGGTAAATGCGTTTCTCCGCAACAGAGTGACCAGATAGGGTCGATTGCCTCCCGACGGGCAGTCCGGTCGTCGACTGTCGTTTTATGTCGGTCCCTCACCTAGGGTGGAGCATGAACGACGACGCGATGGAGTTGCGCGTCGAGGGGGCGCGAAAGCCCGACGCCGGACGGGGTATCGCACGCCTGCCCGGCCACGTCCAGAGCGCACTGAGCGTCCTCAGCGGTGACCCAATCCTCATCGAGGGGGAGACACTCACGGTCGCGAAAGTCTGGCCCGGTGACGACGAGGAGGATGTGGTCCGTATCGACGCGGATACGCGAGCAAGCGCCGGTGTCAACATCGGAGACTCCGTCATAATCCGGAAAGCCAGCGTCGAGGATGCGACCAGCATCGTCCTCCACCCTGCCGACGAACATGCAGACGATACGGCCACGACGCAGGGATTGCGTCGCCGCCTCGTCGACCGTATCGTCCGTCCGGGCAAGCGTCTCAGGATTCAGGGCTATGGCGCGTACGTCGTCACCGAGACCAGCCCGACCAGTTCCGTCCGCGTCACGCAGAACACTCACGTGACGCTTGACCCCGACATCGCCGACGCCGAGGACGCACAGGTGGAGGCGGAGACGGGCGACGAACCGGTCAACCCGCCACAATCTGCGTCGGGTGCGACCTACGAAGACATCGGTGGCCTCGACGACGAACTCGACCGGATTCGGGAGATGATAGAGCTCCCGCTCTCGGAGCCGGAACTGTTCACCCGCCTGGGTATCGACCCGCCGAAAGGCGTCCTGCTGTATGGTCCGCCAGGGACCGGGAAGACGCTGATCGCCCGTGCGGTCGCCAACGAGGTCGATGCCTACTTCGATACCATCTCCGGCCCAGAAATCGTCTCGAAGTACAAGGGTGAATCCGAGGAACGCCTGCGCGAGGCGTTCGAGGAAGCGGAAGCGAACGCTCCGGCAATCCTCTTCGTTGATGAAATCGACTCCATCGCGGGTACTCGTGACGACGATTCCGATATGGAGAACCGCGTCGTCGCCCAGTTGCTGACGCTGATGGACGGGCTCGAATCCCGCGAGGAAGTTGTCGTCATCGGCGCGACAAACCGCGTCGACGCCGTCGACCCTGCACTTCGTCGGGGCGGCCGGTTCGACCGCGAGATAGAGGTCGGTGTACCCGACGAGGTCGGACGCCGTGAGATTCTGGAGGTCCACACCCGTGAGATGCCCTTTGCCGAGGATGTGCACCTCGACCGCATCGCCAGCCAGACCCATGGCTTCGTCGGCGCTGACATCGCCTCGCTCGTCCGGGAGGCCGGGATGTCTGCGCTGCGACGGGACCCCGAGGAGTTGTCGGTCGCCGCCGGCGATTTCGAGACGGCGCTGTCCGCGGTCGAACCCTCGGCGATGCGGGAGTACGTCGCCGAGTCCCCGACCGAGACGTTCGACGACGTGGGTGGACTGGACGACGCAAAACGCGCACTCAGGGAGGCCGTCGAGTGGCCCCTGGAGTACGGCCCGCTGTTCGAGGCCGCGGCGACGGACCCGCCCTCGGGCGTCTTGCTGTATGGCCCGCCTGGCACGGGAAAGACCCTGCTGGCTCGGGCTGTTGCCGGCGAGAGCGGCGTCAACTTTCTGCGCGTCGCTGGCCCCGAGGTGCTCGACCGGTACGTCGGCGAGAGCGAGGAGTCGATTCGTGAACTGTTCGAGCGGGCACGCCAGACGGCCCCGGCTATCGTCTTCTTCGACGAAATCGACGCCATCGCGGGCCGGCGCGGGAGCGGAAACGAGGTGACCGAGCGGGTCGTCTCCCAGTTGCTCGCGGAGATGGACGCCGCCGCGAGCCACCCGTCGCTGGTCGTGCTGGCCGCGACGAACCGGAAAGACGCCCTAGACCCGGCGCTGTTGCGCCCCGGTCGCCTGGAAACCCATATCGAAGTTCCCGACCCGGACGAAGCCGCACGCCGGGAGATTCTGACCGTCCACACTGCTGACCGCCCGCTCTCGGCGGATGTCGACCTCGACGCACTCGCTGCCGAGACTGTCGACTGTTCGGGCGCAGACCTGGAATCGCTCGTGCGAGCGGCATCGATGCGGGCCATCCGCGAAGTCGCCGCCGAGGTCGACCCCGTGGATGCCACCGCGCATACCGACGAGGTGAGCATTACTGCCGACCATTTCGAGACGGCGCGGATGGAACGCCTCGACCAGCAGGAGTGACGACACCACTCGACACGTGAATTCCGCCGGGCGGTTATCCGGTGTGATAATGACGGAGTCATCTTTTTGCGCGGGAGAGTCCATTGTCCGCCAAGATGCTTTTCGACCGGTTCAGGAAGGTCGCCCGCTCGCTCCGGGGTCGGTCCGCACCCGTCGCTCCGGTCCCCGACGGTGGGACACAGATGAACGAAGACGCGGCCAGCGAGGAAACCGAAGGTCAAACTGGACAGGGAACTGGTCCCGGCGAACAGGAGGACTCCGACGGTGGGACAGACGAATCGGACACCGAGACCACCGTAACGGACACAGAGGGGTCGACGGACCCTGACGCCGTCGCTGCGGACATCGCGGACCGGTACGACCCCGACCTCGACAGGCTGGAATGGATATACGAGGATGTTGCCATCGACGAGGTGGACACGGCCCACCTGACGAGCGTGGAGACGGACCCGTCGAGCGTCCGTGACGGCATTGACATACGCACCAACGGTGACATCGGGCCGACGACGTTCGTCCAGTCACACGAAATCGCCATCGACGCGCTCGTCGAAGCCACCTTCGAGCACCTCGGCGAGGAAGTCGACGCCGACGAGGAACTCGATGCGACGGCGGACGCACTGCGCTCTGGTCTCCACGAGATGCTCACCTCCGTCCGGACCGGTGTCAGCGAGTACGAACAGCAGACGGCCGCCGACCGCGACGACCACCACGAGCGCCACGAGGAGACGGTCGCGCTGGTCGAGGAACTCCAGGATACGATGGCCGCCTTACAGGACGGCAACCTCGATGCCCGCGCCGAGTTCGACTCTGACGGTGATGTCGACGAGACGCTGCTGGCCGTGGTCGACTCGCTCAACGACCTCGCCTCGCAGTTCGAAGACGCCGCCAGCCGGGTCAGCGACCAGACGACCGAGCTGGCCTCCTCTATCGACCAGGCTTCCGTCGCCGCCGGACAAGTGGAACAACGCGTCACCAAGCAGACCGAACTGCTGGGCGAGGCCTCCCGCGAGATTCAGGGGGTCAGTGCGAGCATGGAGCAGATAGCGGCTACCTCCGATGAGGTTGCCTCCGCCGCACAGCAGGCACTCGACTCCGCCGACGAGGGACTGGCCGCGAGCGAGGAGGTCAAAGACGTGACCGATGACATGGCAGAACGCAGTGATGACCTCGTCGAGAGCGTCAGCAGTCTCGAAGAACGGATGGACGACATCGAGGAAATCGTCGAAGTGATTTCGGACGTGGCCGAGCAGACCAACCTGCTCGCGCTCAACGCCAATATCGAGGCCGCTCGCGCTGGCGAGGCCGGGGCCGGCTTTTCGGTCGTCGCAGACGAAGTCAAGAGCCTCGCCGAGGAGACCAGCGGCTACACCGAAGAGATCTCCGAGAACATCGAACAGATTCAGCAACAGGCTGCCGAAACGGTCACCGCCGTCGATGACTCCCACGAACAGATTTCCCACGCCGAGGAGCGCGTCAGCGAGTCACTGACAGCGTTACAGGACATCGCCGAGAACGTCGAGGAGGCTGCCGACGGTATCCAGGAAGTTGCCCACGCAAACGACGACCAGGCAGCCACCATCGAGGAAATCACGACCTCAATCGAGGAGGTCCACGACCACGCCCGCGAGGCCGAAGACGCCGCTGGCAACATCGTCGGTGCCACTGAGCGCCAGACCCAGGCTGTCAACGAACTGTACGACAGCGTCAACGACCTCGTGAACCGGTGACTCGGGACCGCTAACCGGCAGGCATTTTCACGCCCTCTCCGTTCTGACCGCCATGAGCAGCGACAGTAACGAGTCCCGTGGTGCCACCGCTGAGTCCGATGCGTCCGGGGAGAGTACGGACGCACCCCTGCCCGCGACTGGCCTCGCTGTTGGCCTGATTTTCGGGGCCGCGATGGGGTCGGTTCTAGGTGTCTTCGTCGGGGACTCCGCACCGACGCTTGCGTACGGTGCCGGGGGTGGGCTCCTCGTGGGGACGCTGGTCGGTCGACTCATCGATGCTAACCTCGGCGAGGAGCGCCTGCGTGTGCGAGTCGTCGGTGGTAGCGGGGTCGTCGGCCTGTGTCTGGGAGCGGTCGTCGGCGCGGTTGCGGCGTGGTCAGTCGACACCGGTGTCGCAGTCGGTGCCGGTGTCGGCGCTGGCGTCGGTTTCGTCCACGCGTCGCTCGTCGGCGCAGCCCTGCTGTCTTCGATAGATGACCTCACAGACGACTCGGAGTGACGCGTCTGTCCGGGATAGCTGACGCCGACGGCGAAGCCATGCCGTTTGGTACCACTCACCATACATTTTTGCCCGTGCCGACCGAATGTGGAGGGGAATGACGTACGAACACTACATCGACGGCACCTGGACTGCCGGACACGGCGAGGAGACTTTCACCAGCGAGGACCCCGCTACCCGGGAGCCCCTGGGGACGTTCCACCGCGGGACGGCCGAGGACGTTCGCGAGGCCACCGCCGCCGCTGCCGAGGCGTTCGAAGCGTGGCGCGCCCTCTCTTACATCGACCGCGCGGAGTACCTCTGGGACATCTTCCACGAACTGCGGGACAGACACGAGGAACTGGGCGAGATAGTCACCAAGGAGTGTGGCAAGGAGATTAGCGAGGGCAAAGCGGACGTGACCGAGGCCTGGCACATGGTGGAGTGGGCCGCGGGCAACGCTCGTCACCCCCACGGCGACGTGGTCCCCTCCGAGATTCCCGCGAAAGACGCCTACATGCGCCGGAAACCGCGAGGAGTCGTCGGCTGTATCACGCCGTGGAACTTCCCCGTCGCGATTCCGTTCTGGCATATGGCTGTCTCGCTGGTCGAGGGCAACACCGTCGTCTGGAAACCCGCCGAGCAGACGCCGTGGTGCGGGCAGACTATCGCCGAGATGTTCGAGGCGAGCGGCATCCCCGACGGCGTGTTCAATCTCGTGCAAGGCTTCGGTGATGCCGGTGGGGCTATCGTCGAGGACTACCGCGTGGACACTGTTCTCTTTACTGGCTCCGCCGAAGTCGGCCACGAGGTCGCTGGCGAAGTCGGTCCCGAACCCGGCAAGACCGTCTCCTGTGAGATGGGCGGGAAAAATGCCGTCGTCATTACAGCGAACGCGGACATGGACACGGCCCTGCACTCGGCGGTGATGTCCTCGTTCAAGACGACCGGCCAGCGGTGTGTGTCCGCGGAGCGACTCATCGTCCACGAAGATGTCTACGAGGAGTTCAAAAGCGAGTTCGTCGACCTCGCAATGCAGGTCGCCGTGGGTGACCCACTTGAGGAAGACACGTTCATGGGGCCAGTCGTCGACGGGAGGCAGGTCGAGAAGTTTCACGAGTACAACGACCTCGCGCGCACGGAGGGCGCAAACGTCCTCGTCGACCGCACCGAACTCACAGACGAGGAGATTCCCGCGGGATTCGAGGACGGCTTCTGGGTGGGGCCGTTCGTCTACGAAATCGACTACGACTCTGACCTGCGCTGTCTCCAGGAGGAAGTGTTTGGCCCCCACGTCGCCTTGCTTTCGTACTCCGGTGGGATAGAGCGCGCTGTCGAGATACACAACGATGTCCCCTACGGACTGACGGGAGCCGTTATCAGCGAGGACTACCGGGAAATCAACTACTTCCGAGACCACGCCGATGTCGGCCTGGGCTATGCCAACCTGCCCTGTATCGGGGCCGAGGTCCATCTCCCCTTCGGCGGGGTGAAAAAGTCCGGGAAAGGCTCGCCACACGCCCGCGAGGTCATCGAAGCCGTCACCGAGCGGACGGCGTGGACGCTCAACAACGCCAGAGACATCGAGATGGCACAGGGGTTGTCGGCGGAGATTACAACCAAAGACGAGGAGTGAAGACGGGGAGCCGAGGAGTCGGCCGTGGGGCCGTCCGGACGACCCTGGCCGACGTGACGACGTCCGAGTGTGGCCGGGAGCCCGCGAGGTCGCGTGGTTTCGCCGGCGACGTGAAAAGCGTCTGCCGGCGATGGGTACTGTGGCCCGATTGCAGATAAAACCCCCGGCGTCCTGACGAGGGGCGATTGCCGGAAGCGGTGGTAACTGTCACTCGCGCCTGTCTGCAAGCGCCGGGAATTCCTCGCGCCGCGTTGCGACGGTCTCCGGCGAGAGGTCCGCAGAAACGAGCGCCGGGTCGTCGTTCGCGCTGGCAAGCGTCGTTCCCCACGGGTCATAGATAGTCGACCGACCCAGCAGTTCGGCGTCGCTGAACTGGCCGACGCCGTTGACAGCACCGACGTACATCAGGTTCTCGACGGCGCGTGCCCGCCCGAAGAGTTCCCAGTGTTCGACCCGAGGATAGGGCCAGGCACTCGGCACCACCGTCAGCGTCGCTCCGGCGTCGACAAGCGACCGGTACAGTTCCGGGAACCGCAAATCGTAGCAGGTGGTCATTCCGAGTGTAAAGCCCTCGAAGGAGACGGTCGGCAGGGATTCACCGGCCACGAGCAACTCCTGTTCGGCCGAGCCGTAGCCAAAGAGGTGGTGCTTACGGTAGACTGCCTGCCGTGTGCCGTCCCTGTCGAGAAAGACGGCCGTGTTGGCCAGCCCTTCCTCAGCAGGCGTCTCAAAGCCCCGTTCTGTCGACGCCGCGAGGTCCTCGACGATACTGCCCGCGACGACGGCGACGCCCTCCGTGGCGGCGGTCTCGGCAAGCCCGGTCAGCGTTTCTCCGTCCAGTGGCTCTGCCTCCCGACTGTACCTGTCGAACGCGAAGTAGCCAACTGTGAACAGCTCCGGCAGGACGACGAGGTCAGCGCCGTCGGCGGCAGCACGCCGTATGGCCTCGTGGGCACGCTTGCGGTTCGCATCGGGGTCGCCACTGGCCACGTCCAGTTGTGCGAGTGCCAGTCGCATCAGGACAGCCCCAGTTCCTCCAGCAACGCGTCTTCGAGGTTGTCGAACTCCGCTTCCATGTTTCGCTTGAAAAAGCGCTCGACGCCAGGGACCTTGCCGTCGACGACGAACCGGTTCGTGAGACGGGTTCCGTCGTCTGTCGCTTCGAGTTCGTGCTCGCCGAGAACGCGCATCACTTTCGACCGGCCGACGAATTCGACGTATGATGGTGGGTCCCGCGTCTTCTCCTCGGTCTCGACCCGGATAGTTCGGTTCACGACTGGAATCGGGAGCCGGAGATGCCAGACTGCCTGGCCGGTGTCCAGTAACTCGAAGTCTTCGACGACGCTTATCGGTCTGGCCCGCTTTTCCGGGTCGGAAATAAATTCCCAGACTGCCTCACGAGGGACCGGCACATCGATAACTCGTTCGACCCGGACTGTCATGCACGGGGTTTTGGAGAGTGGCCTGAAAAACCTCGCGCTAACTCCGCGTCACTCGCCATGTCGTCGAGCGAGCGCGACCCCACTTCTCGATTTCGACCTCTTCGGACTCCTCTGCCAGCTTGGGGAGGCGCGCGCCGACCTGCTTCGACGAGAGGCCGAGTTGCTCCGCGATGTTTTTCGAGCGGAAATAGCTCTCCCCGCGCGAGACGCTATCACGGAGATATTCGAGGATGCGCCGGTCCTCCTGGCTGAGGTCTGTCATCGCACATCCCTAGGGCTTCGTTCCTCTTAACAATTTTCGGACTGGGCGACAGTACCGCTCACTCGAACATGTGCAACGCTGCCACCGCGAGCGACCCCGCACCGACCGCGACGGCAAACGCGATGCCGGAGTAGAGTTGCATCTGTCCGTCACCGTCCAGTGCGTAGAGATACGACGTACCAAGCATCGCCAGCGCTCCCACCAACGCGACGACGCTGAACGTGATAGACAGTCCGAGTCCCTTGTCCGACGCCTGCAACGTATCTGCCATGTGAACCCCTTTTCCCGGTCAGTACTTAGGTCATACGACTCCTGTCGGCAGGAACGGCCGACAGTGATACGGTCTGTTTGCCGTGGTCGAACAAACGCCCCACTCAGGTGATGGTGATGTGGTCGGACTGCTCGTCCAGTGCGAGATTCGTCGCGATTTCTGCGTTTCGAACGGCGTACTGGGCGGTCTGCTGGAGACTGACGAGCACTTCGCGGACCTGGAGGAGCTGTTGGTTGTTCATCTCCGGGAGGTCCGAGAGTATCTCCTGTTCCCGGTCGCCAATCTCCGCGAACTTCGTCCGCACCTCGATGGCTCGGTCGTAATCGCGCTCGACGACTGCCTCGACGGCGAGTTCGGTAATCTCGTTGACTTGGTCGGTGAACTCACGGATGCGCCGCATCGTCCCGGACTCGACGTTGAGTGCGTGGTTCTCGGCTTCGAGTGCGATGTCGGCGATGTCTTCGGCGTTGTCCGCCGTCAACTCGAGGTTTTTCGCCATCGAGCGATACCCGATGAGCGGGAACCCGTCGTCTAGCCCCACCGAGCGCGCGAGGTTGGGGTTCTGGTAAGCGGTAAAGATGAGCCGCAGCAGGAGGACGAATATCTTGTTTGCCTGCCGCTCCCGGTTGAGCGCGCGCTGTGCGAGGTCGGGGTTGTTGTGAGCCAGCGCCTTCACGGCCTCGTTGCGCATCGTACTCCCCGTCGACTCCAGCCGTTCGAGCAAATTGTCGAGCGTGAAGTCCTCGGGGTCGACCGAACACCGGATAGCGATGCTTTCGGGCGTTTCTTCGATGACGCCCAGTCCCATCAACTGTGTCTCGGCGTTGTAGACGGCATTGATGTGTGAACTCTTCAGACTCTCGCCTTCGGCCGCGTCGACGTGGATGATACGACGGCCGAGGACGTACTGCGCGACGATGGCACGCTCGACTGCGTCGGCGTCCAGCCCCGTCGCACTGATGACGGCCTCCGACTCCTCGGAGGTGACCGACTCGGGCATCACTGTCAGCGTTCCCTTCCCGCCGATACGGATAGACACCTCGTCACCCTTATCGACGTTTTGCGCCTGTGCCCACTCCGCTGGAAGCGTCATCGCCAGCGTCGAGGGACCGAGCCGCTGGACCTTTCTCGTTTCCATATCTGATGGGAGGTAGCCAGCCTACCTTAGTCTTATCATTATTCCCTTATTTGTACAGGCCGAACTACGGTAGTCTTCGGTAGACTGGTCTTCGACTACCCCATACAATGGTAGTGGTTAATGCCCACGCCAGTGACTCTTCGCGACGGGGTGCGTTCGCCCATCTGTGATGGCGACGACCAGCATGCTATCAGACGAGTTCGATGAGTCTCCGCTCGAAGCGGCCGACGCGGACTTTATGCCAGCCACGGAGTTGTTCGTCTAGCTCGCTGTCGCCGGTATCGGCCCGGAGGACCCCAACGGAGTCCAGTTTCTGACGGGAAGCGACGATTTCGACCTCCGACTGACGGATAACTGCCGGCGAAATCTGTTGGTTTCCTCGTCCGAAGACGAATCCCTGACCACCGATAGGGGAGACGACGACCACGTTCCGGTCACCCAGCGCGTCGAGGATATCGGATTCAGCCCCGTCTCGGACGAGTACCTCGCCGTCACGGTACACGTCGACACCCAGGGCCGTGCCGTCGAAGCCCAGTCCCTCCTTGATGCGTCCGACGGTGCTGCCGGGGCCCAGGACATATGTGACGCCGTTTTCAATATCGTCCAGAAAACCCTCTGCGACGCCTTCGGTAGTTCCCCCCGAGAGCTGTTTGCTTGACTGGCGCTGGTCGGTGACCGGGACGGTGGCCACTGCACGGAGTTCGGTCCGGACCTCTCCCTCGCGGTAGTCATCCTCGTCGATATCGTTGACTTCTGCGCGCTCGGTCCGGTCGAAGGTCGCTACTGCCTCGCCTGCCGCCTCGGGCGAGACACCGAACACGGCTGAATACACCTTGACACCTGCTGGAACGCCCAGAATAGGCGTTTCGTCATCGTGGTCGGCCAGGGTCTCGGCCACGTCGACGGCCGTCCCGTCTCCGCCGACGAAGAGGATGACATCGACCGAATGGTCGAGAAACGCCTGCACTGCCGAGCGGGTGTCCTCGGCGGTCGTGTCTCCGGACCCGCCGCTGGGAACGGAGACGACCGTCGGCTCGAACCCGACGGCTCTGGCTTCCCGTTCGCCCATCGAGCCGGGCGCAACGACCAGTTCTACGCTGGCATCGTGCTCGCGGAGTGCCGTCAGTGCCTCGCGGGCCCGTCCGGGAGCGCGTGGCTCGGCTCCGCGCTCGCGGGCTTGCTCTACTTTCCCGTCGGTTCCCTTCAGGCCGACACGCCCACCCATGCCGGCAATCGGGTTGACGACGACCCCAACACGGCGCATACAGTCGCTTGGGCGACAGCGGTCAAAAGCAAACCGGAACCTCTTAACATCTCCCGGGTCGAACGCTCAGATATGACAATTCCACTCTCACAGGCCAACGAGACGGCCGTCAACAGTACTGCAATCGATGCCTCCGGCTGGGTGATTCTTCTGGGCGGTGTCTTTCTGACTGCGGTCTGGCTGTACCTGCTCGCCAGATAATCGCTGGCTGCCTGTGTTTCCCTGGGATAGCATCCGACTATCCTGCCGTTTGATGTGCTGTGTTTCCGGCAGTGACGCTCACTCGGGCTGGTCGACTCGCCCGGCCAGCCACCCTCGTGCGTTCTCGACGGCGCTTTCGCTCTCGCCGCTGATTTTCAGCGTGACGGTCTCTCCCGGGTAGCTCCCGAC
The DNA here is from genome assembly GCA_009789175.1 of Salinibaculum litoreum. Classification (GTDB taxonomy): domain Archaea; phylum Halobacteriota; class Halobacteria; order Halobacteriales; family Haloarculaceae; genus Salinibaculum; species Salinibaculum litoreum. The sequence goes on from CP046866.1 coordinate 1,163,670, forward strand.
AGTGACATCGAATTCCTCCTGAACGTCGATGAGGCGGTCGATGAGCGCACTCTCGGGTTCGTCGGCCTCCACCGTGGACACGTGGGTCTCCGTCCCGCTGAACTCGTCGGCTATCACCCCGAACATCCCTTTCATCTCCTCGGGCACGCCCGGAAGCACGTAGACATTGCCGATGGTACAGCCCGGGGCGACCCCGTTCGGGTTGCGGATGAACTCCCCGCCAGCAGGGATGTCGGCGGTCCCGTCGGTGAGGTCCTCGCGGGCGTAGCCGCCCTCCTCTTCGAGCCAGCGGAGCGCTGCTTCGCTCCGTTCCAGGTCGCGACCGAAGGCGGCGGCGACGCCGTCCATCGTCACGTCGTCGTGGGTCGGTCCGACGCCGCCGGTCACGATGACGGCATCGAACTCCGCGCGGTACTCGTTGACCACCTGTGCGATGTCGCCGGTGCGGTCGGGCAACACTGTGACACGCTCGACATCGACCCCACGGTCGGCGAGCTGTTGGCCCAGCCAGGCGGCGTTCGTGTTGACGGTATCGCCGGCGAGAAGTTCGTCACCGACGGTAACCAGCGCAACGCGCATATCGACACCTCGTGTTCGAGCCTCAAAGCCCCTCCGGCAGCGGTTCGTTGGCTGGGCCTGTTACCGCATTCCCGGCGGTGGCCCGTCGTCGAACTCGTCGTCGTCGTAGTCCACGTCGAGCCCGATTTCCTCGCGTTGCTGTTCGAGGGTCCGTATCTGTCGCAGGTAGTAGATGCTCCCACCGATTGCCAGCAGGAGGCCAATCGCACCAAGCCCACCAAACAGCAACAGGTCACGCTGCAGGTAGTACCGGACCGAGACGGTTTCGTCGGTCAACCCCTCCCAGCGTAACGTCTGGCGGTTGTCCGACACGGAGGACTCCATGTCGCCAGGGTTCGTCTGAGAGAGCAGCGGAATGCCGACTCTCGTACCGGGGGGCAGGATGACCTCGTGGGTGCCGTTGACGACGACGGGCGTGCTGAAGGACTTCCCACTCCGGGAGGCCGTGTATGCGACCTGTCCCTCGTCGGTCGGCATCTCGATTGTCGTCCTGTCGCCGTCGCTGGATGCCGAGAGGTTGTCGTGGCTCGCGTTCACGACAGTGCCGTTCGGATATCTGAATTTGAGCGCCCGAAGCTGGATCGGGGTATCACCCTCGATAGCGTCCTCTCCCCAGACTTCCATGCTCTCGTTGGGAACAGACACGACGACGGTGTACGAGGAACGCGAGAGATTGAACGTCGCGTTCGCGGAGGTGTTCCAGTCGTAGCTCGCTTCCTCGTTCAGGTCGTCCTCGGGGAGTTCCGAGGAGCCGAAACAGCCGGCTAGCGCAGCGAGAACGAGGAGCGCACCGAGTGCGAATACGTGGCGTCGATTCATTGGTACAGTGGTCGGTCCTCGACCGGGTCGGATGTACTCATATCAGGGCACGACACAGAGCAGTTCCGCGGGGAGATACTCTCCGACGCTTGCCAGCAGCCCCGGCGGGTCGGTTCCGTCCTTGCAGACGACACTCTGTTCGAGCAGACCCAGGCGTTCGACAGTGACGATGTCGTTTGCGTGGCCCGCTCTGTTGACAGTCGCCCGCACCTCCGAGCGCGTCGCACTGTTGATGTTCAGTCGCCCGGTCCCGCGGGTCCAGTCGTACAGCCGGTCGCGCTCGTCGTCGGCCAGCCGCGGCGGGTCACCGGCGACGAAGCGAAGCGGGACGTGCTGGACCAGTCCGAAACGGTTGCGAATCTGCTCGGGTGTCCCTTGCCCGAGTCCGAGCTCCTCGGTCGGGATGCGTACGTCCTGCCCGGCGTCGAGGATGATGCCGTCCTCGTCCCACGACCTGAGCGTTCCCACATGAACCTCGCCGTCGGTCAGATGCGGCGTGATTTCGCCCCACTGCTCGGCGAGCAGGTTTCGGGCCGCGACGGCGTCCGGGCCGTCTATCGTTACCGACGGGAAGTCGTCGTTTCGGAGTCCAACGTCGAAGGACACATCGAGGTCGCCGAGACGGTCTGCGACCATCGATTCGAGTCCATCAAGCGCGCGGTCGCGGGCCTCGCCCGAGACGTAGACCTTGGTTGCGAGTACGACCATCAGACCTCGACTTCCGCGGATTCGACGTTGAGTTCGTCACGCAGCGCGTCGATACGCCCTTCCATCGACTCGACGAGACGGGTGTTCTCCAGGGACTGCAACTCCGAGCCACACTGTGGACACTCGAATCCGAAGTCCATCGCCTCTGCAAACTCGAAGCGGATGCCGTCGGTCTCACAGAGATAGAACTCGTGGTTGCGTTCGTACTGCCGGCGCTCCTCCAGTGCGGCCAGCAGGCGGTGCATCTCCTCTTCGAGTTGCTCCGGAATCTTGTCGTACTCGAACGTCCAGAGATAGGTGAGCCAGCCGGAATCCTCGTCGCGCAGCCGGCGGTAGCTCGCCAGGTCGTTCTCGTAGAGAATGAACAGTGCCCGGCGGACATCGTTAAGCTCGAGTCCGAGCTCCTCGGCGAGTTCCTCGTCGGTCACTTCTCCGTCCGGCGGTGCCGCTGCCACTGGCATGCCCTTCGGGCCGACGAGTTCGTGGAGGTACTTCTGTATCACAGGGTCCTCCAAGAGTTCCTCAAAAGCCATTACTCGAACCACGGCGCGTCAGGTGGTTAAAACCATCGGGACGAACCGGCTGTCCCCCGATAGCCTCACTGTTCCTCGACCTGTTTGCCCTCGGCCTGTGGAATCACGCGCTTCTGTGCGTCCTCCCACTGCCGGTCGAGTTCTGTGCCCTCGAAGAGGTGGTCGAGAAAGACCGCAAGCGAGGCCACCTCCGAGTGTGGCTGATTGGTGACGCCGACGTTGTACTCGGCGGCGTCGTACACATCCCACGGAACCTTCTCAGCGCCGACGACGACCAGCAGCGGGTCGCCGTCGCGGTGGCGCTCGCGAATCTCGCTCTCGACATCCTGCACCGGGAGCCCGTACATCGTCAGGTGGACGATAGTGCCTTCCCAGCGTTTCAGTCGGGCCATGGGCTGGTTGGTGGTCTCGACATCGAAGGGGCCGCCGAAGGTGTCGGTGATGTCGACGACGGTCTCCGCGCGGCTGGCAGCGTCGTTGGCGAGAACGAGCCGGTCAGCGCCGAGGGCGCGCGCGGTCAGGCCGACGTGGGTCGTCATCCGCTCGTCCCGGCCGGGCCGGTGGCCCAGACGGAGGACGACGACCTGTGGAGTGTCCTGCATACTGGGGGAGTTGGGGTCGCAGGGTTAGCCGCTTTCGGACGCCCCCCGTCTCAGTGTCGGTTTGCGGTCGCCCACTCATACTGTTGGCTATAACTTCGTGAAGGTATTCGACACCCCGGAGTGCCGAAATCCGTCATGGGCTTATAGCCGACAGTATCAGCCGTTCCCCTCGCGCTGGCGCTTACGCGGGTCCTCGACGAACTTCCGGCCGTTGAGCCGCTTTTTCTCACCGTCGGCTGTCATGATGAGCAACTCTGGCCCCTTGTGGCGCATCTCCCTGATGTCAAGCACCGTCTCGAACTGCCAGCCTTTCACGCGGGCCATTCCCTCGGCGTCGATTTCGACGAAGGTCCAGGGCGTTTTCTGGTCACCCAGCGACCACTCCTCGTCGCCGAATTCGATGGTCTCGTCGCTGACTTTGCCCCATTTGAACACACATCTGTACTGCATACGGGGCTCTTCGGCCCGGTCGTGGTCCACGCGCGTTGTAGTATCAAAATTGAAACCACAGTGCTTGGTCCACTTCTCGAAGTGCTCGTGGTCGAAGCGCTTGTTCGTGGCCCCGTTGCGCGTTTCCCGCGTCCAGATGATGTGTGACTTGGATGGCTTCCCTCTGAACGAACCGCTTGTCACAACTGATACTGGGATAGCCCGTGATATAAGCATAATTGCCATGAGATGACATGGATACCGCCAAAATCCGCTCGTTGTCCGACGGGACGATTTTTAGTGATGGCGGGGCGAAGGTAGCGTGATGACTCTCGAAGACCATGCCGAGGAACTCGCCTCCGACCTCGGCGTTGACAAAGCGGAGGTCAAAGCGGACCTGGAAAACCTCGTCTCGTATAGCGTCCCGATGGACGAGGCAAAGCAGAGCCTGCGCCGGAAATACGGCGACGGCAGCGACTCGAGTGGTGGAGGAGCCCCACCGAGCAAGCATCTCGCCGACGTGACCACCGACGACGGCAGCGTCTCCGTGACGGCCGTCGTTCTCACAGTCGGTAAACGGTCGATTCGCTATCAGGGTGAAGACCAGGTTATCCTCGAAGGCGAACTGGCCGACGAGACCGGAAAGCTCTCCTATACCTCCTGGGAGCAGTTCGATATCTCGCCGGGCGACACCGTCCACATCGGCAACGCGAACGTCCGCGAGTGGGACGGCAACCCCGAACTCAACCTCGGGGAGAGCACGTCCGTCGAGCAGGCCGAGGAAGCGCTGGATGTAGCCCACGACATCGGCGGCGACACTCGACTCGCCGCCCTCGAACCCGGCGACCGCGGAATCAACGTCGAAGTGCAGGTGCTCGAATCCGAATCCAAGACCATCGACGGCCGCGACGGGGAGACGGACATCCTAAGCGGCGTGTTCGGCGACGAGTCGACCCGGCTTCCGTTCACGGACTGGGACCCCCATCCAGACCTGTCCGAAGGTGCGTCGGTACGAATCGAGGACACCTTCATCCGGGAGTTCCGCGGTGTCCCATCAGTGAACGTCTCCGAGTTCTCGACGGTCACACCACTCGACCGAACCGTCGATGTGAGCGATTCCGCCCAGCAACTCTCCATCCGGGAGGCCGTCGACGCCGGTGGCCTCTTCGACGTGGAACTGGTCGGAAACATCATCGCACTCCGGGATGGCTCCGGCCTCATCGAGCGCTGTCCCCAGTGTGGCCGGGTCGTCCAGAACGGCCAGTGTCGCACACACGGCGAGGTCGACGGTGAGGACGACCTCCGGACGAAGGCCATCCTCGACGACGGCACCGGTACCGTGACAGTCGTTCTCGACGAGGAACTGACCGAGGAAGTCTACGGCGGCGACATCGAGGACGCCAAAGCCCACGCTCGCGAGGAGATGGACAAGGAGGCCGTCGCCGACACCATCGCAGAGCGCATCGTGGGCCACGAATACACTGTCCGTGGCTCGCTCAGCGTCGACGAGTACGGTGCGAACCTCGAAGCCAGCGAGTTCGCTGAAAGCGACGAGGACCCGGCAACGCGTGCCCGGGAACTCCTGCAGGAGGTGCGCGCATGAGCGAGAGCGACCAGGGTGGTGCCGGCCGGCGTGAGGTTGCATATCGTCTCTTTGCTGCCGAGTTCGACGACGCTGACTTCTCTCACTCCGAAAGCGACGAAGAGCGTGCCCCCAACTACGTCATCACGCCGACGGGCGCACGGGTCAACCGCCTGTTCGTGGTCGGCGTCCTGACCGAAGTCGAATCGGTCAGCGAGGACGTTCTGCGCGCTCGCGTTGTCGACCCGACCGGTGCATTCGTTCTCTACGCCGGCCAGTATCAGCCCGACGAACAGGCCTTCCTCGACGGCGCACAAACCCCGATGTTCGTCGCTGTCACCGGGAAGGCACGGACCTTCCAGCCCGATGACTCCGAGCAGATCTACACGTCCGTCCGGCCCGAAAGCATCAGCGAGGTCGATGCGGCGACGCGTGACCGCTGGACGGTCCAGACCGCAGAGCAGACACTCGACCGGGTGGCGGAGATGGCAACCGCGCGTGACAGCGACCGTCGGGGAGACGAGCTAGAGACCGCGCTCGAAGAGCATGGCGTCGACGAGGGATTGGCCGCTGGCATCCCGATGGCAATCGAACACTACGGGACGACCGCGGACTATCTCGCCGAACTGCGGTCGTTGGCGCTTGATGCTGCCCGTCTCGTCGCCGGTGACATCGACGAAGTCGAGGGGGTCTCTGTCGCCCCCGGCGACGGGACCGACACAGCACTCGACGAACTCGCGACGGCCGAGTTCGACCTGGAGGCTCCAACCGGGACAGCTACACCTACCGATTCGGAGACAGGGGCACAACCGGAGACCACCACTCCGGCTCCGTCGGCAACCGATGAGGACGCCACGGCTGTCGAGTCTGAAACCGCCACAGCCGAGTCGGAACCAACGACGACGGGGTCCGACGCCACGGGAGCATCCGATGCCGGGATAGCAGCCGCGGAGTCCACGACGGCAGAGACAGACACTGTGAATACCACGACGAGTGTCGAGGCGACCGAGACTGACCGCGACTCTGCGACCGCGGCAACCGACGCGTCCGGGTCGACCCAGCAGACCGAGGATGTCGAGGCAAACCAGTCACTGGCTGCCGACTCCGAGGACTCGCCAGCGACCGACCTGGGCGACGCCTCCCAGACGGCTGTCTCCGCAGACGCAGAAAGCGAGCCACAGTCGACAGGGAGCACTGACGACGCGGCCGAGGACATCGGCGATTTCGAACCGGGCGAGTTCGAACTCGATGCCGAAGAGCGCGAGGAAATCGAGGAGGAGTTCGGTACCGAGTTCCAGTCCGGAACCGAGGTGTCGGAACCGGGCGAAGCCGATATCGAGACGCCGGACCCCGAGGAGTTGGCGGCCGAGGCAGACGCCGAAGCGGCAGACGACGCTGCGACTGCCGCAGCGACGGACCCAACTGAGACTGACTCACCCACTGAACCCACCGACGAGATTGAAACGGCGACAGCAACTACCGAACAGGGTGACGAGGAGTCGGCTCCGACCACCGAAGACGCGGATACGAATACCGAAAGCGGCGACGAAGAAGCCGTGGCCCCCGACACCGAGGATGTGAACCTCGAAGACGCTGCCGTCGACCTGATGGGCGAACTCGATGAAGGTGGTGGCGCTGACCGGACTGCGGTCGTCGATGCGCTCGTCGAGCGCCACGGTGCGTCGGAAGCCGACGCCGAGGCTGCGATTCAGGACGCACTGATGGATGGCCGCTGTTACGAGCCCGACGACGACACGCTCACGCCAATCTGATGTCCGTCGAACCGGTTCCGGGCTCACCTGCCGCCGTCGCCGACACCGGCGAGGACCGCCTCCTCGTGGTCGGCGACTATCACGCTGGCATCGAGGTCGGCCTGCGCCGAGAGGGGGTCGAACTCGACAGCCGGGGCGAGCAGCGCCGCACTCGGTTGCTCACCCTGCTCGACCGAACGACACCTGACGGACTGGTCGTGCTCGGTGACCTCGGTCACACAATCGGCGGCGCACGCGGTGACGAACGTGAGGAAATCGAGGCCCTCCTCTCTGCGGTCAGCGAGCGTATCCCGGTCACCATCGTGAAAGGCAACCACGATGGTGCAATCGAGGACCGTATCGCCGAGTTCGACCGCGTCACTCTCACGCCTGGACACGGGACACGGCGTGGCAACATCGGGTTTGCACACGGCCACACCTGGCCCAGTCCAGACGTACTCGACGCCCAAATACTCTGTACGGCCCACGAACATCCGGTCGTCCGACTCGAAGACGATGTCGGCGGCCGCCGTGTCGAGCGCGTCTGGCTCCGTGGCGACTGTCTGCCGGCTTCCTTCCGAGAATTCCACGGTGACGAGGAACTCCACGTTCCCGACGGACTGGTTGTCTTCCCCGCGTTCAACGACCTCTCCGGTGGCACTTGGGTCAACGTCGAGGGCCAGGAGTTTCTCTCCCCGTTTCTCCCCGACGGCCTCGGTGACGGGGAGGCCTACCTCCTCGACGGGACGCGACTCGGTGACTATCGGCGCGTCTGACCGCGAGGGTAGGCCCACTTTTATATCCGAAGCCGGGACCAGCCCGGACCATGCGCTGACGAGCGACCCTGACTGGGCAGCGGTAGCGTGGTCCGCCAGTCAGGGCCTGTTCGGAAGAAGGGCCACCTGTTCGCCCCATTCCGTCGAGCAACTGCGGTAGCGACGGGCTTAATCGGCTCAATCGCCAATACCGGGTGATGACTGACGGAGCGGCCGCACAGGGGAAAGCGGCTTTCGCTGCACTCGGTGAGCGCGTCAGGGCGGCGCTCTCCGAGCGAGGCTTCGAGACGCCGACAGCCCCACAACGAGCCGCGATTCCGCCGCTCGCTGCCGGCGACGATGCACTCGTCATCGCGCCAACTGGGAGTGGCAAGACCGAGACGGCGATGCTTCCCGTCTTCGATGCGCTCGCCGGCGAGGAGCGGTTCGGCATCGGCGCGCTGTACGTGACGCCGCTGCGCGCACTCAACCGGGATATGCGCGAGCGGCTTGACTGGTGGGCCGAGACGCTCGACCTGGAGGTCGACGTTCGCCACGGCGACACGACTGACTACCAGCGTCAGAAACAGGCCAACGACCCGCCGGACGTACTGGTAACGACACCGGAGACGCTGCAGGCGATGCTCACCGGCGAGAAACTGCGGCGGGCACTGGAGTCTGTCGAGCACGTCGTGGTCGACGAAGTCCACGAACTCGCTGTCTCGAAGCGCGGCGCGCAACTGACGATCGGCCTCGAACGGCTGCGCGAACTCGCAGGACCGCTCCAGCGCATCGGCCTCTCGGCGACGGTCGGTGACCCTGCTGAAGTCGGTCGCTTCCTTACCGGTGACCGCGGGTGTGAAATCGTCGAAGTAGATGTGGGTAGCGCACTCGATGTTGCTGTTCGCTGTCCGGAAATCACCGAAGAAGACGAGCAACTGGCCAGTGAACTGGTGACGGATGCGGAGGTGGCAAGCCACGTCCGCGTCATCGACGAACTCGTCACGGAACACGAGTCGACACTCGTATTCGTCAACACGCGACAGACGGCCGAAGCGTTGGGCTCCCGGTTGAAACAGCTGGGCACCGACATCGGCATCCACCACGGCTCGCTCGCCAAAGAGACGCGCATCGATATCGAGTCGCGGTTCAAAAACGGCGAGGTTGACGGGCTGATGTGTACCTCCTCGATGGAGCTCGGTATCGACGTTGGCCACGTCGACCACGTGGTCCAGTACAACAGCCCACGGCAGGTGGCACGGTTACTACAGCGGGTCGGCCGGGCCGGCCACCGACGCGATGCAGTCTCGTCCGGGACCATCGTGACGAGCCATCCTGACGATGTCGTGGAGTCGCTCGTCATCACCAGGCGAGCACTCGACGGTGCAGTCGAGTCGGCGGACATCCACTACGGCAGCCTCGACACCGTCGCAAATCAGATAGCCGGCTTGGTGATGGACTTCGGGGAGATTCGTGCGATGCGGGCCTACGACATTGTCACGCGGGCCTATCCCTTCGAGGATATCACCGAGAAACGCTTCAAGGAGGTCGTCAGGGAACTCGCCGGCAATCGGGTCGTCTGGCTCGCTGAAGAGACCGACACCATCGAGAAACGCAGCGGGTCGTGGCAGTACTTCTATCAGAACCTCTCGATGATTCCCGACGAGGCGACTTACGACGTGGAAGATGTCGCCAGTGGCCGGCAGGTCGGAACGCTGGACGAGCGTTTCGTCGTCAACTTTGCCGAACCGGGTGAGGTGTTCATCCAGCGTGGCGAGATGTGGCGCATCACGAACATCGACGAGGACGAGGAGGTGGTGACCGTCTCTCCAATCGAGGACCCCGCCGGTGAAGTGCCGTCCTGGACAGGACAAGAGATTCCGGTCCCGGAGGCAGTCGCCCAGGAAGTCGGCGAGTTCCGAGGGGTCGCTGGTGACCAACTGGTCGCGGCGTCGCCGACAGCCGTCGCCCGTGACATCCAGCGTCGCTACGATGCCCCGGTTTCGACCATCGAGTCCGGTCTCGGCCCGCTGGCCGACCACGTCGAGACGGGTTCGCCCGTGCCGACTGACGGTCGCATCCTCGTGGGATTCAACGGTGAGTCCATTGTCGTGAACCTCTGTCACGGCCACAAGGTCAACGAGACGCTGGGTCGGATACTTTCGGCACTGCTGGGCCAGCAGGCGGGCTCGTCGGTCGGCATGGAAGTCGACCCCTACCGCATCGAACTCGACGTGCCGCGGGGCATTACGGCGAGCGATGTCGTCGGATTGCTGGAGGGGACTGACCCCGACCACGTCGAGCACGTCATCGAACTGAGCCTGAAAAACGCCGACGCGCTGAAGTTCAAACTCGCACAGGTCGCAGCTAAATTCGGCGCGCTCAAACGCTGGCGCGGCACCGGTCAGGCACACTTCGGCCGTGACCGATTGCTCGATGCACTGGAGGATACGCCGGTCTATGACGAAGCAGTCAGGGAACTCCTCCACGAGGAATTAGCTGTCGACGCCACTGCCCGACTGTTAGAGCGCATCCAGTCCGGCGAGGTGGCCGTCGAGACGGTCGGTGAGTTGACTCCGCTGGGCACTGGCGGCCGCGGCTCGGGACAGGAACTTCTGACGCCGGAAAACGCCGATGCAAGTGTCATCCGGACCGTCAAGGAGCGTATCCAGAACGACCGGGTCATCCTGTTTTGCCTGCATTGCCAGAACTGGCGGACCAAGCGGACTGTCAGCCGGGTTCGTGATCAGCCGCGGTGTCCACAGTGTGAATCGACTCAGATTGCCACCCTCAACCCGTGGGACGACGAGACGGTCGCTGCGGTGAAAGCCGACGAGAAAGACGAGGACCAACAGAAGGCGACCGAACGAGCATACCGCACAGCGAGTCTCGTACAGAGCCACGGTAAGCAGGCGGTCATCGCACTCGCTGCCCGGGGTGTTGGCCCTCATAACGCAGCCCGCATCATCAACAAACTCCGCGAGGACGAACAGGACTTCTACCGGGATATCCTCGCCCGCGAGCGGGAGTACGCGCGGACGCGGTCGTTCTGGGAATAGCGTCGGTTTCTACCTGAACCCAGTAGTTCAGGTGCTACTCGACCCGACTGACTGCTCGGTCGCACTATCCAGTTTCGACCGTGCGTAGCGGTTGCCCACGTACCCCAACACGAGAAACAAGACTGCCGGAACCATCACGAGAAAGAGCGCGAGGACGGCAAAGACACCCGTCATCTCCAAAGAGAGGTCCGCGCCAGCGGCCATCCGGACGAGCCTATTGAGCAGGACCGCGACAGGTATCGTCAACAGCATGAGTGCGATGCCGTAGCAGGTGTCGCCGACGATATCACTTGGCAGTGGTTTTCGGACGAGCCACACCATGATACCGGCGAAACCGACGAGTAACAGCCATCCATCACCGGGCAGTGAGATGTCGTTGAGCAAGACGGTGAACAGAATCACGAAGACGACGAACGCGACCAATCCGCAGATGATGGCGACGGGGACACGCATCCACAGCGGCGCCGTAACTGAGTCCCGAGAAACACCCTCGGACTCCGGCACGTCCGTCCAGAGCATCGAGGCGACGTGTCCAGCGAGTCCATCAAGGCTGTGTGGGTTGGGTACTGCCCCGAACAATCCGCTTTCGTCTCCGCTCTCACCGGTCGGAGAGTCGCCTGTGGAGAGGCCGTTTCCGGAGTCCTCACCGTAGATGTCCGACCGGTCCACCGTCGGTTCCGAGGTGTCGATATCGTCCGCTGGCGACACGTCAGCGCCGGTGTCGCCTGTTGGTAAATCGGCATAGCAGTGCATGCAGTAGCTCGCAGTTGCCGATATTTCCTCACCACACTCCGGACACCGCGGGTTCGCCGCGTCCCGCCAGGACATATCGCTCAGTTCACACCAGTGGTATATAACTCTGGAGGGACTGCGAAACCACTTTGTGCCGCGGCACGGCCCTTGAGAACATGCGACTGGAGGAGTACTGGGGAATCGGGCCGAAGACCCGAGACCTGCTGGCCGAGGAGTTGGGTGTCGACGGGGCCATCGATGCCGTCGAATCGGCGGACGTACGGGCCCTGACTGACGCGGGCATCCCTCGCGGCCGAGCCACCCGTATCCTGCGTCATGCCCACGGCGGTGAAGCCATGGACTTGCTCGCAACGCGTGACGCCCGCAACGTGTACAAAGACCTGCTCGACCTGGTCGGCGAGTTCGCCCTCACGGAGCAGGCGCGGGACCGCATCCGGATTCTCACCCCGCTTGATGGCGTCGAAGCGATGCAAGCCCGACTGGACGAGATATTCGAGGCGCACAAATCCTGGGAAGCACTCGCCGAAGACGAGCGAGAAGCAGTCCGCGAGGCCTTCGAGAGCTACGACAGCGTCGCGACGGGAGACGTTGCTGCCGTCCGTACTGCCATGGCGTTGCAGGATACAGGCGTCGAGGACGGCATCTTCGAGCCGCTTACCGCTCTCGACGAGGAGACACTGACAGATGCTGAGGCAGCACTCGCCGGGCTGGAGTCCGGCGGGGACCGCATCGGAGCCGGGGCCGATGACCGACTCGATGCCCTGCGCGACCAGTTAGCTGCCGTCGAAGACCTCGCCGCGACGCCGACTGAAGTGCTCGAAGCCGTCAAATCCGGCGCTCGCGGGACCGACGAACTACAGGATTCCTTCGCCCGTCACGTCGCAGACGAGAGCGGCGTCGACATCGCTCGCGTCCGCGACGCGATGGCTCAGGAGGCCGCTGATGCCTCGGCATTCGTCGGTGAGACGTTGCGGACACTGACCGACGACCTGCGAAGCGCCGTCGAGGAACGCGAGCAAGTGGTCACCGCCGAACTGGAGGGCGTCCTCGACGAGGCGAGTGAGGAAATCGACCGCGCTGTGGAACTGGTCGATGACATCGCGTTCGCCCTCTCGCTGGCCCGTTTCGCCCTCGCCTACGACCTGACTCAGCCACGGTTTGTCGACCGCGAAGTCTCGGGTGTCGTCGATGCCCGCAACCTCTTTCTGGTCGACGCCGACGAAGAGGTCCAGCCGATTACCTACGCTGTTGGCGACCACGACCTGTCGGTCGCGAGTGCGAGTGCCCCACCAGCTGGGGACCGGGTCGCCGTTCTGACGGGGGCCAACAGCGGCGGGAAAACGACACTCCTTGAGACACTGTGTCAGGTCCAGGTGCTAGCCCAGATGGGACTGCCGGTGCCCGCAAGCGACGCGGGGGTAAGCGTCTTCGATACGGTGGTCTTCCACCGCCGGCACGCGAGCTTCAACGCAGGGGTTCTGGAATCGACGTTGCGGTCGGTCGTCCCGCCGGTGACCGACGACGGGCGGGCGCTGATGCTCGTCGACGAATTCGAGGCCATCACCGAACCTGGCAGCGCCGCGGACTTGCTCCACGGGCTGGTGACACTGACTGTCGAGAAGGCTGCGCTTGGCGTGTTCGTCACCCACCTCGCCGATGACCTAGAACCGCTGCCCGACGAGGCACGGACCGACGGCATCTTCGCGGAAGGACTGACGACCGACCTCGAACTCGAAGTCGACTACCAGCCACGCTTCGAGACGGTCGGACGGTCGACACCGGAGTTTATCGTCTCCCGACTGGTCGCAAACGCGGGCGACCACGCCGAACGAGCCGGATACGAGACACTCGCAGAGGCCGTCGGCGAGAGCGCAGTCCAGCGCACACTCGCGGACGCTCGTTGGTCGGGTTGATATCTGGCCACCCGCGCTACTAAGGGGTACTTTTGAGGTGCGTGGAGAACAAACGGGTTCGTATGGGACTCAAATCGATGTTCCGCGTCGGCTATCTCCTCATGATTGGACAGGGTTTGCTCAGTGTCTTCGCCCCGAAGAAGGCGATTCGGGCTGCGACCCTGTCCTGGCAACTGGGCTTCGAGAACGTGGACGAACTCGAACCCCGCGAGTGGTACGTCGAACAGACGCGGATACTGGGTGTTGGGATGCTTGCCGCCGGGTTGACCGGACTGCTCGTCTCTGATGCAGAAACGGCCGAGCGCGAGCGAGCGGCCGCGGAGGCTGATACTACAGCAGCCGCCGAAGATGCTGCGGAAACTGACGCGAGCGTCACGGATGACGACGATGACGACGATGGTCCGGTGACCATCGACGTGTAGGGGAATTCTCCCCGTCAGGTCGCGCTGTCGATGGCCTGTTCGAGGTCTTCGATGATGGCCTCGGTCGATTCGAGGCCGACCGAGAGGCGAATCAGGTCTGGCGTGACGCCGGAGGCTTCCTGTTCTTCCTCGGTGAGTTGCTGGTGTGTGGTGCTCGCAGGGTGGATGATGAGCGTCTTCGCGTCCCCGACGTTCGCGAGCAGACTGGCTAGCTCGGTGTTCTCGACGGTGGCCTGTGCGGCCTCGTAGCCGCCGTCAAGCCCGAACGTTATCATACCGCCGTACCCGCCATCGAGGTACTCGCTCGCGGCGTCGTGGGTTTCATGCGAGTCTAGCCCGGGGTAGGTGACCCAGTCCACGTCCGGGTGGTCTTCGAGGTACTCAGCGACGGCCATCGCATTCTCGCAGTGGCGTTCCATCCGCATGGGGAGGGATTCGATGCCCTGGATGGTCTGCCAGGCGTCGAAGGGTGACTGCTGGTTGCCCATGTCACGCAGACCGCGAGCGATGCCAGCGTAGGTAAACGCAGCCTCGCCGAAGGTCTCCGCGAAGTTGACGCCGTGGTATGCGGGGTTGTCAGCGCCGATCTCGGGGAACTTCTCGGCGTGGTCGCCCCACGGGAACGAGCCGCCGTCGATGACCGCGCCGCCGATAGTCGTCCCCGAGCCGTGAATCCACTTGGTCGTGGAGTTCCAGACGAGGTCCGCGCCGTGGTCGAGCGGATTGCAGAGATACGGGGTGGCGAAGGTGTTGTCGACAAAGACCGGAACATCGTGTTCGTGAGCGATGTCGGCGATGCGCTCCATATCCGGGGTGACGAGCGCGGGGTTGCCGATGGTCTCGTAGTGGACATAGGCGGTGTCCTCGTCGATGGCCTCCTCGTAGGCCTCGTAGTCGAGCGTGTCGACAAAGCGGGCTTCGACACCCTGTCGCGGGGCCGAATGTGTGAAGTAGGTATAGGTACCGCCATACAGCGAAGAGGAGGTGACGACGTTGTCGCCGGCGTCGGCCAGCAGGAACGTGACGAGGTTGAGCGCGGCCATCCCCGAGGATGTGGCGACGGCACCGACACCGCCTTCGAGGGCCGCGAGACGTTCCTGTAGCGTCTCCACGGTCGGGTTCATCAGCCGGGAGTAGATGTATCCGGGCTTTTCCAGTGCGAACTGCGAGGCCGCGTCGTCGGAGTCCTCGAAGACGTACGAGGTTGTCTGATAGAGCGGTGGCGCGCGGGCGCGTGCCTCCGCGTCGGGTTCCTGTCCTGCGTGTAGGCTGTCCGTGTAGATATCGTCGTCTGGCATGCGTTCGCCTTCAATACACTCAATCACAAAGAATCCGCGCACCGACCACGAATATCCCCGGCATCTATGACACGTCTTGAACCGTCGCGTCCTGCCAGACTCACCGGTTCAGGTCTCTAAAAGCTCATCCAGCAGTTTTCCCTGTGCCGCAGAGAGGTGTTCGGCGAACGTCGACGGCTGAATATCGAGTGCGTCAGCCACCTCGGTGGCGTTGGAGGTTCGTGGATATTCGAAATAGCCCATCTCGTGGGCAGTCTCCAGGACTTCGCGTTGACGGCCAGTGAGCTGCCGTAAATCGACCGGTACGAGGTCGTCTTCCTCCACTTTGTCGGCGCTTCGGACGAGATACTCCACGCTGACTGAGCCAAAGTCCTCGCGAAGGTCCCCGATGAGGTCACGCAGTCCATCCACACTCGAAGCGTGCAGTGTCACGTGGAGGTCACCGTCGGCAGCATAGACATCCGTGATGGGACCGAGGTTCATCTGGATGTGTTCACAGATACAGGGCTCGGTCTCGGTGCGCTCGAACTCGTAGACAGCCTGCTCACCGTAGTCGAACACTTCGTCGAACTCATCGACCTCGGCATCGCTGTCGACTGTCACCTGCTCGGTGACCGTATCGTCACCGCCACCCCAGTTGATATCGGTCACCTGCCCGGGTATCTCGGCCGACGCGCCCGCCACTGGGCACCCAGCTGCACGCTCGAAGACGAGTTCCGTCCTGACGCCTGTCATATCCATGTGTGTGCGAGACTCCCCCAATAATACGGGAGGGGATTCCCAAACAGTGAAAACAGCGGGCTCTCCGGACACACAGACACATCTCTTCTGCTGAGACGAACAGGGTGGACCCTGTCCCTGACGATGCGATAGCACCGGTCAGTTCCAGATGGTTCCGTATCCTCTCACCGATACTACCAGCAATCAATCATGAATGAGAGCATAAAAGTTGGCCGAACGTGTTGGGGGAGATGCGCGGGTATTGTGGCTATTCTCAGCCGGTAAGAATGCAAATGAAGCCTTTTATGCGGTGGTTCCTAAGCCCTAGCATGCCGATGAACAAGATGACGGATGGCGTTAATGTCGACAGGCGTACAGTTCTTCGCGGTGTGGGTGCTCTCGCAGTTACGGGCTCGCTCGCCGGGTGTGGTGGCGACGACGGTGGCGATGACGGCGGAGATGGCGACAGCGGCGACGCGGAGGTACCCAGCGAGGTCGACGACTACCTGTCCGATGCGAACAACTACGGCGGGAATGCCGTCGACGAGACTGGCTCTGACTCCGTTTCCATCGATGTCGGCGCAGCTGAGGGCTACGCCTACGAGCCGGCAGCAGTAATCGTCGACAGCGGGACGACAGTCACCTGGGAGTGGACTGGCGAAGGTGGCAATCACAACGTCGTCCACGACGTGGATGCCGGGTCACAGAGTGAAGAGGCATTCAACAGTGGCAGTACCAAGAACTCCGGGACGTTCGAGTACACCTTCGATGAAACGGGCAACTTCCTGTATTACTGCACGCCGCACAAGGCGCAGGGCATGAAAGCGGCCGTCATCGTCGAGTGATGGATGCGCGGGGTCGACACCGCCCAGCGGCCGTTCGTCCTCGTCTGGGAACTCACGCGTGCGTGTGAACTCACGTGTGACCACTGCCGGGCCGACGCGCAACCGGACCGGCACCCCGAGGAACTCTCCACCGCGGAGGGCAAACGACTACTGGAGGACGTCCGCGACTTCGGAGAGGGGCAACTCGTGGTTTTCTCCGGTGGCGACCCCTGCAAACGCGACGACTTAATCGAACTCATCGAGTACGGGACAGAGCTCGGTCTGACAATCACGCTGACCCCCAGCGGGACCGACGCGTTAACCCCCCAGGTCATCGAAGACTTCGCGGAAACTGGCCTCAAGCGCCTCGCGCTCAGCATCGACGGCGCGACTGCACAGTCCCACGACGATTTCCGTGGCGAGTCCGGTTCCTTCGAGGGAACGCTGGATGCAGCCCGTGCCGCACGCGACGCCGGGTTGCCCTTGCAGGTCAATACGACGGTCTGTCAGCGCACTGTCGAGCAACTGCCCAACCTTCGCGAACTCGTCGCCGACCTCGGTGCCGTTCTCTGGAGCGTGTTCTTCCTCGTCCCTGTGGGCCGGGGTCGCGTGCTCGAACCGGTCACCCCACAGCGTGCCGAGGAAGCCATGCACTGGCTGGGCAATGTGGCCGACGAGGAAGCCTTTGGTATCAAGACCACCGAAGCACCACACTACAGGCGCGTGTTGCAGCAACGCGACGGCGAGGGTGCCAGCCGTCGCGGTGGAATCACTGCCGGCGATGGCTTCGCTTTCGTCAGCCACGTCGGCGACGTGTTCCCGTCGGGATTTCTCCCGGAATCGGCGGGGAACGTCCGCGATACCGACGTGGTCGACCTCTATCGGGACGCGGAACTGTTCGAATCCCTGCGCGATGCAGACGCCCTCAAGGGCAAATGCGGTGCCTGCGAGTTCCGTGCAGTCTGTGGCGGTAGTCGCTCCCGGGCGTATGCCTACACGGGCGACCCGCTGGAGAGTGACCCGCTGTGTCCCTACGAACCCGACGGCTACGACGGGCCGCTCCCAAAACAGCAGCTACCCTGAGTCGGTCGACCGTTCCCCGTCAAGCGTCTCCTCTGTCTCGGCGGACTCGGCTGGGTCACCCGTCTCCTGTCGGGAATCGACACGTTCGGCGTCGCGCTCGGTGACGCGGACTCCCTTCTCTTGGAGGTGGCGCATTCGCTGGCGAGCGAACTCCTCTTCGCGTGTACCGCGTGTCGCGAGCACGTACATCCGCGCCCGCCCGGTCGGTCGCATCGTCCGCCCGGCCCGCTGTGCACCCTGGCGTCGCGAGCCACCGAGTCCCGACGCGACGATAGCCAGTTCCGCTCCCGGCAGGTCGATTCCCTCGTCGCCGACCCGCGAGACGACGAGCGTCCCGAGTGTCCCCGAGCGGAACTGCTCGAAGAGTTTTTCCCGGCGGTGATGGGGTGTCTCGCCGCTGATGAAGGGCACGTCGAGCGTCGCCGCGAGTTCCCGGCCCTGGTCGAGATATTCGACGAAGACGAGTGCGTTCTGCTCCGGGTGTTCACGGAGCAGCCGCTCGATTTCGGTCGTCTTGGCTGGGTTCGTCGCGGCCACCTGTCGACGCTCGTGGCCTTCGGCGCTGACATACTGGTTTTGGGCCTCGTCGGTCCCCCACGGAACATAGAGGATGTCGACTTCGGGTTCGGCGACGTATCCCTCGTCGAACAGCGCATCCCAGTCGGTGCCGATAGGCGGGCCGATGAGCGTATAGATGTCCGCCTCGCGGTCGTCTTCCCGGACTGGTGTCGAGGACAGCCCCAGTCGGTAGCGGCCCTGCAGGTCCGCGCTACGCCGGTACACCGGGCTGGGGATGTGATGGACCTCGTCGTAGATGATGAGTCCCCACTCCCGGCTGTCGAACAGTTGCCTGTGTCGGTCCATCCCTGCCGTCCGGTAGGTGGCGATAGTGACAGGGCGGATGTCTTTCGTTCCGCCGTGGTACTCGCCGACCTGTTCGGGGTCGAGCGTGGTGTGAGCGAGCAGTTCGTCGCGCCACTGGGCGGCCAGTTCCCGTCCGGGGACCAGTATCAGCGTCTCGCCTTCCACCTCCGAGAAGATGCCCATCGCGGCCACCGTCTTCCCGCTCCCGGGCGGGCCGACGAGGATGCCAGCCTTCCGTTCGAGGAACTGACTGACCCACTCCTGCTGGTAGCTCCGAAGGTCGAGATGCAAATCGAGAGGTAGGTCCTCCCCCGTTTCGAGGTCACGCTCGTCGCGGACCGGATAGCCCGCCTCGAAGAGGATGCGTTTGACCTCCGCGACGGCCTCGGCGGCAACCCAACTCTCCGTCTCTGAGATTGGGGCTCTGAGTTGCCCGTCGTCGAGTTGCTGGCGAGCGACGTTACCCATCAGGTCCGACGACTCGGCTTCGAGGACGACGTAGCCGTCCTCGTGGGTGCGCAGCGTGAACTGATTGGCTCGCGTCCACTGTTCGTGGAGCCACTCCTCCAGAGAGTCGGACCGCTGGTCGAGGACATCCCGAACAGTCGACCGAAGCTCATCGAAGGTCTCGTAGGGGGCCTGCCAGACATCTTCCTTGCGTATCTCGTAGAGATAGGCCCCCTCACCGGTCGTGTCGTCGAGGTGGGCAAACTGCGAAAGCTGTGCGCGTGTGAACTGCTCGGGCTGGTCGACGACGAGTTGGCGGCGGTCGGGAAAGAGGATGACTCGCTCGCGTTCGCTCAGCCGTTGCCAACTGGCCGGATACCACACGCGCGGGTCCTCCTCGACATCGACGCGCTCGATGACCCCTTCCGTGGCGAGTCTGTCGAGTGCCGCCGTCGCATCGGCCTGTGTCAGGTCACGCTTGCGGGCGTACTCCGATGCTGTGAGCAGTGGTCGACCGATGATGTCAAGCGCAGCGTAAAATGCGTCTGCACTGGCGTCTGGTGTGTCGGTCTCGTCCTCGGAAGTCACTGGCCACCCTAGGCGAGGTGGGCACTAACGCGTTGTGCTATCGCCGCCGAGTGTTGCTATCCCGACGAGTCGCGCTGCAAGCAGTCCGGTGCCCACCGGGGCCCCGAAAGGAGCGAATACCAGTGTTATGCGGAGGCTACCTCGTTACACTATCGGGAACGTATATGGTAACATGGACCATGTCTATTGATATATCAACCCCTGGCTATTCCCACGATAGAACATAAAGGATTGGTAGTCGCAACAGTTTGCGCGCTGTTGCTCAGACTGACAGGGTGGTCGTCGCAGGGACGACGCCACGACACAGGTGACACCAATGACAGACGAAGACACCACGACTGACGAACGAACCGCAGCGGAAAAGCGAAGTGAACGAATCAGTGTCTCCGAGGGGAGTACGACCCGCCGGAACGTTCTCAAAGCCGGGGCAGTGGGTGCCGCGACGGCAGCCCTCGCCGGCTGTTCGTCGCTGCTCGGTGGCGACGACGGCGACAGCGTGAACATCGACCAGGACGAGGTATCGGCAGGCCTCCTGACGTTTACCGAGGGTGCAGCGGCGATTTTGGGCCAGCAAGCACAGCGTGGCGCTGAGATGGCCGTCGAGTGGATAAACGACGCCGGGGGTATCGCAGGCCAGACGACGATGTCCCTGGAGACGCAAGACGAGGGGTCAAACGCCGTCGACAAGTACAACCAGTTCATCGACGACGGGAAAGACGTGACCTTCGGTCCCATCTCCAGTGGAACCCACGAAGAACTGTTTCAGGAGATCGAGACCAACCAGGTGGTCAACGTCGGGACTGATGGGACCGTGACGACACTGTACGAGGGCGAGGACCCGACGTACTCGTTCCGCTTTCAGAACTACGACGTGATGGAGGTGATGGCATCGGTCTTCGAGATTCTCGAGCGCGTCGGTGCCGACAACATCGACACCGTCGCGGGCGTCAATCCGGGCTACTCGTTCGGTCAAGACGAGATGGGTATCTTCGAGACAGCCATCGACAGGCTGGCCGATGCCGAGACCGTCTATTCCGGGTTCCCGGACCTCGGGTCCGGTGACTACGCGAGCCACATCTCTTCTATCAACAGCGAAGAGCCCGATGTCGTGTTCTCTAGCCTGTGGGGCGGGGACGCATCGACGTTCCTCGACCAGGCGTTCCAGCGGGACATGTTCGACAACGTCCAAGCCGTCGCCGGGCCGGTGTTCTATGGCTCTGCCGACGCTATCTCGGAGGATGTCGTCAAAGGGGTCGAGCGCGGCAAGATTCTCTCGGGGTCCCGGAACTACTACTGGGGCATCCCCGAACCGGGCCGCTCGCCGGACAGCGACGCGCTGTACGACGCAGCCACGGGCCAGGACGGTATCACGGTGCCGACGGCCCACTACATGAGTGGGTTCGGTGCTGTCACCGCCTGGGCCACGGCAGTCGAGGCTGCCATCGACATCCTCGGCGAGTTCCCCGACCAGGAACAAATCGCTGCAACCCTGGAGGGCCACGGCTTCTACACGCCCGGCGGCTACTACACAATGAATGTCGACCACCAGTGCCGCGGGAACGGCTACGCCGGCGTCCTGCAGTGGGACGACAACATCGGTGCGCCTGTCATCGAGGACGTAAACATCTTCTCGGCCACACAGATTTCGCCGTCGCCGACCGGGGCACTCACCTCGCAGAACGAGCAAACCGGCGAGGGCTGGGTTGACTCGCTGTGACGACGGGGTAAGCTTCCTTCTTCACAGTCCAATCGAACGCAAACACTACACGACAGAGACAATTTATGGTAACATCTAGCATTGCGCTCCTGGAAGCAAACAGTGTCCTGTTGCAAAGCGGCATCATCGAGGGTCTCCAGAACCTCCTGCAACCGGACACGTTCATCGTACAGACCATCAATGGCATCAGATTCGGATTCATCCTGTTCCTCATCGCTGCGGGGCTGACCGTCATTCTGGGGATTCTCGACGTGTTGAACCTGGCACACGGCGAACTGTACGCGCTCGGTGCGTACGTTGCCGCCTCGGTCGGTGGGTTCCTCGTCGGCGAAGGAACGGCGGCCATCATGGCACCGCCGTCGTCGTTCGACCCCGTCACCTCGTTCGCGTTCGTCGGAGTCCTGATTCTGGCTGCTCTGATTTCGGCACTGATTCTCGTCCCCATCGGGGTCGTCATGGAAACAGTGTTCATCAGACCGATCTACGAGCGCGACCAGGTCTATCAACTCGTATTGACGTTTGCATTGTTGCTGATTATCGCGAACATGATAGAGTTCATCTGGGGGTCGAACCCACAGAAACTGGACCTGTCGACCAAGACAGCGGTCAACGACATACCCACCTTCGAGTTGCTGGGGCTGAGTGGCGTCCCCTCCATTGTCACGCTCATCATGGTCGTGAGCCTCGTCGTTGGAGTTGGACTGTTCTACTTCTTCAGCAAGACCAAGACCGGCCGTATCATCCGCGCGACGGCCATCGACCGCGAGATGGCGACGGCTCTGGGCGTCAGCCCGGACCGGACGTTCACACTCGTGTTCGCACTCGGTGCCTTCCTCGCGGGCTTCGGCGGAGCGATGGAACTGGTTCGGACGGCTGCGAACCCCGGCATGGGCGAGAGTGCGCTCGTTCTCTCGTTCGTCGTCATCGTCGTCGGCGGCCTCGGCAGTCTGCGCGGTGCCGTGGTCGGTGCACTCGTCATCGGCGTCTTACAGAACTGGATGACCGTCGTCGAGCCGTCACTGGAGTCGGCGGCTCCGTTCGCGGTGATGGTCATCGTCCTGCTCGTGAAACCGGAGGGTCTCTTCGGAACGTGGGGTGAGCGTACGTGACACCAGGAATCTCACGCGAGGATGGCCAGCTCAAGATTCGCATCATGAAAGGGATGGAACTGACCGTCCGCGAGACGCTGGGGCTGGTCGCAGGACTGGTCATCCTGTTCAATCTCCCCACGATAACGACCCTGGCCGGTGACCTGCCGATTCGCCAGCGACCGATTTACCGGGGCATCGTCTTCGGCCTCGCGGCGGTTGGTCTGAATCTCCTGTTGCGCCACTCCGAACTCGTCTCCTTCGGGCACGCGGCGTTTTTCGGGACAGGCGCGTATACGGTGGCTGTTCTCGTCAGCGACTACCAGGTCAAGTCAGCCACCGTCTTGTTGGTGGCCGCCATCGTCGCAGCGACGCTGATGGCGGCACTTATCGGCTATTTCACGCTGCCCCACACCGGGCTCTACTTTGCGCTTATCACGCTGGCGTTCGGTCAGTTGCTGTTCTCCATCGTGAAAGGACAGCGGGCGCTGGGTGGCACGGACGGCATCAGCGTCCGAACCGGTGAGGCGGGCGTTACAATCCTCGAACAGTTCCCGACGTTGTTCGGCATTCAACTCACCGGACAGGAGGTTCCGAACACGATACTGCTGTGGTTCACGCTCGTCGTCGTCATCATCTCCATGCTGGTGATGTACCGCATCGTGAAGTCGCCGTTCGGGCGTGCGCTGGACGCCATCGGCCAGGAACGGACGCGTGCGCGGTTCCTCGGACTGCCGGTCAAACGGTACGTCTGGGCGGCCTTTATCATCTCCGGCATCTACGGCGGCATCGGCGGTGGCCTGTTCGCCCTGTACTTCCGGAGCGTCGCACCCGGCGAAACGCTCCAGGTGTTCGTCTCCGGTGACATCCTGTACATGGCCATTCTGGGTGGGTTTGGCACGCTCACCGGGCCGCTCATCGGCGGTATCGTCCTCGAGACACTCGCCAACATCGCCAACGAAGTCGTCTTCACCGGACCGGCCGGTGAGACCCAGATGGGGCGGTTCATAACGGGCGCGGTCCTGTTGCTCATCGTCTTCGTCTTCCCGAAAGGAATCGTCGGGTCGCTCAAGCCCGGCGGGCGTGTCTTCGAGGGCGCAAAGACACTCAAAAACGACCCAACTGTCGCCGGACCCTGGTTCAGGCAGTTCGGACAGGTGACCGTCGAAGCGGCGAAACGCTCCGTGAAGAACGTGCGATACCTGCTCTTCGGGGTGAAATGACATGTTGGAAGCAGATGGACTCAAGAAATCGTTCGGTAACATCGTCGCCACAGACGATGTCTCGGTACAGTTCGGCAAGGAAGACGGCGAGATGGTATTCATCGTCGGACCCAACGGCGCAGGCAAGTCGACGCTGGTCAACCTGCTGACCGGGCTGCTCGAACCCGACGAGGGAGCGGTCACCCTCGACGGACAGGATATCACGACCATGCGCGCAGACCAGCGCGTCCACGAGGGGCTCGTTCGGTCGTTCCAGGTCGTGAAAGTCTTCGAGGAGATGACCGTCCGCGAGAACATCCGGACGGCGCTGCTGATAAAACGCAAGAAGACCGGGGGGCTCGGCCCGCGTGCCATCTGGGAGGGGCTGTTCTCGCTGGACGACGAACACGAGGCTATCGAGCGGACCATCGACGACCTCGTCGAGCAGTTCAGACTCGACGACGTGGAAGAAGCCATCGCGGAGGAACTTCCCCACGGCGACCGAAAACTGCTCGACGTGGCGATGTCGTTCGCCCTGGACCCGAACTACCTGCTACTGGACGAACCGACCTCGGGAGTCTCCGCGCAGGAGACCGACTACGTCATCGAGACTATCGTCGAGGTCAGCGAGAGCCAGAACGTTACCACCGTCACTATCGAACACGACATGGACCTTGTCAAAAACCACGCCGACCGCGTCATCGCACTGCATCAGGGGTCGGTCCACGGTGAAGGACCGCCGACGATGCTTGAAACGGACCAGGAACTCCGCCGCCTCCTGCTGGGGGTGGAAGAATGAGCGAGACGTTGCTCTCGGTCACCAATCTCGATGCAGCAGTCGAGGGGTTCCAGGTCACCTACGACGTGGACTTTGCCGTCGAGAGAGGCAAAGCAGTCGGATACGTCGGCCGCAACGGTGCCGGCAAGACCACCACCTTCCGGAGCGTGATGGGACTTGCCGACATTCTCGGTGGCTCTATCAGGTTCAAGGGGACCGAGTTGACCGACTTACGTCCCGAACAGATTCCGAAACACGGCATCGGCTATCAGCCCGAGGACAGGAAGCTGTTCACCGGTATGACCATCGACGAGAACTTCCGGATGCCTATCTGGACACTCGGCGATGAACGTGGCATCGACGATGAGGATGCAGCCGTCGAGGATGTCTATGACATCTTCGAAGAACTGTCCGAGCGCCGCCAAGCACAGGTCGAGAACCTGAGCGGGGGACAGGCGAAGATGGTCTCGATTGGGCGCGCACTCGCGCTCAAGCCGGACCTGCTCATCCTCGATGAACCACTGGAAGGGCTCGCGCCCATCATCGTCGAGCGGCTGAAAGAGTACATCGAGGAGATCAACGACCGGGGTATCGCCGTCCTCATCGCGGAGTCGAACGTACAACACGTTCCCGAGATGGTCGACGAACTATACGTCGTCGAGCGCGGCGAAATCTTCGACTCCGGTGACCCGATGGAGGTTTCCCAAAAGCGGGACGTTCAGGAACTGATGCAGGGAAGCGGACAGGAGTAGGCACGTCGCTACTTCGAGCGTTTGCCAGCGACTCAGGGTTCCTGGCCGAAGTTCTCTTCCGCTTCGACCGTCTCGATGGCATCGACGACGTTGTCAAGCACCTTGCGCTGACTCCGTCGCAGATTCTTCGAGACGGCCGTCTTCGAGATGTCGAACTCCTCGGCGAGCGTCGAGAGGTCGGCATCTCGCGGGCGCGTGAAATACCCCTCCTTGACTGCCTTCGTCAGCGTCTTGCGCTCGACTTCCGAGAGGTCACGGCACTGGTCGAGGAAGCCACCGGCTACCTCAATGTTCTGAAGCACGTCGTAGTAGTCCTCCAGATTGACCGACTCGCGGGACTCGACGGTGAAATCGTTGTGATGGTCCAGTTCCGAGAGCGCGGTCTGTGCAACGTCCTCGCTGTCGAACCCGACACGCCACATCTCGCTGCCCGAGCGCACCTCGAAGGGGCCTGTGATGTAGCCGTTGTTCTCACGAATGGCCTGCATGGCGTCCGTCTCGCCGATTTGTGAGCGGATGAGCGCCTTCTCACCCTTCCGGCGCAGCAGTTCGAAGTTCTTCATGTTCGGGTGCGAGCGGAGCGCATCCAACCCCCTGTCGAGTTCCTGTGGCATCGCTCCTGTCGCCATGATGCGCGTCTCCAGGATTTCCTTGGCCGCGTTGAAATCCCACTGCTTGGTGAAGAACGTGATGTCGTACTCCGAAGTCGTGTCAATATATGGACAATCGTATTGTACCATGTCCACTTCCATCGATAGCATCTTTGAATCCCTTGTGTTGGACATCCACTAGCGTGCCACCATGTTAAACGTTGCCCCCTCAACAACCCGAAATCTCCGGTGAAATATCGCTCGTAGGCAAGAATTGGAATGCACAAAACCGCAAGACAACGCGGTGATAATTCGATTCGGTTCACATACCAACCCACCTGTACAAACACACTTCCGACCGTACACATCAGGTATTTGACCATGGCGCATAATGATTATTTAGGTGGTTTGTTCCCACATTTCTGTCTGGCCCTGGATAGGACGGCTCACTCCTGTGCGCCTCCAATCACGTAGCTTTTTGCGGGGTAGTGGCGTAGGGGTCGGTGATGGGAAACCCGGGAGACGTCTGCGTGCTCGTCCCAACGTACAACGAGGTCGAGACCATCAGTACGGTCGTCTCGTCGTACAGCGAGGAGGGATTCGACGACGTGCTGGTCATCGACGGCGGTTCGACCGATGGGACGCGTGAAGCCGCACGCGAGCACGGTGCTCGCGTCGTCACACAGTCGGGCTCGGGGAAAGGGCAGGCCGTCCGGGAAGCGATGGAGTACATCGACCGGCCGTACGTGTTGCTCATCGACGGCGACGCGACCTACCGTGCCGACGACGCCGAGCAGATGCTCCAGCCACTGTTCGACGGCGAGGCCGACCACGTCATCGGGAACCGGTTTGCCAACATGCAACCGGGCGCGATGTCCCGGCTGAACCAGGTCGGGAATCGCATCATCAACCGGACTTTTCGGGTTGTCCACGGCCGAAATTTACAGGACATCCTCAGCGGGTACCGTGCATTCACGTACCGCTCGTTCAAGCGGCTGAACCTCTCCGCCGATGGTTTCGGCATCGAGACGGAGATGGCCGTCGAGTGTGTCAAACACAACGTCCGGACGGAGGTCGTGCCGATTACCTACCAGCCGCGACCGGACGAATCAGAGACCAACCTCCGACCGTTCAGGGACGGCGCTGTCATCCTCCTCACGCTGTACCAGATGGCCAAAACCAACAATCCCCTCTTTTATTTCGGGAGCGTTGGCCTGCTTAGCTCGCTCGTCGGCGCCGTCCTCGCAGGATACGTGGCCGTCGAGTGGATCACACAAGGTGTCTCACACGAGGTCATCGCAGTCGTGGCTGGCGTGGCCGTCCTCTTTGGCGTCCAGTTGCTGATGTTTGGCGTCCTCTCGGATTTGCTCGTGACGCTCAACCGCGAGCAGACGCATCAGATGCGCCAGCTAGCTCGCCAGTTGAGCGATGATACCACCCACCCAGACGCCGTGGGTCAGACGCCAGAAGAAGCGGCTGTAGGTGTCGACGAGGAGCCCACTTCGCATACCGGGGCCGACGGCAGCCAGTCAGAAGGGGAGTAACCCACGCAATTGCCGGAGAATACCCCGGGAGGTTTCCTGGCGCTGTTGTTCGAAAACCGGATGAAGCACGTCGAGGAGTTCCCGCTCTGTCTCGAAGCGCTCGACGGCCGTCCTGTCGAGTGCGTCCGCGAGCGTTATCTCCGTCCCTGCGGCGTCGATAGGCACTGTTAGGTCCCCATGCTCCCGGCGGAGCGACTCCGTATCCGTCGGGAACTCAAGGTCTCGCTGGTCGAGTTCCGCGTCCAGCGCTGCGATGCCGAACTCGACGATATCGGGACCCTCCTCAATGTCGTCGTTGTTGGGTGGCCGCACTCCCATCGTCCGTGCAATAGACAGTCGGCCCCGAAAAACCATCGAGTCGTTCCCACCAGCCGACAGACATAATCCGGACCAGGACGACCTCACCTGCATGGCTCCGGAGGTCCCCGTCGATATCCTCGAACCTCTCAGTCTGGTTTGTCTCCTCGCCGGCGCTCTCCTCTCGGTGTATTTCCTCCGAGGTGGTCCCGGGGACGGTCGGCTCACCGACAGTCTCAGACGGCGATTCGTCCTCGGCGTGCCGTGGGGAACGCTCATCGCTGTGGTCGGCGTTCTCGCCGTGTACTTCTTCTTGCAGGGCGGCGGCGAACCCGGCGGTCCCGTCGTCGTCGGCTTTCGCTCGTGGGGCTTTGGCTATCCCTTCGGCATGCTCACTGCGGCGTTCGCCCACGCCAGTGAGGGACACATTACGGGGAACCTGCTGGGTACGGTCGTGTTTGCCCCCATCGCGGAGTACGCGTGGAGTCACTACCCGACGGGGCGAGGCGACCACTCATTTGGTGGCTGGCGGCAGAATCCCTTCGTCCGAATCGGCCTGTTCGTACTGGGTGTGTTCCTCGTCGGACTGGCGACCAGCCTGTTTACACCCGGTGCGCTCATCGGCTTCAGCGGGGTCGTCTTCGCGTTTGGCGGGTTCGCCATCGTTACGCGGCCACTGCTTGCCATCGTCGGCCTTCTGGCCGAGCGTGTGGTTCGATTGACCTACAGTGCGCTGTTGGACCCGATTTCGTTTGCCCGTGCCAGCGAACAGTTCGTCTCCCCGAGCTGGGCCGATATCGCGATTCAGGGCCACGCACTCGGGTTGTTTCTCGGGATACTCCTCGGATTCTGGGTGGTGCGGTCACGGGACACCTGGCCGGCCTTTCGCCGTGTCTGGTTTGCGACGCTGGTCTTTGCCGCCTCGAAGTCCCTGTACGCTCTGTACTGGTATCTCAGCGGCAGCGAGTACGTCCTCTTTCGAGGCTTCGGGCTCGCGGCTATCGTCGTCCTCGCCGGGGTTGTCGCACTGGCGGTGACGGAACAGGACCGACTCCTCGTCGCACGAATCGACCTCTCCCGGCGAGAGCTGGCTGTCGGAACCGTCCTCGCCCTCGTGCTTGCCATCTCCATCGTCGCCGTTCCGTACAACCTCGTGGACCCAGAACCGGGACCCGAGACGGCAGAAGGTGTCGAGGTCCGGGATTACACGGTGACGTACGCGGAGCAGGTCCCCGACAGATATGTCGGGGGCATCGAACTCCCCTACATCCGGGATTCACTGACGGTCAACACGAGCGGCGTCATCGTGACCAGCGACCGGCGCAACGCCTGGGAGCGGGTCGTTCCCGCCGGCAGACTCGCCAGCAACGGCCGCGCGACCGTCGCACTCGGTGGTGCTGGCTGGCGCGAGACGGTCACCGTTCACCGGTCGGGCTGGTCCGTCCTCGACGGGGAGAGTACCTACAAGGTGTTCATCGAGCGCGAGAACGCACGGCAAAAACAGGTGTTCGCCAGTGACCCGGCTGTCGTCCAGGCAGTCCTCAACGACAGTTACGTCCAGATTCGTCCGACAGACGAGGACTATGCAATCGATGTCGCACGCAACGACTCGGACACAGTCACAGGTCCGGTCCCTGACCCCAGCGGGTCGACAGTGGTTGCAGGTATTACGTTCAACAGAACCGACGGAGCTCTTAGAGCGGAGGTCGACGGGACACGCGTGACCATCGCGAAACGGGAGACGTAGTTACGAGTCGCCCTGTCGGCTGTCAAGACATGGAGAGAACAGTCGAAAGTTCTCTGCCGAGTTATAGAAACACCAGGAGGACGCCAGAGTAAAGTAAAATAAAGAGCGCCGGCAGTATCAGTCCCAGCGGACGCGGAACACTTCGACATCGATGTGCCGACGCTCCTCGTCGTGAAAGTCGAAGGTTCGGGGCAGGTCGAAGTCTGCCTGGAATGCGTGGGTGACGGTGCCGTCGTTGTCCGCAGCGAAGGACTCGACGAAGTCGGCGCTGTCGGCGTTGTGAATCGAGTAGGAGACATCGGCAATCTCGGCAGCCGTAGCGAGAAACGCGCGGTCTGCGTGTTCGTTCCCGCGCTGTGCGCCAAACGGCGGGTTCATGATGACCGTCGTCTCGCCAGCAGGGCACACCCCTGGAGCCGCCGCGTCGGCCCGCACCCACGAGACGCCGCTGCTGGTGCCGACCCGGCGCTGATTCTCCCGCGCGGTCGACAGCGGTGCGGGGTCGATGTCGACGCCGACCACGTGTTCCGGGCCACGGAGGGCAGCAGCGAGTGCAAGCATCCCCGTCCCACACCCCAAATCGACCACCGTCCGGCCCTCAACGTCCCCCTGCAGGTCCGCCGTGTGGACCAGATGTGCAGCCAGTTCCGGCGGCGTCCGGTACTGTTCGAGGTCCACACGCGGGTCGTCAAACCCCGCCACCACGCCGAGTTGCTGGGTCAAAGCGCTCTTCGTTGCCATCACTCTCAGTTCCCCGAGTTGAAGCAAAAAAGCTTCGTGAATGACTGATAGTAATTCCCTACCGCACCGGTGACAGGATATTGATTCGAGTGTTCTAATCGTCCTCGGGTACAACCGTCCGCATGGTCACGTATCTCGTCGGCACGGACGGTGTCGAAGCCAGCACAGCGGTACGGGAGGAACTACAGGATACCGTCGAAGCCGGAGATAGCGTTCACGCCGTCTACGTCGCAACCGAGACCGACGCCGAGGAGGTCCAGACCGGGAACGATGCGCTGGAACTGTTCAGAGGGGCGTTCCCGGAGAAGGTACGAGTCGACGCCAGACTGCTGAACCGTGAGCGAGAGCCCGCCGGTGAGTTACTCGTCGAAGCCGAGGAAGTGGATGCGGACAGAATCGTTATCGCTGCTCGGCCACACTCCCGCACCGAGCGGTTCGTCTTCGGCAGCGTCTCGCATAACCTGCTCGAACGGACGACGTGCCCAGTGACACTGGTCCCCCTCGGTGAGTAGTGCTAGGCCCTGGCGACTACGGCGAAGGTTTCGGACCGTTCGGCTGCGTGTTCGACTGTGAAGCCGGCGGCAGCGAGACGGTCCTGGGCCTGTGTTGCGTCGAACCGTTCCTCCAGTGGTGGACCGGACTCCCCGCTGCCTGCCTTCGACCAGTCGACGACGACGAAGGGACTGTCCGTACTGAGGGCTCGCTGTAACTCCGACAGCGAAGCGGGCGTCGTCGACTCGTGGAACGTCATCGTCGACACCGCACCGTCGGCTGCACCGTCTGCGAAGGGCAAGGAGTCGGCGTCAGCAGCGAGCAGCCACACGTTCTCCGGCACCCCCTTCTCGCGGTACAGTTCGTGCATCTGTGGCTGGACATCGACGCCGACCACCCGGTCGAAAAACGGTGCGAGTTCGTCGGTGTAAAACCCGGTTCCGCTGCCGATATCCAGTACCGTAGCGTCGGCCTCGCCGGGCAGGTGTTGCAGTAGCTCCTCTCGGGAGCAAAAGCGAAACCGCGTAGGGTCATCCAGCCGTTCGGCACGCGCCGGGTCGAAGGTGTGAAATCCCATCCTTACCAGGTCCCGTGGAACGTGTCGAAGGAAAGGTCTTCGAGTGGTTTCTCGCCGATAGCGATTTCGTACTCGCCGGGGGTGAGCATCGGCTTCTTGAACTGTGGGCCGTCGTCAGTCGTAATCCGGGGACAGCCGGTGTTGACGTAGGCGTCCATGCCGAAGTTGGTCAGCCGGTCCGGCGTCACCTCGTCCATGGTGATGAGATAGGCGTCGTCGTTGTTCTGGACGATTTCCTGGGCCTGGTCCCAGCGACCCTGCCCGATTTTCGTACAGAAGATGACCCCCCAGTTCTTGGCGTCCATCGCCTTGTGAACGGTGGCGTAGCGCTGTTTCATGAACTTCTCTGCGTCGGCGACCGTCACCACGTTGTTGACGGGGTCGGCGATGACGACGTGTTTGTCGGGGTGTTCCATCGCCAGCCCCATCGGGTGGAATTTGCCGCCGCCGACGTAGAGAATCTGGTCGGCGTCGACATCGGCTGACGCGTAATTGCAGCCAAGCACCTGCCCCTCGTGGGTGAGGCGGTCGTCACCGCGACGGGTGTGGACCTCGTAGCCGTCGTCTTCGAGACGCTCGCGCATCTCGTCGAACTTGTTCATGTGCTGGGCTGTCGTCACCAGCCCCACGTCTGGGTCCTCGTCCGGTGGGGCGATTTCCTCCTCCAGGGCCTGCTCGACGATGGGGAAGACATCGACGTTGGAGAACAGCGGGACGTAGATGATGCTATCGGACTGCTTCATCGGGGAGTGCCCGAAGTGGACGAACACGTCCGTCCGGCGCATCAGATAGGTGTCAAGGTCACAGGCACCATAGCAGGGCTGACCGGAAATCATGACGGAGACAGCTTCGGGCAGCAGTTCACGGAGGTCGTCTGCTACACCCGGGCCGCGGCGTTTCAGGCCCTCGGGGAACTGCAACCCGACCGTCTCGGCGTCGCGTTCGTCGACGGCCTCGACGATACGGTCGAGTTCGTAATCCCACTCTCGGTCGTGACGGAGACTCATCCCCGTGTTTCGGAGGTCACCCTCGGGTCGGTTCGGGGAATCCTGACTCATTGCACCCCTGTAGCCGCTGGGCGCGTATAACGACGGCGTTCCTGTTCCCGCCATCGGCAGGCCTATAGGCGTACGCACCAACAACCGAACAATGAGTGTCGAGACCGAACCGACGGCCGACAGCGAACAGACAGTCGAAGACCTCGCCACCCAGCTGGGCGAGGCCATCACCGAGATGCCGGCATACGAGGAGTTCCTCGACAAGAAGGAGGCAGTCGAAGCCGACGAGGAAGCCCAGGAGCAGATCGAGGAGTTCGAGCAGATTCGCGAGGAGTACATGCTTGCACGCCAGACCGGCCAGGCCGACGAAGACGACCTCCGTCAGCTTCAGGATGCTCAGGAGGAACTGCACTCCATCCCCGTCATGAGTGAGTTCCTGCAGGCCCAGAACGACCTCGAACTCCGACTGCAGGCTCTCAACGAGCACATCAGCGAGCCACTCGCAGTCGACTTCGGCGAGAAGGCCGGCGGCTGCTGTAACGACTGACTCCCCCTTTCCTGCCGTCGTTCGAAACCCCTTAGCCCCGCCCACGTCCACGCACACACATGATACACTCCGACTGGGGTGACTGGCTGCCACGAGCCGTCGAAGACGCTGACCCGGACGGTCTGACCGCGTGGTATCTCGGCTGTAACGGCTTCATCCTGAAGAGTTCGAGTGGCACTACGGTGTTCATCGACCCGTACCTGAACACCGGCGACCCGCCGCGGACGATTCGGATGGTGCCGGTCCCCTTCGACCCGGCCGATGTGGAAGAAGCCGACGCTGTGCTGGCGACACACGAGCACTCGGACCACGTTGACGGTCCCAGCCAGGCACCGATTCTGGCGGGGACCGGGGCTAGCTTCTACGGGCCCGACGCCAGCATCGATGTCGTCCGTAACGAGGGGTGGCTCGAAGAGTGGGACGTTTCGTCGGGCCAACTCGAACGGGTCAGCGAGGAGGACTCCATCCGAATCGGGGACCTCACCGTCCACGTGGAACCGGCCAACGACCCGGATGCCGACCATCCCGTCTCCTACGTCATCGAACACCAGTCCGGGACGTTCTTCCACGGCGGTGACGCCAGGCCCGGTGCCTTCGAAGACGTCGGTGAGGATTACGATATAGACGTGGGCGTGCTGGCGTTCGGCAGTGCAGGGATGATTCCGGACAAACAGACACGAGAGCCGAAATACACCCAGTGGTACAACGACGAGAACATGATTATCGAGGCGGCCAACGAACTGCAACTCGACACGCTCGTCCCGACCCACTGGGATATGTGGAAAGGGCTGGGTGCGGACCCCACAGCGTTGCACAACCACGTGAACAGCTTCACGTATCCACACACCCTCGATGTGGTCGAAATCGGGGACAAGTTCGAAATCTGATTGCACGACGGCAGTCCGTATCCCAGGCTACGCCCACTCTATTGGTTTGGGAACAGTAAATAGCTTTAATACCGTCGCAGAAAGGATTTAGGAATATGAGTGACTCACAGGCCTACGAGGAGGTCCGTATCTCCTCGGATGGGGTGACGGTGGTCAAACGGTTCGAGGAGGACGAATTTCCCGTGCCGGCTATTGCATTCGAATTCGCCTCGAACCGCGACGAGTCCATCACAGTTACGCTGACGGACGAGGTACCGGAGGGGGTGGCCGTCGAGGACCTGGGCTTTCACCCGGAATACGGCAGCGAATACTGGACTATCGACAACGAGCAGATTACCTTCGAGAAAGAACTCGACGCGAACGCGGAGTACACGACTGTCTACGGCATCCGCGCGACCGGAACCGACGATGTCGAGCAGTTCCTGACGCAGCCACAGATTGACGAGGTGGACCCACCACTACCCGAGGGCGCGGAGGGAAAACTGGAGGAGGGTGAAACTGACGGGGAAGGCGAGGACGACCTGATTCCGGAAACGGACGACGATATCGTCAAGGATGTCATCGCCGGCGATGGGGAAGTGCCGGGCCTGGAAGACGAGGAAGAAGCCGACGACGAGGAAATCGAGACCCTGAATCTCAAAGACCCCAACGAGCCCGAGAGTACGCAGACCGGCAGTAGTACCGCCGACGGCGATGACGGCGACGCACCAGCGGTGGACCTCGACGGTGAGTCAATTGTCGGTGCGATTGCGGAGGAAATCCGTCAGAACAACGTCTCCGTCGACGATATGAAGCTGCTCACCCGTGCCATCGAGAAGCTCTCCGAGCGCGAGGAGACCACCAACGGGAGTGGGGACGGCGTACAAGACGCACGGGTCGACAAGCTCCAGAAGGATATCGCGGACCTGCGGGCGTACACCGACGCCCTCGAAGAGTTCCTCGAAGAAAACGGCACCGGCGACCAGCTCATCCAAGACTTCAGAGACCAGCTAGACGAGGTCAACACCTCACTGGACAATGTCGAAGCCGAACTCGCTGAAACGACCGAGACTGTCGACGATGTCCGCGAGGAGGTCACCGATGTCTCGAACGAAGTCGAGGCTATCAGTGACGAGGTCGATACCGTGGCCGGGGAAGTTGATGACGTGGAGTCGAGCGTCGACGACCTCGAAGGCTCGCTTGCCGAGGTCGAAACAGCAGTCGACGAGCTCGAAGAGGAGGTCACCGACGGCGACGTGTCTGCTCGCCTCGAAGAGATAGAGGACGAGCTAGAGGACCTGCGGGAGTGGCAGGACCAGATCAAGAACACGTTCGGCGGGTAAGACCAAACTCGGCGGAAACCGGTTGCGTTTTGTCTCCGGGTATCGAGGTGTCGGGCAATGAGTACCGTGCGGGTTGCCGTCCCGAGGAAAGGTCGCCCACTCGAGAGCGTCCTCGAACTGTTCGCAGACAGGGCCGACTTTGCCGAGACGGCCGACAGTATCAGCTCGACGCTGCGGTTCGAGAAGGCGGTCACCAAGGACAAACAACAGGCCGACCGTGATGTGTACGACCGACTGACCGAGTACAGTACCCTCACGGAGCCCCAGGCACCGGAGTACACACTCCTTCGGGACGACCGTAGCGGGAAACCCCGCCGCATCGTCTTCGACAGTGTAACCGTCCCGACGCCGGCAGGGGATATACAACTCGTCGGGCGTGAGGAACCGTTCCGGGCACTGCGAACCCACGAGTTCGCACTCGGCTTCGACAGTGCAGACCTCGTTTTGGAGGAAGTCGCCCAGTTGCGCGATGCCCCGATTGACGGGCTGGCGGCGCTCAACGAGCGTATCGATCCACTGGATACGGACGTTCGTGTGGTTGATGGGCTGGGCGATACCGTCTCTCATACGCTGCTGGCGACGCCAGAGGTGCTATCCGGGACCGGGAGTGACCTCGACCGCTCGTTCGTCGACGAGTACGAGGGCGAACTCTGTATCTCCCCCCGGTACGAGCGTCTCGTCGAGGCCGTTCTCGGCACCGGAAATCTGGACGGTATCGAGTTCACCTACCCCCGGGAAGGCATCGAAGAGGAGGCGTCGATAGCTGACACCGGCATGGGGGTCTATCTGACAGTCACCGGGTCGACTGCCCGCGACCACGGTCTCATAGTGGGGGAGGAACTGTTTCCCAGTGAGACGGTCCTGCTCGAAAACACCGCTGAGCTTGACGAGACCACCTGGTCTGTCCGGACGTTGCTCGACCGTGGTACTGAACAGACCGTTTACTGACACGATAGGAAGCTTTTAGCCGGCCTGTGACGATTGGCAGGTGTGGCAACCGAACGACGGACCGTCCTGGTGGGCACCGGCCTGGTCGTCGCCGCCATCGCTGCGTTTGTCCTCTCACACGTCATCGGGACGATAGCAATCGCTATCGCAGCCAGTTACGTGTTGCTGCCCTTGCACAAGTGGTTCAACCGGCATGGGGTGCCGGCGTACTGGAGTGCCATCCTGACGACGTTGGCTGGTGTCGTCGTGAGCCTCGTGTTACTCCTTCCGTTTGCGTTCGTGCTGTACGTTCGCCGCCGAGCGCTGGTACAGGCTATCGATGCGCTCGACGCGTCGGTACCTATCGAGGTTGGAGAGACCAGCTACGTCATCTCCCTGGCACCCGTTCAGGAGGCGCTGACACCGAACGTGTCTCAGTTTGCCGTTGAACTCGGACAGCGCCTGTCGGTACTCTCGGCGAAGTTCATCGTGTATGCTTTCGTCGTGTTTGCGCTACTGTACTATCACAGCAAGCTCAGGTCGCTGGTCTTCGGACCGGTGCCGCCGACGTACCATTTCATCATCGACGAGATACACACCCGCCTGCGCGAAGTCATCTTCGGCCACTACGTGCTCGTGCTGGTCGGTGGGGCAGTGACCTACACGACGGGGTTGGGAGTGTTTTTCCTGTTGGGCTACAACCTGCCCTTTGCCCTCGCTCTGGTCGGCGCTGTCCTGTGGATTCTACCGTTCGTGAGTGCCGCTCCGCTCGTCTTCGGGTTGGCTGTCTGGCACCTGCTCAACGGTGAGCTACTGATGATGCTTTTGATTACGGCGCTGGGTGCGATATTCCTCGTCGCAATACCGAACCTGTTCGTCGATGCCGTCCGGTTTCGCTTTGGCGACCCCGAACGGCTCTCGCAGACGATGTACTTCGTCGGCTTCGTCGGTGGCGGGCTCACTATCGGGCTCGTCGGTTTCATCGTTGGCCCGCTACTGCTGACCATACTGGTCACGCTGGTGGGGCTCCTCGCGAAAGCCAGCGCGACGGAACCCACGGGCCAGTTCGGATGAGCGTCTCTCTCGGGGATTGCTACGAATTCACACGTTCGAGATAGTGATTGACGACGACCTGCCCTTTCGAGGTCAGTACTGGTCCCTCTTCCCCGGATTCGATAAGTCCCTTCTCGTGTAACGAATGAAGGATTCGTTTGACCAGTTTCGGTTCGATACCGAGGACACTCGACAGGGACACTCCCATATCGCCTGCGGAGTAGATGGTGGCCAGTGTCTCCGTCTCGGGATCAGAGAGTTCGATGTTCTCCAGTGAAGCCATAAGCTTGCGGTACTCCCGACGGAGATACCGACCGAGAATCGAGAGCTTTCGATTCGATTTGGTCGCTGCCACCGTCGTCATTGCTTCGTTGTTCTGCATGTGACTGACCACGACGACAGGTCGGTCCGTGCCATCGATTGCCCGCGAGTCACGGCTGAAATCAACGACCGAATCCAGAGCGATACTCACCGGGCCTTCGTTCGTATCGAAGGCGACTTTCCCCGATTGAAGACTGAGAATCCCACCCTGAAACGGCGTATCCAGCACACGCCCGCCGAGTTTCTCCGGGTGTTTGATCGTCGCAGACGACCCGTTGAGAACGGCCTTGAACAAAACGGTAGAGAACTTTCGGATGGTATCCTCGTCGGCGGCAACCAGCGCCACCGAGTGCCTGCCACCTTCCTCGAAGGCGACTGTCACCGGTGACCCCGGCAACGCGTCGAACACCTGCGGGACCGAACCGACATTGATATCGACCACGCTGTCCAAAGGAATTTTCACTTTCTTATCGTCGCTTGCAGCGAGAACTAACTGCGCTTCTCCGAGGAGTACACGGCCCTCTGCTGGTCCGTCGAACTGCTCAGACTCGGCATCGAATCGGGCCTGGAAATCAGCGAGAACCGATGGCATGCAGGGAATGTATCAGTCCCTTTAGCCGGAACAGTATTGAGCGTTGCTGTTGTGCAACCGTCCTGTCCGGACACTCCGAAGTTAGATATAGCGCCATGTGGTTTATAGCCCCGTTCCCGGTAACCAAATACTGTGTTATTATAATATATTATATATGTTTTCTTTGTAGACACCCCTGACGCGAGAGCCCCAGTCATGTGTGTACGTATCGATAACATCCTGTGCAACATCTCCTCGCAGGTACTTCACGACCCCCCGGTCGCCTGTTCGGTCACGCAGATGTGTCGTGAAAAAGTGTCGGAAGTAATGCGGGGTTACGTTCTCTTCGGGCCCACCGCCATCGCTGTACCAGCCCGCATCACGGGCGTGGGATTCCACCATGTGGTGAACCATATCCGGCGTGAGGCGCTTGCCCCACTCGCCCGCAGTGCTAACGAACAGTGGCCGTGTCTCTGTGCGTCCATCCGGCCGGATTGCGAGCCAGCGCCGGATGAGATAGGCGAGTTCGTCGTCGACGGGAATCGTGGTCGCCCGCTTTCGCTTGCTCGAAGCAGTCCGTTCCTGTCCGTTGTACACTTCCCCCTGCGTTGGCTCAGAGTCCACGTAGAACGATGGTGCTCGACCGTCGAGGTTCGCACGGGAGTTCAACGCGACGGGAGATGTGTCGAGTGTCAGGTCTCGCAAGTCGAGGTTACAGAGTTCCCCCGCACGAATCCCCGTCTTCAGCAGCGTGCCGATAACCGCAGCGTCGAGTGGGTGGTCGATAGTTCCAAAGAAATCCCGCATCTCGATGATGGAGATATCCCGTCTTGCAGGGTCTGTGTTAATCGACTCGTCGATTTCTTCCAGAACCAGAGACATCGGATTGTCGTCGAACCGCCCGACCTGGACCATATACTCGTAGAATCGGTGGAGATAGGAGGCGTATGTTGCAACAGTACTCTCCGCGACTGACCCACGAAGGCCGTGAATGTACGCCATACAGTCCCGGTGGTTTGCCTCCCCCAGAGACAGGCCGCGGGAGTCGAGATACGACTCAAAGTCCGTGAGGACACGACGGTAGGCATCTCTGGTTCGTGGCTTTTTACCCTGGTAGGTAATGTCTTCGAGGAAGTACTCGATAGCGGGCTGACTGTCCTTATCGGCGGTATCGCTGCTCATGAGTCGAGTGTGTAACCCCCGTGCCGGCCGCTGTAGCGGATGCGGTTCGCCGACTGGAGTTCTTGGAGTGTCCCCTCCAGCCGGGATTCGACATCTTCGGTCACAGCGGCCAGCAACTCGTCCCACGAGAGGTGGTCGTCGGTCGACAGCGTTTCGAGAACGGTCTCCTCCAGCGACGGACTGGACTGTGGTGTCGGTTCCGGCCCGCCCTCCGACTCGGGTGGAGCCGCCGACGGTTCCGGTGGTGCCTCCCCTTCGAACCCCGACCGGCCAGCCTGTACCATGGTCTTGACGAACTCGCTTCGACTCATGCCGAGTTCGTCAGCATGGTCGTCCCACTCTGCCCGCTGGTAGGCCGGGAGGTATGTCTTCACCACCGTCCGCGAAGTATCCTTCTCGCTCTCGGATGCCATACACGGCCCCTCGACCGCCCATCACATCAATCTATCCCCACACTCACGGCTAAAGACCCTTATTTGTGGGTGTGGATACTCAAACCTGCGAGAAGTGTGATGCAGAAGGGACATAATAGTACTACTGACACAGCTAAAAAACATATTTGTGTGCGTGGTACCACTAGTTGCAAGAGGTCATTGTCGGGATGGCGGTATCCGTGAATCCCATTTCCAGCACCACCTGGAATAGTGGACATCCGTGAACTGCCCTCTTCAGGTGTTTGACCCCTGGAGTCGCACCTCTCAGATGGTGTTCCCGCGGGCTTTTATGTGCCCCCAAGGATACATGCGGGAATGGGAGCAGAACACTCGGGAAGATCTATGACTGATGCTTTCGGGTACCAGATTGGACAGAGCGTCGTACGTGGCGATAGGAGTTTGCATCGGGCCGGACCTGGTTGCCTGATTTCCCGAGGCGGCATCTGTCTGCCAAGGCTGTCCAGGGTGAAAAGTACACACGTAGGCACTGGCGACAGATAGCTGGTGAGTATAACACAGCATACCCTCTGGCAACGCCCTTTTGAAACGTGGCCGTGGCACAGGCGTGTCGCGACTGCCGATGCTGAAATTCTATGGCGACCGACCCAGGTGTTGTTTCTGTAGCGTTGGCCTAAGAGAGTCCGTGCCTGTGTGACTACATTGCCCATATCCTGTAGATTCCAGGACACATTTGTCGGAGACTTGGGTTGGTGCAGGCAGGAACGATCGATTCTTCCGATTAGTCGTGGACACCCTTGGTAGCGCACAGCGTTCGTTCCCGGCACACCTCGAAATCCCCAAAATGACGCTTCACAGCGGCCCCCGTCTCTCGATGTCCGAAAGAGAACGGCGCATCAGCCATTTTCAGCGAACGAGCATCGGAACAGTATCAATCTCGGCGAGCCGTCTGGGTGTCAGCTCTGAGCGAGGCGTATGACAGGCCAGACATGGCTGCTTGGCGAACCCTCCGGGCCCCCTGTGTCAGACCGACGGATTTTATCACGGGGATGGAAGACCCATGCATAAGCGAAATTCCGCCCCGAAAAGCGACACGACGCTGAAACGGTTTATGATGTAGCCGCCAATCACGCTATTGGTCGGTGTGAGTCCCTACGACCAGCAGTACCGTGAATGCGCGCTTGCTGCTTCAGCCACAGACACGACGATTATGTCAGCAGCAGTATGTGAAGGTAGTTACCGGTCGGTGTCTTTCCATTCGTCCGAGTTACCCTCGTGGAATCCACCTTTGGCATGTCGTTCGTGGGGCCAGAGGGTGACGCCCGAGAGTCGACGTAGCATGCACCCACAATGGCACCACCGCGACGCCGGGGATGCGAGCGATTCCAGCAGTTGTCAGCCAGTCCTGGCGCGGCGTGAACCCAGTCATCCTGAAGACCCATAGCCAGTAGGATACTGAGTAGAGCAAGGTACACACGCCGCAATCGATTCGTGAGGGCTTCGTATACGGGACTTTCAGTGTTGACCTGATTGTCCCTGCTCAGTTCGACCCGCCGGTCGTGTCGTTCAATCCCCTCGGACGGGTCCAGGGCGTTTGCAAACAGATTCTGTTGACTGACCCGAACTCGGGAGCGGAAGACATCGTAGTCCCGGTACCGCCGTGTCCCGATACCCAGGAAGATGGTAACGACCACAATGCCAGTTAGCAAAATGTAGTGCGGGTTGTCGGGGCTCGAAAACGCACATGTCAGAATTGCTGCCATCAGCGTCACTGCCCACGTCGTCGTCTCGTCGAGGCACTGGCGCCACGTTCCCACTCGGTCGGCCTCTCCGCGATAGGCATGGGCAGCATCGAACCGAGTCCCGTACTATCGTCGACCATTTCGCGGCCAATCTCCCGTCGGTCTGGTGCTGTTGGGTCGAACTCATCACCACTCGAATCGTCATGACGAAGAGAGAGCCTCTCACTAGATGAATAGTTATGCTGATTGTACAGTCTAGCACGTCACGTCTGGAGAATCGTTGTCCCGCTGGCAGTGCACCGGGTGAACAAAGAAAAGAAAATCTCCGGAGTGTCATTTTCTAGTCATTGGGTGGAATTGTATTCTAGACCGAATACATGCAACCATAGGCAAAATAAACCATATGGCGATATATCAATACACACGACGTGCGACTACCGCTGGCAGGTCGTTTCGCGGTCACCGTCGCAGTGCAGATTGCTGAGGTGTATTGGCCCAGATACACTCTGCGCTGAAACTGCCGGGCTTCCCCTCTCACGGATTCACCAGAATTCACAGCATACTCTGCCGACAACATTCTTCACCGGGTGGGGTGTAGAGGGCGTATGGTCATGCTGTTTTCCCGAGGTGGTAGCTGGTGACGAGAAACGCGAAAATCGTCTGTACGCTCGGTCCTGCATCTGCTGACAGCGAGACTATTACCGAACTGGCACAGGCAGGGATGTCGGTCGCTCGGTTCAACGCCAGCCACGGGTCGACGGCCCAGCGTCGGGAGCTGATAGAGGCGGTGCGAACAATCGACGAGCGGGTCGACCGGACCGTTGCGACTCTGCTCGACATGCCGGGGCCAGAGGTTCGGACAGCGACACTTGAAACCCCAATCGAACTCGTCGACGGACAGACTGTCGCCTTCTATGAGGGGACGGAAGCGACCAGCGAGCGCATCGGTCTCTCGCGCTCGATAGCCGGGGCAAGTGCCGGCGATAGTATCCTGCTTGACGACGGCCGCATCGAAGCGACGGTCACAGCAACGGACGGCGACACCGTCACCGCCGAAGTCGACTCCGGGGGGGAGTTGGCCAGCAGGGCTGGAGTGAATCTCCCGGGCGTCGACCTGGATTTGCCCACCATCACAGCGGCAGACGAGGCGGAGCTAGACCTCGCTGCGGAGATGAACGTAGATTTCGTCGCTGCCAGTTTCGTTCGGAGCGGGGAGGATGTCTACGAAGTCAGCGCAGCGCTGGAGGCTCGCGATGCCGACATTCCCATCATTGCCAAAATCGAACGTGCTGATGCCGTCGAGAATATCGAGGAGATCGTCGAGGCGGCCTACGGCGTCATGGTTGCACGGGGGGACCTCGGCGTCGAGTGCCCGCTCGAGGATGTCCCGATAATCCAGAAGCGAATCGTCCGACACTGCCACCGCGAGGGCGTGCCCGTCATCACCGCGACGGAGATGCTCGACTCGATGATACACGAGCGCCGCCCGACCCGTGCCGAGGCCTCGGACGTTGCCAATGCAGTGCTGGACGGGACCGATGCAGTGATGCTCTCCGGCGAGACGGCCGTCGGAGACCATCCGGTTCGCGTCGTGGAGACGATGTGTCGAATCATCGAGGATGTCGAGGACAGCGAGGAGTACGACGAACTGCTCGAACAGCGCGTGCCGCCGGCAGACGACACCAAAACGGGCGCACTCGCCCGGTCCGCACGCTTTCTTGCACGCGATGTGGATGCGTCGGCGGTCGTCGCAGCGAGCGAATCGGGCTATACGGCACGCAAGGCGGCGAAGTTCCGACCGAACATCCCAGTCGTTGCGTGGACCCCTACCGAACGGGTCTGTCGACAGCTCGCACTCTCGTGGGGCATCATCCCACAGCAAGCGAGCCACACCGCCGAGAGTGCCGACGCAGTCATCCAGAGTTCAGTCCAGTCAGCCAAAGAAGCCGGTGCTATCGAGAGCGGGGACACCGCCGTCGTCATCTCGGGGATGATGACGGAACTGGAAGGGATGGACACGGCGAACATGCTGAAAGTCCACGTCGCGTCGGAGACGCTGGCATCGGGGCGAGCAATCGTCGCCGGTTACACAGCCGGGCCACTGCACCGCGTCGGAGACGGGGACCTCTCGGACGCCCCGGACGGAGCTATCCTGGTCGTCCCCGCCGGCTTCGACGGTGAATTCCGGGGCGATGTCTCGAAACTCGGCGGCATCATCAGCGCATACGAGGGCATGACCGGCTACGCTGCCATCGTCGCCCGGGAACTCGATGTACCCATGGTCGGTGATGCCACGATTCCCGACGAGGTACCGGCAGGAACGTCGATTACTGTCGACGGCGAACACGGAGTTATCTACGCGACGGCGAACACCGAGCGATGACACACGTCGCCGGTCTCGACATCGGTGCATCGACAGTGCGTGCCGGTGTCGCCGACACTGATGGGTCCCTTCTGGATAGTTACCAGGAGGCCTTCGCGCCGACTGACGCTAGTGACGCGACTGCGACAATCACCGGGGTTTTGTTGGAAACAATTGCACAGGCAGGTGTCGACGAGGATGGTATCGAGGCCGTTGGTATCGGTTCGATGGGGCCACTCGACAGGTCGGCCGGCGCAATCAGTGACCCGCCGAACGTGCCGGATATCGACCGTCTCCGGATTGTTGAGCCGGTCTCCACGGCGCTTGACTGTCCAGTGACGCTGTACAACGATGCGGTGGCTGGGGTCATCGGTGAGCGATACTACGGAGACGGACACCGACAGAACATCAGTTATGTGACGATATCGACTGGCATCGGCGTCGGCGCTATCGTCGATGGGACCGTCCTCCACGGCGAGGGTGGCAATGCCGGTGAACTCGGCCATCTCACGCTCGAACCCGACTCGTCGCGTCAGTGTGGTTGCGGTGGAACTGGCCACTGGGAG
Organism: Salinibaculum litoreum; assembly: GCA_009789175.1. GTDB lineage: Archaea > Halobacteriota > Halobacteria > Halobacteriales > Haloarculaceae > Salinibaculum > Salinibaculum litoreum. Next base: position 1,207,794 of record CP046866.1, read on the forward strand.
GCACTCTGCTCGGGCGAGAACGTGGGTGCAACGGCCCGACAGCTGGCGGCGGCAACCGACCATGAGACGACGCTAGACCTCTCGACGGTGGACGCGCCGACACTGTTCGCAGCAGCGGGGTCGGACCCACTCGCAGAGTACGTTCTCGACAGAGTCGGAGCGTGGAACGCCCGCGGTATCGCAGCGGTCACTCATGCGTATGACCCCTCTGCAATCCATATCGGTGGGGGTGTCGCTATCAACAATCAGGACAGAGTTATCGGGGATATCCGTAGCTATCTTCCAGACCACGTCATCGGAAATGTGCCGGCTGTCGAACCGGCGACGAAAGGGCGGGACGCTGTCTTATGCGGTGCCATCGCAGGGGTCCTCGACGAGCGTTGAAAACGGAGGCGGCCAACTATTATGAAGCCTGCTCGCCCACATACAGCCGAACTGATGGCATCGACACCACACGTGGTGGTCATCGGCGGCGGGGCGACTGGGACAGCCATCGCACGCGACCTGGCGATGCGCGGGCTTGCTGTCACGCTCTGTGAACGGACCGGTCTGGCAAGCGGTGCCACCGGTCGAATGCACGGGATGTTACACTCCGGTGCGCGGTACGCCGATACCGACCCCGAGAGCGCACGGGCCTGCATCCAGGAAAACGAGGTTCTCCGACACATCGCAGGCCAGTTCGTCACCGATACTGGGGGCTTGTTCGTGGAACACCCGTCGGACCCGCAGGCATACATCGACGAGAAACAGACGGCCTGTGAGGCATGTGCGATTCCTGTCGAGCGCATCGACGGCGAGCGCGCCCGCCAGCGCGAGCCGGGGTTGACCGAAGAGATAACACAGGCGCTGACCGTTCCGGACGGAGTCGTGGACCCATGTGGAGTCGTTGCCGCGACAGCACTCTCCGCAAAGCGCCATAGCGCGACGATAGAGACAGGCGTCAGGGTCACCGGAGTCACCCGAACGGACAATACAGTCGACGGCGTGACTATCTCCCGGGAGGGCGGGGCTGGACGTACCACATTGGACGCCGATTACGTCATCAACGCCGCCGGGGCGTGGGCTGATACCGTTGCACGCGCTGCCGGCATCGACCTCTCGGTCCGACAGTCACAGGGGGCACTGGCAGTCGTCGACACTGACGCCGTCGACTCGATAGTCAATCGGTGTCGGCCACGAACAGCAGGTGATATCGCGGTTCCATACGGCGACACCACCCTGTTGGGTGCGACCGATGTCGAAATCGACTCCGCTGATGACGTGGACCCCTCACAAGAGGAGATATCGCTCCTGGTCGACGAACTCGCGCCAGTCGTTCCCGCAGTCGAGACAGCAGAGATACTCAGCACGTACTGGGGGGTGCGGCCGCTGTTCGCCCCCGAGGATGGGGCGACATCGACCGGTGACGTGACGCGTGGGTTCAGCGTACTCGACCACGAGTCCAAGGACAACCTCGCGGGACTCACGACTGTCATCGGCGGGAAGTTCACGACCCATCGGCTGATGGCGGAGAACGTGACGGACCACGTCTGTGAGAAATTCGGCATCGACAGCCAGTGTCGGACCCACGAGACCCCCCTTCCCGGTAACGGTGACGACCCACTGCCGGAGGGAACCCTCGATAGGTACGCAGTGGACTCACCGATGCGAGGGCTGAGTGACGCCGGTTGACCCGATGTTGTGTACCGACCAGCGAGGGACGTTCTCAGGGCGGACACAGGAATTGCCAGACGGCGCGGTTGCTGGGAAGCACTTAATAGCGCTGGTCAGTGAATATGGTGGAGAGGGGCCGCTGGATATGATAGACATCTCCATGGAAATGGAACAACAGGACTGTCCGTTCATCGATACGACAGCGGACCACAACGTGTCGTTCTCGTCGTTCCAGTGGGAGTTCGACGAGTCGACACGGGAACTGGAGACGCGAATGGTGGTACAAGCCGACGAGCGTGGGGCGCTTGACAGCGGATTGCGGGCGCTGAAAGACCACTCGAACACACACGAGTACCACCTGTTGAAGCGGTGGGACGACATCGCTCACATTCGGACGACCGTCGACGAGACGGACGCAATGCGGACTATCAGAACCAACGACGGCTACATCACCGGGCCGTTCTACATCGAGAGCGGGTCGGAACTCTGGCACGTGGGCTTCGACAGCGAGGAGTGTGCCGACCGGACGCTGTCGGAACTCGAAGAGAACAACGAGTACGCCGTCCTGACCCGACAGCAAAACAGCATGCCGGACCTGCAGGAGCTGGTCATGAACGCAAACCCGGCGATGCACCTCATCGAGGGTGGCCGCGAACTCTCCGATGTCGAGCGTAAAACCCTGGAGGCTGCGGTGGAAGACGGCTACTTCGAGTCGCCGCGGGAGACGACACTGGGGGCTCTCGCGGAGGAGTTCGATATCTCCAAACCCGCCGTCTCGAAGAATCTCCGTCGAGGGCAACAGAAGGTCATCGGACGAATGGTCGACGTGCTGGACGACATCAACCGGGCCTGAACGCCTCGCGAGACCAATCTTCCACCGGCGATACCCACTTTTCCGGACCCTGTTTTTGGCGAACCTAAAAACTCAAGGTGGTCAAGCATCGACAACGTGGTAATGGGACTAACGGAGACGGAGACGAGCGAGGACAGGGAGTACACGTTCGAGGACCTCAGTGTCGTCATGGGCACGTACAACGAGGCGGAAGCCATCGGAACGGTGCTTGCAGATATCGACGACGTGACTGATGGTGCGGCGGAGGTCGTCTGTGTTGACGGGTCGACCGACGCGACACCGGAGATTGCCCGCGAGCATGGCGCTCGCGTCATCGAGCAGGAACCACAGGGCTACGGCGTCGCGGTCAGGGAAGCAGTTCTGTCGGCGTCCCGGCCGATTGTCGTCACGACGGACTGTGACGACACCTATCCGATGGACCGGTTGCCCGACTTCTTGGCAGCTATCAACCGCGGTTACGACGTGGTCAGTGGCGACCGGCTCTATCACGGGGCCGAGACGATGCCGGCACTGAACCGGTTCGGGAACGAGGCGTTCGCGGTGATGGCGTCGGCTCTGATGGGAAAACGGGTCCACGATACGACGACTGGCATGCGCGCCTACCGGTCGGAGGTCGTCGAGAAAATCGAGTGGACCGAGAACACGGGGCTCTCCGCGGAGTTGCTCATCCGCCCGCTGATGCGGGGCTACGACGTGCGTGAACTCCCCATCGAGTACCGTGAACGGAAAGGCGAGACGAAACTCGACCCGTTCAAAGGCGGGGCCGAGATAGCGAAATCAATCATCAAAGTCTCACTCGAAGAGCGGTTCCGCTAGCTTCGCTGCTCATTCGCGTCCGGGCGGACGCTGGTAACTGTCGGTCCCGCCGGGGTAGCCCTGTGGGTTCTCCAGACCGAGTAATTCGCCACCGGTCGGCGAGCTATAGAGTGCGTACAGCAACTCGTTGATAACATAGAACCGGAACTGGAAGACATCACCGCCCTCCGGGTCGGGGTCGACGACATCCGCACCCATCGATGTCAGGACAGTCTCGCGTTGCTCGGGGCCGAGTTCGAGGAAGGGGTCGTCGTGCCATCGCTGTGCATACCCGTCCAGATACGCCAGCGAGTCGGCCATGCCACGCAGGCGTTCCGGGTCCTCACTGTGGCGACCGACGACGTACGTCTCGACGAACGCGGGAATGCCGGAGACGGCCGACGGAAAGACCACGGCCGCAACGGCCTCTAGCAGGTCACGGTGGTGGTCCGTCAGTGGGACCTGGTCGCCGCCCTCGTCGTCGAGTGCCCCCCAGGTCAGGTTGGTTGCACTCAAGCCTGCGATACCTGCTGTCGACAGCGCTACTATCGCGTCCCGTCGGGTCAATTCGTACTCGGTCACGAGTCAGTGGCCTCCAGTGTGGTATTCAGATAGACGCCATCCCGGGACTCACCCGGGATGTAGGCGGCCTCGCCACCACAGCGTTTCGGTCGCTCACAGACCTCTAGATAGGGAGTCAGCGAGCGATAGTCGCCGGCGTCGTCGCGAAGCGGCAGGCGGACGACGTACTCGAACCCGCCGAGTGCGCCGTAGTCGACGAACGCGACGAATTTCAGGTCGCTTTCGCCGTCGTGGGGAACGGTCAGGTTCTCCACGAACGACGGTGACGTGACCGTCACCGTTCCATTTGACGCCTCGATTGTCGCGTCGATACCGTCGTTGGGAAGCGACGCTGCAGTGCTGTTCCCGGTACCGTTGACACTCGCCCGTACTTCCAGTATCTCGACAGCCTCGGGAACGCCAAGCGAGAGGTCGAGAACGACTCGCTCCCCGCGCACGTGGTCGATTTCACGGAGGCGTGGCGTCACCGCGTCGCCGGAATAGGGGACCCACTCGCCACGGAACGTGTAGCGATACAGCGTCCGGTCGGGATAGGCATCGACGACCGCGAACTCCCGGTGCTGGAGCGCGTAGACGGCGTCGCCCTCGAAGTCGGGGTCGTTGCGGAGCGCCTGAAAGGGATGATTGAGCCACTGGCCGTACGGGTCTGGCATAAAGACCACCGCGTTCTCGAACTCGCGGTCCTCGAATGGTTCGTACGCCTGTTCGTAGCGTTCGGTCGTCTCGTAGTTGTCCTGTAGTGGGGCCACGAGCGCGCCGGCGGTGACGCCAGTCGTGACCACGGCAACGGCAAGTATCACGACAGTCGTGGCGTGGGCAACGCGACGGTTCGCAGCCCTGGACCGGAGGCGTCGGGTCACTGCGACGACCCGTCTCGCACCGAGTGCACCGAGTGTCACCGTCGGGAGCAACAGACCGAGGTGGTAGTACGGCCCCAGATAGGAGATGAGTCCGTCACTGGGGTCCGAGAGGTCACCGAGAACGTTCAGCGTCCCCCAGAAATAGAGGTTACCGACGGGTATCGTCACGACCAGGGCGAGTACGGCGAGCACACGCGGGTCCCTCCGCAAGCGGGGCCGTCTGAGGACGGTCAAAAGCCCCCCGCCCGCCAACGCCGTCCCGACGATACCAGCCGGAGTCCAGTCGGTCACGTAGGTGGCCAGATTACGTGCAGTGGCCTCCAGCGCAAGCGTCGGTGTGTAGGTCCGCTCGTAGCCTGCGATTTCCCTGTGTCCGAACCCCGGCCCGTCAAGCGGTGCGAACGCCTGATACGGAAAGACCAGGGGGTCACCGGTGATGACGGCGTTGTACCCGAGTGCGGCGGCGACACCAGCCAGCCCGAGAGCTGCGGTGGTGCTCTGTCGGACGAGGGCTTGACTATCGAGGCCCCGCAGGGTCCAGAGCGCGTGACAGATAAACGGTGTCGCGAACAGGACGGCCGTGTACGGACGCGCCCAGAAGGCGAGACCGATGGCAGTGCCGGCAAGGGCAGCGAAGCGACGGCTTCCGGTTCGGTCCGCCCGCAGGTACGCCCAGGCGAATAGCACGTTCAGCGTGAACGCCGGGACATACGAGAGAAAGACCGACGCCTGAACGAGAAACAGCGGCGAGAGGACGAGCAGGCAGGCGGCGACCACGCCCGTCTCGCCGTCGAACAGTTCCGAGACGACGGCGTAGGTCAGCGCGACAGCGAGGGCAGCCACGCCGGCGAGTGCAAACCTGAAAGCGCCCAGCAGGCCGCCGACAGCGAAGATGGCTGCGGTCACCGGCGTATACTTCGGGTACAGGTCGCCGCCGTCGACGACGAAAAACCACGGTCGAAACGACTCCGCGACCGGCGGCGAGAGCGTGAGGTGCCCCTCCAGCAACATCGCAGCCTGCTGCAGGTAGACCGCCTCGTCGTGGTTCGAGGTGTAGTACGGAAAGATGCCTTCGCCGATACTGTAGACGAGCACGGCAGTCAACACGGAGAGCAACAGCGCCAGCCGGCGTGGTCGAGACCAGACGTGGCCTAGCCGTGTGGCGACGGTGCCGACCCACCAGCGCCAGCCCGCGTCGTGTGGGTCGTCGCCAGCCATCTCACTCCACGGGGTACCAGGCCAGTGGGTGGTCAGCCACGATTTTCACACTGACTTCCTGGCCGTGTTCGAACGTCTCGACGTGGTTGTGGAGACAGCGGACGACGCCCCCGCTCTCTAGTTCCACCCGGTAGACGAAGCTCGGGCCGTTGTACTGTCTGTGGACGACCCGCCCGTCTGCGAGACCGTCGGTGGGACCCGTCGCTTCGAGGTCGTCCGGTCGGACGAGGACATCTATCTGTGCGCCGTCGTAGGCACTCACGGGGCCGTTTATCTGGTCGGTCGAGAGTGTCCCGAGCGGTGTCTCGACGATGTCGCCGCGGACGCGGCCGCTGATGAAACTTGCTCGCCCCAGAAAGCTCGCGACGAACTTCGATTCGGGGTTCTCGAAGACCACTTCGGGCTTTCCGATCTGTTCCAGTTCGCCGTCGTTGATGATTGCGACGCGGTCGCTGATGGAGAGGGCTTCCTCCTGGTCGTGCGTGACGGAGATGGCCGTGACGCCGGCTTCTTTGAGGATACGACGGACCTCCTCGCGCATCTCCACGCGCAGACGGACATCCAGATTCGAGAAGGGCTCGTCCAACAGGAGCACTTCGGGTTCGGGTGCCAGCGAGCGTGCGAGCGCGACCCGCTGTTGCTGGCCGCCCGAGAGCTGTGCCGGCATCTTGTCGCGGTGGGCCTCCAGACCAACCAGTTCCAGCAGTTCGTCGACGCGCCGTTCCCGCTCGTCGGCCGGCCAGTCGTCGATACCGAAGGCGACGTTTTCGGCCACGTCGAGGTGGGGAAAGAGTGCGAAGTTCTGGAAGACTAGCCCAACGTCGCGCTTCTCCGGCGGCCGGAACGCTCCGTCGCCGGCGACTGCCTCACCGCGGATCGAGACTGTCCCCCCAGTTGGCTGGGTGAGCCCGGCGATGAGCCGCAGCGTCGTCGTCTTCCCGCATCCCGACGGGCCGAGCAGGGTCAGGAGTTCCCCCTCGGTGACCGACAGCGACAGGTCTTCGACGGCGGCTTCTTCGCCGAAGGCTTTTGTCACGCCATCGAGTTCGAGGACCGTCTCTCCGTCTTCGGGCGTTGCTGGTTCCTCGTCCGTCGTCGACTCTGAGAGTGTCTTATTGTGTGCCATCGTATGCATCCTGTCGGAGTATGATGAGCATCGAGAGTGCGGAGACGCCGACAAGTATCAGCGCCGGCACGGCTGCTTGCCCGTAGTATGCTGCTTCTTGGACCTGCCAGATGTAAGTAACAATCGTCTCTCCACCGAGGGGCTTCAACAGCAGTGTCGCCGGTAGCTCCTTCATCGTCGTCAGGAAGACGAGGGCTCCCCCAGAGATGACTCCCGGGGCTATCTGTGGAAGGACGACCCGCCGGAACGACCGGAACGACCCGTCGCCCATCGACCGGGCGGCCTCGACGTGTTTGGGGTCGACCTGCAGTATCGACGACTCCATCGTCCCCACGGCCTGTGGGACGAAGCGGACCACGTAGGCGAAGACGAGGAGGAACACCGTTCCATAGAGCACGCCCGCAAAGCGCAGTCCGACGAAGATGAGTGCGAGACCGACGACGACGCCAGGCATCGCATAGCCGACGTAACTCGCCCGCTCGGGCAAAGACCCCAGCCGTGAATCACTCCGTGCGGCGAGATACGCCAACGGTAGCCCGACGATGACTGCCAGGATAGCTGCGGCAAAGGAGACGCTCACCGAGTTCATCACGTAGGCAAACTGGAACTCGAAGCCACCTTCGGCATAGCCCGGCGAGGGTCGCTCCAGCCACATCACCAGGATTGCGATGGGCACGGCCAGCGCGAGACCGGCAATCAGCAGACAGAAGCCGACGGCCGGCCATTTCCAGGAGCCGAGTTGAATCCGGCCCGGCCGTCTGCTGCCACTTGAGACGTGTGCCCCTTCGCGGCTCGCGGAGATGCGGGACTCCCAGACGAGGATACCGACCGTCATCACGAGCAACAGCAGCGACATCAGCGCCGCCCGCCCGAGGAAGAAGTTGTCGTACCAGATGTATATCATCCGCGTGAATACGTCATAGCGCATTATCTGTGGCGTCCCGAAATCCGACAGCGTGTACAGCGCCACGAGCAACGACCCTGCTGCGATGCCGGGCTTTATCTGGGGAAGCGTTACCCGCCGGAAAGCCTTCCAGCGGGAGTGATTGAGCGTGCGTGCAGCCTCGACGACAGTCCCGTCGAAAGACAGCAGCGAGGCCCGCGTCGTCAGGTAGACGTAGGGATACGTGTACAGCGTCAACACGAGGACTGAGCCGACGAGCCCGTATATCTCAGGGAGCTGTTCGACCCCAAGCGGGGAGAGGATGTCTTGTAACACGCCCCGCGGGCCAAAGGCAGAGACGAACGCGAACGCGCCGATGTAGCTCGGAATCACGAGCGGGAGGGCCGCAACGACCGTCCAGAACCGCCGGAACGGCAGGTTCGTCTGGACCGTGAGGATTGCCAGCGGGACGCCGATGAGTATCGAACAGAGCGTGACCCCGGCCGTGAGCAGAAACGAGTTGACGATGATGTCGAACGTACCGGCGCTGAACACCATCGAGATGGCACGCTCGCGGCCAACTGTCGTTGCTTCACGGACAATCCAGAAGACAGGCGACAACAACAGGAGCGCGATGAGTGTCGCACTGACCGGGAGCAGCGACCGGCGGATTCTGGTGACAAGCTGTCGGATGTTCGCGAGGGAACCCCTAATCGTGCCGGGACTGTCCCGGGATGTACTGTCGTCGGTCGTCTCGGCTGTGCCGTCCATTCGTGTGTGTCTCAGTCCCGTCAGAGGACGCCGGTTTCATCCAGCAAGTCGAGCGTCGGACCCGTCTCGGCGAGGTCCCCGAGGTCGACGTTTGGCGGGTTCAGTTCGTCGATGGAGGGGAGGCCGCCGACGGGGTCGACGCCTGCGATGGTCGGATACGCGAATGTCTTCGTCGCAAAAAACTCCTGTGCTTCAGCCGAGAGCAGGTGCCGGATGAAGTTCTGTGCGAGTTCCTCGTCGTTGACGCCTTTGATAATCTGTGCCCCGGAGACGTTGATAAGCGCGCCCGCGTCGCCGCTGGTAAAGGCCAGTTCGATTGGTGCGTTCTGGCGCTGGTTGCGAACACGAAGCGCGTAGTAGTGGTTCGCGAACCCACCCGTCAGGGCACCGTTTGCCACTTCGTTGGAGACGCGGAACTCGTTGGGGAACGTCTCGACGCCTGCGGCCTGCATGTCGTTGAGCCACTGGCGTGTGGTGTCTTCCCCCTGGATGAGTCGCATCGCGGTGACGAAAGACTGGAAGGCCCCGTAAGTGGGAGCCCAGCCGATGCTGTTCTGGAACGCGCCAGTGTCGGGGAAGGCCTGAACCGTATCGGGCACGTCGCTCTCGCTCAACTCGTTGCTGTTGTAGGGGACGGCGCGCGCGCGGCCAGCGAAGCCGACCCAGCCGTCGGACCGTAGCTCGGAGGGCACCTCGTCCGTGACCTCCGAGGAAAGCGGGACTGCCGCACCGTTGTTAGAGACGTTCCCGAGCGAACCGGCATCGACTGCGAGGAAGACATCTGCCTCGCGTGCGCCCGCGTCAACTTCCTCGGTGATGCGATTCGAAAGCTGGCTCGAAGAAGCCCGTGTGTGCTCGGTCGTGAAGTCTCCGTAAATGTCAGTCAGTAGATTGATGAGTTCGAGGTAGAGACCGCTCTCGCCACCGCCGAGGTAGAAGGTCAATTCGCCTTCGAGGTCCGGAAGGTCCTCGATGGAGGTTCCGCCGGGTTCGGGACGGTCGGCGACCAGCGGACCCGAGCCACGGAAATTGGCGAGTTTGACGGCACTGTCCTTGCCGCCACCGCTATCGCTGAACCAGCCAAAACAGCCAGCCAGTGAGCCGGCACCAGCCAACCCCGTGGCGGCGAGTACGCGTCGCCGGGAGACCGTGCGGTGGCCAGTCGTTTTGCTGTCAGTGCGCCTCGTCTCGGTGTCGTCGTGTCCTGTCATCGTCAGTCGTCTCCTGGAGTCGGAACAGTCTGTTGAGCGGGCTCTGCCGTCGTAATCGCGTCAAGACAACCCAGCCAGTCGAGCATGTACTCGCCGACGTGGTTGAGGAAGGCTCCGTTCTCGTAGTCCGTGAAATCACCGTTTACGAGTTCCTGTGCCATCGCCTCGAAGACGCCGGCATACGTTTCGGCGTCGGCACCGGCGTCGTCGATAATCTCCCAGACGTGTTCGTTGAGTTCGAGGCCGTGAACCTCGTTTGTCAGGTCCGAAAACGTCGAGCGGGGTGCCTTGTTGTGCTCACAGAGCGGGTCGCCGTTGTAAATCTGCTTGCCCAGCACGTCACAGGCACGTTTGAGGAAGACGCCCGACCAGATGTCGTCGAACCGGCCCACGTCCCACTCGTTGTCGTCCATGGGCAACTGGTAGAACGCCGGGATGACTTCCCGGCGGAAGGCGAGGTTCATCGAACAGACCGTGAGGTAGTTCCCCTCACGCGCGACGAAGTCCTCGCCGAAGTCTGCGGCGCTGGTACGAGTCTGTGCCTGGCCATCGAGGTCACCGTCCATCAGAATGCGGACGGCATCGAGGTCGGGGACGTTCGTCCAGAGTCCCTGCGAGGCCACCACGTCGTCGACGTGGACTGGCTCCGTCTCGACCGTCTCGTCCATCGCGGCGTACGGATAGCCGCGCGGGTAGAGCCCGTGTTCGTCTTCGTTCTGGTAGAGGACGTTCACCCACTGCTCGTCGGAACTGACGCCAGTGACCTCTCCCTCGTATTGGAGGTTTCGCAGGTGCCGGCCGAAGAAGTCGTACTCGTCGTGTGGCAGCGTGTCGTCGTCGATGAAGACGCCGTACTCGAAGTCGTTGGCCCACATGTACAACAGCCCGAACGAGGTCTGTGCGTGGCTCGCCTCGGGAATCAGGTGGCTGTACTCGCCGAGTCCATGCCGCTCGAACCACGCCTCACGGGCTGTGCCGTCGAAGACCTCGCCCGAGACATCCTCCGTCGCTAGCATCTCCGCCATCGCCTCCGTCTCACAGAAGTCCTCGGTCACGAGGACGACGTGAAGCCGGTCCAGATCGAAATCGTGCTTGCGAGCGTTGTCGAAGTACGCCCGCATGCACTCGTACTCCCGGATGGTAGGGACGATGACGCAGACATCCTGGGTTACCTCTGTCATTCGTCGTGTTGCATACGTCTTTAGGGAACCCTAAAATGGCTTCCGGTTTAGGACGACCTAATCCAGGGTCGACAAACACGGTGACCGAAACCAAGACGGGGACGGGCGGAGAGAAGGCGGTATGGACGTAGCCATCATCGGCGCGGCGATGACCGACTTCGGCGACCGCGACGGCTGGATACGAGAGTTGCTGGCGGAGGCCGGACGGGCCTGTCTCGACGACGCGCCCGTCGGGGGTGAGGCTGTCGAGCACTGCTACGTAGCGAACATGGCCAGTGGGGAGCTAGAGGGTCAGACGGGCGTGATGAACGCACTGGCTCACGACCTCGACCTTCTACCGGCCTACGCCGAACGGGTCGACCAGACCTCCGCCTCCGGTGCGGCGGGCGTTTTCGAAGCCTACCAGTCCGTCGCCTCGGGTGCCAGTGAGATGACCTTGCTCGTCGGCGGCGAGAAGATGACCCACCGCGAGACAGCCGAAACCGCTGACCTCGTGGCCTCGGTCACCCATCCCGTGGAGTATCGCCACGGCGTCACGCTGCCCGCGTTCGGTGCGATGGCTGCCCGATTGTACATGGCTGAGTACGACGCCCCACGCGAGAGTCTCGCGGAGGTGGCCGTGAAAAATCACCACAACGCAACGCACAATCCATACGCACAGTTCCAGACCGAAATCGACGTGGAGACGGTCCTCGACTCGCCGATGGTCAACGACCCGCTCCGGCTGTACGACTACTGCCCCGTATCGGACGGCAGTGCTGCGCTCCTGTTCTGTCCCGTCGAGGAGGCACGGAAGTACACCGACGAGTACGTCCGCGTCGCAGGCGTCGCCGGTGCGACTGATACACACGTCGTCCACGAACGCCCGGACCCGCTGGCCATGGAGGCCGTCGCCGAAAGCGGCGAGCAGGCCTTCGAGATGGCCGGCTGGGAACCCGCGGATATCGACGTGGCGGAGCTTCACGACATGGTAAGCGTTCTCGAACCCCTCCAGCTAGAAGCGCTCGGGTTCAGCGAGCGCGGCCAGGGGTGGCAGGCTGCAGTCGAGGGCCGAACGGCTCTCGATGGCTCGCTCCCGGTCAACCCATCCGGCGGGCTGAAAGCGCGGGGCCATCCACTCGGAGCGACCGGCGTCGCGCAGGTCGCGGAGTTGTACTGGCAGTTGCTCGGGGACGCCGGCAGCAGACAGGTCACAGCCGACCGTGGGCTGGCCTGCAACGTCGGCGGGTTCGGGAACTGTGTCATCACCTCGCTACTGGAGGTGGCAGGATGAGCGCCGGAGAACGGAGTGACGCTCGTGACTCCGACCGTGACCTGCTCGCCCACCGCTGTCCGGAGGGCCATCTCGCGTACCCCGGCCATACTGTCTGTTCGGAGTGTGGCGAGGAGCAATCGGAGACTGTCGACCTCTCGGGACGAACTGCCGAGGTACTCACCTGGACAGAAAGCGTCGCGTCGCCCTCGGGGGTGCGTGCGCCGAATACGCTCGCTATCGTCGAGTTTACCGTCGATGGGAGTTCGGTACGGGCACTCGGGCAGACCACCGAGCCGGTAGCTATCGGCGAGACAGTCGAGCCGGTGCCGGTCGAACAGCTCCGGGACCCCGAGGAGAGCCTGCGAAGCGTAGCGAGCCAATCCTGGGACGGCTACCGGTTTGCGCCGGTCTAGTCGGCCGCGAGCGGTTCCGGAGTTGTGTCCCCGGACGCCTCGTCGAGCAAGGCCTGTAGCCCGTCTTCGACGGTCTGTGTGTCGTTGCCGTCAGCGTGTGGGTAGACAGCCGAAAGGTCCGTCTCCGCATAGACGGCGACGCAGAACGCAGGCATGACCAACCAGTCGGTGTGTTCACCTTCCGACGGCGTGAAACACTCCCGCGTCTGGAAAAACGGCTGCAGACTAACCCCGGTCTCCTCGGCCCATGACTCGAAGGACAGATACGTGTCCCGCAGGTCACCGTCGCAATCGTCCAGCGGCGTTCGTTTGACCCACGTCTCACGACTCACGCTATCGATGTGGCCGGCTTCGACGAGCGACTCCAGGCGCTCGTAGACCGCTGTGGCCTGTCTCTCGGCAGGTGGCGGGAGTTCCCCCCGCTCGAACAGCACGACTTCGATATCCCCCTCGTAGGTATTTGTGTGCATACTGACTCGTCCGTTGATGCAACCCACTGGTAGTAAAACGTTTTTATCAACTTACATATTGAGCCGTCTTCTCACGGGATGCATGGTACCATATCTCTCAGTTTCCACACGGTAAGCGAACTGCTCGGTTAGGATTCAGATGGACGGAGTAAATCGCTGTCTGTCTCTATTCGCTGTCGTCGGTGCCGTCGCGGACAGAATCGTCGAGGTCGTCTTTCAGTGCATCGAGTTCGGCGTCTACGTCGACCTCTACGCGTGTGGGGGTGTCTGCACTATCTGTCCCAGAGGCGTCGTCGGAGTGGTCTGTTGCTGTTGTCGAGTCCCGGTCGAGTTCTGTTTTGATGTCTGCCTGCAGGTCCTGTGCCCGGTCCAGTAGCTCGCGGGCATCGTCGTCGGGGGGCCGGCCCTCCAGTGCATCCTGCAAGTCGGTCAGGGCGTCGTCCAGTCGGTCGACGGTCGCACGGCCGAGTGCCGTCGCCCGTTCTCGGGTTGCCGAGCCTGACCGGTCCGTCTCACGTCCGTCTGCAAGCCGGAGGGCGCGCTGGACGAGTCGCAAGGCGCGGACGTTGGTCTCCAGTGCGAGGACGATAGCCGGAATCGTCACCTCGCTGGTGAACCGGGCCAGTTCCCGCGGTGTCGGCGGACGGAGCGGTCCCCGGGATGGCTCCAGTTCCGACTGCAGTTCATCGATAGCACCCACCAGGTCCCCGATGAGCCGTGTCAACTCCCTGTCGGCCTCGCTCATATCCCCGCTTGGAGGCCAGGCTACAAAAGCCCCTGCCGACATCGTTCTTAGGCTAACCAAAACCCTTTTAATTTTAGGGTGGCCTAAGTTCACTCGATGACGACCGCAGAGGATGTTCGAACGGTCTCGCCCGCTGACGGTACTGAGGAGGCTGCAGTCGGGCCAGAAGTCGATGTGACTGCCCACTGCTGCTCGCCGGAGCGGACTGTATTCACTGAAAAAGACAACACCGACGGGTGGATTGCGACCGATACGACCGTCAAGCTTCGACGGTAGCTACCTGAACGCGACGCTTTCGTCTCTACTGCATTGCGCCCTCGTAGACGAGGGTGTCGTCTTCGAGGTAGTGCTCGATGTGGTGAGCGTCGTCTTCGGTCTCGACGAGGATTTCACGGAGGAGTTGGGCCGTCGCGTGGTCGCCAAGATTCTCGGCGAGTTCGATGTGGTCCCGCAGGCTCTCGATGACATCGCCGTACATCTCCATATCGTTCTCGAGCGAGGCGCGGATGTCGTAGACGTCCTCGTCTTCCGCCTCGATGGTGGCGTACTCCTGTAGCTTGCCCATGCTTGCAACGGGCGTACCACCGAGGGCCTGTGCGCGCTCGGCGATTGCATCGGCTGCCTCTTCCGTGTTCTCCGCGGCGTCGCCGAGGAAGATGTGCAGGTCACGGAACTCCGCACCCTCTACGTTCCAGTGGTGCTTTCGGAGCTGGTGGTAGAGGACATACGCGTCGGCAAGGTCCGTGTTCAGCGCCTCGATAATCTGTTCTGCTTTCTCCTCGTCGAGCCTGAGGGCGTCGCTTTCGTCAACTGTACCGAATTCCTGCTGGACGGTCTTCTGAGTACTCATTGCGTTCCACTGTTGGTTCCGTCACCCTATAAAGGCCAGTGTTGCGGAAATTTATTTTTTGGAAAGCCAAAAAAGAATCCGTTTTAGGCAATCCGAAATCACGGTTCGAGTAAGATGTGACGGTCAGGGCCGGGTCAACACCAGTGCGTCGTCGGCGTCGAGTCGGCCAGTCCCGTCGATGATGTCGCGGGCCTGTCCGTCGTGTAGCGCCTGGAGCGCATCGAGGTCCGTCTCCGTCAGGTCGAGGCTGTCGCCGAACTCCTCCCAGACGTGGTCCTGGAGCGCGAGGACGTAGACGGCGTCCGTTCGGTAGACCAGCGGGTCTTGGTGGAACTGGTTGCGCCATTCGTAGACGATGTCGTCGACGCCGGGGAGGTCCCGGACCCCTTGCTGGTGGGAGCGAGCGATTTCGCGGAGTCTCGCCTCGTCGACAGCCACCTCGCTGGCCGTCTTCTCGATTCTCTCATCGTCGAACGCCGCCAGCGGGTCGCGTACTGAAGCCATGCAGACCGTACGGTCGAGAAGGTGATAAATACTGGTCACATACATGCCAACGCGGGGTGTGCGTTGCCGCGGACAGTACCTACTTGGGTGGGTGGTGAGAACCGTCGAGTGATGGGAACGCTTGGGACACTCTTTGCCCCCGAACGTGTCGCCGTGGTGGGTGCCTCCGCTCGGGAGGGGTCGGTCGGCTATGCCGTCACCCACAATCTGGTCGAGTCCTTCGACGGGGAGGTACTGGCAGTCAACCCCAACAGCGACGAGGTACTGGGGCTGGACTGCCATGACTCGCTGGCGGGACTTGCTGACGTGGATGTAGCAGTCGTCGTCGTACCGCCCGATGTCGCCGTCGAGGCTGTCCGCGAGGCCGGTGAGACGGGTATCGAAAACGTCGTCGTCATCACAGCTGGCTTCTCCGAAGCCGGCAGCGAAGGTGCAGCACGGGAACGCGAACTGGTCGCTATCGCCGAGGAGTACGATATCAACCTCGTCGGCCCCAACTGCGTCGGGGTGATGTCTACCGGTGTCGGACTCAACGCCACCTTCGCCCCGATGGATGCCCAACCCGGCAACGTCTCCATGATGAGCCAGTCCGGTGCGTTCATCACGGCCGTTCTGGACTGGGCCAGTGACCGCTCGCTGGGGTTCAAAGACGTGGTCTCCCTCGGAAACAAGGCCGTCCTCGACGAGAGTGACTTCGTCCGCGAGTGGGGTGAGGACCCCGAGACCGACGTAGTACTGGGCTATCTGGAGGACATCGACGACGGCCGGGCGTTCATGGAGACAGCACGGGAGGTGGGTCGGGAGACACCAATCGTGGTCGTCAAATCGGGCCGCACGGAGGCCGGCGCGTCCGCCGCTGCCTCCCACACGGGAGCCATCGCCGGGAGCGACCGCGCCTACGAGGCGGGGCTGGCACAGTCCGGTGTCATCCGCGTCGACTCCGTCCAGGAACTGTTCGACGCCGCCTCGATTCTCGCAGGGCAGCCGGTCCCCGACTCCGAGGAGGTGGCCATCGTCACCAACGCCGGCGGTCCCGGCGTGATGACGACCGACGCCGTCGGCGACGCCGACCTGTCGCTGGCGGAGTTCTCGGACGGCACCATCGACGAACTGGGTGAGTTTCTCCCCGACGGCGCGAACGTCTATAATCCGGTCGATATCATCGGCGACGCGCCGTCCGAGCGCTTCGAGCGCACGCTGGATGTCGTCCTCTCCGACGACAACGTCGGGACCGCTATCGTCCTCGCGTGTCCGACCGCGACGCTTTCGTTCGAGGACCTCGCTGAGGCCACCGTCGAGATGCAGGAAGCCCACGACGTGCCAGTCGCTGCCGTCCTGATGGGTGGCACCTCGACGCGTGAGGCCGCCGAAACCATGTCCGAAGCGGGGATACCCTCCTACTTCGACCCGGCGCGGGCTGTCAGGAGTCTGGATATCCTCGCCGAGTACGCCGACAGTCGGACAGCCGAGTACACCGAACCGACGACGTTCGACGTAGACCACGAACGCGTCGACGCGATTCTCGACCGCGCTCGTGAGCGCAACAGTTCGCGACTGGGCGTCGAGGCGATGGGACTGCTCGACGCCTACGGCATCCCGACGCCCGAGGGGGAAGTCGTCGACGACCCCGCGGAGGCACAGGCCATCGCCGAGGACATCGGCGACGAAGTCGTGATGAAAATCGTCAGCCCGGACATCCTGCACAAATCAGACATCGGCGGCGTCGAAGTCGGCGTCGGCCCCGAGGAAGTGTGGGATACCTACGAGGACCTCGTGGCCCGCGCCAGGCAGTACCAGCCCGATGCGACGATTATCGGCGTCCAGGTCCAGGAGATGGTCGACATCGACGCGGGAACGGAGACCATCGTCGGCGTCACGCGGGACCCGCAGTTCGGCCCGCTGGTGATGTTTGGCCTCGGCGGCATCTTCGTCGAAATCCTCGAAGACACCGCCTTCCGGGTGGCACCCGTCTCCGAACCGGAGGCGAGCGAGATGGTAGACGACATCGAGGCCTCGCCGCTGCTACACGGTGCGCGGGGTCGCGAGCCGGTCGATACTGACGCACTGGTCGAGACGATACAGCGCATCTCACAACTGGTCACGGACGTGCCGGCGATAACTGAACTGGACATCAACCCCGCTGTCGCGACGCCGGACGGCGTCTCGGCGGTGGACCTGCGACTAACTCTCGATACGGAGGAGCTATGAAACGGATACTCGTCACCTCGACGGAACCGAGCACAGGCAAAACGGCTATTACCATCGCGCTCGCCCGCCGCGCACAGCAAGCGGGCAACGCCGTCGGCTACATGAAGCCAAAGGGCACCAGACTGGAGAGTGCAGTCGGCAAGACCCGCGACGAAGACCCGATGCTTGCCCGGGAGTTGCTCGACCTCGATGCGGAGATGCACGAACTCGAACCGGTCGTCTACTCGCCGACGTTCGTCCAGGAGATGCTCCGTGGCCGGGAAGACGCCACAGCGCTCCGTGAGCGCATCACCGAGAACTTCGAGACCCTTGCCGAGGGACAGGACGCGATGTTCCTCGAAGGCGGCGGGCAACTCTGGACCGGCGGCATCGCCGAGTTGACCGACGCCGACGTGGCGGAGGTACTCGATGCGGAAGTCGTCCTCGTGAGTCGCTACAGCGATGCCGGGGACCTCGACGACGTGCTCGCAGCGGCGGAGACACTCGGTGACAGGCTGACCGGTGTGTTGTTCAACGCCGTCGACGGTGTGACACTCGACGAACTCAACGAGGACGCTATCCCGTTCCTCCGGGGACGTGGCATCGAGACGCTGGGTGTCGTCGAGCGCGACGAGCAACTGGCAAGCATCAGCGTCGCCGAACTCGGGGACGGGATTGGCGGGACGCTCGTGACGAGCGACGCCCCGACCGACGGCAGGGTAGAGCGGTTCGCCGTCGGCGCGATGGGGTCGGGCAGCGCGCTCGAACAGTTCAGGCGCACGCGTAACGCGGCAGTCATCACCGGCGGCGACCGCTCGGACATCCAGACCACGGCGCTGGAAGCCTCCGGTGTCGAGTGTCTCGTCCTCACTGGGGGCTACCGCCCGTCCCAGGCCGTCGTCGGCAAGGCCGAAGACCGCGGCGTCCCTATCCTGCTGGTCCAGTCCGACACCAGCACGACTATCGACCGCGTCGAGGAAGCACTCCGTACCGGCCGGACGCGTTCTGAGGCGACAATCGAGCGGATGGAGGCGTTGCTGGGTGACAGCGTGGATATCGACACCCTGCTGTCCTGACGCTTCCTTGCGGTTCAGTTACCAAATCTGATAGTCGTCAGACACACTTATTTTGTCCGAGACGTTACGAAGACGTGGAGCCATTTGGCTCCGTAGTGTCACACGCAGGGGCTCCCCGCCCCTACGTTTCCCTTTGTGTCTCTGTTGCTCCCAGAGACGAATGTCCGCACCGGAAAAGACACACGGCCCGCTTCAATCGTCGCCGGGTTCGGCGTTGCTGGTCGCTGACCCGGCTGCCGTCTCCAGGTCCGAGTCGTCCTCCGCACCGCATCGCTTGACCGCCTCGGGGTCAAAGTCGTTTGCGTCCATGTTCGGTTCCATCCCCGCCCGCTCCATCACCTCGATGTCGTCACCGGGTGACTGTCCGCTCGTCGTGAGATAATCGCCGGTGAGGATGCCGTCTGCTCCGGCCTCGAAAGGCAAGTGTTGTTCTTCCGCGTCGAGGTTGACCTCGCGCCCGCCAGTCAACCGGACGCGGGCGTCCGGATGGAGGAGACGGTAGACGGCGATTGTCTGGATGATTTCCGCGGTCGTAATCGGTGGGGAGTCACCGAACTTCTCACCAAGCGGCGTCCCCGCGACGGGATTGAGAATGTTGACCGGCAGCGAGGAGATGCCGATGTCCTGGAGGGCTATCGCGGCGTCGACACGGTCAGTCGGGGACTCACCCATTCCGAGGATGACGCCGGCACAGAGGTCCATGCCGACGTCTTTGGCCAGTTCGAGCGTCTCGACGCGGTCCTCGAAAGAGTGGGTGTCGACGACCTCGGGGAAGTAGTTGGGCGATGTCTCGATGTTGTGATTGTAGTGGTTGATACCCTCCTCGACGAGGATTTCGGCCTCCTCGCGGGTGAGGATGCCCAGACTGGCGTCGACTTCCACGTCGGTTTCCTCGCGGACGAGTCGGATGGCCCGCAGGACCTCCGCCCACTCCTCGGGCCTGTTCTCTTTGGAGACGCCTTTCTCGGCGACGACGATACCGAACCGCTGTGCGCCGTCGCGTTCGGCCCGTCTGGCCGCTTCGAGGATTTCCTCGGGGTCGAGAAAGCCGTAGGTGTCGATACCAGCATCGAAGTAGACCGACTGTGCACAGAAGCCACAGTCCTCGGCGCAGTCGCCCGCCTTCGCGTTGACGATGGAACACGCGTCGACGGTGTCATCCCCGAACTGTGCGCGTACGTAGTCGGCCGCCGGTGCGAGG
The DNA here is from genome assembly GCA_009789175.1 of Salinibaculum litoreum. Classification (GTDB taxonomy): domain Archaea; phylum Halobacteriota; class Halobacteria; order Halobacteriales; family Haloarculaceae; genus Salinibaculum; species Salinibaculum litoreum. The sequence goes on from CP046866.1 coordinate 1,227,628, forward strand.
TCTTCGACCGGCTGGGCGATGAGCGCCAGTCCGTCGCGTCTGGTCAGGGTCTCGCCAGCCAGGACGCGCTCGACTGCGTCGTCGACCGTCCTGTTTCCCGTTTCGTAAACCACAGCTAGCGGGTGCGTTGACGGGCCAATAAAGATGGGGGGTGCAAACTTCGACGCTGGTCGAACAGTCAGGCCAGTTCAGCCCGGACGAACGGGACAGTGCTGCCAAGCGGGTCGTCCACGCGGCGCTGCCACTCGATGTCGAAACCGGCGGACTCCAGTTGACGAACGGTCGTCCGTTTCCCGGGTGTGCTGAAATACATCGACTCGCCGGTCGAGAGCCAGTCCCGGCGGACGGTCTGGTACGCCGAGGAGCCGACAGTCATCAGAACCTTCCCGCCGGGTCGGAGCACGCGGGCGAACTCCTCGTATATATCCGGGTGTGCGTCGCGGTCGACGTGGAAGACGGCGTGATACGCAGTGATTGCGTCAACCGTGTCCGCCGCCAGGGGCAACGAGAGCATATCCCCCTGCACGACGCGAGCATCGGGAACGTTATCGTCCGCAAGCGTGGCCTGTGTTCGGGCGACATCCACCCCGATGGCAGTGAGACCGTCCATCCGAGCCAGCGTGCGTTTGCCATCGCCACAGCCGACATCCAGTACTGTCGCATCCGACGGGAGGTCGGCGACGAGGTCATCGACGAGTTCGGCATCGGGGCCGTCGGGGTCGCGATTTCGGGCGTAGGGCTCGGCGAGGTGCTCCCAGGCCTGTTTCACCTGTCTGCGATTCATATCGTCGTGTTGGGCGCGAGAAGAATGGTTCTTTGGGCGGTCACGGCGCGAAGACGATGGGAACCGGTGCGAAACACAGCGCCCCGAGTATCAGGGTAACGGCAGCGATGGCCTGTCGCTTGCGGTCGACCGGCGACTTGTCGACCGGCGTGGCGCTCCCGACCCGCGTGAACACGAGCGTCAGCAGCGCCCAGATGACCCACAGGGTCGCACCCCGCCCGTTTTCGAAGGCCACGAGATACCCCGCGAGCGCGAGCAACGCACCGGGGACGAGTATCTGGACGCGGTCGATGTGGTCACCGATGACCGCGCGAGTCACGTGGGCACCGTCGAGTTGGCCGACGGGCAACAGGTTCAGGAACGTGACGAAGGCACCGACCCACCCGCCGATGACCACCGGGTTGGGGATGACACCGGGGTCGCTGTAGGTGAGCGATTCGCCCATGGCCGCCGCGATGGCCTGGATGAGCAGGGGCCAGCCGAGTTCGATCTGTGCGACCAGGGAGTCGGTCCCCACTTCGACCGGCGGGAGCGAGACGCCGATGATGGTGACGACGACAGTCACCACAAGCCCCGCCAGCGGGCCGGCGACGCCGATGTCGAACAGCGCCTTTCGGCTGGGGATGTTGTCTTTCATCCTGATGACCGCCCCGAGCGTCCCCAGGACGTTCGGGATGGGGATGAAGTACGGAAGCGTGGCCTGCACCCGGTGGTACCGGCTCAGGACGTAGTGACCCAGTTCGTGGACGGCGAGGACCCCCATCACGGAGGCCGCGAAGGGCCAGGCCGATAACAGCGAGGCGGGTTCGGACAGCGGTGTGGCACCATACCACCGTGCACCGGCAAAGAGTGTCGTGAGGACAGTCGCCAGGACGAGGATGACGTTCATCCATGGAATGCCGTCGACGGTCATCGACCGCTCGGAGGCGACGAGGACGAACTCGCCAGTCTCGCGCTGGAGTGTGACGCGGTAGCCCTGCTGTCGGAAGACGGGCGCGAGTCGCTGTAGTACCTCCTCCCGGTCGGCGAGTGGTTCGCCGTAGTAGCGGATACCCTCGTCGTGAGTCTCAATCTCGTAGACACTGAACGTGTCCGCAAGCGTGTCCGGGTCGGGCACGTCCGGCGGTACGGCAACGGTCCCGTCAGTCGACACCGGGGGCGTAGCCATTTGTCACTAATAGGGTTCTCACCCTTTTATCTCTGTATGCAAACGAGTGTGGTAACCGACAGGCGGAGTCACACCCCCAATCAGTCAGCCCAGTAGTACCGTGGCGCGAGCGTCATATAGGCCAGCGCGGCCACGAGCAGTGCCCGCGGGAACACACGCGCTGCGAGTTCCGGGCGAAGGATTGCGCCGGCCTGGACGAGTCCCATCACCATCGCATCTCGTGCGGTTAGCTTCGGATAAGGGACGGGTGCAACCATCAGCACCGAGAGGACGGCCCCGCCGACCAGAAGGGCTGGAACCATCGTGACGCCAGCGAGAAAGGCCGCTACGAGGACGGAAGCGGCGAGTGTGTTCTGGATGCCCGGGCGGTTCTCGCCCTCGCCGACGTAGACGGTGTACAGCGCCGTCCGAACGAGCGAGAAGACGACAAACAGTGCCGGGACGGCCGAGACGGCGAGGATAGCGACCGTCTCCGTAAGCGGGATACTGGCAGGGACAGCCCCGGAGACCACGTCGCGGGTGGCGACGTAGAGAAAGAGGGCGGGGGCCGCACCGAACGAGACGAGGTCGGCAATCGAGTCCAGCAGCGGGCCGACCTCCGACCCGCCACGGGACCGGGCGATGATGCCATCCAGCGCGTCGGTGACGGCGGCCAGCAGGATGAGGCGAGCGGCGGCGGTCGGGCCGACGCTGACGGCGACGACCATCGCGACCACGCCAAGCGTCGCGTTCAGAAGCGTCATCACGTCCGCGACACCGAGCCGGCGGCGCACCTGCAGCGACATATGCCCACGGAGGGGGACTGCCCACAAGAATGGCAGGGAATCGTCCCAGGGCGAGCGCAGTCGCCGACAGTCGTCCCGGAAGACATATACCCACGCCAGCGGAGAGTATGCCTGACGAGTCGGAGATGGACCAAGCGACAGCATTCGTCTGCTCTGCGTGTGGCAACTACCTCGATGAGCCGGGTCGACACGACTGTGGGTCGGCTGCCGATGTCGACCTGGTCCACGACGAGGAGCGGGTTCGGTCCCTGCTGTCCGACGCTGCCACCGAGCCCGGTGACATCCGCCGCTACGAACCACTGCTGCCCGTGGAGACACTCGATGGCGTCTCGCTCGGTGAGGGTGGTACCGCACTCGCGTCGGCCCCCACGCTCGGTGCGGAACTGGGCGTCCAGTTGGAACTCAAACTCGACGGGTCGAATCCCACCGGGTCGACGAAAGACCGGGGCAGTAGCGTGGTCGTCGCACACGCGCTCGAACGCGGCGACGACGTCGTAGCCTGTGCCTCGACCGGGAACGCAGCGGCCTCACTCGCCGCCTACGCGGCACGGAGTTCGCTCTCCTGTTGTCTGTTCGTCCCGCAGCGGGCGCCGGATGCCAAGACCGTCCAGCCACTGGTCTACGGCGCGGACGTACTCGCCGTCGACGGGACCTACGACGATGCCCACGCGCTCTGTCAGCGCGTGACCAGCGAGAGCGGGTGGCTCGACCGCTCTGCCGGTGCGACCCCCTACACTGACGCCGGGACGCGGACGCTGGGCTACGAGATCGCGGAGGAAACGGAGTCCGTCCCGGACTGGGTAGTCGTTCCGATGGGCAACGGCGGGACGCTGGCCAGTACGTGGGCGGGACTGGAGACGTTCGCAGACCTCGGTCTGGTCGAGGGAACGCCGCGCATGCTCGGTGTGCAGGCCGAAGGGACGAGTCCGATCCACGACGCAGTTGCCGGTACATCGTCGACAGACGCAACCGACACCTGTGCGGACAGTATCGACGTGGGGACGCCACAGCACCTCGAAGACGCCCGCGACGCGATTACGGCAAGCGGTGGGACGACGGTGACCGTCACCGACGACGCGATTACCGAGGCGACCGCGACGCTCGGCCGAACCGAGGGCGTCTTCGTCGAACCTGCCTGTGCAGCGGCGGTTGCCGGCATCCGGCGGGCCAGAGCAGCCGGCTCCATCGACGGCGGCGACCACGTCGTTGCCGTGATGACTGGCAGCGGGTTGAAAGACACTGGAACGGCCCGGGCCGCAGTCGGCGAACCGGAACAGGTGTCGGCAGCGACAGACGCCACAGCCATTCTCCAACGCTACGAGTGAAGCCCCACTCAATCTCCAGGAAGGGACTGTGACACCCGGAATCTGGCGAGCGTGACCCCCGTTCCGACGAGCAAGACGACCAGTTGCCACCCTTCGCGGACGATAGGGAAGATACGCTCCGGGTCCGTCGTCTCGGCAGTCCCGTCGGGGTCGGGGTCTACACCCGTCGACAGATTCACCTCCTTCGACGAGCCCTGTGGTTCGGGTGCGGGTACGGCTGTCGAGCCCGAATCGCCTCCGGTCTCGACGAACGTCTGGACGATGCCGCGCTGGTCCGAGATAACGAGTTTCCCTTCCAGCGTGTAGAACTGGTCGTGAATCGGGTACAGCGGGTTGACGTAGCCACTGACCATATCCAGCCCGACGGCGGCGGCCGCGTAGGCGAGGACGCCGACCCACGCGATGCGCACGCCGCGGGCACCCCACTGCTGGCGGAGCCACGACTGCTCCCGGAATCGGAGGTCTGCAATGAGTGCAAGCGCGGCGATAGCGGGGATAACGAAGTTGTGTAGCACTGTCCGGTGTCCAGCCGTCGAGACGAGCGCGATGAAAGAATCGATGTCAGGCAGCGCCGCTATCCCGAGGACGATAGCGACTGCCCGCCAGTCATAGATGTCGCCGAGGAAAGCCGCTGCCAGCATTCCGGCAAAGGCCATGTGGACGACTGTCCCGGCCATGTGCGCCCATCCGGGAGATGCCGCATCAGCCTTGTGGTGTGTGAACTGCAAGCTCTGGCTGAGAACTCCCAGTCTGGCGATGCCTGCTTCGGACCGGCCACGTCCGCAGAAGCGTCCTCAGCAACGAACGTCCGATACCGTCGGACACGCCTTCGCCGGAGTTGGCTCCAGGTTCAGGCGTACTGTGCGATGAGGTCCCGCAGCGTGTCCTCGTCCTGTACGCCGACCAGTTCCTCGACTGGCTCACCGTCGGCGAACAGATACAGCGTGGGCACGCCCTGCACGTTGTAACTGGCAGCCACGTCCTGGTTGGCGTCGACATCCAGTTTGGCCACGGCTGCGTCCGTCTCGGCAGCGAGCGTTTCGATGACGGGAGCGAGCATCTTGCAGGGACCACACCAGTCCGCGTAGAAATCCACCAGCACGACATCGTGGTCGGCAACGAGTTCGTCGAGGTGGGCCTGTCCGTCCACGTGGATGGGGTCGTCCGGAACCGTCACCTGCTCTTTCAGCTGTTCGCGTTTCCGCTCGCGAATCTCGTCGAGGTCGTCTGTATCGCTCATACTCGTCCTACGGGCTCGGACAGTTAATCCTGTCTGCGGTCGTGTCCGGGTCGAACACGACCGGGAAAGTGTGTCGATGTATCCACCGGACAGCGGCAGGTGGGGACGACTCTCTGTGCCGTCGGTTGCCTGCACGTCTGACGCCCCGCCAAAATTAAGAGGCCGCCCTGCCAGCCTTGTGTATGGACAGAGACTCCGCGCCACAGGAGATTACGACGCTTGTCGGCCGAGAGGTATACACGAACAACGGTGTGTTCATCGGGGAGGTCGAAGACCTCCGGCTGGAACTCGATGCCGAGGAAGTAACCGGCTTGGCCCTGCACGAACTCAACACGGAACTGTTCGGAACGGAAGCAACCTCGGCCCGTGGCGTCATCGTGCCTTACCGATGGGTACAAGCGGTCGGTGATGTCGTCATCGTCAACGATATCGTCGAGCGCATCCAGCGACAGAAAGCCGAAGACGACAGCGAAGACGAAGTCGCAGCGTAGCGTTCTCCCGGGTTCACTAACTGCCGTTACTTCCGTCGCTACTCTCGACACCCATCGCTTCGAACAGTTTCGTCTTGACTGCTTCTTCGGTCAACTGCAACAACGTGTCGCGGTTGTCGTCGCCGACTTCGATGCCGGTGAAGATACCGAGTGGAATCTCGACGCTCGCATCCGTGGAGTGACCTGCCGTCTCGCCCATCTCACCGAATGCCTCCTCGAGGACGCGCCCGATGTCCATCCGGATGTCCTTCGAGCGGGCCGCGAGGTAGATGGTGTCCTCCGCGATGGCGAAGACTGCAGTGGTGGTGATACCCTCCAGATTGAGGAGGTGCTGGGCAGCCTGCGTGAGCGCATCACGGTCCCGGATGAACCCGGCATTCGAGACGAGATGAGAGCCCTGTACCTCCCGATTCCGGATGGCCTCGGCGAGGACATCCAGCGTCTCGGGTGACATCGACGGCGATTCGACCTGTTCGAGCGTGTCGTGGTCGGCGAACGGATAGAGATAGGCCGCAGCGGTGAGGTCGGCCGGCGTCGTGTCGCGTTTGAAATCCAGCGTCTCGGCGCGAATCCCATACAGCAACGCCGTCGCGACGTTCTCGCCGAGACTCAAATCGAGTTCCTGAATGTACTTCGTCAGGATTGTCGACGTCGAGGAGACGTTCGTGCGGATGTCGGTAAAGTCGGCGTCGTGGTCGTGTTCGTGCTCGTAGTGGTCGATGATGATGTCGGCGTCGGCTTCGGATTCGGGTTCGCCGGACTTGGCGTGGTCGACCAGCGCAATCGTGTCGTACTCCTCGATGTCGATGTCGTCCCGTGAGACGAGTTCGATACCGAGCAGGTTCACGAACGCGCGGTTTTCCTGGTGGCCGATTTCACCCTCGTAGACGATGTCTGCCTCCACGTCACGGCTTTCGGCGATGGCTCGCAGTGCTGCCGCGCTCGCGATTGAGTCGGGGTCGGGGCTGCGGTGAATGCGAATCGCGATTTTCCGGTCGGTGTCGTCGATGACATCGGCAAGCTGTCGTGCCTTGTATTCCAGTTCCCCCGTCTCCAGGGCCCGCATGGCCGAGTCTGCGATGACCGCGGAGGGGTTTATTACTACGTCCGCACCGACGGAGGAGAGTTCGTCGGCAGAGACTGGGTCGGAGGCACGAGCGACGATGAACTGGTCGTCACCGCGGGCCCTGATGTGTTCGACGGCCGTCGCGTTGGCCTCGACATCGGAGGAGAGGATAAGAATGACATCGCGGTCCGCGACGTCCTCGGCGACAGACTGGTCCTCGATGTCTGCTTGGCGGGCGTCGAGGTCCTGGTCTCGGAGTGCTTCGACGCGACCCTCGTCGGCGTCGATGATGAGCACGTCCTTGTCTGCTGTGACGAGTTCCTCGGCGACGGCGTGGCCGACGCTGCCACAGCCAAGGATGGCATATGTCGACATCGAGGCCATCATGATTCCCGTACCGGCGCTCATGGACGGCTGGAAGGTTCCCAGACTCTTATAACACCAAGATTCGGCCGCCATCCGCAATTTTAGCCTGCTGACCGCTATAGCGGTCGAAATTCACGGACAGATTTTTGTAGGGGGATTCCGTCAGTAATCCGTGATGTCAGATACACCAGATAATGGATCGGACAACGGTGGGCACGACGGACAGCCACAGGGAGGGCACCCTCAGGGCGGACAGGGCGGTCAGCCCCGAGGAGGACAACCGCAGGGAGGGCACCCCCAGGGCGGACAAGGCAGCAAGCCACAGGCTGGGCAGCCACCCGGTGGACAACCGCAGGGCCAGCGTACCCCGGTGAATACGGGACCGGGTGTCGGCGATATCTTCAGCCGCCAGGATACGATGGCCGAAATCAAGCGTGGCGCAGCCATGTTTGCACTCGTCGCAGTCGGTATCGGAGTGTCGATACTACTGAGCGGTGCGTTATCGAACACGACTGACGCCGGGTACGTCATCGCACTCCTGATGTATCTCGGCTCGTTTGCACTGCCACCCATAGTCGGATTTGTCGTTGCCAACGGTCAGTCGGCGAGGTTGACCGCACCACCGGAAAATCTCAGGTATGCCACAGCCGCCGTCACTGGCGCAGCAGGTACCGTTGCCTTCATCCTCATCACGACGATTTTGGCGCTCGTCGGCCTGGACAGCGGGGCGGGAGGGGGCGGCGGTTTCTCCACACCGGATTTCGGTGAAATCCTTCTGCCGCTTATCATCATCGCCATCGGGACGGCAATCACCGCCGCCGGCGTCATCTGGGCACACGACAATCTGTAGACAGCAGGGGAATCGCGAAAGGAAACGTATTTTACCCGGCCACAGTTATCGGGATGTGCTGGGCCGGTAGCTCAGTCTGGCAGAGCGACGGCCTCTTAAGCCGTCGGTCAGGGGTTCAAATCCCTTCCGGCCCGCTTCTGCGAGAAACAGACCTGACGAGCGAAGCGGCAACTGATGGATTTGAACTACGGCACGAGCGAAGCGACGCGAGCGAAGTGCAGGTGGTTCAAATCCCTTCCGGCCCGCTTTTGCTGCAACCAGCCACGAACAGCAGATGAGCCAGACAGCGGACCCCGTATTGCGTCGACCGCACGTCTGACGCAGGTTTTTGAACCCGTATGGCGTTACCACATGGGTATGGACGAGGTTCTCTGTGACATGGAAGAGATAACACTGGAATTCGACGAGGAGACGTTGGAAGCCATCGACAGCAAGGCCTTCCGTGACCACCGTGAGAACCGCGAGGCCGCGATTCGGACACTGCTCGATGACTATCTGAAAGAGCGTTCGGATTAGAGTTCTTTGACCATCTCGACGTGTGGGATACCGGCCTCTTCGAACTCGTCGCTGACAGTCCGGTAGCCGAGGTCCTGATAGAACTTCTCGACAGTCGTCTGTCCGTGGAGTTCGACACGCGAACACCCTGCTGAACGGGCTTCCTCTTCGAGCAGTTCCATCAGCCGCGTTCCTAACCCCTCGCCACGGTAGTCGGCGTGGACAGCGACACGTTCGGCCTTGGCAGTCTCCTCGTCACTGTCCCGGAGTCTGGCCGTCGCCACCGGATGCTCGGCCTCGGCGTCATAGATGACGAAATGAGTCGCCTCGCCGTCCTGGTCATCCATCTCGATGTCTTCGGGGACACCCTGCTCGTCGATAAAGACGGCTCGCCGGACGGCATGTGCATGAAAGAGTGTCGCGTCCCCGTCGACACGGCGGACCTCGTAATCGGTCATATTTGCTCTCTTACGCGCTGGCCTATCTGAAGATTGTGGCTTGTCGACCGACCGAATCCGCGGATGCTGCCGCGAGAATAACGCATTTAGACCAGGCTCTAGAATTGTGTTGTGTATGTCAGACCTCGATAGCTTCACCTGTGAGACCTGTGGTGACGAGTTCAAAGCATACGAGGACGCCGCGGCTGCAACACGGGGGTACTGTAGCCCGGCGTGTCAGACAGAGGGCGAAGGACTCGCGTAACGCGGCCAGAAACGGCCGATTGCTTAGCTTTCCGGGCTGTAGTTGGGTGCTTCGTCAGTGATGACCACGTCGTGGGGGTGACTCTCTTGCTGGCCGGCCGAAGAGACGCGGACGAACTCCGCGCGCTCTTTGAACTCGGGGATGGACTCGGCACCGACATAGCCCATGCCGGATTGCATGCCACCGACGAGCTGGTGGAGTTCGGACTCCAGCGTGCCCTTGTAGGGAGTCGCAGCCTCGACACCTTCAGGGACGAACTCCTCGCCGTCTTCGTCGTCCTTGAGATACCGGTCGCCACCGCCGGATTTCATCGCACCGACCGAGCCCATGCCACGGTACTGCTTGTACTTCTTGCCGTTCATCGTGATGACGCGGCCGGGGGCTTCGTCGGTCCCTGCGAAGTACGAGCCGAGCATGACAGCGTCGGCACCAGCCGCGATTGCCTTGATTGCGTCACCGGAGTAGCGGATACCGCCGTCTGCGATGACGGGGACACCGTGCTGGGAAGCCACGTCAGCGACCTGAGCGATGGCCGTAATCTGGGGCATACCGGCACCGGTAACGACGCGTGTCGTACAGATGGAGCCAGGGCCGATACCGACCTTGACACCATCTGCGAAGTCGATAACGTCGCGTGCGGCCTCGCGAGTGCCGATGTTCCCGACGACGACATCTGCGTCGACTTCGTCTTTGATTTCGCGAGCGCTGTCGATAACATCGCGGTTGTGCGCGTGTGCGCAGTCGATAAAGAGTACGTCGGCACCGGCCTCGTCGGCCGCACGCGCACGGTCGAGTTCGAAGGGTCCGACGGCGACGCCGGCCCGGAGATGGCCGTCCTCGTCACGGGCTGCACTGTCGTACTCGCGGCGCTGAAGGATGCCGGCCATCGTGACGAGGCCGACGAGACGGTTCTCGTCGTCCACGACAGGGACACGCTCGATTTTGTGTTCGTACATGAGTTCGAGCGCCTCGCGAGGAGTGACATCCTCGTTTGCGGTAATGACCTCGTCGGTCATGGCCTCGCGGACGGCGTCGGATTCGCCGACCTCCAGATACGGACGGATGTCGGTGCCGGAGATGATGCCAAGCACTTCGCCGTCATCACTGACGACGGGTGCACCGGAGACACCCTGTCTGCCCATCATCTCGTCGACTTCGCGGACGGTCTGGTCCGGCGACGCGGTGACGACATCGCGGATGATGAGCTCGTCGGCCTGTTTGACGCGCTCGATTTCGGAGACCATCTCGTCGACAGTCATATTGCGGTGCATGACGCCGAGGCCGCCGTGACGGGCCATCGCTATCGCCATGTCGCTCTCGGTGACTGTGTCCATCGCCGCTGTCAGCACCGGGACGTTCACCTCGACGTTTTTCGACACGTGTGACGCTGTGTTCGCTTCGTCGGGTTCGACGTGGCTCTCCTTCGGTCGGAGGAGTACATCGTCGAACGTCAGCGCCTCGGGTACGCGGAGTTTCTCTGAGAAAGGCTCGGACTCGTTCGCCATGTAAGCCGTCATCGGGCACCGATTAAAAGCGTTGTGAGATTGGACTCCCTGGCTCCGTGTGTGGGAAGTTCAGGGCTGGCAGCACGTCACAACCGACCCGTTCGAGTCCCCGACCAACGGGCCTCGGTCTCATGTGATTCGGGGGTAGTGTGGTCGACAACCGACGTGGATGACCACATCTCTCACACAATTCTTTTCATCGACAGAGCCACTAATTACGGATATGCGCTCTGTCAGTCCCACCTGCGGACGGAGTGACTTCGAGAAGTCGTGTGCTGCCGTGAACACGGCGTATACATGTTTTGTGGGGCTGAATTCGGCCTGTAAATCCGTCGTGGGCGACCGGCGGGCAGAGCATCTGAGACACCACCCACTGGCCACGGGGGACGGCCATCGCTGACACGCGATGAGTAGTTCCAGACATCCGGTCGCTCTCACCATCGAGCAGCAGGTGGATGATGCGACCAAGTTGCTTGCCACAGTGATGTGTCTCCCGCTGGTCGATGGCCTCTTCCCGGCGCTCGTTCTCGCTGGTGCACTCGATACTGCGATGGGTATCCTCGAAGTCGGCTTGCTCGTCTTCGGCGGGAGTGCCATGGTCGCGGTCATCATCGCGGAGATGAACGCCAGCCCACGGCAACAGGCGAAGGTTGTCCTCGCAGTGGGGTCGCTTGTCGTCGCGCTCGCTGTCGTCGAGGCAGCGCTCGCGCCGACGGTCGCCGGCCTCCTGAACCTCCACATCTTCGAGCGCTTCGCCGGCGTGGTCATCATCGCAGTCGCGGCCTCGACCGCCAGCGCGCGCATCGGGGAGTACCTCCCGCGTCCGGCCGTCATCATCGGACTGGGTCTCGTCGCGTCCCTCGACCCTGCGGGAGCAGCACTCGTCGTCGACGTTCGTCCCGAGTTACTGCTGCGGGCTGTCGCAGCCAGTGGCGTCGGCGTTGCCTTCGCGCTGGTCGTCGCGCTCACGAGTCCGTACCTTCGCAATGCGGTCGACCTCGACCGCTTCCGGTTCGGAAGCGCCGTTGCTCTCGGTGTGCTCGCGCTCTCGATTTACGGACTCGTGCCCGAGAACGCGCCGCTGGCACTCGCCGTACTGGTCGTGACCGCGCTCTTTGCGTTCGACCCCGGGCGCGCCCGCGACCGTGACCTGGAGTACGAACCCGACGACATCGACATCACCGCGGCGCTGTCCGACGGCGGGACCACCGGACCACAGCGCGTCGAGAACCCCATCGGTGGCGACGAACCCGACTGCGACGACGACCACGTCCCCTGCCAGTAAGGCGAAGCTTTCGAGGGGATACCCACACAAGACGGGTTATGGCAGACAATCGCGTCGTTCAGGGCCGGATGGTCACCCCCGAGAGCCTCGCCGAGCGTATCGAAGGTGAGGACGTGATGGATGCAGAGCCGATTGAGGACGCAGACCGTGAGTGTCCGGAGTGTGGCGGTAACGTGTTGACGGTCGGTTACATGCCGTCGGCACTGGAATTCGTTACCGGCTGGAAGTGCCAGGACTGTGACTGGCAGGACGCCGACCGCGAGTAGTCCGTCACAATCGAAATCCCTTTAGGGTAATTCTCCCAACGGAGGAGTGCGGGCTCGTGGCCTAGTCCGGGAAGGCGGCTGACTCCAGAGGCTACGCGCCTGGGACGAGACTCCAGCTGATATACTGAGCGGTCCGGCTGATCACCGGCCGTGTTGATGACCCTCTGGAGTTCCGAGGCGCAACCGGAGATATCAGCCGATCGGGGGTTCAAATCCCTCCGAGCCCATTCCGTCCTTCAAGCTTTCTCTGGGTTATTTACGGGAGAATTCCTTGCGGTCCACAGGGGGTGGTCTGCGTGATTTCTGACACTCCCGAAGCAGTTGAGACGGACATCTGCGAGTTCTGCGGTGGCATCATCGAGTCGCCCGCTCAGGACTGCCCTGCGCTCACTGACGGGTGGTGTCGGCCGTGAGCACTGGACCAGCACAGGCGGCCGACTGGGAGCCGTCTGACGCGCTCGACGAACGCCTCACCGACCCCGAGCGGCTGGCGTTCCCCGAGGACTACACGCACACCGAGTCGTGGCAGCGGGCCATCACCGAGCGCAACGAGCACGGCGGCCCCATCAACGAGGCCGAGCGCATGGTCTGGTTGGAGGACAGCGACAAACCGAAGCGCGTGCTCTTCGCGCTCATCGAGGACGACCTCCACGCCGAGTGTGGCTGTGCGTCGTGGCAGTATCGGGACTGGTGCGCCCACGTCGCTTGGTGCTGGTGGAAGTGGGTGCGCGGTCACATCATCGTCCACCACATGGACACTGGCCGGGACTACCGCCACCCGCCGGCATGGCTTCAGTTCAGTGGCGACCGAGACCGCGACGTGAGTGGGCTGACGCCAGCCGAACTCGACGCCTATCTCACCTGCGACCTGGCCGGCGTCGGCGTCACTGAGTACGCCGACGCCACTGACCGAGTAAAAGGCACCGTCGGTAACCTTCTGTCCCGAGCGAGGGTGAAGGTGGAGGGCGAGCGATGACGGCCAACGCGCGTGCGGAAATCGGCCGCGGGCGCGAAGCGGGGGCTACCCCTGGGAGGGGTGTGTACCCCACGTTGCACAGCGCGGGCAAATCGCAAGACGTGGCCGCTTCGGATGTGTGTACACACGACCCCGATTTGTGTACACACGGAGGTGGTCGACGTGAGTAAGCAGATTCACGACGAAGGTCGGCGCGAGTCCAGCCGGTCGACACAGGTGCGCTTTCGCGCTTCCGAGGAACTCGTCGAGACGTACGACGACGCTGTAGAAGAATCCGACTTCGGGAGTCGGAGTGAAGCCCTGCGCTCAGGGATGCGGGAGTTCATCGGGGCAGACTACGGCGGCTCGACGCCGCTCGAACCGCCGAAAGAGGAGCCGCTTCGGACTGCGTACATCAAACTCTGCGAACTGGCGAATGCCGACGGCGTGATTCGGCACGACATCGCGGAAAACGAGTTATCGACGATGCTCGGGAAGCGAAAACGCACCGTCAACCACTCAGTTCTCGGGAAGCTCCGAAGCCGGGGCTACCTGCACCACGTTGCGAACGTCTACGGAGACCGTAGCTGGGGACTCACGGGGTACGAGTCATGAGCGACGACAGTACTCAATCTGTGGACGGTACTGTCCAGTTCAGAACAGATGCTGTCAGAACGACCCGCCGACCGCGATATACGCGAAAATCCCGACTACAGTTGCTATTACGTCAAGCACGAATAACACCGCGTAATCTTTTGCTTCCATGGATACATGAGCGTTGGCTGACTACTAAGACTCCCCGGAACGGGTACCGCTCAGTACTCACGACTACTGAGTAGCAAAAGTAGCGCTCTTCTCTACCCTATCCGCCGTCTGAGAATCCCACCAGCGCCGCCGCTCGGGACTTCGAGCAGCAGGTCTGTATCCGGCTGGCTCTCCCCATCTGCAAGCGACACGTCCACCGTCACGGTGTCGAGCAGTGGGTGCCGCGCTTCGACAGTGTACTCGCCGCCCCCGCCCACTGGCAGCTTGTACTCGCCGCTCGACGGGTCGGCACTGGCGGTGAAGTCGTTCTCCCCGTCCGTCGTGTAGAGGCTGACGCCCCCGATTGCGTACGTACTCGGGTTGTCGGCCTCCGGGTCATCCGCGAGCAGCACCGTTCCCGACACGCGAGTGCCCAGGAACGTGTACCCGACCTCGACGCCCGTTTCGCTGCTGCCGTGGTCAACCTGCTCGAAGGTGTCGAAGCTGTCCGTCCCTTCCGAGATGTAGGCCGGAATTGGGTAGCTGCTGGCGTTCGTGTACGAGCCCACCAGCAGGTTGTCGACGATGGTTTGCTCGCTTCCCCACGAGTCCATATCGTCGCCACCGCTGCCGCCTTCGGCGTTGATGGGCGTGTCTTGATGCGTTACCTCTGCCGTTTTGTAGAACGGGGTTTCTTCAGTTATTCCCATTCTATCAGCTCCATTGAATTAGCACGTCGAGGTTTCCCCCTGCATACTGATAATCAAATGTATTAGGCGCTGTGAGGGTGCCACTGTACTCAGTGCCGGGGTCCGGTATTACCCCCTCGCCTAGCAAATCAATAGACCCGTGGTAGGTGCCTTTTTTGTCGCCCTCGTTAGGGTCACAGGACGCAATTGATAGACCCTCGAAGGTTACAGTAACCCAATCGCCACTCTCACTATAAGCAGACCCGACAGCGACGGCGGCATGTATGGTCGTATCACTCGTATAACTGAACCCACCAGACAAGCTATTGGTATCACGGTTCGCGCTCGGTAGAGACATGCCTGTGAGGTTGGTGGCATCCGGGTGTTCGTAGTTGAATAGGGCTATATCACTGGGGTTGTATTGGATAGTGCCGGAATTTGATAGGTTTGTCTGGAGTTGGGAGATTACTCGCTCAAGTGAGTTATTTGTATAGCTACTTGCCGAGGTGACAACGCCCCAATCGTTTGCTATGTCCCACCATCCATTCGGGTGCTGAAACTCTTTCGTCACCAGTTCTTCTGTCCGGTCGAAGTAAGCAATCACCCACCCGTCCGACTTGACCCGGGCCTTGCAGTTCCGGCCCACAACGGTACTGTAGCTGTCGATTTGAATGCCGTTGTCATAGAGCGTGTAGCTGTTGATGTTCCCATCACTGAGCACGTCTTCGGGGTCGATGCTACCGACACCGCCATCATCGATAGCGTTCCAATAGGCGATATACGAGATGTTGTCGGTCGGGAGGTCGGGCAGGTCACTCATCGCCGTGCAGCACCTCCTCGATGGTCTGCCGCACGTCCGGGTCTATATCGCCCCGACTCGCGCCTTTGATAACCGATGCTGGTGGTTCTTCGTGTTCCTGAAAAATCATGGATTTCAGTGCCGTTAGAGGATGTTTTCGCTTTCCAGCGCTTCCTCGTGGCGCTGCACTTGACTCACGAGCCCGTCGTAGGCTTCCGAGCCGTCGATACCTTCCAGTAGCTTGTTGTTGCGCTCGGTCTGCTGGCGCGTCTTCCGCGTCTCACGCCACGCACCGAGTGCACCGGCTGCCGTGAGCGTACCGAGCGCATCCAGGAGCGATGGAGACAGCGCGTCGAGCATGGTCAGTCCCCCATCTGGTAGAGCACGACCAGCACGACAACAGCGCCGATGATGAGTAGGTTCGGGTCGATACCCGTCGCCTGCGTCACCGGGTTGTTCTGCTGGCCGCCGCCACCGCCGGATTCGGTCGGGTCGAGCAGGCCGCCGACGAAAGGCACGTCGTCCAACAGCATGCCGCCAGCGCCGCCGGCTGCGGCACCAGTAGCGGCTGCTCGCCCTGTCGATGACCCCAGGACGCTCGCTGCTCGTGTCCCGAGCGTGGCACCCGCTCGTGAAATCAGTCCGACCACCATCAGCTACCCACCCCCATTACCAGGGCAGCGCCACCGAGTGCGACCACTCCAAGCACCACCGGCGAGAGACCGAGCCCGCCGCTGGGCTGTTGTGGCTGCTGGGGCTGCTGTGCCTGCTGTTGCTGTTGATTCTCGACCGGATGCTCTCCGGGTTTGCCCTGGCCGGGAGTGAGCACGTCCGTAACCAGACCACCCTCTCCGGCCAGGCCCATACTTGCCAGACTGAGGGCTTTCGAGCCCGCTGCGTTCTCCTCGAAGATGCCCATATTATCGGCATTAACTCCAAGCAGCGAGTTTCCGGCGTCGGCAATGAAATCAGCCGTTTCATCGAATCCGGGGATACCTCCGCCGGAGTTGCCGTCTCCGCTGCCGGAGCCCCCGAGATTCAGCGGGTCAGGACCCTGGTACCATGCTCCACCCTCGGAGCCGGAGCTACTGTCTCCGCTGCCGGAGCCTCCGAGATTGACCGGGTCGGGGCCGCCGTACCACGCTCCACCGCCTGAGTCGCCTGAGTCACTGCCTCCGCCGGTGAGGTCGCCGAAATTGAGTGGGTCGGGACCCTGGTAGACCGCCCCGCCACCGCCGCCACCGCCACCGCCGCCAGTGACGGTATCGTATACATCTTCACCGGCGTCGTGAACAGTATCGACAACTTCCTCGCCCACATCTTCGGCAGCGTCCACGCCGTCTTCGATAAGTCCAATGACCATGGTATCACCTCACCCCCACTGCCACGGCGACACCAGCGAGGGCGACCGCGCCGGCTATCATCATCGTCTGCCGGTCCATGCCGCCGGACTCGCCGCTTGAGCCCGTCGCAGTCGGTCGGGATGGCATGTTGAGCGTGATTTCAGGCATGCCGTTCTCGCTGCCGCTGCTGCCCGACTGGTTGCTCCCGCCGGACTGCTGGCTGTTGCTCGACGTGTTGCGAGCCCGTTGCCGGTCGACAGTCGGCACGTTATCGTCTTCGCTGGTGTCCGTCGTGGTCGACTTCTTGTTACTGCTGCCGTCGTTGCTCCCGCTGTCGCTGCTCCCATCGGAGTCGAAGACAGGAATACCTCCGAAACCAGTGTCGTAGTCCGTGCCGCTGTCGCTGCTGGACTGGGAGCCGTCAGACCCACTGCTGTCGGAGCCCCCGCTGTCGGAGCCCCCGCTGTCGGACCCACCGCTGTCGAAGTCTGGAACGTCCGGCAGTGAGGGAGCGAAGCCCGTCCCGGTGGTCGAGGGTGAGTCAGACCCACCAGTGGCTTCGTCAATATCGCTCTGCACATCGTCCGCTGCATCCTGCGCGTCCGAGATGGCACCACCAATCATGGTGCATCCACCTCGAAGGTGCCGATACCGCTGTCGTTGAGTGTTCTGTGTCCTCTCATGGCTAACTCCATGCTTCGAGTGTGACCGTCGCGCCGCCGGTCCCCTCCTGGGCGGTAATCCAGATTGCCGGCGTGCTTACTGGCACACCGACCACCGGGCTTTCTTCGGCGGTGTAGCTGACCACCGCACTCTGGTCGGAGGGGGTGGTGAACGCGACGTGTACCGGGGCGTCGAAACGCAGGTCTACCTCGCTGGTCACAAAATCGAGGTCGATCTTTCGCCAGTCGTCCGAGTCATCGAGCGGGGTCACGTCGTAATCCTTGCTCAGATACGACCCCTCGGTGTCGGGAGTGCCCTGCTCGACCGCCGTGCGCTGCTTTTCGAGCGTCGTATCGAGGTCGTAGTTCCCAGTCTCGATACGCCGGGCTCGCATCTCCAACAGCAGCGCATAGAGCAGTTGCTTGCCCTCATCGGCCAGCATATCGTCGGCGAGCGTTTCCTCGGGAGGGACGTACTCGGCGAGTAGTTCGTCGATGTACGTATCCCCGAACGTGCCGATGCTCATCCGCTCACCTCCCCGTAGAGGTCGAGCAGCAGGGCGACGGTCTGCAACGCCACCAGCAGCATCAGCAGGTCCTCGTAGCTGATGGTCTTCGAGCCGATGCGGACTGTCTTCGAGGACTGCGCCGAGTCGCACTGACAGCCCTGCTCGCTCCCGGACTGGGCACCCATCGACCCGGCTGGTCCCATCGCATGATACTGCCCCGATGCTGATGCCTCGCCGTTCTCGATGAGTGTGGTCTGCATCATCCTACTTCGAGGGGTCGATAATCCGCTGTTTCACGGCCTGTGCCAGCCCCGGCACCTCGTGGGATGCCTTCCGCACCGGTATCTTCAGCACCGCGTTGGTGGCTTCCGTGTCCTGGGGGCTGCCGGTGTCCTCGTCGGTGTAGGACAGCGGGACCGGACCCTTCGCGTAGACCTGCAGCGTCCACTTGCGGGGCACAATCAGGTCCAGCGGGTGGCTCCCGTCGAAAGTGAGCGGTTCCTTGTGCTGGTTGCGCTCGTGCAGCATCGCCGTCGTGCCGTCCCACACCACGTCCTCGACAGCGCCCTGCGAGCGGGGCGCTTGTCGCTCGATTTCGACCCGCACACCGTCGCGCACGACATAGTAGGCGTGCAGCGTGGTGCCGGTGTTCGGACTGGTGTAGTCGAAGCTGTTGGCGTCGTAGTTCACCGAGTCAGCCGAGACACGGGCACCGTCCTCGAACAGCACGAGGTCGGAGGTGTTGACCGTCTCCATCACGTTGTGGGAGAGGTCGAAAGTCTCGCTGTTGTCGGCAGTGCCGTCTGTACTGAACTGCTCGACGGCAGTGAACGCCAGCCGCATGTCGGCGTCAGGCCGGAGGAAAATCGGCGTCTCGGCTTCGTACTCTGCGATTTTGGTCCGCTGGCCGGCGGTACCAGTCCCGAGGTCGAAGTCCTGCCGGCGCACCTGTGTCCGGCTGGCTGGCACCTGCTGGAGTTGTCGAAGGATTCCCTGTGCAGACATGGTTATCCCTCAAAGGGGTGCTCGCGGACGCCTTCACGGGGCAGGTACGCCTCGCTCTGCGTCCAGTCGATTTGCTCGCTCGAATCGACTTCGAGCCGGATTTCGTCTTTGTCGCGGATGTTGACGGCATCCCCGACGAGTTCGACTTTCACCGCGTCGATGTTCTCCTCGTTGCGCTGCTCGGCCACGGTCAGGTTGGTCCAGGGGGCGATGTTCGTTTCGGCGACCGAGACCGCAACCGGGTCGTCATCCGTCGGCCGGACGGCCCGGAAAATCAGTTTCGTGTCGACAGGGAGCGGGTCGCCGTTGCTGTCCCGCAGGTCGAGGAACAGGGGCAACCCGAGGGCGCTCCCACTGCTGACAGCATTGAGGAACCGCAGCAGGGTCCCGTTTTCGGGGTCGAAGGTGAGGATGGGCGTCAGGATACCCGGCGTGTTCTGCTCCTGTGTGGCTTCCTCAGAGAGGTGAGAAAGTGAGCGCTGGGACATCAGTTCCCACCTCCTGCGACCATGCCGACCACAGACTGTTTGATACCGAGGTTGCCCGCGAGGTTGTCGACAGCGTTGAGACCGCCACCGACGGCGACCATCGGGTAGCCCATAGCGAGACCGCTGCCGGCCACCGCCACGCCATACACCTCGTTGGGAAGGTTCTGTCCGGTCACGTTCTCGACGGCTGCACGGGCGACCAGTGCGCCCATGAAGCCAGCAAACGCGAGCGCTACGTCTGTCCAGTAATCCGGTTCTGCCAGGTCGTTGAAAGCGTCGGATAGGTCAACTGCCATACGTCCGTCTCGAACTCTCTACCGGCCGTTTATAGTGGTCGCAGTGAGGAACACTGAGGTTCGATAAGAATGGTAGAGGATGTCGCAGAACAGTTACCATACCCCGCCAGTCTACACGGACTGAATTGCTCGATACAGCGCGCAAACTGAATATCCTCTTTACTGATTCACTGGTCCGTAACGAAATCCGAGACGAATGTAATGAGGATCCACACTGGAAGGAAGAACATTAGCAAAATTGCGAAAATCCCGATTGCATCTAACACTTGACTGTCAGAGGTTCCGGGAGCTGTCTGCATGAAAATCAAAACTACGAACCAGAGGGTGAGGGCCTGGACCAATTCGGTTCTATCCATCGACACTCAACTGGTGACATTGTGAACACGAGTGCTTTTTGATCAATGAGCACGCTTACTGAACAGCGTGTTCAGCCAGTTCCACGCTGAAAAATAACCTCCTTGTGGAGAGTTCTATGACACCCTCCTGATAGACATTCTCCCTGTCTATCTCGGCGAGAGTCTACAGGTCGAGGGGTCCATCGTAGTGCTGCAACAGATGTTTGAACACATCCGGTCGGGCCACGTCATCCGGGCCGTCGTATCCCCGACTCTCGGCCAGTTGTCGGCGGATTTCACGGGCTTTTTTCGCCTCACCTCCATACAGTGTGAGCGGTTCCTTGCGTGCTGCCATGTTATCCTGGAGTCGTCAGCCCCTCGCCTTCGGGACCGTAGTGTGTCGATTGCATGTCGAGCGCTCGTGAATCGACGCGCCGAGTGTCGCCGCCGTCAGTGCTGTATATCCACTCCGAGCCCTGCGTCTGGCCGTCCTTCGTGAACTTCCGCACTGGGACAGCCCCGTCGTCGGCTTCGAGGTCGCTTGGCAGGCCCCGAACGGTTCCCATCTGTGGGTTGTGGACACCCTCGGGATAATCGACGATGCCGCCGACTTTGTTGAGGTCTGCCGTCGAGGAGAACCCACCGAGCAGGCGGACCATCATCTGAGCAACCACAGTCTCGTCGAGACGCGCCAGCCGTTGGGTGACCCACATCGAGGAGACGCCTTCACCCCGCCCGGTCGTTGCGAGCCCTTCGATGGTCTCGGGGTAGCTGCCCGACTGCGGGGCGACGAAATGCGCCTCGTCGATGACGACCAGCACGGACCCATCCAGGCGACGGGCGGCACGGATTGCAGATGCACACACCTCGCGCCACTCTTCGGTTCGTAGGCGGTGCCGGGCCAGCACCAGATTCCCGTTCTGTTCGAGCACGTCCGTCCAGGCGTGGGCGTCGACGCCCACCTCGTCAGGGCCAGCAATGCCCCAGTGCGCGAGGTCGGCCTTCACCAGCCCTCGGTACTCGTCCTTGTAGTCGAGTACGAGCAGGTAGTCGTAGGTGGGTGCGTTGTCCTCGGTCCACCACTGGCACAGCCAGGACTTTCCCCAGCCGCTTTTCGCACCGACGAGCGCGTGGGTCATGTCTCCGATTCGAGTTCCTGCACCCGTGCTTCCAGTTCCTCGATGCGGCGCTCGCGGTGTTCTATCTCATCGGCCAACTGGGTGATAACGCCCGTGTACGACCGGATGGGACCGGCCAGCAGTGTTTCCAGGGCCATGCCGCGGTCCCAGTTAATGACGCCAGCCACGAATTCGTCAAGTTCGAGCCCGAACGACTCTTGAACGTGCATGGCCGCGATGTGCCCCAGGTCGGCGCGGTTGGCCTCTGACAGTGGTGCGTCGACGACACCCATCTGTCGATACTGCTCATACCACGTTTCGAGTTGGTCGCGCCACTGCTGGCCGTCGTAGCCGACGTATTCGGCAGCCTGCTCCGGCGCTTCGATGTCGACGACTTCAGCAAACCAGTACGGTGCGAGGTCCTGCTCAGCGGTCGCTTCGGCGATGTCCAAGAGTTCCCGACGGCGCTTCTCGCGGTCGTGTTGCACCGGGATGTCCATGTCGGCCGCGTCGACACACTGGCTGATTGCCTGGGCCTGCTCGTACTCGATGCTGCTGATAACGTCCGCCAGCGATTGGAATAGCGGATGGTCGGCCGGGTCGATGGCCTGCACCGCTCGCTTCATCCCCATCTCGCTGAGTTTGTCGGTCATGCCAAGCATCAGGCATCAGCCTCCGTGTCCTCGCCGCCGATGTTCTCGATGATAGCAGGGTCGTCCATGACGACCATCCCGCCCCAGACGACAGTCATGACGATGATGGTCTGGCCGGGAGAGAGTTGGTCGGGGCCGCCGTGTTGGTCTATCCAGTCGTCTACCGCGTCGTCGATGTCGAGGTCGCGGGCGATGTCGGCGTACTCGTCGAGCACGTCCTTGCGGTCGCGGTCGAGCCCGGAGCCGTACTGGTCGCGGGCGACGGCCGCGCCCATGCCCAGGACGTTACAGTACACGTCTCCGATGCTGGTGCGGTCGGTGTCGGCGTCGGGGGTGAGCTCGGGCTCGCGGTCGGTGGCTGGCTGGTCGTTGTCGTCTTCGTCGGCAGCTGCACCGGCTTCGGCTTCGACCTGCTCGGCGACCGCACTGATGTCGGCCATCTCGTCGCTGTCGATGGGTGGCTGGTCCTGGTCGTCGGTGCTGTCCTCGGCTGGTTCAGATGCGGACATGCTCACACCTCCCCCTCGATGAGCGTGGTCTCGGTGGGACTGTCGTCCTGCTCGTCGGTGGTGTCGATGTCCACGGGCTCGGGTTGGTCGTCACCGGAGCGCAGCCACAGCCAGGCCAGTACGAGCACGAGCACTAGCCCGCCGACCATTGCCAGCGTCCAGGTGTCGACTGGCAGGGTGGGCACGGGCAGGTCCGTGTCGTCGCTGCTCGTGGTGGTGCTACCCCCGCTCGACGCGTCGGCAGGGGTGGTCTGTTCGGTGCTCGATGTGCTCGTGAAGCGGTCGTATTCGTCGTCAGTAGGCATAGCGTCGGTGTCGGGGGTATCCTCGGGGTGGTCGTTCTCCTGCTCAGCGGTGCTGTCGTGGTCCTCTTGTGCTTGATTTTGGTCGTCGTCGGTCGACTGACTGCCAGCGGAAGATTCTGCTGCTTTTTCACCTGCTGTTTCCTGCTCGTCTTCCTGCTGCTGTCCCTCGGTCTTCCCGCTCTCTGGACCCGTGTCGTTGGCGACCATCTCGTCTACCTGCTGCTTGAGGGTATCCGTGTTGCTGTGAGCAGGGTCGGGTTTGGCGTTGATGTGCTTCTTCAGTGCTGCCGGTTCCTTCGATACGTCGCACCCCTCTGCGGGGCATGGGTAGTCTGTCATAGAGTCTCTTGACCGCCCTTGGCCACCTGAAAGGCGTCGGGCTTGTGCTGGGTCGTCTCGGTTGTCGAGTCGGTGCTGTCGCGTTCGTCAGCCAGGATGCCGCCGGGGTTCTCCTCGGTCGTTTCCTCGACGGTGCCCTGGCCGGGCTCGCCCTGCTCGCCGCCGGCCAGCCGCGCCTGGTCGTTGGCCCGGTCGCCGGCGAGGTCGCGCTGGTCGTCCATCTCGATGATGTTCGTACTGTCGCCGCTCATCTGCTCGTGCAGTGTCGACAGCCGATGGTTCTCTGTGAGGTCGCCGAGCGCGTCGAGCAGGGCGTGCAGTTGCTCCGGTGGTTCCGTTTCCTGGCCGGTGTCCTCTCGAATCGCCACCATTGCCGACCACGCCCGTTCAGCGTTCCGGCGTTCCTGCTCTACAGCGTCGAGCAGTTCCGACAGAGAGGCGAGAGCGGCCTTGTATCCACTCAGTGCGCGAGAGTACGCGCCTGCTTGCTTCCCCGAGAGGGATTCATCGGAGTCCTCAGGAAAGTCTGAGAGGAGCGACTGCACCTCTTCGGGGTCGTAGCCGCACCTGTCGGTCAGAAACTCGCAGGCGTCGGGGTCGCCGTGTTCGCAGTGACCGGCGGCATGGTCGCACTGCTCGCTCTGTGCAGTCCGCGCGGCTCTGCCAGCCCGTTCCTCGGCGCTGTCCTCGTTGTCCATCCGCCGGCCGCCGCGTCCCTCGCGGGCGGCCCGTTCCATCACTTCGCGGTGCTCGTCGACGGTAAGGGAGGTGTCGTAGTGCGCCAGCCAGTCGTCGACACCTTCGCTGGCAGCGATGCCCTTCACCGCCCGGGCGTGAGGGACGCTCGCGTTCGCTTCGGAGAAGTCGATGTCCCGCTTCTCGTGGTCGGAGAGGGCGACCTGCCCCGCTGTATCGGCCCGCTCACCCCGTGCGTCGGCTGCGTCCCGGCGGGCCTCTTCGAGCAGCCAGTCGGGAGCGTCCGACCGGAACGTGACCGTCAGTAGACGGGCGTCGTCGTCCGGGCAGATGTGGTCGGGGTACTCCTCGCGGTAGGAGTCCGCCACGTCCTTCGCGCCGCTTGGGAACTCGACGCTCGGGCTCACGCCTCTACCTCCTCGGCGATGCGCTCGGCGACGGCGACGGCGTCGGCCCGCGACTTGTGGCGATAGCGGCTCACCGTGACCACCTCGACGAGCGCCCCGGTACCGACCTGTCCCAGCCGGACGTGTGCCCCCTGGGAGTGACGGCGGGCGATGCGTTGGGCTCGCTCTGGACACTGGACCGCCGCGAACTCGTCGGCGGGGCGGAAGCGGACGGTCCAGCGGGTGTCACTCTTCGACACCGCCAGCGGGTCCATCTTCGTCCCTCCGACAGAGCGGGCACTCGTCGTCGTTGTAGTACTCAACTCCGTGAGTCGGGCAAAAGTTCATAGCACCATCACGGGACCGACTCAGACACCCGATTATCAAAGGCCGGGCGCTGGTTTATCCCCGAGTATAAACTCTACAACCCACTGATTCGGGCATTTTAGTGCTAATCGTTCTTGGCGTCGAGTATGTCACAGACAGGAGCGGAAACGACGGTCTTGCAGGCACTTCAGGGAGACGGGGCGCTCAGCCCCTACGGAACAGTGAATGTGCAGATGCAGGGGTCGACTGGGTACATCGCCCTGCCGATTGAGTTGGTTACCTCCTACGGCATCACGCAGGGCTACGAGGTGCAACGAGCCTATCACGCCGAGTCGGGCTGTCTCATCACTCCGGTTCGGCCCGGCGTCGACCTGTTCAGGACGGGTGAGTGATGGAGCGCCCGCTCATCTTGTTTTTCTATATCGGCCTCACATGGCTTTCATTCGAGTTCTGGATTTGGCTACTCGCTCGTCTTGGATTCCCAATGGCCCAGTACGCCAACGATTGAGCGCCCGGTTCTCACGCCAGAATCAGTCAATACAGTTCCTGTATTGATTAAGAATCTTGGTAGTGGAGGTACGTCCCGGTACCAATACTGACCACCGCAATAAGCAACATTCCACCGCTCACAACGTCTCTAAGGGAGCCTGATAATACGGGATTTTCTACTATGCCGAACGCTCGCTGGAATATGATAAGTTGGACCACTAACACAACACTCCCGACCCTTATCAACAACCCTCTGGGACGCATATTCTGAATCACATCCATAATTCAGATATCCTCTGACACTCTCAAATAGATACCTGCTGAGATGTCAACTCAGAAGGTGGGCACAAGACATAAATCAGACCCAATACGCAGGCTTAGTGTGCAGAACCAGCGTCCGGTTCTCACCATAGACCCGGACAGACACCCCCCAGATTCACCCTGCTTCTGCGCTGAACCGCTCTCGACACCCCCGCGATTCGGAGGTTTATGTCCGGTTCCCCTGACGTACCGGATGCGATGAATCTCGAAGACTACCCTGAAGACGATGGAAAGAAAGTGTGGCTCTCCGAGCGCGAAGTGCAGCAGTTGCTCGACGTACTCGACGACACCATGCAGGACGCCGCTGTGAAACTCGGTGCCCGGTGCGGCCTGCGGACCCACGAGATTGTGCAGGTCGCCCCCCAGCACGTCGCCGACACCGAAGCTGGAACGATGCTCCGGGTGTGGGAGTCCGCGAAGACCGACCACTACCGGGAGACGCCCATCCCGCCCGAGTTCGCCAACACAGTGCAGACCATCGACGGTGTGCGTGAGGGCCCGTCTGACGCGCCGCTAATCGACGTTACGAAGCGGACCCTCCGGCGCTGGATGCAAGACGCCACCGAACAGCTACAGGAGGAGACTGGAGACCCAGGGTGGAAGTTCGTCGGGTTCCACGACCTCCGGCGGACGTGGGCCACCCAGCTACGGAGTGCCGACGTAGACGCGATGGTGGTCTGCGATTGGGGCGGTTGGAACGACCTTGAGACGTTTCTGGACCACTACCGTGGGACTCACACCCCAGAGGCGCAAAAGCGAGAGCGCGGAAAAGTTGACTGGCTGTGACCAGCGAAACGATTACACAGAACCATATACAACGTATACACATGAGCACCACCATCCGCGTTTCCGACGATACGAAGTCTATGCTTTCCGTTCTGAAAGAAGACGGCGAAAGTTGGGACGAGTTTCTCAACCGGCTCGCTCGACGAGAGCGAGATGTCGAAGAAATCGGCGGCTTCGGAGAGGAAGGACTTGCTGAGAGTATGGAACAGACGAATCAGGCCATGAGCGAGTCGTTTGAAGAGAACATACAGGATACCGATGATTTGTCTTGACAACAGCGTGCTTCGCAGGCTCGCCAGCCCACAGTCGTTCCCGAAGGTCAACTCGTACCTGTCTGACCACTCTTCTGAGCCGTGGGTGACGCCTGCTACCGTTGCTTTCGAGTACTACGCCTACTACGGCTCACAGTCGAAAGTACGACAGCAACAGCGAGTCCTGAACAACAAACTCGATGGGATTCTACCCTTCACCGACGACGTGGCTTCTGAAGCCGCGCAGTTACAACTGCTCCTGGGAAAACAGAACGTCTCGCTCGACATCGCCGACCTACTGCACGCCGCCACCGCCCGTGAGGCAGGGGTGACGTTCGTTACCCGTGACGCCGACGACTACGACAAAGAGCCGCTAAAGCAGTTGATGTCCGTCGAAATAATCAGTTAGTCTCTCAAACCCGGCCACCGTCGGCGTCGGCTGGCGGGCAGCGTCGAGGTCGCCAGCGCAGAAGCGAGAGCGCGGAAAAGTCGGCTGGCTGTAATCGCTGAAGGACAACATTTTACACCAGCCGGTTGCCCGTCGCGTATGGTTACTGCATCTGCGTCAGTCTCGTCCGCACAAGCAGAGTTAGCGCATCTCGAAGACGGTGAGGAGATTCTTGGGAACGTCGCTTACGGATGGTCCAGCTGGTCTCGATTGATAATTGTCGGTCTCATAACAGCACCATTCCTCATTGGCATCGTGATACTGCTCCACGTCTATCAGGCCAAGCGAAAAAGTGGCTGTGTCGTCACGAACTACCGAATCGTTCAAACGACAGGTGGTCTCCTATCCTCCCAAACGCACGAGATTCGGATGGAAGATATTCGGAGTATATCAACGTACAATAGCGCAATTAGCGGTGGCGGCGTCCGGCTCGACACTGGTGCGGGCGAGATTTCTATCGGCACTACGAATCCGCGTGAGTTAGCCAATACCGTCCGCGAGCAGAAGAACCGTCGCGATAACTCGTAAACGACCCTCTGAGCACGCGGTTAATGTGGGGCGTCGGTTGGTGGGCTGAGTCAAGCTACCGCTCGCCGCGATGGACTACTGTCGGACATAACGGAGGGACTGCATGCGAAAGCCAGAAACGGGGAGACGTACCGTTGTTATGGGTAGAGAATACCTCGACTCAGGGTCAGTTCTTTACTTCTCGGTGGTCAGCATCTCGCCAAATTTCGTCAAAGAATTCGATAGCATCACTAACAAATTGATTATTCTGTGAATATACGCCTGCATTAAATTCATCAACTAATTGGTCTCTCGTGAGATCCGCAGATGAGATAATTGCCTCTTCGTCATCTCCAATCACCATCCTTGCATGCATTAACGGGTCTTCCTTGACTTTCCCATCGAGTCGCTTAACTAATTCATTCATAACTGCTTTTTTCATCTTTGATCGCTCATAGCTAGATGTTCCCGTACTTGTAATTATACGAACTTCCAAATCATCAGTACTCTCCAAGCGGTCAATTATTTCATCATGAAGTAAATCCATTCGCAAAGTAGCGATACGAAGCTCACTCTCTGCCGATTCAATAATCCGGTGTGCGGCGTTTCTGATCTCTGTTTGTCGGGATTGAATTCTAGTGGAAGGATAAGTCGTGATGAAGTCTGGGAGATCATTTTGTCTTCTTTGCTCTCTAATTTTCCGCTCCCACTGTACTTGAGTAGTAGAAACTTTGGGACCTTTACCAGCAGCAAAATGACCATGTATGAGTCGAGCACGGGTGCGTTTGTCACCGGAACTAATGGAATCCCAGTCACTTTCTTCCCCACCAAAGGAAATGTCCCATGTGAGAGGGTACTCTTCAGAATGTCTCAGAGCAGCCTCTGAGATCTCTTTGAGTAGAGCATCCTCATTTTGTGGAATCCGTTGAAGAGCCAGCATTGAGTCTGCAGCTTGAAAAGGATCTGTTATTTCATTCTCCTCTAAAACATCTGCTAGCCTTTCCCCCAGTTTCTCTATATCCTGCTCATAACGCAGGTAGTCAAATTCCGCCAACCCAATTATTACGTCAGCTAAGCGGGTCTCAGAAGTAGACCCATAAATGTCATTCGAGAATAAATACGATCTCGCTCGTTCGAATTCAGATTCGTATCCATCAGCCAAAGATATGGCTCGAAATAGTTTGGTTGTGTCTACTAGGTCGATTCCGAATCGCCCATTTAGTGTTTGTAGATTGGTCGCCGTTTCAACGATCTCGATTAGCTCTGGTCGCTTTATGTCTCCTTCATCATGAGCCCTCTCTAGTCTAAATAAGAACGGCAGATTGGCCATGCTAATATCTTGTATGTTATTCAAACTGTAGTCGGATTCGGGCCAACTTTCCAGGAAATCTGCCGCTGGTTCGGGATCAAATTGGTTCACTAAAAGATAGAGAATCGCATCCTTGGGATGGTATAAATCCTCGTCGGGAAGCCGTTCAAGTAGCTCTGAAATACCCTCCCTGATCGGCTTATCACAAGTTGATAACTTTGAGCGCACTGTTGTAAAACAGTATTTCTCTCCATATAAATATGATTTTAGATATGGTTTATCCCGTAGCACGTCTCTGCAGTAGCCGTCAGCTGATGTGCTACATCAAGCTATTAACCACTGTGCCGTTGCCCTATTTCGATAGAACCGTCACTTACGAAGCAAATTGGATTTCGTCCTTCGATGACCCGAATCTGTAGGAGTAGAATGCGAATGCGACTACTACAATAAAGAATAGAAAGATTAGCTTGATACTGACGAGGAGTACTGGTTCCGAACTAGTGTTCCAAGTGAGAGCGTATCCTCCGGCGAGACCACCAATGATGGCCTTGCCAGCACTTTCAACTTCAGTACTCCAGTCAGTTGCTCGCATAAACCGCTTAATGTTCTCCATGATTCTCATCCTCGTAGTACCCTTTCAACGGTCGGAGTTGGTTGATGGGCTGCATCGAGGTCGCCGGAGAGGTATCGCCCACCAGCCTCGGTCAGCTCGTAACTTGTCAGACCGGTCTTTGAGACCAGCCCTGCGTATTCGAGCATCCCCAGTCGCTCGGCTACGTGCTCCGTGCTAACCATTTGGAAAACATCACGGGTATGTGTTTACCCCGAGGACGCAACAGCGGGCACAGCCTGAGCTTGTGAAATCATCTCGTTGTCTCGAGCGATTCGCTTGAACTCTTCGTAGGGATTGCGTCCCTGCTGGCGGCAGGTCGCCAGCAGGGACAGCAGCGTCTCATGCACAAACATGCCGCGGTCGTTGCGGAGCGTCCCGATGAGCTTCCGGAGAACCACTGGCTCACGAAGCGCATTTTCAGCGGCGTTGTTCGTTGGGGAGACCGCTGGCTCACCGATGAAGGTGAGCCAGTGGTCGAGGCCTCCTTCGATCTTGCCGAGTAGTGTTGCCACTGGTCCGTCGGGAACTGACCGCTCAATCAGCGATTCAAGCTCTCTCCGCGCCACACGCTGGAGTTCTGCTCGCTCACGGACTGTCAAGTCGCTCTCCAGCCGAGTCTGGAGAGCGACGTATAGCTGTTTGAGAGCACGATAGATCGGTTCGCCTTCCGCCTGCTTCTCGGCGGCGTCTTCAGCCTCCCGGAGAATATGCGCCCAACATCGCTGGAGGTTGCTGCTGAAAGCCGGATACGCCGTCCAGCCATCACAGACGACCGTTCCCGCGAAGTCCTCGCCGAGGACTTCCGCGGGAACATCACTTCCTCGACTCTCCCTGACCGCGTACAGCGTGTGGTTCTCGGTGGTGAACGTCCAGATCCATGCCTGTTCGCCGTCGCGTTTGATTCCAGTCTCGTCAACGTGGACGACGTCGGCTTGCTGGATCTGGCGTCGAATCTGCTCGTACTTACAGCGACCGGCGCGCGCAGCGCGCTCGGTCGCGTGCCACGCGGACGCGCCTGACAGCTCCAGTCCGTGGAGTTGTTCGAAGCGGTCGCCGATCTTCCGGTAGGGAAGGCGGTGGTCGTACCGAGAGAGCGCCGCCTGTGCGATGACGTTCACCCCGAACTGCCCCTCATCGGGGCAGTCGGGGTGTGAGGCCACAGTCTCGGCACCACAGGAGTGACACTCGTAGTGGTGGCGGTTGTACTGTGTGACTTCCGGTGGCTGTGGATCAGGGAGTTCCTCGACGAGTCGGGGGCTGACGCCCGCCGACTCGTCGAATTGTTCACCACACTCGGGACAGCAATCACACGTGACCTCGATTTCTCGATCAGGATCAGGAGCATCACGCCATTCCGGGTCGTGTCCGGTCTTTCGACCAGGTGTGCCACCGTCAGTACGTGCCTGTCCGTCGTCCTCGTCCCCATCGGACGAGGACGACTCCTCTTGGTCTGATTGGTCCTTGCTCGGTGGTGTGTGGGGCCCCTCGTACCACCTGAGCTTTGCTCTAAGGCGCTTGTTCTCCTCACGGAGCTCTTCGAGTTCTTCGACCTTTTCTCGAAGCTGTTGATTCTCTTCTTCAAGCGCAGCAAGGCGGTTGAGTATCTCTTCTTTGGAGGGGTCTGAAGAAGTCATGAACAGGCGAGACGGGATGGTCTCCCGCCCGGAGACCATCCCTCGGAGATTCGTTTATCCGCCTGTTGCATTGATCTACGTCACCAGTTTCGCGTCTCCTACGAGAGACTACCGAAATCGATCTGGGGGTAAACACGTACCATCACGGGAGATAAGACGAGCTGAACATAGGCCGTTCTCATCGAGGAATTCGAGAATCCGCTCGTCTTCGCGTTTCATCCATTCGGCGCTGTCGCGGTCAGTCATGCATCACCCGCATCATTCGGGGACGGAACCCCACTGTCTTCGTTGTCGCTCTCCGGCACCTCGTCGGGCTGGTCCTCGTAGGTGTTTATCTCACCGTCGAGATACCGCTCACCCCGTTCAGTCAAGATATAGACACCATCTCCGATTTTGCGTAAGAGACCGTGGTCCGCCAATTTCTTGCACCGACGAGAAACGCTGGATTGAGAGATTCGTATAGAATCCCGCTTGGCAAGTTCGCCTACCTTCCCTACTTTGTCTGGATCATTTCGTAGAGTTTCGAGGATACGGTCATCCCATATAGTCATCCACGAACCGGATTTTCTCATTAGTCCCAAATACACATTGCAGACTAAATTTAGTACTCAAAAACCCGCTAAAGGGCTGTTTAGCGATAGGTGCATTACCGTTGCATTTATGCATAGGCGGGCTATTGTTCGACATACGGAGCCACCCACACGCTTACAGAAGTCTCTCGCCGTCTGGCGATGACGGGCCTGCGCTAGGACGCAGACCCGAGAAAGGTGGTTCCTGGGATGCATCATGCCCGAAACCACGCGCACGGGGCATCTGCCCCGTACCGAGAGAGACGCATCGCTCGTCAATAAACCCCAGTATCAACTGCGGTTCGAACCAGCGCTCGCGACTAAGCCCGCTCGCGTTCGAGGGGGTGAGCAGGCGTGACTGTCGCCGAACCCGACCCGACCGCTCTTTGCAGTAACCGCCCGGCAATCGTCGACATCGACAGCCAGGGCACGGTCTTCGTTGCCCACGCCTCGACACTTGACAACGGCTGGCTTCGAGTTCGCGAGTGGGACGGCACGAGCGTCAAGCTGCCGCCCCACCGCGTGCTACAGGTCCGGTACCTCGAAACCGAGCGCCACGGCGAGAAGCGCGACGACCACACCCGACCCAAGCGCATCGCCGACCGGTCCTGGCGGGAGACCGCGCTCTCGTGGACCCGTGAGGAGAGCGCAGACCAGCCAGAGATGATAGCATGAAGGGCCGCCGGACGACGCTCCAGGAGTTCCAGCCGGAGACACCCAGCGAGATCGTCGAGCGGGTCCAGGCCGACGCCGCCGACGCCGTCGACGCGCAGGGGGTGACGCTGGATGTCTGAGCCGTGCCCCTACTGCGATGCCGTATTGACTGACACCGCCTACCTCGGTCGGCACGCGATGGAGAACCACCGCGAGGCTGTCCGAGCGCATTGGGTCGGCGAGGGCTACATCAGCCCGTTCGTGACCGGCCAGCAGAGCCTCAAGGAGGTGAGAGTGTGAGCGCACCCTCGGACCCCTCGGAGATGACGATACAGCAGGCCATCGAGCGGTTCGTGCGCAAGCGGAAGACAGAGGCCACGGACCGCACCATTCGCGGGTACCGGAGTCGGCTGGAGCAATTCAACAAGTGGACGCGCCAGCAGGGTATCGAGACCATCGGCGAGCTGACCGCGTGGCACATCGACGAGTACGACATGTCTCTGCGCGACGACGACGCTGCGCCGACGACGATCAAGGGGCGGATGTCCACGCTGAACGTCTTCCTCGACTACTGTGCCAACATCGGCGCGGTCGACGAGGACGTTTCTGAGAGCGTCGATGTCCCGAATCTCACGAAGAAACAGGAGCAGAACCAGGAGCGGCTGGCCGAAGAAGACGCACTCGCAGCGCTCGAGTTCTTCCGCAACTCGCGGGCGTACTTCGGCCAGCCAATGCACGCTTTCCTCGAGCTGGCCTGGCACACCGGCGCTCGCGTCGGCACCCTCAAGGGCCTCGACCTGGGTGACTACAACTCCGAAGAGCAGTACGTAGAGTTCGTTCATCGGCCCTCGACGGGAACGCCGCTGAAGAACAAGCACGAAGGCGAGCGTTTGGTCGGACTCGCCGATCCGGTCTGTGAGGCGCTGGACATCTACATCGACCGAGAGCGGTGGGAGAAGCGCGACAACCACGGGCGGGAACCGTTCTTTTGCACCCGACAGGGTCGTCCCTCGTTCACAACGCTGCGGGCGTACAGCTATCAGGCGACACAGCCCTGCCTGTGGACAGACTGCCCGCACGGACGCCGTCGGGATTCCTGCGAGTGGACCGAGCGCATCCACTGCAGTAAGTGCCCGTCGTCACGGTCGCCCCACCGGATACGCACCGGCTCGATTACGTGGCAGCTGAATCAGGGCCTCGACATCGAGATCGTCGCCGAGCGGGTGAACGCCTCGCCGTCGACCATCCGCCAGCACTACGACCAGGCCACCGGAGAAGAAGAGTTCGAGAAACGACGCCGCGCCGCTGAAACGGCGCTCGACATCTCTGACGATACGGAGGAAGAACAAGAATGACATCACAAATCCACCAAATCGAAAATCGCAAGAAGAGAGTTCAAAACCGCCAGTATCGACCGTCCCTCCGAGCCCATTTATTCACAGCAAGTTACACCGAGAGTCGTGACTGCATTATTTGAGAGAATGTCTGTTCAGCGTTAGACGAAATACCCTTCTCCTCGCTGCAGACATCTTGACTCGAAAACATTTTGCCGCAGGCGTTCGGTGGATGTGACAATGCGTGGCGACCGGGAAAGCAGGGGTGTCGCACCAATCATCGGGAACGTGTTGTTGGTCGCCGTCGTGGTTGTCGTCGCAGTACTCCTCGTCGTCCTGTCGTTTTCGTTCCTGGAAAATGCAGGAACACCAACAGCAGAAGCTTCCTTCGAGTACGAGCAGACGCCGGCTGGTCTGGAGATGACACCAGTCGCGCTCGGGACAGATGTCAGTGTTCAATTGAACGGCAAAGAGATAGCGACGCTCGAAGCCGACAGCGCAGGACAGACGGTGTTACTACCGACAGCGCCGGGGGATACGATAACGGTCGTCTCGAAAGACCGCAAGCGGTCTGTCCTTGTCACCAAAGAAGTCGACGACCGGGACGAGGTCGGTGACTTCATCGCGTACTACACGTTCGACCAGCGGAGCGACGCGACCGTCGTCGACAGGTCGGGCAACGGCAACGACGGCACGGCCACACAGGACGGGGAGCGGCCGACCCGTGGCAGCGACGCTAACGGGACGTACATGGCGTTCGACGAGGACGACGGCAGCGTCGATATGGGCGACCTGACGGTCAGGACCGGCGAAGACGCAGTCGGGGAGGTGACGGTCGCCTTCCGCTATCGTATCACCGGTCCGGGAGACGGGAGCGGGAATCGTGCCATCCAGAGCCTGATACAGCATCGCGATGGGGACTTCGCGTGGTATCTGGAGACCGAGCCGGATGCGTATCCGGAGCACGAACTCGACTACAACGTCGGCTGGAAAAACAACCCAAGCGAGTCGATTACGACAAGCCAGGCCATCCCAAGTACGGAGATCCAGACAGTCGTCGCGACGTACGATGGAGAGGAGATGGTCCTCTACCGCAACGGCAAGAAAATCCAGACGAAGGACCTCTCCCGGGAGGTCGAACTCGGGCAACTCTATGCCGGTGGTGGCTCCGGCAGTCTCGACCAGTACCTGACTGGGGACCTCTATGAACTCCGCCTTTACTACTCAGCGTTCTCCGAAGACGAAGTCGAGACTCTCACGACGGTAATGGAGAATGGATGACGCTGAACGGACACAACTGCCACACGACCCAGATCAGGGGTCGAAATACGCGGTGGAGTACAGTGTGTGAGTCACCTCCTCGAAGCGTTTACCACCGCACTCACATCGCTCGGGCGCTCGCTCTGGCACCGCGTAGACGGTTCCACACGCACAGCAGGAGACGAAACATAACCCGAGCATTGCGTTTATTTCGGCTCCCAGCATCAAGAGCCCCGCGGCGGGAGCGTCATTACCCTGCGGGTACATGGAGCGCACATGCCACGTACTGCGGTCATCGCCGGCGTCGGTCCCGGACTCGGTGCATCGCTCGCCCGGAAATTCGCCAGTGAGGGCTGTCAGGTCGCCCTCTTTGCTCGCTCGACGGAGTACATCGAGACGCTTGCCGAAGACCTGCCAGGCCCGGGTGACGGACTGGCAGTGCCGACCGATATAAGCGACGTATCGGACACCCGGGAGTCCTTCGAGACGGTCCGCGAGGCGTTCGGGAGCGTAGATGTGCTGGTCAATCACGCGAGCGCGGCGGAGTGGAGCGGGCTCATGGACACGAGTGTCGAGGACTTCGAGCAGGCCTGGGCAGTCAACGGTCGTGGCGCGTTCGTCTGTTCGCAAGAAGCGGTGTCGGATATGCTCGACAGCGATGGGGGAACAGTCATCTTCACCGGTGCGACCTCGGCAGTGCGCAGCCGTGGCGGCGCACTCAGTTTCACTGCTGCCAAATTTGCAGCCCGCGGGATGGCCATGGACATGGCAAACGACTACGGCGAAGAGGGCGTCCACGTCGCCCACGTCGTCATTGACGGACAGATCGACACACCCGGGCTGCGCGAGCGAGCACCAGATCGCGAGGACGAAACGTTGCTCGACCCCGACCGGATTGCCGAAACATACTGGCATCTCATCGAACAGGACGACCACTCCACGCAACCATTCGAGGTCCACATTACCAACGGGCCCGGACAGACGGAATTCATCTGAGTTCCCGAGGCGATAAGGACGCGATAGGTCAATCAAAGCGCCAGGTACGAGCAGCGAGCGCTTGTCGATATGTCTTCTCGTCTCAAGGTATAATCACAATGTCTCCCGCAGCATGGGAGTCTCTGACTGCATTCCCCAATTACCAGATGTTGTAATTGGGTGTTGTGTCGAGGTCGTGTTTGGGTCAAGGACCCGGTTTTGTTAGTGCCAATAGAGCGGATTTTCAGCCCCTCTAGACCAGAATGCGGAGAGTCGTGCCACACACGATTTCCCACACATCCGCAACACCCACAATTATTATCACAGATGATAAGAAACATCGTAGGTACGGGAGCTACTACCACAGTGACCGGCTCTACCGCAAGCGGGGTACCCACGATGTCCGTCTCAAAGCGGAGTCTCGGAGAGGGATACATCGTCGCGATAGGGGTGATGCTATCGGCTGTATTGCTCGGGCAGTTGTTCCGGGCAGGGACTGCCAAGCCGGGCTGGATTGTCGCCGTCGTTCCGCCGCTCACTCTTGTGGGTGCATTCTACTGGCTCCAGCAGTTGGACCTGACGAGCGACCAGGTCTGGACCGTCGCAAAGTACAGTGCTGCTGGTCTCGGCAGCGGGACGGTGCTGTTTTTCGGTCCCGCGTTCTTCGCACAGTCCATCACCGTCACGACGGCTGGCTTCATGTTCCTCGGGACGACATTGGCGATGACAGCTGTCGTCGGGGCGTTTGCCGGTGTCATCGTGTGTCTCTGTGACTCGAGCGGTGCGCTCCGTCGGCAAAACGCCGTTCTCCATCGTGTCCTGCGACACAACCTGCGCAACGACATGAGCGTCGTCATGTGTATGCTCGACGACATCGAAGCCACGAGCGACGGCAAGCAGGCAGAAACAGCCAGAGAGGCACGGGAGAAAGTCCGGTCCGTGGTAGAGTTGACTGACAAGATTCGACAGGCAAATGTCCCACGGACCGAGCGAACCGGCTCGGGGGAATCACTCGATGTCGCCAGGCTCGTCGAGGAACATGTCCAGAGACTCAGGGAGGAACACCCCGACCTCGACATCGAGACTGGGTTATCCTCATCTGCGGCAGCATATGTCGATGAAACATTCGGCCTGGTCGTCGACAACGTCGTCGAGAGTGCTATCGAGAACGGCGAAACTGCCCCCGAACTGAAGGTGACTGTGCGGGTCGACCATGGGGAAGTCGCACTCGTTATCGAGGACTACAGTCAGACGCTTCCCGACGCCGAGTTTGCGGCGGTCGCAGCGGGTGCGGAGACGGCACTCGAACACGGCCTCGGCGTCGAGTTGTGGCTGGTCGACTGGCTGGTGGCAGCAAACGACGGCGACGTAACGTTTCAGGAACGCGACGGTGTCCGTCGAGTCACCATCAAACTCGACCGTGCGCGCTCGGGCTGGCTCCGATAGCACGAACGCCGAATCTATTTGGGCCGTCCGCCCCGACGACCGGTATGGTCTCAGAGCTGTTCGACGCCGACGAGTGGGAGTCGGTCGACGACTTCGACTTTCGGGATGTGACCTACCACCGCGGCACGGACGTACCCGCGGTGCGCATCGCCTTCGACCGTCCCGAGGTTCGCAACGCCTTCCGGCCCGAGACGGTCGACGAACTGTACACCGCACTCGACCACGCGCGCCGCCAGCCCGACGTTGGCTGTGTCCTCCTGACAGGCAACGGGCCCAGCGAGAAAGACGGCGGCTGGGCCTTCTGTTCGGGAGGCGACCAGTCGATTCGCGGCGATTCGGGGTACGAGTACAGCGAGGGGCAACGCCCCTCGGAAAGCGCGAGCGGTGACGAGCCGCGAGCGGACGACGACAAGCAGGAAGCCGCTCAGCACGGCGTTGGCCGCCTGCACATCCTCGAAGTCCAGCGGCTCATTCGCTTCATGCCAAAGCCTGTCATCTGCGTCGCACCGGGGTGGGCCGTCGGCGGCGGCCACTCCCTACACGTCGTCTGTGACATGACCATCGCAAGCGAGGATGCCATCTTCAAACAGACCGACGCGGACGTGGCGAGCTTCGACGCCGGCTTTGGCTCCGCGTATCTGGCCAAGCAGGTCGGCCAGAAGAAGGCCCGCGAAATCTTCTTCCTCGGGAAGGATTACGACGCCGAGGAGGCCGCCGAGATGGGGATGGTCAACGAAGTCGTGCCCCACGAGGAACTGGAGGAAGTCGCACTGGCCTGGGCCGATGCCATCACGCGGAAATCACCCATGGCCATCCGCATGCTCAAATTCGCCTTCAACGCCATCGACGACGGGATGGTCGGTCAGCAAGTGTTTGCCGGTGAGGCAACCCGACTGGGCTATATGACCGAGGAAGCCAGCGAGGGCCGAGACGCGTTCAACGAGGGGCGCGAGCCGAATTTCCGGCAGTTCCCCTGGCACTACTGAGTGCGAAAGGAGCAGCGAGGGCGGCGTCGAAATGCCCCAACCACAGGCGCTTTGGGTTTGCCGCACATACAATCTCACAATGACCACTGCCGACGTGACGCGAACGCAGGCATGGCTGATGGCCGCCCGGCCACAGACCCTGCCGGCGGGCGCAGCGCCGGTAATCCTCGGCGCAGCACTAGCTGTCTATGCCGATGTGTTCGCGCCGCTGCCGGCACTGGCCGCGCTCGTCGGCGCGCTCCTCATCCAGGTCGGGACCAACTTTGCCAACGACTACTACGATGCCGTCAACGGGGCCGATACCGACGAACGGGAGGGCTTTACCCGGGTGACTGCCGGCGGTCTCATCGAACCACAGCGGGTCAAGTACGCGATGGCGGCCACCTACGGACTGGCCGTCCTCGTCGGCCTCTATCTCGTCTATATCGGTGGCGTTCCGATTCTGGTCGTCGGCCTCTCCAGTATCGTCGCTGGCATCCTCTACACCGGCGGCCCGTACCCTTACGGCTACTACGGGCTGGGTGATTTCTTCGTGTTCATCTACTTCGGCGTCGTCGCCGTGACCGGCACCTACTACGTACAGGCGGTCACCGAGGCGGCTGGCGCGTTCCCGGCGACGGTCCCGGCCGGGACGGTCCCGCCGGCGGTCGTCGTGGCAAGTCTCGGTGCGGCCGGCCTGTCGACGATGATTCTCGTCGTCAACAACATCCGCGACATGGAGACGGACCGCGAGGCGGGCAAACAGACCCTCGCTGTGATGCTCGGCTACCGTGGCAGCCGAGTTGAGTTCGTCGGCCTGCTCGCACTCTCCTACATCGCCCCGGTGGTGCTGGTCGTCGCTTACGACTACCCGCTGACGGTGCTAGCACCGCTTGTGACGTTGCCCCTGGCCGGGAAGCTGACCCGGACAGTGCTCACCCGGACAGATGGGGAGGCGCTGAACCCCGCACTGGAGCGGACAGGGCAGTTGCTGGCTATCTTTGCGCTGCTGTTCGCCGCCGGGTTGCTCGCTTCGGGGGTGGTGTAGCGTGGAAATCGAGCCGTTTTCCCTGTCGCTGAGCACGCCGCTTGCGACTGCAGCAGGCAGCGTGGACCGTCGCGAGGGCTTTCTGGTTTTCGTAGAGTACGAGGGAGTCAACGGCGTCGGCGAGGCGACGCCGCTGGCTGGCTGGACGGAGTCCAGAGCGGAGTGTCGACAGGCTCTCTCGCGGGCGGCAGCGGTCGCAGAAGAACTGGATTGGGGTATCGCCCTGGCCCGGATGGAAGCACCCGCCGCCCGTCACGCGCTGTCGCTTGCACTCGCGGAGGCGCGCGCCCGTGCAAGCGACAAGCCACTGTATCGGTCGATGAATGCCGACCGCCTCGTCACCTCGGTGCCCGTCAATGCCACCATCGGCGAGATGCCACAGACCGAGACCGTCGAGGCGGCCGAGGCCGCCGTCGGCGACGGGTTCGACTGCCTGAAATGCAAGGTCGGCTCCCGACCCGTCGACGAGGACGTGGCGCGACTGCAGGCCGTCCGCGATACGGTCGGGGACAGCGTCGAGTTGCGTGCCGACGCCAACGGAGCCTGGTCAATCGAGGAAGCCGAACACGCTTTCGATGCACTCGGGAACGTGGGTGTGTCCTACGTCGAACAGCCGCTCCCGGCCGACGACCTCACCGGCCACACCTCCCTCCGCGGTGGCCCGGTCGACGTGGCGCTCGACGAATCGCTAACAGAGCACTCCGTCGACGAGATACTCGCGGAACTGGCTGCAGACGTGCTTGTCATCAAACCGATGGTCGTCGGCGGCCCGGACCGAGCCCGAGAGGTAGCGATGCAGGCCCGCGAGGTCGGTGTCGACCCGGTCATCTCGACGACGGTCGACGCCGTGGTCGGCCGGACGGGTGCTGTCCACGTCGCGGCGAGTATCCCTGACGTGCGCCCCTGCGGGCTCGCGACCGCCTCGTTGCTCGCCGAAGACCTCTCGACGGACCCCGCTGCCGTCACCGATGGGGCAATCGAGGTTCCACAGGGCAAGGGTCTTGGCCTCCCGGAGCGACCACGCCAGTAATGCGCGAGCCAGTCGAGTGGCCGACGCGAGACCCCCTTTCTCACCGGGCCGGGACGACCCCCGAGCGGACAGCGTGTATCGACGCCGACACCGACCGGTCCTGGACGTACCGCGAGTTCGATACTGTTGTCGACGGCCTCGCTGCACGGCTCGAATCACTGGTCCCTGCCGACGAAGACGTACGAATCGGCCTGTTCGCAAGCACCCGCGTCGACTTTTTCGTGGCCGTTCACGCCTCGTTCAGGCTCGGGGCCACGGTCGTCCCGCTGGATGCCAAACTGACGGGGACGGAACTGAGCAGACGACTCGACGGGGTCGACCTCGACGCGGTTATCTGTGAGGCCGCCACCGAGGAAGTCGCCGTCTCGACGGCAACGTGTCAAGTTACCTCGCTCGATGAGCCCGGAAACGGCGCTGTCGAGGCTCTACAGCCGACAGAGGCTGCAGAGTCAGTCGAGCCAGCGCGGTGGCGACCTGAGAACGAGGCTATCATCATGTTCACCTCGGGGACGACCGGGGATCCGAAAGGTGTCCGCCTGACGATGCGAAACCTCATTTCGAGTGCGACTGCGTCTGCGTTCCGGCTGGGCGTCTCCCCCGGGAACCGCTGGCTGTGTTGTCTTCCCGCCTATCACATGGGCGGGCTGGCACCGGGCATCCGCACTCCGCTCTATGGAACGACACTGGTCGTTCAGGAGGAGTTCGATGCCACGGGGACAGCGGACGCACTCGCACAGACCGGCGCGACAGGCGTCTCGCTCGTTCCGACGCAACTTCGCCGGCTGCTTGCTGACGGCTGGGAGCCAGCGTCGACGCTTGAGACTGTCCTGCTCGGCGGGGCTCCTGCGGGTGAGGACCTGCTGGAGCGGGCACTCGACGCTGGCGTCCCCGTCTATCCGAGCTATGGACTCACCGAAACCGCCTCGCAAGTCGCCACAGCCCGCCCGGAGCAGGTTCGCTCGGCCCCCGAAACCGTCGGACAGCCGCTTGTCGTGACCGACGTGACAGTGGTCGATGAGTCGGGCGACCCGGCAACAGCCGGCGACACGGGAGAACTCGTCGTCGATGGTCCGACCGTGACACCGGGCTATCTGGACGACGAGCGGACGGAGCAGGCGCTTGGAACATACGGTCTCCACACCGGAGACGTGGGTTATCGCGACGAAGACGGCCAGCTGTGGGTTCTCGGTCGGGCTGACGATACCATCGTCACCGGTGGCGAGAACGTCCATCCCAGCGAGGTCGCGGATGCCCTCCGGGAACACCCAGGGGTCGAGAACGCGGCAGTCGTTGGCCTCCCGGACGAGGAGTGGGGCGAACGCGTCGCGGCGCTGCTCGTCCCCCACGGTGACCAGCCGGCCGCTGATGCCCTCGATGCCCACCTCCGCGAGCGCCTGGCCGGCTACAAGCTCCCGAAGACCATCGGGTTCGTCCCGGAGCTACCGCGGACTGCCTCGGGAACGGTCGACAGGGACGCTGTCCGCGCGCAGTTGACGGAGTAAGTACCCCTCGGCTTTTGTCCGTGGCCCGTGTACGCGTGGGCGTGTGTACACTTACGCTCGCCTGGCAGGCCTTCGAGGACGCACCGGTCGTGGTCGCGGCCAACCGTGACGAACGCATCGGCAGACCCTCGGAGCCGCCAGCACGTCGGGACTGGGAGCGCCCGGTCATCGCGCCCCGCGACAGCGAGGCCGGCGGGACGTGGCTTGGGTACAACGACGCCGGTGTCTTCGTCGCGATAACGAACCGCTGGGTCGAAGCCGACCTCACGAGCGAGCGCTCGCGGGGGCTGCTCGTCAGGGATGCCCTCCGACATGACTCCGCGGAGGATGCCATCCGGTACGTCGAGCGGGAACTCGACGAGCGCAGCTACGACGGCTTCAATCTGCTGGCGGCAGACGAGGCGGCAGCCCTGCTCGTCGAGTGGGACGGGCTGCCCCACGTCCGGAATCTCGACCCGGGCGTCCACGTCGTTGTCAACGTCGGTGCTGACGGGACCTACGCGATTCCCGACCACCGCCCGGAGGTTGGCACACAGCAGGCGGCAAACGCCGACGGTGTTCGGTCAGCGCTGAAACCGGAACCCGGGGAGGACAGTCGGGCGTGGCTGGACCGCGCCGCCACTGTCATCGCTGACCACGAGTACGGCGTCTGCGTTCACGGTGACGGCTTCGGGACTCGCTCGTCGTCGCTTGTCAGAATCGGTGAGGAGAGCGTCACCTACGAGTTTGCCGGAGGACCACCCTGTGAGACGGATTTCGAGACGGTCACAGACCGGGTCTAAGGCTGTTCGCCGCTTTGGGCTTTTCTGCCACCGAAAGTCAGTTTTAAACGGCAGACGAACAGTGATACGTACATGAGTGCCACTGCATCGGAGGAGGAACTCTCCGAGGACGAACTTGCCGGCCTCGAACTCATCCGCGAGACCGGTGGCATCCACCAGAGCAACTTCTGGAAGGAACTCGATGTCTCCTCACGGAAAGGCAGTCGCATCGTCGACTCCCTCTCCGAGAAGGGACTCATCAACCGTGACGAGACCATCTACGAGGGACACAACACCTACTACCTGACGCCGACCGCTCAGGACCTTGATTTCTCGCTGTTGATGGCTGGAGATATGCTCTCACCTTTCGTCGGCGACGAGGAGATTGACGCCCACAGCGACGCCTTCTCGCAGTGGGTGATGAATCTGGCCTACGAAGAATAGCTGGAAAAGCGCAGTTCTTCTAGTTTTCGAGCGCGTCGGCGATGCGCTCCATCGTCCGGCGCATGTCGTGGACTTCGTCGCGGAGTTTCCGAACTTCGCGGACGAGTTCCTCGTTGTCACCCTCGCTTCCACCGGGGCCGGCACTGCCAGGGCCGCCGCCCATGCCGGGCGGGCCGCCACCGCCGCCCATCATACCGCCCATCATCTGTGCGAAGGGGTTGCCACCCATGCCGCCACCACCGCCGCCGCCCATCATCTCTTCGGGCGGGCCGCGCTGTCGCTCGCCCTCTTCGCCTTCTTCAGCGCGCTGCTGTCGAATCTCCTCGACGCGCTCGCGGAAGGACTTCTCCTCGCTTTCTTCGCCAGTGTCGGACTCGCTTTCTTCAGGGTCGTCTGACATACACCGTGTTACTGCGCGGGGTCAGAAAAGGCTGGCGTCCTACTGGAACGCCCCGAGGCTGGCCTGCAGTTGCTGGTTCCTGCCGTCTGGGTCTAGCTCATACCCCACCAGGTCACGCATATCGACGGCGTAGGTACTCCCGTCTGTTTCGAGAACGAGTAACCGGCCCTGAACGCCCACGACGGTGCCGGAGGCAATCGTTTCGGCGACCGGGCGTTCGGTCAACCCCAGCCCGTAATCAAACTCGTAGGTAGCAAGTGGGTCGAACTCGGCGAGCAACGACTCCCACGCCCCATCCTCGACGGACTCGTGGAGACCGCGGCGCTTGACAGGAACGCGGACTCTGTCACCGACCTCGGTCGCGATGTCGGCCTCGATTTGCCGTGCGATGCGGCCATCGTCGACGGTCCGCAGGTGAGCAGCCCTGTCAGCACCCTGCTCGCGAAGGCGCTGTTCGAGTCGCCACGAGCGCGTGACACCGACCTTGAACGTCGCTGGCGCGAAGGCGGCTAGATAGA
This sequence comes from Salinibaculum litoreum, assembly GCA_009789175.1. Lineage (GTDB taxonomy): Archaea > Halobacteriota > Halobacteria > Halobacteriales > Haloarculaceae > Salinibaculum > Salinibaculum litoreum. The sequence continues at coordinate 1,271,378 of CP046866.1, forward strand.
TGGCATGTTCCTCCCGGCAGGACGGCAGCGGGAGCGAACACTCGCCTGTGCAGCGGGCACAGGCCCACTTGCTGGTGTGGCGGTCGCAGTAGGGCGCTTCTGGAGCGGAACACGGCGAGTGTGACCCCTCTTCGATAGTGCCAGCACAGTGGCGCTCGTCGAGTCCATACGAGAGGGTCCGCCCCGGGTCGAGTGGTACCTGTTCCACGACGCCGTCGCTGGCGACCAGTAGTGCTGCTGCCTCGCTGTCCCCACCGGGGCGTGTCTCATATCCGACGACTTGCACGCGGAGGAATACGGGACCGGGTATCAAATGCACTCCGTCTCCGGTCACGTAGGCCTGGTGCCACGCTGACCGAACAGCCGGGTCACAGATTTATGTCAGCTTGGGGACTAGGGACACATATGGAGCTGTCCAGTCCGGCCTTCGAGAACGGTGAACCGATTCCGGACAGATACGGCTACACGGCAGCGAACGTCAATCCACCGTTGCGCTGGTCGGGTGTGCCCGACGGGACACAGTCGCTGGCGCTAGTGGTCGATGACCCCGACGCAGTCGAGCCGGCGGGCAAAATCTGGGACCACTGGGTTGTCTGGAATATCGACCCTGACCGACGCGATATTCCGGTCGACTGGGACGCCGAGGACGCCGCCGTGGGCCAGAACGACTACGGTGAGCCGGGGTACGGTGGCCCGAACCCGCCGGACGGGACCCACACCTACGAGTTCCGCCTGTACGCGCTGGACGAGCAACTCACGCTCTCCCCCGGTGCAACCAAAGAGCAACTGGAGGAGACGATGGGCAGTCACGTCATCAACCGTGCCGAACTGGCGGGAACGTACTCGCCGTGAATCCGGCAAGTCAGTCACTGGAGGTCCGGTAACCTGACAACAACAAAGGGGTTCGGCCTGCTGAGTGTGGCGAACAGATGATCGATGTCTCCTCGTGGCTGGCGGTCGTCGTCGTCACTGCGGTCGGCGTCGGATTGTCCTACTTCGGCTACGGCGTGGCACAGACAGTGCTCAGAGTGACCGGCGCAATCGCGGGCTTTGCCGCTGGCCTTTTCGCCGGCAGCTACCTCTATCCGGTTGTGGCGGGCCAGCAGCACCCTCTCGTGTTCACGCTCGTGGCAGCTATCGTCGGCGCCGGCCTCGGACGGGCAGTCGTCCCCGCGCTGGGCGACCTCGCCTTCGGAGTGGCAGGGTTCGTCGTAACCAGCCTCTCGGTGCTGAGCGTTCTCTCTCAGGAGCGACTGGTCGGGGTCGTTCTGAGGGCAGTCCCCTCGAACCTGGGAGACGCGACCCCCGTCACCGTGCTGGAGCGGGTCGTCTCGGCCCCTCTCTTCACCGACCCCAACTTCGAACAGGCCGGGCTGATTGCAGTCGTGTTCGGACTCGTCGGCGGTGCCGTCGCCATGCAGTTTTACGACGAGTTCGTGGTCGTCGCCACGACTGCCATCGGTGCGTCGATGCTCGGCTTCGCCATGCCGGTGGTGGTTGCTACGCTAGATACCGACACCGTCACGACCACTCAAGCGACGGAGTTCTCGCCCCTCTGGTTCGGAGTAGTCTTCCTGACTGGGTCGGCCGTCGAACTCTATCGCAACCGCGAGAAGATGACCGTCGTCTGAGTCCCGGCCTGGTCGGAGTCACGAGGCACAGACTCAGGCGAGTTCGTCCAGCAACTCCCGCGTGGCCTGTCGGATGGCGTCGTCACTGGACTGGCCCGGTTCCCAGCCCAGCGCCGAGAGCTTCTCGACGGAGAGACGCATCCGCGGCACGTCGCCGGTCCAGCCCTGTCGGCCGCCGGTGTACTCATAGGCCGGGTCGACGCCCATCTCGTCGGCGACGATAGCTGCGATGGCATCGACGGAGGTCGTCGTCCGCGACCCGAGGTTGTAGACGTTCAGGGGTTCGCCGGCCTGTTCGACGACGTGGACCATCGCGTCCAGGCACTCCTCGATGTGCATGTAGGATTTCTCCTGTCGGCCGTCACCGAGGATGACGAGTCGGTCGGGGTCGTCCTGTAGTTTCTCGATGAAATCGGGGACGACAGCTCCCCGCAAGCGGGGGCCAACGATATTCGCAAACCGGAACACCCACGCCTGCAGGCCGTAGCTGTGGGCGTACGTCGAGATGAGGCTCTCCTCGGCGAGTTTGCCGGCTCCGTACTCGCTGATGGGTTCTTTGGGCGCATAGTCTTCCGGCGTTGGCCGGGGAGCCTCGCCGTAGACCACTGACGAGGAGGTGTAAGCGAGGTGGTCGACGCCGACGGAATCCATCCGTTCGAGGACGTTGTGTGTCATCACGAGGTTGTCCTCGAACTGCTGGCGCGGGTGGTCGTCATCGACGGCCTTCGAGGCGGCGAAATGAAAGACGGCATCGGTGTCGCTGGTGATAGCCTCGGCAGCGACGGCAGGGTCGGTGAGGTCACCATCGAGGAAGGTCGCTGCTTCTGGCACCCACTCGCTGCTGCCGTTCGAACAGTCGTCGACTACGAGTACGTCGTTGTCGGAGACGAGGCGATTGGTGAGGTGTGAACCGACGAAGCCAGCACCGCCGGTGACGACCAGTTGCTTCCCGGTCAGGTCCATGTCGGCCCCTCGGCAGGCCGAAAAATGTGTGTTCCGGTGTGTCCCGGATGCAACCGAGCAGGCCTCGCTTCTGTTAGCGTGGGCCGGTACCGACACCGTCAGGAGATGTCGGCACGTCGAAAGAGTGCAACGGCGAGACCGACCAGCGCGACGGCAGCGAGACAGAGAATCACACCACCCAGCAGGTCGTACTCTCCCTGGACGAGGACGCCGGTCGGGTCGTAGTACCGGGTTGGACTGATTGCCCCGATCTCCGAGTAATCCGTCGACAGCGACAGCGACTCGACAAGAAAGAGTGTGAAGACCAGTCCCAGAGCCACGCGGTTGGCGACGCTTTCGTCGGCGACGAGCACGGAGACCACCAGTCCGATGGCTGCCGTTGCGAGGAAATACGGGACAGAGAGGACATGTACGGTGGCGAGGTCCCGATAGGGAACCGGCTCACCGATGGCCACAATCGCAACGGCGACGACGGCGTAGGCGGCGACGTTGACCGCAACCATCACCGGCACGAGCGCGAGGTAGCGCTCGACGACGAGTCTCCCGCGGGAGACAGGGGCCGCAAGCCAGAGGTCGATACCGTGGTCCTCGACATCGCCGGCAACGAGAGAGCCGGCGCGGTAGCCAAAATAGACACCCAGCAGGATGACCCAGCCGAACTGGTAGAACTCCGTGGCGAGAAAGCCCTCGACAGTCGCGAAGGATTCGATGCCGAAGGCGCTCCGAAACGCCGGCGGGAGGTTCTCGATATACTGTTCTAAGGCTTCGCTCGACTGTTGTACCGAAGGGAAGAAAGCGACAGTAAAGACCGCCAGCAGGGAGAGCAACACAGAGAGAACGACCGTACCCCGGGCCCGCCGTTCGAGTTCGTAGCGGGTTATCTCAAGCATTCACGTCACCTCCGTTGGCCTCCTGACCGGGCGTCTCGTCGGTTGCATCGCCCTCGTAGAACCGCATGAACACGTCCTCCAGCGGTGCTTCCTCGATTTCCAGGTCGAGTACGGTAAACTCACCGAGGCGGTCGATGAGACGGTCGTACTCCCCAGTGAAGACAAAGCGCACCGGCCCGTCGACGGAGAGGTCGTGAACGCCTGCGAAGTCGAACTCGGCCGCGTCGACATCCTCGGCGAGTGTGACGGTGACGATACGACCGCTACGCCCGAGCAGGTCCTCGACATCGGCCAGTTCGGTCAGCCGCCCGTCGCGGATGATGCCTACGCGGTCACAGACCGTCCGGACCTCGCTGAGGACGTGTGAGGAGAAGAAGACGGTCGTACCGCGCTCGGTCTCCTCGGCGAGGAAGTCGTTGAACGTGGCCTGTTTCAGCGGGTCCAGCCCCGATGTGGGTTCGTCCATGACGACCACGTCGGGGTCGTGCATGAACGTCTGGACGAGACCGAGCATCTGGCGATTGCCTCGCGAGTAGTCGCCGATGGGGCGGTCCAGTGGGGGGTCGAACAACTCCAGCAGTTCCCCCCGGCGGCTGTCACCTTTCAGGGACGCCTGCAGGTCCAGAAACCGCCGGCCGGTCACGTCGTCATCGAACGCCGGGTCGCCGGGGAGATACCCCAGTCGCTCCTTGGCAGCGAGCAGTTCCGACTCTACTCGCACGTCGTTGTCGAGTACGCGGGCTGTGCCGTCTGTCGGCTGCATGAAGCCAAGCATCGTCCGGATTGCCGTCGTCTTCCCTGCGCCGTTGGGCCCGAGGAAGCCGAACACCTCACCGGCCTCGACGGTCAAGGTGAGGTCAGCAACGCCACAGACATCACCGTAGAACTTGCTCAGCCCATCGAATTCGATGGCGCTCATTGGACAATCTGCACTCGGTCAGACGATAAAACTACTCCCGGTGACCGAAAACCGTTTGAAGACGGTCGTGATACACCGTCGCATGCACGTGGTCGTCAACGCCGCCACCAGCGCAGATGGGAAGCTTTCGACCCGGGAACGCGAGCAAATAGAAATCAGCGGTCCGGACGACTTCGACCGGGTTGATGAGCTCCGCGCCGACAGCGACGCGGTGATGGTCGGTGTCGGAACCGTCGTCGCCGACGACCCGTCACTGACTATCGACGACCCGGACCTACAGGCAGAACGTCGAGAGCGCGGCGACCCGCCACACCCCGCACGCGTGGTCGCAGACTCGCGTATCCGGACGCCACCGGACGCGCGTGTCCTGGACGAGACAGCCGAGAGTTACCTGCTCGTCAGTGACGCCGCGCCCGGCGATTTCGTCTCACAGATGGAGGAAGGCGGTGCAACGGTCATCACAGCAGGCGACCAGCGGGTCGACCTGGCAGAGGCGTTCGAGAAACTGGAATCGGAGGGTATCGACCAGTTGATGGTCGAGGGCGGTGGTGAACTCATCTTCTCGCTGTTCGAGGCGGGACTGGTCGATGAACTGTCGGTGTTCGTCGGCCCGACAGTCATCGGCGGGCGCGAAGCTCCGACGCTTGCCGACGGAGAAGGTTTCGTCGAGGAGTTCCCGGCGTTGACACTGGAACACGTCGAACGTATCGACGATGGTGTGTTGCTCCAGTACGTCGTGGACTGACGCAGGTGTCGGCCGTCTCAGTGGGAGTGGCCGGTGACCTCGCCGTAGGACTGTCCGAACCGCTCCTCGAAGAGGTCCATCGTCAGTTCTTCTGCGGCTTCCAGTTCCTCGTCGACCTCGCCGTGGCCGTGGTGGACGATGCCGTGTGCCTGCTGTGCGATACCGAGCATCGCGAGGTCACCCACGACGGTCGTGGTGTCGTCTTCGTCCTCGCTCAGGAGGTCGATAATCGTCCGGGGAACCTCCAGTTCGTCGCTCCCATCCTCGCTATCGAGTGTTACCGTGATAGTATCGTCTGCCATCGTTCCCTCTTCGCCAGTCTGCGTTAAATGGGCTGTGGGTCTGTACGCCGGGACGTAGCATCTAACCGGGAATCTCAGGAAAAATGGGGCGACCCACCCCGCAGGGGTAGGCCAGCTACCTGTTACTCGCCGTCGGAGCTGTTGTCGGATTCGTTGTCCGACTCGTTCTCGTCGTCTCCACCATCACCACAGCCAGCGAGCGCTACACACCCGACTGCGCCTGTCGCAGCGAGGAATCGCCGTCGTGAGTAAGTCGATGTCGTCATGGTAACAGCTCTGTCGAACCAGAGCAGTACGACGTTTCCGCGGATTGTCGGTTAAAAATGTATAATACTTGTACATATTCGTATGGACATTCTGTACGCATTTGCTTGCGAACGCTTCACACATCAGGGCAGTGGCGACACGCACAGACCACAATAGCAGCCACCCGGAAGCGACACAATCGCGGCCCTGACACCGTTCACCGACAAACGCCGCCCGACAGATTCCCGACGCAGAACGAACTTCCCGGAAACAGGCGTTTATCCTCCCTAGTCGTCGGACTCGGCTGTCGCAGGGTCGGACTCGGCCGTTTCGGCAGGTGGGTGTTCTTCGAGGTACTCGTCGACATCGAGAGCAGCTTTCGAGCCCATCCCGGCGGCTGTGACCGCCTGCTGGTAGTGGTGGTCAACGACATCGCCCGCGCCGAAAATACCCTCGACATCGGTTTTCGTCTGGCCGGCGCCGTCTCCACCCTGGGTGATGATGTAGCCGGCGTCGTCCATCTCCACGTCGGTACCCTCCAGGTACCCGGTGTTTGGCGTGTGGCCGATTGCGTAGAAGACTGCACCAACGTCGAACTCAATCGTCTCCGTGCCGGGGGTATCCAGATTGTCTTTCGGATAGCCTTCGTCGTTCTGTGCGAGGGTGACGTGGTCGATGCCGTCCTCGGGCGAGCCGTGGATTTCCAGCAGCTCCGTATTGCGCATGATTTCGATGTCGCCGTTCTCGACGTGTTCCTCGACGCGTTCGACCCAGTGAGCCTCTGCCCGGAAGTTCTCACGGCGGTGGGCGATATAGACCGTGTCGGCGAACTTCGTCAGGAACGAAGCTTCCTCCATGGCAGCGTCGCCACCGCCGACGACGAGCATGTCCTCATCCCGGAAGAAGGCCCCGTCACAGGTGGCACACGTCGAGAGCCCATAGCCCATCAGTTCGTCCTCGCCAGGGACGCCGAGGGTGCGTGCGCTTGCGCCCGAGGCGGCGATGAGCGCGTCACAGGTGTAGACATCCCCGTTTTTCAGTTCAACACGGAACGGGGGGTCGCCGCCGTCGACATCTGTGACGATACCGTGTTCGACCTCCGCGCCGAACTGCGTGGCCTGCTCTTTCATCTTCTGGACGAGTTCCGGGCCGCCGATGCCATCGGGAAAGCCCGGGTAGTTGGCGACATCCGTCGTCAGCGTCAGCTGCCCGCCGGGTTCGTCACCCTCGAAGACGAGTGGTTCGTTGTTCGCCCGCCCGGCATAGATAGCCGCTGTCAGCCCTGCGATGCCTGTGCCGGCGATGATGAGTCGCCGGTGCTCGACTGCCCCATCTGTCATACCACGAGGTTGCACTGGCCGGGCTTTGTAGGTTGCGCTGTCCTGCAACACCTGTGGACAGCCATCGGCAGTACGCTACTGGGTGTCGATAGTAAATCGGAGTCCACTGACTGCAGTTTCCGTCATAGAGAGTCCTGCAGCGGTAGTCCGTCGAGAGAATGCGTGTCGGCTGTCATTGTGACTCCCCAGCCCACGGGACAAGGGCGACTATCATGTTTCCGTGTGTCTTGGAATCTATAACCGTAAGAATTGGCATATGAGCGTTAAGAGTAGCTTTTGGGGGACACAACGTTGATACGGATCCCATCGGTACCGGTAGTATGGCTGACCTAGCCGAGAAGACGGAACGCTACGAGCGCTTGCTCTCACAGGCGCTGGATGCTGCGACAGTTGCGCCGCCAGCGGAAACACCGATGGCCGAGGCCGCCGACGAATGTGAAGAGATGGCGCGCTCGTACCTTGAAGACGGTCGGCACTTCGAGGCCGACGGCGATCTGGTCAACGCACTGGCAGCCTTCTCCTACGGACACGCCTGGCTGGATGCCGGCGCGCGCATCGGCCTGTTCGATGTGCCGGCTGACGGACATCTCTTCACTGTCTGAGTTGCCCTACTCTCTGCCGGTGACCGCTGACTTGTTTGCCGCCGCGTGGCCTGTTATCATACCGTACCGTCCCGAATCTGTGATGGAGTGCGATTCCGGTAATCGCAAGACAGCGTGGGATGTACTAGCTCGTTAGGAGAAAGGTTTATATTCTCTCCGAACTAACTAACAGTTACTAGAGGACGCCTAAAGGGTTTCAATATTTTCCCTGCGGCAACTCGGAGCATACCAATGAGCGAATCACCAACACGGACCAGTGAGCGCGTACAGGAGCGTAACCGAACCACAGAGACAGAGGAGGAAAGCGAAGAAGCCGATGTCTGTCCGGAGTGCAGTGGGAACCTCGTCGCGGACGCAGAACACGGTGAGACAGTCTGTGAAGAGTGTGGACTCGTCGTCGAGGAAGACGAGATTGACCCCGGGCCGGAGTGGCGCGCGTTCGATTCCAGCGAGCGCGACCAGAAGTCCCGCGTGGGGGCCCCCACGACCAACATGATGCACGACAAGGGGCTGTCGACGAACATCGGCTGGCAAAACAAGGACGCATACGGCCGACAGCTCTCCGCAAGCCAGCGTGAAAAGATGCAACGGCTGCGTACCTGGAACGAGCGGTTCCGGACCCGCGACTCGAAGGAGCGCAACCTCAAGCAGGCACTCGGCGAAATCGACCGGATGGCCTCCGCACTCGGCCTGCCCGAGAACGTCCGCGAGACCGCCTCGGTCATCTACCGCCGGGCGCTCGACGAGGACTTGCTCCCTGGCCGGTCCATCGAGGGCGTCGCGACGGCATCGCTGTATGCGGCAGCGCGACAGGCCGGTAACCCGCGCAGCCTCGACGAGATGGAGCGGGTCTCCCGTGTCGGCCGCATGGAACTAACCCGAACCTACCGGTACATCATTCGGGAGTTGAGCCTCGAGGTCCAGCCTGCCGACCCGAAAAGCTACGTGCCGCGGTTCGCATCGGAACTGGACCTCTCGGACGAGGCCGAGATGCGCGCCCGACAGCTACTCGATGCGGCCGCCGAGACCGGTGCAATCTCCGGCAAGTCGCCGGTCGGCCTCGCGGCAGCAGCCATCTACGCGGCCGCCTTGCTCACCAACGAGAAGGTGACCCAGAGCGAGGTGTCGGAAGCCGCTGACATCTCCGAGGTGACCATCCGGAACCGCTACAAGGAACTGCTCGAAGCCGACGGCGGCGTCCCCGCATAGGGACTCCGGGTCACTCTCGACCTGGGACGGCTCATACCGTCCTCGTGATTGCCTGCCGGCCTAAGCCCCGAACAGGACAGTCAAGCAACACAAACCTTTTGCCAGTCCCCGGTGTGGTATTGACACGCATGACCCAAGCGTACGTCCGGTTGTTGTGTCCCGAGTGCAAGAAGGACTGGGAGTCATCGCCGGGAGAACTCCCGGATTCGAACCGAACGTTTCACTGCCCGAACTGTCACGCCAGTCGGCCGATGGCGGAGTTCACCCGGACGGCAGACGATTTGAATACGCTAAAACAGCTCAGTTGACTGGGGCTGTGAGTCTATTACTGACTCGTCGCGGACCGAGCGCCACACGCCTCACACCGCAGGATAACAGCACCCTGTTCTTTCTCTAGCTTCGTATCCGGCAGTCCACACTCCGAACAGAGGACGAACTCTTCGGTGTACTCCTCGATAGCCTCGTCGATGCGGCGCTCGCTGAACTCCCCGGTCAGTCGCGCGCGTCCGCTCTCGTCGATGTGACCGCTCGTCCCGAGTTCGTCCTGGAGGAACTTCATGACGTGGTCCTCGTTCCGGCCCAGGTCCTGACGAACCTGCTGGAAGTTCTCGAAGACGCTGACGTTCCCCTCCTGGCGAACGTCAGGGTCTGTGACTTCGAAGCGTTCGGAACTGCCCTGAATCTCGGGCGTCTCCTCGAGTCCTCGGTCGAGCATATCGTCGTAGTCCATGTTCGTGACATACCCTCGCGCGGATAAAAGGGCACGGGATTACCCGTCTTTCGGTCGGGCTGGACTCCTGTTCTACACTTATGTGGCCCCAGCCACACTCTAGAGCCAATGAGCCGCGAAATCCATATTCTACACGTCGACGACGAGACGGATTTCACTCACTCGACTGCGGCCGCACTTGAGCGTATGGACGAGCGACTCCACGTTGAGGCAGTCACGAACCCACCTGATGGCCTCGAACGACTCGCCGACGACGACTTCGACTGTCTTCTCTCTGCGTACGAGTTGCCTGAGCAGACCGGCATCGAGTTTCTGCAGCGACTCCGCGAGCAGTATCCCGACCTTCCGGTTTTCCTGCTCACCAGCAAAGGGAGTGAGGAAGTCGCAGGTGATGCGATAGCCAACGGCGTCACGGGCTATCTCCGAAAACAGCGGGTCAGAGAGCAGCCAACCGTACTCGCCAGTCGGGTCGAAGACGCCGTCGAGGAGTACTGGCTGGAGCAGGAACTCGATGACGCCCGCAGCAAGTACAGAAAACTCGTCGAACAGAACTTCGTCGGCATCTACATCATTCAGGATGGGGAGTTCAGTTATGTCAACCCCAAGCTTGCGGATATCCACGGGTACGAACGGGAGACCATTCTCGGCATGTCCCCGGAGGAACTCATCGCTCCCGAAGAGCGCGACCGGGTGCAAAAAAACCTCCGGCAGCGCATGGACGGTGACATCGCGGATATGCAGTACCAGACTGTGGGTCTGACCAAAGACGGGGAGCGAATCGACATCGAACTCCACGGAAGCCGAATGCACTACCAGGGAGCTCCAGCGGTCATCGGGGTAGAGTTGGACATCACCGAGCGCAAGCAACACAAGCGTGAACTACAGCGGCAAAACGAACGCCTCGACGAGTTCGCGAGCGTCGTCTCACATGACCTGCAAAATCCCTTGCAAGTGGCGCAGTCGCGACTGGAATTGGCCCGGCGGGAACACGATAGTGAACACCTCGACAAGATTGCCGACGCCCACGAGCGCATGGAACAGCTTATCACCGACTTGCTTTCACTCGCGCGACAGGGCGAGCGCGCCGACGAGACAGAGCCAGTCGACCTGGCTGCCCTGGCTCGGTCGTGCTGGCAAAGCGTCGAGACAACCGACGCAACACTCGGAGTTGAGACGGACCGGATTATCCGGGCCGATAAGAGTCGCGTCCGCCAACTGCTGGAGAACCTCTTTCGGAACGCCATCGAACAACAGGACGGGGAGATGACTATCACGGTCGGGGACCTCGACGGTGGGTTCTTCGTTGCCGACGACGGGCCGGGCATCGCCTCCAAAGACCGTGAAAAGGTATTCGAGCCGGGCTACTCGACCACGGATGACGGCACTGGGTTCGGACTCAATATCGTCGAGGAGATTGCCAGCGCGCACGACTGGGAGGTCACCATCGCCGACGACGACGGCGGTGCGAGATTCGAGTTTGTCGGCGTCGAACTGGCCAGCGAGTAGCTGCCTCGACCCGCTATTCTCGGACGGGAGGGCTCAACAGTGTCGGTCCCGCCTATCCCTGAGTCGTTACTGGTCGACACGCTCGGCTGGTACTCCGGCCACCGTAGCCCCCGGCGGCACGTCTTCTGCGACCAGCGAGTTCGCAGCCACACGGGCGTCTGCGCCAATGTGAACGCCCGGGAGGATGACCGCTTCCGCACCGACCATTGCCCCCTCTCCGATGACAACCTCACCCGTCCGGTACTCCCCACGGAGAAATTCGTGACAGAGTATCGTGGCATCGTAGCCGATGATAGCGTCGTCCTCTAGCCGGATGAGCTCCGGCCAGAATACGTCGGGAGTTGCCGACAGCGCCAGGGAGACACCCGACCCCACCTCGGCCCCGAGCCGGCGGAGCACCCACGTCTTGACGCGGAGTATCGGCGAGTACTTGATGAGCTGGACGGCAAGAAAGTTGATGACGATACGGAGCGGGTGTCGGGCCTCCGTCCAGTACTGCAGGGAGTTTTTCGGCCCCTCTGTCGGCGTCGACGAGATGCGGTCGTGCCGGTTGTTCCGTGTCCCGACGGCGCCGCCCTGTCCCGAATCGTGGTCGGCACCCGGGCCATCCCCGGAAGCGCTGTCATCGTCGCCAGGTGTCGCGTCGCTCACACCGCGGTGTTCGTCGTGGCCCCTCTTGAAATGCGCGCCGACGAAAAGCGAACGATGCGAAACGATTCGGGACACTTGCGTCCGGTCGTGCTCCGTCGGTTACCCGAATCCGAGCAACTGGCCGGGGGTCGTGGCTGAAAAGTCTCCGAAAACTCGCCTCACTCGCCGCGGAGTTCGGCCATGTGGTCGATACGCTGCTGGACGAGGTCGGCCTTCCCGATGTCGTGGCGCATCCGCAGGCCCTCGTCACCGGCCAGTGACAGTGCATCTTCGGCAATCTCTTCGGCATCGGTGATGGAGTCGGCGACGCCGACCACGGCAAAGGAGCGAGAGGTCGTCGTGTAGATACCGTCGTCGCGCTCGTCCACGCTCGCGTAGAACAGAAGCGCCTCACCGTCGTACTCCTCGCTGACCGCAGCGACGCTGTCCTCGTCGACTTTCACCAGTGCCCCGGACTCGGGGTCGGTCGGATACCCGTCAGGGACGGCATACTTGCAAACGGTGGCCTGACGCTGGAAGTTAAGCTGGGGAAGTTCCTCGCCGTCGCGAGCGGCTGTCAGCACATCGAGGAAGTCCGTGTTCAACGCAGGCAGGGTGTTCATCGCCTCGGGGTCACCGAAGCGTGCGTTGAACTCGACGACTTTGATACCCTCTGCGGTCAGCATGAACTGGCCGTAGAGGACGCCCTTGTAGCCATCGAGGGCATCGACGACAGCCTGAATCACGTCGACGGCCTCCATGTACTCCTCCTCGATCATGAACGGCAACTCCAGGGACGCGTCGCTGTAGGAACCCATGCCGCCGGTGTTGGGCCCCTCGTCGCCCTCGTAGGCGCGCTTGTGGTCCTGAACTGCAGGGGTGACGCGAACGTCGCCGTTGGCGACGAAGGCCTGGACGGTGAACTCCTCGCCGACCAGTCGCTCTTCGAGGACGATGCGGTCGTAGTCGGAGTTCCGGATGTACGCTTTGGCCTCCTCGGTGTCTATCTGGTCGCCCATGACGCGGACGCCTTTCCCGCCGGTGAGACCGGCCGGCTTGATGGCGAGGTCGCCGTCGTACTCGTCGACGTACTCGCAGGCGGCCTCCATATCGTCGAACGTCTCGAAGTCCGGGCAGCCGGGAATGTCGTTTTCCTGCATGAACCGGCGCTGGAAGGCCTTGTCCGTCTCGATGCGGGCCTCGGCTTCCTGCGGGCCGAAGGCGTAGACGCCGGCCTCGTCGAGTGCGTCGGCGACGCCGGCCGCGAGCGGTGCTTCGGGACCGACGACCGCAAGCGTCGCGTCGACCTGCCGTGCGTAGTCGACCACGGCAGTGGGGTTGGTCGTCTCAAGCGTCTCGAAGCCCGCTGCGACCTGTGCGATACCCGGGTTTTTGTTGCCAGCACAGGCGTACAGCTGTGCGTCAGAATCCGCGAGCGACCGCGCGATAGCGTGTTCACGGCCGCCACCGCCGACCAGCAGCACTGTCTCTGTCATATCGGGTACGCCGGCAGGCGGCGACGTAAGCGTTTCCACTCGTGGAGGCGAACAAGCCCACACTGCGGCCGTTCAGCCCAGTCGCGTTTCGAGTGCCTGCCGGACTGCTCGGGCCGCCGACGGAAGGTCCGTTCTGTCGACGTACTCCCGCTCGGCGTGAGCGACCGGTCCCTCGTCGTCGACGAGGACGCCGGGACCGAAGACGACCGTCGGGGCGTGGGCTGCAAAATAGGACGCTTCCGTCGCCGCACCGAAGGGCCGCACGTCCCCGTCGCTGGCGTCGTGCAGTGCCCCCACGATAGGTGCATCCTCGTCGGTGGCGAAAGCCTCCGGATAGGGCATCTCCGGGCGTGACAGTGACACGGAGAGGTCCATCCCACGGGGCAAGAGTGCGTAGAGGTGTTCCTCCAGTTGAGCGATGAACTCGTCGACGGACTCGGGTGGCACCGACCGGCGGTCGAACGTGATGGTACACTCGCCGGGGACCTGATTGGTCGCCTCGCCGCCCTCGATGAGCGTCGGCGTCAGCGTCGGCCACCCCAGCAGGTCGTGCTCGCCGGGACCGTACTCGTCGTCGTAGGTCTCCATCCCCTGCGTGACGACCGTTGCTGCCCGGATGGCGTTTTTCCCGCTTGCTGGGTCCGCGGCGTGGGCGCCCTCCCCGCGAATCCGGACCTCGCCCTCGAACTGGCCGCGCGCGGCAGTACAGACATCCAGCCCCGTCGGCTCGCCGACGACGACGGCGTCGTAATCGAGCGTCTCCGCGAGGTGAGCGCCGCCGGTCTGTGTCGTCTCCTCGTCGTGGGAGATAGCAAGCGTGACCCGCCCGTCGTCCACATCGGCGGAGAAAAACGCATCGAGTAACACGGCGAGTGGCCCTTTCGCATCGCAGGCACCACGCCCGTGAACGACATCGCCCTCGCGCTCGTAGGGGACGTGCGGCGGAACCGTGTCGATGTGCGTGTTGAGGACGACGGTCGATTCGCCCTCGCCACGGGAGGCGACGACAGTCCCCTGCTCGCCAACGTCGGGCTCGGCCCCCTCCTCACGAAGTGTCTCGACGAGTAAGTCGCGCATCTCGCCGACGTCCTCGTGGGAGGGAGTCTCGATGGCCTGCCGGTGAAAGTCGTGGATGTCGAACGTCATCGGTCCCGTTCCACGCGCAACACGTCCTCCATCGTCTCGCGGCGGCGGACGACTCGCGTCTCGCCGTCCTCGATTGCGACTTCCGCGGGGCGTGGCTGGGAGTGGAACTGGTTTGCGAGTTCGTAGCCGTAGGCCCCCGCGTTGCCGATGGCAAGCAGCTCCTCCCGTTCAGGGCGGGCAATCGGTCTATCCGTACAGAAGACATCCGCACTCGTACAGCAGGGGCCACCGATGGAGACGGGATGTGCCTCGCGGTCGGGTGCGGAGACGTTCCGAATCGGGTGATACGAGTCGAACATCGCCGGTCGGATGAGCGTCGCGAGCGACGCGTCGACGCCGACCACAGTCGTCGCCGGCGTCTCCTTGACCGTGTTCACGTCGGTCAGGATGAGTTCCGCGTCCGCGACGACGTAGCGGCCGGGTTCGAGTTTGGTCTGGGCGTCGAGGTCACCGATTGCATCGCGGACCTTCTCACCGACGACCTGCATGTCCAGTGGCTCCTCGTCCTCGCGGTAGGGAACGCCGAACCCGCCCCCGAAGTCGACGAAGTCCAGCCCGCCGACCCTGTCCTCGACAGCGCGGCCCATCTCTGCGACTTTCGCGATGGCCTCACAGTGGTTGTCGAGGTCGTCGTGGAGCACACCGCTGCCGGCGTGGGCGTGGATGCCGACGAGGTCGAACCGCTCGGCAACCTCGGTGGCGAGGTCGGGCACCTCGTCGTAGGGGATGCCGAACTTGGCGTCCTTGCCGGTGGCGACTTTCTCGTGGTGGCCAGTGCCGATACCGGGGTTGATACGGATAGCGACCCGGCCGTCGTATCCTCGCGCTTCCAGACGGTCGAAAGTATCACGAGCACCCCCCGTTATCGTCAGCCCGGGGTTGTCAGCAGCGAGGTCGACGGCGTAGTCGAGGTCCGAATCCGGAGGGTTGACAGCCGTGTACTGGAGCGTGTCGGGGTCAGCACCGGCCTCGATGGCGCGCTGGAGTTCTCCCGCAGCGGCACACTCGATATCCGCGCCGACCTCCAATAGCCCGGAGAGGACGGCCTGCCCGGTGTGGGCCTTGGCCGCGTACATGACGTGGGCGTCGGGAAAAGCAGCGGCAAAGCGACGGTAGTTCGCTTTGACGCGGTCTACGTCCAGCACGTACAGCGGCGTCCCGTGGTCGTCGGCGAGACGGGACAGCCGGTCGTGGTCCCAGTCCGCGAGGCGGCGCACCGGCGGCGACTCTGCCTGACTCATTGCCACAACAGCGGTGACGCCGGACTACAAGGGTTGCGCTTTCCGGCCCGTCAATGACTCCCGTACGCCGGCGTCGTCACGAGCTATCGGCCTGAAGCGAATCAGTCGCGTGTTTTCACTCTGACCAGGCCGGAGACTGCCGCAAGGACTGCGATAGCTCCGCCTATCGCTAACTTCGACGTGCATCTCACCTCCGGAGACGAGTATCGGTGTCGTGTTTCTGGCCGTGAAACACGCTGTGTCTTTATAATGGGGTGCCGGCTGAACACTGGGTTACGATGGCAACAACCGAAGCAGGCAGTATCGATGGTATCGACCTCAGCGAGGACGAGTACACCGTCGTTCAATCACTGGTCCGGAATAAGTACCGCGCCGAAGACCCCGACGGAAACGTCGTCGTCCGCGGAAAACAGAAGATGCTCAAGATGAAAGAGGAGTTTCCGTTCGTCGACGCCGACGGAAACGAAGTGTTCACCGTCAAAGCTGACGGAATCAGCGATGTCGCTGGCAATTACACCCTCGAGGATGCACGGACGGGCGAAGCTGTCGTACTCCTCGATAACGATTTCTCCATGTTCCAGGACACCTGGAAGCTCCGTGACGCCGAAACCGAGGCGAAGGTCGCGGAAATTAACTCCCGTGGTGCGGCCGTGACGTTCGCTCGGCAGGCGCTTCCGTTCGGCAACGTGCTGTTCCCCCACAAATACGAAATCACAGGCCCCGATGGGGACCACGTCGGTGATATCTCCGGACAGATTTCGTTGAAGGACACGTACGACATCAGCATCGACGACGCCAGCGACGTTCCCAAGGAAGCCATAGTCGCTGCCGCGATGGTCATCGACGCCATCCAGGAGAATTAGCGCGCATGCGTTTTCGTTCTTCCACTGCTTTCTGCAATCAGGACTGTCCCGCTGTTTCTAACCCCGGAGGTTGCATCGCAGACTGGCGGTTGTGATCCCCTGCTACGATACCGGGAGACAGAGGTGACCTGGAACTTAGAGGCAGTGCTGTGCCGAGAGATTTTATACCCCCGATAGCCAAGCAGGGAGTATGACAGAAATCGTACCGCCCAACGAGCGCGTCTGCGAGCGATGCGGGCGCAAGGACCGGTGGGACGACACGGCACAGAAGTGGGTCGTCGTCGAAGAGGATGGCGAACCACAGCACGGAGTACCACACTGCCTCCACGAGTGGGACATCAACGGCGCGTACAACCCGCTCAAGGAGTGACGGCGACAGCCTGATTTTCCGCCCCGGCGACTGGACAGGTATGCCCACGCTGTTTGTCACCGCACCCGAAGCGGCCGCCGAATCGCTCGCCAGGACCCTCGTCGAAGAGCGACTGGCCGCCTGCGTCAACACGACTCCCTGCCAGTCGGTCTATCGCTGGGAGGGTGACATCCACGAGGACGACGAGAGAATCCTGCTGGTCAAAACCACCAGCGACAGCGTCGAGGACGCTGCCGACCGTATCGAGTCGCTTCACCCCTACGATGTGCCGTGTATCGAGCGCTTCGAGGAGGAGTGGACACTGCCGGCGTTTGCACAGTGGCGCGATGACGCTGTCGAGTGATAGCCTGCTGCCACTGAGTCACAGTGCCACGGAGGTGAGGTCCTCGGTGTAGTAATCCAACAGGAGGACCGCGAGCGCACCCGCAAGCAGCGCACCGATGACTGTCGTCACGTCGGCGAAGGCCAGCAGGTCAGCACCGTCCAGAACCTCGGTCGTCGGGAGGCGCAGCGACCCGACCATCAGGCTGACCAGAAACGCGATGGTCGCCTCGCGCTGGCGTTCTAGCGCGCGCTTGACCAGGTGCGCAACCGTCACCACACCGACGGCAGCACCCGTGAGGAACGTGAGGACAACGAGGAACCCGGACACCAGGCCGTCCCCGCCCAGTGACAGGATGGCGTCGACGAAGGAAGTCAGTTGCCCGGTCAGGTATTCGTACTGCCCGAGCAACAACAAGATGAGCGCGCCCGAGATACCGGGAAGCACTGTCGCCGAGACGGCGACCGCACCGGCGACGAAGATGACCGGCAACGCGTGTCCGGGACCGCCACCACTCGCGGAGACGCCCGACAGCAGGAACGCGATTGCAAACCCGGCGATTGCGGCCCCGATTTCCAGCGGCGTTCGCACGGAGAGGTGTTCGTACAACACGACAGCAGACGCCGCAATCAGTCCGAAAAAGAAAGCAAAGGTCTGCGGTCGAGCGAGTTCGAGGGCTGCATGGACAAAGCGGGAGATAGTCACGATGGACGTGGCGACCCCGAGTCCGAGGGCAACGAGGAAAAAGAAGTCCATCCGGCGCAGGTCTGCAAGGATGTGCTGGCGTCCCTCGGCAGTGTCCGCATCCGGAACGTGTCTGAGCACTCGCGGGTCGAGTGCAGTCAGGGCAGCGATGAGTCGCTCGTAGATGCCCGTAATGAGAGCAATCGTACCGCCGGAGACGCCAGGGACGGAGTCCGCCGCGCCCATTGCAGCACCTTTCAGATAGACACTGAGCCAGGCACGAACGTCGATGCCCGAACCAAGCTTTGCTGTCGTCTCCTCGGCCGGAGGTGACTGGGAGTCACCCTCCGAACCGGAGAGGCTCACCGCGTCATCCTCGGTCGGAGTGTCAGAAGGCACGGTCGGCCAGGGTGGCTGCAGTGATGTCTATCGCCTGCTGTGCCCCTGCTGCCGCGTTCCCGCCGCTCGTCCCGTTGGTTCCGTCATTCGTCGAATCGTCGGTGGTCGAGTCGTCAGTGTTCGAATCGTCGGTGGTCGAATCATCCGAGCCATCGGAGGAGTTACCGTCGTTCTCGTCCCCGGTGTTAATCTCTTGTTCCTGGCGTTCCAGGGTGACATCCGCCGCCGAGTCATCGGCACCGACGACCTGCGATTCGCTGACGTTCGCCGTTCCGGTGTAGCGGATGAACGTTCCATTCTCTATCGTGCTACCGGCCGTAATCTGGTATGGACCGGTCGCGCGGACGCTCGTGTTCGTGTACCCGTCGTCGGGTCCGAGCGCATCGTATCCCGTACTGGCGTAGGGCACTGTCGCGGTGAAGTCACCGTTCTCGTCGGCCTGCGCCTGCTGGGAGTAGGTGAAGTTGCGACCGTTTTCGGGGTTCATACGGACTGCGACTCGAACCGTCGCGTTCGCAGGCGCGCCGGACCCCTCGATAGTCGCTCCGGGCACCCGCTCGAAGGTCTTCGTCCAGGCGGGCGTGTTTTCGGCCCAGAGGAGGTCCTGAGCTTCCTGACGGCGCTGCTCAGTCGTCACGTTCTGTCCGGGGCCACCCACGGCACTCAGCACGGGGTTGTTCTGGACGGTCCGCTGGAATGCATTCCCGAACTGCGGAGATGCAGTCGCCGGCACGTCGTCCATGTGGACCAGCCGGTAATGTTCCAGTGCCGGAATCCGGTGGGTCGGCGCTGCGCCGACACCGCCCAGCTGTGAGGTGGAGTCGTTTGCCACGAACTCACGGGCCGCCGACATCGAGTTGAACCGCTTGACTGGCTGTCCATCCGACGGCGGCTCGACGAACGTGTCACCGTTGCCGAGGTCCCGCTCTGCACCCTGCCAGTCTATCACGACCGGGTCGGGGTTTTTCGCACTCCCGTGGTACCAGTAGAGACGGGCGAGCGTGGAGTTGTAGTACGCCGACTTGTGCCGGATGAGGTCGGTGCCTGCCACCAGCCCGGACTGACGGAGACTATCGATGGATGCGACCCGGGTGTAGTGCTCCGAGCGGGAGGTGTTGTCGTTGAACCGCAACGGCGCGAAGTACTTCCCGCCGGTCTGGGTCTCCGTTTCGGCCATCTTCCAGTCGACCATCACGTACTGGGTCGTCGCATCATCCTCATCAAGGTTATTCAGCACTTCCTGGGCGCGCTCCTCGCTCTGTGCTGTCAGGAACTTCGCCGCGACATCTGACCCCTGCTGGAACGGGTTCGCGTTGGGGATGCGCTCGCCCTCGGCTGTTATCCAGTGGCCGTAGTCCCACCACGACATCACGCCGTAGGCCCCCTCGGGATAGTCGTAATCGTCAGTCTTTGCGAACGTGCCGTAGTAGTCCATCACCTCGCCGTCGGGGTTGGCGTACTGTCCCTCGGCGGGCGTGTTGTTCTCCATCCAGTCGAGGCTATCGGTCCAGCCGACGACGCCACCCGGTCGCGCGGCGTCCCCGGCACGGTCCATCGATGCAGAGGAGACGGCCAGTCCAGGCCCGATAAACATCGGGGCCAGGACGATGAGGACCACCGAGACGACGGTCATCACCTCGTATGGTTCCACGTCCGTTGCTTCCTTGAGGCTCCCGAGTGGCTCCATGACCGCACCGATGGTCACCGCAGTGAGGCCGGCAACGGGCACGGCAAGATAGTACGAGAACCGTGCCTGCGTGAACGTGGCAGCCACGAGGAAGACGAACCAGATGGCCACGAGCAGTTCCTCGGCCGGCGGGTCCCGCGAGAGAAGCTGCCGGATGATGATGAGACCGAAGCCGGTCACAGCCGTCACGATGGCGAGTCGATAGAACGAGTACAAAGTCTGGGGGCTATCGAGTGGCTGTGCCTCGCCGACCGTCCCGGCAGTCGGTGAGGTCTGGAAGCCGATGACCCGCAGCACCTGGTCGACGAAGTAATTGAAGATGCCTGGGAGCACGAGCCACGTCACCGCGGCGAGAGCAACCAGAATACCCAGGACCGCACCAGGATAGGCTACCTTCGAGATGTCTCGTGCTTCCCACTCACGGAACAGCCAGGTCATGAACACACAGCCGAATGCGACACCGAAGGCAAGCCCTGGTTGGAGCAGCGACCGTGCGGTCGCGCTGATCTCCAGCGTGGCAAGCGGCGGCAACTGGAGGAGTCCCGCTGTTGTCAGTGCCACAGCGCCGACCAGTGCCGTGTGCTCCGGACTGTTACCACGGACGACTTCGGCCGAGAGGTGAATGGCGAAGAAGACGCCGAGGATGCCAAGCAGGATGACACCGGGCGGCCACGTCCAGAGGTAGGCTGCGATGGCGACGCCAGCGAGCATCGAATACCCGAGTGGCTTCCGGAGGGCGTCGAACTCACGGTCGGCGAGGAGCTCGTAGACGGGTTTCTCGCGCTGGGCGACAGAGAGCGCGACCATGATTGCCAGCACGGCAAGGGCCTGAAACAGCGCCTCTGCGACGTGGTGGTCGGAGAACCCGGCGACGCTACGGCTCAACAGGCCGTCGGGTGCGAAGGCGAGGATTGCGACCCCCATGACGCCCCCGAAGCGCCCGCCCAGACGGCGACCGATGAAGTAGGCCGGAATCAACACGAGCGTCCCGAACAGGGCCGGGGAAACGAGGACGACCTTCCGGACCAGTTCGTTACTCGGGCTGCCCAGTCCGACGACGAGAGCGATGGTCGCCATTATCTGGTCAAAGAAGGTCCCGAACTGCGAGGACGCAGTTCCGTTGGGGAAGTACGTCCACGGGTCAAAGGGCATTGTCTGCGGGTAGTTGTTGACGGTGTACTGGACAGAACGGTAGTGGTACCACGGGTC
The DNA here is from genome assembly GCA_009789175.1 of Salinibaculum litoreum. Classification (GTDB taxonomy): domain Archaea; phylum Halobacteriota; class Halobacteria; order Halobacteriales; family Haloarculaceae; genus Salinibaculum; species Salinibaculum litoreum. The sequence goes on from CP046866.1 coordinate 1,292,508, forward strand.
GTTCCCCCGGAAGAGTACCTTCCCGTTGACGATGAAGTTCTCCCAGTTCCGTGCGCGGTTCCAGAACGTGAAGGCGAGCAGCAGGGAGACGAGGACGTAGTGGTAGTAGTGTCCGAGCCAGGCCGTGGCGAGGCCGACCCCGGACTCGTCCTCGTACTGTTCGCGCCAGTTACTCATTGGGGTAGCAGAATCCCAGGCCGCGCATAAGCCTTATGTAATCGATTAATCCCCACCGGTTATTGTGAGCGGGCACGGGGATGTCGTCGCTCCACGTCGGAGCGGCCTCACATGTACCCCAGGTCCTCGAGTTGCTCTCTCACGTCATCGCTTCCGGTCTCTCCCTCCGCTTCATACTGTGGCTCCTGGGGTACGTGATCGCGGGCATCGAGTTCGGTCTCAATTGCCTTCCGAACGTCAAGTACACTGTTGATGTCCTCAACGATGGCTGGGCTAGTCGATGCGACCATCGCCTTATCGGTGTGGACGCCTTCTTGGAGTCCGTGGTCACTTACGAGAAGTAGTTCGTCGTCGGGACCGAGATCACGACGGACGTCTGCGACGAAGTCGTCGAACTCCTCGTAGGCACGCTCTTGCAGCCCCGGACGGTCATAGGAGACGTGGCCGACGAGGTCCAGCCCACTCGTGTACCCGAAGACAAGTTCGTATTTACTACTTCGCAAGCCCCTGCGGACAAGCGCCGTCCGAACCATCGCCATCTCCATGCAGAGTTCGTAGAACTCGAGGGGGTCGTCGCTGCGATGGCCCCCCTTCGCCTCTGGGTCGCGCTCGAACAGCGTCCCCATCTTCCGCCGGAGCCGGTGTTCTCTATCCTCCTCGTCGGGGTTTGTCACGTAGTTCGGGATGCCGAACGTGGCAGCATCGTACCCATCGAACACAGTCGGGAGTCCGTTTTCCTCGTAATACGTGGCCGGGACGCGAAAGGCGTCCTCGGAGGTGTTGGTCAGCAACCACGCACCGATTCGTGTCTGCACGGCGTCGGGCAACAGGTAGTCCGCAAGCGTACTACCGACAGACAGCACCGGATTGTCCCACGCTACCCCGTCGTCGAGTTGGAGACCGTGCTCGGAGGGGTGCAAGCCCGTGATGATCGTCGGCCACAGTTCGTGTGTCGACGGTTCCCCGGCAGCACTCTCGATGGTGTCGACGGCCGACGACGCGTCGAGTGTGAGATTTGGGTGCGTCGACTCGTTGACAAGGTCTGGATCCAGCGCGTCGACGCCCATCACCACGACTGTCATTGAGTGTATGAATGGGACGCCAGTTGAAAAAGTCGCCCTTTCAATATCTCAGTGACGCTATCGTCTTCCGGCATCGGCGTGCATCCCGTCCGTTGTCACCCCACGTATCCCAGAGCGTTTAACCGGTTCTGGACTGTCGGTTCTGACGTGTTATCGTTGTCGTTGGGTTCGATCTGCACCCAGGGAACTCGGGTCAGTGCTGGAATATTGCACCGACAGGGGTGCTCGTAGAATCCTAGCTCTCCGAGCCTTCCGAACGTTTCACCGTGGTCGGCAGTGATTACCGTCGTCAGTGATTGGTCTGCCCATTCTTTCACGTACGGAACGAGTACTGACCAAACACTACGGACGGCAGCCTCGTATGCCTGTTTTGCCTGCTGGCTGTCGATGTGCTCACGGGCCATTGCCACCTGTGTGGAGACTACCTCTTGATCCGGCCCACCCCACGGACCGAGGTCCGAATACGCCAGTCTCCAAGAGTCGTCGAACCGAGCCACATACGGCCAGTGGGGTTGCTGGAGATGTGCGACGACCTCTGTGTCACAGTCTGCGACATCTGTGACGCGGTCCAGCATCGGTTCGGGGAGGACAGTCGATAGCCGATCGTTCCAGTGGCTGTCGTAGTAGGGATCGACCTCGATGTCGAATTTCTCATACTGCGGGTTCGCCGCGACGACGTGACGGTCGAACACACCCGTCTCTTTCAGGGCTTTCAGCCACTGGGGCGTGCAACTCGCAGGCGAAACGACTGTCTCGACTGGCCAGTGAGCTACCGACGCCAGCGTCTCAGCACTGCAGGCATCCAAAACAAGGAGAATGTCCCAGTCCGCCTCGGCGAGACGTTCCCGCTGTGTTTCATCCCTGTCGGATGTCACCTTCTGTACCAGCCACTTGCGTGCACGATAGGAGAACGGTTCTTTCATGTCACATCATCTGTCGACCCTGGATAAATGAGTGCGGCTTTCCTGGATGTTGGAGAGCGGTCGGTTAGCAGCCGCGGCGTTCGGTCCGACAGTGCTTCCGAGTTACGAGGTTTCGTCGAGAATGGTCTCGAAGAGTTGTTGCCGGTCGCTGTACCAATCGATGGCCGCTTCAATTCCCTCCTGGAAGTCGTAGTTGGGGTCGTATCCCAGAATCTTTTGCGCCCGGCTGATGTCGGAGACGAACCGACTCACCTCTCCGGTACGGTTTGGCTCGACGGTAACGTCGACGTCAGTCGGCACCGCGTCGGCGATTGTTTCGGCCAACTCGACGAGAGATGTCCCTTCACCAGACGCAATGTTGAGTGTCATACCGGACACCTTGTGGAAGTTATCTATTGTCTCAAAGACTCCATCGACACAATCCTCAACGTGTGTGAAGTCCAGAACTTTGTCCTCTCCGTAGACGGTGAGGTCCTCTCCACGGTGTGCCTGTGCGATAAACAGCGGAATGACTCTGTCAGATGCGTCGTATTTTCCGTAAACGTTCGAGAACCGGAGGATACACGACTGAATGTCGTAACACTGTTCGTAGGAGTCGAGAAGTGCCTCACCGGCCACCTTGCTCGCCGTGTACGGACTCTCGCACTCGTCTGCGAACGTGTCTTCTTCGCTGTAGATCGTCTTTCCTTTGTTTCCGTAGACTTCCCGACTGCTCGAGAATATGAATTTAGAGACATCGTTCTTCCGAGCATATTCGAGCATGTTGAACGTCATATCGAAGTTCTCACGCGCCCCGATGGGACGTTTGACGAGACGATGGACGCGAGCGTTCGCCGCAAAGTGTACGACAATATCGGCGTCGGTCGGGAGTGCATCGAGATTCTGTTCGTCTGTCAGGTCAGTTACGATGGTTCTCTCATCGACAGACTCCGACCAGGGGTTAGGTTCCGAGTCGACACCAACCACCTCGTGACCAGTGTCGAGTAGCCTCTCTGCCAGTCTAGTACCGATGGTACCACTACTTCCAGTGAGCAGAACTTTGGTCATGTCTCGCGCTTTTTCCCCCGTGGTTTTAAATTCACCCCATACGAGCGTTAGAAGCCGACAGCGAGAGGGCCGTTCCGAACCGCTTATGCGGCCAGTCCCAGAACGGGGGCATAAAATGGACACGCAGGAGATAAGTGTCTGCCACGTCGTCAACTCCGTCGGGACGACGAGCGTCCCAGCCGACATCGCGGTCGCGCAGGCACGGTACACTGACCTGGACGTGGGTGTCCTGGCCTGGTTCGACGCCGCGGACTTCGCGGGTAGCGATGCTGTCGATGTCCGTTGTCTGGACGCTCCACGAGCGACACTCGGGTTGGACAGGAAGACGGTTTCCGAGGCCAGAGCCGTTCTCGGTGGGTACGACATCGTCCAGTGTCATCACCCCCACGCGAGTGCCTTCGCAAAACTCCTCGCTGGTCCGACCGACGCACTCGTTGTCTCGACGGAACAAAACAACCACGCTGGATTCACGGCGAAAGGACTGCTCGCCAACGGCGTTACGAACGTTCTAGCGGATGCGGTGACGTGTGTCTCGGAGTCTGTCCGCGAGTCGCTGACTTGGTGGGAGGAACTGCTCGTTGACGACGAGCGCGTCCACGTCATTCACAACGGCGTCGATGTAGAGCGTCTCAGGCAGGCTCTCGATGGGTCGTGGAGGCTAGACGAACATGTGGATGTTGACGAGAGCACACACCTCGTCGGTCACGCAGCGATGTTCACTGAACAGAAGGCTCAAGACGTGCTTATCCGCGGTCTTGCCGAGGCCAGGCGACAGGAACACGACGTGGAACTGGTGATCGCCGGGGATGGAGCATTGCGAGAGAGACTCGAATCTATCGCTGCACAGGAGGGCATTGGTGATGAGGTGCACTTCTTGGGGTTGCTCAACCGGACAGAGGTCTATCAGCTGATGGATGCAGTTGACGTATACGCCATGCCGTCCCGATGGGAGGGATTCAGCGCCGCGGCAATCGAGGCACTTGCCACAGAAACGGCCTGTCTGTTCTCGAAAATCGACGAGTTCCTCAAGCCGTTTGCCAACGTCGCGGCATTTCACGATGTTGATGACGCGGACGCGTTGGCGGCACAGCTCGGGAAACTACTAGAAGACGACGAGTGGCGAGCGAGGCTCGCCAAAAACGGACGAGAAACAGCGGACGAGTACTCACTAGAGACGGTTTCGAACCGATACGCCGATCTCTACGAATCACTGGAGTGAGTGCCACTGGATCCCTGCGTGGCGACGGACCACACAGGCAAACACAACGGTTATCACAGGCGCAACGCTGGTGACTCGTATGACGGCAGCGCCCAACATCGTCTGGATGACCCTCGACAGCGTGCGGGCGGACCACACGACGATGGACGGGTACTCCCGGGAAACGACCCCCGAGATACAGCGAATCGCTGACCAGTCAGACGGACAGTGGTTCTCGAACTGCTTTGCACACTCAAATAGCACGCGGATTTCGGTGGCGTCGCTCATCACCGGGACCTACCCCTCCCATCACGGTGTCCGGGGAAATCGGACGATCCCGACCGAACTCAATACAATCCCGGAACTACTATCAGAGGCGGGCTATCACACGGTTGGTCTCTCCCGAAACGCGAACTCCTCGATGGGATTCAACAGAGGGTTCGACGAGTTCGAGTGGATAGCGGCGGAGACGCTTCTCGATGCAGTCGACGTCAGAACGGTACTGAAGTACGCGTTGAACATCCGGCGACACTCCGCCGGCCTCACGACGAAGACGGCCAAGCACGCGACACCGTTTATAATCAACGATATGGCGAAACGGCGGCTTCGCTCCTACAGCGGAAGCGAGGAGCCGTTTTTCATGTATCTGCACTACAACGAGCCCCATCGGCCCTACTTCCCTCCGTTACCCTATCTCGACAAGTACACTGACGAGATAGCGATGTCCACTGAGGAGGCGGCTGAGTTCGCGATGGAGATGCACTGGAACTGCGACGAACTCATCGCGGGCGGTGTCGACCTGACTGACGACCGGTGGGATGCACTTCAGGCGATGTACGACGCCGAGATCGCCTACACCGACGAGTGCGTGGGCCGACTGTTCGACTACATCCAGTCGCTTGACCTTGAGGACACGATAGTCGTCATCACTGCGGACCACGGAGAGATGTTCGGTGAACAGGGGATGCTTGCACACAAGGTGGTTCTGCACGACGACCTGATCCGTGTCCCGATGGTGACCCACGGGCTCGATGACGTAGCGGGTGGCCACAAACTCGTCCAGCATAGCGACTTCATGCAGACGCTGGCGTCCCTGGCCGGGGCAGCGACCGACCAGATACAGGGCATCGACCTTCACTCGGAGTCCCGTGAGTACGCTCTCAGCCAGGACTGGAACGACGGAGAGTACTTCGATGTGCTCGAAGACATCAATCCAGACTTCGACCGCTCACGGTACCACGGCGGGCTTCTTACCTGTCTTCGGGACAGGAAGTTCAAGTACCTCGACAGCGAGGATCAGAAAGAACTTTTCGAGTTGCCCGACGAGGAGACGGAGGTCTCAGGGAAGTACCCCGACAGGGCCGAGGAGATGGCCCACCAGCTCAGGGAGTGGTTCGAGACGGACGGCCAGCCGATATCGACGGACGCGACGGAAGAAGAGTTCTCCGACGCGATGAAAGAACAGCTCTCGGACCTCGGCTACCTAGTCGATTGATGGGACGGCAACGCCGCAGCTAATCTACCAATGCGACTGGCAAAAAAGTCGATACTATATTTCGTCGCCGAGCTCGGGACATCTCTGGTCGGCTTTCTGGCGACGCTGTACTTTGCGCGGATACTCGGTGCCGGCCCACTGGGACAGTACTTCCTCGTGGTCGCACTCGTCGGTTGGCTGAAAATCCCGAGCAACGGTATCGCCTCGGCCATCAACAAGCGCGTCAGTGAGGGTGGCGAGGATAGCGACCTCCTTTCGACGGGTGTCTTGCTCGGGATGGCTTACGGCGGCGTGGTCGCCGTGGCCGTCTTTCTCGCCGGCCAGTTCGTCGACGACTACGTCGGCGCCGAGGTCAGCATCCTCGTTGCGCTGTTGCTTTTCATCACTATCGTCTTCAACACCGTCGAGCAGGGATTGCTCGGCCAGAAGAAGGTCGCGACCGCCGGCATTCTGCGAACCGGTGACCGCATCGCCCGCGTGGTCACACAGGTCGCACTCGTCACGGCAGGATACACCGTGGTCGCGCTGGTGGGAGGACACGCATTCGCTGCCATCGCCTCGGCGTTCGTCGGATTGGTCATCTTCAGGTTCCGTCCGAAGATGCCCGATAAGGAGCGAATCCGGAGCATCCTCGATTACGGCCGGTACTCCTGGCTGGGCAATATGAAATCGAAGACCTTCGGCTGGATGGACACCCTGGTGCTTGGCCTGTTTGTCTCCTCGGGGCTCATCGGTATCTATGAGGTCTCCTGGCGGCTGGCCTCGATTCTCATCCTCGTGAGTAATGCCGTCGAAAACACCCTGTTCCCAGAGATAAGTGACGTGGCGACAGACGGCAAACACGACGAAATCCAGGACCTGCTCTCGGAAGCACTGTTCTATGCTGGCATCTTCGTCATTCCCGGGCTCTTCGGTACGCTCGCACTCGGTGAGCGCATCCTTCGCATCTACGGCCCGGAGTTCGTCAAAGGTGCGCCGATTCTTGTGTTGCTCGTCTTCGCACGGACGGTGAACGTCTACGAGATGCAGTTTCTCAACGTCATCAACGGCATCGACCGGCCGGACGTAGCCTTCCGCATCAACGTCGTCTTCATCGCCACCAACGTCGGGTTGAACATGCTACTTGTCTGGCAGTTCGGCTGGGTTGGGGCTGCCGTGGCGACGATTGTCTCGTCCGCAGTGATTTTGCTCCTCAGCTACCAGGCGATAGATGACCTCATCGGCGCGCCGACGCTCCCGCTGGGTGGTATCGGCCAGCAGATACTCGCAGCCACAGCGATGGCAGCCACAGTGCTCGTCACGCAGGAACTGCTCCCGGTACAGAACATGTACGTCACGGTCGGACTGGTCTGCTTCGGTGCGGCCGTCTACGGAGCTGTACTATTTGGCTTGTCGGCACGCGTCCGTACGAAGGTCCGGTCGCTGGCCGCCGCTTGAGCGACAGTCCCCAACCACAGGATTTGTATCCCATGGCCGGCGATGGGAGGGCAACGAATGTTATCACCGCACGGCAACGACCTCGTGGACCGCTGTCTCTCTGCGGACAGGAGCGAGCAGGTCCGCGCCGATTTCGACCAGTTTGTGACGGTCACACTGGACCGAACGCTGCTTTTCGACTTCGCCAACCTCGCTCGGGGGGTCTACAGTCCACTCAGGGGCTTCATGTCCCGCAACGACTTCCTGAAAGTCGTCAACGACCTCACGCTCGAAAACGGCGTCACCTGGCCGCTACCGGTCGTCCTCGACATCGACACGGAACTGGCAGACCAGATGGAACCCGGCGACCGTATCGGTCTCCGTCGACCCGATGGGGAACCGGTCGGCGTCATGGATGTCGACAGTGTCTATCGCTACAACGAGACCGAGACCTGTGAACAACTGTTTGGGACCACCGACGACGACCACCCCGGCGTGAGATTGCTCGCCGATAAGGAACCCTTCTTCGTCGGCGGCCCAATCAAGGCGTTTCCCGACGCAATCCCGCGGAACGGAGCTCACGACATCTCTCCCCGTGAAGCACGTGTCCTCTTCAAGAAGAAAGGCTGGGACTCCGTCGTCGGATTTCAGACCCGGAACGTCCCACACCGGGCTCACGAGTATCTCCAGAAATCGGCACTCGAACACGTCGATGGCCTCTTCATCCAGCCGAAAATCGGCGAGAAAAAGCCCGGCGATTACACGAACGACGCCATCATCGAGGGCTACGAGACCCTCGTCGAGCACTACTACCCCACCGAGATGGTCGCCCTCTCGATGTTCAAATCCCGGATGTGGTACGCGGGGCCGCGTGAGGCAGTCTTCGACTCCATCGTCCGCAAGAACTTCGGCTGTACGCACTTCATCATCGGCCGCGACCACGCCGGCGTGGGCAACTACTACGGCGACTTCGAGGCACAGGAGCTGTTCGCCGCCGTCGGCGACATCGGTATCGAGCCGTTGTACTATCACTATGCCTTCTACTGTACGGTCTGTGATGGCATCGTCTCCGAGAAAATCTGCCCTCACGACGACGAGTATCACATGGAACCAAGCGGCACGAAACTCCGGGGGATGCTCGGTGACGACGATACCCCGCCTGCCGAGTTGATGCGGCCGGAGGTTGCCGAAACTGTATTGAATCTAGACGGGGTATTCGTGGAGGAATAATGTTCACGCTCTGGTTCATGGGCCGTCCGGCCTCCGGGAAGTCGACGCTTGCCAGCCGCGTCGAGGACCAACTCGTCCAGTTGGACTATCCTGTCGAAAACCTCGACGGTGACGACATCCGCAAACACCTCCACCCCGATTTGGGGTTCTCGCGGGAGGACCGCCGTACGAACAACCGCCGCACCGCCTATATCGCACAGTTGCTCAATCGCAACGACATCCCCGTCATCGTCGGGATGATTACCCCCTTCCGTGACTCCCAGGAGCAGGCCCGAGATATCATCGAGGAAGAGGGCAAGTTCGTTCTCGTCTATGTCAAATGTTCCGTCGAGACGGCGGCGGAACGTGACCCGAAAGACCTCTACGAGCAGGCTCGTGCGGGCAACATCGAGAAGTTCACCGGCGTCAACCATCCCTTCCAGGAGCCGCTGAACCCGGATATTGTCGTCGACAGCGAGGACCTCTCTGTTGAGGAAAGCGTCGAGCACGTATTGACCCGCCTCGACGAGATGGGCGTCCTGCAGGAACACCTAGACGAAGAGTACAGTTTCTCGCTCAGTCGTAGCGAAGAACAGGAAATCACCGACCGGCTGGAAAGTCTAGGTTATCTCGACGAGTAGCGGCTCTCAGCAGATCGATCGAAAGGAACTGTTCAGTTCAGGGGGCGACGTGTCTCTGCTTGTTCACGGAGCGCATCGAATCTCTCCGCATCCAGTCGGACCTGACCGATACGGAACTTGCTAGAATCCGACCCGTGACAATCGGAGCCACCGGTATGGAGCAGGTCAAACTGGTCTGCGAGCGCCGCTGCATCCGAACAATCAACGTCTGCGTAGTCGTTATCGGAAATCCCGCCGTACGGGTAGGGAACCTCGATGGCGTCCAGACCGGCCGCAGCGAGTTCCTCGACGATAGGTTCGATGTCGTCGGCCCGAACCCGGCCGGGGTGGGCCAGCGAGACGACACCGCCGGCGGCCTGAATCGCCTCGACGACAGTCGCCGCGGGGACGCGTTCCATCGAGACAAACGCTGCACCGTCAGCGCCCAAGTACTCGGCAAAGGCTTCGCCGACAGACCCGACGATACCGTCCTCTACTAGAATACCCGCGATGTGTGGCCGTCCGAGGATGCCATCCGCCGTGGCACGTATCTCCTCGTAGGAGCGGTCGAAGTCAGCCACGTCCTGCAGACGGTCGACCAGCCGGCGATTGCGCTGTCGCCTGTAGCTGCGGACTTCTTCGAGAACATCTTCGAGGCCGTGATCAGCCGGGTCGACATAGTAGCCCAGCAGTTCGACCTTCGTCTCCTGTACGTCGGCGCGAACCTCGACGCCGGTCACGAGTTCGAGGTCACCGTGGACGCTGGTGCGGCCGTCGAGATCGCCGGAAATCGTGTCGTGGTCAGTGACGGCGATAGCGTCCAGTCCGCGGTCCTGAGCCTGCTCGATGCGGTCAGTGACCGAGCAGGTCCCGTCGGAGGCGGTAGTGTGCATATGCAGGTCCGCGACTCCCTCACCGATGTCCATATCCGAACAACGGTCAGGGCCTGCAAGAACACACCGGTTCTGTCTGGTGTTCGGACGTTGCTAGGGCCGTTGGGCTGGTCGCTCAGAGATAGCCGAGGTCTTCGAGATGACCGCGGGTCTCCTCGTCAACCTCGTCGGCAGTGACGTAACGCTGGTCGTCGTCACCGATGCGCGCTTGGAGGCGCTCGAAGTACTCCTCGGCCACCTCGGATTCGTCCTCGATGAGATTGCGCGCCTCGCCGGGGTCCTGTGCGATGTTGTAGAGTTCGACCGGTTCGAGGTCGCCGTTGGCCGTACAGATGAGTTTGTACTCGTTCGAGCGCAACGAGACCAGTGAGTCCAGTTCGTTCCAGCCGAAGTCGTAGTTCTCGTTCATCCGGTGGGTGAGCTTGTTCTCCGAGGTCAACTGGCCGTGATACGTCTCGGAGTAGGCGAACTCGGGACGGTCTCCCTCCAGCAGCGGGATGCCGTCAGCGTCGGGCATGTCGACGCCAAGCACCTCGGCCAGCGTCGGCACGATATCTATCGTGCGGACCATCTCGTGGACATCCACATCGGGCACGTCCGGGCCGTTGACGAACAGCGGAACTCTGAGCAGGTTTTCGTAGAGCTGAACAGCGCGGAACTGCGAGCCGACGCGGTTGCCCTCGCTGTCGTAGACCCACGGGTAGCCGTGTTCGCCGGGCATCTTCGAGCCGTGGTCGCCGGTGACGACACTCACGTCGACCTCGACGAGGTCCTGGAGCAATTCGAGCTGTCGGGCAACGAAATCGGCCTCCTCGTAGTAGCGGCGCTTCTGTCGGCCGATGTACTGCTCGACGTTCTCGTAGACGTGGTTCTCGTCGAAGTCCGGGCGCTCGCGCTTGCCGAACTCCGAGCGCAGCGTGAAGTGCAAGTCGAAGATGTGCAAGAAGACGAAGTTGTCCTCGCCCTCGTGGTCGTGGAGCCAGTTGACCGCACGATTGACCAGCAGGTTCGCCGGCCCGAACTCCTGGCGGCCTTCGTCGCGGTCCTCGTACTCGACGACGTGCTCGAACGTGTCGAAGCCATCGTCGAGGTTCCCCGTCGGCAGCGGATAGCCGCCGACGAACGCTGCCGTGTTGTAGCCCTCCTCGGAGAGGCGTTCGGGCAGCGTCGTCGCTTCAGTGTGATAATCGATGAGCCAGCGGACGCCGTGATTGTAGGGGTTTTGCCCCGTCAGCATCGACGTATGGGACGGGCTCGTAAACGGTGCCTGTACCACGCAGGTATCGAAGTGGGCACCTGATTCGGCCTGTCGCTCGAAGAACCGATGCGTGCACGCGTCGGGGCGCAGACAATCGACCGAGGCGAGGACGACGTTCATTTATAAGTGAACAGACGCTACGCAGGTGTTCAATCTACCGGTTTGCCACCCGGAGAAAGAGCACGGCCGACCGCCGCGCTCAGTTGCTTTGCTCGTACCTGTAGGCGGGGAAGTAACCCGACTCGGTGTCGACGCCGGCATCCTCAGCAGCGTCGACCAGCCGGTCGTAGGTCTCCTCGTCGTGGACGCGTTTGCCGATGTAGAAGTCGCCCCTGTCCGGGGAAAAGCCCTTCTTGAACTTGAACACGCCCGGGCGACCGCCCTGGAAGTCAAACACTTCGCGGCCGGTCGCATGCATGTGGACCACGACCTCGTGGTAGAGCAGGTTGTTCACGCGCATGTCCCAGTAATCGGGGTTGGAGGCACTGAGGAAGTGGTGACTGTAGGTGTCGTCGTGAGCGATGAGGAAGCCGCCGACCACTTCATCCTCGTAGCGGGCAACCACGAGTGAGAACAGGTCGGTCGCGAGCAGTCGCTCGAAGAAACCGAGCGTGAACCGATAGTGGTCGTCGGCATCGCGGGCCTCCATTGCGTTGGTATAGATGTCGTGGAACGCTTCGAGGTCACCGTCCCCGGGGTCCGTATCGATGCTCAATTCGGTATCCCGTGCTTGCTTGATGGCGCGCTGATTGCGGTCCTCGTAGCCCGCCCAGATGTCGTCCTCAGACCCTGTCAAATCGACCGGTACGGTCTGGCGGTTGTGAATCGGGTCGAGGTCAGGGAACTCCGCGTGGTTCTCGACGTTCGGGTCAAAGCGCAGAAACTCAGCGACGATACCGCGCTCACGGCAGTGTTCGGAGAAGGCGTCGACGAAGGCGGACGCTGTCTCGTCATCTGCCCCTGGCGAGCACAACGGTCCGCCGTAGTACCACGAGGAGACGACATCGGAGTACGCCTCGGGGTCATCAACGGCATCCGCTGCAAACGGTAAGTCAGCGAGCGGACGGCGGATGTAGGGGTAGTAGACGAAGGCGTCCTCGTCGCCGTAGACGAACAGCTCCGCGTACTCGGTCTCGTACTCGAAATTACCGGCCAACTCGGCGACGTACTCGGGCGCGTGGTACGGCCCCGGGTCATCCAGCGCGTCGTACCACTCCTGCCAGGCTGCGAGGTCCTCGGCCGTGTACACCTGCCCGCTCATCTCACATGTAGGGGTACGTCGAGTTGCGGTAGGTGTCCTGTTCGTAGTCGGTGATGTCGTTTTCGGCCATCCAGTCGGCTATCTCGCGGACGCCGTCCGCGATGTCGTACTCGGCTTCCCAGTCGAGAATGTAGTTTATTTTGTCGAAACTAACGCGATAGGTACGCTCGTCTTCCTTGTGTTCGACAAACCGAACCTCGGCACCGTCGATTTCGTCTTCGACGATGCGGCCGACCTCCTTAATCTGGTAGTTGAGGTCGTTGTCGCCGACGTTGAACACCTGGTGGTCGACCTTCTCCTCGTCAGCTTCGAGAACTCTGACGAACGCGCTCGCCGCGTCCGCGACGTGGACGAGCGGGCGGTACTGCTCGCCGCCATAGACCGGAATATCGTCTTCCAGCACGGCTTTGGCCGTCAGGAGGTTCACGACGAGGTCAAAGCGCATCCGCCGGGACCACCCGAAGATTGTCCCCAGGCGGAGATGTGTGGCAGTGATGTCGCTATCGGTGAATTCGCCGTGAGTTTCGTGGAAGATGATGTCTTCAGACTCGATTTTGGACTCGGCATACAGTGAGAGGGGATTCAGGAACGACCCCTCGTTGAGTTCCATCAGTTCGCTCGCGCCGTAGACCGAGCAGGTGGAGGCGAAAACGAGTCGGTCGATGTCGTGGAGTTTGCAGACTTCGACCAACGTCTTCGTGGCCTCGATGTTGACCGCTTGTGTCGCCTGTTCGTTTACGTCACAGGCCGGGTCGCCGACGATACCGGCCATGTGGATGACAGCATCGCGGTCCTCCATCGCGTACGAGAGGTCCTCGATGTGGCGGATATCGCCGTGCTGAATGTCGAGATTCTCGTGGTCGCACAGCGGGTCCAGTGCGTCGTCACCGAAGAGGAAGTTATCGAGCACGCGGACATCGTGCCCGTTGTCCAGCAATTCCTCGACGATGTAGTTGCCGATGTAACCGGCACCACCCGTAACGAGTACTCGCATGTCTGCCCCAATTCTTTAGATAGATAAATCCTTTTTGAAGAGGACCTCACCGACAGGTCGCCGATTGCTTGCCAACCGACTGTCACCGCCCGAATGGAAGCGGAACCGGTAGGCTAAAGACCGCAGGCAAGACATCGGGCAACGATGACGGCCAACCGCATCGGCGGGGACGACTCCGACGTTCGCTACCTGCTGTTGTACCTGCTCGGCGTCGTCCTGGGTAGTGGCATCCGGTTCGTTGCCTTTCTGTTCCCGACCAGCGTCGTGCGCACGCTCGAAAACGTTCTCTTGCCCTCCCCGTAGCCATGTCAGGTATCGACGACACTGACCACGACCCAATATTCCTGCTGTCGACCGAACGCTCCGGGTCGAACCTCGTCAGGAGCATCCTCGGGACACACTCTGCCATCTCCGCGCCACACCCGCTGGAGACTGCCTACCCCTGGGGCAAAGTGACGCCACCAGCCGAACTCGATGCGGACCGTGCTGGTCGGCTTCTGCGTGATGTCCTCGTCAACAAGCATTACTCCTACCATCCGCTGGAATCGTCCGTCGACATCGACAGCGTCATAGAACGGTTCCGACGCGGGAAACAGTCCCACTCGCTGTTCGATGTCCAGCAGGCGCTGTACGACGAGTACGCCGCCGAGGAAGGGGCCGAGGCGTGGGTCTCGAAGTACCCGGCGCTGTGGGAGTGTCTCGACGAGGGCTTTGACTACTACGACGACCTGAAAATCGTCTACAACGTCCGAGACGCCCGTGACGTGGCACTGTCGTTCAAGCGCTCGAACGTCGGCCGCTATCACCCCTATTTCAACGCCGAGCGCTGGCAACGCGAGCAGGCCCGGGGAATCGACCTGCTAGAAGACCACGGTGCCAATGTCCATCAGATGCGGTACAAGGACCTCCTGCAGGACCCCGAATCTGTCGTCCGCGGGCTGTGTGACTTTCTGGACTACGAGTTCGAGGAGCAGATGCTCTACTACTACGAGACGGAGGAGGCACAGGCCGCCTCCGAGAGCGCCGGCGCCTTCGAGAATCTTACCTCTCCCATCATGGGCGACAACTACGACAAGTTCCGTGACCAGCTACCCGATGAGGAGGTTCGGCTCGTGGAGAAACTAGCCGGTGACGAACTCCGATATTTCGACTACGGATTGACGACGACCGAGGCCGAGCGCGAGCGGTACGTGCTTGACCCCGACCGCTACGAGTCGCTCGACCGCAAACTTCGCTGGCGGGCAGCCGTCGAAGACTGGCGTCACGACCCCCGTGAGCAAATCCGCCGGCACACGACGCGCTCCTTTGCTGGCTACATGATCTTCCGGTACGGCGTCTTCGGCTAGACTGCCAGAACGTCCCACAGCGGCCGGGTGATTATGACAGGCCAGCAAGCAGTTCCCGGAACCGACCGACAGAGGCCTGATAACTGTAACTCTCGACAGCGAACTCCCGACAGTTTTCGCTCAACTCCGGCAGGTCATCACGAGATAGAATCTCCTCGATGTCAGCAGCGATTCGTTCCGGGCGTCTGTCGTCCATGTGAAAGCCGGTCTCACCGGGACGAACCACGTCAGGCACCCCGGAAACGGGTGTCGCATAGACCGGCGTCCCACAGGCGAGGGCTTCCTGAATCGCGGTCGGGAGTCCCTCGGTCGGCTCCGAGGCCAGCACGAACAGTTGCATTCGGTTGAGCAGGTCCGGAATCTCGTCGTGGTCCACCCAACCGGTCAGTTCGACCCGCCCGCTCTCGATGTCATCGGCGAGTCGCTGCTCGACCCATTCCCGTCGGGAACCGTCGCCGACGAGCAAGAACTCCACGTCGTCGGGAAGCAACTCAATGGCTCTGGTCACCTCCTCGATACCCTTCTCGACATCGAGGCGAGCGACCATCCCCACCCGCTTGTCGCGCTCCTCGCAGGGAGTCTTGGGGGCGAATTCGTCGATAGCGATATACCTGGTGCCACGGGTGTAGAGTTTGTCTTCAAAGCTGTCGAGACCGAGTTCACGAGCCATCGACTCGGTGTAAGTGACGATACGGTCCGCCAGTGTGGCGCTTGCGTACTCGAGTGCACGGACGACGTTAGCGAGCATGCGCGCGACGATGTCTGGATACTCTTCTTCCCACTCCAGTTGGAGCGTCAGTGGCACGTCGCCGCGAGGCTGGACGACCACCGTCTTCCCCGCGAGTTTCGCGAAAGCGATGGGAATCGTGTAGGCCGTCCCCCCGAAAAAGTACACCAGCGATGCGTCGAGATTCCAGATAGCCCGGCACATCCGGAACTGGTTGCGTATAAACAGCAGTATCGTCCCCAGCAGCGAGTCAGCTTTCGAGCCGTGTGCGATCTCTGTTACATCGTATTCGCCGTGAATCGGTGACTCATCAGCGAGGGTAACCGTCACGAGCGAGACCGCTGTCAGCTCCGAGAGAACGTTTAACAACAGGTACGTGGCGTTCTGTGGCCGGGCGCCGCCACGCATCGTCACGACGGCCACGTCGGAGAACTCGTCGGGTTCGGCTGCCATCAGTGAGACACCCCGCTGACTGTCAGAGACGGTCGCTGCCACCGGTCGACACAGCTTATCGCCATTTCAGGATGCCGTACAGGTAGCCAACGCCAGTCACGCCGAGCAAGGCAAGCAACATGACTAGCTGGTACAGTTTCGTCTCGGACGGTCTGAGCAGAAGTCGTCCGATACGGCCGGGGATGAACCGCAACAGAAGCTTTCGCAACTGGTCGGACTCCTCGTCTGAAGAATCGGGCACCAGCGTCTCCATCGCCCGTTTGGAGTAGCCCTGCCAGAACGCCCGCTCCAGCAGCCAGCGGGGCTCAGTCCGGTACTCGTAGATTTTGTGTTCGACGACAGCGTCGGGGTTGTACTGGACACCCTCGCCGTACTGGCGGTTCATCCGCGCACAGAGTTCCGTCTCCCGGCCTTGCATGTCCGAGGGGGCGATGCCGCTTTGTTTGATACCGCCCAGTTTCATGTACACGTCCCGGCGAAAGGAGAGGTTCGCGCCGAAGGTGTTGCGGACCTCCTGTGGCTGCTCGGGAAAGCCGCGATGGGTCGCGCCGATGAGGAAGTAAAACTCCTCGGGGATGTACTCGGCTTCGCCGGCGACCCAGTCGGGGACGAGTTTCCCCCCGACAGCGATGGCATCGGTGCGTTCGTAGGTCTCGACGAGTTGTTCGACCCAGTCCTCGGCGGGGACGGCGTCGTCGTCGGTGAGTGCGACGATATCGCCGGTGGCCTGGACGGCACCCATGTTCGCGCGGCTGATAGCGCCCGCGTCGTCGTGGTTGCCGAAGATGACCACGTCCTCGTTGTCACCGTAGGTGTCCGCGACACGTTCGAGTACGGTGTCGTTGCCGTCGACGATGGCAACGACCTCGACGTTGTCGTAGGTCTGGTCGAGGAGGGCGTCGACACACTCACAGAAGTCGTCGAAGCGGTCCAGAGAGTACGTAGGAACGACGACAGAGACCTTCATGCATCGGGAGTCACGACCGGCGAAAGTATGGGTTTCGCTTCGCGCGCGGCAGGCGTTTACACGAACTACTTTGAGGGTGGAATCCCTCTGTGCCGACCGGAGGTCTCACTACCTTGGAAATCTCGAATCAACTCCTGTGTCTGTTCAGTGCCGACGTTACACCTGACGGCGACCGGTACGTCATCGAAGTCCCGAAACGAGAAATCGAAACGGGCTCGGTCGACCCCGAGGGGACGTACCGTGTCGCACTCATCGAGGCGGAGACGCCCGACTCGGAACCCGACGAAACCGAGGAGACGCCGCCTGGCGAACCGCAACCGCCAGTCGAAGCCGGGGAAATACGGTACGTCGAAATCGAAGATATCGGCAAACAGGGCGATGGCATCGCCCGCGTCGAGCGCGGCTATGTCATCATCGTCCCGGACGCCGAAATCGGCGAGCGCGTCAAAGTCGAAGTTACCGAAGTCAAATCCAACTTCGCCGTCGGAGAAATTCTCGACGAGGACGTATAGCGTTCGTACCACTCCGCGGTCCACGCACGGACCGCATCCCCGCTTTTGGGGATAGAACACCGCCAAACCACCAGAGGGCAGTCTGTTAACCGACTGTACCAAACTGGCTATACGTTCCCGGGCCGTCCATACGGATATGAGCGCGACGGCAACTGCCAGCGCGGACAGTCCAAGCCTGACAGATAAACAGCGACGCATTCTCGGCTACCTCCGTGAGAACCTCGACTCACAGACCTACTTCAAGTCCCGGCTTATCGGCGACGAGCTGGATATGTCCGCCAAGGAAGTCGGCACGAACATGACGGCGCTCCAGGAGCAGTCACTCGATATCGATGTCGAGAAGTGGGGGTACTCCTCCAGCACTACCTGGATGGTCACCTCCGCCTGAGACTACGGTCACGTCACCCCCAGCTAGGCCACGCCGCGACCGCTACACTGGTCGAGAGAGGTTCCAACTCCGGGGCTACAGTACTGTCTCGTTATTACTCTTCGGCTGCGGCCCCTGGCTCGTAGGTCACCAGTTCGTCGGCCGACCCGGCCAGTTCGACGGCCCGTCCATCGAAAGAGTCCGCGTACTGGACGAGCAACATGAGCAGTGTTTCCGCACGCTTGAGTTCGTAGCCGTCTTCACGGGCGATGAGACCGTCTTCAGCCATCGCAGCAGCGTGTTTGCTCACTGTCGGTCGGGACACATTCAGCTGTGCGGAGAGGTCCGTCGAGGAACAGTCGGGGTCTTCGAGCAGGGCAGCGAGCATCCCACGGGGGGTCTCCTTGCGGAGGTAGCCAAGTGCCACCTGCTCGAACTCGCTGAAACGGCCGGCCGGGAAATAGCGGCTGTAGTCGCCGTCCTTCCGTCTCTCGATGGTCCCTTCACTTTCCATGCGGCGGAGATGGTGTTGTGTCTCGCCGGTCCCCAGTTGCAGGTCGTCACGTATCTTCGAGAAGTGAGCGCCGGGCGTCGCGGTGAGATAGCCGAGGATGGCATCAGGTGCGTCGCTGTCACTGTCACTGCCACTTGCCAGGCCGACCAGTGGACTGGACGCACCAAGCGCGGCGAAACGGCGCAACGTCGCCCGCTTGGATTCGTCGATATCTCCACCCCGCTCCCGGGCCATTACGCCCAATTATGCGAGAGCGTGGGAAAACACCTTCGCTCCGTGTGATAGGCCCACACAGACACCCAATCGGGACCGGCCCGTCTTCTCGCCAGCGCCGGTCAAGGTAGCTTCTCGCGTGGAGGGTCACGTGCCACCGGTCTGTGGGGCGGACAGTGTGCAAGTGGTGGCGGTGGCAGCCTCAGGACTGCTGGTCGCCGTCCGAGTCGTCGGTGTTGAACTGCTGGCCGCCGCCGTCCATCTCGGAGTCCATCTCGTCGATGACCTCGTCCGGGTCACGGATGTCTGCGGCCGCCTCGCCGGATTTGACGGCCTGCGCTTCCTGTTCCATCTCCTCGACGTCGATGACGCTGTCCTCGTCGTCGAGTTCGCCCAGAATCTCCTGGATGTCGTCCAGACCGAGCATCTCGCGGGTCTCCTCGTCGAACTCTAGCCCTTCGAGGACGTGGCCGTTCTCCTTGGCATCGCTACCCTGGAGGTGCTTGCCGTACCGGCCGACCAGCGAGGTCAGTTCCTGGGGCAGGACGAACTTCGTGGACTCGCCCTTGCCGATCTCTTCGAGTGTCTCCATGCCACGCTCGATGACAGCACGCTCGCCCATCGACTCGGCGGATTTGGCGCGCAGGACCGTCGAGATGGCGTCACCCTGTGCTTCCAGAATCTGACTTTGCTTTTCACCCTGTGCCCGGATGATGTTGGACTGCTTGTCACCCTGTGCCTCCTCGATGGAGCTCCGCCGCTCACCCTGTGCCTCGAGAATCATGGCACGGCGGCGACGCTCGGCGGAGGTCTGTTGCTCCATCGCCTGCTGGACATCCTTCGATGGGTTGACCTCACGGACCTCAACGGACTCGACCCGGATACCCCACTCGTCGGTCGGTTCGTCCAGTTCGGTGCGGATTTTGGCGTTGATCTGCTGGCGCTTGTTGAGCGTGTCGTCCAGTTCCATGTCGCCCAGCACGGCACGGAGCGTCGTCTGGGCGAGATTCGAGACGGCACGCTTGTAGTCGTCGACCTGCAGGAACGCCTTCTCGGCGTCCATCACCTTGATGTAGACGACGGCGTCGGCAGTGACCGGGGAGTTGTCACGGGTGATTGCTTCCTGCCGGGGCACGTCGAGCGTCTGCGTACGCATATCGAAGGTGTAGGTCTTCGTGACGAACGGGAGCACGAAGTTCGGACCCGGCTCCAGCAGTCCCTGGTAACTCCCGAAGCGGGTGTAGGCCTGTTTCTCGTAGGCCTCAACGATCACGATACTTTTGTATGCTGTTATCAGCGCCAGAATGAGGATAATGCCCGCGATGAGCGGGAAAGTCCCACCTGACTGAAGTACTGCGGGGAGCATTTCGTCTCGGCTTGGGGTTAGCCGGTGAAAAGTGTTTACCTGCTTAGCCGTTTTCGGGGGTCAGGACTCGGATTCCGCTTCCCGTTCCGAGGCCTCCCGCTCGCGTGCCAGTTCGCGGTCGATATCGTCAGTCGCGTCGCTGAAAGATTCGACCGTGACGACGTTCCCCCCGCCGGGGTCGACTACCATGACGGTCTCGCCTTCGGGAATCTCCCCATCGACGCTGCGTGCCTCGTAGAATGGGTTGAACCCACCGTTGTCCAGTTTCACCTGTCCGTCCGATGTCGTCACTCGCTCCGTCACTCGTCCCGTCTCGCCACGCAGCGATGCGGAGTCCGTCGTCTTTCCCTTCCCCGTGTTCGTATAGAGGTCGAACTCCTTGGAGACATACAGCGTGATGCCCGTCGCAATCAGGACGGCAATCGCCATGATGACAAGCGCGATAGAGCCCAGGCCAGCAGGGAGCAAGACGCCGACGATTCCCGCAGTGAACAGCCCGATTCCGAGGACGAAGAAGTTCGCGCCGGGGGCAAAGGCCTCGGCCCCGATGAGGGCGGCACCGCCTAGCAACAACAGCATGGGAAGCTGTGACTGGAGCGTCTCGGCGACCATATGCCAGGGTTGGAGTGCTGGCCGGATAACCCTTCGGGGACCGGGTTTCAGCGGTTACCGACCCCTCGTGGACCCCTTCATGCGTCCCGCTCGATGACGAAACGCGTGAACTCCTTGAGGTGTGTCTCGCGTTCCGGTTCCAGGTCGAGGTCGCCCAGGTGAGCCCGCGCGCTCGCTGCGAGGTCCTGGGCGACCCGACGGGCGTGTTCGAGGCTACCGGCCTCCTGAATGATATCGACGGCTTCGAGGATTTCCTCGTCGGTATTGTTCTTGGCCCACAGAATTTCCTCCAGACGTGCTGCCTGCTCCGGGTGAGCGTTTTCAGCTGCGTGGATGACCATCAGTGTCTTCTTGCCCTCGCGGATATCGTTCCCGAATTCCTTGCCGAAATCGCCTGCCTCATCGAGCGTGTGCTCGATGTCGAGGATATCGTCCCCAATCTGGAAGGCGATGGACATCTCCTCGGCGTATCTGGCAAGCGTCCACTCGACGGACTCGGGCTGGTCGGTGACGATAGCAGCCAGGCGGGCGACGATGCGAGCTAGGCAGCCGGTCTTGCAGGCACACATCTCGAAGTACTGGTCTTCGGACACCTCGACGGCTTTCTGGTTGTGCCAGCGAATGTCCATCCCCTGTCCCAGGTGAGTCCTGTTGAGTTCGTGGGTGAGCATCTCGTATGCGTCGAGCTGGCGCTGTGGGGAGAGGTCAGCACTGTTGCGCGAGATGATTTTCAACGGGATGAAATACATCGCGTTGCCGGCGTTGAGGGCGATGTCCGTGCCGTGTCCGTGATGCAGTGCTTGCTCTCCCCGACGCATGCTCGCCTCGTCTTCGACATCGTCGACGATGATGGTGCCGTTGTGAAGAATCTCCGGAATGCATGCATAGGAGAGATACTCCTCGGGGTCGTCGCCGAGGGCGTCGACGATGAGCAAGAAGAGCACTGCACGCCAGCGTTTCCCGCCCCGGTCCAGCAGGTCCCAGATGGGGTCTGCGAGGGCGCGTTGCATCGCCTCCGAGTGGTACTCGTAGGTCGGGTCGCCGAAGAAATCAGAGAGGAAGGCGTCATCGATGACACGGGGAAGAATCTCCGCGATAGTCTCGTCGACCACCGGACGCCACTCTGACAGCACGTCCTGCATGCGCAGGTGGTCGATGGGGGAGAGCAAAAAACTACGGTCGTCCGCCCGGGTGCGGAGGGTTTTTTGCCCTCTTCGTCCCAGGTTCCCCCATGGCCGACGAGGTTGGGTCCGTGTCGAGTGTCGCCGTCGTCGGCGAGGACGCGGCAGTGGTCGAAGCGTTATCCTCCGCAGGACTCTCACCGACTGCCGAGGGGGCAGCAACGGCGCTCGATAGCGACCCCGAGGTCGTCGTGGCGGTCGGCGAGCAAGCGCTGCTCGCGGTCGCCCGTCAGCGGCCGTCGGTGCCTGTCCTGCCGGTCGATGCCGGTGCTGGCGTCCGGTCGGTTCCTCGCGAGCGCGCCACGGAAGCAGGGACACGACTCGCTGCCGGTGACTGGCGGACCGACACCCATCCGGTGCTGGCCATAGATGGCGGGACGGGGGCGTCTCACGCGCTGCTGGATGCCATGCTGGTCACGGCCGAACCGGCACACATCTCCGAGTTTACCGTTGTGGCAGGCGACGACCACGTCGCACAGTTCCGGGCTGATGGCGTTGTCGCCGCGACGCCGGCGGGTTCGGGTGGTTACGCCCGTGCCGCGGGGACGCCGTTGATGGCACCGGGCCCGGAAGTACTGGCAATCGCGCCTGTCGCCCCGTTCGCGACGAATCTTGACCACTGGGTCGTCCCGGCCTCGGACCTGACGATAACCGTCGAACGGGACGCCGCTACGGTCGAAATCCTCGCGGACGACCGGACTGTCGGCCACGCCTCGGTCGGGACGGCGGTGAACGTCTCGACCGACGGGGCCGTCGAGACGGTTCACGTCCCGGAAGGGCGGTCACCGTTCGACCGTCACGGCGCGGAATTGGAAAAACTCTAATGTGCGAGGGTGCGAGCATCGAATATGGTACAGGTAAATCTCTTCGGGCCCGTCGACAGCATCCTCGGCGCGCAGGTCGGTATTGGGGATGTCCTCGTCGTTGAGGCCGTCCTCCTCGTGTTGGTGGTCGGCAACTTCCTGACCCGGAAGCTCGCCCACAACCGCCACAAGGCACAGGCCGAGGAGGGTGCCGAGGCCATCACTCGGTTCCTTCCCCACGAAGCGATGAACGTCGTGTTGCTGCTGTTCGCCTTCTACTACGTCACCGCGTCCTACCACGGAGGCTTCATCACGTCGATGTTCGTCGTCGGTCTCGTCCTGACGGACTTCTTCGAGTTCGAAGCGCGCAAGGCCGAGGCACGGCGTGGCGTCGACCTGCAGGCACCGAAAGGCGCACTCGCAGCCGCAACCTTCACGCTCGCGTACGTGGCCTACCAGACGTTGTTCTTCGTCATCGAAGGCCCAATCAGCGCCGTCATCTGACGGCGACAGGCCGCTTCGCCGTTCTGTCGGGACCGCCACGGGTCCCGTCCTTGCTCCAAGCGAATACAGAGCGTGCACGTCACGCTTCGCCGTCTGCTTTTGATGTCTGCGACAGCTCGCCGTCGGGAATCGCCCGCGCATGGGACTGAAACCGGTTGTCCACGTCCGAAAGGGTCAGTCCGCCGGCTGCGGGTCTGACTGACTCGTCTGTCCGGACTCCGAGTTCCCGAATGTGGGACGTGGTGATCGCAAGGCCGCGATGAGACTCCAGATGAGTCCGGTCAACAGTGCCCCGACAGCGGAGAAGGTCATGTCCATCGTAAAGAACGTGACACCGTAGACGATGCCGATGGCCGCCGAGGGAAGACTGGTTCCCAGCGGGACGTTCGCGAGCGGGTCCCGGAGCGTGGGCACGAGTACGAGCAGGGAGAAGATACTGCCAGCCAGGAAGACGAAGTCCTGCCACATCATGTCGGTACACCTTCGTTACTGTCGAGTAGGCGATTCATATTGTTAGTCGGAGTAGGTTATCTGAGGAGTGTGTATAAGCATAGCGCTCGCATGCCCTCATTCTGATACTAAGTGTACGTTACTAGGTGTTGATTGGTCTGAGACTGAAACGTAGTTGTGGAGTGTAAGTACGAAGTGTGCAACCAGCGCTAGGCAACCAACAGAAAGCACGCGAAGCGAAATAGGGAGCGGCGAGGACAGGACTCGCCTGCCGATAGCAAACGCAGACGAACGGTCCAGGACGATAGGGGCGGCCTAGCTGGCGGTACTGACGATTTTGACCACGTCACCCTCTTCGAGTTCGTGGTCCTCGCCGATGCGGCGTTGCTCCCGCGCGTCGACCGCGTGCAGATACCCCTCGCCGATGTCGGAGTGGACGGCATACGCGAGGTCCAGGGGGGTCGACCCGTCGCGGAGCAGATGGGCGTCCGGGAGCATCCGCCCCTGACCGTCGGTCCACTTCGTCTCGTTCTCGACGGGGTAGACGGTTATCTGGTCCAGCACGTCGTAGACGACAGTATCGAGCGCCTGTTGGATACCAGTGCCGCCGTACTCGGCCATCACATCGCGGATGCGTTCCAGTCCCTGGGCCTGTGAGTCGCTCACGTCGCCGACAATATCGAAGCCGTCGTCACCGGGGTCGTAGTCGATGACGCCTGCCTCGACGGCACGGCGCAAGGCGAGTTCGCCGTCGGCCGTCGCCGGGATGACGACATCGGCGGCCTCGCGGAGTTGCTCGATGTTCTCGGATGGAGCCACGTCTGCCTTGTTCGCCACGACGATGATTGGTTTCGTCTCGGCTCGAATCTCGCTGGCCAGGCGGCGTCGGTCTTCATCGTCCCACTGCTGGGGGTCGGCGGGGTACTCGACACGGCGCAACACGCGGGCCACGTCCAGTTCGGTCGCGCCCACGCCTGTCAGCATCTCGGTCAGCGAGTCGTCGATGTCGAACTCCGGCGACCGAGACTGGCGCTCGATGGACTCCCAGTTGCGGTCGACGATGCTTGCCAGCCAGCGGTCCATCTCCTCTTCGATGAAGTCAACGTCCTCGACCGGGTCGTGCTCGCCGACCTCGACGGGTTCTCCTTCCTCGTCGGTCCCGCCGGAGGCGTCGACGACGTGGAGAATCGCGTCAGCGTTGGTCAGTTCGTCCAGAAACTGGTTCCCCAGCCCCCGACCTTCGTGCGCGCCGGGGACGAGGCCGGCCACGTCGAGCAACTCGATGGGAACGTAGCGTTTGCCATCGTGGCAGTTCTCCATGCCACAGCGCTCGTCGCGGTCCACGCAGGGACAGGTCGTCCGGGCGTGGCTGACGCCGCGGTTCGGGTCGATGGTCGTAAACGGGTAGTTCCCGACCTCCACGTCGGCCATCGTCGCCGCCCGGTAAAACGTAGACTTCCCGGCGTTTGGCTTGCCGGCGAGCGCGATAGAGAGCATGCACACCAGTACCGGGGACGCTCGAAAACACCTTTTGGTTGCGCCCCCGCTGCCGCCACTATCATGGGTGATGCCGTCGTTGGAGTCGGTGATGACGCCGGGACCTGGTGAGGACTCGACCGAGGACAGTGGCACTGGCGAGCGTGACAGCGGGCGTCGCGAGGTGACCACTGGGGACGGTGACGGGACCCAACGGTCAGGTGACGGGACAGAACGGAGGGGTGACAGGCAGGACAGGAGCCACAGGAAAGGAGACACAGACCCACCACAGAACGGACGGCGCACAGGCGAGTCGAAGGCGTCGGGACGCAGGCTCAACAGACGACGTATCCTGCGCCATGCAATCGTACTCGGCCTCGCCGTGACGCTGGCCGTTGCACCGCTGGCACTGATTAGCGGTGCGGTGGTCCCCGGGGACGCGCCGCCTGCACGCCAGGGCACCCTCGAGCAGCCCGGTTGTACGTCCGACACGGAGACGACACCGGAACCGAGCGTACAGGCGACGGTCGAGCGCGTCGAGGATGCACCACAGGTCCGGGTGACCTACGACTTCTCGGGACCGGAGGCACCGAACCGGTTTGCCGTCTCCATGGCCCAACTCGACCTCGACGTGGTCGAATCACCGGGCTTCGAGAAAGCCGGTATCGAGTCGGGAACCTACGAGTGGACGGGCGAGGAGAACCCGTCGCTCACGTACACCGTCCCCGAGCGCGACGTGGGTACCAGCCTGGCCGAGGAGTCCCCGCGGTTCAACGTCGGCGAGGACTGGGCGCTGGCTCCCCTCCCGCGAACTATCGAGGAAACTGTCGAGTACAACCCAGCGCCAAACGGCGTGGTATCGCCCACCGAATCCGGGATACGGGTAGCATACATCGGCACACTCCGGACGGCGAACGCCTCTCAGGGCTGTCAGACCATCTCGATACACACGCCGCCCGACAGCGAGGTAGACGGCGAAACGCTGAGCAACGCGGTCGCCGACGCCGCAGCGGAGTATCCCGCCGGACAGCGCCCCGCACACGTCGAGGGGGTTGTCGTCCCGCTTCGTGGCGCTATCGGCGGCTACACTGTCGGGTCCTTCTTCACCGTGAACCCGACGAGTAACCTCTCGACGGAGACCATCGCCGTTCACGAGTACGTCCACACCCGCCAATCCGCCGAATACGAGTCGGAGATGCAGTGGTTCGTTGAGGGACAGCCCGCGCTTTATATGTTCAAACTCCGCTATGACGCCGGGCAGCTAACGGCTGCCGAGTACAGCCTGCAGATGCACACCTTTCGTGACCGCGCCGAGTGGGACGGGTCGTTCCAGCCCGAGACGAACATCAACCACTACTACCGCGGAGCGAGCACGCTCGGGGCCCTCGATGTCCGCATCAGGGTAGCGACCGACGGAGAGCGCTCGCTCATCGATGTCATACAGCGACTCGAACGCCGCGAGGGAGAGGTAGGTGTGGCGGAGTTTAAGACGACCGTCGAGAACACCACCGGCCAGTCGATGGACCCCTGGATAGACCGCCACGTCGTCGAGGGAAAACCGGTCGACGCGGCAGTCCCGGACAACGGTACCCTCTCGCGGGGTAGCTGGGAGATGCTGACCGCCTATCAGTACCTGACCGAGGCGACACCGGCCGCAGTCGTCTTCTACACCGTTATCTGGTATGGCTTGCTGCTGGTGGTGGGCAGGATTCTCGGCGGCCTTGCACACTCCCTCCGAAACGTCCGCTAGGTCGAAGTAGAACAGACCCTCAGTCGGCGTCCGTCGTCGCCGTCTCGTCCGTAGCCTCGGAATCGCCGTCTTCCGTGCTGTCGTCGGAGGATTCCTCCTCAGCCTCACTATCGGTCTCCTCGGAATCGTCCGGGGCGACGGACTCCTCGTCGGCCGTATCGTCGTCCGGGTCGACCGCCGCAGCGACGGAATCGTCAAGCACCGGCTCGTTGACGATGGTCATCTCCTCGCTGGCGCGGATGGACCCCTCGACGTCGGCATCCTGGTGGATTTCGACGAACTCGCCGGAGACATCGCCACGAACGTCGGCATTGGGGCCGACGCGGATGGTCCCCTCACGGGTCGTGACGTTGCCGGTGACCTCCGTTCCGGCCCCGACGGTGACTCCCTCCTTGCTGCGGAGGCTACCGAAGATTTCCGTCTCGCGGCCGACCACGAGTGACTCGGCACGGATGTTACCATGCAGTCGGCAGTCGTCGCCGATGCGGGCTGGCTTGGAGACGCGCCAGGAGTCGTCGCTCACGCGGGCCCCCCGTGGAACGATGGCTGGCTCGTGGTCCCGCTCGGTATCGACGAGGTCCGATAGCATCTCCTCGGCAGCCTCCTCCTCGCCGATGCGAAGCAGTTGCGAGAGGTAGACAAAGAGGAAGACGATGGTCGGCATCGGGTTGCGGATGACAATCCACCCGTTGGCCTCGAACCCGTCCTCGATGTCGACATCGTCGCCAATGTCGAGGTCGCCCGCGACTTTCAGTTCGCCGCCGATGTGAACCCGTTCCCCGAGGTAGGCGTCCTCCCCCACGAGGACGTTGTCGGCCACGTCCGACCACATGTCGAGACGGCAGTCGCCCTCCGCCTCGATATGGCCGCCGAAGGTGACGCGCTCGCCCGCGATGACGTTGTTGCCGCGGACGCCGAACTCCACGGTGGACTGGCCGCCGACGATGACATCCCCGTCCGTTACCAGGTCGTGCTCCTCGACGTGGGTCCCGTCCGGGACGACCAGTTCGTCGAGGGGGTCTGAGCGCAGTGACGGCACAGTGTAACAAGGGGATTCGACCGTATTAAAGCCCATTGCACCGTCTGACGCGCGTCTGACGGAGGGCTGACGGATGCCGCGACGGTTCTCAACAGGAGAGGAATTCGATAGAGCGCGACGCTGTGACAGACGGGTCGACTTGTGCGCCCGAGTCGTGGTCGGGCTCTGCCGGTTCGTCCTCGACAGGAGTTGCGGGGTTGCCTGTCACAGTGACGCCGGCAGGCACAGAGTCGACGACGACGGCACCGGCACCGACGGTTGCCTCCTCGCCGATTGTGATGTCCCCGACCAGCGTCGCGTTCGCTCCGAGGACCGCCCCCTCCTCGACTGTCGGATGGCGCTTGACCGGTCGGGAGTCGTTGCCCCCGAGCGTAACCCCGTGGTACATGTGCACATCGTCGGCGATATCGGCGGTTTCGCCGATGACGACTCCCATCCCGTGGTCGATGAACACGCGCCGGCCGATGTTCGCTGCGGGGTGAATCTCGACACCAGTCAGCAGTCGCGTCACATGCGAGATGATACGGGCGAGTACCTGGTACCCCCGGGACCAGAGCGCGTGCTCGATGCGGTGCATCCAGACAGCGTGAAGCCCCGGATAGGTCACCACCGCGAGCAGCGACTGCGCTGCCGGGTCCTTCTTGAGCGCTGTACAGACATCCTCTCTGAGGTAGGTCAGTATCCCTGGCATATGTGAGTCGCTGCATCCGCGTGGGACGCCGGTTTATCCGGGGGTGCTGGCCGACGCACCTGCTCTGTCCGCCAATCTACTATGCTTGCGCAAGTAAACCCATCGCTGCGCCGTCACAGCCTCCGCGACGGCGGGCCGATCAGCCGACCCCACCGTTCCGATAGGTACTGCCGCGTTGATGGCGGCCCACAGCTCTGTGTCCCATCTCGAAGCGTCAACCGATGCCCAAATGTTCATTACCGGGAGACCCGAGCATGTCCGTATGAAGGTCGTCCTGATTGGCGTCGGCCAGGCCGGGGGGAAGGTCACGCAGGCGCTGGCCGAGTTCGATTACGAAATGGGATTTGAGGCGGTACAGGGAGCGTTCGCCGTCAACACAGCGAAGTCCGACCTCGCAGAACTGAACATCGACACGATGCTCATTGGCCAGGACCGGGTGAAAGGCCACGGTGTCGGCGGCGACAACGAACTCGGTGCCGAAATCATGCAAGAGGAAGCCACCGAGGTCATGGACGAACTCGACCAGCGCATCATGACCGATGCCGAGGCTGTGTTCATCGTCGCAGGGCTGGGCGGCGGCACCGGCAGCGGCGGGGCTCCCGCACTGGCCAACGAACTGAACACGATCTACGATGTCCCCATCTACGCACTCGGTATCCTGCCGGGCCGTGACGAGGGTTCGCTGTACCAGGCTAATGCCGGCCGGTCGCTGAAGACAATCATCCGCGAGGCCGACGCCTCCATTCTCATCGACAACGACGCCTGGCGGGAAAGCGGCGAGAGCGTCGAGGAAGGCTTCGACCACATCAACGAGCAGATAGCGCAGCGTATCGGATTGCTGCTTGCCTCCGGCGAAGCCGTCGAAGGCGTCGCCGAAAGCGTGGTCGACTCCTCGGAGATTATCAACACACTCCGTGAGGGTGGCATCGCCTCGCTTGGGTACGCGACTGCCGAGGCCAGCGACGACCCCGAGGAGAACGTCAACACCATCACCTCGATTACACGCAACGCCCTGTTGACGAAGATGAGCCTGCCCGACGCAGTCAAAGCCGAATCGGCGCTGCTGGTCATCGCCGGCGAACCCGACCGCATCTCCAGGAAGGGTGTCGAGCGTGCCCGCAAGTGGGTCGAAGACGAGACCGGGTCGCTACAGGTCCGTGGCGGGGACTTCCCGCTGAGTACGGACCGGCTGGGTGCGCTCGTCCTGCTCGGCGGGCTGGAACGCTCCCGTCGGGTTCAGGAGTTCATGGACCGCGCTCGCGAGGCCAGCCAAGAGCAGACGACAGTCGACCCGACCGAGGAATTCGAGAACGACGACCTCGACGACCTGTTCTAGCTGCCGGATATTACAGGCACATCGGCTTTCGGAAAACAGGGTAACGGACGCCCGAGCTTTCTCCCGCTCAGGACCGCTGGAGTAGACTGGAGCCGTCGAACTCAGTCTTGTCGTACTCGAACTCCAGCAGGTCCAGGATGGTCGGACCGATATCGTAGAGGTCGGCGTCGCCGACGCGAACGTCGTTGTCGTCGACGAATAGACAGGCGTTGTCGAAACTGTGCATGCCGTTGCGCGGGCCGACACCGAAGACATCCTCGCTGCCCTTGAATCCGGCCTTCAGGTCGAAGCCGTGGTTCGGGATGACCGTCAGGTCGGGGGCGATGTCGTCGTGTGCGCCGCGGTAGGCGGACTCTTTGGTCTCGACGCGGTCGGCGACAGGTTCGCCGTTCGGCCCTTCGAGATTCTCCAGTTTCTCCTTCAGCTCATCACGAACCGCCTCGTATTCATCTTCGGGGACCGCCCCATCGGGCTCGCGGCCCTCCAGATTGATGTAAAAGCGGCCAGGAATCAGCGAGTAGGCCTTCGTGTCCTCGTCGATATCGCCGAGTTCGCTGTGGTCGTCGTCCTCATAAGAGAGCCAGCCTTCCTGGCGGAGCCACTCGTTCAAGTGGACCTCGTATTCCAGCGTGGTGAAGCCGTGGTCGGAGGCGACGACCATCGTCACGTCCTCGGCGAGCATCTCACGGAGTTCGCCGAGATAGCGGTCGACCTTGGCGTAGAATTCGAGGAACTCCTCTTTGTACTCGCCGTCCTGCGCGTAGTGTTTGAACAGGAAGTGGTTGACCCGGTCGGTCGTCATGAAGACGCCAAAGAAGAGGTCCCAGTCGTCCTGCTCGATGTAGTGTTTGAACGCCTCGAAACGGGCATCGAGTGTCTCGTGGGCGTCCTCGATAAACTCGGATTTGTCGTCGTTGTGACCCAGTTTGGCGTTGACATCGATTTTGTAATCGTTGTCCTCAAGCGTGGTCCGCAGTTCATCGGGCTGGGCCGCACGGTCGACGCCCGGGGAGAGAAAACCCGAGACCATCCGCTGGACGTTCTCCTGTGGCGGGAACGTGACGGGGACGTTCATCACGGTCGCATTCCGCTGGGCACCCTCCACGCGGTCCCAGATGCGGGTCGCCTGCACGTCTCGGCCCATGGGGACGTAGGTGTCGTAAGAGCCGTTTTCGCGGTCCTGAAAACCGTAAACGCCAGTTTCGCCGGGGTTTACGCCGGTGGTGAGCGCGGGCCAGCAGGCACTGGATTCAGGGGGCACGATGCTGTCAATGGGGCCGGCACTGCCCTCTGACGCAATCGCATTCAGATTCTCGAACTCGTCGAGATTATCCTCGACGAGACTGTACGGAACGCCGTCGATACCGAAAAAGGCAACGCGAGGATTACCGTCGCCGCGTAGCCGGTCGAACAGACCCATATCCCGGGTTACTCAACTGGGGCACAAGAAGCTTCTTTTCCAAACTCCGCGTTGGTCAACAGCAACGCTGTGGGCCGCTCCTGTTGGAGATATCGGCAATTACTGCTCTGAGTCGGGGTCGTCTTCGTCCGCGCTCTCGGTCTCGGGCTCGAAGTTCGCCGGCCGAACCGTCGGGTGGTCCATACCCAGGGTGGGTTCTTTGGTCGACATTGTATCTTGATGTACACCCCGAACACGCATATAATTACCCATGCTCATAATGTATCGGAAACGGTTGCTGGTATAACTGATGAGCATCTGCCCGTCACTCGACGAGAGGGTCACTGTCGAGTGCCGTTGGCTGTGGGTCAGTGATACAGCTACAGAGGTGTCCAACGCGAAGAAAACGCGGGCGAGGGACTATTCGCCGAAGTTCTCGTCGTAGAGGTCTTGCGCGTGCTCGATAGCGTCCTTGGCGGCCTGTTTGTCTTCCCAGCCCAGCGTCTCGACTTCCTTGCCCTCTTCGAGGTTCTTGTAAGTCGCGAAGAACTCGTCGATCTCGTCAAGCGTCTGCTGTGGGATGTCTTCCAGGTCGTCGATGTGGTCGTACCGTGGGTCCTCAGTGGGGACGGCGATGACCTTGTCGTCTTGCTCGCCGTCGTCGTCCATCTTCATGAGCGCGACCGGGCGTGCCTCGATGACACAGCCAGGGAACGTCTGGTCTTCGACGAGCACGAGCACGTCAAAGGGGTCCTCGTCGTCGTAGTAGGACTGCGGGATGAAGCCGTAGTCCGAGGGGTAGTGGACGTTCGAGTGAAGCACACGGTCGAGCATGACACCCGGGATGTCCTTGTCGTACTCGTACTTGTTGCGCTCGCCTTTGAGGCACTCGACGACTGCGTAGATTTCTTCCGGCGGATTCGGTCCCGTTTCGAGGTCTTCCCAGAGATTCACCATCACTCGGAAGTTCCCATGTCTACCAAAAACTACTTTCGGTCTCCGTTGCAAGTATCGTCTACACCCCACGACGCGGTTCGGGAACCGGGGCCTGCAAAATGGTTATTTTGTTTATATATCAGCTGCTTTGGACGCCTCTGTCCACGCCTTCATGCGTAACAACCCGCTGCCGATTTACCAACCGTTAAGTAGGAAGATGACATCCCGGCTACTATGTCAGAGGCACAAGCGGTAGCCGATAGCCCTGGGATTGCACGAGAGCTTACTGCATTCCAACAGAACATTCTCACAATCCTCGCGGAGGAACCCCGGTACGGACTGGCAATCAAACGCGAACTCGAAACGTATTACGAATCCGAAGTCAACCACGGGCGGCTGTACCCCAACCTCGACGACCTCGTCGAGATGGACCTGGTCGAGAAAAGCGAACTCGACAAACGAACGAATCAGTACGAACTGACCGAGGAGGGCTACAACGCAGTGCTGGACCAGCTCGGGTGGATGTTCGACAAAATCGTCACCGACGACGACCGCGCCGGTGACCTCGAAGACCTCATCGCTCAGCACCAGTAACGTCAGCGTCTGCCGCCGTCAGTGTCAGGCGAACTGACTCCTCGACGACCGCTTTCTGGTCGTCAGAGGGAAACGCGTTCCGTGGGAAATACTCCGTGAGGAATTCCTCCCGTTCCTCGCGTGTGAGGTCGTCGATTGGCTTCGCGTAGTGATTGGAGGCAAAATCCGCGAGTGCGTGTGCGTTCTCGCCGTGTGGCGTGCCGTGTTCCGACGCGACAGCCTCAGCGAGCGTGCGGTTGTGTTCCTCGACTGGCTCCCACTCCTCGGCGGCACCGGGTCCCTCCAGCGGGCGCTCGATGCCGCGGTCGATATCGTCGATTTGGTCGGGATAGACTGTCCCGTCCTCGACCCACTCCTCGGGGTACAGCACTAGCGTATCACGGTCCTCCTCGCGGATGCGGGCGGTGTAGTCGTGGTCCGCAAGCAGGTCCGCACGCTCTTCTCGATAGACGGCTGCTTCGGCGTCGTCGACGACCTCACGGGCCAGCCGTGTCAGGCGTTCTGCCTCCTCGACGACGGGGTCGGGCAGGGTCTCCGACTCGTCAGTTGCAGTTTCGTCAGGTGGTGTGTCTTCAGGCATCGTCCAGTGCGTCGTTAGCTAGGTCGTCGGCGCGGTCGTTTATCTCCCGCGGTACGTGCGCCAGCGACCACTCCGAGAACTCCTCGAGAAGCTGGCGGACTTCGATTCTGTACTCCCGGAGTTGCGGGTCGTTGGTGTCGTACTCGCCGCGGACTTGCTTGACGATGAGTTCGGAGTCGCCCCGTACGTCGACCTCCTCGAAACCGTACTCGCTTGCCACCGTCAGTGCCTGAATGAGGGCCTCGTACTCGGCCTGGTTGTTCGTCGCCCGTCCGATGGTGTCGTTGCCCTCGGCGACGATGCCGTCACTGGTGACGACCACCCAGCCGATACCGGCAGGACCGGGGTTCCCCCGTGATGCGCCATCGAAATAGACGTGCGCACGACCCCCGCCCTCGCGCAACAGTGCCTCCAGTTGCTCGGGGGAGTCGCCCTGTATCACGACCTTGTCCTCGTAGGCGACAGCCGTCGCGTCACCGTACGCTGCTCGCCACTGTTCGTGGTCAGTGTTTCCCGCCGCTATCTCGACGCCGGCATCAGCCAGCCTGTCACGCGCCTCTTCGATATCACACTCGATGACGGGCATCCGCGCTTACCTCACGATTCGACCGTTATTACCGTTTCCACTTGTAAATACCCCATATCCCAGACAATTCGACTTCTGTACAGCGGTTTTGGTTCGTTCCGTTGTACCCATAACCACAGAAGCCACAAAGTTTTTGCCCAAGGGTTTAAGTATCTCGCTCTTACTACTATAAAAGTGCGATGACACGGTCCAGCCGCCAGCGGGAGCGCGAGCGCGAGTCCGAAAATGAACAAGAAGAGGAAGGCGTGCGTGACTGTCCGGAGTGTGGTTCGGATAATCTGATAAAGAGTTCTGACCGCGGAGAACTGATCTGTGATGACTGTGGCCTGGTGGTCGAAGAGGGGAATATCGACCCCGGCCCCGAGTGGCGGGCGTTCAATCACCAGGAACGCCAGGAGAAGTCCCGCGTCGGAGCACCGACGACCCAGACGATGCACGACAAGGGGCTGACCACCACCATCGACTGGAAGGACAAAGATGCCTACGGTCGGTCAATCTCCTCGAAAAAGCGGAGTCAGATGCATCGCCTGCGCAAGTGGCAAGAGCGCATCCGAACGAAAGACGCCGGGGAGCGGAATCTCCAGTTTGCCCTCTCAGAAATCGACCGGATGGCCTCCGCACTGGGCGTTCCACGGTCCGTGCGGGAGGTCGCGTCGGTCATCTATCGGCGGGCACTGAAAGAGGACCTTATCCGTGGCCGCTCCATCGAGGGCGTCGCCACATCAGCCCTCTATGCGGCCTGTCGAAAGGAAGGGATTCCACGGAGTCTGGAAGAGATTTCGGACGTTTCTCGGGTCGAACGCAAGGAAATCGGCCGGACATATCGATACATCTCACAGGAACTCGGTCTGGAGATGGAGCCGGTCGACCCCAAAAAATACGTCCCGCGCTTTTGCTCCGAACTCGAACTCTCCGAGGAAGTACAGACCAAAGCAAACGAGATTATCGAAACGACGGCGGAGAAAGGCCTGCTCTCGGGGAAGTCCCCGACGGGCTACGCGGCCGCTGCCATCTATGCGGCCTCGCTGCTCTGTAACGAGAAGAAGACACAGCGGGAAGTCGCCGACGTAGCACAGGTGACCGAGGTCACCATCCGGAACCGGTATCAGGAACAAATCGAAGCGATGGGCATCCACAGCTAGTCGCACTCTCGTTCCCGGTTTTTGCCGTCGGTAGCCCTGCTGTCAGAAACCCAAAACAACCGTTTAACACACTGGGCCCACGTTGTAATAGTGTGACAGGAGACGTGTTCGAGCCGGAGCGAGACGATTTGCCACAGGAAGGGATTCTGACGGCTCTGGCCGACGCCACCGACGACATCATCTGGCTGTTCACCGCCGACTGGGAGCAGGTCGTCTTCGTCAACGACGCCTACGAGGAGATTTTCGGTCGGCCGGTCGAG
This sequence comes from Salinibaculum litoreum, assembly GCA_009789175.1. Classification (GTDB taxonomy): domain Archaea; phylum Halobacteriota; class Halobacteria; order Halobacteriales; family Haloarculaceae; genus Salinibaculum; species Salinibaculum litoreum. The sequence continues at coordinate 1,327,885 of CP046866.1, forward strand.
CGCCTCAGGGAGAATCCGGAAGACTTCGTGGCGGCGGTCCACCCGGACGACCGACAGGACCTGTATGAGATGATGGATGGCGTCGCTGCCGGGGATGCTCAGGAAGTAGAGGTGCGGGTGACCCACGATGATGGGACGCGCTGGCTCCAGATACAGGGCCGGCCGGTCAGAAATGGCGGCGAAGTGACCCACGTGGCTGGGTTCTCGCGGGACGTGACCGACCGAAAGCGCCGGGAGCGTGAGCTACAGGAGACGAAAGCGAAGCTGGAACAGTCCAACGAGGAGCTACAGCATTTTGCCTACGTGGCCTCTCATGACCTCCAGGAGCCTCTGCGAATGGTTCGCAGCTACGTGAGTCTGCTCGAAACCGAGTACGGCGACGAACTCGACGGGGAGGCCGAGGAGTTCATCGAGTTTGCCGTCGATGGTGCCGACCGGATGAAAAACCTCATCGACGGCCTGCTCCAGTTCTCCCGGGTCGAGACCCACGGTGAGGAGATTACACCGTGTGACCCGGAGCCGGTGCTTGAGGACGCACGGGAGTCGCTCGGGCTGAAAATCGAGGAGACGGACGCCACCATCAGCGTAGGGGACCTGCCGACAGTGCCGGCAGACGAACGACAGCTTCAGCGAGTGTTCCAGAACCTGCTCGAAAACGCCATCAAGTACGCAGGCGAGTCCCGGCCAGTCGTCGAGATACGGGCCGAGCAGCGCGACGGAGCCGTCGTCTTCGCAATCGAGGACGAAGGCGTGGGTATCCCCGAAGACGACCAGGACAGAGTCTTCGATCTGTTCGAACGTGGGGCCAGCGTCGGGGACGAGGGAACCGGCATCGGGCTGGCAATCTCCAACCGTATCGTCGAGCGCCACGGCGGGGAGATGTGGGTCGACTCGACGGAGGGAGAGGGAACGACTGTCTACTTCTCGCTGCCGGAAGAGCAGTGACAATTCGGGACCGACTGGCCCAGGGGAGTCAGATTCATACCCCGCTGGCTCGTTCCCCCGACTGATGCGGCTAGACGAGTTTGTCGACGGATTCGAGCGCGACGAGGCCGCCGAGCGCCGCCGCCTCGCCGAGGAGAAATCCTACGCTATCACGGACTACCTCGACGATGTCGAGCGGCAGTTCGAGCAGACCGTGCAGGGTGATGACCTCTACGGGTCGACCGCCCCGGAAATCTTCGTCGGGCGCTCGAACTATCCCTCGGTGTCGACGGGCCTGCTCTCGCCGATGGCCGAGGACGCCGACCCGACCCAGTATGCCACAAGTGGCGACTGGTACCAGGAGGGCTATGGCATCGACGACGTCCTCCAGCGCCGGACGGGGCTGCTCAACTCCACCCGGTCGGCACAGGTCGATGTCGACGACGTGTGGGACGGGTTCGTCGGCGTCCAACGGGAGGTCGCCATCGCCGACCACCCCGTCGACGTGGAGGTGGGGCTGGATGCCAAACCCGAACTCGACCTCTCGCTCGACGATATCTCGACGCCGACGGGACCGCGTGCGCGGGCGACCGACGCCGACCTCGCGGAGAACCCCCACGTCCCCCGTCCCGTCGAAAAGACACTGGAGGACGACGACTGGCAGGCCGAGGGCGCGATGAACTACCTCTACCGGCGCGGCTTCGATGTTTACGATATCAACACCATCCTCTCGGCGGGCGCACTCGGACAGGGACGGAACCGACGCCTCGTCCCCACGCGGTGGTCCATCACCGCGGTCGATGACACCGTCGGCCAGTACCTTCGGGGTGGAATCCGCAACGAGCAGACCGTCAACGAGGTACAGGTCTGGTACAACGAGTACGTCGGCAACGACTACTGGGTCATCCTCGCACCGGGGAACTGGGAGTTCGAACTCGTCGAGCTCAAAGCGCCGGGCAGCATCTGGAACCCCGAACCCGATGGCTCCTACTACATGGCCGCAGACGACGAGAGCTACGAGGGGCGCTCGAACTACGTCGACGAAACGTCCGGCGCGTACTACGCCTCCCGGCTCGCAGTGTTAGAACACCTCGAAGACATCGGGAGACAGGCGACGTGTCTCGTGATTCGTCACGCCAGCGAGTCCTACTGGGCACCGGTCGGCGTCTGGCAAATCCGGGAAGGCATCCGTCACGCCTTCGAGGGTGAGTACGCCACGGCTGAAACGTTCCACGACGCCGTCCAGCAACTCGCACCCGCACTCCCCGTCTCGCTGACCGATTTGCGCCGCAAATCAACCATGGTCTCGGGTATCCAGTCACAGATCGGCGACTTTTGAGCGGTCAAGAGCCGTCAGTCTCACCCCAGAGGCGTCTGCGCCGCGTCCGCCACAGGTCGACGCTGCCGACAAGAATGGCGACAGGCCCGAACGCTGCGGCGACACAGGAGACGATGTCGACGGCAGCGGCCCCGACCAGCACGAGACCGACGAGAATCAGCGCCACGTCGTGGAGCTTCGAGCGGGCGGCTATGTGAGAGTACCGCACACCTCAGCGCGAAGTATCTTCTCTAGACTCTCAGGCGATGGCGTGTTCGGACCCTCGCAACGTTCCAAAGAGGTCATCGACGTACTCGCCGGTCTCGGCAACGATGTCTGCCCACGTCTCGTCGTCGGGTGCCATCCCGACCAGTCGCGCGATGCGCATGATAGAGACGTGATACACGCGCTGCTGGCCCGGCTGTTCCTCCCAGATGATGACGTTGCAAGGAAAGAGCCCGCCGATACGTTTCTCGGAGGCCGACAGCGCCTGATTTGCCACGTCGGGGTTGCAAGCGCCCAGCACGTAGTAGGGGTCGCGGTCGGCATCGACTTTCTCGTTGAGCATATCGGACGGCGAAAACTCGACGGGGATACCGAAGCCAGCGTCCAGGCAGGCCTCGCGGACGACCTCGATAGCCTCCTCGTGGTCCAGTTCGAGCGTGACTTGCTTCTCGCCGACATCCTCGGGGTCGACGACAGACGGGTCGATAGGGAGCGTCATGTGAAGAGTGTGGTCGGGGACGGTGAAAAAGACAGTGGCGACCCCACCAGACGCGTCGGGCCGTGTCGCTCGATTCCGTCACTCAGTCGGGACGGGGCCAGTGCCGATGACGTCTTCGACGGCATCGGTGAAGTCCTGCCGGGTCGCGAAGTACGTCTCGTCGACCTCGGCGAGTACCTCGGATAGCTCCTCGGGACCGTCGGGAGTGCGAACGACGGTGTCGCCTTCCCGGGCGTCGATTTCGCTCTTTTCGATGCCCCACATCAGGCGCTCGGCAACCCGGGCGACGGGCGCACCCTCTACGTCCTCGCCCTCACCGAGTGCTACGGCGGGTTCGTCCTCGCTTTCGTCCTCGTCAGCCATGTGCGGGCGTTCAGGCCCCCGATGATTAGAGCTTTCGAATCCCGAGCAGCAGGGCTCTGCCCCCGCCGTGTGACGCCCGTCTGACGGGTAGTTTTGTAGATGACTCGCATACACGCACGCATGACCAGCCTGACAGATGTCTACGACGGGGGTGTCGGTGCGGTCGCTACCCGGCGACGCCGGGCCGTGGGGGCGAGCCTCTTTCTGGCCGGTGTGGCACTCGTGGTGGGAGCCATCCCCATCGCAACGACGGACCTCGCAAGCGAGTTGGGGCTGTCGGTGTTCGAGGCGCGGGAACTGGCCGGAACGATGGCCGGGTTCGGCCTGCCGGCCGTGTTCCTCGGTATCTTCACCGTCTTGCCGGCAGGGCGGGCGACGAGAGCGGCAGCGGCAATCGGTGCGAGCCTGGCGGTGCTCGGGATTGCGCTGTTCCGGTATGCCTACCCCTACAGGTGGGTGGCGACCAACCCCGAACTCGCCGTCGTGACAGCGCTGCTGTATTCCGCAGGCACGCTCGTCACTTTCTGGTGTCTGTTCGCCGGCGTCGCGACGTTCAAGACCCGGACCGACCCCGGCGGCAACGCGCGACTGGAGATAACCGACGAGGGGACAGTTCGCGTCGTCGAGGACGACACCGGCATTCCCGGAATGGGTGGCGTCGGCCTCTTCGGACGGGAGCCGGACGGCGATGTCGACACCCAGACGAACGACGAAGCCGACGAAGAGACGCTTGTGCACGAACCGACGGTGGGCGAATCGACGCCAGCGCCGGCGGGCAACGCGGAGCAGACCCCACCACCGGCGGGCGACGGTGCCGGCGGGGTGGCGACCGAAACCGGGGGACAGCCACCTGCCGCTGCGAGTGCTGACCTCGAACAGGCAGTCACCGAGCGCGGTAGCCCCGACCGGTACTGCGGCAACTGTTCGCACTTCGACTACGTCCGGGCGGACGGCGAAATCACGCCGTACTGTGGCCTGCACGAGGAGCTGCTGGAAGATATGGACGCCTGCCGGGAGTGGCAGGGCAACAGTTGAATCCGGGGAATTATATTCCTGACCGCGTTAGCTGACCGACATGGAATTTTGCGACGACTGCGGTTCGATGATGAAGACGGAGGGTGACCACTGGGTCTGTGGGAGCTGTGGCAACGAGACACTCCGCGATGACGCCAAAGAGGAAGCGATGGTGACGACGCAGGGCCAGGAGGAATCGGAAGTCGTGGACATGAGCGACACCGACGGCGAGGCCATCGGCCCGACGACGAACGCGCGGTGTCCGGAATGTGGTCACGATACCGCCCGCTACGAGATGAAGCAGATTCGCGCCGCTGACGAGTCCGAGACACGCTTTTTCACCTGCATCGAGTGTGAGCACAAGTGGCGCGAGGACGACCACTGAACGGTGACTGACCCCTCGTACCCCGACTTCGACGCCGACGCGCTCGATGACTGGACACGCATAGACGAGAGCGTCGAGACGCTGTTCGAACTCCCGACCATGCAGGTCCGGGGTGCGACCAGACGGTACGAGGACGAACGGGTCCGGGCCGCCGTCAGGGAAGCCACAGACGGGGATATCGACCACGAGTGGCGGTTCGTCGGCGCAACGAAACTGGGCTTTCAGCCCTCACTCCCGCCGGGAACGTTGCCCTCGATGGTCGTCCCGTCGGTCCGGAGCGAGGCGCGGCGGAATTTCAAACAGCGACTCACAGAACGCGGTGTAACGGAAGTCGAGCGAGGGAAACGCGAGCGGATGCGGGTCCGTTCGGGCAACCGGGCGCGGCTCACCCGCTTCGACGGTATCGACCCGACGGGAGAGGTCGCAGTCGCTGGGTGGGTCGGGGCCTGGAACGACGGCCGTGACTTCTATGTCGTCACCGGGGGCTACCCCGCAGCACCGCTCGGTGATGCACTCGGGCTGGACAGCGACGACGCAACGCTGTCGCTGCCACCGGCTACGATGCGCAACGAACTGCTGGAGCTTTTCCGGAGCGTCCGCTGAGAGTGCAGGCGGCCGCTCAGAGCAAGCGTGCGAAGGTCAGGTAGCCGGTGTGCCCGACGCCAGCGGTCGATGGCCGTGAGCCGCGGTCGTCGAAGTCCATCTCGCGCTGGATGGTCTCTAGCGTCTCGATTTCTTCGAGACCCGCGGTCTGGGCCGCCTCGACGACCTCGCGGGTCTGCTCGACGAACGGCGAGTAGACGGCGACGTAGCCGCCCGGTGCGAGCAGCTGTGGGGCGTGCTCGACGACGACAGCCGCATCTGCCGTATCCAGCGTGATGACGTCGAACTCCCCGAGGTCGGGGAAGTGAGCAGCGACATCGCCGGTCCGCACGTCGACGCAGTCGTCGACGCCAGCCAGACGCATGTTCTCACGTGCCACGTCGGCGAAGTCGGGATCCCGCTCGTAGGTCGTCACGTCAGCGCCGATGCGACCGAGATAGGACGCGAGAACACCCGTCCCCGTGCCCGCATCGAGAACCCGGTCGGCAGTGCCGATACCGGTGTGGCCGACTACCAGACCGGCATCGCGGGGCATCATCGGCGCGCCGGTCCGTTCGAGGTGGTTGAACAGGTCCGGCCCGCGGAGTTCGCGTGCGACGAACTCGGTCCCGAGATGCGTCTCGACCGTCTCGCCTGCCTCGACGTCCTCGGGGACCTCCAGAATCCCGAGGTCGGTCTCCAGTCGGTCGCCAGGTGCCAGCAGGTACTCGCGGTCCTCGTAGACGAACAGGTAAGACACTATTCGAGCCGCTCGACTGCTGCTGCGAGGTCACCGTCGGTCTCTTCGAGCGCCTCGCGGGCAGCCTCCTCGCCTGCACCCGTCCGCTGTGCGACGAGGTCGATGTCGTCCTGTGGGATACCCTCGTCGGCCTCGTCGCTCTCGGTCCCGCCGCCGGCCCCGCGCTCGCGGGACTCCGGCGAGCCGACGACCTGGTAGGTCTCCTGACCCTGTGCGTCCATCAACTGGACCTCGGCGTCGCTAAAGACGAGTTCTTCGTCGGGGGTCTTGATGACGACCTCCTCGGCATCGATATCCTCGATGTCGATGCCCATCTGCTCCATCATTTGCTTCATTTTGCTCGGGTTCAGTCCGCCGCCGCCTCCTCCAAACATATCCCCGGGTTCACGCCAGTCGATTAAAAGGTCTGCGTTGGCGGCCGACTCTCGGGACTCGGCTGGCGGACCCGCTTACTCCGGAACGCTCTCGCGAACCTCGACGGCCATACCGGTCTCGAACGAACGCATCCCGTCACCGGAGAGTTCGGCCCGACCGACTGCCAGCAGGTCGCCGGTCTCGTGTTCGACCAGCACCTCGTCGCGCGGGCGGATACCCTCGTCGGCCACGTCGACGAACTTCGAGAAGACGTTACGACCATCCCGGACGAACGGTTCGCTCTCGTCGCCGACGACAACGCGATAGGCGCCTTCGTCGAGGACTGTCTGCAGTCGTTTCCCTCCGGTGATACCGAGTGTGAACCGGCCGTCGGTGCCGTAGGTAACGAGTCTCCCATCCGGCGTGCGGACCTGCCGTGGCCGGCCGGAACTGGTCCGGGTCACGGAGAGGTCTGCATCTGCCGGGAACAGTCGCTGCCCGACCCCACGACCGAACTGGTAATCGGCCACGCGCTGCAGGAATACCCGGTCACTGTCGTCCATTGGGACCCTCTATCGGACTTCGATGTAAAATCACTCCGCTTTCCGTCTTGGTCACCTCTGTCTGGTATATGTTACCAGAGGCCAATAAAACAGGCTATTGTTATGGTATATCGTGCCAGTGCCCTACAGTCTCAACCAGACTTATACGATAGTAGACCGGAGAGAAACGTAGATATGAGCCAGTCGAATCAGTTCAAGATATTGGCCGGTGCAGCTTTGCTGCTTGCGTGTGCTGGTCTCATCGTATTCGTGAGTATGGCGGGCAAGGCAACCATCCCGGGAGTCGTCGGTAGCGTCGCCATTCTGGGCGTCGCTGCTGGGACATTGCTGCTTGGGACCTCCGAGAGCGACGGCCGCCCGGTCTGAGCCGGCACTTCTTTGTAGGGATTCAAGTGAGCACGCCAGCTACAGCAGGAAGCGGTCGGTATCCGAACTCAGGTCCGTGAACTCGTGGGCGGCTTCGATGAGGTCGTCGGCAGTCGACTCCTGAAAGCTGTACGTCTCGACGCGAACCCCTTCGTGTTCGAGATAGCGACAGAGCCGTGCGAAGTCACCGTCACCGGTACACAGCGCCACGGTATCGACGTGCGGTGCGAGCGAGACAGCGTCCAGGCTCATCCCCACGTCCCAGTCTGCCTTCTTCGAGCCGTCGCCGAAGGTGCGAATTTCCTTGATGTGTGTCTCGAAGCCGATATCGGTCAGTGCGTCGAAAAACGACTCCTCCTCGGGTGCGTCAGCGCGAACGACGTAGGCGAGCGCGCGTGTGAGTTTGCGGCCATCGACGGTCGCATCCAGTAGACTGTCGTAGTCGATATTCCGGGAGTAGAGACTCTGCGCCGTATGATAGAGGTTCTGCGAGTCAGCGAGAACCGCGACCCGCTGATTCGGGTGAATCTCGGCCATGAACGCCATAACCGGGCCGGCACAAAAAGGGCTTGCTACCGCAGCTAGTACGAGCGGAGTTTCTCGATGCGCTTCTCGACCGGCGGGTGGGTCGCGAAGATGGTCTGGAGGATGCCGCGGTCACCCTCGAAGATACAGAGTGCAGCAACCTCGTCCGGTGTGCCCTCGTTTTGCTGTTGGTTCCGGCCACGGCCTCGACCGCGGCCACGTCCGCCGCCACGGCCACGGCTCGCAGCCTGCTGGCTGGCCTGTGCCTGCTTTGCACCCGAGCTGATTTTCTCCAGTGCGCGGGCCATCGCTTCGGGATTGTTGGTGTACTGGGCGGCGTCGCTGTCGGCGACGTACTCGCGGTACCGCGAGATGGCCAGCACGAAAATCGAGACGAGCATCTGCGCGATGCTCCCGAGTATCATCCCGACGAAGAGGTCCGCGATGCCGTTGTCGCTGGTCAGGATGACCGTCCACTGGACCACGATGCCGACGATAGACGCGATGGACTGGCCCAGCAACATCACGACTACGTCGCGATTGCTGATATGAGCCAGTTCGTGGGCGAGGACGCCGTTGAGTTCTGGTTCGTCCAGCAGGTCGATAATCTCCTTCGAGACGACCACGACGCCTGCACCTTTCCGACCGACGGCGAAGGCGTTCGGGACGCCCATGCTCGCGACCATCAGCCGGGGTTTCTCGATACCCATATCGCGGCTGAGGTGCTCGACTTCCTGGTGAATCTGCCTGTACCGCCCCTCCTGGGGCATGTCCTCGGCGCCGACGCTCCGCAGAGCCGCCCACTTCCCGAATTTGTACTGGAAGCCGACGAACGCAAGCGTCAGCACCAGCAATATAGCGAGGACGTTCGTCGTGGCACCGAACGTGAACATCACAAACCCGGCTACCGCCGCGTAGAAGGCAAACAGGATGCTTCCCGCCAGAATCATCCTGAGTTTGAGACCGATGTGTCGTACCATCACCCACAGATACGGTCCGACGTATAAAAAAGCGTGCGTTATAGAGAGTGTCATGGGACATGGTACCCCACCACAGGCTGAGGAGTAGACACAATGTATAAGTCCCTCGCTGCTGGTGGTTGTGATATGTTGGTCGTCACGTCCGTGCACGGGTGCAACCCGGACCAGCGTGGCGGCCGCTCGTTCTCGAAACGCAAACTGTAGTGAGAGACTCGTGGCAGGCGTGGCAACCCTGTCTCGGGTCATGTTCGAACCACTCAGAGAGCGGTACGCAAACCGAACCACACAAGCAACACAACTGCGAGACAACACACAACGACATTCCCATGACCGACATCGACACTTTCGGCGGCGTGTACCCCGCGATGTGCACGCCCTTTAACGACGACGGCAGCATCGACTTCCAGACACTCCGCGACGACGCCAAGCGCCTCGAAGCAGCAGGCGTCGACGGCCTCGTCCCGATGGGTTCGACCGGCGAGTCCGCGACGGTCAGCCACGACGAACACATCGAGGTCATCGACGCCGTCATCGATGCCGTCGACGTGCCCGTCATCGCCGGGAGTGGCTCGAACAACACCGACGAGGCACTCTCCCTGTCACGCCGAGCCGCCGCGGCCGGGGCTGACGCGCTCCTTCTCATCTCGCCGTATTACAACAAGCCCGAGCAGCGCGGGTTCGTCGAACACTACGAAACCATCGCAGACGAAGTGGACGTTCCACAGATTGTCTACAACGTTCCCTCCCGGACCGGGCAAAACATCGAGCCGGACACCGTTGCGACACTCGCGGAACACGAGAACATCCAGGGCTACAAGGCCGCAGGCGGTGACCTGAATCAGGTCGGCGAAATCGTCGAGAAGACCCGCGACGAGGAGTTCGACGTGCTCTCGGGCAACGACGGTGAGAACCTACCCATCATCTCGTTGGGTGGCACCGGCTGTATCAGCGTCGCAGCCAACGTCGAACCTGAGCGCGTGAGTGAGCTGGTCTGGGCCGCCCTCGATGGCGACTACGACCGCGCGCGGGACCTCCACCACGACCTCGGCCCGCTGTTCCGCGCACTGTTCTGGGAGACTAACCCAATCCCGGTCAAGGCCGCCACGGAGATTCGGGGCTGGAGCAACGGCAACCTCCGTGCGCCGCTGACGGAACTCTCCCCCGAGAACTACGACCGACTCGCGGACCTGCTCGCGGAATACGACACGATGGAGGCACAATGACGACGCTGGGGGTCAACGGCGTCGCAGGACGGATGGGTCAGACGGTCGTCGAGACGGCAGACGAGCGCGGCGACGTGGACGTGGCCTTCGGTATCGATGTCGACGGCGACGCCGACGTGGACGTGCCGGTGTACAGTCCTGCCGAAACGGGGGATGCACTGTCCGAGTACGACCCGGACGCCGTCATCGACTTCACAGTTCCCGAGTCCACGGTAGCGCTTGCCGAGGCGTGTGCTGGTGCAGGTGTCCCACTGGTCGTCGGGACCACGGGCGTCGACGAGGACCAGCTATCGGTTCTGCAAGAGGCAAGCGAGGCGGTCCCGCTGCTGAAGGCAACTAACTTCTCGCGGGGGATTCAGGGCCTGCTTCGCGCGCTCGGTCCCGCGCTCGAAGCACTGGAGGGCTACGACGTGGAAGTCATGGAGACCCACCACAACCAGAAACGGGACGCCCCCAGCGGGACGGCGAAGACGATTCTCGAAGAGATTAGCGAGCATCGGGACTTCGAGACGGTCCCGGGCCGCGAGGGCATCCAGCCCCGCGAGGAAGACGAGGTCGGCATGCTCGTCCGCCGGGCCGGAGACATCCGCGGGGAACACGAAGTCACCCTCGCCGACAACGACGAGGTGCTGACGATTAGCCACCGTGCAGAGGACCGTGGGGTCTTTGCCGCCGGCGCAATCGACGCTGCCGTCTGGCTGGCGCGTCAGGACCCGGGGTGGTACGACTTCGGCGACGTGGTCGACGCATAGCTGAGTGTCTTTTCCCGTCCCGAGACGCAATCGACAAGTTCGGAGGGTGTGATTGGCGCGATATGAGTCTTCAGTCCGATATCGAAACCCTGTGGTCTCGCTACGACGACGGCCTCGCAGCCGACGAGGTGAATGCCGAGGAGCTGACGACGCTGGCGGAGTTTCTCGAAGCACTCGAAGCCGGCGAGATTCGGGCCGCGGAGAAATCCGGCGGCGAGTGGGAAGTCAACGAGTGGGTCAAACAGGGCGTTCTTCTGAACTTCGGGCTCCGGCAGATATCCAGCTACGAGTACGGGGACGTGACCTACAACGACGTGCTCCCGGTGCTTGATACAGACGACCTCGGCGACCGTGGCTCCCGGAATACGCCGACAGGCACCACTATCCGCCGCGGTGCCTACCTCGGCGAGGATGTCATCATGATGAGTCCCTCCTTCGTCAACATCGGCGCACACGTCGGTGACGGCACGCTGGTCGACTCCTGTGACACCGTCGGCTCGTGTGCACAGATTGGCGACAACGTCAAACTCGGTGCAAACACGCTCATCGGAGGCGTCCTCGAACCCGTCGAGGACGCACCGGTCATCGTCGAAGACGGTGCCTCGCTGGGGGCCGGCTGTCGAGTCACGAGCGGCTTTGTCGTCGGTGAAAACAGCATCGTCGGCGAGAACACGCTTCTGACGCCGCGTATCCCCGTCTACGACCTCGTCGAGGAGGAAATCATCTACGGCCGTCTGCCACCGGAACGTCGTGCCTTCTCGCGGTACGTCGAGTCCTCAATCGCCGACCACGACCTCTTCGATGGTGGCGCGTACAAACCCGCCGTCGTCGCGACCGATGTCGAACAGGAGACGCTCGAAGGAACCGAACGCGAAGACGCACTGCGGGAATAGGGAGCGACGGACTCGGGCCGGTCGCCGTCGGTGGTCAGGAGGTGGTCGTCGTCTCGTCCGCATCGACGGTAGCGGCGTCTCGGTCGGCGTAGATACCGTCGATGGCAGTTCCTGCGTGTGCGGTCAGGAGTTCGAGCAACTGCACGTCCTCGTCCTCGAAACGGGCGTCGGGACCCGCCAGCGCGACGAGGACGAACGATGCGTCGCCGACAGTCGTAATCTCGACGGAGACGACGGCGTTCGTCTGGTCGGCCAGCGGGTCCGGGACGGCGTCGTGGGTGACGACAGTCGCTCGCTCGCCATCGCCGGCGCGTTCGCCCAGCGAGCGCAACGTCTCCTCCGAGACGTTCAGAATGGTATCGTCGATGACCCGCGTCTCGTCGCCAAGGGCGAGCACCGCGACCTCGGAGACGCCAAGCAGCGCCTGCATCGCCTGGATACACAGCGCACTCACCTCATCGACGGAATCGCACCGGTTGACCGCACGGCCGTAGTTGTTGACATCCGCGGCTTTGTTGCCGAAGGCTTCGATTCTGTCACGCTCGCGTTCGAGTTCGCGCAGTCGCAGTCTGCTGCGGGCGTCGTAGATACCGACCAGTATCCCGACGACACCGCCGACAGTAACGAAGTCGATAGCGACGTAACTCGACCGGTCGAGCGTCCCGAGAAAGACACGCTGGCTGAATAGCTGCAACGCCCCGATGGAAGCAAAGAGGACGATACCGCCAACTCCCCACGCGAGTATCCGCTCTATATCGTCGCCGAACTGTTCGTTGGTAGTGAGCCAGTAGCCGGCATATGAAAGTGTCAGCGCGACGAGCACGAAAGGAGCAGTCTCGAACAGCAAGACGAGGGGCCGGTCCGTCTGCTGGATACCGTGAAAGACCTGGATAACTGCCAGTACGACGCCGACGACTGCGAGGCCGCCACCTGAGAGATGCCGTCGCTGCATGTACTCTGCCCCTACGTGTGCAACGAGGCGTCTTCAAACCTTCTACACCCAGGTGAGGCCCCGTCTCGGTGACGAGGAGCGCATGCTTGAAACACGCGGGGGCCAAACCGAGTGTATGAAACACCTGCCCAAACACCTCCGGCCCCGGTGGCGATACCTTGCAGTCGGCATCGAAAGCTGGCCCGAGGCCGACCTCGACCGCGGGACAGTCCAGCGACACCTCTGGTACGGCGCACAGAACCTCGTCGGCGATGTCGGCAGTGCCGCCATCGACCTGCAGGTGATGTCGTTTTCGCATCGCGATGGATACGGTGAGGCAATCGTCCGGACCCGACGTGGCGAAACCGACCGGGCCCGGGCGGTCATCGCGAGCGTCGGGCGCATCGATGGCGAGGACGTGGCCCTGCGCGTACGCGGAATCAGCGGGACCGTGCGTGCCTGTGAAGAAAAGTATATGGGGCGCCGACCGGAAGGCCCAGAGCAGAGAGACGTGGCGTTCCGTGGGGCCGACCGGCCGGCCCACGTGGGCGAGCAGCGAGTCGACGTGGCCACCGACGGCGGCTTCGCGGGCGCGACGACGCTCGATATCTAAGTATGCAGGGACAAAACCAACAGCAGGCCTACGACCGCGGGATTACCATCTTCTCCCCGGACGGACGCCTCTATCAGGTCGAATACGCCCGCGAGGCCGTCAAGCGCGGGACCGCGAGTATCGGCGTGCGAACACCCGAAGGCGTCGTGCTTGTGGTCGACAAACGCATCCGCTCCCCGCTCATGGAGCGTGACAGCGTCGAGAAGATTCACAAGGCCGACGACCACATCGGCATCGCGAGCGCCGGGCATGTCGCAGACGCCCGCCAGCTCATCGACTTCGCCCGACGCCGGGCGCAGGTGAACGAACTCCGCTACGGTGAGCCAATCGGCGTCGAGACACTCACCAAGGAAGTCACCGACTACATCCAGCAGTACACGCAGGTCGGTGGCGCTCGCCCCTTCGGCGTCGCGCTTATCATCGCGGGCATCGCCGACGGCGAACCCAAACTCTACGAGACCGACCCCTCCGGGACACCCTACGAGTGGAAGGCACTCGCCGTCGGTGCCGACCGCGGCGACATCCGGGAGTACCTCGAAGAGAACTACGAGGAAGACCTCGACTTGGACGGCGGTATCCGCCTCGCGCTGGAGTCGCTGGCGTCGGTCAACGACGACGAACTCTCGCCAGAGGGTATCGGCGTCGCCACAATCGACGCCGAGACGGAGCAGTTCGAGGAACTTGCGGAGGCACAGCGGGAGTCCTACCTCGACGAATTCGGTCTGCTGGCCACCGAAGACGACGAGGACGACGCTGACGACACCGACGAGTAACGCGGGCCCCGAGCGTCGGGAAACACCTTTTTATCGGGGGGCAGTATCCTCGGCTATGATTTCACTGGACGAGGCGGTGACGGCGCGCCTCGAATCCCACGGTGAACGGTTCGAGGTACTGGTGGACCCCGATGCGGCGCTGGCTATCAAACGCGGCGAGTTCGACGGCGACCTGGAGGAAGTCATCGCCGCAGAGGATGTCTTCGAGAACGCATCACGCGGTGACAGGCCGCCGGAGAACGCCCTGGAGGAGGTCTTCGGGACAACAGAGCCGATGGAGGTAATCCCGGAGGTCGTCGAGCGCGGGGAGATTCAGATCACAGCGGAGCAGCGCCGGGAGATGCAAGAACAGAAACACAAGAGCCTCGTCAACCGCATCGCGCGCAACGCGGTCAACCCGCAGATGGACGACGCGCCCCACCCGCCGGAGCGCATCGAGAGCGCCCTGGAGGAGACGGATTTCCGTGTCGACCCGATGGAACCCGTCGAGAATCAGGTCGACGAGGCACTGGATGCTCTGCGGCCAGTGATTCCGATTCGGTTCGATACTGTCACCGTCGCGGTGCAGGTGCCAGCGGATTATGCCGGCAGCGCGCAGGCGAAGATTCGACAGTTCGGCGACCTCGAACGCGAGGAGTGGCAACCCGACGGCTCCTGGGTCGGTGTCACGGAGTTCCCCGCTGGTATGCAAAACGACTTCTATGACCTCGTCAACGAACACACCAGCGGCGAAGCCGAGACACAGATTATCGAGGACGAAGACGACATCAACACGCGGTAATTGGGTCTCAGAGCGTTCAGGCCCGTTTGAATCCGACGAAGAAACCGACAGCGAAGCCACCGCCGACACCGGCGGTCGTGATGAACGTCTCGACGAGCGACTGGGCGCTCCCCGCGCCGTCGCGGGCGAGATTTTCGAACGCGCCGCCGAGTTCGCCCCAGTTCACCTGCAGGACGCCGCGTGATTCGAGGAACTTGAACAGCATCAACTCCAGTCCGATGATGATAGCGATTATCTTCGCCACTTTCTTCGCTGTGAATCCGATTACTGCCCCGATGAGTGCACTCCCACCCATCTGGAAGCCAAGTCCGGGGAGGTCGATTGCCATAAGCACCACCTAACTCCGAGCCTATAAGGGTTTTATGCCCCCTACTCGCTGGCGGCAGGCCCGAATTTATATACCGTGCCGCGCTAGTTCGCGAGTGAGTGACGGAGCGAACTATCACCCCTGAACGGGCGGTCGTTGCAAAGCGTGTCGACAGCGGCGAGGCAGACACGTCCGAAATCGAAGACCTCGCGCGTGCCGCCGGCTACGCTGTTGTCGAGACGCTGACACAGACACGCACCGAGGACCCAGCCTATCACCTCGGAGAAGGGAAAGTCGAGCGACTCGGGGGACTGGTCCAGCAAGCCGACGCACGAGCGGTCATCTTCGATAACCAACTGGGCCCGTACCAGACGTTCAACATCGGGAACAAACTCCCGGAGGACATCCGTGTCATCGACCGGTTCCGGCTCATCCTCGAAATCTTCGGCCAGCGCGCACAGACCCGGAAAGCACAACTCCAGGTCGAACTGGCCGAATTGCGGTACGAACTGCCGCGGGCGGAAGCGAAAGCCAGCCTCGCAAAGCGTGACGAGCGCCCCGGCTTCATGGGGCTTGGCGAGTACGACGAGAGTCGCGAGCGGGACATCAAATCCCGTATCGCCCGTATCCGTGACGAGCTCGAAACCATCGAGCAGACAGAGCAACACCGCCGCGAGCAGCGCCGGGAGTCAGGCTTCGACCTCGTGGCGATGGCGGGATATACGAACGCGGGTAAGTCGACCCTACTGCGGCGACTGGCTGCCGACCTCGATGTCGACGAGAACGACGACCTCCACCCGGACCTCGACACCACTGCAGAGTCCGAGGACCGACTCTTTACGACGCTCGGGACGACCACCCGACAGGCCGACATCGACGCCAGAGACGTGTTGTTGACCGACACTGTCGGATTCATTTCAGATTTACCACACTGGCTCGTCGAGTCGTTCAAGTCGACGCTCGACGCCGTCTACCGGGCTGACCTCGTCTTGCTGGTGGTCGATGTGAGCGAGTCCGTCGAGGAGATGCGCGAGAAACTCGTCACGTGTCACGACACGCTCTATGAGCGCAACGAGGCACCCATCGTGACGGTGCTGAACAAAATCGACAAGGTCGACGACGAGGAGGTTACCCGCAAGCGTGAGGCGCTGTCGGCGCTGGCACCGGACCCGGCTGTTATCAGTGCGCGAACGGGCGAACACATCGATTCTCTGCGCGAGCGCATCCATACGGAACTCCCGGACTTCGAACAGGAGCGGCTCGTCCTGCCGATGACGGACGATACGATGAGTGTCGTCTCCTGGATTCACGACAACGCCAACGTCCACTCCGTCGACTACGGCGACCAGGTGGTCATCGAGTTCGAGGCGCGACCCTCTGTCGTCCAGCAGTCCCGTTCGAAAGCGGGCGAGTTGGTCGAAACTGAAGCTTCAGCCTGACCTGCTAGTCACAGGCGGCGTGAACAGTCCGGTCGTCGTCTACGGCGGCTTCGACGGTCCCGTCGCTGGTGACGACAACGGTACAGCCCTCGTACTGAAATCGAACGCAACCGGTTGACTCCACACCGTCTCCCGTCGACGGGAACAGTGTATCGAGTGCATCCGGTTCGATCGTGTAATAGAGCGGCGAGAGACCCTCGACCGAAACGTCTCTGGCCGCTGCGACTGCTTCGACAACGCGGACACCGAGTGAGTCGGTGTGGTCCGTGCTTCGTGCCATCACTCAGAGATGGCCGGAGACCCGGCAAAACGGTTGTCGTTTCGAAAACTCACCTTTAGAACCCACTTATACCCAAAGTACGTTCGTCCGTGGGCGAACCGCGTGTGTCGTGGGGTCAGCTGTCTTCGATAGCCAAGGCCTCCGGAATCGCGTCAAGGAGGTCACTCGCCATCAAGCCGTTCCCGTACTCGTCGTAGATGATATCGCCGGCGCGACCGTTGACGAACGCTGCGATGCTGGCGGCATCTGTCGGTGCCTGCGTGGCAGCGAGCGCTCCCGTGATCCCCGCGAGTACGTCACCTGTCCCGCCAACGGTCATGCCGGGATTGCCGGTGCGGCTGACGCGGGTGGTGTCGCCGTCGGAAATTACGTCGTAGTGGCCTTTCACGAGGAGCGTGTGTCCCACCTCCGCAGCAAAGTCCGCGACGAGGTCGCGGCGCTCACGCCAGTCGCTGCTCGTCTGTCCCCCCATATCGATCAGTTCGCCCTGGTGTGGCGTACAGATGAGGTCCGCCGTCGTCTCGATGTCGGGAACGACCGAGAGCGCGTCGGCGTCGACGACTGCGGTGCCGTCGTAGCTTTCGAGGATGGCGCGAGCAGCGTCGAGCGTATCCTCGTCTTTGCCGAGTCCGGGGCCGACGACGAGCGCGTCGTGTTCGTTGGCGAATTCCATGACGGGTCCGACGTGGCCGGGTTCGAACTGCCGGCCCTCCATCGGGCGAACGATGAGGTCCTCGCTGTAGCCCTGAATCTCGTGGGAGACCGAGGTCGGACAGGTCACTCGAACGAGGTCGGCACCCGCTCGCAACGCGGCCTGGCCCGCGAGGGCAGGTGCGCCGACGTATGGGCCACCCCCGATGACTAGCACCTCGCCGTGGTCGCCCTTGTGACTCGCCGGGTCACGCGTGACTCGCTGGAGATCACCGCGCTCGACGAACGCCTCGGCCGCCGCTGGGATGCCGATTTCCGCGACAGTCACATCGGCGTCGATATCGGCCAGGCCGGGTTTCGTGTCGTGGAAGGTGACGACGTGGTCGGCCTCGACAGCGTTGTCGGCAGCGACACCCTCGTCGGCATCCAGTCCCGAGGGCACGTCGACCGAGAGAACGGGCGCGTCGGTGCTGTTCATCCGCGCGGCAGCAGTGGCCGTCGGCTCCCGGAGCGCACCGGAGATACCGGTGCCGAGCATCGCATCGACCACGAGGTCGGGGTCACCGAGGTCGAGCCCCGACGAGTCACGGACCTCCTCGGTGTCGTACTCGGCAGTCAAAAGCGCCTCCCAGTTCTCCCGGGCGATGTCGGTCGTAATAGACTCTGCCCGGCCAAGCAGGAGAACCCGGCACTCGAAGTCGTCGAGAAACCGGGCAGCGACGAAGGCATCGCCGCCGTTGTTGCCCCGGCCACAGACTACCGTGACGCTGTCTCCGGGCTCGGCGATGTCACGGACGCTGCGTGCGATGGCGTTGCCACTGGATTCCATCAGTTGTTTGCGCGGGACGCCCAGGGCCGCGGCGTTCTCGTCGACGACGGCCATCTCCGAACCGGTAATCATGGCCGGGCGTACGACCGGCGGTGGGATAACTGTGGGGCCTGCCGGCCTACACGAACGGGACGAGCACTGCGGTCAACAAGAAGTTGACAAGCGAGAGGACGAGCATCCCTTTCCAGCCGATTTCGATGAGCTGGTCGATGCGAACGCGGGGTAAGGTTGCCCGCGCCCACTGCGTGAACAGGAATACCGCCCACATCTTTACGAGCAGCCAGACAGGACCGGGCAAGACCGGGCCGGCCGGTCCACCGAGGAAGAGCACGGCAACCAGTGCCCCGCCCAGAAAGATGTGAATAAACTCGCTGAGATACAGCAACACGAAATACACCGACGAGTATTCGGTCATGTGGCCGGCGACGATTTCCTGGGGTGCTTCGGGAGTGTCGAATGGGTTGCGCCCGACTTCGGCGAGGTTCGCGGCCATGAACAACACGAACGCGAATGGGTTGATGAGTGCGTACCACGCGGGAACGACAAGGGGGCCGAGTGTCACCAGCGTGTCCCGCTGGGAGGCAACGATATCACCAAGCTGTAGGGTTCCGAAAAACAGGGCCACCGACGCCCCGACGAGAACCAGGGGTATCTCGTAGGCGATGTTCTGGGCGGCAGCGCGCAATCCGCCAAGAAGCGAGAACTTGTTGTTCGATGCGTAGCCTGCCATCACGAGCCCCAACGAGGCCATCGAGGCGACGGCGAAGACGAAGACGAGGCCGGTCTCGGGGTCGGCGAGCTGGATGTCGATGCCCGCAATCGTTCCGAAGGGAATGACTGCAAAGCCGAGCAGTGCCGACGCAGCCATCACGACCGGCGCGAGGTCGAAGGCGGGTCTGTCCACACCCTCTGGAATGACGAGTTCCTTCGAGAGCATGCGGACGGCGTCGGCAACGATAATGAGCAGGCCGGCCGGACCGTGTCTGCTCGGGCCGACTTTATCGATGAACGAGGAGTACACGCGGCGTTTCGCCCAGGGTCCGGCGACGGCGGCATTCGCAAGTAGGGCCGAGGCGATGATGACCGCCGCGACGAGTCCACCGGTGAGACTGCCGGCGACCGTGTCGGGCCCGAGCCCGACCGTTTCGGCGATAGCGTCCGGGAGCGGTGTCGCGAGTACGGGGAAGGTCACGGCGGGGCACCTCCGACTGTCGATGTAACTGTACGGCGGGCGTCACACCGCTGGGTGATGTGCATACACGGCTATCCGAGCGACAGTTCAGTAGCTCTGCTGCCCCGGAAGCGAGGCGCGTTTAAGAGAACGGGTGACGGCCAGACACTTACCAGCGGACCCGGAACGGGTCCGCACCCTGTGGCTCCTCGTAGGTCACTTCGACATCTTCGACTTCGGCGGCGGAACTCCCCTCGTAACAGAAGTCGACCATCGCATCGACGGCGTCCTCGGGGCCTTCGAAGACCGCTTCGACGCGACCATCTTCGAGGTTGCGGACCCAGCCGTCGAGGTCACGCTCCTGTGCTTCGTCCCGTGTCGTCGCACGGAAGTACACGCCCTGTACCTTTCCGGAGACGTACACGTGTGCTCGCGTGCGGTCTGCCATAGGTGGCTGTTCATGGGGCTGGCACAAAATGGTACGGTCCGGCAGGTCCCAATTCCCGTGTCATAGTGAGTACTGCGAGTCTTCACCGCTAGTGCCGCCCACAACCGCGCTGAGAGTCGTTGAAACGGCGTCTTTCGAGACTCTCTGTGAAAACAATCGAGTAATCACTATCAGTCCTCGTCCCTGTTCCGCAGATAATGGAAGACGTATGTCTGTGCGTAGCCGGCATACTCGCCGCCGAGTCGCTCTCGAATCGCCCGTGAGGTGTCCGCGTAGTTCCCGCGGTCACAGTCGGGGTAGTACTCCGAGATGGTTTTGCGTATCCAAGTGTCAAGCGGGACTGCCTCCAGATAGTCGAGCGAGAAAAGAAGCACGCAGTCAGCAACTTTCTGGCCGACGCCGACGAACTGGGTGAGCTGTTCACGGGCCTCTTCGTAGGGCAGTCCGCGCGCATTTTCGGGGTCTGCCTCACCGTCTGCGACCATCTCAGCCGAACGCTTGACGTAGGGAGCCCGGTAGCCGAGGCTGAGGTCACGGAGCTTCGCCTCGCTTGCAGCGGCCAGCTGGTCGGGCGTCGGATAAGCGTGGTAGGTCTCACCGTCGAAGGTAACTGGTGTCCCAAAGGCTTCCCTGAGCGCCTGTTGCATCCCGTGGATGCGGGTGACGTGCATCTGGGCCGAACAGATGAAGGAAATAAGTGCCCCGAAGGGCGGGTCACGGACGAGTCGCAGTCCCGCGTAGGTGTCATATGCTGCCGCGAGCAGGTCGTCGTCCGGGGTCCCATCCCGAATAGCCGGCAGGTCGTCGTCCAGCCGCAGCCGCCGGGAAAGCACGTCCGTGGCATCAATCGACGACTCCCACTCCAGACGGCCGTCGCGCTGTCGAGTGCGGATGACAACGGGCTCACCGTCGACCCGTGCGGTCGTCACGTACCACGCGCTGCCACCGTACTGGTGGTCGTCCTCGTAGTCACGGCCGTCCGCCCGCCACCAGAGGTAGGACTGCCCGCTTTCGAGCGTCGACTGGAGGTCGAAACCCCCGGAGAGCGACCCAACGTCAATGGCGCCAGTGTGCATCGTCCGCACTGAGGAGTGGGGACTCTTCGGGGTTACGGAACGTGGCGGGCTAACCTTCATATTGGACGCCAGTCAAACAACAGGTATGAACTGCAGAGTTGTCGTGGAGGCTGCGGTCCCAGTATACGACGTGGAGTCACCGGACGAGGCAGTGCGTATCGCCATCTCGAAGACGGGGGAAATGCTGAATCCGGACCTGAACTACGTCGAAATCAACATGGGGGAACGAGCCTGCCCGCACTGTGGGGAAGAACAGGAGCCCGCCTTCATCGCCGCCGACGAGAGTCTCGTCGCTCTGGAACTCGAGATGACGGTGTTCAACGTCGAACGCGAGGAACACGCCGCACGTATCGCCCGGAAGGAAATCGGGCAGCGACTGGAGAATATCCCACTGGATGTCCTCGAAATCGAGGAACTCGAGGACGAGAACGAAGAGACAGACGAGAGCGAGGACGAGACCGACACACTCGAAGAAGAAATCCCGACCGAGGAGACACTCGCATCCGAGAGTGGGGACGAGCAACCCGTCGAGTCAGGAGGGTCGACCGACCGCCGCTCCGACGACGACGAAGTCCTACCGGAGTTCGAGGAACTGATTGACGAGTAGAGACAGCGTCGCCACTGAGTCGTCGAGAGGAGTTATAGGAAGGGACCTCGAAAAACGTTCAGTCTGCAGTAGCGGAGACGCGTTCGGTCTCGTCGCTGGTCATCTCTGAGGTAATGCCATCAGCAATAGCAAAGACAGCCGCTTTGTGGTCCGTTTTCGATTTGTGAATCGATGTCGGCTGTACACCAAGTTCCGCATATTCGTCGTGTTCGACGTTGTTTCCTGTCTCTTCTTCGTAGTGATTCTGTACCTGTGCGAGCAGGCCGTGAAGATGAATGAGCTCCTGCTTCTTCATGGTCACCTGCACCTAACAACTGGAGGGTTATAGTAGTACCCCGAGACACGTTAACATGATTCTTCCTGAGATGCCACCTCAGACCTTCTACTCCCGATGTGGTTGTCTGCAGAAAGACAAACCGAAAACACATAGTGTGAACCCTAAGCTTGATATGGAGGGGTTAGCCAGGACATACCACTATCCGTGGCGACTAGGTTTGAGATAGTTATCACTTATTTGCATTTTGACACCTGCGGCGCGGTTCCAGCCTTCGAACTGTTCGGGAGCACCCTCGGACGGGCACACGCTTCGTCGTGAACAGGACGAACGGACATCGCGCAGCTAACGATGCGCAGGTAACGGTCGGCTCGAAAGTCAGGGGGTTTACAGCCAGCGGAGTCAGTCACGAATCCGCACGATGCCCGAGCGAAAGACCTGCTGATTCGGGATGATGTACTCCTCGCCGTCGGCCTCGACGTGGGTGACGAACATATCGACCTCCTGGACGATACCGCGCTTGTCGTCGATTTTCACCTTGTCGCCGATGGCGTACGGTTCGGCAAAGAGCAGGTAGATACCCGCCGCGCCGGCAGAGAGCAAGTCTTTGAACGCCAGCCCCGAGAGAAACACCAGTCCGAACGCGTACGCAGCCAGCAAGACGAGTAACGCGTCGGTCGCAACGCCAATCTGAGAGAGGGCGAGCAACGCGGCGATATAGAAGATGCTGTATTTGACTATCTCGGGAATCAACCCGGCTTCCGGAAGCTTGACGCTCCGGAGACGGTCACTGACGACTAATTTCGCCTTGTCACCGGCGACCAGTCCGAGGATGACCGCGAGGATGGCAATGAAAAGACGCGGGAGATAGCCGGTCAACTGGGCCCAGAATAGCTGGACGTCCATCAGCTGGGCGACGTTGAGCGCGAGGATGATTGCCGTGATGTAGACAAACAGCGCCGCAAGCTGGGAGAGAATGCTGATAGTTGAGGTTCCAAAGCTCTGTGCGGTTCGCTCGAAGGGAGTTCCTTCGACGATATCATCCACACCTGCGGTCTGCAACACGGTGTTGACCCACCGCCAGGTCCAGTAGGCGACGATGATACCGAGAATCAGAATAGCGATTGAGACGGTAAAGGCTGTCTCCTCGGAGAAGATACGCCGGATGTAGCGGGCCCACTCGGTCTGCATCTAGTACTCCTCCGGGTCGATTTCGAGGATGAGTTCACCTGCCTTGAACGCTCTGACCATCCCGTCGCTCTCGGAGAGGACGATGGCGACGGCGTTCGTATCCCGCGTGACAGCCCCGGCGGCCATGTGGCGGGCACCCAACCCCTTGGGGATGTCAACACCCTCCGCCGACGGTTCGAGATATCGGTACGCGGAGACGATTTTGCCCGAGTCAGAGATAACGAAGGCCCCGTCCAGCCGGGAAAACTCCTTCAACATGACGTTCACGATGGGGTCGCCGACGTGGACGTGGGACTTCTCGAAGGGGTTGTACGACAGCGGCCGGGACTTGTTCATCACCTTGCCCGCATCGCCGACGACGAACAGCGCTCCGACGCGTTTGCCCTTCTGGCCCTTCTTGCCGAGTTCGATGGCCACCTCGAAGACATCGCGGATGACGGCGGCCTCCGCGCGGGAATTGACGAACAGGTCGTAGACGCCCGCGCGGGTGAACTCGTCGGCGTGGACCCTGACGACTGTATCCATGCCATCGTCAAACAGCGTGGTGACACAGGCGACGACGTCCTCGTCACCGACCAGGTCCTGCTCGACGGCTCCCTCCAGTCCGAACCGGATGCGCCCCGTCACGTCGGTGAACTCCAGCGGGAGTTCGACGTAGTGTTCGGCTTCGACTGTGTTTTCGGGCGCGACAACGACAGTCGTTTCCTCCCCACCATCATCCTCAAAGGTCTCGTACGTCGACACGCTCGGCGAGAACAGCAGAGTCGCGTCGACGTCGGCGACCACGTCAGCCGACAGATCCTCCAGCGCGGTCATTGTCGTATCAACTCATCCGACAGGAAAAAGCCTTGCGGCCTGTCTGACGGGCGTCTCGCGGATGTCACACGTCAGAGGGGGCCGCTCGACGCGCGAACGTGTCGAACGTCGATGCCGCTGCGTGGCTGTGACAATATGTCCCAATTGTTTGATATTCGGTAAGTCCGTCAGCCTCGCCGGTAATACCGTCGCCCCGAGTCACGTCAAACGCCAGTCGGGCATCGCCGTCGACGGTCACCGTCGAGTAGTGAAATTCGTGGCCCCGGACCCGCCCGCCGGTGTCCGCAATCGGCGTCCGGTCACGCGCCCGGAGTTCCACGTGGTCCAGTGCCTGATAGCGGTCATGCATCTCGACAGTCGCCGGGAGGACACCGGCCATCGAGACAGTTTCGCCGTCGACGCCGGTCAGGGTCTCACAGAGCGCCATCAGCCCACCACACTCGCCGAACACTGGCACCCCATCGGCAGCGCGCCCCGCAATTGCTGACAGAGTGGGATTGTCATCCAGCGCCTCAAGGTGGAGTTCGGGATAGCCACCTGGCAGGTAGATAGCGTCGGCCTGCGGGAGCGCATCGCCAGCGACTGGGGAAAACGTCTCGACTGTCCCGATAGTCCGCAGACGCTCCATCACGGCCGGGTAGACGAACGCGAAGGCGCTGTCACGCGCGACGGCAACAGTCGGGTCGTCTACGCTTGCACGCGGTGACAGGGGCCCCTCTGGTGGTGGCGGAGTCTCGGAAACGGTCACCAGCCGTTCTGTTCGAACTGTCGCCGCCGCCTCGTCGATTGTCTCCTCGGGCAGCGAACTCTCCGTGCCCATCTCCAGTCCGAGGTGTCGGTCCGGTATCTTCAATTCCTCGCTCGGCGGAATCCGCCCGAAATACGCCATCTCTTCGGGGAGTGCGGCACGGATGCCGTCCTCGTGGCGGCCACCGTGAGCGCGCTGTGCGAGTACGCCCGCCACCTCGATGTCCCGACCAATTCGGTCCGCAAACTCCTTGAAACCAAGCGCCGTCGCCGCGACGCTTTCCATCCCTGCTTTGGCGTCGACGACCAGCACGACCGGCAGGTCGAGCGCTTCGGCCACCATCGCAGTACTGGATTTGTCGCCGTCGTACAGGCCCATGACACCCTCAATGACGCAGATGTCGCCATCGCCGCGGTGGTAGTTCCGGCGAAGGCCGTCGGTGCCTTCCAGCCAGCAGTCAAGCGTCCGGCTTGGCGTGTCCGTCACGGCACGGTGATGACTTGGGTCGATGAAGTCCGGCCCCGCTTTTGCGAGTTGGACATCGTAGCCGGCCGTAGCCAGTGCACGAGCGACCACGAGCGTGGCCACAGTCTTGCCCACACCCGAGCTAGTGCCACCGAGGACGAACCCCTTCACGAACGCATCCCCGTCTCCTCACCCAGTTCGTCATCGACCAGCCGGGCATACACTGTCTCGATACGGTCACGGATATCGGCCATGTCCAGACCTGCTCGGTCGGCGAGAGCCAGTGCCCCACCCATGCCGACGCCTTCCTTGGCTTCGCCCGCAGCGTAGGCAGCCATCGCCGGGTGGTTACTGCCATCGAAGCCGGGGTCCGTCGCCGTCACGTCCACCGCGAGGTCAGCGGCGAGCGCCGCAACGTCTGCAGACGGGTCAGCAGCGACGAACGAAGTTGTAGTGAGTGCAAGCGACCGCCCGACATCGGCGTGGCGGAGCAATGCGGCGACGGTCAGCATCTGCGTCCCGCCAGCGAGTGTAACGGCGGTATCGGACTCGATGGCTCCGAGTGCGAGACCGGCACTGACTGCCAGCACCGAGTCGCCCATCTCGCGGACGGCACGCGTCGGGTCGCCGGCCGCATCGCCGGGTTCCATCGAACTGGCAGCCAATCCCTCCTCGACGACCGCCTGCTTGCGTTCTATCGGGTTTTCCGGGAGCGACGAGGAGACGACCCCACGCTCGCCGAGCGCCCGGAGAACGCCAAGTGCGGTCGTCGTGCCGCCGGGGACTGTTTCGGCCAGGACGATTTCATCGTCGGGCAGTGCCTGGCCGAACTGACGGGCCGCTGCGAACGCTCCTGGTGCAGTCGGGACCGGGTCCTGCTCCCGGATATCGTCCCCGGCGCTGGCCCCCACAGTCACCGTCGGCGCACCAGTCGGCTGGGAAAGCCCACCATCGACGACAGTCACCTCGAAATCGAGTGCTTCCCGCGCGGCACGAGTTATCACCGCAGGACTCGGACAGCCCGTCGGGCTCACCGGAACGACCGGCGACCGAACGGGCTCACCGTAGGTGAGGATTTCGGCGTCTGCACTCGGCGTATGTGCCATCAGGTCGGGGTCGGCCCCCGCGGCGCTGATACCTTCGATGGTCGCCGTCTCCGTCGTCCCGGCGACCAGTACGAAGCGAGTCATTGCGATGCCACCCCGGAGTGAATCGTAACGCTACTCATCCTTTCTGAAGTTATTGCAAGTCTGGTTTAATAGCTGTGACTATCGAGAGCCAGCGGGAATGGAGAAGTCACCGTTGGGGTGACTCGTTGGCACGGACGCCACGATTGGCGTCGCTGCCTTCGTGTTCGGTTATTCTACGAGGTCGAATTCAATGTCGCCGTCGATGCGAGCCTGCAGGGAAATGTCCTCACCGGTTACGTCAAAGTCAGACTCACCGGACGGCCCGTCCGCAACACTGACCGACAGGGTCACCGACCCATCGGACGGGAGGACATCGTCCCACTGGGACCCGTCTCCGGCTTCGATTGTCGCCTCTTCGGAGAGTAGGCTCTCGCCGTCACTGGCAGTGAGTTCAACCTCGGCCGTCAGCGCACTATCTTGCTTGTTGAACACGACGACATCCGGTGAGGAACTGAGCAGTCCGCACCCAGCGAGCAGTACTGCACCGGCTGTACTCATCCCCTCGAGGACGCGGCGTCGACTGAGGACAACAGCGCCGTGTCCAGTATGCGACGGAGACGCTGCGAATGTTCGACGGCGACTATCAGCGGCGCGTATCCGGCATTGCCGCCGTTGTGGAGGGCCTATCTGAACCATGACTTCTTATTTCAGTGCTCGGCCCTTGCTGAAAAACCGACAGTCGGATATGCGGCCTCGGCATGTCAACGATACATTTATTTCAGACAACTTTTAGCATACTGCCATCAGGTGTGGTTCCCGTGGCGTGCGCTCCCGTCACTGTCGTAGCTTGGTCACTGTTGTCAAGAAGGTCACTCATGCGCGGGACCGGATTTGAACCGAATGAACCCTCGCTGCGCTCGGTTTCCAGGGTTCGAATCGGCCCTGCTCTGTCACTCCGAACTGCTCGCTACGCTCGCCGTATTCCGTTCAGTGCGCGGGACCGGATTTGAACCGGCGGACCCCTACGGGATAGCGTCCTAAGCGCTACGCCTTTGGCCTGGCTCGGCTACCCGCGCGCACCTCTCCCTTCATGCGACCCACCCAAGAATCTGCCGTTTGCACTTTCACTCTCCGGCGAACATTTAACTAGAGATTACCGCGCATTGGGTCCGTAGTTCGGCCACCCCGGTGCGCACAAATGCTATAATCGTCAGGCCAGTACCACCTGCCGTGTACAGAGCCAGCGACCGGGTGGATAACGAAGAATACATCGAGGAGCTACAGGAGGCGGCCGACCGTCTCGACCTCGGGACCGACGCACGCTCGCGGGCGACAGACGTGTTTCTCTCGAATCTCCCCGGCGAAAATCGGTCCAAGCGTGCGACGCTCGCAGCGGCGCTGTATGTCGGTGCGCTCGTCGCAGGACAGGAACGCTCACAGAGTGCCGTGGCAGACGCTGTCGGCGTCTCGCGGCTCTCGGTGCAACAACACTGGAAAGAGTTACTCGAAAGTGTCGGGCTGGACGCACCCGACTGGTAGCTACTGCTCTTCGGTCGTTACCGGCCTACCGTCACGCTCGGGCGTGAGATTGCCGTGTTCGTCGATTTCGCCACGGACGATGCGCGTCGAAGAGATGACATCGCCATCGTCTGCGTAGATGTGGTCGACGACTTCGATGTCGAGTTCGTCGTGGCCGCGCTCGCGTCGGATTTCGTTGATGCGTTTCCCACCGGTTTCGGTCTCCGGCGAGACGACCAGCACGTCGAACTGCTCTTCGCTGGCGATGCCCGTCGGCTCGTCGAGTTCCCGGACGTCGTACTCGCGGTCGTGTTCCTCGGCGTAGGTCGAGAGTTCGTTTTCGAGGTCACGCTTGCGTCGGTCGAACGAACGGACCTCTCTGTCCTCGCGGCGTGTCTTCGGGGCCAATTCGTCACTCGTCAGACCGACAGTCACGTCACCGAGCTCGAACGCCCGTTCGAAAAGCGCCCGATGGCCGTCATGAATGGGGTCGAACGTCCCGCCCAGCGCGACCTTCATGTCTCTCGCCACGGCACCTCGACGTTTAGAGTCTTCGACTTCTCGTGTCCGGTCACAATCACGCGACCGACTCACTCCGTGTGTTCTTCTTCGACGGTAATCGTGACCGGCTCGTCGCTGTCCGGCGTGTCAGACCCGTCGAGGTGGTCGTCAAGGTTACAGATGGCGTTCAACTGGTCCTGAACGTCCTCGACGGCCTCACCGACCAGGTCACTCGGCGCAATCGCGCTGTACTCGTAGGGGTTGTTCCCGGCCCCGTCGTTCTCGCGTTTCTGTCGCTGGACGGTCGATTCCTCGTGCAGGTCCGCGAGCGCCTCCCGAACGGTGCTGGGATAGAGCCCCGTTCCGTCGGCGACTTCTTCGCTGGTACTGCGCGGGTTCTGACGCAGATAGACATAGATACGCGCCCGCGTCTCGGTGTCGAGGAGCCACCCGAGGACATCGACGACACCCTCGTCGAACTGTTCTATCGCCCGGTCGGCCTCACGCTCGATACGTCCACGCACATCCCCACCCGACCCGTTCCCATTCGGGTCGACGCCACTCTCGTCCCCGTCACCACGTTCTGACGTATCATCTGTAGACATACGTTGCTTCTATGAGGACGAAAGCGATACCCTGTTAAAAATCCTTGGCTCCGCCGCCAACGCGGGCTGCTGGCTTGCTGACGAACAGCACATGCCATATTTGCCCAGAATATATTACAAAAATAATGTTTTGTGAGGGTGGATACATCCGAACCCAGTGACCGTGAACGGCCGGTAGCAAAGTGGTTCCTCGGGACTTGCTCAGGGCGGGCAGACACCAGCGACACGGGGTAGCCGGGCCGTCAGTGTTTTTCCAGCAGGAGTGACTGACAGAGAGTGTCGATTCCCTCGTCGTCGTGCAGGCGGCGCTGTCGTGTTGCCCCACTCTCCCGCTCGATGAGGGGTCGGAGCGCCGTCACGCCAAGGCGGTCGATTTCGTCTTCGACGAGGGCCTGCAGTGGGACCGATTGGTCGAACTCCCTGTCGAGCAGGTCGGCATCGTGGCCATGGCGCAGTGCCCGCCACTTGTTCTCATCGAGCAGTTCGCGGCGATGCTCGGAGCCGGACTCGCCGTCCTCGTAACGCTCACAGAGGTCGATGACGAGCGCGTGAACGTACTCGACGAAAGCGAGTACACGGTCGGGGTCTGCCTGCCCGTCCGGCGCTCGCACTTCAACGGTCCCGTGACCGGTGTGGGGCCGCACGTCGTACCACAGTTCCCCCCGGTCACGAATCGAATCGGTTTCGAGCATGGTTCGCTCGAAGCGCTCGAACGCATCGTAGTCCTCGAAGGCGGTGGGCATCCCGGTGTTAGGTAGTGCTTCGAAAATCTTCGCCCGTGCCGACTGCAGGCCCGTATCGAAGCCATTCCAGTACGGGGAATTCGCCGACAGCGCGAGCAACAGCGGCACGTACCACCGAAGCTCGTTGGCGACCCAGACGGCCTTATCGGCGTCGTCAACCCCGACGTGGACGTGCAGGCCGGCGGTCGTGTTGCGGTGCTGTGGGTACTGGATGCGGTCGAGTTGTTTTCGGTACCGTGGCTTGTCGGCGTGTTCCAGTTCCCGCCAGCGTGCAGTCGGATGGAGACCTGCCGCGGCTATCTGGTAGCCGTGTTCGCGGGCGTGGTCGACCAGGGCATTGCGAACCGCAAGCAAGTGCTCGCGGGCGTTGTCGGGATTCTCGATGAGGGGTGTCTGCGTCTCGATGACGCATTTGAACAGTTCGTGGTCGAGTCGGTCGTCGAGAATCTCGGGCGGTTCGGATTCGTAGACGAGTTCGTCCGTTCCCGAGGTGGGTCGCCCACGCTCGTCGACGACGTAAAACTCCTCTTCGATTCCGAGTGTGCCCATCCGGCTGAAGTTCTCGGCAGCGCCGCCTTCCATCTCGTCGCTGCTTGGCCCGCACGCGGCTAAAGTATACTGGTGTGACGACGACCGGTGGCGACGCCGTTACTCGTCATCGTGGCGCGACCCCAGCCAGACGCCGGGTTCGACGAACGCGTCGGACTGCCGGGCCCGGTTGCGCTCGGCGAGGGTTTCCCACTCGGCCAGGCCTGCCTCGATATCCTCGGCGGGGATTCCGATTTCCTCGCCCAGCGCAGCCAGTTCCCGGGGTCCACGGAGGTGGAGGTGGCTGTCAGGGTCCCCGGTGACCACGTACGGCGTGTCGTAGTGAGTGAGGAGTTCGTGTAGCTTCACCAGCCCGCGGATGGCCTGTACTCGCTGTCCGCCGTCCCGCCGGAGAACGTGGCGAAAGGAGAGTTCGACCCGAACGCCGTTCTCGGCGGCCTCACGAGCGAGGACGTGATTGAAATCGCCGTCACCGGCCATCGGATGTGCGAGGACATCGACGGACGGCTGTTCGACTGCAAACCGGTTCATCGTCGGGTCACCGCCGTGGACGGCGACAATCGTCTGCTTCTCGCGGTGGTTGCCGACGAAGCCACTTGCACGGGAGGGGTCGTCGGTCCTGACCTCGACGCCGGTCACCACGTCGATATCGTAGGTCTCCCGAATCGTCTCGGGGTCGTAGGGGGCCGGCGCATCGCCGTGGTTACGGACGACGATGCCGTCATAGCCGGCCTCGCTTGCGGTCAGCGCCATCCTGGCGACGGTGCTCTGGCCGTCCGGGTGCGCGTGGACCGACTCGTACATTACAGGTCCTCGAAGACTTCGTCGGCGTTCTCGATGGCCGACTCCTTCTTCGCGGGGTAGGCCTCGACTTTGCCCCGGAGCGTGATGCCGTCCCCGAGTTCGACCTCGCCGTTGTATGCCGCCTGTTTTGACAGCGTCAGAAAGAACGCACAGTTGTCGTTGACCCGCTCGTCGAGTTCGTCGCGAACCCGGTCGAGTTCCGCAGCAGCGAGGTCACCGAGTGCGTCGAGAACCGTCCGCATCCCATCGGCATTCTCGACGCGGGCCGAGAGGACGAGAATCCGGTCGCCGTGGTGGCCTTCGGATGTCGCGCGGTTGACCTCGAACTCCTCGGGGAGGAAGGTACGCAGGGCATCCTCGACCCGTTTGTCGTCCTCAGTGACGTAGCAGAAAGCGCGCAAATCGAGGTAGTGAAACGGGACCGAGGACATCTGGACCTACTCGTCTACCGCGTCGAGGTTGTCTTCGGGCACGCCCTGCTCTTTCCCGTCTTCGAAGCTGACGGTGTAGGTGGCGTCGCCGAACATCGTCTCCATCACCTGCGTGACGGTCCCCTGCTCGCCGTCGTACTCGCTGTGTTCGTCGTGCAAGACGACTTCGTCGTCTTCTTCGAATGTCATACCCAGCGTTACTGGATGACTCGACAAAAAGGGAATGATTCGACATGGGGTGTGGTGTCGAAAGCTTATAACGCCGACGCACGAACGCCCACCCAATGATTTCCCCATCTCGACGCACTCATGGTCCGGCCCCCGAGGAGTCGTCACGCCCCCGGCTACACGACCGGCGATGACGTCCGTCGACGACCTCTGGTATCTCTCCGACGAGGCCGACCAGCAGGCCGAGCAGACACACCATCGGGTCAGCGAGCGCTACGACGATTTCCTGACCTTCGAGACGACCAAACACGTCTCCAGGCCCCGTTTTCGGACCGTCGCCAACCGCATCCAGGGCAACGGTGCCCCCTATGGCGCACACACGCTCGTCCACCGGGAGACCGGCGAATTGCTCCTGGTCCGTCACGAGGGCGTCGACATGTGGGTCCTGCCCGGCGGTGAGACCGACGGCGACGAGTCGTTCCGTACGGCCGCCGAGCGGGAACTCCACGAGGAAGCCGGCCTGGGCGCGACGTTCGACGGGCTTGGCCTGCTCGGTCGGGTGACCTTCCACTGTGACGGCCACACGACGTGGGGTGTCCTCCCGATATTCGAGGCGGCGGCAGGCGCCGACACGTCCGAACCGACTGTCGAGGACCCCGACGACGAAATTTCGGCTGCCCGGTGGTTCGACGAACTGCCGGAGGACACGCGCGACCGGGCGGTGCTGCAGCGGTGGCGGCGGGAGCGACTCTGATTACTCTTCGAGGGTCCCACGGAGCACCTTCGCGGCGACCAGCACGGGGTCCCAGACCGGGCTAAAGGGTGGTGCATACGCGAGGTCGAGACGCTCCAGTTCGGCGACGGTCATGTTGGCTTCGATAGCCGTCGCGAGCGTATCGGTACGGATAGCCGCACGGTCCTCGCCGACGATTGCGCCGCCGAGAAGTTGCCCAGTCGTCCGGTCGCCGACGAGGTGGACTGTCGTCTCCTCGTTGCCGGGGTAATAGCCCGACCGCGAGCCGGCAGTGACTGTCTCTGCGACGGGTTCGAAGCCGGCCTCACGCGCTTTCTCGTGGTCGAGGAGACCGACCCGGCCACACTCCAGTTCGAACGCTTTGACGACCGCGGTGCCGGCCACATCGCCGACGGGTTCGGGGTCGCCAGCGACGGTCTGGCCGATAGCCCTGCCCGCCCGGTTGGCCGTCAACCCCAGTGGCACCCAGTCGTGCGTGCCGGTGACTGCATGACGCATCTCGGCAACGTCGCCGGCGGCATAGACGCGCTCGGCATCCGTCCGGCCGTAATCGTCGACGAGGATTGCGCCCGACTCGCCGAGTCTGACCTCCGTCCCCGAGACGATGTCCGTATTCGGGGTGATGCCGACACCGACGAGCGCACAATCGACGGGGACGCGGTGGGCATCGGTGACGACGGCCTCGACGTGGTCGTCACCGTCGAGATGGTCGACCTCCTCGTCGAGATGGAGGGTGACGCCTCTCTCCTCTAGCCGGTCGCCGACGGCCGTCCCGACGGCCTCGCCGAAGGGTTTGAGGACCCGCTCGCCGCGCTGGAACAGGTGGATATCGAGGTCGTGGGCCTCGAACGCCTCGGCCATCTCGACACCGACGTACCCGCCACCGACGACGGCGACGGTCTCTGGGGGTTCCATCGCGGCGTACTGCTCGACGAGCGCATCGTCGACGAACTCGGCGTCGATGCCCGGGTCGTCCGCGGGGTCGGTGAGGTACGCACGGATGGCAGCCGCCGAATCCATGTGATGCAGCGTGAAGGCACCATCGAGGTCCTGCCCCTCGAATGGAACCGAGGCGCTGGCACCGGTCGCGACGAGCAAATCGCCGTAGCTCTGCCTGACTGTCTTCCCGACGCGGGTGTTGTAGGTGACGTACTGTTGGTCGGTATCGATGCCGGTAACCTCGTGGTTGCGCCGGAGGTCGATACCGCGGTCCTCTATCTCCTCGGGCGACAGCGAGGTCATATCGAGCAGGGAGTCGATGTCGCCTTTGACGTAGTAGGGCATCCCGCAGTGGGCATAGGAGACCCACTGCCCGCGTTCGAAGACGATTACCTCCCGGCCCGGGTCCTCGCGTTTGCACTTGCTCGCGGCACTCAGGCCGGCAGCGTCCCCACCGACGACGACGAACGGGTTGGACATATCCGTACCATGACGGGCGACGTACCTAATGGTTCGCCATCAGGTAGGGCAGTGTCTATCATATCGACACCAACGTTTTGTCCCTCAGTGTCGCATGCGTACCATGGGCCAGATACATCGGCTCGTGGTCGACATCCTCAAGCCACACGAGCCACCGCTCGTAGAGTTTACCCAGGAAATTGACGGCATCGAGGGGGTCGACGCGACGACCAGTTCGCTCATCGAACTCGACCAGGAGGTCCAGAACGTGAAACTCTCTATCGAGGGCGAGGAACTGGACCTCGAACGCCTGGAAGACGCCGTCGAGAACCTCGGTGGCACGGTCCACTCCGTCGACGAAGTCTCCTGTGGGGAGTACATTGTCGAGGACCGCCCGACGCTCCAGGACTGACCGTGTCGCGGCTGTCTACCCTCCGGGCGCTGCTTGGCAAGGAGGAAGTCCGCGCTATCTCCCGGCGGTACTTCGTCTCGAACGGCTTCGACGGCACGTTGACCTGTATTGGCGTCGTCATCGGGGCCGTCCTGTCCGGGGTTCCCTCGGGCTGGGTCGTCGTCAAAATCGGGCTGGGTGCGGCCATCGGCCTCGGTACGTCGGCCCTCTGGAGTGTCTGGGAGATAGAACGCGCGGAGACGAAAGCCGAGGTGCTCCGCATGGAGCAGGCGATGTTGACCGACCTCGGAGACACCCGCATCGAGCGCCAGCATCGGGGCGAGCGTGCTCTGCACGCGCTCATGAGCGGGCTGGGTCCCACCATCGGTATCCTGCTGCCACTCTCCCCGTTCACACTGGAAGGCGTGCTGTTCACGATGGTGGAGGCCGCCGTTCTCTCGGTCGGTATCGGAGTTTTAATCCTCGCCACGTTCGGGGCGTATATGGGTTCTATTTCGGGGCAGCGGTGGTACGTGGCCGCTGCACGGATGGGTGCTGCCGGGCTGGTCGTCGCCGCGTTGAACATCCTGCTCCCGGGGTGAGTTTACCCGGGTGTCGTCTCCCGACGACGGCGTCTTGCCAGCAGCCCAACCCCCAGCAGTAGCGGCGCGCCGACGAGTGCCGTCACTCCCAGTATTCCCCAGTCAGTTGCCGAGAGCGCCACAGTGCCGAAAAAGTCCGACAGCGGCGTGTACAGCACCGCCAGATGCAGGAGAAAGGAAGTCCCCACGGCGACGGCCAGCCACGGGTTCGTCGCGAGTGGCGTCTCCCGGGTCCACCGGACGACGTAGAGTTTGACGAACTCGAAGACGACGAAGCCGGTAAAGACCATGGTCACCGCATACGGGGTTGCGATCGCGGCACCGTCCAGACTGTAGACCATCAGGCCGAGCATACAGGCGGTGGTCACGGCTCCGGCCGCGCCGATGAACGTGAGCATCTCCCGGCCGATGATACCGCTGTCGGCGTCCCGCGGGGGCCGGTCCATCACGTCACCGCCGGGGTCCGCCCCGAGCGCCAGCGCAGGGAGTCCGTCGGTCAGCAGGTTAATCCACAGCAGTTGGACCGCGGGGAGGATGAGATACCCCCAGAGCGCGGCCAGGAAGACCAGCGCCACCTCGGCGATGTTCGCGCTCAACAGATACGCGACGAACTTCCAGACGTTGTCGAAAATCGTCCGACCGCGCCGGACTGCGTTCTTGATCGTCGCGTAGTTATCGTCGAGCAGGACCATATCGCTCGCCTGCTGTGCCACGTCCGTGCCGCGGACGCCCATCGAGATGCCGACATCGGCCTGTTTGAGCGCCGGGGCGTCGTTGACGCCGTCGCCGGTCATCGCCACGGTGTGACCGCTCGCCTGTAACGCCCGCAGAATCCGGACCTTGTGGGTCGGCTCCGCCCGGGCGTAGATATCGACCGACTCGACGCGCTCCCGGAGTTGGTCGTCCGAGAGCGCCGCGACATCCTCGCCGGTCAGGACCGGCCCCTCGATACCGACTTCGGCCGCGATGGCCCGGGCGGTCGCCGCGTTGTCACCCGTTATCATCTTCGCGTCGATACCGGCCCTGTGTGTGTCCGCGATAGCGTCGGCGACTTCCTCGCGGGGCGGGTCAAGCAGTCCCTGTAATCCAACGAAGGTTAGCTCGGACTCCGGGTCGCCATCGGGGTCTTTCCTGGCGAACGCGAGCACGCGCAGTGCGTCGCCGGCAAACTCCTCGACCCGCCGTGTGACCAGTTCGCGTCTGTCCTCGGTCATCGCAACGGTGCCATCGGCAGTCCGTATCCGGGAACACCGCGCGAGGACGACCGCCGGTGCGCCCTTGACGAAGACGGCGTCGTCGTGAACGGTGGCCATCCGCTTGCGCTCGCTGGAAAACGGGCGTTCGTCGACGCGTGGCCGGTCGCGTCTGAGACCCTCGACGTCGAGACCGTGCTGGCTGGCGGCAGCGACCAGCGCGCGCTCTGTCGGGTCGCCACCGTCGCCCTCGACGGGTGAGTCGTTACAGACCGCCCCGATTTCCAGTACCTCACTGACCCGCTCGCTGTCCGCGGTTGGCTCGTATGCGTCGTCGGGGACCCAGACCCGCTGGACGCGCATCTCGCCTTCGGTCAGCGTCCCCGTCTTGTCCGTACACACCACGTCGACCGACCCCAACCCCTCGACGGCAGGGAGCGTCCGCACGAGTGCGTTCTCGTCGGCCATCCGGCGCACACCGAGTGCGAGAGTGAGCGTCACGACCGCCGGCAAGCCCTCCGGAATCGCCGCGACAGCCAGCGAGATAGCCGTCAGTCCGGCGACCAGCGCCGAAGTCCCGCTGAGCAGGAGAAAGGCGACGACGAACACGGCGAGGACGGCGACACCCATGCCGAGTCGGCGACCCAGTGAATCGAGGTCGCGCTGGAGTGGCGTCTCCTTGTCTTCGGTCCCGGCGAGTTCGTCGGCGATTGTTCCCATCTCCGTCGACATCCCCGTCTCGACGACGACGGCCTCGGCCCGGCCCCGTGTCACGTTGGTTCCCTTGTAGACCAGATTCGACCGCTCGGCCAGCGGGGTGTCCGGGGCGACGGTCTCGGTCGATTTCCCGACGGGAACGCTCTCGCCTGTCAGGGGAGCTTCGTCGACTTCGAAGCTCTGTGTCTCCAGGAGTCTACAATCCGCCGGCACCACGTCACCTTCCGAGAGCAAGACGACATCACCGGGGACCAGTTCGGTCGCGTCGACGACTCGTTCGCTCCCGTCGCGTCGGACGCTCGCTTCGGGGGCGGCCATCGCACGGAGCGCGGCCAGACTCTGCTCGGCGCGGTACTCCTGTACGAATCCAAAGACACCGTTACCGAGCAGGATGATGGCGATGAGAACTGCATCGACCGTCTTTCCGACCAGAAACGAGATTGCCGCAGCGGCGAGCAACACCCAGATGAGCGCGCTCGCAAACTGGGCGAGAAAGACCGACAGCGCTCCCCGTCGTTCCCCCGCAGTGATTTCGTTTGGCCCGTGTTCGTCCCGCCGGGAATCCACCGCTTCGGCAGTGAGACCGTCACGGTCGGCCGACAGCGCATCCAGAACCGTCCCGACGGGTTCCGCGTGCCACTCCATGGGGCGGGTGACGCCCGGCCGAGTAAAAGAGGTTCTGCAGGACCTTAGGTGTCCTCGGTGTCGACGCCATGAGTGACACCGTCACGCTCGTCGGCCTGCATCCGCCGGAGTGTGGCGCGGGCCTGGGAAGCATCGTAGCCGAAGAGGACAGTCTCGGCGTAGGCGTCTGCCACTTCGACAGCGCTGATGAGGTTATCGATGTCCACCTCCACTGCGTAGAGTTCGATGCTGACGGGTGCAGGCAGGCGGTCGGCGAAGCCGCTGGCGATGACCTCCACCCAGTAGGTCGTCGTATAGGCCATATCGTAGAGGGGCACGACGAACTCGTCGACGTACTCGGCGAGCGCATCGATGTCCAGCCCTGCGCGGTCATAGAGGTGACCTTCGTAGGGGTCGGGGTACAGGGTGAGATAGAGGTCACCGGGCACGCGCTCGCGGGCCTCGGCGACGAAGTCGGTGATGACGCGTGCGCGCCACGCGTCCCGGTCCTCGAAGTCGCTGTCCGCGAAGCGAGCATCACACCGGTCACAGTGGCAGTACTCGGGGCGTGCGAAGCCGACATCGTCGAGGCGAACGTCCGGGTTGGCGGCGGCCGCATCCTCGACCATCTCCAGGATGCCCCGCCGATACTCCTCGTGAGTGGGACAGATATAGTCCCAGTCGAAGTACCGCCGGTCGCGGGTAGCGAGGTCGCCCTCGCGGCTCACCGACGCCACGTCGGGGTTCCCCTCGACGGCGGCATTGTCACCGAAGCAGGAAATCATGTTGATGCCGTCTTCGGCCGGCTCTGTCGCGCGGCCCGTGACATCTTTCATCTCGAAGAACGCGCGGTCGAACTCGGCCCAGGTCAGTTCCGGTTCGTTCCGCGTGACGACGCCGTACATGCAACCGACTATCGGCTGGAGGGTACGTAAGCCGTTCGAGAAATGGTTGTCGGGGACGACGCGCCGCGATGTCGTGTCGTCTACTCGCTGGTGGCGACCTTGTACGCGAGGACGATCGCTGCCAGGGCGACGACGACTTTGAGCTTTTTCGACATCGCGAGAAGCTACGCACCACGCTGATATATGTTTTCGGGAAGGGACAGAAATCCAACCGGAGACGAGGCCGCAACTACGCGATGTCGCGGCTGGTGTCGATAGAGACCTCTTCGACGAGGTCGAGTTTGATGATGTCCGACGGTGCCCGGCCACCACGGAACTTCGGGATAGCGAGTTGGTTCTCGACTTCGTCGCCGTCGGTACTGGTCTGCAAGTCGAAGATGACGTCGGCGAAGTGCTCGGTGGTGTCCCGCAACGGCGGGACCGAGCGTCCGTCGAGACAGTGGAGGATGGCCAGGCTGTCCGTGTTGAAGATGTGATTTTGCAGGTCGTTCATGAAACTCCGGAACCGCGATGGTGGCTCCTGGGACTCAAGCACGTCCAGCGGGTCGACGATGAGATTCGAGGTCTCGGGCAACGCACTGATGAGTTTCCCCGCGTTGTCAAGCGGCGCTTCCCCCGAGATATGCCGCACCGTCGGGTCCCCCGTCTCCGCCGGCGTGTTCTCCATGCTGACAGTGACAGCCTCCGCCGTCCTGTCGAGCGACAGCCAGAGCGTTCCCCTCGTGGCAGTGAGCTCGTACAGAAAGAGTTCTGCCTGACTCGCCGGATGGGCCGTCAACGCGACCATACTCCCGGCTGGGAGCCCCCCATCGAGCTTCCGGTCGAGGACATCGATTCCTGTCCGTAACCGGTTTGTCATGCCAGTAAGGATTATAGGCTACCTCCCGTTAAAGATTCCGCCTCCAATATCGCTTGCGAGTATACATCTCCAGTCGAAACGGGCGATAGACGCCTCCTAACGTCCAGTAAAGTCATCGTACTTTGACAGATTTCCCAGGTTCGAGGAGCACCCGTGCCAGTCGCTCAGTCGCAACCTGGAATCGTCGCTCACTCAGGACATCATCAGTCGAGGCCGTATCCAGACACTCGACGGGTCCATCCGGGACCGGCGGGTCGACATCGTCGGCTGTCGGTCCCCGGATGAGCGTTCCAGCGACCGGCGCGTCGAGACGTGTTGCGACTGTTGCTGTCTTTGCCGCGTCGGAGAGTGACTGTGGGGTGTCCGTCGTCACCAGCACCGCGCCGTCGCAGTACCGAAGCGGGAGCGTCGCGTCTTCCCCTGCACCCGCCGGACAATCGACCAGGACTGGGCCGTGCCACCACCGAACCGCACGCAGGGCGGCGGGCGTGGATTCGGCATCTCCGGCCGGGACGATGGAGACACCGGGGCTGTCCGTGGCGGGTCGGGAGACACACTCGACGTGAGCGCCTCTCGCGAGTGCGGAGGCGTCCGGTTCTGGTGGTACGTCCGCGAGCAGGTGGAGGTCCGGCATGTCGACATCGGCATCGAGGACCAGCGGGTCCGCCCCCAGACGGGCCAACGCCTGTGCGAGACCGAGTGCGGTGGTCGTCTTCCCACAGCCCCCTTTACCGCCGGTAACTGCGTACATGTGACCGGTTGGCACCGGCCTGTGATATAAACGCTCGCCCGGTCCGGGAGATTCAAGAGCGTTCGGGACGGCCGTTCGCCCAATGCGGCAGGACCACATCATCAGCGCGAAACACCTCTCCCGGGAGGATATCGAGGCCGTCCTCGACCGGGCGAGTGACATCGCGGCCGACCCGTCGGCGTACAGTGACCGCCACGCCGGGGCGTTGCTTGGATTGCTCTTTTTCGAACCCAGCACGCGCACGAAGATGAGCTTCACCGCCGCCATCAAACGCCTCGGTGGCGACATCGTGGACATGGGGCCGGTGGAGTACTCGAGCGTGAAAAAAGGCGAGAGCCTGGCCGATACCGTTCGCGTCGTCGAGGGGTATGCCGACGCGCTCGTGCTCCGTCACCCCAGCGAGGGGTCGGCAAAGATGGCCGGGGAGTTCGTGGATGTCCCACTCATCAACGCCGGTGACGGCGCTGGCCAACATCCGACACAGACCCTGCTCGACCTCTATACCATCCGCGAGAACGCCGGACTCGACGACCTCACCATCGGCATCATGGGCGATTTGAAATACGGCCGTACCGTTCACTCGCTGGCGTACGCGCTCACGAATTTCGACACGCGCCAGCACTTCATCAGCCCGGAGAGTCTGCAACTCCCCCGTAACGTCCGGTACGACCTCCACGAAACCGGTTCCTCCATCAAAGAACACACGGAGCTATCGGATATCCTCCCGAGTCTGGACGTGCTCTATGTCACGCGCATCCAGCAAGAGCGGTTCCCCGACGAGAACGAATACCGGGAAGTGGCCGGGGAGTACCAGATCGACGCGGCCACGCTGGAGGCAGCGAGCGACGACCTGACGGTGATGCATCCGCTGCCACGCGTCGACGAGATTGCTCACGATGTCGACGAGACCGACCACGCCGAATACTTCCAGCAAGCACACAACGCCGTCCCGGTACGGATGGCGCTTTTGGACCTGGTGCTTGGAGGTGACCAATGACTGATAAAGAGGCGCTTCGCGTCAGCAAAATCGAGAACGGAACCGTTATCGACCACATCAGCGCCGGACAGGCTCTGAACGTGCTGGCCATCCTCGGCATCGATGGCTTCGGCGAGGATGTCGTCTCCATCGGGATGAACGTCCCATCCGACCGCCTCGGGCGCAAGGACGTGGTGAAAGTCGAGGGACGGGAACTCTCACAGAGCGAACTCGACGTGCTCTCGCTGATTGCCCCCGCGGCGACGATAAACATCATCCGCGACTTCGACGTGGTCGACAAACACCGCGTGGAGCGGCCCGAATCCGTGACGGGTGTCCTCCGGTGTCCGAACCACAACTGCATCACCACGGAGGCCGAGCCGGTCGACTCCGAATTCGACGTGGTGAGCGACGGTGTCCGCTGTGAGTACTGTGGCACCATCATCCGCGAGGACATCGCGGCACATATTCTGGTGTAGTCGGCTGCATTTCCTCGCAGGCTATCACCTCGCTGCTACTATCGAGCAGCGTCGGCGCTAGACTCCTGGACGCTGAGTGAATGGATGCCTGAGTGAGATGTCTCTCAGGAGCCGATAGCAGCAAAAACGGGAGTCGCCGTTATTCGTCGAGTTCTTCGGCGAGGTCGTCGGCGTCGATGTCGGCGTCTTCGAGCGCCTCTTCGAGGTCGGCACCGCCGGCACCGCCCATGCCGCCCATCATACCGGGCATGCCCATCCCGCCGCCGCCGAGTTCCTCCTGGACGATGATGCGGTCGATGTCGAGCAGGTCGGTCAGCTGACCGGCAATCTGCTGTTTGCCCATCATCCACTGCTGGTTCATCGTCAGCTGGGGCGTGGCCTCGATGTACAGCGTCTCCTTCTCGACCTCGACGGTCTCGAACTCGGGTTCCGCTTCTTCGTCGTCAGCATCGGCGTCTTCGTCTTCTCCCTCTTCGTCGGGTTCGACCATCTGCTCTTCTTCGACTGTGTCGGTCTGGAACCAGACGTCCAGTTCCATATCGAGCATCATCTCGATGATGCCCTGGGCCTTCTCCTCGCGGTCCTCGACTTCGCCGACGACCTCGTAGTCGTACTCGATGTCCTCGCCGGCCAGCGGGTGGTTGAAGTCGACGCGTGCGCGGCCGCCGATGATGGTCTCGATGAACCCCTGCTGTTGTTCTATCTGGACCTGCGCACCGGGGTAGCGGTCGTCTTCGGGAATCTTGTCCTTGCTGATGGTGCGGACTTCCTCGTCGTCGTACTCGCCGAAGGCTTCGGCTGCGGGGACGACGACGGAGCCCTCGTCGCCGACTTCGTTGCCGACGATATCGTCTTCGACGGACTCGAAGATGTGACCCTGCCCGAGCACGATGGTCCGGGGGGCAAACTCCTGCCCCTCGGTGTCGACATCCTCGCTTTCAGCGACCTCCTCGTCGGTCGTGTCCACGAGGTCACCGTCTTCGACGGTTCGGGCGGTGTAGGCGAGCTTGATAAAGTCGCCCTCCTGCAGGCCCGCTACCTCGTCATTTGCTGTCTCTTCCTGCGCATCCTCGTCGTCGGCCGCCGTGGCCTCGGAGTCGTTGCTCATACCGTCTCTCTCTGTCGTTGCACTCTTAAGGACAACGTTTCGACCCGCGCAGACCGACGGGCCTTTTCCGTGCCGTCCCGACAGCCCAGGCATGTACGAGGTCGAACTGAAGGTTCGTGCTGCTCACGACGAGGTCAGGCCGCGACTCGACGACCTCGGCGCGGACGACCGGGGCAAGGTCATACAGGAAGATGTCTACTACGACGCTCCCCACCGCGATTTCGCCGAGACCGACGAGGCGCTCCGGGTCCGGACCGAGAGCGACGACGACGGGACGACGACCAAGCTCACCTACAAGGGACCGCTGGTCGACGACCAGTCGAAAACCCGCGAGGAGGCCGAGACGGCCGTCGCCGACCC
Source organism: Salinibaculum litoreum (assembly GCA_009789175.1). Taxonomy (GTDB): domain Archaea; phylum Halobacteriota; class Halobacteria; order Halobacteriales; family Haloarculaceae; genus Salinibaculum; species Salinibaculum litoreum. Next base: position 1,370,577 of record CP046866.1, read on the forward strand.
CGACGCCGCGCGAAACCTGCTGGCCGGCCTCGGGTTCGAACCGGCCGCGACCGTCCGCAAGGAACGCGAGCGATTCGCACACGCCGGATACACTGTGACACTCGATAGCGTCGACGGCCTCGGGGAGTTCGTCGAAGTCGAGACCGAGACCGAAGACGACCTTGACGGCGCACGCGATGGCGCACGCGAGATACTCGATACGCTGGACCTCGACCCGGCCGAACAGATTCAGACCTCCTACCTCGGGCTCTTGCTCGCTGCTAACGGGGATGCGCACCAGTAATGAGATGATACTCCGTTGTTACCGAAAGGTATAGACGGGGTGCTTACAAATCGGAGTTCAATGACGGAACGGAATATACACGTCCAGCAGGCGTCCGGACGTGCTGTCGAGGACGAGAACGTCGAAATCGTCGAGCGAAAGGGCATCGGCCACCCAGACTCAATCTGTGACGGGGTCGCGGAGACAGTCTCGCGTGCGCTCGCACAGACCTATCTCGACCGCTTTGGCACGGTCTTGCACTTCAACACCGACGAGACGCAACTGGTGGCGGGCTCCTCGGCACCGGCGTTCGGTGGTGGCGAGGTCCTGGAGCCGATCTATCTGCTGGTCGTCGGGCGTGCGACCAAGACCTACAACGGGGAGCGGGTCCCCGCCGAGACGATTGCGCTCGAAGCGGCACGCGACTATCTCGACGAGACATTCCCCGAACTCGACGTTGGAACGGATGTCATCGTCGACGTTCGCCTCGGCGAGGGCAGCGGCGACCTCCAGGAGGTCTTCGGTGAGGACGGCGCTGTCCCGATGGCAAACGACACCAGCTACGGCGTGGGCCATGCACCACTGACCGAGACCGAACAGATCGTCTACAACACCGAGCGCCGACTGAACGGCGAGTACAGCGACGAGAATCCCGAAGTCGGTCAGGACATCAAGGTGATGGGTAAACGCGAGGGCGACCACATAGACGTGACCGTCGCGGCCGCTATCGTCGACAGCTACGTCGACGGTATGGCGGCGTACAAGGAAGCCGTCGAGGGTGTCAGGACGTTCGTCTCCGACATCGTGACGGAGTACACCGACCGCGACGTGACCGTCCACGTCAACACCGCCGACGACTACGAGGACGGCTCTATCTATCTGACGACGACCGGCACCAGTGCCGAACAGGGCGACGACGGCTCCGTCGGCCGTGGCAATCGCGCGAACGGTCTTATCACGCCCAATCGGCCGATGAGTATGGAAGCCACCAGCGGCAAAAACCCCGTCAACCACATCGGGAAAATCTACAACCTCCTGTCGACGGAACTCGCCGAGTCCGTCGTCGACGAGGTAGAGGGTATCCGCCAGCTACAGGTCCGCCTGCTGAGCCAGATCGGCCAGCCCATCGACAGGCCACACATCGCGGATGCGAACCTCATCACCGAGGAGGGCGTCACCGTCGCCGATATCGAAGACGAAGTGCAGGCAGCCATCGACGACGAACTCGCTGGGGTCACCGACGTGACCGAACGCGTCATCGAGGGCGAACTCTCCACCTTCTAGTCGCCGATAGCAAAGCCTGTTTATTCCCCGCTCGTCAACCGGGGGTATGCACCCGCCGGGGGCCGACACCGTTCTCGTGAGACACGGTGAAATCGGCACCAAAAGCGAGCAGGTCCGCCGGAAGATGGAGAGCCAACTCCGTGACAACATCGCCGCCATCCTCTCGGAGCGTGGCATGGCCGATTCGGTGAGCGTCGAGCGGACCCGCCTCTACGTCGAGACTGCGGCCGAGCGCATCGAAGCGGTCACCGAGGCAGTGACCGACGCCTTCGGGGTCGTCTCCGCGAGCCCCGCCGTCGAGGTAGCACCGACGATGGACGCGATGACCGATGCCCTCGCCGCGGCCGCCGAGAACCACTACGACGGCGGGACCTTCGCTATCGAAGCCAGGCGCGCCGGCCAGCCGGAAGTCCATCCCTTCTCCAGTCACGACATCCAGGAACAGGGCGGGGCGACCGTCTGGGAGACGGCCGAGCGCGAGGGCGTTGACCCCGAAGTCGACCTCGACGACCCGGACTTGACCTTCTTCGTCGAGTGCCGGTCGGACCGAGCGTTCATCTTTCTGGAAAAGCGGACAGGGCCCGGAGGGCTCCCGGTTGGCACACAGCAACCAGTCGTCGCGCTGTTGAGCGGGGGCATCGATTCCCCCGTTGCGGCGTGGGAGATGATGCGGCGGGGCTGTCCGGTCTATCCGCTGTATGTCGACCTCGGAGAGTACGGCGGGCCGGACCACCGCGCCCGTGCTGAGGCAACCGTCGACAAACTCGCCCGTTACGCGCCAAATCAGGACCTCCACTTGCGCGTCGCCCCGGGCGGGGACGCCATCGACCGCATCGTCGCCGAAACGGACGACCGCCGGATGCTCGTCCTCAGACGGTTTATGCTGCGAGTGGCCGAACACATCGCTGACGAGACGAACGCAGTCGGACTCGTCACGGGCGAGGCAATCGGGCAAAAGTCCAGCCAGACGAGTGCGAACATGCGTGTCACCAGTGTAGCGACAGAGTATCCTGTCCACAGACCCTTGCTCAGTGTCGACAAGACAGACATCACTGAACGCGCACGAGCTATCGGGACCTTCGACGAGGCGACGATACCGACCGGCTGTGACCGCATCGCTCCCGAACTGCCCGCCACCGCCGCCTCTCCCCATGAGGTCGCTGCCGTCGAACCGGACAACATCGACCGCCTGGCCGAACGTGCTGCAAAATCAGTCACGGTCCTCACGCCCGCAGACCCACCCACGAGTGACTGACGAGACGAGGATGCCAGCGCGGCGAGGGCCCCCCAGAGACCTCGCCCGCTGATGGCCCGGCGTCGGCAAGACCCGGCAGGCACGGTGCTGTGTCAGAGGCACGAGTCGAGCCATGCCGACAGTCGTCCGGACCCATCAGATACTTCGAAATAACGTCGTAAATACCGAACGACTGTGAATTTTCACGTCCCGTGAGCGTGCCACACCTGACAATGAAAACAATTGTTAGCCACACAGAGATTTCAACACCTCCCGTATGTATTGGAAGGTATATACATACCCGCGCTGTGAGAACTTTTTCACGTGTCGGTTGAAATTTACATCTTTCTTTCAGTTGTAAGAAGGGGCGCTCTACACCACGTAACGAGTAGGTTGTATGTCCAGGAGGTGGTGGTCACACTCTCCGTCGTTACTTCAATAGTCAATGTAAGCAATCTGGGCAGAAAGAAAATACGTAAGTGCAATAGCCATGAAAATTCACGTGATTAAGATGTCGGCGCAGGAGATAGACGAGATAGTTACGAGGCGACGGGAGTTCCTTGGGGCGCTCGACGAGGCCCCAGCGACCAAGCCGGAACTCGTCAACCGACTGGCTACTTCCAGGTCGACCGTCGACCGGGCTATTGACGAATTGGAACGCCTGCGCCTCGTACACCGACCAGACAACGAATACGCCCTGACTCTCGCCGGGAAGCAAGCCTACGAGCGCCACCGCTCGTATCTCAGCCATCTCGAACATCTCTCGGCCGCCGACGACATCCTGGCCTCGCTTCCACCGGATGTCCCCTTCACGCTGGAGTTGCTCGACGGGGCAATCGTCGAGCAGGCGGAACCGCACAATCCGCTCCAACCACTGGATGCCGCAACTGAAGTACTCTCGGAGGCGACGCAACTCAGGCAGGTCAGTCCCGCCATCTTCCCCGTCTGCATGGAAGTCCTGAACGAGAGAGCCGATGGTGATGGTCTCGATGTAGCCGTCGTCGCCACGCCAGATGTCATCGACGCGATGCACGAAGAGTACAGGGACGACCTCACGTGGGTTGGCTCGGACGGTAACCAACTGTACCGCACCGATACGTCACCGCCCTACGGGCTCTGGGTGGCAGAGACTCCCGAGAGTACCTACACCGGTCTCCTCTGTCACTCCGATACGGGGGTCCGCGGACTGATTATCAACGACGACGAGGATGTCGCCGAATGGGCCCTCGACGAGTACAGCCGATACGAGCAACGGGCCGACCCCGTCGACGGTCTCGCCGACCGAGCGTAACCGCTTTTGACGTTCCCCGTGTCGGTGACCGTATGACCCGGGTCTGTCTGGTGGGCGACGACGACGTAAACCTCAAATACGAGTTGCTCTCCCGGGAAACAGCCCGGAACGCACTGGTCACCTACGACCTTCGGGAACCGTTCGCGAACACGGTGGGCATCGAGACGGTCAGCCTCGGTTCCGCGGTGGCCCTGCTGAACGACCTCGACTGGTATCTCATCCGCTTCGTCGAGGACGTACTCGTTCTGGAACCCTCTATCAGCGAGACGGAGTGGCTCTCGCGAGACCTCGCGACCGCCATCCGGGATGACCGCATCGATGTCGACGACACCGGCCGGTTCCTCAAGGTCTACGGCGTAGTGGACGGGGAGACGACAGATGACACTGAGACAACAGCGGACACGGACGAACGAACCCAAGCCGACGATGCTGCGGATGCGACCGACGACCGCGACGACACAGGCGAGAAGGGGAAGACAGCCGACCCGTCCCAGGAGCGACCGCCCGAACTGGTCGACCCGATGCTCGTCGCCCGGACCGGCGAGACGATTCCCGAGTACGACCTGCGCGCTGTCGACGAGACACTGCTCGTCCGGCTTACCGAAGCCGAATTCGACGCCTAGTAACTCACGTCGGTGCTGCCGTTGTCGCTCTCGTTGTCGTCATCCTCGTCGTCGGAGCACCCCGCCAGTCCTGCCACGAGCAGAGTGCTCGTTCCGACGAGAACCCGTCGACGTGTCGCTGCAGTGGTCATGAAACGCTCAGGGCCTGGATTCCCAAAGGCCTGACGCCGGCATTCCGGCGGAAGCTACTTACCGGGGTTCTAGAAAGAGTATATATGCGCAGACGCGCCCTCCTCGCCAGTGCTGGCGCACTCCTCGGTGGCTGTCTCGACAACGGGTCGCCACCCGGTGAGCCCGTGTCGTCGTCGGCCACTATCGAGGACTCCGGCGAGCCCGTCTCCTGTTCGGGTGCCGTGGTCACCACCGACGACCCCGGACCGGCCCCCGCGAACCTGAGATACGAACTGACGGAGCGCCGGTTTCCGACGAAATCGGACAGGGAACTCGCATTCGATGCAGGCATCGCGGACCCATACGTCGCGCCCGACGACCCGGGGTCGATTCTGTTCGGTATCAGAAACGAGAGCCCGGAGCGACTGACTGTCCTCGCGGGAAGCGTCCCCCCGTTCGGGATGCTATATGCAGAAGCGACCGACAGGAACAGCGACGTACTGCTCTGGCGGCCGTACACCACTGAGGGCTGTTACCGTCGGGATGGGGGCGAGTGGGAAGTCTGCGCTGTCGGGAGGGAAATCCAGCTTGAATCCTGTGACGGGGTCCGCAAGGAGTATCAGGTACTGTCGAATGCGGCCGAGGAGGTTCCTGCGGAGACCATCCTTCCCGGACCGGGTGACTATCGGATAACGGGAGAACTCCAGTACAGAATCGAGAGCGGGGACGAGGACGGACTGGAGACACTCCCGTACGCAGTGACAGTCACGGTCGAAGAGGGGACGACCGGCTGACATTGTCGCTGTCCGGGTACGATACCGACTCCTCACTCGCTCTCTGCGTCGAACATACCGGTCGACATGTACCGCTCACCGGAGTCCCAGAACACCGTCACGACCAGCGGGTCGTCGTCGGCAGTAGCGAGTCGTTCTGCCACCCGTTTCGCGGCGACAAGCGTCCCTCCCGAGGACTGCCCGACGAAGATACCTTCCTCCCGTGCGAGACGACGACACTCCGCCTCAGCGGCGTCGATGGAAACCGTTTCCACGTCATCGAGCAGGTCGGTATCGAGGTTCTCACTAACAAAGCCCGGTCCCATCCCCTGGAAGTCGTCGTCACCCGGTTCACCGCCGGAAAGGACGGCGTTGTCTTCCGGTTCGACCGCGATGACTTCCAGCTCGGGGAACGTCTCGCGCAGGCGACGGCCGATACCGGTGATGGTCCCGCCGGTGCCGACGCCGGCGACCAGCGCGTCGACGGTTCGGTCGCCGACCTGGTCGAGTATCTCCGGGCCAGTGGTCTCGTAGTGGGCCTGTGGGTTGGCACCGTTTTCGAACTGGCGCACCTGGACAAAGCCCTGCTGGGCATCGAGTTCGTCGGCCCGCTCGCGGCAGTCGGAGATAGTCCCCTCGACCAGTTCCAGTTCCGCACCGTAGGCCCGCATAATCTGTCGCCGCTCGGGGGACTTCGAGGCGGGCATTATCAACCGTACGTCATAGCCTTTCGCTGCGCCGACCATCGCCAGACCGATGCCAGTGTTCCCGCTTGTCGGTTCGACGATGGTGTCGCCGGGCGTGAGGTCGCCGTCCCTTTCGGCGGCTTCGACCATCCACAGCGCCGGCCGGTCTTTTGCAGAGCCACCAGGGTTGAACGACTCGACTTTCGCGGCAATCGTTGACCCCGCTGGTGAATCGACCGTGACCAGTGGCGACCCCATGGTGTCGAGGATATTGTCGTCCATTGCCCGGCCTTACGCCACCCCGTCTTAAACAGTGCCTGCCTCCGGCAGTGCGTGCCGTCGTTACTGAGACTGGAGAAACCGCCGCATTATTCTACTGGTCCATTCCTACGCATGGTCAAATGGTCTTCCGCTGGCGGTGCCGGCACTGCTCACACACCCTCTGGGCCGCGAGCCGAGAGGTGACGAGCGCGGCAATCGAGTCACACATGTACGACCACCATCGGTCACAGCTCTCGAAGCTGGAGATGCAGATACGGTGGGAGTGTCCGTACTGTGATGCCGCCGGCCAAGGCACCACGGCGGAACGAACCGTCAGGTCGTTCAAACAACACCTGCGAGACCACGTCGAGCCGCTTGTCGAATCCGGCATTCACGTTGCGGACAGCATCGACGGCAGTGGCACCGTTCTCGTCCTCGCGCCGTCGGGGTCTGACGGCGCGGATAGAGCCAGAATTCATCTGCACTCTGCGTCTGACATCGTTATTTTCGTGACGAGGTCCCCGGAACTGCGCCTGCGCCTGCTCTCAGAGCGCTTCCAGTCCTGGCCGGCGTGGACAGTCGTCATTACCACGGGTTCTGAGCCACTGGCGGGGCTAGACGGCATCGACCAGACTCAGGTTCCGCTTGAAATCGTCCAGTTGGACAGCGGACTCGGTCTGCAACAACTGGGGCAGACGGTTGCAACCGTCGTCGGAGACCAGGAAAACAGCGCCGGCAAGCTGTCCGTGGAGTTCGACATCCTCCCCGAACTTATCGAAAAGTTCGACCTCCAGACGGTGTTCAAATTCCTCCACGTCCTCAGTGGGCGACTGTCCGAGGCGGATGCGCTCGCGCAGTTTTATACGGACCCGAGCGGACAGTCGGAATCGACGATAAACGTGTTACAGAGCCTTTTCGATTTGACGATAGACGCATCCGGCGACACGTTCACATCCGTCTGAACGAGCGCGAGGCCGTGAGTCTTCGAGTCCGACTGGCGACGGGTCGCTCAGGTAGGCACAGAGTTACACTGAAACCGGAGGCCCTCGAAGAGGAAAGCATGTCACTCGAAACGATGGAGCCGAACCCGGTGTGGGTGGAGGACGCATACGCCGAAACGGTCGACGTACTGGAGGCCTACGGCGCCGACCTCACCGTCCGGGTGTTCGGCGGTGACTGGTGCAAAGACTGTCGCTCACAGCTCCCGGATTTCGGTGCTGCCCTCGCAGCCGCCGAGGTTCCCACCGATAACGTCGTCCACTACGAACTCGACGAGGACAAGCAGGGGCCGGGCGTCGATGAGTACGATGTCGAGTACATCCCCACTGTCGTCGTCGAACACGACGGGGAGGAAATCGCCCGCTTCGTCGAGGAGGAAGCCGTCCCAATCGCGGTCTATCTCGCCGAAGAAATCGAGGCCGAACTCGGAACTGTTACCGACCGATAGTCACTCGCCGAGGTTGCCCGCAGCCCACGAGAGCGCCTCCTCGACGCTGTGTCGCGGCGGCGAGCACGTGAAGGACCGACAGGCGTACACCGTCGGTTCGGCGTCACGCTGGCTTCGCTCCGCCCAGACCGGCGGTGCCTCGGAGACATCGAGTTGCTTGAGCCACTGCTTGAAACTGTTCTCGTCTGCGGGTCGCCAGGCCAGCAACCGCCTTGGCAGGTACTGCTCGGCAAGCGTCTCCCGCCAGGAAGCCGGCAGGTCCTCCGCGACGAGAGTCAACTCCAGAGAGCCGTTCGCGTACCGGTCCGCAGCGAGCGTCAGCGAGGCATGCTGGAGCGGATTCGAATCGACGTTCGAGGCGTGGGTCTCCAGAACACGCTCGGCTATCCCCTCGAAGCGGTCGTGTGGTGTGAACCCCGACAGCGAGAGCAGCAGTTCGGCGGCGACGCCGGCGCTGGATGGCGTCGACTGGTCGGTGACTTCCTGGGGCCGGGCGATGAGTGATTCCCCGTCCGTGGGCGTGAAATACAGCGTGCCGGCCTCCTCGTCCCAGAACTGGTCTTCGATTGCCCGCGCAAGGGCCAGGGCAAACGAGAGGTGGTCCACCTCGCCGGTCGCCTGGTACAGGTCGAAGGCTCCGCGGGCGAGGAACGCGTAGTCTTCGAGATACCCGTCGACGTTCGTCTCGCCGTCCTTGTACCGTCGCTGTAGACGCTTTTGCTCCGAGTCCCAGAGCCTCTCCCGAACGAAGGAGAGTGCATCAGCCGCCACCTCGGCGTGGCCGTCATCGAGGACGATGGCGGACTCGGCGAGCATCGAAATCGTCAGGCCGTTCCAGGCGGCCAGTACCTTCTCGTCTCTGGGCGGCCGGGGTCGCTCGCTGCGGGCCTCGAAGACCTGCTCGCGGGCCTCGGCGAGGGCGTCCTCGACAGTCACCCGGTCCAGGTCGTACTCGGTCGCGAGCGCGTCGACGCCCATCGTCTCGGTGAGGACGGTCTGTCCGTTCTCGAAGTTCCCGCCGGGCCGAACACCGTAGCGGTCACAGAACAGTTCCGCCGCCGTCTCGTCGGACACGGCGTCGTGGACCGCCTCGGGTGTCCAGACGTAGAACGCTCCTTCCTCGTGGTCGCCATCGGCAGTCGCTGCCGGGCTCCGGGCGTCGAGCGTGCTGTAAAAGCCACCCTCGGGATGCTGGAGTTCGCGCTGGAGGAACTCGACGGTCTCGCGAACGACCTCGGCGTAGCGCTGTCTGCCGGTGAGTTGATAGCCCGCGAGGAACGCACGCGGGATTTCAGCGTTGTCATAGAGCATCTTCTCGAAGTGGGGGACCGTCCAGTCACGGTCGGTGGTGTAGCGATGGAAGCCACCCCCGACGTGGTCATAGAGGCCGCCGGCAGCCATCGCGTCCAGCGTCTCCGTCACCACATCGCGGTAGGCGTCGCGGCCATCGCCGTCGACTGCGCGCATGAGGATATGCAACCGTCCGGCCTGAGGGAACTTCTGGCCCCGGCCCCAGCCGCCGTGTTCCCGGTCGGCACCACGGACCGCGGCCTCGGCGGCCTGCTCCATGGCGTCGGTACCGGGCACGTCGCCGGGCTGGTCGGGCACATCTTCCAGTTTCCCCTCGATGGCACTGGTCCACTGGTCGGCCCGGTCTTCCATGTCCTCGCGTTGCTCGGGGTCGCTCCAGGAGTCGTGAATATCTTCCAGCAACTGGACGAAGCCGGGTTGGCCGCGCTTGGCTTCCTTCGGGAAGTAGGTCCCGACGTAGAACGGACGGCCGTCAGGGGTGAGCCACGCCGAGAGGGGCCAGCCACCGCCACCGGTGACCTGCTGGCAGATGCTCATGTAGATGCTGTCGATGTCGGGCCGTTCCTCGCGGTCGACTTTGACCGGGACGAAATGGTCGTTGAGGAGGGCTGCCACGTCGTCGTCTTCGAAGCTCTCCTCGGCCATGACGTGACACCAGTGGCAGGCGGCGTAGCCGATAGAGAGAAAGATGGGTACGTCCCGCTCGCGTGCGGCGTCCATCGCTTTCTCATCCCACGGCTGCCAGTTGACCGGATTGTCGGCGTGGGCCTGGAGGTACGGGCTTTCCTCCGTGTCCAGGCGATTGCGCTCGGTCGGGTCTGTCATACCGTCCTCTCCGGGCGGCGCGGTGAAAAGGGATGTGCAGTCCCCACAGGCGCTGGCTACGCGAAATGGGCGTATATCTGGAAGGCAACCACGAGCGTCACCAGTGCGTCGAAGGCAAGCAGCGAGTACAGCCGCGGCCCCAGTCCGGACTGCTGGGCCGAGGCGCTATCGGGGTTCCGCAGCCGGTAGAACCCGAAAATGACCAGCAGCGGCCCAACGGAGTAGATAGCCAGCCAGCTCAGGTCCGACTGGGTAACGGCCAGCCCGACACCCGCCACGGAGAGCAACACGCCAGCGTACACGAAACACAGCGATTCGAGACGGGCAGTGTCCATACACGCTGCACTCGGTCCGGCGGTAAGAAAGGGGCCGTTGCTGAGTGAACACAACGCTGTTGGCAGTGCCGACAGAATATGACTCCATGAGCCGCTGGCTCCGGCGCTGGACGAAACTCTATCACTACCACCATCCGGTGATGGGGATAGCGGGGCTGTTCGCGACCGTCATCCTCGCCCGGCCGGGCGAACACACATTCGGGGTCGGCCCGCTCGAAGTGGACGCGTTTTACGCCTCGCTCATTGCGTTCGGGGCGCTTTTCGTTGTCGGCGTCATAGACACCTACGACCCCGAAGACTACGGATTGGACACGTCAGATACCGAGGACTAGTCACTCGTCTACTCTGATATCGTCTACGAGGTCGTCGGCGACGCCGACGTATCCCGCCGGCGTCAGCGCCTGCAGTTCCTCCCGCACCGAGTCTGAGACATCGAGTTCCCCGAACAGTTCGTGGAAGTCCTCGATGGTCACGTCCTGGCCGCGAGTCAGCGCCTTCACGCGTTCGTAGGCGTCGGTGTGCCCCTCCCGCCGGAGGATTGTCTGGACGGCCTCGCCGATGATTTCCGGGGTTGCTTCCAGGTCCTCGCGCATGACCTGCTCGTTGGGGACGACCTTCGCCAGCCCGTTCTGGCACTTGCTGTAGCCGACCAGACAGTGTGCGAAGGCCGCGCCGATATTGCGCTTGATTGTCGAGTCCGAGAGGTCACGCTGGAGCCGGGATTTCGTGATGTAGTCCCCGAGGAAGACCAGATCGGAGTTGGCCTTCGAGAGGTTACCCTCGCTGTTCTCGAAGTCGATGGGATTGACCTTGTGGGGCATCGTCGAAGAGCCTGTCTCACCCTCGACGGCCTCCTGACCGAGATAGCGGTCGGAGACGTACAGCCAGGCGTCCACGTCGAGGTCGAGCAAGACGTTGTTCGCACCCCGAAGCGCGTCGAAGACGCCCTGCAAATCATCACAGGGGTTGACCTGGGTCGTCAGCGGTTCGTGTGCCAGCCCGAGGTCGGTGACGAAGGACTTCCCGAAGGCCGGCCAGTCCACGTCGGGGTAGGCAGCGTCGTGGGCGGCGTAGGTGCCGCTGGCACCTGCGAGTTTGCCAGAGAGTTCCTCGGCAGCGCGGTCGATGCGGGCGATGGCACGACCCAGCCGGGACGCGTAGACGGCCATCTCCTTACCGAAGGTGGTCGGCGTCGCGGGCTGCCCGTGCGTGCGTGCGAGCATCGGTACGTCGCGGAACTCGCGGGCCATCTCGGTGAGTGTGTCTCGAATCTCCCGCAGTTCCGGGAGGAGAACGTCGGTGACGGCGGGTTTGACGAGCAATCGGTAGGCGAGGTTGTTCACGTCTTCGCTGGTCAGCCCGAAATGAATCCACTGGCCGGCATCGAGGTCCTCGGGCATGCCCTCCCGGACGAAGTACTCGACGGCTTTCACGTCGTGATTCGTTGCGGCGTACTCGCCATAGCCCTCGGTTTCGAGTTGCTTGACGATGGCGGCGTCGTCCTCGTCGAACTCCGTATAGAGGGCACGGAGGGTGTCGCGCTGGTCTGTATCGATAGACAGCGACGTGGCCTCGATGTCGGCGAGTGCGATGAGATACTCCACCTCGACGCGGACACGGGCACGCATAAGCGCCTGCTCGCTGGCGTAGGGGACCAGCGGGCCAGTGTAACGCGCGTACCGCCCGTCGAGCGGCGAGACAGCCTGTACTGCGGGTCGCTCGGTCATGGTGGACTTTCTACGAGGGTGGCGAAAAAGCCTGCCGGTCTTAGGGAAGTTCGTCGTTGACGGCCTGTCTGCTCGCCGTCGCAGCGTCTTTGGCTTGCCGGTAGTAGGACTTGTAGCGGGCGACCTTCCGATAGAGGACGACGAACCAGAAGCCATCGTAGACGACGAGGAAGGCAATCAGCGTGAGATTCTGTAGCGGCAGGGTACTCACCAGCGTGTTGTAGCTGGCGTGGATGAACACCGCGATGAGAAGCCCCTTGACGACGATACTGCCGCGGTTCTCGGGATTGAACTTCGCGAGGCCGAGGTAATAGCCCGCGAACGCGGAGTAGATGACGTGCCCCGGGCCGACGAGGGCACGAACGTAGGCGGTCTGTTCGGCGGCAGCGAGTGGCTGGATGCCACTGACCGATGCTGCCTGGGAGTAGATATTGATGATGTAGGTGAAGTTCTCGATCGCAGCGAATCCCAGCCCGGCGATGGCACCGTAGACGGCACCGTCGATGACGGCATCGAAGCGCTCGTCACGGTATGCATAGAGGCGAATTGCAGCCCATTTCACCGTCTCCTCGATGGGGGCGACAACGAGGAAGAAAAACAACGGCAGACCAATCAGCGGCAAGATTCCAAAGACCGGGGCAAACGCCGAGTTGACGATAGCGGCGATGGTGGCAAGCAGGATGCTCAACAGGAACGTAACAGCCATCGTCGTCAACGGCTCCCTGCGGGTGGGGTCTTCGAACCAGAAGTAGCCAGCCAGCACGAGGGCAGGGACGAGCGACAACAACCCGAGGAGGCCGAGCGTCGGTTCCTCGGCGACCAGGAGCGCGACAACGGCGACCTGCGCCAGCAAGAGCACCACGGCGAGCGTGAGTATCAACCCTTTCCGGGTGAACCGCAACGCCTCGGCCAACTGCTCGGCAATACTGTCGAGTGGCGACCGAACCTCCCAGGTGGTCACGTCATAGAGGTCTGCCTGGTTGCCAAGCCGGGCCTGGATGGGGTCTTGCTGTCCGTCCGGACCGTGGGGTTCCTGTCCCGACGTATCTTTTCCGTATCCCGGCGGTCCAGACTGGCCGCCGCCTGGTCCGCGTCCGGGTTCGCCGGGAGTACCTGGGTTGCCGGGCTGACCAGGGTTGCTGGACTGACCCGAGTTGCCAGGGCCCTCGGGCTGACCCGGATTGTCGGGGTTGCTGGGTTGGCCAGAGTGGTCCGGGTGGCCGGGACCTCCCTTGCGTCGCTCGTCATCGTCGTCGTCATCGTCCCAGCCTCTGTCATCCCAGGACATACAACTTCATCGCGGCGGGAGCGTCTTAAAAAGTGGCACGCATGCCTTCAGGAATTGAAGGACCACGAGGACTTATAGCCGCCGGCGTACACAACGTACATCGTGTGTGAGGACTGCGACATTGAGACAGTGGCGGGACTGCTCGAAGACGAGACAGTCCGTGCAATCCTCACCGAGACGAGTATCGAACCCATGTCAGCGACGACCTTGAGCGAGCGATGTGACGCATCGGAGCCGACAATCTACCGGCGACTCGAAGAGCTACGGGAGTGTGATCTGGTCGAACAGCGGACGCGACCGGACCCGCAGGGAGGCCACCACCACAACGTCTACGCAGCGACGCTTGAACGGGTGACCGTCGAACTCGACGAGGGGTCCCTGCACCTCCAGATGGACCGACAGCAAAACATGGCCGACAGATTCACCGACCTCATCGAGGGGATGTAACCGTGTCAGTACCACTCCAGATTTCACAACCCGACCTGCCGTCGTGGACGCTCATTGCCTCACAGGCCATCAACTTCGCAGTTGCAATCGTCGGTATCATCATCACCTACATCGCCTATCGCGGCTACCGTCGGAACGACAGTCGGCCGATGCTGTTCATCGCCATCGGATTCTTCCTCGCTATCGTTCTCCAGTTCGTTTTGCTTATTCCAATGATACTCTTGACCGACTCCGTGACGATAACCATCGTATACAGGTTCATCCGGGATATCGGCACGCTGGCCGGGTTGCTCTGTATCCTCTATGCTATCCGAATGCCGACGTAACGGCTGGCGTCGACAGCCAGCATATCATAGAACCGTTCCCTGACTCCGAACTGGTCATCGGAAAGTACGCAATACAGACCACCTTTGTCCCGGTCGGGTCGCGGCTTCGCCGCGTTCGGACCGCTCCCCGCAACACCGTCCGCAGAAGTCGAAGATTACCCTCAATGCCGAGAGAGCAAGCCATCTCGTGACAAATCGCGTTCTCTCCGGTCGCACGAATGCTCGCCCGACTGCAGGCCGCTCCCCCCGCAATCGTACTGAATGGCATCCGGTTCTCAGTACGAACCCAACAAACTGCTCGATACGAGAGCAGGCTTATCAGAAACTCTTTCACTTTCTAAGGAGGAGCCTAGGGTGGTGCCCTCCACCACAGACATACCGCAGTGGCGTGAGGTGATGATGCTTATTTTACTGAGCGTGGTCTTTGCGTCACTTCAGTTGAATACCCTCCAAGCTCTCATTTCCGACGGGCCAACGGCAATCAACACGCTCGTAGATGTTTCATTATTAGTTCTCTTGAGTATCACTGTGATAGGAGCAATCTACGAAATCCTGCAGCTGAGAGTAGACTGAAGACTTCGCAGGTGTAGTTCGTGTCCGGTTCTCGGCACAAACCCGGTCAATCGCCCAGTATAGGCCGTGCTGTGACCAGCAAGCATTCGCGCGAACGGAGTGAGCGCGATTCACTGAACGCGAGGCGAAGCCGAGCGTTCAGCCTTTTTAGCGTAGATTTTTGCGGCGAGCGGTTCCCGCAGCGAACGCAGTAAGCGAGGAAACCCGAGCCGGAAAAAGGTACTTTCGCAATTTTAGTGGGCAGTTGGTTCAGTATCGCGGTGGTGAAAGAAAGCACAGCGCTATGCTGACTGCACACTCTGTATCTTGCATGCCAGTGCAGATATTATATTCCTCTGTGGATTTCTACAGCCGTCATTTCACGCCACACCCGAGGAGTTGAGAATGATTCTATGACACGCTGGTAGGGACAGCACTCGATTCGCAACGCCTTTGCGCTCCCCGCGCGGGCATTCGAGCATGAAACTCGCCGGCATGGCTTCGAACCGCGGCCGAAACCTGATGAACATCGCCGACCAGGCCCCGGGGAACGCGGAGTTTGCCGTGGTCCTCACCAACAGCGAGGACGCACCCGTCGCCGAGAAGGCAGAGAAACGCGGGATTCCGACCGAGACTGTCGTGCAACGCGACGACGAATCCCGCAAACAGCACGAACAGCGCGTCCTCAACGCACTGGAGGGGTACGACTTCGACCTCGTGGCGCTGGATGGCTACATGCGTATTCTCTCGGATACGTTCCTCGAAGAGGCGCCGACGACACTGAATGTCCATCCGGCCCTGCTCCCCGCCTTCCCCGGCATGGACGCGTGGGGCGACGCGCTGGACGAGGGTGTCTCCGTCACGGGCTGTACGGTCCACGTCGTCACGGACGCCACCGACGACGAGGGCAACGTCGTCGAATCGGAAGTCGACGCCGGCCCAATCGTCACCCAGGAACCAATCCCTGTCTACGAGGGTGACACAAAAGAGGACCTGCAGGACCGCGTCCTCTATCAGGGCGAGTTCAAGGCCTACCCGCGTGCGATTCAGTGGTTCGCCGAAGGTCGCGTCGAGGTGGACACCGAGGAGTCGACTGTCGAGGTCAGCGGCGACGAGAGCGGCCAGTTCCCGAGCCGTCGGGTCGCCAGTCAGGACCGCACCGCGGACCTCCGGTACGGCGAGAATCCACATCAGGACGCTGCACTCTACGGCGATTACACCGTCGACGAAGCGAGCGTCGTCCACGCCGACCAGCTCAACGAGGGCGCGAAGGGGCTGTCCTACAACAACTACAACGACGCCGACGGCGCGTTGAATCTCATCAAGGAGTTCGACGAACCCGCCGCAGCGGTCATCAAACACACCAATCCCGCGGGCTGTGCCACGGCCGACTCTATCGCAGAGGCATACGACCGCGCACTCTCGACGGACCCGATGAGTGCCTTCGGCGGCATCGTCGCGCTGAACCGCGAGTGCGATGCCGACACTGCCGAGCAGATTATCGACTCCTTCAAAGAGGTCGTCGTCGCGCCCGGCTACACCGACGAGGCGCTCGACATCCTCTTCGAGAAGGAGAACCTGCGCGTCCTCGATGTCGGTGACCTGGGAGACCGGACCGACGTGCTCACCGAGAAACCCCTCGTGGGCGGGCGGCTCGTCCAGGAGCGGGACCTCCAGACGGTCACCCGCGAGGACCTCGAAGTCGTCACCGAGCGCGAGCCGACGGCGGAGCAAATCGAGTCGCTGCTCTTTGCCTGGCAGACTATCAAGCACGTCAAGTCAAACGCTATCCTCTTCGCCGACGGGACGGAGACGGTCGGTATCGGAATGGGACAGGTCTCCCGGGTCGATGCCGTCCACCTCGCGGCGATGAAAGCCGAAGAACACGCCGAGGGCAAGTCCGCCGAGGGTGCCGTGATGGCCTCAGATGCCTTCTTCCCGTTCCCGGATGGGGTCGAGAAGGCCGCAGAAGCCGGCATCGAAGCGGTCATCCAGCCCGGCGGCTCGAAAAACGACGACATGGTCATCGAGGCCGCCGACGAACACGACATGGCGATGGTGTTCACCGGGAGTCGGTGCTTTAGACACGACTGAGCGTAGCGAAGGAGAGTCTAAAGTTCGTCAGAGCTTGCTCTGACGGCGTTTCCGGCACGACTGAGCGTTAGCGAGGGAATGCCGGAAGCTCGTGAGACGAACGGAGTGAGTCTCACGGAGTTTCCGACACGACTCGGGAGCCACGACCGCTCGGGGCGAGTCACCGTCTATCCAATCATAAAAATTCCCGGGTGAGTTGCGCACGGCGCAACTGAATTCGAGCCTATATTTTGTGTCGGGACAAACGGGGGGTATGGGAGAATCGAGCCTGTTCACACGGAAGCGGCTAGCAGTGCTTGCCGTCGTCGTACTCGTCGCGTTCGCCGGCTGTGCCGGTGGGACCAGCGACGATAACGACGACGACTCAGGTGTCAACAAATCAGAGGCACTGGCCGAGTTCGGCTCTGACCTCGAAGACGACGTGACACCGGCCTCCGAGTTATCGGTCGACAAGGAGACGGTGACGTCGAACGCGCTGGCGGCGATGGAATCAGTCGAGACCTACGAGATATCCACGGAACTCACAGTAAACACCACACAGAACAACGTCGACCGGTCACGGACACTGGACAGTGAGGTCGCCGTCGACCGCGGACAGCAGGAATTCGCGGTCGAACAGGTAGTTACCGTGGGAACACGGGAAGTGACCACTGATGTCTACTTCGTCGACGGGACGCTCTATCAGCGCAGTGCGGCGCTCGCGAGTCAGGTCGGTTCGGAGTGGATCAAGATCGATGTCGGCGACAACCAGTCTCAGCAGTTTCGCGCACAGGACGAAGTCGGACTCCACGAGCGCCTGCTGGAGAACGGGTCGGTGACGTTCGTCGGCAAGCAGGCTGTCGACGGTGAAGACGCCTACCGACTGCGTATCGAGAGCGACGCATCCTCGCTGGCTGAGTATCTCGACATGACACAGGAGCCGACGGCTGACGTGAACTACACCGCCGCAATCTGGGTGAGCGCGGACAGTGGCGACCTGTTGCGCTCCGAAGGATTCATCGAGACGACGGTGGATTCGGAGGCGACCACGGCCGAAAGTACCATCCAGTACACCGAGACGTTCACCTACACCGACGTGTCGGTGACACTTCCTGATGCTGCCAGTACGGCCGTCGAGATAGACGACGCCGGTCAGCTGCAGGGCTGAGGCCGATGACACTCACTCGTCGGACACTGGGCGTCTGCCTGCTGACGGTGGCGCTACTGGTCACGGGCTGTCAGGCCCCGACCGCAGATAGCGGGTCGGCTGGAGAAAACACGACGAACGCGACCGAAACGCCGACAATCGAAGTCGAGAACGGGTCACTCGCTGTCGACCCAGGACAGACGTTCGCCCGAGTGCAGAGAGTGGCCGGGACGGACGTGTCGCCACCGGAGCGTGTCCGGGCCTTCGAGTCCTCTGCGGCGTTTCGTAACAGCACCGGGCCCGGTGGGTCTGGCGTACCCGAGTTCTGGACGCTCGCCGGTCTCCGGACAGGGCCGGTCAACCAGTCTGACCTGGCGGTTCGCAAGAACGGCTACGTAACGCCGGCTGGTTCCGTCGCCGTCTACCTCGGCGAAAACGCCACGCTCGCCGACGAGCGGATGGTTCTCGCCCACGAACTCACTCACTATGTCCAGACACAGAACCAGCGCCAGACGCAGTTACGAGGGAGTATAGGGCTTGGAACGACCGAGTCTGACCTCGTTCTCGGGGCGCTCATCGAAGGCGGCGCAGTCTACACGACCGACGAATACATGCGGGCCTACGGGAACGGCACCCTGAACTCGGCGTGGTACCCGGAGATTCAGGAGAGCTACCCCGAGGGCCACGTCGGGCGGCTCCTGAACGCCCGGTATATCGTCGGTGCCGACTACGTCTCCGAACGGGCGGACTCACCAGCCACCCTCTCCAAGGTGTACGAAGACCCACCGACGACGACGGAACAGGTGATACACGGCGACACGCCGGAGGGGGAGCCAGCCACGCCGCTGTCGGTCGACGCCCAGGCTGGTGGTGAGTGGTTGCCGTCGGGAACCGACCAGTACGGTGAGCTGTTCGTCCGATATGCACTGGAGAGCGAACTCGGCTCGCAGCAAGCGACGCGTGCAGCCGCCGGCTGGGGCAACGACACGCTGGTCTTCTACCAGTCGACCGAGAGCAACGCCACCGGCTACGTCTGGGTGCTGGACTGGGACGATGCAGCCAACGACACAGAGTTCCGCGACGCGATGACCGAGGCCCTCGACGAGCGTGGGCCCCGAGCGGAGGGAACCTGGACCCTCGCAAACGACAGCGAGTCTGCCCGAGTCATCGACATCGGTTCCGAGACGACCGCCGTGGTGTTTGGCCCCGAGCGATTCGTCGACGGCGTGAGCCTCTCTCCGAAGGAGCAGGCAGTGACAATCACAGTCGACAGCGGTGACGCTGACGGAGGCAATTCGAGTTCATCGACGGCACGCGGTCGATAACCGTTGCGAGAAGCGGGGTTGACGTTTTCTCAGCGCAGCGTTGGCGGAGGAGTACACAACCCCGGCCCCAACGTGACATCCTCGATGCAGCAACACCGCTGTGTCCGAAGCCCCATCGCGCCAGGATTACTCCAGTGGCGTCTGTCTGTTGCGCATGTCTCCGCCACAGTCCGGACAGGACGTGGGATTGTCGACAGCGATGATGATACGGCCACACTCGAAACACTCGTAGGGGCTTTTCTCGTCGGGGATTTGCTCGACATCTCTCATACTGGTACACGAGTCCCAGTCTCCCGGGGCTCATCCGTTCCTACGCGATGGACGACCGTGTATCTGGTAGTTCAGCACACAGGCTTTGTCTGAACTAGTGGTTCGTTATTGAACCCCAGATATCTGCGGGCTGCTTTCGTCGAACAGCGTCGTGAACAGCTTTCGCTGGACACCCCGGATGTGCTGGTAGAACGCCGGTGGCGAGATGTCGAGCGTGTCGGCGATCTCCTCGCCGGTGTGTTCCCGGGGAGACGCGAAGAACCCGGCGTAGTAGGCGGTCTGCAGGACTTCGAGCTGTCTGTCGGTCAGTTTCTCCAGGAATCGCTCGCGAAGTGTTTGTACCGCTGGCGTCTCGAGCGTCTGCTTGCGCCGGAGTGTGACAGACGAAAAGGTCTCTTCGAGTAACTGCGTGATGTTCCTGACTTCGATACCGTCCGGGACATCGACGACGAGCGTGGTCGTCTCGGGGTGTGCGGTCGCATCCTGGAAGATGGCCCCGTGGTCGGCCAGTTCCCCCGCGAGGAACGGCTCGGCGAGATGCAACTGGAGAACCCCGCCGCCGGCCCCATCGGGGCTGATTTCGGTCACGTCGTTGACCACGGCCAGCCCGGCCGCCGTCTCGGCGACAGCCGCCACGTCCGCATCCGTCACCGAGACGAAGACGCGGTCGCCGTCGGCCGACTGCTGGACACTCCCGCGGTATGACAGCGTGCAATCGGCCGCCGACGCGAGCCGCGAGAGGAGAAACGAGGAGTCCTCGACGACCATCTCGACGCGGGTCACCGAAGCTGCCAGCAAGGCCTGTTTGCGCTCGACGGCGCTCAGCGCCGCTGCAATCGTCTCGCCGAGTTCGGTCAACACGGCCTGTGTCATCTCGCCGAAGGCGTTTCGCTCCTCGGCATAGACCGTGAGGACGCCGTGGGTGAAGTCGTTGTATACGAGCGGGATGCTCAACACGGAGAGAAAGTCACGAGTCAGCGCCTCCGAGCGCCATGGGTCCTCACGCAGTCGCTCGGCCACGTTTGCGACCATCGTCGCCCCGCCAGAGGCTGCGGTCTGTCCTGCAGGCTCGGTCCCCACTGTCCCGACCGAGACCGTTCTGGTATCCAGGTATCCCTGTTCACCACCCGCCCAGACGCGGGGCTCGACGGTCTCGGCTGCCGAATCGACGGAGCCGACCCAGGCGAAACTGAACCGGTCGTGGTCGGTGAGGCGCTCACAGACCGTGTGGAGAATCTCTTCTCGGGTTTCGGCCTGGACGATACCCTGGTCTATCTCTCGAATCGTGGTGTTGATTCGGTTGAGGGCGGTGAGTTGCTCGTTCTGTCGCTGGAGTTCCCGGTCCTGCTCGCGGAGCCGGGACTCCCTGCTCACCCTGTCGAGTGCGGCCTCAGCGGTCGCCGCCAGCAGGTCTGCGAGTTCCCGCTGTACTGCGTCGAACGCACCGACTTCGTCGGTCCCGGCGACGAACACACCGTGGTCACCCAGCGGAATGTGTATCGTGCTCCGGAGGTCCGTCGCCGGATTGCCGAGTCGGTCTGCGGTGTGGACATCGTCGAACACCAGCGTCTCGTCGTCGACGAAACTGTACCCCGGGAGCGTTTCGGTACTGGCCGAGACCGTCGGCAACGGCCCGTTGAGTTCCGTCATCGCCTGGGAGTGGACGACCGGTCGGAGGTCGTTCGTATCGACATCGTACATGTACACAGCACACGCATCGATGCCGAGAACGCCGGGGGCGTCGTCGACGACGTGCTGTGCAATCTCCTGGTGAGTCTCGGCATAGAGGAACTCCCGTGCCGTGTCCTGGAGGGTCGCAAGCGACTCCTCGCGTTGTTTCCGTTTGGTGATGTCCCGACAGCTATAGAGCAAGGTTCCGTCCCGAATCGAGACCTCCCGGACGTTGACCAGCAGCGTGTGCTCGCGACCGGCCTTGTCCGTCGCCGTACACTCGATGTTTTTGAGAACGCCGTTCTCGGCGAGTTCCGCCCGGTCGAAGAGGTCCTCGCCGAGCAGGGCATCGATAGTTCCCTGTTCGTGGATTTCCTCCGCAGTGTACCCGAAGATGAAGTGGACGTTCGGACAGACGTAGGTGTACTCCCCCGACTCGTCTGTGATGAGTACCGTATCGGTCATGTTGTTGAGCGTGACGCGGTGTAGCTCCTCGGACCGGCGGAGGTCCCGCTCCAGACTGACCTGCTCGGTCACGTCGAGTCCCTCGACGACGATGGATGCGAGGTCACCGCGCTCGTTCTCGACGGGACGGACCGAAAGCTCCACGACACGGTCGGTCGGTCCGGCCGGTTCGGTGACGACTGCGCTGGCGAACTGTCCCTCGCGAGCGTTCTCGACGAGTTGCCGGACATCGCGCTCGGTCGCCGCTGAGGACCACCAGGGGAGCGTCCAAAACGTCTCTCCGACGAGTGCGTCGGCATCCTCCTCGACTATCTCCCTGGCGACGCGATTTACCCGTGCGAGCGTGCCGTCGGGGTCCAGCACCCACGTCGCGGTCTGGGAGTCGTGAAAAACCGCATCGAACTGCCGTGCTCGCTCCCGCCTAGTGACGGTCCGACGGACCGAGCGGACGGCCGCTTCCGTCCGGTCGAGCAGTTCCTCGCAGCCCTCCGCGTCGGCACCCTCGACTACGACGTAGTCGGTGACGCCGGCGCGAACCGCATCGCTTGCGATTGCCTCGTTTCCATCGTCGGTGGCAAGGATAGTGGGCACAGTCGCGTCGGCGTCCCGAACCCCCTCGACGAGGTCCACCCCTGTTTCCTCTCCGAGGTCCAGTTCTGTGACCACGCAGTCGACCGCGGAGTTCTCGACGGCAGCGAGTGCTTTGGCTGCCGTCTCGACGGTTCGGACAGTTGCTCCGGCCTGCGTCGTGAGTTGCTCCGCGAAGTCGTCGAGCCACGGCGCTGACCCGACGACGAGAACCTCCACCGTATCGAGGAGGAGCGTATTTCCGGCCATTACTCCGACCGCCCACAGCAACACGGTCTGTGAGTGCTAGCCGATACTGCCCTGCCGCTCTGGCGGAACAACCCTGCCTGTTTCATGGGTTAACTATAGAACCCCCAAGTAAAACTGTTCGGCACTCGGCGGCAGGTCGGCGGGACAGAGCGGGTGCGACCACAAGGGGTAGAACCCGGGGCGTCAAAGCCAGTCTATGAGCGAGTACGGAGAAGAAGAACTCACGGCACTGGGCGAACAGGAGGGATGGCAACGAGAGGGCGAGGCCGCCCGCGTGCATTACAGCGGGGCGACCGACAGGTATAGCATCGAATACTACGCCCCGAGCGAGTGTGTTCTGTACTGGAAGGTCCCACCCGAGGACCACGGGTCGACAGCAGTTCCGGTCGGTCGGTCGACGGTCCCGGAGCCACTGCGCGAGCGCATCCGGGAGGACCTCGACGCCGCGGGCATCGATGCGGCAGTCGAGGGACGCACGCTATAGCGCCCGCTTTTCCGCACAGGCACACCCATCGTTCGGTACAGAAACGTCCTGTAGACGTACGTCTTTGAGGGGATATCCTGTTGCTTTTGTTTAACCTCCAGATGCTATCATGTGTGCCCTCCAGAAGACAGTTGCAGAGAACCGTCGTAGCGATTGGACTGGTCGTTCTGATTGCCCTCTCGGGTTGTGCAGGCCTGTCCGATACGGACTCGTCAACTCCTGGGACAGCCGACCCCACCACATCGACGCCTACTGGGACACAAACGCCGACTGCGTCGCCGACAACGCCGAACACGACTGTGCCCGAGGAGTTGCCGGCGGGGCTCAACGACACCGGCGTGCAAAATGTGACGCAGGTGATTCGGTCCCACCGGACATCTGCGATCAAAACGCCGGGTGTCGTGACTCACGAAACGGACACGAAAGCCAGCGATATCTCTGTCGTCGCCTCGGTTCGAGTGGCGGCCGACACGAACCTCACGCGGGTACAGTACGTATCCCAGGCCCAGCGGACGACCGAAAACGGGACACGAAATACCACAACTGCCATTACCGCCAATGAGACAGCCGTCAGGCAGTACACCGTTACCGAGAGAGAGGTGACACTCGACAACAGACGGAACCGGAGCCAACTGTTTGACCGGGCACTCCGTGGTCTCTCCACAGCGAGAAGTGGGTTGCAGGGAACACTACAGCGTGGGAACTTCACTGTCTCAAGTGGCGAGACACTGGACGGTACCACGACCGTGACACTTCAGGCCGGCCGGTATGCAGGCGGACAACGCTATGACGCAGAAAACGTCGTGACGTACAACGCAACTGTTCGACTTACTGCCGACGGACTGATTCGCTCCGCCACAGAACGGATTGTCGCTGTCAGGGACGGCACTGAAAGCCGCTACAGCTTCACGTACGAATTCAATTCGCAGTCGGTTGACCTCCCGCGAGTGCCACAGGTGCCCGCAAACGTCCAACTCGAGTCAGGAGATACTTCCGACGGCTGACGCCAGTGTGGGCCGGGGACAGTTTGTGTGCGGCCTGAAGACATCCGCTCTCCGCAGAAATACATCTCACCGCTCAGTACAACCGACTCGCCGACTGCGTTCTATGCTTGGGACAGCCCGGGTGGTCTCGCCGACACAATCGCCATCCGTCAGACGTGTTCACGGCTCGTAGAGACAGATCCGTGTTTACTCACCATCCAGATGACGTTTCCGACGGAAAGCAACAGGGCTGCCCCAAGGCTGGCAACCGTCGGGTGAGCATCGTACCCACTCAGAATGGTATAGACACCGGCAAACTCCATGGCGACGAGTAGACACGCAACAAGAGTCCAGGCCACTGTGTTGCGAGGTCGTTCGTACTGGGGCCAATGCTTCCCGTAGGTCTCTGGTACGCCAATGACGAGCAATATCAAAAGGACGGGAAGGGCCTCCGTCTGTGCCGTACCAGTCGTTTCGATGGTATATACGACCGGAATGGCTACCAGAACAGCAGTATAGACCGCAAGCTTTCGCTGTGTCGTCGCTTTGCTGTAGAGGTGACCCAGTGTGCTATCGGACACTACAATTCGTTCATATCTCTTCCATATCCAAATAAACTGGCTTTTTGAATATATCTCTCAGGAGAATTTTCCGGCCGGAAATAGACGGTAAGCCGAGTACTGCACTGACGGAAAGGTACTTCACCCGGACAGACATCATGACACAAAAATGGGAAATTCTGTTGAACAGTGCAGTGAAAATGGAGATTCGTCTGGTACCCCTCCATCTTTCAGATGTCTCTTGCTGGTCTGGTTTCTCATCACCGGAGATAGAGATTGGAATCCGGATACTCTCGATTGCACCCGCGACAATCCTGCTGTTTACTGATGCTGGCAGAAACCTCCGAACGAAACTACGACAGCATCTCCGGTCAGCGCTCAAACTCCCGCCCGGGGAGTATCCATCTCGTCGCGACTGAGCGTGGGTGCTGACCAGCAAGACACACAAGCGAGGAACCGGACCGGCGGGGATGAGTTACACAGGTTTCCTGATAGTTCTGTAGTCGAGCAGCCGACTGCCGACTGCTCAAACCGATGGGCTAAAACGGGCAGGCCCGATTGCATCAGCCATGAAGTTCCACGAGGCGGCGAACTTCCTCTTCGATCTGCGGCGGTACCCGCCCCGTCCGGGGACCAACGCGACGGCGGCTCTACTGGACCACCTCGGGAACCCCCACGAGGAACTCGACTGCATACAGATAGCTGGCTCCAACGGCAAAGGGTCGACCGCCCGGATGCTCGAATCGACGCTCCGGGAGGCGGGCCTGTCGGTCGGTCTCTACACCTCACCACATCTCGACGACGTGCGCGAGCGTGTCCGGGTCGACGGCCGGAAGCTGCCGGAAGCAGAGCTCGTCGCCTTCGTCGAGGAGATTCGGGAGTACGTCACTGACCGCGGCGCTGACGGGGACGCGCCGACGTTCTTCGAGACACTGACTGCACTCGCGCTCTGGGAGTTCGGCCGTCAGGACGTGGACGTGGCAGTACTCGAAGTTGGTATCGGCGGTCGCCGCGACGCGACCAGCGTGGTCGACCCCATCGCCAGTGCCGTCACAGCTGTCACGCTCGAACACACCGACATCCTGGGCGAGACAGTCAGCGAAATCGCACGCGATAAAGCCCACGTCGCCCCTGCGGACCGGCCGCTGGTCTGTGGGGCTGCCGGCGATGCCCGGGAAGCCATCCGGGACGAAATCGGCTCCGTGGTGACAGTCGGAGACGACGATGACGTGGCGACGGAGTACGACGGACGGGACGGTATCGAGGGTGCCGTCTCGATTACTGGCGAGGACTGGGCCGTCGAGACGAAGCTTCCGCTGTTAGGTGCACACCAGGCAGGAAACGCTGGCGTTGCTGCAACGCTGGCCCGGCAGGTAGCGGACGTAAGCGAGGACGTACTGGCTCGGGGGCTGCGCAACGCCCACTGGCCCGGCCGCTTCGAACTCCTGGGCCGGGACCCGCTGGTGGTGCTTGATGGCGCACACAACCCCGGGGGGTGCCAGCGAGTCGCAGAGACGCTCACCTCGTTTGAGTACGACGACCTCCACGTCGTCGCAGGGTCGATGGCCGAGAAAGACCATCGCGGCATCGCCAGCGCATTCGCCGAGGCTAGCCACGTCGTGGCCTGTGAACCGGACCACCACCGTGCGGAGGACGACGACGTGCTGGCGCGAGCGTTCTCGGAGGAGACTGACGCTGACGTGGAAACGCGGGCAGACGTGGCTGGGGCGCTCGATATCGCTCTGTCGGCCGCTGACGCCGATGATTGTGTTCTGGTCACCGGGTCGCTGTACACGGTTGCCGAGGCGCGGGCCCGGTGGGTGCGTCCGACTGTCCCCAAGCGTGTCGACTCCATCGGGCGCGCACGCGAGGTGATTGAGAATGCACACGTCACCGAGGCCGGTGCGTGGCGGATGCGAGGCAAGGGCGTCCATCGCGTCCTCACGACCCGCGTCCAGCCTCGACAGGCGCAGTATCTCAAGGAAGAACTGCTCTCGCTTGGCGGGGAGTGTGCTGTCTCCGGGCTGAGCAACCAGAGCGAAGAGAACGTCTCGGCCGTTCTCATGGGGACCATGGCCCAGTTCCGGCGACTCCTGAAGAAACTGGAGGGCCAACCCTACGGTCTTGCGTCGCTTGGTGAGGAACTCCGGGAGACGCTTGGCATCGGCGTCGAACCCGACCGCCGGGGCTACCCCTGGGAGGAAGGGACGGCCGTAATGGGTATCCTCAACGTCACGCCCGACAGCTTCCACGACGGCGGCGAGTACGACGCGACCGACGACGCCGTAAGCCGTGCCGAAGAGATGGTCGAAGCGGGTGCGGATATCATCGATGTCGGCGGGGAGTCGACCCGTCCTGGGGCCGAGCCCGTGCCGGTCGAAGACGAGAAAGCCCGCGTTGTCCCGGTCGTCGAACGCATCAGCGACCTCGATGCACATGTCTCCATCGACACCCGCAAGGCCGAAGTGGCACGGGCCGCCCTCGATGCGGGCGCGGACATCCTCAACGACGTGTCCGGCCTGGCCGACCCGGAGATGCGACTCGTCGCTGCCGAATACGATGTACCGGTGGTGGTGATGCACTCCATCGAGGCACCGGTCGACCCGGAGACGGAGGTCGACTACGACGACGTGATAGCGGACGTCATCGATCAGTTGACCGAGCGCATCCTGCTGGCCGAAAAGGCGGGCCTGGAGCGGTCCCAGATTATCGTCGACCCGGGACTTGGCTTTGGCAAGACGGCCGCGGAGAGCTTCGAGTTGCTCGGCCGACTGGAGGAGCTACAGGGTCTTGGCTGTCCGATACTGGTCGGACACTCGCATAAATCGATGTTCGGCCTTGTCGACAGAGCGGATGACGAACGGCTTGACCCGACCATCGCGGCGACCGCTGTCGCCGCCGAACACGGCGCGGATATCGTCCGGGTCCACGACGTTGCCGAAAACGCGGCAGCCGTCGACGTGGCCGCGGCCGCATCGGACCCGGACCGGTTCAGTGAGTGAGAGTGACGGAAGCGGTGGGATGGGGCACCGACATGTGTGCAATTCCCTCTCACGATGTGGGACCAGGTAAGATGGCGACAGCCAGCCACGCGGTAGCATCAAGTGCCAATAGCCAGTAGTCGCTTGTACCCGCTCGTTGCCACTCGCAGAAGAGCGGGAATCGCGAACCCCACAGAATCCAACCAGTAAGCCTAGCTAACCTACGGCTCCCCAGTCAGCGACACCAAACGCCCGTCTGGGCGTATGATGTCGGGCCATCCCGACCGGGTGGCCCATCCTCAGTCTCTCTTGTCCAGTTGTCTCGCTATAGCTCTCAGATGCGAAATCCTCCCCGAGGAGACAAACCACCTAGAGTCGACCCTGACGACTGTTATCACTCCGGTACGCCGCTGGTGATGTGGAGAATCCGGGGACAGCGCCGCGTTCGGCGGGACAGACGGAGGCTACCTCTACCCTTGGACAGCGAAACACCGGGAAGGACCGCTCAGAGACGTTGGTATAGTTAGCGTCCCGATTTAACCCGAACGTTGGTCAATTGAGACGTAATCCCATGGAAGAGTTATATCACAGACAGACAGGAACAATCGAGACGGTGCAGTTTCTCGTGGGGTCGGCAGTCCGGGTGCGGCTGCTGGCATCGCTCAGCGAGCAACGGCAGGACGCACGGACGCTCGTCGACAGACTCGACGTGCCACACTCGACTGTCCAGCGCAACCTGACAAAGCTCGAAGAGCGCGGGTGGATAGACGTGACCGTGAACCGGCGGTACTACGCCACACCCGTCGGTGAGATGGTACTCGATGCGCTCGATGGCTTGCTCGGGACAGTCGACGCTGTCGACGGCCTCGCAGCGTTCGTCGAGTCGGTCCCGTTCGACGACATCGACCTCGACCTGGAGACGCTGGCCGCAAGCGAGTGCGTCGTTGCCGACAACCAGACACCGGCGGCACCGCTGAGCGAGTTCGTCGACCTACTCGGGGATGCAGCCGGGTTCAAGCTGGTGACACCACACTGGAATCCGGCCTTTAGCGAGGTCATCGACCGACAACTGGAAGCCGGTCACGAAGTCGACCTCATCACCGAACGGTCACAGGAGCGGTTGCTGACCGGAACGGGCGTCGCAGGCATCAACGAACACATCAGCGATTCGGACCTCTCGGTCGCGTTCACCGATGAGACCCTGTCGCTGGGCGTCGCCCTCACCGACGGGGAAGTTGCTCTGGTCGGATACCGCGATGGGGCACCGCGGGTCCTCGTCAGAAGTAATGACCCGGAGGTGCTGAGTTGGGCGCGCAGTCACGTCCACGCTGTGGATGCGACCGCTATCCAGCAGGAAGGTGTCGACGCGACGAATCGACAGCCGGCGGGGTCACAGACAAACCCGTAGCCACTCGCGAGCGAGACACCTGGCTACTCGATTCAAACGAACTCCGAGTGCATTAGACAGCCGGAGTCAGACGAACCCGTAGTCGGCCCGTAGCTCCTCGTAGAGGTCGACATACCGGGCGGTGACGCGGGTGTGGTCGTACTCGCGCCACGTCTCGTCGACGGTCAGAAAGTCGTACTGACCGGCGTCGACGATGGCATCGGCGAGTTGCTGGGGAGTCGTCGTCCGGAAACTGCGCTGGTAGTTCTCGATGAGTTCGTGAGCGCTGGATTCCGCCTGGTACTCCACGATGCCGATACAGCCACAGGCCAGCGCCCACAGCAGTTCCGTCGGAAAGTACTCGCGGTAGGCAGTCTGGACGAAGGCGTGGGCACCGCGGTAGATGCTGAGGCGCTGCTCGCGGTCACAGGCCCCCACGAACGTGACGCGGTCGTCGATGCGCAGGTCGGCGGCCTCCTGTTCGTACTCCTCTCGCATCGGGCCGTCGCCGATGATTGTCGCCGTCCAGTCGCGGTCGCGTAACTCTGCCAGCCCGAGGAAGAGACTCCCGATGTTCGCACTCTCATCGAGCGGATGTGCGTAGGCCACGTCCACCTCCTCGCTGGGGTCGACTGATTCCACCAGCGAGAAGTCGATGCTCTCGGGGACAATCCGGGTGTCAGCATCGAGCGCGCCGAGTTCCCGAACCTCCGTGCGAACCATCTCGGAGGGCGTGACGACGACCTGGGGTTCTTTCAGCAGCCACTTGGTCGCAGTCGCGTCCTCGTCGAGGTCTTCGTCACCGAACCATTCCAGTGCCATCGAACTGCGAGCGAGCGTGCCGCCGACAGAGGCCGCGAAGACCTGCCACGGCGGCGAGGGCCGAGCGTGAATCACGTCAGGACTGTATCGAGCCAGCACGCCGGGGAGTCGCAGACAGAACGATGCCGGTGCGGGGGTTATGGTCACGGCCCTGTAGCGGACGCCGTCAGCCTCGAAAACGTCCGGTTCGCCGTCCCACCACTGGGCGCAGAACACGGTCGCCTCGTGACCGGCTTCGCGGAGCTGGCGAGCCACTCGCTCGAAGCGGTGGTTGCCCGCCGTCTCCCGATGCCGGGTCGTCTCCATAGCGACAAAGGCGACGCGCATACGCTGGGGGTAGAGTGGCGGTAAGAAAAATCCCGTGGACCGCGGGTCAACGGGGTGAGGCAACCCGAGCGTGGCTCACCCCGAAGCCTATGTGCCACGATCCCCATCCTGCGGTCGTGTACGACCTCGAACGCTATCTGACGGTTCGCAGCGCCTACGGCGCGACGCTGGGGCCCGAGGGCGACCTCTCGGTCTTGCTCGATACAACCGGGGTCTCGCAGGTCTGGACGCTCTCGGAACCGGGCACATGGCCAGAACAGCGCACCTTCTACGAGGAACCGGTCTCTTTCGTCCGGGCCTCACCGGAGCGGTCGGAACTGGTCTTCGGGATGGACGAGGGTGGCAACGAACGCCTCCAGCTCTACCGGCTGGACCCGGACGGGACGGTGACCAACCTCACTGCGACCCCGGAAGCCAAACACCGCTGGGGCGGCTGGGACCACGATGGCGAGCAGTTTGCCTTTGCCTCCAACCGCCGCGACGAGAGTGTCTTCGACGTGTACGTCCAGGGCCGCACCGAAACCGGCGATGATGCCAGCCTCGTCTACGAGGGCGATGGCTGGCTCTCAGTCGGCGGCTGGAGCCCCGACGACGACCGCCTCGTCCTCTCGCAAGCCCACTCCAGTTTCGACCAGGATGTCTACGTGCTGGAGCTTGCCTCCGGCGAGCGAACTCACCTCACACCCCACGACGGAAACGTGCGATACAGCAGCGTCCAGTGGGGTCCGGAGGGCGACCTCTATCTCGTCACCGACGAGGGCTCGGATACGCTCGAACTCGTCCGGATGGACGCCGAAACGGGGGAGACGACCACGGTCGAGACCGGCGGCGAGTGGAACATCGACGGCGTCGCCGTCGACGAGGAGACCGGCTTGCTCGCGTACTCACGCAACGTCGACGGCTACACGGAACTGACGCTTGGGGAACTCACGGGACCGACGGCTATCGAGGAGTTTGCCGTGCCGACGCTGCCCGGCGACGTGGCCGGCGGCGTCAGCTTCGGCCCCGACGGCGACCGCCTGGCACTCTCTACTTCCGGTCGCGCGGTCAACACGAACGTCTACGTCGCCGATGTGAACGAACTCCGGCGTGCGTCGGACGGGTCCAAGACGGGGGAGTCGGACAACGGCACAATCGAGCGCTGGACCCACGCCAGCACGGCTGGCATCCCGCCGGAATCCTTTGTCGAACCCGAACTCGTCCACTACGAAACCTTCGACGGCCGGGAGATTCCCGCATTCTTCTCCGTGCCCGAAAATGCCGACGACGTGCCGGTTATCGTCGACATCCACGGCGGCCCCGAGAGCCAGCGTCGGCCCTCCTTCTCGGGGTTGGTTCAGTACTTCCTCTCGCGAGGCTATGCCGTCTTCGAGCCAAACGTGCGCGGGTCGACGGGCTACGGGAAGGCATACACCCACCTCGACGACGTGGAAAAGCGAATGGACTCGGTGCGGGACCTGAACGCGGCGGTCGACTGGCTCCAGACACGGGAGGTGGTCGACCCCGACCGCATCGTCGCCAAGGGCGGGTCCTACGGCGGATTCATGGTGCTGGCTGCGCTCACGGAGTACCCCGACCGCTGGGCCGCGGGCGTCGACAGCGTGGGCATCGCCAACTTCGTCACCTTCCTCGAAAACACCGGCGAGTGGCGCAGAGAGTTACGCGAGGCAGAGTACGGGTCGCTCTCCGAGGACCGGGAGTTTCTCGAATCCATCAGCCCCATCAACAACATCGGAAACATCGAAGCCCCGCTCTTTGTCCTCCACGGCGCAAACGACCCCCGGGTTCCACTCGGGGAAGCCGAGCAAGTCGCCGAGAAAGCCCGCGAGCAAGGCGTTCCGGTCGAAAAACTCGTCTTCGAAGACGAGGGCCACGGTATCTCGAAACTTGAGAACCGCATCGAGGCCTACACGCGCGTCGTTGACTTTCTGGACGAACACGTTTGAGGGGGTATCTAGTCAGAGACGATACCAGCGCGAGGCTGGTTTCACGACTGAAACCAGCGTCCTCTCACCGGCGAGAAGAGACACACGTCAGACTCGGTGGTCAATGGATGTTTTCCGGATGCATTCCGGCGTGTTCGAGTAATTCGCTATCGAACGTGACGAGCGTTGCCTCGACGGCGTCTGCGG
The DNA here is from genome assembly GCA_009789175.1 of Salinibaculum litoreum. Taxonomy (GTDB): domain Archaea; phylum Halobacteriota; class Halobacteria; order Halobacteriales; family Haloarculaceae; genus Salinibaculum; species Salinibaculum litoreum. Next base: position 1,402,824 of record CP046866.1, read on the forward strand.
CTGCGAGAATCATTGCATCCATCGGATAGAGTAGCGTTTCGGACTGGACATCGTTGGCAGCTACCATATCAGACGCATCGGGCAACGTGACCGTCACGCGTGACGTTATCCGATTCTCTATTTGTTCGATTCGACTACGCTCGAACTGTTTTTTCTTCGTCAGAACACTCCAGAGTTCCATCAGATTGAGCGTCGAAACGTACGTCTCTTGAGACTCGTTCAGGAGTTCGATAGCTACTTCCGACCGTTCTGTATCCCGTGTTACTGCCGCAACCAGTACATTTGTATCGAGAGAGAGAGAGAGAGCCTCATACTTGTTCGCGAACGTCGCGGACCTCGGCGACAGAGTCGACTTCTACGTCCACAGCCAGTTCTGCGAGCGCATCACCGAGCGGGACGCTTTCGTCGTCTTCCGGATCTGAGGCGGTCAAATCCTGGAAGTCGTCCGACGTGAGACTCATACTCGTCCGTTCGCCCGCTGGCTAAAAAAGTGTGCTGGTGGACTGAACGCTATCGCTCGTCGTTTCCCACGAGCCACGCACTGCGTCAGTCGTCGACTTCGACCGGGATGTCGACGGACTCGTCGCCGCTGGGGTCCTCGGTGTCGAACGCCTCCGCGAGGTCCTCGAAGGCGAGTTCGACGTTTCGCTTGTTCGCCTTCCAGAGCGCATCGAAGATGGTCCCGACGTAGGGGACCGACCCACCGACGAAATCGAGGGAGACGTTGGCGAGCATCCGGAGCAACGTGGTGTAGGAGACGCCAAGATACGCCGATTCGGCGACGATATACAGTGAGAACAGGGCGCTCACCGCGTCACCCGCGACCGGCAGCGTACCCAGTACGGGGTCGATACCGACCCGAACCCCGAGCCCGGGTATCCGGACGCTCTCGTCGAAGACGTGGGCGACTGTCTCCATGCGTCGCAGTGCTGCCTCGTCGACGCTCTCCGGTATCTGGCCGTCGTATTCGACATCGAACCGCGAGTCGAAATCCCCGGACATCGTACCTGAGGTTCGGTCCCGAAACGGAAAGTCAGCATGGTCAGAGTGACCACGACGCATGGAACTGGACACCACCGGAGTCTGCGCTCGGACACCTCCGCGAGTCCCCACAACCACCGGAACCCGAACGCTATTGGCTACCAGCGCCGAAGGAATGAGTACACGTGGATTACGTTGCCGACTCGCTAACCAACCCATTCGGGATGAATTATCCCTGTGAGCGTCCCGTTCCGGGCTTTGGGCCGACGGATGCTCACTTCCACGTCGTCGGCGACCACCCCGGTACCCACGGCGGCCTCGACACTGGCATCCCCTTCACCGATCAGACGTGGTCGGCTGAGTTCTTCGATGTCCTCGTGCGTGCGAATTTGGTCGAGCGCGTCGACCTTTCCGAGGGGTACATCGACCCCGCTAAGACGTTTTTCTCCTATTTGCACGCCTGTCCACCGGAGACGGGGACGCCTGCGGGTACCGACTACGACCGGATGGAGGCGTTTTTCGATGCGGAACTGCGTGCGATTACCGCTCACGTCCTCCTGCCGGTCGGCGAGCGTGCGACCGAACACGTCCTGCAGACATACACTGCACGTCCGGCCGAGACAGTGGCCATCCACGACGCACACGCAACGGAAATCCGTGGCTCGGGCTGGCTCGTCGTACCCATGGAAGACCCGACCGAGTGGGACGAGGACGACGCTGACCGGTTGGTTGCTGCACTCACCGAACTCCAGCGGAGCGACTATCGCCGCGAGTCGGACCTCGGGCGGTTCCTCCCGGGTAACGAGCCGTATCTTGTCAGATAAAAAAGACAGGTGCGGACAGTTCTAGTCGTCGCCGAGGATGACCCGCTCGGTCATCTTCGCGGGGTCGAGCACGTCTTCGGCTTCCTCCTCGGAGAGATACCCTTCGCTGACGACGACTTCCTTGATGGTCTTGCCGTCTTCGAGTGCCTTCTTGGCGACCTTGCTGGCTTTGTCGTAGCCGATAGCGGGGTTGAGCGCCGTCGCGAGCGCCATCGACTGCTCGACGCGCTCGGCGCAGTGTTCGCGGTCGGCCTCCAGTCGGTCGACGAAGCGCTCGGCGAACACTTCGCTGCTGTTGGCGAGCAGTTTCGCGGACTGCAGGAAGTTGTATGCGAGCACCGGCTTGTAGAGGTTGAGGTCGATCTGACCCTCGGCGGCACCGGCGGAGATGGCGGCGTCGTTGCCGACGACCTGCTTGTGAACCTGGTTGACCGCCTCGGCGACGACGGGATTGATTTTGCCGGGCATAATTGACGAACCAGGCTGGTTCTCGGGCTGGTCGATTTCGCCCAGTCCATTGCGCGGGCCGGAGGCGAGCAGTCGCAGGTCGTTTGCAATCTTGTTGAGCGAGCCCGCGACCGTACGGAGCGCACCGTGGGCTTCGCTCATGGCGTCGTGGGCGGCCTGGGCCTCGAAGTGGTTGTCGGCCTCGCGGAAGTCGACGCCGGTTTCCTCGCTGATGTACTCGGCTGCCTTTTCCGGGAAGTCGGGGTGGGTGTTGAGACCGGTCCCGACGGCGGTCCCGCCGAGTGCGAGCTCGGTTAGCCGGGGCAGGGCGCTCTCGGCGCGCTCGATGCCTTTCTCGACCTGCGTGCGGTAGCCCGAGAACTCCTGACCGAGTGTGATGGGAGTGGCGTCCTGGAGGTGGGTGCGGCCGGTCTTGACCACGTCGTCGTACTCCTCCTCTTTTGCTTCGAGCGAGTCAGCGAGTGTCTCCAGAGCGGGCAGGAGGTCCTTCTGGACCGCTTCCGCACTGGCGACGTGCATCGCCGTCGGAATCACGTCGTTTGAGGACTGGCCGTAGTTGACGTGGTCGTTGGGGTGAATCTCGCGGGTCCCGATTTCGCCGCCGTAGAGTTCGGTCGCGCGGTTGCTAATGACCTCGTTGGCGTTCATGTTCGAGGACGTACCGGAACCGGTCTGGAACACGTCGACGGGGAACTGGTCGTCGTGTTCGCCGGCGATGACCTCGTCTGCGGCCTCGATGATGCAGTCGGCTTTCTCCGCTTCGACGAGGCCGAGTTCCTTGTTGGCCTGTGCGGCACCTTTCTTGACGACGCCGAGAGCGCGGACGAACCGCCGGCCGAAGGTGGCGTCACTGACCGGGAAGTTCTGAATCGCGCGCTGGGTCTGTGCCCCCCAGTATGCGTCAGCGGGCACCTCCATCTCTCCGAGGCTGTCCTCCTCAATGCGGAAGTCGTCGTCGCTCATACACGTGGGAGTGCACGCGCTGGTGCGTAAAAACCTCCGATAGCCAGCTCTCCGTGTGACATGCTCCGCTCCGACCCGGGCCTCAGGTAGTTTGATATGACGTGGTATCGATTATCTTGACGGTGGACGTGACAACCATGAGTCAAGACAACCCAATCGACGCGGCCTTCGAGATGCAGCGACGCACACTAGAACAGAGCCAGCAGGCACTCGAACAATCCATCGAGTTCCAGAAGCAACTCACCGAGGCCCTCGCCGGCGGCATGGAGAGTCAGACCCAGGCCCAGCAACAAAGCATCGACGTGACCCGCAACGCGATGGAGAGCTATCTCGAAACCATCGAGGCGAACGTGCCCGGCTCGGAGGCCGGCGTCGAACAGATTCGCGACGCGATGGAAGAGCAGTTCGAGGCCGTCGAGGAGGCCCAGACCGAGGCCCAGGAGATGGCCGAGGGGGGTCTCGACGAGTACGAGGACCTCTCCGAGCAGTATCTGGACGCGCTGGGCGACCAGATGGACATGCTCTTCGACACCCACGAGGACATGCAGGAACAGACCCTGGAGTTTCTCGACGACACCGAAGCCCAACTCGAAGAACTCCGGGAGCAGGCCGAATCCCAGGCCGAGGAGCAAATCGAGCGCATCCAGGAGCAGGCCCAGGAACTGCGCGACCAGGTCTCTGACGAGAACTGAGTCGGTAACCTCCGGCTATTTTTCCGTGTGTCAGGACCGTCTACCCGCCGTTGACCGGATGCGCAGCGGGACGGTTTGCCACGCGACGTTTCTTCAGCTGTCGCCTGAGACAGCAGACACGGCGTCGGGCGAGGTTTATCTCCAGACACCGCTATCGAGGTCAAGCGCGTCGTTCCACTTACCGACCACAGTCGAGACTGCGAGGTCACCAGTCACGTTGTTCATCGTCGCGATGCGGCCGAGAATCGGGTCGACGCCAGCGACGAAGCCGACCACTGCGAGCGGGAGGCCGACCTGTTCGAGTATCACGGTGAGCATGACGATGCCAGCACCGGGAACGCCGGCAGTGCCGATACTGATGAGGACAGCGACGATTAACACGAGTCCCTGCTCGGTAAGTGCGAGCGGCTGGCCGACCACGTTTGCGGCGAAGACGACAGTAATCGCCTGTCGGATGGCAGCGCCGTCCATGTTCGCCGTGGCACCTACCGGGAGGACGAACGAGTAGACGTACTCGTCGATGCGAAGTTGCTCCTCAGCGTCGGTCATCGTCACCGGGAGGGTACCACTCGACGAACGAGTGGCAAACGCGGTGAGCATCGCGTCCTTCGCACCGCTGAGAAACGCGAGCGGTGAGACGTGTGCGACCAGGCTCATGAGCACCAGCAGGTACGTGAACGCGATGTGGATACCGACAGCGAGCGCAACGGCGAGGACGAGTTCACCCAGTGACGAGAACACGCCGATTCCCTCGGTACCGATACCAGCAGCCATGAGCGCGAAGACGCCGATAACGCCGTATTCCAGAACGCCACGGACGACGACGAACATCGCTTCGGCACCGGTCTCGAAGGCCCCGAACACCGAGTCGACGCGGTCGGCGAGTTCCTCCTGCTGGGCACGGACGTAGGTGAGTGCGATGCCGAAGATGATGACGAAAAAGACCGTCGCGAGCAAGTTCCCCTCCGCCATCGCAGCAACGGGATTGCTCGGGACGATGCCGAGGACGACCTCCGTAATCGAGGGCGGTGCCTGTGACTCGGCTTCAGCGCCGGTAAACTCGACACCACGACCGGGCTGGAGGACGTTCGCGACCGCGAGTCCGATGATGCCTGCGATGGTGGTCGTCACCGCATAGAGAGCGACTGTCGCTCCTCCAATCCTGCCGAGACGGGCCGGGGATAGCTGGCGGATACCCGTCAACAACGTGAAGACGATGATGGGAATCACCAGCATGTTGAGCAGGCGCAAAAAGAGGGTCCCCAACGGCTCGACGACGGTCATCCGCTCGCCGAACGCGATGCCCGCCAGAGACCCGAGGATGAACGCGAGCGCGATGCGGTAAATGAGCGATACCGAGCGATACCGCTGCCACAGCGTGGTAACTATCGAGGACATGCGCACAGTTTGAGGCGTACCGCGTAAACAGTCGTCCTCGGCGACCGTATTTGAGGGGGTCTAAGACACCGCGCTATCCCTGGAAACGGAAGCCACGTCGTACGTCGCCACTGTGAGTGGCAAAAATCGAGGCGTGACGGAGAGACTCGGACACTGCGATGGTTCGGGTCTGCAGGAAGGCGATATCCGACCCTCACAGAGGCCGGTCATATTCGCCGATAGCTGAATCCTCAGGCCCAGTCGTCCAGTCCGGTCTGGACCAGCGAATCCTCGATGCGCTCGAACCCGCGTGCGACCTCGCTCTCGTCGACCTCCCACTGCTCGGTGACGTACTCGCGAGCGGCGTCGACATCGGGGGTCAGACTGGTATCGAACTCGGGCTCGTCGACCACCGCAGGGTCCAAGAAGAGCTGTCGGATGCGGTCGGCGTTCTCGACGGTGTACCCTTCCGCCTCGAAGACGCTCCAGAGGTCACCGTGTTCGGAGACCAGCGAGACGGCCGTCTTCGGGCCGACGCCGCTTATGCCCTCGTTGAAGTCCGTGCCACAGAGAATCGCAACGTCGACGAATTGTTCCCACGTCAGACCGTGGTCGTCGAGAGTCGCATCGAGGTCCATCAACTCGGGGTCGCCTTTGCTCGTCAACTGGCGAAGGGTCAGCGGTGCCCCGAAGAGCAGTGCATCGTAGTCCTCGGTCCCGGCGTAGTCGACCTGTCCACGGCGGGCCATGACTGCCGCCTGAGCTTCGCCCTCGGCGGGTGCGTCGACGACGGGGACATCCAGCAAGCCGAGCAGTTCACGGGTCGTCTCGACGATGGTGTCTGTCAGGCGCTGGGTACGCGAGTCCAGCCGGGCAACGGCGACGCTGTCACCTTCCTCGCGGGCCTCCTCTAGCTGGGCCTCGTATTTCTCGCGTTGCTCACGGCGGCTCTGTACCTCGTCGTCTTTGAGTTCGGTCACTGCGCCATCGAAGACGAACACCGGGGTGAGGTCGTTCTCGAAGAACTTCGGCAAGCCCTGGACGACGCCGACGAGGTTGGCGACTTCAGTGCCGTCTGCAGTCGTGTACACCTCGTCGCTGGTCCACTTGACGGTGGTCGTGAGATACCGGTACAGCCAATTGTGGGCGTCGACGGCGACTACCGACCCGGCCACGTCGTCGAACGATACCTCCTCTAGTGCAGCAAGCTGGCGCAGGTCCGCGTTTCCCATTGGTCACCGTTGGGACGAACAGTGCTTGAATGTCCCGGGAGAGGACAACCCTGAAGCGTCCCGGTACCGATACGAGATGATATGGGACCGACAGGTGGTGTGCTATCTGACCTCAAGCAACCGGAGTACACCGGTGAGAACCGGTGTCTGCCGTGTACAGCTGTCAACACACTCATCGCTGTAGTCCTGAGCGTGGGGGTCGGAGCAGCCGTAGCGACTGGCACCTCGCCAGTCGCCGGCGGGGTCATCGGCGCGGGCGCGTTGGTTCTCAGCGTTGCGGCGATCTACGTGCGAGGGTATCTCGTGCCCGGAACGCCGGAGTTGACGAAGCGGTACTTCCCGCCGTGGCTGCTCGGCCTGTTCGGCAAGGGACCGGCTACGACAGCCGAGTACGACGGTGATGTCGACCCCGAGCAGGCGCTGCTGGACGTGGACGCACTCGAGGAGTGCAAAGACGGCGACGACCTCTGTCTGACCGGCGAGTTCAAAACCGAGTGGGAGAGCGCTATCGAGCAGGTCAAAGCCGACGACGGCGGCCGCGAGAGACTGCTCTCGTTGCTGGATGTCGAGGAGGGTGCGGTCGAGTTCGTCGAATACGGCGATGCCTTCCGGGCGCGACTGGACGGGGACGCCGTCGGGAAGTGGGAGTCCGAGGCCGCCTTTGTCGCTGACCTGGGAGCAGGCACTGTCCTCGCCCGGCGATACACGAACTGGGCGGAGCTACCCGTCGAGGACCGGAGCCGACTGCTCAACGGATTGCGGCTGTTCATCGATACGTGCCCCTCGTGTGGGGGCGTCCCGGAGTTCGGCACCGACACCGTCGAATCCTGCTGTTCGACCCACGAAGTCGCCGCCGTCTCCTGTACGGACTGCGGTGCCCGGCTGTTCGAGTCACAGCCCATCTGACTGGGCCGGCGGTTCGATGGGGTCGGGCGGAGCCGCGTCGCGACGCTTTTCGAGAAATGTCTCCTCGTGTTCGGAGAGGTCCCGTTGCCGGTAGTGGTCGAGTCCGGCCTGATACCGTTGACGCGAGCGGTCGCGGGGCGGATATGCACAGACCAGTTCCGCGATGCCTGTCGTCTCGCCGGTAAAGGCGAACCCGGCGCGGTAGCTGGCTTCGTAGGCAAAGGGGTTGTTCACCGCGATGGTGACACGCTCGAAGCCCCGCTGTTCGGCCTGGGTCGCGGTAAAGCGAAGCAGCCGAGGACCGATACCGTCACCACGGTGGTCAGCCCGGACAGTGACGTAGCGACAGCGCAACGTCGCCGGGTCGGTGCGGTCGGGGTCAAACGAGACAGCACCCAGAATGTCACCGTCCTGCGCGGAGTCGGCGGCGGTTGCGCGAGCAACGGCCTTGCCGGTCGAGGACATGACGAACTTCCCGGCGTAGCTGAACCGCTCGTGGTCGAGCCGGAGCGTCGGGCCGTCCTCGGGCCAGCCCAGCAGGACGAGTTCCATACCGGGGCTTCGGCGGCAAGGGCAAATAGACTGCGAAGAGCGAGGAGTTTTACTCGCCGACGCCAAGAGGGAGACGACGCGATGTACATCGGTGACGTTCGGACGTTCGACCGCTTTGCACTCCTCTATGACCTGGCAGCCCCCGGAGTGGACCGGACGAAACTCGATGCCGGACTGGAGCGTGCCCAGCGGGAAGTCGAGCGCGTGGTCGACATCGGTGGCGGCCCGGGACGGGCCGTCCGAGCGGTCGATGCGGACCTGCGTGTCGTGGTCGACCCCGCCGACCGGATGGTCCGGCGTGCCCACAGCCACGACCTCGAAGGTCTCAGAGCGGACGGAGCCAGACTCCCAGTCAGGTCGCGGTCAGTCGATGCGATCATCGTCTCGGATGCACTGCATCATATCGCCGACCAGCGGGGTGTACTCCGGGAGGCACAGCGCGTGTTGCGTCCGGGAGGAGTGTTGGTCGTCAGGGAGTTCGACCCCTCGACGTTCCGGGGCCGGATGCTTGCCACCGCGGAGGCGATGTGGGGATTCGACTCGACGTTTACGAGTCCAGCGGCCCTGTGTGCGGACATCGAGAGTGTCGGACTCTCGCCTGAGGTAGTCGACAGGGGCTTTGATTACACCGTCGTGGGCGTCCTACAAACGGAAAGCGGGAGTTCAAAGTCCGGGGGGGCCGTCTGACCGCGCATGAGTACGTCGACGTACTTGCAGTCACGCGTGGACGCGTCGGGCCTGTCAGCCGCACTCGTGGCGGGGGACCTGCTCGCAATCGGCGGGTTCGTGGCAGCCGGCCGATTTCAGCACTGGGGGAGTCCAATCGGGGACCCGGCGGTGTTTGCGGAGGTCCTCGCTCCGTTCCTCATCGGCTGGACCGTCGCGGCGTTGCTCGGTGGCCTGTACACACGGGATGCGGTACTCTTTCCACGCCGGGCGGTAAGCTGGACGCTCCCGGCCTGGGTAGTTGCCGTGGCTATCGCCATGGCGCTGCGTTCGACCCGGGAGTTCGCCGGCGGCACCGCATGGACGTTCATCGCGGTGACACTCGTTGTCGGCGGCACCATGGTCGTCGGCTGGCGGGTGCTCGCGGCGGCCATCACCGATAAAAAGTCGTGACGAAAGGAGAGGAGGCCACAACCGAGATACCTGACAGGGATGGTCGTACCGGACAGAACTGGTACGTGCTACGGTGTGCCCTGGTCTATCCACTCACTCACCGCAACTCCTCCGTTGTGACGACGAGCGCCGACTGAATCCACGCCTGATGATTCTGCCGGTCATAGATGACAAACTCCTCGTCACCAATAGTCAGTTCGGCGTACCGGCTGTTCTGGTCGTCGCGATGTACTCGTTCGCCAGTTTCATCAGTTGCGTTCGTGGTCATGGATGTCCAGGGTCGGCTCGGAGGCCGCCACTGTCCCTCCATGACAACGTTACCCACACTCGTAAATAAGCACTCCCCCGTAATTATCGTACGTGAAAACCCATGTCTGACAATACCCATCAAATACGGACTCGGGAAAGGAGACTGTCATCGTCGATAATCCCGCCTGCACAGCTGAATACGGCATTTTAGAGTGTATCGGTTGTCGTCTGCCGCGATGTATCGACTAGTTAGCCGTTTGCATTGAGTTGTTCACTCCGACTCACACAGCGGAACACATGACGTGTCGTGAACGGTCTCGGAACAGAACGGCCGAGGTTCACAGTGCCTAAGACCGGACAGCCGCTATGTCGGTTCATGACACCTGAAGCGCTGTTTCTCACAAGCGAGGAGCTATCCGGGCTCGCAGAGACTGCCGAGTACGTCGATGTCGTCCGCGAGGGCTACCGACAGCGTGGGGAAGGCGCGCCCGCGGAACCGCGGACACGACTCGACAATCAGGACCCGCCTGGGTTTCTGACCGGCTACTTCGCGATTCTCCCGGAGACGGGAGCGATGGGTGGGTACACGTACGGTGCCGGCTTCGGCAAGCGGGACGCACACTTCGTCCTCCCGCTGTTCGACGCCGAGAGTGGCGAACCGCTGGCGTTGCTCGACGGAGCAAGTCTGAACCCCTACAAGACCGGCGCTGCGGGAGCGGTCGGGGTCGACACACTCGCCCGCGAGGACGCGACGAGTCTCACGGTAATCGGCAGTGGTTCTCAGGCTCGCGGTCAGGTACTCGCCACGAGTACGGTCAGGGACTTCGAGACGGTCGACGTGTTCTCACCGACGGCGGAGAGTCGGGACTCGTTTGCCGCCGCGATGGACGAGTACCTCGACGCCGACGTAACTGCCGTCGACAGCGTCGAGACCGCTATCGCTGGTGCGGACGTAGTCGTTACGGCGACGACAGCGAGCGAGCCAGTCTTCGACGGCGACTCGCTCGAACCGGGAACCCACGTCACGGCGATGGGCCAGTACAACCGAAAAAAGCGAGAGGTGGACGCGACGACGGTCGCGCGGTCGACGTACGTCCCCGACCTCCGGGCGCGCACCGAACAGGACGCCGGCGCGTACATCCAGGCCCGCGAGGAAGGCGCTATCGACGCCGACCACGTCCACGCGGAACTGGGCGAGGTCGTTGCCGGGGAGGCACCAGGACGGACCAGCGACGAGGAGATTACGCTGTTTGACTCCGGTGGAACGGGCATCGAAACGGTCGCCGCGGCCCACATGCTCTACGAGAAGGCCCAAGAGGAAGGGCTCGGAACGCCACTGCCCTTTGCGCCGGCCAGCGAGGCGATGCCCGGACAGTAAGGCCTAGAAAAAGCCCGCCAGCCCGAGTGCCTCCAGCAACGGAATGCCGGCAGCCAGAGCGCCGACGAGATACCCGCCAATTGCGCCGCCGTTGAGCAGCGGCAATCCGGCGTGTGCCCGGCCTTTCAGGACCATCCACAGCAAGACCAGCAAGCCAAGCGTCGTGCCAACCATCGCCGTCCCCGCCGGGAGCGGAATCGAGACACCGGCCAGCACGAGACTTGGCACGTCCCTGACGAAAAAGCCCGCGCTGGCGACCAGAACTGCCGGAATTACGGCATCACCCAGGCCGATAAACAGCGCGTCCCGTTCGCCGTCATCTGTCCCCTCAGCGGCTCCGTCTCCATCGTCGGCCTCCTCGGTAGCGCCAGCCGCGACTGCATCGTCTGTCTCCGCCGTGGTGGTCCCGTCACTGTCGGCCGGGTCGCCCCCGTTCGCTACAGGAGAGCCCTCAGCGTCGACAGTATCGGTATCCTCGACCGGGTTCTCCGCGTCGAGAAAGGAATAGGACAGCGTCAGCGGGATGACCAGCACGATAGGGACACGCATCTCCATCACACCGGAGGCAAGCGTCAGCATGTGCTCGGTCCCGTAGACGCTGATCGCATCGTAGACTGCCAGGACGACCAGCAAGACCAGCGCCGGCAGGATACCGAAGTTGATGCCAAAGATGCCGGCAGCGCCGATACCCATCACGATGCCGGCGAGGTCGATGACGTACCACTCCGGATAGAACCACAGGGCCGCCCCCAGCATGGCGGCAAGCCCGATGGCGAGCAGCGGAACACCGGTCCCGCCCACCGAGACGACCGCCGCGGGAAAGACCACGCGGAAGACATAGAAGGCGACGTAGGCCCCGGAGAAGACGACGAATCCGCGCAACACGCGGTCGAAGTCGTACTTGATGGCCGCGAGCATCAGCACCGTCGCGACCAGAATCGCACCGATGTAGGCGACGCTGTTGGTCGGGTCCGACGTGTCTTCGACTTCCTGATACCCCTGTGCCTTGAACGGTTCGACGACGGCCAGCGCACCGAGCTGGACGACGAGGAAGATGGCGACGATGACACCACACGCAAGCAGCGTCCGCTGGCGCCTGTCCATGTCTCCCTTCTCGACTGAGAGCGCTTTCAGGGTTTCGACAGCCATCGCCGCGGGCACTCGATGACCGCCGAGTCGGCACTCGTCACTCGCGGGTGTACACCGGGGAGCCGACGAGCGTCGCAAGCCGGACCCCTTCGGTGGGCGACACGGCGAGATAGGGGCGCTCGACGGGTCCAAAGACATCGACGACACGGCCCCATTCGGTCAATTCCTCGTCGACGACGGGCGTGCCGATGTCGGGCATCGTGTCGTCGGGGCTCCGGACGACAGCCACCCCCTGGGCAGTCCGGACCACCTCGCCGAGCCGTCTCATCCCCGAATGACCTCGAGGTAGGCTGCGACCGCGCCGAGCAAATCCGTCTTGCTCGCGTCGTCAGCCCCCTTCACCAGAACACGTCCCCGGGGTTCGTACTCCCGGGGATAGGTCTTGTTGCGCTCGATGACAGCATCGTACCCCACCTGTTGGACGGCCTGTGCTATCTCGTCGACAGTCGGGTCCGCGACGGCGAGGTCCTGTGACACCCGTCGCCCCTCGCCGCGGGAGCGTTCGGCATCGAGAAAAGCCGGCCAGATGACGTTCTCGACCATACCCGGGAGTGGTCGGCGATGACACAAACCTCTTTTCAGTCAGTCCGCCAGCGCGGCGAGTGCGTCCTCGCCGACGTGGAGTTCCCGCCGGCCCCGTTCGTCTTCAGTCACGATGGCCGCATCCGAGAAGTCCGGGTCGCCGTTCTCGTCGAATATCTCGTCGGGTTTCCCGCCGATACGCGTCGCGTTACCGACCGACAACATGGCCGCACGCCGTGCATCCGCGCGGTCGCCAGTGCCGAGGTCCACCTCTGTGACCGTTTCCGACCGGTCACGGACGCGCTCGGCGACGGCCTGGCCGGTCTCGCTGGCGCGTTCGGTGTCGTGCAGCAACTCGATGACCTGCATATCCCACTCCTCGGCCCGGACGAGCAAAGGCTCACCGAAGCGGACGCCGATGCGACTTCTCCCCGATGCGACACACGTTCAAGTGCGTCGGCCGACAATCCGGCCTATGGCTGGCCCAGAAGACGCTTCGGACGAACACTCCCCCCGTGATGAGACAATCCCCTCTCCCGACAACATCGACGATACGCCGACGGTGACCTGCTCGCGGTGCGGGCGCTCGTGGGAGTTGGAGTACGAACTGGACGACCTGGAAGTCGGCAACAGGGCACTGGAGCGGTTCGCGCTCGACCACCGTCGGCACACCGGCCACTTCCCCGACGACGTGACGCCGTGGGTCGCGGATTGCCGACGCTGTCCAGACGAGGAGTTGTTCCTCTCGGAGCAACCGGCACGGCGGTGGGCAGAGACACACGTCCGCCACACCCGCCATTCCGTTGCCCTCCAGTCGCCACTCGACGACGCGACGGAACTGGTCGAGGCCGGTCAGAAGTGACTGGACCGGCCACGAAAGTTGGCTGAACGGTCAGTCCAGACGGACCACGACGGTCCCGTCACCCTTCGCGACGACGCTCGTTCCGCTGTACTCGAACCCGACCCGCAGTGTCCCGGAGTCGCCGGCGTATCGCAGCAACTCATCGAAGGCATCAGCGTCTACGACGCCGTTCAGTGTGTCGAGGTCGGTGGGTCGCTCACCGGTCGTGGCGGCCACGGCCTCGACAACCGCCATGCTCGGCCTCGTCGACTCCCACTCGTAGGTCTGTCGTACTTCCCCAGCATCTGGAACGCGGTCTATCGCCCGGTCCTCATCTCCCATTCTGTCTAGGAATAATAACCCAACAATGATAATTTTATTGTTGAGTTCACGTTCGGAAACCGGTTTTTCCACGACACTCAATCAACGGTAACCACGTGCCGGTTCGACGGCCACAGTCGGAAGGTCCGACAGAATCGGGAGGAGACAGAGTCGACGGCGTGACACTATCGAGAGGGCGTCAGATTGTCGCTACCCCTCCGAGAGAAGGGACTGCAGTGACGGTCCGATGGGTGCTGGGAGTTCGCCCACAGCCATGCGGAGTTCGTCCATGTCGAGAGCACCCGTGAAGACGGCGACAGCAGTGTAAACGAGGGCTCCGGCGACGGGAACTGTCGCGAGTGCAACGAGGTCGGAGGGTATCAGCGGTTCGCCGAGGATGATGGCGCCGCCGCCGACGACGACGGTGACCAACACGGCCACCGGGCGCACGTCGCTCAGCGGGTCGTACCCGAACCACCGGGCACAGGCAGCGTGGAACAGGAACATCGACCCGTAGCCGAGACTCGTCGCCATCGCCGCGCCGATAATGCCGAAGACGGGGATGAACAGGGCGTTACAGATGACGTTGAGAAGCGCCGAGATGCCGGTCGCACCGATGACCGGAGCCAGCCGACCGGTCCCCTGATTGATGGCAAACAGCGGGCGGGCGAGCGCAAAGCCAAGCACCCCGGGAAGCAGAAGAATCAGCGGTTCGATAGCGGGGGTGAACGATTCGCCGAAGTAGATGGGAACGAACCGGTCGGCCAGCGCAAAGATGCCACAGCCCATCAGGACTGTCAGCAACAGGATGTACCGCGTCACACGGGAAGCCAGTTCGGTGATGCGGTCCACCCTGTCGTTGGACCACAGTTCCGAGGCAGAGTGCAACAGCAGCGACTGGAGGGTCAGGGGCACGAACCAGAGATACTCGGCGAGGGCGAGCGCGGCCTTGTAGTGGCCGGCCTGGCTGTCCCCGGCCAGCAACCGGACCATCACGACATCGACGTGAAACAGCGACATCATCAGCAACACCAGCACGATGTTCAACACGTTGAACGAGAGGAGTTCACGCCGCGGGGCGCTCCGGTCGAGCAAGGCGTCCCGGAGGGAGACGCGCTTTCGGACAAAAGCAAATCCGATGATTGCGACGACGGCTGCAGAGATAACGTTTGCAGCCAGGAAGGCCGCGACACCGTACCCTATCACGGCGAGTCCGAGCCCGAGACCCAGCCAGGTGAACTTCCCGACGACACGAAGGGGTTCGGAATACCGCTCCATCCCCAATCCCATCAGCGTCCGCCGGGTAAACGACCGCAGCTGGGCAGTAACGACGAACACGGCGAGCAGATAGAAGTAAGCGACGTACCCGGTGCCGAGTCGGGTGACGACTCCTGTCGCGGCGACCAGTGCAACGCCGACTGCACCAACCCCGGCCAGGACGAGTGCCAGTCGCAAGTAGAAGCCGACGACTGCCTGTTTCCAGTCGGGGTCGGCACGTTCTTCGGCGACGAACTTCTGGACGCCCTCTGTCACCCCGGAGCTTACCAGAATCATCAGCAGCGAGAACGTCGATATCAGGAAGGCGTAGTCACCGTAGCCGTCCGAGCCGAGGATGCGGACGACCACCGGCAACGAGAGGATACTGACGACTGAGGTGACGACTTTCACACTGAACATCGAGAGGAACGCACGGCTGATGCTCCGGTCCATCAGTCACCCCCCATCAGTCGGAACGCGGTGTGGCTCCTCCGGACGCGGGCCGACCTGCTCGACGACGCCCATGGGGAACTCCCCGGATTCCGGGTGGTCGCCGAGCAGTCCCAGGGCGATACCGGCATAGACCAGCGGAAAGGCCGTCAGCTTGGTCGCCACGGCGACGGGGTCCTTATAGGCGGCAGCGGCAACGAACAGACCGAGCGAGGCGACAACCCACGCGAGTGTCATCAGACCGCCGCCCAGTGTGGCCAGCACGCCGACACCCAGCCAGCACAGCCCAACCACGTACAGGCGGGCACGGGAGAGTATTTTCCACAGCATTCTGGGCCGGGTGAGTGCCTTTCGGAACACCTCGCCCCAGCCGTAGTAGTAACCGTTGCGCCAGCGGCGGAGTCGCTCGGTCGTCCCGGACGGGCGTGGATGGCTGGCCACGACCATCGGGAGTCGTACGAGCCTGTCTCCCGCTGCCGTGAAGCGATAGCCCAGTTCGACATCTTCGAGCGCGTTCAGGTGTGGGTCGAACCCCCCGACCGCCTCGAATGGCTCGCGGTCATAGAGTGCCACACCTCTGAGATACCCCGTTTCCGTCGGGCGAAGAGTCTCCAGACTATTCAGATAGCCGTCGACGCCGGCGACATCCGGATTGCCGTCGAGGAACTCCGTCGCGATAGGCAGCCACCCGGACGTCAGCGTCATGTCGCCGTCGACGAACAGAATCGCCTCTCCGTCTGAAAATTTCGCTCCGACGTACCGGCCCGCACTCGGGGTACAGAAGTCGTCGTCGGTAATCCGGTACACCGTCACCGGAAAGGCCAGCGCTCGCTGGACGGTGTCGTCAGTGGAGTTCGAGTCGACGACGATGACCTCGAAGTCATCAACTGCACCACAACAGTCAAACACCGACTCCAGACACGACCCGATGTGTGCGCCCTCGTTGTACGTGACGACGACCACCGACAGGGTCGGTCTCTCGTCCTCGGCCCGGTCAACGGCAGAGCGTTCCGTGCCCATGCAACGTCCGGTCCTTTGCTACTCCCCGATTTTGTTATGGTGCGCGTACGCGTGGAAATATCCAGACGACGTGCCGGTGGCCGGGGACTCTTGGTCCGTCCTACCAGTTGTGGTGGGTACTCCCGCTCCGGCTGACTGGCTGATATGCAGTCCCGATTCCCGACTCAGGGATAGTCACCGACACGTGCTGCCTATATGTCTTGATAAGCGAACACATACTATACAGTTTAGTTGATCCGGGGACTGTCCCCGCCGGTAGTAGGGACCCTTTACCAGGCGTACACCCTGAATACGGGGGTCTGCGGGGTCCAGAAGTTCACCGGAGGAAGACAGAAACCGTCCTTAGAGCGGCGCTGATTGCAGTATCAGTGTCTTTCTCGACTGAACGATTCTCTTCGTTTAATACCGGCTGTCTCACTGTCCATAGTGACGATAACTACGGAGTGATACAATGGTGGAACAACCCAATACAGCGGAGTCGTGGCTGGCCACACACAGAGATGAGATGCACTGTTGAATGGAAGACGGCGCTAGTATTGGAATAATGATATTCAGCTTTCCACCAGTAGCGGTGCTCTCTCAGCGGATTCTTAGACCGGACGATTCAATTTCAGCCGCCTTGTGCGGTGACCAAAACATCAGTTTCACAAGATACCGCACGAAGTATGAGGTGGACGATGGCGACGCCTCTCCTCGATACGTCCAGAGAAGGGGAGCAGGCGGCGAGCTCTAACTCGCCGCCTGCGTTAGGTTATGTACGATGCACTTGCGCGTGAGCTCCCGGAATTGGCCGTGCCAACTCCGGGAGCGGATCTCGTCGCCGTCGTCCTTCAACATCGCAAACACCGTCTCGCTCATTGACCGCTGATTGTAGACATCGTCGTCAATTCGAGCGTTGTGAGCTTTCTTGAGCGCGTTTTGCTCGCAGTGTTTGATCACTGGACGCGTTGATGCATCACGACAAGCTTCCCTGAGTTCGCTCCATGAGTACATCTTGTCCGCCAGCAGTGCCTGCAGGTCTTCGGCGTTTCGCCGAAAGACCTGCAGCCCAATATGGCCGTCATAGGCTTTCTTCGTCGTGAAATGAGCGTCCATGATGGCCAGTGACTCCGTGTCGACGAGCAGCGTCGTCTTCATGGCATTGAACGAGTAGCCGACACGATTGCGGTAGTGTGAGCTGGCTTGATCGCGCTGGAAGCCGCTGGCGTCAATCGACGCCGTTCCCGACAGCCCCGCCTGCTCCGCTGACCGGCGGAGCAGGCGGCGCAACTCTTGCATCGGAAATTCACCGTCCCACACGCTGAACGACGTGAAGTCAGGCGATTCCTCAAGGTCAAACACGTCGAGGATTCCCGGCATCTCGTTCAGGTAGTCTTCGAACTGCCGGAGCGGTTTGTTGACCTCCTCTTTGAGCAAGAGTAGCGCGATCTTCGTGGCCTTATCGTACCCGTCGTCGCCGTCGGCGACGGCGGGTACGTCTGACTCTTCTACGTGGGTCGTGGCAAACTCGTGAAATGCCTGTGTAAGGTTCCTGAGCCGTCCCATACCACCAGACGGCGTCCAAATCCCCTGAAATCAGCGATACAATCCGCAGAGGGCGTCAGCATTCAACGGAGCAAGATGAGATACTGGAGGAGGGCTCAGTTGAGGTAGACGTATTCGTCCGGTCGCTGTCCCCTCCGCTCGGCGTCCGGAAGCGCCAGGAGCGCCTCCTCAAACAGCTCACGGAGCTGCAGTCCTCGGACGTTATCGACACCTTCCGTGTCAATCTCTGGGGCGGGGGCGTCTGTCTCTGTGATGTCTGTTCCGGCGTGAGCGTCGCCGAGTCGATGCTCGACAACGTCGCAACCTTTGAGGACTGGGCGGCGGAATACGAAACCGTCGAATTACCCTTCGAACGCCGAACAGTGGAATCGGAGATGGCCGAGCGGACTGTCAGGGACCTGGAGGTGCCTGCTATCTGCCTCGGTGTCTACAGCGACGCCATGCTCTCCGGGGTCTTCCCGTGTACCGTCGCCGGCGAGCAGATTACCGTCACGGACTACGTGGCCACGCTCGCCGAAGAGGGCACGTTCGAAGCAGTCTCCGAGCAGCCAGACAGTGCCGTCCAGATTTGACACACTCCCTCTCTTATGTGACCAGTACCGCGAGTAACGACTGACTGGCGATTTCCACCCGACATATAACAAAGGGGAGAACATTGAAAGCGGGGTGACATGCCGCTTCGAATTGCCCCTGAATGTTCCGCCTCCAGGTACACCCCCTCCGGTCACGACCGACAGCCAGCCAGCGACAACACTGGTGAGACAGTCAGTGGCCGGGAGGCATGGTGACGATGTGTGGAATCACCGCCTGTGTCGGCCGCGAGCAGACGGCCGACGACCTTCTGACCGGCCTCCAGAATCTCGAGTATCGCGGCTACGACTCCGCGGGCGTGGCGCTGCAAAACGGTGACGGCGTCACGGTCTGCAAGCGCGAGGGGGAAGTCTCCTCGCTGTGTGAGGCACTCTCCACGACGCAGGCCGGCGGTGACATCGGCATCGGCCACACCCGCTGGAGCACGCACGGGCCCCCGTCGGACGCGAACGCGCACCCACACACGGACTGTACGGGACAGGTGGCAGTCGTCCACAACGGCATCATCGAGAACCACGGCGACCTCCGCTCGGAGTTGACTGCCCGCGGCCACAAACTCACGAGCGAGACCGACACGGAGGTCGTCCCGCACCTCCTCGCCGAGTACCTGGCCGAGACGGACTCCACGATTGCAGCGTTTCGCAAGACCCTGCGCCGGCTGGACGGGAGCTACGCCCTCGCAGTCGTCGTCGAGGGGGAAGACGCGGTCTACGCCGCCCGCGCCGGGTCCCCACTCGTGTTGGGTATCGGCGAGGACTCGCATTTCCTCTCCAGTGACGTGCCCGCGTTCCTGGAGTTCACCGACCGCGTCATCTACCTCGAAGACAGCGACGTGGCTGTGGTCCGTGATGACGGCTACGAGATTACCGACCTGGCAGGCGACTCCGTCGACCGCTCGGAGACGACCGTCGACTGGGTGCCCGAGGACGCACGGAAAGGCGAACACGACCACTTCATGCACAAGGAGATTCACGAGCAACCGACGGCGCTCCGACAGGCGGTCCGGGGGCGTGTCGACCCCGACGCCGGCGACGTCTCACTCGACGAGTTCGGTGTCGACTCCTTCGCGGGCGTCGAGGATGTCCAGTTCGTCGCCTGTGGGACTTCCTATCACGCTGCACTCTACGGCGCCCAGTTGCTCACCGACAGGGGTATCCGGGCAACGGCACATCTGGCCAGCGAGTTCGTAGTCAATCCCCCGCCTGCGACCGAGGGAACGCTCGTCGTCGGCGTCACGCAAAGCGGTGAGACGGCGGATACGCTGGCGGCGCTCCGGGATGCAGCAAGTCGAGATGTCCGGACGCTTGCCGTGACAAACGTCGTCAGCTCGACCGCTGCACGCGAGTGTGACGACGCGCTGTTCATCAGAGCCGGTCCGGAAATCGGCGTCGCGGCGACCAAGACGTTCTCCTCACAGGTCGTGACGCTTGCCTGTCTCGGGACGCTACTGTCGGAGAGCATCACAGACAGGAAGGGACGGGCGGAGGAGGACAACCTCTACACTGCGTTGCACGCGCTCCCGGACGCGGTCGACACCATCCTCGGACAGACGGCGACCCCGAACGTCGCCCGCCGCTTCCGAGAGAGCGAGTCACACTTCTTCATCGGCCGGCACACCGCCCACGCCGTGGCGCTCGAAGGCGCACTCAAACTCAAGGAGATATCCTACGAACACGCGGAGGGGTTCCCCGCGGGCGAGTTGAAACACGGTCCGCTGGCACTCGTCACCGAGCGCACCCCTGTCTTCGCCATTGCCACCGGCCGCAACGACGAGAAGCTCAGGAGCAACGTCGAGGAGGTGCGAGCGCGGTCGGCACCGGTCATCGCCGTCGCGAGTCCCGAGTCACCGGTAGCCGACGTGGCCGACGAAGTACTCGCCATCCCGGAAACCCATCCCGATTTGGCGGGCATTCTCGCGAACGTCCAGCTACAGCTGTACTCCTATCACGTGGCTGCCCTGCTGGACCGCCCGATAGACAAACCGCGCAACCTCGCGAAAAGCGTCACCGTCGAGTGAGCCCCGGCTGTAATGGGACTGGCGCTCCCCCGAATCGACGGACCGGGTCGGGGTAATTCGTTCCTACCGTTTGTCAGGGGTGACCCCAACAGAATGAGGCGGGTGCGACCGAAATCGGCGAGCAGACAGCGAGATACCCAGACCCGTCCTCACCGGTTATCGTCCAGCGAGCAGAGGTCACCCCGCTCGGCCAGGACGAACGCTTCATCACGCAACAGTTCTTCGCTCTCAGGGAGAAAGACGACCTGGTCACTGTCACGGGATATCGTCAGGAGTTCCCAGTCCCTGAGTTCGTAGTCGAGATGCCGCCGCGGGTCGGGGTCCGTCGGAACGTCCGACCACTCCGTGTCGGCTAGTCTATTACTACTCAGGAGTGTCCGGTCACTCTCCCGGTCGTCGCTACTCATCCTCGTCCACCCCGCACCGTGACAGCAGTCTATGTGCCTCTGACATTCTTTCTCCGTGGAACCGACAACCGAGTAGTACGCACCTACTGAGAAAAGGGTTTCCGCGGTTTTGTCACGTTTACGTGTCGAGTGGCTACTGGATACTTGCGTGTTGTCCTGGCAACCCGAGGGAGAAATCGGCCATTTTGTCGTCAAAAATGGTTGTTAGAGCTGTATTTGGTACAAGTTACCAGACACACTAGCCGTTATTCGACGCCTTCGGGGTCGGGGTCGATGCGGACAGTCCCCGAGGCATCGTGATCGTAGTCCAGTCCGAGACCGGCAAGACCGCCGAGCAATCCGACGAGCAGCGACCCCGACACGAGCGAGGAGTCCCCAGCGAGAGTTGCCGAGACCACGCCGGTGACGAGCATCGTCGCTGCGAGCAAATACGCGACTGCGACGCCGCGACCCGGTCCGTCGGTCAGTTGCTGTCGGAGACGCCAGCCGAAGTTCCGAAGCAACATCAGCGATACCCGAGGGACGTATTCCAGATAGGAGATGTGACTCGTCTCCTCGCCGTACTCGGCGGGTATCCGAACGTCCGCGACTCGCTGCCCACTGACGTGGAGTTTCACCAGCAGGTCGTTGCAGTAACCGTAGTATTCGTACATGTCGGCAAGCGGGATGGCCGACAGTGCCTCCGTACTGATGGCGGTGTAGCCGTTCTGGGGGTCGCCGACCGACCAGTAGCCCGAGGCGACTTTCGTCAACAGCGTCAGGACGACGTTGCCAAAGAGCCGGAATCGCGGCATCGATTCCCTGTCTTCCGGGCGGACCAGTCGATTACCCTTCGCGTAGTCGGCCCGCCCCTCGGCAATGGGGTCCAGAAGTAACGGGAGTTTCTCGGGGTCCATCTGCCCGTCCCCGCCCATCACCGTCACGATGTCGAGGTCATCGGTCAGCGCACGCCTGTAACCTGTCTTGATGGCGGCTCCGACGCCCTTGTTCGTCCGGTGGCGGATGGTGATAACAGGGGTCCCCTTCGAGGTGGCCCCGTTGATGTCGTCCGCGACGCGTCGCATCTCCGCCCAGGTGTCGTCGGTCGAGCCATCGTCGACGACGTAGACCCGGTCGACGTATTGCGGGAGCGTTCTAACGACCTCACCCACGTGGTCCTGTTCGTTGTAACACGGTACGACGACGCCGATTGTGTGTCCACGATACATGGTAGAACTGACGGTCAGTATCCGACCGAGAGGGCGCGACCCGGTTTGTTATGCTGGCGCTACGGTCTCAGCGGACGGCGTCGGCCTGTGGCGGTCGCTCCGCTGCCAGTGCACGGATCCCCTCACGCAGCGACACCTGTGGGTCGTAGTCGAGCAACCGCCGCGCCCGCGAGAGGTCGGCACGGCTGTGCTCGATGTCGCCGTCGCGGGCTTCGGCCCGCTCGATGGGGACCGGGGAGTCGACTGCCGAGCGGACGATGGTTGCGAGCCGTTCGACCTGCGTCGCCGTTCCCGTCCCGACGTTGAAAGCCCGCCCGGTCGCGTCGGTCGTCCCAGCCAGGAGATTCGCCTGCACCACGTCCGCGACGTGGACGAAGTCCCTGGTCTGGGACCCGTTCCCGTGGACGACAAGCGGGCGGCCATCGGTCGCCCGTTCGACGAACGTCGTGACGACACCTGCCGCTGCACTCGTCTGTCCCGGCCCGTAGACGTTGAAATAGCGTAGGCTCACCGTCGGTAGGCCGTAGCAATCGGCGAAGACGCCGCCGTAGTGGTCCGCGGCCAGTTTGTCGACGCCGTACGGCGAGGTCGGGTCCTTGGGGTCGTCCTCCTCGACGGGTAGCGAGGTTGGCTGGCCGTAGACGGCCGCGCTGGAGGCGAGAACGACACGTGCGTCGTGACGACGGGCGGCCTCCAACACGGCCAGCGTCCCGGTCGTGTTACGGCCATGGCTCACCAGCGGGTCCGAGAGGCTCTCCGGAACGCTCGACAGGCCGGCCTGGTGGAAGACGATATCGACATCCGCCATCGCGGAGTCGAGTACGTCCGTGTGTCGCACGTCGGCCTCGTAGAACTCGACCGACTCGGGGACGCGGGCGGCCGACCCCGTCGAACAGTCGTCGACGACGCGAACGTCGTTGTCCTCGACGAGCGCGTCGACGAGATGGCCCCCGATGAATCCCGCGCCGCCGGTCACCAGCGTCGTCGCCCCGGAGAGTGGTCCATCGGTCACGCCGTCTCACCGGTCTGCTGGCGGCTGGTTCGACGCCTGTCGACCTGGTCGGCTACTTCTCCCATCGTCAGCACGTCCAGTTCGTCACGGCGGTCGTGGATGCGTCGGCAGACTTCGGTGATACGCTGTCGGTCGCGGTCGGAGCCGATGCTGGAGGGATGGAGCCAGACGTGGAAGATCCCGTCACGCTCGGCGGCAGCGTCGAGGCCACGCTCGACGTGGCTGACTATGGGGTCACCGAAGACTGGCTGGACGAGCGCCCGCGTCATTCCCTGGAAACTGAACAGGTGCAGGGAGGCAGGGATGTTCACGAGACCGTACTCGTCGACGGCCGGTGTCACGAGCTTCGGTGTCGGACTGCCGGCCGTCGCGGAGACGAGTTTGCGACGGCGGCCCGCCGGTCGGGGGACGACGCCGCGATAGCAGTCGAATCCGGCATCGGCCAGTTCGCGGCGGTGGCCGACGTGGTTGCGCGGGAAGATGAACGAACGCAGGTCGACACCGAGCGCTTCGGCGGCGTCCTCTGCGGCTCGAAGTTCGGCGCGGACCGTTTCGTCGGTCGTCCCCGGTGCGCCGAAATCGACGTGAGAAAAACTGTGACTCGCAATTTCGTGGTCGGGTCGGGCTTGCTGGACAGCCTCGACGAGCCCGTTTCCGAAACGTACATCTGGCCGGTCGGCCCAGACACCGCGCTCGCGCCGGAACCACGACGGTCCCAGCGGGTGGTCGGCGTGGTTCCCGTCACACTCCGAAAGCATGAGGTGCCCGACGATACCCCACGTCGCAGGCAGGTCGTACTGTGTCAGGATATCCAGCAGGTCACGCCAGCCCTGCCGGGCGTTGTCGATTCGGTCGGGCAGGTCTTCCAGGTCGTGAAACCCCCACCCCAGTTCCGCGTCGACGGAAATTACGACAGTTCCCATCGGTACTCACCCTCACGGCGCATGTGTGTCACACTCGATTCCATACACCCCTCCCGGAGAGTGGAGGGCTTTGTTATGTCCGTGTTATGTCGGTTATCCTGTATTGTCCGGCTGCACCCCTCACGCGGAAAGGCCACCTACCACAGGCTGTAGGGTGTTCCTACGGCCCCGCGAGAGTCAGCGCGCCGTGCGCAGACCCGGTTCGCGAGGTCGGTGTCACCTGCGGCTGGGTGTCGGTCTCTACCGGGCGAGTCAGGGTCAGTTTCCGCGCCCGAGACACGGTCTCACCAGGTATTTCGCTCGGCCAGAGAGAGGTTCCAGCTACCGGGGTCGGTGATGTCCATGCCGGCGACCTCCCAGTCCTCCTCGTCCGGGTCGACTCCGGTCGCGGGGCAGGTCACCAGCGTCGACGGCGAGACGAAGCGGCCCAGCGGGCTCGTATCGTCCATCCGGAAGCCCGCTCGGCCGTACACATCCTCCGGGAGTATCTGTCCGTCGACGACCAGTGTGTCGGCATTTCTGTGGTCGGCCACGACGGCAGCGACGAGGCGCTCGATGGCATCGGCTCGCCGCTCCGTTGCCGGCGGGTAGATATCAGTAAGCGCAACGACGTACTGGTCAGCGGTGTGACGTTCGCCGACGACGATGGCAGCGTAGGCCTCGTCCGAGCCAGTCAGGTAGGTGGCGTAGGACCACGCCGGGTTCTCGAAGCGCCAGGAGAGATACCGGGGGTCACGGAGTGCGTGAATCCCGCGTGGCCGGTCCTGTTTGGCCAGTGTCGCCAGCGTCGAGACCGGAATGCGGTCATAGCGTGTCACACGGTCGTCTGCGAGATGGTGGCGGTCGCGAATGCGGTTTCTGGTGCGCCAGGTCGTGCCCAGTAGCTTGGCCCAGAGCTTGGTCGTGAGGCCGGTGTCGTTGTCGAGCATCGCCGCGGGGCGCTGAACGCGGTAGGCAGTCGGAGCCTGCTGCACCTGCCTCCAGCCCCGTTCGAGACTGCTCGAAAGCGTCGCGTCGTCTGGGAAGTTGAAAAAGAGTGCCGGCTCCCCGTCGGCGTAGGTGCGTTTGAGATGCTCTGTCGTCTGGGAGTAGAGGCCCTGACGACGGTGGTCAGGGTGAACCATCGCGTCTGCCGGCTGGAGAGCGAGCAGTTCCTCGTCACCGATACAGACCCGAAAGGCGATAGCGGGCTTGATTGCGACGACTGTCCCTTCCCTAGTTGCGACGGTCATCGGGACGTGGTCGATGTAGGGATTGTCCTCGTATTTCCAGGAAAACCAACTCCGTCCGTTCCCCCCGAAAATCTGCTCGTAGAGTGCGATGATGTCGTCCCTGTCTGTCGACTGATACCGACGTATCTCGTATTCACCCTCCACGGGGGAGACACTGCGAGCCATGTCCCGGGCCACCCGACGCCGTGGCTTAGTTACCCGGACCCTTCCCTCCAGTCTGGTGTCAGCCGAGTTCGGGTAGCCCACTCACTAACATATCGACTTTCTGTAACCGGCAGCCATCGCCGCGTTTCGGGCCCGGCCGCCGGCCTGTGCCACCGTCGTCACGGGGGCGTCCGTGAGCCCGCCAAAGCGTGTCGGCCCCCAGTGAGTGGGGGTCAGGGGAGGACACGCTGGACCCGGCGGTACACCGGATACAGTGACCGGTAGACGGCGTGTGGAGAGCGGCGAGCGACCCTGCGCAACAGGCGGTCCCGCAGTGGCGGATTCGACTGCGAGACGAGTCTGTCGATGTCGGCATCGGCCAGCCAGGCGAAGAAGTCATCAGCCCCCGGGAACGCAAGCGGGGATGTCTGCGGCGCTGCTGCCTGCAGGTCCTCCCACATGAAGCGCTCGTCGGCGGCGAGAATCCATCGCCCCGATTCGAGTCCGTCGCGGATATCGGGGAACGTCTCCGCAGTGACCTCGTAGCCGTGGTCGGTCGGGTCGATGCCCGCGATGACCAGCCCCACGATGGTCCGATAGCATTTCTCACAGGTGTTGCAGTTCCCGCCGCGTCCGGAGTCGTCCGTGCAGGTCCGTATCTGCAGGTCTGGGTCGACCTCGCGGATGAACTCCGCAATAGACCCGATTTTGTCCTGTCGAGTCATGTCGTACCCGTCGTGGTTGGCAGCCGTCCCCGACCAGCGCACGTTGTTGTCGATGCTCGGATGCGACCCCCAGGGTTCCTCGAAGGCGTCACTGTGGGTGGCTGCGATGTGTAGCGTGTCGATTCCACGCTCGAAGCAAAGCGGCGCACACAGCCCCAGCAGTCCCAGCCCGTGGCCGACGGCGCTGTACCAGCTGCCGCCGATGTGGGGTTTGAACTGGGCATTCAGGAGGACGGTATCGAGAACGGAGAGCATGTTCGACCGGAGGAAGGCGGTCTCACAGCCGTGGCGGTCCGCGAAGCGACTGATGTGCTGGCTGGCACGCTCCCAGGTTTCGCCCGCGGCGAGGACCCACCCCTGGATACTGACCAGAAGCGGCGCTTGGTCCTGGTGGCGGATGTACGAGGCCAGCGAGTCGACGCCGCCGCTGAACAGCAACGCAGTGGACTCCTGCAGAGACGCTTTCTCGGGACCGCGGCCGATGGTCGCTCTCGGTTGGCAGCCGGCGGGAGCCGGCGTTCGCTCGCAGTGAATCTCGCCCCCGTCCATGAATGCCGGATAGAGTCCTTTCAGGGACTCGCGGACCCGGTGGAGGGCGACCAGAAACTCCGGGTCGACCGACTCGACGGTGACAGCAGCACCGCAGGCCCAGGCGACGGGACAGACCTGTGCGAGCGCCGGGACGACCAGGATTTCCTCCGGGACGGCGTCGATGGAGCAGGGATACTCGAACCGGAACGAGTCCTCTGCGAAAAAGCGTTCAACGTGACCGGTCGCGGAGAAGTCAGTTGTCAGCGTCCTCCCGTCGACAGTGACGCGGTCGATCGACACACACCCACCGGGGGCATCGGTGATAGCACCGTCATCGGGCGAAGACTGTATCTCGGCCATCGGCTCCCGGTCACGTTGGGGGCGTGATAGTAATGTGTCCCGTACCCCGTGTGTCCGCGTGAAATGGCTACGGTCGCGTGGTTCGGACAGGGAGCAGAACCGCTGTCTTGCATATAATATACGGTTATGTGGAGTTCGGAGAGATTTCGGTTCTGAACAGTCTCAGCAGTTTAATCACGTCTCGTTCGGAGTGAGGAGCGCATTACATGCCACCAGACAGAGCCACCCTGACAGTACTGGTCGGTGCCCTCCTGGTCGCGAGTGCGACATTCGCGGTAGCAGGGCAAGTCGAAACACAGGCTGGAAACGACTCCCAGCCGACCGACGAGACACCGGAGACAGAAGAGAACATGACGACTGAGCCGGGCGACGCCACGGACGACGACGGTGCGTCTGAACCCGGCGACAACATGACCGAGGAGGGAGACGAACCCATCACGACAGGAGAGAACGACACAGCCGGAGAGGGCGACAACGTCACCGAAGAGGAAGGTAACGTCACCGAAGAAGAGGGCAACGTCAGCGAGGAGCCCGGGACGGCGGCCATGGACCGAGGAAAGCTGACGCTCAGCTCCCTCTCGGCTCCGGAGACGGCGTCGCCTGGCGAAACGGTGACCGTCCAGGCCGTCATCGAGAACACGGGCGACGAGCACGTAACTGAGTCCGTCGAGTTCCGACTCGGTGGCCAGGTGCTCGACCGCCAGTCGGTCTCGCTTGCTCCAAACGAGCAACAGACCGTGACCTTCGAGGCGAACACCTCCGGGCTTGACACCGGGGAGTACACCCACGGTGTCTTCACCGAGCAGGACGGGCTGCTCGCGACGCTGAACGTGACCGAGCCGTTCACCGTCGAGGAGCTCTCGGCACCCGAAAGCGCCACGAGCGGTGAGAACATCACCGTCGAGGCGACCGTCACCAACCCCGGAGACATGAACGCGACCGAACGCGTCACCTACCGGTTCTCCGGCGGCACCATCGCCGAGGAGAACGTCACGCTCGACCCCGGCGAGTCCGAGACCATCACCGAGAACGTCACTCTCGATGGGGTCGCCAACGGGACCTACACCCACGGCGTCCTCGCGCGTGACAACGGCCAGCTCGCCGAAATCGAGGTCACTGACGGCAACGTCTCCACGGCCGGTGCGGAGGTCAGCTTCAGCGAGCAGGAATCGGACGGGAGCTTCGTCGTGGTCGATGAGGTCACCGTTCCCAACGGCGGCTTCGTCGCCATCCACAACCAGAGCCTGTTGATGGGTGACGTGACCGGCAGCGTCGTCGGTGTCTCCGAGAAGCTC
Source organism: Salinibaculum litoreum (assembly GCA_009789175.1). GTDB lineage: Archaea > Halobacteriota > Halobacteria > Halobacteriales > Haloarculaceae > Salinibaculum > Salinibaculum litoreum. The sequence continues at coordinate 1,431,115 of CP046866.1, forward strand.
GAACCCGGCACCCACGAGAACGTGGTTGTCCACCTCTATGACTTCCCCGGGAGTCCCGACGCCGAAGGGCTCGAGGAAGAGGAGTTACTCATCGCGATGCCACACCTCGACGATAACGGCAACGGGCTCTACGACTTCGTCCGGAGCGACGCCGAGACCGACGGGCCATACCTCGCCGACGGGTCCGTCGTCGTCGACAGCGCGAACATGAGCATCAACGAGAGTATGAGCGGCCCGCCGACCGAGATGCCGGGCGACGGTGCACCCGGTGATGAGACGCCCGGCGAGGGCGTCGGTGAACCTGGCGACGGCGACGGTGTTGGCGGTCCCGACGACGGCACCCCCGAAGAAGAGACGACGCCCGGCGACAACGAGACGACCGAGGCAGGCGAGACGATGGAAGAGGGCGCACCGAGCGACGAGACGCCCAGCAGCGGTGACACGGGTAGCGGACCGCAGGAGCCGGTAGCGACCGACACGCCCGAGGACACCAACGGAACGAACGAGACCGACAGCACAGCAACACCAGTGTAACCCGTCCCGTTTTGTAGCGGTCACGCTCTCTTTTTTGTACCTGTTCCGCAGTCGTGGGTCCGTCCCGCGGTCACCAGAGCGGACACCAAACGTAAAGAGAGCCGGAGTCAGTGGCGCTGCAGACTGGCGACGGCAGCGTCGTCGTGCTCACAGGCCAGAGCGTCGAGGTCACGGGCCAACCGGAGCGCACGCAGGCCGTCCTCGCCAGTCACGGCCGGCGTCTGTCCCTCGCGGACGGTGTCGAGGAAGGCATCGATTTCGCGCTCCAGGGGCTCCCCGCTGTCGACGGCCGGGCGTTCGACGAGACTCTCGTGCCGGAAGCGCACGTCGCCGTCCTGTTGGACGTACTCGGGCACCGACTGTCGGTGGACACGGACGGACTGGTCGGCGTAGTCGACGACGACCCGACACTCCTCGGCGGTAATCGAAAGCGTCCGGACCTTCTGCTGGGTGACGCGGCTGGCGGTAAATTGGCCGACAATACCGTCGTCGAAACGGACCGTCGCCGTCGCGTAGTCCCCGCCTCTGATACCGGTTGCCGCCACGTCCTCGACGGAGCCCTCGGTCATCGCAAGAGCCACATCGAGGTCGTGAATCATCAGATCCAGCACGACGCTGTCCGAGATGGTCCGGTCGACAGGCGGACCGAGGCGGTGAGCGTCGACGGCGATGACGTTCAGGTCCTCGATGAGACCCAGTGTCGTCTGGACGGCCGGATTGAACCGCTCGACGTGGCCGACTTGCAGGGTGACCCCGGCATCGCGTGCGCGCTGGATGAGCTCCTCGCCGTGTGGTGGTCGCGCGACGAGTGGCTTCTCGACGAGGACGTTCACGCCGGCGTCGATGGCGTCGCCGGCCACCTGGTAGTGGAACTCCGTAGGTACAGCAACGGAGACGACATCGACGCCGGCGAGTAACCGCTCCAGCGGGAGTTCGTCGGTATCGTGCTGGCGGGCGACTGATTGGGCACGCTTGCGGTCCGCATCGGAGACACCGACCAGTTCCACGTCCCGATTTTCGGCGTAGATACGGGCGTGGTGAGTGCCCATCGCCCCAGTTCCGACGACGCCCGCACGTAGCTTACTCATCGTTCACCACGTACTCGACGGCGGTCGCAACCGTCCGGATATCCTCTGCCGAGAGGTTGGGGTGGACGGGCAAGGAGAGCACTTCCTCGGCGGCACGTTCGGCCTCGGGCAGCGTCGCGGTCACGTCGTCGTAGGGCGGCAGTTTGTGGATGGGCGTCGGGTAGTACACCCCGGTATCGATACCGAACTCGTCGAGGCGGTCGCGTATCCGCTCGCGATTCCGACAGCGAATGGTGTACTGGTGGAAGACGTGTCGACGCCCCTCGGGGATAGTCGGGACGACGAGCCCGGCATCGGACAGGCGATGGGAGAGGACGCGCCCGTTGACGCGGCGAGCAGCAGTGTACTCGGGCAGGCGGTCGAGCTGTCCCAGTCCGATGGCGGCCGCGAGGTTCGTCATCCGGAAGTTGTGCCCCAGCCGTTCGTACTGGCTGCCATCGTCGACGGCACGGCCGTGATTGACAAAGGAGGCAGCCCGGTCGGCGACCGCCTCGTCGTCGGTGACGACCATCCCTCCCTCGCCGGTGGTCATATTCTTCGTCGGGTAAAACGAGAAGGCCGCGGCGTCACCGAAGGAACCGACAGGCCGGTCGTTGACGGTCGCACCGTGGGCCTGAGCGCAGTCCTCGATAAGTGCGGCGTCGTACTCCTCGGCCAGTGCCTGAAACGCCTCCACGTCCGCTGGGAGGCCATAGAGGTGGACGACGAGTATCGCATCGACCGCCCCGTCCCAGGCCTCGATGGTCGTTCTGGCGGCATCGGGGTCTAAGTTGTACGTCCGCGGGTCGATATCGGCGAAGACGACCTCCGCACCGCAGTGGCGGACTGCGTTGGCCGTCGCGACGAAGGAAAACGGCGTCGTGAGGACCCTGTCGCCCTCGCCGATATCGAGCGCTTCCAGCGCCGCATGCAGGGCCGCGGTGCCGTTTGCCGTCGCGACGCCGTGGCCCACGTCACAGTAGTCCGAAAACCGCTCCTCGAATTCCCTGACCTCTTCGCCGTCGGCGAGCCGTCCGGCGTCGAGCACCGAGTGGACACGCTCCTTTTCCTCGGCAGTGATGTCGGGGTCGGCGATGGAGATATCCCTGCGGTGTTCACTCGTGGTCATGCGATACAGTTGCCCCCCACGAGCTGGTCCGGCAGGTCGCGGTGTTCGGCAGGCGTCCCGACCGCCAGCGTCTCCGGCGGGACATCCTCGGTGACGACGCTGCCGGCGGCGACGAACGAGCCCCGACCGACAGTCACCCCGGGAAGTATCGTCGCGTTCGCGCCCACGGACACGTGGTCTTCGAGCGTTGCCCCCTCCAGACTCCCGTCGGTCCGGATGGGGTAGGCGTCGTTCGTGATGACGGCATGCGGGCCGAGAAACACCTCGTTGCCCAGTTCCGACCCCGGCGGAACGTACGCTCCGGTCTGGAGGCTGACGTGTGAGCCGAGGGTGACCTGCCCGTCGATGACGGCGTTGGTGCCGACGGTCACATCGTCGCCCGCAGTCGTCGCTTCCCTGACGACGGCGCCATGTCCTGTGGTGAACTCCGCACCGATTTCTACGCCACCGTAGATGATAGCCCCAGACCGGATTGTCGCGTTCTCACCGATGATTGTCCATTCGTCCTCGTCGGCCTGGTGACCGACAGTCGCTCCCGCGGAGACGAAGCTCCCGTCCCCAATCTGTGTGTGTGACATTGTTCGAATCTGCGCCGAGGGTGACCCGACGTATCACGCGACCCCTGCGGGAGTGGCGGCTTTGTTATAGACGGGCTTGCAGACGGTACAGTGCGTGTTACAATCCGGGAAGTGTCAGTGCCGGGACTGAGAGGGGCCAAGAAAGGAAATGTCACGCCCGGCAGGAGTCATCCGGGGGTGACGCGGCTGGGTGTCAGGCAGTCGCCCCAGGGGTGGCAATCGGTGTGGGGTGGGCGAAATGCGTTCGCGGTCAGGGTCGCGTCCCGGGAGCGTCGCGTGACGTGACCCGTGACAGGTGTGGGCGACCGCCACCGGCACTTCGGCGCATATACACATAATCGTTCTTACCAATAAACTACGGTTGCAGGCAGTTATCCGTGGACTGTCGGCCAGACAGTCAGGGAGCGTTGGTGGTCAGTCCCGGTGTACCAACTGGAAAATTACCCTTACGGCTGGTATGGACAGCCTGTCACAGACGTGGTTCCGTCGTGGGGCAATCGTATCAGGCCTCGTCGGTCAGTTCGGCCCGCTGTAGCGCAAGCCGGAGGTGTGGGAGAGCGACGACAGTCTTCTTTGTCTCGCGAACGATCTGGTTTTTTTCGTCGAAGGCAACGAGGCCACTCTCGTCCAGACGCGGGCAGGCTGTCTGGAGGAGTTCGGTCGATACCCGCCCCCGGAACTCGGCGGGACTGAACGACTCCGGCGGCTCGGTGTGAGCGACGACGTACTCGACGAGTTCGTAACAGGGGACCGGCCGGCCGGCGAGCAGGAGGTAGGTCAACACGAACCGGTTGCGGGCGTTCGAGAGCGCATCGAACAGTTCGTCAGTCGAGACCGTTGCCTCGGGCCGTTCCTGAATATCGTCGCGGCCGACTTCCACGTCGGTCAGGTCGGGGAGCGGCCACCCGTTCCCGCCAGGCCCCTCGGACGGTGGCTGGTCGTGGCTCATAGCTGGGAGTCCACCCCCGGAACGGCGGCATCGGTTACGGACGTGAACCCTGCACCCATTGTCATTCTTCCACCGCCGTCTGGATGACTTTCCTGAGTCCGTCCCGGAGGTGCTGATGGAACGTCGACGCGGAGATATCGAGCGTCTGTGCGAGTTCCTGGCCCGTCTGTCGCCTGGGTCGCTCGAAGAACCCGCCGGACAGTGCGACCTCCAGCACCGTCTGCTGTTTGCCGGTCAACCCGGCACGTTCCAGCAGGGCCTCCCCGTTGTGCCCGGACGGGGGGGTCGTCACCTGTCGCTTCGCGAGACAGTCGACGGAGGGGTACTGCTCCTGGAACTCCCGGAGTATCTCGGTCCCCGTCGGACCCCCCTGGACGGTGAGCCGCAGCCGGTCGGGCGTCGCGACGGCCGCCGTGACTGCCACGCCCGAGGCGGCAAACGTCGCCAGCGGTGAGGACGCGGGCACGCCCAGTTCGACGGTGCAGGTCTCCGACCCGCGGTGGGCGACGGTCCCGCTGTCGGCTATCTCACTTCCCGTGGCATCCGACAGGGACAGGTCGGGGTCGGGAACCGTGACGTGGAGTTGCGCGCCATCGGGCTGGGGCAGCATCCGTTCGAGTTCGACCGTCGCCTCACAGACGTTTGCCAGCCGGGTCAGCCCCGTCGGCGTCGACTCGTGGGAGAGTGCGAGGACGACCTCGATTTCACCGTCAGCGACCAGAAGCGTCTGCGAGACACAGGCATCGAGCGCGTGGCCAGCGAGTCGCCCGACATCGGCGAGTGCGCTCCGTTCTGGTCCGGTGAGCCCCTCGTCGCGACGGGTCGCAACGACTGCCATCCCGCAGGGCAGCCCCTGCGATTGCAGGGGAACGCGTCCGGCGGTCACCCGCGGGATATCGACGCCGGCCGTGTCGGCGACAGACGTGACAACGGGCTCGGGAATGGTCGTAACCCGCCCGCCCGCATCGAAGCCGTTCTTGTTCGATTTCGCCATCGCTAGCTTCCCGAGGACGCGCACCAGCCCATCGTCGCCGACCGCGGCAGTCGGGTCGCTGTTCAGCCGGTTGCCGACCCAGACACCGGTGTACCGCCCGGTCGCGGCGAGCGTGTCGACGAGTGTCGTCTGCAGCCGTCCGGGGTCCTGTCCGTCGGCCAGGCGCAACGCAACGTCCCTGACGAGCGTATCGAGTGGTGTCCCGTCAACTCGGCCCGTACGCTCGGCCGAGGTCGGTTCGTCGGGTTCGCCGACGCCGGAGCCGCCTTCACTGTGTCCCACGAGCATCACCTCCAGCTATCCGCCCCTGACCCATCGTCGAACGGGCCAGCGCGCTCCCGGGAGACCGTCGGCGAACCAGCGAAGCGCTGCCGTGCCGACGAGCAGGGCTTCGAGCAGCAAGTAGAGCTGTCCCCGGGGCGTCGAGAGGAAGCCGAGGAAGTTCCCGGCAAGGTGGCGCACGTGTGCTATCACACTCACTGTACTCTGGTCGGCGGCGGGAACGACCGGCCAGAGCAGAAAGCTCAGTCGGATGTCGCCACCGAGCAAGAGCGGGTAGACGATATCGCCGGGCAGATGCACGAGATAGCCAATCGTGAACGCGATGCCAACGGCCCGGTTGTCCGTGAGGAACGCGAGGGCCAAGACGAGTCCGGAGAGGGGGATGGCGACGAGAAGCGAGTGCCCCAGCGAGTATCCCGAGGGGAGTATCGTCGTCCCCCAGCCGAGTGGTTTGTCGATGAGGTCGGGTACCTGCGTGCCGATGACGAGCGCGATGGCATCGGCACGGCCGGGCCGTTGCCCACCAAGACGGCGGGCGACCACCGAATAGACCAGATAACCGAAGGCGAGGTGTTCCCAGGGCCACACGACTACGACCTCCGGAGGGAGTGACCGGATGTAGCAACCGGACCGGCCCGGCTCACCGACCACTCCACGCGCGAAATATCAGGCATCTCCATGGCTCGTATTCCGTACAGCGGTATGCATTGTTATTGTGCGCTTGTGGCTTCTCAGCACGGAGTCACGGGCAGATAGAGAACCATTATTCACCGTTTAGAAAGCCTTACCCGGCGGATTACTGCTGAACCGACGAAATGGATATAAATCGCAACGAAGAGATAGCGAAATGCAGGTAGCTGGCGTCGGGTGCGGGCGGCGGTCCCGGGAACGTCAGCCACGACGCTGTGGAAATCCACCATGAGCCAGCCCAACCACCCCCGAGACAGGAGTATTGTCACATGAGTGTCGACTGGGACGATATCAGTTTCGTCATTAGTTCGCGGTACCGCGTCGCATCGCTGCGACGGCTTGCACAGGGGCCCGCGACGCCCTCCCAGATTGCAGCCGATGAGGATGTCGGCATCGCTCACGTCTCTCGGGCCTTGCAGGCACTGCGGGACCACGAACTCGTCGAGCTACTCGTCTCGGACCACCGGAAGAAAGGACGCGTATACGGTCTCACCGACGATGGAGAAGCGACCTGGGAGACGATAGACGACGAGGGGCTCGCGTAGTTACGGTTCTTCCGTGGCGTCGAGGCAACGACCGAGCACGTCGTCGGTCCCACAAAGCGTCACGTGGCCTACGTCCGTCGCGTACTGGACGAGACCGGCTTCTTCCAGTGCAGGCAGATGATTGCGCTGTAAATCGAGATACACGGCGCGCAGGCGGGCTTGTGAAACTGTGCGTGCCCCGCTGTCGGTCTCCTTGCTGGCGACTGCCTGTGCCAGTTCCGTCAACTGACAGGCACCGCTCTCCCGTAAGAACGCGAGAAGATATCGCCGCCGTGAATCATCGAGCAAGTCACCACGGTCCACGGAATCATCTGTCGAGGCATCGTCATCGCCCGCAATCCGTCGATTTCGCCGCTGTCCGCCCATATCCGTGGGGTCGGGGTGGTACTATTTTGTTATACTTCTCCTACAGGCGCTGACCGAGATAAGCGTCCAGGATTTCACTGACCGGTCGGCAACCGGTAATCCTGTCCTGCAGAGTATTCACCTGACATAAGCGCCAAATTACTATCCGGTAAAGCGGACTCGTGAGGAGTGATGGCGCAACACCTGTCCGATAACGAACTGGAGCGTATCAGCGAGTTCGCAAACACACCGAGTTACAAGCGCTCGCCCGAGCAGCTCCTTCCCGAAGAAGAGTTCGACGAAGTCGAAGCCTGAAAGGCCTATTCCTCGTTCGTTCCGCCGCGCTGAAGTTCCGATGGAACGGACTGTTTGCTCCGCAGGCGGTCGGCGAGATGTGCCAGTGCCAAGACTGCGAACAGACCGACGACGAAGACCGCCACGACGCTCTCAGAGAGGGCGTCAAACAGCCAGACGCCGGCCAGCGTCGCAGCGAGCAACGCGCTGCCGAGAATTGACAGCCCGACGTAGAGATATGGCCACTGGATGCCGTCCTCGTCTTCGAGGTAATTGTCGAGTAGCTCCGCACGCCGCGTCAGCTCGACCATGCCACTGTCGGGGTCGTAATCGACGACGTCAGCCTCGTCCAGTTTCGGCACGTGGGTCTGGTACAGCGAGACGTAGACGCGCTTTCGCTCCTGTGCAGTCAGCCCGTCACGGTCAACGTCGTTCTCCCAGGCGGCGACGTGTTCGGCGAGTTCGATCAGTTCCACCGGCCCACCCTCCTTTCGCAGGTGGTACAGCAGATATCTACGGCGGGGGCTACTCAGTATCTCGAAGACATCGTCCTGTGTGAGTTCTGTATCACTTATCGACATCTGGTATGTCCATCTCTCCCACGTATCGGTTCCGCGTCGCTGCGCCTAGTGCGAACCAACAATTCACGGGGTCTGTCTTTGTTACGGCCCAGTTACTTCCGGGATAGGACACGGGGTGGCAAATCAGAGACACGTCCCGTCTCGCGGTTTCGACCCCGAAACGAGGGTTGTACATCACCGCCACACCGTGTACGCACGTTCTACTACCCGCAACCGGGGGATAACTAAACGGGGCTGGTCGGTACCGGACGCCGGATGATGCCACAGGACAGCGACCGTCTCAGACGATATCGCCGGAGAGCCGACAGCGGACAGCCCCAGGAGTGGAGACGATGAGCCAGCAGGGGACCTCTGTGAAACTCTACGACCGGGCCGGCAAGCAACGCCAGCGCCGGTTCCGCGAGGGAGAGGTGCCGGTTGCCGTCTACGGCCTGGGGAAGATGGGACTGCCACTGGCGGCCGTCTACGCGGAGACGACCGGCAACGTCACCGGTGTAGATATCGACGAGACTGTCGTCGACCGCATCGAAGCCGGCGAGTGTCCAGTGGCGAACGAACCCGGGCTGGCCCCGCTGACCGAACGGCTCGTCGAGGAGGGGAAACTGACAGCCACGACCGATGGCCAGGAGGCCGCACGTGACGCGACCGTCCACGTCGTCATCGTCCCCACGGAGATACGGGACGGCGGGACAGTCGACCTCCGGGCACTCGAGAGCGCAGTGGGGACAATCGCCACGGGACTCGACCCCGGGGATATCGTCATCGTCGAGTCCACCGTGCCGCCGGGGACGACCGCGGACGTGGTCGCGCCGACGCTGGCGGCCGAAAGCGGGCTCGATAGGTCGGCGTTCGGCGTCGCTTTCTGTCCGGAACGAACCGCGAGCGGACGCGCACTGGAGGACGTGCGCGGTGCCTATCCGAAGGTCGTCGGCGGCGTCGACGACGAGAGTACGGCCGTCGCCGAGTTGCTCTACGAGGCGGTGACGGCAAACGAGGTGGTTCCCGTCAGCGACGCGACGACGGCGGAGTGCGTGAAAGTCTTCGAGGGGGTCTACCGCGACGTAAACATCGCACTGGCAAACGAGCTAGCGACGATGGCCGACGAACTCGGCATCGACGTCCGCGAGGCAATCGAAGTCGCCAACGGCCAGCCCTACTGTGACATCCATGCCCCCGGTCCGGGGGTCGGCGGTCACTGCATCCCGTACTACCCATACTTCCTCATCAGCGAGTACGACACCGCCACTCCCCTCATGGAAACGGCCCGGACCGTCAACGACGAGATGGCAGCCGTAACCGTCGACCGACTGGGCCAGGAACTGGCTGCCGAGGGAACCGACCTCGACGGCGCACGCGTGGCGTTGCTCGGTGTGGCCTACCGCCCCGGAGTCGACGAGACGCGCGCAGCGCCGGCCCGTCGCATCGATACGCTGCTGCAGGACCGGGGTGCGGAGACGGTGGCCGTCGACCCGGTCTGTTCGGACCTCTCGATGTTGGCGGCGACTGAAATCGACATGGATGACCTGCCGGAGCAGCATCTCGACGCCGCTATCCTCGTCACGGCACACGAGGCGTTCGGGCGTCTCGACTGGGACGAAGTCGCAGAACTGCTGATAGATACCCGGGCAGTCGTCGACGGGTCGACAGTCGACGGCCGTGTGTACACGCTTGGCGGTAGTTAGTTCGACTGTGTGACGATCACTTCGCCGGAATTCCGGACGATGACAGTGTGACCGGCCATCAGAAAGCTGACTTCCGCTTCGATATCTGTCTCTGAGGCAGGCTCGAAAAGCCGTTCGAGTGCATCGGGGTCGATGACATCGTACACCCGGGTCCTGAGGTTTTCCACCGAGACCCCCTCGGCGCGTGCGACTGCTTTCGCGATAGTAACAACAAGCGATTCCCCTCCCTTCGGATCGTACGACGCGCGCTCAGTCCCCGGTGCCCGCGCGTCGGCTGTGGCATCTTTGTACATGGTCCAAATGGCTCCCCAGCACTGAACTGGGCTACCAGCCGGTAGCGAAAGCAGGGATAAATAAGTTACTCCACAGTTCCGAATAGGAAAAGTGAATTATCGGATACCAGTACAAAGAACTCAATAGACTAGTTATACAGCTGAAAATATCTTGTATGTTTTTCTAACCGCAGTACTGCAGTGGTTTAGGGCGAGTATTAGGAACAGTCTTACTAGCTAAAAGAAGTATTTTAGAAGCTACGTCGAGCTATTAATGACTTCCTACCATCCTGTTCGCTTCGCAACAACTAAGTGGCCAACCATTCCATTAGTCGATGCTGCAGTCGGGAAACAAGCCGCAGTAGAGGGGACCAGGGTCAGCGATAGTGGTGAAGAACCTACGATCGCTTACAGAGCGGCGGTAGTGTCTCTCTGTGGCGAGAAAAACCGAAAATATGAGCGCTACGCAACAGCAAACAAAGTCGAACGACGCAAGCTCACCGGGGTCACAATCGGTGTCCAGCAGTGAACAGTTACCACTCGACCAGGTATTCGAAGTGTTGAAAAATAAACGCAGACGTGAGGTGTTGAAGTTCCTGCAGAATCGCGAAGGGAGCGTTTCGCTGAGCGACCTCGCCGAGCACGTCGCCGCCATCGAGAACGACACGACCGTTCGGGCGCTGTCATCGAGCCAGCGCAAGCGCGTCTACGTCGGTCTCTATCAGTGCCATCTGCCGAAGATGGACGATATGAACATCGTCGACTTCGACCAGAACCGTGGGCGAATAGAACTGGCCGAGAACGCCGACCAACTCGACGTGTATCTCGATCCGGATACCAGCAGTCCCTACTGGCACCAGTACTATGCTAGCACATCACTAGTTGGGACGGGGCTGTTCGCCCTCAGCTATCTCGGCGCATCGAGCTACGGTCTGACGCCGACGGTCGTACTTATCGCACTCTTGTTGGCGATATTCGCGGTCTCGGCACTGCATTACAGCGTCGAGCACGGACACCTCGACCATCTCCGGTCGAAAGTGTCGCCGGTCTCTCGCTCGCCTGTCGAACAGTAACGCCGCCGACGGCGGCACCGACTTTCATACCGGGCGAAAATGGAAATTCTCGGTGACGGACAGTCCTCTAGCGAATCGTCTGGAGGTCGACGAAGGAACCCTCAGTGGCGGTTATCCACGTCGACATCCGCTCGACTCCATCGGTCTGTGAAGGAAAGATAGTACACTGGTCGGGTCGCTCCTCGTACTTTTCGACGATTGCCTGTAGCGGTTGCCCACAGTCACGCATCTCGTTGCCGTGCTGGCTCATACTCGACCGCCCCCACGAATCCCCATCACTTTTCTATACACACCGTACTATCGGCCTATTGATATTTAGAGAGCGCATAGAGGGAGCGCTCACGGCAGTGGAACACGCGTTAATCGGTGTTTCCGGGCTAATGACCGTATACTCATGTGCTGCTGGGCGACGTGGTAGGTAATGGGACTCCAACCAAGTCGATTCTACGACGACCTCCAGGGTCTGGAGGGCTGGAAGCGGAAAGCCCTATTTGCAGCCTATTACACGTACGTGGGTGCGTGGCTGACCGTCAGCACGCGCACGCGCTCGGGCACGAACGTCCTCACGAGAAACTGGGACCTGCTGGTCGTCCTCGACACCTGCCGGGTCGATGCACTGACTGCCGTGGCCGAGGAGTACGACTTCATCTCGTCCGTCGACTCGATATGGTCGGTCGGCAGCAGGTCCGACGAGTGGCTTTCACAGACTTTCGACCGGGAGTTCGACGAGACGATTGCGGAGACGGCCTACGTCTCTGCGAACCCGTACACACATGCCGTGTTCCACGAGGGGGACTACGCCCCGTCCGGTTTCCATCCCCCGGCGACGTGGCCTGCCTGGAATGTCGCCGATATCGACGACTTCGCCGTCTTTGATGAAGTCTGGCGCGGCGGAACTGACGATGACCTCGGCGTGTGCCCGCCCTCGACGGTCACCGACCGCGCCATCCGGGCCAGCAGGGAGGCCGACCCGGACCGACTCATCGTCCACTACATGCAGCCACACAGGCCCTACATCAGCGACCGTGTCGGGGAGTCCGAACGCGGTACTCGCGAGACGGGAGAGTCCGCTGCCGACGCGGACAACGAGACAGCAACCGAGTCCCGGCTGGACCCGAACACGAAGCCCTTCGCTGCACTCAAAGCGGGGATAATCGACCGTGACTCAGTCTGGAAACGATATCTCGATAACCTGCGCCTCGCCCTGGACAGCGTGGAGCGGCTGCTCGAGAACGTCGATGCCGACACGGCTGTCATCACTGCCGACCACGGTGAGGCCTTCGGCGAGTACGGTCTCTACGAACATCCCGTCGGCTGTCCGGTACCCTGGGTCAGGCGGGTCCCGTGGGTGGAGACGACTGCGACTGATACCCGCGCCTCTGAACCCACGACAGAACCCACGGGTGACACGACGACAACTGACGAGGAGGTGACCGAACGGCTTGCGGACCTCGGATACCTCTGAAACGCCGCACAGCCGTCGGTAAGGACGCCCTACCACAGAGTAGGGAGGGCAAGTGCGCGCGAGTCTCGCTCGGTGGTCGAACCGAGGCAGCCAGCGGTAACCCTGTGACCAACTGGTATGTATCCCGTATCCAATTGCGGCGCATCGTCAGCAAATGCAGCACGCATCCTGACAGAACCATTATACGTGTAATCGTCTCCTACTCGTGTATGCAGGCTGGCGAAGACGATGGTAAGAACCGATTGCTCAACCGACGAACATACCTCAAGGCGGCTGGAGTCACAGCACTTGCAGGGCTCGCAACAGGGACGGGCGCTGCGGACTCGACGTTGCCGAAGTCACTCGTCATCGAGACCAGTGACAGCGTGACCTACGAGTTCGCCGTCAGCGGAGATGTCGACGCTGTGGAGACGGTGGCGACGGTCACCGATACGGTCGAAAGTGGCTCGGTCAGCGGTGAAGTCTCGGACGGCACGGCTGCCTACCGGGTCTCCGGCGAACTCGAGTCGATCAACGTCGACGGAACGGCAACCGTCAACTACGGGGAAGAGGACGGACTGCTCCCCGACCCCGCAAACGAACTGGTCATCACCTCTCCGACGGAGGTCGACTACCAGTTCACCACCACCGGCGAGGTCCGCAAGCAACTCGACAACGGCAACCTCTCGGCGGAGGGGAACGACGATATCGTCCAGAACGACGATGGAACCTACACCGTCTCGGGCTACACCGGGAACGGCTACGGTGACACCTTCGTCTTCCGGGGCGACGTGGACTCCTTCAGCCCGATGGACGGGGAGTTCACACTGACACTCAACGGCGAGGAAGTTTCGACGTATGACCTCACCGGGCAGGACCCCAAAAGCAGTCAGCTGGTCATCACTTCACCCACGGAAGTCGATTACCAGTTTACCACGACCGGTGGGGTCGAGAAGATGACCGACAACGGCAAACTGTCCTCGGAGGGCAATGACACGGTTACCCAGAACAGTGACGGGACCTACACCGTCTCGGGCTACACCGGGAACGGCTACGGTGACTCCTACACGTTCCGTGGTGAGGTTACCTCCTTCAGTCCGATGTGGGGCGACTACTCGCTGATGCTCGATGGCGAACCGGTCTCGCCGTACGAGTTGACGGGGGAGGAACCGCCGAGTCAGGCATCCGCAGTCATCGGAGGGGGCGACGACTACGAGAACACTGTCGACCCCTCCGATGCCGACGTGACCGTCAGTACGAAAGGCGAGTTCACGAAGGCGCTCGACTCCGCTTCTCCCGGCGACGTGATTTACGTCGACGGCGACGCGACGATAGAACTCGGCAGTACCGAGGTGACACTGCCCGAGGGAATCACGCTGGCCTCGAACCGGGGCATCGACGGGGCACCTGGTGGCCAGATTCGGACAAGCGACCACCCGTGGCCAATGATGACCGTCGAGGACGACGTCCGCGTGACGGGCGTCCGCATCGGCGGGGCCTACAACTCCTATGTCCAGTACACGGACGGCAAAATCGGGCTGGGCCTGGAAATCTACGGTGAGGGTGTCGAAGTCGACAACTGTGAGGTGTTCGGGTTCGCGTACGCGGCCATTCGCGCCCGGAACGACACGCACGTCCACCACAACCACGTCCACCACAACCCGATGGGCGGCCTCGGCTACGGCGTGGCCTGCAACGACGGCCACCCGGTTATCGAGTACAACTACATGAACTACAACCGCCACAGCGTCGCATCCAGCGGCGACGGCGGGTACACCTGTGCGTACAACCACTTCGGCCCGGACACTATCGGCCACGTCATCGATGTCCACCGGCCCGGTGGCAAGACAATCGACATCCACCACAACACGGTCGAAGCACACGAGAAGGTCCAGAACTCGGAGACCGTCCCGGCCGTCGCCATCCGTGGCACGCCCGACGACGCAGCCACCATCCAGAAAAACTGGTTCTACAACGACAACCAGCCCAAGGCCACCCCCGACGGCTGGGACGACTCTGCCATCACGCAGGTCCACACCAGCGACTGGAACAGCGTCCGGTTCTCGGACAACAGCTACGGAAGCGGTACACCGGCCGCCGACATCGGCCACCCGCGGTAACGGCACCTCCCGGACAGGGACCTGAAACGTCTCCGGACGTGAGTTGGCGTTACCGAATCGTTCACTGACTACGCAACGCATCACAGCGGGGCTCCATAACGCCCCTTTTTTTGCCGTCTCACCCCGCCTATTGTCGACAACTACCACGGAGTGTAATGCTATCTGCCAACCTGGACCGCCAAATAACACATCGTTACTGTTGGTATGATAATAATAACAAACCGGGCTGGCAGCCCAGCGTCGGCTGTGACACGGAACCGGACCTACAGAAGCAGACGGCAAGTGTTGGGCGTCCTCGCCGCGGGCGGTACGATAGCGTTAGCCGGGTGTCCGAGTGACCAGGGAGATGGCTCGTCGAAGCCGCCCGTCGACGGCGACATCTCGGCTGTCAGCGGCGTGACCGAACGGGCACGGCCGGCGAACAGCGCATACGATACGGTCGTCGACGTGACCGAGGAGGGTGGAGACCCCACGGGCGAAGAGCCAGTGACGGACCTCGTCACGGAACTCGCTGGCGATAACACACTCATCAAGTTTCCGGAGGGGACCTACCGCCTCGGAGCGCTGTGGCTGTCGGAACTCGACCAGTTCGGTCTCCGTGGGGTTGGCGAGTCACGGCCCCGACTCGTGCCGGCGGGGCCGGCCGAGCGACTCGGTGCGACCTGGCTGAAATTCGTTGATGTCGGAGCCTTCGAGTTCGAGTGGTTCACGTTTGACTTCGGTGAGGAAGGGTACGGTGGTCGGTTCCACCTGGCCGGACAGGACGACTTTCTCGTCCGGAAGGTTGCCGTCGACGGCCAGTATCCACCGGGAGTTGGGGGGTTCCGGGTCGAAGTCCTCGATGAGGACAGCACTGGCGTCGTGGGTGACATCGTCGCCCGCGATGGCGCACCCGCACATGCCGGGTCGACGGGCATCTGGGTGGGCTACGGACACGCCGGGGACCTCTACGTGATGAACTGCAAGCTGGAGAACTTTCCGGACAACGGGCTCTATGCCTCCGCTCCTGGCTGGGAGGGCTCACGACCCACCGGCGACGGGGCGGTCCACGTTCGCGGCGGGGTGTACAAGAACAACAACATATCGAACGTCCGCCTGGGGTCGACAGCCTCCACTGCGAAAAACGTCCGCGTCGTCGCGGCGGATGTGCCGCCCTACGGCGATGCGCTCAACGTCCGCGGCATCCATCTCCGCACCGGCGGAGACCACCTGATTGAGAACTGTGATATAGAACTACAGGAGAATGCCGGAGCCGGCTTCGGCGGAGTCGTCGTCCACGGCAACGCTGGCAGCGTGACCGTCCGTGACACCCGGATTCAGGTCGACAGGGACGACGTTCCGGCAATCAACGTATTGCGACCGACCGAGCGGTTGCCCGGGCCGACCGTCGAGAACGTCACTATCGAGGGGTCGGCAGCCGCCGGCAATACCGTCGTCGTTCGAAACCGTCGGGAGACCACCATCGAGGAGTGTGACATCGTTCAGTCCGGCCCCGAACGTGATGGGCTCGTCCTCGATGACGTCGACGGAACGCTCTCCTCGTCACACATCAGCGTGACCGGTGACCCGATTGTCAACCGTGGCTCGACGATTACGCGACGAAACGTCCGGGTGTCCCCGAATGAGACTGTGCTGCGAGTCGACGACTCCGAGTGAGTTCCAACGCTACGAATCGCTGTCGGTAGTCACCCACAGCCGCCGGATGGCGTCCTGGGGGTCGGGTTCGTCCGATGGCTCCTCCTCGTAGAGGAGATATTCGACACGGTCGACATCGGCAGTCGTCCCGGGGCCGGAGATGACGACCCGCTCGGGACCGGAGACCGAGACAGTCTCGCGCAATATCTCTGTCACTCCAGTCTCCGAGGAGTGTTGCCTGACGACGACGGTGTAGTTCGCTGGCTCCTCAGCATGGTGGTCGATAGCGACAGGTCGGGTGTCGTCCGGCCCGGCCCCGCCGTCCAGAGCGACCCCTCCCGCGCTCTCGTTGACGAGGTAGAACTCGGTACTCGCGGGGTCGTCAGTGCCGGCAGCGTACGCGACGCTTGCCCCTGCGATGGCGACACCGAGTACGGCTGTGGCCACCAGAAGCTGGCTGGACGACGACCGCGGCAGGACGGCCCCGACCGATGTGAGCGGGGCGAACCGGCGGTGGCTTGGGACACCTGCTCGCCGGACTGCGGCCACGACGGCGGCAACGATTGTAAGACCGCCGAGTACGACGAGCGTCCGCGATGCGTCGATTCCCCACAGCGGGGACCCCGCGACACCGACGATGGGGACAGTCGCGAGGCTGACCGCGACGGACAGTGCGAGTCTGTCGAGCACGGGTGGTGCGCCGGTCGGGCGCGTCCTGTCCGGGGACTCCTTGGCCGCCCGTGCCGGGAACAGCGCGGCAAGCAGCGCATAACCCGGCAGGAAACAGAACAGCGGGACGGCCACCAGCGCGTTCAGAACCGTCGGTGCGTCGAGTGGAGCCACCAGCAGTGCGATTGCTAACAGGGACACGATACTCGTTATCTGAAGGTCGGCAGTGCCCGCAAGCAGGGTATCGTCCCGCTCCGAGGAGTGCCGAAAGGGGTCGCTGAACATAATCTGTGATTACGTGAACTGTGGTTTTGTTATAGTGCAGTTACGCCGCCTCGGTACAGATGAGGACATCGCTGTTTGCGTACAGACGGTCCCGCTCCGTGGGACAGACCGTCTCCAGCGACAGTTGTGTCTTGACCGGTCCCGCCTCGCTCTCGGCAATCGGTGCGCCGCTGGACTGGTAGCGCCGGTAGACGACTGGCTCACCCGGTGTGGCGCCCCCGTCAGTGGTCACTAACTCGACCGGTGCCGCACCAGTCCGCTCGAAGACAGTCCGGTACGGGTGGTCCGTGTAGACCGTGTGCTCGGCGTGTTGGGCACGGACGGTGTCGACGGCCGCGAGCTCGCTCTCCGAGTAGGCAAAGCGCTGGTAGTGGTCATCGAAGACCGGCTGGTCCGGCGTCCCCTTGTGAGCGATAAGCATCGCGCCCGGGAACACCGCCGCGATGAGCAAGATGCCGGCGACAGTCGCCGACCGAGGGAGCCGACGGAAGACGAACAGGCAACCGGCAGCAGCGACGATTGCCATCGGTGCGTACATGAACCCGTACCAGCGACCGGGGACGAACGACCGGATACCCATCGCCGGCAGGCCCAGCGTGATAGTTAGCAAGACCACCGTCACTGTCGCGTAGGCGAGCGCGGGACGACCGATAGCACGGCGATGGAGCAAGGCGAGCAGACCCAGCAGGACCGCGAACAACAACAGGAAGAATCCGACTGAGTCGAGGAAGGCGACACTGGTCGGGATGCTCGCAGCCTCGGCTCCGCCCCCACCGCTGTTACCAGCGAGGTTCAGGAAACCAAAGTCGGTCTGGATGGACCGCTGCAGGCTCTCGGCGATACCCGTGAGAAAGGAGCCGTCACGGTACGGCGTCTGTGACCAGGCGACGAGTATCAGCGCCAGTTCGAGGACGAACAGGCCCGTCATGTTGACCGGGCGCGCGTGCCCGTCGAACCAGCCGCCGCTGGTCTCGATGCCGACAACTCGGCTGATGACCTGGCCCACGACGCCGGCACCCAACACGACTGCGAGAACGAACGCCGACACCTGGTGGGTGACGACGATGGCGACGCTCAACAACACAGCGACAGCGTACAGCGGCCGCCGGTCGTCGGCGTAGAACAGCCGCGTCACGCAGTACAGAACCGCCAGGAAAAACAGCAGGCCGAGACTGGTCGGGATGATGTGAATCCCCCAGCGGACGACGTGGTCGCCGACGGTGTACACCGCGAGGGCGAACAGCGACCACCGCACCGGAAGGACGTGCTGTGCGGCACCGTAGACGAAAAGCCCCATGAGCGGGAGTGTCAGCCCCAGCGAGAGATACAGCGCCGTCCGGAGTGAGATGCCGACGGCATCCGCAAACAGAACGACGAGCACGTGATACAGTGGTGCCATGTAATACTTCACGTCGGAGATGGCGGCCAGCCTCCCGCTGTCACGGATGGCGGCCGCGTACTCCGTCAGGTGCGTCCAGCTATCGACCCCGACCAGTCCGGGCGTAGTCACGAGCGCTGCGACCCTGACCGCAATCGCAAACACGAGCACCTCCGCAACCACGACACCCGGCCGGAGTCCGTCGTCGCTGACGAGCAGTATCTGTCCCAGCAACACGGAACCGATGACAGCAGCCAGGCCGAAAAACGGGACAGACCGTCCGCCGGTCGCTACAGCCACGGCCACGAGACTCCCGGAACCGAGGAACACGAGGCCGGCTGCGAGTAGCCCGGCCGTCGCCGGCAGCACGCCGACCAGACGGCGCGGGTGGCGCCGCCGGGCGAGCAGGTACAAAACCGAGGCTACCAGTATCATCGGCGGGATGACCACGACGAACAACTGCGAGGTGAGCAGTTGCAGCGGCAACAACAGCAGCCCCACCACGAAGCCCGCCACGGCTGCAGCCTTGTCGGGTTCGTCAACGGGGAGCCGTCCCTCAGCAGTCGTCTCAGGCATTGGCCCGCACCTCCAGCGGTTCCGCGAGGGCGCCCTCGTAGACCGACAGGAGTCGCTCGCGCATCACATCCAGGCCGAGGTCCTGCACCTGCTCGCGACCCTCGCTCACCGGGGCATCCCGCACGATACTCGCGAGTCGGTCGGCGAGGGCGGCATCGGTCGACTGGACACCGGAGTACGGAAGGGAGTCGGTGTACTCGGCAACGTCGCCGACATCGGTCGCGACGACCGGCGTGTTACACGCGAGTGCCTCCTTGACGGCATTTGGTGACCCCTCGGTGTGTGAGGTCAACAGGAGCGCGTCGACGGCATTGAGATACTGCGGCATCTCGACGTGGTCGATGCCACTGACGACCCGGAGTCGGACCGGCCGGTCGACCCGCTCACGCACGCGGTCGACGACTCGCTGTGCGCGAGGGAAATTCTTGACTGCACGGTCCGGGTCGTACGGGAACAGTACGTCGACGCCGTCCCGCGTCCAGCCGACGGCGTCCCTGGCTTGCCCACGGGGCAAAGGCCGGAACGTGTCGAGGTCCACGCCGTGTGGAATCACCTGTGCATCGCTGTCGAGTTGCTCGTTCATTTCCTGAGACATAACGATCACCTCAGATGCACGCGCAGCGCACCACGCGCTGAGTCGGGCGTACTCGCCGAGGAGGTCGGATCCCCACAGCGAGACGACGACCGGTCGCCGTGGCTGGGCGAGTGCTGCGGGTGCCGTCAATCCATAGTTCGCGTGTACGAGGTCGTACGGCTCGGTTACAGCCGCCAGCACGGACTCGTAGAAGGCGAGGTAGTCCCGCCTGACTCGGCCACCATCGCGGTCCGGAACCGCGACGGTCGTACACTCGACGCCGGCCGACTCCAGTGCGTCGACCTGCTGGCGGAAAAACGGTGCGTCGTCGTTGGTAACGAGCATCAACACACGCATGTACCCACCTCGGTGCGGGCGCTCTCACCGGCGATACCCCCGGTACCCGTTGAATGCCACATCACTCGCTGGTGACCGTTTCGGGGCTTTGTTATGACTCTCATACGCCGACAAAGCAAGGCCAAAGGGAGCCGTGGCACCCAGGAACGAACGCGTAACCTGTCTATTACCATCAGGGTACCACTGGAGCGGTCACCAACGATGCCAGCCGACTTCACGTACGAGACTTATAAAGCACTGCTCGAAGCCTGCAAGAGACAGGGCATCGAAACGCTCACCGTCCGTGAGTATCTCGCCGCCGAAGGCCTCCCCGACCGGTTCGTCATTCTCCGCCACGACGTGGACCGGAAGCCGGAGAACGCGCTCGATTTCGCTCGCATGGAAGCCGAGTACGATGCGACCAGTACGTACTACGTCAGGACAGTCGACGAGACGTTCGACCCCTGGCTGCTCGACTCCCTGGAGTCGCTGGGCCACGAAGTGGGATACCACTACGAGGATGTCGACCGGACTGACGGCGACATCAAGGCAGCCCACCGCTCCTTCCAGCGACACCTCGCCCGGATGCGAGCCCACGTGACCGTCGACACTGTCTGTATGCACGGCAATCCGCTGACGCCACACGACAACCGGGATATGTGGGGAGAGATGCCGGACTTCGACCAGTACGACCTGCTCGGTGAGGCGTATCTGTCGGTCGATTTCACTGACGTGCTGTACTTTTCCGATACTGGCCGCACCTGGCGGGACGGCGCGCTCAAAATCAAAGACCACACCGTCGGTGAGGATGGCAAGGACGTACAGGTCGGCACGACGGCGGAGCTCATCGACCTGGTCCGCCGGCGGGAGGACAGCTACTGTCTGCTGACTCATCCCGACCGGTGGGCCGGGGGAACAGTCGAGTACGTCGCCGAAACCGCGTTCGACACGGCAAAAAACGTCGCCAAGTACGGACTCCATGTCGTCCCCTCCCGCTAGCGGGCAGGGCCGGGTTCGTTCGTCACCGAACGGGAGTCTGCACGCCGTTCAGGGGTGCATAACAAACCCTTCTTTCCCGCTGGCGATAACCATGCGTGACCACTGGCACGTCACGACGAGAGTCAAACTGGAGGCCGCAGACACTGCAACCTGGAAACCGGGACTCCGTTGCACACCGGTTGGAGGACTGGCGACCGACAATCGGGCCGTCGCAGGCCAGTCACGCCACGACCGGCGACCCGCCGGGGGGTCCTGATGCGAGTGCTGTTCGACGTGAACCATCCGGCACACGTCCACCTGTTCAGGAACGCTATCGAGGCCCTTGCCGCCGACGGTCACGAGACGGTCGTCACCTCACGCGAGAAGGATGTCACGACGGCGTTACTCGACGCCTACGGCATCGACCATCGACCGCTGTCGGCCAGCGGCTCGGGACTCACCTCGCTGGCCACCGAGTGGACACGTCGTGAACTCCGGCTGCTTTCGGTGGTTCGGGAGACGGAACCGGACGTCATCGTCAGCCGGTTGAACCCACCTGCGGTCCACGTCGGAACGGTGACCCGGACGCCGAATATCGTCGTCAGAGACACGAAGATTCGCTCACCACAGCTCGAACGGCTGTATCACGCGATTACGTTCCCGTTCATCGACACCCTCTGTGCGCCGCCGGACTTTAGCGTCCCGGCCGGTGCCGACCACTACCCGCTGGACTATCAGGAACTCGCCTATCTCCACCCCAGCCGGTTCGACCCGGACCCCGAACCACTGCGTACACACGGCATCGACCCGGACGAGCGGTACTTCCTGCTCCGGCTCTCGGGTGTAGACGCGTTTCACGATGTCGGCTTCAGCGGAGTTTCCGAGACCGGAATGAGAGAGTTGCTCACTTACCTCGACCGGCGTGGGACAGTGTACATCTCCAGTGAGACAGCACTGCCCGAGGCGTATCAGCAGTACGAGCTGCAGTTTCCACCGGAGTTGATGCATCACCTGCTGTACTACGCTGCCCTGTACGTCGGCGACTCGGGAACGATGTCCACAGAGGCGGCGCTGCTCGGGACACCAGCAGTGCGGATGAACACCATGGTCGGCATCGACGAGGAACCCATCTTCCGGGAACTCGAGGCGGCCGGGCTACTGTACTCCTTTGCCGAGGAAGACGCCGCGATAGAGCAGGTCCGCTCGCTCGTGGAAACGGCCGACGAAAGCCAGTGGGAACACCGCCGCGACGAGTTTATCGCCGACAAACCGGATGTCACCGCGGAGTTGCTCCACGTTATTCAGGAGACGGTGCGCCCGGGACAAGACTGGCAACCAGATGAGGTGGGTAGCCAGTCACGACGACCAAAACGGCACTCGGAGTGAATGATGAGCCGGAACAGTCCACCGGAGCGTACGACAGCGGCGTATCAGAACGCTCTGCACGAGTTACTCGATGTCGGATTCGAGGGCTGGGGTGACGAGGCGTACTTCCGGTTCAAGTACACCGATTTCCCGGGGTATGACCCCGATGTACACGACTTCCTGGTCGAGCGTGACGGCGAGGTTGTCGCCGCCCGCCGAATATTCAGCAAGCACCTCGACGTGTCCGGTCGCGACCAGCCACGACCGGTCCACGTCCACGGAGGGGCCGTCGTGCATCCGGGCTACCGCCGTCAGGGACTGTTTACGGACCTCGTCGAGCGGGCCCGGACCGACAGCCGTCACGCCGGGTCACCGGTCGTCATGACGTTCAACCGCCGTGGCAAGATATCGACCGAGGCACACATGCAGGACGAGTGGGAGTACCGGACGCTCCCGCTGCATATCCTGCCGCTCTCGCCGGGACGCCTCATCGAAGAACACGCGGAGCGGTGGCTTCCGGACGTGAAAGGTGTGAGTGTCGCAACCGGCGTAGCCAGGGCAACCACGCGGCTGGCAGCCCCCAGGTGGATGGTGGCCCGGGCAATCGAACTCGCCACCTCGGGCCACGTGACACGCCCGCTCGTTCGCTCGGCACAGCGACCGGTCCCCGACGACGGCATCACACTGCGACCGTACGCGACAGCGGACTGTGAGCGCGTGGTCGAACTCTTCGATGCGGAACTCGCTGCCTGGGACGTGGCGTTCGCACGCGGGCCGGACCAGATTCGCCACATGGTCGGGTACGACCACGGCGACGCAGTGGTCGCCGTCCGGGGGGAGACAGTCGTGGGATTCGCCTGCCTCGGGTTGATACACCAGCGCGACCAGACCGAGGCACGGGTGTTCGAACTCCTCTACGGCGACGAGACAGTGGGCGACCGCCTCCTCGAGTGGGTCGTGAAAACTGCACAGTCCCGGGATGCGGACGTCGTATCCCTCGTCCACGAGGAGCGACCGGGTCCGAACTGGGCGTCACTCCGGACCGACCTCGTGATGTGGGACCGGCTACAGGAGACGAGCACCGTGCCGCAGTTGCTCGCCAGTGGCGACTGGCGGATTACAGGCTACGACGTGGTGTAGCAACAGGAGAGTCGCTTCTGGGCAGGTAGCGCCTCACGCCCCGCCAGTCGCAGACAACCCCTGCCAGTTCGAAAGCGCGTGCAGGTCGTAGCCGGGGATAGTCGGCACAGTGCCCAGCAGCGACCTGGGGACAACGCGGGTCGGACGGCGCATGTTCAACTCGAAGTAGACACCGGCCTCCCGGAGGGTGTCGAGAATCCGGTCGCGCTCGTCGTCAGTCAGCGCGAACTCACGCCGAACAGCATAGTCGAAGGGATGGGCCCACACGTCCACTGCGGGGTTCTCAAGCATCCCAATCACGCTCTCGAGATACGCCTGCCGGGAGAACGAGCGGCCGTGGTACGCAGCGTATACCACGTCGGCACGGTCGAGTACCGCCTCGCTGGCGTCGAGTCGACCCTCGGTGTCGAGTACCGTCGCCTCACAGCCGACGACGCAATCGAGGTCGTAGTCCCTCGCCAGTCGCTCGATGCGGTCGGCAAAGGTCACGAAGTCGTAGGTCGGCTCACGGCGGACGTGTTCGGCGAATCCGATTGCCGGAAAGTTCGCCTGCTCGGCCGCAGCCAGCAGGGTTTCAGGACCGTGTTCCCCGTCGGTCACGTCGGTGTGGACATGCCAGAGCCCGCTGTCGAGCAGTGCCGTGTCGAACGCGTCGCTCATCGGCTTCCCTGGCCCCCGATATCGTCGGTCACGCCATCGGAGACGCCCAGCCCGCCCCAGTACCGGTGAAAGCGCACGTCCCAGTCGGGGTCCATCGCCGGTACGTCTTCCCCGAGGGCGTCGCGAACTGCGGCGGCGATGACGTTCGCACCCGCGACCGTGCTCGTGACCATCGTCCCCTGAACCCGGGGGTTACACTCCAACAGACAGGGCTCGCCGTTCCTATCGACCTTGAACTGGAAGCCAAACGCCGCCTCCAGACCGAGGTCCGTGGCCAGCCTGTTGGTATGAGAGATGAGGGCTTCGTCCTCGACGGGTGTCGCGCCGAAACTGATGCCGGATTTCACCTGGTCCCGTCGCCGGGGCACGACTGTGGATTCGCCGTCGCCACCGGACGGACGAAAGGCATCGACGGTATACTCCTCGCCAGGCAGGTACTCCATCACCAGCAACGCCGGGAACGACTCGCTCAGTACGTCGCGGACGCCCGAAAGCGTGGCATAGCGTCCGTCGGGTTTCTCCTCGTAGAATGCTCGCTTACGGTCGCGGGTCGCATCCAGAATCCGGACCCCGCGGCTCCCGTTCGAGACCGGCGGTTTCACCACTACTGGGTCCTCGGGATAGCCGAGACTGGTGGCCGCCCGCTGCAGCTCATCGCCGGTTTCGACCCGGACTGTCTCCGGCGTCGGCACGCCCGCCGACGTGGCGACATCCGCCAGCCGCGCTTTGTCGTTCGCGAGTTCTATCGTCGCCCGGTCGCTGACGGCGACGGCTGCGCCGACTGCTTCGATCTGTTCTTGCGCGCCCGTGAGCACGGGCAGTTCCCGCGTCACCTGTGGGAGGACGACATCCACATCGGCGGCCGCACAGACCTCCAGCATCGCGGGGACGAACTCGTCGTCTTCGGCGAGTGGGACCTGGAAGAACTCGTCGGCGATGTACTGGCCGGCGTGGTCGGTGCGGGCGTCGGTGCCGACGATGGTCACGTCGGGAGCCGCTTTCCGAAGCGAGTGGCAGGTGCCGGGAAAGCCCGGTGCACCACAGCCGGTCACCAGGACCGTCGCCTCGCTCAGAGGACCCATCGAACCACCTCGAAGGCCTCTGCGTACTCCGTGTCGGTCTGGAGACCGCGAACCGTCGCCAGCCCGCGGATGAACGACTCGGCAAAGTAGGGCCGGTCCCGTTCGAGTTGGCTGTCGTACTCCTGTAGCTGACGAATCTTCCACGTGATGTCCTCGTGTTGTAACGAGGTGAAGAGTTGCGTCTCGAAGGAGACGTGATTCCAGGGCTGCTCGTAGGAGATGATACTCGGCCCGCTTTTGAACGCACGGTGCATCTCGCGGGCCACGACGGCGTGGTCCTGGTGGGCATCCCCGAGGGAGGGCCCGATGACCAGGTCCGGGTCGATTTCGTCGCGGACCCGAATCAGCTCTTCCAGAATGTCCTGTCGACGTTCGTTGAACCGGCGGACAACGTAATCGAAGAGGTAGTACTCCGCCGGGTCGACGAGTTCCATGACGCTTTCGAACTCCGCTCTGAGTTGGCCCTGTTTGTCCTCGGAGAGTGATGCATCACACGAGGAGAAGGCGACGTAATGGATGTCGTGGCCCTGTCGCTGGAGCTTGTGTATCGTCCCGCCAGCACCGAGTTCGCTGTCGTCAGTGTGCGGGCTCAACACAAGCACGTCCATCGTCTCGCTCATCGACGCCCCGTTCCGGTCCCCCCCTGTTTGTTACGCGCCCCATACACGACCGGAAGGCAGTGATGAACACCGACCAACTCAGGCATACCCGAGGTCCTCCAAGCGGTCACGAGCCCTGTCCGAGACCTGCTGGTCGTCAGCATCGACCTCCCGTCTGTCGAGGTCCGCTACCAGCCCGGAGAGTCGCTCGGCCGGGTCCTCGTCAAACCGACCGATAGTCCGGAACCCGCGGGTATGAGTTTCGTGGGCCAGCGCCCCGCTGGGCTCGACGAACCCGTTCAGCGGGGCCCTCCGTTCCTCGAACGTCTCGGCGGGAACGTCCTTGCGGTCGAACTGTCCCTCGTGAAACGGGAGCAGACCGTGGTACTCGAACAGTGCCGGTGTCGGCTCAGGGTCACCGAGAAGGTCCTCGCCCCGTGAGTCCACGTCCAGTCCGGCCAGTGCAGCGACGGTCTGGTGGACGTCGAGCAGGCTCGTCACCCGGTGGTCGTACTCGGTAGCGATGTCGTCACCGCTTATGACCAGCGGGACGTGGACGAGTTCGGGCCACAGTCCGAAGGAGTGGTTCACCAGCCCGTGCTCCCCGAGCAGTTCCCCGTGGTCCGACAGCGTCACCACGTACTCGAAGTCATCGGTGAGGTCAGCGAATATCTCCCGGTAGCGTTCGGAGAGATAGTCGGCGGACGTGCGATAGCTGGCCCGAATCCGCGCGAGGTCAAGTGGCTCATCGGAGAAGGCATCTGCTGCCACGGCGATTATCGGGTCCCCGTCGTCGGGTGGGTGATACGGCGTGTGTGTCTCCATCAGGTTGACGAAGAGAAACTCGTCGTCCCCGAACTCCGTCCCGCGAATCCGGTCACGAACCGACCGTGCCCCGCCGTCGGCCTCCGAACGACGGTACAGCTCGAATCCCTGCCTGAGCGAGCGCAGGGTGGCACAGTCCGTCCGGAGACACTGCCCGATTGCACGGGCGTACTTCTCGATTCCCGTCGCTGCGATGCCGTCGAAGGCGGCCCCCCAATCGAAGTCGTCTTCGCGGTATGCGTCGAGGCTGCTGTAGGTGACAAAGTCCTCAAAGCCACGGTCCCAGCCGTCGTAATAGCTCATTTGAGGGTTGGCGGTAAAGGCCCGCGTGTAGTGTCCGGCTGCCCGGAGCTGTTCGGCAAGCACTGGTTCGGGACAGTCAAGCATGGGCGAGTGGCCGTGGACGCCGATTTCACTCGCGTACCGCCCCGTGAAAAGCGAGCCATGGACTGGCACCGTCCAGTGTGAGGGGGCATACGCACGGGTGAATCGTCTCCCCGGTAGCCAATCGAAGCTCTCGTAGAACGTGTCGTACCGGAGTGTATCCAGTACGACTACGGCGATGCTCGGCATACCTGCGACGGGCCGAGCGACTACTTGGTTATAAAGCGGCTACTCGCGGACTATCCGGACATCCGACGCAGCTGTCGGGACAGGCGGGCACAGAGGAGACGACCGGAGACTACCACGGGCGAGAGTCTCACCCACCGAACTGGGTTTGCGTACGTCTCAGACGGCCCTATCGCTGTGGCGGTTTCGCTTACAGCGAGGAACTGAACGCATCCATCCCGGACTCCACGAGTTTGGCCTCGCCTTTCTGGAGATGCTCGCTCGCGGTGTTTGGTGCACAGCCGAGCTCGGCGGCGATATCCTCGTGGGTCGCTTGACGCGGCGTCTCGTAGTAGCCCAGTTCGAGCGCAACTTCCAGTGCCTCCCGCTGGCGCTCGCTGAGCGTGTTCGCCGGGTTCGCGCGGGCACTCGGGAACTGCCCGATCCCATCGACTGTGATGCTGACTGTCTCCGGAACCTCATCGAGCGTCGCCTGCAGGACATCCGAGTCGCCGACGACGTGGCCATGAATCAGTCCGTCGCGGTAGACCATCGGTCTCCGGATGACAAGCCCCGTCCGGTCGACAGCCTCGGCAGCACCGCCGAAAATCGGCACGGCCGCGTCTTGCAACTCGAGTTGCGCGTAAGAGATGGGGTCCTCGGTCGCCGAGAGGCGGACCGACTCGACGCCGTCGGTTTCCTCGCCCAGGGCAGCGAGTGGACCCACGTCGCCATCCACGGCGTAGAGGTGCGTTGAAATCGCCGATGCGCCGCGGTTCCAGTCGACCGCGCGGGCTTCGTATACGTCGGATGAGGCGAGTAGATACTCCAGAAAGGGCGGCGCGTGGTCCAGATCCGGACGCACCGTGATGCGGATGTGCTTCATAGGTGGGATAGCAACGCGGGCGATTGTAAATCCAGTTCCGGACCGGACGCTGACCAGCACTGCGACCGCGCCGATTGTTATGGCGTTACGACCAGTTTCCCGACATACCCACCGGCCAGTACCTCACGTTGGGCCTGCGATGCCTCCTCGAAGCCGTACGTGTCCGCGACGACAGCTGTCAGGTCGCCGCGTTCCAGCAGGCGAACGACACGCTGAAGCAGCGGTGTCCGGACCGGTCTGGCGTCCATCTGCACTGCCTGTACCGTGGCCTGCTTTTTATAGAGGGACACGCCGCTAGTCTCGGGGACGTGACCCATGATGGAGACGGTGTGTCCCCCCTCGGCCAGTACCTCGAAGTCGAGACCGAGGTACTCCTCCAAACGGTGATCCAGGACTAGCTCGACACCATCACCCCCGGTCGCCGCCAGTGCGTCCTCGGCGAGTGTCTCACTCTCGTAGTCCAGCACCGTCGTCGCGCCGAGGTTGTGCACCCGTTCGCGGGCGGTCTTCGAGCCCGCCGTTGTGATGACATCGGCCCCGCTGGCCGATGCAATCTGGACGGCCGCGTGGCCGACGCCGCCGGATCCCCCGTGGACGAGTACGCGATCACCGGCCTTGATGCCGGCGACCTCCTCCAGAGCGGTCCAGGCTGTCGCACCGACGTTCCCGATCGCACCGCCGGCCTCAAAAGAGACCTCCTCGGGCAAGTGAGCCAGTTTTGACTCCGGGACGGCGGCGTACTCCGCGAACGTACCGCCCTCGGCGCGGTCCATACCGGAGACAATGACACGGTCACCCTCCACGAAACGATCGACCGCCTCGCCAGTGCTGACGACGACACCGGCACCGTCGCCGCCGGGAGTCGATGGCAGGGATACCTCGCCGTACTCACCAGTTCGGAACAACACGTCGACTGGATTGACGCTGGCGGCCCGAATCTCGACGAGCGCTTCCCCGGCCGCGGGCGTCGGCCGTTCCACGTCATCGACTTGCAACACGTCGGCAGAACCGTACTCGTGGTAGCGAACGGCTCTCATCGCTATCTCACCCCTGCAGTCGATAGGAGCGTTTTTGCGGTTGTGGTGGTCTCGGTGGCGATTCCTCCTCGACAGCGTTGTGTGGACATCTCGTCCATCATTGCATCTGGATCGAGACTGGCTTGTCGGGTAGCGGTTCTGTGGAGTATGCTCTGTGGATTTATCTTCCGGCTTTACCTTACCGTCACAGTATCTCACTCCCGACCGTTCAGCCAACTGCGCTCTGCTATGGTCACTGTGGCGTTCACGTCTCTTTCCTCCAGGTGGACCGGCATCGCCAGCACGGACTGGTCGATACTCTCGCCACAGCACCCGCTCCGGTTGTGCAAGACAGTTCCTCGGCGGGGAATAGGCTGGACCGATAGCTCTCAACGAGCGCCGTTTAAAAATGAAGAGCGTGTCTGGACGGCGTGTCCGGCGTTTTATCCGAACATCTGGCGCATCATGGGATGCATCTCCATGAGCTGCTCCTCTGCGATTTCCTCGTAGAGTTTGTAGGTAATCGACACAGTCAGCAGCAAGCCAGTGCCTGTCACACCGCCGATGGTGCCAAGCATGTTCGCCGCCACCGCGAGCAGCCCCACCAGTGCGCCACCGATGACGGTGACCTGTGGGATGTACTGCTCTAAGACCCGCTCGATGGAGCGGACGTTCTGGCGGAACCCGGGAATCTGCATCCCCGAGTTGTGAATCTGCTGGGCCGTCGCATCCGGACCCATGTCCGTCGTCTCGACCCAGAAGATGGCGAAGATTGCACCCCCGACAACCATGAACGTCAGGTCGACCCCGACGCGTAACATGATTTCCCAGGGTGCATTCCCACCACCGCCGCCGGCGAACCACATCCAGTCCTGTGGGTTCTGGATGGGAGCGAGGTAGTAGAACAGCCCGCCAGTGGGCTGGCCCTGCGAGTAACTCCCAAGCCAGCCTGGCATACTCGCCAGTTGCGCGTTGAGGATGCGCCCGAGGAACTGGATGTTCGCCTGCAGTGCGCGGACGAGAATCATCGGCAGGACGCTCGCGTAGATGAGCTTCACGGGGAAGCGACCACGCGCGCCTTTCACCCGGGCGTTCGAGAGCGGAATCTCGACCCGGACGCTCTCGGCGTAGACGACGATGACGAAGATGGCAAGCGTCGTCAGAATCGGGATGAGTTGCCCGACACCGATGAGCAACGCCTCGATACCTTCAGGCGTGAGCAGCGGCGGAATCTGCTCGCGACCGAGGATGATGTCGAACCACGTGGGGATGATGCCACGGGCCTGCCCGAGACCGGGCACCGCGACCAGGCCACCGATGAGCCGCTGGGAGACACCGGCGATAATGAAGAGGCCGATACCGGAGCCGACCCCCCATTTGCTGATAACCTCGTCCATGTAGAGGAGGAGGATACCGCCGGCGAATATCTGGGCGAACAGCAACAGCTGGACACCCGTCAGTCCGATGCCAAGCGTCTGCGCGAGCGCCTGACTGGGCGGGAGGAACTGCCCTCCAAACACCATCGGTAGCCCCGTCAGGATACACATCACGATGACCAGAAACTTCTGGAGTCCCTGGTAGAGCACCTGGTCACGCGGGTTGTTCTGCGTGTCCAGACCGAGCAGGTCGGCACCGCCGAGCAACTGGAGCACGATGCTCGCCGTGACGATGGGGCCGATACCCAGTTGCAGCACCGACCCTGTCGAGCCGGCGATGACGGACCGGAAACGGCCGAAGACATCGCTCCCCTGGCCACCGAGGCCAAAGAGGAAGACGTTGGTCAGGAAGAAATACAGCACCAGCACACCCGCTGTCCAGGCCAGCTTGCGCTTGAAGGGGACGTGCCCCTCCGGCCGGCGGACCGAGGGCATGCGAGTGAGTACCGGTTCGGCGGTGTCCTTCCAGCTCATGTTACTCCTCAGTGTTGTCGTCTGTCTCGTCGGCCGTCTCGGCGCGGTCGGACAGTTCTGCCGACCCGCCGGCTTCCGTCAGCTTACCACGGGCACCCGCGGTAAACGCGTCCGCCACGACCTCGAGTTCGTTGCGTACCTGACCGTTGCCCAGGACCTTCACGGCGTCGGCCTCGTAGCCGTCCTCGGCAACGTCACGTGCGTCGATACGATAGCCGTCGCCGGTCTCCTCGGCGACGCCATCCGCTGCAAGCAGGGCAGCGTCTTCGTCGAGCTTCTGGACATCGACTTCGACGATGTCGTCTTTGACCTTCTCGGGTCGCGTGAATCCGTGCTTGCCAAGCGGGTCGTAGTTGTGGAACTCGTGTTTGTCACGACCGGCGTCACCGCGACCGCCACGGTGGCCGGCACCACGGCGGTTCTTGTGCGAACCGCCGCCGTGCGTGCGCGAGCCACGCTGTCGTTTCTTTTTGTTCGTCATTATCGCATCGCCTCCAGCAGTGCGTCGATATCCTCGGTCCCGTGTGGCCCGAGTTCGCCGCCTTCCTTGACAGGGTGCTTGATGCCGTCGTGGCCGCCCCGTGGCGGGTGCAGCCGAAGCGTCGGCGACAGCCCTGCCTCCTGCAGCGTCGTCTCCTCGGCCAGCAGTGCCTCGGCGAGAGCCGAGATATCGTCGTAGTCGGTGTGCTCGGCGACCCATCCGTCGTCGATGTCGGCCTCACCCTCGTCGGGGTCGGCCCGGTTCGCGAGCAGGAGTTCGACCGTCTCCTGGCTGGGTTCGCCGTGGGCGACGTAGTCGTTGACCTTCGAGACCATCCCCGTGTAGGTGTCGGTCTCGGGCACGAACGTCGCGTGGTTCACCCGCGTGATGTTGAGCATCTCGAGGGTGTCCTGGATGTCACCGTGCATGTTCACGTTGCCACGAATCTGGACAAGCGCTTTCATTACTCGATGACCTCCCGTTTCTCCCAGGTCTCCTGTGGGACGCGTGCCTCTGCCGTGTTTTGCAGAGCGTTGAACGTCGCCTTCGCGAAGTTGACCGTGGTTCGGGTGTTCCCCGACGAGCGGGTCCAGATGTCCTCGATACCGGCGAGTTCGAGTACCTTGCGGACGGTCTCCCCGCCAGCAAGGCCCAGCCCGCGCGGTGCCGGCTGAAGCTCGACCTCGACACTACCGGCCTTGCCCATGCTGCGCAGCGCGACCGTGTGGGCACGGCCACAGCCACATTCCCAGGACCCACAGCCCCGGGACACATCGATCAGGTTCATCTTCCCGATCTCGATGGCCTTCTGGATTGCACCGCCGACCTGGTCGTCGCGGCCCTCGGCGTAGCCGACGAGGCCGTCACGATTGCCCACGACGACGACACAGCGGAATTTCACCCGGCGCCCGGAGTCCGTCATGCGCTGGACCATGTTGATGTCCAGCACTTCGTCCTCCAGACCGGGGACGAGCTGGTCTACGATTTCGGGTTCCTTCAGCGGCAGCCCGGCGTTCAGCGCCTCCTGCATCGAGTCGATCTCGCCGTCGGCGACCTTTTTGCCGAGCCGTGTCTGTGGTTCCCATCCGTTGTCAGCACTCATAGTTCGATGTCACCTTCCAGTAGCTCCTCCCGCATCTCGTCGAAGTGTGCGGGCAGTTCCGTGGCGTCGAAATCGCCGCTGTAGAGGCCGTCTTCCTGGTCGGCGTACTCGGCGATATGCTCGCCGCGTGTACGCGCCCAGTCAGCCAGCACGCTATCGTTGTGCGGGATTTCGAGGCCGGCATCAATTGCTCCTTCCTGTACTGCAAAGACCTTGCTCCCCGGCGTCGGGGAGTTCAGCCCGATGTCCAGCACTGCCTCCTCGACTCCTGCCTCGATGGCACGGAGTCCGGCGAGCAGGCCGGTGAGGTAGGCCGCTGGCATGTTCGACAGCGGGGCCTCCCAGCCGTACTCGCGTAGGTCTTTCGACTGTGCGGCAGCGATGGTCCGGTCGCCCTCGGGCCCGGTCGAGACCAGCTGCGCCCTGACCTGCCTGTTGCTCTTGCGAGCGACCAGGCGCGGCTTGCCGGATTTCAGCAGGCGCAACCGCTGATGGTAATCCGTACGGGCCTCGCGGCGACGCCGCATCGGCACCGTGTATCGTGGTCCACTTGCCATTATGTTTCACCGTAGTTGTCGTTGATGTACCGTTCGAGGTCCGCAACGGAGTCGAACTCGCCGCCACCTGCCTTGTCGTAGAGGTCGCGGTACGTCGACTTGTCGAGGTCGCCCTCGTCGCGGAGTTCGCGCAGGTACTCACGCTGTGCGCGAATGCTCGATTGCCAGTGCTCCTTGTCGTTCTGGCGACCACCGGCGGTCCCTCGTCGGGAGCCAGCGCCTTTCTGGTGGCCGTAGGAACGTTTCTTCTGCCGTTCACGGGCACGGCCACGCGAGTTGCCTTTCGGCTCCTCTGCGCGAATCGCACCCTCGTCGACGAGCTCGCGGATGTCCTCGCGGGTAATCGCTTCCGCGATGTCGCCCTGGGCGTCGGGGTCGAACCAGAGTTTGTTCTCCCCGACATCCAGCACGTCCGAAGCAAGTCGCTTCTGTGCACTCAGGTCAGTCATTCACTTCGACCTCCTCGTAGGTTGGGTTCAGGACGCGGATGCCCTGTTCCTCTGCTTGCTCTTCGATGCGCTCGCGCTTGCGGGCACCGACCTTCGAGGCGATACGGACCGCTTCCGTGTCACCGTCGACGCCGTCGAGGTCGTCGACGTTGTGGACGCGGACCTCCTCGAAGCCGGACGGGTGCAGGCCACGGACCGCCGTCGGCGAGCGATAGCCCGCGTCGACGGTGTCGCCTTTGCCTCTGATACCCTTCCGGAGCTTCGAAAGCTGGCCGCGGGGCCGCCGCCACGAGGTCCCCACACGCTTTTTCTTGTGGTGGTCCTGGCGGTTGAACGCCGGCTGGCGCTCGCGTTTGCGCTGCGTGAGCAGGCGCTCTGCTTCCTCACCGAGGTCGGGCGTCTTGTCGACCAGCCCGCGTGGCTGGAGTTCCGTCTCGACGTCTTCGGAGACTTCGGTCGTCTCCTCGTCCTCGACTTCCGCTTCGACATCTTCGGAGACTTCGAGGTCGCCGACATCGGCCTTGATGCGGGCCGCCAGCGCCATGCCGACACCGTCGACATCGGCAAGCTGGTCCTGGCTCGCACCTTTGATGTCCGCGACGGACTCGAAGCCGGCATCGCGCAGCGAGTCGGCCTTCGAATCGCCGACACCGCTGATGTCGGTCAGCTCCTCGATGTCGGGCTCCTCGTCGTCGGACTCGGCTTCGTCGGTGTCCTCGTCTTCGGGAGCCAGCTCTTCGACGTCTGCTTCGACGTCGTCGCTGACTTCGAGTTCGTCGACCTCGGCCTTCGCGCGTGCGGCGAGTGCCGTACTGACGCCCTCGACAGCTGCGAGCTGGTCCTGGGTTGCCGCGGCGACGTGTTCGCGGGTCTCGTAACCCGCATCACGGAGCGCCTCGGCAATCTCGTCGTCGACGCCGCCGATTGAGGTCAGTCCCTCTTCTGTGTCTTCGTCAGCCATCAGGCGTCACCTCGATTCGGTTTCTGCGTGATATAGACGCCGTCCTGGAAGACGCGAACGTCCTTGTCGGTCACGCGCGTGAGTTGTTCGATGTCCGCCGCGGTCTGGCCGACATCCTCGATGCTCGGTCCGCTAAGATGGACGAGTTCGCCGTCGATGTCGACCTCGGTGTCCCCGTGAATGTCGGTGCGCCGGGGCGCTTTCTCGCCGAGGAAGTTCTCGATGACGACCTCGTCGCCCTCCACGGCAACGTCCATCGGGAAGTGAGAGTAGAAGACTTCCATCTCGTACTCCCAGCCCTCCGTGACGCCGTGGAACATGTTGCGGACGTGGCTCTCGAAGGTGCCAAGCGTCGACATCGTCTTGGCGTCGTCCTCGTCACTCTCGATGGCGACTGTGCCGTCTTCGACAGCGACGGACACGTCTGGATACCACAGCCGCCGGGTTACGGACCCGTTCGGTCCCTCTACTGTGAGGTCGAGATGGTCTATCTCTGCGCTCACGTTCTCGGGTAGTTCGAGTTCTGTTCGTGGCATTGTTAGTAGACGTATGCGATGACCTGGCCGCCGACGCCCTCCTCGCGGGCCTCGTAGTGGCTCATAACGCCACGTGAGGTGGTGACGACGAGTGTCCCGTAGTCACGGGCGGGGAGGTATCGCTTCTCCCACTTTTCGAACTCGTCGGCTCCTGCGGAGTAGCGCGGCTTGACCGGGCCACACTCGTTGATTGCTCCTTTCAGTTCGACCTCGAACTTGCCGGCCTTGCCGTCGTCGACGAACTGGAAGCCGTCGACGTACCCGCGGTCGTAGAAGACCTCGAGTACCGAGCCGATTTCGTTCGAGGCGGGCTCTACCGTCTGCTCGAGATGCCCGACGCTCTCGGCGTTATCGATCGTCGAGAGTGCGTTGGCGAGTGGGTCTGTTCCTGTCATGAGTACTTCTTGAATCCCATGCTCCGGGACACCTCGCGGAAGCACTGCCGACACAGATAGATGTCGTACTTGCCGATCAGTCCCTGCTCGCGCCCGCAGCGCTGGCAGGACTGTAGCTGTCCCGTTCGTTTCGCGGCGTGCTCGCCGGTACGCTCCTGCTCGTCGTCCTCAGTTTCGCTCTCGCTCATTGGTCGACCTCCACGTCGAATGTCTCCTCGACGAACGCGACCGCGTCGTCAACGTTGAGACGGTGGGCAGAGGGAATCGACCGCGAAGCCTTGTCTCGCTTGGCCACGCGATATCCCGGACGGACGAGGTTGACCGTCACGTCCAGCCCGTAGATGCCGATGGTCGGGTCGTACTCCTGGCTCGGGAAGTCGGTGTGTTCCTCGACTCCGAAGCTGAAGTTCCCCGTGTCGTCGAACTGCGACGACGACAGGTCCACCAGCGGCAGTGCCGTCTGGAGGAACTCCTCGGCTGCCTCGTCACGAAGCGTCGTCTTCGCGCCGATGGGGTCGCCCTCGCGGATGTTGAAGTCCATCTCCGTCTTCTGGGCGACCGTCCGGACCGGCTGTTGCTCCGTAATCTCGCCGAGGATTTCCTCGGCCTGTGCGAGCGGTTCCCCGCCCTGTCCGATACCCATGTGGACGACGACTTTCTCGATACGCGGCTCGCGCATCTCGTGGAAACTCGAGTCGCTTTCCGAGCTCATTCGTCGTCACCTCCGTCGTCGGCGTCTGCCGATTCGTCGGCAGCGCCCGCGATGAAGTTCTCGTCGATAACGACGATGTACTCCTCGACGGTCTCGAAGCTGCCCTCGTCGGCGACACCCGGAATGTCTTCCTGGGTCGCGATGACGTTGTTCTGGGCGGAGCCAGGCGTGACCTGGATTTCCTCGATACGGCCGATGTCGCCGGCGTGAGCGCCGTCGACGGCCGTCACCAGCGCACCCTCCTCGTAGGGGAAGTGCGCGACGATTTCGCCATCGTCGTTGGCCACGACCACGGAGTCACCGCCGTCGTAGTCGCTGCCCTCTTCGACGAGCAGCGTCTGCCCGTCGTGCAGGGTCAACTGGACCTGACCGCCGGAGATGTGCTGCTTGCCGATGATTTTGCCAAGCTTGGACTGGGCGCTGTCCGCCTCGATTTCCGTCAGGGACAGCCGACCGCCCTCACCGGGGAACACGCGGTAGTACTCCTCGCGTTCGGTGAACGCCAGGATGTCGAACATCCCGACCGGGCGCTCCTCGTCGGAGACCGGCTTTCCGTTGATGATGACGCTATCCTGGTCGAGCGCGTAGCGGGCTTCCTTCCGGGAGTCCGCGTAGCCGAGCACGTCCCGCAGGATGATGAGCAGGGGAACACCTGCTTCGCCGTGCGGACCGGCATCGGCCTTGACTGTGAACGTCTCCGTCTTGCGCTCGACGGGCCAACTGTTCGGCACCGAGAGTCGTTTCTGATGTTTCGTCATGCGCTATCCTCCTCCGATTCCAGGCGGGCCTGCCGCTCGTCGTCCGAGAGGTCCAGGCTGGTGACGCGGAGGTTGCTCGCGTCCAGCGGACGCGGGACCTCCTCGCCATCTGCCGTCTCCTGGGTGACTGTCTCGACGTGGACGACCTCCGCTCGGAGGTCGACGTTGACGACATCTTCCTCTTCGCCAGCGGAGTCGCCACGAAGGACCTCGACGGTGTCGCCCTCGTTGACGCGCACGTTGCGCTGTCCGTACTCCTCGCGGAGGTCCTCGGACAGCGTTGCGCGCACCTCGGAATGGCGCTCGTGCAGCGGGGCCTCGGCCTGCTGTTTGCGCTGTTTGCGTGGTTGTCGTGTCATACTATCATCGTCGCCGTTGAGGCGATACTTCCGAACCGCTCTGCGACCTCGCGTGCGATGGGGCCTTTGATTTCGGTCCCGCGCGGGTCCTCGTTCTCGTCGACGATGACCGCCGCGTTGTCCTCGAATTTGACGCGGGTCCCGTCGGGCCGCCGGATGGGCTTGCGCTGTCGGATGACGACAGCTTCGAGCACCTGCCGGCGCATCTCGGGGGTCCCTTTGGTGACCGAGACGGTCACCTTGTCACCGAGTCCCGCCTTCGGGTGGCGGTTCTTGGTGCCGGAGTAGCCCGAGATACTGACAACCTTCACCTGGCGTGCGCCAGTGTTGTCAGCACAGTTGATGAGCGAGCCTTTCTCAAGGCCCTGCGTGACATCGGCGTTCAGCGCCTCCATCACTCCTCACCTCCTGCAATGCTCACCACGACGTGGCTTTTGGTCTTCGAGAGCGGTCGCGTCTCTGCTATCGTTACGTCGTCGCCGACCGAGAGGTCGAGACACGGCGGAGCGTGGGCTGGAACCCGGCTCCGGCGTTTCATCAGTCGGTCGTACTTGGGTACGTTCACGTCGTACTCCCGCTCGACGACGACGGTCTTGTCCATGTCTGTGGAGGCGACCTCACCTTCGAGGGTCTGCCCACGCACGGCGAGTGTGCCGTGGAACGGACAGTTCTCGTCGGAGCAGGTCTCCTCCGGCGTCTCTACGTTCAGTCCTAGCGCCATTTCGAATCACCTTGCTGTTCTGTTCGGCGTGCCGGCCGCGCGACCAGATTCTCGCCCTCGACGGTCACCACGTCGGTGCTCGCCGGGAGCGTGAACTCGAAGGTCGCCTCGGCCTTGGGGACGTGTGCCAACTCGCCGTCGACATCCACGCCCAGCGTCTGTGTTGTCTCCATAACGACCTCACCGCTGAGGCCGACCAGGTCGTCGTTGGACGCCGAGACGACCTCGGTGTCCAGTCCGACCAGTTCGTGTCGCGGCAGCGTCTGCGGTGTCGGTGCCGTCGACATCATTCGGCCTCCGCAAGATCGCCTTCTTCTTGCTGGATGGTCTTGATGCGGGCAATCGTCCGCCGGAGTTCCTTGATACGGCCCGGATTGTCGGGCATCCCACCGGCTGCTTTGACTGCCTCGGCGTTCAGCAGTTCCGTCTCGAGGTCTTCGAGTTCCGACTCACGCTCTGCGGCCGTCATGTCCCGCAGTTCTTCGGGGTGCAGGATGGTCATTCGTCATCACCCTCCTGCGTGTCCTCGGCGGCTGCTTCGTCGTCGTCCATCTCATCCATCAGCTCTTCTGCCTGCTCTTCGGTCTCCTCGTCGAGTTCCTCGTCGACATCTGCCGCGAGGTCGTCGAGTTCCTCTTCGACGTCTGCTTCGTCAGGCACGTCTGGGTCCTCGAACTCCTCGCTGGCTTCCTCGACGACTTCCTCTTCGACGACATCTTCCTCGGCGTCTGCCCCGTCGGCTGCCGGCGGCGCGCCCGTCTCGGGTTCGGCGTCGTCGGCGTCTGCCTCGTCGGGTTCGCCGGAGAGCAGTTCTTCGACGCCCTCGGCTTCCTCGATGTAGTCTTCGACCTCGACATCCTCGTAGATCTCGAAGTCGTCGGGCAACTCGGCGTCCGGCGGGATGATTTTGACATCCACACCGATGGTCCCGAGTTTCATCACTGCGGTACCCTGCCCGTGGTCGACGATTTCCTCCGCGGGCTCACCGTTGTGCTTGATGTAGCCGCGGTTGAACTTCTCCACGCGCGAGCGTGCGCCTGTGACTTTGCCGGAGAGGACGATTTCGGCACCGAGTGCGCCCGACTCCATGATGCGGTCGATGGTCGTGTGACCTGCCTTCCGGAAGTACCAGCCGCGTTCGAGCGCGTTGGCAAGCCGGTCGGCGACGATGGCGGCGTTCAGGTCCGGTTCCTCGACTTCCTGGACGTCGACCTGTGGGTCTTCGAGGCCGAACTCCGTCTCCAGAGTGTCGGTGATTTTCCGGATGTTCTTCCCGCCTTTCCCGATGACCATCCCGGGTTTCTCGGCTTTGAGCACGATCTGGGTGCCCATCGGCGTCTTGGCGACTTCCATGCCGCCGTAGCCGGCGCGGCCGAGTTCATCCTGGAAGAACTCGTCAATCTGGGTGCGCTGCAGGCCGTTCTCGATGAACTGCTGTTCGTCGGCCATTATTCACCCGCCTCCGACAGGACGATTTCTACGTCGACTTCGGGGGTGTTCCACTCGGAGGCCCGCCCCATCGCCCGGGGCTGGCGTCCGCGCTGTTCGCCCACCTTGTGCGGTGCGACGTGTTTGATGACCATCGATTCGCCATCGAATCCCTGGTGGTCGGCGTTGCCGACCGCGTTCTCGATCAGATCGAGGAAGGCCTCGCTGGCCTTCTCGGGGTAACGGCCGGCGTCCCAGCCTTCGATGTCGTTACGGTGGCCGACACCTGTGTTGTGCTGGCGGAACGGAACCGACCGGTCGCCATCGATGACGTCCTCGAGGTAGTCGACCGCCTCGTCGGCCGTCATGCCCTTGATCTCTCGGGAGATGGCCTTGCTGTGCTTGAGACTTATCTGACGCTCCCGGAGCATCGCTTTCGCCGTTGTGTCCGGGTCGACGTCGATTGAGTAGCTGATTCCCATGATTTACTTGAGGGGCACGAACTTCGAGGAGCGTGTCGCTCCGATGCCGGCCTGTCCGTGCTCGACATCCGACCGGGTGAGCTGGAACTCGCCGAGGTAGTGCCCGAGCATTTCGGGTTCGACCTCGACGCGTTCGAAGCTCTGGCCGTTGTGGACGGCAAACGTCAGCCCCACCATCTCCGGAACAATCGGCATGTCCCGGAGGTGTGTTCGGATGGGATTGTTCGCCGTCTCCTCCTCGCCGGCCTCGCGGGCCTCTTCGAGGAGCTTCTCGTGGTCGACGGACAGACCGCGTTTGATAGTTCGCCGCTGGCGTGCGGGGAGCAGTTCCGCGACTTCTTCGAGACTCATCTCCTGCAGCTCGTCGAGCGTGTAGCCACGGTAGGAGAACGCTCCCTCGTGACCGATTTGATATTCAGAACTCATTCTGAGTCACCACCGCGTCCGGTGCGCCGCGAGGAGATGTCGCCCACCTTGCGGCCCGGCGGGGCGTCCCGCGAAATGGACTTTGGCTTGCCTGGGTGTTGCCGGCCACCGCCACC
The DNA here is from genome assembly GCA_009789175.1 of Salinibaculum litoreum. Lineage (GTDB taxonomy): Archaea > Halobacteriota > Halobacteria > Halobacteriales > Haloarculaceae > Salinibaculum > Salinibaculum litoreum. The sequence continues at coordinate 1,471,640 of CP046866.1, forward strand.
GAATGGGTGGTCGACGGCGTTCATCGCAACACCGCGGACGTTCGGCCACTTCGTCCCGCGGGCTTTCATTTTGTGGTACTTGTTGCCTGCCTTGACCATCGGCTTCTCGGTCCGGCCGCCACCGGCGACCACGCCGATGGTGGCCCGACACTGTGGGTCCAGACGGACCACGTCGTCGCTTGGCAACTGAACCACGGCGACGTTACGGTCGTGTGCCATCAGCGTCGCGTTGACGCCTGAGGCGCGTGCGAACTTCCCGCCGTCGCCCTGATTGGATTCGACGTTACAGATGGGCACACCCTCCGGAATCTCCGCGAGCGGGAGCGTGTTGCCCGGTTCGATTGCCGAGGAGACGCCGACCTGAATCGTGTCGCCCACGCCCACGCCTTCCGGCGCGAGCACGAGGCGCTGGTCGCCGTCCTCGAACTCGACAGCAGCGACAGGTGCCGAGCGGGCCGGGTCGTGTTCGATGTCGACCACGGTCCCGCTGACCACGTCGCCGTCCTCGACGTTACGGTGCGAGAGGTCTGCCTTGTAGCGGTGCGAGGGTGCCCGGAACGTGGGCGTCCCGCGACCGCGTCGTTGTCCCTGAATTCGTCGTCCCATGGTCAGAACACCCCGATACGGCTTGCGATTTCCTGTGCGTCGTCGTCCTCGGAGAGGAGGACGGTGGCCTTCTTCTCTGCCTGCGGGGTCACCATCGTCGTCACGTTCTCGACGGTCACGTCGTACTGCTCTTCGATGTCCGACGCGATTTCGTTCTTGTTTGCGTCGATGTCGACGATGAACTGCATCTTGTTCTCGAAGTCCATCTTGTCGACAGCCTTCTCGGTGACGTGTGGGTGCTCGATGACGGTCATCGGTCAGCCACCTCCTCGAGTGCGCTCTCGGTCCAGACGGTCAGTCGACCGCCCTCGCCACCGGGTGCGAGGTCCTCCGCGTTGACCTCGGCGGCAGTCGCCACGTCCGCGCCCGCAAGATTGCGTGCGCCACGTGACGGTTCCTCGCTGGTGACGAACAGAATCGACGACGGTCGGCGGTACTTCCGACCGCGGGTCGACCCTTTCCCGGCCTTGATGCTCGCTTCGTCGGCGCGCTCGATATCCGCGCTGATGCCGAGTTCCTCCAGCACGTCCACGACCTCCTGGGTCTTGTGGACGTCCTCGAAGTCGTCGGAGACGACGACCGGAAGCTCGACATCGTCGTCGAACTCGTGGCCGCGCTCCGTGACGTACTCGGCGTCGGTGGTGGCCGCGATGGCCGACCGAATCGCCAGCTTGCGTTCCTTGTCGTTGATATCGAGCGAGCGGTCCTTCTCCTCTTTGGGCGGGTGGGCGCGCCGGCCACCGACGGCCTGCGGGACGCGCCGGGCCTGGCCGTTCTCACGCGGGACGTGAGCCTGGCCACGGCCGCTTCCGAACGACTCCGCCGGTGTTCGAAGGCCGGCGTAGTCGTCGGACCCGTAGTCCTGTTTTCGGTTTGCCTGTGCGGCGAGCACTGCCTTCCGGATGAGGTCCGGTCGGTATGGGGTCTCGAAGACCTCTGGCAGGTCGACGTTCCCGTCTGTCTCGCCGTCCAGGTCGTGTACTGTTGCCTGCATAGTTTATCCCTGGTTCGACTCCTCAGATACGTAGCGTACCTCGGGGTCGAGGCGTGGCTGGTCGTTCGGACGCACTGCCGGGCGCAGGCGAACGAGCCGTTGCTCCGGTCCGGGCACCGAGCCCTTGACCAGTGTGTACGAGCCCTCAACCTCGCCGTAGTTGACGAAGCCACCGTCGACGGAGGCTCCCTCGTCGCCGAGGTCGATGAGGCGCTTGTTCAGTTCGGTACGCTGGTGGTAGCCGGTCTGCCCCTGCTGGGGGACCGTCGAGCGAACCCGCGATGGGTTCCACGGGCCAAGGTTGCCGATACGTCGCCGCCAACCCTGACGGGCGTGTTTGCCCTTCCGCTTTTGAACGCCCCATCGCTTGACGGGGCCCTGCGTACCCTTCCCCTTCGTGACGGCGGCCACGTCGGCGTACTCGCCGGCGCGGAACACGTCGGTCACGTCGTACTCGGCGTCGCCGAGGAGTTCCAGCCCGAATTCGAGCCGGTCTTCGATGGAGCCACCGCCGATGCGGTTCTCCATCACGTCGGGTTTGGTCTTGGGCACACCTTCGAGGCCGCCGGGGACAGTGTGCGTAATCGCACGGATGTCCGACAGCTTGCCCGAATGTAGTGCGTCTCGTAGCTGTTCCTCTGTGCCGCCGGCGTTGCCGTCTTCGGGAACGTCCAGAGCGCGGTCGAGTTCCGGGTGGAACTCGTCGGCCCAGACTTCCGTCAGCGGACGCTTGCCGTACGGCGTCTCTTCGTAGGCTCGCAGCGCAACGACCCGCATGGGTGGGGTCTCCAGCACTGTGACCGGAACGGTCTCCTCCATCCCCTCGCGTGGGGAATCGGGTTCGTCATTGATCATGACGACGTGGCTCATCCCGGCCTTGTAGCCGGCAAAGCCCTGCAGTCCCGGCTGGCCCTCGTCGGCGGGCCAACTGTTGAACCGCGGCGTCTCCGAAGACGCGCGGGTGCGCGGGCCGAAGCCCAGCGAACCTTTTCGTGGTCTGCTTGGTTGTGGCATTGTTTCACTCCGTGAGGGTTAGGCAAGCGAGCGTGGCGAACATCGCTTCTTCGGTGCGCACCACCTCGCTGCCCTGATTCGGAACCGTATTCAGCCAGAGGTCAAATCTGCCGTTCTCGCCGTGGCCTCCCGCGTCGTCGACATCGACGCCCAGGATGGCGGGTAGCCCCCGCTCTGGTGCGCCAAAGGCGACGGTGTACTCGGCCTCGCCGTCCCGTCGGAAATCTCCGACAATCTGGCCGAGACGCGCGACGGTGAGCTCCTCGCCGTGCCGCGATGCGGCAACGGTGGTGCCCGAATCGTCACGCGCGAGCGCCGAATCAAGGTCCGCTACCTCGACTGCCGGTCCCGGTGGGGACTCGGCAACGAGTTTGGCGCGGACCGGTTCTCGCGAAGAGACCCTGACGGTGACACGCTCTCCCTCGCTCACCTCTATACCGGAGGGAGCGGGCAGGGAGATCGGGTGTTGCAGTCCGCAATTGACCCGGACGTGCCCATCAGCACCGACCTCGGTCACGATTCCCTGTCTTAACGACCCCGAACCCTCGGATCCGGAGCCGGTCTGTGAACGCACGCGGAGCGGCGGCAGGACGCCCGCGAACTCTAGTTCGTCCCGCTTATCCCACACCTCCTTTCGGAGGTAGGGGGGTGTCGCGGCGTACCGAAGTACGGTTTCGACGAACCCCTCGCCTCTCTTTGCTTCCCCGTCTGGGTCTGGGTAGACCACGAGTCGGTCCACCCGGAAGACCGTGGCCGCACGGGCCACGTAACCGAGCTTGCGAGTTGCCTCGCGTGTGTCCTCGGCTTCCCTTGTGAGAGACGACGGCACGAGCACGCTGACAGTCATGCCGTAACGCTTCCACGTCGCGCCACTAGACTGTGCCGATTAATCTCCATCCCGTACTTAAAAAGTACGCGCTTCACGCGCGCGCTGAGACGCGTTCACATGGGACAGCAAAGTGCTCGACGGCCCCCTTACGAGTTTCACGCGCGTGCGGAGCACTGCATCGCATTGGGACTCCCAATCATGGTGTCTCAGACTATCGGCTATACGCCCATGACGACTTTCGGCACTCTGGGGTGCCGAATATCTTCACGAAGGTATAGCCAACAGTATCAGCCTGCACACCGTGCTGGCAGGGCGATGGAACACGGACGGCAGAACACAACACGTTTAAAACTGCGAACGGCAGTCATCGGCACTGTGAACCGGGAGTACTCTCCACACGACGCCGGAAGACAGGGACGTGCATCCGCGGAGTCTCGTAGCCAGGCCACACACCAGCACAGCCACGACACGACAGACACCCCGGGTGGGGTCGACCCTGCATGCGGACGCCAGGCGACTGCCGGGCGGGTCGTCCGGTGTCCCAGCGCGCCCTCCGAACCGACCAGCACCACAGGAGACACATGAGAAGCACGGTTTCCGAAATCGGGGTGTTCCTGTTCTACAACCCGTACATCCTGGGGTTGCTCGTCATCGTCGTGATGGTGGGGCTGCTGTATCTGTACGACCGGCTTATCGGCGGCGAAGCCTGATACCGAAATCGACTACCTATTGGGTTTTCTCGCTCGCTTCACGCTCACGGCTCTGCCGTTCGCGCGGCGCTCGCGGTGCTTACTCTTCTCCCACCGCTTCCTCGACAATCTCGATTTCCCCCTCACCACCTTTTTCCGGTTCGGGTGTGCTCGCGGGGCTCGCACACCGCTCACCGCAAAAACGTGGGCGAAAAAGACGGGACCTCACTCCGTTCGGTCCCGCGAACCGCTCGCTTCGCTCGCGGATGCTACTCTCCCACCGCTTCCTCGACAATCTCGATTTCCTCGTCGGTCAGCCCGTAGAGGTCGTAGACGATTTCGTCGATGAGGTCGTCGGTGCGCTGAATCTTCTCGTCGAGTTCCGCCGCTCGCTCGACGGCCTCCCGATACCGTTCGAGATCGTCGGCCACGTCGTCGGGGTCGGGAAGCGTGATGGCTTCCAGCCGGTCGACCAGCGAGTTCGTCTTCGTGGCCGTCTCTCGGAACCCGGCGAACCCACCGGCCTCCTCGACGGCGACCGGCACGAACGACTCCACGAGGTCGGCCTCTGTCTCGGAGAGGTCGGTCAATTCCATCGCGGGCATCGGCTCGGTTTCGGTATAGCCCCACTGGTCGGTCTCGTAGGCGTCCTCGTCATCGGGCTTGTAGCGAACCGTGGCGTGGATGACGACGATGCTCTCGTCCTCGCGTTCGCACATCACGGTTCCGACGCGGATGTTCTCGTAATCTTCTTTTGTGGCGGCCAGTTTCGTGTCGCCGACACCAGATGGGGGTTGGTAGATACCGATGTCGGTGAGCGCCGGGCCATCGGAGTTGGGTTGGATGTAGTCGAAGAGGTCGAGATTTAGAGTTTCACGCCGCTCGTGGAGGTTGAGGGCGACATGTGCCAAGTCCGATAGGCGTTCACCTGGCGCTTCTTCTTCACTCTGAGTAACCATCTCGAATGTCGGTTCAGTACTGCGCTCGCTTTCAGGAGATGCGTCAGGGACGGGAAGTGGTGATAGATACGAGGTCTTGAACCGACGGAAATCGCCCCGCAGGACAGGACTTGTGTGGTATATGAAGAACCACGTTGTCGTGCTATTCATGACAGCAAGCAAGTATTCGAGATTACGTTGCCCGTTTTGAGTTGGTACGATTCCATATGCCGTATCAGCGATGTAGATGCCGTCGCTGTCCATCGTGAACTCACTGCGCTGACAGACATCAGGGACGATGAGCTTCTGAGACTCGAACAGTTGTTTCTCGCGCGGGCACCAGAGTGCATACCACGCAGGATATTCCATATTTGCAGACCCTCGTGCACGAAGCCGCGACTCGAACTCAGACAGATAGCCGTAGGTTTCTGGGAAGTGGGATTCCAGCTTCTGTTCGGGCATCAGCCTCGACTCGCCATCTATGATTTCGTAGGGGTAAATGACAGCTTCAGCCGCATCCACGCCACCAAATCGCTCAATGTAATCTCCACGAAGGAGTGGCTTCACTAACTCTGATTCGAGTGTGTACTGATTGCCATCTGCGGGACATTTGATTTCAACTGTGTCCTCACTCTGTGACAGAATTTCAACGAACAACACGTCATTGTCGCCAGAAACGATACCCTCGGAAAGAGACTGAGAGCGGTCGCCAATGGATTCCCCGGACTCACGTAGCGTGTCAAGAACTTGCCGTTCTCGTGGGCCTGTGAGTGCCCACTTATTGTCATCAAGCTCATCAATTTCAATCTCTACTCGTGGAGCGTTCTGTAGGCCATTCTGGTTCGCTTGCTCCACTTCCGCGTACTGGAGCCGTTGGTTGCCTTCCGTTAGTGTCAGAACACAAGTATAGGTCGTGACTCCCTCGAAGACCTGGTGACGCCCAAAGTCCGCGATTCCCCGGAGAAGTTGGTGCGACACCAGAAAGTCTCTGAGCGATTGCCCGGCTCCAGACTCGAAGAACTTGTTGGGTAGAATATACGACAGTCTTCCATTATCTGTTAGTGAGACGCCGTGTTCAACAAAAAGGGAATAAATGTCGAATCGGCCCGATGAAGTCTCAAACTGCTCGGTCGCATAGTCCGCAAACTGTGGTGCTGAACGTCGAAGATTCTGTATCTTGACGTATGGAGGGTTCCCGATAACGGTGTCAAACCCAGCGTCTTCCCGCATCGTCCCGCCCTCCCTGTAGAAGACTTCGGGGAACGCCAGTTTCCAGTGGAAGAAGTCTTGCTCACCGGCTGTCGCCTGTGCGCTGTTGAACCAGTCTGTATCTTTGACGTTGCTCCACTCCTCCTCGTCCTCCAGTGCTTTCGCCATTCGCTCGTAGGCACCGCCGGGTACATCAAGACCGAACCGCTCGGCGGTGTGAACGTTCGCCATTGCTACAAGCCTTCGGCGGAGTTCATCCTGCTCGATTTCCGCATACTTGCGTTTCATTTCCCGCACGTCCTCAACAGTCTCGTTCTCTATGTCGAGGAACTCACTGTAGATGTCCATCAGGCGCTCGATGGTCCCCTCGCGGGTCGCACCGAACTCCGCCAGTGAATACTGCTCGTCCTCGCCATTCGCATCGGATTCAAGTTCCTCGATGTCTTCGATGTCCGACCCCACGAGCGAGTTGCCCTGCTTGAAGTGGTGGTCGAGAAAGGCCAGCGGGCGGTCGGCGGCAAGCGTCTCCAGCCACATCGAGAGTTTGGCGAGTTCGACGGCCATCCCGTTGAGGTCCACGCCGTAGATGCACTCCTTGGCTATCTCGCGGCGGATGTGCTGTTCGTCGAAGGCCACGGGCATCTCCGATTCGGCCTCACGGACCTCGGCCATCACCTGCTCGGAAAGATAGCCCGTCGCCTTCGTCAGGAAGTGCCCGCTCCCCATCGCAGGGTCGAGGATGCGGAGGTCCGTCACCCGGCGGAAAAACGGCGTGATGTACTCCGGCGTCCCCGGTTCGAACCCCTGGTCTACGAGGTCCTCGCGTATCTCCTCGACCAGCGGCCCAACTGTCTCCTCGACGATGTAGGTTACCACGTAGTCGGGCGTGTAGTACGCACCCGTCGCCTTGCGCTCGCCCTCGTCGTTGACGACGTAGAGGCCGCCCTCGGGGACTGTCTCGACCGCCTCTGCGACGCTGACCTCGGTGGCGGGCTTCCAGACCTGGCCGCCGTCCTCTGTGACTGCTGCGTACTGCTCCGGTGCGATGCGGAACTGGTGTTCGAGCAGGCCCTCGTAGACGCTCCCGAGATGCCGCGTATCGAGGTCGGCGTAATCCGCCAGCACGTAGCGGCCCTCGTCGTTTTGCGTGGTTGAAAGCCGGTAAATGACCTCCGCGAGATACTGGTTGCTCACCTCGTGCTCGGTCAGGAAGTCGTGGGCCTCGTGGTCGAACAGCCCACCGTTGTACGGCGGGATACCCAGCTCCTCCTCACCCTCGTCGATGAGTCGGAACAGGTCTTCGAGCCGACTCCACATCGTCGTGGAGTACTCGCTGTATGCGTCCTCGAATCCCTGGTCGACCTCACCGATGGTGTCGTGAATGTCCAGTCGAAGCTCGTCTAAACTGAAGTTCTGGTCGTACTCGTCCTGCGCTGATTGGTCCTCGGGATGGATGAGCCTGCGGGCTTCCGCATAGAGCACGAACATGAGCCGATAGAGAAAGACGAGCGACTGCTCTTTGAGCTCGTCCAGTGCTGCCTCGTCGTCAGGGTCGATGTCGAGGTCGTCGTTGGTCTCGACGAAGCCCCGTCCGAGGACGCGAAGTGCGGTGAAGACGTTGTCCTGTAGATTCTCCCCGAGTTCCTGCGATGCGGTTTCGCTCTCGGACCACACCTCGTCGTGGAACGTCGTCCCACCGGATTCGTGAAATGCGGCCGGTCTGAAGAACACGTAGAAGTATTTGAACGCCTCCAGGTCACCCCGTTCGAGCAGTTCGGGTAAATCGACCTCGTAGTACGTCTGGGTTTCGTAGTCGTTGGTGCCATAGAGCCGCCACTTGCGGCCGTTCGTGAGCACGCCCCACTGGATGTTCGACGGCGTGTTCTCCAGATAGTGTTTGGTCTGGTGGGAGGCATTGCGATAGGGGCGCTGTTCGCTGAACTGTACGTCGAAGGCGGCGTCCCACTGTTTGGCCTCGACTAAGCCGACGCCGTGCTCGAATAGGTCCGTCGTGTCCTCGGAATCGAGATAGACTTTGGCGGCCTCGCGGCGGTCGGTCGGCGATTCGAAGAGCAGTTCGTCGACGAACCCGCCGCCATCGGGGAGCGTCACCTCCTCTTGGGTACCGAACCCGAGCACGTCGAGCACTTCGTCTATCCAGTTGTCAATGAGTGCGTCCTCGCCGTAGCTCTCGACCAGTTCTCCCTCCAAGTCATACAGCGCCTGGAGCTCCGCCATCGTCTCCCGGGCCGAGTCCTCACAGTCCCACTCGTCGCGCTCCTGGACACGCTCGTCGAGATAATGCCCGGAAAACAGATTCGAGTTGACGTACGGTCGCGCAGAGAGAGTGGCCTGACTCATTTGAGATACTCTACAGTGCACCAGGGAACTCACATATAGGTGACGCCACGCGTGACAGGATATATTACTGTGATGTATTGGTGTGCAGTGTCTGCGCGGTCAAGCATCCGAGCGAGCGAAGCGAGCGAGGTTCACTGCGAGCACTCTACCGAGCGCGAGCAGCCTTTTTCCCCAAGTTTTTGCGAGGAGTGGTTCCCCGCAGCGAGCCGCAGGCTCGCGAGGAAACCCGACGAAGTAAAAAGTGGTAGTGCGCTGGCCGAGATTTGAACTCGGGTTAGGACCGTGGCAGGGTCCTGTGATACCACTACACCACCAGCGCTCACTCGCACTGTGACTCGCAAACGTGTCGCGTTTGCTCACCACCAGCGCGCCTTTCGTATTCCACAATGCGAGGATGATAGATAAAAGCGTTCCGAAACGGCTGTGCTTGGATGGGAAACCCTACCGCAGTCCCGTGATGAGCCGACTCTGAAACGGTCCCAACAGTATTCACACACAGTCGAGTAGCGACGCCGCCATGTCGCTGATGGACCGAATCAAGACAACGCTCGGAGCCGACGAGCAAGAACAGCGCTTCAACTACTACTGTCGGGAGCGTGAGACGGAATTCGAGTCGCCGAATCGAAGTCTCTCGGACGTGTCCTGTCCGGAGTGCGTCGCACGCGGGTCGCGGTCGCTGACAAAGCTGTAGAACAGAGCTAATCGCCGGTTCCACCTCAACACCGGTATACAACCGGTGACACCGGGAGAGGGCAGACGGTCCCGACCCGCGTGACAACCCCGGAGGCTTAGGATGGTCGGCGGCGTAGGCTGTGGTATGACGACCAGTGGATTCCTGACCGTCGCACCGCGCACCGAGGAGAGTATGGCACCGGAGATAGCCAAAGCCGTCGAGGCGCTCGAAGAAACAGGCGTTCGCTACGAGACGACGGCGATGGGGACCTTACTCGAAGCTGAGGAGGCCGGGACTATCTTCGACGCCGCCCAGGCAGCGCATGATGCCGTCGACAGCGACCGCGTCGTCACGTTCCTCAAACTCGACGACAAGCGGGCGACCGATGCGCCGATGGACCGGAAAGTCGAGGCCGTCGAGGAAGAACTGGGCCGAGAACCAGTCGGCGGCCCGGAGTAAGCCACGAGACGAGTGGTCCCGCAGCGTATCGACCTGAGGGTTCTTAAGTGAGACCGGCAGCAAAGCGGTGTATGGAGAGTCTCAACCGGATGGCCACCGAACTCGTCGACGAGGCCATCGACTTCGCCGACGAACTCACGATAGATGTCCACGCGCTAGAGGGTGATTCCGCCGTCCTCGATTTCGGCGTGGATGTACCCGGCGCGACGGAGGCCGGGCTCTTGCTCGCGGAGATTCAGACCGGCGGACTGGCAACCGTCCAGACACGGATGGACACCGTCGCCGGAGCGCCAACACCCCACGTCGAAGTAGCGACCGACCACCCTGCACTCGGCTTGCTCTGTGCCGGGAAGGCGGGCTGGGAGCTCAGCATCGGGGATTTCGAGGGGCTGGCGAGCGGGCCCGGCCGCGCACTCGTCGCCGAGGAGGACGTGTTCACACGGGTCGGCTACCGTGAGGACTTCGACTTCGCCGTACTGGGTGTCGAAACCGACACGCTCCCCGACGAGGAGGTGGCAGCAGTCGTGGCGGAGGAGACTGGCGTTCCCGAGAGCGGGGTCTTCCTCGCGGCGTACTCGACGGCCTCGATAACGGGCAGTGTCGTTGCCGCCGCCCGCGCTGGGGAACTCGCCACGTACCGCCTGACCGAACTGGGCTATGACCCGGTGGAGATTCTCTCCGTGAGCGGCTCCGCCCCGGTCGCCCCTGTGGCTGGCGACGAGGACACGGCGATGGCCCGGACCACCGACGCGCTCGCCTACGGCGGACAGGTCCACCTTACCGTCGAAGAACCGTTCGACCGCTTCGAAGAGGTGGCCTCGACGGCCGCCGACGAGTACGGCGAGCCCTTCGCGGACATCTTCGAGGGCGTGGACTGGGACCTCTCTGCGGTCCCCGTCGAGTGTTTCGCCCCGGCACAGGTGACCATCGATGTTCTCGGCGGCGATACCCACATCGTCGGCGAGACCCGCGAGGACATCCTCGCCGAGAGCTTCCACTGATGCGCATCAAGGTCATCCCCGAACCGGCAGACCGTGCCCTGCTGGCGGATGTCCGGGAGGCACTGCCGCTGGTTCCTGGAAGCGTCGAGGACTGCTGTACGCGCATCCGCGACCGGACGGCGATTCCCGCACGCGACGAGGCCCGGGAGTGGCTCACCTTCGCGGAGGCACTGGGGCTGGCTGCCGAAACCCAACGCGGGTTCCACCGGGTCCGTGACCCGCCGGCGGACGATGCCCTCGAAACGGCGTTCGTCGAGCACGTCTTCGGCGTCGAAGAACTGCTGGATACGCTTGATGAAAGCGACGAGCCGCTCACCCGGACAACTGGCTTCGACGGGCTTCGCGATAGCGTCCCCCGGTGGGAGCGCAACCGTTACAGCGACTGGGAGAGCGAGTGGCGCGACCGCGTCGGCCGGCTGCTCGCGTGGGGTGTCGAACTCGGCGTCTTCGCCGAGACAGAGGGTGGATACAGACGGGCGTAGCCGGCGACTTTTTCGTTCCCGAGACCCTACGCTCGGGTGATGGCAGTCTCCGTCGAGGCCGTCCTGTTCGACATCGACGACACCCTCTGTGAGTACGAGCGCCCCAGCGCGGAGTTGCTCCCGCTGGCGTTCGAGGACGTGGGTGTCGACCCCTTCATCACGCCTACGGAGTATATCGACCGCTACCGGGAGTTTACCGCCGAGAGCGACGATATGGCCGACCTCCGTGAACGGTGTTTCGCGACCATCGCTCGCGAGAAGGGATACGACCCGGCGGTCGGTCGAGCGGTCGCGCGGGCCTACGCCGACGAGCGCGACCACACGAAGGTCCGCCTGTATCCGGGTGCCCGAGACGCGCTGGAGCGTCTCGGTGACGAGTACCGCCTTGCGGCAGTCACCAACGGCGCCCCGGAGATGCAATCGGCCAAACTCGCCGCCGTGGACGTTGCAGACCACTTCGAGACGGTCGTCCACGCCGGATACGACGCGCCGGCGAAACCGGACCCGGAGCCGTTCTACGAAGCACTCGACTACCTCGGCACCGCACCCGAGCGGGCCGTCCACGTCGGGAACTCGCTGGCCTCGGACGTGGCCGGCGCGCACGCTGCCGGCGTTCGTGCGGCCTGGCTCGCCAACGGCGACACCGACCCCGACCCCGAGCCCCACTACGTACTGGGTTCGGTCGCAGAGCTGACGACGCCACCGTGGCGATAACAGGCAACATACCACGTTGCGACGAGGGCAGCCAGCGCCGTCCCCAGCGTCGACCCGAGAGCAGTTGGGGTGAACGCCGCGTGTGTCGTCTGTGAGACGTGGTCTGGGTTCGTGACCACGAAATGTGCGACAGTCTCGACGATGGCACCAGTAAGAGCAGAGACGAGCACCAGCCACCCGCCGCTCCATCGTCGTCCCCGAACGAGTAGCCAACAGCCCGCGAGTGGCCCGACGAACAGGGTCCCGGTGGCGACGCCAAGCAGCCAGTCCGGTACCGGGACAGGGACGACACCGTGAGCGACTCCGTGAGCAGTCGAGGCGAGCAGGTGGACGCCGACGGCAGCGAGGAGCCAGCTATCGGGTCCTGTCAACGATGGCTCCGGACACCGGCCACGCTTACTCATGAGCGGGTTGTCCGGCAACAGAGGACTCCTCACTTCCCGACCGCACCGCGCGGTCGAGATACGCCGACCAACTGACAGTCCCCACGGCGCGGTCGGGACAGGTCACCTTCCCTGCCCGGAGGGCACGTGCGATGTCGCCTGGAATCGGGAGATGGATGGCTGGCCGGCGAAGGCCCCTGGCGTCACGGTAGGCCGCTGCAAGTTCGCCGGCAGTATGAACCGCCGGCCCGCCAGCGTCGGGGAGGCGACCGGCTGGTTCGTCGAGGTGCGCGAGGATAGTGTCGGCTACGTCACCCGCATCTATCGGCTGTAGCGTCCAGGTTTTGGGGACGGGGACGACCGGGAGGCGAGCGAGCATATCCAGCATCTCGTGGACGAACTGGTGGAACTGGGTCGCGCGAAGAATCGTCGACGGGACGGCACTGTCTTCGACCGCTCGCTCGGCAGCCAGTTTGTGCTTGTAGTAGGCGTAGGGTACGTCCTCGATACCGACGATGGAGACGTAGAAGACGTGGTCGACGCCTGCCTCGTCTGCCGCAGCGAGCAGTCGCTCGGTCCCACGAACGTCGACGGCTTCGGAGTCGCCCTGCGGTGCTGTCGCCGTATGTACGACAGTATCGATGCCCTCGACCGCATCGCTGACGCCCGTCCCGCGTTCGAGGTCGAGTGCGGTCCACCGGGACCCGGTCGGCGGCGACCGCGATGCCAGCCGCAGGTCGTAGCCAGCCTCGTCGAGTCGCGGTCGAAGCGCCTGTCCCAGCGTCCCGGTCGCGCCCGTGAGTAGTATCGGCATTGACTCAGGCAGGCAGTAGGCCGTGTAACGAGGTAGGTCGACTGCCGGATTCGTCTGTGGGGTTTAAGTCCGGCGGGGAGACACGCAGGCACATGCGCAGTGTGCGCGTCAGGCTGGACGCCGGCGGCCAGGAAGGCGAGGTGCATCCGATGTATGACCTGCTCGCCAATGCCGAGTTCATCGAGCGGGCGACGGCGCTCCAGTGGAGTTTCACCGACGAGGCACAGGCCATGCTCCACTACGTCGAGGGCGATGCCGAGGCCTTCCGGGCCGCGACTGCAAAGACCGCCGAAGTCATCGAGACCGAAATCGCTCCCGCAGGTGAGGATGCATTCTACGCCTTCATCAAAGGCGAAGCGACGGAGCGACTGAACGAACTCTTCGAGGCAATCGTCGCAGTGACGGCGATGCCTATCCCACCGGTCGAGTATCACACCGATGGAACAGTCTCGTTTACCATCGTCGGGCCGGGCGAGGAAATCCAGACTGCCATCGCGGCCGTTCCGGAGCCTGTCGCCGTCAGCGTCGAGGAGGTCGGCGGCATGCATGCCGTCCCCGGACTGGCCGAGACAGTGCTCACCTCGCGCCAGCGCGAGGCCCTCGATGCCGCCCTGGAGTTGGGCTACTACGACGTGCCACGCACGGCAACACACGAAGATGTCGCTACGGCACTCGGGTGTGCACCCAGCACCGCAGCAGAACACCTCAGGAAAGCGGAGTCGAACGTGCTACGGAACGTTCTCCTCAGGTGAGTCGGACCCTCGACGAGAAAGGTTATTCCACTCCGGTCACGTCGGTGACCGTCCCGACGCCTTTCGAACTCCCTTCACGGAAGACGAATCGCTGTCCCTCCTCGACGAGGTAGGGCCGGAACTTGAACCTGACGCGGGCGTTCCCGGAGTCCCCGGGGAGCAACTGGCCACCGTCGGGATAGAAGGCTGCGGCCTCGCTGACAGTTTCGAGATGGACGACCGGTTCATAGCCCGACCCGATGCGAGTCGGGTGGTTGAGCACCATCACCTCGGCCTCGAACTCCCGGACGGGGTCCGGGTCGGCCTCACGGGGGAGCAACACCATCCCACGCTTGATGGCGGCTTCGCTGACCCCTTTCAGCGCGATGCCGACGATGCGACCGGCGCTGGCCTCGTCGACGCGGTGATAGTGCATCTCGATAGACCGCACCTCGACCTCACAAAAGCGGCCATCCTGCATCGGTCCCAGAAGGAGTTCATCACCCGCTTCAACCTCTCCGGACTGGATGGTCCCGGAAGCGACAGCCCCGACGCCGGTGACGCTGTATGTGCGGTCGACGTACATCCGGAACTGGTCGGTTTCGGTGGTGCCCGCGGTCTTGGGCAGGCGCTCGAACAGTTCGTCGAGGGCGTCAAGCCCCTCGGTCGTAACCGCACTCGTCGTCACGACGGGGACGACCGTTTCGGAGATTTCCTCGATAGCGGCGTCGATACCGTGGCGCTCGACGCGCAGCGGCGTCTTGTCCACGTCCCGCAGCAGGCGCTCGACCTCCCGCTCGACTTCCCGCAGGCGCGTCTCTTCGACGAGGTCGGCTTTCGTGATGGCGACCATCGTGGGCAACTCCGTTGCCAGCAGGATACCCAGGTGTTCGCGGGTGGTCTTCGTCGGGCCGTCGTCGGCTGCCACGGTCAACAGGCCGTAGTCGAGTTTCTGCCCGACCAGCCCCCGGATGGTGGTCCGGAGCCACGGCTCGTGGCCCACAGTATCGACAAAGCTCACGAGACGGTCAGCCTCCTCGACGACGCGGGCGCGGTCGCCTTTCCGGTGGGGATTGTCCATCCGGACTGGTCCCTCGCCGTCGAAGCCATAGACCCCATACGAGAGGTCTGCAGAGAGTCCACGCTCGATTTCGTGGGGCTGGACATCCAGAAAGCTCCGGGTGCCGCCCTGCCCGTCGTCGGCCTCGCCAGTGACCAGCGACCCCACGAGCGTGGACTTGCCGTGGTCGACGTGACCTGCTGTCCCGACGACGATATGCTCGTCGTCGGTCATCACCGTCCCCTCGGTGACGGTGGCAACGCCGACGAGACCTCCCTCGGTGCCGTCGGAATCGGTATCGGCGTGGCCGTCCTCGACGCCCCACGTCTGGACTTCCTCGATGTGTGCGCCAGCCTCCTCTGCGAGCAGCGAGAGGACATCCATCGATTCGGAGAACTCCGCCGGAGCGATGCCGGCGATGCCGCCGTCATCGGTGACACCAACCACGTAAGTGGCTTCGCCATCACCTGAGAGAACACGGTGGCGCAACTGGGCGGCGAGGCTCTCCCGTCGCCCGTCTGCGAGGTGGAGGTTTTTCGTGAGCCGCTCTTTGAACTCGACGCTGCCGCCCTCTGTTTCACCGCGCTCGATGGCGCGGCGCAGGACGGCCCGGTCGGGGCTCATAGGCCAGCGTTACGGGCCACCAGACATAAGCTTTCCCCGGGTATGTTCCGTTCTCAGGCCCGAACACGGGCGTTCCAGAGACGAACAATATAACCAGCAAAAACACATGTCATCCAAAGATATTTTGAAACCCAATAGTTCGGTTTTGGGGGCTATCACGCCCGATATGACAGCGGAACGTTTTTACAACTAAGCGGCAATAACTCGTTAGGTACGGTTCGGGAGGCCAAGGCATGAATAATAACGCGCCCGGGGAGGCACGTGGGCACAGACAGTGGGATGTGGCCGGTCAGCCGGACATCTATACAAGTCTAAAGCAATCCGAGGAACTCGACCATCTGGCGGTCTTTTATGACTCTCACGAGGAGCGTCTAGACGTATCGCTCTCGTTCCTCCAATTGGGTCTTGCGAGAAACGAGCGGTGTCTCTACGCCAGAAGCGACCTGAAACGGCAGGAGATACTTGACGGGTTGGCGGCGCTAGGCGTTGATGTCGATACCGCCCTCTCAGAGGGACAACTCGACGTACTCCCTGCCGCTGAACTGTACTTCGAGGACGGGTTCGACCCCGACGAAATGGTATCGAGGCTCATCGACGTGTTGACCGAAACGACAGCACGGGGCTATGACGGGTTGCGCATCGCGGGCGAGATTTCATGGCTCGAAGCTACCGACATCGACCTCAAGGAGATTCTAGCCTACGAGACATCCTTCGACGCGACAGCACCAAACTTCGATTTCTGTGCGCTCTGTCAGTACGACCTTGACCGACTGTCCGACGAAGAGTTGCTCGGGGTAATGCAGGCCCACCGCCAGTTCGTCTATCGCAGGCGTCTCTGTGAAAATCCGCTTTACCAGGAGCCCGAGGAACCAAATGACCTGGTCGACCCGATACCGGACGCCGAGCGTGTCCTGGAGACGGCATATGACCTCACCGGCGCCCGTGATGCTATCGACCGCCGGGAGCAGCGTGTGGGCGTACTCAATCGTGTCCTGCGGCACAACCTGCGCAACGACCTCAACGTTGTCCGCAGCCACGCCGAGTTGATGCGGGAGGCCAGCGACGACGCCGAGGTCGGAGAGAGCGCAGATGCGATTCTCGATGCGACGGACCGGCTGATGGACATTGCTGAGGAAGCAAAGCAAATCGAAAAATCGGTCGGAAACGGTGGCGATACCCGAGTCCCCATTGACCTCTCACGTGCTATCGAGGAGGCCGCTGCTCGCACGCGCACCCGCCATCCGGGCGTCGCCGTCGTGCGTGGCGTCGACGAGCCCACCTGGGTCGAATCCAGCGAGCAACTGGAGTTCGCACTCGCAGAGTTGTTCGAGGCGCTCGCCAGCATGGCCGACGACGGGGCGAAAATCCTCGTCGAAATCGACGAGGCCTGTTCGACGGCCTCCCGTCGGTGTCTCGTGGTCCAGTGTGACGGAGCGGATCTCCCCAAATCGGAGGTACAAGCCCTCCTACAGGGTAAGGAAACGCAACTGTCTCACGGGAGCGGACTCGGACTCTGGCTGGTCAACTGGATTGTCGAACTCTCCGGTGGTAGCCTCTCGTTCCAGACGACAGACGACGAGGAGCGTGTCATGCTCGACCTCGTCGCCGTCTGACCGGCGAGCCAGATTCTACAGTGGCGTCGCGAACTGCTCGACCGCTTCCAGGAACCCATCAGCATAGGCTGCCTCTGTCACGTACTCGGCAGCAGCACGGACCTGCTCGTCAGCGTTGGCGACGGCGACACCTCTGCCCGCCACCTCGAAGGTAGGGGCATCGTTTTCCGAGTCGCCAACAGCCAGAAAATCAGCCGGCGTCAGGTCCAGTTCCGTCGCTACTGCTTCCAGTCCCTTGCCCTTGTCCACGTCCGGCGAGACGACGTGGTAGGCAAAGCCAGTGTCGAGAACGACCATCCCGTGGTCGGTGGCAATCTCCTCGAGCGGGGACAGCGGCATGTCACGGCTCACGGCCAGTTCCGTCTCCCGCCAGCGGTTGACAAGGTCGGCTGCCCCCCAGCCCAGTTCGTACCCACGCTCGCGGTACTCGGTTGCGACTGCTTCCGCCGCTGTACGGTCGCCGACGATAGAGAGGGTGTCGCGGCCAGCCAGCGCCACCCCGCCGTTTTCCGCGACGACATACTGTGCCATCCCGAGAAACTCACAGAGAGCAACGGGATAGGGCATCGCCTTGCCCGTGGCGACGACGACCGGCGTCGGCCAGGAACGAAGCACTGCCATGACGCGGGGGTCCAGCGCGCGCTGGTCGTCTGTCAGCGTGCCGTCGATGTCGACCACGAGCGGCGGCGCGTCCTCGGGTACGGTGACCATACCCGGTCGTCGGTGCGGTGAGCCTTCCCGGTTACGTCTCGTTGAGCACTTCGTAGGCTTCCTGAACGCGTTTGAACTCCTCTTCGTCGCCGCTGTCGGCATCCGGGTGGACCTCCTTGATACGCTCGCGGTAGGCCCGCCTGACCGCACTGTCGTCGGCATCCGGTGAGACACCGAGGACCTGCGATGCCTGACGGACGCTCTGTCGGGACTGCTGGACACCGCCGCGGGCCTGTTGCTGGCGACGCCGTTGTTCCTGACGGACCCGCTGTCGGCGGGCACGCTGGCGCTGTTCCTGTCGGGGGGGAGTCCACTCCTCTCGGGGGCCGGCACCGAACCCGCCGCGGTCACTCTGACGACGCCGCTGTGCTCGGTTGACAGCCGCCCGGCGCTCGACACCGCGATACATGCGAGCGAGCAACCGCCCGCTGGCCTGGTAGTACAGACCGTATGCGACGGCTGCGAAGATTGCGGCCAGAATGAGAAGCGCCGGGCTGATGGCTATCGCCGCACCGAGGAGGACGGCCGTCATGAGAGCAAAGGCACCGGCGAGGCCGGAAACCAGACGCTGCTGTCGCACGAATGCCTGTTAGGACGGCAAGCCTGTAAGCCTCTCGCTCCCTGCAGTCGATGCGGGACAGGTATCGGCGGACGCTGCCGGCAGAGGGTTCAAACGGCCGGCCGTGCTAGCCTGGCACATGAGCGTCTCCAGTCCGTGTGAAATCTGCAACCGGGCGGATGTCGACCACGTCTGTGACCGCTGTGTCCAACTGGTCTGCTCGCGGCACTTCGATGAGGATGTCGGGCTCTGCATCGAGTGTGCCGCCGCAATCGAAGACGAGAGCCAGCCCCAGAACATCCCCAACAGCGACGATATGCCGGATGGCGTGGACACCTACCGCTACTGAGAGAGAACGCGCTGGGCAATCGCGCCGTGGATTCTTCCGAGCAGGCTCGTCAGATGGAGCGTCACGAGCGCGAGCACCAGCCCGATGACGCTTACGACCAGGGCTTCGGGGAGCGTATCGATGACGACGGGGCCGGCATCGCCGAGCATATCGACCGGCCCGAGTGTGTACTCGACACTCGATAGCTGATAGACCAGCGGGGCGACGATGAATGCAACAGAGAGTGCTCCCAGAGTCACAAACACCGTGAACACGCCCAGACCGACCGGGAACGTCAGGAACAGGTACGCCAGCACAACGTAGCTGCGGAAGTCAGTCACAGTTGCTTTCAGGAGGGGGACAAGTGGCTGCTCGTTGGGGTCAGGATAGTCGTAGTCGACTGTCCGGCCGAGCAACTGCTCTGTGAGCGCCGCTTCGACCCGTCCGAGATACAGCGCACATAGCGGAACGAAGGCGAGAATCGCGATGCCCACCACGAACGGAGTTAGCACGAGACCTGTAGAGAGTGTCGTGACGAAAATCGTGAAGTAGATGATACCCAGCGGGAACCGGAGGAGGAGGTACAGTATGTTCTTGTAGGTCTGTGCATCGGTGAGCGCACCGAACACGGGAATACCGGAGGAGCGGTCCGCGTCAGCGGGTGGGGTCTGAGTCGACATCTGTCGGTAGTCGATACGTCTCGGCGACGACACCTATAACCGGAGTCAGCGATGGCAGGATAGAATCGCTGAGAAAGATTTATTAGCCTCGGTATTCGTTCAGCCGTTTCTTGAGGCGTTTGGCCGACTCGCCGGCGGCACGGAAGTACGCTGACTCGTCGACCTGTCCCCGGCCCTGTTGTTCACCCGCGAAGATGATGCCCCGTGAGGAGTTGACCAGTCCAACGGGCGTGGTGTCGGCCTCGGCTTCGGCCAGTCCGAACTCGACGGCGGCCTCCGCGTCCCCGCCCTGTGCGCCGACGCCGGGGACGAGGAAGGGCACGTCGGGGACGACCTCGCGTACTTCCTCTAGTTCCTCGGGGGCCGTCGCGCCGACGACGAGACCGACGTTGCCGTGTTCGTTCCAGCGGTCCGCGACGGCAGCGACGCGCTCGTACAGCGGTTCCCCAGAGGCGAGTTCGAGGTCCTGCAGGTCCCCACCGCCGGCGTTGGAGGTCCGACAGAGAACGAACACCCCCTTGTCGGGATTGCTGAGAAACGGGGCCAGCGAGTCCCGGCCGAGGTAGGGGTTGACCGTGATGGCGTCGGCAGCGGGGCCGTGGTCGTCGTCGAGGATGCGTGCGTACTGCCGGGCGGTGTTGCCGATGTCGCCCCGTTTGGCATCGAGCAGAACTGGCACGTCCTTACCGTGGGCGTAGGCGATGGTCTCTCGCAGGGCACGCCAGCCGTCGGGGTCTTCATAAAAGGCAGCGTTTGGCTTGTAACAGGCAGCGTGTTCGTGGGTGGCGTCGATAATCCGGCGGTTGAAGGCCCACCGGGGAAGGTCAGCGTCGGCGACAGAGGCAGGCAGCCGGTCCGGGTCGGGGTCGAGCCCGACCGAGACGACGCTGTCGACGGCCTCGATGCGGTCGCGCAGGCGGTCGAAGAACGTCATTGCGAGAGAGCGACGCGACGGGACAATAAAGAGGCGACGGTCCGCGGTGCCGTCGACAGGACTCCGCGTCTCGATAACAGTCGTCGTGAATATGGTTCCTTTATTCACTTAACCAGTGAAACGACTGCTCACTAGACCTGCGAAAGTACCTTTTTCCGGCTCGGGTTTCCTCGCTTACTGCGTTCGCTGCGGGAACCGCTCGCCGCAAAAATCTACGCTAAAAAGGCTGAACGCTCGGCTTCGCCTCGCGTTCAGTGAATCGCGCTCACTCCGTTCGCGCGAATGCTTGCTGGTCACAGCACGGCCTGTATCGATCGATTCAATCTGTGACGACTGGTGTGGTATGCGAACTGTTCTAGAACTCTCTCACTAGAGAAAACCAACCGCACATTGAGTTAGAGCGTGTCAAATGAGTCGATTACGTCGCTTGTGGAATACGTCGCAACCAGCCCCTGTTCGTTGAAATCAGAGTCATCGCTCCAGATGGCTGCATCGCTGGCTATCGCACACGCCAGATAGAGTACGTCGTCGGGGTCTATGTCACCAATTGCTTTGTCTACACTATCGATAGCTGGATAGAAATCGTCGGCAGGGACGACTTCGATATACTGGAACAAGAGGTCGATAAACTGTGCCACTCGGTCCGGTTCCATCCCGGACTTCTCCACGATCAGCTCTTCGTAGTTGTCGATCTCGTCGTAGACGAACGCGGGTGTCAAGAGATCCGGTTCGAGCGTGACGATGAGCTCCCGCGTTTTCGAATCAGCGACGAGTGCGGAGATGACGACGTTTGCATCGATGACCAGCTTCATCAGTCGTGTCTACGCTGATTCCTCGTCAACGTGCTTGCGTCCACTCTCGTTGATTTTGTCAGCAATCTCCTGCACGTCGCTCTCCGTGAGTTCGCTCTCGCTAGTGAGTTCGTCCATCACTTCGAGCGTCTCGATTTTCTCTTGGATGGCCTGCCGCGTGACCTCACTCCAGTTGATTTCCGGGTGCTTCTCCATGCGCTCTTTGAGATCGTCGTCAACGTTGACTGTAATCGTCGGCATACAGAAGGCTATGTGAGCACAGAATACTGTGTTTTTCGGTGCGTCTCAGACCCGCTGGTTTTGGCCGCCTCACGCCTGAAAGGTAGCTCCGTCCGTGTATCGGACCAAAGCCTGCAGCGCCTATAGTGGGTTTACCCCCCGAATACACGAATTACAGCTCCTAATTCAGACGTTTAGCGTTCTGCTGTTGCAATGCGTTTGCTTTCGTCCGATGAGCAACCGGGCGAGTAGTGTCCGCGGGAATTAGCGACCGAAGCATGTCATAGAACCATTCTCATGGTGGTTGTTTCATCGACATCTGGTTGAACCACCCCGGCCAGTAAGCCTGCGTATCGACCGGTGGAAAAGTTACCAGATCAGAATTGTATTTGCGATGGTATGCAAGATGGAAGGCGCGAGTCTTGCACGACGCTCTGCTCAAATAGTGGGTGAAGAGAATCGCTCGATACAGAGCGTGCAGTCAGCATAGCGCTGTGCTTTCTTTCACCACCGCGATACTGAACCAACTGCCCACCAAACTTGCTTGCTGAGCGACATATTCACCCAATCGCCGCCGAAAATCTCCACGTTGCGAAGAGTCCTACGACACCCAATATGGTCGTTTTTCAGACTGCGAAAGCGTTTTATATGTAACTATAGTAGTGGGAAATAGGTGACTCGGGATGGGAAATAGTTCAGTCGAGGTGGCTTCAGCGGAAGAAATCACGCTGAAAGTCGATGACAGAGGAAGGGTCACGCTCCCAAAAGAGATTCGGGACCAACTCGGAATCGAATCGAACGACGAGATTCCAGCACGGTTGGTTGGCTCGGTTCTAGAGGTCAATCCAAAGCCGAGTTCGAAACTGCAAACGGCAACAGCTGGCCACAATTCGTGGGAGAACACGACTCCGAGTGACGCCGGCGAAAGCCTATTTGGCCCGATGGATGGCCACGAATGAGCAGACAGGTGAACACGCTCCCAACTGAGGTAACGGTACTTACGGATGTGAACATCCTCGCCATTGGCCTGACAGACGACCATCCTGCGTACGATGACGTCTCCTCGTGGATTGAGGATGCAATCGACGGACCGAATGCGTTGCTCGTATTCGACTACTACCCCTTTCGAGCACAGTACATCATGGTGCAGAAATTCGGTGTGGGGCCGGTGGACGCTCGAAACGCCGTCCAGTCCCTCGTTCAAAGCCCGGCACGGATTATTAGCGCCACCGACACCACGATACTGGAGGCATACGATATCAGTGCCGACAAAAATCACGACGTGTACGACTCCTTCCTTCTCGCGCTCGCACGGTCGTACGACGCTGACTATTTGCTCACTACTGATACCGACTTTGAGGAACTCTGTGAGGCGGAAGACGTGACCTATCAGAATCCAATTCCTGCAGAGAAACGCGACGTTTTGACCGTCACTGACGGATAAATACAGCTGATCTCACATCAGAAGAGGTACTCGGTAGACTCACTGTCTCGAGCACAGACGCACGCATAGAATTGCCATATACACAACCACTGCTAATCAACAGTTGCCACTCAGGTGGGACAGGCTGCGAGGACGACCAATTCGAAACGGACACACTCTAAGTCCTCGACAGCGAATCAGGGGGCGATGGCACTCGCTGCGGTGGTCTTCGACCTCGATTACACGCTCGCTGTCCCCCAGCGGGACCGACAGACCCTGCTCGACGAGGCAGCCGCGGCCGCCGGGGTCGACGGACTCGAGCGCTCGGCCTATCTCGACGTGCACGGCCAGCACCGCGCGACGACCACGCGAACCCCGATTTTCGACGCGCTACTCGACGACGGGGACCCGGAGACCGCCGCACGCGCCTATCGTAATGCGGTCAACGACGCGCTCGCGCCGGTCGGGGATATCCCGGAGTTGCTTGCCGAACTCCGGACCCAGTACCGGGTGGGGTTGCTGACGGATGGCCCCGTCCAGGCCCAGCAGACGAAACTGGAGACGCTGGGCTGGGAGAACTGCTTCGATGGGGTCGTCATCACTGGCTCACTGCCAGCGGGCAAGCCCGACGGACGCGCGTTCGAGGCAATCTGTGCCGACCTCGGCGTCACGCCCGAGGTCACAGCCTACGTCGGAGACCACCCGGACGCGGACATCCGCGGGGCGAGTGCGGCCGGAATGGTCGCCGTGCAAGTCCTGACAGACCGCTTCGAGCGCGCACCGGACGCGGATTATTACGTCGAACGGGACAGACTGGCCCCACAGCTCAGGGAAGTGCTAGAACGACACCACTACGGCCGCTAACTACGGCAGCGTCGAGCGCACGATATCGACCGCCCCCTTGACTGCAGCACCCGTCGATACCAGCAGCCGGAGCCCGTCATCCGACGTTTCTACTTCGAGTCCCTCCCGACTGTCAGCCGGTGGCTCCATGTCGTCGACAGCGTCGAGTACCACGGCAGCGGCCTCGGGATACAGCAGGACACGACCGACTTCTTTCCCGTGGGCGGCGATGGCGTATGCGACAGTCCCCTGAGGGCTCGGTGTCGCATCCTGATCAGCGTCGACCACCTCGACGGCCGACAGCGGCTCTGTCGCCAGCCCGGTCAGTTCGGAGGCGAGCAGTTCGGCGATACGTTTCGGGTCAGTGATTGTCTCTTTGACCATTACAGTTCACCTCGTGCGCGCTCTGCGAGGTCTGTCACGTCGAGACCCTGTCGGCGCGCATAGAGAACGGCGGCAGCCTCGATAGTGAGACCGAGGTCGGCCTGCAGACGGTTGATATCGGCAACTGCGGTCTGTTTTTCGACGCCCACGTCCACGACGGCATCGAGTACGCGCTCGAAGACAGACCGCTCCTGGACGACGGACTCGTCGGGGACGAAGTCGTCGGGGATGTCAACGCCGCCGACATCGAAGGCTGCGACCACGTCGTCGCCGTCACGGTCGAGCAGACCCTCACCGGTGGCAGTGTCGACGAGGCGTTTGGCCTGGTCCGGCGAGAACCAGTCCCTGTCCAGTGACAGCTCCACGACGAATTCGCTTTCGTTCATCCGGTCGACGCCCCGCTGTCGGAAGGGAGCGGCGACGGCCCGACGGAGACTCATCAGTTGATGACGGGCGCGCACGACGCCTAAATGTATCGTCACGGGCCAGCCTGCCCGTCGACCGCCGGCAGGAAAGCAGCATCGAGAGGTTGAAGTGGCCCGTGATACTTCCTGCGGGTATGAAGTACCAGGGCCCATCACAGCGCAAGCGGACCGGTGGCCGACGGCGACCGGCCAGCGACAAGAAGAAACACCAGCTCGGTTCCGAGTTCACCGAGTCCCAGGTCGGCGACGGCAAGTTCAAGACCGTCGACGCCCGCGGCAACACGACGAAAGTTCGGACAATCACAGCCGATACGGCCAGCGTCGCCATCGACGGCGAGACGGTCGCCGCCGACATCGAAAACGTCGCTGAAAACCCGTCGAACCCCAACTACGCACGCCGAAACATCATCACGAAAGGTGCAATCCTCGAAACCAGCGAGGGTCGCGCACGCGTCACCTCCCGCCCCGGACAGGACGGCCAGATCAACGCCGTGCTGGTCGAGGAATAACTCGTCGGCTACTTTTCAAAAAGGGCAGCGTGAAACCGCCCAGACGTGCGAGTACCCACGGAACAGCGAGGGCAGGCCAGTACCGACCTCCCGTGTATATCCGCACGTCAACAGACTCGATAGGTACGAGTCGCTTACGTCCATCTCTTCGCACCCTGCGCGAGCTGTCCCGTGCCGCAGTCACGCGGTTTGCCCGCGGAAAGAGTGTGTCTGATGTGGGATGAACAACAGTCACTGCCGAGTCGACATACCGGAGAGACTGGCGGGAAACCCGCCAGGACGTGCCTGACAGAGGCTACCGATAGTGACAGGATGGCTGATATATCTGGATTCGAGCGAGCACGCCATATGCGAGAGATGGTCGCGAGCGCATAAGCGTCGCTAAGTGTCGGTGTGTAGGGTCGGTTCCACACAGGTCTCGTCAGGAGTGGTATATATCGGTACCGAGTGGTACCGACCACTCATATAAAGGGTATATAATGGAGCCAGTGACGGTACCGGTAGATGACAGGATGTGAAGCCCACCGCGACGAGCCGACGTGGCGCTTCTCGGACCAAGTCGAACAACACCACCAGCGAATCGACCCCACAGCCTGGGATGACCTCTACGTCGTTGGCGACATCCACGGCTGTCGTGAGCCATTCGAGCGCCTGCTGGACAGACTGAATATCGAGTCGACCGACCTCGTGGTCTGTGTCGGCGACCTCGTTCGGAAGGGGCCGGACAGCGCCGGCGTCGTCGACATCGTCAGGGACAACGAGAATATCCTCTCGGTCCGCGGGAACAACGAGCAGAAAGTCCTCGACGGGCGGAAGACTGTCGATGGTATAGACGGCGACGATATCGACTTCCTGCAGACGCTTCCGCTCGCTATTTCCTGGGAAGACCTGCTGGTCGTCCACGGTGGCATCGACCCGACGACGGCGCTCTCGACGCAGGGCCGGGACACGGTGTTGACGATGCGTTCTCACCACGGCAATGGCTACGACGGTCCCTTCTGGTTCGACGCTCACGAGGGTCCTCCGCGGGTGTTTTTCGGCCATACGGTGCTGGCTGCACCCATCGAACGCGAGTGGGCAGTCGGAGTTGACACCGGTTGTGTCTACGGGGGCTCACTGACGGCCTACGACGTGACAGACGGGGTGTTCGTCTCCGTGCCGGCCGAGACGACCCACCAGAGCCGACCGCAGGAGAAGTTCCTCGCCGACGGACAGACAGGCAAACCATGACAGCGGACGATGAAGACCCCGGCGAGCCTGACCTGTCGAGCCCGGAGTACTATCTGAACAGGGAGTTGAGCGAGGTGGCGTTCCAGCGACGGGTCCTCAACGAGGCTGTCGATGCTCGGAATCCGCTGCTCGAACGGGTGAAATTTCTCGCCATCTTCACACAGAACATGGACGAGTTCTTCCGCAAGCGTGTCGGAGGGCTCAGCCAGCAGATGGCGGCAGGTGTCACCGAGGCAACCGTCGACGGGATGACCCCCGAACAGCAGTGGGCAGCCATCCTCACCGAATCCCGGCCACTGTTCGAGCGACAGGCCGAGACCTATCGCGAGATACGCGAGGAACTCGCCGCCGAAGGGATTCACATCGAAGCGTACGACGACCTCACCGAGAACGAGCAGGCTGACCTCCGGGAGTACTTCCGGGAGTCGGTGATGCCGACGCTGACCCCACTGACCTTCGACCCGGCCCATCCGTTCCCCCACATCTCGAATCTCAGCCTCTCGCTTGCAGTTCTCACCCGGGAAGACCCCGACGCCAGCCCGGTCTTCTCCCGGGTGAAGGTGCCCGGCAACAGACCGCGACTCCTGCAGGTGGGTGAGGATACACGGTACGTGTTGCTCGAGGATGTCATCGGGGAGAATCTCGATTTGCTCTTCCCGAACGTCGAAATCATCGATTACTCGACGTTCCGGGTGACCCGAAACGCCGAGGTGCGGCGCAACGAGGAAGTCGCCGAGGACCTCGTCGAGCAGATACAGGAGGTCATCCGCGAACGCGAGTTTGGTCGCGTCGTCAGGCTGGAAATCGACGAAGACGCCCCGCCCGAGGTCCGTGACCTCCTCATCGAGCAACTCGACCTCGACGGGCCGGAGGTGTTCGACCTGCCGACGCCGCTGGATTACCGGGACTTCATGTCCTTGCTCGACCTCGACCGGCCGGAACTGAAACGCGAGTCCTGGGAGCCTCGCGCCCACCCGCGCCTGCCCGACACTGACGACATGAATGTCTTCGATGAGATTCGCAACGGCGATGTCCTCGTGCATCACCCATATCATTCCTTCAAAGGCACTGTCCAGCGCTTTCTCCAGACGGCCGCACGTGACCCCGACGTGCTTGCCATCAAGGCGGCCATCTACCGGACTGCAGAGGACTCGAAAGTCGTCGAGAGCCTCATCGAGGCCGCCCGAAACGGCAAGCAGGTCGGCGTGATGGTCGAACTGAAAGCGCGCTTCGACGAGGAGAACAATCTGCGGTGGGTCGAACGCCTCGAAGAGGAGGGGATTCACGTTGCCTACGGGAAACTGGGCTACAAGACCCACACCAAGACCTCGCTGGTCGTCCGCGAGGAGGCCGACGGCGTACGCATCTACTCACACGTCGGAACGGGCAACTACCACTCCGAGACCGCAAAACAGTACGAAGACCTCGGACTGTTGACCGCGGACCCCGCCATCGGGCAAGACCTCGTGAAACTGTTCAACTACTTTACAGGCCACAGCCTCCACGAGGAGTACGAGAAGGTACTGATAGCGCCGACGGATATGCGCGAGCGGCTGGTCAACCGTATCCACAACGAGGTCGAGATCGCCCGCCAGGGCGGCAACGCACGTATCGTCGCCAAAGCCAACCGGCTGGAAGACCCCACAATCATCACCGAACTCTACCGCGCTTCCCGGGCAGGCGTGGAGATAGACCTGATAGTCCGGGACATCTGTCGCCTGCGGCCGGGTATCGAGGGCGTCAGTGAGAACATCTCCGTCCGAAGCATCGTTGGCCGATTCCTCGAACACTCCCGCGTGTTTTACTTCCGCAACGACGGCGACCCGGAGTATTTCATCGGGTCGGCAGACCTGATGCACCGCAATCTCGACGACCGGGTGGAGGCGGTGACTCCCGTCGAGGACACGCAACTACAGGCGTATCTGGAGGCGTTCCTGCAGACGTTGCTCGCAGACAACCGCCGCGCCTGGGAGATGCAACCGGATGGCAGCTACGAGCAGTGCCAGCCCGCCGGTGAGGAAGTCATCGATACACAGGCCCGATTTATGGAACGGGCTATCGCCGACGAACCGGATGTGGAAGACGACCCCGTGGCAGTCGACCTCGAAGGGCCGCTTGCACCCGACCCGGAAGAAGTCGGCGAGCCGATTCAGTTGCCCGAAGAGTTCGTCGAACCGTCACTGGAGGAGGTGATTCGCAACTCCGATGTCACGCCGGACTCCGTGTCGGACGACTCGGACGGCGAAGACCCGGCACACTCTCGGGAGGAGTCACCGGACGACCAGATGGGGGCAGAGACAACTGCCGACAGTCCGGGCGACCCCGCCAGCGACTGCGAAACAGAGCAAGGCCAAGATAGAAAACAGGGCGATACCGATGAGACGGGGCAGGCTGAAGACGGGCAGCGCGACCAGGCAGACGGCGATGGGTGCAGGCAGGCAGAGGGCACTGTGACGACGATGAGTGTCGACACCGCTGACGGTAACGGAGACAGCGACGAAACGGGCGACAGCGACGGTTCAGAGCGGGAATCACTCCTTCCCAACTGGCTGGACTGAGACGGACCGCTGTGGCCGTGTGCAGCCCTGCTTGATTTGGTTATCGATTCGGGAGTTGTCCCGATGAGGTGTGGGAACCTAGCGGTAGCGACTTGCAGCAGTTCGCCCGCGTCAGGGACTCGGTGCGGCCTTCTGCAGGGCGCTTTCGGCGATATTCCCCCCGTAGTCGGCAGTCCGGGAAAGGGAGTCAGCAACGAGCCCGAGCACCTGTGCGAGCTGGGGGTCATACTCGTGGATTTCCTTGTCGACGGCCCGGACGTACTCGTCGACCGTCTCGATGTGGTCCCGTGCCTGGTTGGCGAGTTCGACGGCTTGCTCGGAGTCGTCAGCCAGCAGGCCGTCCATCGCCGTGTCCGGCACGATACGGGCCTCGTCGTGGAGTTCACGGAGCGGGTCGGCGAGACTCTCGGGGATGTCTTCGACCTCCAGCGCGAGGTCCGCTATCTTGGTCGCGTGGTCGCCGATGCGCTCCAGTTGGCGGGCGCTTGACTGGTAATCGAAACTGGTCTCCCGCGAGAAGCCGATTTCGTTGGCCGCAGTGGGGTTGCGAAGCACTGTCCGGAACACCCGCGAGACCATATACCACAGGCGGTCGACATCGTCGTCGCGTTCTTTCACGTCGTATGCCAGTTCGTCGTCGTCGGTGAGCAACGCCTCGATGGCGTCTTCGAGCATCGTGAGACTCACCAGACGCATGCGCGTGATGGCGTTGTGGACCGACAGCTCCGAGGAGTCAAGCAGGTCCTGCAAGACGACACGGTCGGATGTCTCTTCGATGACCTCCAGCCCGACGAGTCCCTGGGTGGCCTCGCGGATGATGCGGCGCTGGGTCGCCGTGATGCGGGTCGTCTCCAGCCTGATGACGTCGAAGCCGCTGACGTACATCGTCATGACCGCCTGCGTGAGCTGGTGTTCGGATTCCAGTCCCGTGATATCCAGGCTCCCTTCGATGCGGTCCTCCTCGCGTTGGGGTGCCAGCAACAGCAAGTCTTCCTCCGAGTGGAACTCGACAACGCTGCCAGCGCTGACATCGTTGGTCGTTGCCCAGTCTTTCGGGAGTGACACCGTATACGTGGAACCGCCGGTCACCTGGACCTTGCGCGTCTCCATATTCCTCTCTCTCACCCCCAGGGATATAAATCACATCCCATCTATATAAAAACCTGTAAATAGATATATTTTCCATATATAGCCCACTGTACCCGCTGTAAGGTGGCTCTACCCGCCGTCATGGCCCAGCCAACAATAACAGGGCAGAGACAGACCGATTGTAGTCCAGTAGTTGGAAACGGCCCACTCAGTGGCTGGGAGAGAGATATTTCCGGTACGGGGAGAACCCTTGTGACAATTTCACATTGCACCCCTACATACAGCTATATAGATTATGTATAGATAATAGAAGGGTATTTATTCATCACATTGTTCCCTTCGACTAATGAGACGGGACGCGCGTGGACTCACACGGCGGCAATTTCTCGTCGGCACAGGGTCGGTAGGCGGACTGACTCTCGCTGGCTGTATCCAGCGTCGAGAGAACTACGATGGCGGTGGTTCAGACTCACAGAGAATAGCCGGTGAAATCGGCGTTGCCGGCAGCAGTACAGTGTACCCGCTCACGCGTGCGATGCGCGTGGAGTTCATCGATAAGTATCCCGATGTCGATATTTCGGTACAGTCGACCGGGACCGGCGGCGGGTTCGGGAGTTACTTTTGTAAGGGTGACAAGGCAATCAACAACGCCAGCCGTCGAGTGACGGACAACGAGCGCGAGCAGTGTAGCAACAACGGCATCGAGCCCGTTGAGATTCGGGTTGCGACGGACGCACTGACTGTCGTCGTGAATAACGACGCCGACTGGCTCGACTGCCTGACGACGGATGAGCTGGCACAGATATGGGGTGCCGACGGGGCAAAGCAGTGGAGCGATGTTCGCGACGAGTTCCCCGATGAGGATATCGACCTCTATGGACCGGCCGAAACCTCCGGGACGTTCGACTACTTCAATGAGGCAATACTCGGTGAGGAAACGTCCCACCGTAGTGACTACGAATCCACCGAGGACGACAATACCATCGTTACGGGTGTCGAGGGTTCCGAGTACGCAATAGGCTACATGGGCTTTGCCTACTATCAGGGTAACAGCGACACCGTGAAAGCAATCGGCGTTGACGATGTCGACACGGACGGTGGCTGTGTCAAGCCCTCCCTGGAGACGGCAGCGAACGGAGAGTACACACCACTCTCCCGACCGCTGTTTATCTACGTAGCCAAAGACGCACTCGCACAGCGCCACGTCGCTGCGTTCTGTCGGTACTACGTGCACAATGCCACCAGCGAAAGTATCGTTGCCGATTCGGTGGGTTACGTTCCCTTGACGGAGGACCAGCAGGTGACACAACTTGGCCAGTTGGAAGTGGCCATCCAGGACGCCAAATCAAACAACTGAACGATGAGCAGCGAAACACCGGACATCGTGACAAGCGATACCGACGCCTCCAGAACGGCGCGTGAACAGACCTACCGCGTCCTCTTTCTACTCTGCGGGTTGCTTTCGATTCTGACGACTGTCGCCATCATCCTCACGCTGCTGGGTGATGCACTCACCTTCTGGAACGAGGTCCCGATTACGGACTTCCTCCTCGGAACGAACTGGAGTCCACAGATAGAAGGTGAGTACGGCGTCCTCCCGCTTGTCAGCGGAACGCTGATGATTACCGTCGGATCCGCACTCATCGCGCTCCCTATCGGCGTTCTCACCGCAATCTACCTCTCGGAGTACGCCAGCGAGCGCATCCGGGCAATCCTGAAGCCGACACTGGAGATTCTCGCCGGCGTCCCGACCGTCGTCTACGGCTTCTTTGCGCTGGTGTACATCACACCAATTCTGGAGAATATCTTTCCCACTATCGGGACGTTCAACGCGCTTTCAGCCTCCATCGTTGTCGGCATCATGATCATCCCGATGGTATCAAGTCTAAGCGAAGACGCGATGAGCGCGGTGCCGGACTCACTTCGGAACGCGAGTTACGGCCTCGGCGCGACAAAATTCGAAGTCTCAACGACTGTCGTCGTCCCCTCAGCGGTCTCCGGTATCGTCTCCTCATTCATCCTCGCACTCTCGCGGGCCATCGGCGAGACGATGGCAGTGACCATCGCTGCGGGGTCGACCGCACGCCTGTTCGATGGCTCCGACCCCATCGGCTCGTTTCTCCTGTCGACGGAGACGATGACAGCCGCGATGATAAACATCGGGAAGAGTGACGTTGACCCCACGTCACTGACCTACAAGAGCCTGTTTGCCATCGGACTGACGCTGTTTGCCATCACCTTCACGATGAACGTCATCAGTAATCTCGTCGCCGCACGCTACCGGGAGGAGTACGAATAATGGCGACCAAAACCGACGACACGGCTGACTTCGGTCAGGTGAGTCGGATTCGTGGCATCGTCTTCGAGAACATCACACGCGCCGCGTCGTTCATCGGTGTCTTCGCGTTGTTCCTGCTGCTTGTCTACACGATGCTCGACGCCTTCCAGCCACAGACGGCGAGCCAGGAATGGTATCTCCTCGTTGGTGGTGTCTTCGGCGTTCCGACGCTGCTGGCGGCTGGTTACGGCTGGCGAAACCGGACCGCTGGCACTGTGGCACTGCGCGCGCTCGGAATCGTGACCGGGGCGGCCGTTGTCACGACAGCACTCGTGCTGTGGCTCGGCAGTCAGCTAACCGTCGTCATGTTCGTAGTGGCTATCTTCCCGACGGCCGCCACGCTGGTCTATCTGTACACCCGCCGGCGAGCATTGACGGTCGGCCTCCAGCTCGTCGGCGTCATCGTCGCTGGTGGCGGTGTCGCGTCGGTGCTGGCGCTCTTTCTCGGGACGCAAGCTACGCTTGTCGCTGCCGTAACCGTCGGCATCCCGGCCGCACTGTTGCTCCGGTATTTCCTCGCGAACCCGACGGTTGGGAAGCGGGGCGTCGTCGCCACCGTCGTGGCGGCTCTCGGGGCGATGCTTGCGGCCGTCGTACTCGAATTCGGGAGTGCCTTCGTCCCCATATCGCTGGGCGAACGTGCTGTCGCCGTCTATGCGCTTGGAGCAGTCCTCGCTGTGGCTGTCTACGCCGGCGTCACGCTCCGACAGAACCGCTCTGGACAGGTCGGACTCGTGGTACCGTTCGTCTTCATCGCGGGAGTACTGGTCGGGTATCTCTTCCATCGGACATACGTCATCGTCGCGCCCGTGGGTCCGATGCTGTACGGGCTCACGGCAGGCGTACCTGCGCTCGTGTTCGCTGCCATGGTCTATCGCGACTACGACGAGGGTCAGTTGGGACTCGCACTACCGGTCGTCGCTGCCATCGGCGTCGCTGCTGGACTTGCCTTCCACCAGCGGTTTATCGTCCAGGCCCCGAACACGCTGCTCGCGTTCGGACTCGGCATCGGAGCGGCCTACGGCGGGTACGCAGCCTACGTCAGAAAGACCGACGCCGAAGGACAGAGCGGGCTCGGACTGTCGGTCGTCGTCATCGGGAGTCTACTGGTGGCTATCCTCGCCGAGCGACGACTGGGCCTCGCCGGTCCCGACACCTGGCTGGATGTATCGTTCCTGACCAGTGGTTCGCACTACAAACCGGCGCTCACGGGGGTTCACCCGGCGCTGGTCGGGTCACTGTACTTGATGTTTATCGTCGCGTTCGTGGCGTTCCCGCTGGGAGTCGGTACTGCCATCTATCTCGAAGAATACGCCCCGGACAACCGGTGGAAGCGCCTGTTAGAGGTCAACATCTCGAACCTGGCAGGCGTCCCCTCAGTCGTCTATGGCCTGCTCGGAGTCGGGGTGTTCGTCCGCTACGGCGGGCTGTCGCTGGGTGCCATCGTCGCCGGCGGGTTCACTCTCGCCTTGCTCATCCTCCCCATCGTCATCATCTCCTCACAGGAGGCGATTCGAGCTGTCCCGGACTCGCTCCGGCAGGCATCCTACGGGATGGGTGCGACCCGCTGGCAGACTGTCCGCAACGTCGTGTTACCCCGTGCAGTCCCGGGTATCCTCACCGGAACTATCCTCGCGCTGGGTCGCGCAGTCGGGGAGACGGCCCCCCTGCTGATGGTCGGCATCGCTGCCGTCGGGGGAATGCCCGGAGAACTGACCGGTCAGGGAACGGCACTGCCACTACAGGTATTCTCCTGGTCGCTGGACGCAAATCCCATTCTCAGGGAGAATGTCGCAGCCGCAGGCGCGATGACACTGCTCATCGTCCTGCTCTCGATGAACGCACTGGCAATCGTCATCCGCAACAGATACGAGCAAACTCAGTGAGACACAATGTCATCCGAATCCAACACCACCAAATCCGAGCCGACCGAAGAGACCACGACCGACGAATCGAGCGACCGACTCATCGATACGGCAGCCGTTAGCACGACAGCCGACGAATCACGCCAGCAGTCCAATTCGATGATAGCCGACACCGTCATCGAGACACGGAATCTCGATGTCCACTACGGCGAGACACAGGCCCTGGACAGCATCGACCTCGAGATTCCGGAAAACCAGGTGACCGCACTCATCGGTCCCTCCGGCTGTGGGAAATCGACCTTCCTGCGGTGTATCAACCGCATGAACGACCTGGTCGATTCCGCACGCATCGACGGTGAACTCTTTTTCCGCGGGAAAAACGTCTACGACGACGACGTCGACCCCGTGGCGCTCCGGCGGAAAATCGGCATGGTGTTCCAGCACCCCAACCCCTTCCCCAAGAGCATCTACGACAACGTCGCCTACGGCCTGCGCATCCAGGACGACACCGAGAACCTCGACGAACGCGTCGAGCAGGCGCTGAAAGACGCCGCCCTCTGGGACGAGGTCAAAGACCAGCTCGATTCGAGCGCGCTGGACCTCTCGGGGGGACAACAACAGCGCCTCTGCATCGCTCGCGCCATCGCTGTCGGCCCCGAGGTCATCCTGATGGACGAGCCGGCCTCCGCACTCGACCCGATCGCCACCTCCAAAATCGAGGACCTCATCGAGGAACTCGCCGAGAAGTATACGGTGGTCATCGTCACCCACAACATGCAACAGGCCGCCCGTATCTCCGACCAGACCGCCGTCTTCCTCACCGGTGGCGAACTGGTCGAAGTGGACGACACACAGAAAATCTTCGAGAACCCCGACAGCCAGCGCGTCGAGGACTACATCACCGGCAAGTTCGGATAAGCGAGAGCGCGTAGTACTGGCTCGAAAACGGACTAAACAAGCGGATCCCTTCTTCTGGCCACCTCACACGGACACGCCAGTCACGTCTATATAGCACTACCAACGGAAACGAGTCCTCCCAAGGACTCGATAGCACTAGGTGGACAACCGAGCAGTCAGTGTGGGCACGTAGCCGAACAGTCGGGTATTATAAACGCGTTTTATTATGTCCCCGGGAGATTCACCCGATGACGCAAGATACGCGTCTTGACGACGTATCACGACGGAAATTCCTCGTTGGTACCGGCGCTGCAGGAGTAGCAGCACTGGCAGGGTGTTCGAGTGAGGCCTCGGACGACGACGAGGGTTCGGGCAACACCTCGCCGCTTGCAGCAGGTGGGTCCTCGACGGTGTACCCCATCATGAACTCGGCGGCGTCCTACTGGAACGCCAACCGGCCAGCAGACGATACCGAGTACTGGCCCCACGGCGAGTACGGCATCGACACGGACAAGAATCTCGCCGATTACTGGGCCGGCCTCTACGGGTTCGAAGCCAAGGACAACAATAACCCACCGTTCCGGTTCACGGTTGCGCTCTCACACTCCGGGACCGGCGTCGAGAAGGTCCGCGACGAGAAACACGACATCGGAAACTCCTCGGGGAACGTCGAGGACGAACTCCCCGACCGGGACTCCTACAATAAGTTCAAAGACCACGTCGTCGGCGTCGACGGCCAGCCGCTGGTCGTCTCCCAGGAAATCGCGGACGCTGGCGTCGATGTCATCACCGGCCAGGAACTGAAAGACCTCTACAAGGGCGAAATCACCGACTGGCAGGACATCGAGGCCTACGAAGGTCCGAGCAAGGAAGTCCAGGTGCTCGCTCGCGTCAAGGGGTCGGGGACCCGGACCTCTTTCGTGAGCAACGTCTTCGGCGACCCCGAAGCGGAGACCACGGTCTCGAACCGCTTCGGCCAGAATCAGCGCCTCGCACAGGCCGTCGGCCAGGCCGACAACGCCATCAGCTACCTCGCACTGGCGTTTATCGATACCGACGGACTGAGCGATGTTGCTCTCAACTGGGAGGGCACACGCTACGAGTACCAGGCCAGCGAAAACGGGCTGGACGCGACGGAGTACCCCCTCTCGCGTGACCTCCACTGTTACACCTGGGCAGAAACCTCGAAGAAGGAGGCCGCCGTCCTCAACATGGTGCTGTCGGACTTCGGTCAGGACACCTTCGTGGCCCCGAACAACTACTTCAGGCTCTCAGAGGCCCGCCGCGAAGAAGAGCGCAACAAACTGCCGGACCAGGAGTAACCTGGACCGACTGCAGTAACTGGATTCGAACGAGCACGCCTACTATCCAATGCTATCGTACATCGCATCACGCGCACAGGTCATTCTCGTCGGAGAAGATGCATCAGCGGGCTCGCTGTCCGTCGTGAGCGCAGCGGCGTTGTCGCTTGCAGCCACGATACTTGTCTTTCTGTTCCTGCCGTCGCTCGCGCTCCCGGTACTCGGTGTCTTCGTCATCGTGACGGCCATCGGGTGGGCCACCCACCAGTCGGAGATGGCACGACTGCTTACCCTCATCGCGACGGTGTTGACCGTCCTGACGGTCGCGTTCATCACGTATTTCCTGTTTGCGAGTGCGTTCCCGGCGTTTCGCGAACACAGCGCCGGATTGCTCGCCGTCCCGCTGGACAGTAATGGAAACGTCCGCTGGTTTTTCTTCCTCGAAGCAGTGCTACCGGTCGGGGAAACACAAGCAGTCTGGAACCCATCGGGCGGCGTCTACTCGCTGTTACCTGCAATCTGGGCGACGGTCATCGTCACCGTCATCGCAGGGGCCGTCGCTGGCCCGCTCGGGTTGATGGGCGCGCTGTACATCGCCGAGATTGCGAGTGACAGGGTCCGTGAAATCATCAAACCGGCCGTTGAGATTCTGGCCGGGATTCCGTCCATCGTCTACGGCTTCATCGGCTTTCAGGTGCTCAACAGCTTCGTTCAAGACGCCTTTCTCGACCAGCAGGCGAGTTTCCTCATCGCCGGCCTCGTGGTCGGCGTGATGGCGCTGCCGACAGTCGTCTCCGTCGCCGAGGACGCCATCTCCAGTGTCCCGAGTTCGATGTCCGACGGCTCCGTCGCGATGGGAGCCACGGAGTGGCAGACGATGAAGAGCATCTCGATTCCCGCGGCCTTCTCGGGTATCTCAGCGGGAGTCATCCTCGGACTGGGACGTGCTATCGGCGAGACGATGGCCGTCGCAGCGATTATGGCCGCCGGAACCGGCCTCTCGGACCCGCTGTTCGACGTCTTCGATCAGAGTGTCACGCTGACCAGCCGCATCGCAACCTCCTACGGTGATGCCTCGGAGAGCACCGTCGAGGTGCTGTTCGTCGCCGGCGTCATGCTCTTTGTCATCGTCGCGGGGATGAGCGTTATCGCACAGTACATCGAACGACGCATGAAACGGAAACTGAAGGGGAACGCATGAGTGAAGCATACGTCCGCGAAACGACCCTCGTCACCGACGATTCCGATTACTTCGAGCGGGTGCTGGACGGAACTGTCGGTCTCAGTCTCGTGAGTTTCGTCGTCGGCATCGCGGCGCTCGCCGACGTGATTGCACTCGGAGCAACGGGGTCCGAACTCGGGCGACCCCTGTTGACGCTTGCAGTTGCGGCCGTCGGCGGTGTCGGAGTCGTCGCTATCTGTGACCGTCTCGGGCTTGTGTCAATCACCTCACAGCGCGCCACCAACGCCGCCACCGGAGTCGTCGTGAGTCTGCTTGCGTTGACTGCCCTGGCGTTTGCAGCCGAGATGACGCTTGCGCGTCTGTTCGGCATCACATTGCTCGTCCAGGCTGTCGCAGTGGTCAGTGCCGGGGCAGCGTCCCGATTCGACGTGGCAGACACAACCCCGGACCCCAGCGCTGGTCTGCTCGCCGGACTGGCGTTCGGTGCCATTGGACTCATCTTCGGCGCGGCCATCGGCGGTTCGCTCGTCGGCTTCGATTCGACGCTGCTGGCCGGCGTTCCTACCTGGGTCGTCGTGACGCTCGCGTCCGGAGTCGGAATGACAGTCGTCACTGTGCTCCCGCGTGAAGACATCGGCTCGACGCTGCCGGCAGCGCTGATCGTCGGCGCACTCGGCGTGACGGTCACCACGGCCGCAGTCGGCGTCGGATGGCAGTGGAACCCGGAGACAATCGACGGCGGGTTCACCGGCGGTGTCGTTGTCCCGCTGTTTGTGCTCTTTGGCTCGATGGTCGCCGGATGGGCTGCCTCGAAAGCACGGGCCGGCTTCGGTGCCCGCGGCCGGCAACTCGGTGCGTTCTACGTCGTCAACGTCAACGCGGCTCTCATCGTGACGGTGATGATAACCATCGTGGTGTTCGTTGCCGTCAAAGGCATCGGATATGCCTTCCACGGCTTCGCCATCGGGGCGCTGTCGGGACTCGTCGTGCTGGCACCGCTGTTCGTCCTCGCTCTCCAGTGGGCGCGGGGGCCAGCCGGCACCGCCCGGTGGAACTCGACCGTGAGACAGTTGGTTCGCGTGACGCCGCTGGCTGCAGTCGGTGCATTGGCCGCCGTGTTACTCGGAGTTCTCGCTACCGGCCGAACGCTCGATTACCCCTTCACTTACACCGTCCAGGTCAACAGGGAACCCGTCGTACTGGACACGAGTCTGGCGATTACCCCCGCACTCGAAATCGGCAACCTGCTGCTCATCATCTCGGGTGGCTTCCTGGCAGTGTACTTCCTCCGGAAGTACGGCACGCTCAGGAACGTCGGCAACAAATCGGACCGGCTCGTGACCGTCCGACGGCTGGTCCCCCGTGCAATCGGGGGGCTCCTGCTCGCAGGTGTCATCATCGCCATCCTCGGCCGGTCGCCGGCCGGCATCCCGCTGTCAGAAACAGTCGGGAGCGGCCTGGTTCTGGCCGGCGCGCTCGCTGCCGTCGCGTTCACTGTCAGTCCCCTCGCGGCTGTCGGGTTCGGCGACGGAACACGCAGAGAGCGGGCCGAGCAAGCCGCTCGGGTGGTCAGCGTCTCGCTGTTCAGCGCGCTCGGGCTGTTGACTACTGCCGTGCTCCTCGAATCCCTCTCCGGCGCGAATCCCTCTCTGGGTCCGGTCAACATCGTCCCGGTACTGGCGCTGGTCGCCACCGCCGCTGCCGGGTGTTTTGCCCTCATCTGCGCACTGACGCTCCGTAAGACGGATGACGCAAATCTCCGTCGGATTCTCCGCAACGAGGGAACCCTCGGGCTGGCAGCAGCCAGTGGATTCGTCGCGCTGTTCGGGCTCCACATCGCGTTGACCCAGGCAGCCTATATCGCCGGCCCAGTCCGCATAGGTCTGACCGGAAGCCTCTCCTGGCCGATGGCACTCGAAGCCTACAAACCGCTCGGCCCACAGCCGGGTGGTATCTGGCCGGCCGTGGTCGGCACCATCTGGCTCGTCACCGGGGCCTCGGCGTTTGCAGTCCCGCTGGGCGTCGGCGCTGCCATCTTCCTGACCGAGTACGCCGAGCAGGGGCGTGCGACTGCTCTGGTCGAGATAGCGACAAACGCACTCTGGAGCACGCCAAGCGTCGTCTTCGGCCTGTTCGGTGCGGCGTTTATCCTGCCGCGACTGGGCGGTGACGAGTCACTGCTGGCCGGGATGCTCGTGCTCGGGTTCATGTTGCTCCCGCTGGTGCTCATCACCAGCCGGGAAGCCATCAAGTCCGTCCCGGACGAGTACCGTGACGCGAGCGCGGCGCTGGGCGTGAGCCGCTGGGAGACGATTCGGAGCGTCGTCCTGCCGGCAGCGATGCCGGGCGTCGTCACCGGCGTCATCCTGGGCGTCGGCCGCATCGCCGGTGAGACGGCCCCGCTCATCCTCGTGTTGGGGTCGACGCTGAACTCCACGCGAGCCATCGATGTCATCGGAGGCTTTCGGTTCCTCAACCAGCCGCCGTTCATCATCAACGACGCACTGACACAGGCCTCGGCCGCACTGCCGACTCAGGTGTGGGCAGTTATCTCCGCCGGAGTCAGCGGGTCCCCATCTATGGGATGGGCGTCGGCATTCCTGTTGCTGACAGTGGTGCTTGGCTTCTATGCCGTCGGCATCGTCACGCGAACGTACTTCAGGAGGAAGTTGAACTATGAGTAACGCAGTCGATACAGAGAGAGACACGGACACGGAACTGACAGAGGCACCGAGTGGCAAACGGACGACCGGCGAGAGCGACGAGACCGTCGAGGAGGCCTGGACCGACTACCGCTTCGACGGCGACGCCAAACTCGACGTGGAGAATCT
The DNA here is from genome assembly GCA_009789175.1 of Salinibaculum litoreum. Taxonomy (GTDB): domain Archaea; phylum Halobacteriota; class Halobacteria; order Halobacteriales; family Haloarculaceae; genus Salinibaculum; species Salinibaculum litoreum. The sequence goes on from CP046866.1 coordinate 1,511,953, forward strand.
GGACGTGTGGTACGGCGACGAACACGCGCTCAAGGACGTCTCGATGGAGATTCCCGAGGAAAGCGTCACGGCTCTTATCGGTCCCTCCGGGTGTGGCAAGTCCACGTACCTTCGCTGTCTCAACCGGATGAACGACCGCATCAAGTCGGCCCGCGTGGAGGGGTCGGTGAAACTGGACGACACCGAAATCTACGACCCCAACGCCAACCTCGTCGAACTCCGCAAGCGGGTCGGGATGGTGTTCCAGTCGCCCAATCCCTTCCCGAAGTCCATCCGGGAGAACGTCTCCTACGGCCCGCGCAAACACGGCGATATCGAGAAGGGACTGCTCGCCCGTCTCTTCGGTCGCGACGACACCGAAGAAGAGTACGACCTCGTCGAGCAGTCGCTGAAACAGGCCGCGCTCTGGGAGGAGGTCAGCGACCGACTCGAGGACAACGCCCTCGGTCTCTCCGGCGGACAACAACAGCGTCTCTGTATCGCCCGCTGTCTCGCCGTCGGGCCCGAGGTCATCCTGATGGACGAGCCAGCCTCCGCACTCGACCCAATCGCCACCTCCAAAATCGAAGATCTGGTCGAAGACCTCGCGGAGGATTATACGGTGGTCATCGTCACCCACAACATGCAACAGGCCGCCCGTATCTCCGACCAGACCGCCGTCTTCCTCACTGGTGGCGAACTCGTCGAGTACGACGACACCGACAAAATCTTCGAGAACCCCGAGAGCCAGCGCGTCGAGGACTACATCACCGGCAAGTTCGGGTAGATGCCACGCGATTCCTTCCAGGCGGAGCTCAGTGCGCTCCGGTCGGCCGTGGTCGACCTCGGTGAGACCGTCGTCGAGCGACTGCGCCAGGCTGCTCAGGCACTCGCCGACAACGACCGGGAGCAAGCACGGTACGTCCTCGAACACGACCATGAAATAAACGAGCGGTATCTCGAACTGGAGGCCGACTGTATCGACCTCTTCACACTCCAGCAGCCGGTGGCCGGTGACCTGCGCTTCGTCGCCGCCTCCTTTAAGATTCTCACCGACCTCGAACGGGTCGGCGACCTGGCGATGAATCTCGGAGGGTATGTCACGGGGATGAGCGACGAGTTCGTCCCCCGGGCTGACCTGGTCGCTATCGGCGAGTTGGTGGCCGACCAGGTGGAGGCAGCCGTCGCGGCCTACGAGAACGAGGACCCCGAAGCCTGCCACGATGTCGCAGAGCGCGACGACGAAGTCGACGGCCTATGTGAGCGTGCTGCGGAGGTGTTGTTGCGTGACCTCGTGGACCGCGCACCACGGGGAACACAACTGGAAACGCTGTTAGAGGAAGTCTTCCAGTTGCTGTTGACTATCCGTGACCTCGAACGAATCGGCGACCACGCCGTCAACATCGCTGCCCGCACGCTGTATATGGTCGAAAGCGACGACGCCTTGCTGTACTGACCACAGCGGCGATAGCGGTGAGTTCCTCCCTCTCTGGTGTAAGGTGTCACAGAAACAGTCAGTCTCGATTTACTCCGATTCCATCGGGCGTGAAAATGTGTCCTTAGGCACAGTTGCAGAAGGCAGTGCAAGATAGAGAGGGTTCAGCAGTCTGTCACCGTCGATTTCATACTGTTTCGGTCGATCAGTCACTCTGGGTAATGGGTGACTCCTGTCTTCTCGATAGCCCGTACAGGCCGTAGATCAATAGGGCAATACCAGTGGCAAAATAGACGGCAGCTGGTGGTCTGACCGTAATCGTGTCTGTCAAGAGACCGATGCCGTATGCGAAAACAACGACACCAATTACGAATTGAAGTGCAGTCCAGTTCATCTCTGTTGTGGTCGGTGCAGTACTGTTCGCAGGACTCTCGTATACATAATTTGAATGGCCTGTAACGACCGATCACAGCAGTCTTGCACAGGTTGTTCCACCGTGCAAGACTCGCTCCTTCTATTTTGCACCGGCACTCCCGAATCATACATTTTCTGCCAGTAATCGCGTGACCGACTCAGAGGGTTAGTCAGCCAATCAGCACGGTTTCCCCACGTCGTCACTGACCAAGCCTGCTATCGAAGGGTTGCACGCAAGGTCAGCTGGATGAGTTCTGCTCTGTCGGTTCACAGAGCGCGACACGTATGTATCCCGAAGAGACACCAACAATGACGACATTCAGATTATATCGGTCAGCGAGGGTCTGGATGTCATTCGGAACGTCATCCGGGCCAGCACATGCAACGGGCCCGCTACCCGGGAAAGAGCCAACAATTCGCTGCCAGAGCGGTTGATTCTCTTCGTTCGATTGTTCCTCATGTGTAACTTTACCGACTACCCACTCACCCTGCAATTCCGGTATAACAGTCTTTCCGCTGTCGAACTCAAAACTGGCATACCCCGCCTCCCGGAGTTCCTGTTTTATCTGTTCCCACTTGACCATCGGTTGACAATTGCGGTGGGATCGATTAAAATCCACGTATATATCGCCCGATTTGACCGTTTCAATTTTGAGAGACTTACAATGCATGATGCGTGCCTTGTATCTTGCAGAGAAGTCTTGACAATACGTAGACGGGCAAAGCGTGCGGAGCGGTCGATAACAGGCAGTCTTGGTGTGTTGTGGTGGCTGGCCGTTGGGTCCCGAACAAGAGAATACTGTAGCAGGCACAACGTACTTGTCTCGGGACGGCGGACGGGGGTGTATGCCGCGAGAGGGGTACCAAGAGAAGCTGAATCAGTTGCGTGAGGATATCCTCTATATGAGCGAGGTCGTGCTCGAACAGCTCCGGGACGGGCTGAACGCGCTCGACGAGAAAGACGAGGACCAAGCGTGGGATGTCATCGAGGGAGACCACGAAATAAACGAACTCTATCTGGAACTCGAACAGGAGTGCGTGGACCTGCTCGCACTCCAGCAGCCGGTGGCCGGCGACCTGCGATTTATCGCCGCCTCGTTCAAGATCATCACCGACCTCGAACGCATCGGTGACCTTGCGACGAATCTCGGCGATTACACGCTCGACGCCGAGGAGGAACTGTTCCCGGATGTCGATATCCAGTCCATCGGGAGCGAAGTCATCGCGATGATAGAGAACGCGATGGAGGCTTACGCGGAGCAGGACCCCGAGTTCTGCTATGCGATTGCCGACCACGACGACGATGTCGACGAGATGTGCGAACGCGCATCCGAGACCGTCGCACGGGACCTCATCGAACGACAGGACATCGACAGCGAGGACGAAGTCGAGCGCATCATGCAGGATGTCTACCGACTGCTTTTGACTATCCGGGACCTCGAGCGGGTCGGCGACCACGCCGTCAACATCGCTGCCCGCACGCTGTATATGGTCGAAAACGACGACGACCTGCTGTACTGACGGTCAGGCTTTTTCGCTGGACCGCACGGTAGCGAGGTGTGGCGACAAAGAAAACAGTGGTCGATTCGCGATGGATTAGCTACCGAACTGCGATTCGTCGACCCAACTGGGCTGGCTGACCGAGATGCCGCCTCTGGTTATCGTGAGGTCGACACCAGCCTCCCCTTCCGAGGAGGTAATGCGGACCGACGCGGACTTGAGACCATCCTCTGTGATGACCATCTCGCCGCTAGCTGACTGGATTTCAGCACCATCAGTCTGGAAATCAGTATTCTCGATGGCGGACTGGTTTATCGAATCCGCTTCGTAGACGACAGCGTCTTGACCGTCAACCGTCGTGGTACGGGCCTGCTCCCAATCCATGATACCGATGTAGGCAAAGCCAGCGAAGGCGAAAAGCGCACTGAAGCCTGCTTCGGCTTCGAGCCGGCCGCCACCGCTGCCGTATCGGGTCTCCCCTGTCGAGGAGTTACGGTAGGCACTACCACCGTCGGTGATGTAGTATGTATCACTGCTCCCGCTGGGACCTTCGAGTCGGACGAGTTGGTTCTGCGTGTCGTTGCGCCACAGGAACGACGCCTGTTCTGACCCGTTGATGAGGGTCATATCCAGCTCGACCGACCCAGCGAACAGGTCCTCCGAGGCGTTGGCGGCTGCCATCGGGTCCGTCTCGAACGCGGGTTCACCATTCTCAGGTGTCGCTGTCGAGTTTGCATCTGTCTCATTACCACCGTTGCCACCGGAACTGCATCCGGCGAACACAACCATGAGAGCAACCAGGAAGATTGCGGCTTTTCTCATACGAGCAGGTATTCATGTTAGAATAAATAATTAACGGCTATTGAGCAACGTGATAATGACGAGTGGTATACAGCCGGTTTCTGGCCCTCTCTGTGGTTTCTTCTGGTAGCAGACGGGTAACATATGCGATTTCGGAAATAAACATAAAACTTATCTTACCGTTCACTCGCTGCCAGACCCTCGCCTGTAATCCGGAACTGTGCGGTCTCGCCGGCCTCACGGGCGTGGTGTTTCTCGAGCGTCGCCCGCCGGTTCCCGCCCCGGAAACGGTCGAGTCGCAGGATGATAGCCGACCAATGGTCGAGCGTGTGGCCACCCAGTGCGCGCGCCTGGTCGGAATCGGGGTCGGTGAAGACCTGATTGGTAAATGCGACCGCGAGGTCTTCCTTGCGGGCCAGCGAGAGCAAGTGGGTAATCTGACGGGCAACCCCCCGGAGTGCTTCCCCATCGGCCTGTTCGGTCCGTTCCAGCCGATAAAAGCCCGTGGCGCTGTCGAGGACGACGAGATCGACCTCCTCGGCGAAGTCGGCGGCGTCCTGCACTGCCTCTTCCTGCTGTTCGTAGGAGAATGCCTCCGTGATAATCAGCCGGGACGCGAGGTCGTCGACAGTCTGGTCGGGACCGGCGTGGGCTGTTGCGAGTTGCTCCATCCGGTCCAGCGACAGCCCCTCGGTGTCGATGTACAACACGGACTGACCGGCAGCGGTGGCCTCCATCGCCGCCGAGAGGACGACGTTGGTCTTTCCGGCGGCAGGGGAGCCGTACACCTGCGTGGCCGCGCCGCGCTCGAAGCCGCCACCAAGCAAGTCGTCGATAGGGTCACAGCCAGTCGGGACGGGGTCGCTCACACCCGGGGGTTGGTGCGGGCTCGCATAAAAGGACGCGTCTCGCTGCTACCGCGCTGGCAGGCGGGGGAGGGACTCGGAGAGAGTGTCGAGGACGTGCTCTTCGTCGTCGAGTGCATCGCGGTCACAGATAACCGGGAACCGCCACGGAGCGCGGAAGTGGATGACGATTGCATCCGCGGCGACGGTGTACCCCTCGAAGCGGTCCCATTCGTAGAGTTCGCGGTTGGCAGGCATCTGCCGGACGAGTCCCGCCGCGTTCGCACGGTAGGTCCGGGGATTGTGGCCGAACATGAACAGGACGATGCCGACCGGGAGCAGGAGATGTCCGAGTGCACGAACGGGGGACTCAGGCGCGACGAATCCGAAGGCGAAAGCACCAGCGCCGGCGATGGCTGTGAGCGCACCGGTGACCTTCGGCAACCGTCGCCGACCCGGAGGCCACGCGGCACGCCACTCGGCAAGTGTCTCGACGCCTTCTTCGACGGCTCTGGCATAGCGGGTGCGCGCCATCATCGCGAGAACGCTCCCGAGGAGGACCCCGCCGGCGAGAGCGACCAGCCCGAAGAGGAGAGTCGACTCCTCGACGTTCCCTGCCGTGGCGACGGCCCGGGAGCCACCGGCCACGACGACGACGGCGAGTGGAGCGAACACGAGCCACCAGCGACCCCTGCGTGCCCCGAGTCGGTAATCGAGTCCCGACACCCGGCGGACGGCGAGTGCGACGCCAGTGAGGACGACTGTGCCGCCGCCGAGGGCGACCAGGAAGAGCGTGCCAGCGCCCGAGACGGTGCCGAGAAGCCAGGCGAGCGCGACTGGAACGACGACGGCAGCAACGTACAGACCGGACACGAGAGCGAATACGTCGTCGGGGCCGTCGCGCAGCGCGGGCGGGTCCGGTCGCTGATTGGGCGGGGTCTCAGCAGCCGTGGAAGTGTCGGTGGAGGGCGACATAGCACACAGTGGGGGCGCCAGTGGCATAAAATCGACCGAGTGGCTAAGTAGGGAGCCGTCCAATCTCCGGCCGTGATAGTCGTCGCTACCGACGACTTCGAGGTGTACCACGAGGTCGTCACCGAACTCCGGGACCGAGGGCTTGAGTTCACCACCGTCGAACCAGGCGACGCTCTCCCCGAACGAGCAACAGTCGTCGTGACGAGCGAGGCCGACGACGTGGCGGTCCCGGACGGCGTCGACGTGGTGACAGCACTCCCGGAGCGACCCAGAGCAGCCATCGAGGAAGTCGTCGACTTGCTCCGTGGGGAAAGCGGCCGCACCGTCGTCGGTATCGACCCCGGAGAGCGGCCGGGCATCGCAGTGCTGTCCGGTGACATGGTCGTCGCGACGTTTCAGGTACCGGCCGAGCGAACCGCGGCAGTCGTGCGCGAGGAACTCGAAGACGCCGGCGACCCGCTGGTTCGCATCGGCGACGGGGCCCGCCTGGTCGGGTCACGAATCATCGACGACCTCCCCGACGTACCGGTCGAACTGGTCGACGAGTCCGGGACGACGCCGTATCTCGGGGCCGGCGCTCGGGGCACTGGCGACATCCTCGCAGCAGTCAATATCGCTCGCATCGACGGCGAACCCATCGAGAGCCGCGAGGTAGAGCCGACGGCCGGCGAACTCCAGCGTATCAAGGACCGCTCCCGCGAGGCCGGCGAGGACAACCGCGCCATCGACGCCGACCTCGCCCGACAAGTCGCCGTGGGTGACCTCACCATCCGGGAAGCACTGGAGACACACCGCGAGGACGGAAGCTAGGCTGAGGACAGTCGTCGACGGTCACTCTTCGCGGACGCAACGCTCCGCTCGACGGCCGATTTCCCTGACCGGCAGGTCTGTCGCCTGGGCGACGGCAAGCGCGTCGTCGTACTCGGCGCTTACGTCGTAGACTGTGTCTGCTGCACTGGCGATTTTCACGCCCACCTCGTAGTCGGTCCCGTCGAGCGTGAGCGTCACGGTGGTGGTCTCGCGGTCGGCAATCCATCGATGGCCAGCCCCGTGTTCGCGGATACCCAGTGTGCCCGTCTCCTCGGCAAGGCGGCGTGCTACACGCTGGGCGTCTTCGGGCCTGACGATGACTTTGACCAGATGGCCCGGCCTGGATTTTTTCATCGTGAGCGGGACGATAGAGACATCGAGTGCGCCAGCGTCCGCCAAGCGTTCCTGTAGCCCACCCAGAACTTCCGGCGTCGCATCGTCGAGATTGGTTTCGAGTACGGTGATGGCCTCTCGCGGGAAGTCGCCAGAAGTCTCGCCGACGAGTGCCCGGAGGACGTTGGGGTGGGCGTCGAAGCTGTAGCCGCCGGCCCCGTACCCGGAACGTTCGACAGTCATCGACGGGAGTTCGTCGGCACCGTCTGCAACATGGGCGAGGATTGCTGCGCCCGTCGGGGTCAGGAGTTCCGTCTCGACCGGCCCGCCACGGAGTTGCCAGTCCGCACGCTCGGCGAGTTCGACGACGGCCGGTGTCGGGACGGGATAGGTGCCGTGGGACATCTCCACCGCACCGCCACCAGTTGCCAGCGGTGTAGTCACGACCTGCTCGGGGTCGAGGTCAGCGAGCAGCAGACAGACGCCGACCACGTCGGCGATGGCATCATCCGCCCCCACCTCGTGAAAGTGAGTCTCCGTCAGGTCGGTCCCGTGGACGCTGGCTTCGGCTTTCCCGAGCAGTTCGAAGATAGCGAGCGCATCCGTCTCGACGCCGGCCGGAAGGGCCATCCCTTCGACTAGTTCGACAACCTCCGCGTACGTCCGTGACGGACCGTGACCCTCCGCGTGCGTGTGGTCGTCGTCGTGATGGTCCCCGTTATGGTCGTGGTGGCTCTCGTTGTGGTCTGGGTTCTCATGGTGGCTCTCGCCGTGGTCGTAGTCTGTCACAGGGTCGTGTGACTCGGCAGGGCTGGCAGTCAGGACGACATCGACGGTCGTCGCATGGATGCCGTTTTTCCTAGTCTCACCGACGACATACTCGATGTCAAGTGCGTCCTCGACGGGGTCGAGCGCGTCGCGGTCGGCACCGGCCGCCAGCAACGCTGCGAGGAGCATGTCGCCGCTTGCCCCCATTCGGCCGTCGAACGCGAGCGTGTGCATGCACGAGGAAAGACGACCACGGAGTAATACGCTGACGGTCCGGCGAACCCGTGCCGGAAAAGCCCGCCTTACGGGTCGAACCGCCACTCGCTGTCGTCGTCTCCGGCCGGGTCGGAGTCGCGATAGACGACGACGAGGCCGCCGATGCCGACGGCAGCGACGAACTTGGCCGAGCCGATGGCCACAATATGTTCGGTCAACGAGAGACCGTACTGTGCAGTCAGTGACGGTGGTACGAACAACCCGAGTACTGCGACGGCTGCAAGCGCCAGAACGAGTACCCAGACGTGGGGCGGAAAGTACTCCTTCAGGGATGCCATCAGCGCGTGCGTAGACGACTACTTGTTATAATCTTTCCGCCTTTCGGGCATATTTACTCAAACATAGGTGGAATTACCTGATTTACTTGGCGTATAGCACAACAATAACAGAAAACCGTCAACTCTATGCAGGACGTTTCGGCTGTCACTCCGACCGGCGACGGGAGGCTTCGACAGCCTGGTGTCTGCGGAGACCGGTCAGTGCGAACGGACGATAAACACGTCGTAGTCGGCGTCGACGGCAATGTCACCGAACGGCGTCGTCAGGCGGTCGTCCGCCTCGTCGCTCGCACCGACAAAGAGGATGGAGGCGTCGACATCGTCGGCGGCCTGTCGGATGTGGTCGCCGATACCGTCGGTCGGGGCGTTAGCCCTCGCCTCGAAGGAGCGTTCGGCGTCGTCGGTTGCCTCCTCGATTTTCCGACGGAGGTCGGCGCTGGCGGTCTCGGTGGCGAAATCCTCATCGGGCTGAATCCACTTCCTACGCTCGGCGTAGTCCGCACCGGTCGGAACGAAACTCACCGCGACGACTTGCTCATCGAGCGCCTGTCCGTGGTCGACCGCGCGTGCCAGTGCTGCTTCGGAGACGGGTGACCCGTCGAAGGGAACCAGAAAGACCATACGCTGCGCTATTACGTCGATGGTTATCAAAGTATGCGCGCCGGAAACTGGGTTCCCGACGTTTCTGTCAACGCTTCCCCAAGTCCTGGCGATGACAGCGCGGGTCCTTGAGCCGACACCCACGAACGTCCGGCGGGTCGCCGACTGCGTTCGAAACGGCGGCGTCGTCGCCGTGCCGACGGACACGAACGTTGGCCTGCTGGTGGACCCGTGGCGTGCTGACGCCATCGGGGAGGTCTCCGAATTGAAAGGCCGGTCGCGCTCGAAGCCACTGGCACTGTTCGTGAGAGCGCCCGAGGACTGGCGACGCTTTGGCACCCACGACGACCCCGACGTTGTCGAGGCGATGGTCGATACATGCTGGCCGGGACCGCTGATATCGTCCTCGAACGGACCGAACGCGTCCACGACGGCCGCCTCTGCAAGGGGTCGACGGTCTCAATCGGCTGTATCTCAAACCCGAGGTGGCGTGAGATTGTCGCCGAGGTGGGCGGGCCAGTTGCGATGACCTCCGCCAACACAGCCGGGGAGACAGACGACCGGTTGGTCGCTGTCGAATATACCCGCGAGCAAGTCGGCGACGGGGTGGAGTACATCCTCGATGACGAACCGCAGGGCACGACCACGGCGAGTACAATCCTGGATATGACCGGTGAGCCGGACATTCTTCGCAAGGGAGATATTACTGCAACGACTCTCAACGATATAGCCGGCCTGGGGCTCTGACCGGGTGGGAAATCGACAGCCACTGGTTGGTTGCGGTTCCCCGGGCCGACCGCCGGTAGCAAAAAGCATATCTCCGGCCGGTTACGACTGTCAACACATCACAGTCTACTATGAATGAAGTCCAACTGGAGGTGGCGAAGGCCTACCCCAACGACTCGGGTCGTGGCATTGCGCGTCTCGACCCAGACACGCTGTTGCATCTCAAGCTCTCGCCCGGCGACATCATCGAGATAGAGGGCGCAGACACCACGGCGGCGAAAGTCTGGCGCGCTGACCGTCAGGACTGGAACACCGACACCGTGCGCATCGACGGCTTCACGCGGCAAAATGCCGACGTGGGCATCGGCGAACGCGTCGAGATTCGCAAAGCCGAGGCCGAGAAAGCCGACAAGCTGGTGCTTGCACCACCCGAGGAGGCCAGCGTCCAGTTCGGCTCCGACGCCGCTGGCATGGTCAAACGCCAGATTCTCAAGCGGCCGGTCGTCGAGCGCGACATCGTCCCAGTCATGTCGTCGACGAATCACCCGTTCATGCGCTCGCCCGGGCAGGCGATTCCGCTCATCGCCGTGGAAACTGAACCCGAGGGCGTCTGTCTCATCACCGAAGACACCGATGTCGAGCTTCGGGAAGAGCCGATCTCCGGGTTCGAGAAGACTGGCGGGGGGATTACCTACGAGGACATCGGCGGCCTGCAAAACGAGATTCAGCGGGTCCGCGAGATGGTCGAGTTGCCGATGAAACACCCCCAGATATTCAAGAAACTCGGCATCGAGCCACCCCAGGGGGTGTTGCTGCACGGCCCGCCTGGCACTGGGAAGACCCTGCTCGCAAAGGCCGTCGCAAACGAGACCTCGGCCAGTTTCTTCTCTATCGCTGGCCCGGAGATTATCTCCAAATACTACGGCGAATCCGAGCAACAGCTCCGGGAAATCTTCGAGGACGCGAGCGAGGAGTCACCCTCTATCATCTTCATCGACGAACTGGACTCGATTGCGCCCAAACGCGAGGACGTAACCGGCGAGGTCGAGCGCCGGGTCGTCGCCCAGTTGCTGACGATGATGGACGGCCTGGAGTCCCGGGGCCAGGTCATCGTCATCGCTGCCACGAACCGCGTCGACTCCGTCGACCCTGCGCTCCGTCGCCCCGGCCGGTTCGACCGCGAAATCGAAATCGGCGTCCCCGACGAGGTGGGCCGCGAGGAAATCCTCCAGATACACACCCGCGGGATGCCGCTGTCCGACGACGTGAACCTCTCGAAGCTGGCGACCGAAACGCATGGCTTCGTCGGTGCCGACATCGAGAGTCTGACCAAAGAGTCCGCGATGAAAGCCCTGCGGCGCTACCTCCCGGAAATCGACCTGGACGAAGAGGATATCCCGCCGAGTCTCATCGACCGGATGATAATCAAACGCGACGACTTCCGCGGGGCATTGAACGAGGTGAGTCCATCGGCGATGCGGGAAGTGCTGGTGGAGTTGCCCAAGGTCAACTGGGACGACGTTGGCGGGCTCGAAGACGCCAAAAAGGAGGTCAGAGAATCCGTCGAATGGCCGATGAACAGCCCCGAGAAGTTCGAGCGGATGGGCATCAACCCACCCTCGGGAGTGTTGCTGTACGGACCGCCCGGTACCGGGAAGACGCTGATGGCAAAAGCCGTCGCCAACGAGACCGACGCCAACTTCATCTCGGTCCGGGGGCCACAGTTGCTCTCGAAGTGGGTCGGCGAATCCGAGAAGGCTATCCGCCAGACCTTCCGGAAGGCCAGGCAGGTCGCCCCGACAATCATCTTCTTCGACGAACTCGACTCGCTGGCACCGGGGCGGGGCGGCGAGACCGGCTCGAACGTCTCCGAGCGTGTCGTCAATCAGCTCCTGACGGAACTCGACGGGCTCGAAGAGATGGAGGACGTGATGGTCATCGGCGCGACCAACCGGCCGGACATGATCGACCCTGCGCTCATCCGCTCGGGGCGGTTCGACAGGCTGTGTATGATCGGCGAACCCAACGTCGAGGGCCGCGAGAAGATTCTGAAGATTCACACCGAGGACTCGCCGCTGGCACCGGACGTCAGCCTGCGTGAACTCGCCGAAATCACCGAGGGCTACGTCGGCTCGGACCTCGAATCTATCGGCCGCGAGGCCGCAATCGAGGCCCTGCGCGAAGACGAAGACGCCGACAGCGTCGAGATGAAGCACTTCCGGCAGGCGATGGACAACGTCCGACCGACGATTACCGAAGACATCCGCGATTACTACGAGCAGATGCAGGAAGACTTCAAAGGCGGCGGCCCCGAACCCCAGCGCGGCCGCGGTGGCGGGCGCATCGGGTTCCAGTAACTCTCCCGACCGTTCCTCCGTTCGCTTCTGGCTCACAGTACCCCGACCGATCACTTCTCGTGTTTAAATGTACTGGCGCGGTTCTCCCTATGCAGTACTGTGCGTATTTATAGGGGCGTAGTCGAGAAAGCCGGTAGTAGAGTAACATGTCCAGAGACAGTCTCCGCCGTGCCGTGTCGCTCGTCACGGAGCACAACCGCATCACGTTGCTCGTGATGGTGCTTCTGACGGCCGTGGTACTGGCCGGCATCCCCATGATCGACACCGAGAGTCAAGCCGGAGGCGACCCGGAAGACTTCGAGGATGTCGACCGACTACAGAAGGCACAGTACATCACCGAAAACTACGGGAATGCGAGTGAGCGACAGTCGAACAGGAGCGTTCTGCCGGTCTACGTCTGGCAAGAGTCCGGCGATGTCCTCACCAAGGAGTCGCTGCTTTCGGGATTGCGTTATCAGCAGGACATAATGGAGAACGAGTCGGTGCGGACTGCCCTCCACGAGGACGGCATCGTCGGCCTCGAAAACATCGTCGCCAAGCAGGCCGCCGGTGACCAGAACGCCTCACTCGATGAGCAAATCCGGGCACTGGACAACGCGAGTGCCGCACAGGTAGAACAACTCGTCGGCCAGACCCTGGAGAACAACCCGCGCTCACAGCGGTTCCTCCCACAGGACCACGACGGGGGGACGAGTTCGACTGACCGCCGGATGGTTGTCGTCCTCAATACGACCGAAGACATCGACACCCGTGATGCGGCCGGTGCCGCACTCTACGAGACCGCGAACGAACGACCCGAGACGGGCATCTTCGCCCTCAACAATCACGCCTGGGCTGACGCGAGTGACCACACCTTCGGAGAGATAGTCGAACTCGTCGTTCCGGTGGCGCTGTTGCTCATCCTGCTCGTGCTCGGCTTTGCCTACCGTGACCTCGTGGATGTCGTCGTCGGGATGGCCGGCGTCGTCCTCTCGGTACTGTGGATGTTCGGCCTGCTCGGTTGGCTCGGCGTGAGCGCAGGGATCGTCAGCATCGTGCCAGTCGTGCTTGTCACGGGGCTGAGTATCGACTTCGGGTTCCACATCTTCAATCGCTATCGTGAGGAGCGCGGGGCAGACGAAGGCATCCGGGAACCGATGGGTCGTGGGCTACGACTCGTCACGACGGCGCTCATCCTCGTGACGGCCACTGCCGCAATCGGCTTCCTGGCGAACCTGGCGAACCCACTCCCGCTCATCCGCAACCTCGGCGTGAGCATCACGCTGGGTGTCGTCTCGGCACTCGTCATCTTCGTCACCGTGGTCCCGGCACTGAAAATCAGTATCGACGGGCTGCTCGAACGCGTCGGCATGGACCGCCGTAAGCAGGCACTCGGTCACGGGACCTACCTCCGGCCCGTGCTTGAACGCAGCGTGACACTCGCACGTCGGGCCGCTCCAGTCGTGCTAGTGCTTGCGGTTCTCGTCGGTGCCGTCGGTGGACTGGCCTGGTTCAGTCTCGGCCAGGAGAGTTTCCAGCAAAGCAACGGCGAAGTCGCCGAGTGGAAGCAGAATCTCCCGGACCCGGTGGGCTGGGAGCCGAGTGATGTGCAACAGCAAAACGCTCACGTCAACGAGGTGTACCAGCCTGCAGATGCCGATGCAGCCATCCAGTCACGGATACTCGTAGAGGGTGATGTGACGAGCGACAGTACCCTCGAAGACATCGACGAAGGCGTCAGCGAACTGAAAGATAAAAACGTCGTCATCGACCAGAAGGGGACCAACCCCGAACGGTCACCGGTGACCGAGATGCGCCGTGTCGCCGCCGAGAACGAGTCGTTCAACGAGACGTTCCACGCGGCCGACTCCGACGGGAACGGCATCCCTGACCAGAATATCGAACAGCTCTACGATGCGTTCTACGACGCCGATGCAGGGGCTGCACAGGGCGTCATCGAACGGAGCGACGGCGAGTATCGCTCGGTGCTGGTCTCGGTTTCGCTGAGCGGTGATTACGGCGACCGCCAGGACGTGGTCCCCAAACTCGATGACGGAGCGGCCACGATGGAGGGCAATGCCGACCGGACCGCGACGCCTGCTGGGTCGATGTCGGTCAGCAAAGCAATCACCGACCAGATTGTCGGCGGTATCGTCATGACGATGCTCATCGCTCTGGCGGCCATCATCATCACGCTGACGGCCGTGTTCAAGTACATGCACGGGAGCGCGACGCTAGGGACGGTCGTCTCCGGCCCCATCGTCCTGGTCGTCGGCCTCGTCATCGGCGGGATGTTCCTGCTCGATATTCCGCTGACGCTGCTGACGGCAATCCTGATGAGCCTCGTCATCGGACTGGGTGTGGACTACAACATCCACATCGGTGACCGCTTTGCCGACGAACTCCGCCAGGGAGCGACCTCCGTCGAAGCACTCCGCGCCGCCGTCACCGGTACCGGAGGTGCACTCCTGGGGAGTACGCTCACCTCGGCGGGTGCGTTCGCGACCATTGCGCTGGTCCCGCACCCACAGATGCAGAGTCTCGGGAACATGGTCGTCATCGCCATGGTGACCTCGTTCCTGGTGAGCATCCTCGTCCTCCCGAGCGCGCTGTTGCTCTGGGACCGCTACTCGGCCAGTTCCGTCACGTCCGAAGACGCGAGCGAGGACGCGATGCCACAGGACTGAGTCGGTAGCCGATCCCTCGGAGAACGGTTTCTATCGGCGACCGCTCCATACTGGCTCCGGTCGTGTCATGACTCTACTCACACACAGATAGTCGGTAGTAAGAGAAAGACGGTATAGCAGGAAGACAGGAGCAACGACAGGTTGTCAGCTTACAGCTCGCCGAGTTTGCGCAGGAGCTGTCCGCGGTACTCCTCGTCGGCCTGGACGCCTTTCAGTTCGAGCACGTTCCGTTCGAGTTTGTCCGTCGCCACGCGGAACGCGGTGTCCGCGCCGTAGCCCTCACCCGAGCCAGCGGCCTGGCCCTTGTTAGTGCGCAGGCGAATCTGGCACTGGATGAGTGGCGTGCCACGCAGTTTCTCCTTGTGCTCGTGGAAGCGGACGTGGGCGTGTTGGACCTGCATGTCGCGGTACTTGTCGGCGACGCCCTCGATGCGCTGGCGAATCTCCTCGCGGGTGAGCGTCTCCAGCACGGAGATGTTCGTAATCTGGACGTCCATGTGTTCCTCCTCGGTGAAGGTGAGCGCCCGGAGGACATCCGTTTTCGTGATGACGCCGGCGACGAGGCGGTCGTCGGCCTCCGGGGTAACGACCAGCCCGTCGTAGTTGTTCTCCAGCATCTCCTCGACGGCGTCCCGGACGGAGGCGTCCATCCCCGTCGTCGAGACGGGACTGCTCATCACGTCATAGACCGGCAGGTCGAGGACGCGGTCGGTGTCACCCGAGCGGTCGCCGACCGTCGTCTTGTCCATCCCCCGGACGACCACGTCGACGATGTCGTGGGTCGTGAGGATGCCGGTGAGTGAGCCGTCGTCGTCCAGCACCGGGAGCCGCGAGATGCCGTTTTCACGGAAGAGGTTGATGGCCTGCCCGATGTTTGTCTCCTCGGTAATCGTCACGACATCGACCGTAGCGATTTCCTCGACGACGAGGGCGTCCAGGTTTTCCAGAACGGCGTCGAGTATCTGGTCACCGGAGATGGTGCCCCAGAGTTCGCCAGCCTCGAAGACCGGCGCAATCTTCGAGCCGCCCTCGACGAGGACGCGCGCTACCTCGCGGACATCCGCAGTCCGCTCTACTTTCGGTGCGGTCCGCATCAGCGCGCGAGCCTTGGCATCGTCCTCAACGTGCGACTGCACCAGCTGTCTCTGTGTGATGACGCCAACATAATCGTCGTCCTCGGTAACGACGATTCCCCGGGGGTTCTCCCGCTCGAAGATGGAGCGAACCTTCCCGAGCCGTTCGTCGGCGTCTACCTCGACATATTCGCTGGTGGCAATGTCAGCAATATCCATCGTAGATTCCCATTCTGATGGTTCGATATGTGGCTTAATCAAAGTTGGTAATGGTCCCACCCGATGGGAACCACCGGCGGGTTATCGCCGCTTCGACGGGGGGTAGCCCTGTCCAGTCAGGGCACGGACCGTCCGAGTATCGTCAGCGCGATGCCCGACACCAGAAAGGCACCGGTCGCGAGCGGATACTGGGCCGTCGAGACCGTACTCGCGACGGCACCGGCACCGAGCGAACCAGCCACGCCGGCAATCAGCGGCGCGGTACAACTCACGCAGGCGAACAACCCGACGAGACCCGCGGCAGTCGTCCGGAACAGCGACTCGACGGCCGTCGCCGCGAGCACGCCCAGCGTAGCGTAGCCGACGAACAGGAACGGGACGACCGTCAGGTAGACGAACGGTCCCGCATAGAGGAGCGCCGGCCCCCAGCCCGGCGCTCCGAGGTGGACGGACACGCCCGATGCTCCCATCGACTGGCCGAGCAGTCCGGCAGTCCAGAGCAACGTGAGCGTGTACAGCCCGCCGACGACCAGTGCGCGGCGGCCGACCGTCCGCAGGTTGTCACGGACGGCCCAGAGGAAAGCCACGCTGGCGGCGACCCAGACCACCGGGTAGAGGACCTGCCCGGTGGAGTGAATCACCGGGTCGACCGCGAGGGTGTACCCGAGGACACCCCCGGCCAGGCAGGCCAGGGCGACCAGGTGGCGAGGCAGCCGCGGCGTGGCGTGGTGTGACATTATTCGTTACGTCGCCGTGTCCGGGCTAGTCGAGCGCGTGACATCGAGATAGACGCCGACGATGCTCAGAATGGCGACCATGCCGATGAAGTACGGCGCTGCCGGGAGGTCGATGCCGAACAGCATCCCGGCGACCGTCCGGAGTTCGAAGCCGATGGCGCCGAGCATCACGAGACCCACGAGCATCCCGCCACGGGTTCGCACGAAACTCGGGAGTGTCATGCTATCACCTCCGCCAGGCCGGCAAGGGTCGCACCCGCCCAGTCAAACAGCGGCCGAACGAGCATCGGGTACGGCTCGATGCCCACACCAAACAGGCCGTTGTCGGAGATGATGGCCCCCAGCGGCAGGGCATACGCCAGCACGACCAGCACCACGGCGATGGCGGCCCACAGCTTCATGTTGTCCAGCACGGCCGGACTGTCTTCGGGGCCGGAGAGTGCCGGCGGAATCGTCTGACCGAAGCCTTCGCGCTTGGGCGTCCCGAGCGAGAACGCGAGGTTGGACAGGAACAGCACCGTCGAGATGAACAGCAGCGTGCCACCGACGGCAATCTGCAGGCGCAGTTCGCCGATGGTCCCGAACAGGGCCGGGAAGTCGAAGCTGTACTGGGGCTCTGCGGTCCGACGCGGGACGCCGAACAGCCCGGCGACGTGCATCGCGTTGGACATCAGCGCCATCCCGCCGAACCACATGACGACCTGTGCGAGCGCGATGGGACGGGAGTAAATCTCCCGGTTGGTGAGCTGTGGCCACAGCCAGTAGGTCCCGGCCATGAACGTCAGCGCAACGGCCGTCCCGACGGTGAGGTGGAAGTGGCCAGGCACCCACAGCGTGTTGTGGACGAGGTAGTTGATGTTCATCCCGGCGTTGACCATCCCGGAGAAGCCACCGGCCGCAAAGAGCAGGCCGGCAAGCGCCATCCCGGTGAACGCGGGGTCACGCCAGGGAAGCGCCGTCAGCCAACCGAACAGCCCCGTGCCGCCACGCTGGCGAGCGCCGTGCTCGATACTGGCGACGACCGTAAAGGCGGTCAGGAGGCTCGGCAACAGCAGGAACATGGTGTTCGTCATCGCGATGAACTTGAAGCCCTGTGCGATACCGGGGTCGACGTACTGGTGGTGGATGCCGACAGGCGTCGACAGGAGCACGAAGAGGATGAAGACCACGCGTGCGAGTGGGTCACTGAACAGGCGGCCGCCGGCAATCTTTGGCATGACCGTGTACCACAGCAGGTACGCCGGCATGAGCCAGAAGTAGACGACCGGGTGACCGAAGAACCAGAACAGCGTCCGCGTCAGCAGCGGGTCGACGCTGTCGATGAGACCAAGCGACCACGGCAGCAGGAAGACGAGAACCTCGACGGCGACGCCGAGCGTCGCGACGTACCACATAATCATCGTCGTCAACACCATGAACGTCTGCAGCGGGATGCGCTCGTCGGGGTTGTCCTTGCGCCAGGCCAGCCACGTGCGGAACCAGTCAGCGCCGGCCATCCACGTCCCGACGATGAAGATGGCGAGTCCCGCATAGAAGATGGGATGGGCCTGCAGCGGTGCGTAGAAGGTAAAGAGCACGTCCGCACTGACCGGGACCTCGTCGATGAACCCGAGCAGGATTGCCGCGCCGGCCATCAGCGAGCCGACGGTCATCATCGTCGCCCACGCGTGGGTGAACCGAATGTCCACGGGCGAGCGGTCGAGGCTCCGCGTGACGGCCCACTGGTAGAGGCCGACGAGGAAGAATATCGTGAAGACGATGGCGAGGAACACGCCGTGGGCGGTCAACACGGTGTAGTAGTCGGCCGAGTCGATGATGCGCAAGACGTTCGTCCGGTGCAGAGCCTGTACGAGGCCCATCAGGGCACCGATGCCGAGCATGACGAATGCCACGAGGAGCGAGCGCCGAACGACAGCGGCTTCCTCGGGATACCGGTCCACGAACGACGGTTGGTCAGTCTGTGTGCTCATTGTGTACTCCCGTTGTATTCATCCTCAGGAACGACGCGGAGGAGCCCTTCCATATTGTGGTGGCCCTCACCGCAGTATTCGTGACAGACGATACCGTACTCACCGGTTTCCTCGGTCTCGATAGTTATCTCGGCGACTTCACCGGGGATGACCATCGTGTTGGCGTTCGTCCCGGCGATGGAGAAACCATGTATCACGTCTGCGGAGGTCACATAGAAGTTGACGGTGCTGTTGACCGGCACCTCGATAGCTCCGTAGACCTCCGAGCCGGGGTTGAAGACGAACTGTCGGGCGACGACGTGTACGTCGTACTCGTTTTCACCGACTTTCTCGACGCCTGGCTCGCCAAATTCTTCGTGTTCGGAGACGTTGCCCGGTTCGACGTTGCCACCGGAGTCATCGACCATCTGAACGCCGGCTCCGACAGTCCCGTAGGTGATGGTGCCGATGAAGCCGACGATGAGTAACAGCGCCATCCCGAGCCAGAGTTTTTCGTAGCTGTGGATGTGCATCGATAGTCACCCCACCACGACCAGCTCGTTACCCAGGAACTCGACGAAGTACATGAACACCCACATCGCCATGAGGATGGCGAAATAGATGAGGATGAGTGCCAGAGTCCCTTTCGGGTCGTACTCCTCGTGAGAGAGTTCCCGCTGTATCTCCTCCTGTCCAGTTGCGGCCGAGACGCTCGGCTCGGCCTCCGTCTCGTTGCTTTCTGCCGGAACTGTCGTACCGCTCATGGGTGTGCCTCACGTTTACGGGGTATTAATCTTGGCGACGGATTCCCAGATGTCTGGAATAGGCCCCGATGGTATTATTTATACGACGGCTAAACGCTCTGTATGAGCATCGCACCACGACTTGTTGGACTGCTCAGTCTGCTTGCGTTGGCCCCGGCGGCCGTGTTCGTCAGTCTCGGTGGAGAGACAATCGCCGCAGTGACGTTCGTGAACGTCCTCATCATCACTGCAAGTCTCGCCATCGCGTTCTCACCACACGAGGGCGGCGACCACGCCACTGCGAACGGAGCGTAGTATGGCTCCCCCGGCGGCGGTCGGGCGCGTCGCTGTTTCAGTTCACTCCGCTCGCGTGCTGCCGCCAATGGACTCGGTAGCCGGCGGTCTGCTGGCGCTTCCGGCCGGTAACATCGCCGGCGATGTCGACCTCGTCCTCTTTCTCGTCGTGGGCGCTCTCGCGGGCGCACACTGTCTGGGTATGTGTGGCCCCCTGGTAACCACCTACGCCGACCGCATCACTGCGACCGGGGAACGCTCCCGTCGCGAGCGCGTGACAGCACGTGATGTCAGACAGCACGGCCTGTTCAACCTCGGCCGGACGGCCGGCTATACCGTCGTCGGCGGGCTCTTTGGTCTGGCGGGGAGCGTCGTGGTTGGGACCGCCGAGACCGTGGTTCCCATCACATCAGCCGTCCGCGGGGGCGTCGGGATTCTCGTCGGGGCGTTCATCGTCGCCGCAGGGCTTGGCTATCTCCTCGGCGGAAAGACGGCCGCGACGACGGCACAGGGTTTGCCCGGCCTCGACCGGGTGTTTGGTCGGGTGAGTGGCGTCCTCACCTCACAGGTCGACCGGCTGGCCGGGTCCCCTGCTATCGTCGGGCTTGGCACCGTCCACGCGCTGTTGCCGTGTCCGATTCTGTACCCGGCGTACCTCTATGCGTTCGCCATCGGGGACCCAGTCAGGGGCGCGCTCGCGCTCGGTCTGCTCGGTGTCGGTACGATACCGACGCTGTTCGTCTACGGGCTGGCGCTGGGGTCGCTTTCGACAGGCAACAGACGGCTGTTGCATCGTGCGATGGGCGTTGCCTTTCTCGCGCTGGGATATCTCCCCCTTGCCCACGGACTGATGTTGTTCGGCGTACAACTGCCCTATCCGGACGTGCCGTTTTACCAGCCACTATGACCGGATGTACACTCTGTGACCTCGATTTGCCCGAGGAACCGATTACCGCCGAGGATGTCGAGGGGTCCTTTTGCTGTCAGGGTTGTCTGACCGTCGCGCGGTCACTGGAAGAGGTCCCCGAAGAGGCGACCGACCCCGAGTCGGTTCTGGATGCCGGCGCGGACGACGCCGACGGCGAGGTGTCGTATCTCTCCGTCGACGGCATGCACTGCTCAACGTGTGAGCTATTCCTCGAATCCAGAGCCACCGACCACGACGGCATCGAGGCCGCCTCGGCCAGTTACGCGACGGACACGATGAAGGTCGTCTACGACGATGAACGCGTCACCGGGGAGAACCTCCCCGAAGTCGTCTCGGGGGCGGGCTACGAGGCACGCGAGCGCGATGTCGAGCGGTCACCGGAACCGGAGGACGCACAGGTCGCCCGCCTGCTCGCCGGCGGGGGCTTTCTCGGGATGATGGTGATGCTGTGGTACGCGCTGTTCGTCTACCCACAGCACTTCGGGTTCGAGCCAATCGTCGATTTCGGCACCTTCGGCCGGCTCTACCTGCTCGGACAGATATGGCTGTTCACGACAGCGATACTCCTGTATACCGGCTTTCCGTTGCTCCGTGGGGCCTACGTCAGTCTCCGGGCCGGCCAGCCGAACATGGACCTCCTCGTGGCGCTTGCGGCGACCAGTGCCTACCTCTACAGTACCGCCGTCACGGTACTGGGCGGCATCGACGTGTACTTCGACGTGACAGTCGCCATCGTGCTGGTCGTGACCGCGGGCAACTACTACGAGGACCGCGTGAAGGCCTCGGCGGTGGGGCTGCTGGCGGACCTGACCGCCGACCAGGTCAGCGAGGCTCGAACGCGTGACGGCGAGACGCTTGCCGTCGAGGAAGTCACCCCGGGAACGGAACTGCTCGTGAGACCCGGGGAGCAAATCCCACTCGACGGAACCGTTATCGAGGGGGTCGCCGCCGTCGACGAGGCGCTGGTGACCGGCGAGTCCCTGCCGGTGACCCGACGGCCGGGCGACGAGGTGGTCGGGGGCAGCGTCGTCACGGACGAACCGCTCGTGGTCGAGGTGAGCGAGGAGGGGACGAGCACGCTCGACCGCATCGTCGGCTTGCTCTGGGAAGTCCAGAGCGCACGGCCCGGCGTCCAGCAACTGGCCGACAAACTGGCGACCATTTTCGTCCCGCTGGTGACGCTCGTGGCGCTGCTGGCTGCGGCCGGGACCGTCGCCCTGGGCGGCGGTCCCACGAGTGCGCTGCTGGTCGGGCTGACGGTTCTCATCGTCTCCTGCCCGTGTGCGCTCGGGCTGGCGACCCCGCTTGCCGTCGCCGCCGGCGTCGGGCGGGCCGCCGAGGACGGTATCGTCGTCGCCTCCGAGACGGCCTTCGAGACGCTCCCGGAGACGGACGTGGTCGCCCTCGACAAGACCGGGACGCTGACCGAAGGCGAGATGACCGTCACCGATGTGGACGGAACCGAAAAAGTGCTCGCACGCGCGAGTGCGCTCGAACGGTACGACAGACACCCCGTTGCCGACGCCATCGTCGCCCACGCCAGCACAGTCGGCGTGGACAGTGCCAGTATCGACGGCGCGCCAGCCACCGATGGCGGCACAGAGATTGCGGACCGGGAGACAACCGCCGACGAGCAGCCAGTCAGCGTCGAAACCAAGGGCGTCTCGGGAACTGTGGCTGGCGACGAGACGCTGGTCGGTCACCCTGACCTCTTCGAGAAGCGTGGCTGGACAGTTCCACAGCGCTACCGCGAACGGGCACGGGAAGCAGCCGCAAGCGGTGCCATCCCCGTACTCGTGGGATGGAGCGGGCGCTGCCAGGGTTGCATCGTCGTCGACGACCAACCCAGGGACGACTGGGACACAGTCGTCGAGGAGATAGCTGGCGAAGACCGGGACGTGGTCGTTCTCACGGGCGATGATAGCAGCGCAGTCGAGAGCTTCGAGGACCACCCCGCAGTCGACGAGGTGTTCGCCGGCCTCCCGCCCGACGGGAAGGTGGCGGCAATCGAGCGCCTGCGCGAGCGTGGGCGGGTGACGATGGTCGGCGACGGAGCCAACGACGCACCAGCCCTCGCGGCCGCCGACGCCGGCATCGCCATCGCACAGGGGCGCAAGCTTGCAGCGGACGCTGCCGACGCTGTCGTGACGACTGGTCGGCTGGGTGCCGTGTCGACGACATTCGACGTGGCGACGGCAACCAGGCGACGGGTCCGACAGAACCTCGGGTGGGCGTTTGGCTACAACCTCGTCGCGATTCCCCTCGCCGCGACGGGACTGTTGAACCCGCTGTTTGCCGCCCTCGCGATGGGAACGAGCAGCGCGCTCGTCGTCATCAACTCCAGCCGGACCGTCGTTCCCAATGACTGAAAATTCGAGTATTCGTTTTTACTATGTCTTACATCTCCTCTGGTATGTCCCACCACAGAGGCCCGTGGGAGAACGACAGTAAAGGCCCAGCAGAAACGTTTCTCGATTACGTGAGCCGTGCGGGTATCGCTATCACTGCCTTGCTCGTCGCAGCAGTGGTAGTCGGCCTGCTCGCAGTCGTCCTCCCGGCGACTGAGGCGATTGCGACAGTCGTTTTCACCGGTCTGCTCGTCGCCGTCGTCGGCTACGTCTACCGGCTATCGAACCAGCGCGCAGTCTGAGACAGCCGCGTGAGCGAGGCGGGCATTTTAGGCCAGTTGCGACCCAACGAGCAGGGTGTGTTACCAGACATCACTGTCTTCGGTCCGTACACATACCTCGTGACCGAACTGTTCTGGGGCTCGCTTGCAGTGACACTCGTTGCGTACGCTGGCGCGTGGCGGGAAGCCGCACGAACCGTGGCCCTGGTCTATCTACCGGCGTACATCTGGGACTGGTATACGCTGACTGTCGGCGTCTTCGCTATCCCGATGCGAACCGGCGTCGAACTGCTTGGCATCCCCATCGAGGAACACATCTTCATGGTGGTCGTCCCGACGATGGTCATCGGCACCCACGAGACGCTCCGAAAACTCGACAGCGAGGGGCACCTGCCGGCGGTACTCACGATGGAAGACGGAGAGTAGAGCAGGCTATAGCCATTATACCCGCTATATAGTACTCTGAGCAACGTTGAAGTGGCGAGGAGTGAGATGTGTACTCGATGACACCCAATCAGCCACCGGCAGTCGAGCTGTATGTCAGGTCACTCTCCTCGCGGACCTGTCGAACCGAGCGCGTCATCGAGCAGTTGCGCCAGCTCGATGCCGACGGTGAACTGTCGGACCTGGCTGTCACCGTCTGGGGGGACGGAGTCGACCTCTCGTCGACGGCTATCGAGACACCGCGAGGGCAAGCAATTCTCGACACCGTCGAGGAATTCCGGACGTGGGCCGAAGGCAGAGACCACTCGGTCGAGCCCTTCTTCCAGCGCCAGAAGGCACAGTCGACGATGACCGGCAAGACCCACGCCACGTTGCAGTTACCCTCGATGATGCTGGCCGAATACGCTGGCGACCAGCTCATCCGGGTCACCCCCCACGAGGAGAACGGCACCGTCTGGACGGTCAGCGACCGGGTCGAAAGACTCGCGACCGACATCGAGGAGACGCCTGAAAGTCGGACTGTCAAACCAGAGGGCCCCGGACCGGCCTGAGACTGGGACAGCGAGTACGAAAGAGTCGTCTGCACGAAGACACTGGCTCGGGCAAGTACCGGGCGGGACTTTCGTTCCCGAGCGCTTCAGGCCGTGGCCGCGGCGAGGTCTTCGAGATAGTCGAACTGGGCGTTCAGTTCCTTCTTGCGCTGGCGGCGGATGATTGTCCCATCGAGAATCGACCCGACGAGGCTCACGTCCAGCGCGAAATCCGTCGTCGCCGTGACCGTTACGGTGCCGTCGCCCTCCTCCAGCGTGTATCTGGTGACCATCGACTCGAAGATGCCCTCGACCTGCTCGTATGCGAGGACCGAGTCGCTGTCGATGACCCGCAGGTCCAGTTCGATAGTCAGCAGGCCGACGTGGTTGGCAATCGAGACCGCATCGCCGTCGACGACCACATCGTCGAAGCCCGCCGCCTCGATGAACGGCCCCAAATCGAGCATTGCCTCCCGGACCTGGTCGGCCTCGCCCTCGAACGAGCGACTTACCGATACCGTTTCCATGCTCGTCCTACGCACATCCAACTGAAGTGGATGTCGACGAACGTGTTCGTCTGATTTCGGCGGAGGTTCTATACGTCGAACATGTTCGGGAACACTGATTGCCCTCGGGACGAATATATTCGAATATGCCACAGGCAAAGCTTCGACTCACGCTGCCGGAAGAGGTGTGGGTCGGGGAAGTGACCCGGTCGTTCCCCGACGCGACGATACGGATTCTCGCAGCGCTGTCGGACGAAGGGGCAGGTGTCGGGCTGGCCGAAATCTCAGCGCCGGACCCACGGGAGGTCGTCCGGGCGATGAAAGCAGCGGAGGACGTGACGGGCATCGAGACGCTCAAATACAGCGAAGACGAGGTGTTGGTGCAGTTCGAGACCACCATGCCGTTGCTGTTGTTACCGGCGCGTGACTCGGGTGTCCCCCTGGAGATGCCCTTCGAGATTCAGGACGGGACGGCCGTCTGGGAGGTGACAGCGCCGAGTGACCGGCTGTCCGAACTCGGGACACAACTGGAAGCGTTCGATATCTCCTTCACGGTCGACTACGTCCAACAGCGTCTCGACCAGGAACAGCTCGTGACCGACCGACAACGGCGTATTATCCTCCAGGCCATCGAGGAGGGCTACTACGACACGCCACGGACCTGCTCGCTGACGGAACTCGCGGACACCGTGGATATCGCCAAATCGACCGCAAGCGAGACGCTTCACCGTGCCGAGGAGAAAATCGTCAAACACTTCGCCGAGCAACTCGCCAGCGACCCGACTGACCGAGTCTAGAGGCCAAACAGGGGGACAAAGCGGAAGGTCAGATAGGCCGAGACGGTCGCCAGCACCGGCACGAGGTTTTGCATCAACACGACGCGTGCCGTCGTCGAGGGATTAAACAGTTCGCTGGCAGCCGGCAGGTCTTCGGGGTCTTCCTCTCCGATGTCGGGGATGTCTTCACCTCCTTCGTCAGTGGCCAGTGCGCCGGGAGACATCGCTGTCTCCTGGCCGCGGACACCTTCGGCGACGGTGGTCGTCCGGGTCGCACGCCCCCAGCCCAGTCCGACGATGCTCATCGTCGCAATGATGACGAAACTCGCGGGAATGCCGATAGCAGAGAGCAGGGTCACGATAGTCGCAGACACCGTCGCAACGACGATTGCAGCGGTCAGCGGTAGCTGTGTGAGGTCACTGCCAAGCGTATCCAGCGTCCGGCGGGCGATGGTGAGCGCACCGACGGCGACGGCAGCGGACCCGAACATGATGCCGATGTTCATCCCGAGGTCGCCGCTGCCGACCAGTGGCGCGATGGCGTTAGCGATGTTCGATGTCCCCGCTGAGAAGGCCATCAGACAGCCGATGACGACGACGATGGACGTTCCGACCAGTTCGCGACTTGTGGTGTTTGGCCCCATTGCTGGTCGGGGGATAGCTCCGCTACGGTCGAGTATGAGGAGCGGACCCTCGCTCTGTGCGAGCGCGACCCGGCGGTTGAGCCGTGCATAGAAGTACCGCCCGACGACGCCGGACACCCAGAACGCGAGGATAGGGGCCACAATCCACCACGTCATAATCTCGCCCATCACGGCCCAATCCAGCGCGCCGCCGGCCAGCCCCAGTCCAGCGATGGCCCCCACAGCGGTCATCGAGGTAGATGCAGGGACGCCGACGTAGTTCCCGAGAAAGAGCGCGCCACCGATGAAAAACAGGACGGTGACGTTGGCCTCCAGTGAGAAGACGGCCGTGCTGGTGACGAGTTCCGTCCCGAGCGTGTCGACGACGCGGCGGCCGACCGTCCACGCACCGAGGAAGAAGAATATCGCCATCAAACTTCCGGCAGTAATCTTCGACAGCGTGCCCGCCCCGACGGCTGGACCGAAGGCTGGACCCGTGTTCGCGCCGCCGATGTTGAAGCCGACGAACGCAGCGATAACGAGACCAACGATGAGGAGGACTTCAGTCACAGTTCCTGAAATGACCGGCGGCGAATTAAATGCCCGCCTTTTGGGTTGCAGTTACTCGGGGCAGTAGATAGCTACCGCGGGAGCGTGATGACGGACCGTATCAGTGAGTGACAGCCACAGAACGCTTTTTGGAATCCGGATATTCAGCCCCGGACGTGTGGGCCCGGACTCCATTGCGGCGACACCGCGAGCGTGGGATTTCCCCAGTCATCGGTGTCGTCATTCTCGTCGCGATTACCGTATTGCTAGTCGCGATTGGTGGAGTGTTCTTTTTGAACCTGACAGATAACCCGACGCCGGCCCCCGAATCCTCCTTCGAGTTCGAGTACGACGAGGACACGAATGAAGTGACAGTAACAGTCGAAGCTGGCGGCCCCTTCACTGATACGAACACGGACCAGTTGGTCGTGGTCGTGGACAGCGGGAACGGCAACAGGCGCGCAGTGTGGGCCGATTCCGGTGGGAGTGTCGTCGACCTGACCAGTGGGAAACTGAGCTCCGGTCAGTCCATTACCATCGACGACGACGCCGGCAGCGACACTGGTGACAAAACGCTCTCGTTCGAACTCGAAGCGGGCGACGAGATTAGCGTCGTCTGGCTTTCGCCCGACGACGACACCACCGCACGGCTGGCGAGCGATACCGTACCGTCACTGGAGGAAGATGCCGTCGCGCCGTTCGACCAGCCTGGCGGCATCACGACAGTCGACGATGGCGCAGCCGGCGATGGTGGGGCGAGTGTCGGAGTCGGACCAGGGAGTGCGGAAGTGCTCGGAAACACCGGCGATATCGACGGCGATGGGCGGACGGAACTCCCATACGTCGACAGTAGCGGCAATCTGCAAGTCAACGACAGCAGTGGCCAGACCGAGACGCTGGTCGATGCCAGTAGCGTCTCACAGGGTGACCCAGAGACGACGAACAGCCTGATGGCGACTGGCACCTGGAACGGAAGCGACACCGCTGTCTTCTACGCGGACGACAGCCGGAACGCCATCTATCGGGTGAGTCCAGGGGGGTCGCCCACGGAAGTCACGAGCGGTGACGGGAGTTCCAACGGTATCCAGAGCGTGCTCGGGTTCGGGGACATCGATGGCGACGGGACCGACGAACTGGTCTTTGCCGACGACTCCCAGAACGTCCAGTACCTGGACCCGGATGGGACGAAATCGGGGAACATCTTCACCTCGACGGGCAACAACAACGGCATCGGAAATGGCCCGCTACCCGACCCCGACGGTGACGGGACCGACGAGGCAGTCGTCGTCACAGGGAGCAACGAAGTTGCCCTGGTCGATACCGGCGGCCTCGATGCAACCCTGACGAGCGGCGGGGCAGCCAAATCACCGGCAACCGCCGCCGATGTCGACGACGACGGTAGTCTGGAAATCGTCTTCGTGGACGCCAGCGAGACGGTCAAATACGTCGATGACGTGAGCGGGTCGAACACCGAAAAACCCCTCGAAGATGAAGACGGTAACGCCGTCACTGCCGACGACGAGACAGGCGTCGTCTCGTGAGACAAAGGTTTTCTCCGTGCCGGCCACAGCGGGCGTATGGAAACTGACGCAGTCGAGACCCTCATCGAGGACGGCATCCCGGACGCAGACGCGACCGTGACGACGCCACGTGACCCCGACGACGACGACCACTACGCGGCTGAAGTTATCTCACCTGCCTTCGAAGACGAATCGCTGGTCGACCGCCACCAGCGCGTTCACGACGCACTCGACGAGCACATGCACGATGAGATTCACGCCATCGAGATTCGCGCCTACACGCCCGAAGAGTACGACGACGCATAGTCGACTGCGGTGCCAGTACGGACGAGCACAACCCCTTTACTCACAGCGCCGATAAGGGAGGGCATGACCTTCGAGCAGGAGGCCGACTACACCCAAGAAGAGCTCAACGAGGAAGTCGACCAGCTCATCGAGGACAACGAGGTAGTGCTGTTCATGAAAGGAACGGAGCTGATGCCCCAGTGTGGCTACTCCCGCAAGGCCATCGCACTGATACAGCGCCACCGCGAGGACGTGGAAACGGTGGACGTACTGGAGGCGCTCGACCAGTACCGCGCCGCCCTGGAGCGTCACAGCAACCGTGAGACAATCCCCCAGACGTTCGTCGACGGCGAGTTCGTCGGCGGGAGCGACATCCTCGAACAGTTGCAAGAGCGTGGCGAACTGGGCGAGAAGCTAAACGCCTGATTAGCCACCTGCTTTTCGCTGGGCGATACGCCCGACGACCAGCCCGGCGGCTATCATCAGCGCCGCGAGCATCGAGTAGAAGGCTGCCTGCGTGTATGCGCCTTCCTGGACGGCCACCCACGCAACCGGCAGGATGCCACCGGCGGCAAGGAAGTGCAAGCCGATGACCAGTCCGCCGACAGAGAACAGCGAGGGGAGCCACCCGTCGGACTCCGAGGGCGTCGGGTCGAGTTCCGGGTCGAGGTAGTCCTCGATATCGTCGTCCTCGTCGGTCACAGGTCGGGGTAAACGACCGCCCCACAAACAAGCGTCGAAACGGGAGACGAACGTCAGGACCGCCGTGCGAGAACCAGGGCGGCGACCAACGTGGCGACCAGCGCCACAACAACACCAAAGCCAGGGCCGAATGCCCCGCTCGACTCCTCAGCGGTGTCGTCCTCGTCGTCCTCGTCGTCATCATCGGCACTCTGTTCGACACCGGAACGAACCTCCAGTTCGGAGACAGCGTCCTCGTGGAGACGGAAGATAGCAGTGTTGCCCCGGGTCTCGATGGCGTTCGTCTCCGTTATCTCACCGGGCATGGTGATACGGTAAGTCGATGTCCCGAGGGTTGGGTCCTCCGACGGGACCTCGATATTCGTGACCCGGAAGGTCACCTCGTCGCCCTCACGTGTCACAGTGAGGTTTTCCGCTGCCGAGGCGTTTACCGCGACATCGAAGACCATTCGGGTCCCTTTCGCACTGTCGATATCTCTGGCGTTCCCGTACTCGGTGTAGCCCTCTTCAGTTTCAACTAGCTGGTTCGCAAGGACCTCAGCACCGGAGTCGTACCCCTGCTCCTCTGCAGTCGTCTGGAACTGCTGGTAGGTCTCGTCAGTCACGTCGAGTGAGACCGACCCCGAATCGACAGTTCCGTCACTGCCGACAGTGAGGTTGAACTGGAGGTCGAAGCCGCTCTGTTGCTGGTCGTCGTTTTGCGGGTCGTCCGGCCCGGACGTGGCATCCGTGGCGGAGGTGACACGCATCGTCGGCGGTGGGTTCCGGTGAAGTGCCCACACCGCCACCGACCCACTCACAGTGTCGGCATTCGAGTCGATGATTCGACCCGGCATGTGGTACCGAGAGACGACACGTCCGAGTGCGGGGTCTTCGTTCGCTGTCTCGACGTTGATCGTCTCGACCGTCAATCGTCCGTTTTCGACAGTGACTGAGGTGTTCTCCGCTGCGCTCAGGTCGGCCTCGTACACAACGGTCATCCTCGTTCCCTTCGCTGAGTCTTCAGACCTGTACTCGATGATAGCGGTCACCTCATCGTTCTGTTCGAGATAGGCGTTCGCAAACCACTCCGCGCCACTCTCGTACCCCCGCTCGTCGGCGGCAGTCTCGAACTGCCGGTAAGATTCATCGTCGACATCCAGCGTCAGCTGATAGGCACCGATGCTGCCATCATCCGCGAAGAAGATGTCCTGTGTCCAATCCAAGCCGTCGCTTGTCTGCTGGTTGTCGTCATCTCGTTCGTTTACGGCAGACGTAGCGTCCGTCGTCGAGGCGACCACCAGCCGAGACTGAGGGTTTTCGTGCAGCGCCCACACGGCGGTCGACCCACTCACAGCATCGGCGTTCGAGTCTGTGACTTCGCCTGGCATGTGGTAACGATACACCACTTCCTCGACCGAGGAGTCCTCGGTCGGGTCCTGAACGTTGACCGTCTCGACGACCAACTCTCCGTTCTCGATGGCGACCGTGGTGTTCTCCGCTGCCGTCACGTCGGCATCGTAGACCAGAGTCATCGCTGTCCCCTTCGCAGTGCTTTGCGTTCCGTAGTCACGGATGGCAGTCATCTCGTCGTTCTGTTCGAGATAAAAGTTTGCCAACCACTCCGCGCCACTGTCGTATCCCTCGCTGTCGGCAGCATCCTCGAACTGCTGGTAGGATTCGTTATCGACATCGAGGGAAATCTGGAACGCCTGAATACTACCGTCGTCGTTGAACACAACGTCCTGTATCAGGGTGAAGCCCTCGCTCTCTTGCTGGCTGAACTCGTCACCGGTCGCAGCAGCCGTCCCGTTTGGTCCCTCCGCAACGGCCGGCGCTGTCGCCACTCCGAGCAATACGAGCGTCGCAGCGACGACTGTCGCCGCCAGAAGAAGTCGTCTCGCTGAGTGATGCGTTCCCATGACTGGTACGACACGAAGGGGCTACAAGAAACGTGTGGTATGCGGGTATAAACAGGAATGACACCTGCACAGGTCCGATAGACAGCCCTCCGACTGATAGGAATCAGTATCACTCTCCGACGGCCGAGGTCCCGCCTCCTGTCGTCCAAACCCACATATTAGAGACTGTCCGCTCGCGAGTTTGTCGGCCGGAAGAATATGGGTTCGGACGGATTTGAACCGTCGGCCTCCTCCATGTCAAGGAGGTGTCGTAACCGATCTAGACCACGAACCCACGCTGACTGAGCGCATTTTCGGGTTGAGGGTAGGGACAATTGAAGGTTTCGAATTCAAACCCGGATGCCGTCCCTCGAATCGACCGGTGAGCCGATACGCTTAAGTTGGTGTACGATTGTGTTCATTGTAACACGGAAACGTACATTGGTGATTCCAAATGGAAGATTATATCGAGCGCGTGACGGAGGGAGAGGACTTGACACAGGTGGAGGCCCGGGAGGCGGCGACGGCCGTCTTCGAGGACGCCACCGAGGCTCAAATCGGGGCGTTGCTGGCCGCACTCCGGGCGAAAGGTGAGACGGAGACGGAGATAGCCGGCTTCGCGGAGGGGATGCGCGACGCCGCACGGACGATTGCCCCACAGCGGGAGACGCTGGTCGATACCTGCGGGACCGGTGGCGACGACTACGACACGATTAACGTCTCGACCACGTCGGCCATCGTCGCCGCCGGTGCCGGGGTCCCCGTCGCCAAACATGGCAACTACTCCGTCTCATCGTCCTCCGGCAGCGCCGACGTGCTGGAAGAGGTCGGCGTCAACGTCGAAGCCGAACCGCCGGCCGTCGAGGGAGCAATCGAGGACAGCGGCATCGGCTTCATGCTCGCACCCGTCTTCCACCCCGCGATGAAAGCGGTCATCGGCCCGCGCAAGGAACTCGGGATGCGAACCATCTTCAACGTGCTGGGCCCGCTGACGAACCCGGCCGGTGCAGACGCCCAGATCGTCGGCGTCTACGACCCCGACCTCGTTCCCGTCCTCGCCCGGGCGCTCGCACAGATGGATGTCGAACGAGCGATGGTCGTCCACGGCTCCGGGCTGGACGAAATCACCATCCACGACGAGACGACCGTCGCGGAGATTAGCGGCGAGGAGGTGACCGAGTACACGCTCACGCCCGCAGACCTCGGCATCGAGCAGGCATCCATCGACGCCGTTGCCGGTGGCACACCCGGAGAGAACGCCGCCGACATGGAGGCCATCGTCACCGGCGAGGAGCGTGGTCCCAAGCGGGACATCATCCTCGCAAACGCGGGTGCGGCACTCTACGTGGCCGGCGAGGCCGAATCCCTGGAGGCCGGTGTGGACCGCGCTGCCGAAGCCATCGACTCCGGCAGCGCCGAGGAAAAACTCGACGAGTTACGGGACGCAGCATGACGCGGGTCAAAGTCTGTGGCATCACGCGGGAAGCCGACCGCGAGGCCGTCGTTGCAGCGGGGGCCGACGCCGTTGGGTTCATCGTCGACGTGGACGTGGACACGCCGCGAGAAATCGACGCCGAGCGCGCTCGCGAACTCGTCGCTGGCGTCCCGCCGTTTGTCACCAGTGTCCTCGTGACGATGCCCGCGACGGTCCAGGACGCGCTCGCGTTGCAGGCAGAGGTCGGGGCCGACGCCATCCAGGCCCACGGGACGCTCGGGCCGGCCTACCTCGGCGGCTTGCGTGCACGCGCTGACGTACCCGTCATCGCCGCCGTCGGACCCGACGCGAATCTCCCGGCGTATGCCGATGCCGCCGACGCGTTGCTCGTCGATTCCATCGACGAACAGGGCGGCGGGGGGACCGGCGAGACACAGGACTGGGAGCGCACCGCAGAACTGGTCGCCGACCTCGACGTGCCAGTGATACTAGCCGGCGGGCTGACCCCCGAGAACGTCCGGACTGCCGTCGAGACGGTCGACCCCTTCGCCGTCGATACCGCGAGCGGTGTGGAGGAGTCAGGCGGCGTCAAAGACCACGACGCCGTCGAGCAGTTCGTCGCACGGGCGACCGGGAGGGTGGGGGCATGAGCCTCGACATCGATCGCGAGACGTTCGTCGACCTCGCCGAGGGTGACGGCCCCGCCGTCGTCCGGACCGAGGCGGAACTCGACAGCGACGCGGAACCGCTGGCTGCCTACGCCGCACTCACCGGCCGGACGACCGACGTGGCGGACGGCGAGTACAGCTTCCTGCTGGAAAGCGCCGAGAAAGTCGCGTCGAGTGACCCCGACGGCGCGTTCGCTCCCACACGGGAGAAACGTCACGCCCGCTTTTCGTTCGTCGGCTACGACCCCGAAGCCGTCGTCACCGTCGACGAGGGGGGCGAGTCGGCGGCCATAGACGTGCTCGATGACCGCTACGAGGGACTGCTCACGACCAACGGCGGGGACACCCTGGATACGCTCCGGGCGGCCTTGCCCGATGTCTCCCTGCACGGGTTCACCGAGACGGACCGCCAGCACCTCGAAGGCGGCCTCGTCGGCTTTCTCTCGTACGACGCCGTGTATGACCTCTGGCTCGACGAGGTCGGTGTCGAACATCCCGATTCGCGGTATCCCGACGCGCAGTTCGTCCTCAACACGAAGACGGTCGTCTTCGACCACGCCGACGAGAGCGTCTCGCTGGTGTTCACACCAGTACTGCGAGACAGCGACGACCCCGGCGCAGTGTACGACCGCCTCGAAGCGGAGGCCGAGCGCGTCGCTGCCCTGCTCGCGGACGCCGAGGTCCCCGAGACCGGCGGCTTCCGCCGCGAGCGCGAGGACGCCGGCCCACGGGAGGCCTACGAGGAGGCTGTCGAGCGCGCCAAGGAGTACGTGTACAGCGGCGACATCTATCAGGGCGTCATCTCCCGGACACGGGAACTGTATGGCGAAGTGGACTCCCTTGGGTTCTACGAGGCGCTGCGCTCGGTCAACCCCTCGCCGTACATGTATCTGCTTGGCTACGGTGACCTGACCATCGTCGGTGCGAGCCCGGAGACGCTGGTCTCGGTGGGGAATCGCCACGTCGTCTCGAACCCCATCGCGGGGACCTGCTCGCGGGGGACCTCCCCTGTCGAGGACCGCCGCCTGGCCGGCGAGATGCTCGCGGATGGCAAGGAGCGAGCCGAACACACGATGCTCGTCGACCTCGCGCGCAACGACGTGCGACGCGTGGCGGAGGCCGGCAGCGTCCGGGTCGAGGAGTTCATGAACGTCCTGAAATACAGCCACGTCCAGCATATCGAATCGACAGTCACGGGCACACTCGACGCCGAATACGACGCCTTCGACGCTGTCAGGGCCTCGTTCCCGGCCGGGACACTCTCGGGCGCGCCGAAGATACGCGCGATGGAAATCATCGACGAACTCGAACGCCAGCCTCGTGGCCCCTACGGCGGCGGCGTCGGCTACGTCTCCTGGCAGGACGACGCCGACTTTGCCATCGTGATTCGGTCGGCGACGGTCGAAGAGTTACAGGACGACCCCGAAGACCAGCGAATCACCGTCCAGGCTGGTGCGGGCATCGTCGCCGACAGCGACCCCGCCGCCGAGTACGAGGAGACCGAGAACAAGATGGACGGCGTCCTGACCGCACTGGAGGCAATTGAAGAGGGGTCAGTCGGTGCAGATGCCAGCCAGGAGGTGTCCCGATGAGCAGCAGCGACCCCGGCGACGAAGCGGTCGGCACCGACAGCCCGGACAGCGTCGCCGAAAGCGGGGACAGTCCGGAGCAACCGGCGGACCGGCCCCGCGTCCTGTTCGTCGACAACTTCGACTCGTTCACCTACAACCTCGTGGAATACGTCAGCGAACACGCCGAGACCGAAGTCGTTCGCAACACCGCCACGCTGGATGACGTTCGCGCTTTCGACCCGGACGCAATCATCATCTCGCCCGGCCCCGGCCACCCGGAAAACGACCGGGACGTGGGCGTGACACTCGATGTCCTCCGGGAGATCAGTCCGGACGTGCCGACACTCGGCGTCTGTCTCGGACTGGAGGCGGCCGTCTACGCCTACGGCGGCGAAGTCGGGCGTGCGCCAGAACCCATTCACGGCAAAGCGTTCCCCATCGACCACGACGGCGAAGGCGTCTATGCGGGCCTCGAACAGGGCTTCCAGGGCGGACGGTATCACTCCCTAGTAGCCACCGACGTGCCCGAGGAATTCGAGGTGACTGCCACGACCGATGCCGACGGGACGGAACTGGTGATGGGCATCCGCCACCGCGAGTACCCCATCGAAGCGGTGCAGTTCCACCCCGAGAGCGTCCTGACTGCCGTCGGTCACGACGTTCTCCGGAACTTCCTCGGAGATGTGTAACCACCGGACGCCGGCAGTAGCAGCCGGGCGCTGGCCAGCCGCGTTCCAGAACCTGACAACGACACAAGACGTAACCGTCCACCACGACAATCTCCAGTCGAAACCCCCTTCGATTTCCACTGCAAGTCCACCGCCATCATGCATATGACCCCGACTGAATTCCACTTTCACTCCGGTTTGATACCCATTAAGTTGGAGCGGTCACTGCATACAGGTCGTACAGACGCATCCGCGAGCGGGGAGCCTCGCGGTGGAAAAACCACCGAAGTGACATCTGTATCGGACAGCAAAAACCGGATACCAAACAGTTATTTGGGACCAAAGCCAACACGACTTTCGCCACAAATGAGAGGAATGGGGCCACACGTTAGCCGGTGTATCGCCACACGAACCGCACGGAGAGGTGACCGCGTATGAGTTCTGAGTTGAGCGCGGACGACCTGACACTGCCCATCAAGCGCACGGAAGGAAACACCCTCCAGGAACGACTGACTGACAACGCATATCACAACATTCTACCCGCCCGTTACCTGCGGAAAGACGCCGACGGGGACCTCATCGAGCAACAGGAGGACCTCTTCGAACGAGTCGCCAAAAACATCGCGCTAGCCGAGGCAGTCTTCGAGGCTCGCAACGAGGACATCGACATCGAAGTCTCGCCCGACCAGCTCAAGCCCGACCACCCCCGCCGGGACGAACTCGCCGAGGAAGTCTTCGGGAAGGGAACGACCGCCGACGCCGACGTGACAACCACGCTTTCGGAATACAACGTCAACAAGTTTGCCTACGAGACGGTCGTCCCCGAACTGCCGTCCGAGGTCCGCGGCCACGTCGAATCGGTCGCCAGCGAGTTCCAGAGTCTGATGGAGAATCTCTCCTTTATGCCGAACTCGCCCACGCTGATGAACGCGGGCGACGAACTCCAGCAGCTCTCTGCCTGTTTCGTCGACTCGCCGGGCGACGACATCGACGACATCCACCAGACCGCAAAGGAGGCCGCACAGGTCTTCCAGAGCGGCGGTGGCATGGGGTATGCGTTCTGGAAGCTGCGCCCCTACGGTGACCCCGTCGGCTCCACCGGCGGCATCGCCTCGGGACCGATTACGTTCATGCGCACCTACGACCAGATGTGTGAGACCATCGCCCAGGGCGGTGCCCGCCGGGGTGCCCAGATGGGCGTCATGCGCGTCTCGCACCCGGACGTTATTCAGTTCATCCACGCCAAGAACAAGGATGTCTCGCTGGCCCACACGCTGCGCCTGAACGACCCCGACGACTACACACACAACTCTTTCGCCGAGGCGCTGGAGGAGTCCCGCGAACTCATCGACGACGACGGGAAGGTCCCCAAGCACCTCCGCAACGCCGTCGAGGGTCACCTCTCGAATTTCAACATCTCCGTGGGTATCACGGACGCCTTCATGGAGGCCGTCAAGGAGGACGAGGAGTTCACTTTCACCAACCCGCGGACCGGCGAACCCCACATCGCCACCGCACAGACGAAGGAACTGTACGAGATGTTCGACCTCGGCGAACACGTCGAGGTCGGCGAAGTCCTCTCGGTTCCTGCCAACGAAATCTGGGAGCGTATCGTCCAGGGTGCACACGAGAACGGCGAGCCCGGCGTCATCTACCTCGAACGGGTCAACAAGGAGCACTCCTTCGACGTGGAGGAACACCCCGACCACCGCATTCTCGCCACCAACCCCTGTGGCGAACAGCCCCTTGAGGAGTACGAGGCCTGTAACCTCGGCCACATCAACCTCTCGACGCTTGCAGCCGAGGACGCGCCGGACTGGCGTGTCTGGCAGGACGCTCACGCCGAGGAGTACGGCACGCAGGAAGCCGCCATCGGTGCCTTCCTCGAAGAGGCAATCGACTGGGAGGAGTTCGACCGCCGCATCGAACTCGGGACGCGCTTCCTCGAAAACGTCGTCACGATGTCGGACTTCCCGGTCACGGAAATCGAGGAGAAGGTCCGGCAGATGCGGAAAATCGGACTGGGCATCATGGGACTGGCACAGCTGTACATCCAGCTGGGCATGAAATACGGCTCCGATGCAGCCAACGAGACGGCCCGTCAGCTGATGACCCACATCAACCACCAGTCCAAGTGGACGAGCCACGAACTCGCCACCGAGCGCGGTGCCTTCGCCGAGTGGGACAACTCGAAATACGCCGACCCAACCGAGTACCGCGAGTGGTTCGAGAAACAGACCGGGCTGGATGCGTCGGACTGGGAGGACGGCTTCCACATTCGCAACCACAACACCACCACGATTGCACCGACTGGCACCACGTCGATGGTCGGCAACACCACCGGCGGCTGTGAACCCATCTACAACGTCGCCTACTACAAGAACGTCTCCGACGACGTACAGGGCGACGAGATGCTGGTGGAGTTCGACGACTACTTCCTCCGCACACTGGAGGAAAACGACATCGACGTCGAGGCAGTCAAGAAGGAAGCCCAAGAGCAGATGGCCAACAACGCCTTCGACGGCGTGGACGGCCTGACGACGGTGCCCGATGCAGTCGGTGAGCTGTTCGTTACGACCGGCGACCTCTCCGCGAAGGAACACGCAGGCATCCAGACGGCCTGTCAGGAGGGTGTCGACTCCGCCATCTCGAAGACGGTGAACGCGCCCAACGACTCGACCACCGAGGACGCCAAAGAGGTCTTCGAGTGGGTCTACGACCACGGCGGCAAAGGTGTCACCTACTACCGCGACGGCACCCGCTCGAAGCAGGTGCTGACCACGCGGGCGGACAACACCGAGTTCGCCGACGAGGCCGAAGCCGCGGAGGCACTCGTCGAGCAGATCGAGGAGGTCTTCGGCGGCATCGAGGCCTTCGTCGAGAGCGAGGAAGTCGAGGCCGTACTCGACCAGCAGGTCTCGGAGATTCTGGGCAGCGTCGACGGCGACGCCGAGGAGTTCGCCCACAAGCAGTCACGGCCGGACGTGCTCCACGGCGTGACCCAGCGCATCGACACCGGCTACGGGAAGCTCTACGTCAACATCAACGAGGACCCCGAGGCCGACCGACCCTTCGAACTGTTCGCGAACATCGGCAACTCCGGTGGCTTCACCGCCTCCTTCACCGAGGCGCTGGCCAAGACCATCTCGACGGCCCTGCGTGCGGGCGTCGACCCCAGCGAGATTGCCGAGGAACTGCAGGGCATCCGCTCGCCGAAGGTCGCCTGGGACAAAGGCGAGCAGATTCAGTCCATCCCGGACGCTATCGGAACCGCGATGCGCCGGTATCTCGACGGCGATGTCGAGCGGGCCTACCCGCAACAGCAGACGCTCGAAGAGACGGCCGAGGAGGCCGACGACGCTGCTGAGAGTGGACAGGCAGAACTGGGCGCGACGGAGCCCAAGTCCGACGGCGGCGCAGTCGCCTCAGACGGACCCGCCGACGCGGAAGCGACGACCGGCGACCAGCAGGCGCTTATCGACGCCGGCGAGAATCCGGAGTGCCCCGACTGTGGGTCACTCTCGCTGTACTACTCCGAGGGCTGCAAGACCTGCGAGTCCTGTGGCTGGTCGGAGTGCTAACGGGGAATGGGAGCCACCGACAACGCACCCGCGCGTGACGGGGTTCGGTGGCTCGCAACAAGGCGTGTGACGCTCGGAGTCATCTCACTGCTCGTCGTCGTTTTTCTCTTCGAACTCGTCGTCTGGCAGCTGTACGGCGCGGTTGGTTGGCAGTATGTCTTTCTTGCCGACCTGGGGCCATCGCCGGGCTGGGTGATGGCACCGTTTTCCCACCGGAGCATCTCGCATCTGCTCACGACGATATCGGTCATCGTCATCTACGGCGGCCTCGTCGAGGGACAGGTGGACCCGGACAGCTACTTCGCGTTTTACGTACTCGCGGGCTATGCGAGTACGGTCGCACAGCTCGTGGCGTATCTCGATGGCGTCCCCGGGCTCGGGACTCTCGGTGCCAGCGGCGCAGCGCTTGGACTCGTGACGCTGTTCGCGACGACGACAGCCCTCGGTTACGCCCGTGACCCCACAGCGGTGGCCGACGTAGAAGTTATCTTCGCGGTGACTGGCGGTGTCATCACAGCACTCGTCCTGACGAACGACTTCATCCCCGGTATCGTCTTCACGCCGGGGACGGCCCCGCTTGGCCACGCCGGCGGGATGGCTGCCGGGGTCTGCTATGGCTTGTGGCGAGCACAACAGGCAAGTACACAGCGGACCTGACCGACACCATGGCCGAGGAGGGCGGACGACCGTGTCCGGCGTGCGACAGGCCGATGTACCGGCGCCACTGCAAGTACGTCTGCCCGGAACACGGCGTCGTCTTCGATTGCTCTGATACCTTCTACTGACACACCATTTATGTGTCCAGGCGGGTTACCGCTCAGACAATGAGTGCCGAGCGTGTCGGGGAGATTCGCGTCCTCGCTGTCGACGATAACGCGGATCTTGTCGAGGTCGTCGGGGAGTTCCTGGAGCGGGAACACGACGCTATCTCGGTGCGAACCGCCACGAGCGGTGACGAAGCGCTCGACAAACTGACAGCTGCGGTGGACTGTATCGTCAGCGATTACGATATGCCCGGCAAGAACGGGCTGGAGTTGCTTCGCGCGGTCCGGGACTCCTACCCGGATTTGCCCTTTATTCTGTTCACCGGCAAGGGCAGCGAGGAAATCGCCAGCGAGGCAATCTCCGCGGGTGTGACGGAGTATCTCCAGAAGGGGACGGCCACGGAGCAGTATATGGTCCTGGCAAACCGCATCGAGCGAGCGGTCAGCGAGCGTCGCGCCCGGGCAGGAAAAGCCGAGTCAGAGCGCCGGTTTGCGACGCTCGTCGAGAACATCCGCGGGATGGCCTACCGCTGTCGCAACGCGCAGGGCTGGCCGATGGAATATGTCAGCAGCGGGTGCGAGGAGCTGACCGGCTACACCACCGACCAACTGGAGTCAGGGGACGTTGTCTGGGGGGAAGACATCCTTCACCCCGACGATAGGGACGGCCTCTGGGAGCTAGTGCAGCAGGCTATCGATGCCGACGACCCCTTCGAGGTGACCTATCGAATCGAGCGGGCTGACGGCGACGTGCGCTGGTGTTGGGAGCGCGGACAGGCCGTCAAGGAGGACGGCGAAACGGTCGCACTGGAAGGACTCATCACGGACATCACGGAACGGAAGCGACGCGAACAGGAACTCAAGGCGGAGCGGGAGTTCACCGACAGTGCGCTCAACGCTCTCAAGGACGTCTTCTTCGTTATCGACCCGGAGAGCAAGCAACTGCTCAGGTGGAACGACAGATACTCCGAACGGCTGGGTTACGGCGACGAGACGCTGGAGACGCTGACGGTATCGGACCTCGTCGCCGACGAGCACATCGACAGAGTTCGTGAGGCGATGGAGGCCGTAATCTCGGCCGGTTCGGTGACGGTGGAGGCAGACCTGGTCACCGCCGACGGCGAGCGCATCCCCCACGAGTTCCGCGGGACGGCGCTGTACGACGGCGGCGACCTGCTCGGCATTGCCGGCGTCGGCCGGGATATCAGCGATAGAGTGGACCGCGAGCGCCGCCTCGAGGAGTATCGCACGCTCGTCGAGAACGTCGGCGACCCGATGTACCTGCTCGATGCGGAGGGGTACGTCCAGATGATAAACAGCGCGATGGTCGAGCACATCGGCTACACCCGCGAGGAGATAGCGGGGAAAACACCGGCAGTGTTCATGCCCGACGAGGATGTCGAACGGGGGACCGAAGTCGTCGCCGACCTGCTCAGGAGCGACGAGAGAGGGTGTACGACCTGGGAGATGGACGTTATCACGAAAGACGGGACGTTCATTCACAGCGAGACACAGACCAGCCTGCTCACCGAGAACGGGGAGTACGTGGGCACGGCCGGGATTATCCGGGACGTAACCGAGCGAAGAGAGCGCGAGCGGGAACTCGAACGGTTCGAGACGGTCGTCCAGGCTGTCGGTGACCCGGTCTACGCGCTGGATGAGAACGGCGAGTTTACCTTCGTCAACGATGCCATGGAAGGGATGACCGGCTACGACTGTGACACGCTGGTCGGCGCACACATCGCGCAGATACTCCCGGAAGACGATGTCACCAGGGGGCGTGAGGAGATTCGAGAGATACTGCGGGACCCACGACACCGGGCACGCAAACTCGAAGTCGACGTCGAGACGGCCAGCGGCGAGCGGATTCCGAGTGAACTCCACATCGCGGCCTTGCCGATGGACGAAAGCGAGTTCCACGGGACGGCGGGCATCATCCGCGACATCACGGAACGGAAACAACGCGAGGAACGGCTCGAACAGTTCGCGGGCGTCGTCTCCCACGACCTCCGGAACCCGCTCAACGTCATCCAGGGACACGCCGCGGTGGCACAGGAGCATGTCGACCACGAGGATATCGATGCCATCGCCACGGCGGCGGACCGGATGGAGGAACTCATCGACGACCTGTTGACGCTGTCTCGACAGGGAGACAGCGTCGGGGAGACCGAGACGGTCCCGCTCGACAGCATCGCAAAGCGTGCCTGGTCGAACGTCGATGCGCCAGCGGCGACTCTCGACCAGTGGACGACCGACACCGTCGACGCAGACCCCGAGCGGTTACAGGAGATACTGGAGAACCTGTTCAGGAACGCTGTCGAACACGGCGGTGAGGACATCCACACAAGCGTCGGCAGTCTGGACGACGATGAGGGCTTTTTTGTCGAAGACGACGGCCCCGGCATCCCGGTTGCCGAACGCGGGGACGTCTTCGACCACGGCTACACGACAAGCGAGCAGGGGACCGGCTTTGGCCTCTCTATCGTCGAGCGTATCGCAAAAGCACACGGCTGGTCGGTCGCTGTGACAGAAAGCGAGGCGGGCGGTGCCCGCTTCGAGTTCCGGACTGGCTGAATCTGGTCACTCCGGACGAGGCCCGGAGAGGAAGTGACTGTAGACCGGTCCTGCGAGGACGATGACCGCCAGGCCCGCGATAGCGAGTACGGCAGCGGGGCTGAACGTGAAGCCAGTCACGGAGAGTGTCCGCATGGAGTCACCGGCCAGCACCGTCACCAGCGCCCACGGAATCTCGCCGACGAGCGTCCCCGTGACGAAGGCACCCAGCGAGACGTTCGACATGCCCGCAGCATAGGAGATAGGGTCGCCGGGAATCGGCGAGAGTCGCGCCGCCAGCACGCCCCTGGTCTCGCCGACGGAGTCGGTCAGACGCTTGCCCGTCTCCGCGACCGACCCGAACAGCCCGCCCTCGGGGTTCGCGTAGCGGGCCACGACAAACGGCGGGAGTCCGGAGACGGCCGCCCCGCCGACGGCAATCGGAAGCGCGATGGCCGGGCCGTAGACGTATCCCAGGACAATCGCGAGCGAACTGACCGGCCACAGCAGGAACGGGCGGACGAGATAGACGACCAGCAGAGCCAGTGCGAACTTGAGCGGATGGGTCGCGAGATGCTCCAGGCCGGTAAGGATAGCCGCTGGCGAGAACAGCACGGCGGCCCCGCCGGCGATGCCGCCGAGACAGGCCATCCCGAGCAGTTGTCTGCGAGTCGCTGGCTCCATCTACAGGATACGCTGTTCGGGGCCGTCAAACACTTTGTGGTCGTTCACGAACGTCGCGTGTGGACGACCGGGTCGAACTCGGAGTGGAACTGCTTGCCCACCTCGAACACGAGGAGGTACCACTGAGCGATGCTATCGACCGCCTTGAGACGATTACGACCGACCCACATCTCACACGGGAGATTCTCGACACCGCAGAGATGCGCGGTCTGCTCGACCGGGACGACGGCGTCGTTCGCCCGTCGAGTGGTGTCTACGTCAGTTTCCAGCGCGAGGTGGTCCAGCGCGAGGGCGAGTTTACCTGCAAGCGCTGTGGTGCGGACATCTCGACCGGCCACTTCATCAACTTCGACGCCGGCGAACACGGCCCGTTCGGGTCATCGTGTATTCGGAAGGTGACCGGACGGGAGTAGGAAGGACTCGTTTGGCTATCACCGGCCGCGACGGAGTTCTTCGATGAGCTGGTCGATTTTCTCGTCGTGGCTCTCGATAGTCTCCTCGTGGCGACCGATGCGTTTGTTGTGCTTGCGCAGGAGCTGGTTCTGTCGCTTGACCGCTTCGGTCAGCTGTGCGAGTTGCTCTTCGAGCGCGTCCACGTCGACCGTCTCGGACGAGTCGGTCTCTTGTCCTGTGGCTTCAGTTGTCGCCTGCGCTGCCGTCGACGTGTTCCCGGTCGTTTCACTGGCTGTCGACTCCTGGCCCGTCTGTGAGGTGGCGTTACCCGTTGTCGAATCGGGACGTGCCGCCGTCTGCGTCGCTTCCCCACTGGATGAATCCGTGGCCGACGCCGTGGCGGCCGACTCCGAGGCTGCACCAGTCTGGTCGCGGTTGCCTGCGTCGGGACCCCCAGCGGACTGGCTGCTACCGTCGGCATCGTCTCCGCCGACGAGCGGCGAGATGCCGTCATCGAGTTCGATGTCGCGGGAGTTGTCGGAGTCAGCCGCGGCGTCGTCGGCTGTCTCGTCCTCGGCGGCACCGAGTTCCGCCGCGAGTTCCTCCAGCGAGTTCACCTCGTAGTAGGCACACAGCGTCTGCGTGAGCGTCTGCTCGACCTGTGGTGCCTTGTCGTTGGGGGCCTTGATGCGCTGTGGGCGGCCGTTTACGGTGAGTACGATTTGGGTTGCGACGCTGCCCTCCTCGAATTCCAGGGCAGTCACGTCGTCGTAGTCGAACACCTCGAAGTCCTCGTCCCAGACGGGGGCGCCGACGTGTTTGACGAGCCGGGCCTCGGTGACAATAAGCGTCAGTTCGCTGAACTGGTAGACGCCAGCGACGGATTCGTCTTCCGCTGCGATGCCGGCCACACGCAGGATGCTCTGCAGGAGAATCTGTAAGAGTGTGTCCCCGCGCCCGCTGGGGACTTTGAACTCCCGGGTGCCGTCGACGTATTCGAGGATGAACTTCGTGTTGCGCCGCCCCTTAGA
The DNA here is from genome assembly GCA_009789175.1 of Salinibaculum litoreum. GTDB lineage: Archaea > Halobacteriota > Halobacteria > Halobacteriales > Haloarculaceae > Salinibaculum > Salinibaculum litoreum. The sequence goes on from CP046866.1 coordinate 1,556,451, forward strand.
GAGGCCGAGGCGTTCGACATCGTGGTCGTAGATTTCGACTGATTCGTCGCTCAACAGCCCGTCTCCCCGGTAGAGAATCGTCCGCGTCGGTGTGACACAAATAACGTCCTCGTCCCCGAGGTTGACCGTCGCCTCGATGGACTCCCCCCCGAGTCGCTCCCTGACGAGGTTCGGTATTTCCATGCCGGATTGTTCCCGCCGGCGATTATAAATTGCCCGGGTGGTGTGACTGCGATGTCCACACCGTCGCTGTGGTCCAGGCAGTGCGCCGGACACAGAATAGTCAGGCAGTCCGTCTCAGGCCAGTTCCCGCTCGATGACCTCGCGCAGGTCTGCTATCTCGGCGGCCGTCGCTGACACCGTCTCGCCGTCGACAGTCACCGAGAGCACCCCGGAATCGTCGGCTGCCCCGATGCGGGTGACGGGTGCGATGCCCGCGAAGGCGTCCTCGACGGCCTCGGGGTCGGTGGTTTCGATGACGGCGCGGCCGGCCTGTTCGTGGAAGAGTGCGAGCGTGTCGGGCAACTCGACATCGACGCCGACATCCTCGTGGACCATCTCCCCGAGCGCGACGGCGAGGCCGCCGTGGCTCACGTCGTGGGAAGCGAGCGTCGAGTCGTAGTCGGCCACCGCTGCGAGTGTCTCGACCAGCGCCGCCGGGTCCTCCGGGAGTTCGGGGAAGCGGTCGCTTCCGCCCGCCTGTGCGAGTAGTTCCGACCCGCCGAGGCGGGTTTCAGCGTCGCCAGCGAGTGACAGGTCGCCGACCACGACCAGTTCGCCCTCGCCGGACAGCGACAGCGAGGGAGCGTCGTAGCCGTCTTTGGTGCCCACGAGTGCCAGCGTGGGCGTGGGCGGAATCGGGCCCGACGGGGAGTCGTTATACAGCGAGACGTTGCCGCCGACGACGGGCGTCGAGAGCGTCTCACACATGTCCGCGAGGCCGTCGACGATACCCTTGAAGCCGCCGTAGACATCGGGTTTCTCGGGGTTGCCGCCGTTGAGGCAGTCGACCGCCGCGAGCGGCGTCGCGCCCTTCGCGGCGACGTTGGTCGCATTCTCCAGTGCAACGGCGCGTGCACCCTCGTAAGGCGCGGCCTCGGTCCAGTTGGGGTCGGCACCCGCGGAGTAGGCGAGACCCGTCTCGGCCTCTCTGACAGCCAGAATCGACGCGTCGTCACCTGGTCGGGTCGCGGTCCGGACCTGCACTTCGTGGTCGTACTGCCGGTAGACCCACCGTTTGGAGGCGGTGTTGGGGCTGGCGACGACCGTCTCGAAGGCGTCCTGCGGGTCGATATCGGGCAAGTCGCGTTCTGATTCGGTCGGCTCCTCGGCGGGCAGGTCGTTCATCGGTGCACCCTCACCGAGGAAGTGGCCATCGGCGTCGACGACCGTCTCTCGGCCCTGCGGCTCGCTTTGCTCGCCGTTCTCCCCTTCCGAGGCGCGTTGCACCTCGCTCCCTTCGAAGGTACAGACGTAGTTGCCCTCGGTCACCTCGCCGATAACCGACGAGCCGAGGTCGTAGCGGTCGGCGATTTCCTGGACGCGCTCGACGTTCTCCGGTTTGACTTCGTAGGCCATCCGTTCCTGGGATTCGGCGAGCAGAATCTCCAGGGCGTTCATGTTGGGTTCGCGCTGGTGGACCGCGTCGAGTTCGATGCGTGCGCCCAGTCCACCTTTGGCGACCATCTCGCTGGTCGCACCGCCGAGTCCTGCAGCGCCGAGGTCACGGGCGGACTCCACGAGGTTCTCGTCAAGCAGGGCCTCGTTGGCCTCGATGAGCAACTTCTCCGTGTATGGGTCACCCACCTGAACCGCCGGGCGGTCCTCCGTCTCGGCGTCCTCCGAGAGGTCCTCGCTGGCAAACGAGGCTCCACCGAGGCCGTCACGACCCGTCGCGTTGCCCACCAGCACGAGTTTATTGCCGGGTTCCTGTGCCTGGGCGGTCACGAGGCGGTCCGGGTCGTCGATGAGGCCGATACAGGAGACGTTGACCAGCGGGTTGCCCTCGTACTCGTCGTGGAAGGCGACGCTCCCTGTGACAGTCGGCACGCCGATGCAGTTGCCGTAGTGGGAGATTCCCTCGACGACGCCCTCGAAGAGATACCGGGAGTGCTCGCGGTCGAAATCACCGAAGTAGAGGCTGTCCGCGAGCGCGATGGGGTAAGCACCCATCGAGAGCGTGTCGCGGACGATGCCACCGACACCGGTGGCCGCGCCGTCGAAGGGGTCGACGTAGGAGGGATGGTTGTGGCTCTCGATACCCATCGTGATGTAGACATCATCCTCGTCTTCGCCCGTCGGCAGAGCAACGACCGCGGCGTCGTCGCCGGGGCCGACAACGACCTGTTCGCCCTCGCTGTCGAATGCCGACAGCAACGGGCGCGACGAGCGGTACGCACAGTGTTCGCTCCAGAGGTTCTCGAAGAGGGCAGCCTCGGCGGGTGTGGGTTCCCGGCCGAGTTCCTCTTCGACGAGTTCGCGGTCAGAATCGGCGAGCGCCATTTGCCTGCTCCTTGCCCGAGGCCGGTGAAAGCCCTTTCCATGCAAGTCAGGGCATCACCAGTCAGCGACTGAGAGTGCCAGCTGTGTTGCCCTGCGGTTCAGAGCGACAGCGGGCCGGAGGATTCTTAAATATCGTTGGGGCCGGTTTCCGGGCTGGAATCACCACGTTTCGCTTTATGTGAATAGAGGGAGAAATGTGAGTTGCCATGACAGCCATCGAGACGAGTGAGCTAAACAAGCGGTTCGGCGAAGAGGTCCACGCCGTCCGTGATCTAGATCTCACGGTCGAATCCGGCGAAGTGTTCGGCTTCCTCGGCCCGAACGGCGCGGGGAAGTCGACGACCATCAACATGTTGCTTGGCTTTCTCAAGCCAACCTCGGGGTCGGTCGAGGTGCTCGGATACGACGTGACAAAAGAGTCACTGGCCATCCGACAGCACATCGGCCTCCTGCCGGAGGGCTATGAGCCCTACGCGAACCTGAGCGGCCGCGAACACGTCGAATCGGCGATTCACGCGAAAAACGCCGACGACGACCCAGACGAACTGCTCGACAGGGTCGGACTCGACCCCGACGACGCACGTCGTCCCGCAAGCGAGTACTCGACCGGGATGCAACAGCGGATGTCGCTTGCCGTCGCACTGGTCGGCCAGCCCGACCTGCTCATCTTCGACGAACCGTCCTCCGGGCTCGACCCCGACGGAGTTGCCCTCTTGCGGCAAATCATCCAGGAAGAGACCGAGCGCGGCGCAGCAGTCTTTTTCTCCAGTCACATCCTCGAAGAGGTCGAAAAGGTCTGTGACCGCGTCGGCATCCTCACCGAAGGCGAACTCGTCGCACTGGATACCATCGACAACCTCCGCGACCAGATGGAAGCGGGTGCGACCGTGACCGCACAGCTCGACACCGTGCCCGACAGCATCGGCATCGAGTCTGTCCCTGGTGTCCGGGACTGGTCCACCGAGGACGACACCGTGAGCGTCGAAGTCACCGAACCCGAAGCGAAGATGAAAGTGCTGCGCCACCTCGACGACGCGGCGACCGTCAGAGACGTGGGCATCGAGGAGGCCTCGCTGGAGGCGCTCTTCGACGAGTACACGAACGGGTCCGTGCCGGAGGCAGAGCCACCAGAGGGCGGGCAGGCCGAGCAGGCAACAGCGGCGGCCCCGGGAGGTGGACAGGCATGAGCTACACGACCATCATCCGCGACGACTTCAAGAACACCCGTCGGTCGAACGTCGTCCTGGGCGTCATCGGCATCCTGACGGCCTTTGTCGCGCTTATCGTCTACTCCGTCGAGGAGTTCCATCCCGACGCCTTCCGCGCCCTGTTCGACGTGTCCTTCTTCTTCTTTTTAGTTTTCCCTATCATCCTGATTCCGCTGACCTACCTCTCGGTCGCCGGTGACCGCGAGCGTGGCTCCATCAAGCACGCACTTGGCCTGCCGAACACCCGCGCCGAGTACGTCTTCGGGAAGTTCACCTCCCGCGTCGCAGTGGCCGTCGCTGCCGTGGTTGTCTCGACGTTTGTCGCACTGGTGCTTGGCGTGGTTCTCTACGAGAACAGCGTCGACCCGATGCGCTTTGTCAAGTTCGGAGCGATTACGGCGCTGTTCGTCGCGTCGCTGAGTGCCATCTTCGTCGGCTGTTCGACGCTGACCGCCAGCCGCTCACGGGCGATGTTCGGCGCGATTGGCCTGTATTTCCTGTTTGGCCCGTTCTGGTTTGGCTTCCTCCCGGTCGTGAGCCTCACCGCAGTGGTCGAGCAAATCGCCGACCTGCTGGGGACCGGCGTCACTGACAAGACGCTGAACTACATCCGCTTTAGCTCCCCGACGACGGCCTATCTCTCGGGTCTCGAACCGGTCTACGATGGCGTCATCGACCCCGAGAAGTATCCACAGGTCGCGAGTAACTACGCCGGCGACGCCGACGGCTACTACGACGAAAACTGGTACAACTACCTCACGATGACGCTGTGGGGGACGCTCGTGCTGGGTCTGAGTTACGCCCGCTTCCGCATCGCCGAACTCGGATAGCGACCATCTCGACGGCGCTCTCACTCGACGACGTAGGACTGTAGCTGTCCGCGCTCTCGAACGTCGACGAACTGGTAGCGGTCGCCACGGGCCAGGTTCCCGGCGAAGGCATCGTCGGGCACGTCCACGTCGTGGACCTCGTTGTACCCCTGCAGGTCGTGGCGCTGGAGACGCTCCCTGAGCGGCGTCGGCAGGTCACAGCCGGATTCGAGGTCGACCACGAATAGCCGGTCAGTGAAACTCTTTGCCGTCCAGGCGTCGACCACGCCGTCGTGGTCACACAGGCTGTCCGCAAGGGCACGCAGTTCGCGCTCCCGGGAACTCTCGTTGTCACTCATCGTCCGTCCGTTCGCCGGGAGAGGGAATCGGGGCTATCCCGAAGGCGTTCGGTCAGTCGCTCGTGACTCCGGTGTCACTGTCAGCGTCAGGGTCGCCATCTGAGCGTTGCTCCGAGGAGACTTCGCTCGCCTCGGTCACGGCCCCGCCGTCGGTGGCGACCTCCTCCTCGCCGCCGTCGGTGACGGCCGTCTCCAGTTTCCGCTCGAACCAGTCCCACTCGTTGGTCTTCTGTGCCGTCTCCGCGAGGTCCCAGGGGTCACCGTCCTCGACTTTGGGGCCTTCCAGCCAGGAGACGACGAGGTTGTAGACGAAGATGAGCTGGCCGACTGCGAGAATCAGGGCACCCAGCGTCGCCAGCTGGTGCATCAGGGTAAACACCTGTTCGGGCCCGACCGGAGCCTGGTAGGTGGCATAGCGGCGGGGCATCCCCTCGAACCCGAGAATAATCATCGGGAAGAAGGTGACGTTGGTCCCGATCATCGAGAGCCAGAAGTGCCACTTCGCCAGCCGCCTTTGATACATCCGGCCGGTGAAGATGGGGAACCAGTAGTAGATGCCCGCAAACACCGCGAAGGCGATGGCCCCCATGATGACGTAGTGGAAGTGAGCAACGACGTGATAGGTGTCGTGCAGGATGAGGTCAAGCGGTACTGCGGCTTCCTGCACACCGGTGATGCCGCCGATGATGAAGTTGGCAATGAAGCCGATACAGAACAGCATCGGTGCCGTCAGCCGGAGGCTGCCGTTCCACATCGTCGTAATCCAGTTGAACGTCTTCACCGCACTGGGAATGGCAATCGAGATGGTGACCGCCATGAATGCCGATTTCAGCCGGGGGTCCATTCCGGTCGCGAACATGTGATGAGCCCAGACACCGAAGGAGAGGACACCCAGGGCTAGCGTGGAGTAGACGACGAACTTGAACCCGAACAGCTTCCGGCCCGAGAACTTCGGCAGGATGAGCGAGACGAGGCCCATCGGCGGAAGGACAAGGATGTACACTTCGGGGTGACCGAAGAACCAGAACAGGTGTTGCCAGAGCAAGGGCCCGCCGCCCTCCGCAGCGAAGAAGGTGGTTCCGAGGTTCCGGTCCATAAGCAGCATGACGAGCGCGCTGCCAAGCAGCGGGAACGAGAACAGAATCTGGCCGGACTGGACCAGAATCGTCCACGAGAAGATGTCCAGGTTCGCCCAGCTTACGTCCTCGGCGCGCTCGGTGAAGATGGTCGCGATGAAGTTGATTGCGCCCATCGTGGCTGCGACGCCGGTCAGGTGCAACCCGAGTAACATCAGGTCCACGCCGGGGTTTGCCTGTTCGGCAGAAAGCGGCGTGTACATCGTCCACGCGGTCTGGGCACCCTCGATAGCACCGCCCGTGAGCGGTTCGAGGAAGAAGCCGCCCCAGATGAGAAGCGCACCTGGCGGCAAGAGCCAGAACGCGATGGCGTTGATACGGGGGAAGGCCATGTCATCTGCCCCAATCAGGAGTGGGATGAAATAGTTTGCAAAGGCCGCAAGAATCGGCGTTCCGAACAGGAACAGCATCGTGATGCCGTGACTCGTCAGTAACGCGTTGTACGTCTGGGAGGTGAGAAAGTCCTCGGCCGGCCGGACAAGTTCCAGACGCATCAAGAGGACGGCGATGCCACCCCACGCGAAGGCGAGAACGGCGAAGGTTCCGTACATCAGCCCGATGTCTTTGTGGTCGACAGTCGTCAGCCACCGGAGCAGTCCACCTGGTTTCTCTTCGTGGCCGGTAGTCGTCTCGCCACCGTAGACACCGCCGCCCGCGAGCGGGGTGTACGACCGCCAGTCTTCGAGTCGAGCGAGTACTCCGATTACGGCCACCAACAATACGCCCATCAGTGCTGTCAGCAACAGCGTCGGGACAGCCATATCATCGGTCGATTCCCTGTATATCCCAATCAAGGCTTTCGGGAACGTGTTCGCCCTCGGGTGATACACGTTGTCGACCCGCGTGCGCTACTCACTCAGAAGGGGGAGTCCATGCCACGCTCGGTGGGAACCTCGCCACTGCAGTCCTCGGCAGCCACGTCCGCCCGGATGTCACCCGTCTCGATGAACGACTCCTCCAGTTGCCGGAGTTTCCCGTTGATGGCGGTCGACTCGTGGTGTTCCTCGCCGACACGGACCTTCACGAGGTCGAACTGGTGGCGGTCGCACTCGCCGTTCAGCGCCCGGAAAGTCGCGATGGTGAGACTATCCGACTGCGGACAGAACTCGGTAGTGGGCATGAACTCAGCTCGCAGAACCGTGGGGTCGTCACTCTCGACGGCGTACCGGTACCCAGCATCCGGGTGACGGCTGTCGAGGTTCAGTCGGGCGAGATTGTACCCGAAGGTCATATCGTAAACACCCCGCTCCTCGAAGAAGCGTCGTGCAAGCCGGTGGAAGGCGGCGTGGTCGCGCCCGTCCAGGACCTCGTGGCCGGCGAGAAACGGCCCCGGGTCCGGGATGTGCGCCGGGACGAACTCGTCGTACGCATCGAAGTCCGCGTCGTCATCGCCGCGGATGCCCGAGAGGAAGCCTGACATGTCTCGACGTTGGGCCGCTGTCGCGGTGTGCATACCCCCGAATACGTTCGGGAGAGGTCCCTCCACGGTCGGCCACCACCACTCGAACATGGTCGCGACCAGCCTCGACGCCGAACGAACGTACGACGACGCACAGTTTACCGCAGAGACCATCCACCAGAGCGACCGGCAGAAGGTCGTCCTCGGCTACTTCGAACCGGGCCAGTTCATCCCCGTCCACGCCCCCGACAGCGACGTGGCTATCACTGTCATCTCGGGACGCGGCCGCGTCCGGGACGGCGAGGAGGAACACACGGTCGAACCGGGCGACGTAGTCGCCGTCCCGGCTGGCGAGGACCGCGGAGTACAGGCCACAGCGGAGGGTCGTCTGGAAGCGACCCTGGTCACTGCCCCGCCGCCGACAGAGGCCGAACACGACCCCGTCAGGCGCGGGCTCAAGCGCGGCGAATTCGACCCCGCCTGACGACAGCCAGCCCGGTCGCTCGGGCTGTTGCTCTGCGAGAGACACGCCGACATGGCGATGTTGTCGTCAATAGACCGCGATCGCTTACCGCTCTCCGAACAGGTCAAGCACGACGGCAGCCGCGTCGGGTTCTGACTGTTCCTCTGTGAGCGAATCGAGTTGCGACTCCGGGACGCCAAGCAGCGCGTCGGTCAGCGACTGGGCGAGTTCACGGACGACTGCTTCCTCGCGTTTGGTGATGTCGTCGTGTGCGCGGAGTCGCTGGAGTGCGCGCTCACGTTCGCGTGTGCTGATGCGCCTGCCGCGCTCGCGGATGTGTGCTTTCGCAGCCGGGACCTCCTCGCTGCCGCCCTCGTGGTCCAGCCCCGTCAGGTCCTCCCCACTCACGCTGGCCATATCGCTGTCACCACCACGTCATCGAATTCCCGCGTCTCGTACTCGTACCCGCGGTCGTCGAGTTTGGGATACAGATGCTGTGGTGCGCGGTCGTTTAGTTGAATCAGGACTGTCTCTGCGTCCAGTTCGACCAGCACCTCCAGCGTGTTCTTCAGCGGTTTCGGCGGCCCGAGGTCGCGCACGTCCAGACGCTCGGTGGGCGCATCCGTCGGCACGTCGAACTCTTCGCGGACGAGTCGCTCCGGGTCGCTGGCTGACATGCCTGTTGTTTGGACCGACCCACCGCCAACCCTTGTGCCGAACCCGTTCGGTCGGTCGGGACATCCCCTGAAAACGACCGGCAACGCGGCTGTCCGGTCTGTGTCCTCTGAAAAGTGCTCGATCAGGGATGTGAACTCGCCGAGACGTGCTCACTCCGTTGTGCGCGACTCGTCTGCTCAAATCCCACTCCCTGCGCTATCGCTCATCACGTTGTCCTCCGAAAAGTGCTCGGTCAGGGATTTGAACCCTGGTCCTCGGCTCGAAAGGCCAAGATGATTGGCCGGACTACACCAACCGAGCGCATTTCGGATTCATCCCCAGTTGGTAATAAACCCTGTCTTTCGGAGCGCCCGTTGGTATCCGCTGTCACGTGGTTCTGGTTCCCCCACCACCGAGAGTATTCTTCGACGAGACGCAGCCATCTCAGGACGGGGTCACCAATCCGTCTGTAGAGACGCTCGTTCATCGTTCCCGTCAGCTGGGAGCAGCAGACGGTTTTAGGTATCCCCGGTCGGACTGGAGGCATATGCGAACTGACGCGGGAGGGGTGAGTCGCTGGACCCACTATTTCACCGCCACGAGCGCGCTCGGACTCGTCGCCGTCTATCTCTCGATGGCCGCCGGTATCGACCGGTACGGGCTCGCGACGGTCGCCCTCTTCGGGTTCGTCTGTCCGATGATTTTCGGCATGGCCTATCTCCTGTTACCGTCGTTCGCGGCGACGACGCTGACCCACCAGCGGCTGCCGGGCCTGCACTTCGGTCTCGCGTACGCGGGTGCGAGTGTGCTCGTCGGAGTCCAACTGGGCGTACTGGCACAGCCAGCGCGGACACTCGGTGTCGCGGCCTGGAGTCTCGGGGTTGCCCTCTTTCTCGCCGAACTCGTCTGGACTATTCTCCCGGCAGTCCGGGAGAGACCGGGAGTCATCCTCCGGTCTGCACAGCTCCCCCAGCGCTCGACGCGGCTCGCTACGGCCGCGATTCCGGTTGCGCTTGGCTATCTCGCCGTCGGGACGCTCGCACTGCTGGGTGACGTGGGAGTCTTGCCAGCGCCTGGGCCGACGGCGCTGCCAACCATCGCCCACTACTACGGGACTGGCTTCGGGGCGTTGCTGGTATTCGCCCTCGGCACACGCCTGATGCCCGGTTTCTTTCACGTGACACCGCCGCCGGTCAGGACGTGGGTCGTCCTCATCGCGGGTGCGGTGGGACCGGCGCTGCTCGCGACGCACCTCTGGGCCGGGCCGTGGTTCCGAGTCGGCGCAGTGCTGGAAGCTGTGGCGATGGTTGCCTACGCTGCCGTCGTGAGCTCGGTCTATCTGCGCTCGGAGTGGACACGCGTCAGCTTCGTCGGCATCGGCCTCGGGGCGCTTGCGGGAGTCAGCGCCGTCGCCGTCGGGCTACTGATGGCCTTCGAGCGGGCGGCGGGGAGTTATCCCGACGCACACGCGACGCTGATTCTCGGCGGCTTTTTCCCGCTGACCATCGCCGGCTACGCCTATCACTTCTTCCCGGTGACTGACGGGCAGTTCACCGGGGCCAGCGAGCGAACGGCGCTTGCGACGCTCGGAGTCCTCGCTGTCGGTTGCGCGGCCACGAGCATCGGCCACCTCGCGGGCATCGCGCTCCTCACGCGTGGCGGCCCGGCCGTGGGCCTGTTCGGCGCGGCGGGTTATGCCTACCTCGTCGCCCGTCGCTTGCTGTAACCCGAACTCGTTCGTGACAGGACACAACCGGCGGCATGCCATGACAGCGACTATGCGAGCGCACGTGCGCGATCGTCCGGAGTATCTCTTTGCAGTGCTTGGAGCAGCGACAGGCGCTGTACCCGCGGGTATCGAGGGTGCAGTCCTCGGTTGCCTCGGGGGCTATTTCCTCGGCAAAACAGCCTGGAGCACCGCACAGGTCTTCGGAGAGAAGAATACCGGATAGTCGGCTCGTCCCGAGCAGCACGAACAGGTTCGGGACAACAGCCACCGGTGTGTGCCACGACGGTCCTGGTACATGAGCGAGACACGACTCGACCTGCGAGAGATACCGCCGCCACAGCGCCATCCGAAAATCTTCGACGCCTTTGAAGCGCTCGACAGCGGCGAGACACTCGTCTTAGTCAACGATCACGAGCCGACGCCGCTGTACCACCAGATGGCTGCCGAAGTCGACTCTTTCGACGCCGAGGGGTACGAGGTCGACCACGTCGGCGAGCAGGAGTTCATCGCGACACTGCCCAAACAGTAGCAGCCACCGGCGCGGCCCGTACAAAGGTGCAATAGCAGCGACAGCGACGAAATCGATAGCCGTGAGTCCGAGCCAACGCCGAGGAGTGGCGAGCGGCGCCCGCAGGCAAATTAGCGATAACAGCCGTTGTGGATATATTTTCCTTAGTCGTTGGGGAGTGAAACGACTGTTCACCGAGCGTTCTCACCCACCGGCTGCCGGTTGTGTGAACACGTCCCGCAGGAGAATTCCGCCACCGCTGACAGCCAGTAGCCCACCAATGGATTGGAAGACCACAGGGAGAGGGCTTTCAGAGGTGCCGGTTCCTGAAAGCGCGAGACTGAGCAATAACCCGACTAGCATAGTGTACAGCGCGGCTCGATTCACATCTGAATCCAACCCCTTCAAGGGTTAAAATAATCGTCCAACCGGTATACGAACAGTAGTGTTCTCAGTGTGGCCTTGGGCGATGTATACTCTGTGTCTGACATCGTACATCTAACAAGGTTTTGAGAGACTGAGTGTCGTACTGGTCCGTGAGTGCCCTATATGGCTGCGTTTAGGGTGAGAACCGGACGCTGTTCAGTCGGCCTGCGGAGTGAGTACCCGGCATTGAGACAGGGAGAAAACATTTATCAAGAACGAGAGGACGGTACCGTATGGCTGGCTGGACCGTTGTAAAATACGCGAGTGCGTTACTGCTGGTGGTTTCTGGCAGTCTGTGTCTCGTAGCTGCTACCAATCTCACTGCCGATACCCCACAAGGTGAGTACAGGTACGAAGTGACAGAACTGAACGAGACAGAGGTTCCGTCCCGACTAGCGAAGCAAATCGAACCAGAGAATTCCTCCCGAGCGTCGAACCCAAACGAGACAGCAACTCCCTACGCCTCTGAGGCGACATACCGGCTCCGACATTTCAGCAACCTCTCCTCAGCAGCCCAAACAACTTTTCTGAACACACTCGATAGTGGCGGTACCTATTCGACAGACACCCATCCAGCCGATTTCCAACTCAACTCAGACACGAACAGACGCAACTATGTCCTCTATCAGAACAGTACCTACCAGCTGAAGGGACATGATATCGAAGCAAGCCAGGCCTTCGGTCAGCTCGTTGTTGGAACGACAATGGTTGTTGGTGCGGGTCTGACCGTACTTGGCGGTGGAGTCCTTCTCTGGTGGAACCGGAAGCGCCTCCGGAAACAGGTTCCGTTCTAGCAACTCTCGGTTCCTGTCAGTCGGTCGTGTTGCCAACACAGAGTTGGCCAGGATGACGACGGCATTATTTTCGATTGCATGTATCACGACGGGCGGCCTGTTCCGCCGTGTCTCGGTCCATCCGCTCGCGCTTGTCGTGTTCCCCCCGAACGAGCATATACAGTACGAGAGAGCTCGCAAGACCGACGATCAGGACGAACACGAGTACGAACGACTCAAACAGTACCCGAAGAAAATGTCAACGATGTTTTTTCCCACTCGTCGTATCCCGATGCAGTTCGGAGTAGCCACAATTGAGTCACGAGACGACTTTGAACGAGTTAGTCAGGATATCGAACATTTTCGGCAAACTACCGACAGTCGTCGAGATCTCGCCGACGTCCGTCTCCGTGTGACCGCACTTCGGACAGCCGCTATCAGTATCAGGGACCATGGGGTCGCTTGCGGTGGCACCATATCAAGTGTCACTATACATATAGTATATGTTTGGGTCTTACAGCTGATGGCTCAAACCCCGCCTGCCGCGTTCGTTGTTCGCTCGTATTGCCCACCACCGTGGTGAATAGATGTGCCGTGTTTACACCAGCCAATAAAAACGAGAGGAGGAATCGGCGGCGTTACTGACCGCTGAAGTCGGGATCCTCGTCGGACTGCATCTTCGAGACGCCTTCGAGGAAGTCGTCGGTACCGATGAGGTGACCGAAGGCCTGCGCCTCGACTTCGAGGCCGGCTTCGGTGTCGTCACGACCGGCGTAGAAGGCGCGTTTGGTGTACTCCTGTGCCAGCGGCGGGCCGGCGGCGAGGTCCTCGGCGAGACCGAGTGCGGCCTCTTCGAGTTCGCCCGGTTCGACGACCTCGTTGAGGAAGCCATAGTCTTCCATCGTCTCTGCGTCGTAGTGGTCGCAGGTGAAGATGACCTCCTTGGCGCGGCTCTCGCCGATGAGGTGTTTCAGGCGCTGGGTGCCGCCCCACCCGGGGAGGATACCGAGGTTGTGCTCGGGCTGCCCGAAGGTCGAGCGGTCCGTGGCGACGCGCATGTCGGCACAGGTGGCAAGCTCCATCCCACCACCGAGGGCGTAGCCGTCGATGCCGGCGACGACCGGTATCGAGAGCGTCTCCAGACGACCCCACGTGTCCTGTCCCAGTCGGGAGAGTTCGATGGCGTCGATGGGGTTGGCGCTGCTTGCCATCCCTGCGGCGTCAGCACCGGCACAGAACGCGCGGTCGCCGGCTCCGGTGACGAGGAGAGCGCGGGCGTCGCTGCCCTCGATTTCGTCCATCGCGGCGCCGAACTCTTCGAGCAGTTCCGGCGTGACCGTGTTCATCTGGTGGGGCCGGTCCAGCTCCAGGTGTGCGACATCCTCGCTCGGGAACGACAGCGCGAGTGTCTCGAAGTCGACTTCGTCTTCGTCGTCATCGCTCCCGCCGTGGAAACCGCCGTCCTCGGCGGCCTCACGGAGACCATCGGAGACCTCGTAGCGAGCGTGACCCGTCTCGTCGTAGGCCGCTTCGAGTGCCTCGATGAGTCCGTCGAGTCCCTCCTTGTCGGCCATCTTGGCGGGGCCGTCCGGGAAGCCGCCGCCGAGCTTGACGGCCTCGTCGATGTCGTCGACAGGTGCGACATCTTTCTGACGGAGTTTGCCGGTCTCGTTGGCCATCACGGCCAGCAGGCGGTCGGCAACGTCCTCGCGGCCGGCATCCGGCGGGTATTCCGCGCCGGGTCCGTCGTCGTAGTCGTAGAACCCAGCACCGGTTTTCTTGCCGAGCTTCTCGTCGTCGACTGTCTGCTGGAGCAGCGGTGCAGGCTCGTAGGCGTCGCCGAGCACGTCGTGCATGTAATTGAGGACGTGAAGCGTCACGTCGTTGCCAACCTGGTCGCCCAGTTCGAACGCACCCATCGGCAGCCCGAGGTCGTAGGAGGTTGTCGAGTCGACCTCCTCGATGGTCGCAACGTCCTCGTCGACGAGCCAGCAGGCCTCGTTCATCAGCGGGACGAGGATGCGGTTGACGATGAAGCCGGGTTCGTCCTTGCGGACGTGGACCGGGCTCTTGCCCATGTCTTCGGCCAGTTCGGCAACCAACTCGGTTGTCTCCTCGGCCGTGTGCTCGCCGTTGATTACCTCGACGAGGTCCATCTGGACCGGTGGGTTGAAAAAGTGCATCCCACAGAACTGCTCGGGACGGTCGGTGACTTCCGACAGCTCCGTGATGGAGAGGCTGGAGGTGTTGGAGGCGAAAATCGTCCGGTCGGGGGCCACCTCGTCCAGTTCCGTATAGACATCCTTCTTGATGTCCATCTCCTCGATGATGGCCTCGATGACGACATCGGCGTCGCCCGCGGCCTCCTCCATGTCGACGACCGGTGTGACACTGTCTTTTGCACTCTCGGCGAGGTCGTCGCCGATGATGTCTTTCTCGGCAAGTTTGTCGAGACTCCACTCGATTTGCTCGTAGCCGTCCTGAACGATATCTTCCTCGATGTCGCGAAGACGAACGTCGTACCCTGCGAGTGCCGCTACCTCTGCGATACCATGTCCCATGGTGCCCGCGCCAAGCACCGTAATGGTGTCAATGTCCTCAAGTTCCATGATTCAACGTTACATTACTCGCCCGCATGACTTTTGAACGTTTCTTTCCCAGTATGACAACGGAACAGACGTTTATTCTGACCGGGGTAAACTATAAATTGATTGGTGATTTATCTCACGTATGGACTATGGACTAACTGACGAACAACAGCAGATCCGGGACGAAATCAGGCGGTTCGCCGAGAACGAGGTGGCGCCAGTCGCCAGCGAGTACGACCGTGCGGAGAAGTATCCACACGATGTCATGGACGAGGCAGCGAAGATGGGGTTGCTCGGGGCGAACATTCCAGTCGAGTACGGCGGTGCCGGCTACTCCACGCTCGAAACGGCGCTCATCACCGAAGAACTGTTCGCGGTCGACCCCGGCATCGGCCTCTGTATCACCTCGGCGGCCTTCGGCGCGGAGGCGCTCATCGGCTTTGGCACCGAAGAGCAAAAGGAGGAGTACCTGGAGCCAGTCGCGCGCGGCGATGCCATCATGGGTACTGCAATCAGCGAGCCCGATGTCGGGTCCGACGTGTCGTCTGTGGCGACCAGAGCCGAGAAAGACGGCGACGAGTGGGTCATCAACGGGAGCAAGATGTGGATCACCAACGGGTCGGTGGGCGATTACTTCGTCGTGTTGGTCCAGACCGACCCCGAGGCAGCGGGCCGGTACAACGGCTTCTCACAGATTATCGTCGAGGCCGACCGCGATGGATTCACGGCCGAGAAGATCACTGGCAAGATGGGTATCCGCGCCTCGGATACCGCCGAGTTGCTCTTCGATGACGTGCGCGTCCCCGAGGAGAATCTGGTCGGCAACCGTGGCGGTGGCTTCCTGCAACTGATGCAGTTTTTCGACGAGACCCGAACGGCAGTGGCCGCACAGGGTGTCGGCATCGCCAAAGGGGCCACCGAGCGCGCACTGGAGTACGCACAGGAACGCGAGCAGTTCGGTCAGTCCATCTCGGAGTTTCAGGCCATCCAGCACAAGCTTGCGGATATGCACACGCGAACGGAGGCCGCCCGTCAGCTCACCTACAAGTCGGCCTGGAGCGTCGACGAGGCCGAAGATCAGTTGACGATGCTCGCCTCGATGGCCAAGGAGTTCGCCTCACGGGTGGCCGTCGACGTGGCCGACGAAGCGGTCCAGATTCACGGCGGCGCGGGCTTCGTCGACGACTTCGATGTCGAACGGTTCTACCGGGACGCCAAGATTACACAAATCTACGAGGGGACGACCGAAGTGCAGAAAAACATCATCGGCCGGGAACTGCTCGGCAAGGGGACGTTTAGCTAATCGGAGAGACAGGGCTGCAAGCGGGCAAGCGTCGTCAGTTGTTGCTCACAGTGCGCATCTCTTCCTCGCCAGATTCGCCGAGCCTGACCGTCAGCTGCTTGCTTCCTGCCCCGTCAAAGGCCGCTTGCCAGGTCAATTCGACCGACTGTGTCGTGCCAGCGGCAACTGAGACCGTGCGATTCGTGGTCTCGTTCCCATCGACGAGCAGGAACACGGGTTGCTCGACCGATTGGTCGCCGGCGTTCGTCACGTCGGCTGTGACGGAGACCTCTTCACTCTCGTTTGCATTCGTCGGATCGACTGAAACGCCGTCGAGGCTCAACTGCGTCGTCTCGGTTCCGTCGGTAGAGTCATCCGACTGCCCATCGGTCGTGGAATCGTTCGACTGCTCGTCGCCCCCATCGGGGGTACCCGGCGGCGAGGCCGTGGCCGTAGCACTCGTATTCCGCCACTCGACAGCTATCTGGTAGGTGGACTCGTTGATACTGTCGTTCAACGAGAACTCGAAGGTCCCGTTCTCGTCTATGTTGACGGTGGTTTGATTTTCAACGGTGGTATTCTCGTCTCCACCCTCCATGAGGGTGTAGTTGAGGGTCTCCGTACTGTTGGTGACTCTGGCATCGTTCTCCGAGAGGTTCCCGGTGACCAGAATGGTCCGTTCACCATCGATCGTCGTCATATTAGCCGAGATATCGACCGCAAGAGACGCATCAGCAGGGCCGCCAGTACCGCCGCCACCGCCGTCTCCTGCCGCCCCGCAACTCATTCCCGGGAGGTCGCCAACCACCGGAATCGAGACACCCAGGAAACACGCACCGTATGTCCCGGCGACGAGAAGCACGACGAGTCCCACGGCGGCGGCTGCAGCGAACATCCGCATCGGGAGCCCGAACGGGCCTGAAGGCTGGGACTGGCCGTACATCTCCTCCCCGTCAGCGCCGAACAGTTGCTGGCGTTCCCGTCGTTTTCGCTTTTTCATCTCCTCGATGCGCTGTTCGGTGTCACCCAGCAGCGCCAGCCCGCTGTGTGTGCCTTTCTCGATGACGAGGTCGTACGTGGACAGCGTCGAGCTTTGAGCGTTCTCTGCGATAGCGATGTTTGGCCTGTCGATTTCTTTCAGGTACGTGCGCAACAGTTCGGTGGCCTCCTCGTAGGAAGCGACGCCGACGCGGGCCTGCTCACCGTCGTTGACGAGGTCAGCGATGTCTTGCCGGGTCGTCCGGTCCCCCGGAGCAGACCCGAACGAGCCACTGCTCAGACTCTCGAAGACCGCTGTGTCGTCTTTCGAGGTGACCAGTTCCATCCCGTGCTCGTTTCGCATGTGGTCTTCGATGATGCCATGGAAGTTGCTGAGGTCCCCTTCGTCGGTGGTTTCGAGCACGCCGTAGTACTGTTCCGAGCGACTCGCCGACGAGTCCCGGGCCCGGAAGAAGGCCACGAACGTGTATGTCGACCCGACCGTCTCCAGCGCGACCCGGACCCCGCTGAAGAAGAAGTCCTTGATCTCCTCGTCCGTGTCGCCGACGCCGCCTCCAATAGGCACGCCCTGTGAGTCATAGATGGTCAGATCGCTCATCTTACACCCTCCCAATCCTCTCGAGCAGGTCGTCGTATCCGACAGTCATCACCGACCCGCTATCGTCCCGCATCGGTACGCGGTTGCCGTTGTCGTCGACTTTGGTCTGATAGTAGACGGGATGGATTGTCGTCCCCGCAGTTTCGGTAATCAGACTGTCGATGTTCTCGCTCTGTCGCAGCCGAGTGTTGACGAAGTCGGTGAACTCATCGTAGTACAGGTGTGCTTCGAGGCCGCGTTCCTCCTCGAACTCCTCTGCGAGGACATCCGCTTTCGTCGCGACGATCATCACGCCCTTCTTATCAGTGGCCTGCAAGATGCTGAAATACTCGGATATCTCCAGCGGTTCGTTGTTGGTAAACCGCTCGATGTCAACGACGAGCATCAGCGTATCCGCACCGCTGACGCCCTCTGCGAGCCGCTTCAGTGTGGTGTCCATGTCCTCGTCGGGCACAGCGCCAGTGAGAGCGTCCGGCAGTCGGTCGAGATACTCGCCGGCGTAGTCCATCGCCGACAGTTGGATATTGGTGGGGAACACCGAGCCATGGACGTACTGGAACTGGAGTTGCTTGAGTTCACCCCGACCCGTCGCCTCGACAATCCACTCCGTCTCCTGTCTGTCGAGCGCTTCGAGCATCGACATCAGGTCCTGGCTGGGTTTCAGCGGCGTGTTGCTCTCGTCACCGCGGGACATCTCGAGTGCTTCGAGATACGCGCCGATCAGGAAGAGGCTCTTCCCCGACGCGCGCGGACCCAGGATGAAGAATTTCTTCTCTGCGTCGTATTTGACGAACTGCCGGAGCGTGACGACGAACAGCCCCGCAACGGCAACGTCGAAGACCAGCCCCTCGGTGTTGAGCCCGTAACTACCCGACGACTGCGCGAGTGCGACCCCATCGGACGAGACATCGAGGATTGGCGGATACTGAATGTGCAGTTCGAGCAGCCCGATGACCGTCAGCAGCGCCAACAGCAGGTACAGCCCCTTCGAGGCGCGCCGGAACTCAAGTGCCTCCGCAGTCTGAATCTGTAGCAGGTCCCGACCCCCGCCAATCAGGAAGCCGAGTCCGGCACCGACAAGCAGGATTGGAAACTGGGCGACCAGGTCGACGTTTGGCGACCCCAGCAGGAGTTCCTGTGACTGAAGCACCAGCAGGCCGACACCGGTCCCCAGCCACAGCAGTGCTGCCTGCCATCGCTTCTTCGGGTCGATAGTCATCAACACGAGGAACCCGAGAAACATCCCGAACGCGGAGATGCTGATGGCCTGATGGCCCAGCCCGACCAGCAGCCGCAACTGAATCAGTTCCCGTGTCAGGTGTGCCTCTTCCCACCCCTGGGCCAGCATCTGGGAGAGCGGCTGGGCGAGAATGAGGATGAGCGCAAAATACGCTATGAGTTTGATTTTCTCTCGGCTCTGTTGGATGTATTCGACGAAGTTGCTCATACTACTTGCCTCGAAAATTAGGTGTGGTCGATGACGTCGATGTAGTCGTCAAGCAGGTCACTGACGATGTCTTCCTCGTTACGGAGGAAGAACTCGACATCGTCGTCGTTCTCCATGTTCAACAGGTCATTACGGCGGACGTAGTACCCCTCTTCGAGCCCGTAGCTGTGGTGGACGAGGATGTTATCGCCGAGTTCCTCGCGCTGGTGCTCGTATCCCGCGTGGTACCCGTCGGCCTGCACCACTTTCCGGATGTTGTCGAGGAACACGCCCGTGATGAACACCGACAGCGAGATGTCCCAGGGTCCGCCCATGTCCTTTTGCCAACTCGTGAACGGACTCTCGACGCGTTTCCCGGCACCGCCGAGGTCGTATGCACCACGGAACGTCTCCTCGAAATCGAGGATGTCGGGGTCGATGTCACTGATTGCAGGACTGCTGACCGCGAGCCTGACTTTCAGTTCGTCGTACCGTGAGGTGCCCTTGCTCAGTTTGCGCCGCCGGAGACCGGCGTATTGCTGGTTCCGGGCGTTTTTGGCCATCTCTTCGAGGTTGCTCCTGAGACGCTGGTTCTCCTCGTCGTTTGCGAACATGTCGCTGTCCGCGACGTTGGTGCTGCCCGTCGCCCGGAAGATGTCGTTCGGTTTGATGTTCTTGACGTAGACGTACTCCTCGTCGCCGGTCGAGACTGTCTGGTCCGCGTTCTGGTCGTGTTTCGAGAGTCCCTGTTCGAACTCCGAGTTCTTCGCGCTCCAGCTTTCACGCAGGTTGTTGACCTCCTGGAACAGTTGGATTGCCGGGCGGTAGACATCGGCCTGGCGCTCGACATCTTCGAGTTCAGCTTCCAGTTCGGCTTTGCGCTGTTCGATGTCGTCGGTCTCCCCGACAGCCTGTCGGAACACGTCACGGACGACCTCCCGGATTCCCTCGACGGTCGGCGCGTCGCTTGTCAACTCGGTGTCCAGCCGGTCCTGCTGTGACTGTGATACGGTATCGACCCGGGCCTGGAGTGACTGGATTACCGACGTTTCCGTTTCCTGTTTGGTCCGCTCGACCTCCTCGATGATGTGATGTCCGTCGTATTTGACCGAGGCACTGAAGTTGCCACCGGGCGGTGACACTTCGAAGACTGCCTTCTCGCTCAGCTTGTTCCGCTGCATCCGGAAGTCCTTGTGCGCGTCGTTTTTCTCCTCCTCAGTGTTGCTCTTCCAGGGCAGGATGCTCTCGCCGAGACTCTCCTCCTGGTTCATCACGAGGTACGCCTTCTTCGTGCGCTTGAGTTCGGACAACGACGACGTGATGGACCGGCGTTCGTCCGCAATGTCGATACCGAGCCGTTCCAGGTCGTCCATCAGTTCGTCCGTGGTGGTGACGACTGGCGTCTCGTCGATTCCTTCGAGTTCGGACTCGGACGCGGCGTTGATGACCTGCTGGCAGAACGAATCGAGTTCGGACTGCAGGGTCGACTGCTTGGAGCGGATGGCGTTCAGGTCGATGCGCTGCAGCGTCTGGATATCGGTCTCGACATCCCGCATGAACTCCGACGTGCGGCGCTCGATTTCGGCCGACTGCTCGTCCCGGAGCGCTTCGAGTTCCTCGATGGTCTCTTGCAGTTCGGATTCGACACGGTCGCGCTGGTCGTCGAGGTCCTCCAGACGGGCTTCGAGTCGCTGGAGTTTCACCCCGGGGGCGGCACCGGAGTCGCCGATGCCCATCAGATACTCGACGGCGTCCCTGACGCGGTTGTCGTCGATTACCTTGCGCCGTTCGAGTATCTCCTTGCGGAAGGAAATCAGTGAGAGGTCCTGTTCGAGCACCTCCGCGAGGTGTTCGTCTATCGTATCGACGAACGTGCCCGCCTGCTGGCCCGTCGTGTCTACGGCACGAATGGACCCGGAGATGATATCGATCTGCTCCATCACGTCCTCGGCCTCGTCTTCGGCGTCGGCGATGATCTCCGAGAACATCTCGACGGAGAGATATTCGAGTTCCTGGAACAGGTCGAAATCGAGCCAGGTCTTTACGTGTTCGAGTCGCTCTTCTAAGTCCGTGCGGTCGAGGTCACGGAGACCGGACTCGACATCACCGCTGTCGTAGTGTTTCGTGAGGAAGCGGTCGATTTTCGAGTAGATTTCGTCCTCGGTCTGGAGCGCCTCCTCCTTGGTGTTCAGGACGTCACGGAATCGTTCGCGGGCCTCGTTAATCGCCTCGACGTTGTACCGCAGAACCTGTGGAATCCCGATGGTAAAGGGTGCATAATCCGGCGTGTCCGCAAACGGGTCCTCGAGGTTCTGGGTGTTGTAATAGGACGCAAGAAGATAGATGACCGCCTCGTCGAGTTCCTGAAGATACTCCTGTGTCTGGATTCGGTTACCCGTCTTGCCGTCGAAATCGGTGGGGTCGATAGGCACCAGGACCCGGTCTTTGAACACCTGGTCGTTCGCCAGCGCGTTGTACTCGAGTTCCGAAAGCGCAGCGAAGGCGTTGGTATTCTCCTTGATGCCCTCCGTGTGGTTCGGGAGAATACCGAAAAGCGTTATTTCGGCGGTTCGCTGGCGTTCCTGGAGATGGCGAGCCATGTCGATGAGGATGCCGGAGCCAGTCCCGCCACCGAGCCCGGCCAGAATCGCTACTTTTCCTTTCTGGGGCAGGTCGATATACGAGGAGATCTGGTCGTCTTCGGCGTATGCCTTGTAGTAAATCGCCTTCCCGAGGCCGCGTTTCCGGACGACGCCTTTCGCAAAGTCCAGATTCTCGTTGATATGGTGTTCCTTTATCCACCAGTTCTCTTCGTCCATCCCGTTGCCCGCCGCGATACGGGGGACTGCCTCGTCACCGAGCAGGTCGATACTCCCACTCAGGTGAATATCCTCGGTAATGAGTTTGTACTCGACGTCGATACTCCCGGTTCGTCCGTCCCTGGATTCCCGGAGTTCCGCCTCCTTTTCGTTTATCCGTTCGCGTATCTCCCGTATCGTCTCTCGGTCCTCGTTCTCTTCACCCTCGGCGGTGTCGATAATCGTAACGGTCAGTGACGGTGGATTCGGCCGCGGCTCCAGAAGGTCCTCCAGCACCCAATCCGACTGGAGAAGTTCGAGCGCGATTGCCTTGCCAGCCCCGCCGACTGCAAAGATTCTGTCCGGAAAATTCATGGTAGGCTGTGAATACCGAAAGGGTCGATTGGTCTTCACTTATACCTTTCCACCTGTTTTCAATTCTTGTAGTCCGTCAGGTCCGGAGAGACGGGGATTTTCGCCTGGCAGTAGCCGTGGTTCTGCTGGCTACGGTTCCGCGAGCTGTTACAAATTAATCATGAGTCCCGCGCACTGCTCACAGTACGTTTTCGAGGTCAGTCGCGAAGTCGTACATGGACGTGTACCGGTCAGCAGGGTCCGTTTCGAGCGCCCGTTCGATGACCGCAGAGAGGTCAGCAGGGACATCAGCGTTCGTTGCCAGTGGCTCGATCTCGCCGGCGGCAATCGCAGTTCGGTCAGCCGTGACGGGGGGCTCACCCGCCAGGGCGTGATAGGCCACTGCCCCGAGCCCGTACACGTCAGTCTCAGTCCCCGGCCGACCGTACGTGTCGTCGAACTGTTCGGGGGCGGTGTAGGGCGTGAGTTTCACCGCATCGGTTGCCTCGCGAACGCAGCGGTCCAACCCCCACTCGCCGACGGTGGCTGCGGGTGTCTCAGACGTGTCCTCCACCCAGAGACACTCCGGTGACAGGTCGAAGTGGTGGGCATTGTACAATCCGACGTTTCGAATCCCCTCTGCAGCATCGGTCAGGAGGGCAACAATATCCTCGGTCGATAGGTCTGCCATCCGCTCGTCCAGACTGACCGCGTCCGCTGGCGCTGAAACCGCTATCCAGGGCTGTGGGTCATCACCGCGGGCATGCACACTCACGACGTTGGGGTGAGTGTGTGCGTTGTACCAGCCACTGACGGTCTGTGAGAAGGCTGCCTGTACCGACTCGTCGTCGTGGTCGAGTGTGTGGACCCGAACTGGCTCGTCGGAGTCCTCATGTTGACCGCGGTAGGTTGTCACGGCACCGTCCTCGGTCTGTGCCAAATCATGCAGCGACGCGACGGCACACTCTATCTCCGGGCGGTTGCGCTGTCGCGTCGTCGCCGATGTGTCACCCGCCGTCTGGCTAGTGCGTGCCGTAGAGTTCCCAGTGTCCGTCGACGAACCCCAGCCAGTCGCCTGGCCTTCGCGGGCGAGTCCGACGAGTCCACCGTCGGTGCCCAGATAGAGCGCGTCACTGGTCGGCGTGACACCTGTTATCCGGTCCGAGACGGAGACACGCCAGCGCTGGCCGCCGCCTGTCGCGTCGATGCCATAGACGGTCGTTCTCCCACAGAGATACAACGTATCCTCGACGACGGCGGATCCGGTCATAGCAGACTCATCAACAATGGTCGACCAGCGTTCGACACCGTCGGTATCGAGAGCGACGACGGTTCCTTGACCCCCTGCAACCCACACCGTCTCCGACCCGGTGACGACACGTTCGGGCCCCAAGACTCCGGTATCGACTGCCCAGTGTTGACTGCCATCCGTCGCCTGAAGCGCGCAAACGGTGCCACTCTCCGTGGCGACATAGATGGACCCGTCGACTGCTGCCGGGGCGGTAGTCGGTGTCTCCCCGAGTTCGAACCGCCAGACCTCGTCACCCGTCGCTGCAGAGAGCGCAACGACGCCACTCCGAGTCGTGACGAGGACGTGGTCGTCAGTGACTGTCGGGCGGTGGTCGACCACATCGGACAGAGAGTGTTCCCACTGTGTGGCTCCACTTTTTGCATTTGCGGCGAGGACGGTTCCTGACTGACAGGCCACGTACAGCGTATCGTCGACCGGAGTGACCGCGCCAGCGACCGGACTGTCGACCGTTTCTGTCCACAGTCGGGTGCCCGTCTGTCGTGAAAAGGCAGCGACACGGCGACCACTGGCGACGTAGAGCGAGCCAAACTCGACAGCGGGGACGGTTGTCGGTTCCTCGCCAACCGTCGCTTCCCACTGGGCGCGGCCCGATGTGGCGTCACAGGCGACGAGAGTGCCGTTTGCCAGCCCACTGTACACAACCTCGTCCGTCAGCGTCGGCTGACTCGCCCCGGTGGTCCCGCTTGTCCACCGTGTTGTGGCATCCGGCCGAACAGACTGACACTCCGGTGCGGCCGCTGTGTTTGTTGGTCCCCTGCCCGGATAGGGCCACTCCTCCAGCGACTCGAGTTCTGCGGTGGTCCCCAGGCGTCTGTAGGCGATGGCACCCACAGCGGTTGCGCCGACAGCGAGAGCAGCGATACCGCCGAACAGCGGCAGTGGCTCCGAATCTTGAGGCGTCGCATCGTCGCGTTCGGGTTCCGCATCTCCGCCAGCGGGTTCGTCACCGGCACTCGGGGTCTGTGTGGCTGTGCTTTCGCGTGTCGGTTCCGCTGTCGGTGAAGTCTGAGATACCGGTTCGGCGATGCGGAGTGGCTCTTCGATACTCCTGCCGTCGTCGACGTAGACACCGTGACTGTAGGTCCCACTGCCCAGCGCAGTGGTATTGATATCCAGGAATGTGACCGTCTGGCGCTGGCCTGGCTGCAGCGTCACCTCCTGAGTCGTGACTGCGACTCCACCGATTCGGTATTCGACGGTCTCAGTAGCTGTCGCGGTCCCGTCGTTGCTCACCGTCGCCGAGACGGTGATGGAATCACCGACGACGACCCTGTCAGTGTCGACGGTGAGGTCTTCGACAGTGAGGTCGGCACCACCCCCGCGGACACTCACGGCTGCCGACTCGGTTATCGGTGTCCCGTCTGCCCGGTATGGCTGGTCCGTCTCGGCGTCGAACTCACCATCGCCGTTCGAGTCCCGGAACGGGACGGCAGTCAGTGTCGTGTCCTGCTGTATCGGCTGGTCAAGGGCAATCCGGAGGTCCGTCACTTGCGTGTTGCGAGGGAGAGACTCCGAGACGCCGATGAGCTGATTCGACCGAGCGGACCGGATGGCGACGAACCCACCGCCCCCCAGTTCTACGTTCGAAACTGTGACAGCCTCACCAACGATTTCCTGGTCGGGAAACGCGAGTGACTCCACACGACCAGCATCGATTATCTCACCGTCTCCGGTTGCGAGTTCCGTCCCCGGGGAGTGTGCCACCCTGAGAGTGAACGTCGAACCGGCGGTGTACGAACTGAAATCCGACGAGAGCGCCCAGGTACCATCTTCCTGAACCTCGACAGTGGCCGGGCCGATGATAAACTGGCTCGGTGACCCGCGCTTGGACTGAATCCGGGCGACCAGTTCCGTCCCGGGTGCGAGCGTCGAGGTCCCTGTAATCGACTGTCCCGACTCCGGTGCGACTTCAATCAGTCCCGAAGGCTGTGTCTCTATCGTCGCGTTCCGTTCTCTGACGGCAAGCGCCGTCGACGCTGTCTCGTCACTGAACGCGCCATTCTCCGGTGCGACCAGACCGAAGTTCGCGGCGTTTCTGGCGTGGGACACGACGGTGAACTCGCTGACGTAGGACTCCCCTGTCACGAACTCGGCTGAGTCGGCCATCTCACTGGTGTCGTGGACAACGTAGTACGTATCCGCCGACGGTGCCGGGATGACATCGACGCCCTCGGTACCAGTGCTTCCGTCAGTGGTCCCGGACGGCGCGAGAACGGTTGTGAGCGGGGTATTACTGAGCTGTCGCGTGCTCAGAGAGTGATTGAGGAAGGCGACGTTGTCCTCGGCAAGGGAGAGAAACGCCTCCGTGTGGGTCTTGCCGGACTGAACGCGGCCGGTGAAGGCACCTTCGAGTCCGTCGGCAGTAATCGCGGCCACGAGGTACTCCCCGTCGGCCAGGTCAGATGTCTCTGTAAGCTCACCAGCGGCGGCTGCCTGTCGTATCTCCTCCTGGCTGTTCAGCGATGCATCCTCGGGGGCTCGAAACAGGCGCAACGAGGGAGACTCCCTGGTTTCGAGAGACATGACCGAGACATCTGTCGGTGACGCCTGGATGGCCCCGTCACTCGCTCTCCCCGGCGAAACGGCGAGTTCGTAGGTGCCTGCTGTGAGGATGTGGGTGCGCCCGGGAGCGATTGCCGTCGTGACGTTGGTCCCGACGACGCGACCGGAACGAGCGGCCCACTGGCCGTTGCGCTCGTCGTACTGCGAGTAGGTTCCACGCTCGACGGTCGCCGACGGATTGTTACTTGCGCGCCCGTCTGCGCGGTAGGAGTTGAACTGGACGGTGACAGTGCCATCCTCATCCGTGTCCTCGACAGTGACATTTGAGAGATAGGCCGCTCGGGAGCTTCCAAGAGTCACTGTCGCGTACTCAGTGTCGTCTACCTCCAGTGTGATATTCACGATGTCCCCACGCTGGTCGGGCTCGACAGCGCGAAACGCAGCGTTCCCGGAGACATCGGCAGCATCGACAGCAGTATCAACCGACGACACAGCGGAGTCGTCGACCGACGGGGAGTGTGCCCCAGCATCGGCACCTGGGTCTCCAGAGACAGTTCCCAGGGCACCCCCTGTCGAAACAACCAACAGTAGTCCAACGGCGAGAAGAGTCGTCTCGATGGAGTCGATATCCGTCATACCAGTGATAGTGACTGTTTCTCTAGGCAGTTTTTTCAAACTGCCGGTAGCATCACTGCAGAGCCACTTCACAGCATCCCCGTCCGTGTGACGAGGCTACCACCGGGTCACGCCTCAGTCGCCGGTGTCCCCGACTCGGCTGTAAGGGAGTGGCTCCGACAGCGGACCGAGACCCGAGCCAGGGCACACTCGGAGATGGTGCCCCCACTTGAAAGGCCACATTATGACGGGACCACACTGACATGGACCACCGGCGAATGTACTGATGCCGGGTGCGTACGACTGTCGATATAGAACCCGGCCGCTGGGGACTCACGGCCGCTGACCACGGCCGTCGCTTTTCAACGCCTGTCAGCTGCGGGCCCGTCCCGCAGCTTAGATGTACCCAAACAGCGGCATGACCAGACCAGTCACCCAACCGAGGATACCCAGGACCAACAGCCCAGCACCGCGTTCGTCGACACGGGTCGAGCCGGCTGCCAGCAGCCCAAGCGCCACAGCCAGTCCGACCCGGTGCAAGACGAGCTGAACCGGCACCGATGCCACGCCCAGACCACCAAAGTCCAGTACGAACGACCCCGCCAGCCCGGCGAAGGCAAATCCGAAGGCAGGCAGCGCTTTCAGGGGCGGCCCGAGTCGGCTGGCGACACGCTGAAGGCGGCTAAACCGCGAGGTAGCGCCGAATGGCTGGGCCAGGATGGCTGCCAGCAGCGGGAGCCCGAGCGCGATTGCGGGATACAGAACCGCCAGGAACACTCGCGGGTCGACATCCTGAATGTTCGATTCGAGGACGATACCGGCGCTCCTGACCCCGAGGTACAGCCCTCCGAGAACAGTGGCCATGACGAACCCACGGACGTTCGAGCGCACCCACGAGAACAGCCGCTTGCCCTCGTTGTGGAGCGAGCGGTGCGTTTCCCGAGTGAACAGACTCATCAGGACGAGTGCCACCAGCCCGGGTGCGAGCCGAATCTCCGAGAGCCAGCCATCGTTCCACCCGCGGTTGATGGCGTGATACTCACGGCTCACCGACTGGACGTAGGGCTGGTCCAGAAAGTCCGATTCCAGAACGTTTCGGGACCGCTGGATGTCGGTTACCGTATGCCGCATCCGGAACCAGTCCCAGTACTCCTGATGAATCTGGATAGCTGTATACTCCGTCTCAGGTGTCGTGTACGCCCGGATATGGTATCGACTGCCGAAGTAGTCGCCGGCGTGAATCTGGTAGGCTTCGTCGACCCAGCCGGCTTTGCCGCCGCGGGGCCGAGCGTCGATGTAGGAGTATCGCGTCGAGCCGTGGGCGTCGTTCCACTCGATGACCGACTCGTCGACTTCGACTGGCTTGGGCACTGACTCGTTTTCCGACGCGTTGGCCTTCTCGTCGGGAATCGGTGTCGGGGCGTCTAGTCCCTCCACGTCTGTCGGGTTGTCGTTGCTATCGTTCGCCGCTGTCGGCGATTCCGTCGCCGTGAGTGAGGGCGTTACGGTCGCGTTGCCAGCAGTTTCGTTGTCGGACTCGTTTGCGGGTTCGGTCAACTCCCAGTCGAGATTCGTCTGTTCGGTGAGCGCACGTTTGACGCGTTCGTCTTCGCCGACGATGACGAGATTCGTCGCCAGCGTCCGCTGTTGTGTCGTCGTGTCCCGCGCCGTGTACGGCCACAGATAGCTCCCGTTGTCGAGTGGCTGGACCATCTGTCCCCGGTTGGGCGTATCACCGTCTGCTGGGTTCGCCGTCGGCAACGGCAGCCCACCGGCGAGCAGGTACGTCCCACTGAGCAAAACAAGCCCGAGCACGAGCAGGCGACGGCGGGTGAACATCTACGTACGAGGTAATTGTCACGCTGCGGTATATCTGTGGCGGCCCGCTACCGGACAGCTCAGTCGTCGACCATCCGGCTTCCGCCCGGCGGGAGAAACTCCTGTATCCGGTCGGGACTGGCGACTTTCCTGACGAAGGAGTCGTCCACGAAACGGTCCCGGAACTCCCGGTAGAGTCGCTTCGCGATGTCGTTCTGGGCGAACTTGCCGGGTTCGACCTGAATACTCGTCTCCGCACGCTGCTGGATGGGTGCCGCCGGGCCGCCGATGACCCTGGTCTCGGGCTCGCAGGTGATGCCCACGGCGACACCGACGGGAGTGTCCTCGAAGTACGTGCGGTCGCCCCGGATGGCGAAGCCGCCTTTCTCCAGATACTCGCCGCTCTCGGGCGTTTTCGACACCTGGTCAGGGTCGACCATGTACACGTCGCCGGCGAACTTGCCATCCTTCCAGACCGAGGAATAGGAGATAGCGAACTGGGCTGCCTCCGCGAGTGAGCGGTCGGGAATCGTGATGCTCTCGTCGTAGGACTCGCTCGGGCCGGTCGCCTTCAGGACAGTCACGGGGCCGCCGTGTGCCTGCGCGTGGAAGAATTTGTCACCCTTGTCCAGATACTTCTTGACGAGTTCCTCGTTCCCGTCGGCGTCACGGCCACCAAGCACCAGGAAGCCGTCGCTGGTGTGGAACCACCGGAACGACTCGTACCACTTCTCGCTGCTCCGGACGGGGACCGAGGACCGCGAGAGCCAGTCGACCTCCTCGTCTTCCGCTTCGTCGTCCTCCGTCTCCTCCTCACTCTCGTCTGTGGCTTCCCACTCCTCGCGGCGTTGCTCGATGGCTTCCAGTTCCGACCGGGTCTCCGCGATGGCGGCTTTGGCACCCTCTTTTTTCTCCTCGATGCGCTTTGCCTCGGTGTAGAGGCGGTCGGCGTTTTTCTCGACGCCGTCGTCGACACGCAGGGTCACGTCCTGGTCGCCGACCTGCATCGTCACAGTGCCCTCACTGCCGTCGACGGAACGGACGGCCTCGGCTGCGGGAATCCCCTGTTCTTTGCCCTCCTCGAATCGAGCCTCGATATCGTCCCAGGAGGTCCCTTCCTCGCGGGCGCTGCGAACCGTCGAGAGTACGTCATCGACGAGGTCGTAGTGTGCATACAGCGCCTCGGCTTTCTCCCGTTCGGCTTCGGCCTGCTGCTCGAAGTTCTCGATTGCACCCTCCTGCTGGTCGATGATGCGCTGTTTTTTCTCTATCTCGGCCTCGAAATCCGGGCGGTCGCGGCCGCCGGACTCGGTTTCTGACTCGTCGTGGTCGGCCTCGAAGTGTGTGAAATAGTCATCGAGTGCGTCAGTGAATGTGTCGAAGGGGTCAGCACGGAGGGCCGTCCGCTCCTTCAACGGGACCGGCGTCACGTCGACCCGGCGACCGGTGGCTGTCCCGTCTTCCTCCTCGCCGCCCTCGAAGTAGACGCGTGGGTCGAGGTCGCCACCGCCCAGCCGCTGGGCCAGCGACTGGACTGTCTCGTGGATAGCGCGATAATCTGCCTCCTCGGCGTCGTCGATGTCCATCGTCTTCTCGATGCCGGCGCGGGTACAGAGTTCCTCACCCCAGAGGCCGCCGAAGTTCAACTGTGTCGCGAGCGTCCGCACCACGTCGGTGTCTGACTGGTCCATCCGCGCGGCAAAGCCCTCGAAGTCCACGGCGAGAGGGTTGAAGCGTGCGTCGGGGAACTCGTAGACGGAGCCGGGTGCGACAGTCCGGGACTTGAGCCGAACCGTCTCCAGACAGTCGACGACTGTGCCCGTCCCGTCCAGTACGGCGATGTTCCCGTCCCCGAACAGTTCGGCGACAATCGTCGTCGAATCGTCGTCGCGCTCGAACTCGAAGGTCAGGATGCGGTCGAATTCGAACTGCTCGACGCCTGCGAGTTCGGCCCCCGCGAGCCTGTTGCGAAGCATCATCGCGAAATTGGGCGGCCGCTCCGGGGCCGGGGGGACGTTCTCGGGGTCGGCGATGCGGACGTGTTTGGTCTCGCCCGTATCGACGAGCAACTCGACGCGTCCGCGGTCGTAGTGTCGTAACTTCAGGCGAAGCAATCCATCCTCGTAGAGATAGGCCTTGTCGATGCCGGCACCCTCGTACCGGCCGAGTTCACCGGCGAGCGCCGCGAGGTCGACGCTCGTCAGCTCCCGCTTTGGATCCATGCCCACCCCTTCCAGCACCGCGCAGAAATGGGTGTCGAAGCTATCGGTTGCGAGAGTGCAATCGGGCCGGTTGTGGCAGCTAAGCCGGCTGTCCTCGGCGAGCGCGTCAGAGAATCAAGAAACGGAAGCAACACCGCAGCCCCGAGAGACAGGTCCGGATACTCGGTTTCCGTGGAGGCTATCCAGGAGATAACGGGAGGAGACAGTCAGTTGTTTTCACGGACCGCACAGGACGGACAGTAATCGTTGACGTGCCGTTCATAGCGTCGGCCACAGTCGCTACAGCGGACCGTGCGGTTTGTCATTACGTAACAGTTGGATGTCCAACACACATATAACTAGTGATAGACTAGAAATTTGTGGGTGGCTGTCACTACTCGAAAGTACCGACGGCTGTGGTCAGGCTACGCGTGTCAGCCACGCTCGTGGGTCGTCCAGTTCTTCCTCAGTCGGTAGCATCTCGGGTGATTCCCAGACGCGTCCGGCAGTCTGGATATCACTGGCCTGGACGACGCCCTCGAAGAAGTCCTTGCCGCGCTCGTACTGCTCGCGTTTGACGTTCAGCCCCAGCACGCGGCGAATCACCCGCTGGAGCGGGCCGCGACCGGAGCGGCGCTCGTCGAGTTTCTGCCGGAGGTCGGCATACTCGCCGTCGAAGGCGTCGTCCATGACGAGTTCCGCGTACCCCTCGATGGCAGTCATCGCGGTGTCGAGTTCGCCCAGTTGCTGGCGGTCGATAGAACCCTCAGTGAGTTTCTGGACGGCGTCTTCCATGGTCTCTTCGAGATAGCCTGGCAGCCACGGTGCAGCGCCGAACTCCGCGGCATGGGTCACCTCATGGAAGGCAATCCACCGCCGAAAACGGGGGTAGGCGACATCGAGGCGGTCTGCGACGCGCTGGATGTTCGGGCGGACGAAGTAGAGTTTGTGGTCGTCCTCGTCGGCGAGCAAGAGAGGGTCGTACTGGCCGAGTACGTTGTTCGAGAGAAATGAGAGTGCAAACGCCATCGAGCCAGTGTTGGCGACGCGCGCGACCCCGGGGATATACTCGGCGCGGGACTCGATAGGTGCCATCACCCGCTCGAAGGTGTCGATGTTGGCGTCTATCCAGTGGTGACGGGACTGGATTTCGACCGTCTCGGGCAGGTCGAAATCGAGCGCCGTGACCCGACGGATGCGGTCGCGGGCTTCGCGAACATCGCTGGCGTAGGCCGCTTGCTCTGCCCGTGAGACTGTGATATCGCCGGCATCGGTCGACGCCTTCGCCGCGTCGCCGACAGCCGTCCAGTCGATGGGGCCATCACCGGATGCGCCCGTGACAGCCCGCACGCTTCGGTAGAGACTCATTGCCAGAGAAAAGTGGCTGGTCGGGAAATGTCTTGTCCCCGTGCGGACGGCGTCGGTCGAACGCCAGCAGCAGGGGAGTCCCCTATCTTACGCTTCGGTACTGGGAAGCGATTCGTCGTCAGCGACCACGTCATCGCCAGTCAAATCGTCGTCGCTGCCGAGCACTTTCTTGGCGGCGACAGCAACCGCGACCAGAAAGACCAGTCCGAGGACCAGCGGGAGGACGCCCCTGGATTCCTCGTCGTCGGCGGTGGCTTCGGCTGCCGTCTCGGGGTTGTCCTCGCCACTGAACGGGGCATTTGCGGTCAGCGAGGCATCAGGGAACTCCAGTTTCAGGAGGGTGAACTCTGCCATATCCCAGTGTTCGCCAACCAAACATATAGTTCCGACGCACGGGGTGTCGTGGCGGGACCGGAGCTTTGAGGCTCTCGGCGACGCTATCGGTGGTATGGACGAGACACAGCGAGCGTTTCTGGAGGAGTTGCTCGGAACAGCAAGCCCCTCGGGGTTCGAGACCACCGGCCAGCGGCGCTGGGTGGAGTACGTCTCCGAGTTCGCCGACGACGTACGGACCGACGATTACGGCAACGCCGTCGCAACCGTCGAAGGAACTGCCGATACATCGGTCGCACTCGCCGGCCACGGGGACGAAATCGGTTTCATGGTCAGGGATATCGAGGAGTCCGGTGCCATCAGGATGACACCTATCGGCGGCTCCGACCGTACTGTCTCGAAGGGCCAGCACGTCCGGATTCACACCGACGACGGGCCGGTGCCCGGGGTGGTCGGGCAGACTGCAATTCATCTCCGTGACCGCGAGGACGACAGTGTCGACGACATCTCCGAACAGCACGTCGACATCGGCGTCACTGATGACGAGGCTGCCGAAGAACTGGTCGAGCGTGGCGACCCCATCACTTTCGACCAGACCATCTCCGAACTGGAGAACGGCCGCATCTCCGCCCGTGGGCTGGACAACCGCATCGGTATCTGGGCCGCAGCAGAGGGCCTTCGCCGCGCTGCCGAGGGTGGGACCGAGGCGACAGTGCATGCCGTCTCGACGGTTCAGGAAGAACTCGGCCTGCAGGGTGCGAAGATGGTGGGCTTCGACCTCGCCCCCGATGCAGTGGTAGCAACTGACGTGACCCACGCGACGGACGCACCTGGAACGCCCGGCGACCGGTCGACGGGCGTCGAACTCGGCGAAGGGCCGGTCGTCGCGCGCGGCAGCGCAAACCACCCGAACGTGGTCGAGGCAGTCCGCGCGGCGGCCGACGAGGAGGACATCGATATCCAACTACAGGCGACCGGGAGCCGGACCGGCACTGACGCCGACGCCTTCTACACCTCGCGGGGCGGGATTCCCTCGCTCAACCTCGGTGTACCAAACCGCTACATGCACACGCCCGTCGAAGTGCTCGATTTGGAGGACTTAGACGACGCCGCGGACCTGCTCGCGGCGTTCGCCGAGTCGGCTCACGAGCAGACGTTCACCGTCGAGGTCTAAGTGTGGCTTACCGGAGACGGTGGAGGACCTGACAGTCGACTGGCCCCGACCTGTCCGGTAGGCAACGTCTACCAGGCAGTAGAGTGGGGTTTCCTCGGCCAGAGCCGGTACGTTTATGCCCCAGACACCGCCCCGTTGGGGTATGGCTGAGAACGGGAACAGGCCCCTTGACGTACTGGAGGCATCGGTCGGCACGACTGTCACGGTCCATCTGAAAGGCGGGGAAGTGTACGAGGGGACCCTCGCTGGCTACGACCAGCACATGAATCTCGTCGTCGAGGAGGGCGAAGACACAACGATTATACGCGGCGACAACGTCGTATCCATCAACCCATGACTGGCGCAGGAACCCCGAGTCAGGGCAAGAAAAACGTCACGACACACACGAAGTGTCGTCGCTGCGGAGAAAAGTCCTACCACGTAAAGAAAAAGGTCTGTTCGGCGTGTGGATTCGGTAAATCGGCCAAACGTCGCGGCTACGAGTGGCAGAGCAAAGAGTAACATGCACGAGAAGTGCGGCGTTGTCGGCATCTCTCTTACCGACCGTGACGCCGCCCGCCCGCTCTATTACTCGCTGTACGCCCTCCAGCATCGCGGTCAGGAGGCTGCTGGCATCGTCACGCACGACGGTTTTCAGCAACACGACCACGTCGATACCGGCCTCGTCGGCGACGTGTTCGACCAGGACGACCTCGAACAACTGAACGGCCCGAACGGCATCGGTCACGTCCGCTACCCGACCGCAGGCGGACTGGGCGAGTGCTGTGCACAGCCGTTCTCGGTGTCGTTCAAGTCCGGGTCGCTCGGTCTTGCACACAACGGCAACCTCGTCAACGCCGACGAGGTCCGCGAGGAACTGGCGATGCTGGGACACGCATTCACTTCCAACGGCGATACGGAGGTTATCGCCCACGACCTCGCACGGAACTTGCTGGAAGAGGACCTCGTCCGTGCCGTCAAGTCGACGATGAGCCGCATCCACGGCTCCTATTCACTGACCGTGATGCACGACGAGACCGTCCTCGGTGTGCGCGACCCGCAGGGCAACCGACCGCTGTGTATCGGCGAACTCGACGATGGCTACGTCATCGCCTCCGAATCAGCAGCTATCGATACGCTGGGCGGCGAACTGGTCCGGGATGTGAAACCGGGCGAACTGGTCGTCCTCCATCCCGACGGCACCGGGTACGACACGTACCAGCTCGTTGAACGGGAGAACACGGCTCACTGTTTCTTCGAGCACGTCTACTTCGCCCGACCGGATTCTGTCATCGACGACGAACTCGTCTACGAAGTTCGCCGCGAACTCGGCCGCTATCTCTGGGAGGAATCCGGCGTCGACACCGATGTCGTGATGCCGGTGCCTGACTCCGGGCGCTCGTTTGCCTCCGGCTACGCCGACGCCGCCAACGAGGACGGGACCGAGGTGGACTTCGCCGAGGGGCTGATGAAAAACCGCTACGTCGGCCGCACGTTCATCATGCCCACACAGGACGAGCGCGAACGCGCCGTTCGGCTGAAGCTCAACCCCATCAAGTCGACTATCGAGGGCAAGAGCGTGACAGTCATCGACGACTCCATCGTTCGCGGGACGACTTCGAACCAGTTGGTCGAACTCCTGCGGGACGCGGGTGCGGAGGAAGTGCACGTCCGCATCGGAGCCCCGCCGATTATCGCCCCCTGTTATCTCGGCATCGACATGGCGACCCGCGAGGAACTCATCGCTGCCGACAGGAGTATCGAGGACATTCGCGACGAGATTACGGCCGACTCGCTGTCCTATCTGTCTATCGACGCCGTCACCGAGGCGCTCGACAAGGGCCACGACGACCTCTGTCTGGGTTGTGTCACCGGGGAGTACCCCTACGACATCGAAGGCGAGGAGCGCGACCGCGACATCTCGCGGCCACAGATAGACTCGACAGCCAGCGCGGACGACTGACCGCGGTCACGTTTTTCGACCCGACGCGTCTGCATCAGCCGTCGGTACTTCGATTTCGAACGCCGTCGAGGACTCCCGGGCCAGCCGGACGGTCCCGTCGTAGCGGTCGACAATGAGGTCGGCGAGAAAGAGCCCGAGGCCGTCACCCTCGCTGTCGGGTCCCCGTGTGTTGGGCTCGAACAGCGTTTCCGGCGGGGAGACAGCTACGTCGTCACCGCGGTCTTCGACGGCGATGGTGGCACTGTCCGCATCGGCCCTGACGGCGACGGACACCTCACCCTCGCCGTGGCGGACGGCGTTGTCCAGGACCTCGAAGATGGCAAGATAGAGGAGTTCGTCGGCCAGCACGACAGCGTCGGTATCACCCTCGACGGTGACTGCCGTCTCCGAGTGAACGTCGTCGAGTTCCGCGAGGGCGCGGTCGAGAGACTCGTCGATGGGTGCCTCGCTGGTGTCAGTGACCCACGTCAATACGTCGACCACCGTCTCGATACGCTCGACGGTAGCGGTCATGTGGTCACAGTGGGCGACGATGGAGTCGGTGGCGTCGGCAGCGTCGATTTTCCCGGCGTCGAGCAGTTGTGCGCGGCCGCTGATGGCGCTGGCGTCGTTGAGAATCTGGTGACGGAGGATACCGTTGAGCACCGACAGGGCCTCCTGTTGTTCGTCCAGAAACTCCGAGCGGGCCTGCTCGCGGCTGGCGCGTTCGACGAGACGACGCTCGCGGACGTTGTAGTAGCCGACGACGGCTCCGAAAAGCGCGCCGGCAGCGAGTGCCGACAGAAAGACCAGCAGCGTTTCGTAAGCGGTGTCGGTGGTCG
This sequence comes from Salinibaculum litoreum, assembly GCA_009789175.1. Lineage (GTDB taxonomy): Archaea > Halobacteriota > Halobacteria > Halobacteriales > Haloarculaceae > Salinibaculum > Salinibaculum litoreum. Next base: position 1,592,551 of record CP046866.1, read on the forward strand.
GAACGACGAACTGGAACCACCCGCCAAGCGCCGCCAGCGCGAGGACGCCCGCGCTCATCCACGCCAGGACGCGGACGGCGTCGGCGGAGCCGTCCATATCCAGCGAGATACGGATGCCGACGGCGACCAGCAGCCCACAGAGGACGACGAGTGCGGAAATCTGGAGGAGTTCCTCGCCGGTCAGTCGGGCATCGAGCAGGACCGTGCCGACGCCGACCACGAGCAAGAGGAGACCGATAGCGCTGACGAGATACCGCCACCAGTCCTCGAGAACCAGGTCCGGCAACTCCTCGGCCATGCGAGGATGCATACAAAACGGGAGGAGAAAAGCCTGTGGGGCGGTCAGAACAGGACGTACAGCATGAGGTAGACGACGATGCCAAGCGCAAACGAGACCGCCCACAGCGTCGCAGCGACCCGGCCAATGCGGGCGTGGGAAGAGTCCCGAATTGCGCTCACCGGCCGCGTAACCGCAAGCAGGAGGACGTAGTACACGAACGGAATCGAGAGGACGGCAAGCAGTATGTGGATGGCAAGCGTCGGCAGGTAGACGAACTGATAGACCGTCTCCGGACCGGGGAACTCGCTTGGCCCCTCCAGTGCGATGCGGTAGAGATAGAGAGCGAGAAAGCCCAAAAAGAGAAGCGTCGTCGTGACCATCCCAGCCCGGTGGCGGGTGACGTTCTTACGTTTGATGGCGCGGACGCCGAATCCGATGGTCACCAAGGCGAGGGCGCTGAGCGCAGCGTTGAGATGCGGTATCACGGTGACGAGCCCGTCGATACGGGGGAGAGAGCCGTCGGGAACGAAACCGCCGGCCGTTCCAAAGACGATGGCAAGCGAGAGCACCGAGAGGACAGCCGTCAGCTCGCGTACCCGTTCGCGTGCGGCCAGTTGCATACAGGACTGTCAGGACGCAACGGCCAAGGACGTTGCGCTTGTGAGCGGACAGCGGCGGGTGGTTTGGCCCGGAATAGACAGCCGACGGGCCACTCCTTCAGACACTGAAGCTGTGCTCGTGGCTCTATTGAAGTGGGTACCCAAGTTGTCTCTGCAATGGCAACTCTCACTCGTCTCGCGGACGGCCTGCTCGGAAGTATCGTCGCCCTGGTCACTGTGCCACTTGGAGCCGGACCGGCGATTGGTGGATACATCGCCGGGCGCAACGCTGAAACGACCGCTGGTAGTACCCTTGCCGGTACTATCGCCGGAACCGTCGGTGCGCTCCCCTGGGTCTATCTGGCGTATCTGGCAAGTGCTGGGGAAATCGATTCAATCGGCTACCACGAGGGCATGGTCCACATCGGCGTCAACACCGTTGCCCCGGAGACGTTGGTCCTTTGGCAAGAGGTTGCACTGGCCGGAATCCTCGGTATCGTCGTTATCATGGCGGCTGCCGTCGGTGGATTCGTGGCCGGACTCGACGTTGACGTGCTCGGGGAACTCCGCGAGGGACTCAACGGCGCGCACTGATACGCGGCGAGAAGGACGCCGAGCTATCGGAAGCTCTCAGAGCCCACCTGTCGCGGACAGCGAGTTGACGGTCTCACGAAGCGCCCGGCGCTTCAACAGGACGAACCCGACCGCCACCAGGCTGAACCCGAAGAGAGTCAAGACATCGAGTGTCTCCCCAAGCACGAACACGCCGACGAGCGTCGCGATGATGGGCACCAGATAGGTGACCAGTGCGGTCTCGAAGGCACCGTGTGTCGCGAGGATGGTGAAATAGATGAGGAAGGCAATTGCCGTCGAGAACACCCCCAGGTAGACGATTGCACCGAGTGCGACCGGGCCGATCGTGCTGACGAACTGGGCTTCACCGATGCCGAGGCTGCCGAGGTGTAACACCACCGCACCGACGAGCATCGCCCAGGCAGTCATCGGGACCCGGCCGAGGTCAGGGTTCGCCCGCTGAATCAACACCCCGCCGAGACTGACGCTGACGACCTGCAACACGACGAGCAGGCGGCCCAGCGTGTTCCCTGCGAGGAGATTGCCCGGGTCGGGGCGGATGACAAGCGCGATCCCTGCAAAGCCGATTGCGACGCCGAGAACACTCGACAGCGAGAGGTGTTCATCCAGCAACCCCACGGCCCACAGCGCGGTCGCTATCGGAACGAGTGCCTGAATCACTGCCGCGACGCTACTGGGAACGGTCTGCTGGCCGAGAAACAGGAAGCCGTTGCCTGCGACGAAGAACAGGCCACCGCCGACGACGGCGACGATATCATCGCGCCCGCGTGGCATCCAGTCCTCGGGACGGAGTACTGTATATGCCAGCAACACCACGGCTCCGACATCGTACCGAAACGCTGCGAACAGAAGCGGCGGAAGCGACTCCAGACCGACGGTGATGGCCGGAAAGGAAAGCCCCCACAGGACCGCCAGAGCGACAAAGAGGGAGATGTCTCGCCAGTGGGACATACGCTGGATTGCCGCCTGACCAGAAAGACTCTGATGGTTCCCATCGGAGGCGGCGGTTTGTTGTGTGCTGTCGTCTCAACCACTCGTTGGCCGACAGTCCCGGGCGACGACGCCTGTACACACCTGTAGAGCGACAGCAGTCGTGTCAAGAGACGTAAGCGAGTACGAACAGCACTTGGACGAACAGTTGTGTTCGCTGTGGGCAGACTGAAAGACGCGTCTGCGGGACCGGAAACCGTTCAGTGGAACGTCCGGCCGACCGCGTCCTCGTCGGTCGCGGGTTCGGCGGTATCGAACTGCTGTTCGATTTCCTCGTATTTCTCTTTGGTCTCCTCGGTGACGCTTGGGGTGACCTCTTTGAGGGCCTGCTCGAAGTGGTCGGCAGTCACGCGGACGTTGCCCACGCTGGTGTCGACATCCTCTGGGTCGACGCTGTGGATGAACTCCCGCGTCGCGGCCATCGAGGCCTCGCGGGCGACCGCCTCGATGTCGGCACCGACGTAGCCCTCCGTTCTGGCAGCGAGGTCGTCGAGGTCGATGTCGTCCGCGAGCGGTTTGTCGCGGGTGTGGACCTCGAAGATTTTCCGGCGGGCTTCCTCGTCGGGGACTGGCACGTGGATGTGCCGGTCCAGCCGACCGGGCCGCAACAGTGCGGAGTCGATGAGGTCCGGACGGTTCGTGGTGGCGATGACCACCACATCCTCCAGTTCTTCGAGGCCGTCGAGTTCCGTCAGCAGTTGGGAGACGACCCGCTCGCCGACGCCGGAGTCACCGGAGTGTTGGCCCCGTTCGCCCGCGATGGAGTCGATTTCGTCGAAGAAGACGACGGTCGGGGCGTTCGCGCGGGCCTTCTCGAAGACCTCACGGACGCCTTTCTCCGACTCGCCGACGTACTTGTTGAGCAACTCCGGCCCCTTGATGGAGATGAAGTTACTCTGGGCTTCGTTGGCGATAGCTTTGGCAAGCAGCGTCTTTCCGGTCCCGGGCGGGCCGTACATCAACACGCCCTTGGCTGCCTGCATGTCCATCTGCTGGAAGACCTCGGGGTACTCCAGGGGCCACTGGATGGCCTCCCGGAGCCGCTCTTTGGTGTCTTCCAGCCCACCGACGGAGTCCCAGGTCACGTCGGGCACTTCGACGAAGACCTCACGGAGCGCGGAGGGTTCGATGCCCTTCAGCGCCTGCTTGAAGTCCTCCTCGGTGACCTCCAGTTTCTCTAAGGTCGCGGCGTCGATTTCGTCCTCTTCTAAGTCGAGTTCCGGCCGGATGCGCCGTAGGGCGTTCATCGCGGCCTCCTTCGAGAGCTGTTCGAGGTCAGCCCCGACGAAGCCGTGGGTGTTCTCGGCGTAGCGGTCGAGGTCGATATCGTCGGTGAGGGGCATCCCGCGGGTGTGGACCTGCAGGATTTCCTTGCGGCCGTCCTTGTCCGGGACGCCGACCTCGATTTCGCGGTCGAAGCGACCGCCACGGCGGAGTGCGGGGTCGAGTGCGTCGACGCGGTTGGTCGCGCCGATGACGATGACCTCGCCGCGCTCTTCGAGGCCGTCCATCAGGCTGAGCAGTTGGGCGACCACGCGGCGTTCGACATCGCCGCTGGTCTCGCCACGCTCGGGGGCGATGGAGTCGATTTCGTCGATGAAGACCACCGCGGGGGCGTTCTCCTCGGCTTCCTCGAAGACTTCACGGAGTTGTTCCTCGCTTTCCCCGTAGTACTTGGACATGATTTCGGGGCCGGAGATGTCCGTGAAGTAGGCGTCAATCTCGTTGGCGACGGCACGGGCCATCAGCGTCTTCCCGGTGCCGGGCGGGCCGTGCAGCAGGACGCCTTTCGGCGGCTCGATGCCGAGTTGCTGGAACAGTTCGGGGTGGCGCATCGGCAGCTCTATCATCTCCCGGACCTGTTCGAGTTCGTCGTCGAGGCCGCCGATGTCCTCGTAGGTCACGTCCGGGGTCTGGCGCTCCTCGCCACCGGGCTGCCCGCCGGCAATCTGTTCGGCGGGCTGTTCGGAGACGTTGACCTCCGTCGAGTCGGTGACGACGACGGTGCCGCTCGGCTCGGTGCTTGCTATCTTGAGCGGAATCTTCTGGCCCTGCATCGAAGACAGCGGCCCGAGCCCGAACGAGACGGGGACGGTCTGTCCTTCAGCGACGGCCTGTCCGCTCAGGTTCTGGCGAATCATCGGGCCGACGTTGCCCCGAACCCGGAGGTTCTGGGGCAAGGCGACCGTAATCGAGCTTGCCGGCTGGACATCCGCAGGCTCGACCTCGACGGAGTCGTCGATACCGGTGCCAGTCTCCTGACGGAGTTGGCCGTCGATGCGGACGACGGCGCGGCCGTCGTCTTCGGGGTAGCCGGGCCAGACACGCGCGACCGCACGGCCCTCGGACCCCTCGATGACCACGTAGTCGCCGTTCTCGACGCCCATCTCCTCCATGGCGCGCCTGTCGACGGCGGCGAGTCCGCGGCCCGCATCCTTCTGCTTGAGGGGTTTGACAGTAAGTCTCATGCACTCACCTCGATAGTGAGGACGCCGTTTTTCATAAACGCTTGTGCGTCGCCGTTCAGTTCGACATCGTACTGCTGGCCGTCGGCGACGACGATGACAGTGTCGTCGACGATTTCGACCGTGGACTCACCCACGAACCCGAAGTCGGCGGCGAGTACGGCTCCGTCGTCGTACTCGAACCGCCTGACATCGACATCCTGCTCTCGTAGCTGCTGGGTTGGTTTCATGCTAACTCAAAGTAAGCGTCTATAGTATATAAACCTATCGCCAGTTGCAATTTCGTTTCCGTTATCGACACAGGTCCGAACCGGCCGCCATACTGCATTTATACGCGTTTTCGATACTCAATGGTTGTGGTTCGGTACTCTACTTCTATGTTTGTGGTTCAGGGATATCGAGGGGGTCGAGACCAGCGGTGGAACGGACATGAGGGGGGTGGGCGGGAACAGTCGTTATCGTGGCGCTCGCACGTGTCCCAACGCAGAAGTGACCGCTGGCCGTGCCGTTGGGCATGAGGACAGTCGAACACGACGGACGGGAGACGGCCTATCGTGTCGGTCGTCCGGACGCGGATGGGCCGACGGCGCTGTACGTCCACGGCAGCGGCGGGACACACCGAGCGTGGGCACACCAGTACGGACCGGACGGGCCGACTCACCCCGCTGTCGCAGTGGATTTGAGCGGTCACGGGGCGTCCGACGACGTGTCTACGGAACCGGGAGCTGAGACGCTTAGAGCCTACACCGACGACGTGTGTGCGGTCGCACGCGCGACAGACGCGGACGTACTCGTCGGCAACTCACTGGGCGGTGCAGTCGTCTTGCACATCCTCCTGGAGCGGTCGCTGGGGGTCGAGCGTGCGGTACTGGCCGGGAGCGGCGGGAAGTTGGCGGTCGCGGAGCCACTCAGAACGTGGCTGACAGAGGAGTTCGAGCGGGCCGTCGAGTTCCTCCACGAGCCAAATAGGCTCTTTGTCGACGCCGACGAGCGAACTCGAAGTCGCTCGATGGCGACGATGCGCGAGGTGGGGCAGGCAGTGACGGCGCGGGACTTCCTGACCTGTCACAGCTTCGATGTGCGGGAGCGACTGGACGAGATTTCGGTACCAGTGCTGGCAGTCGTCGGCGAATGCGACGAGTTGACGCCACCGAGCTATCACGAGCAGCTCGCAGCGGAGATTCCGGATTGTGAGTGCAAGATTATACCCGACAGCGCACATCTCGCGATGCTAGAGTGTCCGGAGGCTTTCGCCGGTCTCATCGAGGAGTTTCTCTCGGGCCAGCAGTGAGACGGGGACTGCACCACGGAAAGTTACAGTTAATTGGGTCGATGCAAAAATACGGGTGTGTCCGGACAAGAGGGGCGGGCGACCGTGCTCATCGTGGACGATGAGGAGCGCGTTGCGGAGACCTACAAGATACGGCTCCGGGACGACTATGCGGTGGATATCGCCACCGGCGGCAGGGAAGCCCTGGAGATGGTCGACGACGGCTACGACGTGGTGCTACTCGACCGCCGGATGCCGGATGTCTCGGGAGACGAGGTTCTCGAGGAAATCCGCGACCGCGGACTCTCCTGCAAGGTCGTGATGGTGACCGCAGTCGACCCGGATGTCACTCTCGTCGAGATGGACTGTGACGACTACATCGTCAAACCGGTCGCGAAGAACGAACTGCACGAAGCCATCGACCGGGCGCTCCGGATTGCCACCTACGGCGAGCGCCGTCAGGAACTCGGCGCGAAAAAGCTCAAACGGAACGTCCTCGAAGTCGAGATGCACGAGGAAGAACTCCAACAAAGCGATCAGTACCAGGCGCTGGAAGCAGAAATCGAAGCCCTCGAAACGGAAGTCGACGAACTCGAAGCCGAACTCGGCATCGAGGAAGTCGACCGCTTCCTGTAGTTTCCCAGCAGTTCCCAGCCTCGTCAGGTCCCGGTAGTCCGTTCAGGAACAGCCGACCCGACTGGTCGGATGCCCGGCATGGAGTTAGTACAGGTCGTCAAGTTCCTCGGCGACGTGGCTGTGTTCCTCGGCCGGGAAGTCGCCGCTCTCGACGGCATCGACATAGGCTTCCATGGCGTCGGTCATCTCCTCGCGGACGTTCCCGAATGCCTCAGCGAAGGGTGGGGTCCCATCGCCGAGGCCGACGGCATCGGTAAAGACCAGCACCTGTCCGTCACAGGCATCGCCGGCCCCGATGCCGATGGTCGGTATCGAGAGGTCGTCGGTGATGTGTGCCGCGAGGTTCGCGGGGATGTGCTCCAGCACACAGGCGAAGGCACCGGCCTCCTCGTGGGCGCGGGCCAGTTCGGCGATGTGCTCGGCCTGCTCCGGGTCTGCCCCCTGCTGGGTGTAGCCGGTCTGGTTGACACTCTGTGGGGTCAACCCGACGTGGGCCATCACCGGAATACCCAGGTCGGTCAGATGCTCGGTCAACTCGACTGTCTGTGGGTTGCTCTCGATTTTGACCGCGTTGGCACCCTCCTCTTTGAGCATCCGCCCGCAGTTCTCGACGGATTCCCTGCGGTCGGCACCGAAGGAGAGAAACGGCATATCGGCGACCACGAGGGCGTCCTCGGCACCGCGGGCGACCGCTCCCACCCGGGAAGCCACCTCGTCGACGGTGACCGGCAGCGTATCCTCGTAGCCGAGTACGGCATTCCCCATGCTGTCACCGACCAGTACGGCGTCGACGCCAGCCTCGTCGGCGAGCGCCGCCGTCAGTGCGTCGTACGCGGTGAGCATCGTGGCGGGCTCATCTCCGGCCCCGAAGTCCCGAACGGTCGTCATACCGGAGACGTGGCACCCGCCGGATAAAACGTATGTGGGTCGCTATTGGCGTGCCCGGACGGCGAGTGCCGTGACGACTGCCACGGCCAGTGCGGCCGCGAGGACGCCAAATCCAGGCCCGCTCTCGCCGTCGCTATCGCTGCCGTTTCCGTCGTCGCTGTCCGGCGTCTCGGTCGCAGTCGCGTCAGTGTTGTCCGTCCCGTTGGTTTCATCGGTACCGTTGCCGGCAACGTCGGGGGCTGCCCCCGCTCGAATCTGCGAGAGAGCGTCGACGGAGGGTGCGTTCACGATTCGGACCGTCTGGCCCGTCCGGTTGACGTAGACGGCGTCGGCGAAGTCGCTGTCTTCGGGGAGTCGGTAGGTATTCTCGTGGTCAGCGACCGCCTCGGCGTCGTTGTACGTGAGCAGGTCCCGATAGGCCGCCTCGAACTCCTCGGCATCGCCCGGAGAGTCCCAGGCCGTCTCGTAGACGTACCCAAGGTCTTCGAGACTCCCGTTGTCGGCGGACGTGTACGGGAGGAGTTTGTCGCCGGCCCAGCCAGCGGTCGCGTTGTGTTCATAGCTGTAAGTGACCGGCTGTGCCAGTTCGCCAGTCTCGGAATCGATATTGATGTGGGCGTTGACCGGAATGAGGTTCGTGCCCCGAGCGGCCAGCCCCTGTGTCTCGAAGGACGGATACCACAGCGAGACGAACAGGCCAGCCTCACCGACGGACCCGGTCACGCGCTCGCCGTCGGCGGTCAGGGGCTGCCACGCCTCGCTGCTGCGGTCGGGAACAGTCAGGTTCGCTGGTTCCTCGTCGGGATACGTTTCGGGGTGAATGACCTGTTCGGTACTCTCGGGCGGGTTCTCGTAGAGAGCGTCGACGGCATCCCAGCCCCCGGCCTGTTGGCGGTCGCGGACGAAGGCAACACCGCTGCTGTAGGGCTGGAGGAAGGTCTGGAGCATGCCGAGGTTCAGTTCCGAGGGGAGGTCAGCAGAGCCGGGTTGCTCGTCACTGGACGGGATGTAACAGGTTCCGTTCCAGGCCTCCGCACAGCGCTGTTCGTAGCGGTACTGGACGTAGTTGGCGTCGCCCTCGACCACACTGCGATACGCGTTGCGGTCTTCGATGGTCTTGGCGTTAGTATCGAGAACGAACTGCTGGTCTTGCTGGGCGTGGAACAACTCCTGTGAGAGGGTGTTCTCCTGGACCCGGAGGTTCTCACCTTCGGGTGAGACCATCGTAATCGACTGCGACCCGGGGGCATAATAGCCGCCGATGCCGCTGCCGAGCAGTGCCTCACGGGACTCGATTGCGTCTGTCTGCTCCGGAATCATGAACAGCGCCTCGTACTGTGCGTTGAGCAGCAGTCGCTCGCTCTCGTTGAGCGCAGCGACCTCCGAGGACTCGTTTTCGGCCTGCTCGCGCGAGATGACACGGACCGGCGGGGTTCGGTCGAACTCCAGGCCGCGAACGTACTCGGTGCGAGCCATCGTCCGGGCGATGAGCGCGCGGAGTTCCTCGGACTGGATACCGTCGGACTGGTCAACGGCGAGGGTCGCGTTGTACCAGACGCCGTCCTCCCAGCCCAGTCGGTCCTCGGCAGGCGCGGGGGGCTGTGACTCGATGAGGTCGTCCGAGACAGTGGTATCGTTGGTCACGACAACGGAGTCGTCTGCCGACTGTGCGGCTGTCGGAGCCGACAGGACTGCGAGCGCGGCGAAGGCGGCCAGGAGGAGGATGGAAACGCGAAGCCACCTGGTCGGGCCATCGCCAGCGGGGCGTGCATTCGTTGGCATCACCACCGACTCGGGGTTCCGGCCAAATATACCCTCCCCGTCGACTGTCGGGACTGCGGTTGCCAGCAACCTTTACAAATCGGCAGGTGCATTAAGCCACGAGCAAAACGGTCGACTGTGACACCGGAAGTCGAGCAGACCAACCCGGATGGCGTCGACTACGGCTGGGTGATGCAGGTTACCTTCGTCGTCACAATCCTCGTCGGCGCGCCGGTCGTCGCCCTCCTCTCGCTGACGATGACGCTTCCGACGTGGGGCGAGCGTGCGGCCTTCGCGATTCGGGTCGGTGCGCTCGTCTGGTTCGTTACCGCTGTCGGTGTCTTTCTCTATGCACGGCGGCAGCAGAACTAGCGGCTGGCAAACGCACTCGCGTACTCGAAGGGAACGCCCGCAGCCGCTGCCGTCCGCTCGTCGCGCTCGGTGTCGCCGACGAACAGCGCTCTGCTGGGGCTGGCATCGAGCGTGCGAATGGCCGCGAGGAGCGGTTCCGGGTCGGGTTTGTGCGTCTCGACGGTTCGCCGGCCGACGATTGCGTCGACGTATCCGTCCAGTCCGTGTAACTCCAGGGCGATGCGACAGGCCGGCTCACAGTTGAGCGAGCAGACAGCCACCGGTACGTCCGCCGGAAGCGTATCGGCCAGGGGCAAGCGGACTGCCGAGCGGGCACCGTCGCGTTCGTACTCGCGGATGATGTCCTCTATTTGCGGACGAATGCCACGCTCGTCGGCCGTTTCGAGCACGTCCCAGAGGGTCATCCCGTCCGTGTCGATGCCGCGGGCCGACAGCACAGCCAACGTCTCTTCTGTCACCGTCTCCCAGTCGACGGTCAGTTCGACCAGTGTCCCATCGAGGTCATACACCAGCGCATCGTAGTCGGCAGGCACGTCTTGGAGTTCACAACCGAGTCGCAAAGGTGTGTCGGGGCCAGCGAGCGCGTCACTCACCCAACAGTTCCCGAGCGATGACGGTCTTTTGAATCTGGGTCGTCCCCTCGTAGATAGTCGTCACCTTCGCATCGCGGTAGAAGTGCTCGACATCGCCGGCGACGTAGCCGGCCCCGCCGTGGATCTGGACCGCCTCGTTGGTGACCTCCATCGCGCCCTCGGAAGCGAAATACTTTGCCATGCTCGCGGCCATGCGTGCGTCCTCGTCGCGGTCCATTCGGCGGGCAGCGTCGAACGTGAGCAGGCGACCGGCCCGAACCGTCGTCGCCATCTCGGCGAGTTTGTGCCGGATGGTCTGGATGTCGCTTATGGGTTTCTCGAACTGTTCGCGCTTGGTGGCGTAGACACGGGCCTCGTCGAGCGCCGCCTGCGCGAGGCCGACTGCCTGTGCGGCGATGCCGACCCGCCCGCCGGTGAGGATGTGCAGCGCGGCCGCCAGACCACGACCCTCCTCGGTCAGCCGGTTCTCGGCGGGCACGCGCACGCCGTCGAAGGTGAGGCTGGTCGTATCGCTGGCCCGCAGGCCGAGTTTCTCCTCAGGGTCCCCGACAGACAGCCCCGCAGCAGGTTTCGGGACCAGAAACTGCGTCACCGATTCGGGGTCGTCGGGGTCGGTCTTTGCGAAGACCACGAGGACGCCGCTGCGTCGGCCGTTGGTTATCCAGAGTTTCTCCCCGTCGATGACGTACTCGTCGCCGTCGCGGCGGGCGACCGTCTCCATCTCCGCGGGGTTCGACCCCGCGCCGGGTTCGGAGAGGGCGAAGGCACCGACGGGACGGCCCGCAGCCATCTGTGGCAGCCACTTCTCGCGCTGGCGCTCGGTCCCGAACTGGGCGATACAGGAGGTCACAAGCGAGTGAACGGAAAGAGCAGTCGCCACCGCCAGCGAACCGTAGGCGACCGCTTCGTTGACGACGGCGTAGGTTAGCCGGTCGGCGTCGAAGCCGTCATATTCGGCAGGGACGGTGAGCGCGGTCAAGTCCAGGTCTGCGAGGGTGTCCCAGACATCTTCGGGGAAGGACTCGGTCCGGTCGGACTCAGCGGCCGACGGGCGTATCTCTTCGACCGCGACCTCGCGGACGGTCTCGCGGATAGCAGCCTGCTCCGGGGAGAGGTCCATGTGTCCCGTTACCAGGGCACAGTGAAAAGTCGTGTGGCGCGCGCAGCCACGAACCAACGATACTCGGGCAGTTACCGGGATTCGGAGAGTTCCACGTCGAGAAAGTCTTCGAGAGTGACGATGACGGAGCCACCGACGTTGGCTTGCGTGGCCCGGCCCTGCTCGACGGCGAGCAGGTCACTCTCGGGGATATCGAGTTCGTCGGCGAGTTCGGCGAGTTGGAGACCGGCCTCTTGTCGAGCGTTGGTGAGCCGCTGGCCGTAGTCGTCGACGAGATAGGGGAGTTGGTCCTCGTCGTAGTCGGCACCGTCCTCCCAGTGGGAGGGGTCGCCCTTGCCGGCATCCTGCATCCGGGCGGTGTTCTGGGCGGCGCGCTTGCGGCGGTCCCGTTCGTCGGAGTCGTCGCTGCTCCCCGTCGTCTTTGCGTTGTCGTCGTGTTCAGCACAGTCCGAGCACACTTCGAGTGTCGCACCGGCGACGTTCGCCGTGTGGAGGTCGACTCCAGAGGAGCCACAGAGCTCACAGCTCTCGCCGGTCCCACCCCCGCTGTCACCGGTCGAGTATTTGGCCATAGGTGGCGTAGCGGATTCCCCGTATTTAAACATCCGTTTTCGCGCCGACAGAAGACGGTGTCGCCGGGCGGCCGAAACGAAAGTGCTTTTACCCGAACGGTCGGTACGTCTGAGTGCAGACAGACTGAGCGTGCGTGGGTAGCCAAGCCAGGCCAACGGCGCAGCGTTGAGGGCGCTGTCCCGTAGGGGTCCGCCGGTTCAAATCCGGTCCCACGCACTGCTTCCACGAGCACCGAGTTGCCAGATGCTCCTCGGATGCGAGTGGAAAAGTGCGGGTGCCTTCCCTACATGGGACTGCACCCACGCAAACTTCCTTTCGGAGTTACCGACCAGCACCAGTACTGGGTGTCCTACCGGAAGTCAGGACTATCGTTGTATCGGACATTACATTCTAGCCCGAATTTTTATTATAATCCGCACGTTATAGGTTAACAGGCACCGTACGGTGCCAGTGCCACCCCACACCCACCCCACCTTTCTACTCCCGGCTTTCAGGACCCGAGTAGTCGCTGCCGGACAGAACTCACGGAGACAGTTGGGCGGCGAGTTCATCCGCCCGAGTACGGATAGCTTCCCCGTCGCAGGTCTGGACCACGCCGTCGTCCTGCAGGACCCTGCCGTCGACCATCGTGAACGTCACGTCGTCCCCGTGGGTCGCATAGACCAGCGCCGAGAGCGGGTCGTGGGTCGGCGTCGAGCGTGCCGTCGACCGTTCGATGCCGATGAGGTCGGCCCGCCAACCTTCCCTGAGTGTCCCCACGCGGTCAAAGCCCGCCGCTTTGGCACCCGTCCGGGTCGCCATCTCGAAGACGGTCGCTGCGGGTAGCGCAGTCGCATCGTGGCTATCGACTTTCGCCAGCAGGCTGGCCTGGCGCATCTCGGTGAAGGGGTCGAGCGTATTGTTACAGGGCGGCCCGTCGTTGCCCAGTGCGACCGGAATCCCGCGCTCTACGTACTCGGCGATGGGGGCGACGCCGCTTGCCAGTTTCATGTTCGCCGACGGGCAGTGGACGACGGTCGTCCCGGTCTCTGCGAGAACGTCGCGCTCGCTGTCGTCGGTCCAGACACAGTGAGCGAGCAGGACATCCTCGCCTGTCAGCCCTACCTCGTCCAGCCAGTGAATATTGCGCATCCCGGTCCGTTCCTCGACGGTCGCCACCTCGTCACGGTTCTCGCTGGCGTGGGTATGCAGGCGCACGTCGTACTCGTCGGCCAGGTCGCGCGCGCCACGCAGACACGCCTCCGAACACGTGACAGCAAACCGCGGCGTCACAGCGTAGCGAATGCGGTCCTCGAAGGCCCCGTCGTATCGGTTGATGAGACGCTCGGATTCGCGTAGCCCCTCGTCAGTTCCCTCTTGCAGCCCGTCGGGGCTGTCCGTGTCCATCAGTACCTTTCCGAGGACGCCCCGCAGGCCGAGTTCGCCGGCGGCTTCGAAGGCCGCCTCCGCATGGTTGACCGAGAGGTGGTCGATGACGGTGGTAACGCCACTTTCGATGCATTCGAGATAGCCGAGTTTCGCCGCGGTTGCCATCGCTTCGCGGTCCATCCCCGCCTCCATCGGGAGGACGTACTCGAACAGCCACTCCAAAAGCGGTGCGTCGTCGGCGATGCCACGGCCGAGGCTCTGGACACTGTGGATGTGTGCGTTGACGAGACCGGGTGCGACCACGTCGAAGGACCTGCGTTCGTGGTCGGGGTACCGGTCGATGGCGTCGGCTCGGTCGCCGACGAACCGTATCTCGTCGTCGACAGTGACGACGGCACCGTCTTCGATGACAGTCTCGCTGTCGGCGACGACAGTCCCCGAACAGAGCATGGTGGGTACTGGAGCAGGAACGGGGTTAGGTGTTGTGGGGACCGAAAAGAGCGGGACAGACAGGTGACTCCTGGGTGTGGAGGGCGTGTGCAGTCAGCCGAGGTTGACGTTGATAGCCTTGGTCTGAGTGAACTCCTCGATGGCTTCCATGGCGTTCTCGCGGCCGTTGCCCGACTGTTTGTACCCGCCGAAGGGCTGGCCAGCGGAAACGTCGTTGTAGTGGTTGACCCAGACGACGCCGGCTTCGAGGCGACGTGCCGTGCGCAGCGCCTTCGTGATGTCGTTGGCGATGACCCCGGCTGCAAGGCCGTAGTCGACATCGTTGGCCTGCTCGACGACCTCGTCTTCGTCACTCCAGGCGAACGTCTCCAGAACCGGGCCGAAGATTTCCTCCTGGACGGATTTGTGGTCGTGGTCGATATCGTCGATGATGGTTGGCTCGTAGAACGCGCCGCCTTCCAGAGCGTCGTCGTCGGGCGTGTCACCGCCAGCGCGAATCGTCGCGCCGCTCTCGCGGGCGGCCTCGACGTACTCGCTGGTCCGCTGGACCTGCTCGTTCGAGACTTTCGGACCCATGTCCGTCTCTTCGAGCAGCGGGTCGCCGACGGTCATTCCGGCAGCGGCCTCGCTCAACGCGCCGAGCAGTTCGTCTTCGATGTCCTCGTGAACGAACAGCCGGGAGCCGGCGGCACAGCACTCGCCTTTGTTGAAGTAGATGGCCATCATCACCGCCTCGACAGCCTCTTCGAGGTCGGCGTCGGGGTAGACGATGACGGGACTCTTGCCGCCGAGTTCCAGCGTCGTCTTCGTGAGGTCCTCGGCGGAGTTGCGGAGGATTTCCTTGCCGACCTCCGTCGACCCGGTAAAGGAGACCTTGGGCACGTCATCGTGCGTCGCCAGCGGCTGGCCGGCGTCTTCGCCGTAGCCAGTGACGACGTTGATGACCCCGTCCGGAACGACATCGTCGACCAGTTCCATCAGCTTCAGAATCGAAAGCGGCGTCTCCTCGGACGGCTTGAGCACGACGGTGTTGCCGGCGGCGATGGCAGGGCCGATTTTCCAGATGGCAATCAGCAGGGGGAAGTTCCAGGGCACGATAGCGCCGACGACACCGTAGGGCTCTTTCAGCGTGAAGACCTGTTTCTCCCGCTCGAAGAGGTCGTTCGTCTGGCGGGTCTCACCGTTGACGTTGCGGGCTGCTGCCGCATAGTAGGTGAGATGGTCGATGACCAGTCCCATGTCGCCCATCGCTTCGGTAATCGTCTTGCCGGTATCAAGCACTTCCAGCGTCGCGAGTGCCTCCTGGTTGTCCTCGACTGCAGCAGCCATCTCAGAGAGGACGCGCTGGCGCTCGCCGGGCGAGGCATCGCGCCATCCGTCCTCGAATGCCGTCCTCGCCGCCTCGACAGCACGGTCGATGTCCGCTGCGTTGCCGGCCGGCACCTCGGCAGTGACCTCGCCTGTCGTCGGGTCCCGCGTCTCGATTGTATCGCCATCGTCGCCGGCGACGAACTCGCCGCCGATGTAGTGGCCGAGGTGGTCCGGTACCACGTCAGCAGCGGCGTTCCGGTGTCGTTCCTGAATCGCTCCTGCGTCGTCGCCTGAACTATCACTCGTTGTACTCATAGTGGTGACAGTGGCAAGCTACAACATGACACCATAAATAATTAATTGTGATTGCATTATAGCTCCACCCACTAGACACTAATAGATTAGCCTGTAATCTTATTTGCAGTGGCGACATTATCCGATAACAGATTATGAGGGGCAGCCGAGAGCGAGACGGGAACGCAGAGAGGCGAGCAAGCCTGGTGGAGAACATTTATGCCGCCAACGAACCGACTTGTCTCTAACTTAGAACTATGCACAGCGGGAACGATTTCGACTTCGATCTTTCACCCCGGGATGTCGCAATTCTCAAAGCGCGTGTGAAATATCCCGAGAAGCCGGTCAGTGAACTTCGAGATGTTCTGGAGGAGGAGTTCGACATCTCGCTGTCTCACAACCGGGTCAATGAAATCATAAACGAAATGCGGGAGCAGGGCGTCTTCTCGATGCAGGCAGTGCCGAACGTGAACGTCTTCGAGTACTACCTGTTTCAGATCTCGTTTCACTACTCGAATTTCGACGAGAACTGGGAAGAATGCTACAAGCGACTGCTCGATGACCCACACGTCGTGATGTTCTGCAGCGCCGACGACTACCACGAGTGGCAGTTCATCGCGCAGTTTGCCTCCCCGGACCACAGCGAGGAGTGGCGTCACGAATTCGTCAAGGAGTACGGGGACTTCATCGCCCAGATAGACAAGACCGCCTTCCCGACGGTCCACAAGTTCGAGACGGCGGCGGCAGTCTTCAACGACCTGTTGCGGGATATGGGCGGCGAGGAATACATCGACGACCGGGACCAGCAGACCGAAGACCGGCGCGGGACC
This sequence comes from Salinibaculum litoreum, assembly GCA_009789175.1. Lineage (GTDB taxonomy): Archaea > Halobacteriota > Halobacteria > Halobacteriales > Haloarculaceae > Salinibaculum > Salinibaculum litoreum. Next base: position 1,608,945 of record CP046866.1, read on the forward strand.
GACCGCGTCTCGGTCAATCAGTGACACTGCCCCGGCAGCGAGTCGCTCCCGGAGAAGGAACGTGCGTGGCGAACGGGTGAAATGTTTATTCCTATTGCTTGCGCAGAAAGAACACGACCACATCCAGTTCCTCAACGACAGCCGTCACAGCTGATTTACCATGACACCGAACTCGGAGCCAACGAATGAACAGACAAAGTCCCGACACGCCGAGCTAGCCGCCGATTTACTACCGGAGGGACCACTCAAGCAGTTCGTCGGTGGGGAATGGGTGTCCGGTTCGGGGGGCAACACGTTTCCCTCGATTAATCCGACAACGGGAGAGACGCTGCTCACGGTCCACGAGGGGACAAAAGAGGATATCGACCGTGCCGTCGAGGCGGCGTGGGACGCCTACGAGAACCGGTGGGCCGATACGACCGCGGCAACACGGCAAGAAATCCTCCAAGAGATGGCCGACCGACTCGAAGCCCGGGCCGAGGAGTTCGCACAGATAGAAGTACTGGATAACGGCAAACCGATTACCGAAGCCAGGGAGGATATCGAGCTGGCAATCGACCACCTCCGGTATTTCGCGGGCGCGGCCCGGAGCATCGAAGGGAAGACGGTCCCCCACGGCGACCTGCACATCCAGACGATTCGGGAACCCTACGGTGTGGTCGGCGCTATCGTGCCCTGGAACTTCCCGCTGTTGCTCGCCACCTGGAAACTTGCCCCCGCCATCGCTGCCGGCAACACAATCGTGCTCAAACCGGCCGAACAGACGCCACTGTCGCTGCTTGAGTACATCCGTGAAATCGAGTCACTCCTCCCGGACGGCGTCGTCAACGTCGTCAGTGGCTTCGGCCCGGAGACAGGGTCACCGCTCGTCTCCCACGAGGGCGTCCCAAAGGTGGCCTTCACAGGGTCGACGGAGGTCGGCCGCGGGGTGATGAAAGCCGCCGCGAACACGATCAGCGACGTGACGCTCGAACTCGGGGGCAAGAGCCCGCTGGTCATCGCTCCCGACGCAGACCCCGAGAAGGCAGCGGACATCGCAGTCGACGCCATGTTTTTTAACAGCGGTGAGTGCTGTAGCGCGGGGACGCGCCTGTTCGTCCACGAATCAGTCGCCGACGACTTCGTCCCGACGTTTCTCGACAAAGTGGGGCACCTCCAGATGGGCGACCCACTCGAGGAGTCGACAGACCTCGGGCCACAGGTCAGCCGTGCCGAAGTCGAGAAGACACTCCACTACATCAGCCTCGCACGGGATTCGGACGCGACGATTCTCCGCGGTGGCGGCACCGTCGAAGAGGGGATATTCGCCGAGGGGTGTTTCGTCGAACCCACCGTCATCACCGACGTCGACGCGGACAGCCCGATTGCCAAACAGGAGATATTCGGGCCCGTCGAGGTCGTCATCGAGTGGTCGGACTACGAGGAGATGATAGAGCGGGCTAACGATGTCGATTACGGACTGGCTGGCGGCGTCGTCACGGACAGCCTCTCCTTTGCACACGAAGTGTCCCGCGATATCGAGGCCGGCAACATCTGGGTGAACACGTTCAACCGGTTGCCGCCGGGGCAACCGTTTGGCGGCTACAAACAGTCCGGCGTCGGACGGGAAGGTGCCAGAGAGACACTCAGACGATACACACAGACGAAATCGATAACGATGGACCTCGACTCCTAGTACCCGCTGAGATTGAACTCACCCAGTTGCGTGTAGGTCGTGATACCCGAGGCGTGTGGCACTTCGTCGGTCGGTGCTTCCATCAGCAGCCAGAACAGCACTTCCTCGCCCTGGATGGGTTCGTCGTCGACGTACTGTGCAGGGTGATAGAAGTTGAGTTCCGGCACCGGGTTCTCCGGGTTGGCACGGATGACCTCGCCGATTTCGTCATCTTTGGGCAGCACCACGACGACTTCCTTCATGTTGTCGAGGGGGATGTCGATGGTCTCCGTCCCGTCGGGGTTCGTGAACCGAATGATCATCTCCTCGCTCACGTCGTTGCTCCCGAGGTAGAACTCGGACTCGGGCGTTTGCCACTCGTCGCCGTCGAAGATTTTCGTCTCGACGCCGTCTTCGGTCCCGGGCGTCGGCCGGGTGAGCCAGTTTTCGAGGTAGTACTGGGCAGGCCCGTTGTTCTCGCGCTCGCGGTACTCGTAGAATTCGTTGACGTAGCCGGGGCCGTGCCGCTGGAACACCGGCATGAAGACGCCGTCCTCGTAGAACTGGTAGTTGATGTAGTAGTTGTACGGAGCGAACCGGTGCCCGGAGTGGAAGTCCCGGGCGTTCTCGACTGCGCCAGTGTGGTAGTGGGTGCGGATGTTGAACCCACTCGGGCGACTCTGAGTCGAGGGATACTCCGTCTTCCCGAGAATGCCGGGACCACCGAGGGAGAGGCTGTGAATGTCCCAGTAGATGAGTTCGCCGCTGATGACCGGTTCGTCGTTCGGGAACATCCACTCCTTGGTGTTGCGGCCGTTTCGCTCGGGCATGTCATAGCACGTGGACGTGCTGTAGGGAGCGGTGAGTGAGAACACCGGCTTGCCGTTGAACTGCGCGCTCACCTCGGCACCGACCGTCCGGGGGCCACTCCAGTCGATGGACCAGCCATCCTGTTCGAACTCGTTTGGCGGTTCCTCGATGCGGTGATAGCCGTTGGGGGCCGTAATCTGTGGCCGTTGCATCATCGGCGGTTCGGGCACCTCACCGAGGACCGACTCTTCCGAGGACTCGATCGACTGGGCTATGCGGTGTGTCGGATGCTCGGCGAAATCGTTGACGATGTGGACGTCCAGCAATTCGGCTTCCTCGCCGGTGACATCCATGAAGCCGCTGACGACCTTGAGTTCGCCCTCGTCCATCACGAAGTACGCGAGGTTGGAGGCTTCACCGTGAGCGTAGTCGCCGTAACTGGTGATGATCTCGGCGGCCTTGACCATGGGGTACCACTCGTTGCCTTCGAGATGCTGCCAGATTTCGTCTTTGTCCAGCATCTTCTCGTGGCGTGAACGCTGGGTGTCGTTCCAGTCGCCCCGAGTCCAGGTGACATCCTCCGGGTCGGTAATCTTCAGGCCGACGAGGTCGTCGGTAACCCGGTCGACGAGTCCGTATGCGACCTGTCGGTTCTTGGCCGTGACTTCAAACGGCGTGTTGTCCGGCCCACCGTCGACAGTCATCCCAGTAGTACCCTGGACGCTGACCGCATCGAGTCGGTTCGTCAGGGGGTCGTAGGCTTCGAAGGACGCGACCCAGTCGCTGGCGACTTCGTCGACTTCCGGGTCGGCGACGAGGGACTCGATGGCCTGGCGTTTCCGATAGCTCCACAGCTCCTGGAACCCGAAGTCACTCACGTCTCGCGGTCCGACACGGCGCGCAGACGTGATGCGCTCGCCCGGCTCGGGTGGGTCTGACGGTTCGTCATCGTTCCCCTGCCCAGGCTCCTCGGAGGTGAGCGTCGCCGTTGGGTCGGAGCTCTGATTCGTCGTCTCGTTTCCGTCGTCATCGCTCCCGGCACAGCCAGCGACCGCCACACCCGCTGTCGCACTGAGAGTAGCAACAAACTTGCGACGGCTTACTGAGCGAAGTCGATCGTGTATGTCTTCGTTTGACATGGCCTGGCAGATTATAGATACACCTTTTATTTATAAATTTGGGTGATTGTATTGGTCGTCGGCAACGTGTAGAAACACCACTAGTAACCGCCAACTAGGGGACAATCGGCAGTCTTGTCCACTCTTACCGGAGTGGTACTACCAGAGTTGTGCTGTCACGCGGAGTGTTCCGGCTGGAATTCGACAGTCGGACGATTATACTATCACATATATTGCGGCTATTTGAGAATACTATAATCCAATTTCCACAAGCTATATAACCACACTCCCGTTCGAATGTACTCATATGGAGCGTTCAGTAGACAGACGGACGGTCCTGCGGACCTCCGGCATCGCGCTGGCCGGGGTCGTCGCGGGCTGTAGTGGCGACTCGTCCGATGACGAAACGACAGAGAATGGAACAGCGGAACCGACGGAATCGGGCACGCCCGATGGGACGGAGACGCCGAGCCAGCCCAGCGTGGAGTCGTTCCTCTCGAATACGTCGAACTTCGACGGCATCGAGGACATGACTGGGACGGATTCGGTCGGCATCGATGTCGGAACGGAGGCCAACGGCGCGTACTACGGCTTCTCCCCGGCGGCAATCCGTGTTGACACCGGCACGACAGTCACCTGGACCTGGACCGGACAGGGTGGCATTCACAACGTCGCCGCACAGCACGGTGCTGACTTCGCGAGCGAACAGACATCGGACGAAGGTCACACGTTCGAGCAGACGTTCGACTCCTCGGGGACCGTACTGTACGCCTGTGTCCCGCACAAGGGTGCTGGGATGAAAGGCGCAATCGTCGTCGAGTAAACAGCCCATGAGTACCGGAGGCCTCCATCGCTGGGGCATCCGGGTTTTCGCAGTCGTATTGCTCTGTGCCAGTCTGACAGCGGTGCCACAGCCGGTTCTGGGTCACGGCTACCCGGACGAGTGTACGCCCCAGGCAGCGACCGAGGCGACGATTCACCAGGATGTCTTCGTCACTCCCGATGACAGACACGTCGTCGCAGTGCCGGTCTCGGAAGGCGACCGCGTGTACGTACTCCAGCGGGCACAGGACGGTCGGGCTGTCGGCGTGTGGCACAGGACGATAACCGAAACCGGGTCAGGGGAACAGAACTGGAGTGTCAGCGAGGCCGGGACGATAGAAAATGCGAGTGGCGTCGACACAGCGACACGAACGGTCGTCAACGACTCCGGGACGTACAGTATCACAGTCGAGGACCCGGAGACAGCGTACCTGTGTATCGGGAACGAAGTCGCAGGTGATACCGTCTCGGAACCGTTCCAGTGGGAGATTCGATACGCAGTCAACGAGCAACCCGACTGGTGGACACAGCCGACAACACAGTCGTCTGCTGAATCATCCGGGACGGTAGGGGCTGGGTTCGGAGCGATGGCGGCAGTCGTTGGACTGCTCGTGCTGGTCGTGTGTCGAGCGAGATAGAGAAGGAAAGCGCTGCGTCAGTAGCTACGTTCTTTGGGCTCGTAGGTCTGGTCGAAGCCTTCGAGCATGACGGGCTTGTAGTAGAGGTTCACGTCGCCGTCGTTCCACTGTAGCATCGTGTGCTTGAGCCATTCGTCGTCCTTGCGCTCCTGGTGCTTTTTGCGCCAGTGAGCGCCACGGAACTCCTCACGAGCGAGCGCGCCGAGCGTGATGGCTTCGGCGAGGTCGATGATGTTGCGGGTCTCGATAGTGTGAATCAGGTCCGTGTTGAACGTCCGCGAGGGGTCGGAGACGCCGACGTGTTTGTACTGCTCGCGGGCCTTGCGGATGTCCTCGAGGGCCTGCTTGAGGTTGTCTTCCTCCCGGAAGACGTTCACGTTGGCCGTCATCGTCTCCTGGATGTCGTCCCGGACTTCGGCGTGGTTGACACCGTCGCGCTCCAGCAGCGTCTCGATGCGCTCCTGTTCGCGTGCGACGGCATCTTCGATGACCGTCTCGGGGTCCGCCATCGCTCCACCGTCGGCGACGGCGTCGCCGTCCGTGCTATCCAGCGCACCGGGTGAGACCGGCGTGTCGACATCGCCGTCCTCGCTCTCGGCGGAGGGACCGGTCGGGATCTGTGCGTCGCCGAGGTCCTTGCCCGCGGCGTCCCGGCCGGCCCGGGCACCGAACACGAGCAGTTCCGGCAGGGCATTTCCGCCGAGGCGGTTCGCGCCGTGCATCGAGACACAGGCACACTCGCCCGCCGCATAGAGGCCGTTGATGCAGGTCTCGCCGTTCTCGTCGGTCTCGATGCCGCCCATCTCGTAGTGCTGGCCGGGCTTGACCGGCATCGGCTCGTCGAGGCCGTCGACGCCCTCGAAGTCCTCTGCGAGGTGGAGGATGTTCTCCAGGCGGTCGAGGATGCGCTCCTCGCCGAGGTGGCGCATGTCCAGGTGGACGTACTCGTCCTCGATACCGCGGCCCTCGTTGACCTCGGTGAGTTCGGCACGCGAGACCACGTCACGCGAGGCGAGTTCGCCGTCGTTGTTCGCGTAGCCGTACTCGAACATCAGGCGCTCTTCCTCGTCGTTGTAGAGGATGCCACCCTCGCCACGGACACCCTCTGAGATGAGCACACCCGTCGAGGGCAGCGTCGTCGGGTGGAACTGGACGAACTCCATGTCCTCGATGGGGACGCCAGCGCGGTAGGCCATCGCCTGCCCGTCGCCGGTGTTGGCGACGGCGTTGGTCGTGTGGTCGAAGACCTGACCGAGGCCACCGGTCGCCAGGATGACGCCGTTGTTGGCGTGGAACCCGGCAATCTCGCCGGATTTGATGTCGTGGGCCACACAGCCGTGGCACTCGCGGTCCTCGGGGTCGTCGTGGTCGGTGACCGCGAGGTTGGTGACGTACCACTCGTCGTAGACCTCGATGCCCCGCTTGACGACCTGCTCGTACATCGTGTGCAGCAGGTGGTGGCCAGTCTCGGCACCCGCGTAGGTCGTCCGCGGGAACGAGAGTCCGCCGAAGGGACGCTGGGAGACTTTCCCGTCTTCCTCACGCGAGAAGGGCATGCCCCAGTGTTCGAGCTGGATGACCTCGTCGGGGGCCTCCTGTGCGAACGTATCGACTGCCGGGGCGTCCGAGAGGTAGTCGGCCCCTTTCATCGTGTCGTACGCGTGCAGGTCCCAGGAGTCCTCCTCGTGGAGTGCAGCGTTGATACCACCCTCGGCTGCACCGGTGTGACTGCGCACCGGGTGGAGCTTTGTCACCAGAGCGACATCCGCTCCTTCCTCGTGCGCTGCAATCGCCGCGCGAAGGCCGGCGCCGCCCGCGCCGACCACGATAACGTCATGTTCGTACATTGTGATGTTGTATTGGCTTAGGACTGGATTGTCTTGATTCTGTCGTGCGTTACCAGAACTTCAGGTTGTTCTTGACCGCTTCGCGTTTGAGTTCCTGAATGTGCTCGGTCAGGGGGATGTCCTTCGGACACACTTCAGTGCAGGAGAACTGGGTCTGACAGCGCCAGACACCGTGTTCCTGTTCGATGATGCGGAGTCGTTCCTGCTTGCGGTTCTCCCCTTCGCGTTCGTCCATCGCAAAGCGATAGGCCTTGTTGATGGCCGCCGGCCCGAGGTACTCGTTGTCGCCTGCAGCGATGTTACACGAAGACATGCAGGCCCCACACCAGATACATCGCGTCGCCATCTTGACGTACTCGCGGTTCTCCGGCGTCTGGCGCTGCTCTTCGAGTTCGCCGTCGGGCGTCTCGTCGGGGTCGAAGAAGGGTTCGACGGCGTGCATCTGGTCGTAGAAGTGTTCCATGTCCACGACCAGGTCCTTCACGACATCCTGATGCGGCAGGGGTTCGATACGGATTGGGTCTTCGAGGTCGCCGACCTGCGTCTTACAGCCCAGCCGTTGCTTGCCGTTGATGAACAGCGCGTCCGACCCACAGACAGCCTGTCGGCAGGAGTGTCGGAAGGTCAGCGAGGAGTCGTAGTGGTCCCGCGCGTAGATGAGCGCGTCGAGGATGGTCATCCCCTTGTGGAACGGGACGATGAAATCATCGAAGCGTGGCTCTTCTTTCCCTTCGACTTCGGGGTCGTAGCGGAACACCTTCAGCCGACGGGTCTGCTCGGCCTCGTCGAGTTCGGCCTCGACGCGCTTGGCTCGATTTTCGGCGCGCTGGCGTTTGATTTCACGCCGCCGCTCGCCGGGCGATTGCTCCTCGATTTCCTCGTCTTCGGTCTCTTTGGTTTCGATTTGCGTGCTCATGAATTAGAACAGGTTCGTCATTGCGATTGCGACGCGGGTTCCCTGTGCGACCAGCAGCAAGCCAGCAAGTGCCAACACGCCGCCGACGACTTTCTTCCGGGTTCCCTGGATGCCCATGTTGACCAGAGCGTTGTAGACGCCGTTGACGCCGTGGAAGGTGGCCGTCACGAGGAACAGCCACATCGTGGCGAAGTAGCCGACCTGGCTCATACGTGCCTGCGTGCCCATGAACGTAATCTGGTCAGCGTGGTTCACGAAGTGCAACAGGACGAAGTGAAATGCCAGTACGCCGATGAGGAAGACGGCGGTCACCCGCTGCATGAGCCACCGTCGTCCGCCGCGTTTGAACGAAGAGTAGTGTTCGGCCATGGTTACAGGAACTTCCCTCCCAGGAACGTCGGAACGCTCGCGACCACGATAGCACCGGTAAGAACCAGCGAGGCGTAGAAGCTACGGTCCTGTTGGTCCAGTCCGAACCCGAGGTCGACGAACAGCAGTCGGATGCCGTTCAGGATGTGGAACACGGCCACCGCCAGCAGGCCGATTTCGAGGAACCGCACGACGAGCAGCGCTTCCAGTCCCTGCAACGTACCCGTATACAGTTCCGCGCCGCCGGTTGCCGTACTCAGCACAGCGATGTGTGTAAAGAGGTAGCCGACGAGCACCCAGCCGGTGAACTTGTGGAAAATCCAGGCCCACATCCCGGCTGAGAACTCGCGCCACCGTCCGAAGTCCTCGACGGTGCCTCGGTCGTACGCTTGACTCATATATTGGGGCGTTGGCTTGCTCGCAAATAGTAGTTTCTACACGCGTCCGGCGGACGACCCCGCAACGTCCCCGAAATTGGGCGTTCTGTCACTCACACGGTGGGTTCTACCCAGCCAGTAGAACATGTACGGTCCTACGACCGGCACACCGGGGAACCCCACGGGGCGGTGCCCTGGTCGAGAGTGGACCAACCCGTGGGAGTCCGTGCGCTACTCGCGCGGAAAGAGGACCTGCGAGCGCATCGACTGCACCAGTTCGTCGTTCTGATTGTACGTCTCGGTGACCGAGATGACGACGCCGCGGTCCTCGTCCCACGGCTCCTTGTCGACGGCTTCAGTTTCAATCGAGAGTTCATCGCCGGGCCGGACCGGTTGCTTCCAGCGCAGTCCCTCCAGACCCGGCGACCCCATCGCACCGGATTCCAGCAGGTAGCCATCGACGAGCAGCCGCATCGTCATCGCTGCCGTATGCCAGCCGCTGGCGACGAGGGTGCCAAACATCGACTCCTCTGCGGCCTCGGGGTCGATATGAAACGGCTGTGGGTCGTACTGCTCGGCAAACCGCATGATTTCCTCGCGAGTCACCTCATAGCTGCCAAAGCGTCGGGTCTTCCCCAACTGGACGGCTTCGTAGGTACTGTCCATGTGAGGGGAACGAGCGCGAGTGAAAAGAACGAACCGTTTACGAGTCGCTGCTCTGGTTTTCGAGGAACTGCTCGAACTCCTCTTGGCTCACGACTTCGACGGTCCCGAGCATCTGGGAGTGACCCTGACCACAGTACTCGGCACAGTAGAGCTGGTGTTCGCCCTCGTTGTTGGCCTTCGTCAGGAGGGTGTTGTAGCTCCCGGGGAAGGCGTCGGATTTCAGACCGAGGCCGGGGACGTGGAAGGCGTGCAGCCAGTCGTTGGACGTGATGTTCAGCCGCACGGGCCTGTCGGTCGGTATGACCAGCCCCTGCTCGTCAGTGCTCGCCTGACTGTACTCGACGGTCGCGTTCTGTCCAGTCACGTTCTCGACCGTCCCGTTGGGGTAGGTGTACGTCCAGAGGTACTTCTGGCCGGTCACCTGAATCTCGATGGGTTCCTGGTCGTCGTCGATAGCCTGGTTGGACCCATCGGAGACGTAGGGGCTGGCCATCACAGTGTATGCGCCCGCACCGACCGCAACGAGGATGATAGCCGTCGCGACCGTCCAGACGATTTCGAGGCGACGGTTCTCCCGAGTCGGCAGCGGGTTCTCCTGTTTGCGGTACTTCCAGACGGTGTAGACGAGGATACCCTCGACGAGCACCGCGATTGGGACGGCCAGATACAGCATCCAACTGTTGAGGCCCCGGATGAGCTCCTCTGTCGTCGTGTCTGCCGTCGACTGGGCAGCGGCAGGGTCAACGACGACGGCGAGCAAGAGCGCAGCGAGGAACGCGGTGAGCCCGACACGTCGCTGTTTCATGCGTGAGCCAGGCTTAGGATTTGCTGCATAAATAGCTACTGTCTTCGGAAGGGCCAAACCCCGACAGTACGGGAAAAGCACGCGGTAGCAGCCGCTTTTGTCCACCGCCAGGCTGTCACAGTAGCCGCTCTGTCCAGTACCGGAACCAGTGTGAGCGACGCGAAACGCTCAGGTCCGGCGGCGGGCCAGCAATCCGACAGCAGCAATCGCAGCAACCGCGACAACGACCGTGAAGCCACCGCCGAAGGTGTTCGCCGCCTCCTCGTCCTCGGCTTCACCGCCTGCGCCACACTGTGCGGGCTCGGGCGTTTCGACGTTCTCGAAGTCGATTTGGCTGTAGGCCTCGGGGTGGAACGTCTCGGCGACGGTCCGCAACACGCGCGTCGTCCGGGGGGCGGGCTGGTTGATGTAGTTGGGGTTCACGCGGACGATCTGGTCCTCACGAACGGCAGTCGAGCCGTTGACCGCATCGTTCTGGGGAACGGGGAACCCCTCCTGCATAAGCAGCCATTCCGGGTCCTGTGTGGCGACAATCTCCGGGCTGAGAACGTCGTAGCCATCAATCGCATCAGCGGCAATGTTCTCCCCGCCGGCGGAGGTGATGATGTCGGTGATGAACGTGTTACTGCCGGCAGTGTAACCCCCGCCCATCGGGTAGTAGACGCGGGGCTGGTCCTCACCCTCGACGCCGTCCTCGATGGCGTCGACAGTCCCTTCCATCTCAGCGGTGGTTTCAGCAGCAGCCTGGAACTCGCCGACGAGTTGGCCGGTCAGTTCTGTCTTCGCGGCCACGTCCGCAAAGGAGGTCGCAGCGTCGAAGTGGTAAACGGTGAGTCCAGCATCACGGAGCGTCTCGACCGCGTCCTTATTGGTGGTGTTCGGCGCGAGCACGAGGTCGGGGTCCAGGCCGACGACTTTCTCGTTGACTGGCTGTCCCCGTGCGTTGACCACGTTCTCTTTTGACTTCGAGCCCTCCAGATAGGCGGTATACTGATTGACCGGCATGCCGACGACCTTGTCCTCGGCACCGATTTCCCACATCGTCTGTGCGGCGCTCGGACCAAGAACGACGACCCGCTCTGGCTCTTCCTCGACAGTCACCTCGGTCCCGGTCGCGTCCGTCGCCGAGACCGGGAACTCACAATCGACTGTCCCCGGGTCGTGGTCGGCGGCGACCGCCGGCGAACTCCCGCCGACCGCACCCGTGAGGGGTGCGAGCACGACCAGTAGCACTAACAGCGTCAGAACGTTTCGTTGCATACTCCCTCCTGCGAGAGACGGCAACAAGTATGTGACTAACTCAATCAGGGTTGTGACTTTTCAACGGACATAGAGATAGGACAAATCTCATTGTGGGAATGCAACAGGTATTTGCTTGCTGCAAGTCGAGTTTTCCGGAGAGATGGGGGTCAGAACGCGCACGGCTGTCTGGTCGGCCGGACTGCTTGCGGCCCTCGCCGTGGCGGTCATCGCCAGCGCGACCATCGGTCCGGTCGACATCGGCGTCTGGACCGTCGCGAAGGCGAGTCTCAACGCCGTTGGCATCCCCACCGGCCTCAGTATCGAGGCCGCCCCGACCACGGTCGCTGGCGTCGACCTGCGCGTGCCCGTCCCCGACATTACCTACACCTATCCGTTCTCCTTTGCGGTCCCGACAATCGCCGAGACCATCGTCCGCCGGCTCCGACTCCCCCGCATCGTGTTGGCCGCCGTCATCGGCTTCGCACTTGCCGCGGCCGGCACCGTCATGCAGGGCTTTTTCCGGAATCCGATGGCCGACCCCTCAATCATCGGCGTCTCATCGGGTGCTGCCGTCGGCGCGGTCGCGACCATCGCGCTCCCGCTGGCTGTGCCCTTCGGGTTACAGACCGCCGCCTTCGTCGGGGCGCTCCTGACGGCCTTTGCCGTCTATCTCATCGCAACCGAAGGCGGGCGCACGCCCGTAGCGACCCTGCTGTTGGCCGGGGTCGCCGTCCAGTCGCTGTTGAGCGCGCTCATCTCCTATCTCCTGCTGGAAGCGGGCGAGAGTCTCGAAAAGGCGCTGTACTGGATGATGGGGTATCTCCACAACAGCACCTGGGAGCAAGTAGAGGTGACGCTACCGCTTGCGTTGCTGGCCTTTGGCGTGCTTTTCGCGTACGCGCGTGACCTCAACGTACTGCTGCTGGGCGAGGAAGACGCTGCGGCGCTTGGCATCGGCGTCGAGCGCACCAAGCGCATCCTGCTTGGCGTGTCGAGTATCATCACGGCCGCCGCGGTGGCCGTCGCCGGCGTCATCGGCTTCGTCGGCCTCATCGTCCCGCACATGATGCGACTGGTCGTCGGTCCCGACCACCGCATCCTGTTGCCGACGAGCGCGCTCGCGGGCGCGACCTTCCTCGTCGCGACCGATACCCTCGCCCGTGCCGGCCCCGAGCAACTGCCGGTCGGCATCGTCACCGCCGCCGTCGGTGCGCCTTTCTTCCTCTATCTACTCCGCCGCCGGGAGGTGCACGCGCTGTGATTCGGCTCGACGATGTCTCGGTCTCCTTTGGCGACCTCACGGTCCTCGATGAGGTGTCCTGTGAGGTGAACCGCGGGGAGTTCGTCGGCCTCGTCGGGCCCAACGGGGCCGGCAAGACGACTCTCCTTCGCACGATAAACGGCGTCCTGACCCCGGATTCGGGAACGATTACGCTCGACGGTGACGCAATCGCCGACCTCTCCTCGCGGGAGGTGAGCCGTCGCGTCGCAACCGTCCCACAGGACACACACATCGGCTTTGCCTTCTCCGCCGAACACCTGGTGGAGATGGGACGCACACCCCATCGCTCGCGACTGGACTGGGCACCCCCGGGTGACCCGGTCGAGCGCGCGCTCGAACGCACCGAGACGACTCACCTTCGGGACCGGACTGTCGACGGCCTCTCGGGCGGGGAACGCCAGCGGGTGTTGCTCGCACGAGCGCTCGCACAGGAGACCCCGGCGCTCGTGCTGGACGAACCCACTGCCAGCCTGGACATCAATCACCAGGTCGGCATGCTCGATATCGTCCGTAATCTCGTTTCGGACGGCCAGGCGGCGATTGCGGCGATTCACGACCTCGACCTCGCGGCGCGGTACTGCGACCGGTTGCTCCTGTTGCAGGGCGGGCAAGTGCGCGCAAGCGGGCCACCTGCGAGGGTTCTCTCGGACCCGACTCTGGAGGATGCCTTCGACACGCGGACAGCAGTCGCCCGCAACCCCGTGACCGGCACCTCGATAGTTGCCGCGGTGGGTGACCGAGCGGAGACCGAGGGGCGAGTCCACGTCGTCGGCAGCGGTGACTCGGCCGCACGCGCCGTCGGCGAACTCTGGCGTGCCGGCTTCGCGGTTAGCGTCGGTGTCGTTCCGGAGGGTGACGTGGCCGCCGAGACGGCCGCCCGCCTCGATGTCGAGTGCCAGACTGCACCGCCCTTCGAGACGCCACCGGCAGCGACCGTCGAGCGTGCACGCGAGTGCATCGGGCGCGCCAACGTGGTCGTCAGGACCGATGAGCGCGGAGTCGATGCGTTACAGACCGCTATTGGGGATGCGACTGTCGTCACTATTGGCTCCGCGGAGGCCACGGACAGTATCGAAGCAGCCGTCCGGGCGAAACTGGACCGGCCAGCGAGCGCCGACGATTGATACTGTCGGCTGCAGTTCTTGCAATCCATCGAAGTGTATTCGTGGCGCTGCCGCGACCCGACAGCAGAGCGCCCCACTACTTTCTGTAGGAGTATACAGCCGGCAGTACGACTACCGGAGCATGCAGCCGACGGGAGCCACGTATGCCACGGGGTCTCAGTCTGTCGTCTGTAGGCTAAAGCGCGGCATCTAAGTGCGACGGGCCGAAGAATAAGGTATGTTTACCCAGCGGCGTCGCCCGGGCGTGCCCGGCCTGCTCGCGGCGACGGCCATCGGCGTCTATCTGCTGGTCGTCGCCGGTGCGACCGCATCGCTGGCCGACGCTGCCCGCGCCTGTTCGACGTGGCCACTGTGTCACGGCTCCTTGCTGTCGACGAACACGCTCATCGCACTCGGCCACCGTTCGCTCGCGGCCGTCGTCGGTCTGCTCGTGCTTGCGAGTGCGGTCGCCGTCTTCCGTACCGACACCAGCAGGCGCGTTCGCGTCGCGACAGTGCTCGCATTGCTCCTGTACCCGGTACAAATCGGCGTCGGTGCACTGCTTGCCGTCTCCGCGGGAGCCACGCCGTTCCCTGGCGTCCACCTCACTGTCGGAGTCACCATCTTCGGGGCGCTCACCGTCGCACTCGCGTGGCACCTCGAACGGACGACCGGGACGCCCGATGACGACACCATCGAACAACCCGAGCCAGTCCCGGCCCCACCCGAGGAACCGGAATCGACCGCCACACCGCTGTCCACACAGCCGCTTTTCACACGGCTCCGAGCCCGTGCGTTCGCGTATTTCCGGCTGATGAAACCCAGACTGATGTGGCTGCTGTGTCTGGTCGCCGCCGCGGCGATGGCGCTTGCGGCCGGTCCGGCGCTCTCGGTTCGTACTATCGTCCTCACGCTTGGCGGGGGCGTCCTCGCTATCGGGGCTTCCGGGACGTTCAATCACGTCCTCGAACGCGAGCGCGACAAGCGGATGTCCCGGACGAACGACCGACCGGTGGCGACCCACCAGATTCCGAAACCCAACGCCGTGGCCTTCGGGATGATGCTCGCTGCGCTGTCGGTGGCGCTGTTCCTGCTCGTCGACCCGCTCGCTGCCGCACTGGGCGTCGTCGCCATCCTCTTTTACTCGATTGTGTACACGCTCGTCCTCAAGCCAAACACCGTCCAGAACACAGTCATCGGCGGTGCGGCGGGCGCGTTGCCGGCACTCATCGGCTGGGCGGCGGTCACCGGAGAGGTCGGGTTGCCCGGGCTCGCGCTCGCGGGCGTCATCTTCGTCTGGACGCCGGCACACTTCTACAACCTCGCGTTGGCATACAAGGAAGATTACGCCCGAGGTGGCTTCCCGATGATGCCCGTCGTCCGTGGTGAGACGACCACCCGCAAGCACGTCCTCCTGTGGCTGGGCGCGACTCTCGTGTTGACTGGCGCGCTGGTCTGGCTGACGCCGCTTGGCTGGCTGGTCGCCACCTCGACGACAGTGTTCGGGGGCATTTTCCTGTGGGCGGTCATCGTCCTCCACCGCGAGCAGACCGAACAGGCCGCCTTCCGGGCGTTCCACGCCTCGAACGCGTATCTGGGCGTGTTGCTCGTCGCAATCGTCGTCGACGCACTCGTGGTATGAGCACCCTCAGCGAGCGGTTCGATCTCGACGGCGAAACGCTGGCCTGGCTCGGTCTGGTGGTGACCACGGAGTTCCTGCTCGTCGTCGGCTACGTCGTCCTGTTTGGCATCACCGTCCGGGACTGGACGCTCTTTGCAATCCCTTTCGTCTGGCTCAACATCGGTGGCTGGGCAGTGCTGAAAACCACGCCAGCGCCCACAGCGACGCGGAAGCGCCGCATCGCCGTCGCCCTCGGTGCCGGGTACTTCCTCGTACTGGCGTACTTCGGCGGTCTCATCGCCTTCGAGAGTTCGCTCGTGACCGGCGTCTCCGTCAACCTCTTTGGCCTCCCGCCGGGCTGGAGTCCCGCGTTCGTCTACAATGGCGACCTGCTTACGGTCGTCCTCCTCCCGTACAAGGTGGTCGGCTACTTCGCGCTTGCGTATCTCGTCTACGCGACGGCACTCGACGCGAGTAACGCACTGGCCGGCGGACTCGTCGGGATATTCTCGTGTGTCTCCTGTTCGTTTCCCATCATCGCCGGCGTCGTCACCGGTATCGCCGGCGGCGGTGGCGCACTCGCTGTGGCGGCCAGCCAGTGGACCTACATCCTCTCGACGCTGGTGTTCGTGGTGACCGTGGGGTTGTTGTTCTGGCGGCCTTCCCTGGGCACGTTCCGCCCGTCGAAAGCCGAGCAACACGGCTGAGCGGAGCCGGTAGGCCCTTGAGGGACAGCCACCTACGGCTGCCCATGACAGCAGTCGAAATCGAGTACTGCGTTCCCTGTGGGTTTCGCGACCGGGCGCTGGACCTCCAGCGGGCGATACTGACTGGCCTAGAGCGGGAACTCGACAGCTGCCGGCTCGTGATGGGTGCTGACGGCGTCTTTCGGGTCAGCGTCGACGGCACTGTGGTCTTCGACGTGGCCGACGACGAGTTCGATGTCGACGCCATCGCACGGGACGTTCGGAGCCACCTGTAATAGGCCGATGCGGGCTGTTGGCCACAGTCGCGGGGGCAACTACAACCGCACCGGCTGGCTGTGGCGTCCTCGCCTCGGGTCCGGACCCGGCGGTGGTCGAACACGTCAGAGGCGATGTGGCCGTGACAGAAACCGGGCGGGTCTTCGACCTGGGAAACGGTGACGGGCGGGTGAAAGCCACCGTCGAAAACAGCGGGGATGCAGGCACCGTCGCGGCCAAACTCGTGGACACGAGCGACGCCGTGAACACACAGACGCTTGCGAGCCGGGACGTGGAGTTGGCCGCCGACGAACGCCGCCCGGTTCTCTTCGAGGTCTACGAGGACTTCGATGTCTTCCGCGTCGGATTCGATTGATACTGTCGGCCGTGCGTGCGACGATGATTGCGGGACTCCCTCGTCAAGTCACCAGACACCGGGACTGCATTGGCACAGCGTTACAGCCGATGAGGTGGGAAACAGAGACAGGCTGGCAGTTATGTCCGTCCAGCCCGTACCGATGGCCATGAGTGATGTCGAAAAGCGCGAGATACCCGACAACGAGGAAGAGTGGCGCGAGATACTGACCGAGGAGGAGTACCGCATCCTTCGCGAGGCGGGGACGGAGCCGCGGTTCAGCGGCGACTTGCTCGACATCAAAGAGGACGGCGTCTTCCGGTGTGCGGGCTGTGAGAGTGCCCTTTTCGAGTCCGAGGAGAAATTCGACTCCGGGAGCGGCTGGCCGAGCTTCTGGGACGTATACCAGGAGGGCAACATCGAGACCAGAGTCGACACCAGCCACGGAATGCGCCGGACGGAAGTCGTCTGTGCGACCTGCGAGGGACATCTGGGCCACGTCTTCGACGACGGCCCGGAGCCGACCGGAAAGCGCTACTGCATCAACTCCGCCGCGCTGGAGTTCGACCCCGAGGAGTGAAACGCGTACAGCGACAGGATAGGTCGTCGACAGCCGGGGACCACCAGAACGCTTTTTTGTCGGTCGTTGAATTGAGCAAGTGTGCCAGAAGACGACACAGTCGACGGGGATGGTGATGACACAGACGAGCAAACGAGTGGCGACGACGCGGGACTGCTGGCTCGTCTCGAAGCGATGGACACCGAGCGCTGGGCGGAAGCTATCGTCACCGGGGCAGTCGCGTACGGTGTCGGCTACCTCGTCATGGCGGGGCTGTTCTTTCTGGGACCGGTCAGTACTAGCGGACTGACGCTTCGAGAGAAACTCGGTGCCATCGGCGTCACGTTCAATGCAGCCCATCATATTCAGGTCATGGCGAGCAAACCGGTGCTTGTCCTCGCCGAGAGCGAGGCGACGCTTCTCGGCGAGACGTTCTCCCTGTTCGAACTCTCGGATGTGCTGGGCGCAGAACAGGCGCTCCCACGGGCGCTGTATCTCGCAATCCCGGTGGTGCTGCTCGTGACCATCGGGTTCAGCCGGGCCTGGCGGCTCAGTCCGATGGAGGATGTCTGGGGTCCGGTGAAAACATCGCTTGGAATACCCGTCGGGTACGCTGCCGTGGCGTATCTCGGCTCGTTGCTGTTCTCGTACCCACTCGGTACCGGGAAGTATCCGGTCATCGCAAACATCAGCATTCTCAGTGATTCGGCCGGGTACACGTTCGTCGAACAGGGTAACACCACACGAATACTCGGACAGTCGGGTGCAGTGGCCGAGATTCAGGGCAACCTACAAAACGAGAGCGCCGTGATGATATCCTCCGATGGAGCAGGCGCCCTGTTGCTCGGGCTGGCATACCCGCTGGTCTTCGCGACGCTCGGGGCGCTAGCTGCGGTGTCACTCCGGCAGTACCGCACCGGAGACTCCCCGGACGATACCGAGAAAGCGGACGGCTAGCACCACCTAGCTTTATTCGGGAGTGACCCGACCACAGTGGCATGGACGCCGCTCGCGACCTGTTCTTACCCGTTGCTGCACAGCCGACGCTCGATGCCTTCGCCGACCTGAGCCAACGTGGCGAACGCGAGGGATACGACCGCATCTGGCTCCCGGAAACCTGGGGCCGGGACGCGGTGACGGTCCTGACGACCATCGCCGAACGAACCGAAGAGGTGGGCATCGGTACCTCGATTATGAACGTCTACTCACGCTCACCGGCGCTCATCGGCCAGACGGCGGCGAGCCTGCAGGAGGCCTCCGACGGCCGCTTCCGGCTTGGACTGGGCCCGAGTGGCCCCATCCTGATGGAGGGATGGCACGGCGTCGACTACGGTAACCCACTCCGGCGAACACGGGAAAGTATCGATGTCATCCGGCAGGTCCTCTCCGGGGAGACCGTCAACTACGACGGCGAGTGTTTCGAACTCGCGGGCTTTCGACTGCGGCACGGCCCGCCCGAGACCCCGCCGCCAATCGACGCCGGCGGGATGGGACCGAAGTCGGTCGAACTCGCCGGGCGCTTCGGCGACGGCTGGCACGCACTGATGCTCACGCCCGAGGGACTGGCCGACCGCATCGACGACTTCGACCGCGGGTCCGAGATGGGCGACCGCGACCGGACCGACCAGCGGGTGACCGTCTCTGTGGGCTGTTGTGCACTCGATGACCGCGAGCGAGCGCGCTATCTCGCCCGCGAACACCTCGCGTTCTATGTCGGCGGAATGGGCACGTTCTACCGCGAGGCGCTGGCCCGACAGGGCTACGAGGAGACTGCAAACACCATCGCTCAGCGGTGGGGCAGCGGCGACAAGGAGGGGGCCATCGACGCTATCGACGACGACCTGCTCGATTCGTTCTCGGCGGCAGGCCACCCCGAAGAGTGCAGGGAGCGACTGGAGACGTTTGGCGCAGTCGACGGCGTCGATGCCGTGGCGGTGTCGTTCCCGCGGGAAGCAGACCAGGAAGAACTGGCGAAGACGGTCGAATCGCTGGCACCCTGACTACTCGCGTGCGGCGTCGACGACCTCGTAGGCGATAGAGCCATCCCGGAGGTTGTCGGTGTGTGTCGAGAGGTTCCCGGAGACGACCAGCAAGAGTACGTCGAGTCCCTTCGTCGCGGCCTCCCGGACGGCCTCGGAAGTCGCAAAGCGAACGTCCGGGTCCAGCCCGGCACGGCGGGCAACGGCGACGGCCTCGGTCCCGGCGACAGCGACGAGGTCGTGGTCAGGTGCGGTGGCGGCCACGCGGTCGGCATCGACTTCGCTACTGCCACCGTTGCGGACAGTCGGCACCGAGACGACGGTGACCGCCCCGAGGTCGTAATCGACGACGCCGTCGAAATCCGTGACACCGACCTCCTGGCCCTCTTCGGCGTCGGTTGCAGCGACGGCCGTCGCAGTGCCGGCGTCGCCGGGCGTGGCGTGGAGATAGCCATCGCGCATCGACAGGGAGACGCGGTCGCCCTCGGTCAGTGGGGCCGTTGCGAGGGCGCTCTCGACATCGACCTGGCCGATGACGTCTTCGGAGACGTGGTCGACGAAGGACCGGAGTTCGTCGGTCTGGGAGATGAGCCAGTCGACGCCTTCCTTTGTGACCTCGTAGCGCCCGCGGCCGTGCTTGTTGACGTGGCCCTGTTCGACGAGTTCCTGCAGGTAGTTCGAGACTGCCTGGGAGGTGATGCCAATCGCCTCGGCGATTTCCTGCTGGCTGACCGCCGGCTGTCGCTCCGCTATCTCGACGAGAATCTGATACCGGGTGGCATTGCGCTTGCTCTGGAGGACATCCGACCCACCGCCTGGCTCCACGTGCTCTGCCATTGCTGGCTGTCAGAACCGATAGCTCAAGTATCTTTGCCTAAATCCCAACAGAACTGTGCTGATGGACGCTCTCGGGACGGTTTGGCAAAAATAGCTTTTCCTAATACAACCAAAATTGTTTTACGTCCCACGAGAGTTGAGAAGGGTGATGTCACGCGTTTCGCTTCCACACGACGCGAAGGCCGGGCCGACGAAGTCGGAGGTGCGGGCGGTCCTGCTGGGAAAGCTCGCGCTGGCGGGTGAGGACCACTTCGTCGAGGTCGGCTCCTGTACCGGCGCAGTCACTGTCGAGGCCGCCCGGCGTGCAGGCCGGGTCACTGCCCTCGAACGAAAGGAAACGCGGCTGTCGACAACGGAGAAAAACCTCGCCGCCAACGGCGTCTCCGGGGTCGAGCTTCGGAACGCGGAAGCGCCCGAGGGGTTGCCCGACGACGCCGACGCTGTCTTCCTGGGCGGCAGTCGCAACTACGAGGCGGTGCTCGACTGGGCCGTCGAGGCTGGTGTCGACCGGGTTGTCATGAACGTCTCCAGGCTGGAAGTGGCCGGCGAGGCCGTCGATGCCTTCCGCGAGCGCGACCTGCTCGAAGAGGTCGTCCAGTTCCAGGTCAGCCACGGCTACGAACTCGCCGGCGCGACGAGCTTCGATTCCGACAATCCGGTGTACATGCTCGTCGGTGGCGTTGGGAACACCGACGAGACGCCCGAGGTGGCAGCCGACGGAGGACAGCCATGACGCTGTACGGCGTCGGCCTCGGACCGGGGGATAGTGACCTCGTGACCGTCCGGGGCAAGGAAGTGCTGGAATCGGCAGACGTGGTGTACTCGCCGGGCCGGCTCTCGCGGTCGGTCGCCACCGAGTACGTCCCCGACGACCGCATCGGCGACCTCGACTTTCCGATGACCCGCGACGACGAAAAACTCCGCCAGGCCTGGAAGGAAGCGGCACAAGAAGTCGCACCGCGGGCCCGCGACGGCGACGTAGCCTTCGTGACGCTCGGGGACCCGAACGTCTATTCGACCTTCGGCCACCTCCGGCGGACGCTTGACACCTTCTATCCGGACATCGAGCGGGAGATCGTCCCCGGTGTGAGTGCGGTGACGGCTTTCGCCACCGCGCTCGGCGTCGAGATCGCCGCCGGGTCGAGTCTCGCGCTCCGAGAGGCAGCCGGCGGGGCCGCACCCACTGGCCCGGACCGGATGATTCTGTTCAAGGTGACCGATGCGCCGGCGACCCACGAGGGCCTGACCGAGGCGGGCTACGAGGTGCAGTACGGTCGCCGCCTGTACATGGAACACGGCGAGACCATCGTGACCGAGGACCCCGAGGAGATTGCCGAGCGTGACTACTACACGCTGGCCTACGCCGAGAAGCCCGGCGTCCGGGAGACCCACGCGACTGACGAGTTCGCCGCCGAGGAGTTCTCGCCGACGGCAACGACGGACGGCGGCCAGATAGCGGCCGGCGAGGTCGCCGAAATCGAACGCTCCGAGGGCATCCTCGCCGGCGACGAACCGCTGGCAGGAGAGACCGATGAGTAACCCCGACGAGAACGCGAGCGAGACGGTCACAGACCCACAGTCGGCTATCGACGCCGCCGGCGAGGACCGCAGGGAAACCCGACCCAGTGATTTCACCGCTGGGGACACCCCCGACGGCATCCCCTTCATCGGGGCCGGTCCCGGCGACCCCGGGTTGTTGACCGTCACCGGGCGGGAACTCTGTGAGCAGGCCGACCTCGTCGTCCACGCGGGGTCGCTGGTCAACAGCGAACTGCTGGCGGCGTACTGCGAGGACGCGAAGACGGTCTCCTCCATTGGCAAAGACCTTGAGGAGCTGATTCCGATGATGCGTGACGCCTACGAGGCGGGCGAAACCGTCGTCCGCTTACACAGCGGCGACCCCGCCATCTACGGCGCTGCCCTGGAGCAGATGGACGCCCTCGAAGAGGAGGGCGTCCCAACCTACTTCGTTCCCGGCGTCACCTCGGCCTTCGCCGCGAGTGCAACGTTGCGCACGCAACTCACGCTCAACGGCGTCGCCAACCACGTCGCCTTCACGCGTCCGCAAGGCGAGACGCTGAGCGAGGCGGAAGACCACGTCGCCGAGTTCGTCGAGATGGGCGACGTAACGACCTGTATCTATCTGGGAACCCACGCCGTGAGCGAGACGATGGACCGCCTGCTTGCTGATGGTCGGGACCCCGACACACCTGTCACCGTGGTCTATCACGCCTCCTGGCCCGACGAGGACGTCATCGAGGGGACCATCGAGACCATCGGCGAGAAAGTCGAAGCCGCCGGCTATCGCGCCTCGGCACTGGTCATCATCGGCGAGGCCGTCGGCGACACCGGCTACGACCGCTCGTATCTCTACGACGGGTGGGCCTCACGCGGCGAGACGGACGGGCAAAGCGAGGATACCGAATCACCACAGGAGGCTGATGACTGATGAGTACGGACAGCGATTCCACGACAGACGGGAGTACAGACGGCGACGAGGGCAGCGGCGGCCACTGCTCGACACCCGACTCCAACGGGGAAGTCGCCGAGGAAATCGCCATCATTGCCTTCGAGCGCAAGATGGATGCCGCGGAGGATATCGTCGCGGGCATCGGCGACCGCTACGAGTCCATCGACATCATCGAGTACCACGGCGAGGTGTTCGCGGAGCACTGGGGCGAGTACGACTGTTTCGTCGGCCTGATGGCCTCCGGGATAGCGATGCGAAAGACCGCCCCACTACTCGACGACAAGTGGGACGACCCCGCAGTCTGTGTCGTCGACGAGGAACTGACCTGGGCTATCCCCATCACCGGCGGCCACCACGGCGCAAATCAGGTCGCACAGGACCTCGCCACGATGGGCGCGGTGCCCGCGATGACCACCGCCAGCGAAGCGGCGGGCAAGCAGGGCGTCGAGGAGCGCGCGAAGGCCCTCGACACCCACGTCGTCAACGGTGACTCGACAGTCGCGACGAACCTCGCAGTGCTGGACGAAAAGTTGGGACCGGTCGCTCGACTCGACGGCCCCCAGGCCGTCGTCGTCGGTGACGACGTGACCGTCCTCAAGCGCAACAAAGACGATGGTGTCGTCCTCGGGACGGGCAGCGTCTCCGGCGCGAACAAAGAGCAGTTCCTCGACGCCTGGAAACGTGCCCTCGAAGGCACCGACTACGGCGTCGGCGACGTGGAGTTTGTCGCCACCGGCACTCGGAAAGAAGAGGAGGGAGGCCTGCTCGCGGCCGCCGACGAGTGGGGCGTCGGCGTCGTCGCCTTCGAGAAAGAGACCCTGGAGGAGTTCGAGGGACCGACCCCCTCGCGGTCGAAGGAACTCATCGGCTGGCCGGGTATCGCCGAGGCCGCCGCCATCGCCGGCGGGCGTGACCACGACCTGCTCGTCGAGAAAGAGCGCTACGACGAGGCCGTCACCGTGGCGGTGGGGCGATAGGATGACCGACACCAGCGACTACGGCACGCTGTACGTCGTCGGCATCGGGCCGGGCCTGCCCCACGCGATGACCCAGCGGGCCAAAGACGTGATTCAGACCGCCGACTGCGTCATCGCCTCGAACCTCTATCAGGAGTTCCTCCGCAAGGACGGAACACTCCCGCCGGAGGACGCCGAGGTGCCCGCAGCGGCCGACGGCGGTACGACAACAGCCGGGACCGACGAGGAAGCGACACTGCTTGAGCGACCGAACGGGCACCGACAGGCGCTGATTCGGTCCTCGATGGGTCGACAGGTCGAACTCGCTCGCGAGGCCTTCGAACGGGTACGAGCCGGTGAGGACGTGGCCCACGTCTCCGGGGGCGACCCGAACGTCTACGGGAAATCCGACCTGCTCTTCGTGATGGCAGAGGACGAGGCGGCGACGGACGTGCCCATCGAAATCGTCCCCGGCGTGACCGCAGCACTCGGCGGCGCAGCGAATCTCGGTGCGCCACTCTCCAATGACTTCTGTACGGTCTCCCTGTCCGACAAGTGGCGCGGCTGGGAGGAAATCGAAGAGAAGTTGCGCGCGGCCGCAATCAGCGGGTTCGTCGTCGTCCTCTACAACTGCTGGCGGGACTACGAGCGCGCTATCGACGTACTCCGGGAGGAACGGGCCGACGACGTGCCCGTCGCAATCATCAACGACGCCGGCCGGGGCGCTGCCGGGCGCAACCTCGACGACGAGACACACACCATCACGACGCTCGCCGACGCGACCGACCACGACGAGAAGGTCGGCGGGATGGGCACCTCGATTCTCGTGGGCAACCACGAGACGAAGGTATGGGAAAACGACCACCGCGATTTCCTGGTCACCCCGCGTGGCGGGCGTGACGTGGAGGACTTCTAATGAGCAAATCAGACAGCGATACTGACACGAGTACCGACTCCAGTTGTGGCGCATCGACCGACGGAGAGACGAGTGAGACAGAGGCCAGCACCGGGTCCGCGTGCGGTGCCTCGACGACAGAAGCCGACTCGAATGAAACCTCCGCGTGCGGCGCGAGTTCGTCCACAGAGTCCACGGGCGAGTGCGGGGCAAGCAGCGACGACAGCGACGAGGAAGAGGTCGGGGCAACGGTCAAGGACTTCGACGCCGACCCGGGGACACTCGTCGCTGTCGGCCTCGGCCCGGGCCAGCCCGACGGGATGACCCGCCGGGCACAGACCGCACTCGCCGAGGCCGAACATCTCGTCGGCTACACCACCTACATCGACCTCATCCCGGACGACATCACCGAGACGGCAGAGGACATCTACTCGACGCCGATGTGTGGCGAGGTCTCCCGGACGGAGGAGGCAATCGACCGCGCGCTCGCCGGCAACCACGTCGCCATCGTCGGCAGCGGTGACCCCAACGTCTACGCGCTGGGCGGGCTTGCCCTGGAGATTCTCGAATCCAAGGGTGGCACGGCCTCGATGGTCGACTTCGAGGTCGTGCCCGGCGTGCCCGCGGCCCAGTCCTGTGCCGCTCGACTCGGTGCACCGCTGGTCAACGACACCGTCTCCATCTCGCTGTCGGACCACCTCACGCCGATGCCGGACATCGAATCCCGCCTGCACGCCGCGGCCAAAGAGGGCTTTACGATTACCATCTACAACCCCTGGAGCCGCAAGCGCCGCGAGAACTTCCAGAAGTGCTGTGAAATCCTCACGGCACATCGGGACCCCGAGACGCCTGTCGGCATCGTCCACGGTGCCGGCCGTGAAGACGAGGAAGTCGAGATTGTCGAGCTACGGGAACTCGAAGACCTGGGCGAGACCGACCTGATAGACATGACGACGACGATTCTGGTCGGGACCGAGGACACATACGTCTGGGACGACCGGATGGTCACCCCGCGTGGCTACGAGACCAAATACGACTACTGACAATGTATCGCATCACCATCGACAAGGAAGCGTGTGACGGCATCTTCGCCTGTCTCGTCCGCGACGACCGCTTCGCGGAGGGCGAGGACGGGCTGGCGACAGTCGACCCGGCCTCGGTCGAGCATGTCGAGGACGATGAAGATGCCGTCGTGGCCACATTCGAGGAGGATATCGAGGCCGCCCGGCAGGCCGCCGCGGCGTGTCCGCCAAACGCGATTACAGTCGAGGAGATAGTCAGCGACGGAGCAGACCCGGGGGAGGTGACCGACTCGTGTCCATAGAGACCGGGACGCCGCGGGACCTACTGGCCCGGCATCCAGAGACGGCGTACTTCTGGGGGCGGACAGTCGGGGATGGCACGGTCGAAAGTGACTGCGTGACCGTCCGGACCAACGACGAGACGGCAGCCCGCCGGCTGGCCGCAATCGCCGGGGCCGAACAGGTCGACCACCGCATCCGCGAACGCGAGTACGCCCACGACACCTCGATTACGCGGAGCGAAGACGAGTACACACTCCAGGTGTTCGGACAACTCGGTGAGCGTGCGGGCGCGTCGCTTGGCCTGCCACTGGACGGCCAGCCCGGCGGCTACCGGCTGGCTGTCTTCGACGGCCAGCGCCGCCAGTTGCTCCGCGGGCTCCTCGAAAGCTGCGGGACGGTCTGTTTCAAATCCGACGACGGGACGGTGGGCGTCTCCTTCGTCCACGACGACCGGACGCTGCTCGTGACGGTGCAGTCGCTGCTGGAGGACATCCCACCGGAGACACCCCACGGCGACCTCTCGGAGACGTCCTCCGGGGGCTACTGGTTCAGCGTCGAGGACGAGGCCGTTCCGGCGTTTGGCACCTGGCTCTACGAAGGTAGCGACCAGTCCGGGCTCTTTGCCCCCTCGCGGCGACGGAAACTGTACCGGAGTCTGGAACAGGCAGAGGCCGTCGACTGGTCGCCATGAGCCGGAGCAGTGACGGGGCCGACGGCCAGCAAACGGTCGACGGCGAGGACGGGCCAGCGCCGACGGCATTTGCCGAGGAGGTGAGCGACGAGGCAATCCTGCTGGTCGGGCACGGCTCCCGGCGCGAGAAGTCGAACGAACAGGTCCGCGAGTTGGCGGCCGCGCTCGAACAGCGCCTCGGCCTGCCAGTCGATGCTGGCTTTCTGGAACTCGCCGAGCCGGCGATTCCCGACGCTATCGCCGGTCTCGCCGGCAGCGTCTCCGAGATTACCGTGGTCCACCTCTCGCTGTTTGCCGCCAGCCACGTGAAAAACGACGTGCCCTTGGCTATCAAGCAGGCACGCGCCGACCACCCGGAGGTGACTATCAACAACGGCGCCCACCTCGGCGTCCACCCGGCAATCGTGGACTTGCTCGACGACCGGGCCAGGGCAGTCGAGTCCGACCTCGGAGTCGACCGGGAGAGCGACGAGGTGGCCGTCGTGCTGTGTGCCCGCGGGTCCAGCGACCCTGACGCAAACGCCGACGTACACAAACTCGCCCGTCTGCTGTATGAGGGTCGGGCGTTCGATACCGTGACCGCCTCGTTCATCGGTGTCACCGAACCGCTGCTGGAGGAGACGCTACATACCGTGGCCAAACAGCGTCCGGATGGCGTTGTCGTCCTCCCGTACATGCTCGGCGATGGCGTCCTCACCGGGCGCATCCGCGACGGCACGAGCGAGTTCGACGCGGAGTATCCCTACGTCGATGCGGCCGCCGGCGACCCGCTCGGGACGGACACCCGCCTGCTCGACGTGCTGGGAGACCGGTGGCAGGCAGCCCGCACCGGCAGCGTCGAGATGTCCTGTGACACGTGCAAGTACAAGGTCGAACTCGACGGCTACGAGGAAGATGTCGGCGGTGCCCGTGCGATGTTGCGGGCGCTGACCCACCAGGCGGAACACCGCGACCGCGAGGCCGTCGACGACGACCCGCACGTCCACGACGCACCCGAGAATCACGTTGCCGTCTGTACGAACCAGACCTGTGCCGCCGACGGTGCGCCGGCCGTGCTGGAACGACTACGCCAGGCCGCACGGGACTCCGAGGAGTGTGATGCCCGCATCACGCGTTCGTCGTGTCTCGGCCGGTGTGGCGAGGGGCCGATGGTCGCCGTCTACCCCGACGGCGTCTGGTACGGCAGCGTCGACGAGGACGATGCCGAAGACATCGTGTCCGCACACCTGGACCGTGGCCGCATCGTCTCCGAACTGGTCGACCAGACGCTGTAGGGACTCAGGATAGACCGCCAGCGAACCGATTGCACCGCCCGCAGACCGACAGCTCAACCACCACAGATACCAATACACACCCATGGCTTGTCAAGAACTCGAAGCGCTGCGACTCGGACTGATGAACGTCCTCGGCACAGAAGACCAGAGCATCCGCGACCACGCCGAACAGGAACTTGGCGACGACCTCTCCGGGCCGATCGAGGCGCTGACGGAAGCGGACTCGCTTGCGGCCATCCAGCGCCATCTCGACGCCGCACTCGTCGACCTCGAAGAGGAGATAGCGGAGGCCGACCCGGACACGGCGGAATACGACTACATGCGCGGTCGACTCGTCGCCGTCCGCGATGCCGAACGTGCTATCGGCCGCCTGAGCGAACAGGGCGAGAGCTTGCTGGACGGACTCGGGGAAGCACACCACCACCTCCACGAAGCGTTCCCGGTCGATGACTGAAACCAGCGGCCAGTGGACAGCACCCCTCGGAGACGTAGACCCTGCAGGGTCGCGCCACCAGGGCCGGCGTTCTGCGGTCGCACTGACCGAGGAAGCCGTCGTCGTCGGCACGGCCGACGGTCGCGTCCGAGCCTTCGACCGGACGACGGGGACAGCACAGTGGCATACCTCCGATTCACCGGATGCAAGCATCGTCACCGCTGTCACTCACGACGGCAACATCGTAGTCGGCGAACGTGGACCGCAGGGCAGCGTTCGCGTCTACGACGGCGACGGCTCGCTGCGGTGGCGCTATGACACAGCAGCGGACGTCGGCACCCCCCAGAAGGACACCCGCTTTTTCCTGCCGTTCGTCGTCGACGCTGTCTCGGCTGAGGGGCGTCTCTACGTCGCCAGCCGCCGGTACGAGCGACGCGGTGACCGACCGGACGGAAAGCGCCGGCACTTCGAAAGCGTTGTCTATGCCTTCGAGGGCAGCGGCGAGGTCGCGTGGCGATACCGGACAGATGCCTCGCCAATCGCACTCGACTGTGACGGGGAACGTCTCGCCGTCGCCTACAACCGCTGTCCCGGCGACCACCAGGACGGGCTAGTCGTGTTGACTGCTGCCGACGGCAGCGCGTGTCTGCGATGGGACCCCGGGACCGAAGGGCAGCGACGCATCGGTGACGTGTCGCTGGTCGAGGACGGCGTCGTATGCACCTGCCACGGCGATTACCGGGGCTACCGGCTCGACGCCGACGGCACAGTCGAGTGGGCTGTCGACCTCGCGGTCCCCCGTGATATCGACGGGGAGACGGTCTACGCGTACCCGAACCACGTCCACGCAACTGAGGAGGGAGTCGTCTTCGTGACCGGAAACACCTATCCCGAGGACGGCCGTGAAGCCGAGGCCTTGCATCCGGTCGAACACACCGCCTTCGGGTACACATCGGACGGCAACCGTCGGTGGAAGGCATCAGTCGACGGCTTCGCGAGCGGTATCGCCACCGACGGTGTGGCAGTGGCGGTTCCATGCGCACAGAACTTCCGGCGACGCGACGCCGGGGCACACGGCTGTCACAGGTGCCACGTTCGTGACGGACACGCAGACACACTCGACACAGAGGGCATCGCAACCGCAGCGGCCATCGCGGATGGGACACTCGCCTTGGTCGAAGAGCCCGTCGTCTACCACGACGACGGCACCGAGCGTGGAGCCTATCGCCTCCGGGTCGAGTGACGGGTAACTCCCTGAATAGGGGTCCCAGTTGGCGGTCACGCTATCCCCCGACTACTGACCGTCGACTGTGTCGCGTGACAAAACGTCTAGCTGGTGTTGGATCTGTCTGATATCGTCGAGCTTGATGCCCGGAGTAGCTGCACTCACCCACCAGTTTGTTCCTAGAAGATAAGTGTACGCGGGTCGTTTTTACTGTCGAGAGAGCGAAATGTACGAAGAGAGCGACGAAGAGGCCACTACAGACCATTTTCAAGCTATCGGTGGGGAATCCAGGGGTGTCTACGAGGCAATCTTTCGTGAGATAGAGGATGCGGTCTTTCTGGTCGATGTCGAGCGAGACGCCGACGACTACACGTATACATTCCGACGGAACAACAGCTCACACCGGCAGCAAACAGGGCTTTCCAGGGACGAATTGCGCGGGCAGACACCGCGGGAACTGCTCGGCGACGAACAGGGCGGGGCTGTCGTGGAGAACTATCGCCGCTGTGTCGAACAGGGAGAGACAATCGAGTACGAGGAGACTCTGGACCTCCCGGGTGGAACGACGCACTGGCAGACCAAGCTCACCCCGATTACCGACGACGGGCAGGTAACTCAGCTTGTCGGCGTGTCTCGGGACATTACCGAGCAGAAAAAGCACGAACAGAAACTCCAGCGCATGGTCCGCCGGGTCGAGACCGTGCTGGAAACCATGTCCGCAGCGGTGTTCTTGAAGGATACCGGCGGCCGATATCTCCTGATGAATCAGGCGTGCCGGGACCTGTTCGGCATCGGGCCGGAGGAGGACATTACAGGACTGACCGATGCTGACCTCTTCCCTCCGGACCGGGCCGAAGACGCCAAAGCCGACGACCAGCGTGTTATCGAGACCGGCGACCAGATCGAAATCGAAGAGACGATTCCAACCACCCGGGGGGAAACAGTCCGTCTGACGCGGAAGTCGCCGGTCTACGACGAGACCGGGACAGTCGAGGCGATTTGTGGTGTCTCGACTGACATCACTGCCCAGAAAGAACGTGAACGAGCCCTGGAACGCACCCGAAAGCGACTCCAGGTGTTGTTTGACGAGGCCCCGGACGGGGTCGTCGTACACGACAGGGAGGGGAACGTCCTCGACGTGAACCAGCACGTGGTCGACGAACTCGGCTACGCTCCCGAGGCGCTCACCTCGATGTCCGTGGCGGATTTCGAGGTCGGCCTGGACCGCGAGACGTTGCACGACATCTGGGAGGGGATGGACATCGGCGAGACAAAACAGGCCGAAGGCGAACACGAGCGTGCGGATGGTTCGACGTTCCCGGTCGAGGTCTGGGTGTCAAAAATCGAGGTACACGGCGACCCGCAGTATCTCGCGCTCAGCCGGAACATCTCCGACCGAAAGCAGCGCAAGCGGGAGCTGATTCGCTACGAGTCAATCGTCGAGAGCATGGACGACATCGTCTACGTGGTCGGAGACGACCGACAAATCGAATATGTGAACCCGTCGCTGGCACGCTACACTGGCCAGCCGGCCGACGCTCTCGAAGGGGAAGACATCGAGCAGAGTACACAACAGATGACCGCCTCAGAGGCGGACGCTCGGGAGTTTCTGGACGCGATAGAGCAGGCACTTCTGGCAGGCAGCCGTGACGATGCCAGCCTGGACACGGACGAGGAGTTCCCGATCAGAGTCGAAATCGAACTCGACCTCCCCGAAGGGACCGTCGTCACAGACCAGTGGATATCGCCGCTGCACGTCGACGAGGAGCAAACCGGTGCGTTCGTCATTTCACGCGATATAACGGAGCGTCGAGAGCGCGAGCGCCGAATCAAGGAACTCAACGAACGGCTCGAACTGGCGATTGACGGCGCGGACCTCGGCGTCTGGGACTGGAACATGCAGACCGACGAGGTGGAGTTCAACGATAACTGGGCCACGATGTTGGGCTATGCTCCCGAGGAAATCGACTCACACTTGGAGGAGTGGGAACGGCGGGTTCATCCCGATGATATCGAAGCGGTCGAGGAGGACCTCGATGCGCACATGGCGGGCGAGACAGACTACTACGAAACCGAACACCGGATGCGGACGGCCGACGGCGACTGGAGATGGATCCGTGATATCGGGAAGATTTTCGAGCGCGATGCGGACGGAAATCCGGTTCGGGCGGTCGGCATCCATCTGGATATCGACGACCAGAAACGCGCCGAACAGGCACTTCTCGAGGAGCGGGAAATGTTCACGCAGGGGCCAGCAGTGGTTTTCAAGTGGGAAAACGCCGAGGGCTGGCCGGTCGAGTACGTCTCGGAAAACATCGAAGAAGTCCTCGGGTACACGGCCGACGAACTGGAATCGGGTACCGTGGCCTTCTCCGAAATCATCCACGAGGCCGACCGTGCCCGGGTAAGCGAGGAAGTCAAAGAACACAGTGGGCCGGAGTCCGACCAGTTCAGCCACGACCCGTACCGTGTCCTGACAGCCGACGGTGACGTTCGGTGGGTACTCGACCACACCAAAAACATCCGTGACGGCGATGGGATTACTCACCGGCTCGGATATCTGGTCGACATCACCGAACGCAAGGAACGCGAGCGTGAACTTCAGGAGTTCCGCGAGGCTGTCGAACAGTCCGGGCACGCGGTCTATATAACGAATACCGACGGGACCATCGAGTACGTCAACCCAGCCTTCGAAGAAATCACGGGCTACACCGAGGAGCGGGTACTGGGTGAGACGCCGCGCGTACTCAGCTCCGATGAACACGGTGATGAGTTCTACGAGGAGTTCTGGGAGACGCTGCACTCGGGCGAGCGCTGGGAAAGTGAAATGGTCGACGAGCGGGCCGATGGCGAGCAAATCGTTCTCCACCAGACGGTGTCGCCGCTGACCGGCGACGACGGCGAGCCCGAGCGATTCGTCGCGGTCGCACAGGATATCACAGCGCGAAAGGATAACGAGGAGGCGCTGGAGCAGGCTCGCGAAGAACTCCGTCAGGTTATCGACCTCGTGCCGGACCTGATTTTCTCGAAGAACCGCGAGGGTGAGTACCTGCTTGCCAACGAGACAACCGCCGAGGCCTACGGATTGACGCCCACCGAACTCGAAGGGCGGAGAGAACGGGAGGTCATACCGGACGTGGAAGACTCGGAGCAGTTCCGCGAGGACGATATCAGGGTCATCGAATCCGGTGAGCCAGTAGAGATACCCGAAGAGGAACTGACAACGGCAGACGGTGAGACGAAAGTCCTGCAGACGACGAAGATTCCGTACCAGATTCCCGGTACTGGCGAGGATGCTGTCCTCGGCTACGCCCGGGACGTGACCGAGCTCAAGGCCTACGAGCAGACGCTCGAACGCCAGCGCGACAACCTGGAGGTACTCAATCAAATCGTCCGGCACGACGTGCGCAACAACCTACAACTCGTGTTGGCTTACTCGGAGTTACTGGAGGACCACATCGGGACTGACAGCGAGAGCATGGAACACCTTCGCCAGGTGCAGGAGGCCGGACGCGATGCTGTCAAGATTACCAAAACCGCCCGCGATGTCACCGAGGTGTTACTCAGCTCAGAGGCCGAACACGGACCTGTGAATATCAGGCACGTCCTCGAAGAACAGGTCGAAGACGTGCGAGCAAGCCACGAGCGTGCAATCGTCTCCGTCGACGGCCCGATTCAGAGCGAGACAGTACTTGCTGACGACATGCTGGATTCGGTGTTTCGGAATCTGCTGAACAACGCCATCGTACACAACGACAAGAAAGTCCCCGAAGTCACCGTTTCGGCGACGGCAGACAGCGACGTAGTGCGGGTTCGTATCGCGGACAACGGACCGGGTATCCCCGACAACCAGAAAGAGCAAATCTTCCAGGAAGGCGAGAAAGGCCTCGACAGCGAGGGAACCGGACTCGGGCTGTACCTCGTCGAGACGCTCGTCGACCGCTATGGAGGAGACATCTGGGTGGTGGATAACGACCCCGAAGGCAGCGTGTTTCTGGTCGAATTACCCAGGTGTGAGTGAGTCCCTCGCCTCTGGACGTGCCCGGTGGGTATCACGCAGTCACCGCTATTAGTGACGGGGCCAGTGTAGGGCCGACCGACTCTGCCTCATCTTCGAGGCAGAATAAGTAGCGTCAGAGGGTGTCATAGAACTCTTCACAAGGTAGTTATTTTCAGCGCGGAGTGGTTGAATACGCTGTTCGCTAAGCTTGCCTATTGTGTGAATTGGCTCTGGTGAATCACTGGACAGCGTCAGCTTCGACCGTCAGAACTAGTGGAATGAAGCGGGAAACCGCCGATGATCCATGTCGAAGATCTCCCGCTTCACGAAGAAAGCGGTTCAGTTAGCTAAAAATGCTGTCGGTGGCCGAGGCGAAGTCGCCGCCCCCGAAGGGGGTGGCGGCTTCGCCGATTACGCTGTCGTATCGCTCCATTGTCTTCGGGTTTACTTGGAGAAGTCCTACCGAGAGGCGTTGGATCTGCTGAGTGAGATGCCACATATTCTCGGGGAGATCGGCCTCGAACCGGCCGATCTCCCAGATCACTCGACGCTAGTGAAGTGGTTTGACAGAATCAAGACAGCACTCTGGCGAGTGCTGCTGCGCCTGTCGGCGCAGCTGCACGACACGAGCGGTCACGCCGCCATTGACGCGACATTCTTTGACCGCGAAAACGCGAGCAAACACTACTGCCGTCGGACAAATTACCGCGTTCAGACGCTCAAAGCGACAGCTCTCGTCGACACAGAAAGCCAAGCGATCCTGGACGTTCACTGTACGACCGCGAAACGCCACGACACACAGCTCGGCTGGCAGGTCGCCCGCCGCAACGCGGGCGACCTCGCCAGCCTCGCGGCGGACAAAGGCTACGATTGGATGGATTTACGCGAGAAGCTCCGCGAAGAGGGCGTAAGACCGCTGATCAAACATCGTGAGTTCCGGCCCATCGATCACGCGCATAACGCGCGGATCGATGGGCCTCAATACCGTCAGAGAGCGATGTGTGAAACCGTCTTCTCGACGATTAAGCGCACGCTCGGCGACGCCGTGCGTGCGCGAACCTGGTACGGTGAATTTCGAGAACTCGTCTTGATGTGTACGGTTCACAACATCAAACAATCTCTGAAACCATGAAATCAAGCTCTGTCTGGTGATTCACCACGGCCTGTGAATTCAATACCATTTTCAGAACCGGGGAATACTCTCATATCATGAAACTAACTCGCAGGAGTGTACTGAGTTCCTGTGCAGTAGTGACAACAGCAGGACTCGCTGGTTGTTCGGCACTTGCTGATGTGAAACGGTTTGTCGTTGTAACTGTATTGGACGCTTCTGATGAATCACACACATTTACCATTTCAATCTCGAAAGACTCAGAAACGCTTGCGCAACAATTTGTCCGATCAGAACAGGAATACATACCAGACGGTCGCCCGAGCGCGCAGACCGAGTTACAAGTCGGGCGATACCCCAAGAATACTGAACTGACAGTACGCATTGAGTCAGAAAGCGGATTTGAAGAAACAGAACGACTCACTCTCGATTGTAAGCCTGAATACTACGCAAACTCTGTGACCGTCCGGGTAGGTGGGAGGGGTGAAATTTCGACAAGCGCGGATGGTTCTGCAAATACCTGCTTTTCTGAGTCAAGCCTCGTTTTTTCTGATAACCAGACAAATACGGAAACGAAGTAACGCTTCGGAGTGTGCAAACCTTCGTCTGTATCAAGCAATTCAGTCCGTTTGGACTGGCAGGGTATGATAACTATTCTATGACGCCCTCAGCGTCAGTCTGATAGGCTGGCCGGGTCCGCGTCGTGATCGAGTGAATCGGGTGGCGTCTCGATATCCGGCGTACCCAGCCACGCGTGTACACTGGCGAGGACAATCCACAGCATCGCCTGGCCGAAGATAGCAACACCCCGATAGGCAGTCGCCATGGCTGCCGGCACCTCGCCGGCGACGGGGATAGAGACGAGCAGACTGGCGGCGACCAGAACAGTGAGCGGCACGAGGCTACCGGCAACGGCGAGTGGCACTCCGACGCCACGCGTGCGGAGCCGGTCGTACGCGTAGCCCGCGAGCAGGCAGGCGAGCACGCCAGCGAGGACCATCACGCCGTACAGCGCCATCGCAGTCCGGATGTCGAGTGCCGTCTCGACGCCCGGCGGCAGCGGCGGAAGGACCAGCCAGGGCGCACCAGAGACAGAAACGAAGCCGGCCGCCGCAAGAACGTACCGTTTCGTCGTCCCCTCGCCGGGAATGGCCGGTTCGAGAAAGTAATAGACGACGCCGAACGCGATAGCGCCGAGCAACAATCCCCAGAGGATGCCGCCGCCGATGCTGACGAGATTAGTAGTCGCCGCCGAGACGGCTGCCGCCTCGTGGCCGCCGTGGCCGTGGTGGCCGTGTCCCATCCCCTCAACGGCGTGAATGAGAGGATTCCCGACAACAGCCACGAACAGTCCGAACGCGAGCCCGCCAGCACTACCAGCGAGCAAGCCGCGCTCAACATAGCGTCGGAACATCAGTGACAGACGATACCGCCGGTGTGACGCAGGTTATGCAACGAATCATGGACAAGTGGCTCCTGAAAGACGAGCAATGCGAACGTGATTGCTGCCACCAGCGCCAGTCCGACCGCGACCTCCCGCGCTGAGAGGTCTTGCTTTGCGTGTGTCACGCGCGATGAAACCGTGTCTTCCCTCACCATCTAAATCACAATTGCCATAATACAACTAAAGTTGAAAAAGTTTGCCTTTTCTACAATCACACTTTACTCGCGGAGTCGTTCGTCAACGCTGTCAGCGGAGAGTGCAGCGAGCGGGACACGGTCGGCGTCGGTCGCATCGACGAGTTCCCGTGTCAGTCCCGCGCGGCCGCCGTCGCCGGCGTCGACCACGAGGACGGTCGGGTCGTGCTGTGCGAGGCGGCGGGCTGCGGCGCGGGTGTCCGCAACCGGATTCTCGGCAGCGTTCGCGCGGCCGTCGGTGACGACGACGACGGCGCTTGCTGCCGGGTCCGCCCGCTCGATGACTTCACTGGCAGTGTCCAACCCGGCAGGGAGTGGAGTCGTATCGCCTGTCGGAAGGTCTTTCAGATGACGGGCGGCCAGCGTGACGCTGTCGGTCGGTGGGAGCAGGACCTCCGCGTCCTCACCGGCGAAGGCGACGAACGCCACCTCGTCACGGTGTTGGTAGGCGTCTTTGAGTAACTCCAGGACCGTTCCCTTGGCTGCGCGCATGGCTGGCCGCATCGATGCACTGGCATCGACGGCGAAGACGACCAGCGTC
Organism: Salinibaculum litoreum; assembly: GCA_009789175.1. Taxonomy (GTDB): domain Archaea; phylum Halobacteriota; class Halobacteria; order Halobacteriales; family Haloarculaceae; genus Salinibaculum; species Salinibaculum litoreum. The sequence goes on from CP046866.1 coordinate 1,645,445, forward strand.
GAGCTATCGCCCGCGCGGACCGATTGGCGGAGGTCACGGGACTCGACGCCGGACTCGCCGCGACTCGCCGCCGCCCGGATGGATGCTGCGGCGTCGACAGTCCCCCCCTCGTCCGCCCGCTGAGTCCGAACACGCGGACCGGTCGTGTCCGTGCTGGGGTCAGTCTGGGCCCGTGAGCCCGGTCGGGCGTCGGACCCATCTGCGCGCGGCGTTTCGATTGAGGGAGCAGCGCTGTCACCGACGGCCGCGACGGAGGACCGGGCCTGCCCTGGGACCAGCGGCGTCGCCTCGTCGTCACCCTGCTGGTCTTGGCCTTCCTCCGACGAGGAATCCCCCCCAGCATCCATCCCACCGTCCGCAGCGTTCTCGGCGTCTGCCGGCGGTGGCCCGGAGCCGGTACTCTCGCTTGCGTCGTCGCCCTCACTGTCGCTATCCTCGCCCATCCCACGGCCATTGCTGCCTTCGTCGGAATCGTGTCTTTCGGGACCGCTTTGCTCCCCGGGCGTGTCGTTCGCATCGTCTGGGTCGGGTTCACCGTTGGACTCGTCGTCGACAGACTCGTCACCGTCGCGCTGGGCGTCAGTGTCGTCGGATCCCTCGCTCCCGCTCCCTTCGCCGTCGTTCGGTTCAGCCGAGTCCTCAAAGTGGTCCTCGACCACGTCCTCGGGAGCGGGCGAGTCCTCGAAGGGACGGGACTGAAGACGGTGTGGGAGCGCGAGTTCAGCAGCCTGCTGTACGTCTCCTTCGGTAACTGTTTCGTGGCCATCGAGTGCCGCGAAAGTGCGTGCAGTCCGGGCGGTGGCGATATCGCCACGGTGGCCCTCGACACCGGCATCACGGCAGAGTTCGGCGATGTCGGCCGCGAGCGAGTCCGGGAGTGTCACACCCGCCAGCCGCTCCCGGGCACTGAGTAATCGCTCGCGGACGGCGTCGTCGTCTGCCCGGTCCTCGGGCGGGCCATGGAGGGCCTGCTCGATGATGGCGACGCGGTCCTCGATATCCGAACACGCGGTGACCGTCGCCTGCAACGCGAAGCGGTCCCGCAGCTGTGGGCGCAGGTCTCCCTCCTCGGGGTTCATCGTCCCGACGAGCGTGAACTCCGCGGGGTGGGTCACGCTGACCGAGTCGCGCTCGACGCGGTTGACGCCGCTTGCGGCCGCATCCAGCAACACGTCCACGAGGTGGTCGTCCAGCAGGTTCACCTCGTCGACGTAGAGGATACCCCGGTTGGCGCGGGCGAGGAGCCCCGGCTCGAACTCGTAGTCACCGGCCAGCGCGTCGGCGACCGAGAGCGACCCCACGACGCGCTCCCGGGTCGCACCCAGTGGCAGCGTCACCAGCGGCACCGGCCGCGTCTCGACCGGCGGGTCCGTCCGACCCTGACAGTCCTCGCACTGGCGGCCCGGAGCCCCTGGCGGACAGCCATACGGACAGTCGACGATGGCCTGCTGGTCGGGCAGCAACGACGCCAGCGCCCGGACCGTCGTCGACTTGGCCGTCCCCTTCTCGCCCCTGACGAGCACCCCATCGAGCGCGTCGTTTGCGGCCACCGCGAGCAGCGCCTCTTTCAGTTCCTCCTGGCCGACCACCGACGAAAACGACCGGTCCCCGGAAGCTATTTGTGTTGCGCCCAACCCAACCATGATTGTATTAGAGACAACGAGGTTTAACAAGCTTATGCCACAGCTCGGATTTTACACGGCGACGGAAAACGAACTGGGGAGTCTCCAGCAGGCCGCCGGCGAGGTCGACGCGGAGTTGGTCGTCCGCTCGGAGAGTGACTTCGACGACGAGACGGACGTAGAGGCGTTCGTCGGCGAACTCGAAGACGCGACAGCGGCCGTGTTCTGGCTCCACGGTGGCGAGGAGAGCATGCCCGGCTACGAGCGCGCAGTCGAGCGTCTGCGCGGGGCGGATGTCCCGCTGGTCGTCAAATCGACGGGTGATGCCTACGCCTACGAGGACACCACCGTCCCCGAGAAACGGCGAGAGACAGTCTACGACTACCTGGAGAGGGGCGGAACCGCGAACGTCGCCAACTGTCTCCGCTATCTTCTCGATAGCTACAGCGAGGAGTCGCATGCGTACGACGAGCCAGTGACTCTCCCCACCGAGGGGGTCTACCACCCAGACCACCCCGGTGCGAGCTACGAAGAGCTCCGGGCAGAACTTGACCCCGAGACGCCGACCGTCGCGGTCTGGTTCTACGAGTCACACTGGACCCACGAGAACACCCGCTACGTCGACGCGCAGGTGCGGGCCATCGAATCGCAGGGCGCGGACGCCCTCCCGATTTTCTGTAATCCCGCCGAGGACGACCCCGACCAGCAGGACGCCGAGTGGGTCACAGAACAGTGGCTGCTGGAGGAGGGCGAACCCATCGTCGACGCCGTCTGTTCGTCGTTCATGTTCTCGCTGTCGATGGACGAGCGGGGCCGTTCGGCCAGCGACGAAGGCGAGAGTGCAGAGGAAGTCTTCCTCGACAGGCTCGGCGTGCCGGTCCTGCAGACGGTCACGACGATGCGCTCGCGGTCGCGCTACCAGTCGAGTGACACCGGTGTCATGGGCTTCGAGCTTGCACTTTCCGTTGCACTCCCGGAGTTCGATGGCAACGTCATCACCCATCCCATAAGCGGGAAGGAGCGCACCGACGACGAGGCCGGCATCGGCAGCGTCCCCAAACAGCACTTCCCGATGTCCGAGCGGGTAGACCACGCAGCCCGCCTCGCAGTCAACTGGGCGCGACTCTCACATCTGGATAACGACGAAAAACAGGTCGCCGTCGTCCTGCACAACTACCCGCCAAGTGACGACGGCATCGGAACCGCGTTCGGACTCGACAGCCCGGAGAGTACTGTCAACCTGCTCTCGGAACTCGACGCACGCGGCTACGACCTCGGTGGCGACTCGCCGGTACCCGACGATGGCCAGACGCTCATCGAGCAGTTGACCGCCCAGTTGACGCTTGATGACCGCTGGGTCGCACCAGAGGACGTACGCGAACGCAGCGTCGACGTGGTGAGCCAGTCACAGTACCGCGAGTATTTCGAGGGGCTTGATGACCGCTTCTGTGAGAACGTCATCGAGGAGTGGGGAGAGCCACCGGAGCGACCCTTTGCCATCCCTGGCATCGAGTTCGGAAACGTCCTCGTGACGGTCCAGCCCCCGCGAGGGTTCGGGATGGACCCCAGCAAGGTCTATCACGACTCGGACTTGCAGCCGCCACACGACTACGTGGCCTTCTACCGCTGGCTGCGCGAGGACTTCGCAGCCGACGCCGTCGTCCACCTTGGCACCCACGGCTCGCTGGAGTGGCTGCCCGGCAAGACAGTCGGGCTAAACGGCGAGAGCGCACCGGACCAGCTCGTCGACGATATCCCGAACGTCTACCCCTACATCATCAACAATCCCGGCGAGGGCACACAGGCAAAACGGCGCTCGTATGCCGCCATCGTCGATTATCTCACGCCCGTGATGAGCAATGCCGGCACGTACGACGAAATCGCCGAACTGGAGGAACTGGCCGACCGCTACCGCGAGGCTGGGATGGAAGACGCTCGCACCGACGACGGCGACCACCTCGAAGCGCTCATCCGCGAGCACGTCGACGAGTTGGACCTCGCCGTCGAGTTGGGTATCGCGGGCGACATCTCCGAGAAGGCGGACGTACGCGGCCCAGCGGAAGCAGGGTCAACACTCGCGGAGGGAGCAGTCGGCGGTGACGACGTTGATATCGAGGAACTCGTCGAGCGCATCCACGAGTACGTGACCGACGTGAAGACGACCCAGATTCGGCTGGGGCTGCACACGATGAGCGAACCGCCAGCCGGGGACCGTCTCGTGGCGTATCTGGTGGCGCTGACCCGCCTGGAGAATCCCGGCGCACCCTCCCTGCGCGAGAGTGTCGCGGGCGTCCTCGGGGTGGACTACCAGCGACTGCTCGACAGCCCCGGTGAGTACAGCGAGACGCTGGGGATGACCTACGCCGAAGCCGCAGACGAGGTGTACGAGACGAGTCTGGAACTGGTGGAGACGCTTGCCGCCCACGACTTCGCTGTCCCCGAGTCGGAAGTCGAGGCCGGCCCCGACGCCGAGACGACGATGAACCTGATGGTCGTCGACATCGAGCCACTCGGTGACGCCCGCGTGCAGGGCGGTGCCCACGACGACCTCCGTGACGTACTGGCGTATATCTGTGAGGAAGCCGCCCCGAGGGTCCACAAGGCAGCGGACGAGGTGCCCCGGACCGCCGACGCGCTGGATGGCGAGTACGTCCCGCCAGGTGGCAGCGGCGCACCGACCCGTGGCGGCGTCGACCTGCTGCCGACCGCCCGGAACTTCTACACGCTCGACCCGCGGAAAGTCCCGGCCAAAAGCGCCTGGCAGGTCGGCAGGGAAGTCGCCGACGGGATGGCCCAGCGCCACCACGCCGACGAGGGCGAGTATCCCGAAGAAGTCGGCGTCGTCGCGTGGGGGACCCCAACGGTGCGGACCCGCGGCGAGACTGTCGCACAGGTGCTCGCGCTCATGGGTGTCGAACCGCAGTGGACCGACGCGGGCCGAATCGACGGCGTGGAGCCGATTCCACTCGACGAACTGGACCGGCCACGCATCGACGTGACCACGCGTGTCTCCGGCCTGTTCCGGGACGCGTTCCCCGCCGCTGCGGGCGTCATCCACGACGCTGTCGACGCTGTCGTCGACCTCGATGAGCCTTACGACCGCAACTACATCAAGAAACACGTCGAGGAAGACGCCGCGGAACTCGCCGACTCGGAGGGACTGGACATCGAGGAAGCTCGCGACGCCGTACTGGACCGCGTGTTCACGACGCGACCCGGCGGCTACGGCGCGGGAACCAACAAGGCCGTCGACGAGGGCAACTGGGAGGAGCGCGCGGACCTCGCCGAGGTGTACGTCCAGTGGGGCGGCTACGCGATGGGGTCTCGTGGCCGCGTCAGCGAAGCCCACGACGCCTTCCAGCGGCGACTCTCCTCGGTCGAGGCGACGGTCAAAATCGAGGACACCGCCGAGCAAGACGAGTTCGACTCCTCGGACTGGTACGCCTTCCACGGCGGTTTCATCTCCGCCGTGAGCGAACTCGCCGGCGAGGAGCCCGCGTCCTACGTGGGCGATTCGAGCGACCCCGACAACGTCTCCATCTACACCAACGAGGAGAAGGTCCGCAAGGCGATGCGTGCCCGCGTCCTCAACCCCGAGTGGCTGGAGTCGATGGAAGAGCACGACTACAAGGGTGCCGGCGACCTGTCGACGACGGTCGACGTGGTACTGGGTTGGGATGCGACCACCGGCGTCATCAGCGATACGCTCTGGACGGAGGTGGCCGAGAAGTACGCCTTCGACGCCGACCGCCAGGAGTGGCTCGCAGACGTGAACCCGTGGGCACTGGCGTCGATTACGGAGACGCTACTGGAGGCCATCGACCGCGACCTCTGGGACGCCGACGAAGCGACCCGGGAGCGGTTACGGGACCTGAATCTGCAAACCGACGGCGAACTGGAGGCGAGAAGCGCGAGCGACCCGGCGACCATCGCGGACCCCGACGAGGTGACATCGGATGACGACTAATCCAGAGACAGAAGATGAAGCCCAGGAGTTCGAGGAGTACGCCGACCTCGGTGCAACGACGGAGAACGCGATGGACATCGCCGAGACGAGCATGGACCGGGTGCGCGAGCTCGTCCCCGACGAGACACTGGCCGACCGGATACGTCAAAAGTCCGTCCACGCCACGGGCGACCCCGAGTTCCAGCATCTTGTGCGGTTCACCGGGAGCGACGCCGACGGCAACGACGACAGCGCGCCGGTCCGTGCGGGTGCCCGCGCGGTGCTGGACCAACGGCCCATCGTCACCGATATCACGATGGTGAAATCCGGCATCACCGGCCGCGGCCACGACTGCCCGGTACGGAAAGCAATCGGCAACGGGGCACAACTGGCGGCCGAGACCGGGATGACCCGAACGGCCGCCTCCGTGCTGGAACTGGACAGCGACGGGGTCTACGAGGACGCGATTGCCGTCGTCGGGAACGCCCCGACAGCAGCGCTGGCACTCGCGGACTGCATCGAGGACGGCACCCGACCGGCAGTGGTCGTCGCGACGCCCGTCGGCTTCGTCAAGGCCGCGGAGAGTCGACAACGCCTCCGGGAGGTCGCTTCGGAGACCGGCGTGCCGGTGATTACGAACGTCGGTCGCCGGGGAGGCAGCGGTCTCGCAGCGGGCCTGACGAACGAACTCGTCCACGTCGCCAGCGACGTTCGGGACGGCGACATCACTCTGGAGCCATGAGCAGCGATGGGACTGACCGGTACGACCTCGATTCGGGGCCGGACCCAGCCGATATCGCAGCAGCCGACCCGGAGCCAGCAGCGCCGGCAGCGCCTGTCCACGCAGTCGGTATCGGTCCCGGGAACACGGCGTTTCTGACCCCGCGTGGCGAGCGAGCGATTCGGGACGCAGACGTGGTGGTTGGGTTCGAAACGGTCGTGGAGTTCGTCGCCGACCTGACCGAAGCGGACCTGCTGACCTGTGGGTACAGCGACGAGGTGGAGACGCTGTCGGCATTTGCCGAGCGCGTCGCCGACGGCGAAGCCGGCACGGCCGTCCTGATGGGCGACCCGAACCATTCTGGCTACCAGTTCGTCGGGAAAGTCCAGCGGGAACTGGACCAGCCAGTGCGGGTGGTGCCCGGCATCTCCTCGCTGCAGGTCGCCGCGAGTCGGGCGCGCACCCCGATGGAGTCGACGACGTTCGTGACCTTGCACAAAAGTGGCAGCCTCGATGCGGACCTCAGCCGCCTGCGGCGGGATGTCGGTGAGCGCCACCTGCTCGTCTTGCCCCGTCCGTTCGACTGGATGCCGGGCGACGTGGCGGCGATGCTCGTCGAAGCCGGTGCGGAGCCGTCGCTGTCGGCGCTGGTACTGGAGCGACTGACACACGACGACGAATCGATAACACGGACGACGCTCGGAGCACTCGCGGACCACGCCGGCGGCGGACAGGACGGGACGCCGTTTTCGGACCTGTCAGTGCTGGCCGTGCGACGCGACTAATCGAGCGGACGGCCGTCACCGTCGGTCGCCAGTGGGCGTGCCGTGTCGGCGATGGCGTCCTCGAAAGAGCGCGGTCCGGCCGCCGACGTGAGCGCGCGACGGGTCTCGACGCGGTCTTGAATCGCGTCGGTTACGGCGGGGCTGGTTGTCAGCGGCGAAGCGTACGCGAGTCCGCCGCGGCCAACTTCGAGTCGCTCGGGGATGTCGGTGGTCGTCGCGGTGCAGGGAGCAACGAACAGCGGGACCGCGACGGCAGCAGGTGTCGACACGTTATAGCGGGCACACTCGACGGTCGGATTCTGGAGGAGATACGCAGTCGTGACCGCCGCGAAGTCGCCGTGCTGGCGGAGCCGCTCGGCGTGATATGCAGTGACGTCACGGTGGTGTGAGCCGCTCGTGTTCCCGAACGCTACCAGAACGAGCGTTGTCGGTTCGTCGGCGGAGTGAGTAGACTGTGCGCGGTCGCGGATAGCGCCGGTCAGGGCAGGGCTTCGACCAACGGGTTCACAGTACTCGACTGTCCCGTCGAACGTGGCAAGGCCAACCGGAATCCGGTCGATGGTTTCTCTCGTGTGAGCCAGACAAAGCGGGAGTGCCGTCACGCGGGTAGCGTCGACATCAGCGAGCGTGTTGCGGAGGTTTCGGACCGGGTCATGCTCGTAAGTACAGACCCGGACAGAATCCGCGATACCACGCTCACGAAGGCGACGTGCGTGAGTTCGATAGACACCGCTGTCGGTCGTCTCGCGCCCGATGAGCAGGAGTGTGTCGTCTGTCATGGATTGTCCTGTCTAACCCAAGCGGAGTTGTGTTAGCACAACCGGGTTTGCTCTCGAAGATGAGAGGCACTCAGAAATAGGTTGTGGTCGGTTGGACGCCACCTGACGACCACTTTCAGTTCTCAGCTCTTGGGCAAATATAAAATGGGGGCGCGCCTAATTTAATTATCATGGGTGTACCTGGTCGGAATCTGCCATACAGCGAGCGTTTTATTATCTTCTGTGAGAATGATATTGTCGGGATCAGCTATCACACATACTGAGGATAACCCGCAGTGGGCATCCGATTCGGAGGGCGCGCGAGGGGCGCTCCCCGATGAGATGCTCGACAATATCATATCTGATAATGAGCGGGTACGTGCGGCGTTCACGAGCCCCGAGGGGCTCACTCGCATTTCGGGAGCGGAGGAGCGCCACGTTTCGTTTACCGTCGTGATGGTCGTTACGGACCGGCGTATCCTGTTCGTGGCCGGCGAGTCTGCAACGGAGGAACTCGGTCCGGACGCGGGGACACTGGCCTACGACGACCTGGCAGCGGTGGCAATCGAGGGGGCGGACCCGGCAGTACTGACACTCTCTATGGCCGACGGTGTCCGCTGGGAGTTTCCGCTGCCGGATGTCGAACCGGAGGTGGTCGGTGCTGTCGTGCGACATCTCCGATGGATCGGTGAGGTCCGCTCACGGCTTGTCGCCTGTCGCAACGACATCGAGATGGCCGTCGGCGAGATACACGAGTGTATCGACGGTATGGAATGGGAGGCCGGAGTCGACATCTACGAGGCACAGCGCGAGCATCTCGACCAGCTTATCTGTGCTGTCCAGTGGACCGAGCCTATCGACGATGAAGTCATCGCACCCGAACTGACCCGGATGGAGCGCAGACTGGAGCGGTCCTACGCCCGCCTGTTCATCGAGCGCGCCAAGTCCCAACTCGAACTCGGCCAGCAACTCGTCGAGAACGAGGACTACAATCAGGCTCGCAAGGTCCTCCAGTCCGTACAGGACCACTACGAGTCAGCCAGGGACCGCGCTGACACGGTCGAACGCGGCGACGCGTTCCGTTTTGGAGAACAGCGGGAACTCCGGGACGAACTCGACAGGCTGGAATGGGAAATCGAGGCCGTCGCGGCGGAGCCAATTCGGCGTGCTCACGAGGCAAAGATTCAGGCCAAAAGCGAGCGGGACCTCGCTGTTGCTATCAAACACTGGGAGACCGCTTTCCGGCGGTACAGCAGTGTCCTCACGCTGGAGTGGGGCGAGGACGACCAGCGCTTCGCAGGCGACCCCGAGGACCTCCGCGAGGAGATGGAAGCGGCCGCGGACAGCCTCATTGAGGGATACTGTGACCTCGCACGGGAGAAGTGGGACGAGGGCGTCACGCTGGAGCGCAACGACGCTACCAAGAGTGCACTTCGGGCCTGTTCCACTGCGCGTGACCGTCTCGACCGCGCACTCGAACTTGCCGACGAGTTCGACCCACAGCAGGGACAGGTCATCGAACAGCGGCGCGAAAAGATGGAGGAGGCACTCCGGGAGATGCGCGAGACGGCAACTGTCGACCGGACATCGTCCGACACAGAGACCGACGAGGCCGACGAGACAGAGTCTACGAGTCCCAGCAGAGCGGAGGAACTAGAGGAGATGGACACCCACCAGGAGATTACGTTCGACGCGACTGTCGACGAGGGTGCTGTAGACGGCGGTCGACATCACCGACGTGGCGTCACAGCGACCGATGGGGAACGGGCCGCGGACGAGGATGTCGACGCCGAGGAAGAGACGACGGACGAGCGCAGTGACGACGAGACGCAGCGCTCCGAACAGCAAGAATCACTCTACAACGAGTCAGGCTGAGACATCGACAGCCGTTATCTCGAAGCGTGCACCGCCGGCGGCGCTCTCGGTGACCTCGATGGACCAGCCGTGTGCTCGGACGATTTCTCTGACGATACTCAGTCCGAAGCCGGTACTGCGCTTGTCCGTCGAGTGGCCCGCTTCGAAGACCTGCTCGCGTTCGTCGGCCGGGATACCCGGGCCGTCGTCGGCAACATAAAAGCCGTCTTCGAGCGTGCCAACGGAGACGGTCACCTCGTCGTCTGGGCCGTCCGTTCCATGCTCTAGCGCGTTTCGGAGGAGGTTCTCGAACAGTTCGGAGAGGCGACTCTCGTCGGCGCGCAGAGACACGTCCGCATCGATGTCGAGGGACATCTCGGACGTGTCGATAGTAGCACTGCAGCGCCGAACGAGGTCACCGAGGTGGAGGTCGGTGCGGTCGCTGACGGACTCGCCCGTGCGGGCAAGCGAGAGCAGGTCCGACAACAGTGTCGCCATCCGGTCGTGGGAGCGCTCGACCACGTCGAGATGTTCGCTGTCGCACTCCCGCTGGGCGAGTTCCAGTCGGAGTTGTGCTGCATCGAGCGGATTGCGCAGGTCGTGCGATGCGAGACTGACGAAGCGGTCGAGCCGCTCGTTTTCACGTTCGAGAGCGCGCTCGCGCTCGCACAACGCCTGTTCGCGGTCCAGGCGATCGAGCGCGCTGGCGACGTTCGCACAGAGCACTTCGACGAGTTGGCGGTCATCAGCATCGAAGACGCCGGTCGAGAGTGAGACGACCAGCGCAACGCCGTGGTCACCGATTGGAACCATCAACGCGCTGGTGTAGGGACTGACCCGTTCGTTTCCTGCGATTCCTCGCTCCAGGTCGTCATAGATACGGGACTCGCCGGTCCGGTACACCTCCCAGGGCAGGCTGTCCTCGTCGAGCGGCGGCGGCGTCCCGACATGGTGCTCGACAGTCTCCGCCCAACTGCTGGGGATGAGAGCGATATCGTCAGGGTCGAAGTAGTAGATGCCGGCGTTGGGCATATCGAGTAACTCCACGAGCGCCTCTGTCGCCGTATCGGCGATGGCGTCGGACGATTCACAGGCCATCAGCGTACGGGTCGACTCGTGTAGGGACTCGATAGCCCTGGCACGCTCCCGTCGGTCCGTCACGTCGGTGATAAAGCCCTCCAGTGCGACGATTTCCTCGTCCTCGACGATGCCTCGCCCCCGTTCCCAGACCCAGCGCCGGTCGCCATCCGCCGTGACGATGCGATAGGAGGCTTCGAACGGGTCACCCGCATCGAGCGCGTCCTGGACACTGTCCCAGAGGTGGTCCCGGTCCTCGGGATGGATTATCTCCTCGCCCCAGAGAACGTCGTGGCTCTCCAGGCGGTCGGCCGTATACCCACAGAGTTGCTCGGCGTCACCGCCGACGAACGCCATCGGCCAGCCCCGTTCGTTCCGGCAGCGATAGACGATGCCAGGGAGGTTACTGATGAGCGTCTGCAGACGACGCTGATGGTACTGTGCGGCGACCTGCGAGCGGTGGGCGTCGACAGCGTTCTCGATGCGATTGGCGAGGATAGCGAACTGGTCCGTGTTACCGGACTGCCTGAGATAGTCGGTCACGCCCTGTGAGATAGCGCGACTTGCCACGTTCTCGCTGCCCTCGTCGGTGAAAAGGATAAACGGGAGTTCGCTGTGATGGGTCTCGATGGTCTCGAAAAATGTCAGGCCGTCCATCTCCGGCATGTCGTAGTCACAGACGAGACAGTCGAACTCACGCGAGCGCAGTGCCTCCAGTGCACCCGCTATCGAGGTAGCCGTCGCGACTGAGAGCCTGTCACTTTCGTCCTCCAGCGCGGACGACACACTATCCACGAAGTCCCCATCGTCGTCGACTACCAGCACATGGATGTCTCGGTCCCCTTCTGTCCGGGACCCCGCGACGTGCGCTTCGCGGATAGTCATATGGTAACTATTTGCACCATTTACGTGTAAATGTATCGAACAGATGGCTCGGTGGCGTTACACTGATGCGTACGACATATATACGAGACGGCCGGAGACCCTGTTGCCCGAGCGTGCGAGGGTAGCCAAGCCTGGAAACGGCGGCGGACTCAAGATCCGCTCCCGTAGGGGTCCAAGGGTTCAAATCCCTTCCCTCGCACCTCGTCAAAGGGCACAAACCCCCGTACGGGAGCGATCTTCCCTCGCAATTTTCGTAGTGTTACCGAGTAGTCACGAGTCGTCCCAGCACCGGACTCAAGATCCGCTCCCGTAGGGTCGTCGTGAGCGCTAGCGAACGACGGCTCGGAAGACGAACGCAGTGAGTCTTTCGGTGGTCCAAGGGTTCAAATCCCTTCCCTCGCACCTCGTCAAAGGGTACAAATCCCCGTACGGGAGCGATCTTCCCTCGCGATGTTCCTGACTGAAACGGGCAAATAGTTCACTATAAACCATTACATTTAATACTGACCCGCGCATGGCACTGAGTAGAACCTTCATGAAGAACCGTGAGGGTTCACGACACCCGGACAACAGCTGTCCACGACAAAACCCATGTACGAGAACTTTACCGACGCGGAAAACACAGGAGCGCCCCTCGTCCCCCAGGTCGAGGAACCGAGTCCGGTCACCGACGGTGGCAACCGTGCGAAAGCAGAGCACGAAGAAATCGTACTGAGTCACCGACTCCGGGAGTGAACCACACGGTCGCCCTTCTTTTGAAGCGACGAGGCTAACTGTCAGGCGTCGCCTACGGAGCGTATGACAGACGCGACTCGACGGGCAGCCGTCGCCGAGCGCGCAGCCCGTGCCGGTGGCGTGGTGGCCCGCGAGACGTTCCGGGAAACCCTCGACGTCGAGACGAAAGCCAACAAGATGGACGTGGTCACACAGGCCGACCGTGACGCACAGCAGCAGGTCCTCGCGAGCATTCGCAACGCCTTCCCCGAGGACGCCTTTGTCTGTGAGGAAGATGTTACCATCCCTGGTGTCGATAACGGCGATATCGATGTCCGCGAGGAAGTCCCCGAGTCGGGCCGGGCGTGGATAATCGACCCGATAGACGGCACCGCCAACTACGTCCGCGGGATGCGCTTTTGGGGCACCAGTGTCGCCGCCGTCGTCGACGGCGACCCTGTCGGCGTCGCGACCTTTCTGCCCAGCGAGGAGGACATCTACACTGCTGGACCCGAGAGTGTCACCTGCAACGGCGCCTCGATGAGTGTCAGCGACCGTACCGACCCCGAGACGTTCGCAGTCGGGCTCATCGGCTGGTGGCCGACGAAGCAAAGCGAGGCCTACGCCGACCTGTTCCGTGCCGCTGCTGCCCGCTTCGGAGACATGCGTCGGCTGGGCTGTATGCAGGGCGTGCTCGCGCTCGTGGCAAGCGGGAGTCTCGACGCCGCCTTCATGCCGGCGAGACCACACCCGTGGGACGCCGTCGCCGGTGTCCACCTGATTCGCCGGGCCGGCGGGACAGCGACGGACGTTCACGGCGAGCCATGGCACTCCGACAGCGAGGGGCTGGTCGTCTCCAACGGGAACGCCCACGAGGTAGTCCTGGAAGCCGTCCGCGAGGGCACAGGCGTCGAAGCCGACGACTGACGGCACCCAGGGAGTTCTAGGGGTCGGGGTATCACCGAGGGCGGTTTTGCGCAGCCGTCGCCAGCGCGCACGCGACCGGAATCCTCAACACGTCTGGCTTCGGCGTGACCAACATGGACGTGCTGGAGCGATATGGCGTCAGTCCCGAGCAGGCGTGGCTCGGCACCTTCCTCGCGGCGGTGGCCACGCTGGTCGGTGGGGCGGTAGTGTTCACCGAGCAGGTCTACTATGGGTTCATCTGGCGGTACTTCTGGGGGCCAGTCGCCGCCGACGCCGAGGGGGCCCGCTGTGTTGCCTACCTCAGGGACAGCGAGGAAGTCGTCTACAACCCCGATGCCGGTTGTGCTGCGGTTTCGAACGCCTACGTGGCGGAGCCGGGCTACACGACCGTCTCGACGCTCAGCTACATGGTCGTGCTTATCTTCATGCTCGCCGGAGTGTACCTGCTCCTCCAGCGGTTCGACCTCGACCCCTACGCGGAGTTTTTCTTCGCTCTCGTCCCGTTCATGCTGTTCGGTGGGGCACTGCGAACTGTCGAAGATTCCTTCGTCGCCGCCCAGCGTGCCGGCGTCAGCCCGGCTGTCGACTTTCCGGCCTCCGCAGCGCTGATTAGTCCCTTCATCTACTTCACCGTCTTCTTCATCGCCATGGCTGCGTTCCTCGTCGCCAAGTACCTCCAGCGCTCGGGGACGACTGACACCTACTACTACCCGCTGGCTGGGATGGGTGCCACGGTACTCACGCTGACCGTCGGCTATCTCGTCCAGTTGTCGTTTACGACCGACTACGTCGGCTGGTATCCACTGGTGACGGTCGTGACCGTCGGGCTAGCGACGGTCTTCGCCGCAGGCGCGTACTACGGCCTCGAACGGTTCGTCCCGTGGGTCAACGAAGGAACCGGCCTCATGGGAGCGGTCGTCGTCTGGGGCCACGCTATCGACGGTGTCGCCAACGTCATCGCCTCGGACTGGACCGGCGTCTTCGGCATCCCCGGCTCGGGTTATTCGGCGAAACACGTCGTGAACAGGATACTCATCGACGTGACCAACGCTGTCCAGCCAGCCGGCGTGACCGAAGCCATCGGTAACTCGTGGACGTTTCTGGTCGTGAAACTGGTCGTCGCAATCGGGATTCTCGCCATCTTCGACGACCAGTTCTTCGAGGAGAGTCCGCGTTATGCGGTGATGCTTCTGGGAGCTATCCTGGCGGTCGGACTCGGGCCCGGAACGCGCGACATGCTGCGGGTCTCGCTGGGAATCTAGGGTCCCTTGGCGAGCCCGTGCAGGGCAGATTCTGGATAGTGGCGCGTGCCGCAGTTCTGGCACTCCGCAACGGTGACGCCGCTCCCACCAGCCGTCGGTAGCGTGGCTCTGGCCAGGTCGTGGCCGCAGGCTGTACACGGAAGGTCGAACTCTGAAACCATGGCTGATTCCGGTCGGCGGCGTCGGAACGAACACCAACCAACCTTTGTTAGAGTTGCACACGCACAGGGATAAGTTCCTATGCAATAACACGTTCAGGTCAGCCCGGAGAGATGTCAGCAGTCGAGTGCAACGACGCTGTCGACGGTCCGGTCAGGGGAACGGGTGGTGGTCAGAGTCCAGCCGTGGCTCGAAGCCCATCGCCGCCGGGACGGACTCGGCACGGTCGCCGAAGTAGCCCTCGCCGAAAAAGAGTGGCTGTGCCTCGGGAACGAGGACGCGGACGGTCTCGAAGCCCAACTGAGCCACGTCACGGGTCGTCGTCCGGGCGGCGTAGGCGTCCAGGTCGGCGTCGTCCAGTCGGTCCAGCACCGCCGACAGTTCCGCCTCGCCGGTGGGCATCTCCGCGGGACCGACGGTCGCTGCCGGAATCGTCTCGGTGGCGTCGACGTATGACTGAACGGGGTCGGGGAACTCCGCGTAATGGCCGATTTCGCCGGAGGCCTCGGCGGCATCCTCAGGCCCCATCCCGCGTAGCTCCATCCAGTTCTGTAACGCCTCGGAGAGCGCCGACCGGGCCGCCGACGCCACGTCGAGGTCGGCATCGGACCCCGCGGCAAAGCGGGGCCACTCGTCGTGAGTAACGGCGGCCACGACCACGGGAACATCCACATCTTGAGTGACAAGCAGCGTCGACACGTCAAGACCTTCCGACTCGGCGCGCACGCGAAGCGTCTCGAAGCCCTCGTCGTCGACGGACAGGGCCATCGGGTCGAACGTGGAGTACCACGACAGCATCGTCGCATCACGCTCGATGACCTCGTACAGCCCCGCGAGCAGGGCTTCCGTGCCGGAGTTGCCCAGCCCGAGACCGGTCGTCACCGGCGGCCGATACCGGCGGGAGGGCGGCGGGTAGTAGACGAACTCCGCCGGCAGGGACACCTCGCCGCCCGTGTGGAGGTTTTCGCCGGTAACCCAGGAGATGTCCGCCCCACGGTCGGGGTCCGTGGTACAGACGAACGCCGCGGGCGAGACGCCGTTGTCCATCTCCGCCGGCGAGGCAGTCTCGAACTCGTCGAGGTAGTAGATACCGGCACAGTACCGCTCCAGAGCCTCCCCGAGTGCCTTCATGAAGGCGGCGTCCCAGCCAGCATCGACGCCGGCCGCGTCCCGGGCAGCACCGACGGCACTGAACCCGGTGGTATCACAGCTATGTGCAAGGTAGTACGGGACGGGGAAAGACTCGGCTTCGCCGATTTCCTGGACGATACCGAGCTGGTCGTCGACGGCTCGCTCGGCACGGCCGAGAGCGTCCTCGAGCGAGCGGTCGGTTACGTTCCTGGTGGGCCGCGTGTCGCGCTCGGTGTCACACGCACAGTTCGGCAACGGCAGGAACTCCCGACGTGCGTACGGGAGTTCGATGACCTCGCCGAAGAGTTCGCCGTCGTCGACCATCCACCGGGCAGCCTCGCGGCCCCCGACCGCACCGGCAAAGCGAGCGGTGTGTGCCGGCGGTGCAGCAGCGGGTTCGGCCTGGGGGTCGAGATTGGCACTGACCCGCCCGCTCAAACACTCATAGCAGGCCGTCTCCGGGCCGAAGCCGGCCACGGCCGCGTCGAAGACGGGGAATCCACCGATGCCGCCGAGTTCGACGGCAATCCAGCGGGCGCCGGCCTCCAGTGCGTATTCGTTGGCCTGCTCGAAGACGGTGTCGCCGGCCTGCCCGACCACGACCGCCAGTTCGACATCGGCCACCTCGGCCACGTCGATACCGGTTGTCTCGACATCGACATCGCCCAGTGCGGCCTCGACGGCAGCCACGGCGGGGCCTGACCCGACAATCCCAACGGACATAGCACAGCGCAGGAGGGGAGGGGAAAAAATACTGCCGCCTAGGCGAGCAGTTCCTGTGTCTCGTCGACAAGTTCGTCGACACTCGCCTCTTCGAGACGCTCGTCGCCGAGCAGAAGACGGAGCCGTGGCCGTCCGACATCGATGGGGACTTTCTCGGTGTCGATGATGCCGTGGTCTTCGAGGCGGGTCTTGGTGCGGGAGAACGTGGCCTTGCTGGCGACGCCGACGTCCTCGCCCCACTTGCTGATATCGTAGAGCAACTCGCCGTTTCTGGCGGCCACAAGCAGGCTAATGGTCACTTCGTCGAGCCCGTCACCGTCACCGCGGGCCGTCTCCAGGGAGTCCAGAATGGCGCTGAAATCGCCCGCCGCTGCGGTACCGATGTCCGACTCCAAGGTCTCCATCACCTGGGACAGCGGCGGCGTCCGCAGGGAGAACGCGGGGGCTTCCGCCCAGCGTTTCTCGAAGTGGTCGAAGGTCGAAGAGACAAAGTCGCCGTCGTCGGTCGCCAGCCCCGCCGCGTGGTCGATGCCCTCGACCAGCGACACGACCGAGCCATCGGTCAGGAGCAACGCGCTGTTGGGAACGGTTGCCAGCGTCCTGACAGCCAACACGTCCGACTCGATGAGGTCGGCCACTGCACTCGCGATGAGAAAGTCATCCATCAGGTCCTTCAGGGGGCCCTCGGCCGCGAACACTCTGACTGTCGGCGGGTCGTCGTGGTCGCGTAACACATCAACTAACTCTTGTATTGTATTTCGTGATGGGTTTACGACAAGTGCGTCGTTGTCAATACCCGAAATCCCTTCCGCCAGAACATCACCGACAGATTCTTCGAGGGTATTCGAACGAATCATCTTGAGTACCAATAAGTCACTTTGTGATACTTAATTTTACTGGCCGACATTATTGAATCTGATAATCTTGCGGTTAGTACAGTGACAGGCTCGCGTCAAGAGAGAGGCAAAACCGACCGTCAGAGACCCGGCACACTGTCCTCGGCCTCCAGCAGTTCGTGGTACCGGTTCCGGATGGTGACCTCGGAGATGTTCGCGACTTCCGAAACCTCGCTTTGCGTAACCTTCTCGTTGGTCAACAGCGAGGCGGCATACACCGCTGCTGCGGCGAGGCCGACCGGAGACTTCCCGGAGTGGACGCCTTTTTCTTTGGCGTTCTGGAGCAGTTGGCGGGCACGGCGTTCGACCTCCTCGGTCAGCTCCAGGTCCGAGGCAAAGCGCGGAACGTAGCTCTCTGGGTCCGCGGGCTGAATTTCGAGGTTGAGTTCCCGGACGACGTACCGGTAGGTGCGGGCGATTTCGTCTTTTTCGACCCGGGAGACCGTCGCGATTTCGTCGAGGCTGCGTGGCGTCCCGGCCTGTCGAGCGGCCGCGTACAGCGAGGAAGTGGCGACACCCTCGATGGAGCGGCCGGGGAGCAGGTCCTCGTCGAGCGCCCGGCGATAGATGACACTCGCAGTTTCGCGGACGCTCTCGGGCAGGCCGAGTGCGGATGCCATCCGGTCGATTTCGCCGAGTGCCTGCTTGAGGTTGCGCTCCTTCGAGTCACGCGTGCGGAACCGCTCGTTCCAGGTGCGCAGTCGTTGCATCTTCTCGCGCTGGCGACTGGAGAGCGCGTTGCCGTAGGCGTCTTTGTCCTGCCAGCCGATGTTCGTCGACAGCCCCTTGTCGTGCATCATGTTCGTGGTCGGGGCACCGACGCGGGATTTCTCGTCTTTCTCCTTGGCGTCGAAGGCCCGCCACTCCGGCCCGGGGTCGATTTCGTCCTCCTCGACGACGAGACCGCACTCCTCGCAGACGGTCTCACCGCGCTCGGAGTCGGAGACGAGGTTCCCGCCACACTCCGGACAGACCAGCTGGTCCTCGTCAGCTGTCTGTTCGTCCTCTTCTTCTCGTTCGCGCGTATAGCGTCTCGTGGTGGTGTCGGTCATTCTAACTAAGTCACGGGCTGATACCCGGAGAACGCTCAAGTGCGTACTATCTGTTGGCGAGCGAGCGACTTAAATTCTTTGGCTGTTTACGTCCTCAGATTTCCGGATTCGAGAAGTTTGCTTATCGAAACGCTTACCGACCGCCCCCTTCTCCCGGCGTGTATGAGCGATTCCGTCGTCGACCCCGATGAGGTCGGCCACGTGGCAGACCTCGCCCGGGTCGACCTCTCCGAAGAGGAACGCGAGCAGTTCGCCGAGCAGTTCGCGGACATCCTCTCGTATTTCGAGACGCTGGAGGAAGTCCCCGACATCGAGCGCGAACCGGAACTCACCAACGTGATGCGCCCCGACGAACGCCGGGAGAGCCTCAGTCAGGACGAGGCACTGCGCAACGCCCCCGAAACCGAGGACGGCTACTTCAAAGGGCCCAAGGTCTCATGAGCACGGAGTACAACGGCTACGTCACCGAAGAGACGATTGAAGGCACCGAGGACGGCCCCCTCGCCGGCAAGACCGTCGCTATCAAGGACAACATCTCGACCGAGGGCGTCCCCACGACCTGCGGGTCGGCGATGCTTGAGGGGTACGTTCCCCCCTACGACGCCACGGTCGTCAGCCGGGTGAAAGAAGCCGGCGGGACCATCCCCGGCAAGACCAACATGGACGAGTTCGGGATGGGGACCACCAACGAGACATCCGCGTTTGGTTCCGTCGAAAACCCCGCTGCGGAGGGTCACGTCCCCGGCGGGTCCTCCGGTGGCTCCGCCGCGGTCGTCGCCGCCGGCGACGCCGATATGGCGCTTGGCTCTGACACCGGCGGGTCCGTGCGCTGTCCGGCCGCCTTCTGTGGCGTCGTCGGCATCAAGCCGACCTACGGGCTGGTCTCCCGGTACGGGCTGGTCGCCTACGCAAACTCGCTGGAACAGATCGGTCCACTGGCCCCTACCGTCGAGGAGGCTGCCGAGTTGCTGGAGGTCATCGCTGGCCCCGACGAACACGATGGGACGACCAGAGACGCGACCGACCACGGCACGGACTACGACTTCGCGGCTGCCGCCGACGGCGACGTGGACGGTCTCTCCATCGGCGTCCCGACCGAACTGGTCGAGGGCGCTGACGAGGAGGTCGTCGAGACGTTCTGGGATGCCATCGACGAACTCGAAGCACAGGGTGCCAGTTACCACGAGGTCGAACTGCCAAGCGTCGAGCACGCAGTCGAGGCCTACTACGTCATCGCCATGAGCGAGGCCTCCTCGAACCTCGCGCGCTTCGACGGCGTCCGCTACGGACCGAGCCCCGACTACGAGGGCAACTGGAACGAGGAGTTCGCCAAGGTCCGCGAGGAGGGCTTCGGTCCCGAGGTCAAACGGCGAGTCCTGCTTGGCACCTACGCGCTCTCTGCGGGCTATCAGGACAAATACTACAAGAAGGCACAGGACGCCCGCGCCTGGGTCAAGCAGGACTTCGACGAGGCGCTCTCGGAGGCTGACGTGCTGGCCTCGCCGACGATGCCGGTTCCACCCTTCGAACTCGGCGAGAGTCTCGACGACCCGCTGAAGATGTACCTGGCCGACGCCAACACGACGCCGGTGAACCTCGCAAACCTTCCAGCCATCTCGGTACCTGCCGGGGAGACCAGCGACGGACTGCCGGTCGGTCTCCAGTTGGTCGGACCGGCCTTCGGCGAGAAGACGATTATCCGGGCCGGTAGCGCGTTGGCGTAGCACCGCGAGCGGCGCGAGACGCGACTTCAGGGAGCGTCTCGACAGGACGAACGGCGCAGCCGTGAGTTAGCGAGTGAGCGCTTTTTCGCCCACGTTTTGCGACGAGCGGTGGCAAACGCAGTGAGCCACCCGAGGAGCAAAAGGTGGTCGTGTGAGAAGACGATTATCCGGGCCGGTAGCGTGTTGGCCTGACGGACAGTCAGTCATGTTTCCACCAACCACAACGGTTTGGGAGTGGACACTTCTCCGAGAGGCCTCTCACTGGGGACGTGAGCACTGTCGCAGTCTGGCACCGGGCAGACCTCCGGACGGCGGACAACGCCGCCCTGGCAGCGGCAGCGTCGGCACTCGACGGCGAGGCCGACGCCGTCGTGCCGCTGTTCGTCGTCGACCCACACTACTACGGCGAGGACGGACTGGCCTGTGACAGTCGGTTGCGCTTTCTCCACGAGTGTCTGCTCGACCTCGACCGGCAGTACGAGGCTCTCGGGTCGTCGCTCACACTCCTCCGAGGGGACACCCAGCGGCGACTGCGGAGAGTGCTGGACAGCGGCGGAGTCGACAGACTCCTCGTCAATCGCCACCCGACGAGCAGGCGCGGGAAGGCCGTCGCCGACGAGGTCCTGAACTGGGCAGCGACCGACGCCGTCGCCGACGATGGCCTGCGCTACGTCGAGAACCGCCATCGCGACGGGACGGTGGCCGTCGACACCCGCGAGGGCTGGCGCGAGGAGTGCGAGGCGTACTTCGAAGGTGAACCCACGTCCCGGCCGGCGTCGCTTCCGTCGAACCCCGTCGACAGCGACACGACTATCGAGGCCATCGAGGACGAGTTCGACGTAACGCCGGCGAAACACGACGTGCCCGAAGGTGGGACGCTGGCCGGCAATGCGCGGCTGTCGACGTTTCTCGAAGGGATTCGGGACTACCCGGGGTCGGTCGCCCCGCCCGCCGCCGCAGCCGATGGGACGACGCGGCTCTCGCCGTATCTGGCCTTCGGGGCACTCTCCCCCCGGCAGGTGTATCGGCGACTGCACGAGGAGGCCCCGGCCTGTCGCGGACGGGAGATGGTCGTCTCGCGGCTGTTCTGGAATCGCCACTACCACCAGAAGCTGGCCGACTGGCCGGGCTGGACACAGCGCTCGGTGAACCCGGTGTTCAGGGGCCTGTTCCTGGACCAGCACGACCCGGACCTCGACCGGGCGTGGCGGACGGGACAGACGGGCTTCCCGATGGTCGACGCCGCGATGCGGGCACTAGTCGAGACCGGGTGGCTGAACTTCCGGATGCGGGCGCTGGTGGCGACGTTCTACGTCTACGTACTCAAGCAGTGGTGGAAACGCGGGGCGGATTTCATGTACGCCCACCTTATCGATGCTGACGCCGCCATCAACTACACGCAGTGGCAATCACAGTGTAACCTGACTGGCGTCCACCCGGTCCGGGTGTACGACCCCGCGAAGCAGGCACGGGAGTACGACCCGGACGGTGCGTTCATCCGCGAGTACGTCCCCGAACTGGCTCCGCTCCCGGACGAGCAGCTTCCACGTCCCGAGAAGACGCCGGAACATATCCAGCAGGAGTGTGGCGTCGACATCGGGACCGATTATCCGCGACCGGTCGTCGACTACGAGCAGGAAGCCGCCGAGGCGCGCCGACTGTACAGCGACCTCGCGGACAGGGCACGCGAGGCGATTCGGGAGGGAAGCCGCGTCTGGCGGCGCGCGTCGCTCTCCCGGCGTCGCCGGTCACAGACGGATACTGAGTCGTCGACGGGACAGACACAGCTAGACGACTTCTAATCGCCCGACGCGACCAGCTAGAGGATGTCCTCGTACACCGCTTCGAGTTTGTCGACGGCGGCGTCGGCGCTGATTTCCGTGCGGCGAGCGAGACAGTGCTCGCGCAACTGCTCGCGGTCGGCGAGCGTACGGTCGATTGTCTCGCGGAAGGCCTCGACATCACCGGCAGGCGCTTTGTACCCGTTCTCGCCGTCGACGATAGTGTCGGCAAGCGCGCCGGCGTCGACGCCGGCGACGGGTGTCCCGCAGGCGTTGGCCTCCAGCGCTACCAGTCCCTGCGTCTCGACCGGGCTGGGGAATGCAAAGACGTCGAGTGTCGCATACAAACCCGGCAACAACTCGCGGTCGAGAAAGCCCAGGAATCGAGCGTCGACATCCGCATCGGCAGCGGCGGCTTCGACATCCTCGCGTGCAGGACCGTCACCGCCGAAAACGAGTGTTACGTCCCGCTCCAGACCGTCAACAGCCTCAACGAGACGGTGGAGTTGCTTCTCGTAGCCGTGTCTGCCGGTGTACCCGACTAACAGCCCGTCGGGCAAGTCGAGTTCGTCCCGAACATCGGGAATATCCGGCCTGAAAAAGTCGGTGTCGACGCCGTTGGGAACGATTTCGATGTCCGTTGCGACGCCGACTTCGTCACGGACGTGACGGGCTGTCTTGGGGCTGGGGACGACGACGACCGCCGAGCGGTCGAGGAAGAAGCGCTCGTAGGCGGTTGCTGTCCGGCGGATAGTCTTCTCGATTGTGCCATTGACCGAGAGATACTCGGCGTACTCCGCGGAGGGCGTGTGATAGGAGGTGACCAGCGGTGCATCGAGGCTGCGTGCGAGACGGAGGCCGCCGATGCCGATTCCGAACGGGGTGTGTGCATGCACCAGGTCGGCGTCCATGACTTCCTCCGGGACGCGGGGCAGACCGACGCGGAAGCCGTCATAGAAGGGAAACGGGACGCTGCCGACGGGATGTTCGTCGTCACTGGGTTCGTGGTCGCTGTCGGGGTAGACAACGTCCATCCGACCACCACGGTCTGCCCACCGGTCACGCCAGGTCTTGACCGTGTAAGTCACACCGTTGACCGTCGGCAGATAGGTGTCGGTAAAGGCCGCCACCCGCGGGAGTGCCATCGCACGAGGAATCACACAGCACGCCCTTAATCGTTTGCGACTCGGAATCGCGGGGTTAGTCGTCGACTACTCGCTGTGGGTCGCCCGCCAGGACGGCGTTGTAGGCGTCCGCTAACTCCCCGGCGACCCGCTCGATACTGTGTTCACGTGCCGTCTCGCGGGCGTTCTCGCCCAGTCGGGCACGCAGGTCCGGATTCTCCGCCAGTCGCTCCAGCGCCTCGCGAAACTCCGCGAAGTCCGAACAGAGCAGACAGTCCTCGCCATCCGTGTAGAACTCCCTGAAGACGGGGATGTCCCGAAGGACAACCGCTTTCCCGCAGGCCATCGCCTCCAGCACTGCGATGCCCTGGTTCTCTGCTTTCGTCGGGAAGAGATAGACATCGCCCGCACCGTATGCGCCACGGATGTCGTCGACCCACCCGGTGAACGTGACGTTTGCCGGCGGCTCGCTCGTCCACTTGCGGACAGCCCCCGAGGCCTGCGGGCCGGTGTCGTACGGGCCAAACCACGCGAAATCATAGTCGGTGGCCTGGGCGAGTTCACAGAACGTGGTCAACCCCTTCCGCTCGAAGACGTTGCCGACGGCAAAGACCACCATCCCCGAGAGGTCGAATCGCTCGCGGTACTCCTCGCGGAAGGCCTCGAATCCCTCAAGCGCCTCGACATCGACGCCGTTTGTGACGGGTTTGATAGGAGTCTCGACGGGGTAGTCTTCGAGGACGCCTTTCGTGTACTCGCTGGGACAGAGCACGAGGTCGGCCTGTGAGTAAAACCACTGGAGGTAGGTACCAAGCGGGCGGGCGAGATAGTTCGACCCACGGAAACTCTCCGCGAAATCCTCACGGGTGACATGTGAGTGCAGTATCAGCGGAACATCCTCGCTTGCAACACGGCGTGCAACGGCGAGACTGCCGGGGCCAATCATGTTGCAGTGAGCGAGGTCGAACTCCTGGAAGAAGCCTCGCCCGGCAGCAGCGTTCACTCCGGCCCACAGCGGATGCTCGTCGACCCACGGAGACGTGAGGACATCGGCGTCGGTCATCGACAGGGCCTGGCGCTGATGGTCGACAGACGTGCCGATGCCGCTCCGGTCAAGCCGGTCCTCCAGTTCGAGGTAATGCAGGACGCGCACGGGCGGAGCAAGCACGGGGGGTCTCAAATCGCTTCTGGTCCGGATGGCGACCCGCGCCCGAACGCAAGCTATACCCGGCGGCCGTGCCCACCGCCGGACGTGAGCGTCCCCGAAGAACGCATCGAGCGACTTGCCACCCTCGCCAGCGCCGCGACCGCGGAGTCTCACGACGACCGCGCCCGCCGGTACGTCCGACGCGCGCGCCGTATCGCCGAGCGCAACCGCATCACACTCCCCCGCGAGTTCGTCCGCTTTACCTGCGATAGCTGTGATGCCTACCTCCGTCCCGGGAAGAACGCCCGCGTCAGACTGCAGGATGGCCACGTCGTCGTCACCTGCGACTGTGGCTGTCAGGCGCGGTATCCGTACGACTGACTCCCGCAAACACGCCGTCGAGAGAATCTCACCCCATTGACATCGCCGATTCCGAGCAACAGGCCCTCAGCCGGCGAGTCGACACGGGACCGAGCAGTATTTTGTGGTACAAAATTTCCATTAATTTTAATATCCACTCCCACAATCGTGAAAATGTAGCCGTGGCTGAGCCACGGTGACACTGGCCCTGGGTGGGGACAGAGTACTGCCGTGGCTGGGTACCACGGTTGGTTGGCACCCGACTCGTGTCGGCGTTGTTTTCCGTCTGTCACAGCCTGTGAGAGGGGAGCTTTAAAGGCGTCCAACGCGAATGGCGGGCCATGAGTGATACGTCGCGTGCACAGCGCATCCACGAGCTGGATGTGACGGTGTGGGTCGGGAAGAAGGGAATCGAGGCAGTCGTCGGGGAACTCGACGACCAACTCACAAACCGTGACCTCGTGAAAGTGAAGTTCCACCGCTCGGCACGTGGTCGCTCCGAGACGGAGACGCTCGCCGAGGAGTTGGCCGACCGGGTCGAAGCGACAGTCGTTGAGACCAGAGGCCACACCGCGGTGATGGAGCGATGACAGGGGCAGTGTTGCAGTCGGTCACCGACGGTCCCGGTGGCGTCGTCGCCGACCTGCTGCGGGAGACCGGCCTTCCCTACGCCAGCGCTATCGGGTCGGCTATCACCTTCCTTACCGTCTTTCTCCTGCTGTATATCGGCGGGCGAATCGTCGTCGGCCCCTTCGTCAACCGCTTTTTGAACGCCCGTGGACTGGACGCACACGCCAAAAAGCCACTCCAGAAACTCACCCGCATCGTCATCATCTTCGTCGCCATTAGCATCGCTTTCGGCGCAGCGGGCTATGGAAACTTCCTCGGCGCGCTGGCGACGGTCGCCGCCGCCGCGACGCTGGCTATCGGCTTCGCGTTGCAGGACGTCATCAAGAACTTCGTCGCCGGCATCTTCATCTACACCGACGAGCCGTTCCGCATCGACGACTGGATCGAGTGGGACGACCAGTCCGGTATCGTCGAGGACATCAGCCTCCGCGTGACCCGTGTGCGCACGTTCGACAACGAACTCCTGACGGTACCGAACTCGATTCTCACCGACGACGTCATCAAAAATCCCGTCGCAAAAGAGCAGTTGCGTCTGAAGTTCACCTTCGGCATCGGCTACGACGACGACATCGACAAAGCCACCGAAATCATCATCGAGGAAGCCGAAAACCACGCGGACATCCTCGACGACCCCGCACCCTCGGTCCGCCTCGTCGAACTCGGTGACTCTTCCGTGGGGCTGCAGTCCCGTATCTGGATCAGTCAGCCCTCCCGCGCGGACTTCGTGAAGACCCGTGCCGAGTACGTCAAGACGGTCAAAGAGCGGTTCGACGAGGAAGGCATCGACATCCCCTACCCGAACCGCACCATCGGCGGCGGCCTCGAACTCGAAAACGTCGAAGGCATCGCGGAGCCAGCGGACGACTAGCTTCTTTTTGCGTCGTCAGGTGTCCGGCGCGTCTGTCGACGCCACTCTCTGCTCACCGATTCGCAATAAAGACCCACCTGCAGCCGAGTCTCGCACCGCTGGGCGATGCTCTCTGTCACGTTTGACGTGAGCCAAAGCCACAGGGAACGCTGGCTGGAGTCCGAAGCGGTCGCTACGGAATCGTGTGTGTAGGAAATGGACAACCGGGGTGGCCCGGCGTTCGGACGCGGGTAGTCCCGCTTGCCTCCTCCACCCCGCGACCCTGCGAGCGATGGCTGTCCAAGGGTGCGCTGCTCGCTTCCGCGCCTGGCGCAGTACCCTCGATTAACCGCACGGGTCCACCCCTGCAGGTGGTTCCGCGCGGACCGCCGTCCCCGCAGGACGAGGCTTCCACGTTGGCTCGCGGGGCCCACGCCCGTCAGACCGGACGCCCCCGACGTTCGGTCCCCCCTCAAGACCATAGTGGGGGCGGGTGGAGCGGGGCCTAACCGCCCGACCTAGTCCACCTACACGTACCGCGGTTCATCATAAGGACCTTTCGGATGCGATGGACGGCCGGTCGTCCGCTGTCGGGTGACTCATACTGTTGGACGTAACTTCGGAAAGATATTCGCCACCCCAGGGTGGCGAAATTCTTGAAGGGCTTACGTCCGACAGTATCAGAAAATCCGCAACACCCGAGCGTACCACAGCGACCCACCGACGACAATCGCGGCGGGCGCGACCACGCTCCAGCGGTGATAGGGCGTGATGAGCAACGCATCCAGCGGGGCCGTCATCGCCCACGCGACGGTCAGTACAAGCATGAAGACACCGAGAACGAGGCCCGCACCGGCGGCCAGTGACGGGTCAGTCCGGCCCTCCCGGCCCGCAGCGAGGACGATGATGGCGACCAGCGCGAGCACGCCGGCGACCAGTGGGTTGACGGCTCCGAAACTGTAGTAGGCACCGACAGCACCATCGGCGGTGAGATAGGGATACAGCAGGGCTGTGATGACACCGAGACAGCCGACGATGCCGACCATCGGCGCGAGGCGGTCCTCCTCCATACTGGCTTTCCGGCCGGCCGGGGCTTAAAAGAAGCGAGGCCGAGTCACCAGGCGACTCAGGGGCGAGGTAGCGTTATCGAGAAGACGGAGCCGCGTGGCTCGTTGTCGCGAATCTCGACCTCGCCACCGTAGGAGTCGATCATCGTCTCGACGAAATAGAGACCGAATCCACCATTCGACGAGTGACGGGTCTCGCCCCACCCGAAGATGGCGTCTTTCGCCTCGTCCGGGATTCCAGGCCCGTTGTCGGCGACCTCCAGTGTCACCGACGCCTCCCGTTCGACGACGGAGACCTCGACGTGTGGCTCGTCGGCATCGTTGTGCTCGATGGCGTTCGAGAGGAGGTTGTTGATGACGGCCGGCAGCATATCGTCGGCTTCGACGAGAACCCGCTCGGGAACGTCGACGTCGATGGTTGCGTCCTCGTCCATCGATTCGATGTTCTCGATGCGGCCACGGAGTGTCTCGGCGAGGTCGACACGTGACAACGAGCGGTTCCCGTCGCCGGCAACGGCATCAAGCATCCGACGGACTTTCCCAGTCAGGTCGATGATGTCATCGCTCCAGGAGAGAATCGTTTCCGCCCGGTCGGCAGTCTCTCCCTCTGTGTCACGTTCCAGGAGTTGCGCATTCCGCCGGATGACATCCATCCCGTTGCCCACGTCGTGGCGCAGGACGCTGTTGAAAAACTTCATCTGCTCGGTCTGTTCGCGCAAGGCGAGTTCCTGCTTTTTGCGCTCGATTGCGTAGCGAACCGAGCGCAACAGTACGTCGGTGCTCAGGTCGTCTTTGGGCAGGTAGTCCTGTGCGCCGTGCTGGATGGCTTCGACGGCCGTTTCCTTGTCGTCGAGTCCAGTGAGGACGACCACCGGCACGTTGTGCACCTCCGGGAGAAACCGCTCCAGCGTATCGACGCCTTTGGACTCGGGCAATCCCAGGTCGAGGAGAACGATGTCGAACGACGAGGACTCGACTGACTCCAGTGCCGACTCCAGACTTTCGACGTGTGTGATTGCCTGCTGTTCCGGGACGCCTGGAAAGGACCCACGACGGAGATGATGCTGGACGAGATTGGCGTCCCCAGGATTGTCCTCGACGAGCAGTACGGCAAGGGCGTCCTCGGCAGTCATATCATTTGGGCGGCATCTTCACGACCGAGAACCAGAAGTCCTCGATGCGTTTGACGATATCGACGAAGCCATCGAAGTCGACGGGTTTGGTCAGGTAGGCGTTGGCGTTGAGTTCGTAGGAACGGACCACGTCTTCCTCGGCCTCGGAGCTAGTGAGAACGACGACGGGAAGCCGCCGGAGGTCCGGGTCCGTCTTCATATCCTCCAGCACCTCTCGACCATCTTTCCGCGGCATATTGAGGTCGAGCAAGACGAGGTCCGGCCGGGGCTCGTCGGCGTACTCGCCCTCCTGACGGAGGAACTTGATGGCCTCGGCGCCGTCGTTGACCACGTGCAAGTTGTTCAGAATATTCCCGTGGTCCAGTGCCTTCTCCGTCAGGCGGACATCACCGGGATTGTCCTCCGCGAGCAAAATCTCGATTGGTTCTCCTTCGTTGGGTACCACACTTGCCCTCCTTGGGCTTGTTGAATGGTGAACGACTGGCCTGTTAACTGTTCCGCCAGAGAAGCCATCACTGAGACTGTACGTTTCCGGACTCGCCTGGGACGTGTATCGACGACCGAGCGTTCCCTGCTGTCAAACCTGCGAATGGAGACGTGCCAATCGACGCACACAGTTTTTAACTCCCCGCTGTGTTTCCACACGCCAACGAGGATGGACTTTGAGCGTATCCTGCCCGGTTTCGCTCGCAAGAGTATCATCCGCAAGTACAGTCTCCTCGTGCTGGCAGTACTCGTGTTCACTGGCGCGGTAACGGCTATCATCGTCAGTGGCGTCGGTGACACCGTCCGAGACAACCGGCAAGAAGAGTTACAGACGACCGCCCAGGACGAGGCCGAGCGCCTGGGTGCCTACTACCGCGACCAGCGTGACCGGGCATCACTCGTCTCCGAAAATGGCGAATTCGAGGAGGCAACCACGACCCAGGACATTCAGGACTCTCTGGACGCACAGCGTGAAAACTTCGAAAACAGAGAGCTAATCGCACTGCACTACGTGAACGGCTCCACGGCGACGATACGTGCAAGCACACTCGCCAACCGTGAGGGTGAGCCGGTCGGCGAGATTCCCTGGCAGGACGGACTATCCTTCGATGGTCCAAACGATGTCGCTGTCTCGAGCGTCTATGCCGCACCCAGCAGGGACGCTACCTACGTTGCTTTCGCCAGTCCCGTCGAAGGCAAAGGCGACCTCCTGGTAGCCGTGTTGAATGCGACAGCACGGGGCATGTCCCTACGGGATACCGTTGCTGGTGGCTACACGCAGGTCGTCGACAGCAGAGGCGAAGTCCAGTTCGCCAACCGCCGGGCTGACGTACTCAAACCTTACGCCGAGGGTACGAACGCGACGCCACTCACGGCAGGTCTCGACGGCCAGACAGGTATCACGACCCGGAACGACCTCGTCATCGCCTACACGCCGGTCAACGGCACCGACCTCGTCGTCATCAAGCACGCTCCCGCTAAGGACGCGTACGCGCTCAGCAACAGGGTCACCGAACAACTGATTTTTCTCGTCAGTATTGTCACGCTCGGATTCGTCCTGCTCATCACCGTCGTCTACCGCGATCTCGTGGTCCCGATAGTGGACACGACCCGACAGACCCGCCGACTGGCTGCCGGCGACATCGATGTCCATCCACCGGACGATAATCGGATCGACGAAGTCGGACAGTTCCGAGACGGCGTCCGCGAGATTGCCGGCTACCTCCGGACAACCACGACACAGGCGGAGGTGATCGCCGAACAGGACTTCGACTCCGAGGTGTTCACCGAGGAGATACCCGGCCGACTCGGTACCGCCCTCAGAGAGATGAAAACAAATCTCGAGGAGGCCATTACGGAACTCGAACAGACGGTCCAGCAACTGGAGGCGTCCAACGACCGCCTCCAGCAGTTCGCCTACGTCGCCTCACACGACCTGCAAGAACCCGCCCGCATGGTCTCCAGTTACGTCACTCTACTCGACCGCGAGTACGGCGACCAACTCGACGAGGAGGCTCAGGAGTACATGGACTTCGCCATCGACGGCGCCGACCGCATGCAGGCGATGATAGACGGCCTGCTGGACTACTCCCGGGTCCGCACGCAAGCCGAGGACTTCGCCGAGACCGACGCCGACGAGGTGCTCTCGGAAACACTGCAGGACCTCCAGTTGCTCATCGACGACTACGACGT
The DNA here is from genome assembly GCA_009789175.1 of Salinibaculum litoreum. Lineage (GTDB taxonomy): Archaea > Halobacteriota > Halobacteria > Halobacteriales > Haloarculaceae > Salinibaculum > Salinibaculum litoreum. The sequence continues at coordinate 1,675,948 of CP046866.1, forward strand.
GACCGTGACACACGATACGCTCCCGCCGGTCGAATCCGACCGCAATCAGCTCGGACAGGTCCTCCAGAACCTCATCGAAAACGCTATCGAGCACGGCGGCGACGAGATTCACGTCGGCGCACACCGCCGCGACGGTGAGGTCGTCTTCTCGGTCGAGGACAACGGCGAGGGCATCCCCGAAAACAGGCAAGAGCGTATCTTCGAGCTCTTCGAGCAGGGCCACCGCGACAACGAAGGGACCGGCATCGGACTGGCAATCTGTGACCGCATTGTCTCCCGCCACGGTGGTAACCTGTGGGTCGACTCGGAGGAAGGCGACGGCACGACGTTCTCGTTCACGATGCCGGCCTGCGAGTGACGCGGCGTACCCACGGGACCGACGACCGCGTCGAAACACCCACAAGTACCCACCACGTCTGCCCGGACATGGGACTTGGCGGAACTGCGAAAAAACTCCAGAAGATCACCGACGCAGCCGAGAAGCTCTACGCGAAGATGAACGAGATTATCGGCGAGCTCAAAGCCCTCCAGACGGAGGTCGAGGACACCAGCCGACAGGTCGACCGCGTCGAGCGTGAGATGGCCGAACAGCGCGCACTCGTGGAAGCGCTGGCCGACCAGCAAGGCATCGACACCGAGGCGGTCCTCGACGAGGCCGACCTCCCGCCCGAACCCGAATCTGCAGCGGACAGCCAGGAGGCTACAACCGATGGCACCGGCGGAGGCGAAACTCCAGAGTCGAAAAGTGGGGCCGAAACGGAGGCCGCGGACGCCGCTACCGGCGAGTAATCAGAACAGGCGCTGGTGTTCGACTTTCAGACACTTGTCCTGGACGAACCGCTTGCCAGCTTCCTCGACACGTTCGCCGGCCTCGTCATGTCGAATCCCGAGCTGGAGCCAGACCGTATCGACATCGTCGCGGTCGAGTGACGCATCCACAATCTCGGGGACTTCCTCGCTCGGCCGAAACACGTCGACCATATCGATGTCTTCCTCAACGTCGGCAAGGGAATCGTAGGCGCGCCGGCCGAATACCTCCTCAGCGTACGGGTTGACAGGTATCACGTCGTAGCCTTGATTCAGCATGTACTGCGGGATGTCGTGGGCGGCTTTGCCGGCTGTCGTCGAGCAACCGACGACGGCGATGGTATCGAGGCCGAGTATCTCCTGAAGTTCGTCATCAGATTCGACTGGCATACTCACACATCGTCGATCAGAGCCCAAAAGAGTCAGGGCGTCGCACTGGTGCCAGGAAGTTGCACGGAGATGTCACGGGCCTCGTCTACCTCGACGATGCCGTCGAACAGCTGTTTCATCGTGTTCATCGCCTCGGCGTCGTGGGCCGTCGAATCGATGATGTGAATGCCGATGGCGTCAGCGTCCTCGATGCGGCTGGTGAACACGTGCATGAAGCGAAACACCGTCTGGAGGTCGGAGTACATCAACAGCGAAGAGAGAGAGTCGACCAGAACGCGGTTCCGACGGACGCCACGCTCGCCGTAAAACTCCTCGATGAACTCGGAGAATTTGATACCGATGCCGGTCATATCGACCGGCGAGGACGCGTATTTCACCAGTTCCGTGTCCGAGGCCGACCGTCCCTGGTGTTGGGTCACACAGTCGACGACACCGACATCAGCATCGTCGGGATTGGTCAACCGCGAACGGTAGTCCGCGAGAACGCGGTCGGAACTGTCACGGGTCGTGACGATGACTGACCCCTCGCCGTCTGCAGCACCGTGTGCGAGCACATCCATCGCCAGCCGGCGCTTTCCTGTCAACGGCGGTCCCGAAACGAGGATGTTCGTTCCGGGGTCGACGGACGTGTTGTCGAAGTCAAGACCTAGATTATACATGGAAATTTCCCCGCCATACCCTCTGTGGCGTGCGTATGATGAACGTACTCCGCATGACATAAAGCATTTTTCGTCCCGACAGTGAAATCGGGGAGTTTTTACTTGGACACCAGCAACGGGAGAGTGCGGGCGCTTAGCTCAGCTTGGACAGAGCACTTGGCTTCGGACCAAGATGCCGCGGGTTCAAATCCTGCAGCGCCCATGCTGTTGCGACCCGTTCCGGATACAAAACTGAACAGGTAGCAGCACACTTCTCCGTCCAATATTCCGATATTTCAGGTGCTTCTGTAGCCCCCGCTAAAACGGATACCAGTAAGGGACGTAACGCGGCCCGCCGCCGTCGGGCGGTGACTCGATACAACGGCGATGCAGCATGAGCTAGGCCGCGACTACCGAAGACCTGCCCGACGACCACCCGCTGGCGCACCCGAAGGTCGGCGCATCTCTCTGAGAGTCGGTACTCGATGACGACGACACCGTGCGTTATCGGGATGTAGACCGCCAGCAGCGAGAGGTAGACCAGACCATGTTGTCCATCCAGGCTGACTCCAGTCTCAATGTTCTTCCAGCGATGGAAGCGGACCATCCGTCGGAGATTCGTATTTCGTGCCGGAGGGAGCCCACACCGGCCCGAACCCAATCGGGTTGGGAGACTTCCGGGAGTGGTGGGACACCGGGATGTCCGAAGCCCGGTACCGGCAGGCGACGATTCACCACGGCGACCGAACGTAAAGCCGGCTATCACCCCAACCCGCCGAGAGGGGGCAAAATAGGCTACTGGAACCGGACTAATACCCAGTGCCTCCGATGGTTCTTCGCGGTTTTAACCACAACGTAGGACCGGTCTATCGACTGAGTGGAATTAACAACGGCGAGCTGGCCAGACTGAGCCGAGTCGAAATGTCTAGCAGGTTCGAGTCGAGAACCGGAGTAAAAGCCAAGAGGGAACAGCGAGCCAGAAATATTCGGTCCAGTGAGTAAGACTTCATTACCGTCCATCCTGTCGTCAGCAGACTGTCCAAGCGACCGCTGTACGCCGCTCCCGCCACCATCAAGAACTGGCACCATCAACAAAATAGACCCAACAGTAACGCAGGCCAGCAGCAGTACGCGGAATACTGGTCGCAACTCAGGAGGCTGTATGCTGTCGCGAACCTCACGAAGGGGCCACGCAAGGACGATAGCAGCGCCACCGGTTACGACAACGAGAGTGTAATGAATGTTAACGGAACGGTACGAGAAGAGGAGAGTCGCTACCGTCCCGAGAACGACAGCGGCTCTCGCAGCCCCGTTGCCCATGATGGCTATGGAGACACCCCACCCAACCAGCAAGGCCAATGGGGTGTATATCGGCATCACGTACCAGGTGTGTTCGCCGACGACCAGAACGACAACGAAGACGATGGCCGCCCACCACCACAGCCAGCAATAGAGGAACCGTTCTGCATCAGTCCCTTCTGTCCACACGGTGTATCCAAGAGGAGCAGCGACGAGCGGGAGGAGATAGAGCCATGGACCAAAGGCCCACGGAAGCATTTCCAGATACGCAAATCCGACACCGTGCGCTGCCGAACTGCCCGGTTGGACCACCTCGGTGAACAGAATCTCTTGCAAAAACAAATCGCCGTAGGTTATCCATGCAAGCACTGGCCACCAGCCACCAACCACCAGAGCAGCGCCAAGTCCAGCCAGCAGATACCTCAGGTCACAGTTCTTCAAAACCAGCCAGCCCAACGGTAAACCAGCCAGCACATAGAAACCGACTGCCGGCCCCTTAGCCATCGCTGCAAGGCCGCCAGCGACCCCGGCCGCCACCAGCAACCAGTCACGCGACTCGGTAACTGCAATCCAGACCAGCGCCAGCGATAGCGAGCCAAAGAACAATAGTACCGGATCCGTCCCACCGGTGCGGCCGCCGTTCATCCCTTCGAAAAGTTGGGGTGTCGTCAAGAAGACGAGTGCACTTATTCCACCAACCCGATGGGAGCGAAGCCGGTCTCCGAGTGTGTAGACGACGCCAGCAGCCCCCAAGAGGCTCAATTGGCTCGGGAGACGAATGGCTGCCTCAGTGGGACCAAGCGCGGCAATACTAACCGCCTGCAGCCAGATGACCAGGGGTGGTTTCTCCAAAAACGGATGTGGGGCCACTCCGCCGAGTCCGCCCTGTATGTGTGGATACAGGACGTATCCCTGTTCCACCGCAAGTCGAGCGCTGGCCGCATAGATACTCTCATCGTACACCGCCAGGGAGTGTGTGACATCATACCAGTAGATGGTAGCCCAGATGACGACAGCAACCGACAGCCAAGCAATTCTCGGTCTATACCTGGCTGCGGGCATGAGTCTACGTTTCCTGTCAGTGCGTACCCGAAAAAATGGTTCGGTGGCTCAATATCCAGCTACCCAGCTAACTGGGTTGCTTTCCGGTCTCCGACGACCGAAAGACGGCACTGAGTGGGTCTGGGCAGCGTACGCCCCCACTCGAAACGGTCAGCCGCCGCTGACGTGTCGTCCACAGACACTGTCATGAGAGGCGTAGTGCAGGCAGAAATAAGATTCAGTGCTGGATGTCGACGCCACGAAACTCGAATCGCGCGCCGCCGGACTCGTTGTCGGTCAGGGTAATGTTCCACTCGTGGGCTTCGGCGAGTCGCTGAACGATAGCTAGTCCAAATCCAGTTCCATCGGGAGTGGACGAGTGTCCGGGCTCGAAGACCGCATCTCGTTGGTCGTCCGGAATGCCTGGGCCATCATCGGCGATGTAAATCGTCTGCTCGTCTGCCTGGCCGACCCGGACAGTTACGTCGTCACCGCCGTGTTCGATAGCATTTCGGAAAAGGTTCTCGCAGATGCGCTGTAGTCGGTCGGGGTCCGCGCGGATTGTACTGTCATCCTCGAACTCAAGCGTGGCTGCGGGGGCATCGACCATCTGCCAGCAGTCACGAAGCGGATTCACCAGCTTGACCCATTCCATCTCGCTCACCTGTTGGCCGTTTCGAGCGAGCGTCAGAGTATCCTCGACGATCTCTTCCATCCGGCCCAGTGCTGTCTGTAATGGAACGATGTGTTCGCTCTCACACTCCTGTTCGAGAAGTGTTGCTCGGCTCTGTGCAACGTTCAGCGGATTCCGCAAGTCGTGTGAGACGACGCTGGCGAACTCTTCAAGTCGCTCGTTCTGGTGCTGGAGTTCACGTTGCCGCCGGAGTCGCTCCGAGATATCCCGGAAGACGCCCTGCAAGAGTGGCTGGTCGTAATCCGCGTCTTCGATAGTCCATGAGTTGATTTCGATGGGTATCCGCTCGCCAGCAGCCGTCACCGCGAACAAAGGAGACCCATCGTCGAACTGTGAGACGACAGCCGGTTGATGCTCGAAGTGTGTTTCGAAGAGTTCTTTGTACCGTTCCTGTTCGTCGGCAGGATGGAGGTCAATGACCTCCATCGAACGCAACTCCTCCTGCGTGTAGCCGAAGAACTCTTCGGCCGCTTTGCTCACGTCGATAATCGCTCCTGTCTCGGGATTAGCAAGGACAATTGCGTCCGGCGAACTCTTGATGAACCCCCGAAGGTCCGTGTCACCCTCCGTATCAGACGACATTCAATGGTCTCCAGTTGAGTACAGCGACACATAAAGAAGTCGTAACGAACTCGTCACGGCTCGCCGTGCCGTGGATATATCCGGCCTCTCGGACAGGAACGGAGTTCCAGCCCACCGGTGCCAGAACAGACGATGTCGCTGCGAGCGACGCGAGGAACTTGAGAGGGAGACCAGCACGGAACGCAGCCGTCGTTAACTATTTATGACCCGAGTGATTTAGAACTGGACATGATAGGTAAAATTCAGAGTTTTGCTTGCCAACACGAGTTTGAGATGCGATCTATTTACCCATGCGAAAACGATATTATCGAGAAATGCGATAAGTGTGGGAAAGAGAGAAGAGGGAGTCTGGAGGCCGTTAAATGAGCCGGGTTCGTGGTGGGGCGCTCGACGGCTGATGAGTTCACCCACATTCTGAAGCAGCGGTCACCAACAGTCGCTGACGCTGGGGCTCTCACCGCCGTGGGGCGTCTCACGGGACCGTATCTGTGCGGCGTGGACTGTCTCCGTCGCGTCGTCGACGACGAGTACCTCTCCGGGGGCTGTCGGCATGCGTTCTTCGAGAGAGACGTTCATGTAGGTGGGCTGTGCGTCTGTCAATGCCTGCAGGTCGGCGCGTGCGGTCAGTCGATGAGAGACGAGCAGGTCAGACTGTGAGATTCCCACATCGGGAACGGCGCTTGGGCGCTGAGTCGCCATGACGAGACTCACGCCAGGTGCCCGGCCGCGAGTCAGGAGCAACCGCAACGTCGACTCAGCAACCCCCTCGAAGAAGGTGTGTGACTCGTCTAGCAACACCCACGGGAGACGGTCAATCGTCTCGTCAACCCGAGCGCGATACAGCGCCTCGCCGATACCGCGGGCAACAGCATTCATCGGCGCGGCGTCCAGTCCGGAGACATCGACGACGGTCACCTCGTGGCTCCCAAGCTGCGCTGACGACAGCCCGTCGGAATCGAACACGTCCCACGAGTCGGCGAGGTTGAGGTGGTTGATGGCCGCACGCGTGTCTTCCCCGGACGCGTCAGTTGTCCGGACGTGCTCGCGCATAGCCGCAAGCGTCGACTCGGCCTCCGCAGCCTGCCAGACGAGAGCGCCTGCACCGCTTTCCGGGGACAATCCGAGCAAGGTACACCACGACCGGGGGTCGAGTGAATCCGGCGTCACTGCCGGGTCGGAAACGACCGTCGCCGGCACCGGCTCGGACGCATCGTCGGAGACACCCTCCGCGATGGTCGAAAACACACCCATGGGGTCGATGATGACCGGTGCAACGCCGCGTGTCCGTCCGAGTGCTTCTGCGATGACACCGAGCGTGTAGGACTTCCCGTAGCCCCGTTTGCCGACGACGAGCATCGCGTGAGGGGCGTCCACGTCCAGGTGCAGCGGGGCCCCCTGGCTGCCGTCAAGCGCGCGATACTGACCGAGTTGGCCCACCGGACCGGCCTCGGGCTCTCCGTCGCGACCGAGTACGAACGTCACACGTGGGGGTGGTCACGCCTTCGTACTTGAATGTTGACGCGGCATGGCAGGCCGACCGAACGGGTTGGGAGACGCAACGCGGAGTCCCCGCGAGAGAAGCGACGACAGACGTTTAAATCGGGGACGCAACTGGCGACGTGTATGGACAGGTGGCAGCGCCGGACAGCGTATTATCTCACTGTCCTCTCAGCACTCGTCTTCGGGTTTACCTTCGCCTACGACTGGGGAATGACTAACGTGGATGGACGGCCACGGACCTTTCTGCACTCGCTGCAGATTGTCGTGGAGACGTTCACGACGACGGGCTTTGGCTCGGATGCCCCCTGGAATACGCCGTTTATGAACGTCCTGATCATCGTGATGGACACTGTCGGGACGGTGATGATATTCCTCGCGTTGCCGGTGTTTCTGTTTCCGGCGATGGAGGAGATACTTTCCACGACGGTGCCGACAGCCGTCGAGAACGGGCAATCGGGGCACGTCGTCATCGCCACCTACTCGCCGCGTGCGGACTCGCTCATCGATGAACTACACAGACGCGACGTCGAGTATATCATCGTCGAACCGGACCGCGAGCGTGCGACGACGCTGTACGAGAACGATTACGAGGTGATTCATGCGGAACCCGACAGCGTCGCCGGCCTGGAGGGTGCAAACATCACCGACGCCCGCGCCCTGGTGGCGGATGTCTCCGACGAACTGGATACCAGTATCGTCCTCACGGCCCGGGAACTGTCCGAAGACGTTCGAGTCGTCAGCGTCGTCGAGGACCCCGACAGCACGCGCTATCACGAACTGGCCGGGGCCGATGTGGCCCTCTCACCACGACCCTTGCTCGGCGAACGGCTCGCACAGGTCATCTCGACCGGTGTGACGACGGAACTCGGCGACGGCATCGAGGTTGGCGAGGACTTCGACATCGCGGAGTTGCTCGTCCAGCACGGGAGCCCACTGGCGGGTGCGAGGTTGGCCGACAGCCGGCTCAGAGAGGAACTCGGCATCAACGTCATCGGCGCGTGGTTCCGCGGTGAGTTCCAGACGCCCGTCGACCCGGAGACGGTTCTGGAACCAGGGACGGTGTTGCTGGTGACCGGACAGCACGACCAACTCGAAGCGCTCGAAGAGCTACCTGAGGCCGCAGTCCGGGAGTTGCGCCGCGGTGAGACGCTCGTCATCGGCTACGGTCACGTCGGACAGACGGCGACTGCCGCACTGGCCGAAGCTGACCAGCCGTACACGGTGCTGGACCAACACGACGTGCCGGGCGTCGATGTCGTCGGCGAGGCCAGCGACGAATCGGCCCTCCACGAGATCGGTATCGAAGACGCCCGGTCGGTCATCCTCGCCGTCCCCGACGACACCGAAGCCGAGTTTGCCACCCTCGTCATGCGCGATTTGAACCCCGACCTCAACATCGCCGCCCGGACCGAAGAAGAGGAGAGCGTCCAGAAGATGTACCGCGCCGGGGCGAACTACGTCCTCTCGCTGGCGCAGGTGACCGGCCGGATGACCGCCTCTGCGGTGCTGGAGGACGAACAGGTCATCTCGATGGACGCCGGCGTCAACGTCCGCCGGACAGCCGCACCCGGGCTAGCGGGCCAGACACTCGCTGAAGCCGACGTTCGTACGCAAACAGGCTGTACCGTCGTCGCTATCGAACGCAACGGGGACCTGCTGACCGAACTCGGGCCGGACTTTCGCGTTGTCGACGGTGACAAACTTCTCGTCGCCGGGACAGCCGACGCCGTCGACCGGTTCGAGACGCTGCTCGGCTGAGCCGAGAGTGTCAACAAAGTATCGAAAATACTTTGTCATCCAGTTCTGTCCCTCTACACCAATGGTCCTGGGAATCATCGCCGGAGTCGGTGTTCTCCTCGTCGTCGTACTGCTGGCCGCCTACACGGTCAAGGTCTACAACTCGCTGGTCAGTCTGCGCGAGCAAGTCGATCAGGCGAAACAGAACATCGACGTTCTGTTGAAGCAACGGCAAGACGAGCTGACGAAACTCATCGACGCTGCTTCCGAGTACATGGACCACGAGGAGGAACTGCTGACGGAACTGACCCAGGCTCGCGAGCAGGCCGCACAGGCCGGGACGCCACAGGAACAGGCAGCGGCCGACCAGCAGGTCCGGCAGGCGATGATGAACTTCGAAGCCCGCGCAGAGGAGTACCCCGAGTTGCGCTCGCAGGAAAACCTCATGCAGTTTCAGGAGCGTATCTCCGGCATCGAGGACCAGATTTCCGACCGGCGGGAACTGTACAACGAAGCGGCGACACAGTTGAACACCCGTATCGACCAGTTCCCCTACGTCCTCATCGCCAACCAGTTCGGCTTCGACGAGCGGGAACTGTTCGAGGCGACCGCCGCCGAAAAGGAGGACGTCGACGTCAGCGCCGCCTTCGACAGCGCCTGACCGCCGACGTTTAGACGACAGGATGCGAAAGGAAATGCGTGAGCGACGACGGCGAGGAGGTGGTCACTGATGAGGCCCACCCGAAAGAGGCGACCGCAGAGGTGGAGACAGCCTCCACCGCGGCAGCCGACACCGGCGAGGACGCTGCCGAGTCGTTTCTCGACCTCGAATCGGAGCTGACGAACATCGACGGCGACCGGGTTCGGGGCCGGGCCATCGATGTCGAGCGTATCCCTGCCGAAACCGTGCCCGCAGACTATCCAGTAACGATTACCACACCCCAGGCACTCGCGTTGACGCTTGAGTTGCGGACCGGCGAGGAAACGAGGGTGTATTTCGAGTTCGAGGACGGAACCCCGGAGGACCGGCTGGTACGGCTGCTGGACCGTCACGGCATCGAGCCGGAGCGCTTCGCGGACCTCTATGGCGAGTCGCTGTTGCTCACCGTAGAGGGGAGCCACCACGTTCCATACGTCCCGCCGGACGGCCCGGAGGGGTCGTCGCTTGGAGTCTACGGCGTCGGCGCTGGTCTCGGCGTGAACCTGCTCGTCTTTGCACTCGCAGTGGCCGGATTGGGGAACCTGCTGTCGGTGCCAGTCGTCATCGGGTGGCTGCTCGTGAACCTCGTCGGGTTGCCGATTGCGACCTATCTGGATGCACGCCATCTCCTGACACACACTGACTGGGAACAGGGACCGGGCTTCTGGGCGGCGCTGGCGGCTCTCCCCGGGGTGAACGTCGTCTCCTCGCTGGTATATCTCCAGACACGCCGCGGGAGCACCGAGCTGTAAGTATCACACGTCACGGTCCGCGGTGACGGCGGACCGAAAACAGCCAGCGAATGGGCCGTGGTGAATCACCAGACAGAGCTTGATTTCATGGTTTCAGAGATTGTTTGATGTTGTGAACCGTACACATCAAGACGAGTTCTCGAAATTCACCGTACCAGGTTCGCGCACGCACGGCGTCGCCGAGCGTGCGCTTAATCGTCGAGAAGACGGTTTCACACATCGCTCTCTGACGGTATTGAGGCCCATCGATCCGCGCGTTATGCGCGTGATCGATGGGCCGGAACTCACGATGTTTGATCAGCGGTCTTACGCCCTCTTCGCGGAGCTTCTCGCGTAAATCCATCCAATCGTAGCCTTTGTCCGCCGCGAGGCTGGCGAGGTCGCCCGCGTTGCGGCGGGCGACCTGCCAGCCGAGCTGTGTGTCGTGGCGTTTCGCGGTCGTACAGTGAACGTCCAGGATCGCTTGGCTTTCTGTGTCGACGAGAGCTGTCGCTTTGAGCGTCTGAACGCGGTAATTTGTCCGACGGCAGTAGTGTTTGCTCGCGTTTTCGCGGTCAAAGAATGTCGCGTCAATGGCGGCGTGACCGCTCGTGTCGTGCAGCTGCGCCGACAGGCGCAGCAGCACTCGCCAGAGTGCTGTCTTGATTCTGTCAAACCACTTCACTAGCGTCGAGTGATCTGGGAGATCGGCCGGTTCGAGGCCGATCTCCCCGAGAATATGTGGCATCTCACTCAGCAGATCCAACGCCTCTCGGTAGGACTTCTCCAAGTAAACCCGAAGACAATGGAGCGATACGACAGCGTAATCGGCGAAGCCGCCACCCCCTTCGGGGGCGGCGACTTCGCCTCGGCCACCGACAGCATTTTTAGCTAACTGAACCGCTTTCTTCGTGAAGCGGGAGATCTTCGACATGGATCATCGGCGGTTTCCCGCTTCATTCCACTAGTTCTGACGGTCGAAGCTGACGCTGTCCAGTGATTCACCAGAGCCAGCGAATGCTATTCGGCGTGTTCTATGTCGACGTGGTACTCCTGTGTGTCGACCTGTGTCATATCGTATGTGAACCCTCGTTGTCTGAGGACGTTGTAGAGTGGCTCCGGCTCGAAACTGTTGATGAGACGCAGACGGTCGCCAGCCTCCAACTCCTCCAGTGCTGCCATGATATCGCCGAACGGTTCGCCGTCTATGTCGCGAACGTCGAGGGTCTCCTCGACTCTCTGCTCGGCCATATCCTCACTTGCCGCCGTGACCGATTGCGCATTGTCCCGAACGTGTGCGGGACCGCCAACGCGGATTCTTTTAGGCCGACCGAAAAACACTTTATCTACGGTTGTTTAGGGTTGCCTAAAATGGTCGAGGAAAGGCTCGCAGCAGTCCGGAAGCGCATCGAGGCCCTCGCCACGGCAGCGGGGGAGTACTACGTCATCTGCGGGCGGACGGGGCAGCGACCGGTTCCGGTCGGTGGCCTGTCGTTCCCGGACCGCGAAACGGCAGGAACGGCAGCACAGACCGCAACAGCCTACCGGTCGCTACTCAGGGAGTACGACCCTGAAGCACCGATGTACGACTTCATCGTCTGTCAGCATTACAGCGGGGCCACGGAGTGGCCCGTCGCCGTCAGCCAGCAACAGGAGGGTGACGCGTGACGGTCGAAACCCATCTCCACCAGGCACGCGAACGCGTCGAGGTCGAGCGTGCGACACTCGCAAAGAAGCGGGACGGGCTCGAAGCCTTCGCCGACAACGTCCGAAGCACGGCGACAGCGGGGCCGGGTGGGAACCAGGTCAGCGGCACTGTCACCGCTCCCGTCGCGGCCGGAGCCGGCGGAACTGGCGTCGACCGGCGGGACAGTCTCCGGTCGGCGTTCGCGGAGTCAGTCGGGCCACACGCCGAGAGTGACTCGACGCTTGCCGCCCTCCGAGACGAACTCGGCGAGGAGGCTGCTCTCGCGCTGGCCCCGACGACGGAGGTACAGTTCACACAGACGCTTCAGAAACAACTCCTCTCGGCCGTGACGACACGCCAGCGCGAGCTTGCAGTGACCTGCGAGGCACTCGACCGGGAAACCGACCACCTGAGCGACGCCGTCGAGACGGTCGATGCAGTCGTCGAGTGGCTGACGACCGCCGACGAACAGCCTCTCTCGGAGTTGGGTTTCGACCGGCTCCGCGAGCGCCACGACCGCCTCGATACCTACCGGGCTGATTGTGCCACGGTCGCTGCTGACCGACAGGAGTTTCTCGCCGGCAACACCAGCCACGTCGGCCAGGTAGGAGTCTCGAACCGCAGTCTCGTCGAATCAGTTTACGAGGATTTCCCCGTCACCTACCCTGTCCTGTCGACGGCGACACGGCTTGTCGATGTCTGTGAAGACGCCCAGCAAGCGGTCAGAGCCCATCTCGTCCGCCGGGCCTGAGATGACACAGAATGAGAGAGTCGCCAATACGACGGGCTCCGGGGCGAGAACATCCGAGCGCTGGGGACAGCAAAGATTACATCATTTGAAATACAAGAAATGGCCATGGGCGTCTTCCCGCTTACGCAAACAGAACTCCAGATATTTCGGGTCGGGTTCGTGGTCCTCGTGTTCGCCGGCGTTGTCAGCAGGGCTCTCGGTAGTGGGTCACTCCTCGAATCAGTGGTCGGTGGGGGAGTCGTTGGAGGGCTGTCTTTCATTCCCTTTGCGCTCATCTACTTTGTGTACCTGCTCGGAAAGCGTCGGTCGGTGGAATCGAGTTGATTCGATTACGGCACAGTCGTCCCAGCCCTTGGCGGCCCGACCGGGGAGAGAGTCAGACACACCGATGTTCATACTGTTGGACGTAACTTCGGAAAGATATTCGCCACCCCGGGGTGGCGAAATTCTTGAAGGGCTTACGTCCGACAGTATCAGTACACGTGCACAGCAATCACCTGCAATAGCGGACATTACCGTGCTGTTTATATGATGTTAAAATGCTGAAGGCCAGCAATCAGCAGAATTGCGAGAATCAGTACGAGTGTCATTACCCAGGGCGGAACGTCTTTTCGGATTCTGAATGCCCAGTCCATATCGGCGAAAGTCCCGCCCGATTATTATAGTCCACTGCGGAGTTTCTGGCTGTGAAACACAGTCGGACTGCCTACCACGGGGAGAGGTTTCACCGGACTGACGAGCGACTGTCCCTTGCTGCGTGAGGATACTGTCGTGACCAGATGAGAGGGAGACGGGCGGGATTACTCAGAGAAACCCGCGGATAGGTAGTATCACTCCGAGTCATCTGCATAGACATTGCCAGTAGGGTCCCAAAGAAGGTCGATGAGGCTCCCAACACCGACCAGAATGAAGAATATGGGTATGTCTGTTGGTGCTCCTGTCGCATACGCAACACCACCGACGACACCAAGCGGGACTGCAGCAACCTGTTTGAATCGCGGGACACGTTGGTAGATGACAGGCAGAGCGTTCCCGAGTACGTACAGTGTCAGTACACCGAGGAGGGATACCGTCACGAGGTCTTGGTCATCTATCACAGCCCACCCGGTAACGACAGAGCAGAAAACGGTCGCAAGACCGAAAATTACTGTTCGGGAATCGTAGGAGCCTAATCTGTGGATGGAGGGCACACGTGCGTGTTGGCCGTATTCGACTATGAGTATTTCCGTCAGCAGATAGACTGGTCCGTACCAGAGCCGCTGCACACCCTCAGTCTTTATGCCATCATCTATGGGATAGGGGGCTTCAGTTCGCGAGGCGGCCTATCTGTACAGTCAGCCCGCAGAGGAAGTGTAGCATCCGCGGCGCATCGCATTGCGGTTCACAGAACCGGATATGTCGGACAGTGGTGCGAAGACAGGTCACAACCCATAGACGCACTTATCGACAAGCACACTGACAGCGAGACAGCAGGAAACGAGGACAGCAGAAACGACTGCATCACCGAGTGTGCCGGCCGTCACCCAGCCAAGAACGAAGCCACCACTCACAACCAAACCAGCGACGACGATTCGCCAGTCCATACCGTTCGGTGTTACGAGTTCGCTGATAATTCTATTCTCCGTGTTAGCCGGGCCTGCGTCGAGAGCCAGACACTGCCCCTCTCGGTACACCTGCATGTTACCCGGACTGGGGGATAGAATCCACAGTTCAACGTTCCATTCAGAAGTACCTTCACGACCCGGCATCCAAACCGAACGTAGTGACCGAGCGAGAACGCTTGGATTTTGGAGGGCTATGGGAGGGCCTCACGTACATCGTTCTTGGTCTGTTAGGAATGGCTGTGTCAGTATTCTATTGGGGGTCGGTCGATACTGGAGGGGTTGCTGCGAGTATCGCATGCATCGGAATTGGTGTTGCGGCGGTCCTCGCCCCGAGGCTTGGACCGCTGTTCACCGAACTGAGCCACCGTTGGGTTGGGCTGTTCTGGGCGCTCTGTGGAGTTGGGATATGTACGCTCGGCATGTTGAGCTCGACCAGGTGGGTGAGTGGTACTGTCCTCGGTGTGGGATTTGTCCTCTATGGCAGTCTCATCGCATTTGGTAGGTGAATATGCCACAGTACCGAACGGATAGGCAGCGCAAAGAACGGGAATGAGAATGGTCGATAACTCCGAGATACGTCGGCAGGGGTTTCGGATGAGAAGACCCCCATAGCATCCGCTTCCGGAAAATAGCGGCAGGCAAACAAAAAGCAAAGACCGGGGTCAGACACACCGAGGTTGGAAGCGAGTTCAGCCCCCAGATTCGGTAGTCGGTTCCTCGTCGACAGTGGCATCAGCGACTTCGTCGGGGTCCGTCCCACCCGTGAGGTCGAGCGGTCGAATCCAGCCGTACCAGAGGGTGTACACCATCGTCCCGTAGCCGACGAACCAGACAACGGACCCAAGCGTTCCGAGGCCGACGGCGTTCAGGAAGTAGACGACGCTGCCGGTCCCTGCGACACCTGCCAGTACGACGACTGCGAACGCTCGGCGCGTCCCGAGTTCCATACGTCCCTTTCGGCCCCGAGGGGTGTTTGTCTTTCGTCGTGAACCGATGCGCTCATGACTGTCAGTGGCCCCACATGAGATAATGGACCTGCCCTCCCCACGGAAGATAGCCGCCGTCGCGCTCGGGCTCTTTGTCCTGACGATGGCCGTGAGTGCGTTGCTCGCGCCGTCAGTCGAGGATACAGGCGAGAGCGACCCCATCCTGGTCGGCGTTCAGGGCGGCGGCCCGGGTCTCCACGACCACGGGAGTGTCTACCGACTCAATGACGACGGCATCGCGTGGCAAGAGGACAGCGCGGACAGCGTCTTCGAGGTCGAACGCCTCGCGAATGGCACGGCGATGGTCGCCTTCGCCGACAGCGGCGTCTCCGATTGTGGCCCCTACGAGTCCCCCTGCGGTCGGACGGGCTATCGTGTCGTCGACCCCGACGGGCCGGCGATACTGAGCGAGTACAGTTTTCCCGTCCGGGACATCTCTAACAGCGAGGTACACGCCATCGAACCGCTACCGGACGGCTCCGTCGCGATGGTCGACATGGACAGAGAACGGCTCGCAGTCGTCGAAAACGGCTCCGTGGCCTGGGAGTGGCGGGCGTCGTCTTTCTATGACGCCCCGGAAGACCCCACCCGACTCGACTGGCTGCACGTCAACGACGTGAACCACATCGGCGAGGACCGCTTTCTCGTGTCGGTTCGCAACGCCAACCAACTGCTCGTCGTCGAGCGGGGCAGCGGCGTCGTCGAAGTCATCAACGAGGACCGGACCGACGACGATAGCTCCTGTACCCAACCCGGCCAGTTGAGTGATTACGACGGGGACGGCGATGTCCGCTGTGGCGACCCCGTGGTGATAAACCACCAGCACAACCCCCAGTGGCTCGGTGAGGAGGCCGTGCTGGTTGCCGACAGCGACAACAACCGCGTGGTCGAACTCCACCGGACCGATGGGGGGCGCTGGGAACCTGTCTGGGCGCTCTCCGAGGCCGCCAGCGTCGGCTTCTCGTGGCCCCGGGACGCCGACCGCCTCCCGAGTGGCAACACGCTGATTACGGACTCGATGAACAAACGCGTCGTCGAGATGGACGACGACGGCGACGTGGTCTGGAGTCGGACGACCGACCAAGTCCCCTACGAGGCCGACAGTATCGACACGAACGCCACCACGGCCCTGCCGGTGTCCGAGCGCAACGACACTGGAACGGTCGACGCCGGGGACGACGACATCCCGGTCCTCTCGACAGTGACGTTCATCGTCCACACCGCACTCCCGGCGTTGCCCTTCTGGGTTGGCGAGTTACAGGTCGGCGTGACGTTGCTCACGCTCGTGGTACTGGCTGGTGCGGGGATACAGTGGTACAGAACGAGAGGCGAAACCGAGACCTAAGTGGAGGTTAGGCGCCGCCGTCCCAACTCATCCGGCAATCGTCGTCACAGAAATGTGCGGACTGTACCTGTTCGTCCTCCACCCAGGTGATGACACGGTGACGGGGTTCGTTCAGAATCGTCGTACCACAGGTGTCACACGAGGGGGCGTCCTCCTCGGAGATGTCTTCCGCGAGGTCCGAAGTGGGGTCAACCATCTTGGATGGTATGTTGTGACGCCCCTATTTAATCCCATATATCGTAGTCTAATCTTCACGATTGTCCAGTGAAGATGGACACACCGGGGTAGACGCCAACTACCGGTCCCGCGTCACCGTCTCGCCGGGCGTCGTCGTCGCGCCCGAGGACAGCGTCACACCGGCGTTGAGGTTCGTGTCGATGCCGGTCTTTGCGCCGTCGCCGACGACGACGCCGAACTTCCGGCGGCCCGTCGAGACGCGCTCGCCTTTGACCGTCAGCCGCACCGGCTCGTCGTCGTGGCGCAGGTTCGCGACCGTCGTTCCCGCGCCGAGGTTGGCGTCACAGCCGAGGACGCTGTCACCGACGTAGGAGAGATGCGGGACGTTCGTGCCCGCGCGCACGACAGTATTTTTCAGTTCTACGCTCTGGCCGATATGGACGTCTTCCCCAATCAGTGTCGCTCCCCGGATGTAGGCGTTCGGTCCCACGTCCGCATCCGAGCGGATGAGGGCGGGGCCCTCGATGACGACGCCCGGTTCGATGGTAGCCCCGTCCTCGACGACGACCGCTCCCCGGAGGTCGGCGTCATCAGCCACGTCCCCTCGGATGTCACGGTCCAGTTCGTCGAGTTTCCACTCGTTTGCCTCCAGCAGTTCCCACGGCCGGCCGACATCCATCCAGCGGTCCAGTTCGACCGCCGTCACGTCGGACTCCTCGATGACGCGTGCGACCACGTCGGTCAGTTCGTGTTCGCCCCGCTCGGATTCGGGGACATCGAGCCACTCGCGAGCGACTGCCGGAAAGACGTAGGCACCGGCATTCGCGAGATTCGAGGGCGGGTCGGCGGGCTTTTCGACGATGCCGGTCACGCGCTCGCCGTCGGTCGAGAGGACGCCGTAGCTGGTCGGGTCCGTGACCTCCTGGGCAGCGATAGCGGGTGCGGCCTCGTAGAGGGTCGCAACGCTCGCTGGGTCATAGAGGTTGTCCCCGTTGAGGACGGCAAAATCGTCGTCGATGTGCTTGCGTGCGGCGCGAACAGCGTCGGCGGTGCCGCGTTGCTCGGACTGGGTGGCGTAGGCGACAGGGATTCCGCGATACACCTCACCGAAATACGAGCGGACCTGCTCGGCCTCGTAGCCGACGACGAAGACGAGTTCGCTCGCGCCGGCGTCGACTGCGGCGTCCGCAGTGTGGGCGGCAAGCGGACGGTCCGCGACCGGCAACATGGGCTTGGGTGTCGCGTCGGTCAACGGCCGCATCCGGGTCCCTTGCCCCGCCGCGAGGATGACAGTCTGCATACTCTCAGTGTCGACCGGCCCACCAAAAGGAGTACCGCAAGCGGCACCGAACGCCCCCGGCGATTACCGGCGCTTTCTGCCGCGGCGTGCCGAGACCGGCGCGCGGTCCTCGAAAGATGTGCCACAGCTGGGACACAGACCCTTCTCGAAGAAGATTGTCGGCCCCTCGCGGGTCTCGGGGTTCCAGTGGACCCTGTAGCCACACGCCTCACATCTGGTGGTTTGTCTGGCCATACGGTGATTTCGGCTGCCGTAGCCTTAAACGGTCGCTGCCAGCTGTGAGGGTGTTACGGTGCCGCCATCAGGACTCTCCGGTAGCATCTGGGTCAGATTCCACCACGTCGTCTGCGGACTCGCCAACCCTGGCCGCGACATCCGGGTCGAGTCCCTTGCGTGAGGCGTCCAGCGAGGAGAAGACATACACCAACCCGACGAGCGCGAGAACACCCAGCGGGATCCACACGATGGGGGTGATGCCGGTGACTCCCCACGCGAGCAGGACGGCAATCGCGACGAGTGCCACCGTCACGGCGTAGTAGAACTGCGTCCGGACGTGGTCTATCAGGTCAGCACCGGTAAACGTCGCTGACAGCACCGTCGTATCGGAGATTGGTGAGGTATGGTCGCCGAAGATTGCCCCTGAAAAGACCGCGCCCACGACGGCCGCGACCATCGTGTGGTCGCCGGTGAGACGCCAGGCGACCGGCACGACGATGGGCGTCAGGATAGCCATCGCGCCCCACGATGTCCCAGTCGAGAAGGCGACAAACGCCCCGACTAACAAGACAACCACCGGGAGCAGAGCCGGGTCGAGAACCGACTCGGCGTAGCCGGCGACGTAGGCCCCAGTGCCGAGCGCCTCGACGGCCTCGCCCATCCCCCAGGCGAGGACGAGAATCGACACCGCAGTCAACATGATGCCGAAGCCGTCGATCACCGTGTCAGTCAGTTCGCCAAGCGACATGATGTCGAACACCTTGCCCAGGAGAAAGCCCGATGCCACCATCGTGAAGGACCCGTACATGAGCGCGTCCGCGTAGTCTGCGCCAGTCACCACGTCATACGCCGAGGCTCCCGGCTCGTAGCCGGTCCAGATTGCGGCCCCGAGTGTCGCGACGATGAGAATCGCAACCGGACCGAAGAAGGCGAGCAGCCGGGGGTTAGTCACGCTGGGTGACCCGAGCGTCCCCTCGACATCCTGCATCGGCGTCGACCCGTCCCGGACGACAGCACCCGTCTCCCGGGCACGAGCCTCTGCGTCGAGCATCTCCCCGTAGTCGCGGCCGCTGCCGACGACGATGGCGACCATCGCGATTGCGAGGAGGGCGTAGGCGTTGAACGGAATCGACCGCAGGAACACCTCGAAGGCCGGCGGGGCCGACTCGACTCCCAGTTCCGCGTAGGCGTCGGCGATGAGCCCCAGCTGGAACGCCACCCACGAGGAGATGCCAAGCGTCGCAACCGGAGCCGCCGTCGAGTCGACGATGTAGGAGAGTTTCTCCCGGGAAACAGCCAGCCCGTCGGAGACATCCTTCATCGTGCTCCCAACGATGGCGGTGTTGGCGTAATCATCGAAAAAGAGCAACAGGCCAAGCAACCACGCAATCAACCCGGCCTTTCGTGGCGTATCGAGACGCTCCAGGGCCCAGTTGCGAAGCGCCAATGACCCGCCAAGCCGCCAGACCATCCCCACGCCCGACCCGAGCAACAGGGTGAACACCAGGATTCGGACGTGTAACTCAGAGCCCATGGCGGCGACAATCCAGTCAAACGTCTGTGCCAACCCCAGTCCGCCACTGACCAGTGCCCCGCCGGCCCAGATACCCAGAAACAGCGACAGCACCGCCTTCCGGGTGGCGATTGCCAACCCAATCGCCAGCAGGGGTGGAATCAGCGATACCAGTCCATACTCGGCCATATATCAGGGGCAGTCTGATGCCAAATATGCATGTCGAACTCGGACGGGTGGGGGGGGTCACTGAAGGGCCGGAAGCCGTCGCGGAGACCGGTAGCGGCCGTAACGAACATCCGGTATTTTAAATTGGGACGGGTCTGAAAGGCCCAGTATGGGACTGGAGATGGAACACGAGTGTCCGAACTGCGGCGAAACGCGCTCGTTCTGGAAGACAGCAAGCACGGAGGTCCACCTCGGCCGGAAGGTCAAGTGGGACTGTCCGGAGTGTGACTACGGGTTCGTACAGATTGACGGCGAAGTCGATACGAGTACCGCCTGACTGCGATGGGGGGAGAGATTACGGTACTGGTCGTCGACGAAGACGAAGACGTCCTCGAATTGACCGAGACGTTTCTGGAGAAGGAATCGTCGGCTATCGACGCCCTCCCCGAACGCTCTGCGAAAGCAGCCGTCGACCGCATCCGCGAGGAAGCCATCGACTGCGTCGTCAGCGACCTCCGGATGCCGGAGATGGACGGTCTCGAACTGTTCGAGCGGGTCCGGGAGTTCAGTGACCTCCCCTTCTTTTTGATGACCGCGGCCGACGACAAGGAGACTCTCCAGCGTGCGGAGAACGCTGGCGTGACCGGACTCGTCCAGAAAGGTGTGGGAACGGACCACTACGCCGAACTGGCCACCGATATCGAAACCGCCATCGACGGCTAGGTGTCGAAAACGCCGGGCAGTCGGAGTTCGACTGCCGCCCCGGCTAGGTCGCTCTCCCGACGCCGGAGGTGGCCACCATACGATTCTGCGACCCACTTGGCCGCCCACAGCCCAAGACCACTCCCGTGGGAGAGCTGTGTGATTTTGGTCCGGCCAGTCACCACGTCCCACTCCTGGTCCGGGATGCCCGGGCCGTCGTCTGCCACCGTCACCGAGAGTGTGTCGCCATCACGCGTGGCCGAAATCCTGACGTGTGGAGCCTCACCGGCGTGTTCGAGGGCGTTCTCGAGGAGGTTCTCGACGGCCAGCGTAACTCGGTCGTCGATGGCAGCCGATAGCGACGCTGGCACGTCGGTCTCGACAGTCGCAGCAGGGTAGGCAGACTGCAGTGGCTCGATGGCGTCATCTACAGCAGATCGAACTGGCTGGAGCGTGGCAGCAGCGCCGGCTTTGTCGAGTGTCTGCTGGATTGCGCGGGCTTTCTCGCTCAACCGCGAGACATCGTCAACGGCAGCGCACATCGACGCCGCAATGTCGGCGAGGTGGTCGTCCTCGACGCCCTCGGCGAGTAACTCGGCATAACTCAACAGCACTGCGAGGTCGTTGCGGAGGTTGTGTCGGAGCACCCGCGTCAGGACCCGAAGGCGATTCTCGCTTTGCCGGCGCTCGGTAATGTCCGTGTAGATACCGAAGCCGCGGTTGTGACCGTCGGGTCCCTCGTAGGGGATACCACGGAAGAGAAAGTAGCGCAGCCCATCCGCGGTGACCCGCTGGACCTCGCCGCGACTCTGCTCGTCGTCACGGAGCGGGTCGTACAGCCCCGTCTCTCCCGGGTCCGCCGTAGTCGGGTGAACGAGGTCAGCGACCCGCGTGCCGACGGCCGTCTCTGCCGTGTAACCGAACATCTCCTCGAAGGCTTCGTTCGTGGAGTCGACGACCGGGTCGCCGTCCTCGAAGGTCACCTCGATGACCGCGTCCGGGATAGCGTCGAACAGATACGAGAAGCGGTCGCGCTCGGTCGCCAGTTGCTGACGGGCCTCCCGGAGTGCAGTCAGGTCGTTGACAACCCCTATCGACCCATCCAGCGGGCTCTCGGCGGGGGGTTTCGTCACCTCGATTTCCGTCGGAAGCCGGGTGCCGTCGGCCGCCAGCAGTTCCGTCTCGATTGTGACGCTCTCGCGGTCACTCTCTGTGAGTCTCCGGAGCGATTCACGGTAGTGCCTGATGCTGTCGTCGTCGAGGACCAGCGACGCGTCCGCGCCGACGAGGCGCTCGCGGTCGTAGCCCAGCCACTCGGCGAGAGGGCCCGTCGCCAGCGTGACCGTCCCATCGCCGTCCGTCGCGTAGACCATACCCTGCAGGGACTCAAGGACTGTCTCGTAGGTCCGGAGGTCCTGCTCGCGCTCGACGCGCTCGAAGGCGAGAGCAGCGTGACTGGCCAACAGTTCGGCAAGAGACTGGGCCGTCTCGGAGAACCCCTCTGGCTCGGGCGTCCCCAGGCTCAATACGGCGTCGTTGCCCAGGGGGACGAACATCGCCTCCGTCAACTCCGACAGCGCGTCCGGTCTCGGGCCGGTCTCGTGGCGGGTCGCCTCCGCTTCGGGGTCCTCGTAGACGATGGCCTCGGTCCCGCCGACAGCCTCACCCGGCCCCCAGCAATCGGCATCGAAGTCCGGTCGGACGCCTGCCACGTCGGTGGCCTCCGCGGTCGTCTCCACGGGGCGTAACACCCCATCCACTGGGTCCAGCCGGCGGATGGCCGCCACATCACACCCGAAGACGGCCGCGGCGGCGTCCAGCACCGTCTGTGCCACATCTGCGGCTGTCCTGTCCAGTGCCAGTTGCTGGGTCTCCGTGAGCAACTGCGACAGCGACTCGGTGTACTCCCGACGGTCGGTTACGTCCGAAAAGTACACCGAGAGCCCATCCTCCGAGGGGTAGGCGCTGACCTCGAACCACGTCTCCAGCGGCGGGTAGTGCTCTTCGAAGGTGACCACCTCCTGTGTCTCCATCGCGCGGTGGTACTGCTCGTCGAAGGTCGACCCGACCGCGTCCGGGAACTCCTGCCAGATGTTCTCGCCGATGACTTCCTCTCGTGACTTGCCCAGCACTTCCTCGGCGCGGCGGTTGAAGTATGTGAACTGCCAGTCTTCGTCGACAGCGAAGAAGGCATCGTCCACGCGGTCAAGAATCGTCTGGATGCGCCGGCGCTCCTCGCGGAGTTGTTCGCGTTGCTGGTTCTGAGTGAGTTCGTACCCGACCCAGTCCGCAAGTACCTCAAGGAAGGCCACGTCGGCGTCGTCGAACTCGTGGTCGGCCGCTGCCTCGTCGGCGAAACACAGCGTTCCGTACACCTCGCCGTCGACGCGGACCGTCTGGCCGACGTAACACGAGAAACCGGTCTGCTCGTAGACGCTGGCGTCGAGAGCGGTCGCTTCGGATGGGTCGGTCACGACCACCGGACCCGAACGTTCGATTGTGTGCTGGCAGAAGGTCTGTTCGACCGGCATCGTGAGTCCGTCCTGCGCGAGTTCGTGGTCACCAACCGCTGCTACGAGCCGTTCTTCCTCGTCCTCAATGCGACTGAGAAAACCAATCGAGAGTCCCAACCGCTCCCGGTGGTCGTCGATGACGCGGCGGACTTTCTCCATCGTCGACAGTTCTGTGTCGGAAGCCACCTCGTGTAACTGCGAGAGCGACCGTTCCTGTGTCTTCTGCGTGCGGATGTCCCGCAACAGCCCGGTAAACAGCAGTTCGCCGTCACGTTCGAACGCCGAGAAGGAGACGGCGACGGGTATCTCCTCGCCACCTTTGGGCTCGATAGCGAGTTCGATGTAGTCCCAATCCAGCGTCCGCTCGCGGGTCTGAGCGTAGCGGTCGACTGCCGTCTGGTGGGCCTCCCGGAACCGCTCGGGCATCAGCCTGGTGAACGACGACCCCACGAGTGTTTCGTGGTCGTAGCCGGTTAGCTCGGCCAGCGCATCGTTGGCAAAATGAATCGTGCTGTCGGCATCGATGGTGACGACGGCGTCGTTGATGGTGTCGGCGATGCTCGAAAACGCCGTGCCGTGGGTCGCCGCCGCGCCATCGGAGCGGAGAACGGGGCGTGCCATGCCCTCCTCGTCACCGACCAGCGAGGCGACGCGGGCCTCGACGGGGTCGTCCGCTGCGTGGACGTGATAGGCGGAGACATCGTGTCGAGTCGCCTCGCTGGCGAGTCGGCCGTCCGGGTCGTCGGTACAGAGGAGTATCGGCACGGAGGGACGCTCCGGACGAATCGAACGCAAGACCCCAAGTCCGGTGCCCGCATCGAGGTCCTGTTCGAGGACGACGCAGTCGACGGCAGCAGACCGGAGCACATCGAGTGCCGCCGTCTCCGTGTTGACCGTCTCCACACTGACACCAGAGAGGGCTGTATCCGAAAAATCCAGACGCCGCCCAGATTCAGGACGTGCGTGTACGACCGTGCCTCTCATGTGGGAGCGAGTGTGCCCTTCCGTTGGGCTTCGACCTAATTATAAGGTGTGGCTAACTCACCTCACCCCCGGCCGTGACGCGGTTGGTCCGAGGAAAACGGGCCCTGGTCCAATCAGTCGTCCGCTTCCGCCACCCCAGCTCGGGGCACAGTCACGTCCGTCAACTGTGCCTCGATTTCCTCACGCCTGTCCGCGAACGTGCCGGGCAAGACGAGTCGACCGCCGAGTTCCTCCAGTGGCTCGTCGCTGGTATAGCCCGGGCCGCTCGTGGCGAGTTCGAAGAGAACACCGCCGAACTCCCGGAAGTACACCGACCGGAACCAGTGGCGGTCTATCTGTTGTGTCGGGCGCAACCCCGCCGACTGCACCGCCGTGCGCATCGCTTCCTGGTCGTCGTCGGTCGGCGTCTGGAAAGCGACATGATGGACGGTGCCGTGTCCCTGTCGGCCGGCCTCCACTGCGGGAACGATGTCGACGTACTGGCCGACGACGCCCGCCGCCTCGAATCGGGTGCGCTCCTCGCCCTGTGTCTGCTCGGTGCCGCCGGTGGCTGTCGCCACGCGCTCCAGCCCCATCGTCTCCAGCAAGTCCTCGGTGGGCTGGGGGTCCGCGAGCCACAGCGTGACCGAGTGAAAGCCACGGATGGCGTACTCTTCGGGAACGAACTCGGTCCAGGGGACAGTCGGGTCATCGTCGGGAATCTCTACCGCGACGAGTTCGACCGGCAAACCGTCGGGGTCCCGGAATGGCAGCACCGTTTCGGCTCGCGGCTGCGCACCGCTCGCTTCTTCCGAGGCGTTTCGCGCCTCGCTCCCAAACCGCTCGATGCGCTCGTCGTAGTCGACGCCGTACTCCTCGAAGCGGTCCTCCCAGTAGTCGAGACTGCCCTCGGGCACCCGGAAGGCGGTCCGGGAGACCTGCCCCGAGCCGACTTTCCCCTGGGACATCTCCTCCCACGGGAAGAAAGTCATGCTCGTCCCCGGCGTCCCCTCCGCGTCGGCGAAGAAGAAGTGGTAGGTCCCGGGGTCGTCCTGATTGATAGAGCGTTTCACGAGTCGCAATCCGAGCGTTTCGACCCAGAAATCGAGGTTTCGCTGCGGGTCGCCGGCGATGCAGGTGACGTGGTGGATGCCCGGCGTCGGCGTGGGGTCTGTCATACCAGTTCTTACGCGCTCCAGGGTCTTGAGTGCGCGCTGACATCGATGTCACCTGGTCGGGGAAGCGTTCCGGCGACGCCAGGGAGTCCCTACTCCTCGTCGAGCGCCTGCCAGGAGAGCCGTGGCGAGCGGGCAGCGGCCACCTGGTCGATGCGACGAGCAGCCGTCTCGCTCGGTGCCGATTCCAGTGTCTCGTCGTCCTCGCCGGCGACGGCGTTGAATGCCTCTGCCAGTTGGTCGAGCGACCGCGTGGTCTCGACCTCTGTGGGTTCGGTCATCAGCGCCTCGTCGACGATTTCGGGCCACTTCGTCGTCGGCGGGTGGACGCCGTAGTCGAGCATGCGCTTTGCCACGTCGGCGGCGTCTTGCTCGCCCGCGCTGGCGACGAACTCGTGGTGGAACGGTCCGAAGGGGACCTCGTAGTCGATTTGCTCGGCGAGATAGTTGGCGTTCAGCACTGCCTTGGCACTGGCGTCGGCGAGGCCGTCGTCGCCGAGACGGGCGATGTAGGCGTAGGTCTTCAACAACACGAGCCAGTTGCCCTCGAAGCCGTGGACCTTCCCGATAGTGTGCTCGGGGTCGAAGCGCTCGACGGTCTCCCCCTCGGTCTTCCGGACCCGCGGTGCAGGCAGGAACGGGGCGAGCTCGGAGACGACGCCGACGGGGCCGGCACCCGGACCGCCGCCGCCGTGGGGCGTGGCGAAGGTCTTGTGGACGTTGTAGTGCATGATGTCAAAGCCCATGTCGCCGGGCCGGGCCTGTCCGAGCAATGCGTTGAGGTTCGCGCCGTCGTAGTACAGCAGGCCGCCGGCGTCGTGGACGATTTCGGCGATGGCTTCGATGTCCCGCTCGAAGAGACCGAGCGTGTTGGGGTTGGTGAGCATCAGTGCCGCCGTCTCCTCGGAGACTGCGGATTCGAGCGCATCGAGGTCGACGCGGCCGTCCTCGGCGCTTGGCAGTTCCACGACATCGAAGCCGGCCATCGCCGCGCTGGCGAAGTTCGTCCCGTGGGCGCTATCGGGGATGACGATTTCGCTGCGCTGGTCGCCGTTGTGTTCGTGATAGGCCTTCGCGACGAGAACGCCCGCGAACTCGCCGGCCGCACCCGCAGGCGGTTGGAGTGTCACTGCGTCCATCCCGCCGATGCGTGCCAGGTAGTCCTGCAGGCCGTGCATCACGCCCAGCAGTCCCTGGACGGTCCCCTCGTCGCGGTCGGGATGGACCGCCGCCGAAGGCAGCGCCGCGAGGTCCTCCGTGAACTTGGGATTGTACTTCATCGTACACGAGCCAAGCGGGAAGGGGCCGCTCTCGACGCCGTAGTTCATCTGAGAGAGCCGGGTGTAATGGCGGGCCAACTCCGGTTCCTCCAGGGCAGGTAGCTCGACCGTATCACGCGTGAGGTCGTCGGGAAGCAGTCCGTCCTCGTCGACGGCGACCTCCCTGTTGCCTTTCTCCGAGAGCAGGGGTTCGTAGCGGTCGTCCTCGGACCAGCGGGCCTGTGAATAGTTCATTGTGCCACCTCCTCGACAGCAGCAACGAGTCCATCCAGTTCGTCCGCGTTGGTCTCGGTGACACAGACCTGAATCAGGTGCTCGCCGACCCGGTGGACAGCATAGCCCGCCGCCGCGAGGTCATCGACCACGGCCCCGGCGGGCTGGTCGGTGTGGGCGACGAACTCACGGAACTGGTGTCTGTCATGGACGGGTGCGCGTACGCCCGAGATGTCGTCCAGTCGGTCAGCGGCGTCACGGGCGCGGCGGATGGAGTCTTCGGCCAGTTCGACCAGCCCGTCGGGACCGAGCATCGCCGCGTGCATCGCGGTCCGGAGCGCGACCCAGGCCTGATTCGTACAGATGTTACTCGTTGCGCGCTCGCGGCGGATGTGTTGCTCGCGGGTCTGCAGAGTCAGCGTGTATGCACGGCGACCGCTGTCGTCTTCGCCGGCACCGACCAGTCGACCGGGCACCTGCCGGAGATACTCCTCGCGAGTCACAAAGAGTCCGATACCCATCCCGTAGGCGGTGCCCAGCCCCAGCGTCGCGGCATCACCGACGACCACGTCTGCCCCCACGTCAGCGGGTCGTTCCAGCATGGCGAGCGCAACGGGGTCCGAGCCGAGACAGAAGAGAGCATCGTGGTCCTCGGCAAGTGCCCCGATGTCGCCGAGATGTTCCTCGATGACGCCTCGGACGGTCGGACTCTCGGCGTAGACCAACAGGGTTTCCTCGTCGACGGCCTCGGCCAGTGCCTCGGTATCGACAGCCCCGTCGGCCATCGGGTACGTTTCGACAGAGAGGTCGACACCGGCAGTGTAGTTCTCAAGTACGGAACGTTTCTCTGCGCGCATGTGCTCGGGGACGAGGACGCGTTGCCCGTCGGCGTCGCGGACCCGGGCAGCGAGCGTGGCAGCCTCACCGAGTGCCGTGGCCGCGTCGTAGACGGAGCAGTTCGCGACCCCGAGCCCAGTCAGTTCGACGAGCATCGACTGGTACTCGAAGAGTGCCTGGAGAAAGCCCTGTGCGATTTCGGGCTGGTACTGCGTGTAAGAGGTGAGAAACTCCTGGCGGTCCGCGAGATGGTCGACCAGCGAGGGGACGTAGTGGTCGTAGTGGTCCCGGCCAAGAAACTCCACGAGGTCGTCGTTGCGGTCGAGCCGTCGGCGTACCTCCCGACGGATGGACCGCTCGTCGCGGGCCTCGATGCCGAAGTCGCCGTCGAAGGCGACCGCATCAGGGATGTCGAACAGGTCGGCTTCACTATCGACATCGAGGGCGTCGAGCATCGCCTCGGTTTCCGCGGGTGTGTGTGGGGCGTACGGACTCCCCCTGTCGTGTCCGCTCATCGTCTTGCCAACCTAGAAGGACACCCCATACCCAACCCTTTCGGTTCCCCAAGCGTCACTGCCCCGACGATAGCGGCCCCACCTGCACCGGCGACACACGGAGCGAAAGCCAGCACCGGAGCAGGGACAATACCTTTGGCACGGCCGCATATAGTGCCGGCATGGCCGACGAGGATATCGACGACGTGGACAAAGCCATCCTGTATGCCCTCCAGGAGGACGCCCGGAACATGTCCTCGGGTGACATCGCAGAGCGGACGGACACCTCCGACAGCACCGTCCGAAAGCGCATCCAGCGGCTCGAATCTAGCGAAGTCGTCAAGGGATACAGCGCCGAGATAGATTACCAGAAATCCGGGTATCCGCTCCGAATGTTGCTGTTCTGTACGGCCTCGATTCCCGAACGGGGCGACCTCGTCGCCGACATCCTCGACATCGACGGCGTGGTGTCGGTCCAGGAACTCGTGACCGGCGAGCAGAACCTGCTCGTGACTGCGGTCGGTGAGTCCGACGACGACATCACGCCGGTCGCACAGGAACTGCTGGATATGGGGCTGACGGTTGCCGACGAGGTGCTCGTGCGCAGCCACGAGACGACGCCCTTCGGCGGCTTCGACGGCGACCGGTAGCCGACGCCCTCCTCGGACGGGGCTCGCTGTCCGCACTGCCACCAGACTCCTGTCTTTCGTTGTCTCGTCTGTAAACGCACGTGCTCAGCCACGCTTTCCCGAACAGAGCGGGCTGGTTGACAGCCACTACCACACCCCGATAAACATAATGTTCTATAATACAAGTCTGCCGAACGTTCTGGTACTATAGATAGATTTAATACACAGACTGTTCGAAGTATGGGGTAGACACGACCGATTGCCGCAATCAGGGGCAACATCTGCCGCGAGGGCGGCGGTCGGTCGCGAATTGGACAACGATGACGGGACAACACCAGCCGACGACGGTAGGACAGCTTCCGACCCCGACGACGACGGATTCACGCGTTGCAGGCGCGCTGACGCGAGTCGTCTGGGCGCTGTGGATTGTGAGCCTCGCCGTCGTGGCCGTCCGATTCGGGGCGAACGAAGCGTGGGCCGTTAGCGGTCTGGTCGCTGTCGACGGGTTGACCGTCGTGATGTGGGCATCAGTGACGTTTCTGAGCGGCATCGTCCACAGCTACTCGCGTCGGTACATGGCCGGTAGCGAAACTGTCGACCGCTTTTTCGCGGCCGTGTTCGCGTTCACGCTGGTCGTGATGGTGCTGGTCGCCGCCGACAGCATGCTGCTCTTTGGGCTCTCGTGGCTGGCGATGGGCCTGCTGATGGCCGAGCTCATCGGACATGTGGACGACTGGCCCCAGGCGCGTGCCGCGTCGACGCTCGCCCGCCGGTATTTTCTCGCCAGTAGCGTCGCACTCGGGGGGTCGCTGGCCGTGCTGTGGGTCGAGACGGGAGCGACGACCATCTCCGGCGTCGCCGCGAACGTCGGGAAGCCGACCACGGCGCTTGTGATTGCTGCCGCCGGGCTGGTGCTTGCGGCGATGGTCCAGTCCGCGCTGGTCCCGTTTCACACCTGGCTGCTCTCGTCGATGACCGCACCGACGCCGGCGTCGGCGCTGATGCACGCCGGCTTCGTCAACGCCGGCGGTATCCTGCTCGTGCGTTTCGCTCCCGTGGTCACCGTCGACGCCGGCATCATGCTGGCAATCATGGTCGTAGGTGCGACGAGTGCGTTGCTCGGGAAACTGCTGAAGACCGTCCAGACTGACGTGAAAGGCGGGCTCGGCTGCTCGACGGTCGGGCAGATGGGCTTTATGATACTCCAGGCTGGACTCGGCTTTTTCGCGGCTGCGGTCACCCACCTCATCCTGCACGGGTTCTACAAGGCCTACCAGTTCCTCTCCTCGGGCAGCCAGGTCGACCACGAGAGCCCGGCCGCCACGAAGACGGCCCGGTCGAGTGGGCCGGTCGAGTATCTCGTCATTGCGGTGACTGGCCTCGCCGGCGGCGCGGTGTTCGCACTCCTGACCGGCAAGGGGACGAAACTCGGCGGCGGCCTCCTGCTGACGGCGCTCGTCGTGCTGACAGTGCTGCACGCGACGCGGGAACTCACTGCCTACGGGTCGCTGCCGGCGACGGTCCGGTACGGGGCAGTGCCCCTGGTCGCCCTGCCGGCAATCGCGGCCTACGCCGGCGTCTACAGAATCGTCGACGGGTTGCTCGCCGACCTTCCCGCAGTCGGCGAGCCGATGCCGCTGACGGCGGTCCACGTCGTCGTTGCCGGAGCCTTTCTGGTGGCGTACCTCGTCATCGAAAGCGGCGTGTACCGGCGCAGTACGCGCCTCTACGTCGCGTTCGTCAACGCAACCCAGCCCGCATCGGAGACGCTGCTGACTTCCACGGAGGACTACAATGAGTACTGACCCCGCAATCGAAGAGAGTATCGACGAGGCAGCCGACGCGGTCGGCTCCGTCTGGCCGCTGCATTCCTTTGTGACGGCCAACCCGCTGGCCGGCTACGAAGACCAGCCGTTCCACGAGGCTGTCGCCGAGGCTGGCGAGTTGCTCGGCGGTGACGGCTACCCCAGCGCCGACGTGTTCCAAAACGCATGGGAGGGCGGACAGATCGACCCCGACGTGCTCCGGACGGAGTTGTCCGAGCACGGCTACGACCCCGACCCGGAGGCAGCACTGGCACAACTGGAAGCAACGGAATCGGCCGACGAGACCGCACCGGCGACCGCGACCGACGACGTGGACGCCGTGGTGACGAAGTGGCTGGCAGCATTCCTCGACGAGGGACAGGCCACGTGGTCAATGCCGAACCGCGAAGAGGGCTTCTACGAGGCCGTCCGGACAGTCGCAGGATACGACGGTGACATCCCCGACAGCGAGGCCATCACCGACCTTCCGGACAACCCCATCGACGCCATCCGGAACGCACTCGAGGACCACCCGCCCGGCGAGTGGCAGGATATCTTCGAGTCCCAGTTCGCCGCGCTCCCGGGCTGGACCGGCTTTCTCAAACAGCGCGTCGCGGACGAAAGCCCCTGGCAGTCGGCCTACCCCATCACGCTGTCGGGCTATCTCGCCGTCCGTCTCGCCCTTACTGAAGCGTTCGACGCACCACTGACACCGGATGCTACCGGCGACCCTGACGGGGAGACCCACGAGGGAGACGTTCCCCTGGCCGAGGTGTGGTTGCAGGCGTGGGAGGCGACCTACCGCTCGGAGCTGGTCGACGAACTCGCAGACGCGAGCGCCGCGGCGGCCGAGACGACAGAGGACGAACGCCCGGACGCCCAGCTAGTGTTTTGCATCGATACCCGCTCGGAGATTATCCGCCGCCACATCGAGGCTACCGGCAACTACGACACACACGGCTACGCCGGCTTCTTCGGCATCCCGATGCGCTATGCCGGCTACGATACTGACACCACCGTCGACGCCTGTCCCCCTATCCTCGACGCCGAACATCGTATCACGGACCGCCCGGCGGCAGACACAGAAGACACCCATGGGCACTACGACCGCTGGCGGGACGTGGCAGCGGCAACGAAAAAGACGTTCAAACGCGTCAAATCCAACGCTGCCACCGCCTTCAGTTTCGTCGAGTCCACGGGTGCGGGCTATGGCGTCTCGCTTGCGGCCCGGACACTGTTACCGGCGCGCGTCTACGACCTCGTGGCGGCTGCCGACGACCAAGTGCCGGGTACCCACGAGTTCTGCGAGCCCTCGGTCGATTACAACCCCGACTCGGTGCACGAACTGCGCGAGGGGCTCACCCTCGATGAGAAGGTCGACTACGCCGCGACGGCCTTCGAACTGATGGGCTGGGAGCAGTTCGGTCGCCTCGTGGTCTTCGCCGGCCACGGCAGCCACACGACGAACAACCCCTTCGACGCGAGTCTGGACTGTGGTGCCTGTGCCGGCAACCCCGGCGGCCCGAACGCCCGCGTCCTCGCGACGATTTGCAACGACGAGGCAGTCAGGAAGAAACTCCGCGAGCGCGGCCTCGACGTACCGGAAGACACCGTTTTCCTCGCCGGCGAACACGACACGACCACCGACGAGGTGGAACTGTTCGCAGACGACGTGCCCGAATCACACGACGACGACCTCGAACAGCTTCGTGCTGCCCTCGCGGAGGCACGCGCTGGCGCGGCCACCGAACGCGCAGCCGATATGGGTGCAGACACCGACGCTGGCGTGCGCGAGACACAACGTCGGGCCGCCGACTGGGCGGAGACCCGCCCGGAGTGGGGGCTGGCCGGTAACGCGGGCTTCGTCGTCGGCCCGCGCGAGTTGACCGCAAACCTCGACCTCGACGGCCGGTCGTTCCTGCACTCGTATGACTGGGCGACCGACCCCGAGGGCGAGGCGCTGGAAGCCATCATGAGCGGGCCGATGGTCGTCACCCAGTGGATCAACAACCAGTACTACTTCGCCACCGTCGACAACGCGGTCTACGGCAGCGGGTCGAAAGTGACCCACAACCCCGTCGGCAACGTCGGCGTCTACCAGGGCAATGGCGGCGACCTGATGGCTGGCCTCCCGGAGCAGTCGCTGATGGCCGCCGCGGACGAGCCGTATCACCAGCCGCTCCGTCTCTCGACTGTCATCCACGCGCCGGTCGAGCGCGTCACCGACATCCTGGAGGCGAACGACGACCTGGCCGGGCTACTGGACAACGGCTGGCTGGACCTGACGGTCGTCGACCCCACACAGGACCACTGTGCGTTCCACTACGAGGGCGAACTAACTTGGTCGCCGCTGGCGACGCCGGCCGCCGAAACCGAGCCAGCCCCGACACCGCAGGCTGCCGACGACTGACTCGGTCATCCCCAGAAGCGACTCGACCCGTTCGTTTCTTTTGAATCACCACCAGGCAGACACAGACATCCGTCCGGGCAGCCCGACCAGCGATTCGATATAGCACTATAGTGTTTACACCCGGAGAGACAGCGCAACGGCTCAAAGACGGAAACCAAAGCGGAAAGGGCGCAGATTACTCGATCTGGTCGGCGTACTCGTCGGGCGAGAGGAGGTGGTCCAGTGACTCCTCGGGGTCGAGTTCAATCATCCAACCCTCACCGTAGGGGTCGTCGTTGACCAGTTCGGGGTCGTCCAGCAGGACATCGTTCGTTGCAGTGACCGTCCCAGCAAGCGGCGCGTAGATGTCGGAAACGGCCTTGATTGACTCGATGACGCCGAAATCGTCCTCGCGGTCCAGTTCCTCGCCCTCGTCGGGGAGTTCGACGAACACCACGTCGCCGAGTTCGTCCTGGGCGAAATCGGAGATGCCGATGCGGACGGTACCGTCTTCCTCGCGGGCCCACTCGTGGGACGCCAGATATCGGCAGTCCTCGGGTATGTCGAAGCTCATGATAGGAATGGCGTCGTGGTGGTACGTGCCTTCTTCGGTTCGCCCCGGATGACCACGCGCACGCGCTGGTCGGGGTCAGCGTACTCCTCCGGAAGGTACGCCAGCGCGATAGGCTCGCCAAGCGTCGGGCTCATCGTCCCGCTCGTCACCTCGCCGAGTTCCTCGCCGTCGGGCGTCGTCACCGTGTAGCCGTGCCGCGGGACCCCGCGGTCGAGGAGGCGCAGACCCACCAGTTTCTCCGCGGGTCCCTCCGCATCGATTCCGTCGAGAGTATCACGACCCACGAAGTCGGTGTCGAGTGCGACGACGAAGCCGATGCCCGCCTCGTAGGGGTTGCGCGGGTTCTCCTCGGGGTGGAAGTCCTGCCCGGAGAGCAGGAACCCCATCTCGATGCGAAGCGTATCGCGTGCGCCCAGCCCGCAGGGTTGACACTCCAGCGCTGACCAGACGGTCTCGGCGTCGTCCCAGGGGCAAAGAATCTCGAATCCTGCCTCCCCGGTGTAGCCGGTCCGGGCGACAAATGCGTCGACACCGGCGACTGCTGCAGCAGCCACCTCGAAGCGAGCGAGACCGTCGAGGTCCAGTGCCGTCTGCTCGGCAAGGAGTTGCGGGGCGTCGGGACCCTGCAGGGCAATCATCGCGTAGGTTTCGGTCCGGTTCTCGACAGTCGCGTCGAGGCCCCACTCCTCGCGGTGGCTCACCCAGCGGTCGTACATCTCCTCGTCGTGGCCGGCATTGGGGATGAACAGGTACGCCGCATCCGCCTCCGCGGGGAGGTTGTAGACCACGGTGTCATCAAGGATAGTGCCATCTTCGTCAGTGATTGCAGCGTACTGGCCCTCACCGGGGGCGAGGCGGCTGACATCGTTGGTCGTCAGGCGGTCGCACAGTTGGCCGGCATCAGGGCCGGAGACTGCAATCTCACCCATATGCGATACGTCGAACTTGCCGACTGCCTCGCGGACGGCGGTGTGTTCCGTCCGGATGGAGTCGAACTCGACGGGCATGTCCCACCCACCGAAGTCGGTGAACTGTGCCCCAACGTCGTCGTGGGCTGCCCGCAGGGGTGGCCTCCGCAGTGACATACACGAGTGCTCGGGGGCCCGAACCATACGTCTTCGGCTCCGGTCGGAGAATGCAGGGCTCAGAACCGCTCTCGCCTGGCAGTTATCCCGCCAGTATAAACTATATACCGCGATATGAAATTCGGTATTTGCAGTGTTTGAGAACACCCAGCGGGAGTTTAGTGGAAAATACGAGTAGGAACAGCTGATGAATGCGGTACATGCGACCTACATCGCCCTCTTCTCGGCTGCCGCCATCGCATGCTTCGGCAGCATCGTCCCGACGCGGCGGCTCACCGGCCGAAGCGTCCGGCGCGGGCTCGCCGGGTTGCTCGTGTTGTCGGGGCTGTGGGCGCTCGTGGTCGCCGTCCAGTTGCTGGTGCCGACACTCCCTGCCAAGCGGGCGGTGTATATCATGGGGCTGGTCTTCGGGTTCGGGACGGTGTTCGCGTGGCTGTATTTCGCGTCGGCGTACACCGGACGGGCGTACCACCGCGACCGCCGCCTGGTCGCGCTTGGGGCAGCCATATACGGCCTGGTCGTCCTCGTGAAAGTGACCAATCCCTTGCACGGGACCTACTACACGGCGTCGCTGGTATCGACACCGTTTCCCCATATGATAGTCAGCCACGGCACGCTCCACTGGCTGGCGATGGGGATAGCATACACGCTGTCGGTCGTCGGCATCTGGATGCTCTACGATGCGTTCCGGGAGCGCGAGACAGCAATGCGGCTGTATCTGCTCGTCGGGGCGACGGCACTGCCTGCTGTCCCGACCGCACTCGGGACAGTCGCACCGGAGCTACTGCTGGGGGTCAACTACGAACCCCTCGGTGTCGCTATCTTCGCCGTCGGGACGCTGTATTTCGCCGAGGACTCCTTTCTCGAACTCAGCGCCCCCGGACACGCACAGCTGGTCGATGTCCTCTCAGAGGGCGTCCTCTTGCTCGATGAGAGCGACAGGGTTGTGAGCCACAACGAGAACGCGACCCAGGTCTTTCCGTCGCTTGGCACGGACGAGCCGGCACTGGGTACGCTTGACGACCAGCTTGCGACACTCGAAATGGACGCACAGTGTATCGTGACCAGACGGGTCGACGGACAGGTAAAACACTTCCAGGCCAAGAAGGAGTCCGTCGAAAGCGGGCCACAGTTCATCGAGGCCGCAATCACGCTCACCGACGTGACACGGCTCGTCCGGCTGGAAAACGTCACGAGCGCGCACACCCGGATAAACGAGGCACTCATCGACGCGGATACCGAGCGCGCGGTCAGAGAGCGCGTCTGTGAGGAACTGGCCACGGTGGATGTCTACCGGTTCGCCTGGGTCGGGCGGACCAGCGGTGACGGGGTAACCGTCGACTGCGTCGCTGGTGACCCCGATACCTACCTCGATGCCGTCAGTGAGGGAAAGACGAAGGGGGACCCCGTCGTCGACGCACTGCAGGAGTCGACACCGACACCGAACATCGTCGACGTATCCGACCGCTCGGACGCGTGGACCGAGGCGGCGTCCGAACTGGGCGTCACCGCCTGCGCAGTCGTGACACTCCCCTCACCGGGCACGACGGACACGGCAATCGGCGTCTACACGACGGACGAGGACGGATTTACGGAGCCGGAACAGGCAATCTTTGCGGAGTTGCACGAGACCCTCCGGCACGCTATCGCCGCCATCGATGCACACCAGGAGGCGCGCCGGTTTCAGGAGGCAGTCAACCGGGCCGGGTACGCTCTGTGTATCACGGGTCCCGACGGGACGATTCGCTACGTGAACCCCGCGTTCGAGGAGACGACGGGGTATGCGCCAGGGGAAGCCATCGGACAGACGCCGGCGCTCGTCTGCGAGGACGACTTCGACTGGCAGACCATCTGGGATGAGGTCGAGTCCGGAACGGTCTGGGAGGGAGAGGTGCGTAACAAACGCAAGCACGGCCAGCGGTACTGGGCACGACGCACGGTCGCACCGGTGACCGACGAATCGGGTGCAGTCACCTCCATCGTCGCCATCGATGTCGACATCACCGAACGGCGGGTCAGAGAACAGCGTTTGACCGTCCTCAACAGGGTCATCCGCCACAACCTCCGAAACCGGATGAACGTCATCACGGGGAACGCGCAGTTGGTCCTCGACCGGAGCGAAGAGGAAGGCGTCTCCGCGCCAGCAGAGCACATCAACGAGACCGCCGAAGAGCTGACCAGCCTCTCCGAGAAAGCACACACGGCAGAGCAGTTCATCGATAGCAGCCAGTCCACCGAGCGGACGATGACTGTGGACGGACTGCTCGACGGCGTGACCTCCAGCAGCGGTGACGGGCCGACCAGTGGAACGGTCACCGTCGACCCGCCGGGAGAGACCGACGCGAGCGTCGACGCCGCACTCGCACCGGTGCTCGACGAACTCATCGAGAACGGTCTCGAACACGGCGGGACGGAGCCAACAGTACGCGTCGACGCGTGCCTCGACGGCGGCGATTTGCTACTGAGCGTCGCCGACGACGGCCCCGGGTTGCCCGACGGGGAGCAGGAGGTCCTCGAAACCGGAGACGAGTCGGCACTCGAACACGGAAGTGGGCTCGGCCTGTGGCTTGTCAACTGGCTCGTGGTACAGTGTGGGGGCACCCTGGAGATAGCCGTCGACGACGGGACGACGGTCACGGTACGAGTGCCGGCTCGGACTGGCCCGCAGTCCGACGCGCCTGACCAGTTGCCGTCGTCTCGACAGTGAACTCGAAGCGCGCGCCCCCCGCCTCGCTTTCGGTGACAGTCACATCCCAGCCGTGGACCTCACAGATGCGTTCGACGATATGCAATCCGAGCCCCGACCCGTCGTTGGTCGTGTGACCCGCCTCGAAGACCGTGTCGCGCTCCGCTGGTGGGATGCCTGGCCCGTCGTCTTCGACGTAGAAGCCGCCATCACAGGGACCGACCGTGACGGAGACACCGGCGGAGCTCTGAGATGTGTCACCAGATTCCGTCTCCCCGTGCTCGACAGCGTTGCGAAACAAGTTCTCCAGCAGTTCACGGAGGAGACTGTCGTCGGCTTCGACCTCCGGGCTCCCTTCTATGGTGAGCGTCGCCGTCTCTGCGTCGACAGTTTGCCAGGCCTGTGTGGCGATATCACCGAGTGTGACCCTCCGGGTCTCCACCTCGTCGATGCCCCGGGCGAGCATCAGTACGTCCTCGATGATGTGGTCCATACGCTGGAGGGCCTGTGCGGCCCGGTCGAGGCGGTCGTCGTCGCCGTCCGCGAGTTCGACCATTCCCGAGGCGACGCTGAGCGGATTCCGCAGGTCGTGGCTGACGATGGAGGCGAACTCTTCGAGGCGGTCGTTCTGTTCGGCGAGGTCACGGTTGGCTCGGCGCAGTTCGACGGCGTAGGTGCCGATGACAGCACCGAGTGCAACGCCAGTCGAGAGCGACCCGAGTACCGCGAGGAGGTAGGCCGTCTGGAAGAGTTTGCTGAGGACATAGAAGTAGATGCCGACGAGGGTGAACACGAGGACGCCGGCGATCATCCACCAGCGAACGACGTGCCGGTGATGGTCAGGTGTGCGGTCACCGACAAGCAGCCCGTACCCGACAAGCGAGATGCCGAGTGCGACCGGGAGCAGTGCCTGTGCGAGTGCTGCCGGAAGTGGGTTGGTCACGACGCGAAACGACAGCAAGGTAGCAAAGAGGACGAGAACTCCCGCTGCCGTGTACGCGTTCAGGGGCCAGGACAGTCCGCCCCCGTCACGTTCCATACGCGACTGTACGCGGACAGCCCGTAAAGCCTTGCTCGTGTTCCAGCGGAATGAGAATTCCGGCGGAACGGCGGCGGGCAGCCGTTATGCGTTTCACGCCACTCCGTGTACTCCCTGTATGCGCCGGCTCGGCATCCGGGTGTTCATGGTGCTGGTGGGGGTTACAGTGTTTACCGTCTACGCGGCGGCCGCGGCGGGGGGCTACCTGCTGGTGACGTGGATAATATCGACACCGCCGGACCTGGTCTCGGCGCTTGTCCTCGTCGTCGTGTTCACCGTAGTGATGGCGTATCTGAGCTACCGATTCGGGACCGCACAGTTGCTGCGGAGTCTGGATGCTATCGAACTGCCACGAAGTCACTCGCCTGCGCTGCACCGCCGGCTGGACCGGTTAGCGCTGGGGATGGACGTGCAGCGGCCACCCGTCCTGATCGCAGACCTCGGGGTGCCAAACGCACTCTCGCTGGGCGGCCCGCGGGAGGGTGTGATTGTGCTTGATAAGTCACTGGTGTCCCTGCTGACAATCGAGGAGGTCGAGGGGATTCTCGCCCACGAACTCGCGCACATGGAGAGCTACGATACGTTCGTCCAGACGCTTGCAGTCAGCCTGATGCGAACCATCGCGGGCCTGATGACGCTCCTGTTGTTGCCGGTGTTGCTGTTGTTACACGGCATCGACCGGGCGATGGCGTGGATATGGGGGCGGCCGACGGACAGACGTCCGGGGCTCGCCGGACTCATCAAGGGAAGCATCGAGACGCTCGTAGGCCTACTGTTGAGTCTCGTCACGCTGGTCTTTCTGGCCCACTCACGTCGCCGGGAGTATCTGGCGGACAGTCGCGCAGCGGACGTGACGGGCAATCCGGCGGCGCTGGCGCGGGCACTCTCGAAGATACACCGGGCGACCAGCCCGGAGTGGGGACTCCAGTCGCTGCTGTACATTCACGGCGACGAGAGTGAAGACGACGGGTTTCGGCGGTTGCTCTCGACCCATCCACCAATCGAGGACCGCGTCGAGCGCCTGCTGGAGCGGGCACGCGACCAAGGCAACCACTACGCCCACCGGCTCCGACCCTGAAGGGAAGGAATTTAATCGGGGACAGCGAAGCCAGGATATGGATATACTGGGGCGTCTCGCAGGGGACGAGACGGTGCGGGTAGGGCTGTTCGTAGACGGACCGAACGTCCTCCGCTCGGAGTTCGATGTCGACCTGGACGAACTCCGCCATATCGCGGGCGAAGAGGGCGAACTGGCGCTGACGAGATTGTACCTCGACGAACACGCGACGCCGGAGTTGATTCAGGCTGCCGAAGCACGAGGCTTCGACGTGGTGACTACCAGCGGGGACGTAGACGTCCGGCTGGCAGTCGACGCGACCACCGCCGTCGTCGACGGGACGATTGACGTACTCGTCGTCGCCTCCCGGGATGCCGACTTCAAGCCGGTCGTCGAACGCGCGGCACGCGAGGGCGTGCGAACGGTCGCCATCGCACCCGGCGAGTACGGCCGCTCTGATGCGTTGCGAAACGCCGCCCAGCGTGCGGTCACGATGGAGGAGTAGCGAACCGTTTTTGCGCGGGGCCGCCCCACAAACGGGTATGACTGCCTTCGAGCCTATTCTTGACAACCACCTCCACCTCGACCCCGTCAACGGCAGAGGCGTCGACGCCGCCGAGGACTTCGCCAACCGCGGCGGCACACACCTGCTCGTCCTCAACAAACCCTCCTGGCATCTCGTCGGCGATGTCGACGACGCCGAGGGATTCCGTGAGACTTTCGAGATTACCGTCGACGTGACCGAGCGAGCAAGTGCCCTCCTGCCCGGTCGCGCGTGGCCGGTCCTTGGCGTCCACCCGGGACTCATCTCACAACTGGTCGACCGCGGGTACACCGCCGAGGAGGCCGCGGACCTGATGCAGGCGGGGCTGGACGTGGCCGCCGAGTTCGTCTCCGAGGGGCCGGCGCTGGCCATCAAGAGCGGACGGCCACACTACGACGTGAGTGAGGCGGTGTGGGAGGCCTCGAACGACGTGATGCAGTACGCCTTCGAACTCGGTGCGGAGGTCGGCTGTGCGGTACAGCTACACACCGAAGGCGGCGAGGACTTCGAGGAAGTCGTCGAGTGGGCAGAGGACCGTGGACTGCCACGGGAACGCGTCGTCAAACACTACTCGGGTGGCAACGTCCATGGCCCGATTCCGAGCGTCATCTCGGACAAGGACGAACTCGAAACCGTCTGTGAACGCGACGTGCCCTTCCTGATGGAGACGGACTTCATCGACGACCCGGATCGGCCGGGTGCGGTGCTGGGACCGAAGACCGTCCCGAAGCGCACCGAGTGGCTCGTCGAGGAGGGCTACGAGGACGCGATGATTCGCGCCCACATCGACACGCCCGCACGCGTGTACGGAATCGATACCGAGGCGACGCTGGAGGGCGACGATGCCTGAGACCGACCCCCGGTGTCCGGACTGCGGGGTGACGATGGAGGAGATGAAACTGCAGACCGGCGGCGGGTACGTGATGCAGTTCATCTCCGACGAGAACAAGGAGGGGATTCTGGGGAAACTGGGGATGAACCAGCGCTACGACGCCACCACGTACGTCTGTCCGGAGTGTGGACTCGCACGCATCTACGCAGACCTAGACGAGCGGTAGCGGTGAGAGCCGACTGTAATCAGTGGCCGGGAGTGCGTGTCTGAGCGAAGCGAGGACCGCACGACCCGGGGAAGGGCAGGGTTGCTGTAACGGTTGCGGTGCTGTGACGGTAGCGGAGAGCTACGGTGGCACCCGCGAGCGCGCTACCGCACGCTCGCGGCCTTTTTCGCCCACGTTTTTGCGCCAAGCGGTGCGCCCGCGCCGAAGGCGCGGTGCGACACCCGCAGGGGCAAAAAGGTGGTTGCGAAAGTCATAACCCCCGAGGCGAGTACGGGGGTATATGAGCAACCCTCCCGGGGAATACTACACCGACGAACGCTGGCAGAACTGGTTGGGCCGCATCCGCGAGGAAGACATCGATGCAGAGGACGAGGACTCCGCACGGCTACTCCTCAATCTGCAAGACGACACCGCTATCGCCGTCGCGAAAATCATCACCGACTACGACGACGGCGAACTCGACGAGGAGACAGCCCTCTCCGAAATCGAGGACATCGAGGCAATCGTCCTCTCGGAGGTCGAGTTCGACAACGAGGAGAAGGCGATGCTCGTCGACGGCGTCCAGACCTCGCTGATGTGTGTCTTCTACGCCGCCGAGGAGTTCATCGCGGGCGGTCCCGCCGACGAGGGGACCATCGAAGAGTACGTCCAGGCCGCGGCCGACGCCGAGGCCGAAGAGGACATGGACGCCGCACTCGGCTACTGTGTCCAGGCCGGGACGCTTATCATCGACGGCGCGGAGATGAACCTCGAAATGGCCGAGGAACTCGACTTCGGCTTTGTCGCCGAGTGGGTTAACGGGCTGGACAGTCTCCAGACGGCGATGAGCGACCCCGAAGTCGTCGAAGAGGAAGAGGAAAGCGACGAGTAGTATCCGGTAACGGAATCCAAACCAGCCGGGTACTTTTTACCCCTTAGGGGTTAAGCACATCCTAATGCAACTCGGGGGCGACCAGCGAGGGCAATCTATCCAAATCGGGGCCATTATCCTGTTCGGTGCCCTGATTATCCTCCTCTCGACCTATCAGGCCTTTGTCGTTCCCAACCAGAATCAGGAAGTCGAGTTCAAGCACAACCAACAGGTCCAAAACGACATGAAGGAGTTGCGGAGTGCGCTCGTCTCCGCCGCTGACGGCGAGCGGTCGTCGGTGTCCGTACAGCTGGGCACGGAGTATCCCAGCCGGGCCATCTTCGTCAACCCGGGGCCACCGAGTGGACGGCTACGGACTGTCGGCACGACGAACCAGAGCATCAATGCGACGGTGCGCAACGCGAGTGTCTCAGGAGACATCGGGGATTTCTGGAACGGGGACCCCCGAAATTACTCGACAGGGGAACTCGTCTACGCACCGAACTACAACGTGTACCAGAACCCACCCAGGACGGTATACAGCAACACTGTCCTGTACAACCGCTTTGGTGAGGAGAACTTGACCGTGACCGACCAGACACTGGTCGATGGCCGGTCGATATCGCTGGTCGCGCTGAACGGCTCGCTGTCGGCGGGCCGGTCAGGATCAGTGTCGGTCGACGTGCGCCCGCGCAGCGCGTCACAGACTCGCGTGGCTGTGACGAACGCATCCAAAGACCAAAACGTGACGCTGGAGTTGCCGACACGGCTGAGCGAACCGACCTGGGAGCGACTGCTCAGTGAGGAAAACGTCACGAACGGTGGCCACGTCTACGACGTAAACGTGACACAGTTACCCGACAGCAGATTCGACGAGCTGGTCATCAGGCTAGAACGCGGGGTGACCTACGATCTCAAGCTGTCGAAAGTCGCCGTCGGGAGCGCCCGCGGGAACGACCCGCCAGCGTCGTATCTCGTGAAAACACGTGGGAATGGAACGGTCGTCCCGGAAGGCGAACAGACGACCGTCGAAGTGCAGGCCCGCGACAAGTACAACAATCCTGTCAGCGGCGAAGTCGTCCGTGCCGATGCCGAGCGTGGCGGGTTCGTGAACGGGGAGGATACGGCCAAGACGGGCAGCGACGGCACTGCAACCTTCATCTACGACGCACCGGACAGCGTCAGCGGGTCGGTGAGCGAGACGATTAATGTCAGTCTCGATACCGACGCACACAAAGCCAGCAAGCCGGGTGATGTCTCGTTCAGTCTCACGATTAGCGGTGGAGGGTCCGGTAACAGTTCGGGCGCATACACCGTCAGTTGGAAAGAGCCGACCGATACGGAAGTGTCGTCGTGCCCGACAGTCCCGCCACAGGGCGAGTGTGCCGTCGGTTCGAGCGACATGTTCATATTCGACCTGAACCTGACGATGGAGTCATATCCGACCGTGGATGGGGCGGACGTGACGTACTCGGTCAGCAATCGTTCAGACCTCTACCTCGGCGAGAACAGCGGAATCACCGACGGGAACGGTGAGAATGCAACGTACGTGATGCCGCTCTCGAACGGTGCTGAATACGTCTATACGAGTAGCGGCTCGGACGGCGATAGGCTCAAGCTAGACGTAACGACCGACGACGACCGGCCCGCGAAAGCGAAAGACCCCGGAAACACGGGTACACAGTCCGGCGTGCGGTTCAACGTCACAAATGACGCTAACCGGACGCTGACTGTGACCGACATCTGGGTCGACCCACAGAACAACGCCGTCGACAGCCTGGATGACCCAATAGCAGGTGAAGGGAGATGGGCGAGTGAATTCCACTTCGAGGTGGGAGGTGACACCTACACGTCAGACTTCGTCAACGGGGAAAATATTCCATTCCTGTTCGACCTGAGTGAGGGAGGGAACGCCGGGGAAGAACCAGTCATCGGACCCGGTGAGAAAATGACCGTCTACATGTACCAGTTCCGGAGCGGTGGGTCGGAATTCAACATGAGTGGCGAGAGGGTCAATATGTCCTTCACCTTCTCGAATGGGATGACGAAAAACTTCACCGTGAACGTCACTGCTGACGACACTGCTTCGAGCCAAACAACTGCTGACATCATCGAACCTGCAGGCGGGGTCAGCGCTGACGTCGAGGGGACCGGGTCGTTGACATTCGACATTGAAAACACCGGAAGTAGTAGTGGGACCATCGAAGAAGTGTCAGTTACCGTCCCCAGCAGTGGCGGAAGTTCATTCACTAGAATTCAGGAAACGGAAGACAACGTCGGCGAATTCGAGATCGTTGGTGGCGGAGATAATGGGGATTGGGACGATGGGTATTTCGGGAATAACGAATACACTCTCGGACAAACTATAACTCTCGATGACTTTGCTACTATTGACCCAGGAAACACTGCATCTTTCGAGATTAGATATTTCAGCAATAATGGGGGTGCAAAGGATATTGCCGGCGAGACCGTCAATGTCACGGTTACATATAGCGACGGTAGTAGCGAAACCTTCTCGATTAATGCATGATTCAGGACCGGTTACTGAAAGT
Source organism: Salinibaculum litoreum (assembly GCA_009789175.1). GTDB lineage: Archaea > Halobacteriota > Halobacteria > Halobacteriales > Haloarculaceae > Salinibaculum > Salinibaculum litoreum. The sequence goes on from CP046866.1 coordinate 1,720,259, forward strand.
ACCTGTCCGTGATTAAAGACAAGCAATATAACCCTTAACCGAGAAGATTAGTTATTATTCTGTGACCAGGGACACTCAAATCATGGGATTATCGGACTCCGACCGCGCCCAGTCCGAAATGGTCGGGAACGTCCTTCTCATCGGGGTCGTCGTCATCGCGACCTCCCTCGTCGCAGTCACTGTCATCTCCAATCTGACCACCGGACCGGGTGGCGTCAACGACGACCCGGTGCAAATCGGTTTCCAGGCCAGCGCCACACCGGGGAATATTACAGTCAGTCACAACGGCGGTGACAGCGTCGATGCAGGGACCGTAGGCGTCCGCCTCTCGAACGACACTACAAAAACGGAGTTCCGGGTCGACAGTACGAATCTCACCGGCGGTGACTCTCGATTTGATCCCGGTGAGAGCTTCGAGCGTGCCCACGGTCTGAACGGCACCTACATCGACATCCTCGTCTACGTGCAGCGACCGGAGAACAGCCAGGTACTTCTGGATACGACCGTGACAGCGAAAGCGAACTGAGGTTTTTTCGACTATCGTCGATGATTTAGTCGACAGGCACTTATACGACCTCTGGTCACTCATACGTATGACAGAAGTCGGCATCGACGGCATCGAGGTACGGACCGGGAAGCTGAAACTGGACCTTGCCGAGACGTTCGCCCCCGCACAGGACGAGGATCCAGGGAAGTTCACGAAGGGGCTGGGGCTGTATGCATCGTCGCTGCCGGATGTCTACGAGGACATCGTGACGATGGCAGCGAACGCGAGTCACACGCTGATGGAGCGCAAGGGGCTGACTCCCGAGGATATCGGCCGCATCGACGTGGCCACCGAGAGCGCTTTCGACCACTCCAAGCCCGTCTCGACGTACGTCGCGGGCTGTCTGGAGCAGGTCTACGACGAGGACTTCCATCACGCCAACAAAGGCGAGCGGAAGTTCGCCTGCATCTCCGGGACGCAGGCACTCGATGATGCGTTCAACTGGATTCGGGCAGGACGAGCCCGCGACCGGGCGGCGCTCGTGATTGCGACGGACACAGCGCTCTACGCCCGGGACGACCCCGGCGAGTCCACGCAGGGTGCCGGCGCAGTCGCGATGCTCATCGACGAGAACCCAGATGTCGTCAGTTTCTCCGTCGAACAGGGGTATGGCAGTGCCGACGAGACGGACTTCCTCAAGCCAAACCAGCAGTTCCCCAGCGTCGACGGCAAGCGCTCGATGCAGGTGTATCTCGCTCGCATGCGCGAGGCGCTGGAGGACTTCGAGGCGATGGGCGGGAACACACACCCCGAGAACTTCGCGTTCATTCCGTTCCACACTCCGTTCCCGGGGATGGTCGAGAAGGCAGCAGTGCTTGGTTATCGCCACTGTATCCGCGGGACCGACATCGAGGAGGAAGTCGCCGAAAAAATCGGCCGCCAGCCACGGCCGGAGGCGTTCGACGACGAGGAAGAATATCTCGAAGCAGTCAAAGACTACACGGAGAGTCTCAGCGAGACCACCAGCTATCAGGAATGGTACCAGCGGACCGTCGAGCCGACGCTCGACATCTCGCGTGAGGTGGGCAACTGGTACACGGGGTCGGTCCACATCGCCCGCGTGGCCGGACTCAAGCGCGCGCTCGACGAGGGTTGGGAGATTGCAGGCGACCAGATGCTCGTCGGTTCCTACGGGTCCGGAGCACAGGCCGAAATCCACGCCGAGACGCTTCAGTCCAACTGGGCCGAGGAGATCGAGCAACTGACCATCACCGAACAGATAGAGAACCGCTACGACCTCTCATTCGACGAGTACGAAGAGATTCACGATGTCCACAACCACGACGCCGAGACGGACATCGAGCCACGCACGACGCCCGACGCGGAATTCGTCTTCGATGGCTGGGGTCGGATGGGCGAACGGAAGTACACCTACGTCGAGTAAGCATCCGACGAGCGGAGTGAGCCGGGTCAGTCGCTGACAAGCGAGGCGAGTCATACTGTCGGTTGTAACTCTATCAATCTGCACCGACTCATTGCGGGAGTCCGGAGGCTTGCGGGACGGCTTCGCCGGCGCGCTCTTTACGTACGTACAGCCGACAGTATCAGCAGGGGGCCGTTTTCCACCTGTCAGAGTGCAAAGACAGCCCACGGACGCCCGTATCAAGTCTCTGGCCGGGAACCCACCAGAGGAACCACAAAAACACTGATAGTGATACTGGCCGTATAGTGGCCATGAACTTTAACAGTGAGGACGTTCCGCCCCTCAGGAAGGCGCTGGAACGCGTCTCGGAGGGTGTCCTCACACTCGATAGCGACCTCAGGGTCACGTATGCGAACAGGCGTGCACTCGACGTTCTCGACGTACGGCAAGACGAGGTGGTCGGCAAGGGCTTGTGGGGTCCCCGTCCCGAGATGGACGATGGGAAGAGGGAACAGATAGAGCAGGCGATGGCGACAGGGGAGGAGACGACCTACGAATACCGAACTGACGACGATACTCGGTGGTTCGAGGTACGTGTCTATCCGGACGGGGAGGGTGCGACTGTCATGTTTACCGACATCACTGCTCGGAAGCGTCGGGAGCAACAGATACGGCGACTCCACGAGACGACCAGGGAACTCATCGGCGCGGACAGTCGAACGGAGGTCGCAGACTGTATCTGTGCTGCCGCCCGGAAACTCCTCGGTTTGGACATGTACGGCGTTCACATGTACGACGAGGCTGCCGGTGGACTGAAGCCAGTCGTCATCGCCGAGTCGACCCGGGAGGTGGTCGGCGACGTGCCAGTCCTCGATGACGGCATCGCGTGGGAGGTCTACCAGAGTGGGCAAGCCCGTGTCCACGGCGATGTCCGGGAGGCCGAGGACCGGTACAACGACGACACGGAGATACGAAGCGAGATAGTACTCCCGCTGACCGACCAGGGCGTCCTCATCCTCTCCTCGACAACGGTCGACGCCTTCGACGACGGCGATGTGACAATCGGGAAGTTACTCGCCAGCAACGCCTCCAGGGTACTCGAGGAGATCGAGGCGAACAGGCAACTTCGGGAGCGCAGACAGGACCTCGAACGGGCGGACAAACTCTTCGAGAACGCGCAAGACGCCTTCTTCGTCGTGGACGTCACAGAGGACACGTTCAGAATCGAGCGGGTAAACCCCGCCTACGAGGAACTGACCGGACTCTCCAACAGCGAGATAGCTGGGCGGACAGTACTCGACATCTTCGGGAAAGAGGACGGTGGTGCGATCAGAGACCGGTACAACCGGTGTGTGGAACGCCTGGAACCCATCGAATACGTCGAGACGCTCGATGTCCCCGAGCCAGACACCTACTGGGAGACACACATCGCACCCGTCGTCGTCGACGACGAGGTGGTCCAGTTGGTCGGTGCGACGCGGAACGTGACAGAGCAACTGGAACGAGAGAACAGGCTACAACGGCAACGTGACGAACTCGAACTGCTCAACGAGATGGTGCGCCACGACATCCGCAACGACCTGCAGGTCATTTCGAGTTACGCGGAGTTGCTTGAAGGGCGTGTCGCCGAAGACAACAGGGGGTACGTGAGAAAGGTAGGGGAAAACGCCAGAACTGCCGTCGAGCTCACGCGCACAGCACGGGACCTTGCAGGGACGATGCTGCAAAGCGACGAGCAGTTAGAGCCGGTCCCGCTCAGAGCCGGACTGCAGGCCCAGATAGACGAGGTCCGAACGACCTACGCCAATGCTATCCTCAAGGTCGAGGGAGCGATTCCGAGTGTCTCGGTGCGCGCAGACGACATGCTCGCATCCGTCTTCCGGAACGTCATCAAAAACGCAATCGAGCACAACGATAAGGACGTACCGGAAGTGACGATTGCAGTCCAGAAGACCGACGACACCGTGAAGGTTGTCATCGCCGACAACGGTCCAGGCATCCCGGACAACCAGAAGACGGCCGTCTTCGGCCGTGGCGAGAAGGGTCTGGACAGCGATGGAACCGGCATCGGGCTCTATCTTGTCGATACGCTCGTCGATAGATACGGCGGGGCGGTCAGAATCGACGACAACGAACCGGAGGGAACCGTCATCACGGTCGTCCTCGACCGGGTAGACTGATACGTCGGCTGTCACGTTTGCTCCGCCTGGCGCGTCTGTGACGCTACAGCAGTCTGGCCCACTCCTGTCTGCACGTAGGGCGACAGTACGAGCGGTGATAGCGCGAGCACAGTTTTTTGTCCCCCTCTACGGTAGACACCGAGAGATGTCCCGGTCCCGGGTATCGGACACCAGAAATCACCTATGACGACACGCAAACGGTTGGTCGCCGGGCTCTTCGGTATCGCCGGATGCGGTGTCGGAATCACCTGGATTGTGTTGCCACAGCGATTTGCTGATGGCACAGAGAGCGCTCGCCAGTTGGGGGAGACAGTGCCACGGCCAGTATTTCTCGTCGGCGTCGGGCTGGTCGTCCTCGCGCTCTGGCTGGCGGCGATGTGGCTAACCGCGCGGCTCTGGTTCCGGGGCTGGCGGTGGTTCTGGCCCCGGTACAAGCGGGTAGCGGGTATCGTCTTGCCGGACTCGCCGCTCGGACAGTTTGCCGCTGGGGTGACGGTGTTGCTCGCGGTCATCGTCGTCATCGTCGCGGCGCTGCCCGCGATGATAGGGCCCGTCGACGACACGGGCGGGGGTGCGACGGAGTACGCGGGGCAACTGGGCCAGCAGGGCCTGCAACAGGAACTCACGAGCGACTGGGGCGAGGCAGTCGAGGGCGATGCCGGCCCCCAGACCACAGTCCATCAGGACAGCGGTGTCGAGGGGCCGGATACAGACGACGACGGCCTGCCCGACAGGTGGGAACGGGCGGGTGAAACCCCGGACGGGACGCCCCTCCCCGACGCCGACCCGGACCACAAGGACCTCTACGTACAGGTGAACTACGGTGAGTCAATCGAGCCACTGACCGACGAGGAACGCAGGCAGTTAGGGGAGATATGGGGACAGATGCCCGTCGAGAACCCCGACGGCGAGACCGGTATCGACATCCACATCGTCGACGAGGGGTCACTCGACGAGGAGGCACTCATCGACCGGAACTCCGAGTACGACCGCTACTACACCGAGAAGCAACTCGGCCAGCGCAAGGACATCTACCGGCAGGTGGTCTACGGCCGGCTAGAACTCGGAAGCACGATTGGACGCGGGTCCATGCCCGGTTATGCAAGTGTCGTCGAAGGCCGGCAAGGGGAGGACCACGACACGCGGTACACGCCACGGGTGGGCGTGACGACACACGAACTGTTGCACAACACGGCGGGCCGCGTCGACGGGCGCAGCCACACCAGCGAGGGCTGGCTGACCAGCACGTCGACCGACGAGTATCTTTCACGGGCGACAGCCCGGGAACTCAACCAGTCCGGGCTGTACGGGCCAGTACACTAGAACCGCTCACACCGGTCAGGGCAGGCTCCGGAGGCCGTCGAGTACCGTTTCGAGTTCGGCATCGGAGACAGCCAGCGAGAAGCCGTCGATGCGTGCGAGGTCGGCGGCGTGTTCCCAGACGTCGCCCTCGTCGAGGCCGTGAAGCACGACGGCATTGGGCGTCGGCTTGACCACCCGAAGGGCGACCAGCGGCGACTCTCCCCGCGTGACGTTGGTGAAAACCAGAGCACGGTTGGTCGACTGGCCATAGAGGGTGTAGAACTCGTCGGAGGAGAGCCGCTGGATGGCTTCGATGGAATTGATAACGGTGTGGCCGGCGACGGTATCGCGGTCGCCACGGACCAGTTCCGTCGCGCCGATGGCCTCGTAATACCGCTCCAGGGGGATGTTGGCCTGATACTCCCGGAGGTCGTAGATGACGTCGCTGTCGAACCCGGCAGAGAGGACGCGAGCGTGTTGGCGGATATGTGAGCCACCGCGGCGCTCGTCGATATCGAGTAGCGCGTCGACGACCCGACGAATAACGCCGATACCAGGGTTTTCCCGCCGGCCGCTCTCGTAGTCTGAGACGACCGACGGCGAGACATCCAGTTCACCGGCGAGGTCCGTCTGTGCGATTTCGAAGTCAGTACGCCACTTCCTGAGCGTCGCCCCCGGCTCGTCGCTGAGGGTGACCTCACCTGCTATCTTCTCCGCGAGTTCTTCACGTGGCCCCCGTGACATCGGCCGATACGAGTCGTGACCGCCGGAAAAGGGTATCGAAATACCGTTCGACGAGTGACGAACCCCGCAGTCTCACTCCGAGCGAATACCGGGCAGCCGAATCGTCACGACGTTGCCGTCATCGCGCCTGCGGAAATCGATGTCGCCCCCGGCGAGGTCGACAATCCAGTAGACGAGCCACAGGCCGAGGCCGCTGCTGTGATAGGTAGCCGTCATCTCGTGTTCGCCGGTCAGGACGCGGTACTCGTGGTCGGGAATCGGCGGACAGTTGTCGCTGACGGTCACCTCGGCAGTGTCCCCCACACGACGGGTCGTCACCCGGACCGTCGGGTCGGGGGTCTCGGCGTGACAGAGTGCATTCTCCAGCAGTTCGAGTATCGCCAGTTCGGTCTGTTCGAGCGCCTCGGCCTCGACTGGCTGGAGGTCCGTCTGGATAGTCGCCTCGGGGTAGCGGTCAGTCAATGAGCGGACGGCAGATGTCGTGACCGTACGGAGATTGACAGGTCTGGTCGAGACGGGCTCTTTCAAGAGCGTGATTATCTCCCGCTGTTTCTCGGCAGTTTCGACCAGGTTTTCGCCGACCCGGCGGATGACCGCGGCCTTCTCCGCGGGCTGGTCATCGGGGTACTCCTCGATGAGTTCGGCGTTGGAGATGATGGCGTTCATATCGTTGCGCAGGTTGTGTCGCAACAGGGTGTCAAGGACGGCGAGTTGCCGCTCGCGTCGCCGCCGGTCGGTAATATCGCGTGTGAAGCCAGCGATGCGGACGACCTCGCCGTCCTCGCATATCGGTTCGCCCTGCACCCAGACCCAGTTGCCGTAGTCGATGGCGGGGTTGACACGGTACTCCATATCCACGGACTCACCCATCGAGAGTTGGTCCATCGCCTCCGCGACGGCTGGCCGGTCCTTGGGATGGATACACTCGAGCAGTGTTGAAGGGTCGTCCTCCAGTTCTTCGACGGTCGTTCCATAGACCGCCTCGTAGGCCTCGTTACAGAAGAGCAGCTCCTCCCAGTCGGCGTCGAACAGCCAGAGCACCTCACTGGTCCGTGCGGCGATGTGCTGCAGGCGAAGTTCCATCTCCTGGCGTTCCTGTTCGACTTCCACCCGGTCGGTCACGTCCCGCGAACTGATGACGTAGCCGTCGATGGCCTCGTCAGTCAGGTTCGACATCCGGCTCTCCAGCCAGACCCAGTCGCCACCCGCGCCCTCGTGACGATAGGTCTGAGTTATCTCGGAGAATCCCGGCTCGTTGATGACCCGCTCGAAAGCGGACACCACCTCGGACCGGTCTTCGGGATGGATGTACTCCCACGCGACAGTGCCGACGAGCGTCTCCGGGTCGAATCCGAGTATCTGCTTGGCAGCGCCACTGACGTACGTAAACGTCCCGTCAGCGTCGATCACCGAGATTTTGTCCCGGGAGTACTCCAGCAGGACAGCCGTCGCCGACTGCTCGACCATAGGTCAGGTTAGCGCGCAGACGCAAAAGTACTATGGCGCTGCTAACCCCCATGAGTCGAGGCCTGCCGACAGTCGAGGAGTGACGCTCCGCAACCACTAAACGCCGGCCGCGCCTGCTGTCTCCCAATGGATTGGACGGAGAAATACCGGCCTTCGACGCTGTCGGAGGTGCGGGGCAACGACAAGGCTCGCGACGCCCTCAAAAAGTGGGCCAGAACCTGGGACGACCACCGCGACGCGGTCATCCTGCACGGCTCGCCGGGCGTCGGGAAGACCTCCGCCGCCCACGCGCTGGCCAACGACATGGACTGGCCGACCATCGAGTTCAACGCCAGTGACACCCGCACCAAAGACGTCATCGAACAGGTCGCAGGCGAGGCGGCCAAGTCGGGGACGCTCACCGCCGGCAGCAGCGGCCGGCGGGTCGTCATCATGGACGAGGCCGACAACATCCACGGCAACGCCGACCGCGGCGGGTCCCGTGCCATCACCAGCCTCGTCAAGGAGGCCGGCCAGCCGATGGTTCTCATCGCCAACGAGTTCTACGATATGTCAAACGGCCTTCGCAACGCCTGTCAGGACATCGAGTTCCGGGACGTGTCCAAACGCTCTATCGTCCCCGTCCTCCGAGATGTCTGTCGCAAGGAGGGCATCGAGTTCGAGGACGCCGCACTGGCGTCCATCGCGGAGATGAACAGCGGGGACCTCCGGGGTGCCATCAAGGACCTCCAGGCACAGGCCGAGGGGAAAGACCGCATCACCGAAGACGACGTTATCAGCGGCGAGCGCGACCGGACCGAAGGCGTCTTCGACTACCTCGATACCGTCATCAAGAAGGCCGGGCCACAGGAGGCACTGGAAGCCTCCTACGACGTAGACGAGACACCGGACGACCTCATCAACTGGATAGAGGACAACATGCCCAAAGATTACGAGGGCGAAGAGTTGGCCCGTGCCTACCACTACCTGGCCAACGCGGACCGCTGGCTCGGGCGTGTGCGCGCGACACAGAATTACTCGTTTTGGCGCTACGCTGGCGATAACATGACCGCTGGCGTCGCTGCCGCCCGCGACGGCGAGAAGGGTGGCTGGACGCGCTATGGCCCACCGAGTTACTGGTCGAAACTCGGGCGAACGCGGGGGACCCGCGACAAACGCGACTACGTTGCCCAGCAGATTGCCGAGACGGCTGGTGTCTCGATGAGTACAGCCCGCCGGGACGTGATGCCCCACCTCTCGGTGATGACCCACCACTGCAAGAACCGCGAACTGACTGTGGCGATGGCTGCCCGGTACGACCTCGAAGCCGAGCATATCTCGTTTGTCACCGGCAGCGGCAAGGACACGAACAAGGTCCAGTCAATCGTCGAAGACGCAGCCGAACTCCGGGAGGAACTGGCTGCGGACAACGCAGACGGTGCCTTCGAAGGCGAGTCAGAAGCGCCGGGTATCGACGACGAGGATGGACCGTCGGGAGACGACGAACCCGACAGCGGTGAGACAGCAGCGGCCGAGACAGGCGGCAGCGAGACACAGACAACACTCACCGGCGAATCCACAGAAGAGAGTGCAGACGACGAATCGGCTACGGAGGATACAGCGGACGACGACCAGCAGGCAGGTCTGGGCGATTTCGTCTAGAGTCGCGCCGAGGACTCATACTGTTGGCTATACCTTCGTGAAGATATTCGGCACGACAGAGTGCCGAGACTCTTCATGGGCTTATAGCCGACAGTATCAGTTAGTCATCAGCACTGGATAGGGAGGATGCCTCGGAGTCGGCCACCGTCGCGGTGGAACCGTCCGCACCGGCGAAGGCCAGGGTAGTGACGATGACCATCGCACAGAGGATGGTCAGCGCCGCGGCGTGGTGGGCCACCTGCGCCATGATGCCGAAGTTGAGGATGGTGTTCGCACCCAGCAGCACCTGCACCGGAAGCACGACAACGGCGATGGCGGACGCGTATTTCGTTATCCGGTTGCGGTCGCTGCGCCAGGCAGCGTAGGTCGTGCCGAGGATGAAAAACCCGGTTATCATCGCGACAAAGCGGTGGAACCACTCGATGAAACTCGGCCAGGTCTTCGGGAAGAGACCGAGCCAGCCATCACAGAGCGGCCAGCGGCCGGCACAGGCCAGCCCTGCACCGGACGCACCGGTGTACACACCGAGCAGGATGAGTCCGAACGTCAGGCCCGTCGTCGTCGCGGCGAGGTGCCGAAACGAGAGGTTCATACTCCCAACTCGGGACTGGATGTATATCAACCCGGCTATTCCTGTGTCCAGAGCGAACGGAGACCAAAGAAGGAGGCGAATAACTGTCTAGTAAATTCGACTGACAACGAAATTACGTTCGATGGGCTTTTTGTGTCGGCACAGGAGGGTAGTAGCATGGGACTTGACGAGGACGCACTCGATTATCACCGGGAGGAGCCGCCCGGAAAGCTGGAGATTTCGACAACGAAGCCGACCAACACACAGCGCGACCTGAGTCTGGCGTACTCGCCGGGCGTGGCTGCGCCCTGTCGCGAGATTCGGGACAACGAAGAGAAGTCCTACTCGTACACCGCGAAAGGGAACATGGTCGGCGTCGTCTCCAACGGGTCGGCCGTGCTGGGGCTGGGAGACATCGGTCCCTCGGCCTCGAAACCCGTCATGGAGGGGAAAGGCGTCCTGTTCAAACGCTTTGCCGACATCGACGTCTTCGATATCGAACTCGACCAGGACAGCGCCGAGCAGATGGTCCAGTCCATCTCCGCGATGGAGCCGACGTTCGGGGGCATCAATCTGGAGGATATCAAGGCCCCGGAATGTTTCGAGGTGGAGGAACGGCTTCGCGAGGAGATGGATATTCCCGTCTTCCACGACGACCAGCACGGGACTGCCATCATCTCCGGTGCGGCTCTCCTCAACGCCGTCGACATTTCCGGGAAGACTCTCGAGGAACTGAACATCGTCTTCTCCGGGGCCGGCGCGAGTGCGATTGCCACTGCACGGTTCTACGTCTCCCTCGGGGCCCGCAAGGAGAACATCACCATGTGTGACTCCAGTGGCATCATCACCGAACAGCGCGCCCAGGAAGGTGACGTCAACGAATTCAAACAGGAGTTTGCCCGCGACGTGCCCGAGGGCGGACTCGAAGAAGCGATGGAGGGTGCGGACGTCTTCGTCGGCCTCTCGATTGGCGGCCTCGTCGACGAGGATATGATTCGTTCGATGGGCGACAACCCCATCATCTTCGCGATGGCCAACCCGGACCCGGAAATCGACTACGACAAAGCCAAGAGTGCCCGCGACGACACCGTCATCGTCGCCACCGGTCGCTCTGATTACCCAAACCAGGTCAACAACGTGCTCGGTTTCCCCTTCATCTTCCGTGGAGCCCTCGATGCGCGTGCGACCGAAATCAACGAAGAAATGAAAGTCGCCGCTGCGGAGGCGCTGGCGACACTGGCCCGTGAAGACGTGCCCGACGCCGTGGTGAAAGCCTACGGTGACGAACCGCTACAGTTCGGGTCGGAGTACATCATTCCCAAACCACTGGACCCGCGGGTCCTCTTCGAAGTCGCACCCGCAGTGGCCGATGCCGCCATGGAAAGCGGGGCCGCCCGCAGGGAACTTGACCTCGAAGAGTACACCGAGCGACTGGAGGCCCGACTGGGCAAGTCCCGCGAGATGATGCGTGTCGTCCTCAACAAGGCAAAGAGCGACCCCAAACGGGTCGTGCTCGCTGAAGGCGACGACGAGAAGATGATTCGGGCAGCCTACCAGCTGGTCGACCAGGGCATCGCCCAGCCCGTCCTCATCGGTGACCGCGAGGGCATCTGGGCGGAGATGGACCGGCTGGGGCTGAGCTTCGAGCCGGAAATCGTCGACCCCGACGAGGGGAACCTCGACCCGTACGCCGACCGGCTGTACGAACTCCGAAAACGGAAGGGGCTGACTCGCCGCGAGGCGGACGAACTCATCCGGGACGGCAATTATCTGGGCAGCGTCATGGTCGAGATGGGCGATGCCGATGCGATGTTGACGGGCCTGATGCACCATTACCCTTCGGCGCTTCGCCCGCCGCTTCGCGTCATCGGCACTGCCGAGGACGCCGATTACGCCGCCGGTGTCTACATGCTCACCTTCAAGAACCGCGTCGTCTTCTGTGTCGACGCCACGGTCAATCAGGACCCCTCGCGGGAGGTCCTCTCGGAGATTACCAAACACACTGCGGAACTGGCCCGCCGGTTCAACGTCGAACCGCGTGCCGCATTGCTCTCGTACTCTGATTTCGGCAGCGTCGACAATCCTGGCACACGGAAAGTCAAAAAGGCGGCTGACCGCCTGCGCAACGATGACGAGGTGGACTTCCCCGTCGACGGCGAGATGCAGGCCGACACGGCACTGGTCGAGGACGTCCTCAACGACACCTACGAGTTCTCGGACCTGGACGACGCGGCAAACATTCTCGTCTTTCCCAACCTCGAAGCCGGCAACATCGGGTACAAACTCCTCCAGCGCCTCGGCGGTGCGGAAGCCATCGGCCCGATGCTCGTCGGCATGGACGAACCCGTCCACGTCCTCCAGCGTGGCGACGAGGTCAAAGACATCGTGAACCTCGCGGGTGTTGCCGTCGTGGACGCTCAAGAGCAGGAGTAACACGGCGACGAGCGGTTTTCTGCAGTGTAGATCTGCCACACATTTCCCTCGAAGAAGACGAAATTATTTAGGTGAAAACGGGACCACCCCCACCTATCAGACGATGCTTCGGGGGGTACTCATCACGCTCGTGGTGGTCTCGGTCCTCGCCACTGCCTCGCCGGCTTCGGCGGCAGACAACGAGTCGCCGCTGCCGGCAGCAGGGCTGGACCAGACCGTCGAACAGGGACAGGTCGTGTATCTCGACGCCGGCGGGTCCGTCGACCCGGACGGTGAGATTGTCAGTTTCGAGTGGACGATTACAGCGCCGGACGGAACGACGATGGAACCGCGGTGTGGCGGCTGTGAGACGACACAGTTCCAGGCGCTCCAGTCCGGCACCTACGAGGTACAGGTGACGGTAACCGACGATGACGGTGCCACGAGTTCGGATACGATGTATGTCGACAGTCAAGCGGCCGAGCCGGCGTCGGTCTCACTCTATGGCCCGGAGTCTGTAGTGACCGACGAGACGGCCACGTTCAACGCCAGCGTTACGGCTGGGGACGCGCCACTCTCCCGGGTGGCCTGGTACTGGAACGACACCCGAGACGACACCGAGTCCCTCAACGGCACGACGGCATCGCCGTCGGTGAACGAAACGTTCCAGAACACCGGCCAGCGGACGCTGACTGTCGTCGTGACCGACGAGTACGGCATCGAGACACGAGTGAATCACTCTGTAACTATCGACCAGGGCAGTGTCCAAGTCAATGGCCCCAACAAAGTAAGCGGGTTCGTCCCATCGACCCCTGACGTGGGGGCGTACACGTCCCGAATCGACCGTCCAATTCCACAAAACGATGGTGTCTATCGGCTCAGACTCGAAGACGGTGCGCTCAAAGCGGGGTGGGAAGACTTCGGGACTCTGTTGAGTGAGGGTGAAATAAAGAAATTAAAAGAATTCCCCGGCGTCAAGAAGAAGTGGTCTTCAGCAGGATGGACAGGTGTGAACGAACAGTTGGTCATCACGAACAGTGAAATCAAAAACGACATTGATAAAGACGTAACTAATCACGGGTTCAGGAACGCAAATCTCCAGCACCTAAATCCAAATGACCCAGAGTATGCAGAGGTTGACGAAAATGGCAGTAGTAACGATGATGGGACAAACAGCGAATCAACAACTGGAGAACAAAATATCGACCAAGAGAATGATGACACGCAGGACTCAGGGCAGTCAGAGCTACCAGACAACCCTCTCGACTTAACTGACCCCGGTAATCTCCAATTCATAGGAGACGCTAACGATGGCGACGACGCCTCAAAACCAAGAAAAAATAATATGAGAGATAATCAGACGGACCCAACTGGAAACGATGAGAATGGCAGTACCGTAGGCATTGACATACCCGATTTGCTTCCTTGAGCACTGAAATACCGAGAGAGCTCGGAAACAGTTCATCTCTGTCCTCTTTAGAGGATATTATTATATTTTAATATATCTTTCAGATTTGAAATCAGTTATTGAAAATGACTGTCTCGAATATAAATTGAATGCGACGGAGTTCTATAATCAAAAGCTCTTCACAGATGCCGTATTAGTCTAAGTGGCCGTGGTGAATCACCAGACAGAGCTTGATTTCATGGTTTCAGAGATTGTTTGATGTTGTGAACCGTACACATCAAGACGAGTTCTCGAAATTCACCGTACCAGGTTCGCGCACGCACGGCGTCGCCGAGCGTGCGCTTAATCGTCGAGAAGACGGTTTCACACATCGCTCTCTGACGGTATTGAGGCCCATCGATCCGCGCGTTATGCGCGTGATCGATGGGCCGGAACTCACGATGTTTGATCAGCGGTCTTACGCCCTCTTCGCGGAGCTTCTCGCGTAAATCCATCCAATCGTAGCCTTTGTCCGCCGCGAGGCTGGCGAGGTCGCCCGCGTTGCGGCGGGCGACCTGCCAGCCGAGCTGTGTGTCGTGGCGTTTCGCGGTCGTACAGTGAACGTCCAGGATCGCTTGGCTTTCTGTGTCGACGAGAGCTGTCGCTTTGAGCGTCTGAACGCGGTAATTTGTCCGACGGCAGTAGTGTTTGCTCGCGTTTTCGCGGTCAAAGAATGTCGCGTCAATGGCGGCGTGACCGCTCGTGTCGTGCAGCTGCGCCGACAGGCGCAGCAGCACTCGCCAGAGTGCTGTCTTGATTCTGTCAAACCACTTCACTAGCGTCGAGTGATCTGGGAGATCGGCCGGTTCGAGGCCGATCTCCCCGAGAATATGTGGCATCTCACTCAGCAGATCCAACGCCTCTCGGTAGGACTTCTCCAAGTAAACCCGAAGACAATGGAGCGATACGACAGCGTAATCGGCGAAGCCGCCACCCCCTTCGGGGGCGGCGACTTCGCCTCGGCCACCGACAGCATTTTTAGCTAACTGAACCGCTTTCTTCGTGAAGCGGGAGATCTTCGACATGGATCATCGGCGGTTTCCCGCTTCATTCCACTAGTTCTGACGGTCGAAGCTGACGCTGTCCAGTGATTCACCAGAGCCGTCTAAGTATCTTTTGGCACCCCATCTTTACCGTAGAAGGTACGTAGTTCTTCATCAAAGGTGATTGAGAGCATAACTTTTTGTGGAGAAAAGTCGTTATCCTCAATCACGGCTGCTTGTGTCCATGCGACTGGATAGTGTTCGGTTAGATGCCGTATCCCATTTTCATCGACCTGACGCAAGTAGATGCTTCTGGGACGCTCACCGAGATGAGGTGTCAGCGTCGCATTACCTGCGGTGAAAAGGAGCTCAAACGATGCGATTCCAGTACCTGTTGCTGTCCACGAAGGCCTGCGATAAGTGTAGACCTCATTATCACGACTATCTCTAGGTGTCTGTACCTCGATATAGATAGACTCGTTAGGGCCGAACTTCACCGTCGGGTCGGGCATCTGGATGGTTTCGTTGTAGAGACCATAGTCCGTGATAGTGTAGGCGTGGCTCCAGTTCGAGTTCCGCAGGCGCTCAGCAATCTCCGTGGCATACGCACGACGAGCAAGGTCACCCTGTGTCCAAGTGAGCATATTCTCCAGTTCGTCAGGCCGTCGGTCGGCCCACGGACCGCGCGCCCGGTCTGTAAGCTGTCTTCGATACTCGTCCGGCTGGATGGTGTTGTTGACGTACTGCTCCGCGAGTGACTGCGTGAGGTTCGTACTCCAGACGGGGACATCATCAGCGACGATGACAAGGTCGACCCTATCCGGCGTCCGCTCAGGGTTGTCGGCCATCATGTACGCGAGCGCTTGCGGTGCCGGCATCCTGTCAGTCTGGTCCTTGTACACGTCTTCGTACCGGTGGTTGTCCTCGAAGGCGACCCGTACCGTGTCCGCCGAGAGAACTCGCGTGTGGGAGACTGCAGGTGCGGTGACGGTGAGTTCGTCGAAGAACTGCTCGTACGTTCGGTTTTCGTCGATAGTGAGATAGGCTTTCCCTGAGTTGTTTGCTGTCATCACGGTGAAAGCATACTGCCCGGGGTCGCGGGCGCTGGTGTTCACCACAAAGGAAATCGTCGTCTGTTCGCCGGTATCGAGCGCGACTCTCTTCGAGGAGGTTACTGTCCCGACGACCTGCAGGTCAACGGTCTGCTCACCGGTGGTGTCGCCAGTGTTGTTGATGGTGGCCTCTATGGTCGCGCTGCGGTTGACCATCACACTGTCGGGTGATACCGACACAGATTCGATGACCATCGTCGAAGCCGACGGTTGCTGGTCAGGCGCTGGCGTCTCGGCAGATGGTGCTGGCGTGGCTGTCGTGTTGTTCGGTACCGCTGTCGCGTTGGCGTCCCCACCTGTAACCCCCGAGCACCCTGCGAGGAGTGCGAGCGCGAGGACGGCCGCGACGGACATCGCTGTCCGGTCCATTGGCTCAGTGGTATCTGTTTGCTACGTTCCAGTACTTAAATTATATCGTTCGTGGATCGGAGTTGGAACTGTCAGAATAGAGGATGACTGCGACCAGAACGAACAACCAACGGCCGTGGTTCAGAGAGAATCACGTGGTGGGTCAGCAGTCGGTGGGTTCACGAACAGCGCATCAACCAGCACCACCAGGCCAATTACTGCGCCACCAGCCACAGCGGTCAGCATCGACACTCCAGCGACAACGTGGACCAGTAGCGCTAGCACGAAGCCCAGTGGCACCAGCGCAAGCAACAGGTCGTACCGAGACAATCCACTCAGCACCACGAGGAACCGTCTTGCCGTGTCGGTACGTCTCGGACTGGTACGACTGACCGCCATGTCTATGTCACCTCCTGTTTGAATATAGGTGGATTATCCTACTAAAAATTTACTCTGGTGACGTTTCCAGAAGGTACACTGTATTTTTTCTACGCATTACTGATGAATTCTCATAAGTTATGCATATGTTTTTTCACCAGAATCACCCGAGTGGAGTGTCGCTAGGATGTACAGACAATCAAGGCATACTGTCAGTGATTAAATGAAATCTCTGCACGGGGTTCAGACGGGATGGTGAAATGAAACAGAGGATGGAGAAAGTCGAGGCGAAAAGTGTGAGAAACGAGTCAGTCGCTGGCACCGCCGCGGTTCGACCGGGAAGGCGGGGGGATACACTCGGTGGATGTCGGCGCTTCGGGCAACACACAGCGGTCAGGTTCCCGGTTGACGTGTGCGTACTGGTCCGGGGCGTTCGCGAGCGGGTGGGCAGGATTGCGGTCACTGGAGATTCGGGCGGCACGAACTTCTCCGAGTCCGTGAAGGCGTGCGCGGATACCTCGCCAGTGTAATCCTGTCTTCCCGGGGACGGACACATCATGTGGAGCGGTCTGAGAGAGACCTCTGGATGCAAGCACCGAGGCGTTGACGTTGGCTGCAAGGTCGTCGTGATCGATAAGCACCCCAACCCGTGCGTCCGACGGCGTACGAGCGGCAAGGACATCCAACCCGAGGTGCAACGCCCGATACTCGGCGACGTTGTTGTTTGGTGCCTCGTTGGGAACGGAGAGCCGCGTTACGCGCTCCCCATCCCGCGTTTCGATGACGACGCCGAGTCCGCCGCCGGACTCCCTGAACGAGCCATCTGTGGCGAGGTAGAAGTCACGGTGGTGTGTCCGCGGCGGATGGGCGATGTGTGGCGTCGGCGACTCGTCGAACAGGTCTCGTAATGACGGCCGGCCGTAAGCGGCCATACATTCCGTTGGAACGGGAGGGATAAATATATTGTCCGCAAACAGTCCCGGAGCATCGACGGACGGTCAAGAGTCACCGAGAACGTGAACCGTGACCTCGGGAGCATCTTCCGATGTCGGCAACGAGAGTGACTCGCGGATGGCGGCCGTGGCTTCTGCCCGCCACTGGTCAAGAGCCTGCTCATGATACTGTCGATGATTTTCGACGGAGTAAGTCATGTCGGGGTCAGACCGGAGTTCGTCCTCGGTTTCGGGCGGGCGCGGATACGACGGTACGCTCTCATCCAGTAACTCTGTCGGAGGGATATGTATCGAGTCCGTCTCACCCTCCCCATCCTGCCGGACGTGAAGTCGAGCGCGCATCCGACCGCTAAAGGGTGGCGTTACCCGAAGCACCGCCGTCCTATCACTCGTCCGGTTGGTCTCGACTGCGGTGATAACATCCTCAGCGGTGACTGCAATCGACCTGATGACCGAGGGATTCGTGTTGGTCGACATGCACGCCCATAGGTGAGGCCCATAGAAGACAATTCGGGACCGGAAGCATTCAGTTTTCGTCGACTGGCCGATGGTATTTAATCGGTGGGGGTCAAATCGGGAGTATGCAGACCGGGGAACGACCGTGGGCAACGCCAGCAGCGTGGGACCGTGGGCCGAGCACCGCCGCCCCTCACCCACTGCTGCAATCAGGAGACGGTTTCATTTCTAACACGTCTCACCATAACGCCTATTTTTACCCAGGTTCAGAATCACAAATGATAATAGCTGGGATGGATTTAATTGTGTCTTCAGAGCAACGGTGTAATGGTATCTCGCAGTGGGGGAAACAGATGCGACTGACAGGGCCGGAGTGGACATGACCGAGGAACAGACCATCCTCGTCGTCGACGACGAGCGTGACATCGCGGACCTCTACACGACGTGGCTGGAAATGGAGCACGAGGTCCGGACCGCCTACGGTGGTGAGGAGGCACTTGAGAAGGTCGACGACGACGTTGACATCGTCTTTCTGGACCGGCAAATGCCCAGCTACGCAGGCGACGAAGTACTCAGCATCATCCGCGACCGCGGGCTCGACTGCCGGGTCGTCATGGTCACGGCCGTAGACCCCGACTTCGACATCGTCGACATGCAATTCGACGACTACCTGACCAAACCCGTCATGCGCGAGGATCTCGATGACGCCGTCGAGACCATGCGCGAACGCGACGGCTACGACGAGACCCTGCAAGAATACTTCGCGCTCACCTCGAAGAAGGCGACACTCGAAGCCGAGAAGACTCCCTCCGAACTCCAAGAGAACGAAGAGTACCAGGAGATGGTCGACCGCGTCGAGAAACTCAAACAGGAAGCGGACACGGCCGTTGCCAGTTTCGACGACGACTACGATTCACTCTTTCAGGAGTTCCCCGGCGGCGAATAACCTCGTTGCAGGCGGGCAGGCTCGCGGATTGCTATGCTGGCAGCGCGATATCTCTTGGTAGTCTGGGACTGAGACATCACTGGTGTCGTCTCCATCGGTATGGGAGTCGGTTCGATAGTTGTCCCGACACCGAATGCACTGTCAGCGTTATCACTCTGCGCGCGGTTCCGTGAAGAATGCCCGGGGAGGGCTCCATACCCGAGCTTTACATGCCCGGCACCTCTCAGACGCCAGCACATGACCGACAACCCGGCCGGAGCGGTCAAGACAATGCGCGACCGCCTCCAGGACGAGCACTACGACATCAGCGAAGCCGACCGCCAGCTCCTCCTCGACCTCTCGGACACCATCCAGCTGATGGGGCCCTCGGAGTACAGTGACCACCGCCACGAGTTCCTGCTCCGCCGTGGGCTCATCCTCGCTAAGCAGGTCGGTGGCCTCGCCGACGCCGTCGACGACCGCGACGCAGCGGAAGACATCGTCCAGTGGATCAACACCGAACAGACTAGCAGCCCCGAGACGAACAAGGACTACCGCGTCGCCTTCCGGAGCATCGCGAAGATCGTCACTGAGGGCGACGAGTACCCCAACGCCGTCGAGTGGGTCCCCGGAGGCTACCCGGAAAATTACGACCCGGCGCCGGACCCCTCCGATATGCTTGGGTGGGACGAAGACATTCAGCCGATGCTGGACGCCAGTCTCAACTCCCGCGACCGGGCACTGGTTGCTCTGGCGTGGGACCTCGGACCCCGTCCCGGCGAACTCTTCGACCTGACACCGGGAGACATCGTCGACCATGACTACGGCCTGCAGGTCACGTTGGACGGCAAGAACGGCCGGCGGTCGCCCGTCCTGGTCCCGTCGGTTCCCTACGTCCGCCGGTGGCTTGACGATCATCCCGGCGGCGACAGCGACCCGTTGTGGTGCAAGCTGAGTACTCCAGAGAGTATCTCGAATAACCGTATCCGCGATGCACTGAAAGACGTCTCCGACCGGGCCGACGTGACCAAACCCGTCACGCCGACGAACTTCCGAAAATCCTCGGCCAGCTACCTCGCCAGCCAGGGCGTCTCCCAAGCCCACCTCGAGGAACACCACGGCTGGGTCCGTGGGTCGGACATCGCTGCCCGGTACATCGCCGTCTTCGACGATGCCAACGAGCGGGAGATTGCCCGCGCCCACGGCCTCGATGTCGAGGCCGACGAGCCCGACGACATCGGCCCTATCATCTGCCCGCGCTGCGAACAGAAGACCCCGCGAGAGAAGGACGCCTGCGTCTGGTGTGACCAGGCGCTGTCCCAGACTGCTGTCGAAAAGATCGAAGAGCAGCGACAGACGGCGATGCGAGACATGACTAGCGTCGACCAGGATGTCGCGGAGGCCATCGCGACCGTCGAGCAGGAGCTGGGGGACAACACCGGGCTCCGCATCGAGATTGTCGACGACGAGTGAGCACTCAGACATCGTACCCAGCCTCCCGAAGCGTTTCGAGGGCGTTCTCAGCGTACTTCGCATACTCAGCGTCCGAGTCGGCGATGGTCTGGAAGTGCTCATGGAGTTCGTACAGCTGGTCGAGTCGGTCGTCGCGGGGGTCATCCGCGGGATTAGTAGTAGCGCTCATCAAAAATCAGCCTCCTGCAGGGAACGGGCGGGGTCGTTGCGGACCTCGCGAGCAGCGGCGTGCAGTTTGCCGCGGGCTCGCAGGTCGGGTGCCGGTGCAGTCACAGCCTCGAAGGAGTCACGACTGTGCCAGCGCTCTTCGAGGGACTTGGTGATCTGGCCGACGCCCTCACAGAGGTTGCACTGATTGTTGCCGTGCATACACTGGTCGCGGGCATGGCAGATATCGTCATAGCACTCAACGTAGCGGCCGTCGCCGCCGCAGCGAGGGCAGGACCGCCAGTCGGCATCGTACCAGGGGGCGGGGTCGCGGAATCTCATGCGACGACCACCACCAGCGCGAGAGTGGCCATCACGAGCAGCCCGACCAGCAGCACAACGATGCCGGTGGTGGTTGGTCGCATCAGTCGCCACCTCCCTTGTACTGCGGCGCATCGATGACATCGCCGTACCTGTCGAGTGTGTGGACGATGGTCCGCGCTCGGTCGCGCTCGATGCCGAGTTCGTCGGCGATCTCCCCGAGGTAGGGCTTCGGCCCAAGCGCCTCGATCAGGTCGTGGACGTCCTCGGCAGTCGCTTCACCCGGGAGGTCGATGTCGTCGTCAGCGTCGGTCGCGACGGCGCCGCCGTCAGCGCTAGCCTCCTGGTCCGCGTCGTTGAGGTCCTCGTCGAGTTCCTCGCCGATGCGGTGGTCTGCTTCGTCGCCGTCCTCCTGCTCGGCCCTGTCCTGCTCGCCGCCCTCGTCGATGTCCATGGAGTACAGCGTCCGCCGGGCGTCGTCGGGGTCCTCACGTGTCGCGATGAAGCCCTTGTCTTCGAGGGCGTTGAGCCGACTGTAAATGCCATCGTCTTGCCCGGTGACCGTCTGGAGGTCACTCGCCGCCTGCTCACCATGCTCGGCGAGCGCTTCGGCGACCTCGGCCTGGAGGTCAGTCAGGTTCTCGCGAACGGGGGCGGGGAGGCCATCGTAATCACTGTCGTCGAGGTTGTCGTGGACGGCCTCGGCAGCAGCGGACACGTCAGGACCCCCGCCATTACCGCCCTGTTCTGTGTCGGTCGAGTCGACGGATTCCTGACCGTCCTCGTCGGCCTCGTTGCTCTCGTCCGGGTGTTCGTCGGCGGGAACGACCTCGTCGCCGTAGATGGACTGCGGGTCGCTCCCCGGCGTGGCCGTGAGACCGACGTACTCGTCGAGCGGGATGGCAACGTCCAGCTGGGCTTGCGCGTACTCGTCGCCGGCGAGGCAGTCCTCTTGGAGGCGCGCGTCGTTGACGATCAGGCCGGCCTCGTCGAACGTCTCGACGAGGTGGGCCAGTCGGCGGGGGGCGTCAGCGAGGGTCACGCCGACGCACCCCCCTGCGGTTTCCGGATGACACCATGGCGACCGGCACAGTCGAAACAGAGCTTCGAGTGCGGGTGGCCCTTGTCGACTACCTCACCGTTCCCGTATGGCTCGCGAGTCACGTCCTCGCTGTTAGCGTCGTACCGGCGGCCGCAGGCAGTGATGCCGAGGATAGCTTCAACATGCCAGCCAGGGTCGCCCAGATCGACGACATAGCCGGTCGTCACAACGGTAGCACCTCCCAAATGCGAGCGGCGATGTCGTGCGGTCGACGGCCGTGCATCCACGGGTGTTCGACGCGGTCGTAGCTGTCGAGAACTGCGCGGATGTCAACCTCGTGGCGGCCCTCCGCGATGGAGTGGTTGGCCGCGGCATACGTTCGGCGGCTGTGCTCCCAAAGTGCTCCTGAAAGAGGGCCATCAGGCCTGTTGTCGCGGCGACGGATGGGCGTGGCCGTCACACCTGACCACCACCCTCCAAGAAGCAGTCGAAGCACTGGTCCAGCCCGCCACCAGGACCGGGACAGCCCTCGACGCCGTGCTCGCACGTGGGGTCCTGGTCACCGACGCCAGCGAGCTGGCGGACCGTCCCAGCACCGTAGGGCTTGAACTCGGTGGGCGTCGCTGCGGCGCCGGAACTCTGGCCAGCGGGCCGGCCACCGTCGGTGGCGATCTGGTCATCGGGCTGGAGGTGCGGCGGGAGGTCCTCGAGGGACTCCCGGTCGACGCCCTCCATCACCAGACGGTTTTCGTTGTCGAAGCCGCAGGCCCGGCACTCGAACTCGACGATAAGGTGGTAGTCCTCACCGTCGAAGCTCGCAGTCTCGTCGTAGTCAGCGTCGGGGCGCATATCACCGCACTCACGGCAGGTCAGCAGCCCCGTCGCGCCCTGGACGTCAGCGTCGGCAGCGTCGGGATCGATTCGTCCGAAGGTCTCCCGTTGCCGACAGTCGTCCTTTTCGTGGAGGCGGAGCTTCGAGAGCGTCCGAAATGTCTCGCCGCAGGCATCGCACTCGTACTCGCCGCCGTCGGTGGCGACGGCACCCTCCTGGAGGTCAGCCAGCGTCATATCCGGAGCACAGCAGTCACAGAGGTTGCCTCGTGGCGGGTGCGTGACCGGCGCGCTGTTGGTCCGCTTTGCCTGCTTCAGATCATCACAGTGCTCGTCGACGTGCAGGTGTCGGCGGGCGGCGTTCGAGGCGGTCGCGTAGTACAGCCGCTCGACATCCTGGCCGCCGTCCGTCGCTGGTCGAAGCAAACTGGTCGAATGGAACTGGTCGTGGCTCTCCAGCGTGCGGTTGCACTCCTCGCGAGAACCGCGTTCGATGATGCCGCACTGCTTGCACTTGACTGCCCACCCGGACATCACTCGTCACCTCCCGCAGCGATGGGACCGGCATAGCGGCGTCTCCGAGCACCACACTCGGGGCACGCGTTGGTACCATCGTGCTCGTAGACTGTCCCGCACGAGGTGCACTCGAACGGTTTGGAATCGGTTGCGCTGTCAACCGAGTCAGAGTTGGTGTCGTCTGCCGGAACGCCGTAGTAGTCCTTCTGGTGGTCGGCGTCTCCACAGGTCCGGCACTTCCGGCCCTGGCAGGGCATCCCGCACTTCGCACAGGGCATCGTCACCGCACCTCTTCTGGGTCGATGGTCGTGTCCGAGACGATGAACTCCGGCGAGGTGACGCAGACATCGTCGCCGGCGTCAACGAGGTCGTCGGCATTGCAGAGGACGGTCTGCCCGCCCAGCGTCTGGATGCTGACGACCCGCTTGCCGGCCCGCGTGTCACCACGCTCACCGGCGAGACGTTCGAGCGCGCGTGCGACCGTGTCGCGCATCAGTCATCACCGCCCTCCTCGGAGAGGTCGAGACCAAAGTGGTCAGCCAGCCAGTGGATCTCCTCGCCGAGTGCTTGCGCGCCCTCGTCGGTGAGTTCGTACTCGTTAGTGCGCTTGTCCAGCTCCGATTTCTCGACGAAGTCTTTGTCGACGAGCGTGTCGAGGTTCGGGTAGAGCCGGCCGTGGTTGACGGCTTCCCCGTAGTACTCCTCGAGGGCGCACTTGATGGCGAGCCCATATCGGGCTTCCTCGGCAAGAACCGCGAGGATTCGGACCTGGAATTTGGTCAGCTCCGCATCGACGACATCGGCAGTGGGGGTCTGTCCGGGGGTCGCATCGACGGGCTCGTAAGTACCGCCGTCCGTGACAACTGGGTTACCAACAGCATCATGGTCGTTGCGGCCCGACTCCTCGGTGCAGGGTTCCTGGCCTGCACAACCTTTGCTCAACGGCGTCGACGACTGGTGCGCAGCGGCATCACTGTCCTCCCCGTTAGGGGTACTATTCTCCGTGAACGTGGGGTTGGTTTCATAACCCCGTAGGTTTGAGTCTTTCATGGCTTACCGAAATCGCGGTTCAGCGGTTCGGAAGCCAGGTCCGGCGTGTGCCAGCACGCCGGGCGTTTCCTACCCCGAGGGACCGGCTTCCAGTTACGACTGTGTGTTTGGGCCTACTTAATCCTACTGGTAGTAGCATCCAAACAGTGAACTACCAACAGTACCAAGTGCGGTGTTACCGTTAGTATCATGTATGCACCCGCCCACCGCCGAGGTGATGCGTCTGCAACTCCCAACCGACGAGATGATCCTTCGGGAGTTGCACGACGGCCGAAACCTCGGTGCTAATATCGCCGAAGAGATCGACCGACACAAGAAGACGGTCACGAAGCGGCTCAACCAGCTCGAAGACTACGACCTCGTCAGGAATATCGGCAGGGGTGTGTACGAGATTACGGAACGGGGCCGAGTCGCCTACGACAACATCGATAGCTACGATGATGTCGAAGACTTCGACGAGTTTCTCGACCGCAAGCACGCGGAACAGCCCGACGAGTAGCCCCCGCGTGCCCTGAGATTTATTTACTGCCCGATAGTATCTCTCGCCAGACAGACGGATGAGCGAGGGGAAGTCAGACGCGAAGTGGGTCTGTGCTAGCTGCGGCGCTCGGTACGCCGAACGGAACCCGCCCTGTCTGCAGTGTGCTGGCGAGGAGTTCGCCCGCCTCAATGACGACGGGACGGACCGTATCACGGACCGGGCGGATGTCACATACCGATGCCGGGATTGCGGACGGAAACACCCGAGAAACAGCCCTCCGTGTAACAACTGTGGTGGCATGGACTTCGAGACTGTCGGTGGCGTGAACGAGTCGCCCTCGACAGCGACTGACACCGACGACTCCCCAGGACTTGTCGAGAAGGTCCGCGGTGTAGTGCCGGGGCTGTCCCGGTCCCGCACGCCGCCGTCGGGCCCGAAGTCACACTCGGTGCTCAACCCCCGCGGCCCGTTTCGGCCGGTCCGTCGATGGCTGGGGTGGGGCACGCTCCTGCTGCTGGCCCTCGTCATCATCACCGGGCTTCTCTCCCCCAGCGCTGGGCTTCTCGCTGCTTTCGTGTGGGGCGGGTGGGTTCTCCCGGGGGCGTTCAGCCTGTGGGTGCTCTTCTGGTTCATCGATATGATTCTCGCGTATCTCAAGTCCTGACTACGCCGCCCGTGCGAGCATCGAGAGTGCGTCTTCGAGCCAGTCCGGTTCGTCGAGATCGGCCAACTGCCCGTCCCGCCATGTCGTGACGATGGCTTTCTTGCTTCCGGTTTTCGTCACGTCGACGCGCCACTTCCGGTCGTCCACTTCGAGGTCGACACGCACGCCGCCGCTGTTCAGTGGCTCGACGATTTCGACGGCAATAGTCTTACCACCGATCCGAAGTTCGTCTTGCTCTTGTTCCGGCATACACGAGGACCGATGAAGAGGTGATACAAAAGTTGGGGGAGGGGTATTTCCGGAGCTTCCGCAGTTTCCTGAGTCCACTGCAGTCGTGCGGTTTCACGGATTTCCGCAGATTTTCCGCAGTCACTCGATGAGTGACCAACGGTAGTTGGACGTGCCGTGACGCTCCAGAAGGTTGTACTGGTGGAGCTTCCGCAGGTAAGTCCGCACCTGACGCGTGGTCCGGGGATTGTCGACGCGTTTCTGGTACCGCTCGGCCACCTCGGTCGTCGTGAGTGGCGTGTCGTCTACGTCGGCGATGACATCATAGGCGGCGCGCTGATGATCGTTCAATTGGTGGAGGCTCTTCTGGCGAAGCTCACTCCGGGCCTGGGGGAGAGCCTCGTCGATGGTAGGGCGGTCGAGATTGCCGTCACGCTGCTCGTTCGCGACGCGAAGCGTCCGGATCGCCACGCGGGCGTCGCCGTCGGCGTGGTCGGCAATCCAGTCGAGATGTTGGGGAGTGTAGCGACGACTGGGGAGGGCGTGGGCGGCTCGTTGTTCGAGAATTTCGGCAAGCTCGCGGGTGGAATACGCCCCGCATTCGATACGCTGGCCGACAGCCAGCCGACTCCGAACACGGTCGTCGATATCGGCAAAGAGGTCGTCTTCGTTGTTGGCGATGAGGACGACGTTGACGGGGGCTTCGTGGAGGTCGTAGAGGACGCGCTTGTCGGCGAGCTGATCGGCTTCGTCGAGGATGAGAATCTGGGGCTGTGGTGGATCGTCGTTGAGGTAGTCAATGAGTTCGGAGCGTCCAGTACTGCCGCGCTGGATAGCTGCGTCGCAGAGCCCGCTGACAGCCTGGTAGAGGATAGCGGTGCGCTCGTAGTGTTCCCAGCAGTTAATGTAGACAGTACGGATATTGTGCTTCCGCTCAAGGATATCGACAACCAGCTTCGAGAGCATGGTCTTGCCCGTCCCGGTGGGGCCGATAAGGTATGTCAGGTCGCTCGGAGTTGGTGGACTCAGAGTCTTGCGGAGGCGGTCGAGTTCATCACGGCGGTGGACGACAAGCTCTCGCTCTGGGACGGCGTCTTCGTCGAGAGCATCTGGTGCAGACAGCATATATCTGGTACGTTCAGGGGAGATACATAAAAAGCAAGAGGGGGTGATTTCCGGAGCTTCCGGAATTGTTATTCGGTCTTTTTACTCTTCACCCAGCTCCCGCAGGTTGACGAAATCAGCTAGGAGGTACTCGATAAAGTATTCGCGGTAGTTTGAGCGAATCATCTCGAAGGTGAGATGCGTGGCTGATGAGTATCGTGTATAAAAGGGAGGGCGTCATGTCCGGGACCGAGTGAATTCATGGGAAAGACTGTTTAGTACGCCGACAGCAATCTGCAGGTATGGACCGGTTAGAGGAAAGCGATGACTTCGAGAATCAAATAAAACAACTGGTCAAATATTCGGATGTTTTTGTTCAGCGAACTGAACAGTTAGAACAGGCCTTGGAATCTATCACAGAGGACAATCTACAGATTGGTGAGAGTGAAATATATCGGGAAGTCGAGATAGCTCTATCTGGTTCTGGTGATTCGGACGATGAATTCGGAGCCGCTGTGGTCGGATTTTTACAGTTGATTATGGGGAGAGACATTAACACGGCCGATTATCTGAATGAACATGGAGCAGAAAAACAGCTCGTGAACTTGGTTTTGAATTGCGTTCTAAAATACGGACGAGATCTTAACAGACTCAACTATCGACACACCCAGGGCGCAAATTGGTGGAGTTATGCAGAGACGGACAAGATTGTTGAAGAGAACGAAATTAAGCACCGGCACAGGATAACAATTGACTACAAAAAAGAGGTGGAAGTTGATTCCACACCCCATTCAGATTGGGCGCTGGTTCGGCACCTTCTAATGTCAATAACTGAATCGTTTAAAATGTTTAATGAGGAGGACCTTTCCATGATAGATATTGAGGAGTTCAACAGAGTTCGGGGTCTAATATATGATCTTCAGGAAGGTCTAAATGAACAAGGGGTCGAAATACCCAATAAGGACGAATTACTAAGTGACGATGAAACGGCAGATGGGTGACTGACATGGCTCCTAAGACAGAGAGAAGATCAAGGACATCGTTCGGCAGTGGTGGTTCCGTTAGCTCGGGGGATGCATTTGAGGATGTGGAGCGAACGGAAGGGGGTGCCGAAAACAGAGGATCCGGTGAGGTTGGTGCTTGGCTTCGAAAGACACATGATGAGGACCAAAAATCAGAATTCTCGACTGTAGAGCGCGAAGCAAATGCTCTAAATGTAATTCAGTCGCAAATTGACGAGCATAAGCTCTCTCTGAGCCATCTTCAAGAGATGGTACATAGGCAGGAAGAGCAGTTGAACACCGTGGATTCTGACATAGGTGATGTAAAACAAAGAGTCAGTAGTCTTCAGTCCGAAGTAGAAAGCATGGGGTCCGAAACACAGCACCAGACTCCGAACTTGGAGAGTGCTGATTTGATTTATCGATCAGTTGTGGCTACGGGTGCTGTGCTGTCGCTCCTCGGTGCAGTGATCACCTTTGCTGCATTTGAGCTGATAACTGTGGCAGCTCTATTGGTGGGCGTCGCAGTTTTCCTTGGATACACAACACGCCGGGGACTAAAACCGATTAATGTCTCGTGAGTGGGCCGCTACAGAGGTCCTCCTTGATGTTACAGTCTGTTTTACCCTCCTTGTGTTCTCTTCCCCTAACACTTTTGAGGCGGGTGCATCAGGTATCATCAGCTTTGTTGCTACTGGACAAGACTTGCCGCTCCCCATAGAAGTTCGAACTGCAGTAGCTGCAATACTAACAGTAGCGCTCCTATTTTTGCTCTTCTCATCGATTACTATATTCTTGTTGGAGCAGTATATCGATAGCAAGGAACTCTACGAGGAAGCGAAGCAGGACAGTTCGTAACTGTATTCGGGTGGTCCAATTTCCTCGCTTGAGGACACTAACGAAGGACTAACGCTCGCCAGTTACATCGGTGCGGTCGTCCTCACTGAGCACCGCCACCACCGACTGGATGGAGGTCTTCGCCGCCTGCCGGGACGAGATAGTGGACGGTCATCGAGTCACCGAACGTGTCGGTCGTGATGCCAACGGCGTCGTCAGGGATCTCGATGGTGTCCTCCTTATCGACCATCTGATGGCGGTGTTCGTACTCAGACATCATCGCACACCTCCTCGAGGACCATCTCGTGGACCTCCTCGAAGTGTTCCTGGAGGAACTCCACGTCGTCGCCGAGCCGCTTCCGGACCCCGATTCCGGACGATGCTTCGAACTTTGTACTCGTAGTTGTCGGACACGTCGGCCTCGCCGGCGGTGCGGTCAGTCTTGCTCGGCATCGTCTTTCTCCCCCTCGCAGACGACATCGCGAAGTTCCTCGAGTAGATCGGGGCGGTGCTCGCGGAGTATCTCGATGTCCCGCGGAATCTCGTCTTGTATCCGGCTGCGGACACGCGTCACCGACTGCTGGCGCTGGTGTTCCGTGGCGTCGCCCTCACCGGAAATATACTCTCGGTCCGTGTCGGTCATCAAGGCGCGGTATCGACCCATCTGACCAGAGTTGTTCGGCGGCATCCACCTAAGACTATGCACTGGCGCACACTAATAACTATGCACCAGTGCTTAGTATGCGCCTATGCAAACCTTTACTATGCACCAGTGCGTAGTAGTTACTGTGAAGCGCGGGACGCCGGTCAGAAACTGGCCGGGGCGTGTTCCAGCACGCCCGACCGCGCTTCCAGGCAAGGAAGCATGTCAACGAAGACTCCCGCCGGTGATGAATCCACCGGCACGAACCGAAGCACCGACACTGAAACCGCGACCATCCCTGACGGCGCTGCCCTGATCGGCGTCGACGCAGAAGGTGCGTTTCACTGGCTGGGAAACCGCGTCACCCACGATGGTGTCCCTGTCTACGTGGAAGATGATGGCGACGTTGAGGTCTGGGACCTGACCGAGACGCCCTGTACCAAGGCTGAAGACATCGTCGAGGGCTGGATCAGTCATGTCGAACGGAAGCGTGGCACTTGGGCACGGAAGGTCTACAACCAGCCCTTGGCCGTTACCCTCGCCGAGCGCGTGGAGGTCGAAGACTGATGTCCGCCCAGACCGAGAGTGCGGACCTTGACGAGCGTGACGTGCGCGCGCTGACTGAGTACATGACTGTCCTCGCTGATGTCGGCCAAGTCGCCGGCGCGGAGGACATGTACGTCGTGACGACGGAGTCGGGTAGCGAGTACACGGTTGACCTCCGGCACGGCTCCTGTACCTGCCCGGACGCCGAGTACCGCGATGTCCGGTGTAAGCACATTCGTCGTGCCGAGTTCGCCACTGGCCGGCGACCCATCCCCGAGTGGGTCGATGCCGACGGGGTCAACGACCGACTAGGCGAGCACGTTGACGGTCCAGTCGCGACGGACGCCGCGGCCAACGACCAGGAAGAAGGGACGGAGCCGCTGCCGGACTTCGAGGACTACGACCCGAGCGCAGAGGTGGAGCATGTCTGAGAAGCAAATTGTCCAGCGGAAGGCACGACTGTGGGCCCGCGACGAGGCCAGCGAGCGCGATCTCTCCGACGCCGAGCAGGAGTGTCTTCGGGACCTGCTGCAGAGCGACGAAGTGTTCGGTCAGCTCGTCACTGCTCAGCAAAACGCGGTCGCGTTGACCAGCGGGGAGGACGACGATCTCGTCGATGTCGTCGATCACGCGAGTGATGCGGCTGGCGAGCTGGGCGAGGCTATCGACATCGTTCTGGACAAGCGCGTCGAGGAGGCGCGGGAGATCGTGGCGCTGGCCGAGGCCGCCAGCGAACTCGGCACCTGGGGCGTGTTCATCAAGCTGTACCGGGCAGGCTACACGTCCGTCGAGGACCTCCAGACGGTGAGTGAGTCAGACCTGGCCGATGCCGGCGCGCACCCGTCGGTCGCAGCAGAAATCAAGGCGTACGTCGACGACCAGGAGGTCGAATCATGAAGCTGGAGACAGCACTGCCGCTGCCCCGCAAGCGGGAGTTCTACGTGCGACTCAGAACCGGCGACGACGGTGACGGCGTCGACCACGGGCTCAGGAAACGATGACCGAGGGAAAGGATGGGGATTCGAACCCACGGTCATTCACCCACCCGGACACCGAGTTTCTTCTGAAACGGAGTCGGACCCCCGTGGACGTCGACGGCTACAAAAAAGGAGAGTTGACCGGTGAGGTCGAGTGCTGCGAGTGCGGCGCGTCGGCGGGGAACATCGATGCCATCTGCCACGACAAGACCTGCCCGCAGCGGGACGTCTTCTCCGAGTGGTGGCGGGGGAGCCACCCGAATAGCTACCGTTCGGACTGACTTGGACCGCTATCCTGTTTTACGTCAGCTCTCCCACGTCCGAAGTGCAGTGTCCTGGTAGGTAACTTGGCGGTTTTGAAGGTGTGGACCGAATATCCCATCGCCCATTTAAAGAGTATCTCGGCGAGCATCAGAGCAAGCAGCCGACAATCCTCGGCGATCGCAGCTGCCGAGACGGCCCACTTGGCAAGGTTCATGCTCAGGTTTTGAATCGCTTCTTTCGGGAGGTCCGTATCCCGGAGCCACCTTGCTGCCAGGACGAGTGGTTGCGGCCCTGCTTCGTTGACCAAAACTGTCCTCCCGTCAATTTTGTAATATTCCATACGCGATCTACCTCCCGATAACGTAAAAGGCTCGGGAGGGGTTGTCCTGAGATGCCGGCGTCCTCAAGCGCTGCCTGGACATGCCCGACCGGATCGCCGCCGGCGAGCTCGTCGCCGCCCTCGTGGTCGTCGACGTCGGTCACGTTGGCCTCCTGGTGCCCGCAGACGTCGTACCCCGAGCCGTCAACGCTGCGGAAGATGTAGACGTGATGCTGACTCTCGTCGAGGACGCCGTCCCGATAGGCAACCGACAACAGGGCGTACTGCCGACCGCCGTCGACGATGCGGTACTTCTTCGTCGACAGCGGATTCCAGCGGTAGCCGTATGACCACAGCGCCTTCGCGAGCGCGAGCAGCCCGCCGGCGTAGTGTGTGATGTACTCGGCGCCGCCGTCATTGGGATCGGCCTCCTCGGTCTTGTCGCGGGTCAGGTCGCGGTCGACCGTCCGACCGATCAGTCGCCCCAGAAGCCGCTCAACGCCCCGGCTGTGGAGAATGCGCTCGACGAGCGGCTGGGCGACGATCCGAACGCGTTCGAGGGCGATCGCCCGTCGCGGCCCGACGGGCTGGAGCTTGACAACCGCAAGAACGAGCAGGATGGTCAACAGCGATGCAGCTATCGGATTCGATAGGATGGTCTCTGTGGGTGTCATGGTGAGAACAGCGGAAACGGTGGTGTGTGTCTCCCCGATCAGACGTCGCGAGCGGTCCGCCGGACCGACGCCCGGATGCGCTCCAGCGTATCGGATAGCGTCGGCCGCGACCCCAGCGTCAGCCGGATCTCGCGTGGCGACTCGTCAACGCTGTTGAGCCGATACCCGTCGCCCGGTGGGCTGGGGAGTCGCGAGGGGTCGATCTCGTCAATCAGATCGAAGCCGGCCTCCTGGCGCGGGATTGTGACATCAGCCGTCCACAGTGGCTCGTCCAGTTGCTGGACCAGAAACGTCGCCGCCTCCTCGCATTCGGCGTCGGTCGTCAGTGCTGTAATATCCTCGACGACGGGATTTTGGAAGTCAGTGCCAGCCTGGAACGCTTCGCCTCTGGCCTTCTCCTCGTAGTCGATAGCATACGTCTCGCCGTCAGTCATCGCCGAGTCGGCCGCCCCGGCGTTGATGTTGCCGAGCAGATACTCCATCGTATAATCGCCTGCGCTCCCCCGCTCGAACTCCTCGCCGGTCGAGGGGTCGTAGACCCGCTCGCTGTCCTTCTTGATGCGGTCGTTGTCCAGTGACGTGCCGCCGGGGTCCGCGACGAACGTCTCACCTGTGACGCGCTCGGTGCGGCCGCGAATGACTGCGCGATGGATCTCTCCCGCGATGTTTTTGGTGACGTTGTAGTCGGCCAGCTCCGGATCCGCGTCGCTGGTCCGCTGGCCGGGCAGACACGCGACGAGTCGAATGTCGTCGATGCTGGGGTCCCACTGCAGCTCCCAGATGATGTCTGCCCGGTCGCCCAGTTCGTTGATGATGACGATTGCACGGTCTTCGAGCGGGCGGGCCACGGTCGGCGTGTTCAGCGAGTCGTATGTGAGCGTCAGCTCTGAGAGCGTCTGCGGCTCTGTCCGATGCCGTGTGACGCTCGTCTCGACCTCCGTGTCGTCGCTGGTTGCGTCCACGCCCCCCAATGTCGCGCGGGCTATGAACGTCCCGTAGGACGATCCAAAGTCAGTCTCCAGCGTCTCGGTCCCCGCCGTAGTCGTGAACGCAGACTCGTCTGGGTCTTCGCCAGGAGCCACGCCGAGTGCTTGGCCGTTGGCCGTCGACGACAGTGTCGCCTCCAGGCGTGCGCCGGTCGCCCGGAGGAGGGGGGGCACGTGGAAATCGATATCGACCGGGGCGTACAGGCCGGGCGGGCCATCGAGTTTATTGTCAGCGTTGAGTGTGTTGTCGAAGTTCGACCCCGTCCAGTAGTCGGTGTCGAACAGGGCGATGCAATCAATATAGACTGTCCCGCCCGCGGCGTCGCCGCCATCGGTCGTCTGGATCTCGAACGTTGTCGAACCCGACAAATCTGGTTTGTCGGGGTCATCACCGATGTCGACCCATGCGACGTCCGTCTCGCCACTCCGCTCCCTCTGCGACGAGCGGAAGTAGTAGCCGACCTCCTGTCCATCTGCGTAGAGGGTGATGGTGCCATAGAAATCATCCCCCGCTCTGATGTAGATCCCATAGTCGGAGGCGTCAAGATCGTAGTCGAGGTCGACCGTCCACTGGGCTTTCGTGTATCCGGGCGAGTCCGTCACATCGATCGCGACGGCCTCCGTGGACGTCCAGTTCGTCGAGATATTGCCGACGATGTTGTCCTCGTTGATCTCCTGTGGCGTCTCGATGTAACACGTCCGCGCCGGTCGGAGTTGGTCGCCCTCGTTGATGATCGGCGCTGCTGGCGCTGCTGTTATCAGGTAGTCATCGAACCCGGACGTGGCATCGAGCGTCGTGATGAGCTGATTCTCGGCCGCAGGGGGATCATCGACTGTGTGCGGGATGCCGACCGTCGAGAGAATGTCTCTGATGACAGTATGCGCCCCGTCACCGCCAGCCGACGGCTGGCGCTCGACAACCTGCCGGATGTCGTCGCTGGCGCTACCCTTGCGGATGCCGCCGCGACCAACGAGTTCGACGCCGGCGGGCGTCTCGCGGATCTCGGCCAGCTGCGTGATCGGGAGTCGGTCGCCATCCCGCCAGACGCGCATGGGCTGGCGCTCCCACGCATCACTCTCGGCCCAGTGACTGTCCTGGCGGACCGGGATGACGACCTCCGGGAGATCGTTGAGCGTCGGCTTGGCCTGTGCATCCTCGCCGGGCTGGAGTGTGCGTGTCGTCCCATCGGGATGGTCGATCTCAACGTACCACCCCTGCGATGGGACAGCGCGCTGATGGACGCCAGCATCAGTTGTCGTCACTTGGAGAGAGTCACTGGCCGTCGAGTAGGGGGTGTACGCTTCGACTTCGAACTGATAGGTCTTGCCTGGCTGGACCGTGTCGTCCGTGTAGGACTCCGTGTTGGGGCCGAGTGAGGCGATCTGTTGGACCGGCCCGAAGCCACTCTCGTATTGCTTCCGTCGGTAGATGCGAAACCCATCCTCGTTATCGGCGTTGTCCGTCCACGACAGTGTGACACTCGTCTCGTCGACTGCCGCGGTCGTCGGCCCAGATGGCGACGGGAACGCCGTGACGGTCGAGACTGATGTCGTCCACGCACCGGTACGATGCTCGGTCTCTGTACGCGCTCTGACCTCGTACTCCTCGCCGTCCTCGCGGCCGACGAACTCCATCGTGAGTGTGTCGTAGTTGCCGATAAACTCGGCGAACCCTGCGGCGCTGGAGTCCCACGACGACTGGTCCGTCTCGCGAATCTGGATGCGGACATCGCCGTAGTTGGACGGCGCAGTCTCGCGATCAACCGCGACCTCGTCTTCGACGCCGTTGCCCAGCTGTGGCTGGTCTTCGTCTGGAAGGTCTGTTGTGACAGGAGTTGCTGTCGCTGATTTTTCTCCGACCTCATTGCTTGCAGTGACTTTCATCACGTATTCCTCACCAGTCCGAAGTCCAGTTACTGTCGTACTGGTCGTGTCTGCTGGGAGGTCAGTGACATCTGTCCATGTTGCGCCACCATCACGACTTTTCGAGATTTTGTATTTATCCTCGTCATCGGCTACATCGGTCCACGAAAGATCAACTTCTGTTGCTCGTACATCAGTAACCGTAACATCGGTTGGTGCTGCAGGTGGCGTCTGAGCAGTGATGATGACATGTGGGCCAGACTTCGATGACCCAGTCGATACATTGCTCAGCTGTGTGCCAGCTTCAGTGCCCCCGTCACCCCCATCAGTCGTGCTCTCTGCATCGGCTCCATCACCGCCGGCACCTGTTCCATCGCCATCCTCTGCATCCGACCCACCGTGGTTTCCAGCACCTCCGCGCCCCCCTCGAGCACCGCCGCCACCTGCCCCGGCTCCGTAGCTATTGTAATCCTTGCCGCCAGCACCGCCGCCACCACCTTCACCAAGTGCGATGATTGCACCTGACAATGTCGTTAGTACCGACGGAGCGCCGCCGCCGCCACCATACGTATAATTTCTGGTCCCATTTCCACCAGACAACTGGTTATATGGCGTTGACCCGCCTGGCCCACCGTCATTGCTTGAGTTACCATCAGCACCATCTTGCCCAACATACACCACAAGCGTTTCGCCACCAGTGACATCGTATCGCCCAGTTATTTTCCCACCGGCACCCCCATCGGTCAGACCATAGTCACGGCTACGGCCTCCAGACCCACCGGACCCGCCAACGACCTCAATATCAACCGCAACAGCATCTGTCGGCACTTCGTACGTGTGCTGGCTGTTGGGCGTATCGTAGGTCGGCATCAGAGCACCTCCTCGCGAGCGACCAGCCCCATCGACGGCTGTGCGTCACATATCAGGTCACTCGCAATCGGGTCCAAGAGTGTTTCCAGCCCGCTCGGAATCGGGCCTGTTGCGTTGTCTGGGCGTGCCCACAGCGCGTCGGCATACCCGCGCGACAGCCTGAGCGAGAGCGTGTAGTAGCTTGTCGGCGACGTCGTCGGATCCTGCCACTCAACGCGCGCCCGGACGCGAGCCAGCCCGATCTCCCGGATGTCGACG
This sequence comes from Salinibaculum litoreum, assembly GCA_009789175.1. Taxonomy (GTDB): domain Archaea; phylum Halobacteriota; class Halobacteria; order Halobacteriales; family Haloarculaceae; genus Salinibaculum; species Salinibaculum litoreum. Next base: position 1,756,183 of record CP046866.1, read on the forward strand.
TCGAACAGCTCCCAGTCACTCGACGTTCCGAGTGAGACCGACGACCACGCGCCAGCGGCGTCATCCCAGCGCTCGGCCCGGATGCCCGGCGCCGACTGTTCGTCGAAGAATAGTCGCAGGAGGCCGTTCTCGAGGACGACTTCGCCCTGATACTCGTGGGCCGTGCTAAAGCACTTCTGCCAGACGACATTGTCATCGGCGTCTGTGACGCTTGGCTCGCCCCTCGCGTCCCAAAGCCGAGGGTCGGTCGCGCCCTCGTCTGCGTAGGGCAACTCCATCAGGATGACCGGATAGCTGTTGGTCGCTGCGTCGTAGAACGGCGACTGCGTCACGTCGAGGATATTGACATCTCCCAGCCGCGTGGTCCGAGTCGCCTGAACGGCCGGGTCAGCCCGCTCGCCTGTCTCGGGATCGAACCACCGAACCTTGCTGGCGGCGCTTGGGACACCGACCACCGCCGTCGTGTCGTTGCCACCACCCAGCGGCTCAACCTGCTGGATCGACGTCCTGATCGACCGCCAGTGGCTGGCGATGCTTCCAGAGTCGTTCAGTGCGATGTCGCCTTGTTGGAATTGTGTTGAGCGAGGGTCTACTGGACTGATGTTTGCTCGCGACACAGTGACGTACCGGTCATCAGGAGACGCTCCACCGACTGCGTGATAAGGCAATGGCTGACTAAATCCTGTGGCAAGCTCGCGGAGCTCTTGAGCGCGAATCTCTGCATATTTATCAGGATATTCAACAGTCAGCGTCCGCTCACCAGGGTCACTCGCGATAGATTGAACATCACCAGTATCCGAGCCGAGGATCGCTTGGACTGTTTGCTGTTGGCTGGCGGTACTCCCTGCGCTTGTCGTGCCACCCTGTGGGATGGGCACGGCGTACAATTCCATGTCAGGCATCACTATGACGTGTTCTGCTTCTGGGAGACTGGCGAGCCGAGTGACGCCAGTTCGACGCAAGACATCGACACGGTGGCCGTCGACGACTCTTGCTCGGCATCGAAGTTCACCTCGGGCTGCTCAGGAGCCACGCTAAGTGCGGGGAACTCCTCACCGTACATCCCAATCGAGAGCGTCGCCGCGTGGCCGTCAGGGTAGTCGTTTTTATCAGGTGGTGCCGGACGTGAGTCGATCTCGGCCAGCTGGAGGACGCGGTCGAGCAGCTGTATCTGCTTATACGGCTTCGCGCCCGTCTGGTCCCACGTCGGATGCCCGTCGCCTGTCCCCCAACGGTTGCTCGAGCCCTCGCTGATTTGCCCCTCAACCTCTGTAATATGTTGCCCGCCACCGAGATCGACTAAAATTTGCTGCTTCTTGCCATCGCTGGGCGCATCACCGCCAAGCTGCTCATAGATGTCCGTCAGGATATCGACGACATTGCTCCCGCCCTCGATTAGATAGCCCGTCCGATGTTGATGACTGAGACGGAGATTCGCATCCATCACGAACTGGAAGTCTTCGACTTCGCCGTCGTCGTCGATATCGAACCGTGGCATGTCGAGAATCCACTGCAGCGCCATTAGAGGCCTCCCGGGAAGTCAAGTTGGTCGCTGATGTACCGCTCGGGGTCGCGCAGGAACTTCTGCAGTTCCCGCTCGTTGCTGATATCCAGCGCCGTCTCCACCTCGTTCGTGAGGTCGACATTAACCGTCACTTCAGGTCGGTCTGGCGTTCCCCGCGAGGATTCCGACTGGGTGGTGTCAGCCGAGCCGCCAGAGCCGCCTGATCCGCCAGCTGTCGAGTTGTCCCCACTGGAGTCGAGCCGGCTCTGGAGACGCTGGCGTGTGTTTGGTGCCAAACCGCCGTCGCGGAATTCGACGCCCATAGTGAGGGACGGTTGCTGACTGAGAACTCGTTGGATGAGGCGCCGGTCTTTCTCCGGCAGGTCGGAGAGTCCGGTCACTGGACCAGAGTTAGACGTCCCGGTCTGGTCCAGTGACGGTGCGTCTGCGTCTGGATCTGGCGTGGGGGAGATCGTCCCCGTCGCCGACGTCGTCGAGCCGGCCATGATTGGGGCCTGCTCCGATGCTATCGTCGAGAGGATGAGCTCTCTGTTCGTCATCCGCTCGTCCTCCGGGATGTTCTCCCCGATACCCGTCGGTGAGATGGTGTCTTCGCCGGCGATGTCAGCGAACATCCCACGTGAGATCGGGCCGAAGGCACCAGCTGCTGGGCCGCCACCACTCGCCAGGACCGTTTTCGCCAATGCCCCTCCAGCAATCGCGATGGAGCCCCCAATAGCGAGCTCCTCCCATGGCAGACCACCGCCGGTTCCATCTCCAGTATTGTCGCCAGTGTTGTCGCCTGTGTCCTCCGCCGAACCCTCTCCCTGGGCTTGTTCGATGAGGTCGTCGACGTTGATAGGGAACGCGTCTGTGTTCAAGACATTACCCAGACTCAGAGGGAACGTGTTCTTTGGGAGAATGTTCGTCAGCGATACAAGAGGCGTAGCCGAGAGCAGCGCTCCGACTCCAATCGGTAGCGGATCTTTGAGTATGTTCGTCTCTTTGATAGGTAGATCTGAGCCAACAACGTCGCTCGCAAGCACAAGTGGAGTGGTGGCAAGCAATGCCCCAACCCCGATAGGGAGAGGGTCTTCAACAACGTCTCCCACACTGAGCGTTGTGTCAATAACATCCCCAGTTGTGATTTTGATTGGGTCAATGGCACCAGAGATGACGCTATCCCAGGCAACTTGAGAGATGCTGGTGGCGACTGCAGTGGCGAGAATCCCCCCACCAATGAGAAGATTGCCGATGTTAGGCAGGCGGGGGAGTTGTAGACCGCCCCCCTGTTGCGCAGCCATCTCGTTCGCGTCAAGATTTTCGCGTAGCAGTGTGTTCCGCTCTTCAGCCAGATCGACTAACTCGGAGCCGTGGTCCACGATGGTGGTCAAATGTTTGTTCGCTGTATCCAGTGCTCCAGTCATCGCAGACTGTGGACGACCTCCAGCCTTGTCGGCTGCGAGTTGTGATGCTGAGACCGTAGCCTCAACTTCAATCGGACCGACATCTTCCAGTTCCTGTTCGATGCGACTGACGCTGTTTCTGTCGAGCTTTGCCTCAATTACGGATTCTACTGAAAAGTCTGTCATGTGTCGTGTGGCATATTTTTTGATCTGGGGTCTCGCGATGTCTTCAGCTCAGCACACAGAGTCTGATCGCTGAGTCGGCGGGTGAGAGGGGGCTACAATGCTTGCGACATGCCAAGTGTTACAAGTTACCGTAAATCCAGAGATTGCCAACAGCGTTGAAGAGAATATACAGAACAACTGCTGCAGGAGTCGTTATTTCGATTTCAGTCCATTGTTCGAAGCGCCGTCTTATCGTTGGCAAAGCGACTGCCAGTGCCCCCAGATACAGGATGACTGAAGCGTGCGATTGGATGAGCGCACCAAGCGATTGTAACAATGCAAAAACACCAGCAAGACCAGCGATGAGTGTTCGCACACTCAGTGTCGTAGGGAGAGTTGTCTGTGATGACTGTGTCGCTTGGCGTGAGGAAGATGACGAGTTGTTTTTCTGGTCGTAGTTGAACCCTCCACAAGTCCGACACGGCCCATCATTCCGCGGTGCCGTTGTCCCACAGTCCTGACAGACCCACGTGATCGATGCGGGCTCTTGGATGCGGTGTGTGTCCGGCTCCTCAAGCTTCGCAAATTGCTCACTGGCGCAGTTCCGGCATGGTTGCTCGTTGTTGTCGTGCCGGGTCCCACAGGCAGCGCAAATCCATCGCTCTCCCTCAGTGTCGGCACTCATACGTACTAGTCATCGGCCGATTGTCATAATTTTACCCCCATGGCGGTCAGTCTGACACCGCGCCGACTGGGGTCCGTGCATCAAGCAGGTCATGGATAGCCAGCCAGTCCAGGATGTCCCGCCACGGAAGCTCCTCGAGGTCGCGCGGGTCACCGCCCGACTGGATGTAGCACGCCCGAGCGTACCTGAATAGTGTTTGTGGCCTCAAGTCGTCGTCTCTGGCGTTTTCTCGGGCGAGTCGCCGGAGTCTGTCCCGTTTCCCTCGTCCGTGCTGCCAATGTCAGCCTCGGGGTCCATGAGCGTCGTGATGCGCGCCTCTGCCCAGTCACGGAAGAATGGATGCAACTGGGAGATAGCACCGATGCGCTCGGCGTCCGTCATCCCGCTGTCGATGTACGGCGCCTCGACAGTCCCCTCGGCGACGACGAGGTTGCCCGACGTGCCGCCGCCGGCGTCGGGATCGGCTTCTATGTCATCACAAAGGGCAGCGTAGGCACCAGCCCGGAGTGCTCCTAGCGTGATCTTGTCGATGTCCTCGTCCCATTGCGGGAAGTCGTCGCTCTTGTAGGCCTGGTCGCGGGCCCACACGACACCCTTGCGGTGGGACTCGAGTTGCTGAATTGTGCTCGCGATGGTCTCACGTTGCGGGGCGTCAGCATCCAGCTCCGACAGCTGGTCCTGGAGGTCGTCGATGCGGTCTTGGAGGCGCTTGACCTCGTCGTCGAAATTGACGGTTGTTTCGTTGAAGGTCTGACTCATGCGACGGTCACCGCCTGCTCGTCAGTGATGTTGACCTGGATCTGGTCGGTCGTATCCTCTTTACTGACGACCTCGTTCCAGCTGTAGTTCGCTGGCGACATGCCCGACAGGTTGTACGTCGAGATCGTCCCAGCTGCATCGGCGAGTTCGATAGTCCCCGAGACGCTGTCGACGTTGTCCGGCAGCGTGCCAGTACTCGACCCGCGAGCGATGTCCAGCCGCGACGGCCCGGTGTAGGTCGCCGTCGCATCGAGCGTCGCGGACGGCGATGCGATGACCGCCCGCAGTGGCTTGGGGTCTGACCCGCGCTGGAAGCGTGCGATATCCGAGATCGAGAGCGTCACGCTCTGCTCGTCCTCGACTGACGTCCCGTCGATATCCAGCGTAAAGCCGTGGTACGGGACGCCGGAGTCGTCGCTCGCCCGCGTCGCCGTCGAGAGGTCCGGGCTTGAGTCTGGTTCCTCATCGGCGTACGCCATCGAGAGTGTGTACGTCACCATCGAGCCCTGGTCGTAGTTGATGTCGTAGGACAAGGGGATGCAGCCGTACAGCGTCCGTTCGCTGGTCCCCGTCGCGTAGTTGACGCCGACGAAGACGCGAGCCGACGACGCGAGGCCTGGTTTCATCGCTGTTCCGCCGTCGTTGAAGACGATCTTCTCGACCTCGTTGTGGACGTCGCTGCTGACGACTGCCTCGACCGAGACGGCGCCCTCGGCATTCTGCTTGACCGACTCGACATCCCAGACAGAGTCGCCCTCACTGAGGTCCTCCAAGTCGTTGTCGAGGTCGAGTTCCGTGATGGAGTGCTTGCGGCCGAAGCCGAAGAGGTCGGGCGTCCCGTCGTCATCGCTGTCGACGAGCGAGCCCATGAACGAGTCCTCGTGACCGAAGACTAAGGGTGTGGCTGAGCCGGCCCCCGTCATGCCTGCTCACGCTCCTCAGGATGCCGCCACTCGGTCGTCCACGCACGTTCGCGGTCGCCGCTCGCGACGACGTGCGGGACTGACGTCGCGTCTTCCAGATCGTCGAGAGTGTTCCCGCCGAACTCCTCCTGGTCGGGATTGTAGACGAGGTTGACGTACGCTCCGTAGTGTCCCGGCCGGTCGAACGCGTCGATCACGACCGCCTCATGACGGTCGCCGTCGTCATCCCAGAACGTGACGTGGTTGCCCTTCGAGACAGTATCAGGGTTGCCCGTCATGCTGTCCCTCCGGGTCCACGAACGCCCACGCGCACTGTCTCACGAGCCACCCGTCGCATCTCGCGGTCGAATGCTTGCTCTGCGGCTTCTTTGGTCCGCTCGTAGACGCGGCGCATCTCCGATAGATAACGCCGTGCTTCGAGGTACGATTCACCACTGACTGTGATTCCGACATCGGGGTCCCGGAGTCGCCACTCGTTGTGGAAGACGCCGTGGTCGACAATCTCGACCGATTGGAACCAGTCGATGCCAACCTCCGAGAGGTCGATATCGATGTCTACGGTTGCTTTGTTCATCATGATGAAATCACGTCGAAAAGCGCCGCGTGGTTGCCTCGTCGACGGCCGCGGCGACCGCCGGGTCACAGGCGTACTAAAAAGTGTGTTTTCTTACAACTCCTCAAACCCGTTGAAGACTATGTCCAGGTCGTATCTCAGGTGAGATTCCCAGTCGGTCAGCGCCGGCACCTCGTTCTCGATGGAGAGGTGCGTGAACGCGACATCGGTCCGCCCCGCATCGGGGAACTCGAGTCCCTCGTAGAGGGTGTCCTTGATCTGCTGGACGAGCGAGTCGTCGGTTCCGTGGAAGACGACACCGTCCTGGCCGGTCGGATCGACATGGCCGTACGACCCGCTATAGCCCTCAATGCGGAGCCCGACCACACGCTCGACATCGAGGTTTGGGTTCGATCCGATGTACTCGTCGTTCGGCGCAGCGTAGGCCGCGCCGACGAAGTTTGCCTTTTTGAAATCGCCGGTGCGATCCTTGATCGACGCCTCCATGTCGAAGGTACCGCCGCCATCGTACAGCAGCGAGTTGTCGCGGTCGACCCGCTTGAGCGGGTGGTCCGCGGGCTGGGCGTCGACGACAGCGCCGAGCTCGTCGAGGACCCACTGGACGACGGTCGCGGTCACGACTCCATCACCCGCCGGAGACCGTGCAGTGCATCACGGATGGCCCGCGACTCGGGGATGCCGGAAACGTTGGTCTCCTGGAGGAACACGCGCCAGCCCTCGGCGAACTGCCCGCCGCTGGACCGTGCCTGGTCGAACTCTTTGCGGACCCACTGCGGTGGGTCGTACCATATAAAACTCAGGGGGTCACCAGTCACCCGGTGGTCACTGGTGCCGAACTCCCAGCGAGCCATCTGCTCGGACTGCCACCCGACGCGGATGGTGAGTGTGTCACCGGAGCGCTGGACGTCCGGCTGTCCCAGACTGTCGATGGTACTTTCGACGTCGTAGCCGTGGCGGTCGGCGTAGGCGCGGAGGTTCGTGTGGACCATCTCGACGAACTCGTAGACGAGGCCGGCCTGCTTGCCGACAAGCTCGTGCTCGGCCTCGTCGAGAAACGCCTCTTTGGCCTTCGACTCGAAGCTACTCTCCAGTTTCATCGTCCTCCTCCGAACCGTCGCCGGCGATCTCCTGAGCGTCCTGAACGGCCGACTGCATCGTCCGCCGGCCAAAGACGGCGTAGCCGCTGGCGATGACCAGTGCCAGGACGACGACGTCCCAGAGCATGTCCAGCGGCTGGCCGGCGAGGTGGGCGTGAGTCCACAACCCGAGGACCGTCACGATGACGGCCGTCCCGACGATGGCCCGCCACGCGCGGTAGGGTTGCGTCGGTTTCATCGGTAGACCTCCAGGAGCTCCTCGGCTTTGCGCTCGAACTGCTCGGCCAGAGACTCGACGTTGTACACCTTCGCGTTGTCTGGGATCTGCATCGCGGCGTCCTCGACGAAGTCCGACGCCGCGCGGAACGCGACCGCCCGACGGACAGTCTGGGGGATGCCCTCGTGGCCGTAGCTCCATTCCAGATAAACCGCGTTCGCAAACGAGTCGAGAACGTACTCGTCGTCCTCACCTTCTTCGAGGAAGTTCGTGGTATCGAGATACAGCAGCGTCCAACCGCCATTGTTCACACGAAGGTAGTAGTCCTCACCCGATGGGGGCCACGAGCCCTCGGTGTAGTCGGCGCTGTCTGCCCAGTCCTCGTAGGTCCCGTCGGCGGTCCTGACGTGGAGGGCTTCGATAGTCTCGCCGTCGCGGCGGGCCAGCTCTATCTTTGCGTAATCGCCCTGCGAGGTCTTCGGCGCCGGGCCATCGCCGTCGACGACGAACGCTGACGACGTCGGGATGTCGTACTCGTCGTCGCGGCTCTTCGGCGATGTCGGGATGTCGATCTGGTCAGCCTCGCTGAGGATGTCGGCACCGTCTGGTGCGTACCAGTGGCGCTTGAGCGACTTTTCGAGCCACTCGGTCTGGGCTGTAATGGCGTCGACAGCCAGTTGTTTCTCCTGCTGGATGTCGCCCGGGAGGTCTTCCTCCTGGAGCGCCCGGCGGAGGTCCTCAAGTGTGCAGTAGCCTGTAGGCATAGTACTCTACACCCCGCGGTCAGCTCGCCATGAGCGTGACCGTCGCTGAGTCTCCGGCCGTGCCGGTACCACTCGAACAGCGGATGCGGATCTCCTCGGCACCGGTTTCGAGGACGTCGTCGTAGTCCGCACTCCCAGAGTATCCCGACCGGACGTTCTGGATCCAGTTGCTACCGTTCTTCCGGACGTCGACTTCGTAGTCCGCCGCAGCGTCACCGCGGACGTGGACGTCGACGATGTTGTTGCCGAGCAGGCGGAGCGTGGCCGTATTGCCAGCAGCCTCGATGTCGATGGTCTCCTCTGTGGTGGGCACTGGTCAGCCCTCCAGTTCGTCGCGGCGTTCTTCGACGGCTTCGATGACGGTGTCGCTAGTCTCTGCCTCTTTGATTTCGCCGAGGTAGTCGTCCAGACCGCCAGCGCGAACGGCGTCGGCGCGGTCCTGGTAGTCGTTGTCCAGCCAGCCGTTCGTCGAGAAGTCAGTCGCGTTCCCGGGGTCGAACTGGAATGTGTCGTCGTCCTCGCCGCCCTCGGCGTCGCCGACCACCTCGAAGTCGTCGTGGTCTGCGAGGTAGTCGGCCAGGTCGGCGTCGACGTCGCGCTCGTCGCCAGGGTCGAAGCCGTGACCCCCGACGCGGTAGTGCCCGGCGTCAGCGGTGTACCGAACAGTTGGCATGTCCGGTCACCTCAGGCCGTTGCGACGTTGTTGATGAGGACCGCACCCTCTTCGTCTTCGACCTGGAAGTCGTCGCGGGTCCGCATGAAGTACCGCGCGAAGAGGTCGTTCTCGGCGGTCTTGTCGGTCGCGTCGAGAACCTCGATCTCGGTCTCGCGCCAGACGCCGTAGATGAGGTTCTCGGGGTACGTGAACAGCGCCGTCCCCTCGGGCCAGCCGGCGAACCCGTAGACGTCGTAGTTGAACGGCGTGAGGTCCTCGTCGCTGAAGATGACTGCCGCGCCGAGCGGGTCTTCCCGCTGGGTGAGGTCGTACTCCCAGTCCTCGATCTGGCTGAGGTTCATCATGTAGACCGGTTCGTTCACCGTCGCCGACCGCTTGAAGCGGTTCGGGAGCGCCGCACGGGCCTCGTGGAAGAGGCTCGTGTCGATGGCGCCGCCGGCGTGGTCATAGGTGTTGGTCCCCGTGCGGTCGTTGAGGATTTTGAGCCAGCCGTCGTTCTGCGTCAAAAACGCCTGACTGTCACCGCCGGACGTGTCAGCGGTGTCGCCGTTGATGCCGAGGTCCTGCGTGTCGACGGCCCACTGCCGCGACATCTTGTCCAGGACGATCTCGTCGACCTGGCCGATGGTGTCCTCGACGGTCTCGCGCGGGAGGTCCCATGAGAGGACGCCCTTCTCAGCGTCCATCTCGATACCGTCGGTGTTGACCTCGGCGCTGCCGTTGCTGGTCCCCTCTTCGGTGCCTGCGCCGCGGCGCATCCGCTCACCGACGCCGATGCGGGCGAGCTCCATCTTCGGGCGCGGGAGGATTTCGGTGCGGACCATGTCCATCAGCATGGACGTGTCCTGGACTCGGCGGTACCAGTCCTCGAAGAGGTCGCGCGGCATCACGCCGCCGGAGAGGTCCGCCGGTGCGACGTCCTTGAGCGCCTCCTCGTTCTGCTTGCGGACGCCGGTCATGCCAGCGTAGCGGTCGGCGCTCATCGGTCACCTCCCTGGGAGAGGGCCTTGCGCTGCTTGCTTTCGGGGACGAAATAGAGCTGTCGCTCACCGATGTCACCGCCGTCGTCGCCGCCGCCTTTCTCGGTGCCGCCCAGTTGCTGGGACTCGGTCGCCCCGGTCTGCTTGGAGATGGCGTCGATGCGCTCGGCGTTTTTCTGCGTCTGCTCGACGACCGCCTTCGCCCACTCGGGGGCGTCTTCCAGCGGGTCGTCGTCACCGGCCCCCTTCTGTAGTTCATCGAGTCGCTCTGCGTTTTTCTCGGTCTGTTCGATCAGGTCTTCTGCCCACTCGGGGGGCTCGTCGTCGTTGCTCATGTCAGAGTCGTCGGTGGCCTTCGCGCCACCAGCATCGGCCGACGTGTCGCCGTCGGCAGCGTCCTTGGCTGTCTGTGCGTCACGACTCTCGCCGGCGTCGCTGGCACCGGGCCAGCCGTTGGCGAGTTCGTTGAGGAACGACTTCGCCGCGCTCGTCAGACTCTTCTTGCCGGGCTCGCTCGCACCCTCGACGTTGATGGCGCGGTCGAGGACGTCCCACATGCGCTGGGCGTCCTCGACGGAATGGCCGCGCTCCATCGCCTCCTCGATGAAGGCGTCGCGGTTGCCGAGGTGGTCTGCGAGCCGCTTCTCCGCGGTGGCCGTCCTGGCCTTCGACGTCGAGAGGATCTGGGCATCGGGCACCGCCGGGAAGTCGACTGCACTGACCTCCTGCATGATGCCGTCCATCAGCTCCCAGTACTCCTCGACGTCGACGGAGTCGGGAACCGAGACCTCGTCGGGGAGCTCGTCGGGCTCCTCGCCGGTGAAGCTCCAGTCGACGTTCGTTGCGCCGATGGAGTGGCCACCGAGGATGTCGTCCTCGACGAGGCCCCAGAGTTCGTCGTCGTGGTAGGCCCATGTCTGGACCCACGAGCCAGCGTCGACGGTCTGACCGCCGATCTCCTCGGCCTCCTGGAGGACCTCGTTTCGTTCGAGGGTCATCCAGTCCGACGGCCAGACGGCGTGCATCACGCCACCGTCCGCCTCGTCGACGTCCATGAACGCCTCGAACTGCGCCGCGAACGCCTCGATGGTCTCGGGGCGCTCCCAGTCGCCGTGGTGGTCGACCGTCCACGGGACCATCACGACGCCCGTCGCGGTCTGGGCGTCCTCGTCCTTGGCGACGTAGTCGACGCGCTTCTCGTAGTACTGTTCGGCGCGCTGTCTGGTCATGTGTCAATCCTCGTCGTTGGCGGCGTCGTCGGCGTCCTCGCGGTCTTTGGCACGACCGGTTGAGAGGACGCCGCGCTTCTCGCCGCGCTCCTTGTCGCTATTTTTTGTCATCGTAGAACGCCCGGTCGTGCCTCGCGCGGGGAGCCGGGTACTCCCACGGTCATCGGCGATGGAGTCAGTCGTCCGCTGGGGTCGGCGCCGACGCCCCGATCTGCGGCCAGCCTGTCGTATCGGTCAGCTCCTCGTAGACATAGTCCCACTTGATGTTCTCGTGGTGATAGGAGCCGTGGCTGTCGGCGTTTTTGAGATCCTGCCAGGTGTCCTCGGGGACGTCGAGATAGACGTAGATCCGGTCGACGGGGTCACCGTGGAACCGGATGTAGAGGTCGCGTGTCTGGCGGTCGTACAGCCCGGCGACGAGATTCGAGGAGTCGAACTGCGCCATGTCGACGCGGACGTCGTCGGGAGTAAGCGGGTCGTCCAGTTCGATGGTGACACCTGGACGCGTCCCGACTTTGTTGGCCTTCGGCGGGGCATCCTCTGGCCGGCTGGCCTCTACACCGTCGGTTTCGAACTCGCTGCCGACGTTGGCGACCAGCGTGTCGCCGTCGATCTCGTGGTCCTCGGGGAGCGGGTCCTCGCCGATCATCTCCAGCGCACGGTTGACCGGGATGGCACCTCGGACGGCCTGGATCTTCGTCCGGGCGGTTCGAGCCTCTTCCTTCGGTCGGGACGCGCCACGGAGCTCGAAGTCGATAGTCCAGTCGTCGACGTCGAGGGCGGTCTGGTGGAGAATGCGGTAGAGCCGGGCCTCGAACTTCGCCTGCTCGGGCGCGATGACGTCCTCCGCGAACTCCTGGACTTGGGCCTCGGAGTTCGACCGGTTGCTAGTGTCGGTGACGTTGATGAGGATGGGCGGCACCTCGTGGACCTTCGCAATCTCGTGCTCGTTGCGGCGACGGAACTCCTGGAACTCCATGTCGTTCGTGGTCGTCGCCGCCAGCGGCTCGAACTCGATTTCGACGTCCGACGGGTCGCCCTCTTCGAGCGGGTTGTCGCTCTGGAACTCGAAGTCCTCAACCTCCAGGATGGCCGTCCGGTACGGCTCGCCCTTGAGGTTCTCCTGGAGCTCGCGGAGGTCGTCCTTGCTGTCCTCGGTGAGGGTCCCGCCGTAGACCTTGACCGCGTAGTGCGGGATGCCGAGGTTGTCGAAGATGTCGTGGTTCCATTCCTGAGCGGCCTCGTCGGCGGCCATCGTCCGCATCGCTGCAACCCAGTCCGGGATGCCGTAGTACAGCGAAATTGGGGACGGATTGGGGACGAATATCAGTTCGTTCGCCGGCTCGTTCGGTAGCTTGTCGGGGCTGTCGGCGACCTTCCCGGTATCCTTGTCGACGAACGTCTTGTCCTCGCCGTAGCGGTCGCCCGCCTCGCCGAAGTACCGCCGGCGGCCCTGGCGGATCTGCACGTAGCCGTGGCCGCTGACGATTTCCTCGCGTGTCTCCCCGTCCGCCGTCTCGACCTCCGTCGTGGTCTTGCGGACGCGCGTCGTCGCCGACGGGACGTGGGCCAGCCCGACGGGCGTGCCGTCGCCCTCGACGAGGATCTCCAGCGACGCCCAGCCGATGCCGTGGTAGTCCAGTCGGGCGAGTTCGAGCACCTCTTCGGGCGTCGACGCCGCCGTCCCTTCGGGGCCGATCTGCCAGCGCGAGTCGGCGCCGTGCCAGAAGTCATTGACTGTTTGGTAGGCCTCGTTCTCCGGGTCGGGGTTGTCAGCCGACGGATGCGGAGTGATCTCGAAGCCGTAGCCCACCTCGTAGCGGGCCTTTTTCCGAAGGCACGCCTGGTGCGTCTCGTTGAGCTCCTGGAAGGCAGCCAGCGTCTCAGGGTTGTACGGCGGGACGATTCCCCGACCGACGTCCGTCGCGATGCGTCGTTCGTCGAGCTGGGTCGTCTCCACGGCCTTCTCCATCGCTCCGCTGTTGCCGGGCGTCGAGATGGACAGGGAGACGCGCGTCTGGTCACCGTCAGAAGTGTCGTCTGTCATGTTAGAGGTAGCTCACTCCGTTGGAGTCGTCTTCGTCGTCCTCGTCGCCGGCATCCTCGTCGAGCGCGCCGATGCCCTCCAAGTGCCGAATCCCTTGCTCGGCCATGTACCACGATGCGATGAGGTCCGGGGTGTGGCCCTTGAGCTTACCGTCCTGCAGGGTCAAGCTCATCGCCGCTTGGATGAACTCCTCGGTGCCCGAGTGGCCGCGGTAGAACTGGATGCCGCCGTTCTCAACGAGTCGACGCAGGCGTGGGATGCCGTTCTCCCAGCTGTGCTTCTTGCCGGTCGTCGAGATGCCCTGGACCTTCGCCCGCAGCGAGGCCGAGAACTCGAGGGCGTCGTTGGCGACGTACTGCTGCATCCCGTTGTCCTCGATTACCACGACGGCCGGGTCGTAGCGCTCGTCGAGGTCGGCCAACGTCGCCTTAACCTGGGACGGTGGCATTCCCTGCTCGGCGACGGCGTCGAGGAGCCGGCGGCGACCATCGCGTGTGACTTTCCACGCAGTGAACGCAGCATCGTCACCGGTTGGTGATTGTGCCGGGTCGTGGGCAACGACCGTCGCCTCGCCGGCGCCGGGCGTCAGCTGATGCGGCGGCTCCTGCCCACGAATGGAACAGCCGTCGTCGTCGACGAGGCGGTTGACGTCAGCCTCGTCGATGAGATTGCCCGACGCGCCGCGGATGACCATGCAGAACTCCCGCCAGAACAGGTGGCGAGACATCTGGTCGTACTTCTCGGCCAGGTACTCGGGCCCGCGTGCCTCGGGCCAGAGGACGTGGACGTCGTCGTCGACGAGCGGCCGGCCGTCGACTTCAGTATAGAGGTCTTCGGGTGGGCGGCGCTCTTCCCACGTATCGTCCTCGCGGAACTCACGGTCCCACTCCTCGAGGACGGCCGGGTACTCGGTGAAGTCGTAGGCGTCCCGGTCGATCAGGTGTGAGTAGATGTCATCCGGGCGCTTTCGCGTCCCGATGACGGCGGTCGTCCCGGAGTCCTTGACCATCGGGACGGTCACACCCTCGATCCACTGCAGGACCTCCTCGGTGTCGCCGTCGCCGCGCTCCTTGATGACGTCGTCGAGGATGAGCTGGTGGGAGCGGTCACCCTCGATGGCGCCGAAGAGCCAGCCGGCGTAGAGTGCCGATCCGTTCGGCCAAATCTTCGCCTCTTTCGTGTCCTGTTCGGGCGGCTGGTTTAGGTTGACCAGCCAGGGGTTCCGGTCGACGATCTTCCAGAACTCGGTATCGGCCTTCTTGTGTGCCTGCCCGCGTGTGTTCGTGATCCAGTGAGCCATGAAGCCGGGCTGGTACTCCAGGCAGGCGATGACGTACCCCAGCGACGCCGTCGTCTTCAGCGAGTCTCGGTGAGCCAGCATCCCAATGTTGTCGTCGCTGGCGAAGCGCTCGGCCCAGTGGACGTGGACGTCGCCGATGGGCGTGTGCTCATCCCGTTCGGCAGCCATGTAGCCCTCGGTCAGCCGGTTGAAGTAGACGTCCCACGGACAACCGTCGAACGGGTTGAGAACCTCCCGGAGTATGGCCGGGTCTTCGAGGGAGTCGACCAGTGCCCCCGCGTCGGCTGGCTTACTCGCCATCGTCACCCTCCTCTTCGTAGCGTTGGCGCAGGACCTCGCGAGCGATCTCCTTGGTATCCTCGTCGAGCCCGACCGTCGACTCCGTCTCCAGTGTACCCTCGACCTCGACGCGGTCTTTGTAGACACCGAGGACGTCACCCTTCTGCTCCAGGTGTGACGACTGTTCCTGCCGGGCCATCGCCTGGCCCTTGAGGTTGGGCTGGTCGCGCTCAAGGCCGGCGAACTCCTTGGTGTAGCGCGGCGACCCGTCGACGGCCTGGACGGGGTACTCCTCGCCGGGACGGACGCCCGTCGTCCCGTCGACGAACCGGATGATGACATCCCGGTCAGTCGCCCACTCGGGGTAATCCTCGTCGTCGGGGTCGACAGTCTCCCAATCCTGAACGTGCCGTGGATTCTGCCGGTCCCGAGGAACGCGCTCAGTCTTCGGGACGACCCGGATAATGGGCTGGTCCTCAACGGCCTGCGCCTCGGCCTCGCGAGCGCGCTGGTACAGCCGCTCCTCACGCTCAGCTATCTGCAGGCGGACGTCGGCATGCTCCTGCTCGATCTGCTCGATGACCTCCTCTTTCGGCGCTTCGTTGAGGTAGCCACGGACTGTCGAGCGAGCAAACGAACCGATACCCTCTGCTTCGAAGCGGTCCTGAATCTCGTCGACATCGAGATTGTCGAGATGGTGCCACTTCAGGGCGAGCGTGACTCGACGGTCGCGTGTGGACATGGATAGTGAGCGTTCTGCAGCGTTCAGCTGTGTCTTATACTTTAAATACGTCTGTCACCAGTCGATGGAGACAGATATCTGGATCTCTCTCCAGTATCAGGAATCAGTCAGGACCCGTCTCCAGTATGGTTGATAAGGTACTCCAGCGCCTCGGGGCCAGAGATGATGATGGCGATCAACGCGAAGGCCGTCATCGGGTCCGCCCCTTGGTGCATCGCGTAGATTCCGGCCGCGGCGCCGACCAACTGAGTGACGGCTTTGATGACTTTGAAAACCTTGAGCGTCATGCCGTAGCGATACCTCAGGCAGGCGTCCAGGGAGTCGTTGTACTCCGCGAGTTCTTGTTTGAGCGGTTTGGTATTACTCGTGGCCATAGGATCATGCAAAAGTTGATGCCCGGGACGGGAATCGAACGCCGTCCACGAGGTCTCGGGTCACAGTGGGAGCGGTTTTAGCTCGTGAGTGCCACTCCGGGCTCGAACAGCGTGTAAGGGGGTGGAAGCCGGCCCTCGATAGGGAGAATATCAGCAAGACGGAATCGTGCCAGAACTGCCGCCCTCGCACATGGCACGCAGGCCAGCGGTGGTCATCGGGATTCGCGGACAGCGAACTCCACGGCGCGGGCCGCGATGTCGCGGTCCTTCCCTGCGAGATCCTCGCGACGCTTCGCTTTCGTGACGAACCACAGGAGAAGCCGCCACCGGTGGGGTATCCCACGCTCAGTCAGCCGTCGTGAGAGCGGGATTGTCCGCCGCTGCGCTCGGTCGACCGACAGCGTCTCGTCGGGACTGACTAGCCCCAGCTGGCCGCACTCCGGGCAGTGGTCCCAGGGTTGCCAGTCGTAGGCAGCCGAGGACTCCCGCAGCGGCTCGATGCCAGTTGCCCGACCATCGTCGTGACGGGTTACTACCTCACCGACTGCCGCCTTCGACTCGACGTTTGAGCCCTCGACAGCCTCGACGCGCTCGTAGCACGAGTTGCAGACCATCGGGTCGGTCTCAACGTAGCGCTCGAAAGCCTGCTCGGGATCGACGATACCAGTCCGGAAGGTGGGTGTGGGAGTATCCGTAGACATGGTCGTAGCTGGTGGGGAGCCCCGCCGGCGTGGCGGCACTGGGTTGCTCGCCAACGTCTACCTTGACCTATCGGATTCGGGAGGGTTATAGCTCCGCTTGTCTGCCAAAGTGGCGACTACCTGTCTGAGGTCCTCGGAATCGCGGTCGAGAGTGATGTAGTCGCCATTTTGGAGAGTTTCTAAGGCCCGGTCCAGGGTCCGCTCGCACAGGTACGTGGCGGCGAGCAGTTCCTGGCGTGTGGCCGACCCTTCCGCCTCGATCTTGTCCAGGACATAGGCGGCGCTGGGGGGCAGGCTCTCACTGCCGTCCGAGCGACCACCGTTCGAGGCCATCAGTTGGGGGGGCCACCCCCGTCAGCAACACGCTGGCCGAACAGATCACCACCATCGCCCGTGCCCTGAAGGTCGAAGACATCTCGGGCCCAGGCCAGCCAGTCCAGCCCAGAGCCGGATTCTTGCAGTAACGAGCGTAAGCGGCGCGTTGCAGCTACTTTGAAACCGCCGTTATTGGATAGTACTGATAACGCGGATTTCAAAGTAGCAGAATCGACCGCGTAGGACACCCCAGCGTGCTGTTCGTACCGTTCGGGGTGCAACAGCCCCACGTCCTCGAGGGCGTGAACCCAGTTGTAGACCGTGCGCTCGGTGACGTCAAGCCCCGACAGCCGTGCGAGCCGGTGGTATCCCTCCACCTTGTTCGCGATAACACCATCGTCACGCTCGTCGACGAGCTGGGCAGCGCGGAAGCCATCGGGACCGTCGCCGGCGACGACGTCATGGACGGCCTCCAGGAGGTCGACTGCCCCCTCGGGGACGGGGAGCATCGCTTCGAGCGGGTCGGCGAGTTCCTCGAACGTGGCGAGTTCGTCAACGGGGATCTCCGTCGGGACGTTCGTCAGCAGGTAGGCGTGCTTGGTCTGGTCGGCCAGCAGCGGCCGGATACGGTGGACAGCCTGCACGAGTTCTTTCTCGCGAGTCTCCCGCCAGAGTTCGCCGACGAGGCCCGAGAAGTCCTTCGTCGCGATGGCCCGACCGTCGCCGGCATCGTCCTCGTAGAGTAGCTTCCGGTAGACCGGCGGCGCCGTCTCCCGGCGTGTGGAGTACTCTTCGCCACCTGGTCGAACGTCGATATCGCCCTGCGCGAACAACTCTGCATCCCGCTGGAGGTCCTCGACCGCCGGGTGGGGGGCACCGATACAGACGACAGCGTCACAGTCTGAGCGGTTCAGCCCCCGAGCCGCGTGGTAGTGGAGAGTCTCCGCGTTGTCGGGGAACTTGAAGCGGTCGAGTAGCGTCTTCGGACCAATAAACAGGGGTTTGCGGTGGAGATCCCCGACCGTGTCGACGGTCCGCTGGATGCGCTCGGCAAGCGTGCGGTCCTCGTCGAGCGCGCGGTCGATAGTGCCGCGATGATACTGACCGTCGAGGACCTGGGTGACGTGAAGGTTGCTCTCCAGGAGCTCGTCGCCGTCGACGATGACCTGGTCCTCGCGGACGTCGTAGAGCGCAGCGACCTTCGCCGGCGTCGCGGTCGCGTCGAGGATGAGCGGAGACTCTGGGAGCGAGCTCGCGAGTGGGAGTTCGTTGTACTGGAGGCCGGTAGTACCACCGTCGGCGCCGAGCCATGCACTCGCCCGGGCTCGCTCGCTATGTTGGGTAGTCAGCCGTTGATGCTCTTCGTGCCAGTCACAATCTTCGTCGGAGCAGACACGAGCGCCGTTGTCGTCGATAAGATCTGACCCACACCAGGGACAGGTATCGAGGATGGTTGGCAGGGCAATAGCCTGCCGGACAGCGTCGTCGTCGGCGCCGGCCTCGGCCGCAGCGGCGAGCAAGGCATCAAAACACAACGGGGCACCGTCCCACTCGTCGCGACGCATCCGGCTGACGATAGTCTCGTTGTATGCGAGTTTAGCTCCGGCGAACGTCTCTGCGACTCGCGAACGCTCGACGACGTAGTCAGTCCGTGTGACGTAACCCTCCTCTGGCATCCCGACGTCTTCCCGAATCTCCCGCTTCTCGATGTCCTCCTGTTCGACATCGTCGGGGAGGTCGTTAGGGTCGACAGGCTCGTAGTACGTCTCGCCGTCGACGTCAGGAGGCGTGAGGTCCGCGAGACTGTCAGCCGTCTCATCGCCAGCGAGGCCATCGAGGATGTCCCGAGCGAACCGGGCGAACTCATCGAGCGTGTCGGGAGTCCCCTGCAAGTCAGCGATAGCGTCGAGTGCCGTCGCCGTCCGGGCAATACCCTCGATGTCGACCGAGCGTTCGGTCTTGAGTGAGCTGGGACTCTCGTCGATGATGACGTCCCGGCCATCGCGAACAGTCTTCAGGAGCTGGTATTCGTGAACGCCGACGACGCGGTCGGCGGACTCAAGCTCGTCAAACTGGTCAAGCCACGGGCAGCTGCCGTCCTCATCATGGTGGGGGAGGTCGAGAATCATGTGGGCCTTGACGGGGCCAATCTCTCCGACGACAGCCTCGTACAGGCGGCGAGCGTCCTCGTCCTTGTCGAGGTCGTAGATCGGACACATGTGCGGGCAGTCTCCGCCGGGATGCTCGGGACACTGTTCGTCGGCGTGGTCGGCGTCCATGCAGACATCGTCGCGTTTCTGCTCGCCTCCTTTGAGGTGGAAGTCCACCGCCGGGGTGGCGTCATCGAGGACGAACTCCCGGGCTTTCTCGTGCTTGTCGAAGAGGACGACAAACTCCCGGTCACGCTGGGCAGCTGCTCGCCCGGCGTTGGTCGTCTTCCCGGCGCCGGCGTGGTCGCCCCAAATGGTCGGTCCGGTCGTGTCGACGAACTCGTCGTAGCGCTCGCCCTGCAGGGCATCCCATCGCTGTTCCCGGTCGAATTCCGCAAAGTCGACCGCCGGCGGTTCACAGGTCTCCGGTTCGGGAGCGCCGCCTGACGTTGTTCCTTCGGTCTCGGTGGGTTCAGGCTCGTACTCGGGAACGTCGAACCCGAGCTCCCGAAGGTGCTCGACGCCGCGCCACCAGGTCTCGCCGTCGACGGGCGATGCGTTGCGCTCGGAGATCTCGCCGGCGTCGATAGCGGCCATGGTGACTGGGCCACCATACCCCCCGCGGTCGCCGGTGTCCATCCAGCGCTCGGAGTTGACGATGTTCGCAGTCCCGTTGGAGTTCGGGCCCCAGGTCGGTGCGAAGGCACGCTCACCGTCGCTCGTCGACGCGCTGTCGTTCCAGCGATGGACGATGGTCTTCTCGGCAACGTGCCGGGCATCGAGGCGGTCGATGGCGGCGAAGACGTCCCGGATGTCGCTGGTCGTCTCCGTCGACGACGTCGCGTCGGGGTCGTAGTCGTCGAGGTCGTAGTCGCTGCGATTCGTCGAGACGTCCTCACGCTCCCGGTCGCGCTGGCTGGTCGCGACCTCGTCGTTGGCCTCCAGGAGCGCGTCAAGGACGCCGTCGTTCCAGTCCTGGACCTCGCCGGCCGAGCCCGGAACATAATCGCCGGTCATCACGCAGACGCGCTTGCCCGGGTACACTTCGATAGAGGGGAGATCGTCGTTCGAGCCCCAGGGTGTTGAGTCGAGTTGCCAGCTGGCCTGCTTGACTCCCTCGGGGAGTTCGCCGCGATAGATGGCGTGAACGCCGGCGCCGGACTGGGAGATGTCGGCGTAGGTCAGTCCGAGATGCTCAAGGACGGCGATGAAGGCTGGGTGGACGTCGCCGGTCTCGGGGTCGCGGACGTCGTCGCCGTCGACGTAGACGTAGGGATCCTCGGGGAGCTGGATGTACGCGAGGCCGTCCAGACGCGGGTCGACCTCGGCCATCGCGGCCTGCTTGCCATCGCGATAGTGGCCGTCGTAGCCCCACTTGTACCGGGCGTCGCAGTCGCAGGTGGCCGCGGTGTCGTGACCGTCCTCGCTGCACTCTGCCGGGGCGTCCTCATCTCCCCACACCGCGAACGGCTTCTTGTCCTGGTGGCCCATCCACTGCTCGCGGCCGACCATCCCCGGCGGGTAGACGCCAGAGTCGGGTGTCTCAAAGTCGGCTTCGGCCCACGACCCCCAGGACAGAGGGCCGTCATCGGGGTCTGGACACGGCCGCGAACGTGACCCGCGTACGCGGTCCCGGGTGCTATCGGATATATTTTGCTCCGAGTCGGGGGTATCCTCGTCGAGGACTTCCGCGACCGCGGTGGGCGCCTCGCCGAGAGCCCCGGCAACCTCGGGGACAGTGGCCTCGGGGTGGGCCTCCAGGTGGCGTTCGACTCTGTCCTCCAGAGGTAGTTCGCTCAAGCAGACCACCCCCAGTCGTCGAGCGTGGTCTGTCCGTCGCCGTCTGGCCGCTCCGCCTCGGGGATGGGAACGTCTTCGGTCCGGTTCTCGCCGACCGGAGTGTCGTCGACGACCTCCACCGTTTCCCCGTCGCCCTGCCAGTGCGGGGCTTCGGAGATGGACTGGTAGGTCCCATCCAGCGCTGGACCGTCGTATGACCGCCCGCTCACGCCGGACACCCCCGCTGACCGCCAGCAGAATTATGGGTCTCTATTGCATCATGTGATTCATAAGCTGGCGTACTATTTTTACGGAGACCGCTACCCGGTGAAGCATCTGGGTATGTAAAGTTTGATAGTAGTGCCCGGGGAGGGCTCCGAACCCTCGATCTCCGCATATCCCAGGTCCGAGGCTTCCGCCTCGGGGGAACTGCCGGAGCAGTGCCGCGTGTGTGAAAACCCTATGAGTGCGGCGCTATGTCCAGCTAAGCCACCCGGGCGCACTCGGTGATTGCAGACTGGCCATCTTGAACCTTCCCATCTCGATGCGTCGCTGGCTTGCGATACCGTCCCATGGAGAACGCTGGAACGCCTCTCAGAACCACAGCACTCTGTCGGAGATGTCGAGGAGTGACACGACGACGAAACGTCGCCGATGCACCACAGTCGGTTACGCCAGCGCCAGGGGCAGGCCGAAGACGACAGCTAGCCCGACGAGCATGATGACGAAGCCAATCCCGACCTGTCCCATCGTGTAGTCGCTCTGTGGGGCAGTGCTACGGAGTGGTGGTTCCGTGTCCGGCGGTGATGGTGATTCCGGGTCGTAATCCGGGCGCTCTTCGTCGTGGTGGTCGTCTGCCATACGCGGCAGTTCTCGGGGGTCGTACTTCGGCCTGTCGGAGTCGACGCGAACATCGCCGAACCCGAAACGGTCAAACACGGCACGCTCGAAGGAGCGACACGTGCTGACAAAGCGAATCATCCCTTGCATCGACGTTGACGTCGACGACGAGGGCAACGCAGCCGTCTACACGGGGACGAACTTCGAGGACCTGAAATACACCGGTGACCCGGTGGAGATGGCCAAACGCTACAACGAAGCCGGGGCCGACGAATTCGTCTTCCTCGACATCACCGCCTCCGCGGAGGGTCGGGAGACGATGCTCGATACCGTCCGCGCCGTCGCCGACGAGGTGTTCATCCCGCTGACTGTCGGTGGAGGTATCCGGACCCGCGAGGACATCAAGGAGACCCTGCGCGCGGGCGCAGACAAGGTGTCTATCAACACCGGTGCACTCCAGAACCCCTCGCTCATCGAGGAGGGTGCCGCCGCGTTCGGCAACCAGTGTATCGTTATCTCCGTCGATGCCCGCCGGCGCTTCGACGACGAGGGAGAGTACTACGCCGAGATCGATGGCGAGTCGTGCTGGTTCGAATGTACGGTCAAGGGTGGCCGTGAGGGGACCGGCACCGACGTAGTCGCCTGGGCGAAAGAAGCGGAAGAGCGTGGTGCTGGCGAGTTGTTCGTCAACTCTATCGACGCCGACGGGACGAAGGAGGGCTACGACATCCCACTGATGAAAGCCGTCTGTGACGCCGTCTCGACGCCGGTCATCGCCTCATCCGGATGTGGCAGTCCCGAACACGCATACGAGGTATTCACCGAAGCCAACGCTGATGCGGCGCTGGCGGCCTCTATCTTCCACTTCGACGAGTATTCGATTCAGGAGACCAAAGAATATCTGGACGACCGCGGAGTTCCGGTTCGACTCTAACATCCGCGAGGGATCGACGCGACCGAGCGGCCTTTTTGTCCCAGCTTTGTGCCGGGAGTGGTGCGTGAAACGCACTCGACCGGGAAAAAGATAGTAACGGAGTATCTGGACGACCGCGGGGTTCCAGTTCGACCGTCGCGAATTCGACGACTGGACGACAACGGCTTTTCCTGCGGGGATGGAAGCAGGGACAGAGACGCATGGCGACACTGGCCCAGCAGCTGGAGCAGTTCATCAGTCTCGGTATCTTCATCGTCGGGTTCGCGCTGGCAGCGCTGAGCTGGCTCGCCTACCGGCGCGAACGTGACCGGCGGATGCGCACTGTAACTGCTGCGTACGCGATGTTTGCCATCTACGGTCTCGTCGTCTTCCTGGAGTACTTCCTGATGGGGATAGTCGGCTACGAGACCGTCGAGTTGCTTGAACACGCCTCGGCAGTGCTAATTCTCGTTGGTCTGCTGGCATTTTTCGCTGCCCTCCGCAAGTGACGATGAGTGAGGACATCCCGGCCGAACTGGAACTGGACACCCGGCGGACAATCTATCAGGAGGTGGCAGACACGCCGGGCATCCACTTCCGGGCGCTGCTCGATAAAGTCGACATCGCCAAGGGGACACTCCAGTATCATCTCCACTGGCTCGAAGACGAGGCGCTCGTGGATGTCCGTGACAGCGGGGAGTACACCCGGTATTACCCGTCGGATTCGTTCGATGAGGCCGACCAGGCAGTGATGGACGCACTGCGTCGGACCATCGCCCGCCGTATCCTCGCCTACCTCGTCAGTGAAGGACCACTGACGACGACAGAACTGAGCGAGCGCTTGGAGAAGTCGGATTCGACCATCTCCTGGCATCTCTCGACGCTTTCGGACGCGGGTCTCGTCGAGAAAGAGCGAGACGGGCGAAGCGTCTACTACGAAGTGAGTGACGCCGACCGAGTACGGTATCTCTACACCGTCTATCAGGGCTCGTTTACCGACCGACTCGTCGACCGCCTGTTCGACCTCTTCGAAGCGTACTAACCGTCGAGTGCAGTGGGGGTCTGAGCAACGACGCCAGGCGGAGTCAGGTCGTACCGCCGGCAAAGTCGGGAAACAGTCCAGGCTTGACCTGTGCCAACAGGCGCAAGAGGAGTACATACCCAAGGAAAGCAAGCGCCGCAGCACCGAACGGCGAGACGAGCGAGACGATATCGGTCCCGACAGCAACAGCGTGGACAGTCCCGAACGCGAAGCCGCCGTAGGCGAATGCGTGGACGACAGTCGGGCCCCACGGTCGGTCGAACCGTCGCGGGGAGAGAAATCCCAGTGTGGCGACCACGAGCAAGAAGAGTGCGCCAGCGCCGACACCCACACCTGCGAGCAAGTAGTTGAGAGAATGCGCGGGCTGTGGGACCTGTCCGGTCGCGACGAGGTAGGTATCTGCCACCCCAAGAAGGCTGTGGGCGAACATGACGAGCAAGGCAAACACCGAGACTTCGATGTGGACCCGCTGTGCCCCGCGGTGGATGATGCCAAAGCGGTCGGTGTTGTAGAAGATACCAGTCAGCACTGCCAGGTAGAGCGCGGGGTACGCGACGAGTGCTGTGGCCCGGTCGAGGTACCAGATCAACTCCATCTACGAGGCCCCCGTTGTGGCGACGACATCGGGACAGCCATCGTCGTCTTGATACCCGTTGTCGGTCTCCGAGCGCGTCGGACAGGTGTCGTTGCCGTCCGGGATACCATCGCCGTCGTAGTCGTTGGCCGCCTGCCGTGCCGTGACCTGCGTGTCGACAGTGGCCTGCTGGTCGTCCGTGGCTTGCTGTTGTCGGACATCCTCGATGGCAAGCACTGCGGGGACAGAAACTCCGATAACGACGAGTGCAGCCACCGTCACCGCGGCCTCACGTCGCAGCGACATGTGCCTCGAATCCCTCCGTTCGCCTGAAGACGCCGTCCGTAATCAGCAGCGCCTCGATACCATCCCAGTCGGCCACGAGCGTGAGTGCCTCCTCGTATGGAAGCGTCGAGAGCGTGGTCGCCAGGGCGTCCGCCGTTGTGCAGTCAACCGCTGACAGGACCGTCACCAGGTCGTGTCGGCTTCCGATGTCGCCGTCCCGAGGGTCGTAGATGTGGTCATGGCCATCCCGCTCGCGCCGATAGCCACCGGAGGTTGCCACCGCCCAGTCGGTCGCAAGATACGTCAGGTGGGAATCGTCCCACGGGCTCTCGATGCCGACGACACCGTTCGGTGGTGTCATGTCGCCGCCACCGCTGACGAAAACGGACCGACCGAGTCCGCTGGCGGCCCCTGCCGTCCGGTCGACGATGTATCCCTTTGCCAGTCCGTTGAGGTCGAGCGGTGCAGTCGTCTCGACGCGGTGCCCGTCGACGGTCACATCGGCACGAGGAGTCGTATCCGGGACCGTCTCGGTATCACCGCGGAGATAGGACTTCAGCTCGTGTTCGAGCGTACCTCGTCGGACATCGAAGGCACCGTCGGTCCGGTCCTGAAAGTCCAGTGCGCGCCGGAGCAAGCGAGCGACGTGTTCGTTCTCGACGGTGCCAGTCCGGTTGAGCTGTGAGACGGCACTGTCATCGCGAAAGGCATCCAGTTGGGCCTCAAGGTCACGGGCCACACGCGCTGCGCGGGCGAGCGCCCGGTTTGCGCCTGGTCCGGTCACCTCGATGCGGAAAGTCGTGTCACAGCACTCGAAGGCTGTCTCGGCACTGCCGAGACGGGCAACGACGGGGGCCAGTCGGCCAGCCATCACGATTGCCCCCCGTCATCACCAACCGGACTGTTGGTGCGCTGGACGGCGTACAGGTCCTCGTACTCGTCGTCATCCTCGTCGTGGTCGTCGTATTCGTCGTGTTCTTCGTCCTCCTCGTCATCGTCCTCGTATTCTCCGTACTCTTCGTGTTCCTCGTCCTCGCCATCACCAGCGACCTGTGGCGTGTAGTTGTCGTTGGGCGTCGGCGCGTCCGGGCCGAGTTCGGTTGTCGACTGGTCATCCGGTTTCTGTTCGGCACCGAAGAGACCGGGAGCGAGGAGCCCGGCCGCAACTGCGGTCGTCAACACGGCACCGACAAGTGTCAGTTGCACGAGCCGGTTGCGCGGGAGTGGGAGTCGAACCATCTCACTTGACTGTCCCCAGCGGTGTCTAAAGGGGGTTCGCGTCCACCCGTCGAAACGTCGTCCAGTCCTCGAATCGTCGGGCGAGCGGTACATACTTGCGGGTTTGCCCCGTAGTCAATCGCAATGGATTGGCGGTGTGAGTGGTGTGGCAAACCCCACGAAGAGAACGACCCACCATGTGACAACTGTGGGCACAGTAGCTTCGAGAAGGCAGTCGTCAGGCAGGGTCCGGACGCCGGTAGCGGGCCGGAGACGACGAGGGTCTGGGTCTGTACGGAGTGTGACCGGACCCACACGAAACACTCCCCACCGTGTAGCCGGTGTGGCAACCACAAGCTCGTCATGGAGGAGCAACGCGTCGAAGACGATGAACTCGACGTGCCGAGTTACTTCGACCTCCTGACGCCGAAATACGCCCTCGGGCTCGTCGTCGTGCTCGGATTGGCGACGGTCTTCCTGCTCGGGATTACCGGCATCGTCGACGTACCGGGCTTTGGCACCAGCGTCCCCGATGTCGAGGATGTCCCGGGGAGCGCAACGACTGCGGGCAACGCCTCGCTCGATGACCTGGAAGCATCGTACATCAGCGCGCTCAACGACCGCAGAACCGAAGGCGGGGGCGAAAAGCTGAGCCGCGCCGAAGAGCTCGACGAGATAGCCACCTACGTCACCAGACAGAACGTCAAAGCCGAATACGGCGACGCGAGCAGGCCGTCCGCCGACCGGGTGAACAGCCTGCTGGACGAACGCTGTGATGGGGAGGGGGCCATCGACTTGCTGACCCGCTCGGGCAACGAGACAGCGACGGCCGAAGAACTCGGCGTCGGGTTCGCGCTGGAGTCACCGACCGGTCCCGAGGGGGCGACGGATGTCGGGGTGGCGACACACACCGCTCCCGACGGGACGATTTACCTGACAGTAATCGTCTGTTGAGACGGCGGAGAAAAACGGGCCAGTCAGGCAGCGGCCTCGAAGGCCTCGCGGAAGTTCTGTGACTTCGCAATGACGCGTTCTGCGCCGTCTTCGAGGGCGTCCAGTGCGTCGACGTTTTCCTCGGTCTTGATAGTCAGAATCGGTTCCGTCTGTCCACCCGACTGCTCGGGGTTGACGTCGTAGGTCGCGGCGGTGACGCCCTCGGTCTCCAGGAGTGCTCCCTTCAGTACGTTCATGAAGGTGTGGTCCTCGCCCGCAACCTCGATAGAGAGCATCGTATCGGCTTTCTCGATAACCCGCAGTTCCATACCTACCCCTTCCCCGTCTCGCGCACCTGAACCTTACGGTCCCCGGCTCAGACGACGGCGTAGACCATCAAAAAGCCAAAATACACCAGGATGAGCCCACCCAGCGCTTTCAGCCGGAACAGCCGAACCGACTCCTGTTCGTCCGCGTACGCAGCCTCGTAGGCCGCCTGCTGGTCGTCGGGCAACTGCTCGAAGTGTCGGGTCCCACGATGAAGCGCAAGGAGGTCGTCGTCGGGAAATGGCCGCCCACAGTACTCACAGACGGCGGTGTCGGAACCGTCGTCATAGGACAGGCGCTCCGTTCTCATGGGGCTGCCACCTCCGGTTGGGCGAGAATCCAGAGGCTGGTCATCGTATAGAAGACCATGACCGCGATAAACGGATACTGACTGCGGATGGCCTGCAAGCGACCGGGGAAGATGTCGAACGCGGTGGCGTGAGCCACCCAGATGGCCAGGAAGTGGCCGACCAGAATCGCCAGCATCCCCACAGTCTCGAACCAGTCGGGGGCGACAAGCAGCGTGACTTCGGCCGGCGGCGCGAGCGGAGCCGTCGCGACAGTCGCCAGTGCCGGCAACAGTGAGATGAAATAGCCGAGATAGTGCGCGAGATGATAGCCTGCGGCGATAGCGAGCAACGACGGAGCGAACTCGCGGACGAGCGAAGCAGTCGTCACGCAGGTGCCCGTAATCCGCTTGCTCGCACGCGCCGCGCCGTAGAAGGCAGCGAGGAACAGTCCAAATCCGGCCACAAGTGCGAGCGGATACAGTGCGCTGAGCGGAACGGGCACGACATCAACGATAGACCGCCAGGCCGGGGTGGACACAAAGCCATCGAAGGTCGTCACCCACAGCAACGCGATGACGAACGCCACCTCGCTGCGCGTCGCCGGTGCGATATCCGCCAGCGCGCTGCCAGGTGTTTGCAGCGAGATGGTGTCGCGGTCACGGCCAAACGGGGCGACGCGGCCGTAGTGGTCGAAGACGCGTGCGACTGGGTCGGCGCTGTCGAACCATTGCTGTGTGCCGAACACGAGCGTGCCGAGAAGTGTCACGGCAGTGTAGACGATGATAACCCCAGCCAGGAAGTCCGGCTGGTCGGCGACGGGGCTGACCACCTCGACCCACACGAGCGCGAGCAACGCGACCGTCGCGGGCCAGACGCCCAGCCGTTCCGGATACGAGTACGAAAGCGAGGGCAACACTCGGCTGAGCGTCCGCCAGGGGTTCAGCGCCGGCCAGGTGTTTCCGACGAGATACGTCGACATGGTGTAGCCGGCCCACCAGCCGACCCAGACGGTGAGCAGTCCCAGATTGGCAAGTGGCTGCTGGGGGCCCATGCTGGCCACGAACAACACGACAGCCAGCACCACGAGACCGAGCAGCGACACGACGCGGGCACCCCACCGAAGAACGGCACCACTGTCGATGAGGCCCCGTGACCACGATTCGACGGCTGCGATGAGCGACCGGTCGGTGACGAGGCTGGCCAGCAGAAACGAGGCACCGACGGCGGCCCCGCCGGTGAGCAAGACGAGCCACGTCGGCACGGCGACGGACTCCCGACCGGCAGAGCCGAGACTCCCACCGTGGGCGAGTGCTGGTACAGCGAGGACACCGACGGCGGCCACACCAGCCACCAGAGAGATGACCCGACGACGCGTGCATCGGGACCATCGACAGCTAGCTGCCATCGTCGAGGGTTAGGGTGGTGCCACCGAGTAAGTTCCGAAGCACTCCGGGAGCCGACTCGTTGAGTCGGGAACACGTTCGGGGCCGTTGCCGGCGCGAGTTGGGAGGGTTTTTGGTAGTTGACCAGTAAAGCGGTCGTATGAGCATTGTCGAAGACGACTCGTCAGAGGACCACGGTGGGCACCACCTTCCCGCCGTCGACGACTGGCCCCGCGGGTTCGGCGAGGCCAGTTGGTGGCCCTTCATCACTGCGCTGGGTGCCAGCGGCATCTATCTCGGCGCTGCACTGTTCATCCTCGGCCACGGTGCCAACGATGTAGTCAGCACTATTGCCGGCCCGGTCACCCTGGTCGGCTCGACGGGCGTGTTCCTCGTCGGACTGTACGGCTGGCTGTACCACGCGTTCATCGTCAGCTTCTGGGATTCGGGCACCGCCGGTCACGGCTCCGGGACACTGAAATTTGCGATGCTGTTGTTCCTGGGCTCGGAAATCGCAACCTTCGGGGCCGGCTTCGTCTATTACTTCTTCATCCGCGCCGGGTCCTTTACCTACGAGACGCCACACCTGCTGTCCAGTCTCATCCTCATCAACACGGCCATCCTGATTGCCAGCAGTATTACGCTGCATTTCGCCCACACCTCCTTGCTGAAGGGTAACCACAAGCGGTTCGTCCGCCTGCTTGGCGTGACGCTGTTGCTCGGTGTCGTCTTCCTGGGCGGCCAGGCACTGGAGTACTACGAGTTCCTCGAGGGCGAAGGGTTCGACCTGACGGCCAACGCCTTCGGCTCGGCCTTCTATGGCCTGACCGGCCTCCACGGACTGCACGTCTCGCTGGGCGCTATCCTGCTCGCGATTATCTTCTTCCGTGGCCTGTACGGTCACTACACCTCGGAGAAACACACCTCCGTCAGCACCGTCTCGATGTACTGGCACTTCGTCGACATCGTCTGGGTGTTCCTCGTCGTCGTCCTCTACGTCGGCGCGGAAGCCATCTAGAAGTTTCAAGTCGATTTTCCGCCTTGCTGGCTGCATGGAACGGCTCGATATCTCCGACGGGTTCGACGTACACGAGTATCGTCACGGCCTCAAGCTCTTACAGGAGGACCGCGAGACGATGCATCTCGAAAACCGGAGCGGGAAGTTCGCCTGCCCGGCCTGTGGAAAGGAATTCGACCGGCTGCTCGTCTCGGAGAAACGGACGAACACCTTCGGCAACCCCGGCGGGCCGTTCTGTGTCGTGAGGACCGCTGACCAGCTGTTGCTCTTGACACACTGAGTGGCGGACCGACAGAACACTCATACCGCTGCAGTCGAATGACAGGTGATGACTGCTATCGGCGAGGACCCCGGCTACACCATCGGGTCCGACGATGCGGTGTGGCTCCTCGGAACCCACCTCAACGAGGACGTGGGCCCGCTTGCTCGGGCCGATACTGACACGACAGTCCTGCTCATCGAAGCTCATGACTTCGCGCGGCGAAAGCCGTACCATCATCATAAGCTGACACTTGTCTTTGCCGCGATGCGGCAGTTCCGTCGCCGGCTCGACGCGAAGGGCTACGATGTCGCGTACGTCCGAGCCGAGACCTTTGCCGATGGGCTCGAACAGTTCTTCGAGAACCATCCAGAGACACGGCTGACGCTGATGCGGTCGCCCTCTCACCGGAGCGGAGGTCGGTTCCAAGAGTTAGTGGCGGCTGCTGGCGGGGAGTTACGAATCGTCCCCAACGACCTGTTCATCACCAGCAGGGAGGCCTTCGACGAGTGGGCCAACGAACGTGGCGAGAGTTTCCGTCACGAACAGTTCTATCGCTGGGTGCGCACCGAGACGGGCGTGTTGATGGACGACGGCCAGCCCGTCGGCGGGGAGTGGAACTACGACGACCAGAACCAGGAGTTCCCGCCAGCGGAGTGGGAGTCACCCCCGGTGTTCGACCCGGACCACGACGACCTGACCAGAGAGACAAGCGAGTGGGTCACAGCAGAGTTCGACACCTGGGGGTCGACCGAGGAGTTCCCGTGGCCGGTGACCCGCGACCAGGCACAGCGCCAGTTGGGACAATTTCTCAGCGAGCGACTGCCGGAGTTTGGCCCGTACCAGGACGCCATGCGCAGCGACGACTGGGCGATGGCTCACGCGTTGCTCTCGCCCGCGCTCAATCTCGGCTTGCTCGACCCGATGACCGTCGTCCAGCGCATCGAGACTGCCTACCACGAGCGTGACGACGTTCCCATCGAGTCCGTGGAAGGCGTCATCCGCCAGATTATCGGATGGCGGGAGTTCATGCGCCACGTCTATCGCCATCGGATGCCGGAGCTCACGACAGCCAACCGACTGGACGCGACACGTGACCTCCCCGAGTTTTACTGGGACGGCGACACCGAGATGGCCTGTCTCGCACAGAGCGTCGGCGATGTCCACGAACGCGGGTACGCCCACCACATCCAGCGGCTGATGATACTGGCGAACTTCGGGACGCTGTGGGGCGTCGAACCCCAACAGCTCAACGAGTGGTTCCACGCGACGTACGTCGACGCCTATCACTGGGTCACCACACCGAACGTCGTCGAGATGGGGATGTACGCCGATGGCGGGTTCGCGACCAAGCCATACGTCTCCTCCGCGAACTACATCGACCGGATGTCCGACTACTGCGGGGACTGCTCCTACTACAAGACAAAGGACACAGGCGAGGGCGCGTGCCCGTTCAACGCCCTGTACTGGGACTTCCTGGCCCGCAATGAAGACCAGCTACGCGCGAATCATCGGATGGGGCTGATGTATAGCCACGTCGACGACAAACGCGACAGTGGCGACTTGGAGGCGATTCAGAGCCGAGTCACGGAACTACGAGAGCTGGCCACAGAGGGAGACCTCTGAGTGGTCAGGTGATGAAGAAAGCCGGTGGAGGGATTTGAACCCTCGACCTATTCCTTACGAAGGAATCGCTCTAGCCAGTCTGAGCTACACCGGCACGGTGCCGTCAGGCTCGCGGTTGCATTCCTACGTTGTGCCGAAGACGGCTATAAGAATTGCGAATCGGATCGGGGAAATCGCCCGTCGTCGCCGACTGTCAGGCCGCCGGCGGTTCATCGGTCCGCCGGTCCATCCCGACCAGTACCGTCCCACTGGACAGTAAGGCGAC
Organism: Salinibaculum litoreum; assembly: GCA_009789175.1. Lineage (GTDB taxonomy): Archaea > Halobacteriota > Halobacteria > Halobacteriales > Haloarculaceae > Salinibaculum > Salinibaculum litoreum. The sequence goes on from CP046866.1 coordinate 1,787,821, forward strand.
CGCTGCCAGTCCCACGACGGCAGCAACTGTCCCTGAGACGGTCCAGCTACCGAACAACGCTACGACGCCAAGGACGAACAGAACCGCACCTACGAGGTGCTGTGTCGAACTCATACACGATGGTCCCTGCCAGTACCCACTCAATCGACTCCCGAACGGGTTCGTCTACCTGCTCAGGTGGACATCCAGAACGATGTTCAACTCGTGTGGGGCATAAGAGCGAACGGTGTGGCGCGTCCGGACGCTCACGTCGTACTCGGGCTCGGCAGCCTCGCGGATAGCGCGCTCGCCCGGGCCGTACGGGTCGTCTTCGTGCTGAATATCGTAGTAGTGAATGACGGCATCGTCGCTTGCAAGTGCGACCGCTGTGTCCAGGAACTCGTCGGCGCTGTGGGGGAGATTCATCAGGAGCCGGTCCGCCCAGCCAGAGTACTCCTCTGCAACCTCGCGGACATCCCCGTCGATTGCGATCACATTGTCGGCGACACCGTTACGTCGGGCGTTTTCCCGCAGGTACTCGATGGCTGTCGGGTTGATGTCCACGCCGACAGCGGTCGCGCCACGGTTTGCCGCCGGAATCACGAACGGGCCGACGCCTGCGAACATATCGAAGACCTGCTCGCCTGCACCAATCTGGTCGACGACCCGGTGGCGCTCGGTGGCCAAGCGTGGCGAGAAGTAGACCTCCGCGAGGTCGACAGCGAACTCGGAGCCGTACTCGCGATGGACCGTCTCCGTCGAGTCCCCGGCTAGCACTTCCCACTCGCGGACCCGTTCTGTCCCCAGAATCTTCGACGCTCGGTTGAGTACCGTCTCGGCAGGGATGTCCGAGTCGACGATAGCGTCGGCCAGCACACGCGCGCGGTCGGGGTCGTCCTCGTCGATGATGACGACCTCGCCAAGGCGCTCATACGAGGGGTCGAACTCGACGAGGTCCGCCGGGACGGTCTGTGTCTCCCGCTCGGAAACGGACCAGCCGACTACCTCGTACTCGTCGGGAACAGCGTCAGGGTCGGTTACTGGGATGTACAGCCAGCCATCCTCGAACTCGATTTCGTGGGTCTCGTCGACGAGTTCCAACTCTGCGAGGGCCTGGCGGGTCTGCTCGCCCGCCTCGCGCTCGACACGTACACAGGGGACCGACATACGATGCTGTCGGCAAGCGAGCGCAGTAAGGCTGACGTTCGGCGTGTTTATCCCCCTCGCCACCCGATGCGTGGGTATGCTGTCGTTTATCGGACTGGGACTCTACAACGAACGCTCGCTTACGATACAGGGCCGTGAGGCGCTGGCAGACGCCGACGAGGTGTTCGCGGAGTTTTATACCAGCTATCTCGCCGGCACGACCGTCTCGGAACTGGAAACGACTCACGATATCGACATCGAGGTCCGAGACCGTGCTGGCGTCGAACAACATCCCGAACCGATTCTCGATGCCGCCGCAGACGGCCACGCTGCCTTCCTGACCGGCGGGGACCCGATGATTTCGACCACGCACGTCGACCTCCGGCTGCGTGCCATCGACCGTGGCATCGACACCCGCATCATCCACGGGACGACTGTCCAGACCGCTGCGAGTTCACTCACTGGCCTGCAGAACTACCGCTTTGGAAAGGCGACGACGTTGCCCTTCAAGCGTTCACACGGCGGTGCAGGCGTCCCGGAGAGCGTTCTCGACACTATCAATGCGAACGCGGAGCGGGGCCTCCATACGATAGTCTACCTGGATATCGACCGCGAGAACGACGAGTACATGACCGGCGACCACGCCGCCGCGCTCCTCGATGACGCCGGCCTGGACCAGGTCGCTGTCGTTATCGGCCAGGCAGGGAGTGACGACCCGACGGTCTCCGGCGGTCGACTCGCAACGCTACGGAGCCAGTCCTTCGGAGACCCGCTACACTTGCTGGTCGTCCCCGGTGATGTCCATCCGATGGAAGAAGATGCACTGAGGACACTCGCCGGGATTCCCGAAGACGCTCTCTAGGCTGGTTCGCTCTCCGTTTCGGGTTCAGGCGGGTGGAAACCGAGCGCGTCCTGTAGGTCGTACTCGTTGCGGGTGAGCACGTAGAGAACGTCCTCGATTATCGTCAGCACCTCGGGGAGTTCACGTACGACGAGCCATGTGATGACCACCAGTGCGACCACAGACAATCCCTGTGCGAGGATTCTATCGGAGATGATATACGAGACCATCCACGCGTTTTCGAGCGAGAACACCGACATGACGAGGTCGGGTGCGAAGTGAGTCATCTGGTGGCCGAAGGTGAGCCCGATGAACACGTTCCGGAAGAGATTCAGCACATAAATAACGGGAATCGACACCGCAAACGCCCGCAGTTTCCGCTCCATCGGTGCGTCCACGGCAGCGATGAGGCCGATAAAGATGGCCATACTGCCGATGCCGGTACAGGCCATGACGATTGTATAGGTCAGCCGTGGCGTGTCCGCGTGGGCAATGTCGGTCGTATCGTAGACGAACGTGCTCCGGTAGGGGTGCTCCTTGGCCACGATATTGACCGTGGACCCGTCTGGGTACGTGATGGTCGTCCCGCTGACGACCGTTGGGTCGAACCCAAGCAGGGTCATCAGGAACTCAGTCTGACGAGTCACCATCTCGATGAGCGGCTGCTGAATGGCCGGGATGGCGACGACCGAAAAGTAGACGATGCCCATGATGGAGACGGCCCGAGAGAGGACGAACAGCGAGTCCCGCTTCCGCGCGAGCAAGACGCCGAGGTATATCGACAGCGGGACCGCGATGACGCTTCCGACACCCTCGACGACACTGCGCTGTGTCACGAAGAAATGATGGACTAGCGACAGCCAGAAGACCCCGAAGACGACCCACGCGGAGACGACTACCGGACGGGCGTACTCCCGGTCGTAGTATTCTAGGACACCACCGGCAAGAAAGAGCGCAATCGCTCCCCAGCCAAGCGGCGTCGAGAAGGCACCGAACGCTTCGAGTCCGGCCCACACCTGGTCGAGTGGCACTGTCGACTGTATGCCGATAGCGATTATATGTCTTGTGAGTTTCTGCCCTGGCGGTACACGACCGCACCGCGAGAGAGCTGTCGCTCACGGGCGGAAAATAAATGGAGAAGTGAAAGGCCGGAGCGAACTCCGGTGGTTAGTTATTCGTTACGGCGGGCTGCCAGCAGGGCTGCTGCCAGCAGGGCCATCACTGCAACGACGATACCGAAGCCGGGACCGCTCTCGCCGTCACCGTCGTCGCCGTCACTGTCGTTGCCGTCGCCACCGGATGCGGTGGTCGGCTCGGACGTGGTCGGCTCGGACGTGGTCGGCTCGGTCGTGGTCGTCTGAGTCGAGTCGGACTCGACGGTCAGCGAACCGGAGACACTGGCGTCGTCGCTGGAGACGGTGTGCGTGTAGCTACCGGCGTCCAGCGCGCTCGTGTCTACCGAGAAGGTGACCGTGTCGCTCGCACCGGGGTCAAGGGAGACGTCCTCTTCGGTGCCGAGCGTCTGACCACCGGCGGTCAGCGTGATGTCCTGCTCGCCAGCCTCGTTGCCCTCGTTGGTGACCGTGGCGGACACCTCGATGGTGTCACCGACGGTGACCGTTGCGGACTGCGGGTCGAGTTCCGAGAGCTGGTAGTCAGGATTCGCACCCTCGAGGTTGGCCTGGACAGTCTCCTCGCTCGGGTAGGCTTCGTCCGTGCCCGCGTCGAACTCCTCGTTACCGTTGGAGTCAACGTGAGCCTGGAGCGTCAGCGTCTGCGAGCTCTGGAGCGTGTCGACCGGGATGCGGATGTTGGAGCCGATCTTGTTGACCGGGATGTAGTCGCTGTTGCCGAGGACGTTACCGCTGGCGTCCTTGACGACAACGAAGCCACCGTAGTTGAGGTCAGCCGAGTCAACGGTGATGACCTCACCACGGGTGTCCTGCGGATCCTGGTAAGTCAGGTCGGCGTCGCGCGGACCGCGAATCTCACCATCTGCGGAAGCTTCCTCGGTGTTGCCCTTGGTCACGGAGACCGTGAACGTGGAACCAGCCGCGCTCACGCCAGCCGTGTCCGAGGTCATGTCGAGGCCGTCAACTTCCCACGTACCGTCCTCTTCAACCTGGGTCGTGAACGGACCTTTGATGAACTGGTACGGGCTACCGGATTTCGCCTGGAGGCGAACCGAGAGTGACGTACCAGGCGCGTACGTCGAGGTACCGCTGACCGACTGGCCAGTGGCGTTCTCGACGACGACGTTATCGGTTGCGGCTTCCTTGTTGATCGTCACGCTACCCTCCTGAACGGAGAAGCTCTCGGTCACGACCTCATCGGAGAACTCGCCGCCCTCGGGTGAGACGAGGCCGAAGTTGGAGCTACTTTTCTGCTTGGTGGAGAGGCGGTACTCAATGTTGTAATCCTCGCCAGCAATCATGCCATCACTACCGACTGCGCCAGTGTTGTACACGACGTAGTAGGTGTCGCCAGCCGCGTTAGCGACAGCGTTACTGTAGTCGCCACTGCTGCTGAGCAGGAGTTCCTGCGGGCTGACGTTGGAAGCAGAGCCGATGTCCTGCGTGGTGTTCACGAAGAGCACTGGCTCTTCAATGTGGCTTTGATCGACAGGGTTGCTAGCCAATCCAGTAAACCCGTAGGAATCTTCAGCGCCTTCCAGTCCTTCAGACTGGATCTGAGCGACGAGGACGTCGCCCTTGGCGAGTGAGTCTCCCTGGTTCAGAGTGCCGTTCTCGACGAACTCACTGATGTTCGTAACAGAGGCAGTCTGGAATGGGCTGGTGTAAGCGGACGGTGCCTTCCACAGGTCAATCTGGGGCGAGGCACTGCGCGACTCAATGGAGACAACACCAACTGCGTTTGCCTGATACTCGTCTGCGCTGGAGTTGAACACACTGTTACCGCTACCGACAACGGTGTTACTGTTAGAGCCATTGACGCCACCGATGCGAGCTTCCATCTCGTAGGTGCCCGCGGCGATGATGTGTTCGTCACCATCCTGAATCTGGGTTGTGACGTTCGAGCCGATGATGTTACCGGACGAGACACTCCACTGCGGGGTGCCATCGGCACTATCACCGTCGAAATTCTCTGCCGAACCAAGTCCAGCGGCGTTGTTGGAACTGTTGGCGTCTGCCTCGAACGTGTTCCAGTTCAGAGTGAGCGTACCATTGTTGCTGTAGGCGCTCACGTTCGTCTGGTAGGCGTCATTCTTCGTGCCGAGGCTCAGAGTAACCGGCACCTGATCGTTGTCCGTGTCCAGCGTGATGCTGATAACGTCGCCACGCTGGTCAGTCTCGATGTTCTCGAATTCGACACTCTGTTGTGGGATGACTTCCGAGTTGACCTGGTCGGTGTCAGATTCGACTCCAGTCTGGTTGTCGACAACCGTCAGGTTGTACGAAACGCCACCTTTCGGATAACTGTCGTCCCCGGCGTCGAGAGTCACGTCGAAGCTCGTCTCAGCGTTACCGTCGAGTGTCTTATGAGTTCGAGCTTCATCGTTGACCATAAGCGTGACCGGCGAGTTGCCACGGATGGCACTCACGTTCACCGTAACCGTATCGCCTTCGTTGATTTCGGTGTCGCTAACCGTTGCGGTCAGGCCAAGGTCGTTGAGACTGAATTTCTTGGTGGTCGGACCGTTCTTATCGCCGTCCGGGTCAAACACGGTAGAGTAATTACCAAACGTCATTCGTCTTTAGCTAAGACTCACACCTCGGTTGTGTAGCGGTAACGAGCGTCTCTTGTAAGATCGGTCGTTGTTGGTGGATCTTCTGAGCATCCTCGATCAGCCGCTCCAGCAACGGCGGTGGCGAGTAGCCAAGGTACTCTCCAAGTTCGTGGAGGATGAGCTGGGCGTGCGACCGGAAGGTCGCCGCCCAGCGTTCCGGCGGAAACACGATCTCGTCGTCGGCCTGCTCGGTGACTAGATCCAACAGCTCACGACTCACCAGCAGTGACAGCAACGCCGCATACAGCAGAATCTTCACCACATCCGGATCGCTTGTGTCGAACTCGTCCAACTCGTACTGCGTCTTCAGTTCACGAAACAGCGTTTCTACCTCCCACCGACACCGATACAGCGTTGCTAAATCCGCCGGGAAAAACTCCTCTCTCGGCAGATTCGTGATGTAGAGGTGGTAGTCGTCGGCGTCCTCGTCACGGACGCCGACGACGCGGAATCGCTTCGTGTCCAGCGAGCGCGTTCCCTCGTACTGACCCCGCTTGAACTCCGCTTCGACCTCTACGTCGATGTACTTCCGCGAGATATCATCGACCACATCGTGGATCTGCTTGCCCTCCAAGGGAATGGCGCGACTGCGCCATTCCCGCAATTCCTCCGTTATCAGCGGATTCGCGTTCTCTTTCAGCCGACTCACGAAGTAGCCGTCGTTCTCATCGATCAACGCGAAGCGGCGGTACTTGAAGTACGCTCGATCGAACAGAACGAGCCGTCCTTGCAGCCACGATCCCGTCTTGAACAGCGTGCTGTCGTGCGTTTTCTCGTCAGTCACGTCGATTCGTTCAATTGTCTCATCGGTGGCGTTGTGGAGCAGGTGGAGCTTCGCTCCAGCCTGCTCCTCGTGACGGGCTTGGAACTCATCAGAAAGGAACTCGTGCAACCGCAATACCGTTCCATCGGCGATCATCACATCCCTGAATCGGTCGATATCAGCGTCAACAGTGTCGGGAACAGCGACCTCGTCGAGACCGTGTTCGACGAGGTCGCGGAGGTACTCCGCCAGCGTTGGTGTCAACCGGTGATAGAAGCCACCGGGAGAGATCGTTTCATCAGCTGTCGAGTTGTAGCAGCGTCTGAACCCGGCGAGTGTTCGGCTCTCGCCTGCGGCGAAGCCGAACACGAGCGCCCACACGAGGACAGGAATCTGAAGCTTCCCCTCACGCTCGACCACGCCGAGTTCCTCAGCGTACTCTTCGAGGAACTCGGAGGGAAACAGTGTAGTGAGCCGACGCATGATTCTCGATGAGGAGGCGTCTTGGTGCACACTTGCCGCCTCCTCATTCCTCTCGAAAAGAAGCCTCGATAAGCCGCTGCTGTCACGCGGTTTCTCTCTTAGCTAAAGACGGATGATTACCAAACGTTTCCCCGGTCGAGTCGAATGCCAGCACCTTGCTGTACTCTCCGGTGTAACCGTCAAGGGCCACTGTGGATGGACCACTGATGACCACATCAGTACCGAATCCGGAGTTGTCAGCCACCATGGCGATGTCTTCGCCCTGGTAGAGACGTTTGCGGTTGTCGGTACCAGTCTCTTTCACGTCACTGGACGTCACACGGACCGAGCTAGACCGAACAACCGTGTCGCCGTTGTTGGTCGCCTCGACAGTGACCGTAGTTTCGCGGTTCGGGTTGATGGGCCGTGGTGAATCACCAGACAGAGCTTGATTTCATGGTTTCAGAGATTGTTTGATGTTGTGAACCGTACACATCAAGACGAGTTCTCGAAATTCACCGTACCAGGTTCGCGCACGCACGGCGTCGCCGAGCGTGCGCTTAATCGTCGAGAAGACGGTTTCACACATCGCTCTCTGACGGTATTGAGGCCCATCGATCCGCGCGTTATGCGCGTGATCGATGGGCCGGAACTCACGATGTTTGATCAGCGGTCTTACGCCCTCTTCGCGGAGCTTCTCGCGTAAATCCATCCAATCGTAGCCTTTGTCCGCCGCGAGGCTGGCGAGGTCGCCCGCGTTGCGGCGGGCGACCTGCCAGCCGAGCTGTGTGTCGTGGCGTTTCGCGGTCGTACAGTGAACGTCCAGGATCGCTTGGCTTTCTGTGTCGACGAGAGCTGTCGCTTTGAGCGTCTGAACGCGGTAATTTGTCCGACGGCAGTAGTGTTTGCTCGCATTTTCGCGGTCAAAGAATGTCGCGTCAATGGCGGCGTGACCGCTCGTGTCGTGCAGCTGCGCCGACAGGCGCAGCAGCACTCGCCAGAGTGCTGTCTTGATTCTGTCAAACCACTTCACTAGCGTCGAGTGATCTGGGAGATCGGCCGGTTCGAGGCCGATCTCCCCGAGAATATGTGGCATCTCACTCAGCAGATCCAACGCCTCTCGGTAGGACTTCTCCAAGTAAACCCGAAGACAATGGAGCGATACGACAGCGTAATCGGCGAAGCCGCCACCCCCTTCGGGGGCGGCGACTTCGCCTCGGCCACCGACAGCATTTTTAGCTAACTGAACCGCTTTCTTCGTGAAGCGGGAGATCTTCGACATGGATCATCGGCGGTTTCCCGCTTCATTCCACTAGTTCTGACGGTCGAAGCTGACGCTGTCCAGTGATTCACCAGAGCCGGTTGATGTCATTGAACGTCCCACTGACGTCAACAACAATCGTCCGGTCACTATTGTACGTCGTCGGAGTACTAACCTCCTTGGACTTACCATCTTTCACGTCAACAGTCACTTTGTCGACGGAATCAACGCTCTCGTTCAGCACAATTTCAACGTTACCAGAGTTATACTCCACTGCAGAGGTGATCTGGTAATTGTTCGCTGCCGCGGCAGCTGCTCCCGAGAACGCGACGGTACCAGCGAAGACGCTGAATACCATCAGTGCGGCCAGGAACAGGCCACGGACTTTTTCGCTTGTATCTGTCATAGTTTGCTATGTGTGTTATCTGCGGCGACAGGAGCTTTCGACCGAACTCGTCGACTGCAACGGCACGTCGGTAACCTCGGTTTACTCGCTGCTGTCACCATGGGCAGGGGTACACCGGATGTAATAAATGTTTTGTGGTCGCGTATGGGGGATGACAGACTGGCCCACGGACGATTTCGGCAGTGTGAGCCGAGTTCTGGACGAATATGCCCACTACGTGTCGATATCAGCAGCGTGGCTGACACGAGACTGACAAACACATATATGTTTTGTGTTAGAGGAAGGGTTCCGGCAGTAGGAGAGTTCTACTCGTGGTGGTGTGACTTAGCGCTCGACGAGTTCGATTTCGTGGCCGTCGCAATCCTTGGTGAACGCGTACTGGTCGTCACAGCTTTCAGGGTCACGATAGTCCACGGCGTGGCGGTCCATCAACGTCTCCCAGGAGGCGTGGAGGTCCTCGGCGCGCACCGCGAGGTGACCCCAGGCGTCGCCCATCTCGTAGGACCGGCCGTCGTAGTTGTAGGTGAGTTCGACCGACATCGCCTCGTCGGCGGCGTCGCCGGGCTTCATGAAATACAGTGCGAAGTCCTCGAACTCCTCCCGGCGAAAGAGGTCGTAATCGAGTTTCCGGGTGTACCACCCGATGGCCTCCTCGGCGTCCTCGATGCGAAGCATGGTGTGGTCGAGGCTCCACATCTCGCCGTAGTCGCGCTCAACGAGTTCGATTTCGTGGCCGTCAGGGTCCCGGACAAAAGCGTAGGAGCCACCACAGGAGTCCGGGTCACGGTAGTCGGAGACACCTGCCTCTATGAGCTGGTCGTAGGCTTCGTATACGTCGCGCACGCGGACGGCGATGTGCCCCCAGGCGTCACCGAAGTCGTACGTGCGTCCGTCGTGGTTGTATGTGAGTTCGAGGAGAGCGCCCTCGTCGTGGGCGTCGGGGACCTGCAGGTAGACGTTGGTGAACGTCTCTGCTTCCCAGCGGCCGACTTCCTCGTAGCCGAAGTGAGTCTGGTACCACGAAAGCGACTCTTCGAGGTCCTCGACGCGCATCATCACGTGGTCGAGTATCGCGTTCATACATACAGGAGGTGGGACGCTGTGGCGAAAAGCGTGGTGTCCTGCTACGAGCCTGCCGGAAGGCCATCTGCCAGTGTCTTCCAGTCAAACCACCAGACGACAGTCAGAGAGAGCATCGTCACAAGCGGGAAAGCGACCTGTCCGACCCGCTGGGAGAACCCCCAGGCGAACGAGGCCTGCGTGAGCGCGACCAGGACCAGCAACAGTGCCGTCACCCGGCGGTCCTCGCGACCCAAGACGACGCCGGACAGCGCACTGAGAAGCGCAAGCGCGTAGATACCGGCCCCAACGGGCCAGGCCTGCAGGAACGGAGGCAGCCCGCGCGTGTACACGGTCACGTATGTAACGACATCAGTCACATACAGCGGCTGTGGGTCGACGAGTGCGAACGCGAAGACGAAGGTGAGTTCGTCGCCAGCAAACACGAGCGACCACGGCAAGAGCCCGACAGCCAGGATAGCGAGGACCCGAGTGCGGGGAGCGGTTGTCTCGGCCACAGTTACTTCCGGCGGACGATTCTGAGGATGTCCTCGTCGGCGAGTTCGTGGTCCATACCGACTTGCTGTTCGTCGTGTTTGGCGCTGGACCCGGTCACGCGGGCGAAGCGAAAGCGCTCCTTGAACTCGCCGCCGAGTTTCTCGCAGGCGTCCTCGACGGTGTCGCCCTCCTGGAGCATGAGCGGTTCGTCCCGGTCGACGCCACGACCGGGTTTGTCCATGTAGATGCGGATGAGGCCGAGTTCCTCCCAGATGGCCTCGCGAAGCGAGTCCAGCCCCTTCTCGGCCTCGGCACTGATGAAGATAGCCTCGTCCGGGTCGATATCGTGTTCGCGGAGGTCCTCTTCGACCGTGGGGAGGTAATCCGGTTCGATGAGGTCTGCCTTGTTGACCGAGACCAGCGATGGGAGGTACTCGCGGTTGTCCATCACGCCGTCAACGAGGCGGTCGATGTCGACCTGCTCGCCGATGGTCACGTCTGCGTTGACGTAGCCCCGCTCCCGGAGGACCTGCTTGATGGTCTCCTCGTCGAGGTCGAGGTCGACGCTGGCGTTGACGCTGATTCCGTCTTTGTGTTTTTTGCGGACGCTGACCCGCGGGGGTTCCTGGTCGAGTCGAATGCCGTTCTTGTACAGTTCCTCGTGAAGCCGTGCGTACTGCTGGATTTCGAACACCGAAAGGACGAACACGACGAGGTCGGCAGTCCGGACGACCGAGAGAACCGCTTGGCCGTCGCCCTTGCCACCGGCGGCACCCTCGATGAGCCCCGGCACGTCAAGCATCTGGATGTTCGCACCCCGGTACTGGAGCATGCCGGGGTTGACATCCAGCGTCGTGAACTCGTAGGAACCGGTCTCGCTATCGGCGTTGGTCAGGGCGTTGAGCAGGGTCGATTTGCCGACGCTGGGAAAGCCGACCAGCGCGACCGTTGCGTCGCCGTGTTTCTCGACGGCGTATCCCGGGCCACCACCGGAGGAGGACTGCTGTTTCTCCAGGTCTTCTTTCAGCTCTGCAAGCTTGGCCTTCAGGCGGCCGATGTGCGCCTCCGTGGATTTGTTGTAGGGCGTCTCGGCAATCTCCTCCTCGATATCCCGGATTTCTTCTTCGAGCCCCATTACCAGCATGTCGGCCGGCCAGTCCCATTAGGGCTTTCGTCTATCCGCGGAAAAGATTCATCACCTCGTCGACGACCGTCGGTTCGACGGCGACGATGTAGGACTCACCGGGGTGAAGCACCGTCTCGGGGCCGGCAAGCATGTCACCAGCCGCATCGGAGACGACGAGACTGCCGTGGGGAAGCGCGACCTCGTCCAGCGACTTCCCGGCGACTGGTGCCCCGTCTGCGACGTGGACTTCGAGGATATCGAGTTCGCCCGTGACATCTTCCAGTGCGCTCACGTCGGGTTCGATTGCATTGACTGCGGCGCGCGCGCCCGCACGCTCGGGGAAGATGACCTCGTCGACGAAACGGTCGAACTCCTCGCCGGACTCACGTTCGGTGCGGACAACAGTCTGTGTATCGGGGGACAGCTCCCGCACCATCATGCAGATTGCGAGGTTCGTCCCGGTCTGGCTCGTCAGCGCTGCGACCACGTCCGCCCGGTCAAGTCCCACCTGTTCGAGGATGTCCGGTCGCGTGGCGTCACCTTCGATGACCGTGGCGACGTAGTCGTCGCTGAGCGCATCTGCACGTTCGCTATCCCGTTCGACAACGACGACATCGTGGCCCCTGTCATCGAGCATGTGCGCCGCGCGTCGCCCGACGCGCCCGCCACCGGCGACCACGACGCGGAAGTTTCCGTCCATATGTCAGTCGTCATCACCCTCACCAATAGAACTGTCCGTCGATTCCGAGTCCGTGGGAACGGTCTGCATGCGGTAGGTCCGCAACCCGTAGTACGCGAGCACCCCGAGCAGAATCCAGCCGACGCTCAGACCGACAGCGAGCGGGTCGGTTCGGACCAGATACACGATGAGCACGACTGTGAGGACGGCGTTGAAAACGATACCGAGTACCGCCGGAATCGGATAGTACGGCATCTTGTAGGGGCGGTTCATGTCGGGTCGCTCCCGGCGGAGTTTGATGACGGCCCCGTTGACGATGATGAACGACAACAAAAAGAAGAGACTCGACATGTTGCCCGCACTCTTCGTCGGCAGGACGACAGAGCCGAGCATCACGACGGCACTGGCGAGGATAGCGACAAACGGCGTCCCGTACCGGTGGTGAATGTTGCCAAAGCGAGGCAGGAGTTGTCCCTCCCGGCCCATCGAAAAGGCGACCCGTGAGGAGGCGATGACCACGGCATTCAGTGCGGTCAGCGTCGAGAAGACGGCCCCGAAGACGATGAGCGCGCCGCCGTTTTGGATTATCGGCAGGCCAGTCGGCATGAACGACGTGGCAGCGGCAGCGATACCGGCCTCACCCGCCGCAGCGAGACCCTCGGCACCGAGCGTGCCGATGGCGACGACGACGACCAGCGCGTAGACGACCACGGTTGCACCCAGACTGTAAAAAATCGCTCTCGGGATGTTCTCACGCGGGTTTTCGACTTCCTCGGTGACCGTGGTGATGAGGTCGTACCCCTCGAAAGCGATGAAGGTCAGGCCCATCGCCGGCAGAATCGAGACCGCCGAGGTACCGTCGGGGAACAGCGGGTCGAACTGCTGGAAGGTAAAGCTCGTCTCGCCACCGCCGCCCGCAGAGAGAAAGCCAAAGGCGACGAAGACGACCAGAATCGAGACCTTGACGATGGTAAACAGCGTCTCTGCGCTGCCGCTTGCTGCGGTCGAGACGGCGTTGAGTGCCACGAGAAAGGAGACGGCGACGAGTGCAAGTCCCACCGTCGCTGGAATCGCGACCGGAACCAGCGGAATGGCGAGCGCACCCACTTCGCCGGGGGCAGCAGTGACGCCGTAGACGTGGAGTAGTTCCAGGAAGTTCGGGGCAAACCCCAGCGCGTAGAGACCGCCGGCTATCATGTACGCGAACCAGAGCATCCAGCCCATCACGAAGGAAGGGAGGTCGTCGAATATCTCCCGGACGAACGCGTAGCCACCGCCGGATTTGGGAATCGCAGCAGCCAGTTCGGCGTAAGACAGGCCGGTAAAGGCAGTCACGACGCCGTTGAGCATGAAGACCAGGATGGCCGCCGGGCCCGAAATCTCCGCTGCCAATCCCGTCAGCACGAAGATACCCGCTCCTATCATCGCACCCATACCAATCATTGTCGCATCCAGCAGCCCCAGTTCGGCCGCCGGTGCGCGCTCGCCGCCACTCATTACCTGCGACGATTTCCCCCAGATGGTTAGTTGTTCGGTTGGGATTTCAGCATCCAAAAACTGAGCAAGACTACCCACACCGTTGGAGGATTTTGGGGCCTGGTGAGAAGTCATTCACCGAACGGTTTCGATACACTAATACAACGACAGGACTCACAGTTGATAATGACAAATGCGGCTCGTCTGCGTGACAGCACGCAGATTTTGCTCCCTCAGGAGGCGCTGGACGGTCTCCGGGAGGAGGTAGAAGCGCGTTTCGTTGTCACGATACGCGCCGAGAAGCGGCAGGTCCGTATCATCGGCAGCCCAGTCGAAATCAAGGACGTCAGTGCGTTCCTCGCTCGAAACGGTGTAACGGTCGCCTGAGGCTGGGAGAAAGTCGATAAAAGGGAGACCAACGGGACGCGTGTGGCCATCTGACGGGCGCAACGCGAAAAGCAATTCTTAAAACCGACCGAACGGACGTACGGGTATGGCTGAAACTATCGAAGTGCTGGTCCCCGGTGGGCAGGCCGATCCTGGTCCGCCGCTGGGTCCGGAACTGGGGCCGACGCCCGTCGACGTACAGGCTGTCGTCCAGGAAATCAACGACCAGACCGAGGCATTCGACGGTACCGAGGTGCCGGTCACCATCGAGTACGAGGAGGACGGTTCCTTCTCCATCGAGGTCGGTGTCCCGCCGACGGCCGAACTCATCAAGGACGAAGCCGGCTTCGAGACCGGCAGCGGCGAACCCCACGAGGAGTTCGTCGCCGACCTCTCGGTCGACCAGATCAAACAGATTGCCGAGCAGAAACACCCCGACCTGCTGGCCTACGATCTGAAAAACGCCGCCAAGGAAGTCGTCGGTACCTGCACCTCGCTGGGTGTCACCATCGAGGGCGACAACCCACGCGAGTTCAAAGAACTCGTCGACGAGGGCGAGTACGACGACGTGTTTGTCGAGCAAGCCGAAGCGTAGCCACACGCTCGAATCGAGCACCGCGCTCGATGCCTTTACTGAAGTAGTAACTGCAGAGCCGCTGACAGGGGAAGACACCGGACAGCGTCTTCGTTTTCAACTGTTCGACAGTCCCAACTCCGAGTGTGTTTGCTACCGGAACTGGAACCGCGAGCGTGAACCGACGCGCACCCGTTTCCCTCGGCGATGAAACTCGACCCGGGCCGTGGGATACAGAAGCGGGAGGGCCGAGGGGACGGTTCGACGCTTTTAAGTTTCACATCGGCTTCTACCCGGACGAGACAGGCGTAGGCCTGTTTCACTGACCCGTAGGAGCCATCGGCGCACTACGGAGGTGAACAATGGCAGATCAGGAAATAGAGGAGGCAGTATCTCGCGCACTGGAGGAGTCACCGCCACGGAATTTCCGTGAGACGGTCGACATCGCCATCAATTTGCGCGATCTTGACCTCAACGACCCATCGAACCGGGTAGACGAGAGTATCGTACTCCCGGAAGGTACAGGACAGGAGACGTCCATTGTCGTATTCGCGGACGGCGAGACGGCCGTTCGTGCCGAGGAAGTCGCAGACGACGTGCTGGATGCAGACGATCTGGCAGACCTCGGCGACGACGATGACGCAGCGAAAGACCTCGCCGAGGACACGGACTTCTTCATCGCAGAGGAGAGTATGATGCAGGACATCGGCCGCTATCTCGGGACCGTGCTGGGTCCCCGCGGGAAGATGCCCGACCCGCTCTCCCCCGACGACGACGTGCAGGAAGTCGTCGAGCGACTGAAGAACTCGGTCCAGCTGCGCAGCGGTGACCGACGCACGTTCCACACGCGCGTCGGCGCAGAGGACATGTCCGCCGAGGACATCGCCGACAACATCGACGTCATCCTGCGTCGGCTCCACGCCGACCTGGAGAAAGGACCGATGAACATCGATAACGTCTACGTGAAGACGACGATGGGCCCGGCAGTGGAGGTCTCAGCATGAGCGCTGAACGCAAGACCGAGACGATTCCACAGTGGAAAAAAGACGAAGTCGAGGACATCGTCGACTTCCTCGACGCCTACGACAGCGTCGGCGTCGTCGACATCACCGGGATTCCGAGCCAGCAGCTCCAGGACATGCGCCGTGACCTGCACGGCACGGCCGAACTGCGTGTCTCCCGGAACACGCTGCTCGCCCGGGCACTCGACTGGTCCGAAGAAGGGCTGGAAGACCTGACCGACTTCATCAGCGGTCAGGTCGGCCTCATCGGGACGAACGAGAACCCGTTCGGACTCTACCAGCAACTTGAAGCATCGAAGACCTCGGCACCGATCAACGCTGGCGAGGTCGCGCCCAACGACATCGTCGTCCCCGAGGGCGACACCGGGGTCGACCCCGGTCCGTTCGTGGGCGAGCTTCAGGCTGTGGGTGCCAACGCACGCATCGAGGGCGGGTCCATCCAGGTTATGGAGGACTCGACAGTGCTGGACGCAGGCGAGGAGGTCTCACAGGACCTCGCGAACGTCCTGGCCGAGTTGGGCATCGAGCCCAAGGAAGTCGGACTGGACCTGCGTGGCGTCTTCGCCGACGGCGTGCTCTTCGAACCCGAAGACCTCGAACTCGATGTCGAGGAGTACCGGGCCGACATCCAGGCCGCCGCCGGCCGCGGGCGCAATCTCGCACTCAACGCGAGTTACCCGACCGAGGCGACCCTGCCGGCCCTGCTGGGCAAGGCCAGTGGCGAGGGGAAGAACCTCGCTATCCACGCCGCTATCGAGGACCCCGACGTGATGCCGGACCTCATCGGCAAGGCCGACTCGCAGGTGCGCGCACTCGCCGCGCAAATCGACGACGAGGACGCACTCCCTGAGGAGTTGCAGGACGTGGCCGAGGCCGCGGAGCCTGCAGACACCGAATCGACTGACGACCAAGATACCGAGGACACCAGCGACGAGGACGAAGCCGAGGAGGCCGACGCCGACGAGGCTGACGACGACGAAGACGACGGCGACGCTGGTGCCGCACTCGACGATATGTTCTGATAACCATGGAATACGTATACGCAGCACTCATCCTGAACGAATCGGGCGAAGAAATCAACGAAGACAACCTGACCGGCGTCCTCGAGGCCGCCGGCGTCGACGTGGAAGAATCCCGCGTCAAGGCGCTGGTCGCAGCCCTCGAAGATGTCGACATCGACGAGGCCGTCGAAGAGGCGACGGCCGTGCCGGCCACGACCGGTGGCAGCGGCGGCGCAGCCCCCGCAAGCGGTGGCGACGAAGAGGCCGCTGACGAGGGCGGCGAGGAAGAAGAAGCCGAAGAGGAAGCTGCCGAGGAAGGCGGCGACGACGACGAAGACGACGGCGACGCCGGCGAAGGTCTCGGCGAACTGTTCGGGTAACTTCGACACTCGACACTTCTTTCGGTCACAGTCCACCCGTAGCTGCTGGACTATCCAGCCAGCAGGCCACCTAAAATTAAGTTTTGCGTCGTCCAAGAGGTCGCTATGTCCCTGAACCAGCAGACGATAGCGTCCCCGAAAGTAGTCAAGATGGTCGCTGCGGTTGTCCTCGGACTGGGTATCGGGACCATCATCGGGGCCGAGCCAGTGACAATTCCTGGTATCGGGGCCGTCTCCGGCTTACTCGCCGGCGGGCTTGCCGTTCTTGTCGGCGGCGCGCTGTACGTGAAAGGCCCCAACCACGTCCAGTCTGAGGACTGTGGCTGCGGCGACGACTGTGGCTGTGCCTAAGTAGGACCCCGGATGCTGTTTTGCGGCCGCGGCCAAGCGTTCAAATACCATCACGAGCCAGGTCTCCCTGATGCTCCCCGGAGACATCGCTGTCGTCACAGACCCCCAGGCGTCGGTACTCGCGGTGGGCTTCGTGCTCGGCGGCATCGCACTGGGAACTGTCAGCGGTCTCGTCCCAGGGCTACACGCCAACAACTTCGCGCTGTTGCTGGCTGCGTTTGCACCCGCAGTTCCTGGCCCCGCACGATACGTCGGGATGGCGATGCTCGCCGCAGGCGTCGTCCACACCTTTCTCGACGTGGTGCCCGCGCTGGCGTTGGGCGTCCCCGACCCGGCGATGGCAGCGACGGCACTCCCGGGCCATCGGCTCGTCCTCCAGGGACAGGGGAGGGAGGCGCTGCGACTGTCGGCACTCGGGAGCGGGCTGGCGGTGGCGTTTGCCGTCCCGCTGGCGATACCCGTGACGGCGGGGATGGAGCAGGCCTATCCGACGATACGCGAGCACCTCTCGGTCCTCCTGGCTGTCGTCGCGGCCTTGCTGGTACTGACCGAACGAACGTGGCGAGCGCGAGCAGGTGGAACAATCGCACTCGCCGCCAGCGGCGTCCTCGGGATGGCAACGCTCGACCTGCCCGCGAAGGGTTTTCTCCCGGCAGGAGATATGCTCGCGCCGCTGTTTGCCGGCCTCTTTGGCGCGCCAGTACTGGTCGAGGCGCTGGGCGGGGAAGGCGTCCCACCCCAGGCCGGGCCGGAAGTGACGACAACAAGGGGGTTCGTCGCCGCTGTTGCACTGGTCGGGACGCTCGCGGGGGCTATCGTCGGCTACCTGCCGGGCATCTCCAGCGCTATCGCGGCGACCGCCGCGCTGGTGGTCGTCCCCTCGCGTGGCCCGCGCCCGTTCGTGATTGCGACCAGTGGCGTGAACACGGCGAATACCGTCTTCGCGCTCTTCGCGCTCGTGGCGCTGGGAACACCACGGACGGGCGTACTTGTCGCCTTCGAGGACACCGGAGCGCCGCTCGTGTTGCCCATGCTCCTGTGTAGCGTCGCCATCGCCGCCGCGGTCGGGTTCGTGCTGGTGGTGACTGTCGGCGACCGCTACCTCGCCGCAGTGGGTCGGGTTAACAACACCTGGCTCTGCGTGGGTGTGCTGGGGCTGCTCTGTCTGTTAGTCACAGCGCTCGCCGGCCCGCTGGGTCTGGCAGTGTTCGGTGTCAGCGCCGTGATTGGGCTGGTCCCTGCCCGCTTCGGGTCGCGTCGGGCGACGCTGATGGGTGTACTACTCGTCCCGCTAATAGTGGGGTAGTAGTACGGACACCTGGGTCACTCGTCCCACTGGTGACGGGGATAGTCATCGGGGACCGTCGTCCAGACGTTCGTGAAATCAAGCACCGTGTTCGACGATGCCTCGGAGCCAGTGAGTTCGGATGTCGTCAATTTCTCGAAACCGCTTTTGGTGACGGTCCCGCTACCGACGGCCTTGGATTGGCCGGTCGTCTCGGTATCCCAGTACGAATCGGTGAGAGAGACGGTCGCACCGCCTTCGATGTCACCGACAAGTCCGCCAGTGGGGCCACCGCTGACTGCGCCGGTCGCGAACGAGGTGGAGACATCGAGGTCGTACCCGCCGTGAACGCTCCCGACGAGTCCACCCGCCGCGTCGTTCCGACTCGTCACGTTCCCGCTCGCGTAGGAGTCGACGATTGTGGCGGTGCCACTGCCCTGCTGTTGACTCACCCGGCCGACGAGCGCGCCGGCACGGCCGTCGGTGATTACGTCACCAGTCGCGTAGGATTGCTTGATTGTGCCATCCCAGTTGATACCGACGAGGCCACCGTAGTTGTGGTTCGCACTACTCGCGCCGGCGACGCCGGTCACGTTGCCCGTCGCGTACGACTGCTCGATGGTCCCGAAGTTCTCGCCGACGAGGCCACCGACACGGGGGTAGTTGTCGCTCGCATCTGCCACAGTGACATCACCGGTCGCGGACGAACCAGTGATGGTTCCGCTGTCGGCGTTCGTGCCGACCAGCCCCGCGACGTGGCGACCCGACAGAGTCTCGACGGAGACTGCTGCAGTCGAGTGGGAGTCACGAACGGTGCCAGTGTTGTACCCGACCATCCCCCCGATTTCGGAGCTGTCACCGCGGATTTCGCCCCTGGTGGTCGACGCCTCGATAGTCCCACCGTCGTTGTTCCCGACCAGACCGCCGACGTTTCGCTCCCCGACGACGGCGTCGTCGTAGACGTTCGATATCTGGTAGCCAGCGGCGACGTTTTCGACTGTTCCCTGGTTGGACCCGACGACGCCACCGACGTTGTCGCGACCACTGACAGAGAGGTCCTCGACGGAGAAATCACGGAGTGTGCCACTAGAGTCCGCAAACAGGCCGACATCGTTCGCACCAGGTCGGTCAATCGTAAGACCGAATATCGTGTGTCCGTCACCGTCGAGCGTGCCGCTGAAGCCCTCGATAGGGTCGAACCCGCTCCCGCCGTTCCACTGGTCGGTCTTACTGGCGTCGATATCGTTCCCGAGACGGTAGTGAGCGCCGGGGTCGATGGTAGCGATTGCCTGTAACTCGCTGTCGGTCCGGATAACGTAGGGGTCAGATGCCGACCCGTCACCGTCGAGGTCACTGGCGGAGACACTCGCCGGTGAGGCACTGGGTGCCGAGATGTCGCCGACCAGTTCCTCGCGAGTGAGCTTCCGGACCAGGTTTTCTTTCCCGTCCCTGACAGCGACGACAGAATACGTCGTTCGCGGGTCGAGCGTCCCCAGCGAGAGGGAGTCACCAGCACTCTGCAGTCGACCGTGGACGGTCCCGCTCTCATCACGTATCAGAACTTCGTCAACGTTGCTCCCGGCGACCATGACGACTTCGTCGCCATCGGCTATCTGGACGGACGCCTGTGGCGGCGCGGACGGGTCGTCGACGAGTCCGAAGGCTGCGACGACCACGATAGCGCCGAGAACGATTGCAATCCCGACCAGCAAGATGTTCCCCACAATCGGAGACTGACCCCGGTCGGCGCCCGGGAGCGAGACGGCCATACCGGATATTTTGGATGCATGTGGTTTCTATTCTTCGTTTGTGCTGACGTGTGTTGACACAGACTGGACAGAGGCCGCCAGCGTGCGACGACTCACCTGTGTGAGTGAGCCAAGCGAGTGGGTGCTGGCACTGGCTGTCGTCGGCATCGACCCGAGAGGAGAGAACGCGTTCAGTTGTTTAGCCGGAACTCGGGGCCGTCGTCGGTGTCCTGCACCTCGACACCCAGGGCTTCGAGTTCGTCCCGCAGGTCGTCGGCACGCTTGTAGTTCCCCGCCTCCCGTTCCTGTTCGCGGACGGATAGAACGAGGTCGACGAGGTCCTCGGCCAGCGTCACGTCGCCACCGCTGCCAGTGTCACCGAGACCCAGCCCGAAGACGTTGCCGGCGAATTCCGCCAGTGTCTCGACGGCCTCGCGCAGGCCACGGTAGTCGTACTCGTCGTGGCTGTCGACGTGGGTGTTGACCGCCGACACCAGTTCTTCGAGGGCGGCGAGTGCCGCCCGCGTGTTGAAATCGTCGTTCATCGCCGCCGCGAAGTCCTCACGGCTCGTCTCGACGGCCTCGCGGAGGTCGGTGTCTTCGATGGTCGTCCGAGCGTCGACGCTGTCGCAGGCCTCGACGGCACGTTCGTACCCGCGCTGGAGTCCCTCCCAGCGCTCGACGGCCTCATCCATCGTCTCCCGGCTGTAGACCGCCTCGTTGTGGTAGGCAGTCGACAGCAGGAAGGTCCGGACGGCGTCAGGCCCGTAGGCCTCGATGGCCTCGTCGACGGTCTCGAAGTTGCCAAGTGAGGAGGACATCTTCTCGTCGTCGGCAGCATCGAGCAGGCGGACGTGCAGCCAGTACTGCGCGAAGGTCTGGCCGGTTGCGGCTTCGCTCTGTGCGATTTCGTTTTCGTGGTGGGGGAAGACGAGGTCCTGCCCGCCGACGTGGATGTCGATGGTATCGTCCAGATGGGTCGTGCTCATCGCCGAGCACTCGATGTGCCAGCCGGGGCGACCCTCGCCCCACGGCGAGTCCCAGGTCTGTGCGGTTTCGGCGGCCTCTTCCGGTGGGGCGGCCTCGTCGTGCTGGTGGTCGGCAACAGTCCCTGGTGCGACACCGCCGTCTTTCCAGAGCGCGAAGTCGGCAGGATTGCGCTTCTCGGAGCGCTCGTCGGGGTCGCCCTGTGCATCGAGTTGTTCGGGGTCCTGATTCGAGAGTTTGCCGTAGTCGTCGAAGCTGGTCACGTCGAAGTACACCGAGCCATTGGCCTCGTAGGCGTAGCCTTTCTCGATGAGCGTCTCCACGAGGTCGATAATCTCGGGGATGCTCTCCGAGACGCGGGGGTAGACCTCGGCACGCCGGAGGTTCAACGAGCGCATATCGTCGATAATCGACCGGATGTACGACCGAGCCACATCGGCCTCACTCTCGCCGTTCTCGCCGACCCGGGCGACGATTTTCTCGTTGACATCGGTGAAGTTCTCGACGTGGCGAACGTCGTAGCCAAGCCACTCCAGCCAGCGGTGCATCACATCGACGTGGACCCACCCGCGAGCGTGGCCGAGGTGGGCAGGGTCGGAGGTCGTCAGCCCACAGTAATACAGCAGGACAGAGTCGGGGTCGGCGGGCTCGAACTCCTCCGTGTCGCCGGTCAGCGTATTGGTCACGCGCAGCGTCATTGGCGGTAGGTACGGGGGCCACCGTTTCAAGGCTGTGGTCCCGAAAAGCGCCAGCAACCCGCCGGACCGCAGTTGCAGAGTCCGCAACTACGTTTCCGGTTTTAAATAGGGCCGTGCCGATTGGACGGGTGTGAGTGAGGACTGCGACGAGGAGGAAGTACTCGAACTCCTCGACGACGAGTATGCTCGCGCAATCCTCACAGCGACGAGTGCCGAACCCATGTCTGCACAAGAATTGAGCGAGCGGTGCGACGCCTCAGAGACGACCATATACCGGCGTCTCGACCGCTTGCAGGACTGTGACCTCATAGAGGAACAGCTGCAGCCCCAACCCGACGGCAACCATTACAAGGTATTCGTCTCGCGGCTGGAATCATTCTCGGTCCAGTTCGAGGACGGTGAGTTGCGTGCCGACCTCGAACGGAAACCCGCCGAGGAGGACGTCGCCGACCGCTTCACCAGGATGTGGCAGGACCTATGATAGTCGAAGGCTACACCACGCTCGACTGGGTATTGCTGGTCGTCTCGGCCTGTTCGGTGATACTCGGGCTTGTCATCGGCTACCAGGCCTACCGGGGCTTCCGGCGCAACGACAGTCGCGCCATGCAGTACCTGTCAATCGGCCTCATCCTGCTGACGGCCGTGCCCTTCACCCTCTCGTTTGGCATTACGGGCATCATGCAACTCCAGCCCGAGTTGGCTCGCTTCCGGCGGGAACTCGTCGTCATCACCCGGGCCAGCCAACTCGTCGGGCTGGCTTTCATCACCTACTCGCTGTACGAAAAACCATAGGCCGTCTGGGTTCGGCACTTTTCGAGGACACTCGACACAGGGAGTTCGGGGCTCTCAGTCACACTCGACAGACCGGGCCACGTCGAGCAGCTCCGCCTTCGAGATGTCGGCGGTGACGGTGTAAACGTGGCCATCACACTGCCAGGCGACCAGCGCGCGGGTCCCCGAAGACCGGTAACGACCCGTCCGGTCGCCGATTGAGACGGGGTCACCCCGTGAGAGATTAGTGTAGTCATCTTCCGTGGTCTTGGTCACGAACAACAGCGAACTCGCTGCCCGATAACGCAGTTGCACGGCCGCGAAGTCGCTGCCTCGGATGTGGTTCGCCCGGTCCAGTGCGAACCGGTCGGGGACCGTCGGGTCCGGAACGGAAAGGGCCGCAACATCTGAGAGGGACGCGATTGTCCGGTAACTCGTCAGGTCATAGGAGTTGGATTCGTTGAGCGTCGCCCCCGACGGCGGGTCGAACGCGAAGGTGTCCTCTTCGAAGTCCGGGTCGATGGTGACATCCGACATCCGGAAGGTAAAGGTCGACTTCTCACCGCCACGTCGGGTCACCTGTCTCGATTTGAGTGTGATGAAATACTCGGTGTCCAGCCAGACCGTCTGCTCGACGACGCCGTCACCGGGGTCACCGACCGGCTGATAATCGATGACGTAGGCCTCCCTGCCGGCGACCGTCTCCGTCCCCTCGTATGTCACATTGAAACGGCTGTTATCGTCCGACTCAGGGGCGTTCTCGGTATCTTCGCCGGCCGGGACGGCGGGCAGCGGAGCACCCCCAGCGGGCGGCCCTTCGACCGTCGTCTCACCGTCCTCGCGGGCGCTGTCGACGACCGTCGCAATCTCATCGGCACCGGCTTCGAACGGTGCGAGGTCTTCGGTCCCGATACGGACGAACTCGTTTGTCGTCGCGTTGTACCGGACGAGCGTGCTGCCGTTGTAGACGTTGATGTTGCCCGCAATCGAATCCGGTGTGAGCCACTCGACTCTGGACCTGCCGCCGTCGATATCGACCTCGATATGCGACCGCCGGTCCGCGCGGTCGGTGTACTCGTAGTGCAACGTCGCCTCGTACCCGTCGAGCGACCGGTACTGCTCGGCAGCCTCTTCACCGGTCGGGAGGCTCCGCTGTCCGCTGTCGTCGGCGAGAAGCGAGCACCCCGCCAGCGCGACGACAGCGAGGATGGCGGCAGCCACCAGCAGGTGCTGGCGGTCGAACGTGTCGCCGCCGGCACGGGTGAGGACGCGCATTCAGATATGTAACGTTGCGGAATCATCGTAATATTCCTTACGTGTTTATGAAACGAAGCCGGACGCGAATCCGGGCAAGGAAGCACAGTACCGCTGCCGGCCGAGAAAGCGGCCGTGACAGGTGCACTGCCAGCGGCCCGATGAAGCTGAGGACCATCGGGGGAGAAAGTCGGGCAGTGGCTGGCGTCAGCGGGGGTGGGGACTGCTGCTGTCAGCGGGGGGGAAGACAACACGTCAGCGGGGACTGCTGCTGTCAGCGGGGATTGTCAGGGCAACTTGTGTCGTCGCATTCCACCCTTTTGTCCAGATATCAATAAAGACGGGTCGCGACCCGCTGGCCCAGCAACGCGGCGAAAGGGTTATATGTCAGTTATCGATTCGGGCCGACCCGCAGCCAACGAAGTCTCTAAGAGTCGGTCCACCCAAGTACGGACAAATGGAACAGGCGCTCGTAATCGCAGCACACGGCTCACACCTCAATCCGGGGTCGAGCGAACCCGCCTTCGCGCACGCCGACAGGATACGGGCAACGGGTCTCTTCGAGGAAGTTCGGGAGACGTTCTGGAAGGAAGAGCCCCACTTCCGGGAGGGACTACGGACGGTCGCCCCTGATGAGGTGTATCTCGTCCCGCTGTTCATCAGCGAGGGGTACTTCACCGAACAGGTACTGCCACGGGAGTTCCGGCTGGAGGGGTTCGACCCCGCCGACTGGGACTCCGACGGCACGACCGCCGACCACACGACACTTACGGCTGCCGACGTGGGCAAGACGGTTCATTACTGCGGACCGGTGGGCACCCACGAGGCGATGAGCGATGTCATCATCCGCCGAGCGGAGTCGGTGACCGGCGACACCGAGGTCGGTTCCGGTGTCGGGCTAGCGGTCGTCGGCCACGGCACCGAGCGCAACGAAAACTCCGCGAAGGCCATCCAGTACCACGCCGACCGCATCCGCGAGCGCGGCCGCTTCGACGAGGTCCAGGCGCTGTTCATGGACGAGGAGCCGGAAGTCGACGACGTGACCGACCACTTCGAGAGTGAGGACGTGGTCGTCGTGCCGCTGTTCGTCGCCGACGGCTACCACACACAGGAGGATATCCCGGGAGATATGGGGCTGACCGAGGACCCCGCGTCGGGGTGGGAGACCCCGACAGTTGTCGACGGAACCCGCATCTGGTATGCCGGCGCGGTCGGCACCGAGCCGCTGCTCGCTGAGGTCGTACTGGAGCGGGCGCTGGATGCCGGAGCAGCCGACAGCACGAGCGCCGCCCGCGCGATGGAGGGGACCCGATGAACGAAGACCAGTTCGACGCGCTGCAGTCGGCCGCGGAGGCTGGCATCGACACCGAGACGCTGACTGTACGTACCGACGGAGAGACCTACGACTTCGTAGTCCCCGAGGCCAGTTACACCGGTCTGAGCGATGACGAATTGCATGCCGCCGCTCGCCGACACCGCGAGTACGTCACCGAGTGGTACTTCTGGACCGAGGTAGCACCGGAGCCTGCCCAGCGACGAGCCTTCATCCGATGGGTCGAACAGGCCGACGACCAGTCGGTCCCCGAGCGACGGGAACGGCTCCAGGAGGGAATCCGCCGGGAGTGGGGCCAACTGGAAATCCAGGTAAAACTCGCGGAGGCGGGCCGGCGCGTCTATCAGCTCCACCATATCGACGACAGCGACGAGCGCGTCGAGGACCTCACGGTGCACACGGACCCCCACGAGGCACGCGAGATTCGGAAATCCGACGAGGACGGGCGGTACCGCCCGCTGTCGACTGCACCGACGCTCCGACGGGGCTGGGCGTTTGTCGACCTCACGCCGGCGGCCCTCGTCGAGACTATCGAGACGTTCTACCCGGCGACGATAGCGAACTGGCATCGCGAGCAGGAGGGCGAACTTGACGTGACTCACTGGCACGACGCAGTGACCCGACAGACCGGCATCTACGGCGTCGTCGAGACGTGGGACCGCGGCGAGGGAACCGACCACGTCGAGTGGGTCGCCGAAGCTTGCTGTGCGGACTCCCAATGTCTCAAGCGACGCGAGTGGGAGTACGACGAGGAGACGCCACTGGATGCGGATGGCGGAGATGGGACCTTCCCCTGCCGGGAACCCTGCTCGCTGGTCGTCTCCGCGGCCCGCAAGTGGACCCGCATCGACGCCGAGGAGTCCCGGACTTACGAATTCGAACTCACGCCAAGCGAGAAAGAGCAACTGGAGGAACTCATCGACGCCGTCGCCGACGGGCGAACCGAGGAGATACGCGAGGCCGACTTCTCCGATGGAGCCAACCGCTGGCGTGCGCGGTTCCTCCGGGCGAAACTGTTCGAGGACGGCAATCTCGACGGCGTCCCGACAGGGGACGGGGGCGCAGCCGAGGGCGACCACTGAGGGATGCGGTCCCGGCATCATTTCCCCATCTCCGCACTGGTCGGTGTCGTGGTTGTTCTGGGGCGTGAGACGGGCTATCCGGCGGTGCTGGTCGTCACCTACGCGGCCCTCGTCGGAACGTTCGTCGACCTCGACCACTTCCTCATCGCGCGTGTGCGGACAGGGTCGTGGAAGTCACTTCGGCGGTCGCTGGCCGACCCACGGATGGCGTTGTTCGAGCAGGACGCCATCTTCGAGACGGGGGCCGTCGGGGCGTGGACGCGGCTGGGGAGCCACGTCGTCATCACAGTGGTGCTTTCGGGGGCACTGCTCCGACCGGCTCCCGGGCTGGCGTTCCTGACGGCAGCCGTCCTCGGGGTCCACATTGGCTGTGACCTCGCGTGGGACCAGTGGCGACGGTCAGCCCGCGACTGAACTGTCGAACGTTCCCGAGAGCAGGACGCCGAGAATCGGTACCATCAGCAAGCCGCCGATGACGAACGGCAGCCAGTAGGCGACGGCGGTGTAGAGCGCCCCGGCGACGATTGGGCCGCCGGTGCGGGCGAGACTGCCCGCGCTCTGTGTGAGACCGAAGGCACCGCCCTGCTGGTCGGCGGTCGCCGCACGGGAGACGAGCGTGTTCAGCGAGACGTTCGCGAAGCCGTTGCCGACGGCCAGCGCCGTCATCACGGCCAACAGGACGAGCACGTCCGCGGAGAGGACAGGGACAGCAGTGCTCACCGGGCCGACTGCCGGCACCGGCGACGCGAGCCAGGGGACGAACGGCAACAGCGTGAGCGCGAACAGTTCGACGAGGACACCGACCATGGCGAGGGTGAGTTCGCCCAGCCAGTCGGTCAGCGGTCCGACCAGTCCGCCCTGAACGACGACGATGACCAGGCCCGTGTAGGCGAGCAGGTAGCCGTTTGCCGCCGGGCCGTAGCCATAGAGGTCCTGGGTCAGGAGTACGAACATGCTCGTCATGCCCGAGAAGGCAAGCGAGAACAGAAAGAAGGCGACGACG
Organism: Salinibaculum litoreum; assembly: GCA_009789175.1. Classification (GTDB taxonomy): domain Archaea; phylum Halobacteriota; class Halobacteria; order Halobacteriales; family Haloarculaceae; genus Salinibaculum; species Salinibaculum litoreum. The sequence goes on from CP046866.1 coordinate 1,815,141, forward strand.
AGTCCGCCGATGTCACGGTCCGCCAGCGCATCCCGGAGTTGACCGACCCGCGAGCGGTCGGTATCTCCGGCAGACGAGTCGGCGTGTCTCGTCTCGGGCAGAACGAAGAAGGCGACCAGGAGGTTCACTGCGGTGATGGCCGCTGCGACGAAACTCGGCAGGGAGAACTCGTCGATGGGGACGACTGCGGGGAGCGCGCTGTCGACAGCGGAGACGATAGTCGGGTCGGAGAAGACGCCGCCAAGCGCCGGGCCGAAAACGAACCCCAATCCGAATGCAGCACCCAGCAACCCGAGCCCTTTCGCGCGGTCCTCGGCGGCAGTGATGTCGGCCATGTAGGCCTGTGCCGTGGCGACGTTTCCGCCCATCAGCCCCGCGAGCATCCGGGCAACGAAAAGCACCCACAGCGCGTGTGCGACGCCAAACAGCGTCCACGCGATGGTACTGCCGGCAAGCGAGACAAGCAGGACCGGACGACGGCCCCGGTCGTCGGAGATGCGACCCAGAATCGGCGCGCCGATGAACTGAAAGAGGGAGTACGCGGCCACGAGCAGGCCGACGACGAACTCGCTCGCCCCGAAGTCCCGCACGTACAGCGGGATGATGGGAATCAAAATCCCGAACCCCAGCAGGTCGACGAAGACGATGAAAAACACCGTCGCTATCGCCCGCCGTGGGTGGTCGATAGGACTCGGCGCTCCCTCGCTGTCGTCCGGGTCGCCGTCACCACCCGCCCGAGCGAGGGGACTCCCGTCGGCCACGGGCGCAGCAGCGTCCTCGTCGGACGGGCCTGCAGGCATGTCTGTCCCGTCGGAGGGAGTCGACTCCAAAAAGTTCCGCCATTCGTCGGCAGCGAGTGCCCCTACTCGTCGAGGCGCTCGCTTGTCTGCTCGTACGTGGAAGCGAGGTCGGCGTAGTGGGGAACGGTCTCCTCGGTGAGTGGCCCCTCAAGTTCGGTCTTGACCTCGGCAGGTGACCCGACGACCATGGTCTCCGGTGGGATGTCCGTCCCCGGAGTGACCACACTCCCCGCAGCGACGACGGCACCCTCCCCGATGGTCACGTCGTCCAGTACGGTCGCATTGATACCCACGAGGGCACCGCTTTCGACGGTGCAGGCGTGGACGATTGCGCTGTGGCCGACCGTGACCTCCGGTTCGAGGACGGCATCCTCGTGGAGGACGGCATTATCCTGGACGTTCGAGCGCTCGCCGACGACAATCCGTCCGTGGTCGCCCCGGAGGGTGACGTTCGGCCAGACGCTGGCGTCGTCTTCGATGACCACGTCACCGATGACCACGGCTGCTTCGTCGACGTAGGCCGACTCCGCGATGTCCGGTTCCAGTCCGTCGACGCTCCGAATCATCTAGTCCCACTTGGCTCCGGGGTTGGTCACGGCCCCGTTGGCCGCGGAGCCGAAGTCGCGGTGGTACTTCGCCAGCACACCGTTGTCGTAGGTCGGTTCCGGGTCGTGGTCGTCGAGGCGCTCGTCGAGTTCCTCGTCGGTCAGGTCCACCGACAGTTCCAGGTTGTCGATGTCGATGGTGACCGTATCGCCGTCTTCCAGCGCCGCGATGGGACCACCGACGTACGCCTCGGGTGCGACGTGTCCGATAGAGAAACCACGGGTCGCACCGGAGAAGCGACCGTCGGTAAACAGTGCCACGTCCTCGGCGTGGCCCTGCCCGGCGACGGCGGAGGTGACACCGAGCATCTCGCGCATGCCGGGACCGCCACGTGGTCCCTCGTTACGGATGGCGATGACATCGCCGCTCTCGACGTGGCCCTCCTGGACGTACTCCATGGCACCTTCCTCGTCTTCGAAAATCCGGACAGGTCCCTCGTGGTGGAGGTGGTCCTCGCCGGTAATCTTGATGACCGCTCCGTCGGGCGCGAGGTTGCCCGAGAGGATGCGAATCGCGCCGCGCTCGTGGATGGGGTCATCGACAGGGTAGAGGTAATCGACATCGAGGTCCTCGATGGCCGGCGGGTCGTAGGCCTCCAGTTCCTCACCGAGCGTGTTGCCGGTGACTGTCAGGGCGTCGCCATGGAGCAGGTCGGCCTCGTGAAGGGCGTTCAGTACGACCGGGACGCCGCCGACCTCGTGGAGGTCGTTCATCACCCGCTCGCCGCCGGGCTGGAGGTCCGCAATCTTGGGCGTCCGGGCGCTAATCTCGTTGAACTCCTCGATGTCGAGGTCGATGCCGGCCTCCGCAGCGAGGGCCAGCAGGTGGAGGACGGCGTTGGTCGAGCCGCCGACAGCGACCTGCAGGGCGATGGCGTTCTCGAAGGATTCCTTCGAGAGAAAGTCCGAGGGGCTGCGGTGGTTCCGGACCACGTCGACGGCAAGTTCGCCGGCCTCGCGGGCCACATCGTAGCGCTGTTCGTTCTCGGCTGGCGGGGAGGCACTGCCAAGTGGCGAGAACCCAAGCGCCTCCGTGATGGAGGCCATCGTGTTGGCCGTGAACATGCCACCACAGGAGCCGGCACCGGGACAGGCGTTGCGTTCGAGGTCGTCGAGTTCGTCCTCGCTCATGTCGCCGTCCGCGACGGCCCCGACACCTTCGAAGACGTTCTGGATGGTGACCTCGCGGCCGTCGTGTTCACCGGGCATGATGGAACCGCCATAGAGGAAGACGCTGGGGCGGTCGGTCCGGATTGCGGCCATCATCATCCCGGGCATGTTCTTGTCACACCCGCCGATGACGACGAGGCCGTCCATGCGCTCGCCGAAGGTGACCAGTTCCACGGAGTCGGCGATGATTTCACGGGAGATGAGACTCGCCTTCATCCCCTCCGTGCCCATCGAGATGGCGTCGGAGATGGTGATGGTGCCGAACTCGATTGGCATGCCATCGGCGTCGTCGATACCTTCGTAGGCAGCGTCTGCGACATCGTCGAGATGGACGTTACACGGCGTGATGTCGGCAGCGGGGTTGGCGACGCCGACCATCGGCGAGGAGAGGTCGTCGTCGTCGTAGCCCATCGCGCGAAACATGGCACGGTGGGGGGCTTTCTCAGTCCCCTCTGTCACGTCGTTGCTCGGAAGGTCGGGGTCTTTCCCCGAGTGCTGCTCGGACGGGTCCTGCTTGCTCATGGCTCGACACTCGCACCGGGCGGACTTAAGTCCCGCTTTCGTCGGCAGAAGACGGTACCGAGCCGGGTAGATACGTCCAGTCGGGTGTGGGAATCGGGCCTGCTCTCGCTCGATAGGCGGCGCTGTCGACACTGGCATGCGCTGGCAGGCTGGAGACGTTGATAGTCGCTGTCACGACGGGCCATCGAACCCTACGGACACCTCTGAGACATTGTATCGACCGAAAGCGGGGTTTACGCGTCGCTTACCTGACCTAGAGGCAGGCTGTGCCGGCGGCAGTAGCTGCGAGATAGAACCGGTAAGTGCATTTGTCCCCTGGTCGGAAGCACGCGTATGTACGAGACGATTCTCTTCCCGACGGACGGGAACGAGCACACGGACAAGGCAAAAGAGCACGCACTCGACATCGCAGACACGCGGGATGCGACGCTGCATGTCTTCTCCGTGGTCGACGACCGCGCGTTCCTGATGCTCGACGACGGCCAGGTCGACGAAGTGCGAAGCGAACTCGAGGAAAACGCCCTCGACACGATTGCCGAGACCGTCGAAGAGGCCGAGCAGGCCGGCGTCGAGGCCGAATCGGATGTCGATGTCGGCAATCCGGCAAACTGCATCGTCGACTATGCAGCCACCAACGACATCGACCTGGTGGTCATGGGAACCAGCGGCGGCGACTACGAGGAAAACGTCGTCGGGAGCGTCTCGAAGCGGGTGGTCGACACCTCCCCCGTCCCGGTGCTGACCGTCGGCCCGGACGCCTGAGATGGTCACCGTCGAGACGGGGGCCCGGCTACACTTCGGGTTTCAGAACCTCGCACTCGCCCACGAACGGCTCTACGGCGGCGTCGGTGTTGCACTCACGGAGCCGCGGCTGGTTCTCTCGGCCGAGCCCGCGGCGGGCGTCGACTGCGACGATGCAGCAATCGAGCCCTTCGTCGCCGATGCCGTCTCGGCGCTGGCTGTCGAGGGTGCACGCGTGACCGTCGAGGAGCGGTTCGACCGCCACGTCGGGTTCGGGAGCGGCACCCAGCTCGCGCTGTCGACGCTCGTCGCCGTTGCCCGCGCAAACGACGAGTATGCCGACGCCCGGAACTATGCCCCGGAGCTCGGTCGTGGCGGGCGGTCGGGCGTCGGCGTCGCAGCCTTCGAACGCGGCGGGTTCGTCGTCGACGCCGGCCACCCCACCGAGCGGTTCACCTCCCGCCCGCCCTCAGAGGGGTCGTGGTCGGTCCCGAAACCGATGGTCCAGCGTGACTTACCCAGTTCCTGGCGGTTCGTTCTCGTGACGCCCGAGGGATCGGCCGGCAAGAGTGGCACGCCGGAGGAACAGAGCATGCGAAGCGTCGTCGAGCGGGCGGACCCGGGCATCGCCGACGATATCTCGCAGCTGCTGACCCGCCGGTTGCTCCCGGCAGTGGCGGAGGGCGACGTGAGTGCTTTCGGGCAGGCGGTAGCCCGGCTCGGGCGGCTGAACGGCGCGTGGTACGCCGACGAGCAGGGCGGGGTCTACCGACCCCCAGCCGGGACGCTCGTCGAACGGCTATCGGAGAGTCCGGCCGTCTACGGCGCGGGCCAGTCGTCGTGGGGTCCGACGGTCTACGGCGTGACGCGTGCAGCCGACGTGACGGAGGCGAAACGCACTGCACGGGACGCACTCGACAGCGTCGACGAAGACGGAACGGTCCGGGTCGTGACCCCCCGAAACACGGGGGCATCACTCGAATCGTAGCCGCGGGCTCGCGCGAGGTTTTAAACAGCCGGGCCGGCATGTTGCAGTATGGACCGCCTACCGTTTGGTGTCAAGCGATTAGACGAGATGATAGACGGGGGAGCGCCGGCGGGCAGCGTCGTCTTGCTCTCCGGCGAGGCGGGGGCGGGCGCACGCGAGTTCATGTACACGGCTGCGGTGATGAACGGACTAGCCCGGACCGACGAGGACCTGTTCGACCTGCATTACGGGACGATTCACGAGTCGACCAGGCTCCCCGATGAGGTCCACTACATCACCTTCACTTCCGACCGGACGCAACTGCACGCCGAAATCGAGACCGTGATGGGCGAGGACATCGCTGCCACGGGACTGGACCCTGTCAACTTCTGTTCGCTGTCCCGGCAGTTCTTCCACGTCAGCCCCGTGCCGCGCAACTGGTACGCCGAGGAGACACCCGACATCAAAAACCTCCGGAAGCGCCACGAGGAGCGGGAAGGGCTGTTGAGTGCGCTCGGGACGGCACTCAGCGAGCGCGCCCCCGGCAATCTCGTCATCATCGACTCGCTGTCCGACCTCGTGGCGACGCTGGGGGAGAACCTGGAGTGGTCGGACGTGGCATACGTCGTGAAAGGACTCCAGAAGGCGGCTCACGAGTGGAACGCAGTTATTCTCCTACACGCAAATAGGGAGACACTCTCCCCGACGAGACACGGCCAGCTGGTGGACGCCTGTACCGGGACCTTGCAGTTTAGCTGGGAGAGCGGCGGGAGCACGCGCGACCGAACTCTTGTCATCAAACAGTTCCGTGGCGTCCTCTCAAAAATCGAAGACGAAGACATCGTCCAGTTCGAGACGGAACTCGGCGACGCTGGCTTCGATATCAGCGACGTGCGCAAGATACGGTAATAAGCGTCTAACGGTCGTCGACCGTCGTATCAGTGACGGAAATCAGCGGCAAACCCTTAACTGTGCGGTCTGACAAAGAGTCAGTAATGGCGAGTGAGTCGACCGACGAGGAGGCGCTGACAGTGAGTCTCCCGGCGGACCTTGACGACTGGCTCGGTGAGCGTGCGGACTCTCTGGGCGTCGACCGGGAGGCCGTGTTGCGCCAGTTACTCTCTTCCTACCAGGCAGCAGCCGAACTCGACGACGACCTCACGTCACCGGCTGCACTCGGCGATGCCGTCGGCGAGGAACTGGACCAGCAGGTCGAATCACAGCTCCAAGACCACGTCGAAGATGCTGTCCAGGCAGCCCTGGCAGAACAGCTTGACACCCGCATCGAGGCCGCTATGCAATCAAAGGCAGCGGCCCTCGTCGAGGAGGCCGCCTCGGAGCAACTGTCGAATGCGACAGGGAGGGTCAGACAGCAAGTCGGCGAGCGCGTCGACGCTGTCGAGTCCAAACACGACGAGGACATCGAGGACGTCCGCAGCCGGGTCGTCCAGCTGAAACGGGAACTCGACGGGAAGGCACCGGCCAGCCACGACCACGAGGAGTTCGAGCGAATCACAGGGCTGGCAACAGAGCTCTCCGAACTCGAAACCAGGGTCGGCGAGATAGAAGAGGACATCTCGGCGACAGTCGAGGAACACGATGTCGCTATCGACGACATCGACGAGCGCCTCGAAAGTCTGCAGGACAGGCTCAAGACGGTCGCGTGGGTGGTCAGTGACCTGCGGGACGCGCACGAGTCACAGGGGGGGCTGGAAGCCGTCGAGCGCATCAAGCGGGCTGCCGCGAAAAACGACATCGACCGGGCGAAATGCGAGAATTGTGGCAACGGCGTCGCGCTTGCGTTGTTGACCGAACCCGAATGTCCACACTGTGAGGCCACCGTCACCAACGTCGAGGCGGCGAGTGGCTTTTTCGGCAAGCCCCGCCTGTTGACTGCCTCACAGCTCGAATCCGGAGCCAGAGATGAGTGACGAGGACGACCCCTTCGAGCACCTCGGCGAATCGGTCGAGGACCGCGAGGGAGACCCGTTCAAACACCTCGGTGACGCGGAGGAACAGGCAGGTGAAGACGACGAGGCGGAGACCGGAAGCGGCCGGGACCCGCGTGCCGAACCCGAGCCCGGTTACGACGCTCACGACGTGACACCGGCCGACCACCAGGATGAGATTGATGCTGTCGAGGAGATGGCTGCGGAGGCCACAGAGTCCGACGACGCGGTAGTCGAAACCGACGAGCCGACAGTCAGGTCCGGCCAGACAGGCGACCCCGACGACCCCTTCGGGGCTTCCGGCCATCAGCGAGGCGACCCCTTCGAGGACGACATCTTCGAGGAGATGGAGGTCGGGGAACTCGACCCTGACGAGGTATGGGAGTCACTCTCAGAGGCGGAAGAGCGGGGGTCAGTCACCGAAGTCGAGGACAAGCGATACGCCGAGGTGTCGAAACACCGCTTCTGTGAGCAGTGTGAATTTTTCTCCGACCCGCCGGATATCCACTGCTCGCACGACGGGACGGAGATTCTCGAATTCATCGACCAGGAGACCGTCCGGGTCGTGGACTGTCCCATCGTCGCCGAACGCGAGGAACTCGAACGACACGAGTAAATTTAGTGGGCCGCCCTCGTAGCCCGGACACCGATGCAATTCTGTGACGAGTGCGGTTCGATGATGCAACCGGACGGCGACGAGATGGTCTGTGCCTCGTGTGGCGCTCGCACGGGAAAGGACGAGGACCGTGCCGCCGACTTTGTCAGCACCGAGGAACAGTCAGGCGACGAACTCATCGAGACCGAGGAGGGGGCGAATTTCGAGGGGAAACCGACGAGCGACGACGTAATCTGTGAGGAGTGTGGCCACGGCGAAGCGTGGTACACCATCAAACAGACCGGGTCGGCCGACGAGCCCCCGACGCGATTCTTCAAGTGCAAGGAGTGTGGCCACCGCTGGCGTGAGTACAGCTAGACCGGGTCGTCGGGGTCGTGGCGCTCTCGCATCCGCACTGCTTCGTTCCGGTAGCGCTCGCGGGTCTCCTCGTCGCTGACCGGCGCGAGTTCCTCGGGGTCGACCTCGATGGCGGCGGTCACCTCGGGCGCGTTGCCGCCAAAGCGGTTGTAGGCTCGCTCTTGCTGAAGATAGCGTTCGCCATCGGGCGTCGCGTAGACGATGACGAGGATGTGTGGCGAATCCGCCGAGAACGTTCGGTGGACCATCCAGACGCGTTCGGTCGCCGTCTCGGTCTCTGTCGTCGTCATACCTGAACTGACGCAAGCCGCAGTATCAACGAGGGCGGTCGTTCCCAGGCGGTGAGAACACGGTGCGGGGCGCTTATTCACCTGGATGTCCAACGTCGACTGTGTCCATCCAGCGCGGCCAGCCCGTCGAGGTGCATCCGGGGAAGGAGGCAGTCCTCGATTTCGACCCGTCGCTCACCTTCGAGTGTGTCGAGGAGTGTACCTGGTGCTGTCACCACGGCGTGTTGCTGTACGAACCGGACTTTCTCCAGCTTGCGGAGTGTGCCTCACTGGCCGAGGCGACCACACAGGTACGCGGCGAGGACTTCGTCCGTAAAGAGGAGAAAGACCGCGAGGAACACGTCAGCGACGACGGCGAGGCCTGCTTTTTCCTCCGTGAGGATGGCCTCTGTCGCCTCCACGACGAACACGACTGGAAGCCCGCACGGTGTTCGGTGTTCCCCCTGGCTGTGACCGTCGAGGACGGTGAGAAGACCAGCCACGACGGCGGAGACATCCACGTCTCGATTCGGGACTCCGCCCACGACCACTGTGAGGGACTCGACGTCTCCGAGCGGAAGGTCGCGGACAATCTGGATGCCTTCCTGCCAGCGGTGCTGTGGGAACTCGATAACCCCGAGAGCCGGCGGGAACTGTAGGACCGGTCGCTGCGGTCGTTTTGCTGTCGGGTCCTCACAGGAACTCAGCGCCCGTAGCGTGCGCTCTGCTGTGGTCACTCGGGATTCACGACAGCGCACGCCGGAAAAGAGAGTCACCAGCGTTCAAGCGACGACCAGCCAGGCGAGGAAGACGGCGAGACCCCCCACAGCCGTACTCGCGACCGCATGGCCGCGCAACGCGTCCAGCCGTTCGTGGGAGTGTTCAGACAGCGAACACACCTCGTCGACCTCGCCGCCGACCTCACACGAAGGGAGAAAGTCCATGGCGACGTGAAGGAAGACGCCGGCAGCAAAGCCGAAGATAGCAGCGTTCAGCGTCGCGATCTCGGGAACCGGAAGGAGCGCAGACGGAATCGCGGTGATGCCGACGGCGGCAGCCGGCAACAGGAGTGCAGAGACCGGTTTCTCGCCCTCACGCAGGCGGTGAGCGGCGGCGTAGCCGGCCGGCCCCTTGTGGGAGACGATGGCGAGGCCGAGCAACAGGCCCAGTTCCGGCATCGAGCCGTAGACGAGACCGATGATGAGACCTGCCGAAAGCGCGTGAGCGGTAATCGCAGCAGCAGTCACGTCCAGCCCGATATCGATATGTGAGAGGCGGTGGCCGATGATGTGTGCACCGTACCCGGTCAGCAATCCGGTGGCGATACCGAAGCCACCGACCCGAGGGTGGAGACCGATTGCCTGCGGGACGAGAAAGACCGCCGAACTGGTCACCATCGCACCGCTGGCGAGTCCGTAGCCCCAGACCAGCCGACGGGGATAGGCCGCGACCGAGTCCGAACTCAAAATCGCCCCGGCCGTCATCGCAGCGAAGGCCACCCACGAAATAACCAATACTTTCGGCACACCGCCTGTGATGGCAACAGCCGAGAGAACCGCAAGAACCGCGACTCCACCGACGCCGACCGCCGACAGTCCGCCAAAGACTGACGGGCCCGTCCCGTGTTCGTTGATACCCATCTCGATAATAATTTTCTACCCTGAATTAATAAACCCACCGCTTCGGAGCGTCAGCTCGTGGCGTCGCGGTAGGCTCGACGGTCGAGTATCTCGCCGTCGACGACATCGGGGTCGGCTTCGGTCGCAGCCCAGCGGAACTGGAGGGCGGCGTCGGTCACGTCTCGGCCCTCTCTCCCGGTGAGAGCGGTGGCGACCTGGCCGGGGTCGACGACACCGACGACCTGGGAGATGTCCCCCGCAAAGCGCAAGGCGACGGCCTCGGCGGCGGCCTTAGAAACCGCGTACGACCCGTAGCCCGCCTGTGGGTTCCGAGCGACGACCCCCGAGGAGACGAGCACGCGAGCATCGGGTGCGAGATGTGGCAACGCCTCCTGAATCGTCGCGAAGACGCCGCGAGCGTTCGTCCGGAAGTGGTCGTCGAACGCCGAATAGGACTCCGTCGAGAGCGGGGTCTGGCCAGCGTCGCCGTGATAGACGCCCGCGTTGGCGACGACGATATCGATATCGCCCCCCTCGCGGGAGGCCTGTCGCATCAGTTTCTCAACGTCGAACTCGTCGCGGATGTCCGCGCGCACGGCCGTCGCCGACCCACCCTCGTCGCGGATTGCCGCCGCGACATCCTCGACATCGTTTCTGTCCCGAGCGCAGAGGACCACGTGTGCGCCCGCATCCCCGAACGCGTGTGCGACTGCTTCGCCAATACCCCGGCTCGCACCAGTGACGACCGCTGTCTGCCCGTCCATACCACCCCATTGGAGCGAACCACAAAGTAAGCTGTTCTCCACGCTGGCCACGACGCGCCTGCCCCACTGGTTTGGAGGGCGGTTTATGATGGTCGGGGGAGAAGTACAGGGCGATGACAGCGCTCTCCCGTTCGACGGTCACAGTCGTCGGTAGTGGATTCGGAGGTCTCTCCGCGGCTTGCTTCCTCGCGGACGCCGGTGCCGACGTGCGCGTTCTCGAAAAGAACGACCAGCTCGGCGGCCGTGCCAGCCGGCTGGAGCGCGACGGCTTCCATTTCGATATGGGTCCGTCGTGGTACATGATGCCCGATGTCTTCGAGCGCTTTTTCGCTCACTTCGACCGCGAGCCCTCGGACTACTACACGCTCTCACATCTCGACCCGCACTATCGCATCTTCTTCAAGGATGGCGAGGAGGTGGACGTGCGCCCGGACAAAGAGTATCTCCGCAACCTCTTCGAGTCCTACGAATCCGGCGCTGGCGAGGCCTTCGACGAGTATCTGGCGACCAGCGAACACCACTACGAGACGGCGATGGAGAAGTTCGTCTACACGGACCGCTCCCGACTCCGGGACTGGGTGGACCTGGACGTGATGACCGCTGCACCCGTGGGTTTACAGCTCATCGGGTCGATGCAAAGTCACGTCGAGGACTACTTCGAGAACCCAAAACTCCAGCAGATAATGCAGTACACGCTGGTCTTTCTCGGTGGCTCCCCGAAGAACACGCCCGCGCTGTACAACATCATGAGCCACGTCGACTTCAATCTCGGCGTCTACTACCCCGACGGCGGCATCGGGGCCGTCGTCGACGGCATCGTCGAGTTGGGTGACGAACTGGGCGTGACCTACGAGACCGGACGGGAGGTGACCGAGATTACTCGCCGGAAAGACGGCTTCCTCGTCGACACCGTCGATGGTTCCGAAAACCCCGATTACGTCGTCAGCAACGCCGACTACGCACACACCGAGCAGGAACTCCTGCCCGAACACGAACGCCAGTACGACGCCGACTACTGGGAGAAACGAACCTACGCCCCCTCCGCGTTTCTCATCTATCTCGGCGTCGAGGGTGACGTCGAGCCGCTGGCCCATCACACGCTCGTCCTTCCCGAGGACTGGGACCCCCACTTCGACCAGATATTCGACGAACCGGCCTGGCCGGACGAACCGGCCTACTACCTCTGTGTCCCCTCGAAGACCGACGACACCGTCGCCCCGGAGGGCCACAGCAACCTCTTCGTTCTCGTCCCACTCGCGCCGGGGCTGGAGGACACCGAACAACAGCGAGAGGCCTATCGCGACCAGATACTGGCGGACATCGCCGAGAACACGGGCGTGGACCTGCGGGACCGCATCGTCGTCGAGGAGCAGTTCTCCGTCTCCGATTTCGGCGAGCGGTACAACGCCACGGAGGGTACGGCGCTCGGCCTGGCTCATACGCTCCGACAAACCTCCCTGCTGCGGCCCTCGAACCGTTCCTCGGCCGTCGACGGCCTGTACTTTACCGGTTCCTTTACCACGCCGGGCATCGGCGTCCCGATGTGTCTCATCAGTGGCGAACACACGGCGAACGCGCTCATCGAAGACCAGACGTAACACGAGCCAGATTAGCTAGCCAATGAGCCAGAGCGTCACCGAGAGACTCGCCGCGCTCGCCCCCTCCGAGCAGTCGCTGGTGGGGTATCTGTTCTGGATGTCCCGCCCCCGGTTCTGGCTGTATCTCGCCGGCCCCGTCGTCGTCGGTGTCGTCTACGCCGCCGACTCGACGGCCGCGTTTTTCACGCCACTGACCGTCGGGCTGTTCCTGTATTTCCTGGTCCCCGCGAACCTCTTTCTGTACGGTATCAACGACATCTACGACGCCGACGTAGACGAACACAACCCCAAGAAGGCCGAAGAGGGCAAGGAAGTCCGCTATCAGGGGGACGGCATCGTCGTGATGGTCGTCTACCTGATGACTGCGACGGGGGCGCTTTTCGTCCCGTTTGTCCCCGCTGCGGGCCTGTACGTCCTGATGGGCTTTTACGCACTCGGCGCCCAGTACAGCGCGCCACCGTTGCGGCTGAAGACGACGCCGTTTCTCGACTCGCTTTCGAACGGGCTGTATATCCTGCCCGGCGTGCTCGCATATCTCGCCGTTGCGGAGTCGTTCCCGCCACTGCTGGCTGTCGCCGGTGGCTGGCTGTGGTCGATGGCGATGCACACCTTCTCCGCAATCCCCGATATCGAGCCCGACCGTGAGGCAGGCATCCGGACGACTGCGACCGTGCTGGGTGGGAACCGCGCACTCGCGTACTGTGGCCTGTGCTGGCTCGCCGCGGCCGGCCTGATGGCGCTCGTCCACCCGTTTCTCGGGGCCGTCTTCGCCGTCTACCCGGTGTTTGCCGCGGGTATCGCCGCCGCCGACGTGTCCATCGACCGCGCGTACTGGTGGTTCCCAATCCTCAACACGCTGGCCGGGATGGTCCTGACGATGGCTGGCATCTGGGTGATTCTGTATGGGTGAAGCGGCGACGCTGCCCGAGGACCGCCGCGAGTTCGAGCACCGACTGGACGCCCTCGTCGAGCGCAACCGCTTTACCATCGCTGTCGTCTTCCCGCTCGTGGGCGCTGTCTTGCTGGTCGCCAGCGCCGAAGGGCTGTTGCCCCCGGCACTCGCATTCAATCCATACCTCGTGCTGGCGGGCGTACTCGTGATGCGATTGCCGCTCGTGGCCGGGCTCCTCCCCCTTGTCGGCCGGAAAGCCGCCGTCGCGCTGGGTGCGCTTACGGCCTATGCCTACGGCATCGAATACGTCGGGGCGACGACGGGATGGCCCTACGGGGACTTCGCCTACGATGTTCCGCTGGGGCCGATGCTCTTTGACACCATCCCGGTCGGCCTGCCCGTGTTCTTCCTGCCGCTGGTGCTCAACAGCTATCTGCTCTGTCTGCTTTTGCTTGGCGAGCGCGCCCGTACGGCGCTGGTTCGGCTGCCGGTCATCATCGCAGCAGTCATCGCAGTCGACCTCGTACTCGACCCCGCTGCCGTGGCGCTGGGCTTTTGGTCGTACACTGGCGGCGTCTACTACGGGGTTCCCCTGTCGAACTACGTCGGCTGGATACTCAGTGCGACCGTAGCCACCGCGCTGGTCGACGGTGCGTTCAGCGGCAGCGACCTCGTCGGACGGGTCCAGTCCTGTCCGTTCATGCTCGATGACCTAGTGAGTTTCGTGTTGCTGTGGGGTGCAGTCAACGCATTTTATGGCGCGTGGATGCCGGTCGCTGTTGCACTCGTGTTCGCAGCGGGGCTAGTCAGGTTGGACCGGTTCGACTTTGCCGTCTGGAGCGGACTACCGGGCCGACCGACCGAATGAGTCCCGTGTGAGAAAGGTTATTCCGGGTGAACAATGCGAGTGTTTTCGATATCGCCAGCGACGGCGTCGGCCTCGGGGATGGGACTGACCCGACGGAACACTGTCACGGGGTCGCCGAACCGACGCCAGTTCCACCAAGTCCGTGCCACGACGGCGACTTTCCGTGGCGTCGAAAGCGAGGGGCGAGTCGAGAGTACATCAAAGTCCTGCCGGCGGATGAGGCGGTGGTGCTCGGCGTACAGCGTCGCCGAAAGGAGGACTGCGAACTGGCAGTCCTCGGGGAGGTGTTCGATACCCGAGACCCCGTTCCGATAGAGTTGTTCGGCCCGTTTGAGTTCCGTCTTGACTGCCTGCCGGAATCCGGGGGTACATCTCTCCTCGCGCAACTGTTGGACGGTGACATCGTGGGCCTCCAGCGTCTCCCGGGGCAGATACACGCGGTCGAGGTCGCGGATATCTTCCCGGACATCCCGGATGAAGTTCGTAAGCTGGAATGCCTCACCGAGTGCACCCGCATGTGGAGTGGCGGCATCGAGGTGTTCGGGCTCCATCAGCGCGGTCATCATGTGCCCGACGGCAGCGGCCGACCCTCGCATGTACCCTTCCAGGTCCTCGTAGGTCTCGTAGCGGTCGGTGTCGATGTCCGCGAGCATCGCGTCGATAAACTCGTCGACTTCCCGGTCGGGAATGTCGTGTGCTTCCCGCAGGTCCGAAAATGCCGCGACGACCGGCTCCTCGGCCGGCCGCTCGCCAAGCGCCGCTGCGCGAATCTCCTCCAGACGCTCACGTTGGGCATCACCAGCGACGTACTGGTCGCCATCGACCACCTCGTCTGCAATCCGGAAAAAGCCGTACAGCACGTACGTCGGCTGCCGAATCCGTTCCGGCAGCAGTCGTGTCGCGTAATAAAAGGTCTGGCCAGTCTCCTTGTGAATGGCCTTTCCCCTGTCGAGTTGGGACTCGTTCACACCTCTATGATAGGTTCCATCACTGTGTAAGTTTCCCACCTAATGGATTGGGTATGGGCCCTGCGGACGGGACGCCGCGATGGCAATATGTGGAGGTGTACTTTTATACTGGACCCCGGAGAAGTGAGGGCTATGGCACGATTATTGGTTGGCACTGACGCCGAGCAGACGAGTGAACGACTGGTGGAGTATCTGGCAGAGATCGTCGACGAGGACGACATCATCTATGGCGTAAACTCCCTGCCGGGTGGCGACCAGACCAATCCTGACGATGTCGGGGATGGCGAGGACGCACTGGATATCATCGAAGAGGGGCTGAACGAGCAGACAACCGTCGAGAGTCACCAGTACATCCGAGGGAACGAGCCCGTCGAGGACCTGCTCGAGGCCGCTGACGAGCATGATGCCGACGAGTTCGTCGTTGGCATCCGCAAGCAATCGCCGGTCGGGAAGATGGTCTTTGGCAGTACCGCACAGAACCTTCTGCTGGAGACGGACCGTCCGGTCCGATGTGTGCCGCTGGTGTCGGACTGAGGGGGTCTCCGCGGCAACGAAACCGTTTTCTGACGGCCCGTGGACCGTTCTAATATGACACGAACGGAACTGGCGACCGCCAGTGAAACGCTCGCATCGGCAGCAGACGACACCAGCGGCGACGCGACGGAGTCCCTGGAGAGTCTCGCAGACCAGCTGGACGACCTCGCCGAGGGCGACCGCGGCCCCGACCACGGCCGGCTTGCCCGCATCGAGGCGAAACTAGACGATGTCCAGCCCGACGTGAGCGACGACGTGGCCGCGAGCATCGACGACGCGCTCGACTCGATTCACGACTACCGCGAGACGCTGGACGGCGTATAACGCGACTCCGTCTCAGTCGAGAGAGCGACCCTCTCTCGTGATTGGCACCTATCTGTGGGCTGACTCGGACTCAGTAGTGACCTCGCAGGCGGTATCGTAGCGGTACTAATCCAGCCGGCAGTTGCCATCCACCGCTGCACAGAGCAAACCGCTGCGTGACAACGCCAGATCGGGTCACCGATTGAGAGAGAACAGCCAGGGAGTCGGCGGGTGGTCAACACGTCGTCTCGCAATCGACCTGCCACTCGACATCCCACGTCGTGGCGAAACGCTCATACAGCGCTTGCAGCCCTGCGGACCCTGTCGCTGGCAGAACGTGAAAGTGGATGGCGCCGCCACGAACTGACACCCGGAACACGTCGCCGGTCTCCTCGTCACGCACCAGATACAGCGGCATGGGGAGGTTCAGGAAATCGCCGTGGCGGTACGGTCCCGCTTCCAGCGTGCGCTGGAGCAGGGTGTCGAGGCTGTCGTCGTCCTGTGGGGGGCGTGGCCGGAGATGAAAGACCGTCTCGCCCTCGTACTCGACGCCACCCTCGTAGGGGTACCGCCGCTGTGGCCGTGCGGGGATGGTAAACGAGGGCTCGGATGCCATCTCAAAAACAGGTAGGGCACAATCCCTTTTAAATTCGCGGGCGGATTTATCCCCTGCCGGCCCCTGATCCGGGGTATGTGTGGCCGCTACAGTCTCATCGCGCCGCCCGAGGACATCGAAGAACGCTTCGACGCCACGTTTGCCGGTGAGTTCCAGCCCCGCTACAACGCCGCCCCGAGCCAGTCGCTGCCGGTCATCGCTGATGCGGACCCCGACACTGTCGTCGAGAAAGAGTGGGGGTTCGTTCCACCGTGGGCCGACGACTGCAGCGACTTCGGCTTCATCAACGCCCGGGGAGAGACACTCTCCGAAAAGCCAACGTTCCGGGATGCCCTCGCCCAGCAGTCCCACGAAGGATTCGAGATGGGGCGGTGTCTGGTACCCGCTGACGGGTTCTACGAGTGGGTCGAGAGCGAAACGGGAAAACAGCCCTATCGAGTGCGACTGCCCGGCGACGACCTCTTTGCGATGGCCGGGCTGTGGGCCCAGTGGCAGCCACCGGCGACCCAGACGGGACTGGATGCTTTCGGTGACGGTAGCCCCGACGCGGAAGCCGACGTGAAAGAGACGTTCACTATCGTCACGACGGAGCCAAACGAGGTCGTATCCGACCTGCATCACCGGATGGCCGTCGTATTGCCCGACAGCGAACAACAGCACTGGCTGGACGGTGAAACGGATGTCTTGCAGGAACTGCTGCGGCCCTACGAGGGGGAGATGGAGGCGTACCCAGTCTCAGAGGCGGTAAACGACCCAGCGAATGACTCGCCGGAGCTAGTCGAGCCTGTCGAAGTAAAATAGAGCAAGTGAGCGCGGACGGCAGGTGAGCGGGGTGTAATCCGTACGCGGGTGGAGTCAGTAGACGGCGTCGCGGATGTCCTCGGCGAGGGTCTCGAACTGGTCGAGATACTCGCGGCGTTCGGCGCGCATCGCATCGAGTTCGGTCTCGTAGTCCTCGTAGTGGCTGGGCGGGTAGAACGCCTCGGGGTCGAAGCCCGGAATCGACTGGGGGAGTTCGAGGTCGAGCACGTCGTCGTGTTCCCACTCGATTTCGCCACGGGCAGCGCCGACGAGGATGTTGACGGACTCGCGGACACCGATGTCGGCTTTGGCGGGGCCGACGTAGCCGGTGTTGATGACGAAACACTCCACGTCGTTGTCCGAGACGAGGTCATAGAAGCGGTTGCCCTCCTCGCCCTCGGGGCCGACGATGAAGGGATTCGTCCCGACCACGCGGATGGACTCGCCGGCAGCATCGGGGTCACCGGCGGAGGTCTGGATCGACTCACCGAGCATGAAGGCGACGGCAGCCTGTTCCGGGGAGAGGCGTGCGACCGCGGGCATGAGTGGGTTACGGGTGATGAAGAATATCTGGTCGACCCCTTCGAGGTCGATATCCTCCGAGGCAGTGTCGAGATGCTCGCGGAGGATGACGGCGCGCCCGTTGGTGGTCAGCTCGGTGTCGTCGAAGTCGACGGTGCCGTCCTCGAAGACGGAGACGTTCTCGAAGACGGCGGACTCGTGGGTCGCGGCGTCGTGGAGAGCGGGCTGTTCGCTCTCGTCGAGGCCGTCGGTCTTGATGTAGAGGCCGTTGCCCTCGCTGCCGGTAATCTGGCCGTCAGGGAGCAGGGCACAGACATCGTCCTGTAGCATCTCGGCACCTTCGGGCTCATCGAGCCAACACTGGTGGCCGGTCAGCGTGGACTTGCCCGTCGCGGAGAGACCGAGGAAGGCCTGTCCGACCGTCTCGATGTCACCGTCCTGTTCGATGTGAACGCGCTTGCTGCCGGCGTGAATGCCGAGCCCACCCATCTCCTTGGCACGGAGCATGAACAGGCGCAGAAACGACTTCTTGGCCTCGCCGGTGTAGTCGCTTCCGAGTACGAACGTCAGGCCCTCGTCGGGCAACACACGGATGCGACGGCGCTGGTTCTCCTGTTCGTCCCACTCGGGGAGCTGAAGCGTCTGGAAGTCCGGTTCACCGTCGGCGGGCTGCAGAAGCTTGCCCCACGAGAGAGCGATGCGGGCGTACTCCTTGGGGACGAAAAGGCGACAGACGAAGGAGGTCTCGGGATGGCGACCGACCTGCCGGTCGAGACAGACGAACTCGTAGTCGTCGGTGCTGTCGAGTGCGTCTTCGATGGCGGCCCAGTCCTCGTCGGAGAAATCGTCGTCGATGAGGTTCTTGGTCTGGTCCGCACTACGGGATTTCTGGTCGCTGATGTAGCTCGCATTCCCGTACTCTGTTGTCGTTTCATCGTGGCTGGCGAACTCCCGGAGTTCCTCGAACGTCGGGTCGTAGACGACGTTGTCGGCCTGCTCCGGGTCCGGAAACTCGTCCTCCAGTCGGGACGGCTCCACCCTTTGGCTGGACATGTACTGAAATGAGTCGTGAGCGGGACGCATAAAGCCACGGAATTCGACAGACTTTGTCTATCCCCCGCAAACATCATAGTTAGGTTAATAGAAGAAATAGTATATTTCGGTGCGATCCGAGTCATATCTCAGACAACTGGACGAAGATAGTGGGTTTTAGAAGTCCCCTACAGCGTTTTAGTTTCCACTTACCAATACCCCAGTGGTTTATCAGAATATATTCGCAGCCAGAAAAGAGAGTTTACAATTCATTTTCCAATCCTGACTACTTCCCAACCATTCTCACTAGATGTGAGGATTCGTGTGGGTCAACGAACGCCATGGTTTGTGGTTTTCACGAAGGAAATATGCAACCAGTTGTGACGACAGCGGCGGCGATACGGCTTGGCACCAGGCCGGCGTCGCGTTCCCGGTACCGTCCAAACACCACACCGTCAGACGGGACCGACTATAGCGGCAGGTACAGACCAACAGGCAACTGACCGATACCGCGTCGCCACCAATGCTTTGGGCATTCCTTTATCCGTGTGCCAGCCCCAGACGTGTATGTTGTATGAGCACAGACAACACGGCAAGTTCTGAAGAGGTCACAGAGACAACGTCCTGGCCGGAACTCGGCATCGCGCTGTACGAGCAGTTAACCGGCCGGGATGCCACAATCGAGTACAACTTCGAAGAGATGGAGGTGGCAGTCCCGAGCAAGACCGGTGAGGACGCGGAACACGCCCACTGGAAGGTTGACGGGACAGTCAGCATCACGACCCACGAAGACTGATGGCGACAGCGGGACCCTCCCTGTCCGTGGAGGTCGACCTCGACGTACAACTGGACGGGAAGCGCTGTGCAGTCTGGAGCGAGGGAGACAAGGTCGTCATCAACGCCCCCTCGCTCGGCGTCGCACGGTCGCTTCTCTCCGGCGTGGAAACGTTGCCGGTCCCCCGGGAACTGCTGGTCGATGGACTCGGGACCGCCAGCCTCACCGTCGAGTTGCGGGTGCGTCACGCGCCCGTTGCCAGCCTCGGTGCCGCTGTCGAGCCCTCCCGACTCGCCGCGCTGGCGGGCTACAGTGCCGACGTATCACTTCGGGGTCTCGCCGTCACTGGCTGGCGACGGCTACTGTAATCAGCCTTCGCTGGTCGACCCGGAAAACTCGGAGAGCGTCTCGCTGTCCCGAAGCGCGCCGAGGGTCCCGTACCACGCACCGCGGACTCCCGTGATATCGTTCTCGACGGGGTCGGCAAGCGCCAGCAGGTCCCCGAGTTCGAAGACGACGACCTCGTCAGTCGCCGAGAACGGGTCGATGAGTCGCGCCCAGCGGTCAGAGGTCATCCAGCCGCCGTCCTCGCCGCGGTGTTCGACGGTCCGGGCGAGGACGGGTGCACAGTGTGTAATGGCCGAGACTGGGGCCGGCTGATAGCAAGCCAACCACGCGAACGCCCGGTCGGTCCGGTCATACGAGCGGGGACACGGATAGCCACCGTCACAGCACGCCTCGACCGTCTCCGGGCGAGTCGCGACGACACAGACACCAGCCTCGGCGGTTGCTTCAACCTGGCCGCCACCTGCTATCGATTCCCAACTCCGTCGTGTCGCGACGGCCTCACCCAGTGTTGTCTCGCTGGCGGTTTCTTTCGAAGAGGGAGACATATCCGATATGAGCGCCGGCAGCGATTGAATCCATCGCCGGTCGTGTGCCGCGTTACCGCGCATATGACATGACTTATACGTGTGCCGGTTGTAGATAAGGTATGAGCGAGAATAGTGGGCGACGGGACCTCCGCATGCCCAACGACGATGAAGTGTTCGCTGTAGTGACAGAACATCTTGGTGGCAACCACGTTCGCCTCCAGTGTGCCGACGGTGAGACCCGGATGGGTCGGATTCCCGGTCGGATGAAGTTCCGGACCTGGATCAACGAGGACGATGTCGTGCTGGCCGAGCCGTGGGACTGGCAAGACGAGAAGGCAAACGTGGAATGGCGCTACGACGGTCAGGCCGCCGACCAGCTTCGCCGCGAAGGCCACATCGAATAATCGTCGCGGCGTTACCGGCCGCTGAGTAGTTTTTCAGTCTTTTCACCGCACAGCCTGGCGGCTGTGTGGCAGCGACAGAGTATTACCCCACTGGGGCAGCGACTCGACCGACGGCTGTCGGTAACCCATCGACTGTCCCGGCTTGTGCCGAGAGAGCCACAGCGCTGGAACGACATGTAAAGCGACCCGCCAGCACTGCCGCTGGCGGGTCGAAAAAGACTGAAAAAGTCTCTCTATTACCGGAATCTACTGGCGAACGACGTTCGTCGCTCGCGGACCCTTGGGTGCCTGTTCGATGTCGAATTCGAGTTCCGTACCTTCAGTGAGATCCTCGCCGCCCACGTCCTCCATGTGGAAGAAAACGTCGTCGTCGGAATCCTCAGTCTCGATGAAACCGTAACCGCCTGTGTCGTTGAAGAAGTCAACCTTACCGTTTGCCATTGCAACTATCCACATGAGAGGGGGATGGATAAGCATTCCGAGAGTCACGTTACCACGGGGGTCAACTGGACGAGTGTCCACTCAGGTGCCCACAGCCGCCGCCAGTGGCCCGCTACACCCATTACGGTGTTCTGTGAGGTGCACTTCGGACGGGGGGGAGCCACGCCGGACCGGTCACGTCTGTACACGTTTACCCCCGCAAATCGTGCCTCGATACCGACTGAAAGGGGGGCCAGCGGCTCGCGCGCACCTGTGAGAGTGCTGGACATTCCAGAGCCACCACCATTGCCAGCCGTAGCCGGCCTGTGCGAACTCACCGAACGCTGCGTCGGGACCTGCACCGACCAGGTCAATGCCACCCCAGCAATTTTTGTCGGTTCTCGCCCAATAATTCATAGTGAGCCAACCAGAAACGGGGCAGCAGCGTCGACAGCCGAGGCATCAGAGGACGGCGAGAGGAGAACCCTGACAGCGGAGCCACGGTACCGGCGGTTGCGGCGGTGGAACGCGGTGATGGCCGTCCTGCACTTTCTCCAGGGGGTGCTGATGGTCGTCCTGGCAGATGCTGTCCGGTGGCCCATCACCCGCACGCGCTATGAGTTTACCCCTGCGACAGCGACAATCGCACCGGTAAGTGTCCCGTGGGTGGACGCACAGCTCCCGCTGCTCGTCGCGAGCTTTCTCTTTCTGTCCGCGCTTGCCCACACGCTCATTGCGACGGTTCGCTACGAGCAGTACGTCCGGTATCTCGACCGGGGGATGAACCCGTACCGGTGGTACGAGTACTCGGTGAGTGCGTCGCTAATGATTGTCATCATCGGGATGCTCGCGGGTATCTGGGATGTCGGGACGCTGCTCGCGCTGTTCGGACTCGTCGCGGTCATGAACCTCTGTGGGCTGTTGATGGAACAGCGCAACGAGTCGACCGAGACGACCGACTGGACGCCGTACTACGTCGGAACTCTCGCCGGATTGGTGCCGTGGGTCGTCATCGCGATTACGTTTCTCGGCACTGTCACTGCTGCCAACGGCGAGTTCCCCGAGTTCGTCATTTACATCTATGTCTCGATTTTCGTCTTCTTCAACCTCTTCGCGTTGAACATGGTCCTGCAGTACCGCGAGACCTGGCGCTGGGAGGAGTATCTCTTCGGAGAGAAGAGCTACATCGTCCTCAGCCTCGTCGCCAAGTCGCTACTGGCCTGGCAGGTGTACTTCGGGACGCTAAATTCCCCGATATAGCAGCGGGAGAGCGCGGGCAGGACATCGGTGGGACTGGCCACGGTTTCGCCAGGGTTGGGGGTGGACACGTCACAAAACATCTATTGGAGAGCCACGCAGAGAGGGGGTCATGGAAGGAGAATTCGAAGGCTACGGCGGCCGGCACGTCCCGGAGCCACTCGAAGAACCGCTTGCGCAACTCGCTGCGGCGTACGAGGAAGTCGTTCCCAGCGAGGAGTTCCAGGAGGAGTTCCAGTATTACCTGAAACACTACGGCGGCCGACCGACGCCGGTCTTCTATGCCGAGACGCTCAGCGAGCGCTGGGGTGCGGATATCTACTTCAAACACGAAGACCTACTGCACGGCGGCGCACACAAGCTCAACAACACGCTCGGGCAGGCGCTACTGGCGAAAAAGGCCGGCAAAGAGCGGCTCATCGCCGAGACCGGTGCCGGTCAGCACGGCACTGCGACAGCGATGGTCGGTGCCCTGCTCGATATCCCCGTGAAGGTGTACATGGGCCGGAAAGACATCGAGCGCCAGGAGATGAACGTCTTCCGGATGCGACTGCTGGGCGCGGAAGTCGAGGAGGTCACCCGCGGCAACGAGAAACTCGCGGAGGCCGTCGACGCTGCCCTGGAAGACTTCGCCGAGAACATGGACGACACCCACTACCTCGTGGGGAGTGCGGTCGGCCCGGACCCGTTCCCACGGATGGTCCGGGAATTCCAGTCGGTCATCGGCCGGGAGGCCCGCGAGCAGGTCCAGGAACTGCATGGCGACCTGCCCGATGCCTGTGTGGCCTGTGTCGGCGGTGGCTCCAACGCCATCGGTCTCTTTCACGCGTTCAAGGACGACGACGTGATGTTCTACGGCGCCGAACCCGGCGGGACGGACGACCAGCACCACTCCGCCCCGCTGGCGAAGTCGGAACTGGACGAGCCGGAAA
The DNA here is from genome assembly GCA_009789175.1 of Salinibaculum litoreum. Classification (GTDB taxonomy): domain Archaea; phylum Halobacteriota; class Halobacteria; order Halobacteriales; family Haloarculaceae; genus Salinibaculum; species Salinibaculum litoreum. Next base: position 1,838,317 of record CP046866.1, read on the forward strand.
TCTTCCAGGGTGCAAAGACGCAGGTCATCGACGACGACACCGAGAACCACTCGGTCTCGGCGGGGCTTGACTATCCCGCTGTCGGGCCGGAGCACGCCGCCCTGCAGGAACTGGGTCGGGCGGAGTACCACGCCATCACCGACGAAGAGGCCCTGGACGCTTTCAAGGAGATGAGCCGTGCCGAAGGTATCATCCCGGCACTGGAACCCAGCCACGCCATCGCGCTGGCGAAGAAACTCGCCGAGGAGGACCGCCACGACACGCTGCTGGTGAACCTCTGTGGACGCGGCGACAAGGACATGCAGACCGCCGCCGAGAAGTTCGACCTCTCCTGACGGGGGACTGGCGTCACCGCATCGCTCTCGTCGCTTATCTCTCCGGCTAGAGCGGGAACGCCCGCATCAGTGCCGGTAGTGCATTCTGGATACGCATCCGGAGACCGCCGGTCAGGTCGTGGATACGTGTCATCTCCTCGTCGGTCAGCTTGAAGTCGAACACCTCGGCGTTGGCTTCGACGTGCTCGGGTGTAGACGACCGGGGAATCGCCACGACGCCCTCCTGCTGGAGGAGCCAGCGCAGCGTGACCTGTGCCGGTGACTTGTCGTAGCGCTCGCCGATAGCCACGATGTCGGCATCGTCCAGTACCGCACCCTGGGCCAGCGGGCTATAGGCGGTCAGCGCAACGGCTTCGTCCCGACAGACCGACAGCAAATCGCGCTGGTCGACATAGGGGTGATACTGCACCTGGTCTGTCACCAGCGGGGCGTCGGCGACAGCCAGCGCCTCACGGAGTTGGTCGGCGGTGAAATTGCTGACACCGAGGTGAGATACCAACCCGTCATCGCGCAGGCGCTCCATCGCTCGCAGCGTCTCCGCGACGGGGATTCGCGGATGAGGCCAGTGGACGAGCAGGAGGTCGACGGAGTCGACGCCGAGTCGGTCGAGGCTCGCCTCGACAGCAGGGCGTACGTCCCCGGCACGGAGGTTCGACCGCCAGACCTTCGTCGTCAGGAAAACTTCCTCGCGGTCGACCGGTGCAGCCGACAGTGCCCTGCCGACGGCACGCTCGTTCTCGTAGTACTCCGCAGTGTCGACGTGGCGGTAACCGGCTTCCAGCGCGGCACGGACCGCACGCTGGCAGGCCTCCCCGGAGAGCTGGAAGGTCCCGAAGCCGAGTGCCGGAATCTCCGCGCCGCCGGCCGCGACTGTCGGCATATCGGTCACGCGGCTCGCCTCCCCACCGGGTCCGACAGGTGCTCAAACACGGTCAGCCGCAGCCGCAAGGTTGGCTCCAAGACCCACCACGATGAGGAGGGCACTGGCGATGACGCTCGTAGTCGTACCACCGATTGGTGACGCGAGGTTGCTCGCCTGCGTAGTCAACGCGAGCGCGACACCGCCCGTGACGAGCGTGAGACCAACCAGTCCGACGAGCAGGCCACCCGTGGGACCGAACCGACCGGCGGTGGTCTCCTCCTGGGCCTCCTCGAGTGCAGTGTAGATGCGCTCGTCGACCGCCTCCCCGACCTGGTCGGCGACGTACTGGCGGATTGTCTGGTCTTTCTGCTCGAGGTCCTGGGCTATCTCGTCGAGTTCTGCCTCGCGTTCCCGGACCTGCTGTTCGCGCTCGTCGAGTTCCGCCTCCTGTTGTTCGATGGTCGCCTCGCGCTCTTTCAGCGTGGAGCGTTTCTCGGCGAGTTTCTCACGGTCGGTGTCGAGTTCGCGCTCGCGCTCGTCGAGTTTCGCCTTGCGTTCTTCGAGGTCCTCGGCACGTTTGTCCAGTCCGAGTTCGCGTTGCTCGATGTGTTCGGCCCGGGTCTCCAAATCGAGGTCCTCGTCGGCCGCGACTTCGGTCACCGGACGGTCGTCGATGCTGACATCGTCATCGGTGTCGACGCTGTCGTCGGTCGGAACACCGTCCTCGTCCTCGCTGGCTTTCTCGACCGCAGTCTCGCGGTCGACCACGTCACCTCCCGTGTCCGACTCCCCGTCCCCCTCGGTGACAGGACCGTCGGTCTGCCCCTCTTTACTCATGTCTCTCCGATGGAATATTACCGCCAGTATGTAAAGATTTGGGACGGTTACGACGTTCGTTGTGGTCGAACGCGGCCGCCACGTCCGCGTACCGGTACTGGGAGAATACCCTCGTTTCCAAATCCCGAATCAGGCGGATGGGACTGTCATCGCAAACCGGTTTCCGCCGTCGTACTGATACTCGATGTCGCCGTTCAGTCTGACGACACACCAGTTTACGATCCACAGCCCGATGCCCTGGCCGTGCTGTAGCGGCGTTTCGGAACCGGTTTCGAGTACGGCGATTTCGCCTTCCGGAATTTGGACGTTGTTATCTTCGATTTCGATGAGAGTTCTGGGCGCCTGCTCTCGCAGCGTCTCGATCCGGATGTTGACCCACTGTTCAGCCACGGGTGCGTGTTTCAGTGCGTTCTCGATGAGGTTTGTGAGCGCGAGTCTGAGGATATCCCGCTGTGTGTGTATCGTCGCGTCAGACGCTGCGATCTCGGTTTCGATCGTCGCATTCGGAAATCGATCCGAGAGTTGGTGCCGGAGCTGTGAGACGACCTGTTCGAGGTCGACAGCCTCCGCGTGGCTGACCTGGTCCTGTATCTGGTTGAACTCGCGTACTTTCTCCCCGATAGCGACCAGTCGGTCTCCGGCACGGGAGATGGCTTCGGCCTGGCCTTGCAGGCCCGGGTCGGTGAGTTCACTCTCCAGTGACTCCGCGTGGCCTTTGATGACGGTCATCTCGTTTCGGAGGTTGTGTCTAAGAACGCGGTTGAGTACCGACAGTTTCTGTTTCCGTTGGCGTTCCTCGCGGAGGTCGTACAGGACGACCATCCCCCCGACGGGATTCTCTGCCGGATCTAGCAGGGGAGTGTAGGAGACGGCAAACGTTCCGCCGCTGGAACCGCCGATTTCGACTTCACCGGTCTCCCTGAGCGTCGAGAGACCGACCCCGACGAGCGTCTGCAGAGGAACCCGCCCGTCTGCAGTGGTAGACCGTCCGAACAGTTCCGTGGCGGTTTTGTTCAGATGTACCACGTTCCCCTCGGTGTCGAGAACCATCACCGGTTCCGTGAGTTTGTCGAGTCCGGTCTGTTCAGCCACACGCTGTGTCGCCGGACTGGTCTCGAACATGTGGGTGCCGACGAAGGCATACGCATCGAGGAGAACGTGCACGACCATGAACGGGGCCGTGAGATGGAGTTCGGGCACCGGTCCGAGACCGGAGAGCCACAACAACACACCGACACTCGGCGGCGCCGTACTCAGGATGACTGCAGTCGCTTCGCGCCGGTACAGCGGCCCGTAGCTGAGTATCGCACCGATGAGAATGAGTGAACCGACGGCGGCAGTCCCGACGCTGAACAGGAGCGCGAAAACGCCCCACGGCTCGATTGTGTATCGAACCGTCGCCAGTCCGAAAACGGAAGCGAATCGGAACTCTGTCCAGACCAGCCCGTGGACCGGGTTTGTCGCCACCAGCAGGCCCGTCGAAAGCGGTACGGCGGCGACAGCGGCAAAGAGTGGACTCCGGATGAGGCCAGTTCGGCCCGTGTAGGCGAGACCAAAGGCGAGAAAGAACGGCCCCATGAAACAGACACTCACGAACGCCACAGATTCGGCGAGGCGGCGAACTGCGGGGTCAAACACGACCAGGGAGAATCCGTAGGTGAGACAGAACACCGTGACTGCCGCGATGTTGCCCATAAACCACGCCGCACCGGGGTTATGTCGCTTGGAATAGAGATATCGGAGCAGGTACGCCGCCCCGAGGCCCCCGGCAATCGAGGCGAGGAGTACCACTAATCCGACCAATCCGATTCGCATTACTCGGAGAACACCGTCCCCGACAGTCCCGTTCTGGTCTCGCTACCTGACCACGGACGGGAGTATTCTGGCCACCAGTTGGAACACAGTTTCCGACACCCGGGACGGATGCCGTGTCGATTACTGCCAACTGGAAGCCGAATACGTACACTTCGCATGCGCTGGTAGGTGAAAGTTCGTGCATATTTATAAGAGTATTTTTATGTGGCTGCTGGACATCACTCGACCGTCTCGAAACAGGGAAAAGGGCAACAACCGCGGAGGTTCACAGCACTCCTGGCTGGTGCAGAAGATGGATGTCAGAACGGAGTTGCGACCCTGTCGTTCACCGCCCGGACACCTCCAGAGCGACATCAGCCCGCCAGTTCATCCCAGCCCCGCTGCCGATGTGTCATGCACAGCCGTCGCAGACGTGATTCTCCGACACGTCGACACTCCTCTTCGCAAGTGTGAGAAAGCTGGCCTCGGCACTCACGACTCACAATCTATCCATAGTGAATGTATGTAACGCAGCCGCAGGGTCCGCTTGTCCCGCTACTGTTCGTCCAGCATCTGGATACCACGCTCGACGACCGACTTGGTCACGAGGAAACTCGTCTCTATCGAGACACCTGGGCCGTAGCCAAACGCGATGACCCTGATAGAATCGCGTCAGTCATTGAGACCGGTTATCCCAGTGCATAGCCGCAGGCACGGTTTGGTCACTGACAACAGGTACTATTTCGACCGCTTGAACTCGAAGCGTGCCCCGCCATCGGTTCCCTCTGTCACCGAAGCCGTCCAGCCGTGTGCCTTCGCGATGTCGGCCACAATCGACAGCCCGAACCCGGTTCCCCCTTCGCTGGACGTGACGCCGTGGTTGAACACGTCATCTCGCCTCTCCTGAGGAATCCCGCTGCCGGTATCCTCAACGTAGAATCCGTCCTCTTCGTCTAGTCGGCCCACGGTAATCGTTACCCCAGCACTCCCGTGCTCGACTGCATTCCGGAAGAGATTCTCGAAGAGTTGGGTCAGCCGTCCTGCATCGCCAGTGACTGTGGGGACTTCATCTGCAAGGGTGAGCGTTGCCTCTTTCGTGTCGACGTACCCCCACGCCTCCGTTGTAATACTCTCGAGATCGACGGCCTCGGCATTCTCGACCGTCGTCTCCCCACGTGCCAGCGTCAGGAGATCCCCGATGAGTCGTTCAATTCGGTCGTGTGCGGATTCTACCTTTTCAAAATGTTCCGCGTTGCCGGTCTCCTCTGCGATTTCGAGGAATCCCATCGCGACGGAAAGTGGGTTCCGAAGGTCGTGAGCAACGACGCTCGCGAACTGGTCGAGTCGCTCGTTCTGTCGATGTAGTTCTTCTTCTCTGCTCGCTCGTGCGAGTGCTGCCTCGACAGTCGCACCGAGAATCCGGAACAGATCGACATCCGTCTCAGAAAAGACCTGCGTGGAAACTGACCCCGTCGACATGAGCCCATACTCTCCCAGTGGGACGAGGATCTCACTTCGGATCTCTGTGTCCGGGTTGTGGGGTTGCCCCTCGGCCTGGACATCATCATATACCTGGGTTTCTCCGGACTCAAACGCGTCCCAAGCAAGACCGTCTCCAGGAGTGAACTGGGGAGAATCGCCAAACAAGTCCCGTGCTGCGGACGTTTCCGTAATTGGGACGAGCACGTTCTCTCGGTCGTCGTACTCCCAAATTCCGGTGACGTCGAGGTCGAGTATCTCCGCCGCGGCATCGACGGCGATCGTTCCGATCTCGTCGCTCGATTCAGCGCCGCTAAGCCGCTGTGCGGTGTCCTGAAGTGAACGGAGGCGAGCTTCCAACTGTTTTTGTTCGGTGATGTCCTCCAAGACCGCGAGGATGCTCGTGGGGTCTCCGTCAGGGCCTGTAACCGGTGCGACCGACAAGAGAAGGTCCAGTTCGTCTCCGTCTTTTGTCTGCCGCCGTATCTCCTTTGCCCGAATCCGCTCGCCGCTCAGGGCACGCTGCTTGTGCGATGCAAACTCTTCTTGCTGCTCGTCCGGGACGATCGGATTGAATTCCCCGAGCACTTCTTCGCGCGACCAGCCGAACATATTTTCGGCCTCGTCGTTCCAGCGGATGACGTTGCCATCAGTATCAATCTCCATGACGGTGAGTGGCGTGGCCCCGATGAGCGATTCCAGTCGCTGGTTCGTTGCCTCGAGTTCGCGCTCCCGCTCGACCTGCTCGGTGACGTTTCGAGCGATGCCCACAACTCGAACAGTCTCGCCATCGACGACGACCGGTGCGAGGCTGGTGTCCCAGAACTGAGCACCGTCACCGACGTCGAGCTCTTCGCGATACGAGACAGGGGCACCCTGATTGACGCAGCGAGTGTAATTCGCCTCGAGTTCAGCACCCTCCTGGTCGCCGAACACGTCTCGTGGCGTCTTGCCGCGAACTTCCTCGGTTGTGAGTCCGGTCTGTGACTCGTAGCCGGCACTGAGTCGGACAAACTCGAATGACGGGTCCTCACCAGTGGTATCGACATCGAGCAAGAAGATGGCGTCTCCGGATGTTTCGAGCAACGCCTCGTATTCCTCCGCGAGCTCTCGATGCTCGCGGCGTTCCGCTCTTCGCTCCGTAATGTCCTGAAACACGCCCCGGAGTGCTGAGTCACCGCGCTGTGTGTCGTCGGCGTATTCTCCCCACGCCCGAACGTCACGCACCTCGCCGTCGGTTCGCACGGTTCGGAGGTCGAGGTCGTACGGTTCCCCGTCTTCGATTGCTTGGTCAACTGCTGCGGCAATCGTCTCTCTATCGTCGGGGTGATAGAACTCGAGTCCGTCGTCAAGAGTTGGCTCGTAATCGTCCTCGACGCCGTGAATCTGGCGGACGCCGTCGGACCAGATGAGTTCCCCGCTCGATGGGACGTATTCCCAGATACCGATGTCTGCGATGTCCTGAACGCGGTCGAAGAGGAACTCCTGACGTTCGAGTTCGGCACGGTCACGACGACGCGAGAGTTCGGTACTCACGAGTTGCGCTACCAGCTCGACGAACGTCCGTTCGAGCGCTCCGAACGGCGCGACTCGCGTCGTCGGACTCGAGAAATTGACGGTTCCGTAACGCGTGTCATCGACGACGAGTGGCACGCCGATGTACGATTCTAACTCAAAGTCACGGTAGGCAGGATGCATCTCTTTTCCGTCGCTAACGGCGTCCGCGAACGAACAGACCGAATCCGTGCCGACGACTTCTGCACAGTACGTCGATTCGAGATCGAAGTGATCACCTGCCTCGATATCGGCTTCCGGTGCGTGAGCTGCTTCGACCGTGTAGTCGCTGTCCTGAATTCGCGAGACGATACCGATTTCTAGTCCGAGCGTCTGGCAACCGACTTCCAGTAGGTTCTGGAGGCGTGACCTGACCGAGACATCGCTTTCTGCCATGACGGCCTGGAGGTCCTGGAGTGCGTCCCGCTCTCGTTCCAATTGACGCTTCACCTCGCTTTGCTCGGTAACGTCTCGAGCGACAACGAGTACCTCCTTACCCTTTCGACTCTGGAACGGGGTCACCCGGACGTCGAACGTCCGCTCGCTGGTCCCGGCCACGACATCGAGTTGTAGGTCTACATCGTACAACCCGGTGGACCCACCATCGCTCTCAATCTCATCGAGCGTCGATTCGACTGCCTGGGAGAATCGCGTTGCATCGGAAGCGCTAACGCGGTCACCGACGACCGTTTCGAGCTGTTGTCCCGTGAGCTGGGCCGATTGATCCCCTGCGAGCAACCGCTTTGCGGCCGTATTCGCGAACTCGACGTTCCCCGTCTCGTCGAGGACGAACACGACGTCGTGGATGGTCTCCAGAATCGCGTCACTGCGCTCTAGCCTCTGTTCCCGTTCTCGCTCGGCGGTGATTTCACGCGAAAAGACAGTCAGCCCGTCGTCATCTGGGAACGCTCGCACTTCGACCCAGTAGTCGAATGGCGCTCCCAGATGCTGTTCGAACGATACTGGTTCACCGGTCTCCATCGCCGTTCGATACTTGTCTTCGAGTTCCGTCCCGACAATCGACGGGAACTCCTCCCAGATGGTTTCTCCGACGACCGCGTCCGGGTCACAATCGACTCGTTCGGCCATTTTTTCGTTCATATACTCGATGCGCCACTCGGTATCGACAGCGTAAATCGCGTCAGTTGTGCGCTCGAGCGTTCGTCGGAAGCGTCGTTTCGTCTGCTCGGCCTCCGTGCGTTTGCGAGCAGCCTTCGTGAGCGTTCGAATGCGGGCCGCGAGCAGTGTGAAGTTATCACGCTCCGCCTGGACCGGGATGTAGTCCGAGACGCCGGCACGAGTCGCTTCGCTCGCGATTTCCTCACTCCCCCCACCAGTAAAGAGGATTATCGGGATATCATCGTTCTGCTGGCGAATCGACTCCGTAAGCCCGATGCCATCGGAATCTTCGAGCGAGTACGCCGTTACGATACAGTCGATCCGGTCCGCAGCAAGATGGTGTAGTGCTTCGTCGATACCGTCAGCGGTCACACAGTCGATCTCGGTACTCGTTTGCTGGAGCTTGGTTTGAACCAAATTCGCGAATGCGGGGTCGGAGCTCACGTAGAGGACGCGGATTGGATCGTCCGGTTCGTCAGTAGTACCGAGCACAGTTACAGAGATTTGACTGTCTAACTGGTTAAATATTTCTTGCGAGACATCCCGTGGGCTATCGAAGTCGCTGACGAGTGAAAAGCGCAATAATCGAGGAATTGTGGTATGTCGGTCAATATAAGGAGAGGGGCGGATACACTACTAGCATGCCTGCGGAAATTCTGGCTGCCGACGACGACGAAAACATCAGGGAGATGATCGATGTTAGTCTTGGTGGGGAGTTCGACGTAGAGACGGTAAAAGATGGTCGGGAGGCATGGGAGTACTTAGAAGAAGCACCGGGTTCACTACCGAAAGCAGTCATTCTCGACGTCATGATGCCAGAGATGGACGGGTTTTCGGTTCTGGACCATATCCGAGAGAACGACGGGATGCAGGACATTCCAATTATTATGCTGACATCTCGGAGTCGAGAGGAAGACATCGTTCGAGCACTTGAGGCGGGCGCGGACGATTTCCTGGCGAAGCCATTCAATAAATCAGAACTGTACGGACGTGTACAGCAAACTCTCCAGCACGAAACCGTACAGAATTGAAACAGTAAAGGTGCATAAGCCGATAAAGATTCATAATGTGGGTAGCCACACTAGTCGCTGTTATCGGATTACTTGCCGTAGCGGTGACTACGCAGTTCACTGGCTACCGTCTCGGTGGAACGATCACCGTTCCGGTACTCGCGGTGTACACGCTCAAGAACGCCCTGATGCTACCAGTGTTCGTCCTCAGTACTATCGCAGCGTACATCGGTCTCTGGTATCTCCGACAGCGAACCCTGGTTTACGGTCGAGACGAACTCCTCGCCGCATTCGTGATTGGAACGTCAGTCCCGTTGGTGACGCTTCTTGGGTTGATTCAGGTCGGGTTCGACCCAGACCTTATTGTGTTGATTGGCAGTATTCTCCCCGGGTTGGCGGCCTACAATTTCCACAGCATCAAGCCGGAGTTTCGGCGGAACGATGTACTGGCGACTGTCGGCTTGTTCACGGCACTGTTCGTCCTCGGTTTGGTACTGGTCTCTCCCGGAATCGCGGCCCGATTCGGGACACTGACGCCACCGGTATTATTTGCTGAAACCGCCGACATTGCGGTGTACAACAATGCGGTCGTTGATGTCACAACGGGAGCGGTCGTCATTTCGAGGGAAGTCGTGGCAGGTCTCTTTATTTTTGGTCTGATCATATCCGAACGCATCAGGTCCCGCTTCGGCGTCCGGGTCGGCATCATCACGGCAATCCTGTTGGCAGTCTACGCCCTCATGAACTACTGGCTTATCGTCATGTATCTGATTCTGTTCGTCATCGTGTTTGGCCTGGTTCAGGCACTACACTACGCGACGCTGCGGTACGGGAGAGTGCTGCTTGGAACCACCACCGCCTTTGGACTGCTCGTGGCAGTTCCACTGACCCTCTCGCTTCCGATAGATCGGGGACTGTCTGCGTTTTTCGTTGCCTTCCTCGCTGGCATCACGGCGTATAATACTCACGTGACAAGTTCATTTGATCGGCGGCTGGTACTCCCCCTGCAGGCCGTCGTGTTCGTTCCAGCGTTGCTCGTCGCGCGACTGTTCGCAACGCCGGAACCGAAGGGTATCCCACAGGAACTCACGCTCCCAGTGATCGTGATCGGCGTCTTCGTAGTGTTGGTTGGCCTGGGGATCGGGCGCTGGTATGCAGTTGACAAACCTGACGAGTCCGAGGTTCTGTCGGCATCCGTTCTTTCCGGGGGAGACTCATGAGCACGACTGCATACGAGATATACGGTCGAGGGTTCGGCTGGGCGTGGCGACTTCGCATGCAGGAACGCGTGGTAGCCACCGGGGGCCATCACTACGATACATCACGAGAGGCCCGACAGGCTGTCGACCAAGTTCGAGGGGCAGTTGCTGCACTCACGGGAGATAAAGAGGCGTTCGAAAGCGAGGATATCAGCGACCCGCAAACGATCGTCAGAGAAGACCCGACACCTTCCGGCGAGCTTCCAGATGACCGGAACAATTGGGTGTGGCAACTACAGACACCCGAGCGTACCCTCGCCAACAGCGCAGACCGGTTCCCTACCGAGAGCGATGCCAGGAATGCGTTGGAGCGGTTTCTAGAGCGTGCTACGGGTGCTCTCCCAATGTTCATGGTCGGTGCCGAATACGAGTGGCGGGACGGACCACGGTCTATCGAGGTCGGGAAGCCGAGCCTGACCGGCATTATTAAAGAATTAACACGAGGGTCCCGCCACCGCAAGGCACTCCGACGACTGGACACTCGCATCGCCGTGGCGGGGAGCCGTGGCAAGACATCGACGACCCGGCGCCTCGACGACGTGTTCAACCGCCGGGGCTACGATACGCTGACGAAGATCACCGGGAACCATCCGACACTCATCCACAACGGCGAGGTTCACCCTATCGAACGCCGTGGCCCTCGGACAACGCTGTACGAGAACATCAGCGTGATCGGGGAATTCGCCCCGGAGCTTGATGCCTATGCCGCCGAGGATATCGGCATCTTCGAAAACCAGGGTATCACCGAGTACACGACACGGTTGATCAATCAGAAACTGATCAATCCGGACATCGTTGTCCTGACCAACGTCCGTCAGGACCACAACGACACACTTGGCAAGACCCGAACCAATATCGCCCGATCGTTCGCACGGTCAGTCTCCTCCGGGACACACGTCATCAGTGGAGAACAACACCCTGTTCTCCACGAGTACATGCAAGAGGAGATCGAACGACGTGGCGCTACTATCGAACAGGTCGAGATTCCGGACCGGCACGAAGGGATGATTGGGGCAGAGACTGCGCACGCAATCGACGCTGTCCTGTCCTTTCTCGGCGAATCGCCGCTCCCCGATGGTGAACTCGAAGCGTTTTTGAACGCGATCCAGCCAGAGTGGACCCGACTTCCCAACGGCCGTGTGTTCAACGCAGCACAGGTGAACGATGTGGAGAGTACGGAGATGGTCCGTCGGGTACTCGTTGCGGAAGATGAACAGATACTGCCGTTCGTCTATCTCCGCCGGGACCGCCGCGGTCGAACTGCCTCGTTCGCAGAGTACGTTGACCTCCTCTACGACCAAGGACACATCGAGAGAGCCCACGTTGGTGGGGCAAACACACGTGCGTTTGCTGAGAATACTGACCTCCCGGTGACCCAACACGACGATGACACCGACGCCGACACTGTGCTGACCGATCTTCTTGCAGGTACAGAGCCTGTCGTCATCATGGGGAATACCGTAGATGAGTTTATGCGTGAGTTCGAGCAGGCAATAGGCACTCAAGAAAAAGAGATGAACGAGTCAATAACAGACAATTAGAACGCAATTACCGCTGGACTCGATGGAGTCGCCCCTGTTTAATTGCTAATGTTCAACTATCCACTCTCAGAGAGAAGCAGACCCGATTCTCTGACGTTCGTTCACTTCTCCTCGCAAGTGTATGGATAGAAAGCTGGCCTCGGCACTCATAGGGTTCGTCACCGCGACTGTGTACCCCACCAGTCGCTCGGACCACATGAGTTCGTCATCGGCCGGTTCGACCTACGACCGGGAGGGCAAAAAGTCCGTCCCGTTCGAGGTGACGTGATAGTTGCGAGTCAGGAACTGTTATGTAACGCAGTGTGCAAGTAGCGCCACGAATGACAGCGAGGCACTATCGGGTTACGAACGCACCCACACGGACGAAACGACGGGTCACCGTCCGCGGGACGCTCGGAGGGCAACGATGAACGGGGCGAAACTCGCGGGAGTCGTCGTCATCGGTATCCTGCTGTTCACGACAGTCGGGGCCGCCAACGTGGCGACGACAGCCGACCGGACGGTGCTCAGTGGAGACTACGTGAGTCAGACTATCGAAGACGAAGACGCCTACGAGCCGATTCGCAACGAGACCATCGAGCAGGTACTGGAGCGAATGGAACGTGCGGACCTGAGCGAAGGGCAGACGTTGTTGCAGGCCGGCAACGGCACCGACAACAGGACCCTCGTCGAGAACGCTGTCACCGACAGCTACGTCAAAGAGGAGACCGACAAGAACGTCGACGAACTCTATAGCTATCTCAACGGTGAGCGCGAGGAACTGTACATGGACCTCGACCTGCGCCAGCTGAAAAAGAACCTCGCCGAGGAGTTCGGCGCGGAGGTCGAGCGCAAGGAGACCAAAGCCCTCGTCAACGAGTTCGGCCCGGAAGAGGGCGACACGCCGGTCCCCATCGACGGTGAGACCGTCGAGAAGATGAAACAGAGCCCCGGAGACTACGAGGAAGCACGGCTCGATTTCCGCGTCGATGTGGCCTACGAGACCACCAGCACAGACGAGAAACTCCTGCTTATCGGTGAGAGCCCGCGTGGGAAAAGCCAGAGCGAGAAAGAGGACATTGTCGACCGGCGTGAAGACGAGATTCGGGGCGAACTGCGCTCACAACTGGAGACCGACCCGAACACCATCACCATCGACGGTGAGCAGGTCGATGTGGGCAGCGAAATCGACCAGCGCAAAGCAGATGCGAAAGCCGACGCCTGCAGTCGGACCAAATCGAAGCTGTCGTCGAACGCATCCGACAGCGCGGTCTGTAACGGCTACACCGGCGGCGTCCCCGGCGGGACCGCCTCGGACAACATGACTCAGGCGGCCGTCGAGTTCCAGTACGTCATCATCGACGGATTGACCGACCAGTCCTACAGCTACGAGGCGTTCGTTGCTGACCAGAAACAGTCCGAAACGGACCTCTCGACGGAGACGACTGACTACGCCGATGTCCGTATCCAACAGGAGGTTCCCAACACGCTGTCTGCCGAGGAGCAATTCGGCGAAAGCACGGTCAATGACATCCGGAACGCCCGCGGAGGCGTGGGTACGGTCGGGCTGTTGAGCTTGCTGTTGCCCGTCCTCTCGCTGGTGCTCGTCGGTGCAGCCTACGGCATCACCCGGTCGGCCGAGACCACGGCCAAGATGGCTGGTATCGTTCTCGTCGCCGTTGGATTGCTCTCGCTCGTCGTCGCGACGCTGCTTCGCGGACCGGTTCTCTCGGCGGTCGAGGAAGGTGCCTCGGGAAGTGGCGCGGCCGAGTTCACCGACATCGCCGTGGCGCTGTTCGAGGGGCTGCTGTCGGCGCTGAGCACACAGTCGGTAACGCTTCTGGTCGTCGGTGTCGTCCTCGTCGCGCTGGTGGCCGCGAACCGGCGCGGGTATCTCGATGACCTCAAGGCCCGTGCTGGCATCGGGACGGCGACAGCCGACAGCGAGCCGACCGGCCAGAGCGGGCCGCGGGGCCACCAGCCGGACCACCAGCAGGCACCCCCGCAGGACGGCCAGACCGGACAGCAGTCGAGTCACTCCGACAGTGGACAGAACAGCGGTGACGGCAATCAGTAGACGGGTCGCTTTCAGTCGTCGAGTCGCTCGCGGGCGGCAGCAACTACGAGCGGAAGCGTGATGGTCGCATCGGCATAGACCGAGGCGTTACGGGCGGCCTTTTCGAGTTTGCCCCACGAGCGGGCTTCGTCCAGCGTGGCACCCGAGAGCCCGCCGGTCTGTGGCGGGTCCATCGTCAACTGCACGGCGTAGTTGTAGGCATCGGGAGCGACGAGCATCGTCTGAAGGACGTAGTTTTTCGGGACGCCACCGCCGACGACCAGTGCGCCGGCAGTGTCGGCCTCGAAGGCCATGTCCGTCAGGTCGTCCATGTCGGCAAGCGCATCGAGCGAGAAATCGCTGGTCTGGTTGTACATCCACGACTGCAGTCCGAGCACCGAATCCTGGATGGCCGGGCAGTAGATAGGCACGTCTGCCTCGTAGGCCGCAGCGGCGATGCCGGGGGCCTCGGTGACATCGTCGCGGTCGTTGACAGCGGCGTTGGCCCGGCCGAGTTCCTCGGTGAGCCGCTGGATGCTGACAGTGCCGTCGGCTTCGAGTGGCGGGAACACCTCCTCACGCAGGTGGGACTCGAAGGCCGCGAAATGTTCCTGCGGGAGATAGACGTTGTAGATGCGGTCGACGCCCTCGTCCCGGAGTTGCTCGTCGTGTTCGCGCTCGCTACGGTCAGGGTGGGATTCCCGGCCGTGATGGTGTTTGCCGCCGATGGCCTCGATAGTGTCGTGTGTGAGGTTCGCGCCCGTCGTGACGAGAGCGTCGACGTACCCGTCCCGAATCAGGTCCGCGACAAGCTGGCGCATCCCGGCCGGAACCATCGCCCCGGCAAGCCCCATGAAGACGGTGGCCTCCTCGAACATCTCCGCGGTGACATCGACGGCTTCGTGGACGGCACTGGCACCGAGCCCGGCGTTGCCGTACTCGTCGGCGAGGTCACCGACGGTCATCCCGGCACGGGCCTCGGCGTGTGCGATAGGGTCGTGTGCGAACTCCTCGCGTTCGTCGGTCATCGTGGGTCAGTCGACGGTGCGCGGGCTAAAGCGCGACGGTCTCGGGACAAGAGGTATTGGTCGGGACGCCCTACCACACCGGAGTGACAGTCGACCTGCCCGACGGCTACGACGGCCCACCGCTTGCCGACCTCGCCGCTGCCGTACAGACCGACGGCGACGAGACGCTCCGCGTCGAAACGCCGATGACTGGAGCCGCCATCGGGGAGGTGCCCGCCTGCTCGCCGGCGGACGTGCGGACTGCCGCCGAACGAGCACAGCAAGCACAACAGGAGTGGATGGCCCGGCCGGTGAGCGAGCGAGTCGAGGCAATCGAGCAGTTCGTCTCGCTGGTCCGGGGGTCCCAGTCCGACCTACTGGACCTCGTCCAGCTGGAGAGCGGGAAAGCCCGCTACGATGCGATGGAGGAGATACTGGACGTGGTGGCCACGGCAGGTCACTACGCCGACCGTGCGCCCGAGTATCTCGCCACCGAGAGGGTTCCGGGTGTCGTCCCACTTGTGACACAGGCCAGCGTCGACCGCGACCCCTACGGCGTCGTCGGGTTCATCACGCCGTGGAACTATCCGCTGACGCTTGCAATCTCGGACGTAATCCCGGCGCTGCTCGCGGGAAATACAGCTATCGTCAAACCGGCCGAACAGACCCCACACACTGCTCTGTTCGTCGCCGAGTTGCTCCGCAAGGCGGGCGTTCCCGAGGGCTGTCTGCAAATCCTCCCCGGAGACGGCGAGCGACTCGGGGAACCACTGGTGGCCGCCGTCGACGCCGTGAGCTTCACCGGGAGTACCGCCGTCGGCCGCGAGGTGGCCGCACTTGCCGGCCGCGAACTCGTACCGGCGACGCTGGAGTTGGGCGGGAACGGCCCGCTGATCGTCCGCGAGGACGCGCCGTTGGGGCGGACCGTCACTGGCGCCCTCCGTGGAGCCTTCGCCAGCGCCGGCCAACTCTGTATCGCCACCGAGCGTATCTACGTCCACGAATCACGCTACGACGGCTTCTGTGACCGCCTCGTCGAGCGAGCGCGCGGGCTGACACTCGACACGAGCTTCGAGTGGGACCCCGATGTCGGCTCGCTCGTCTCCGAGCGCCAGCTATCGAAGGTCCGCAGTCACGTCGATGAGGCCGTCGCCGACGGCGCAACACTGCTGACAGGTGGTCGCCACAGGCCCGACGTGGGGCCATACGCCTACGAGCCGACGGTACTGGCGGACGTACCAGAGGGGAGCGCCGTCGCGTGCGAGGAGACGTTCGGGCCGGTCGTGACCGTGACGCCCGTTGCCGACGACGAGGAAGCGGTTGCACGTGCGAACGACTCCGAGTACGGACTGCACGGGAGCGTCTGGAGCGGCGACGCCGACCAGGGACGGGCGCTCGCCCGCCGACTCGACTGCGGGAGCGTCTGCGTCAACGATGCCTATATCTCTATGTGGGCCTCGACAGGCGCGCCGATGGGTGGGCGTGACGACTCCGGTATCGGCCGCCGTCACGGCAAGGAGGGCTTCGAGAAGTACACGGACCCCCAGAGCGTCGTCGTCCAGCGTGGCCACCCCGTCGCAGCACCGGCTGGCGTCCCGAACCGCCTGATGGCCGCCACGCTCTCGTGGTATCTGCGCCTCGCACGGGCGGTCGGGCTCCGATGAGGGCGTTCCTGACCGGCTTCCCCGGGTTCCTCGGCGAGGCACTCGTCGAGCGACTGCTTGCCCGCGGCGAACGCGTGACCTGTCTGGTCCAGCCCGCGTATCTGGAACGGGCACAGGAGCGCGCGGCAACCCTGCAAGAGAGGACTGACGTGTCAGCCGACTGCCTCTCACTCGTCACCGGCGACATCACCGACGCCGACCTCGGACTGGACGACCCCGAGCACCATCGCCAGCAGACCGACTCGGTGTATCATCTCGCAGCGATATACGACCTCGGCGTCGAGCGCGCGCCGGCACAGGCTGTCAACGTCGACGGGACCGAGCGCGTCCTGACATTCGCACGCAGGGCCGGTATCGACTGCCTACATTATGTCAGCACCTGCTACGTCAGCGGCCGGTACGACGGCGTGTTCGGGCCTGAGGACCTCGACGTGGGACAGTCGTTCAACAACCACTACGAGGCCACGAAGTTCGCCGCCGAGCGTGCCGTTCGAGAGCAGATGGCCGAGGGGTTGCCCGCGACCATCTACCGGCCAGCCATCGCCGTCGGCGACAGCACCACCGGCGAGACGGCGAAGTACGACGGCCTCTATTACCTGCTGGGACTGATTGACCGCCAGCCCCGCGTGGCAGTCGCACCCGTCCAGCCACCCGCGGGCCGGTACGAGTTCAACGTCGTCCCCAGGGATTTCGTCGTCGATGCCATTGCCCACCTGAGTAGCCGCGCGGACACCGAGGGGACGACCTTCCAGTTGTGCAACCCGAACCCGCCGACGATAGGCCAGCTACTCGATATCTGCGGGAGGGTACTGGACCGGCGAGTCCTGCGCGTGCCGATACACGCCCGGACTGGTCGGCGAGTGCTCGAAAGCGCAGGGCCGCTCTCGGGGCTGCTCGGCGTCGAGCCGGCGTCGCTCGACTATCTCGCACACCCGACGCGGTACGTCTCGCCGAACACGCGACAGGCACTGTCTGGGACCGACATCTCGTGTCCGCCGCTTGCGAGCTACGTCGAGACCCTCGTCGCGTACATGCGCGAGCACCCCGAGGTCGGGGACCGTGCGATGGTCTGAAACATCGGAGACGACCTACCGACTGGCTCAGAGGCCGGTCGGGTGGTCGACGTAGCTCGTCTCGACGCCCCACTCTGAGACGACTCCTTCGAGATTGCGGACACCGAATGTCTCCGTCGCGTAGTGTCCCGCAAGCACGACGTGAATGCCGGCCTCGCGGGCCTTGTGGTAGACTTTCTGTTTGCCCTCACCGGTCACGAGCGCATCGACTCCGTTCTCGACGGCTTCGTCCAGCCAGTCGGTGCCGCTGCCGGTGACGATTGCCACGTCACGAATCGGTGAGGGGCCGAAATCGAGCACCTGTATCTCACGCCCGCCCGTATCGAGTTCACTCGCCAGGCGGTCACGCAGGCCGTCGATTGTGTAAGGCTCGCTGGCTTCGCCGCGCTGGCCGATATACTCGCCGCCAACCTGGCCGAAGGGTGAGCGGTTGCCCAAATCGAGAACGTCCGCGACGCCGGCGGCGTTGCCGAGGTTTTGGTGGCCATCGAGCGGGAGATGGCAGGCATACAGCGCGATGTCGTTCTCGATGAGCGCAGCGACGCGGCGGTACTGACTGCCGGTGACCCGGTCGATACCGCCCCAGGAGATGCCGTGGTGAGTCACGAGCAGGTCCGCGCCGTGTTCCGCTGCGCGGTCGATAGTCTCGACGGCGGCGTCGACAGCGAAGGTCACGTGGTCGACGGGTTGTGTCTCCGGGCCGACCTGCAGGCCGTTCGCGCTCGCGTCGAGGTCGGCATAGGCTGCTGTATCGAGTGTTTCATCCAGTCGCGTACAGAGGTCGCCACAGTGCATACCCGCCCCTTTGCCGGCCGGTGCCGTATGCGTTGTCCCCCCGGAATCCAATCGGGCGCTCGCTTACTCCGGTCGGACGAGGTCGGAGCCGTCCTCGTCGATGAGTCCGCGGTCGATTGCGAGGTCGATGACCTCCGCACACTCCGACTCCGAGAGGCCGTAGGCGTTGGCGGCTACCGTCTCGATTTCCTCGCGTTCGACCGGGAACTCCCGGTTCTGGAGCAAGCGCATCACTTTGTTGTACTCCAGCGCGGAGACGCTGGTCCGTGCCGTTCCCGACGCCCCGCTGTCGTCACCGGTCTCGCCCGTCCCCGCGCCGCTATCGTCGGTCACGCTCTCCGCTGACGGCTCCGTGTCGGCGACCGACTCACCGCTCTGACTCGTCTCCGTGTCGGCTTCGGACCCGGTATCGGCCGCGGGGTCGTCGGGAGCGCCGTCAGTCGGTTCGAACGACGGAGCGTCGTCGTCCACCTCGCTGCCGGCCCCTGAATCAGTATCGTCGACGCCGACGGTATCGAATTCGTCGGGAACATCCGGTTCCATCGCCGCCTCCAGTTCGTCGTCGGGTTCGTCCTCGGCTGGCTCGTCATCGTCCTCGAGGATGCTGGCGTCGATGTCACCCGCCAGTTGCTCGATGTCCTCGGCCGTCACGTCGTCATCGTCACCCTCGGTGTCTGCGTCGGGTGAGTCCATCTCACCGTCCGCGCTGACATCGAGCGTGTCAGCCGCGTCGTCCTCGCCATCGGTCTCGAAGGACTCCTCCCCGGCACCAGCATCCGCGTCAAACGACTCCATCTCGTCAGTTCCCTCATCGATATCGTCGATTCCGCCGTCTCCCTCATCGACGGCATCGAAACCGTCGTCTCCCTCATCGAGGTCGTCGGTGACCCCCTCGTCGGCATCTGTCCCGGCCGTCGTGAACTCGTCGGGAACATCCGGTTCCATCGCCGCCTCCAGTTCGTCGTCGGGTTCGTCCTCGGCTGGCTCGTCATCGTCCTCAAGGATGCTGGCGTCGATATCACCCGCCAGTTGCTCGATGTCCTCGGCCGTCACGTCGTCATCGTCGCTGTCGTTACCGGCAGTTTCCGACGGGTCTTCGGTCGCGGACACGTCGGCACTTGCCTTGGCCTCGTCGATGGATGTGGACGGCTCGTCCGATGCCGTGTCCGATGGCGACTCGGTCACCTCTGTATCCGGTGGCGACTCGGTCACCGCGTCGTCCATCTCTATCGACTCCTCGGCCGTCGAGTCCGGGTCGGCCACGTCGGTCGCTGAATCTGCACCTACCGAGTCCGCACCCGTCACGTCGCCGGCTTCGGTGTCGACAGCTTCGGAGCTGCCAGCTCCGGTTTCGACTGCTTCAGCGCCGTCGACAGTCGAATCCTGCCCTGTGTCGTCAACAGTCCCGGAGTCGTCGGGCGTCCCGAGGCCCTCGGCCGTCTCGGAGTCATCTGTCGTCCCAGGGTTGCCTATCGTCCCGGAATCGCTGGCAGCCCCGGAGTCGTCACTCCCGGATTCGCTATCGGTGGCGTCAGGGGCCGTCATCTCAGCATCGACGGCGGCGAGTACCTCGTCCAGGACGGTTTCGAGTTTCTGGTGGCAGGCGGGACAGAGCGTCGCAGTCGTCGTGTCGCCCCCGCGTTGCAGATTCTCGGGGACGACGGGGTACTCCTGCAGTGGCTCCTCAAGCGCCGACCCACAGAAGTAACACGAAGAGAGAGTGTCCATGCCTGCATCGACGCTTGCAGGTGGCAAAAACCCCACGACGATTCACGAACACGTCGGAGCCATCCCGCAAGCAGCACTCACCCGTCGGCGTGGGCGTAGACAAAGGCACGCAGTAGTTTTGCGCCAAGCACTGCCGCCTGCCCATCGTCGCGGTCGTTGACCTCCACCACGTCGAACCCGACTGACTGTGGCGCAACCGACCGGACCACGTCGTGCATCGTCGGCGGGTCGAGCCCGAACGGCTCTTTGGTCCCCGTCCCCGGTGCGTAGCCGGGGTCTGCGGCGTCTACGTCCACACTCAGGTAGACGTCACCGGAGAGCGTGGGGTCCCAGGACGGGACTTCCTCCGGCGGGACGGCGGTCACGTCGGCCTGTGCTGCCCGGTCCCACTCGGTTTCACAGCCGGCGCGAGCCCCGAGAATCACGGCGTGGTCAGCCACCTCCAGCGCATGACGGGTGGCCGTCGCGTGGCTCAGGGGGTTGCCCGCAAACGAGTCCCGTAAATCCAGATGGGCATCAAGACAGACGAACACGTCCGGGTCGAGCGCGCGAACCGCGGCGACGGAGACGGTGTGTTCGCCGCCGACGAGCAGCGGAACCGTCCCCTGATCGCGGTACTCGGCGACAGTGCCACGGAGAAACTCGATGTACTCGGCAGCGTCGTCAGTCGGTCGGACGTTACCGTGGTCGGCGACCGCGAGGTCGGTAAAGTGCTGGTCAGTGTGGTGGTCGTAGTCCTCGAAGGATTCAGCGAAGTGGCGCACGCGACGCGGCCCAAAGCGGGTTCCCGGCTGGAAGGTCGTAGACGCGTCGAGTGGCGCACCCACGACGGCGTAGTCGGCAGCCGAGCGGTCGGCCGCGGCACCGGGAAACATCAGACGATTTTGCGCTGTGCCTCGTATTCGAGGAACTCGATTTCGTCGTCGGCTTCCAGCGAGTCGTCGTCAGCACGCATCACGAAGTTGTCGTAGGTTTCGAGGTCCATGACCTGTATCTCGTCGTCGCGGACATCGATAACCTGGCCCTGTTTGCGGTTGATGATGGGGACCCACACCTTCGCGTCCACGGGCTGGGACAGGGAGCGTTTCTTGCCGTCGAAGACGCCCTTGGCGTCGATTCGGGCCTTCGCGCTGCCGTGTTTGCCCGGCTTGGCCGTGCTGTAGGATGTGATTTTGCAGGGAATCTCGTCAATCATTACGTAGCTGCCCTCGTCGAGGTCACGAACCTCGGTCTGCTGTTTTGCCATGTCCCGGGATTGTCTACCGGCCAGTATAAACGGTTTGGAATGGTGCAGCCCTGCTCATCGAATTGAGAGGACTGTCACTGGTCGTCCTCGTCGGTGACCGCGGCGTCACCGAAGCCGAGCGCGCCGCTTGCACCGTCGCTCTCCTCGCGCTGGCGGAGGTTCTGTCTGGTGAACTGTGGCTGAGCGCGGATGCCCCGGCGCTTGCGGAAGGAGCGATAGAGGACGAAGGCAACACCGAGCGTGAGCGCCCCGGCGACCGCTGCCGGTTCGGGACTCGGGTTGAACGAGTACAGCACGGCCGTCGAGAGCATGCCGGCAGCGAGGACAAGCCCGAACACGACGCGCAGGCCAAGCCGTCGGAGATGCCCGTCGGAGTCTTCGATGTCCGCCCGGACGTGGAAATCCTCGCGGTCGACCCGGTCGAGTGCGGATTCGAGTTTCGGCGGGATGCGCACCGCGGACTCGACGGCGTCCCGGCCTTCCTGCACGCGGTCCCCGACGAAGTCCCGCGCGCCCTCCTCGATGTATCCCTGGGTGCGGAGATAGCCCGTCGCCACGTCGATAAAGTCAAATTCCGGGTCGAGCGTCACACAGACCCCTTCGACGACGGTAGCGACACGGAGAACGAGCGCCAGGTTCGACGGCAGACGGAGGGGGAACTCGTAGATGGTGTCCTCGACCTGCTGGACGATTTGCTGGACGCGGTACTGTTCGATAGCCTCGCCGCGTGCGTCCGCGATGGCCAGTTCCATCACGTCGCCCATCACCTGTCGGTCGGCCTCCGGGCTCAGGGTCCCCATCTCGACGAGCGTGTCGAGGATGGCGTCGATATCCTGGGCGGCGACGGCCGCGTAGAAGTCGACGATTTTGTCCTGGATGAACGGGTCGACGTAGCCGGACATGCCGAAGTCATAGAAGACCAGCGTCCCGTCGTCCTGGACCGCGAGATTGCCGGGATGGGGGTCGGCATGGAAGACGCCGTCGCCGATAATCATCTGCAAGTAGGTGCGCTGAAGCGTCTCCGCGAGTGCCGACCGGTCCACGTCGAGCGTGTCCAGTTCGTCCACGTCGGAGATTTTCGTCCCGGGGACGTACTCCATGGTGAGCACCCGCCCCGTGGAGTGGCTGTCCAGAACGGACGGGATACGGATGTCGTCATCGTCGGCGAAGTTCCCCTGGATTTCGGTGAGCATCTTGGCCTCGCGCCGGTAGTCCATCTCCTGGCGGATTGTCCGGGCGAACTCGTCGGCCAGCGTCTCCAGCGAGAACGACTGGGCGTCGTCGATGAACCGAATCAGGAGCGGCAGCGACCACCGAATCACCTTCAGGTCGGCCTCGACGAGGTCCTTGACACCGGGACGGCGAATCTTGACGGCGACATCCTGTCCGTCGACGGTGCCGACGTAGACCTGTCCGAGACTCGCACCGCTGATTGCCTCCGTATCGAAGTCAGCAAAGCGCTGGTCGATCGGGCCGAGGTCCTCTTCGAGGACGACCCGAGCGTCATCCCACGGTGCCGGCGGCACACTGTCCTGGAGTTTTGAGAACTCCTCGATGTACTCCGGCGGGAGGATATCCGGCCGGGTCGAGAGCAACTGGCCGAGTTTGATGAAGGTCGGACCCAGCGTCAACAGCGAATCTAGCAGGGATGCTGCGCGCTTGCGGCGCTGCTCCGGGGAGACCTGCCGTGACCCTCCAAAGAGGAGGAACCGGCGACGGTCACGGGCGTAGGCGATTATCAGCGGCAGGAACTGGTAGGCAACGACGACAAAGCGCCAGTACGCTCGCAGGTTCACCAGTACTCACCCATCGATGGGAATCGTCGTCTCCGGCGTGGCCGACTGCTTGGGGATGTGCAACTCCAGAACACCCCGCTCGACGCTGCCTTCGGCGTCTGCACCGCTCGTGTCGGGGGGCAACGGGAGCTCTGCGTCCAGAAACAGCGACCGCTCCTCGCTGACATACCGGAACTCCGGCGGGACCGCTTTTTCCCGACGCGCCTCGATGACGAGACGGCCGCGGTCGACGCGTACGTCGACGGTCTCCGGCGATGTACCGGGCAAGTCGATGACGAGCAGGTAGGCGTCCTCGCCCTCCAGCAGGTCGGCATACACTGCATCGGGCAGGTCGCGCAGGGCGTCACGGAGCGCGGACATACCAATGGCTTAGAGCGGACTGGCGTTAAAGCCCCCGGACTCGTGTCCGCATCACGGCGCGGACGTGCCAGGCTCTAGCCGGTCAGGTCAGTTAGTTCTGCGACCCGCGGGGCGTCCAGCACGCGCTTGCCCGCCCAGTTTCGGTCCGGGCGGGAGACGTGGACGCCATCGATACCGGCGTTGTGTGCGGCCTCGACGTCCTGTGGGTCATCGCCTGCCATCGCGCCGACGTGGCCGTTGTGTGCTACGCCCAACTCGCGCATCGCCATCTGGACGGGCGTGGGGTCGGGTTTCCAGCCCGTCTCGTCGGAACAGCAGACGACGGTGTCGAACCAGTCGGCGATATCCAGTCGCTCCAGCACCGGCCCGGTCAGATACTCCTGGCAGTGCGTGACGACGCCGACGGGTTCACTCAGCGTCGGGACGAAGTCGGCAGCGTCGTCATAGACGTAGGTCGCATCAGCTCGTGTCTCCGGCTTTTCGACCTCGTGGAAGGTGTCCCAGAACGCGTCGCGGTCGATATCCGACGCCGAGAGCAACTCATCACGGGCGTTGCCGATGCCGTACCACAGCAACTCGGCCTCCCGGTCGGTGAAGCCGTGGCCGAGGCGGTCACCCACCTCGCGGATGACCTCGTGGATGTATGACTGTTCGATATCGACGACCGTTCCGTCGAGGTCCAGCAACCAGAAGTCGTACTCGCGGCCGACCATCGGGACTGTGACTCTAGGCCGCTGGTATGTAAGTACTTTCCGGGTAATATCGCCGGCAAACGGTACGACCGGGCTGTCGTCGCCGCCCGACCGAGAAGGGAACGCTTACTCGTAGATATCGTCGAACCGCTCGGCGAGGTCGATATCCTTGTGCGTGACACCGTCCATGTCGTGCGTGGACAGTCGGACCTCGACTTCGCCATAGGTGATGGTCATCTCCGGGTGGTGCCAGGCGTCTTCGGCGACGCCGCCGGCACCAGCGGCGAAGCCGACGCCGTCCAGGTAGGAGTCGAACTCGTAGGTGCGGACGATTTCGCCGTCCTCGTGGTCCCAATCGGCCGGTAGCTGTTCGGCTATCTCCTCGTCCGAGAGCAGGTCTACCATGAGCGTATACACGTAAGCCACGCCGAAGATAGTTTGGGTGCCGGCGAGCCTAATCGTCCAGTTGGTCGAGGACGGCTGCAGGCATCTCCTCGCGCATCTCCTCCGGAATCTCGTCGGGGGACATGTCGGCGACGAAATCCGGCGGGGCATCGGCCTCCGGCCCGAAGTCCGGGTCGAACAACCGGAGGGCAGTCTGAATGGTCGACCAGTCGTCGTCCTCTGCGGCGTCACGGAGACTGGAAGTCGGTGCCGCAAGCAGTTGGGAGACGATGGAGTCGGCCATCGACTCGATGATGGCCTCGCTTTCCTCGTCTAAGTCGAGTTTCTCCATCGCCGTCGCGAGTTCGCGAGCCTTGATACGCTCTGCGCTCTCGTACATCGCCGAGATGACCCTGTCAGCGCGCTTGCGCTTGTACTGGGTCAGCAAGTGCTCGAACTCCTCGTCGACGATGGCTTCGACTGTCTCCGCGGCCTTCGCGCGCTGGCGACGGGTTCGGTCGGTCACCGACTCCAGCGCGTCCAGGTCGCGGACGGCTACGTTATCCAGGTCGGCCGCGGCCGGTGCGACATCGTGTGGCTGAGCGATATCGACGACGAAGGTCTGGCCGGCGTCGGACAGCGTCTCCCGGTCGAGCACCGTCGCCTGTGACCCAGTCGCGGAGACGACCACGTCGGCTTTCTCGACGACTGCCGGGAGCGCGTCGAGTGCAACGGCGCTGGCGTCAGTCTCGGCCTGTTCGGCGACGTGTTCGGCGTGAGGGACCGTCCGGTTGGCGACGAGCAGGTGGTCGACCTGCTCGCCGAGTGCCTTCGCGGCCAGGGTACCCATCTCGCCGGCACCGACGACCAGACCGGTCGCGCCGTCGAGCGTTCGTTCCTCGCCGGCAAGCTTGACGGCTGCACTGGCAAGCGAGACGACGCCCTCGTTGATGCTGGTCTCCGTGCGGGCACGCTCGCCGACATGAATCGCCTTGGTGACGCCATCCTCAAGCAGCGTGCCGATAGCACCGGCGCTGCGGGCGTCCTCGTAGGCGTCACGGACCTGGCCGAGAATCTGGTCCTCGCCGAGGACGAGCGATTCCAGTCCGGCAGCGACTCGCAGGAGGTGACGCAAACTTTGCTCGTGGTCCATTTCGACGACCAGTTCGGGGGCGACGCCGTCGGTTATCAGACCGAGCGCCTCCCGTGCCGGCGGATACTCGGACGTGACGACGTACCCCTCGACCCGGTTGCACGTCTGTAAGACGAAGGCTTCCTCGACGCCGGGCTGGTCGAGCAACAGCGACACCGTCGACCGTTGCGTTCCGTCGACGGCGCTTTCCAGTTGCTCGACGCTGGCGTCGTCGTGGGAGATACTGACTCCTGTGATGACGCCGGTCCCGACAGTCACGAGGAATCACCTGTCACATCCGATAGCACGTCAGATACTCTCAACTGGACGTTTGTACTGGGGCTATCTAAAGCCTTCCAAACGCTGTCGTCCCTGACGACTGCCCGCAACGCTTCCCGGCGGGTTTCCGGTGGCATGCGCTCTTTCAACTCCGCCCGCAGGTCCGCGGTCAGCGTCGCCATCTCACCGGCACCAGCCACCACCGGTTCGAGACGCTCGCGCAACGCCGCACTCAGGGCCGGACTCCTCCCGCCGGTCGCCACGGCGACGACCACGGGGTCGTCCCGAATCGTCGCGGGCACGACCACACTGTCGGGGTCCCGGTCGCCGGTGCGGTTTGCGTGATTGTGGAGGATTCCCCGCTCGCGTGCGGCCGCGACGGCAGCGTCGTTGACCGCCTCGTCGTCGGTCGCTGCGACGACGAGCACGGGGTCGGTACGGTCGACCCACGCCGCCACCGACTCGGGGTCGGGGTCGGCCCGTACACGCTGGGCACTGCCAAAATCCGCGTCGGCAAACGAGGGACTGAGGACGAGTACGTCAGCCTCTCGGGCGAAGCGACGGGCCTTCCGGGCACCGACGCTCCCGCCGCCGACGACCAGCACCGTCTCCCCTGTGAAGTCGTGCAGTAGTGGTATCATACGGCCGCGCGTTGCCAGCAATCGACCGGCGGCGGACTTAAACGACTCGGCTATCACAGCGTTTCGAGAACAGCTTTTGCAGGGCCCCGACAGGTGAGAGACGCTGTCGCCACCGGTCGCACTCGCTTACTCGACGACAGCGGTACTCGGCTCGTCGGCGTCACCCCGGACGAGCGTCGCCTCGAAACCCTCGTCGCGGACGTCTTCCAGCAGTCCCTCGCCGTCCGTGCTGGCCTCGAAATAGAAGACCACGTCGAAGCTGCCGTCCCGCAGGAGTTGCTGGCACTCCCAGACGAACTCCTCGCCGTCGAGGGTGAGCCCCTGGTGTTGGTTGGAGGCAAATTCGGAGTCGTCGGTGCCGGAGTAGACGAAGGTATCGGTGGGGTCGAGACCGGCGCGGTCGGCAATCATGTCGCCGACCTCGACGGTTGCCTGGTGCATCCGCGTCTCCTCGCTGCCGTCGAACTCGGTCTGCAACACCAGCCCGTCCAGCTCGATATCGCCGGGCTGGAGCAGTTCCCAGGTACGCCGTCTGAGTTCCGCGTCGATAGCGTCTGTCATACCCGCAGGTTCCGCAGGCGTGCCTATACGCCTCACGGTTCGAAAGAATGGAGCAATCGCTGTCGATACAACTGTCGGGTCCGACCGTGAGAAGCCGTCCACTACAGCCGTGTGAGGTTCTCTGCCCGCGGACCCTTATCAGCCTCGACAATATCGAATTCGACTTCTTGCCCCTCCTCCAGGTCGGGGCCGCCGATGTCCTCCATGTGGAAGAACACGTCTTCGTCCGCGTCGTCAGTCTCGATGAAACCGTACCCGCCGGACTCCTTGAAGAAGTCCACCGTACCTTGCGCCATTGCACTTGAACCGACGGCGTGATTGTATTAAAATTCTACGGGCAGAACAGGCCCGCACCATCCGCAAGGCACAAGATTCATTCCACAAGCCCGAGAGGAATATCCCAATGACAGGTCGGCTCCGTCGGTTCGCTGACGACCTCTACGAGCGGTTGCTTCGTCGCGAACTCTCCGAAACGCCCTCCCACGTCGCCGTCATCCAGGACGGCAACCGCCGGTACGCCAAACGCCGCGGTCGGGAACAGACCGAAGGCTACCACGAGGGGGCCGTGACCACCGAGGCCCTCCTCAACTGGTGTGACGAACTCGGCATCGAGGAGGTGACGCTGTATGCCTTCTCGACGGAGAACTTCGAGCGTCCGCCCGACCAACAGGAGGTGTTATTCGACCTCATCACGGAGAAGCTGCGGGAGTTTGCCGACGCCGACCGCGTCCACGAGGCCGAGGTGCGCATCCGCGCCGTCGGCGACACCGACCGACTGCCCGAGCGTGTCCAGGAGGCCATCGACTACGCCGACCGGCGGACGGCAGGGTACGACAGCCTGCATCTGAACGTGGCGCTTGCCTACGGCGGTCGAGCGGAACTGCTCGACGCCGCCCGCGAAGTCGCCCAGCGCGTCGAGACCGACGACCTCGACCCCGCCGACATCGATGACGAGACCGTCTCCGCGGCGCTCTACGAAGGGCCGACCCGGGACGTGGACCTCATCGTCCGCACCGGCGGCGACGAGCGCACGTCGAATTTCCTCCCGTGGCAGGCCAACGGCAACGAGGCCGCGGTCTGTTTCTGTACGCCCTACTGGCCGGAGTTCCGGAAGATAGACTTCCTGCGCGCCATCCGGACCTACGAACACCGCGAGCAGACGTGGCGACGGACCCGCGCACGGCGAGCGCTCACGCTCGTTCGCGCACTCGGACACGAGGAGTGTGCCGAAGCAAAACGCGTACTCGCACGCTTTCGTGACGCGCTCCCGGGGAGCGAGCGAGGGTCGGCCGACGCCGTTGCCGACCCAGCGACCGACGCCCCCGAGGACCCCGCCGCGGACTGAGTGAGCGTCTCAGTCGTACTTCGGCGAAGTCGGCTCACCGCGCTCTGTAATCGGGTTCTCCTCGGCGACGCCACGCATCCGCGGCGTGAAATCCCACGTGTACAGTTGCGAGGGTGCGATGGTGATGGCCACCTCCTCGCGTTCCTCGCGCAGCAGGAACTCCCCCATCTCGTTGTCCGTCGACCCGAGATACCGCTCGACGAGCGTCGCCAGCAGGTCCTTCGACCCCGCTTCTGTCACGCTTGCGACCCCGCCGCCACGGACGCCCATGTACGGTGGCCGATTGGTCGAGATCTCGAAGCTCACCTCGTCGTTCTCCCGGAGGAACCGGACGATATCGGCGTCGCTTGAGGTTGCACACTCGATGACGCCATCACGGTACTGGTACCAGAGCGACAGCATCCAGAGCCCGCCGGACGGGTTGTGACAGCCCACCCGAATCGGAACGACCGCCTCGTTGAGAAACTCCTCGGCTTCGGCCGCCGACCAGGTACCCTCGAAAGAAACCATGCGCGACGTTGGAGTGCATGCCACATACACGTTCGGGCGTGGAGTGGTGTGATTCGGCCTACCGGCCGAATCTCCGCTGGCGCTCCTGATAATCCCGCAACGCCCGCAGGTACTCCCGCTTGCGGACGTTCTGCCAGTTCACGTCGGCAAAATACAGCTCCGAGTAGACGGACTGCCAAATCATGAAATCCGACAGGCGTTCGGCCCCGGTCTTGATGACCAAGTCGGGAGCCGTCGGGAAGACCAGCCGCTGTTCGATATCCTCCTCGGTTACCTCTTCGGGTGCGAGGTCGCCGGTCTCGACGGCCTCGGCAATCTGTCTGACAGCAGCGGCAAACTCGTGTTTCCCGCCGAGGCCGATGCTCACCTGAATAGGGGCGTCGGCCCGCTCGTGGTCGTCGGGCCCGCGGACTACCAGCGGTCGCGGCGTGTCGAGTCCGTCGAGGACATCCCGGAGTGTCGGCACCGCCTCCCGGTCGAGGACGCTGACGTAGACGACGATGCGCTCGGCACCGTACTCGATGGCCCAGTCGAACAGGTCCTGCAGCGTCACGTCACCGTCATCTGACAGGAGGTCCCGCTCGGTGAGGACGACGGCAACCGTCTCCGGCAGGTCGGCGTCGCTAAGACGAATGCGTGTAGCGAGATACGTATCGTACAGGCCCACACCGGCGGTTCCGACGGCGGTGGCCTAAATCCACCGCTCCGACTTGCGCCGCCGCCGGACGCGGCGGATTCGGAACGGGTAAGTCCCCGGGGGTATAGCCGCCCGGTAGTGACATCGACAGTCCGGCGTGCGCTGGCCTTCGCGCTCGTCGGGACACTCGCGCTGGCAGTTCCGGTGTTCGCGACACTCGAAGACCCGGCGCTGGCGACAGTCGCCACAGCCGGTCCCTTTCTCGCTATCGCGGCCTTCGCGCTCTCGGTTGACGACGACGGCGTCGCCTTCGAACTGTTCGCACGGCCGGGGGACCGCCGGGACGGCAAACTCTACGGACTCGCCGGTTTTACCCTTGCGAGCGCCGGTCTCGCTATCGTCACCGTCGGCTTTGGCATGCCCGAACACGTCTTCGTCGGCACCGTCCTGCTGGTGGCCTACGGCAATCTCGGTGACCAGGCTGTCCGGCAGGTCAGCACCGAGCGCGTGCTCGCGACTGCCGGGTTCGTCGTCGCCGGCTTCGGGGCCGCCGGCGTGGGCCAGTTCGTGACTGCGCGCCTGACCGACACCGCCGTAACCGTCCCGCGGTTGGCGTTTATCGCAGCCAGCGGTGCCCTGCTCGCGGCGCTGTTGCGGGCCGTCCTCTTCCAGCGTGACGACCCGCTCGTGATGGCTGTCGTCGCCATCCTGCTGTGGCTGTTTACCAGCCTGACCGGCGACATCTCGACGACCCGTATCGCCGTCGCCCTGGGCGTGACCGTCGGCCTCGGCTATGTCTCCTATGCCTTAGAGACCGCCTCCCTGCCCGGAATGTTGACCGGCGTCTTGCTGGGACTGTGGACCATCGTCCTGGGCGATTACGGCTGGTTTGCGATGCTCATCGCCTTCTTCGGCATCGGCGGACTGGCCGCGAAGTACCGCTACGAGGACAAAAAGCGGCGGGGAATCGCTGAGGAAAACGAGGGTGCCCGCGGGTCGAGCAACGTCCTCGCCAACTCGATGGTCGCGCTGGTAGCCGTACTGGCAGCCGCAGCCAGTACCGACCTCGGCGTCTCGGCACAGGTGTTTCTCTTCGCCTTTGCCGGCTCCGTCGCCGCCGCCATGTCCGATACGCTCTCCAGTGAACTGGGCGGCCTCTTCGACAACCCACGGCTCATCACGACGCTTGAGACGGTCGAGCCGGGAACCGACGGCGCGGTCACCTGGCAGGGCGAACTCGCTGGCGTCGGCGGTGCGGGTATCATCGCCGCCATCGGACTGGTCGCCTTCGAGACCGTCGACCCGATGGGTGCCGGCGTCATCGTCGCCGCCGGCATCGCCGGAATGACCGTCGACAGCATTCTCGGTGCGACTGTCGAAGGCTGGCTGGTCGGCAACCAGGGCGTCAACTTCCTCGCAACGCTGGCCGGGGCGATTGTGGGCGGCACGCTCGCAGTCGGATTCGCGGTCGTGGCAGCATGATTCGGGAGGGCCGGCCCGAGGACCTGCCGCAGTTGCGAGCCATCCAGACAGCGCTGGCCGAGCCGTGGCCGGAGTTGCTGGCGACGGCGACGAAGGGACCACCGCCGCTGTATGTCGTCTGTGCGGACGAACCGGTTGGCTATGCTATCGTCATCGGTGAGGACGGTGTGGCGTATCTCCCCGAACTCGCCGTCCATCCCGACAGACAGGGCGAGGGCTTTGGCTCGCGGCTGCTGGCGTGGCTTCGTGACCACCTCTCCGAGGAAGGCTACGAGGCTCTACGGCTGACGGTACAGGCCAGCGACGAGCGCGCCCGGGGTTTCTATGACTCCCATGGCTTCACCGAACGCGAACGGCTTGAGGACCACTTCGAGAGCGGTGACGGGCTATTGCTTGCGCTCCCGCTGGAGAGAGACGAAGAATAGCGACGTGCGGCTCAGGCCCCGCCAGCGGTTCTGACGCGGACGTTTGTCGGCTGCTTGACGAACTCGCCTTCGGCCCGGGCAATGATCTGGCCGACGCCACGCTGGGCGGCCACGTCCAGCACTCGCTGGGTGAGCATGCCATCGACAACTACCGTCGTCGGCACCGTATCGGCGGTCTCGATGGCGTCAAATACCTCCTCGGCGGGAACGTCAGCCAGCGACGAGAGGGCCTCATCGAGTAGTCGTGCCTGGCCGGTTTCGGCACCGATGACCGCATCCACGTGACCCGCGACCGTCTGTGATGCGGTCTCGTCGGTGTCCGCCGGCGAGTCGTCCGACGGCGCGGCAGCCTCGCCGTCGTCGGCCGTGTCAGATACCGCAGTGGCACTGTCCGGTTGCTCCGTCGTGTCACCGCCGCCTCCGTTCTCGGGAGCAGTATCAGCTCCGCTCTCCGCGGCGGGCTCGCCGGTTTCTGGTGTCGTCGTTGCGGATGCGTCTTCGGCCGCTGTCGCAGCGGTCTCCGCCGTGGCTACCTCAGTCGAGCCACGGCAACGCTGGTCGGGTTCCGCCGTCGCATCGGTCTGCTCGGCCTCGGCACCGCCATCCGTTCCGGTGACCGAGGACTCCGGAGGTCCGGCCTCGTCGCCCGTCTGGACGGCCTGCTGAGTGTCAGCCTCCGTAGCCGGCGGCTGCTCAGATGGGGTATCGGTAACCTGTTCGTGTGGCGCGGGCGTCTCTGCAAGCTGGTCGTATGGGACCTTCTTTCGAAGCGCCGACAGTACGTCACGCCGCGAGAGGTCCTCGACGGACCGGTCTTCGGGTGCGAACGCCACGTAGTCGACAGCGCCGACCTGGGCGAGTTCCTTGAGGATGAGGTCCCCGCCCCTGTCCCCGTCGAGGAAGGCCGTCACTGTTCGGTCGTGTGTCAACTCTGCAACAGCCGCAGGGACGTCCGTCCCTTCGACGGCGACGGCGTTTTTGATGCCGTACTGCAACAGCGTCAGCACGTCGGCACGGCCCTCGACGACGATGATGGCGTCGCTGTCGACGACGCGTGGGCCGGCGGGCAGCCCCTCGTACTCCGTGACATCGGCGACACGAACGTTCTGGCGGACCGCCTCGATGAGTTCGTCACTGGAGAGCGACGAGTCCTCGAAGTCGACGAGCAACTCCGTCGCGCGCTCGACGACCTCGCGGCGCTTGGCCTCGCGGGCGTCTTCCAGTTCCGTGACCTCGAACTCGGCCTGGCAGGGACCGACGCGGTCTATCGTCTCCAGCCCCGCCGCCAGCACTGCCGTCTCGACTTTGTCGAGACCGCTGGCGATAGTGACCGTCCCGAACGAGCGGCCGCCTTCGGCGTCGATTTCGACGTCGATGCGACCGACTTTCGAGGACTCCTGTAAGTCGCGCAAATCGAGGTCCTCGCCGAGCAGGCCCTCGGTCTGGCCGAAGATGGCCCCGACGACGTCACTCCGCTCGACCACCCCGCTCGCGCGGATGTCTGCATGAATGAGATATTTCGCTGAATCGTACATGGTGAATGGCCTCCCGGTGGAGGTGTGATGATGTGAATCGTGATGCTGCCATGAGGGGGCTCATGGACGTGTTTAAGTTGGCACGGTGAGGGGAAATAGCTGGCGGGATAGGTGAAAAGTGCGGAACAGAGCTAAACGTCTTCGTACCGTAGCGTATGTGATGGTCGAGCTACTGCTGGCAGTCCTCGGTGCAGTGGCGATTGCGGCGTTCATCCTCGCACCGCTGGCCCGCCCGGAGGAAAAAATCAAGCCCATCCGTCGCCCGCGTCCCGGGACGAGACATCTCCACGGACTCGACAGTGTGGATGTCGAACCGGCCGACTCGGAGGAGCGGCGATGCCCGCACTGCGGCGCGTCTGTCGGCAGCGAGTTCGTCTTCTGTGGGCAGTGTAGCAATCCGCTTCCCTGAGCTGGCCACCGTACTGACGGGAATCCGTGGTACTCTGCACCAACAGAAAGAGTTAATTCCCACTCAGTGGGAAAATTTCATATGGTGACGGAGCTACTGGTCGGAGTCGGAGTGGTAGTCTCGCTCGCATACGTTCTCCAACCGCTCGTCGTTGACGACCCTGCGTCACTGTGGGACAGTGACTGGTGGCCAGCGGACGAGCAAGACGGGACGGAAACGACCACCGCAGAACAGAGGGGCCGTGCCATCGCTGATGGCGGTCAGATGTGTCAGAACTGCGGTGCGCCCCTCGATGGCGATTTCACCTACTGTGGCGAGTGTCTCACCCCGGTCGTCTAGACGACTAGTCGTCGATAACGGCCGCGTCCCGCTCGCTCTGTGCCGACCACAGGTCGGCGTAGGTGCCCCCCTCGGCCAGGAGGGTGGCGTGGTCTCCGCGTTCGCGTATCTCGCCATCATCCATCACGACGATGCGGTCCGACTCCTGAATCGTCGAGAGCCTGTGAGCGATAACCAGCGCCGTCCGGTCGGCGATGAGTCGGGACAGGCTCTCCTGGATGAGTTCCTCGGTCTCGGTATCGACATCGCTGGTCGCCTCGTCGAGGATGATGATTGCGGGGTCGTTGAGGATGGCCCGTGCGATGGCAAGCCGCTGGCGCTGCCCGCCCGAGAGTTTCACGCCGCGTTCCCCGATTTCCGTCCGGTAGCCCTCCGGTAGTTCCTGGATGAATCGGTCAGCCTCGGCTGCCCGTGCCGCCTCGATAACGCTGTCGGGAACGTCGCTGCCCTCGCGCAGGGCCATCAGCGTCTCGCGGTCGCCGTAGGCGATGTTTTCCGCAGCCGTCCCCGAGAACAGGTACGGCGACTGGCCGACGATGGCGATGTCATCACGGAGGCGTTGCCGGGCGTAGGACCGCACGTCGACACCATCGACGCGGACCTCGCCCGAGTCCACATCATAGAAGCGCGGGACGAGTTGTGTCAGCGTCGATTTACCGGCTCCCGTTTCGCCGACCAGTCCGATGGTCTCGCCCTCGGCGATCGACAGCGAGACGTTCCGCAGGATCGGGGTGCGGTCGTCGTAGGCGAAGGTCACATCGTCGAACTCGATGCGGCCCTCGATGCGCTCGGGTTCGTAGGGGTCTGGAGGGTCGGCGACGGTCGGCTCCTGTCCGAGAAGCCCGAAGACGCGTTCGGCGCTTGATTTGGCCTGCTGGTACTTGTTGGCCGACCGGCCGACCCGGCGCATCGGCGAGTAGAGACGGCGGAGATAGAGGAAAAACAGCGCGAACGACCCCGTGGTGAGCGCACCGGGGTTCCCGAGGATGATGTCCCGGCCGCCGACGTACAGCAAGAGGACGAACACGACGCCGGTCGTGAGTCGAAGCGAGGCGAAAAAGGCCCGCCGCAACCGGAGTGCCCCGACCTTCTCGTCGTGGTACTGCTCGCTCTGTCTGGCGACGCGGTCGGACTCGAACGCGTAGCGGTCGAAGGATTTGATGACATCGACGCCGCCGATGTTGTTCTCCAGGCGGGCGTTCAGCCGGGCGACGGTCTCCCGAATCGACTTGTACCGGGGCTCGATCCACGTGAGAAACTTCGCGCTCGCGAGGCCGATGATGGGGACCGGCACGAGCGCGATTGCTGCCAGTTTCGGCGAATACGTCCAGAGGATGATGGCGATACCGGTCACCGTCGCGACGACGCGAATGAACTGCCGGAACTCGGTGTTCAGAAACTGCTCTAAGCGGTTCACGTCGCTGTTGAGAATCGAGAGCATCCCCCCGGTCTGATGGTTCGTAAAGAAGTCCATCGAGAGGTGCTGGAGGTGGTCGTAGGCGTCGTTACGCAGGTCGCGCTGGACTTTCTGTGCGGTTGATTGCAGGAGATACCGGGAGAGAAAGCGCGTGACAGACCGGACGGTGTAGGCGATGGCGGCGATGACGACCAGTCGCTCCAGCAGCGCCAGTCGGGCAGCGTCGCCGGCAATCTCCCCAGCCGGGAGCAGTCCCGCGTCGGTCAACAGACCGGGGTCGGCGCCGCCGATGACGACGCGGTCGATGGCGGCGGCGACCACCAGTGCGGGAACCAGCCGCATGAACCGTGTGACGACAGCGGCAGTGACGCCCGTAAGCAGGCGGGGCCAGTATCGCAGTGCGTACCGCACCAGATTGACCATCGGGTGGCCGTCGACGTTCTCGCGGATGTCCTCGAACCCCCCGTGTTCGTCGGCCATGGCCGGTGTTACAGACACAGTTGTGTAACGCTGGCGTTGTCGACACCGTCACGGAAAGTCTGAAGCTACAAGGGCGTCCAGCCCCTCCGGTCACGTATGGCAAACGACCAGAACGTCGGCGGCCGTGACCGCCTCGTCCGCGCCCTCCTCGCTGCAGTGTCCTCAGTACTGGCACTTCGCTGGCTGAAAGCCGGCAAGCGGGGTCGTGGACTGCTGGCGAGTCTCGGCGCGCTCGTCTTTGGCTTCAACGCGACGACCGGCTACTGTCCCGGCAACGAGACACTGGGTGTCGACACGACTGCCGACGACACCGTCGAGACGAACCTCGAATTCGACAGCGACGACACGGAACCGGAACCCGCCACGAGCGAGGCGGCTACGAGCGAGTCGTCGACGACCACCACCGATGCCTACGTGACGTGTGCAGTCTGTGGGGAGCCGATCGTCGCCGGCCAGTCCCGTGGCCCCAACGAACAGGGAGAAACCGTCCACGACGACTGCGTCTAAAGGGAGAGTCGTCCCCGTTGGGCGGCCCGTGTCGGCATGTCGGTGATACTTTTGGGCCACCCCGGTAAGGACGGGTATGCAGACACACATCGTGCCGGTCGGGTTCGACTACGACCGGCTCATCGCGCCGCTTGTGCGCGAGCAGATGGACGTTGACCGCGTCATCCTGCTAGAGGGGGCTGTCGGGAGCGAAGCCAACGTCGAATACTCCCGGAACCTCGCCCAGAAACTCGAACAGGACTACGACAATCTGCTGGGTGCAGAAACCGAGCGGGTCGTCATCGAGGACGTCTACGACTACGATACCGCCTTCGAGCAGGCATTCGAGCTTATCAACGCCGAACTCGACCGGGACCGACCCGAGGGGGTCACACCGTGGGAGGTCTGGGTCAACGTCTCGGCGATGCCCCGCACCGTCTCCTTCGCGTTCGCCACCGCCGCACACTCCATCATGGTCGAACGCGAGGACGACCGCCGGCGCATCCACACCTACTACACTGTCCCCGAGAAGTACCTCGAAACGGAACTCGCCGAGGAGTTGCGGACCCAGATGTCCCTGCTGGAGGACGTCGAAGACGAGGTGAGCGGGGCAACCGCCGACCGGGTTCGTGAGCGACTCGACAGCGCACGGGACCTCCTGAGCGAGTTCGACGAGCGAGGGACGACCATCGGCGCGAAAGAGATCGACGGTAGCCACGTCGTCGAACTCCCCGTGGCGTCTTTCTCGAACGTCAAACCCTTCGAGGAGGTCATCCTCTTTACGCTCGGCGAACACGGCGAGTTCGAGAGCGTGAGCGAACTCGCCCAGCAACTCGCGCGCGAACTCGGCGAGGAGTACACCGACTCCTTCCGCTCGAAGGTCATCTACAACGTCGACCGGCTCGGCCCGGGCGGGAAAGGGTACATCGAACAGGAGGAACACGGCAAGTCCTACCGGACGCGCCTCTCGCGCATCGGCGAACTCTGGGTGCGTGCGCATGCCAACCGCGAGCCCGACGCCGACATCGAACTCTGAGCGAACACTACGCCCGCTTCAGTTTCGCGACACGCGTGGTGAGTCCAAGGAATACGGCAATCAGCGTCAACACGACTGCCCAGCCGGCAGCCAGGTCGTGGGCCGGGATTGCATGCGTAAGCTCGCCGCCGACGTACTCTGCCCGGAGGATTGTGTGATGTGGTCCCTCCAGTATCGGCCAGAAGTAATCGACGACGTCATTGAACCCATACCAGACGGTGGCGACCAGGACCGCCGGAACCGAAAACGAGGCATAGCGGTGGATGACGAACGCTTCGAGAGCCATCGCGAGATGTGAGAGAATCAGAAACCAGTAGAGCCAGGGCACGATACCTTCCGGGCCGTTCAGTGCAAGCTGGACGTAGGGAGTCCACAGCCCGAGTTTGATACACCCGAAGAAGGCCAGCGCGTGAATCGGCTCCGCGAAGGACCACTCCAGTCGCCACGCGATAAGCGACAGCGCGATAAACAGCGTCGCGACCGGCGAGTCGGGGATGAGCGGCCACGCGGCAAGCGGTGCCATGCCGAGTTGCCCGTCCGCGGCGAGTTCCGTCGGCCGACCGGCGTAGTACCAGAACCCAAAGAGCGTCCCGACGAGGTTGACGATGGCGATGGGCCAGGCCAGCCGAAGAGCGACGTTTTCCAGCCACGTCGGCAGGGGTGCAACGTACCACGGGAGCCCGTCGGGGTCGGGCAGCGGGGCGTCGAAGTAGCGGGCGAGGAAGGCGTCGATGCGAGCGCCGACACCGGTCGTTGCCATTGCCGAATGCTCGGCCCCGGGTCTCAAAACGATAGCGGTCGAATCGGGCCGGTATCCCCCGCGAGCGTGGTGTGGCCTGGCACTAAAGAGACCCGTTAAGTGACTCCAATACCTAGCCGTCCCCATGTCAGACGAGACGGACATAGAAGAGCTCCGGCGCGGGACCGAGCTGGTCAAACGCGGCTTCGCGAAGATGCAGAAAGGCGGCGTCATCATGGATGTCGTCAACCGCGAGCAGGCCCGCATCGCCGAGGACGTGGGCGCGGTTGCGGTCATGCACCTCGAAAGCGTGCCTGCCGACATCCGCAAGCGCGGCGGGGTCGCACGCATGGCCGACCCGGCTGCACTCAAGGAAGTCACCGACGAGGTGTCCATCCCGGTCATGGGCAAGTGCCGTATCGGCCACACCAAGGAAGCCCAGATTCTGGAAGCCGCCGGCGCGGACATGGTCGACGAGTCGGAAGTGCTGACGCCGGCTGATGACCGCTATCACATCGAGAAGCAGGACTTTACCGCACCCTTTGTTTGTGGCGCGCGCAACCTTCAGGAAGCGCTACGGCGCATCGACGAGGGCGCGGCGATGATTCGCACCAAAGGCGAGGCGGGCACCGGCGACGTGAACCAGGCCGTCCACCACCAGCGCAACATCAAATCCGCCATCCGGAAACTCGAAGGGATGTCCCACGAGGAACGCGAGAAGTGGGCCCGCGAACACGAGGCCCCCGCCGACCTCGTCCACGAGACCGCGGACATGGGCCGTCTCCCCGTGGTCAACTTCGCCGCCGGCGGCATCGCGACGCCGGCCGACGCCGCCCTGATGATGTATCACGGCTGTGACGGCATCTTCGTCGGCAGCGGCATCTTCGGCGCAGAGAACCCCGAAGCGATGGGGACCGCCATCGTCGAGGCGGTCAACAACTGGGACGACCCCGAGACGCTGGTCGACATCGCCTCCAACGCCGGCGAGGGGATGAGCGGCGACGCCAACGTCGACCTGCCCGAAGACGAGAAGATGCAGGGCCGGGGCGTCTGAGGCAATGACCGACGACGGCTCCAGTGGGGATGGGACATCCGACGCCAGCCCCAGTCCGGCGGCCGTCGTGGACGATATCGACCAGCCCGTATTACTCTTCGATGGGGTCTGTACCCTCTGTAATACCTCGATTCGAGCCATCGTGCGGCTCGATGGCGACGGCCGGATTCTCTTTGCGCCGCTGCAATCCGAGGTCGGCGCGGAACTGCTCGACCGCGTCGGGATGGACGAGGAGTATTTCGAGTCGCTCGTGCTGGTCGAACCCGACGAGGAGGGCTGGGAGGCAACGACGAAATCGACTGCCGTGTTGCAGGTCTGTCGCTATCTCGACGGGCCGTTGCCGCTCCTGTGGCCGCTGGTTTATGTCCCCGGCAGCGTCCGGGATAGCCTCTACGACGTCGTGGCCGAGTACCGGTATCAGGTGTTCGGCAAGAAAGACGAGTGTCCGATACCCCCCGAGCACATCCGACAGCGGTTCCTCGAGCGGTCGTTGGCCTGACCTTTTTAAGTCGCTGGCTCGCTCTGCACTGGTAGATGCGCTATCTCCGCATGCGGACGACGCCGGACTCTGAAGCAGCGCCCGCTGTGTTCCAGCTGTTGGCTGCGTCGGACTCCGCGGACGAAGCGCGACTGCTGGAGTGGAATCTCGCGGCCGAGTGCGCGACGGTGCTGTTCTCCGTCGATGGGGACCCGGAGGCCTTCGAGAAGACGGTGCCGGACCTGCCGTTGCTACAGGCCGTAGAAGTGGCACCGACCGGCGAGGACCACTTTTATCTCCTGCTGTCGGTCGATCCATCGGGCAGGGAGATGGCCGAAGGCGTCTTCGAGACGGTCAGCAAGGCGGGGCTCGTCGTGCTGAAGCCGGTATTGTACCGGGATGGACGGGTCCACATCCGACTGGTTGGTGACGCCACGACGCTCCAGCGCGCGGTAGACGAGCATCCCGAGGACATCGCCGTCGAAATTCAGGCCGTCGGCGAATCGTTCACCACCCCGGAAGTACCGGCAGCGCTACTGAGTGACCGGCAACGCGAGGCCGTCGAGGTGGCACTCGACGTGGGCTACTATGACGACCCTCGCGGCGCGACGCACGCAGATGTGGCCGAGCGCCTCAGTTGTGCCCCAAGCACTGCCGGTGACCATCTCAAGAAGGCCGAAGCCAAGCTCGTCCGGGCGGGAATGGACGTGTACACGCAGGTCGCAAGCAGGGACTGACGGGAACCGCGTCAGTCGTCGGTCGCAACGTCAGCAGCGTCGCTGCTGAGGCGTGCCGTCGCATCGACAGGACCGTACCGGACCCAGATGACCAGCAGGCTCGGCAGGACAACGACGCTGGCGATGAAGGCGTAGACGATGCCGACGGCAAGGACGAGACCGAACTGTCCGAGGCCGGGGAGCAGCGAAAACGTCAACACGCCAAAACCGACAGCGGTGGTGACTGCACTTGACAGCAGGGCACCGCCGGTACCGACGACCGTCCGTTCGAGCGCAGTCATCGGGTCAGCGGCCGTGAGTTCGTGAGCGAACCGCTCGCTGACGTGAATCGCATAGTCGACGCCAAGGCCGAGCGCGATGCTACCCACGAGGGCAGTGACCAGGGTGAACTGGATACCCAACAGTGCCATCGTTCCCAGCAGCCAGGCGACAGTCAACACCACGGGAACGAGCGTGACCACACCGAGTGAGGCACTCCCTTCGCGGGCACGGAAGACGACCGCCAGCAACGCAAGGACGGCGACCAGTGTGACGGCCAGACTCTCGACGATTGTCCGTGCCAGCCCGGTCGATATCTCGCGGGCAACGATGGGTTGGCCCGTCACCGTCGCAGTCAGGTTCGCCCTATCGTCGTCACCGACCGTGGCGGCCGCGTCCTCCAGTTGTTCGTGGACCGTGGCGTAGTCGGCAGTCCCGACGACCGAGACACGGAGACGAAGCGCCTCGTAACTGTCATCGCTCCGGTGGACATACTGTCGGGCAACCTCGGGAGCAGTCGCGTAGAAGCTGTCATAGACTGCAGTGAGGTTGCGGTCCGGAACCCCGTCGTCGTCCGTATCGGCCCTGGAAAGGGTCGCATTGAACGACGCGTTGCGCTGAGCGACGCGGTGCATCGCCGTCATCGGCGACTCGACAGCCGCCTCGCCAGCCCGTGTGAAGGTGACGTTGGCGTCGGCAGCCGCCGTCTCCGCCTCGTGAACCTCGTCAAGTGTCCCGGGGTCGGTCACCGACCCTTCGACAAGTAACTGGACCTGTTTGTCCGGGGACTGGAACTGCGAGTAGATGTAGTCACGGTTGTCCTTCAGGAAGTACTCGCCCGGCTCCAGCGACGCCGGCAGGCGCTCGGTCCACTCAGGTGGGTCGTCAGCGATGAACAGGTCCTCCTCGTACGTCGCCTCCACGCCAGCCCCAGCAGAGGCACCGACGAGAGCGACCAGCAGGGCCAGCCCCAACACCACGAGCGGGGCACGCCGCGCGAGCACCACGCTCCCACGTAGCACCGTCTCGAACCGGCCACCGGTTCCAAACGCCGGATTCCGTCGCTTCACTCCGCGGCGAGCCAGCTGTCTCTCCAGCTCGGTCTTCACAGCGGGCAGGAGAACACCGAAGACCAGCAGCGTACAGCCGATACCGAGTGCGACCACGAGCCCGAACAGCTGCAGGTCGGGAACCGGACTGGTGACATTCGCCAGGAAGCCAACCGCTGTCGTCAGCGTGACGAGCGCGAGGGCCACACCGACGCCGCTGAGCGATTCCTCCATTGCAGTCGG
Organism: Salinibaculum litoreum; assembly: GCA_009789175.1. Lineage (GTDB taxonomy): Archaea > Halobacteriota > Halobacteria > Halobacteriales > Haloarculaceae > Salinibaculum > Salinibaculum litoreum. Next base: position 1,880,159 of record CP046866.1, read on the forward strand.
TGGGTCCTGGTCACTCTCCGTCCGTCGCTCGCGGTAGCGCATTACGACGTGGAGTGCATAGTCAACTGAGAGCCCGATGAGCAGGATCGGGACGGCGACCATCACTTGGTTGAACTCGATGCCAAGCCAACCCAGTATCCCGAACGTCCAGAGTAAGACGACACCGACGCCGACCAGCCCAAGCACTACGTCGAGGATATCACGATACGCAACAGCCAACGCCCCGAGGAGGAATATCAGGGCGAGCGGGCCGAGGATGGCGAGGCTATCGTCGATTGCCTGGCGCTCCTGCTGAGTGAAATACCCCCGGCCAAAGGCACGATAGGTCTCGGGGCCGGGCTGGTCGTGTGCGATGTTCCGGGCGGCCATCTGTCCCTCCGCAACCGGCTCAGAGACAGCAGCGCCGGTCCGAACCGGGCGCTCCGTCTGCTGTGTGACGACGACGAGCCGTGCCTCCGCAGTCTCCGACCCCGGTTCGTAATCCCGGGGGAGCAACTGGAGAGCCACCCGATGCCCGGGTATCTCGCTGTCGGGGGCCAGCAGCCGTGCCACGACCCGTTCGACTTCGCGGTCGCTCATCGACTCTAGCTGTGTCATCTGCTTGTCGAGCGTGAGCGATTCAGGGGCGACAGCCGCCGTCACGTTCCCGGACCGGTTCCGGTCGCTTCGCTGACTGGTAACCACACCAGTTCCAGACGGGCTTGCCTGTCGCTGCTGGCGGGCATCGAGGACGACAGCAGCACGGGCAACGGCATTGGCCACGCCGACAGTCGGCCGGTCCTCGACCAGTGTTGCATTGAGCGTCCCGTTGGTCCGGAGGTCCTGCTGGTAACGCAGCGTCCGCAACAGCGACTCCCGCGAGAGAACGTTCCCATCAGGGTCACTAACAGCGATCATCGCAGTCGTGGTATTGCCCTCTGCGGAGAAGTTCTCGCGGACGTAGCTGTTCTTCTCGACCGTATCGGAGTCTGTCGCAAACGATTCCATCGTCGTCGACTGCTCGACCGCACCGGCACCGGCACCGACGAGCAGCGTCAACACCAGCATCACACCAATGACAATCCGGCGCTTCCTGACGACGAACTCGGCGAGTCGGTCGGCCAGAGCCATAGCTAGACACTCGGGGAATACCACCGTAGCAGTTCTGCGGCGTATCACCGGCCCATTTTTAAGCCACAACGTTTCCGTCCGTCCAGTACATAGGAGAAGTGATGCCGGCTTTCGAGATGGACTGGCGTGACGTGTTGTTCGTCAGCTACCCCGTCGACCCCGCGACCGTGGAGCCACACCTCCCCGACCAGTTGTCAGTCGACACCTTCGAAGGAGATGCTTATCTCTCGGTGGTCCCGCTGGTCATCGAGAACATCAGACCCGAGGGGCTGCCGGCCGCGCTCGGCGTGACGACGCCGGAGTTGAACCTCCGGACATACGTCACCTGCGAGGAACCAGCAGCCGACCGCGAGACGCCCGGCGTGTACTTCTTCAGCCTCGATGCCGACGACCTGCTGGGGACTATCGGCGGCCGGCTGTTCAATCACCTGCCGTACTACTACGCAGACATCGATTATGAGCCCGGGTCGCCGACCCGGTTCGTGAGTCGGCGGCACACACCGGGCACCCGTTCGGCCCGGTTCCGCGGCGTCTACGAGCCAGAGGGCGACACCTTCGAGGCAGACCCGGGAAGCCTTCAGCACTTCATCACGGAGCGCTATCGGTACTTCACGGAAGCACAGGACGGGACGATTCGCTACGCGGCAATCGAACACGAACCCTGGCCGCTCCAGTCGGCCACGTGGGAGATGCCGGAGAACACGCTGTTTGCGGCCAACGACTTCGAGGCCCCGGAGAGTGACCCGGTCGTCTCCTACAGTCGCGGACTCTCCGTACGAGCCTCGGAGAGCCAACGCTGGGGACAGTAGACCGCCGGGGTCACCCGTAGTGGAAAGGTCCAAGTCCGCGCCCACGCTTGGCCCGGTATGCACGCCGTGCCGGCCGTCATCCTGCAGAATGTGCCGCTGCCCTCGGAAGGGAGAACACTCCTGGAAGAGCTAACGTCGACCCGCGGTCGGCTGGCGGTCAGCGTCGGTATCTTCGTCGTGGCAGTCGTCATCGCGGCGATTATCGCCCCACGACTGGTCCGCCGTCTCGCCCGGGCAACTCACAGACGCGTTCCGCCCGGTCGGGCGACTACAGCCGTCGACACAGTCGGCGAGTACATCCCCACGACGCTTGGCGGACTCGTCCTCCGGACGCTCCAGATAGCCATCCTCCTGGTCGCTGGCGTCTCACTGCTGGTCGTCTGGGGGCTCATCGACCTCGCCGTCGAGGTGTTGACCCTGCTCGGACTGTCGGTGCCGCTACTTGTAGGCATCGTGACGACGCTTGCGGTCGTACTCGTCGCGTACATCGCCTCTGACGTGTTTCACGACAGCGTCGATCGCTTTGCCACCGACAGCGAGCAGGTCACCGAACACCAGAAGGAAATCGTCCTCCGGGTGGGCGATTTGAGCATCATCGCTATCGTCATCGCCACGACACTGACGGTGTGGGGCGTGGACCTCTCGGGGCTGCTCGTCGGTGCGGGCTTTCTGGGCATCGTGGTCGGCCTCGCCGCGCGACAGACGCTTGGCTCGCTCATCGCCGGCTTCGTGTTGATGTTCTCCCGGCCCTTTACCATCGGTGACTGGGTGGACGTCGGTGGCAAGGAGGGCATCGTCACCGAGATTACCATCTTCAACACCCGCCTGGAGAACTTCGACGGCGAGACCATCGTCATCCCGAACGACAACGTCAGCAACGAGCCTATCGTCAACCGCAGCGAGCGGGGCCACTACCGCATCCGGCTGGATGTGGGCATCGACTACGCTGCAGACCCCGACCACGCCATCGATGTGGCCCAGGAAGTCATCGCCGACCAGAAGGCAGTCGCGGACTCGCCGCCACCGCGCATCGTCCCCAAGAACTTCGGTGACTCGGCGGTGGTGCTGGAGATGCGCTTCTGGATAGACCGCCCGACGCCGCCCCGGAAGTGGCGAGCTATCGACGCGGTCGTCAGGGGTGTCAAGACAGCCTTCGACGAGGAGGACATCAAGATTCCCTACCCCCAGCGGGAACTCTCGGGTCGCGCCGAGACCGGCGGCTTCCGGGTGCATGACGAGCCTGTCGCCGACCGGTCCGGAACGGAACGCAGCGTCGAACCCGACGCCGACGAGTAGGTCAGTCGAAAATCTCGGCACCGTCACCGATGCGGGTCTGGTGGACGCGAGCATCCACCTCGTGGGCCTCGAAGGCATCCAGCATCGCAGCGCCGACCCGGCGGCGGTCGCCCTCGTGGCAGGCTGCAAGCACCGCAGGTCCGGCTCCGCTTATCGTCACACCTGTCGCACCGGCATCGAAGGCAGCCTCGCGCACGTCGTCGTAGCCCTCGATGAGTTTCGCGCGAGCGGGCGTGACCACTGAGTCGTACATGCCGGCCCCGACCAGTTCGGGGTCGTCGCGGTGCATCCCGGTGGTGAGCGTCGCAGCGTTGCCGACAGTCTCGACCAGCTGTGAGACTTTCGCGCCGTCGGGGACGACGTTGCGGGCATCCCGCGTGGAGACGACGATATCGGGCAGACAGGCCACCAGCGGCACGTCGGCCTCGACCGTGCGGACGCCGTCGGGCGTGGCGATGGTAAAGCCGCCCATGATTGCGGGGGCGACGTTGTCGTCGTGGGCGTCACCGGAGACGACGGCCTCGCCCTTGGCGGCGATGGGGACCAGTTCCTCCCGGGAATATCCGCGGTCGTAGAGTTCGTTGAGTGCGACGGCCGCAGCAGCGGCGCTGGCAGCCGAGGAGCCAAGCCCCGACGCCGGGCGGATACCCTTGTCAATCTCGATGCGAGCGGGAGCATCGAGGGCGTCGGCGACGGCGCCGACGGTGTTTTTCTCGGGGTCTTCGGGGATGAACTGGCTGCCTGCGCCGGTCACCTCGATGGAGACGGACTCGGCTTTCTCGACACGAACGACATCGGCCGGGTGCGAGAGCGCGACCCCGAACACGTCGAAGCCGCTGCCGAGGTTCGCGCTCGTCGCCGGGGCCCGGACGGTCAGCATACGCCAGCGTTCCAGCAGTGCGGGCAAAAAGGTAGCGAACCACACCGGTCACTGTGGCAGGCACTCGAACACAGGGAATGGCCCACCACGGCTGTCAGTCGTCTGCCGGTTCCGGGTCCGGTGTGTCCATCTCGCCGTCGGGAGCGATGTGTGGCGTCGGCCAGTCGATGCCGTAGACGACCGCGGCCGAGGTCAGGTAACTCCCCAGCCAGACCAGCGCGAGGTCGGCCAGTACGTAGACGGACCCGTCGACGCGGGTCGACCCGGGGTCAAGGAGAGGCATCCGGACCAGCGAGAAGATGCCCCACGCGAGAACAGCCAGCGCGAGGCAGCAACTGCCGGATGGGTTCCAGTCACTCCGGGAGATAAGCAGTGCGATACCGGTGGCCGGGATACCCGCGAAGATGATGGACATGACCATCGACGGGCGACTGCCGGGCAGATGGTCGACCACGGAGACACCCACAGTCAGGACGATGGTGAGCAGTCCCGGTACGTACCGGACGACATCCTGCAGCGGGTCCGGGTCCTCAACTCTGTCGAGAGCGGTTTCTGGTCTCGTCATGCTTCCTCCAGTGCGTGGATGCGGTCGTTCGAACTCGCGTACAGGCCACCATCGACCGCCGCCAGCGAGGCTGGCGTCTCGCCGTCGAGCAGTGGCGCTGTCTGCGTCGTTCCGCTGTCGGGGTCGACGGGCGCGATACCGTCACCGAGGGGGACATACACCGTCTCCGGCGTCACGACGGGCGCGGGCTGAATCGTCTCCGCGGAGAGCGACCACTTCCGGTCGCCGGATTCGGCATCGTAGGCGTACAGGCTTGTACCGGAGCCGAGATACACCGTCGACGGTCCGGCGGTCACAGCGACGTTATCACCGACGGGACGGCTTATCTGCCAGGCGTCGTCGCCGGTCTGGCGGTCGAGGGCGGTCAGGAGGGTCTTTCCTGTCGGCGACTGGCGGTGGAAGACGATACAGTCGTCGGTGACTGCGATTGTCTTGCCACTCGGGGGGAACGACCGTGCGAAGGTCCGTCGCCACTGGATATTGCCGTCGTAATCTGTTGCGTGCAGCGTTCCCTCGGTCCACCAGAAGAGCAGTCGGTCCGTCGCCGCGAGCAGCGTCCCCAGCGACGAGGCGTTCACTGCCCCCTCTCGGAACCCGGTCGTCGGGTCGGCCGTGACGTAGGCACTGCCAGTCGGCAGGTAGACGGTCTCGTCGACGGCCGTCGGGTTTACCAGCGGCCGATAGGGAGCGCTGAACGACCCCGTCCAGCGAGCGCGGCCACTCCCGGCGGCGATTGCGTGGACCGTTCCGTTTTCCGAGACGACGACGGTATCCTCGGTGAGTGTCGGTCGAGCGAACGACCCCTCGTCTGCGGCGTAGGTCCACGAGCGGGTGCCATCGGAGCGGTCGAAGGCGATAATCCGGTTGTAATCCCGGACGTAGACGCGGTCGGCGTCGACGCATTCGACAGCGACGTTGCCGCGCTGCTCGTCAAGCGACACCGACCACGCGCTGGTCAGTGCTTCGGGGTCCGGCCGCGCTGCTGTGTACTTTCGCTGGGTTCCGTCTCCCCACCGCTGTTGCCAGGTGGGTACGCTCGCATCGGCTGTGACAGCGTCGAACGCACCGGCATTAAGGAGGAGACTACCGCCAAAACAGCCGGCTGCAGTGGAGAGGAAGGCCCGTCGGGAGACCGTTGGACGACTCGGCATATCAGCATTATACTGACTCCACTGATATATGATTTGTCAATGGCTACAATTGTAGCCATTGTGTACCAGACACATACGCCCAGTATATAATGCTTATATATGCTATATAGTTTCCAGAGGGACCGTCGGGTCCGACAGAGTCGAAGGTACTGGCAGTCCCCGCACCTGAAAGACCCACACGCCGCCAGACGAAAGGCCTATTCTCCGTTGACTGGAAGCACGCCCATGATTGGCGTCGTCGGTGGGGGTATCGCCGGCCTGGCAGCAGCCCACCGCTTGCAGGAACGCGGGCACGAAGTGCAGGTCTTCGAGGCCAGCGCGGACCTGGGCGGCCTGGCCGCAACCTACGACACTGCCGGCGACCGCATCGAGAAGTTCTACCACCACCTCTCGAAATCCGAGCGGACAATCGTCGAACTGGCCGAAGACCTCGGTCTCGGCGAGGCCATCGAGTGGCGAGTCGGCAAGAACGCCTACTACGTCGACGGCGTCGTCCACCCGATGGACACCGCGTGGCAGATTCTCGCGTATCCCCACCTCTCGATTTACGACAAGTTCCGGCTGGGAATGCTCGTACTTGGCATCGATGTCCGTGGCGGGGTTCCCTCTCGGGGCACCTACGACGACTTCACTGACTTCGAGGACGTACCCATCGAGGAGTTCCTGCTCGAACACACCTCCCGTGGCGTCTTCGAGAACTTCTTTCTGCCCTTGCTGGAGGCGAAGTTCGGGGACCGCTGGCGCGAGGTGTCGGCCGCGTGGCTGCTTGCTCGCGTGCGCTTCCGTGGCGAGCGTGACCTCACCGCAGGCGAGATACTCGGCTATCTCGACGGAGGATTCGGTCGGCTGCTGGACGCGCTGGTCGAATCCGTCGGCGAGGCAAACATCACGACGGGCGCACGCGTGACGGACCTGGCGCTGTCGAAAGGTGTAGTGGACGCTATCGGCGTCACCACCGGTGAAATCGATGCCATCGACGACCAGCCAGCGACCGAGACCTACGATGTCGATAGCGTCGTCGTCGCAACGATGCCCACTGTGTTGGAAGACCTGACTGGCTACACGTGTGACATCGACTTTCAGGGGACGGTCTGTTCGGTCATCAGCATGGACGAGCCACTCACCGAGACGTACTGGCTCAACGTCGCCGAGGACGTGCCCTTCGGTGCGCTCATCGAACATACCAATTTCATTCCGGCGGAACGCTACGGCGGCGAACACCTGCTGTATGCGGTGAGTTACATCCAGGAGCCCGCCGAGGAACTGTGGCAGATGGACGACGAGGCGGTCGAACGGACGTGGCTCGACGGCATCGAGTCGCTGTTTCCGGACTTCGAGCGGTCGTCGGTCAACTGGATAGAGACTGCCAGAAACCCCCGGACAGCGCCGGTTTACGAGCGTGGCTATCTGGATATGGTGATTCCCTACGACCTCGGCGATGCGGTCGCGGAGGGGGTTTATTACGCGGGGATGGCCTCCCGCGCGCAGTACCCCGAGCGGTCGCTCAACGGCGGTATCGAGGCTGGCTTTGCGTGCGCCGAGTTGATCGCCGAGAAGTAAGGCGGTTCGCGGACCGCCGTCTCGTCCTGTCGGCTGTACGTACGGAAAGGGAGCAGTGGGAGATGTTACCGCAGAGTCACGCAAAGACAGGGATGTCCGGAGCGATTCGGTGGGAGACAGCCGGCAGTCTCATAGTGAGTACTGCGGTTATTTTCACAGAGAGTATCGAAAGATGCCGTTTCAGCGACTCTCAGCGCGGCTGTGGGTGGCACTGGCGGTAAAGACTCGCAGTAATCACTATCAGTCGTCTGCCTGTGCGTCTTCGGGGGCGTCCACGTCTTCGGGGACGCCCGGTGCCTCCTCGACGGAGACCTCCTCGGGTTCCTCCTGACCACCGACGACGACTTCGCCATCGGTAGTTTCGACGTACACGTCATCGGCAAAACCACCCTCTGCATGGGGGTGTTCTGGGTCGTCGAGTTTCTCCGGCGTCGATGGTGCCTCGGCGATGCCGTCCTCGGGTCGGAACCGACCGAGCGGGTCGTCGATGGAGATGTCGTAGGCCTCGAAGAACTTCCCGTAGCGCTCGTAGTGCTCTTCGAGTTCGTCGCTCGGGAACTCCATCATCTCCGTCCAGCCGTGGTTGTAGAAGTCGAAGTTGGCCTGGATGTGCGTGATTTCGCGGGCTTCAGCCTCCGTGTACCCGTCACGCAGCGCCTGGACGTAGGTGTCCATCGTGGCATCGAAGAAGTCATCGAGGTGAGTCCGACGCGTCTCGCGGTGAGCCTCGTCGGCCCGGTCGAGGAAGACGCCGGTGTGGAGGTCGACCAGTCTGTCGTTGACGTACTCGCCGACGACCGGTGCAGTCAGCGCCTGCTTTGCGGCCCAGTGGCGAACGTTCTGACGAATCTTCATCTCGCCCACTCTAGGGCGGGCAACCCCTTCAAACACCCGACTGATAGACAACATTGGCGCGTCTGGTCCGCTCGGGCCCGTTGGGAGCAGTATCAGTGACGACAAGCAGATAGCAATCCACATTAGGCGGGGTTTCCAACCCCCCTGTATATGAGCACGTCGCACGTCATCGTCGGCGACGGGATTGCCGGAAGCTCGGCCGCCGAGACCATCCGGGAACAGGACCCCAACGCGAACGTAACAGTCCTCACGGACGAAGGGGAGACACTCTACAATCGCATCCTCATCAAGGAGTTCGCCAAGGGGAAACTCCCCGAGGCACCCATCTCGATTCACGAACCCGACTGGTACGATGAACGGGACATCGACCTCGAATTGAACACCCACGTCACGGAAATCGACCCCGATGCACACGAGGTCCACACCCACTCGGGCGACACCTACGAGTACGACAAGCTGCTGATTGCGACTGGTGGCACGCCCGCCCAGTTGCCCGTCGAGAACTCCGACGCCGACGGCATCCACCACTTCTGGACGTTCCAGGACGCCCGCAAGATTCGCGAGCACGCCGAAGAAGCCGAGAAAGGCATCATCGTCGGCGCGGGCCTGCTCGGCATCGACCTCGCAGCGGTCTGTTCCGCACAGGACATCGATGCCAACTACCTGATGCGGGGCAACCGCTGGTGGCGCTACGCGCTCTCGGAGGAGGGTGCCGAAATCATCCACGACGCACTCGAAGAGCACGGCGTCACGCCTGTCTTCGACTCCGGCGTCGACCACTTCGAGACCGACGACGACGGCCGCGTCGAAGCCGCTATCGACCCGAACGGCGAGCGCTTCGAGGGTGACTTCTGTGGCATCGCCATCGGCCTGGATTTCAACACCGAGTGGCTGCAGGGAAGCGGTGTCGAGACGGATGACGGCGTCGTCGTCGACGAGTACATGCAGACAAACGTCGACGACATCTACGCGGCCGGTGACATCACGCAGTTCTACGACACCATCATCGGCGAGCAGGCCCAGAACGGGGCCTGGGGCTCGGCGAAGGAGCAGGGTGCGACTGCCGGCAAGAACATGGTCGCAGACGCCGAAGAAGAGGAGTTCCGCTGGGTCTCCTCCTATTCGATTACGCACTTTGATTTCCCGTTCCTCTCCTTCGGTCACCCGACCGAGGGCGAAGAGACCGCCGAGCGCAAGTACAACGAGGGCGAGTGGCGGCGACTGGCCTTCAAGAACGGACAGCTCATCGGGGGCGTCCTCATCGGCGATCTCTCCCAGCAGTCGAAGTTCAAACAGCTCATCCGGGAGGAGCGACAGGTCCAAGACCAGAAGGAACTCCTGCTCGAAGAGGATGTCGACCTCGAGAAAATCGAGGCCTCGCCACAGGCCGACTGAGCGGAAAACGGGCTGAAACGGACTGCCGACGGACATATCTTTCTCGGGAGCGTAACGCCGAGCGATGGCGGAGAAACTGGAGACGGGCGTCGAGACCCTCGACAGGAAACTCAACGGTGGGCTTCCCAAGGGGAGTATCACGGTACTCGAGGCCTCGCCGGGGAGTCAGGGCCATCTCATCCTGCACGAACTGACCGCCGCCCGCGGGACGATGTGGATGTCCTTTGCCCGCACCGAGGAGGCAATCAAAAAGACACTCGCCGAATCACCGGCACCGACCGGTGACTGTACGGTCAAGTACATGTCCGGCGAGACGCCCATCGACGACGTGGGGAAGTTCCTCGCCGCCGTGCCGCCGGAGTCGAACATCATTCTGGACCCGGTGGATGTCCTCGAATCCGAGACGGAACCACGTAACTACCGGAGCTTTTTGAACGAACTCCAGAGCCACCTGCTCAGCCACGACAGTCTCGCGATGCTGTTTGGCACCCACGGCGAGTCACGGCCGGGCCTTCGTGACACGACGAAGTACTTCGCGGACGTGGTGTTCGAACTCGACACCACCTACGACAAGGAAGACGTCGAGAACTACCTCCGGGTCCCCAAGTATCGCCGCGGGGAGTGCCCGGCCGGCGTCATCAAACTGGAACTGAAAAGCAACGTCTCGATAGACATCAGCCGGGATATCGCCTAGGGGAAATATCGCTCGGGGACGTACGCCGCAAGCGGCGCTGGCACGACGGAAGTCACGTCCTCGGCGAGGTCGGCGAGTCGCTTGCGGACGGTCGCATAGCCGATGGAGACGACCACTGTTACAGTCACGAGCGTCGTGATGAGGCGACTCTCGACGAGGACCAGTCCTGGAAGCGCGAGCAGGCCCGCGAGCGCGAGGTCGGCAGGCGCGCCGTCGTAGGCGACCCAGCGGCGTGGCCGGAGCCAGCGGCCGTGATAGTGTGAGTACACCGCCCGCTCGGAGGTCCCTTCCCACGGACGCAGTTCGAGACCACCACCGAGGGCGTCCGTCACAGCGTGCAGCGCCGCGCCGAGAGCGAAAAATGCGACCGCGACCGTCACTGCCGTCGGGACCGCCACGGCGACTGCCAGCAATCCCGCAGCAGCGGCGCTGTAGTAGACCGGAAAGTGCAGCGTCTTCCGGTGGGCACCATAGAGGTCAAGGTCCGGAAAGATGCCACCGGCGAACCCGGCCAGTATCGCCACTGGTGCGAGTTCCGGCGCAAACGCCAACAGCGCAGCCCCAACCGTGGCCCCCGCCAGCGCGTGTGTGGTCGCCATCATGGTATCTGTTCTTCGCACTCCAACAGATAAAGCCGTATCGGCTACCGTGTGAGCTGAGAACATCTACCGTGAAAGGGCGGAAACAGCAGTAAGCCTATACAACTGCCAGTCAACCGACCGAGTACCGTGGTTCCACCGCCCAGCGAGCACCGGGTCACACGCATCACACAGGGAGTAATACTGGTCGTTCTGGTGCTTGGAATAGCGCTCAGAAGTGCGTCGGTGGTCGTCAACGCAGTACTATCGCTGGTCGCGCTGACGCTGCCCGCACTCCTCCAGCGGGACTACGATATCGTCCTCTCGCCGTGGGTGACAGTCTGGATAGCGGGTGCGCTCGTGTTACACCTGTTCGGGATGGTCGTCCTCTACGACCGAGTGTGGTGGTGGGACCATCTGACGCACGTAGTCTCCTCGGCGCTCGTGGCAGGTGTCGGCTATGCTGTGACTGCGGCGCTGGATGCACACTCAGAGGCCGTCGTCTTTCCGCCCTCGTTTCTGGCCGTCTACATCCTTCTCGTTACCCTGGCTGCAGGTGTTCTGTGGGAAGTTCTGGAGTGGATTGGCCGGGAGCTGGCCAGAGCAGCGGGGATGGAGCCAGTCCTCGTCGTGTACGGGCTGGAGGATACGATGTTCGACCTCGCGTTCGACGCGGTGGGTGGGGTAATCGCCGCCGTAGTCGGCGGGACACGGCTCCGAAAGCTCGTGTCCTTGCCGGCGTGGGCTGGCTCCGGGGAGTAGTTTCGACACCGTTTTGCGCGCGCCCGTCGGACATGCGCTATGGACGGCGGTAGCAGCGAGATGACCCTCGCGTTCGACCTGGCGGCGCTCAAGCAACTCTCGCGGCCCGACGCCGTGTTCAACGATGCGCGCCAGTGGAGCGAGTACGTGGGCGTCATCTCCGACAAGCCCACCTACGTCGTGACGAACTTCACCCGCAAGCACCGCATCCGGCAGGACTTCTTTTCGGGACCCCGTGGACGCGAGGAGAGTCTCGACAACGTTAAAGAGCAGTTCGGCACCGAACGCCACGTCTACGTCGGTACCAGCGACGAGGACGAGGCACTCGCCGAGGCGGCCGGCTGGGAGTATCTCAGTGTCGAAGCGGCCGCAGAGGCCGCCGACTGGGAACTGGGCGACCCCGAACCCGAGACACAGGCCGAAGAGGAGTCCCGCGACGACTGGCCCTAGTTCGGGGTCTTTATCCACGCCAGCGACCTAGCGAGGGGCGATGGCAGAGCCAGGCGTCCCCGGCGGGCCAAGCGAGCGTCTTGAGCTTCCCTGCGGCGAATCCGTCCACACACACGATCTCGATTTAGGAGTCCGGGAGTTCGCGTGTGACTGTGGTTCGACCCACGCAGTCGTGATGGACCTCCACCCCTTGGGCCGGTTCGTCCCCGAGTTTCTGGTCGACGTACTCCGGGCGACTATCGAGACCGACGACGAGTTCGATGAGTTCACCACCGCCCACATGATGGGGATGGTCGCCGAAGAGTTCCCCGACCGCATGGAGAGTGCCGACTGTTCGGAGGATGGACAGGTCGGATATGCGCTCGTCTGGGTCACTGATTTCGACGCGTATCGCCTGCACGAAATCGTCGTCGAACTGGTCGTGGAGCTGATGGAACACGCCATCAGTCACGCCGACGACGACAGCGCACTCACCGAGTTCGAGGAGTACATGCGAGAGTTTGACGTGGAGGAGTTCGTCGCGCAGTACCGCGAGGAGCGCGAGTTCGAATCCGAACACGACACGGCGATTTAGGCGTAGTTTCTGACCCAGCAACTCGGGAAAGGAACTATATACCGCGCATGTCACGATACGGGTATGTCACTCGACATCGGAGCCGCCCTCTCCCGTGGACTTGACCGGACAGTAAAGAAAAACGGACTCATCCTCGTCGGGGTGTTTTTCCTCGTCAACGTCGTCCAGTCTATCGTCAGCGAGTCCCTCCTGCAACAGTTCCTTGAGGACCTGTTTGACGACTTCCGTGCAGAAGCCAGTTCCCAGGAAGCAGTGGATGCCATTGAGCAAGCCGAAGGGCAAATTGCCGAGGCGTTCCCGCTTGGCTTTCTCGATGGCGTTCCGGTCGGTGCCCTCGCCGGACTGTGGCTGGCCCTCGCCGTCGTCGGTATCGTCGTAAACATCGGAGCCATCCGCACGTTCGTCAGCGACCAGACCGACAGACTCCCGAGCGAGTACTTCACGCGGCGACTTCTCTGGACGCTTTTGAACCTCATCGTCGGCCTCGTCATCTACGGTGTCGTCGTGGCAATCGGCCTCGTCTTCCTGATTATCCCCGGCATCTTCCTCGCCGTGGCGTTTTTCTTCTACAACTACGAAATCATCGTTGAGGAGAAAAACGTCATCGACGCCTTCTCCAGTAGCTGGAGTCTGACCTCGGGGAACCGACTCCTGCTGTTCGTCCTCGGACTCGTCCTCTTTTTGCTCAGCGCTGTTGCGACCAACGTTGTCGGATTCGTCCTCCCGACTGACACGGTCGCCGGCTCGCTCCTGAACACACTCATCAACACCTCCATCACTGTCTTCGGCATCGCCGTCGCCGCCCAGGCGTACAACCAACTCCGCAACGACGGCGACGACGATGTCCCCGACCCGACCATGGACCAGGGTCCCGGATACGGACAGGGACCACAGGCCGGCCAGAACCCCGGTCAGCAGGGGAGCCAGTACGGCGGACAACAGCGCGGTGGCCAGCAGGGACAGGACCGCGACGACGTGTACTGACCGGCGGCCCGCTCGGGGAGTCGTATGACATTCAGTCTCACGACGTAGCCCCACGCCGTCAGTCGGTTTTCCGAAATCGGGCGTCTGACGCAAGTCTGACGGTGTTTAATGGGGATGTAGCTCTAGAGTGGTGGTATGGCCATACGTCACGGCGAGTTCGAGCGTATCCGGTCCGTGCTCGAAAGCGCCGATGCCGACGAGCCGCTGACGGCACGCGAGATTCTGGGCGTGCTGGAGGAACACGGCGAGGACTTCGACAGCGCTCACCGCGTGGCGACGGTACTCGGTCGCCACGAGGAGACCGGTCGCGTCGAGGTCATCCGTGACCAGCCCTACCGCTACCGGTTCGTCGACGAGAACAACTGACGCCGCGCACGCGCGTCGAGACGACTGCTCGGCCGCCGCTATCGATACTGTCTCGGCCGGCAGCGTGGAAGGGGTTGCCAATACGATATTCGAAATTCGGTTACGATGTTCGTATCCTTTCGCCGGGCTTATTACGATGAGCGGGCTTCGGTCGGGTAATGAAGGGCGAAGACCGGACAATACTGCTTATCGGGAGTGGACCGATACAAATCGGGCAGGCGGCCGAATTCGACTACTCAGGCGCGCAGGCGTGTCGCGCGCTCCGGGAGGAGGGTGCACGGGTCGTGCTGGTCAACTCGAACCCGGCGACCATCATGACCGACCCGGACATGGCCGACGAGGTGTACATCGAACCGATCAACACCGAGGCCATCGCCGAGATTATCCGGAAAGAAGACCCTGACGGCGTCATCGCCGGGCTGGGCGGCCAGACCGGACTCAACGTCACCGCCGAACTCGCAGAAGAGGGTGTCCTCGAAGAACACGACGTCGAAGTCATGGGGACGCCGCTTGATACGATCTACGCGACGGAGGACCGCGACCAGTTCCGCCAGCGGATGGAGTCCATCGACGAGCCCGTTCCGGCTTCGGTCACCATCGAGAGCATGGACGAAGTCGAGGAGGCCGTCGAGGAGGTCGGCGGGCTTCCGGTCATCATGCGGACGACCTACACGCTCGGCGGTGCCGGGTCGGGCGTCATCGGCGACATGGACGAACTCAAAGAAGCCGTCCGGAAAGGGCTCAACCTCTCACGGGACAACCGCGTGATGATTACCGAGTCCATCGACGGCTGGATCGAACTCGAATACGAGGTCATGCGGGACGCCGACGACTCCTGTATCATCATCTGCAACATGGAGAACATCGACCCGATGGGCATCCACACCGGCGAGTCCATCGTCGTCACCCCCTCCCAGGTCATCCCCGACGAGGGCCACCAGGAGATGCGTGACACGGCCCTGAAGGTCATCCGCGAACTCGGCATCCAGGGTGGCTGTAACATCCAGTTCGCCTGGCACGACGACGGCACGCCCGGCGGCGAGTACCGCGTCGTCGAGGTCAACCCCCGCGTCTCTCGCTCTTCCGCACTGGCCTCGAAGGCAACCGGCTACCCTATCGCCCGCGTCACCGCAAAGGTCGCGCTCGGAAAGCGCCTGCACGAAATAGAAAACGAGATTACCGGTCAGACCACCGCCGCCTTCGAGCCCGCCATCGACTACATCGTGACGAAGATTCCGCGCTGGCCCAAGGACAAGTTCCGCGACGTGGAGTTCGAGTTGGGGCCGGCGATGAAATCGACCGGTGAGGCGATGGCAATCGGCCGGACCTTCGAGGAGTCAATGCTGAAGGCACTGCGCAGTTCCGAGTACGACCCCGCCGATGACCTCTCGCAGGTCAGCGACGACGAACTCGAAAGCGAGTACCTCGAACGGCCGACACCCGACCGCACCTTCGCCGTCTTCGAGGCCTTCGAGCGCGGGTACACCGTCGAGGAGGTCAACGAACTGACCGAGATGCGAGAGTGGTACCTCGAACGCTACAAACGCATCGCAGAAGCCGCCGAAGCGGCCTCGGAAGGCGACTTCGCGACGGCTGCTTCCAGCGGGTTCACCGACCACGAAATCTCCGCGCTCGCTGGCGGCGAGTTCGACGACATCCACCCCTCCTGGCTGCCCGACCGCATCACCGACGAGCGCGGCACTGTCGAGGGCGGGGAGGCGACCCCACAGACAGACGGGGGTGCCGTGACGACCGTCGACGATGTCGATGACGCCACCTCCGACCGCGACTTCAAACTGGTCGACACCTGTGCCGGCGAGTTCGCGGCGACGACGCCCTACTACTACTCCGCACGTGACCCCATCTCGGGGCTGAACCGCGACGAACTCCGCGTCGACCGCGACATCGAGAGCGTCGTGGTCGTCGGCGGCGGTCCCATCCGTATCGGGCAGGGCGTCGAGTTCGACTACTGTTCGGTGCATGCGGTCAACGCACTGCAGGAGATGGGCATCGACGCCCACGTCGTCAACAACAACCCCGAGACTGTCTCGACGGACTACGACACCTCCGACGGACTCTTCTTCGAGCCCGTGACCGCCGAGGAAGTCGCAGATGTCATCGAGGCCGTCAACGCCGACGGCGTGATGGTCCAGTTCGGCGGCCAGACCAGCGTCGATGTCGGCGAACCGCTCGAAGAGGAAATCGAGCGCCGCGACCTGGACTGTGAGATTATGGGCACCTCCGTCGAGGCGATGGACCTCGCGGAGGACCGCGACCGGTTCAACCGCCTGATGGACGACCTCGGCATCGCGCAGGCCGAGGGTGGCACGGCGACCAGCAAGGAAGAGGCGCTGGAACTGGCTCACGACATCGGCTATCCCGTGCTGGTCCGTCCCTCATACGTACTCGGCGGACGCGCGATGGAGGTCGTCT
This sequence comes from Salinibaculum litoreum, assembly GCA_009789175.1. Lineage (GTDB taxonomy): Archaea > Halobacteriota > Halobacteria > Halobacteriales > Haloarculaceae > Salinibaculum > Salinibaculum litoreum. The sequence continues at coordinate 1,896,621 of CP046866.1, forward strand.
ACAACGACGACGACCTCGAAACGTACATCGAGGAAGCCGTCCGCGTGAGCCCCGATAAACCCATCCTCGTCGACGAGTTCCTCGCCGACGCAGTGGAACTGGACGTCGACGCCGTCGCCGACGGCGAGAACGTCCTCATCGGCGGCGTGATGGAACACGTCGAGACTGCAGGCGTCCACTCCGGGGACTCCGCCTGTATGATTCCACCGCGGTCGCTTGGCCGCGACGTGAACCGCCGTGTGCGCGAAGTCGTCGAGGACATCGCCACGGAACTCGATACCGTGGGCCTGCTGAACGTCCAGCTCGCAGTGCGTGACGGCGAAGTCTACGTGCTGGAAGCGAACCCACGCTCCTCGCGGACAGTACCGTTCGTCTCGAAGGCAACGGGCGTCCCCATCGCCAAGATTGCGGCGAAGGTCATGGCCGGTGCCTCGCTTGAGGAACTCGACTACGAGGAGCAGATTCCCGAGCAGGTCAGCGTCAAGGAGGTCGTCCTGCCCTTCGACCGCCTGCCGGGGTCGGACCCGCGGCTGGGGCCGGAGATGAAATCCACCGGCGAGGTCATGGGCACCGCCGACACCTTCGGCAAAGCCTACCAGAAGGCTCAGATGTCCGTCGGCAAGGCCATTCCGCTCGAGGGCACGGCCATCGTCGACATGCCCGTGGCCGGATTCGAGGAGTTCTTCGACGTCATGGAGATGGAGGACTTCGAGAGCGAGGAGGCAGTGAAAGACGCACTCCACGACGGTGAAATCGACCTGGTGCTCTCGCGCAACCGCGACGTACTCGAAGTGTGTGTCGAGGAGACCATCACCTACTTCTCGACTATCGAGAGCGCACAGGCCGCCCTGGAGGCGATTCGTTCCGCCGACGAGCCACTGGATGTCGAATCCGTCGACGACCGCAAGAAGCTACAGGAGTACTGGGGCCAGCCCAAAGAACGCGAGGACCTCCGCAGCCAGATTGCGACGCTGCAGGACATCGCCAGCGAGGGCTACCTCGAAGCGCTGGCCGGCGAGGACAGCGACGACGTTGTCACGGCACTCGATACCGTGCTGGAGACTATCGATAACTCCGTCCTGCTGCTCGGGACCGCGGAGGAGGCCGAACTCGACGACCTGGAAGCCCATCTCGACGACCTGGGCTACAATGCCAACGCCGCTACGGACCTGCCCGGTGAGGGCGAGGACGCCACGGCGACGTACATGATGCTCTCGAACTTCTCCATCCTGGTCGACCGGGACCCCTCGACCCGCCTGACGGAAGTCGAGACTGCCAAAGCACACAACGACGTACTCGCGCGGCTGGTGCCCGCGGATGTCGAACGCCAGGAGACTCACCTGCTCGGCGGCCACGACGTCGACGCCGAGCACATCGAATCATTCGAGTTCGAGGACAGCCCCATCGAAGTCATCGACGACGCCATCGAGTGGGCTGCCGGTATCGTCGAGAGTCGCTCGACTGACCGGTAGCGTCACCGGAACCGAATCCATCTGACCGCAACTGTTTTCGCGACGGACGCGTCCACGGATTGCAATCGACTCCGCTCGGAGTCAGTTCGGGTTAGCGGGCAGGCTACGTTCGGGTTGGCTACATTTACTGCCGGCGTCGCCGCGGACGCACACGGCAGCGTTGAGTTGGCCGAGCGTACCGGGAAAGGAAAACACTGCATTCCAGTGCCGGAGCGGCGCTGCCCGGACCTGACGCCAGGTCTCGTAGAATACGTTTACCGTACTCCTCGGTAGGACAGGTAGTGACTTCTGCCGTTTCGTATTGTCGAGACATAACAATGTCTCACGAGGGCCTGTTGACAGTGGACGCATGACAGAAACAACAACGAGACTAAAACTGAGTGCTGTCACTATCGCAGTGCTTGTCGTTCTCAGCATGGGGACGGCAGCAGTCCTCGCGAGTCAGCACCAATCAGGGTCGGGTAACGATGCCGCAGGGAGCCAGGCAGGGACAGTAACAGCCGAAAACGTCGAAGTCGAGCAAATAACGGTCGAGAACGTGAGCGTCGAGAACATGACGGTCGAACTTGGTGAACTCGACAATACTGACTCGCTCTGGCGGGACGCCCTCCAGCCAGCGGTCGGTGGCAGCGTCGAGGGCTTCGATGTCGAGTCAGTCGATATCGGCAACGTCGAGCGAGCCAACATAGATGTCGAGAACAATACCGCGACCGTCTCCGCGGAAATCGACTCCGTCACGATGGACGGTGTGACGGCGGACCGCGTGACGATGAACCAGTCCAAGATGAGCGGGATGGCCGAGTCCATGCTCTCGGAGGGTGAGGTTAGCTTCGAGTCACTCAGCGTCGAGGGACTGAGCGTCGAACGCATCTCGACCGAGCAAGCCGCCGCCGAAGAACCGGAAGAAGAGCCTGAGCCACCCGCCGAAGAACCGGAAGAAGAGCCTGAAGACGGGGACGAAACCGTCGATGACAACGTGACCGACGGCGACGACAACGCCACTGAAGGTGATGGTGTCGTTGACGGCGAAGACAACGTCAGTGATGGTGACGACAGCGTCACTGACGGTGAAGACGGCATGACTGACGGTGACGACAACGTCACTGACGGTGAAGACGGCATGGCGGACGGCGAGGAGACCGTCACTGATGGTGAAGAGAACGTCACCGAAGGAGAAGGCGACGATGAGAACGTCACCGACGGCGAGGCAGCAGACGGTGACGAGGCAGCAGTTTCCTTCGAGGACCAGTCGAGTGACGGGATGGAAGTGACCATCGACAGCGTCACCGTGCCGGAAAGCGGGTACGTCGCCATCCACAACGACTCGCTGCTCGACGGGGAGGTCGTCAGCAGCGTCATCGGCGTCTCGGACTACCTCGAAGCCGGCACCCACGAGAACGTGACGATTACGCTCTACGAGGTCCCCGGCGCGGAGTTCAATCGAACAGAACTGAGCGAAGAGCAGACGCTCATCGCGATGCCACACGAGGAATCGACCGACGACCAGACCTACAACTTCGTGGAGAGTGGCGGTGAAGCTGACGGCGCGTATCTCGTGAACGGTGAACCCGTGACCGACAACGCCACCGTCTCACTCGACGGATAAGAACCACCGGCGTGGGTCTCCCACGCCTGTTTACTGCTCGAACCGTTCTCTCAGGTGACCACCTGCAGGACGGCGCTCGTCCACGGCGACGAATCCGGGTGCAGTGACCGGAGTTCGATCCGCCGGGCCATCAAGCTGCTAGAGTTCGCTCTGGACATCCAGGGCGTTCAACTCGTCGACTTCGGCACTGATTTGCTGAATCATGGCCGTCTGCTGTTCGTTCGCGGCTGCAATCGACTCAGCCTCCTCCGCGACACGCTCGAAGTCGTCTGCTGTCTGGTCGACCATGCTGGCGATTTCCTCCGTGCTGGCGGCCTGGTCGTCGGTCGCGTCGGACACCTCAGCAACCCCGTCGGAGACCTCTTCGACGACTTCGGCGATGTTCTTGAAGGTCTCGCCGGAACTGCGGACTTTCTCCGCGCCGTCCTGTATCACGTCGTTTGTCTCTTCCAGGCTACCGACCGTGTCGTCGGTACTCTCGCGGACATCGGCGACGATTTCCTCGATTTCGGATGCACGTTGCTGGGATTCCTCGGCGAGGCTTTTGACCTCGTCTGCGACGACGGCAAACCCGGACCCTGCTTCGCCGGCACGAGCGGCCTCGATGGACGCGTTCAACGCCAGCATGTTCGTCTGGTCGGCGATATCGTTGATGACATCGACCAGTTCGTCTATCTGCTGGATGCGCTCGTTGAGGTCACGGATATCCTCGGTGACAGCCGCAGCGGCACCTTCGATGTCTTCCATGATAGCGATGGTCTCGTCGGCATCCGATTCCCCTGCTTCGGCCTCCTCGCGGGCGCGCTCGCTGATGTCCTCGACTTCCGTCGCCGTCGCAGCGATTTCCTCGACAGTCGCCGACAGCGATGAGACTTCCTGAGAGACTTCCGTGATAGAGTCGAGTTGGTTGGCTGCCTGCTCGCTGATGTGTTGGGAGTTGTCGGCGACTTGCTCCGAGGTCGTGGTGAGTTCGTCGACCGCGGACTTGATGCTGCCACTTGCCGCCTTCTGGTCGGAGATATCGCGGAACGTCTCGCTAATCGCGACGATGTCACCCTCGGCATCGTAGATGGGACGGACGACCAGTTCCGTCGGAATCACGCGCCCGTCGTAGCTCTCTTTTTCGACTTCGACGCGAATCTCGTCTTGCCCTTCGTCGACGACCTGTTTCAGCGTACAGTTGCCAGTCCCACAGACTTCGGGGTTACAGAACTGGTCGTAGCACTTGACGAATTCACTCTCCTCGGCGTCGACACCGCCCAGCTCTTTCATCTCCTCGTTTTCGACGACGACGTTGAAATCCAAATCGAGAATCCGCATCGCCGCTCCTGTCGACTCCATTACCTGTCGGAGATTGTTTGTCAACACATCCCAGAGTTCGTCCTCCGGGAGGTCCTTGCCGTCAAAAATCTGCTGGGAGAAGTCCGTACTGGCCGTCGAGCCACCTTCCGTCGTTGCCATGTACCTGTATCCATTGTACTAATACATCAATATTCGCCACAAATCTCACATCCTGAGAACGAGACAGCTGCCGGACGATATAGTCGAACTGGCGAGAGAGAATTGTTCTATCTTGGAACAACCGTTATTCTTCGGCCAGCGCCAGCACGTCATCGAAGAAGTCAAGCGAGTCGTTCGGACCGGGGTTGGCCTCGGGGTGGTACTGGCGCGTGATGATGTCCAAGTCGTCGTTTTCCAGACCCTCGGGGGTCTCGTCGTTGACGTTAATCTGAGTCACGTCGAGTTTATCGCCGGGGTCGGCAACGGTGTAGCCGTGGTTCTGAGTCGTCATCACGACCTGGTCGGTCCGGAGATCACGGACCGGCTGGTTGACTCCGCGGTGCCCGAACTCCATCTTGGTCGTGCGCCCACCCAGAGCGTTGGCGACGACCTGCTGGCCCAGACAGATGCCAGCGAGGGGGACCTCGCCGACGTAGGTATCGACGATGGCACCGGCCTGCTCGAAGTTTTTCGGGTCGCCGGGGCCATTCGAGATAAAGAGGAGGTCGGGGTCGATAGCCTCGACGTCGTCCTCGGAGGCATCGTAGGGCAGAATGTGGACGACGGCGTCACGAGCCTCGAGCGAGTCGACGATAGAGCCCTTCGCACCGCAGTCGACCAGCGCAACGGTGGCACCGTCGCCGTCCGGGTTGACCACACGGGACTCGTCGACGGACACCTGTGCGCCGATGTCGGTGTGGTCGGACATGTGCTTGCACTGATGCAGTTGCTCGATAGCGTCCTCTTCGGTGGCGTCGGGGCCGGCGGCGATACCACATTTCATCGCACCCTCGTCACGGATTTCGGTGACGATTTCGCGGGTATCGAGGTGGTCGACGGCCGGCGTGTCCTCGCCGTCGAGCCACTCGGAGACATCCTCCGTGAGTTCACGAGCCACGACGGCGTTTGGCTGGACCTTGTCGGACTCGAAGCGTTCCTCTCGGACGCCGTAGTTCCCGATGAGTGGGTATGAGAAGGTGAGAATCTGTTCGGCATAGCTGGGGTCAGTCAGGCTCTCCTCGTAGCCGGTGTATGCAGTCGTGAACACGAGTTCACCCCGGGCTGTGCCGGGCGAGCGTGCGCGTGCCTCGATAATACGTTCACCCTCAATGGCGACGTAGGCGTCCGTCATTACGATACGCGTACGAAATAGCCGCCCATAAGGGTTGCTTTCGAAACCGAGTTACGAATTTCGTAGCGTTGAAGTACCGACCCGATGTACCCACACATCTCGATGGACGATCTCGACCGGCAGATACTGGACGAACTGCGCCGGGACGCCCGAACGCCGTACACGGAGATTGCAGACCGTATCGGAACCTCCGAAGGGACCGTCCGCAACCGCGTCGACCAACTCATCGAGGACGGCGTCATCGAGCGCTTTACCGTCTCCACACAGACAGGCAACGTGAAGGCGATGGTGGAAGTCAGCATCGATGTTAACGCCCAGACCGAGGGACTGACCGACCGCCTCGCCGAGTGGGACGAAGTCGACTTCGTCTGGCATGTCTCCGGTGAGGAGGATATCGTCGTCGTGGTCGATGCCGCAGACACTTCCAGTCTCAACGACCTCATCACCCGTGCCCGCGAGTTGAACGAGGTCGAATCGACGAAGACGAGGCTGATTCTCGACGAGTGGCTTGGATAGCAGCCACGGACCGAGAAGCCGCCGAGTGAGGCTGATTCTCGACGAGTGGCTTGGATAGCAGCCACGGACCGAGAAGCCGCCGAGTGAGGCTGATTCTCGACGAGTGGCTCGGATAGGAGCCACGGACCGAGACGTAGCAAGCAGTGACGGCTCAGAAGAACGCGTCACCGGGACTACTATTGGCGTGCCTGCTCCAGCCAGCCGGGCCTCTCGACAGTTGTGGAGCCAAGACCCGTCGTCTCGAACGTGTAGGTCGTCCGGAAAGGAGTGTCGTCAGTTGTGCTGTCAAAGGAGTACTCCAGAGAACGGACGACGCCCCGGCGGTCCACCAGCACCATCGCGGAGAAGTTCGATACCGAGTCGTCGAGGTCAGAGTCTGCTGTGACGGAATCACTGGTGAGTCGGTACAGCGTCCGACCGTTGCGCTCGGTTTGCCGGTCGTAGGTGAACTCGAACTGCATGGCGAGAAAGGTCAGGTCAAAGCCCGTCGACTGTCGATAGAGGGTGCTGAAGTTCCGGGCTGGCTCGGATTCGGTCCCGTACTCGACGTTCCCGTCGACGGCGGTGCGGATGTAGACGGTGTCGCTGCCGTCGACGAGTTCCCGGTACTCGGTGGTGTTGTCGACACTCGTCTGTGAGTCGGTCCTGACAGACCGGTTAACGACGATTTTCGCCCGCCCCTGGTCAGCCGATGCCTGTAGTCGGTATCGGGTGACCGTCTCACCGTCGCCGTCGAGTGCCTCACGACGATTCGTCGCTCGCGTCGTGTAACTGCTCTCGTTGTTGACCGTCCGGGCGTGGGTGATGAATAGCCCGGTCTCGTTGACGCCGCCGTCGGTGAGCCAGGAGAACTCCTGAGGGTTCTCGACGAGGTCGACGTTCGGTGAGGAGTCGTTCGACGGCGAGTCCGTCGGCGTCTCTGTGACCGACGGCTCCGGCTGGGTCGTCCCCTCGGTCGTTTGCGTTGCAGTTTCGGAGCCGCTGCACCCGGCGACGAGGAGCGCCGCCGCGAGCGCGACGACCAGTAGCGTGCGACGCATACCGGTGTGTTCCGCATGAACTCTCAAAAGGGTCATGGGGCGGTAGCGCACGCGCGATGACAAGCGAAGACGGTTTGAGGGGGGTGGCCTATGTGAGTCACAATGAGTCAGGACGATTCGACGGAGCTAGAGCATGAAAATGCCGGACAGGATGTCATTGCGGTCGATGCCGAGGACAACGAGCAGGGGCTTGTCAACCGACTCGACGCCCACACTGGCGACGGCATCCGCCACCGGGCGTTCACGACACTGCTGTTCGATGAGGACGGACGCGTCCTGCTGGCCCAGCGTGCCCCCGGCAAGCGACTGTGGGACACCCACTGGGACGGCACCGTCGCCTCCCACCCCGTGGAGGGACAGTCGCAGGTCGAGGCCGCTCGGGAACGACTGGAAGAGGAACTGGGCATCACACCCGACCAGTACGACGAACTGGAGGTGACCGACCGCTTCGAGTACAAACGCTACTACGAGAACGCCGGCATCGAGTGGGAGGTCTGTGCGGTGTTGCAGGCGACGCTGTCAGAGACGACGCTTGACCCCGACCCCGAGGAAGTCGGCGGGCTGATGTGGGTGCCCTACGAGCGCCTCCACGAGAACCCGCAGTGGTACCGCCAGCTACGCCTGTGTCCCTGGTTCGAGATTGCGATGCGCCGGGACGTGGAGTAAGGGGGACAACAGCGGCGTCCGAGCCAGCGGACGTGATAACGCGGGCGTCTGTTCAACTGGAAGAGGAGTGTGACCCATCTATTTAGGCCCCCATCAGAAACTGGGAAGGAATGGTTTTGGCTGGCTGCCAGGTGACGGACAGGTTACCGAGACGATATAGCGTCGACAGTTGGATGCGCTCCGTGGACAGTGCTCGATAGATGGCGGGACCGAAACTATCCCGGCGCTCACTGCTGCGGGGGACCGGTGCAGGTGTTCTCGGGGCCATTGCACTCTCGACGGGACCGGCAAGCGGCCACGAGTCCTACGAGGCCAGCGCACAGGACCTGCTCGGGCCGATACTCGTCCGACCGCGACCGGAACAGGGCTTCAACTACCCGTATTTCCTGTACGCACCGGCCCCGAACGGTGACGGGAAGCGCCCGATTCTGGTCGAACCGAACAACACGGGGACGGCGACCGACGAGTACCGAAGGCACCTGACGAGAGCGGCCGACCTCACCGCGAACGGCAACGGCCGAACGCTCAGCGAGGCTCTGACCGTCCCGCTTTTAGTTCCGGTCTTCCCGCGGTCACGGACCAACCCTGTCGGCGGGAACACCTACACGCACGCGCTGGACGTCGACACGCTGGAGGTGACCAGTGGCGAGGCGGCACGCATCGACGAGCAACTGCTGTCGATGGTCGACCACGCAGCCGAGTTGCTGTCGGGCATCTCCTATCCAGTTCAGGGCGAGGAGATTCTCATGCACGGGTTCTCGGCCTCGGGTAACTTCGTCAACCGGTTCCCCGCTATCCACCCCGACCGGGTGCGAGCGGTCACGGCCGGTGGTATCAACGGGACGGCGGTCCTCCCCATCACGGAGGCGAAAGGGCACACGCTGAACTACCACATCGGCGTCGCGGACCTCGAATCGCTCGTCGGCGAACCCTTCGACCTGGATGCCTTCCGGGAGGTCGAACAGTACGTCTACATGGGCGCGGAGGACGACAACGACACGATTCCCTACAGCGACGCCTGGGGGGAGACCCAGCGCCAGATTGCGCTGGACGTCTACGGCGAGGACATGCAGGCCGACCGGATGCCCTACTGCGAGTCCGTCTACGACGAGGCTGGCGTCGCAGCGACCTTTAAAATCTACGACGGCGTCGGCCACAGGACCACACCCGAGATGATGGCCGACCTCGTCGAGTTCCACAGGCGAAACGTCGGGCTCTCCAGCGTGTCGTTCACTAGCCCACCCGGGGACGGAACCACGAGCGTCGCTCTGGACGTGACGGTGGCCCCCGACGCCGGCGATAGCTTCGATATCAGGGTCTTCGACGATGCCGGTGGGGACCTGACCGCTACCCCAGCGTCGGTCAGTGGGGGAGAGTCCACCGACACACACGTCACCCTCACGCGGGACCTGACGACGGCGGAGACGGTCACGGCAGCGGTCCTGCTTGCGGGTGAGACGAACCGGGAAGCGGCCATCGCAGACGCCACGGCGACGGTCGTGGAGTCAGTCCAGGCCGGCATCGTCGGAACGCCGACTGACGGCGAAGCCAGCCTGACAGTCGAGTACGCCATCGACGGCGAATACGAGACGGGGTCGCCTCTCCACGTCTACGTCACAGTTGGGGACGGCGACCAGACACTCGTCGACACTATCGACCCGGGCAGTGCGGGAACAGCGACGTACGATCTCGAATCCGGGGGCGACAACGTGCCCTTCGTCGCGGGCGAGACAGTGACGGTTCGGTTCACCGATATCGACGCGGACGAGGACGTGGCTGGGGACACCGCGACAGTCGCAGAGACCGACGGGCTGAGGACACCGGCGACCGTCTCGTTTGGCTCGCACCCGACCTACGACGACACGGAGCTATCGGTCGAGTACAGCCTCGACGCCGCCTACGAGGTGGACGGGTTCGTGGGACTGTACTTCCGGACAGCCGAGAACCCACCACTCCTGCTCGACCGGATACAGCCCGGTGAAAATACGACGGCAGCCTATCCCATCGACAAGTATCCATTCGAGGCGGCCGACGAGGCCGTCCTCTCGGTCACTGATGGCAAGACGCTGGCACGCGAGAGCGCGCTCGTCCTCGTCCGCGAACCGGAGGAGGACGATAACTCGGCGGGTGAGCCGACAGCGACATTCGAGTACAGTCCGGACGCACCGACCGCCGGTGAGTCGGTCAGCTTCGACGCGACGAACGCGGGCTCACCGAACGGCGAACTGCTCGGCTACGAGTGGTTCTTCGGCGAGGATGCGACTGGAGCCGGCGAGACAGTCAGCTACGCCTTCGAGGAAGGTGGAACGTACACGGTCCGACTCGAACTCGTCGACGAAGCCGGGAAGTCAACATCGGTCGAGCGGACGGTGACCGTCGAGAGCGACGGGACCGCAGCGGAATCCGCGGAGACGGCCGACCCCGGAGAGACAACCACTGCCGGCGAGAGGGACGACACTGCGGGGGAGGACGGGGCGGGATTCGGCGTCCTCGCGGGGCTGTCGGGGCTGGCCAGCGCTGGCTACCTGCTCGGACGCACATAAGATGCGAGTGACGAGGAGTGAGACCAGACGGTTACTCGACCTCGCCGCCGTCAGGGGTCGATTCGGGGCGTGACTGGTCCCCGTCAGGGTTTCCAGCAGTCTCCCGGGTATCGGCCGCAGACGCTCGTGGCAGCCGGAGACTGACGACAGTCCCCTCCGGCGAGGAGTCGAAGGACAGCGACCCGCCGTGGTACTCGACGACCCAGTTGGCCAGCCACAGCCCGACGCCACTGGTGTGTTCAAGCGGTGTTTCACGGCCCTGGGCGATTGTCTGGACCTCCTGAGTGTCGATGCCGGGGCCATCGTCGGAGACGGTGAGGACGACGAACTCGTCGTCGCTGGCGCTGGAGTCGACGGTAACCTCGACGCGTGGCTGGGCGCTGTCGTTGTGTTCGATAGCGTTGACGACGAGTTCGTCGAAAGCGACAGTCACCGTCGGCCCGGCGGCAACGCGGAGGTCGTCGGGAACCGAGAGGGAAAGTGTCGCTTCGGGATACTCCTGCATCCGACTGCCAAGTTCGGATTCGAGGTGTTCGGCGAGTGCGAGTGTCCCGCCGGCCTCGGTTTCGAACAGCCGTGAGAGCCGGCCGACCTTGTCGCTTCGGTCGACGATTGTGTCGACCGTTTCGACGGCCGTGGTGAGTTGCTGTTCGACGCGTTCCTCCTCGACGGTGTCCCGCGCGAGGGCGACGTTGCCCCGGACGACGTTGAGTTCGTTTCGGATGTTGTGTCGAAACAGGCGGTTGAGTACGTCGAGTCGCTGTTCGCGGCGGCGCTGCTCTGTCACGTCACGGAGGCTCACGAGCCGCCCGGAGAGCGTGCCATAGCCCCGCGAGAGTTCCGAGACCTGCACGTCGTAGTACCGGACCGTTCCCTCGACATCCAGCCGGAGCGGTGAGTCCCCGGTTGCGAGCGCGTCGGCAAGCGGGGGCAGGACCGCGGACAGGGGCTGTCCGAGGTACTCGTCTGTAGCATCGTCGAGCAGGGCCGCACCGGCGGGGTTGGCCTCGACGACGCGGTCGTCCTCGGCGAGGATGTAGACGCAGTCGTCGAGTTCGGTCAGCATCTCCTCGCGGCCGAGTTCGCGGACCGCGGGTGCAATCTGGAGCAACTGGGTTCGAAAAACCGCCACCGCGAGGACGATACCGCTCAGAACGTACGCGAGGCCGCTGGGGTCAAGTCCCCGCGGGAGGGCTCCAAAGATGTAAGCAGCGTTGGCGACCATCGGAATGGCAACCGCAAGCAGGAGCGCTGTACTCTGGGTCCGGTAGAGTTCGTTTCTGGTGACGAACGTCCACACGAGCAACAGGCCACCGGCCGCGACCAGCAGATACGAGTATGCCTGATGGCCCCAGAACGCCAGGCCGAACTCGGTAGCATAGAGGCTGTAGTCGCCGAGAAACGTCCGTGTGGCGTCAGTCCAGACGAGGGAGTGGTCGGTCGCGGTCCAGACGAGCACGACGAACACCCCGGGTTCGACCAGCAGGAGTGCGAGCCGCCGTCGGGTCAGCCAGCGCTCGCGGCCGGTGTACTCGAGGACGGTCACCAGCCACGCCAGCGGGACGACCGTCGAGCAGGTGAGTGCGACCTGGGTCCAGAAACGGAGGCTGTCAAGCCCAGCAGCGGCGACGGTTAGCCCCTCGGCGACCGCCCAGAAACTCGCGGCGACGACGAACACCGTCAGCGGTCGCGCACCGGGTCTGTCACTCTGTAGCCATGCGAAAAACGCCACCCCCATACCGACGACTGCAGCCAACAACACCAGTGGGAGATAGACCGGCTGGGCCATCGCGGATGGTCAGTAGATGGGTTGCGAGGTTAAATATCCCGGGCCAAAGCCACGGCAAGGGACCCGACACCCGGGCTGGACAACGATTTACGCCTCGACCGGTGCCGGCTCGGAGCCCTCAAGCGTCTCGAGGAACGCCTCGACATCGAGTGCAGCCATGCTCCCGGTCCCGGCGGCGGTAATCGCCTGCCGGTAGCGAGGGTCGGCGACATCGCCAGCAGCGAAGACGCCGTCGACGGTCGTCCGTGCCGTCGCCCGACCGTCACCGTCGGTCTGTGGAAGCACGTAGCCGTCGTCGTCGAGTTCGACACCCGTGTTCCGCAGGAATCCAGTGTTTGGCGTGTGGCCGACTGCGTAGAACACGCCGCCGACATCGACGCGTTCGGTCTCGACCTCGGTGCCGGACTCAAATTTCTCCCGTGGATGGCCCTCAGGGTGGGAGATGAGAGTGGCGGCAGTGACACCCTCCTCTGTGGAGCCGTGAATCGACCGGAGTTCAGTGTTCCACCGGAAGTCGATGTCGTCGTGGTCGCGGGCGCGGTCGGCCATAATCTCGGAGGCCCGGAGTTCCTCACGGCGATGGACGACGGTCACCGAGTCGGCGAATTTCGCCAGAAACAGCGCCTCCTCCATGGCGCTGTCACCGCCGCCGACGACGAGGACATCGTCACCGCGGTGGAAGGCACCGTCACAGGTCGCACACGTCGACAGGCCATGCCCCATGAGGTCGGCCTCGTTGTCCGCGCCGACCCAGCGTGCGCTGGCGCCGGTGGCGACGACGAGCGCACGGGTGTGAATCGTCTCGCCGTTCGAGAGTGTGAGCGCTTTTGGCTGACCGTCGAGGTCGGCGGACTCGATACTGCCGTGGCGGAACTGCGCGCCGAACTGCTCGGCTTGCTCTTTGCCCTGCTGTATCAGTTCCATCCCGCCGACGCCCTCGGGGAAGCCCAGGTAGTTCTCGACATCGGTGGTCAGGGTCAACTGGCCGCCAGGCTCGTCGCCTTCGAGGACGAGCGGGTCGAGGTCGGCACGCGCAGCGTAGACGGCCGCCGAGAGGCCGGCAACGCCCGAGCCCGCGATGACCACGTCGTGGGTGTCCGCAGTCATCTACTCGGTGTACTCCCCGACCAGCGAGCGGAGCTGTTCCTCGCTTTGGACACCCACGACTTCCTCGACTTGCATGCCGTCGGCAAACAGTACGAGGGTCGGCACGCCACGGACACCGTACTGCTGGGCGAGAGGCTGGTTTTCGTCCACGTCGACTTTGGCGACGGCAGCATCAGTCTCGGCGGCCAGTGTCTCGACGACGGGTTCGAGCATCTTGCACGGACCGCACCAGTCAGCGTAGAAGTCCACGAGGACGACATCGTTGTCACTGACGAACTCGTCGAGTTCGGACTGGCCGTCGATTTGAGCCGGTTCACGCGGCGTGGTCGCGTCTGCGTCGGATGCTGATTCAGCTGTCATCACTCTCACGTAGGGGCCACCGGCAGTTAAGGTTTTTGGGTGTATTGCACAATACTATCAGAGCCAACCAGTGCGCAGTCCCGGAGGTGTGCGTCACAGTCACGAGAGGGGAAGCTGGCCGAAGGCGGCGGAAACACTCGACGGGAAACGGAGTGGAAAACGGGGAGCCGACAGCCCGGTCGTGCAGTCAGCTTTCGAGAGACTGCGTGGTGGGGCTGCTCTCGTCGTATTTCTGTTCGAACTCCTGGATGAGTTGGCCCATCTTGGCGTACCAGTCGTTGAGCAGGCGCTGCATGTCATCGGCAATGTTCGCCGGGTCAGTAGGCCTGTAGACGTGGTAATACCCGCCCTGGTCGTAGTTCACCTGCTCTTTCTGGATGAATCCAGCCTGGAGCAGGCGCTGGACCGCACGGTACGCTGTCGAGCGCTCGCGATCGACCGTTTCCGCTATCTCGTCGACTGTCAACGGCTCGTCAGTGTCCACGAGCGCCTGGAAGACATCCCTGTCGAGCTGTTTGAGGCCGTGGAAACACTCCAGGAGCCCCTCGCACACCATATCCTGCTGGAGTTGTTCGGCCATCGAATCTGGCATTCGTATCAACAGGGTGTATGCTCTCCGCAGTTAAAAGACTTGTGTGTGGATTGCACAATCCCGCCCCAACCTCAGTCGGCAGTCGGGGGGTCAGTGGGTGCTTCCTCGCGGAGCGCGCTCACGCTGCTGTAGACGACAGCACCGCTGACCAGCAGCGCGGATCCGAGAATCAACACGAGACTGACCGTGTTGAGTACCGCGATGTCGTAGACGTTGCCGAGTTCGCGGACGGCGACGGCGACGGAGCCTCCGAGCAACATCAGGCCGAAGTAGACCTTGATTTCGCCTTCGTCGACGATGCTGGTCGCGGCAGACCCCACTCGGGCACCGAGTGCACTGCCGGCCAGCAGGGGCAACACGATGGAGAGGTCGACGCCGCCATCCATCGCGTACAGGAAGCTCCCGATACCGCCGGAGAAGACGATTTCGAAGAGGTCCGTCCCGACAGCGATGGGGACCGGCACGCCGATGAGATAGAACAGCGCGGGCATCCGGATGAAGCCGCCCCCGACGCCGAGAAAGCCCGAGAGCAGGCCGGTCACGAACGCGACACCGAGAATCATCCACAGCGAGACCGACACGCCCCCGCGAAGGGAAATCATCGGTGGCACCCTGTAGGACTGAATCGTCTTTGCGATGTCTGGGATATCCTCGGCGTCGGCGTCTTCGGCGTCGTGGTCGATGCCGCCGCCGTCGTTCCCTTTCAGTGCCTCGTAGGTGACAAACAGGCCGATACCACCCAGCAGGACGACGTAGGTCACACTGATGATGCTGCCGGCCATCCCAAGTTCCTCGAGATACAGGACCATTTCCTTGCCGACTTCGATACCGGCGGTGGTCCCGGCAATCATGAGCACCCCCAGTTTGTAGTCGACCTGCCCGAGGTCACGGTGTTTCAGCGTTGCGATGACGGAAGTCCCGAACACGAACGCGAGGCCGCTCCCGACAGCGACCCGGGAGGGATACCCCATCACCAGCAGCGCGGGCGTCACGAGGAACGAACCACCCATCCCGAAAAAGCCAAACAGGATGCCGATGAGCAGCCCGAACCCGACGAACATGACCAGTACAGCGAGGCTGATGCCAAGAAATTCCATACTATGCGTTTTGTAGCCGCTCGATGAGTCGGTCGCCGAGGACCTGTTCAGCAGCACCGTAGCCGACATAGAGGACAATGGCTTCCAGCAACACGACGCCAATCAGCGTCGCAGCGTCCACCATCGCCGGAAGTCCTCCTGTTGCCCCGCCGCCGGCTACCATCGTTTCTCACCAGCGTTCTTGTGTAGTCGTGTCTGTATCATACTTTTTCGTGCTCGGTCAATCCTAGTCGGCAGGAGGTAATAATGGTTTTGGACCTATCGCACAATATTACTAGTGCGGATTACAGCCGTATCCAACCAAAATATGAGCATAACTTATGCAGATATAGGCCAGCAGACGGTTGCCGTCCGTCCGCGGGGGGTTGAAGGTGTGGGTAGTAGACAGGAGTCGGCATCACACAGAGTTCCCCGTGTCCAATGCCCACACACCGGTATTGTTCTCAGAAAACAATATCACTGATGGGGACCAAGGGGAAGTATGCGAGCACTGTACGCGACAGACCTGTCGGCAGCCAGCGACGCAGCAATCGAAAACGAAACGTGCCTGGAGTGTCTGGGCCGCATCGGCATCACGACGGTTCATCTCGTGACCGTCGTGCCCTCGAACGTCCACAGCGGCATGCCTGGGATGGACTTCGAGCAGCGCCGCCAGCAGGGTCTCGACAGGTACAGGAACGTGATGGAATCCGCCGGCTTCGACGTGGAAACTCACGTCGTCCGGGGGACCCCGCACCGCCGTATCAACGGGATTGCCGAGACGGTCAAGGCGGACATGACCATCATCGGGTCGAGGGGGCAGAGTCCACTGGCAAACCGGGTCATCGGGTCGACGGCGCGGAACCTCTCGCGGACCTCGGTGGTACCGCTGCTGGTCAACCGCATCGAGCGGGAGGCCGACGACCCCGATGTCCTGCGCGAGCACCTCTTTCAGCGCATGTTGTACGCGACGGACTTCTCGGAGAACGCCCGGCAGGCCTTCGACGCCTTCTCCTATCTCCGTCATGCGACCCAGGAGGCGACGCTCGTCCACGTCGAGTCCCCGAAAGACGACCCGGCTGTCGACCCCGAGTCACAACTGAACGACCTGGCCGGGACGCTCGAAGAGTGGGACATCGACACCCGCGTGGACGTTCGCCGTGGTGACCCCGCAGAGGAAATCCTCGCCGCCGAGCAGGCGGTCACCCCGTCGACGGTTCTGGTCGGGTCACGCGGCCGGAGCCGTCTCAGGCGGCTGCTACTGGGCAGTGTCTCCGAGGAAATCGTCGCCGGGGCCGACGGGAACGTCTTCCTCGTGCCGCCGGCACGGGCCGCCTGAGAGGTTATCGCTGCCGGTGGGGGTCACTCACAGGTTCGGGATGACGAGGACGGACCCGTACCCGAGGACGAACGCGAGGACGAACGAGAGCACCCAGGCGAGGACGGTGACAGAAATCTTCCGCGCGCTGATGGCGCTGCTGCCACCGACGGCCGCGCCGCTGCCGATGATGGCGCTCACGACGATTTCGTTAAAGGACACGGGGACGCCCAACAGGACGGCCACCTGTGCGATGAGAAACGAGGGGACGAGTGCGGCAATCGAGCGTCGCGGGCCGAGCGAGGAGTAGTCTTTGGCGAGTGACTTTATCATCCGCGGGGCTCCCGACCAGGACCCGACGAGGATGCCGGCACCGCCGCCGAGCAGGACGGCAGTGACCGGCACCATCCCCACATCGTCGAGCAAGGGCACCAGCGGCCCGACGGCCAGGCCGACCTGACTTCCGCCGGCCGAGAAGGCGACCAGCGACCCCAGCGCGAGCAGCACTCGCCGGAGACCGCCCGCCTGGTCGCGGGCAACGTCCCAGCGCACGACCGTCCCGATTGCGAGTGCCGCCAGTGCCGGGACGCCGAGGGTGACAGCCAACCCGTCCATCGCGAGTGCTCGCCGGGAGAGACCGACCAGCGAATCCGGGGACGACCCCGGACCGAGATACGCGAACTCCACGGCCGTCAGGACGGCACCGACGAGCCCCGCGAGCACTGGAACGCTGTACTGTTCCGGCACATCGGGGCGCGGGAGGACGCTGGCGATACCGTAGGCGAGGCCCCCACCGACGATGGGCGTGAGGACCCAGACGGCACCGATCTGTGTGTACTTCGACCAGACGGGGACGCCGCCGAGTGCCAGCCCGACGCCGACGACGGAGCCGGTCACGGTAAACGCCGTGGCGATGGGGTAGCCGGTCACGATACCGACGGCCATCAGGCCAGCACCGATAGCGAGGACGACGATGACGCCTGTTGGCGGCAGCGACACACCGCCGACCAGGCCTCTCCCAACGGCTTCGGAGACGTTTGCACCCTGGATGGCCGCCCCGGCGAAGCCGAAGATGCCGACGAGAAAGGCCGCTCGCATCGTCGAGATGGCGTTGGCACCGACCGCGGGGGCGAAGGGAGTCGCACCGCTGGAGCCGGCACCGATGACCCACGCCATGAACAGACTGGCGAGGCCAGCAACGACGAAGAGTCCGAGGACTGATGGTTCCATGAACAGAGTAAAACCGGTCGTTAGTCCGCCCTGGTAGCAGCAGTGCCGGCGTCAGCACGCTTGCTTCGCCAGTAGCCCTGGAGATACGCACCGACGAACATCCCGGCAAGCGCCCAGAGGATAGTCACGTTCCCGGTGCCCAGACTGGCGTAGGCCGCACCCGGGCAGATACCCGACAGGCCCCAGCCGACGCCGAAGACGGCACCGCCGACGAGGACGTTGCGGTCGAAGGGCTTCAGCCGGCGTTCGTAGCGGTTTCCGGTCAGTGGCGCCCCATCCCGGAGCCGGGGCATGACCGCGAAGGCGACCCCGGAGACGACGGCAGCGCCGAACATGACAAAGAGGAGTCCGAAGTCCTCGAACTGCAGGAAGTTCAGGACGACTTCGGGACGGGCCATCTGGCTGAACCCGAGGCCGAACCCGAACACGATACCGCCGACCAGCACCAGCGGCTTGAAGAGGGGATGGCGCTCGCTCATGGACTCACCCCCATCGCCGCGACGGCCTGGGCGGTGAGGATGGCGACGGTGAGGAACGTGACGACGCCCGCGATGGACGTCTTCGACGCGGAGCCGACGCCACAGACGCCGTGACCCGACGTGCAGCCTTTCCCGATACGGGTCCCGATGCCGACGAAGATGCCACCGACGAGCAGCCGCCACGGCTGGACATCCGTCGACCACAGCGTCACGCCGCCCACCTCGTAGAGCTGCCCGGTCGACCCGGACTGGTAGAGAGCGGAGCTTACGACCCCGGACTGGACCGTCGCCGCGAACAACAGACCACCGAGGATGATGCCGGCCGTGAACACGACCCGCCAGTCACGGGACCCGACGTACTGCTGGAATCGGGACTGACCAGAGACGTACGACAGCGTCGATTCGAGGAACGTACTCGCGCCGGCGGGAATGCCGGTGCCGACGTAGATGAGCACCGTTCCAAGGCCGACCAACAGTCCGCCGACGGCGTAGCGACTGATGCCGTTGGGGAACAACTCGGCGACCAGTTGCAGCGGGACCGGGTCAGCGAGCATCGGTCAGGTCAGTCACCCGCGAGCGATTCCTGGCTCGCTGCGCAGTTGTTCGGGCCGAGTTCGAGCGTGAACGCCTCCTCGTCGTCGACGCTTTGCTGTCCGAGATTGGTCGCGATGATGTCCTCGTAGTTGGCCGGCCGCGGCGGCATATCCGAGAGGATGAGGTCGACGAACTCCTCTTCGTCCATGGTGAGCGCGTCCATCTCCTCGACCAACTGTCCGATTGGGGCAGTGAAGGTGCCGTCCTCGGCCGGTTCGGCGGCATCACTGTAGTGTGCGCCACCGACGAGCGTCTCCTCGGGCAGTGTCAGCACGCGTTCCTGCAGCGACTCGTAGAGCATGCGGGCCGCGTCGGGTGCGCCCTCGTCGCCCTCTTCGAGGTCCGGGCGGGCGACACTCTCGATGAACAGTCCGTCACCGGTCGCCAGCAGGCTGTCGTCGACGAGATAGGAGGTCATCCCCGTCGTGTGACCGGGCGTGGAGACGGTCTCGATGGTCGCGTCACCGACGGCGAAAGTGTCGCCGTCCTCGGCAGTCGTCAGTTCGTCGGCGTAGGTCACGCCGCGGTCGACGGCGGCGTCGGGGATGACGCCCTCGACGCCCGCTTCGTCGAGGTCACGCACGCCCGAGATGTGGTCGGCGTGGATGTGGGTATCCAGTGCGTATTGCAGGTCGACACCGAGGTCCTCGGCGTCGTCGAGGTAGCGGTCGGTAAAGGCCCGGAGCGGGTCGATGACCGCGGCCTCACCGTCGTCGTACAGAAGGTAGCCGAGACAGCCCGAGGACGGCCGCTGGTACTGCAACAGGGTGCCAGCGCCCTCGTAGTCGGTGACCTCGACGGCCTCGTAGATACCTGCCCAGCCGTTCATGCCGTCTTCGAGGTGATTGACCTCGTAGCCGCGCTCGGCGAGCGTGCCGGCGACGTACTCGCTGGCTCCACCTTTCGCACAGAGGACCGTGACTTCACGGTCGTCGGGAATCCGTGCAAGCACGTCGTCGTCGATGTCCTCGTCCAAGAACTCGAAGTACGGGACGTTGATGGAGGTGACCGTCTCGCCGTCGACGTGCCACTCGTCGTACTCCGATTCCATCCTGGCATCGAGCAGAGTTACCTCCTCGCCCGCGTCGATACGCTCTTTCAGTGTCTCCGGTTCGGTCGTGTCGACCTCGACATCCGGCGTTGGGAAGTCTTCGGGATTCATGTCGTACACCCCTTCCTACTGGATTGACGTACTAAAGAGTTTGCATAGAAATTCGTTTTCTCCACAATACAGTGGTCGGCGAACATCTACCTAATCCGCATTCATTCGCCCACACGTGCGCTCTAGCTAGTTTTGTAGGCAGTGTCCGACACAGCCATAGTTTGCAGTACGCACAATAACCAACATTCTTTTTACCGTCGGGATTATATTGTGCGTTAGCTCCAATACAGACCAACGGAGCAGATACATCATGAGTGCAGAATACGACATCACGGAGCAACTCGACGTGAAGGGTGCATCGTGTCCGATGCCGGTTGTAAAGACGAAATCAGCCATCGACGACCTCGGGAAAGACGAGATTCTCGAAGTTATCGCGACAGACGCCGGCAGCATGAGCGACATCGACGGCTGGGCGTCGGGGACCGACGGCGTCGAACTCGTCGAGCAAGAGGAAGGTGACGGCGTGTACAGACATTACGTCCGCAAGACAGAGTGACGATGAGCACTGATACACCCGACGCGACGGCCGAGGACGTACCCTCGCGTGCCGAACTCGCCGCACGCGTCGAGGAACTCGAACAGTCGCTGGCCGAGGCGACCGACGAGGACGACGAGAAGAAAATGTCGATTATCGCGACGAAGGGGACCCTTGATATGGCGTACCCGCCGCTCATCCTCGCGAGCACTGCGGCCGCGTTCGGCTACGACGTGACGGTCTTTCACACGTTCTGGGGGCTGGACATCCTCCACGAGGAGCGCTCGAAGAACCTCAAGTTGAGTTCCGTCGGCAACCCCAACATGCCGGTCCCGAACGCAGTCGCCGCCATCCCCGGGATGGACCGCGTGACCACCAAGATGATGGAGAAGAAGATTGCCGACAACGACACCGCGACCATCGAGGAACTCTTCGAGACGAGCCTCGACATGGGCGTGGAGTTCCAGGCCTGTCAGATGACCATCGAGCTGATGGGCTACGACGAAGACGACTTCTACGACGGCGTCACGACGGGTGTCGGTGCTGCGACAGCCCTGCAAGATATGGCCGACGCCGACATCCAGCTACTTGTCTAACGTGACAACTCGACAGACAACGGCTGACTCCGCCGAGTCAATCATCTACGCGGTCGCCGAGTACGAGGACATCGACCCCATGAAACTATCGCCGCCGCTGGCCACAGTTGTCGACCCGGACGCACTCGACCGCGTCCTCGGGACGGCTCCGACCGACGAAAGACAGGGCGTGACAGCTCAGTTCACCTACCGTGGACACGAGGTGGTCGTCTCGTCGGACGGTAGGGTCACGGTCCGATAGAGCGCAGTTCCTTTCTTGGACGACGGCTGTCGCGAGCGAAATCAGTCGTCCGTCGGGCGCTGTGCCTGTCCGAGTGCCCGTGCGATGGCGAGTACGTAGCCGAGCCCATACTGGATGTCGGGGTCCTGAGTTGCTTTCAAAAGGCCGACCGGTCCGACGGGTATGCTCGCCTCCGCCTCGGCGTCGCCGACCCCCTGGAGCACGGTTTCGAGTCCGTCACGGGTGTCGTCGTCGGCAGCCGTCTCGGCGAGTTCGCCAAGCGAAGAGCCGGTCGCGGCGAGCGAGCGCACCATCTCGTCGTCCAGCGCCGCCGTCACAAGCGAGAGCACGTCGGCGAGTTCCAGCAGTTCGTCCAGCGTCCCGGTCTGCTGGAGTCTGACCAGTGATTCCAGGGCCGCCTGTAGTTCCTCGCCGTTGTCGCCGACCGTCTCGGCGAGCCCGACCGTTTCTTCGGTTGCGAGGCCGTCGGCGGATTCCGCGAGCGTTGCCGTCGTGCCAGCGAGCTCTCGGGCCATCTCGTCGGTGAGCGCGCTCTCACCGAGTGCGAGCACGTCGAGCAGTTCGTTGACGGCATCGAGTCGCCGGACGAACTCGGCGACAGCCTCCGGGTTCTCTGCGATGGCCGATTCGAGTTCCGTCTCGTCGGACCGAAGTTCCTCGGACATCCTCAGAGCAACCCCCGTGCGGTCAGCCAGTAGGATTCGTTGTAGGCCAGTTTCGACCAGTGCAGCTTCTGGGAGGGTGGTGCCGGTGAGGGCGGCTGCTCGTAGTCGAATTCGACGAAGGAGGCAGCGTCCATCCCCGTCTCGATGAAACACAGCGTTTTGCCGTCGTAGGTCGCCGTCGCCGGTCGGCCACGAACCTCGCTCGCCAGGCGCTGGGCGAGCACCCCGGCCTGGTAGTGGGCCACGCTGCCGGCCTTTGGCACGCCCGTGTCAGCGGCGTCACCGATAGCGTAGACCCGGTCGGCGTGGTCGGCTTCCAGCGTGTGCTTGTCCACGTCAACCCAACCGTTGTCACCGAGATCGGCCTCCTCGATGAGGTCGACACCACGGTGGGGCGGAATCGACACGAGCAGGTCGTAGTCCAGTTCCGTCCCCTCCATCGACGTGATCGTCTCGGCCTCTGGGTCGACCGCCTCGGCGTTGAAAAACGTCTCCACGTTGATGTCCCGGTCGTCCATGAGCGGGCGGGCCCACTCGGCAATATGGGGGTTGCCGTGGACGCGCTGGATGGGGTAGGTGTAGGTAATCTCGACGTCGTCCCGGAGACCGCGCTCCCGAAACCAGTCGTCGGCCATGAAGACGAACTCCAGTGGTGCTGCCGGGCACATGTGTGGTGAGCCGATGACGCTCAATACGAGTTCGCCCCCAGTGAAGGAGAGCAGTTCCTCGCGCAGGGTCTTTGCACCGGATTCGCTGTAGTAGTCGTGTCCGCCCTCGGCCAGGCCGGAAATCTCCGCCGGCGCGAGCGTCGACCCCGTCGCGAGTACGAGGTAGTCGTACTCGATAGCCGGGCCACGACGGGTCCGGAGTTGCCGGGTGTCGGTGTCGATGTCGGTCACGCGGTCGATACGAACGTCGACACTGTCGTCGACGAGGTCGGCGAGCGGTCGGCGGCCGTCTTCGGGTTCGCGCTGGCCGAAGGGGACGTACAGCCAGACCGGCTTGTAGACGTGGTCGGGGTCGTCGTTGAGGAGTGTGACCCTGACCTTGTCGGTCGCCAGTTCCGTCTCGAGTCTGTCGGCAAGGTCGTTTGCCAGTACTGTCCCGCCGGTTCCCCCACCGAGGATGACGACGTGGTCAGTCATTGCTTTTCGACGTAGAACGCTCTGTGGTCCTCGCGCTCCTCGACTGCCAGCAGTTCGTTTCCGGCCTCCTCTACCCACTCCGGAACGTCGGTCACCGACTGCTCGTTGTCGCTGAGCAGACAGACGATCGCTCCCGAGTCGACCTCGCGCATCTTGCCGATGAGGTCCATCAGTGGTCCGGGACAGGCCGCTCCGCGGGCGTCGACTGTCGCCGCCGGGTCTGTGTCAGGTGTACTCATACACGTAGACGTTGGTGGGCCGACCGTATTAATATTGCATGGTATTCCCAATATGCAGAAACAAGGTGGCTGCGAAGACAGACCGATGCGTGCCGACTATGCCGACAGGTCGAGCGTCTGGGTCAGCGTCTGCGGGAGCGAGGCGTAGACGGCAGCGTTGTCGACCAGCGCGTCGACGGTCGTGTACTCGTCGGCGGCGTGGACGGTATCCGTGCCGAAGGCGAACTCGACAGTGGGAATCCCGGCGTTGCGGAGCTGTTTGGCGTCCCCGCCCCCGGTCGCACTCCTGCGGTAGACGCGCTCCCCACCCATCCTCTCGGCTGTCGAGGCAACCGCCTCGACGACGGGACTGTCGAGTTTCTCGACGGTGCCGACGCTCCAGGACACGTCCGTTATCGAGATGCCGTCGCAGTCGGCCACACACGCCCGGACCTCCGAGAGCATCTCGGAGGTGTCGACCCCCGCCGCCAGTCTGATGTCGACCTCTGCGCGGGCCGACTGGGGGACGCTGTTTATCGCCTCGCCGCCCTCGATAGTCCCCAGGTTGAGGGACGGCGACTCGAAGAGGTCGCGAGCAGTCGTATCGCCCATCGTCGGGGCGTAGTACTCGACGGACTCGTCGACGATGGCCTGAACGTCGGCATCGAGTGATAGCTGTCGGGTCCCGAACCGTTCGCGGAGTTGCTCGACGGCGCGGTAGAGGCGGTCGATGGCGTTCTCGCCGAGGACGGGTCGGGAGCCGTGTGCGGCCTCGCCGCGGGCGTCGAGTGTCAGCCAGATACTGCCACGGTCCGCGACGGTCACGGAGTACCGGTCCTGCTCGCAGGTCGGTTCACCGATGACACAGGCCGTCGCGTCGAGACGGTCCGAAGCCAGTACTGCGGGAAGCCCCGCGTCGCCACCGACCTCCTCGTCGCTGACGAAGGCGAACTGCAACGTCAGTGGCGGCGTGGTGTCGGTGGCTGCGAACGCGTGAATCACGAACAGCATCGCCGCGAGTGGCCCTTTCATGTCCGTGGCTCCGCGCCCGTAGATGCGGTCGTCGACACGCTCACCCAGCGGGTCCCGTGTCCACTCCCCCGCGTGGAACGGAACCGTGTCCAGGTGGCCGTTGTACAGGAGCGTCTCGTCGGTGTCGCCGGGAACGGTCACCAGCAGGTTCGGCTTCGCGGGGTCGACCGTGACTCGCTCGGTGTCGACGGGCAACCCGTCCAGCGAGGCCGCGATGTAGTCGGCGAGTTCGGTGGTATCGCCGGGCGGATTCTCCGTGTTCACCGCGAGGAACTCGAGGACCAGTTCGACGAGGTCGTCGCGGTGAGCGTCGATGTACGCCTCGGGGTCGACCATCCTCAATCGAGTTCCCCCTTCAGGACCTTCGCCGCCGTGAGCACCGGGTCCCAGACGGGACTGAACGGTGGCGCATACGCCAGGTCCGCGGTCTGCAGTTCCGAGACGGTCGCTCCGGAGCGCAACGCCATCGCCACGGTGTCGACGCGCTTTGCGCCCTCGGGTCCGACGAGGCTCGCACCGAGGACCCGACCACTCGTCCGGTCGGCGACGAGCGTCACGGTCAGGTCGCTCCCGTCGGGGTAGTAGTGGGCGCGGGAGGACGCGGTGATAGTCACCGAGACGGGGTCATAGCCCGCCTCGCGTGCCCGCTGTTCGTCGAGGATGCCGGTTCTGGACGCGCCGAGTTCGAAGGCCTTCACGATGGCCGTCCCGGCGATTGGTCCGACGGGCGTCGGTGACCCGGTGACAGTCTGTCCGATAGCACGCCCCGCCCGGTTGGCCGTCAGCGCCAGCGGGACGTGGTCCGGGTCGCCGGTCACGACGTGTTCGGCCTCCGCGCAGTCTCCGGCCGCGTAGACGTGCTCGTGATTGGTGCGCCCGTACTCGTCGGTGGCGATGGCGCCGGTCGGCCCGAGTTCGATACCGGCCTGCTCCGCCAGGTCGGTGTTTGGTGCGACACCGACGCCGACGACGGCGATGTCGGCTGCGTACGTGTCGTTCTCGACGTGGACGCTCTCGACGGCTCCGTCGCCGGCAAAGCCCGAGACTGCCGTATCGAGATGTAACGTCACACCCTGGTCCCGGAGGTGGTCCTCGACGCGGTCGGCGACGGCCTCGCCGAAGGGCTGGAGGACGTGTGGGAGCATCTCGAAGAGGTGGACATCGACACCGTGTGCCGACAGCGCTTCGGCCATCTCGATGCCGACGTAGCCACCGCCGACGATGGCCGCCGTTTCAGGGGTGTGCTCGCTGACGTAGGCGTCGATTGCGTCGGCTTCGTCCATGTCGTGGATGGTGAACACGCCATCGAGGGCCAGCCCGTCGAAGGGGGGCTCGATTGCCGACGCCCCCGTGGCGACCAGCAGGTCGTCGTAGGCCTGCTCAAACGTGCGGTCGTCGCTCTCGACCGTGACCGTCTGTGTCTCCGGGTCGATGTCGACCACCTCGTGGCCGGTCCGCAGGTCGATATCACGCTCCTCGCGGAACGTCTCCGGCGTGACGGTCACGAGGTCGTCGAGTTCCTCGACATCTCCTTTGACGAAGTAGGGCATCCCGCAGGCAGCATAGGACACCCACTCCCCTTTCTCGAAGACGACGACATCCAGGTCCGGGTTCGCCCGCCTGGCTTTGCTCGCAGCACTCATCCCCGCCGCGTCGCCGCCGATGACGACGAAGGTATTGCTCATGTGTCATCCTTCGGCTGCCACGGACAAAAGTATTTCTTGAATTCCCCAATACTGCAAACTACTACCCGGGGTTTCCGGCGGCGGCATCGGAGACGACCGGCCTCAAGAACATCCCACATCGAGAGCCCTGTTCGCGGGTGACAGAGCTGTCGGTATTCGGTTGTTGTCAGCAGGGCGGTGGCAGCGACTCGGCACAGGAGTCAGTTCGAGCGCGTCCGGACGGCCGCCCAGACGGCAACGGCCCCAAGCAGGAACGCGGGCAGCAGCGGCAACACCAGATAGGCGTCCCGCATGGTCAGGCCAAGCGAGGCGATAAGCGACTGGGCCTGCGGGAGATACAGAATCGCTGTCGGGACGACGAGAAACGAGAAGACGACGACGCCGACCAGCAGCCAGCCCCGCCAGTCGAAGTCGTTGTCAGTCGGTCGGGCCTGCCGGGGCGGCGAAGAGCGGGGCTGGTGGACGTAGGTATCGTCCGTGCCGTCGGCATCGTCGCCCGGCCCGTCCCGTGAAGGGGCATCGGCCGGGCTGGCGGGCTCATTTGCCATTGAGTTACGTCCCAGCCACGCGCCCAAAACTCCGTCGTTCCAGAGCGAAGTCTGGCGGCTGCCGCCTACAGTTCGCTGTCGGGGACGACGACGACCTTGCCGAAGCCCTCGCGTTCCTCGATCATCTCGTGGGCGTCTGCAATCTCGCTCATCGGGAAGGTCTCCCGGATGCGGGGCTCGAAAGCCCCCTCCCAGACGAGGTCGAGCACGTCGTCGACCTCGCCGGGGGTGCCCATCGTGGAGCCATAGATTTCCAGCTGGTTCCAGAAGATGGCGTTGATGTCGGTCTCGGGGTCACGGCCCGTCGTCGCGCCACAGGTGACGACGCGGCCACCCTTGACGAGGCTGGACAGGGAGTCCTGCCAGGTCGCCTTGCCGATGTGGTCGACCACCACGTCGACCCCGCGACCGTCCGTGGCCTCCTCGATGGCCTCCGCGAAGTTCTCCTCGTCGTAGTTGATCGTGTGGTCAGCGCCGAGTTCCGCGGCATACTCGAGTTTCTCGTCGGTGCTTGCAGTGGCATAGACCTCCGCGCCGATGTAGTCGGCAATCTGGACGGCAGCGTGGCCGACGCCGCCGCTTGCACCCAGTACGAGAATCTTCTCGCCAGGGTCGAGGTCGGCTCGGGTGACGAGCATCCGCCAGGCCGTCTGGAAGACCAGCGGCGCGGCGGCGGCGACTTCCCAATCGATACCGTCGGCGACTGGGACCAGATTCTCTGCGGGGACGGCGGTCAGTTCGCTGTGGACGCCACGGGTGTGCTCGCCGAGGATGCGGAAGTCGACACACATCGTCGGGTCGCCGTCACGACAGTGTTCGCAGTGCCCGCAGGCAAGCCCCGCCGAGACCGCCACGCGGTCGCCGGGCTCGAATCGCTCGACATCCTCGCCGACCTCCTCGACGACGCCGGCGGCGTCGCTGCCGGGGATGTGTGGCATCTCCAGGTCCAGGCGCGAGAGCGCACCGAGTCCCATCCGGGTGAACACGTCCAGATGGTTCAGAGCAGCAGCCTTCACGTCGACCAGCACCTCGTCGCGGTCGATGTCCGGGTCCGGAAATTCGCCGTATTCGAGAACGTCTCTGCGACCGTGTTCCGAGAACTGGACTGCTTTCATATCCGGATAGACGCTAGCCTGGTGAAAAACACTGGTGGTACAACATTCGTCTGCCGGCACGTCGACAGCTGTCGAACAGCGTGCGACGGCGCTCGGGAGAAGCCGGCATTTTTCACCGCAGACAGCGAAGGTCGGCCATGGTCGATTTCCAGTCCAGAGACACACGACGGCGGTCCGACGACGACAGCGACGAAGAGGAAGAAACAGAGGAGACAGCGGCGGGAGAGGCGGCGACAGAACAGACAGAGCCGACAGCAGACCAGTCCGGTGGAGACGAAGTCGACGAGAACGGGGCCGGCACGGGAGACATCGAGGCCGAGGAGTACCTGGATACGTTCAGTTACGCCGTCGTCACCGTGGCGGCCGACCGGACGATAGAGGAGGACACTGTGGGGAACACAGTCGTCGATGCGGTCGAGGGGACCGGGGACGCCGTCGCGACACGGGAGTTGCTCGCGCCGGAGTACGACGGCGTCCAGCAGTCACTGGGGACGCTGGTCGACCGCCGAGACGTCGACGCCATCGTCACCCTCGGCGGCGAGGGCGTCAGACCGGAGGACGTGGTCGTCGACGCCGCCAGTGACCTCTTCGATAAGGAGCTCCCAGGCTTTGGAGAGTTGTTCCGGGTCTACTCACACGACCACGAGGGAACGGCAGTTGTCCGGACCCGGGCAACAGCAGGCATCATCGACGACATCCCTGTCTTCTGCTTGCCCGACGACAGCGTCGCCGCCCGCCGCGGCATCGAACAGATTGTCGCGGCGGAAGCGCCCGAAATTGCGTCGCTTGCCGCCACGGACGACGAGGCCTGATTTCTCAGGGCCAGGCCGACGTTTTGTGCGATTTTCAGTCGGCTTAAACCGCGTCAACGGTTTTGAACGGAAACAACCGATCCGGCGGATTCCGTGGCTCTGGGACCGCTGAAGCCACCGAATTTAGACGTTTCAAGGATTAAATCGCGTTAACTTCGATACCCCATTAAGTGTAATCGCTCCCCAGCGCCGGGTGCAATGTCCGAACACAGTGTCACCCGACGGACGGTACTCAAGACAGTCGGCGCGGCCGCCGCTGCGGCGGCCGTCCCCGCCACCGTAACAGCCAGCGACGAGTGGACGAGCGTCGAGTCACCGACCGGTAACACCCTCTACGATATCGAGTACACGGCTGGGGGCGCGTACGCCATCGGCAGTGGCGGCGTCGTCCTCGAACGTACGGCCGAGGGCTGGCGGAAGGTCCTCGACGGCGGTCCGACCGGCAACGGCAACGACTGTTACGGTGCGGACGTGACCGACGACGGCAAGCGCCTGTGGTTCGTCGGCTCCTCCGGTGCCATCGGCGAATACGACGTGGAGACAGGCAACCTGAACGACCACTCGGCACCGATGGACGTGACCAACAATTTCAACGACCTGGCCGTCACCGGCGAGGCCGGCGAGGCCAACGTATACGTCGCGGGTGACTCCGGGAAGATGTACTACAGCTTCGAGAACGGTGAGCAGGGCTCCTGGGAGTACGTCACGCCCGCCAGCGGGTCGAACATCAACGCCGTCGACTTCTACGACGACCGCAAGGGTCACATCGTCGACGGCAACAAGACGGTCCTCCACACGCAGGACGGGACGACCTGGGACAAGATCGGACTGGCCGACGCCAACGTCAACTTCTACGGCGTCGACAGCGACGGCGCAGACGACGTGTGGGTCTCCGGCGGCGGCGGGATGGTCTTTCACTGGGACGGTGTCGAGTGGACGCCCGCAGACACCGGCGACGCCGGCCTCCGTGACATCGAAGTCACCGACGACGACGACGGCGACGGCCTCACGGTCGGTGGCGGCGGCGTAGTCTACGACCTGACCGGTGGCCGCTGGGAGCAGGAGACCACACCCATCGGCGAGAATCTCAAGGCTGTCGTCCGTGGCTCACCGGACATCGCCGTCGGCGCTGCCGGCACCATCCTCGAACACTGACGCGACCTGACCACGCTCACGCACCGGCCATCGAATTCTGATCCCGGTACGACAGTTCGACGGCACGCGTCCGGCCAGCTCACCGCTGGCGGACCAGCAAGACGAGCAGTCCCACGATAATCAGCCCGAAGCCCCACCATATCGAATCACCGGGCAGGAAATTCAATGCGAGCGTAACGATACCCGAGGAGACGAGCGACCAGCCGATGGTGGTGCGGTAAGCCATAGCCCTTCTCGGGAGGCTATCTTGTTGGTAGTTTGGCTGGCATTTGCAAGATAACTGCGGGGAACTCGTCCTGTTCGTTCGACTACACGGGGCTGGCAGCCACCCGGTCGCCGCCAGCGCCACATTCATGCCACAGTAACCCTTGTTAACGGCCGATGAACGCGTCTCCGCCGGGACCGCGTGGCGAACCGCTGTTCGGGAGTAGCCGCAAGTACGCGGACGACCCCTTCCGGTTTCTCTCCGCCTGTGAGCAGGCCTACGGCGATGTCGTCGCCTTCGAACTCGGGCAGATGCCGACGTACCTGCTCACCAACCCCGACGACATCGGGACAGTGCTGCTCGACCCCGACACCTATCGCAAGCCCGACTTCCAGAGCGACGCCCTCGGGGACCTGCTCGGCGAGGGGCTGCTGTTGAGCGAGGGTGACACCTGGCAAAAGCAACGAGAACTGGCGAACCCCGCCTTCGCGATGGGGCGGCTGGCGAACTTCGCCGACCGCATCGTCGACCACGCGGATGCGATGCTCGCCGACTGGGACGACGGCGACGACGTGGATGTCGAACAGGAGATGACCCGCGTGACACTCGACGTCATCGCGGACCTGATGCTCGGTGTCCAACTCGACGAGGGTCGCATCGAAACGGTCCGACAGAGCCTGGACCCGCTGGGTGCCCAGTTCGAACCCAACCCCATCAGATTCGCGGCCCCGGAGTGGGTCCCCATGCCCGGCGACCGGGAGTACCAGCAAGCGCTTGATACGCTGGAGAGCATCGTCGGGGACATCATCGCCGAGCGCCGCGGCACCGAAGGCGACAGCGACGGGCCGATGGACATGCTATCGGTCCTGTTGCGGGCACAGAACCGCGGCGAGCAGTCCGACCAGCAGTTACGTGACGAGGTGGTGACGATGCTGCTTGCGGGTCATGACACCACGGCGCTGACGCTGACCTACACCTGGTATCTGCTCTCGGAGCACCCGACGGCCCGCGAGCGCGTCCACGAGGAGGTGGCCGACGTGGTCGGCGACGAGCGGCCGACGATGGACCACGTCCAGTCGTTCGAGTACGTCGAGTGGGTCATCGACGAGGCGATGCGCCTATACCCCCCGGTGTACACCCTCTTTCGGGAGCCGACCGAAGACGTGCAGTTGAGCGGCTACGACATCGAGGAGGGGTCGGCGCTGATGCTGTCACAGTGGGCCGTCCACCGCTCGCCGCGGTGGTGGGACGACCCCGAGACGTTCGAACCCGAGCGATGGACCAGCGAGCGCCAGCAGGAGCGCCCCCGCTTTGCCTACTTCCCCTTCGGCGGCGGCCCGCGCCACTGCATCGGCAAGCACCTCGCCAAACTCGAAGCACAGTTGATTCTCGCCCGCACGGCCAGCCAGTTCGAACTCGACTACGCCCGCGAGGGACACTTCGAGTACCGCCCGTCACTGACCGTCCACCCGAAAGACGGGATGCCGATGACCGTCAGCGAACGATAGGACCGTCTCAGGGTGGCTGTGGCGATGCCTCATAGTGATTACCGCGGTTATGTTCACGGAAGCTATCGCAAGATGCCGTTTCACCGACCTCAGCGCGGTTGTGGGTGGCACCAGAGGTGAAGACTCGTAGTAATCACTATCAGCCGAACTGAATCCAGTCGGTCCACTTCCGGTAGCCGACGTATAGCCCCACGACAACGGCAACCGGGAACCAGAGGACGGCCACGAGACGATTGATAAAGAAAAACGGCACCAGTATCGCTTCGAGCGGGTCGTCGTCCTCATCGCCCGACCCGTCGTTCCACGGACAATCGAGGATGTACTGCTGGAGGAAGTACGTCTGGTTCTCGTAGACGACGTAGTCCACCTCGGTGAGGTTCAGCGAGGCGTTGACGGTGATGGTAGCCATCCCGTCGGTGGCGGTTCGTGCCGCGTCGAAACTTCGCTGCTGGTCGTCAGTGAGGTTCTCGTAACTGGTCGTCTCGGGTGGGTCGCCGTCGTAGGGGGTCGATTCGACGACGCCCCTGTTACAGTCGGTCGGCTGTCTGTCGGTCAGTGCGTCCGTCTCTGCCGGCCCAGTCTCGGACCAGCGATACGCTTCGGTGACACCCACAGAGAGGGCAGAAACGAGGACCAATCCCACCATGACGGACCGCCACTGGGGGCGCATGTCGGGGAGATTACCGCCGTCGTGTTTATTTCTTTTCACTACGTGCGGGCCGTCCAACTCTCGCCGTCCCGGACTCCCAAACTGGCGTGTGTCGTCACTTTTGTAGCTGCTTCCCCAAGGGGCGGATATGGTCACCCGACTCGTCGACGACGTGTGGTGGTTCGACCTGCAGGGCGTCAACGCATATCTGGTCGTAGACGACACAGTAACGCTGGTCGATACGGGGATGCCGTGGCATGCCGACCGCCTGGCCGATGGCGTCGAGCGCGCCGTCGGCGGCCTGGACGCAATCGACCGCGTGCTGATAACACATTTCGATTTCGACCACGTGGGCGGGCTGAACGCACTGATAGACCGCGGTCTCGACGCGACAGTCGCCGTCGGGGTCGACGACGAACCGTACCTTGCCCGCCGGCAACGGCCGACCTGGAACAACCGGAAGGGGCTGTTCCAGCGCGTGACCGACGTGGTCCGGTCGGCCCCGGCATTGCCCGTCGAGACAGTTACAGAGGGCGGCAGCGTGGGTCCCTTCGATGTCTATCACACACCGGGACATACGCCGGGTCACACGGCCTTCGTCCACGAGGAGCGTCCACTTGCCATGATCGGCGACCTCGTGCGCGAATCAGACGGCGTCTTCGAGGTCCCGCCGTGGTTTCTCAACTACGACCAGGACCAGGCAGAGGAGAGTCTTCGCGCGTTCGTCGAGCGCGCACCGGAGGTGGACGTGGTCTGTCAGGGACACGGAACGCCCTTCGTCGAGGACGGCGGGGAGAAACTCGCAGCCGCCGCCCAGCTACTCGGTGAAACGACGCTCGAGACGACGAACGTCTAGAGTTCTGCGGCAACGGCCTCAGCGTCGAGCAGGTTCGGGTCGACCAGCATATCGGCCTGTCGGGAAGCGAAGTCGGGCAGGGACCCCTCGGCGTAGAGGACGATGCGAACATTCTCGTTGAGGTCCTTGGCGACGGGGACGGCCGTAGCCAGTTCCACCTCGGTCAGGACGAGTACGTCGGCGTCGTGGATGCCGGCCTCCTCCAGTGGCGGTCTGTTGCCGTGTGGTGTTCGCTCGACTGTGTGGCCCTCCGACTCGATTGCGCTTGCGATGTCGTGTTCGTCAGTACCGGCGACGATGACGTTCATTGGTGTGGTGGTAGAGAGGTGGGGGCTTGTGTCTTGTTACACGGGGCGGGTCTGGTCACTCGGGAGAAACGGCGTGGTGGTCGAACCTACTCGTACTCGATGGTCGCCGGCGGCTTGTGGGTCACGTCGTAGAGCACCCGGGAGACGTTCTCGTTTTCCCCGGTAATCCGCGATTGGATCCGCTGGAGAGTCTCCCAATCGATTTCCTGGGCGCGGGCGGTCATGCCGTCACGGCTCTCGACGGAGCGGACGGCGACGACCCAGCCATGAACGCGGTTGTCACCTTTGACGCCGGTGGCTTTCCCGATGACTGCGGCGAGTGCCTGCCACGGGTCGTGCTCCTCCAGTTCCTCCTCGACGACGTGGTTGGCCTCGCGGGCGACTTCGAGTTTCTCCTCGGTGACCTCACCGATGATGCGCACGGCCAGTCCCGGCCCGGGGAAGGGCATCCGCTCGGCGATTATCTCTTCGAGGTCGAGTTCGCGTGCGACCTCACGGACCTCGTCCTTGTAGAGGTCCCGCATGGGTTCGACGATGCCATCGAAGTCGACGACTTCGGGCAGGCCACCGACGTTGTGGTGGCTCTTTATCGTGCCCTCGCTCTCGATGCGGTCGGGGTAGATGGTCCCCTGCACGAGGTAGTCGGCCTCGACCTCCTTCGCAACGGTCTCGAACTCGCGGATGAACTGCTCGCCGATGGCGTGGCGCTTCTCCTCGGGGTCGGTGATACCTTCGAGGGCATCGAGGAAGCGGTCTTTCGCGTCGACGATGCGCAGCGAGTCCATGTAATCGAAGGTCTCCCGAATCTGGTCTGTCTCGCCTTTCCGCATCAGGCCAGTGTCGACGTAGACCGGTGTAAGCTGGTCGCCGATAGCGTCGTACGCCAGTGCGGCAGCGGTCGAGGAGTCGACGCCGCCGGAAAGGGCGATGACGGCGTTTTTCTCCCCGATTTCGTCGGAGATTTCCTCACGGGCTTCCGGGATGAAGGAGTCGACGTCGACCATCAGTCGTCACCTCCCACGGCCGCAGCCTCATCAGCCTGCAGCGACGCCATGCTCTCGACGAAGCCGAGGAAAGGCGGGCTGGCACGCGTCGGCCGCGAGCGGAACTCGGGGTGGAACTGCGTCCCGAGGAAGTAGGGATGCTCGGGCAGTTCCAGAATCTCCATGCGCTTGCCCGAACTGCCCGAGAAGACCATCCCGGCAGCTTCGAGGTCGTCGATGTATTCGGGGTTGACCTCGTAGCGGTGGCGGTGTCGTTCGGTACAAGAATCGGACTCGTAGAGTTCGTGTGCCAGGGTCCCGTCCTCGATTTCGGTGACGTGGGCACCCAGCCGCATCGTCCCGCCCATGTCATCCATTTCCTTCTGTTCGGGCAGGATATCGATGACGGGGTGTGCGGTTTCCTCCGCCAGTTCCGCAGAGTGTGCACCGTCCAGTCCCAGCACGTTGCGGGCGTATTCGACGACAGCCATCTGGAAGCCAAGACAGAGTCCCAGGAAAGGCACGTCGTTCTCACGGCAGTAGCGGATAGCCTCTATCTTCCCCTCGGTGCCCCGGGAGCCAAAGCCGCCGGGGACGACGACACCGTCAACGTCGTCGAGTTGACCGTCGATGCCGTCGGCGAGCTCCTCGGAGTGAATCCACTCCCGTTCGACCTCGACCTGCTTTTCCAGGCCGGCGTGTTTCAGCGACTCGTGAATCGAGATGTAGGCGTCCTCCAGCCCGTACTTGCCCACGAGGGCAACCTTCACGGTGCCGTCCTGCTCGCGGGTGACCGTCTCCCGCCAGGTGGTATCGCGTTCGGGTTCGGGCAGGGCCTCCTCGGTGAGGCCGAAGTGGTCCATGACGTACTCGTCGAGGCCCTCGTCCTCGACGACGAGCGGGACCTTGTAGATGTCCTCGACATCGGGATTCGAGAAGACGGCGTCAGTCGGGACATCACAGAACAGGGCGATTTTCTCGCGGGTCTGCTCGTCCAGTGGGTCCTCGCAGCGACCCACCAACACGTCGGGCTGGAGACCGATAGAGCGCAGTTCCTTCACGCTGTGCTGGGTCGGTTTGGTCTTTTGCTCGCCGTTTTTCGAGTAGGGGACGAGCGTGACGTGAGTAAAGAGAATGTCCTCGTCGTCCTCCTCGTGGGCGAACTGGCGCAACGCTTCGAGATAGGGCATCCCTTCGATGTCACCGACGGTGCCACCGACTTCGACGATGCAGACATCGGTGTCTTCGGCGGCCTCCCGGACGTGTCGTTTGATTTCGTCGGTGATGTGCGGGATAATCTGGACGGTCTTGCCCAGGTAGTCGCCCGCGCGCTCGGCCTCGATGACGTTCTGGTAGACCTTCCCCGTGGTGACGTTGTGGTCGAAGGTCATGTCGATGTCGAGGAACCGCTCGTAGTTCCCGAGGTCGAGGTCGACTTCCCCGCCGTCTTTGAGGACGTATACTTCGCCGTGCTGGAAGGGATTCATCGTCCCCGCGTCCACGTTCAGATAGGGATCTATCTTGACCGCGGTCACGTCGAACCCAGCGTTCGCAAGCAAGCGCCCAGTACTCGCAGCAGTGATACCCTTCCCCAGGCCGGACATCACGCCGCCCGTGACGAAAATAAACTTCCGACCAAGGCTCGGGTCATAGCCCGTCTCGGATTCTGTCGGCATATCGACCGTCTGCTGGCAGGCCTGAAAACCGTTTCGAACCACCCACCACTTGCGTGGCTCTCCCATTCGGACTGTCAACTGTCTGGACCGTCAACCAGCTACTTCTCCGGAGGAGAGAACTCACTCGTGAGAGGGCTCGCCGTCTTGCTGGGCGAGTGTCTAATCAAGCGAGCACGGTGTGGAGATGGGTTTTATTTGACCAGTCTTATCTGTTCTAAATTAAAGTCAACAGTATGAGTTCGCAGATAACGGGTCGGCCACTCGACGATGCCGGAACATCGGCCGAGGGGCCAGCGCTCGAAATTGACCCGAACGGGCGCGCTATGGAACTCTTTTCGGAGTCCCCTCACGCACTCGCCTCGAGTCCGGGCATGGGAATGTGGTCGACGATACTGGAGTATCCCGACGCAGACGAAGACGGCACACCCTCGATGCTCGTCTGGCTAGGTCCAGACGCCACGACACTGCCGGCACACATACACAAGAGTAGCACGGAGACCTTTCGACCGGTGAGAGGTGAATTAACGGTCGTCATCGATGAGAGACCTCAACACATCGCAACCGGTGACGAATTCACCGTCGAACCGGGAGAGCCGCACTACTTCAGGAACGATACCGACGGTTTTGTCGCATTTCAGGTGGACGTTCCCTGGACGAAGACGATTGACACGCAATACATGACTGCAGGACTCGACCACGAGGGCTATTTCGGTGCTGATGACGAATACGGGGAACCCGGCCCGGTTCAGGGACTGCTACTCT
This sequence comes from Salinibaculum litoreum, assembly GCA_009789175.1. Lineage (GTDB taxonomy): Archaea > Halobacteriota > Halobacteria > Halobacteriales > Haloarculaceae > Salinibaculum > Salinibaculum litoreum. The sequence continues at coordinate 1,933,437 of CP046866.1, forward strand.
CCGAATATGTCAGCGAAGAGACCCATATTGACATTGCACCGCAAACTGTCCAACAGGCTCTCTGGGCTACCGTTGGCCGAATCGCACGGCTGACTGGCCGGGAAGCGATGGACGAGCGGTATTTACAGGACCAGTTCTGGGAATCGAACGTCGAACAACCGGACATCTAGAGGCAGGCACGGACCGTGGGCGACCCGTTTACGGTCGAGCGGTCACTCGTTGTTCATACTGTCGGACGTAAGCCCTTCAAGAATTTCGCCACCCTGGGGTGGCGAATATCTTTCCGAAGTTACGTCCAACAGTATCAGTAGTGGGTGATTCGCTGCTTCTAGAACGGCTTGGGCGCGATACAGCCATTCTTTCTCGATTGCAGTGGTGATTATGCTTCGTATCTGCCTGTAGACAAGCCCAGGCCGCCCAGAGAACAATGTACTCTTGAGTATGACTACATCGTACCAGCCACGTCTGAGAGGTCAGAAGGTGGAGAAAAACAGATTGATTGTCTCCTGCTCTGCAAAGACCTGAGTAATTCCCACAGCGTCTTTTCCGACATAGACCCCAATTGCAGTTGTATCGTAGTCGCCGAGGAGCGTCTCGCGTTCCGTTTCCCGTTTCCATGCGTCAAGCTGTGCTGATGCAATATCAGTCCCGGACTGCCCGTGGTACGTTCTCGTCCCGGTGACCGCCACCACAGGACAACCGATGCGATCAGAGACGCTGACCCCGTCCGCTGATGTAATGCCTGTAAAGTCTTTCATCACCATTGCGGTCGCATGTGCCCGTGTCCCCGCTATCAGTCGACCAACTGGCTCGAGTTGTTCGCAACCATTGGCAGTTCGAAATCGGTTACCGTAGCGAAACAGGGCTGACTCCGTGTCCGAGGCAGTCCGTTGTCTCCCCATTTCGCTCAGTTTTCATCACTCAATGATAAATATCTAACCTATATGAACCGTCTTTGATTCGTAGGACGAGGCCGACACTCATCGAAGGGCAACACGAAAGGACAATCTGAAACTCGTTTGTGGGCCATTCTACCATGATATCATCCTCAGCACCGACGGTTGGCTCACTTACCATCCAGAAACCGCCGAACCAGTCGCTCGACCTCCTCGCCCGGTTCCAGCCACGGCATGTGCCCGTGGGCATCGAGCAGGTGAAACTCGGCGTCGGGCATCGCCTCGGCGACGGGTCGGCCCACCGCCGGGTCGAAAAAGTAGTCCTCACTCCCCCAGATGAAGGCCGTCAGGCGGTCGAGACCGGTGAGTTCGTCCGTGAGGTCGTACATCGGGTGCATCCGACCGAAGGAACCGACGGCATTCGAAAAGGACAGCAGGCTTTTGCGCCGCCCTGGCAGTTCCTGAGCGACGTATGATAACTCACAGAACAGCTCGGAGAGTGCAGACCCGTCGCTGACGCCGACCTGTTCTATGTCCTCCCGGGCGCTTTCCGGTGAGGAGTCCCGACTCGATAACCAGAAGAGAACGCGGTTAATGCCGCCGACGGTCAGCAGCCGGAACGGAAGAGGGAACTCGCGAGAGACACCGCCCGGCGCGCCCACCAGACACAGTCGGTCCGCGCGGTCGTGGTCCAGCGCCAGCAGGAACGCCTGCAACCCGCCCAGCGAGTTCCCCACGACGTGGGGACGCTCGATAGCGAGGTTGTCCAGCATGTCAGCGAGATAGGCAGTCATGAACGGGCGAACAGCAGCAGGGTACTCCGTGACGGCCGACAACCCCCGTCCGGGCCGGTCGGGCATGAGGACGCGATACGTATCGGTCAACGACCCCACCATCGGGAGCCAGGTGGCCCCAGCGGTTGACAGCCCATGCAACAGCAAAAGCGGCTCGCCATCGGTAGGACCGGCAGCGAGATAGTGGATTCCGCCACTGTCCGTCTCGGTCACATGCGAAGTCGCGTCGACGCCGTGTGTTTCAGCCAGTTGTCGTTGCAACTCCGCGTACCGCCGCTCGCCCGTAGCCGGCCAGTCCGCGGGCACCAGTGGCTCATCACGGGGAACGGTCTCAACGCTCATGACAGTCCGTTCTCGACCAGGCCATTTAGTAGACACTGACTACCCCCCATCGGACGACGTGTGTGGGCCGCAGTGTGTTCCCTTCCCACCAGCACTCTGGACGGGGTCGTACTGAGCCGAACGGGGAATCAGAGTCGCCCCCGGACTGGGACGGTGGTGAGATTTTAATACTACCGGCGAGTTGTGTCTATTGACTGATGTCTGCCTCGATTCACGTGCTATATGTGGACGACGACGAGGGGTTCGCGGACCGACTCGCCGACGCACTCAGCACGCACCACGAGGACATGGCAGTAACGGTGGCACACAGTGTTCAGGCGGGAGAGGCGCAGTTTGTGGCTGCAGACATCGACTGTATCGTCAGCGCCTACGACTTCGCCGAGAGGGATGGGCTGGATTTGCTGGCAGCCGTTCGCTCTGAGTCCCCCGACTTCCCGTTTCTCCTCTGTCCAAAAGAGGGGAGTGAGCGGATAGCCAGCGACGCCATCTCGGCCGGTGTCACCGACTACCTCCGGCGCGACGAGGTCGGTGAGCAGTTCGCGACCCTGGCGATTCGAATCGAGGATGCTGTCTCGGCGTATCGGGAACAACAGGAGACGAGAGAGACAGAACAGCTGTTTCAGGAAGTCACGGCGAACTCGACGGACTGTCTGTGGGTCTTCGATAGCGACTGGGAGGAGTTGCTCTTCGTTTCGGGGTATGACCAGATCTGGCACCGGCCGACCGAGAAGATAGAGGAGAATCCGGAGGACTTCATGAACGGCGTCCACCCCGAGGACCGCGCGTTCGTACAGGACGTGATGGACCGACTCTCTGCGGGGGAATCGGTCGACGTCGAGTACCGAATCCTGAGAGGTGAGGGAGAGACGGGGTGGGTCTGGGTCAAAGCGGAGCCAGTCACCGACGAGTCCGGGGCAGTCGTTCGCGTCGTCGGGCTCACACGTGATATCACCGAGCGCAAAACGCGTGAGCAGGAACTCGAATTGCGTACACAGGCAATCGATGAGGCACCGGTCGGCATCGTCATCACCGACCCGTCGCTTCCGGACAACCCGATGGTCTACGTGAACGACCGCTTCCTCGAGTTGACCGGCTACGACCGGTCGGAGGCTCTTGGCCGGAACTGTCGGTTCCTGCAGGGCGAGGAGACCAGAGACGAACCGGTGGCTGAACTGCGGGCAGCAATCGACGAGGAACGACCCGCGACGGTCGAACTCCGGAACTACCGGAAGGACGGGGCGATGTTCTGGAACAGAGTCTCGGTCGCACCGGTCCACGACGAGGGGGAGCTTCGCCACTTCATCGGCTTCCAGGAGCCCGTCACGGAGCGCAAACAGCGCCAACAGCAGCTACAGGTGCTCGACCGGATTCTCCGGCACAACATCCGCAACCGGATAACTGTCGTCAGGAGCCGGGCCGAGACGATACAGTCAGGTTCCGACGGGGAGCTGGCGACACACGCAGCACACATCATCGACGCGTGTGCCGACCTGGCGGGTATCGCCGAGAAGGAACGAATCGTCACCCAGAGCCTCAGCGAATATCCGCAGACGGCTGTGCAACTCCGCCCGTTGCTCAGGCAGGCAGCGAGCGTTGTGGCCGAGGAGTACACCGACGCGTCGGTGACACTTGACTGTCCCGAGGGTGTCACAGCAGTCGCGTCGCCACGAATCGAAAACGCCTTCGAGGAACTCCTCACGAACGCCATCACTCACACCGACGCGGCGACGCCGGAGGTGAGTGTCACAGTGACGCCAGAGACGGATGTGGTCCACGTGGACATCAAAGACACCTGTCCGCCTATCCCGGAGATGGAGCGGGACGTCTTGCTCGGACACGAGGAGACGCCACTGTCACACGGCGGCGGCCTGGGTCTCTGGCTCGTCAACCTGCTCGTCACGCAGTCCGACGGCACGATAACAGTCACCAGCGACGGACCACGCGGAAACACCGTCCGCGTCACGTTGCCAACCGAGGCCGACGACGAGTCTCAGTGAGGTTCGTCTACCGTGACCGGCGGCTCCAGGCTCTCTCCGTTCGTTTAGAGCTCTCGGACGAAGAATTCGACAACCGTCTCTGCCACGGTATCTCGTTGTCCCACAAAGAAATGGTCAGCCGGCAGCATCTCGACGGCGTGGCCGTGGCTGCGGGCACGCTCTGCGACCGGGCCGGAGTCGACCGTATCGTCCCGTTCGCCGTAGACGACCTGTAGCGGGCAGTCGAGGCGGTCGACGGCATCCGGGACAGACTCGCCGGCAAGTTCGTCTGCCGGGGCCAGTGCCGAGAGCGCGGCGGGTGCCGTGGAGGCCTCGCTTTCACTCGCCGCAGCGAGGATGGTGACCGCCCCGCCGAAACTGAAGCCGAAGAGACCCACTGTCTCGTAGTTCTCGCGCGCCCACGCGAGCGCGTCGCGAGCATCACGCTGTTCGGCCTGTCCCTCGTCCCACGGCCCGTAGTCGATGCGCAAACAGGCGATGTCTCGCTCAGTGAGGGCGGTACTGACGGCCCGGAGGCGGCTATCGGTGCGGTCGCCGCCCATCTGTGGGTGTGGTGGGCAGGCGACGACGACGGTGTCGGGGTCGCCGGTCGCTTCGTCGGCGTCGGGGGTGTCGAGTGTCGCCTGTACGTCCCGGGAATCAGGAATACGAATGCGGTCGGTCACAGCGGCCGTAACGCGTGTAAGAATTTTAAGTTTCCCCGGCCAACGTTTCGAGACATGGGGATACTCTCGCGCGCGTCCTACATTGTCCGGTCGAAGCTCAATTCAGTACTCAACCGGGCCGAGGACCCGACCCAGACGCTCGATTATTCCTACGAACAACTCCGGGACGAACTCCAGAAAGTCAAACAGGGTATCGCGGACCTGACGACACAGAAAAAGCGTCTGGAGATTCAAAAGCGCCGCCTGGAGGACAACGTCGAGAAGCACAACGAACAGGCACGCGCAGCGGTCGAGCAGGACCGCGACGACCTCGCTCGCCGGGCCCTGGAGAAAAAAAAGCAGAAGATGCGCCAGATAGAGGAACTCGAAGGGCAAGTCGCGGACCTCCAGGGAAAACAGGACCAGCTCATCGAGAAAAAAGACCAGCTCCAGCGCCAGATTGAGGAGTTCCGTACGAAAAAGGAGACGATGAAAGCCCGCTACGAGGCTGCCGAGGCCAGCGCGCGCGTCTCAGAGGCAGTCACCGGTGCCGGCGACGAGATGGACGAAGTCTCGAAGACCATCGAGCGCGCCGAGGAGCGCACCGAGGAGATGGAGGCCCGTTCGGCAGCGCTCGACGAGTTGCAGGAAACTGGCGCGCTGGAAAACCAGATTTCCGAGAAGAGCAAACTCGACCGCGAACTCGAAGAGGTGACGACCACCAACGAGGTCGATGCCGAACTGGAGACCATCAAGTCGGAACTGGGCGAGGACACCGAGGCCGCCGACGAGGCGGTCGATATCGATGCGGAGGTCGACGCGGAAGTCGGCGAGGTCGACCCCGGCGAAGTCGAGGAGATGGACCCCCCAGCAATCGACGAAAACGAGGTCGAGGCCGAACTCGAAGAGCTAAAAGACGAAGAGTAGAGTCAGACGACGGGAGGTCGGGAGCTCACGGGGCGGGACGCGCGAGCGGGACCCATTCGGCACGCTTTTTACTGGCCATCGGGTGGACTGTGGTATGCGACTGCTGTTCATCCATTCGGACCATCTGGAGTTCGAGGCGCGGGAAAAGGCCGGTCCCGATAGCCTCGCCGAGACAGAGGGGGTCCCCATGGAAGGCCGCATGGAAGAGTGTGTAACGGCCTTCATCAGCGTCGAGTCTGACGACGAGGAAGACGTCGAGGGCGTCGTCGAGAACGCCCTGACTGAGCTCCGGGACGTGACCGGACAGCTCAACACGCAAAACGTCGTCCTCTATCCCTATGCGCACCTGAGCGAGGACCTCGCCAGCCCCGACGCCGCCAAACAGGTCATGCAGGACCTCGAAACGGAACTCGAAGCCGAGAGCTACGAGGTGTTGCGTGCACCCTTTGGCTGGTACAAGTCCTTCGAGGTCTCCTGCAAGGGCCACCCCCTCTCGGAGTTGTCCCGTCACGTCGCCCACCACCGCGACGAGGAGAAAGACGAGGAGGAACTGGACCGCGAACCTTCGGACTGGAAGGTAATGCACCCCGGCGGCGAAACCGACGATGCCGTCACCGCCAAGGCCGACACCAGCGAGGACATGCAGGCCTTCATCGAGGACGAAGTCGAGGATGTCGTCGCCAGCCCCGGCGAGGAGCCACCCCACCTCCAGATTATGAAAGAAAAGGAGCTTGTGGGATATGACGACCTCTCCGACGTTGGCAACCTCCGCTTTTACCCCCGAGGGAAGCTCATTCGCGACGCCCTGATGGACTACGTCAACGACCTCGTAGTCGATTACGGCGGGATGCCCGTCGAAACGCCCATCATGTATGACCTGGGCGCGCGTTGTATCGACGAACACGCGGGCAAGTTCGGGGAGAGACAGTACCGCTTCGAGTCCGGCGACCGCCGGATGATGCTGCGCTTTGCCGCGTGTTTCGGCCAGTTCTCCATCATGCGGGATATGCACATCTCCGAGAACGACCTCCCGCTTCGCATCTACGAGATGTCGACGTACTCCTTCCGCCGCGAGCAGAAAGGCGAGGTGACCGGCCTCAAGCGCCTGCGCGCGTTCACGATGCCGGATATGCACACCGCAACGGGCGATATGGACCAGGCCCGAGAGGAGTTGATGAAACAGGCCAAACTCGCCTTGCAGACCTCCGAAGACCTCGACATCAACTACGAGCCGGCCATCCGGATGACCCGGGAGTTCTACGAGGAAAACGAGGCGTGGGTCGAGGAAGTCGTCGACGAACTCGGCAAGTCCGCCCTGCTTGAGATTATCCCCGAACGCCATCACTACTGGTCGGCGAAAATCGACTTCGCGGCCATCGACGGGCTGGGTCGGCCAATCGAGAACCCCACCGTCCAAATCGACGTCGAGAGCGCAGAACGGTTCGACATCGAGTACACCGACGGGACCGACCAGCACCACCCGCCGATTCTTCACTACTCGCCCTCGGGTGGTATCGAGCGCGTGATGGCCGCACTGCTGGAACAGACGGCGACGATGGATACCCCCCAGCTCCCGACGTGGCTGTCGCCGACACAGGTTCGCTTCATTCCGGTCCGACCCGACCAGCACACCGACTACTGTGACGAACTGGCCGACGACCTGGAAGCCGCGGACATCCGCGTCGACATCGACGACCGCGACGAATCCGTCGGCAAGCGCATCGCCGGTGCGGAGACGGACTGGGTTCCCTACTACATCATCGTCGGCGGCGACGAAATCGAGGGTGAGACGCTGGGCGTCAACGTGCGTGCCGACGACGAGGAACTCGATATGACGCCCGCAGAACTGAAAGAGACCGTCCGGGAGGACATCGCCGACCTCCCCCAGCAGGCCCGCTATCTCCCCCGGTACGTCAGCGACCACCCCAACTTCACCGGGAACTGAGACGGAACCCGACGCGTACGCTCGGCGACGATATTTTTCGCGGTATCGAGGAGCCGAAAGCAAGTATCAGCGACGGGTTAGAAGCCGCCACTGGCCATCAGGAACAGGGCAGTCGAGATGATGGCAAAGAGAGCGCCGACTCCTTTCTGAATCGTCCCGGTGTCGAGGGCGTTCGAGACGTAGGGTGCAATCTGTCCGCCGGTTACCGTTGCCGGGACGGTGAAGACGACCATGTTCCAGGGCGTCGAGGCCAGACTGAGTGCGTGGATGCCGGGAACGACGGTGCCGGCGAAGACGTGGACGAGGGAAGCGAGAACGGCAGTCACCGCGACGATGATGTGGTTCGTTCCGATGGCGACGCGGGTGGGAACGTCCGTGCGAAGCATCGAGATGATACCCAGTTCCCCGATACCGAACCCGGCCAGGCCCTGGAACGTTCCGCCGATGCTGTAGTTGGCGAACCGTTCGAGATAGCCCGACCACGTGTAGGAGTAGGTGTCGCCCTCGCGGTCGACGCGTGTGACCTCGCCGTCCTCGGACTCGACGCCGGCAGGACCGAGCTTGCCGGCGTCGTCGGGGAGGTCCTCCTGACCGCCGTCAGCTGTGACGTTGGTGTCGTCCTCTTCGGCCGACGATTCCCCGTGGCCGAGGTCGGCCTTGAGCATGAGATAGGCAGCCGTCAGCAGTGCCACGCCGAGGGCGGCGTTGAACACCGGCTCCGGGATGAAAAACGACAGGAGTGCCCCGCCGATGACAAAGGGCACAGCGCCGCCGATGAGCGTGAGGCCGAGCCGACGGTCGACGAGTCCGTACTGGATGAAGGCGATGGCTGAACTGGACAGGCCGAACGATTCGCTGATGAGGCTGACTTTCACCAGCGTCTCCGGCGTCATGTCGTACGCCAACGGCGGGAAGATGAAGATGAAGAAGGGCACGAACAGTGCCGACCCGCTGATACCGACCGTGTTGACAGTTGTCGCACCCAGCAAGAAGAAGGGGAACAGCCACCAGTATTCCAGCCAGTAACCGAGGCCGCTTCCGTCGGCCGGAGCGAACAGGAGAACCGCGGCGACGAAGATGACTGGCGCTGTAAATACGAATACGTGCTGATACTTCAGGAACGACTTCTGGAGCTTCTGGGACGTGCTCGTACTCATCGTTGTTAGTTTGCGACGGCGGTGTCTCGGTGTGTGACAGCGAGCGTGTCGTTACTGGTTGCTGAACGACAGTCGTGGGTTAGAAGAGAAGTGGGCGAGTACCTGCCTGCGCGCCGAGACGGGCAGCGGGCTGGTGCCAGACAGCCGGCGGTTGCGGTCGGACGTGTCATCAGTTAAGAAAACCCTCCGAGCGGTGGGGTGGTGACGAAACGGCCGTGAGCGTGCGCGTTGCAGGGGTGAATCACAATCTGCCGTGTCCGTAGTGAAAGGAAACGGAAAAAGACTGTGAGGGGGAACCGTCCGTGCGAATATCCAGCACACCGGACCAGTCAAGGGGATGTCGGCACTCGAAAACCGGACTCCAGACGCTTTTCAGCACGGACCTGTGAGTGAGGCGTATGTACGACGACATTCTCCTGCCGACCGACGGGAGCGAGGGGACCAGTGCGGCCACCGACCACGCGGCGACGCTTGCAGACGCCTTCGGGGCGACAGTCCACGTCCTCGCAGTCGCAGACACACGCAACCGGTTCGAGACCTCGGCGGGAGGTATCGGTCTCGACGCGTGGCGCAAACAGGAAACGGAACGCGCCGAGAACGCCGCCGACGAGACAGCGACACAGTTGCCCGACGGGGTCACAACTGAACAGGTCACCCGAAACGGCATCCCACAGGGAGAAATCGTCGACTACGCCGAGGAGGCAGATGTCGACGTGATGGTCATGAGCACTCACGGCCGGACGGGGCTGGACCACTATCTCATCGGGAGCGTAACCGAACGAGTGGTGCGAACATCCCCCGTCCCTGTGGTAACAGTTCCGCTGACGGAGTAGCTACTCCTCGTAGAGGTGTGTTCGCATCTCGACGTAGCGCGCTGGCCACTCCCGCAGGTGTGTTCGCAGTCGAGTGATGATGTCAGTGAGTAGTCCCTGCGTCCCCCGCCCACGGGAGTCCGTTCTATCCCCGCGCTTGCCGAGCGACCCATCATCAAAGCTCATGAACAATCATTGAGAGCGGTAGACAATAAATACCATGGGCGCTGATGTCGTCTACAGGGGCTGTGTGTCACCAAGTGGGGCAAGCAGCCCGAAAGGGGACTACTGCTCGTACTGTCGGCTATACGTACGTAATTGAGAGAGTCAGAGCCGACAGTATCACTGACTCGCCGGCCTGTCCGAGAGGTCGACGCCGTGGGTCAGACGAATCGTCGTATCGGGTGAGTCGACCCGTGCATCAGCGAGTGGCGTCGTCTCAACATCACTGCCAGCCAGCAGTTCGTCGAGTCGGTCCCTCACAGAGACCGTCTCGCCGTCGACCGAACACGGCGAAACGAAGCGCAAGTCCGTCCCGTCGTACTCCGCGAGGGTCATCATCGGGAGCGTGATGACATCGCGGGTGGCACCCGTCAGCGCAGAGTCAACCGTCCGGCGCTCGAACAGTTTGCCAAACGAACAGTCGTTTCGCTGTGCCCACTCGGTAAAGACGGCAATGCGGTTCAGGAGGTACTGCCCGAACGTCGTTTGTGTCTCGGCTGGCGTCGCGGGCAGGTGCTCGCCACAGACGTGCACCTGGTAGTCAGCCAGCGTCGTGCGGTCCGACAGTTTGTCGAGGGTCTCTACCACGGTAGCTTGTTCGTCGGCTGCGCCCCGCGGTGCAAGCGACCGAACGTACAGCTCCGCGTGGACCCCCTCCGGTGTCTCCCCAGTCATCTGTACTGTGAACAATGCCCAAGCACGCACTAAAGTGTTATTTAAGTTATAACTCATGTTCGATTTCAGACCCATCAGCGCGTGGAGGTGGGGCGGACACAGCGCTTAAGTCCGGAGCGGTGGTGGCAGATAGCATGTACGACGAGGTACTCCTGCCAACCGACGGGAGTTCGGGAACTGTCGACGCACTCGAACACGCGATAACCGTTGCTGGCGACCACGACGCACGCGTCCACGTACTCTACGTGGTCGACAAGCGCCTGTACACTGCCGCCAGCGACGAGGCCAAGGAGGAGGTTCGGCAATCACTGGAAGAAGAAGCCGACTACGCGCTCGATGACGCCCGCGTCCGTCTCGAAGACGAGGGACTGGCGGTGGAGACGATTCGCGAGGAAGGGATTCCCTACAAGACGATTACCGACTACGCCGACAGCGAGGACATCGACATCGTGGTGATGGGTACCCACGGCGAGACGGGTCCCGAGCGGATGGTCAACCTCGGGTCGACCACGGAGCGCGTCCTCAAGAACGTCTCGACGCCAACGTTGGTTGTCGACATCGAGTAACAGTCTCAAGAGTTTTGGGGGACGGTACCGTGCGCCCGCTATGGACAGTCGCGAGTACACCTTCGACGGGACCGACCCAGAGGTCCACGAGACGGCCGCGGTCAGCCAGGAGAGCACGCTGGTCGGGGACGTGAGCATCGGCCCAGACGTGACGGTCTGGCCCGGCGCAGTGTTGCGCGGTGACGTTGGGCCGGTCCGTCTCGACGGCGGGAGCGCCATCGGAGACAACGCAGTCTTACACGCCTCGACAGTCGGGGAGGGTGGGATGGTCGGCCACGGCGCCGTGGTGAACGATAGTCGTATCGAGGACAACGCCCTGATTGGGTTCAACGCGACTATCTCCGACGCCACCATCGGCGCTAGCAGCATTGTCGCCATGGGCACGGTCATCCCACCGGGATACGACGTGCCCCCGGAGTCGTTCGTCCGCGGCACGCCCGCGCAGGTGACGCCGCTTGCAGAGACGGACATCGACCCCGACGATGTCTTCGAGGACTTTGCTTCCGGCGAGTACGCTCACCTGAGAGACGGCCACGAGGAGCTCTTCGAATGAGCCGGCTAGGGGAACTGGTCGAACGGTCGCTGGCCGCCGAGACCGTCGAAACCTTCGAGAGTCGCGTCGACGAGCAGGCTGCGGCCCTCCGGGACGCAATCGAGGCCGGCGAGATGGACAACGCCGAGTTCGCCGTCGGCCTGGAGATGGAAGTGTACGCGACCACCCGGACAGAGGAAGCGGGGACAACCGGCAGCGACACATCCGAAACGACCCTCGCTCGCCTGCCCGATAGCGTCTTCGACGGGACAGCCAACAAGGAACTGGGGCTGCACAACGCCGAACTCAACACGGACCCGAACGTGCTCGACGGGCCGGGGCTGACCGCCCAGGCCGACAGCATCGCCGACAGCTTCGAAGCCGCACAGCAGGCAGTCCGTGAGACAGGCCGGGAGCTGGTGCTTGACGCGATGTGGACCGTGCCACCTTCCGAAGGGGCCAAGACGTATCTCGACACCACGGAGCAACGCGACGGCGCGACCGTGGCCTCGAACATGCGCCCCGCGCCGCGGTACGTGGCCATCGACACCCACGCGCGGCAACTCGCCGACGGTGACCTCCCGCTGTCGGTGCCGGGTGCAGAGCATACCTTCGGGACGATTCTCTTCGAGTCACTGGCGACCTCCATCCAGCCACACCTCCAGATTCCCACCGCCGACGCCTTCCCCGAGTACTACAACGCCGCCATCCGGACGCTGGGACCGGTGCTGGCGCTGTCGGCAAATTCGCCGTTTCTCCCGGCAGACCTCTACGAGGGTATCGACGACCCGGCCCAGTTGGTCGAGGAGACCCACCACGAACTCCGCATCGCGGCCTTCGAGCAGTCGGTCAACCACACCGAGTCGGACAAGGTCCGGGTTCCCCGGGACATCGAACAGGCGTCCGACGTTGTCGACCGCGTGGTCGAAGACGACCTCTATGCCCCCTTCCTCCGGGAGTGGCTCCACGACGACGGCCGCGAGAGCTTCGCCGACGACTACTGGGAGTTCGACCACAAGCGGGGGACCTACTGGCGGTGGCTCCGGTGTGTCGTCGGCGGCGACCCCGTCGGCACCGGCGACGAGCGCTCGCTCCGTATCGAATACCGCCCAATCCCGACACAGCCCACCATCCGGGACGTGGTGGGGATGCAGGCGCTGACCGCGGGCCTCATCCGCGGGCTGGTCGCAGCCGACCACCCGCTCGCGGAACTCCCGTGGGACGACGCCGAAGCCGCCTTCTATAGCGCCGTCGAGGACGGACTCGACGCCGACCTCGCCTGGGTGACCGCAGACGGCGAGCAGACGGCCGATGCCGAGACCATCTTCGAGGAAGTCTTCGACTACGCCCGGCGGGGCCTCGATGAGGCCGGCGTGGCCACAGCAGATATCGACCACTACCTGGCACCCATCGAAGCCCGCTGGGACGCGGGGACGACACCCAGTCGCTGGAAGAAAGCTCGGGTTCGGGAGCGACTCGAAGCGGGCGACTCGCTTCCCGACGCGATTACGGGGATGCAACGTGACTACGTCGAGTTGAGTCGGCGGCGGACATCGTTCGCAGAGTGGCTGTAAGCCGTCGAACCAGGGGCTGTCGGGTCGACTCGGATGCCACAAGAGAGGTGTCGCTCCCGCTCAGCAACAGCCGACTGCGATTGCTAGCGCTTGCGGGCACCTGTGCCGGCCGCGACTGCCCGCAGGTCGATGGTTCCATCCTCCATCGGGACGCCGGCGTAGGGGTCCTCAGCGAGGAGCAACGACCCATCGAGGTCGGCGTACTCACACAGCGGTGCTAGCTGGGCAGCGCCAGCAATCGCAGCGTTGCTCGCGACCATACAGCCAAGCATCGTCTCCAGCCCGTGTGCGTTGGCAGCCGCAATCTGTCGGAGCGTCGGCCGTAGGCCGCCGCACTTGCCCAGCTTGACGACTGCGATGTCGACCGCATCCGCGACGCGTGGCACGTCTGCAGCGGTCACGCAGGACTCGTCAGCCGCCACCGGCAGGGCACCCTCCTCGCTGACCGCCCGCAGACCCGCGATATCGTCGGCCGGGACGGGTTGTTCGACGAAGGCCACGTCGTACTCGGACAGCCACCGCGTCGCTGCGATGGCGTCGGCTGGCTCCCACGCCCCGTTGGCATCCACCCGGAGATGAGCCTCCGGTGCAGCCTCTCGGATGGCCCGGATTCGCTCGCGGTCCGCATCCGTCCCGAGTTTGACTTTCAGCGGGAAGCCGGCGGCGCTGGCTTCGCTGGCGCGCGTTGCCATCTCCTCCGGGCTGGCGATACCGACGGTGTAGGTCGTCGGCGGGGCGGCATCGGGGTCGAACCCCCAGCGGCGGTACAGCGGCTCGCCGCGCTGGCGGGCCGCGAGGTCATGAACCGCGATGGAGACGGCAGCGCGGGCGGCCGGGTTGTCGGGTGCGCGCTCGCGCAACTCGCCGGCGAGTGCCTGCTGTGCGTGGGGGGTGCCGCGCTCTTCGACTGCGAGGAGCAACTCGGGGAGGACATCGAGCGCACTCGCAACCGACTCGCCGTAGTACTCGACTGGCGCCGCGGCCCCGACACCGACGCGTCCGTCGTCGTCTTCGATACGGGCGAGGACGTTCTCGGCTGTCTCCGTCGTGCCCCGGGAGATACCGAAAGGGGCCGACAGCGGCAGTGAGATGGACTCGAAATCAGTCGACAGCGCCATGGCTCAGAGCAGGTTCTCGAAGGGGCCAGCCTTCGCTGCTTCGAGGCGCTGGAACTGCTCGACTGAGAGGTCGACCGTCGCCGCCTGGAGGTTCTCCTCCAGCTGGTCGACGGTGCGAGCGCCGACGATGGGGGCAGTCACGTCAGGATGGTGCAGGTGATAGGCCAGCGCGGTCTGTGCCGGCGTCGCACCGACCTCCCCCGCGACGGCATCCAGCACGTCGTGGGCATCGAAGTTCTCCGGTGTCAGGTACCGCTGTTCCCAGCCCTCGGTGTCGGCGGCAGTAGTGTCTTCGGGCAGGTCCGCATCGCGGTCGTACTTCCCGGTGAGAAAGCCCTGTGCCAGCGGGCTCCAGGGGACGACCCCCAGGCCGTCGGACCGGCAAAACTCCAGATAGTCGCCCTCGATTTCGCGGTTGACGAGGTTGTAGCGTGGCTGGGTGACGGTGAACGGTTCCCAGCCGTATCGCTCGGCGATGTCGTTGGCGCGGGCAATTTTCCAGGCGTTTGGTTCCAGGGTGGAGGCACCGAGATAGTTGACTTTCCCGTCCTGGACGAACCCATCGAGGGTGCGCATCAACTCGCGGGCGGGCGTGTTGTCGTCCCAGCGGTGGATATACAGCAGGTCGACGTACTCGGTGCCGAGTCGGTCGAGAATCCGGTCGATTTGCCGGCGAAGGTGTTTGCGGCCGAGCCCCGTCCTGTTGGGGTCCTCGTCGCGTGTCGGGAAGTAGATTTTCGAGGCGATGACGAAATCCTCGCGGTCACGGTCGGCAAGCCACTCGCCAATCCACCGTTCGCTGTCGCCCTCGCCGTAGATATCGGCGGTGTCGATGAAGCGCCCGCCGTGGGCCTCGTAGGTGTCGAGCAGGTCGTGCGCCGTCTCGCGGTCAGTTTCGAGGTTGCTTTTCGCCGTCTCGCGGCCGAAACGCCACGTGCCAAAGGCGAGTTCACTGACTTCCAGGCCTGTGCGACCGAGGGAGACAGTATCCAGGTCCATACACACGCGTGGAGTGGCGCGGCCAGAA
Organism: Salinibaculum litoreum; assembly: GCA_009789175.1. GTDB lineage: Archaea > Halobacteriota > Halobacteria > Halobacteriales > Haloarculaceae > Salinibaculum > Salinibaculum litoreum. The sequence continues at coordinate 1,948,665 of CP046866.1, forward strand.
GGGTTCCGGTCGCGTCGCCAGTTTGCCGATAGGCAGCCAGGCATCAGGACTGGCGGTCGACCCTAACCCCCTCCCGAACGGCGTTGACAGCCGCGCCCAGCAACACCACGATGGCACCGAAATAGAGCCAGGTGACAAAGAGGAGGACGGCACCGATGACACCGTAGGCCGCGTACTGGCCCGCGTTGGCCGCATACACACGGAATCCGACCTGTAGCAGGACCCAGCCAACGGCGGCGACGGCCGCGCCGGGGAGGACCGCTCGCACCGACTCGTCCCGCGGTGGGAGGACATAGTATATCGGCAAGAACGCAATCGTCAGTACGGCGACCAGGATAAGCGACCCCAAGGTGTTGGCGTACGGAATCGCGACCGACAACATCGAGAGTGCAGTCCCGACGGCGATGACGAGCACAATCGCAAGCGCGATTCCCCAGACGACGACCAGGCCATCCCGAATCTGGTCGAGCAGTGAACTCTCCACGTCGTCGGCATAGAGTTCGTCAAAGGCCTGGTCCAGACCGCGAAAGAGCTTCAATCCCGACCAGAGCAAAGCGAGAACACCGACCACCGACGCCGCACCGCGACCGGAACTGCTCGTCAGCACCTCCGTCACCATCTGCTGGCCCGACGCCGAGAGTTGCCCGCTCACCAGGTTCGTGACGCGGTCGGCAAGCGCCTGTCCCCCGACGAGTGAGGCGACTGCCACGGCGAGCAACACCAGCGGGATAATCGACACGAAGGCGTAGTAGGCGATGGCCGCGGCCAAGAACGTGAGATTCCGGTCGCGTGCGAGCCTGACGACCGCGCGAATGGTCGACATACCCCTGGTCCGCCATGGGGTGTGTTGAATCCACGGCTGGCGAGCGAATGGTACCAATAGGAGACAGGCTCCGAACCGAGGCAACGGAGAGTGTGATATAAACTACCGGAATGGTTGCTGGCTCTGAAACAGTCAGTTCGGTTTGATTAGGTGGGCGGACAAACTGGGCGTATGGAAATAGTAACCACGGACACCGTCGCAGGCGAAGACATCGAGGAATCGCTCGGCATCGCGCGTGGCAACACCGTCGAGGCACGCAACGTCGGCCGGGATATCACGCAGTCCATCCGCAACCTTACCGGCGGTGAACTGAAAGGCTACTCGGAGTTGCTGACAAAGGCACGCAACGAAGCCCTCTCGCGGATGGAGTCGGAGGCCGAGTCGATGGGGGCTGATGCAGTCGTCAACGTTCGACTCGAAACCTCGGGCATCGTCGACGGCGGGGCGGAGGTTATCGCCTACGGAACCGCCGTGCGACTGAAGTGAGTCGGACGGGAGACCGCGTACAGGGAGCAGACACCACAGCGAGGGGAACGCGTCGTTTCAGGACTCCTCGACGGTCGGGTCGCTCTCGGTCGAATCGTCGGCCGGAACGCCAGCGGTCGAGTCGCTACCAGCCGAGTCCTCGGGACTCGCGTCGGCGCTTGTCGAACCGCTATCAGTCGGGCCGCCAGGGGTCGAGCCACTACCAGCCGAGTCCCCGGCAGGCGCGTCGTCGGTAGCCGATTCGCCGTCGTCGTGGCTGTCGACCTCGAAGTCCTCGAGCGTTTTGCCCTCACGAACTATCTTCTCGGCGACGACGAACTTCTCCATCTTCCCGAGGCGGCCCCAGTCGAGCTCCGCGGGTGGCTCCTCCTCGAAGGCCTGGAACCGCTCGTAGACGCCCTCGTGGACGAACCGGCTGAACTCGCCACAGGCCTCACAGGTCACCGTGAGATGTGACACGTCGAAGCTTCGCTCGACGGTCCCGTCGAGACAGGCGAGACAGCGGTAAGTGCGGGAGACCACAGTTACGCTGTGCCCCGGGAGACAGACCGGCCGTTCATGCGAACAGTGCCTCGGTTTCTTCCAGTGCCTCGACCAGTTTGTCAACCTCCGCTTTCGTGTTGTAGATGTAGAAGGAGGCACGCGCCGAGGCAGCGATGCCGAGTTTGTCGTGCAGCGGCTGGGTACAGTGGTCGCCGGCCCGGACGGCGACGGCGAAGTCATTCAGGATTTCACTGGTGTCGTGGGCGTGGACGGAGCCGAGGTTGAACGACACCAGCGCCGCGCGGTCGTCGCCCGGCGGGCCGAGAATCTGGATGCCCTCGAACTCCGAGAGCTGGTCGTAGGCGTATTCGGCGAGGCGCTCGCCGTGGTGTTCGACGTTTTCCATCCCGATGTCGTCCAGATAGTCACAGGCCTCCGCGAGTGCGATACCCTGGCTGATGACCGGCGTCCCGGCCTCGAATTTCCAGGGGAGTTCGTGCCAGGTGGAGTCCTCGAAGGTCACCTTCGAAATCATCATGCCGCCGTAGAGATAGGGCTGCATCTCCTCGAGCAGGTGCTCCTTGCCGTAGAGGACGCCGATGCCGGTCGGGCCGAGCATCTTGTGGCCCGAAAAGGCAAAGAAATCGGCATCGATGTCCTGAACGTCGACGGGCATGTGCGGGACGGATTGTGCGCCGTCGACGAAGATGAGCGAGTCGTGGTCGTGGGCGATGTCCGCGAGTTCCGAGACTGGGTTGATAGTGCCCAGCGTGTTCGAGACGTGGACGACGCTGACCATCTCGGTGTCGTCGGTGATGAGTTCGCGGGCGGCGTCCATATCGAGATAGCCCTCCTCATCGACGGGGATGTACTTGACCTCGGCCCCGGTCTTCTTCGCTATCTGTTGCCACGTCACGAGCGCGGCGTGGTGTTCCATCTCCGTCATCACGATTTCGTCGCCGGGGCCGAGTTCGGCCAGCCCCCACGCGTAGGCGACGGTGTTCATGCTCTCGGTGGCGTTTTTCGTGAAGACGACTTCCTCGCGGCCCTCGGCACCGATGAACTCGGCGACGCGGTCGTGGGCGTTCTCGTAGGCGATAGAGGCCTCCTGGCTGAGCTGGTGGAGGCCCCGGTGGACGTTGGCGTTGGTCTCCCGGTAGTAGTCGGCAATCGTATCGATAACCTGGTCTGGCGTCTGCGAGGTGGCCGCGTTGTCCAGATAGACGAGTTGCGTACCGTCGAACTCCCGCTGAAGGATCGGGAAATCCTTACGGATAGCCTCGACGTCGAGCAACTCGGACTGTTTCGGTTCCATTGCTCTAGTCGAAGGACTCGATGGGCAACATTATTTCGGTTTCCCTAAACTCAGTTTCCGGGAGCGGAAAGCACTCACATCCACAGCAGTTGCGCGTGGCGGGTTCCGTCGAAGTCAAGGACGTTCTCCTCGTCGACGAAGCCCTCCTCGACGGCCAGCCCGACGGCCCGCGTGCCGACGATGTTGGCGACCGTACACCGGGCAAGACTCTGTACGACAGCCGCTTCCTCGGCCTCCTCGCCGTCGTAGAAATCAGCGTCGACGGTCAGGGAGACGTCGTCGTTCTCGAAGGTCTCGCCGACGACATCGGCATCACAGACCGAGACGAGCAGCCCTTCCTCCGTGTCGCGTTCGTTGAGCAGCAGTGTGGACATTTACTCTCTGAGTTGGTCGTCGTCGAACAGCTGTTCGTCACCGAATTGCTGGTCCTCACGCGGCCGGTCGCCCTGGGCGTCGACCAGTTGTTCCTCGTTTTCCTGGCGAATCTCCTCGGCTTCCTGTGCGACCTCTTCGGCGCGTTCGTCCTCGCCGAGTTCCTCAAGCGCGATGGCCTTCTCTTCGAGCAGGTCCACGCTCCGGTAGCCAAGCCGAAGAGCGTTATCGAAGCAATTCAGGGCGTCCTCAGCGAGGCCGCGCTCGTTGAGGAAAAAGCCACGGTTGTACCACGCCTGCCCAAACCGGGGGTCGATTTCGACGGCACGCTCGGAGTGTTCGAGCGCCTCCTCGGTGCGGCCGAACTCCCAGAGCGCGTAGGCGAGGTTCGTCTCCGCGGTGGCGGCGTGGTCGGAGTCGTCGTCGATGGCGATAGCCTCCTCGTAGGCACCGATTGCCTGGTCGTACTCCTCGAGTTCGGCGTGTGCCGCGCCCTTGTTCACCCAGGCCTCCTGCTCGACGCGCTCGTCGTCGGCGAATCTGGCGGCGCGTTCGAGCGCGTCGGTTGCCTGCTCGTGTCGGTTGATGCGCATGTAATCCAGCCCCACGTCGACGAGCTTGTCCGCGTTGACGGCGTCGCTGGCGACGTTGTGCTGGTCGAGCGTGTCGGTTACGACGCGGGAGTCGACGGGGTCGACCTGGTCAGGGTCGACTGAAAGCTCCGGCGGGTCGATGTCGAAGGCCTCGTACGGGTCACCGAACCCCTGGCCCTCCGAGAACGAGTGGTCCTCGGGGTCGTCAGTCATATACATTCATTCGCGGGCAGGAGGGTTAAGGGCTACGTCACGTGGCGAGCGAGGTCGAGCGACCGACGGGAGCGAGACCTCGACGTGGAGCGGGGAACGAAGTGACCCGCAAAACTGCGGTCCACCGAGCGACCGACGGGAGCGAGACCTCGACGTGGAGCGGGGAACGAAGTGACCCGCAAAACTGCGGTCCACCGAGCGACCGACGGGAGCGAGACCTCGACGTGGAGCGGGGAACGAAGTGACCCGCAAAACTGCGGTCCACCGAGCGACCGACGGGAGTGGGAACACGACCCGAGAAAGAGCAGTACGATGACGGACAGAGGATTCAAACGAGCAGACCTGAAACGAGGAATATGAGCAAGCGGCTGTTCGTCAGCGTCGACCTCGACGGTCTCGCCGACGAGGTCCGACAGGTGCAGGGGTACTTTGAGGGCGCGACAGGGCTAACCATGACCGACCCCGAGCAGGCTCATCTCACACTGAAGTTCCTCGGCGATACCGACCCCGACCGGATTCCCGAACTCCGCGAGGAACTGGAGGTGGCCGTCGCCGAAAGCGGGGTCGACCCCTTCACAGTCGAGTTCGGCGGACTGGGTGTGTTCCCGCATCTGGATTATATCAGCGTCGTCTGGCTGGGCGTCCGCAAGGGTGGCGAACAACTGACCGGACTACACGAAGCCATCGAGAACCGGACCGTCGCGATAGGATTTGCCCCGGAGGACCACGAGTACACACCACACGTCACGCTCGCGCGCATGGACCACGCCGGAGCGAAGGAACTCGTCCAGGAAACCGTCCGGACCGAGGCCCCCGACGTGGGCCAACTCCGCGTCGAGGAAGTCCGACTCACCGAGAGCACGCTCACCCAGGACGGACCGGAGTACACGACTGTCGAGGCTATCCCCCTGTGAGCAGCCTGCTGGATTAGGGCAGCCAAAAACATAAAATTCCTGATGTATTTATGTGCGGGGGTACAACGGCCGACCATGGTGTTGCTGGAGAACGTGGCAATCGTGTTCGTCGCCGGGTTCATCACCGCGCTGGCGACCGGACTGGGTGCGATTCCGTTTTTCTTCTTCGACGACATTAGCGACCGCTGGAACGTCATCCTCTGGGGGTTGGCCTCGGGCATCATGGTCTCGGCGTCGGTCTTCGGGCTGATTCAGGAGGGGTTAGCCGTCGTCGACGGGACGGTCGTCGATGCAGCCATCGCCATCGGACCGGGTCTCCTTGCGGGCGTTATCCTCGTCGTCGTGGGTCACGAGGTGCTAGAGGGAGCGGAACTGCATCCAAAGGAGTACGAGGAGGCGGATTTCAAGAAACTCGTGCTCATCCTCGGGATTTTGACCGTTCACAGTTTCCCGGAGGGTGTCGCCGTCGGTGTCTCTTTCGCTGACCTCGGGTTGGAAGCGACCCCGGGTGATGCCGTCGTCCTCGCCGGACTGACCCTGCCCGTGCTGGCAGTGTTCATGACAGTCGCCATCTCGATTCACAACATCCCCGAGGGCGTCGCCATCTCCATCCCGCTGCGGTCGATGGGCGTCAGCGAGTGGCGGATGATCTGGTGGGCCGTGTTCTCCAGTCTCCCACAGCCCATCGGCGCGGCCATCGCCTATTATTTCGTGACGCTGGCAAAGCAGTTCCTCCCCTTCGGCTTCGGGTTCGCCGCCGGGGCGATGATTTATCTGGTGGTCACCGAGTTCATCCCCGAGGCACTCGACAACGGAGCCGGCCTCCCGCGTGGCGGCCGGCCGGAACTCGCGGCCGGCATCGCGCTCGGACTCGCGTTGATGGTTCCGCTGGCGTTTATATAATGGATTCTTCGTCGATGACTTTCAGGTCGATAAACGGGGACAGCGGGTCCTGGAACCGCTTGACTTCGACGCCAGCGCCGTAGTTCGAGTGGTCGATTGCGAGGTAGTGAGCGCCTTCGGTTTCGATACTCCGCCGTCCGCCGTCGTCGGGAACCTGCACCTCGTATTTGTCGCTGTCGCCCTTGGGGACTGCCGCCTGACTGATGTCGTCGTGTCCGGCCGGCATCGAGGAGTCGCTAGTCGCCGCAGTGGTATTCCCGCCCGTCGTGGTCGTATTTCCCGTCGACTCGGCTGTCGTGTCGTTCGTGGTCGCCCCGTCTGTCTGTGCCCGATTGTAGATATAGAGACGGTACTGGCTGAATGTCGACTTGTCAGTAAAGTAGTAGACATCGAACTGCTGGTCGGCCCTGACCGTCAGCGACAGTGCGCCGTTGCCCCCGACGCTTGGCAGTTCCTCCCACCAGGCGGTGAGCGGTTCTATTCTCACTTCCTTGGCAATCTCACGCGCCACACGCCCGTCGGCGACACACCCGCCGGTCGTCGCAGCGACTCCGGCACCCAACGACGCGAGAAACGCCCGACGCCTCATACCTATGACTACAGGACCCACTATTTAGTTCCCAACGGGCAAAATCTCAGGGCTGATAACAGAGAACCGTGACAGAGTCTCTAGCACAGTAGCGTTTTCAGTATTGATAGTACTGGTCTCAGCAGGCGACTGGAGGGGGACTCCACGAAAGGAACACACATATAAGCGATGACGGGGAAGGGGGACACACCATGAGCAAGAAATCAAAGTCCAAGAAGAAGCGGCTGGGCAAGCTGGAGCGACAGAACAGCCGCGTGCCGGCGTGGGTCATCCTCAAGACCGACCGGGACGTGCAACGAAACCCACAGCGCCGACAGTGGCGGCGGAGTGACACGGACGAATGAGCGCTAGTGACTTCGAGGAGCGGGTCATCACGGTCCCGCTCCGTGAGGCAAAACGCGAGCCCAAGGGCCAGCGTGCCGACAAGGCGATGGCGCTCGTCCGGAGCCACCTCGCACAGCACTTCTCCGTCGACGAAGACGCCGTCCGTCTGGACCCCTCCATCAACGAGGCGGTCTGGGAGCAGGGTCGGAGTTCGCCCCCCAGCAAACTCCGCGTCCGTGCTGCCCGGTTCGAGGAGGACGGCGAGAACATCGTCGAGGCGGAGCCGGCAGCGTAAGGGTGCTCCGCGCGGCCTTCTCCGGTTCGTCGTACGTCGGCGTCTTCGCCCGTGCGACTGACGAGTGTCTCCTCATCCGGCCCGATGTCGACGACGCAGTCGCCGACGAGTTCGGCGAGGAGCTCGACGTACCGGTCGTTCAGACGACAGTCGGCGGCTCGGGCACCGTCGGTGCACTCGCGACGGGCAACAGCAACGGCCTCCTCGTGAGCGCACGCATCAGCGAGCGTGAACAGGAGCGTATCAGTGACGCCGTCGACATGCCCGTCACGGAGTTGCCCGGCCGCATCAACGCCGCCGGCAACGTCGTGTTGGCAAACGACACTGGTGCCTACGTCCATCCGGATCTCTCCCGGGAGGCCGTCCAGGCAGTCAAGGACGGACTCGAAGTGCCCGTCCACCGGGGCGACCTGGCAGGCGTCCAGACCGTCGGCACGGCCGCCGTGGCGACCAACAACGGCGTGCTCTGTCACCCGAAATCAAGCGACAGCGAACTCGACACTATCGAGGACGTTCTAGGTGTGCCCGCCGACATCGGCACCATCAACTACGGTGCGCCGCTCGTCGGCTCGGGACTGGTCGCCAACGACGCCGGCTACGTCGTCGGTGAGGACACCAGCGGTCCGGAACTCGGCCGCATCGACTCCGCACTCGGCTACGCCTGAACGGTTTTCACCGGGGTCAGTCGGTCCCGTCCGAGGACTGGTGGAATGGAACACTGTCACGCTCAGTGGCAACGCAGTCTCCGGGGGACGCTGTGATTGTGAACAGTTGCAGCAGGCGACCGAGTGGTGGCAAGGCAAGAGGGGTGTTCCGAGTATCAGTCGATCACATCGACAGCCGCGTAACCTCGTCTGATGGCGGTGAATCAGATTGAACTGGTCGTGGAGCGTCTTCGAAGCGCTAGTGAGCGGGATCTTCGGCATGGACCGTCGCTGTCGGCGGCGGATCGCCGCCGACGCGACAGTGTCGCCACTCACGACCGCTGTCCGGATCGGTGGACAGCTACCGGAAGAACCGGTCGTCGAGTGACTGGTTCGCTGGGACTGCTCTACGCACACCAAGCGCTGTCCAAGCGGCCCGCAACACCATCTCACAAAACTCCGCGAACGGCCATCTCCAGAGGCGGCGCCCCCCGCGGCGGGGCGCCGCCACGTACCTCCAATGCAGATACCGCCAGCTGTTCTGCAGCAACAGACTCACGACAAACATCACTAGCCGCAGGCCAGCGTCTTGAGAACTGGTGAACGCGAGGCTCTGCTTGGCTAATCGGTAGCTTGACTCGATGCCGAAACGCTTGCTGTAGTGCTCTCGAGCATCTCGTGGTGTGTCGATGAACGGCGCGTCAGCGGCGTAGCCGTGACGCGCCACTCCGTGTTCATCGTACCGCCCTTGCTGGTACACACAATCGATGAACACAGGGAACGTTACCTCGCCGGCGAGATCGTGCTCGATCTCGCGGCTCCAGCCCCTGTTGAGTTCGTTTTGAATCGTCTCGCCCCACTTGACAATCGGCATTGCATAGGCGTAGTTGTGGGCGTACAGCAGTCCGAGACAGGTGCTGTTGTAGAATCCACGATCAAGGTAGACGGCCTTGACGCTGAGGTCAAGGCCGTCGAGCAGTTCGAGAAACTCAGCGAGGACATCGCTGGTGGTGTCGCCAGCGACGAGCTGGCGCACCGCCAGCGTGTATCGTTTGTTGCGTACTCGTACGTACAGCGTCGCGTACGCATGAAACGTTGTGGTTCCTCGTTTCGCCTGCGAGAAGTACAGCGCCTCTGTCTCGTCTTCGTCGCCGTAGTAGGGATCGAGGTGGAGGTCTGCACAGACCTCCACCGGTCGATCTGGAAGTGTCGCAAGCGCATCTCGCTGCAGGAGCGTGTCCCCAACTGCCTCAACCGAGTCAAGCTCAAACTGCTCGGTGAGATGTCCCCGGACGGTATTGGCGTGTGGCGAGTCGCCGGTCGTTTCGCAGACGTGGTTGATTGAGGTCCCGCCGGCGCTGGCGCCGGCGAGGACCTCGTACAACGTCTCTGTCGTGACCTTGACGTCATCACCGAGGTCTATCGCAAGCTCTTCGTCGAGGCTGTTGACGACAAAATTAAGCAGGTGCTCTTCCTCTATTTCGCTGTCTGCTTCGGGTTGTTGCACATCCTCCCAAAGCAGACACTTCCTCTAACCCGATGTGATCGACTGAGTATAGGAAGATTCTTCCGGCGGGGTCCCCGACCGATGGGTATGAGTGAATTCACGGTAACCGGCCGCTGGCAGGCACGCGACGGCTGGGAAACATTCGAGAAGGATATCGACGCCGAAAACGAGGACGTTGCCGTCGAGTACACCTACACCGAGTTCGGCTCCAAGCACGGGCTGAAGCGGACGCAGGTCGAAATCGAGGAGGTCCAGGCATGAGTATGGGCGGGGGCAACCCCCAGATGCAGGAGATCGCACAGCAGATCGAAGAGATCGAACAACAGCAGGAAGCCATCGAGGAGGAAATCGAGCGCCTCCAGACCGAGAAACAGGAAATCGACGAGGCCATCGAAGCAATCGGCGAACTCGAGAGTGGCTCGACAGTGCAGGTACCGGTCGGCGGCGACGCCTACATTCGCGCCGAAATCGAGAACATCGACGAGGTCGTCGTCAGCCTCGGCGGTGGCTACGCTGCCGAGCGCGACCAGGACGGCGCTGTCGATACGCTGGAGACGAAAAAGGAGACCGTCGACGAGCGTATCGAGGAGATGCGCTCTGACATCGCCGAGCTGGAAAGCGAAAGCGAGGAGCTGGAGGAGCGGGCACAGGAGATGCAGGCCCAGCAGCTCCAGCAGATGCAACAGCAACAGCAGCAGGACGAGTAGGCGATGTTCGACGGACTGAAGGACAAACTCAACAACTTCACCAGCGACGTCGAGGAAGACGCCGAGGAGACTGACGCTGAAGGAACCGACGCCGAGGCGGACGCAGGTGAGGTCGAGAGTTCGGACCAACCAGCGGAGAGTCCGAGCAGCGATACAGTCGAGACTGCCGAAACGGCCGACACGGCGGCAGCCGAGGGTGTCGTCGAGACGGAACCACAGGAGACTCCGGACGACGCCAGTGAGACTGGCGAAACGGAAACCGAGGAGCCGGAAGACGGCGAAGACGACGACGGCCGCGGACTGACGGAGAAGGCGAAACTGTTTGCCACCGGCAAGACCGTCATCGACGAGGACGACCTCGAGGCCCACCTCGAAGAACTGGAGTTTGCCTTGCTTGGCAGTGACGTCGAGATGAACGTCGCACAGGAGATTCTCGACGGTGTCGAGGCGAATCTCGTCGGCGAGACGCGTCGCCGACTGTCGAGTACCGGCAATCTCGTCACCGACGCCGTCCGGGAGGCGCTGTACGATGTCATCAGCGTCGGCCAGTTCGACTTCGACCAGGAAATCGCCGATGCCGAGAAACCGGTGACCATCATCTTCACCGGCGTCAACGGCGTCGGGAAGACGACGACCATCGCCAAACTGGCCGACTATCTCGAAAAACAGGGGTACTCCTCGGTGCTCGCAAACGGAGATACCTACCGTGCGGGCGCAAACGAGCAACTCGAACAACACGCCGACAACCTCGGCAAGAAGATTATCTCCCACGAGCAGGGTTCGGACCCGGCCGCTGTCATCTACGACGCCGTCGAGTATGCCGAGGCCAACGACGTGGACGTGGTGCTTGGCGACACGGCCGGCCGTCTACACACGAGTGACGGTCTGATGGACCAACTCTCGAAAATCGACCGCGTCATCGACCCTGATATGACCGTCTTCGTCGACGAGGCTGTCGCAGGACAGGACGCGGTCAACCGCGCCCGGGAGTTCAACGACGCCGCCGAAATCGACGGGACAGTACTGACGAAAGCCGACGCCGACCAGCAGGGTGGCGCGGCAATCTCTATCGCCCACGTGACGGGCAAACCGATTCTGTTCCTCGGGACCGGCCAGGACTACACGGACATCGAGCGGTTCGACCCCGAGCGCATCGTCGACGCGCTCCTGGGCGAGGAGTAGGGCGGGTCTATAGCAAGAAGAAGTAGTAAATCCCGCCCCCGACCAGTGCCAGTAACACCGTATAGAAGACGAGACTCGCTATCAGCGTCTTGATCGGAAACAGCGCTATCTTGATGGGTATCTTGAGGAGTTTCTTGACCAGGCCGAGTATGAATCCAATCATGTTATAGCATCGACACTGCAAATAAATGAATCTACTGGCACACGGTAGGCCCTACATACCGGAGCCAGGACAGGCGCTCGACCGACAAACCTAGTTCAGTCACCGAAACGGACCACTACGAACAGGTCTGCTTGGTGCCGCAACCTTGCTGTCGGGGCGACTCCAACAGTGGACACCGGATTCCCGGAGACATTCACCGGTAACAGGGACGGAACCACCCCTGATGGGACATGTACGAACCCCCGAACCGCAAGACGGCAACCCATCGGTACGTGTTCACGTGGGTGTACGCACCCGAACCTTATCGGCAATACTATCCTGAGGAGGGGAAGTGTGGCGGTTTTCTCCGTGATGGGGTAGGTAAAGGGGCTGTGGTGATAGGAAAGGACAAGAGCGGCAGTTGCCCCCAGCAGGCTGCCGACTGGTCAACTATGAACACAGTAGAAGAATGGAAAGAAGAGAAGCACCCGCTCGAAATGGTCGAGCTGGTCAGAGAGTTCGCGGAAGAGGGTCTCACGTTCGACGAAATCGAGGAGCGAGAGGGTCCCGGTGTCTGGGAGCGCATGAAGTGGACAGGCATGTACACTCATGGCGTCCAGCGCGGCTACATCATGATGCGCACCAAGGTGCCCGGCGGTTATCTCACCCCCGAGCAGGCCGAGGTCATCGGTGAAGTCGCCACGGAGTACGCCACCGCACCCGAGGAGTACGGCGGCGAGGAGCAAAACGAACTGTGGGGCGATGCGTTCCTCGACATCACGACCCGACAGGACATCCAGAAACACTGGATAGAAATCGAGGATGTCCCCGAAATCTGGGACAAGTACGACGAGGTGGGGCTGACCACGATCGGCGGCTGTGGTGACAGCGCCCGCAACGTTCTGGGCTGTCCCGCTGCCGGACTCTCGGACCACGAGTGTTTCAACGCACAGCCCGTCGTCGACGCCGTCTCTGACTTCTTCGAGAACAACCGCGAGTACGGCAACCTCCCCCGGAAGTTCAAGATGACGATTACCGGCTGTGCGGAGGACTGCTCGCAGTCACAGATCAACGACATCGGCCTCACGCCGGCGAAAAAGGAGATTGACGGCGAGTGGCAGTACGGCTTCCACGCGAAGGTCGGCGGCGGCCTCTCCGATGGGCCACGCATGGCCTCCCCGCTGGATGTCTTCATCGCGCCGGAGGACGCCGTGGAGTTCTGTCGTGCAGTCGCACAGACGTTCAAGGAACTGGGCGACCGCAACAACCGCGGAGTCTGCCGGATGCGCTATCTGGTCCAGCAGATGGGCCCCGAGAAATTCGAGGAAGCAATCCGTGACCGCGCGAGCATCGAGTTCCCGGAAAGCGGCGTCGACCTCACGGAAGGCTACACCGGCGACCACGTCGGCGTCCACGACATGAAAGAGGACGGGCTGAAATACGTCGGGTTCAACGTCATCGGCGGCCGGATGGGTGGCGAGGAGTTCACCGAGGCCGCCCGTGCCGCAAAGGAGTACGGCACCGAGGAGGCCTCGGTCCGACTGGCGACCGACCAGAACTTCCTCGTCACGCACATCCCCGAAGAAAACGTCGAGGACCTGCTCGCGGAGGACTTCGCCACGGAGTACCAGCCAGACCCCGGTCCGTTCTCGCGGGGCGCGGTCGGCTGTACCGGCAACGAGTTCTGTAACTACGCCATCATCGAGACGAAAAAGCGGACCAAGCGGTGGGCTCGCGAACTCGACGAGCGCATCGACACGCCGGAGGACCTCGACGTTGTCCGGATGCACATGTCCGGTTGCTCGGCCTCGTGTGCCCAGCCACAGATCGCCGACATCGGCTTCCGCGGTGAGACAGTGAAAGTCGGAGAGGACGGCGAGACAGACATCCCCGAGGATGCCGACGCCGGCGACTACGAGAACCTCATCGAAGGGATGGACTTCGGGCTCGGCGGTGCACTCGGGACGGACAACGAGTTCATCGACTGGGTCGAGACCGCAGTCCCGGCACACGCCGTGATTCCCGCCCTCGAACAGCTCTTCGATGCCTACGTCGACGAGCGTGTCGAGGGCGAGCGCTTCTACGAGTGGAGCCGTCGGGTCGACAACGACCGCCTGCGCTCGATTATGCAACAGGCAGATGCCAACGTATCCGGAGGTGTCGCTCATGGCGACTGAACATCCCGAGGAGCCGGAACTCATCGAGGACGCACCCGAACCGCCCATGGACCCGGGCGTCAGTGAGACGGCCGACGACGGCCGGAGTGGTCACCTGCCGGGTGTCCCCGAGGCCGGCAGCGACGGCCCCGGTGTCCCACAGGTCGATGGCCACGGCGGCCACACCCCCGCACAGACCGAGGGAATTCACGACGAGGCTGGCCGTCACAGTAGCCCCGGCCACGAGACAGCAGCCGAACACGACCACGCAGCCACCGATGACGAGGAGTGCTGTGGTGGGAGCTGTCACTGTGGTGAGGACGGCGAAAAGCGTGCCATCGCCGACGGTGCCGGTGCGGAGGCCGCCGGTGGCGAGCCGACGAACGTCACCGAGGACGGCGAGCTGGCAAACCTGGAGTTCACCGAGCCCACGGAGGGCAAGAGCCAGCCACTCCCCGGCGAGAGCCACGGAGAGGACTCCGAACGCCCCGATAAGCGCGTGGGCGTTCCGGACGGCGTGGACCTGGATACGCCGGGCTACTCCATCCGGTCGGAGATGAACGACATCGAGACGCCCGACGAGAAGACGTGGTTCATGGAACTGGACGAAGCAGTCATCCAGGCCGACCGCTGTATCCAGTGTGGGACCTGTGTCGCGGCCTGTCCCTCCGACTCCATCGGCATCGGCGACGATGGACTCCCGGAACTCGTCAAGATGTGTACCGGCTGTTCGCTGTGTTGGGACTTCTGTCCCCGCGGCGGCATGCGCTACGAGCGTCAGTGGAAGATCACCGGCGGCGAGGACAACGTCAAGGGTGCCGGCGACCCCATCACGGAGTTCTCCGCCCGCGTCGAGGAGGACTGGCGGCACAGCTCCCAGGACGGCGGCGTCGTTACGGGCGTCCTCATCCAGTTGATGGAGGAGGGCGAAATCGACGGTGCACTCATCGCCAGCGAGTCCGAGGAGGACCCCTGGAAGGCCGAGGGCTTCATGGCCACCAGCCCCGAGGAGCTCAAGGCGAACACCGGCACCATCTACAACCAGACGATGGCGCTCGGTCATCTGGACTTCTCGCAGTGGGAGGACAAATTCGAGAAGGACTGGGAGGACATCTCGCTGGCTGTAGTGGGCACGCCCTGTGAAATCGAGGGCATCCGCGCACTGCAGGACTTCGACTGGGAGTACGGCTCCCAGGAAGAGGGCGTTCGCGCAATCGACTACAGGATTGCGCTGATGTGTACGAAGAACTTCAATTACCAGTCGCTCATCGGCGAGGAACTGCAAGAGGAGCGCGGCATCGACATCGACAACGTCGGCAAGATGGACGTGCTCCACGGCAAGCTGATGGTCGACGACAAAGAGGGCGAGCGCATCCTCGAAGAGGATATCGAGAACTTCCACGACGCCGCGCTCAAAGGCTGTAACGAGTGTGCCGACTTCACGGGCTTCTGTGCGGACCTCACCGTGGGCTCGGTCGGCTCCAGCGACGAGTACTCCTCGGTCATCGTCCGGACCGAGCAGGGGCTGAACGCGTGGGAGGCCACCGAACCCCACCTCGACTACCACGACCTCGAAGACAAATCCGCAGTCGGCAAACTGCAGGGCTGGGACAAGAAGAAGGCCTTCGAGAGCCTCGAACGGCCCTTCGAGCCGGACGCCCCACGGTTCATCGACTACGAGGACCACGCCGAGAACTACGGCACCGTCAAGAACCCCCACGACGACGACCACTGAGCGTCGTTTCGGGTACCCCAATTATTTTAGGCAGACGGCAACCCGGAGCGGGACTGTCCGACAGCCCTACCAAACGGAGACGGCATCGGACACACTGGCGGTGACAGTCCGTACCCGACCTGAGAGGAGGCGTCGTCCGGGAAGCAGTGAGCGTTACTCCGTCGGTATCTTCGGCTTCTCGGCTTCGAGCAGGACGATACCCGGGAGCGTCTGAAACGTCGTCCGTTTGACGTTCTCGAAGCCGACCGCCCGGAGCCAAGCACTGACTTCCTCGATGGTGTCTGTATTCGTCCCGAGCATCGAGAAGGAGACAAACCGAGCAAATGCCATGGCGGCGTCGGTAGCAGGTGTCGGACCCTCGCCATCGAACTGGGCGAGGACAGCCACGCGACCGCCGGGGGCCAGCGCGTCGTGGATGCGCCCGAGAAGCGGTCGGCTGATGGCGGGGTCGAAGCCGTGGGCGAGGGAAAACAGGAAGGCGAGGTCGTAACTCTCGCCGAGGTAATCCGACTGTACGTCGAGTCCCTCACAGACGATGCGGTCGTCGAGTTCTGCGGCAGCGGTTTCCTCACGAGCCAGCACGAGCGACTCGGGGTCGTCGACGATGGTCGCATCCAGATGTGGGTGGCGACGGCAGGCCGCAATCGTGTACAGTGCGTGCCCGCCACCGACAGCCAGCAGGTCACGGTCGGACTCGCGGACGGTGACGGCGTCGAGAACATCGACGACCAGCAGGGAACCAAGCGCTCGGAACCCTCGCTGGGCGCGCTCGAACTCACCGGAGTCGAGCCACTCGGACATCGTCACTGGACGTTCACCTGTCCGGACTGTCTCGTCGAGGGTTTCCGCCCAGTACCGAAAGCCCAGGTCGGCCCAGAACGTGAGCCAGGGGCCGAGGTTCTCCTCGTCACCGGTGAGCCAGCGCCGACTCGTCTCCGTGAGTCGGTACGAGCCGTCACAATCCCGCACGTACCCGAGCGCGGCGAGTATATCGAGTAGGTGGCCGACACCCTCCGGGTCGGCGTCGACGGCGGCGGCGACAGCCTCTGGTGTGTCGTGGCCGTCCACGAGCGCCTCGAAGACATCCATATCGAACGCCAGCGACGCTGCCCGGAGCCCGACTGCGCCAAAGAGGTCGAGCAGCGGGGCCGGAGTCCGGTTGAGCCTGAAAAAGGCCAGACGGTCGAGGATGCTCGGTCGGACCGGCATAGGACCGCCTGCCGGTCCAGCGGGAAAAGTAACAGGGGCATACCGCCTGTCAGTCCCAGTCGACCCGACACGACGGTCGGCTCACAGCGGTCGACCCAGGCAGACTCGTTTTAGCGCCGTCGGCAGCAGGGCCCGAGAAAAAGGCTTACCAGACCCCGATGCGTAGCGAGAGCAACAATGGTACTCGACGATCTGGGGAGTTCCCTCCGAGGGACGCTGAACAACCTCCGGGGGAAGTCCCGCATCTCCGAGGAAGATGTCGACGACGTGGTCAAGGAGATACAACGCTCCCTGATTCAGGCCGACGTCGACATCTCGCTGGTGCAGGAGCTCTCCGACGGCATCAAGACCCGCGCGCTGGAGGAGGAACCACCCGCCGGCACCTCCCCGCGTGACTGGGTCCTCCGCATCGTCTACGAGGAGCTGGTCGAGCTACTGGGAGAGTCCACCGAACTGCCACTCGAAGAACAGACTATCATGCTCGCCGGCCTGTACGGGTCGGGGAAGACGACGACCGCGGCGAAGATGGCGTGGTGGTTCTCGAAGAAAGGCCTGCGTCCGGCCATCATCCAGACAGACACCGACCGCCCCGGTGCATACGACCAGTCCAAGCAGATGGCCGACAACGCCGAGGTGGACTTCTACGGTGACCCAGACGAAGATGACCCGACCGTCATCGCCGAAGAAGGGCTGGAGGCGACGGAGGATGCAGACGTTCGTATCGTGGACACAGCCGGTCGTGACGGCCTCAACAGAGAACTCATCGACCAGATAGAGGACATCGAGTCGGTCGTAAACCCGGACCGGAACCTGCTGGTGCTGGACGCCGCGATGGGCCAGTCCGCCAAGGACCAGGCCACCGAGTTCGAGGAGGCCATCGGCATCAACGGCGTCATCATCACCAAACTCGACGGGACGGCAAAAGGTGGGGGCGCGCTGGCGGCCGTCAACGAGACCGAGTCGACAATTGCCTTCCTGGGAACGGGCGAGACGGTCAAGGACATCGAGCGCTTCGAGGCCAGTGGCTTCGTCTCCCGCCTGCTGGGGATGGGCGACCTCGAACAGTTGACCGAGCGCGTCGAGCGCGCGATGACCGAAGCCCAGGAGGAAGACGAAGACTGGGAGCCCGAGGATATCCTTGAGGGGCAGTTCACTCTGAAGGACATGCGCAAGCAGATGGACGCGATGAACCGGATGGGGCCGCTGGACCAGGTGATGGACATGATTCCCGGCCTCGGTGGCGGGCTGCAAGACCAGTTACCCGACGACGCGATGGACGTCACCGAGGAGCGGATGCGGGATTTCGATGTCATCATGGACTCGATGACCGAGGAGGAACTGGAAAACCCCCGTGTCGTCGGCGCAAGCCGGACGAAACGTATCGCGCGTGGCTCGGGCAAACCCGAGGAACGCATCCGTGAACTGCTCCAGCAACACAAGATGATGAAACAGACGCTCGACCAGTTCCAGGGCATGGGCGACGCCGACATGGAGCGGATGATGAAACAGATGCAACAGGGTGGCGGCGGTGGACCCGGCGGACCCGGCGGCATGGGTGGCATGGGCGGCGGTGGCGGCCCGTTCGGATAGCGTGGTTCGAGAGCGACTCGACAGGAAACGGACTGGCAGCCGAAGTTGAAACCACACGGCGATTCTATGTATTTTGCTCCAAGATAATCTGAAAATCATACTCGATTGATTGGCAACGTATATCGTGGATTCATACTTACCAACTGATATGTCCTCGGGATTCGCCAGTCTCACCCAGCATGTCACACGGCGCGCTCATCTGTCGTGAGTGTTTCAGCGAGATACGATTGCACGCCGGAGAGAGTGAGTCGGAGTTGGTGTGTCCCGACTGTGGCGGAACGGATTTCAGTATCTGAGCCGCCGAAGAAAAGTCGCCATACAACGCGTAGTACGGAAGACCGTAGCAGCCGCTGCGTGCCGAGAGACGAAATGAAGCTCTGCCGGTATCGCAGGGGTCTACAGCGTCTCGCCGAACTCCCGGAGCGTCTCGATGACGTAATCGACATCAGCCTCGTCCAGTCCGGGGTGGTTCGGGAGCCCGAGCGTGTTGCCAGCGACGGCTTCGACGTTGGGCAGTGAGAGATCGTAGTCGTGGTCGGCGTCGTTTACACTCCAGGGGAATTCGGAGTTGAACCCACGGTGGTTCTCGAAGACCGGCTGGTCGTACAGCGGGTCGACGTAGCGGTGCCGGGTCTCCACGCCGCGCTCGAGCAGGGCCTCACGGACCTCCTTGCCGGACATCCCCGTGACCTCGGTGTCGATTTCGATGGGGGCCCAGAAGTAGGCGTGGTCGACATAGTCTCGGACAGTCGCGGGTTCGAGCCACTCCTGGTCGGCCAACTCCGAGAGCAGGCGCTCGGAGATCTCGCGGCGGCGGGCGTTGAACTCCTCCAGGCGGTCGACCTGTGCGGTCCCGATGGCCCCGTTGATATCGGACATCCGGTAGTTGTAGCCGAGTTCGACGTGATGGTCGCGGTCGGACATGGCGTGACTGCGCAGGAGTCGGACCTGCTCGGCGATAGCGTCGTTGTCGGTGGTGACGATACCGCCCTCGCCGGTGGTGATGTTCTTCGTCGCGTAGAAGGAAAAGCAGCCAGCGTCGCCGATAGAGCCGACCACGTCACCCTTGTAGCGGGCACCGTGGGCCTGGGCGGCGTCCTCGATAACGTAGAGGTCGTGTTCGTCGGCGAAGGCGACGATTTCGTCCATCTCGGCAGGGTGGCCATAGAGATGGACGGGCATCACTGCTTCAGTACGGTCGGAGAGGCAGCGTTCGAGGTCAGTGTGGTCCAGCGTGTACAGTTCGCGGTCGATATCGGCGAAGACGGGGACGCCGGCCTGATGGACGACGGCGGTGGCCGTCGACCCGAAGGTCAGGGAGGGGACGATGACCTCGTCGCCGGGTTCGAGTCCGATGGCATTCAGGGTCAGCTGGATGGCGGTGGTGCCATTCGAGACGGCGACAGCGTGGTCGACGCCGACGAAGTCGGCCCACTTCTGTTCGAACTCCTCGACCATCGGGCCCTGGAGGAAGCGACCCGAGTCAAGCACCGCCTCGACGTTCTCGTGCTCTTCGTCACCGAGAATCGGCTCGGCGACGCTCACCGTTCTGTCGGCCATACGTCGGATGGAGGTTCCCACCGTAATCAACTCGTTGGTGGAACGCGACAGCCCGGTTCATCCTGTCGAGGATGTCATAGAACTCTCCACAAGGTGGCTATTTTCAGTGTGAACTGACTGAATACACTGCTCAGTAAGCGTGCGAAAGTACCTTTTTCCGGCTCGGGTTTCCTCGCTTACTGCGTTCGCTGCGGGAACCGCTCGCCGCAAAAATCTACGCTAAAAAGGCTGAACGCTCGGCTTCGCCTCGCGTTCAGTGAATCGCGCTCACTCCGTTCGCGCGAATGCTTGCTGGTCACAGCACGGCCTGTATTGAGCAATGATGGTGTGCCCGATGAGTTGTCGCCCAGACGGGGCGAGTATAGGAGCAGTTGTAGGACATCCTAACTGTCAGCTATACTCCGTCGAAGAATGTTGTCAGCCCGAGGTGGCGAGTATCTTTCCGAAGGGATAGCCGACGGTATCAGTCGTTCCCGGGAGCCTCGTCAGTGTCGGGGTCGTACGGACGGCCGATGTCGTACTGTGGTGCGCCGACCCCGAGCACGCGGACGGCGTCGTCAGCGTCCGCGGGGTTGTGCGGGCGTATCGGACTGTTCGGCTCCGAGACGAAGAGTTCGCCCTCGCCGACGGTGTAGGTCTCCTCGGGCGTTTCGACGGCCAGTTCGCCAGCGAGGACGGCAAACAGTTCTTCGCGCTGCTCGTGGTAATGGTAGGTTCGCGAGAGTTGCTCGCCGGGGTCGATGTCGTAGACGGCGGCGGCGAGCGTTTCGAGGTCGACCGCCTCGCTGATGGAGTGACGGTCACACGGGTGGTCGTCAGTTCCGGGGAGTGCCAGGGGGTCGAGAACGTGATAGCCCATACCGGTGGTAGACCGGCCACCCTGAACAGCCCTGCGCTCGCTACGCGTCGGCCGGTCTCCCACCGACCACGGCCCGGAGCGTCTCCGGGCTGTGACGTACCACCACGAGCAGCATGTTGGCGACAAAGGCCATCACGCCGACGACGTAGAGGCTGGCACCGACCAGTCGAACGGTATCGGCGGCGACGGGGGACCCTGTCGGGACCAGCACGGCCCCGACCACGAGGGCGACACCGACAACGAACAGCCAGCAGTCGACAGCGGCGAGGCGACCGTCGTAGAGGTCGTCTATCATCGGGACCTGCTCGAAGCCGAGCCGGTCGCTGTAGCGGTGGACCCAGACGATGAAGGGAACGATGTGATACAGCGTCCCGAGGACGACGAAGCCGACGATGCCAAGCACCAGCAGTAGTTGCACGTCTGGCCCGCCGAGTATGGCCGACCGGGCCAGCGGGTCCGCAAACCACGCGGGGACGGTCGGAACCGCCCAGACGAGGATAGCAACGACCACGAGACCGTACCGGGTCAACATCGGCGTCCACTCCACACGGGTCTCGACCAGCCGGCGGGCGAGCACGGCCGCTATCGCGAGCAGGCCGGCGACGACCAGCAGACCGCCGGCGGTAGCGACGACGGCAACCTCGAAGAGGCGACCACCGGCAAGGCCGAGGACGCCAAGCGGGTAGGTAACTGTCTCGACACGTTTCAGGGTGGTATCGACGCCGTGGAGGTCGGTCTGGGTGAACATCGTCCCCAGCTGGTAGAGTGCGCCAAGAACGGTCGTCAGGACGGCACCGAAGACGGCGACGGTGGCGTGGGTCCCAACGATGCCAGCACGGGAGACCGGCAGCGAGTGAGCGTGGCCGGCGTAGGTGGCAGCCAGCAGGAAGCCAAGTGGCGCGAGGAGGGTGAAAAAGCCGAGTGCGAGCGCGAAGTGCCCTTCTGTGATATCGAGACTGTCGACGGCCGCAAGCGTCCGGCCGATATTGTAGACGAACGCATAGAAGCCGGCAACGAGCAGAAGTCCAGCTGACAGGAACAGCCAGCCGGCCCCGGTGAGGAAAGCAGCGGCCAACCCGAGGACACCGAGACAGACCAGCGAGAGCTGGTGAGTCGCCAGCCGCCGGGAGTGCAGTGAAACGCCCGACCACACCGGAACGAACTGCGTCATCGCACCCATGATGGTCACACAGACCCACCCGACCAGCAGGAGATGGAGGTAGGCAAACCGCGAGAGCCCGCCGACAACGCCCAGCGCCCGCCCCACACCGAGGAGACCGCCCAGAAGGAGAAAACCGAAGCCGACGACGAAATGCCGCAGCGGAATCGTCATCGGGGGCTGGGCGTCAGTCTCGACATCGGCCGGAACCGCTCCCATGACGATGCCTTCGGTCCCGACCTGCCTCGCCCTCACCCCGAACGTGTTCGTGTAGCGTTCTCTCGGAACTACTCCGGGAGGGCGCTGTCGTCGATGCCATCACGTCGGCCATCGAGGACAGCAAAGCGCTCGCTGCGACGGCGCTCTAGCCAGTAGAGCAGGCGCTTTGCCCACACGAGTTTGCGGCGTTTCATCGGGCCGACGGCGTCATCATCGAAATCCCAGCCGGGAAAGACCAGCCGGTCGGCACCGCAGTGGTCGGCGAGGAAGGCCGCGCGGTCACCGTCGGTAAAGCCGCCGAAATTACGAACCGGGCCGACCGGCGCGGCCTGGGTCGTCGGAATCACGGCAGCGGCGTCGAAAGCAGGAACGTACTCGCGCAAGGCCGGAATATTGTCACCGTGAGCGTGGACAGCGACCGGCGTCCCCGCAGCCGTCAGCTCTCGTACCGTGTCGGGGTTCTTGTCGAGGTCAGTGACCATGCAGTCGACGGCGACGCCGACCTCGCGGAGTCGGTCTGCGGCCGTGGATGCAGCAACGACGGCATCGGCCTCGCTGGCTCTGCCCGCTTCCGCCTCCAGACTCGGCCCGGCCCCCGCGACGGCGACGGTCTCACCGGCAAAATCCAGTCGGACAGGGTCGAAGGCCGTAGTGAGACTGTCCGCAAGCAGGTCCCGGGCCTGCTCGTCGGCCCCACGGTCGAAGCCGAAGTCGTCCAGAATCGCCTCGTAGACCGGTTCCCACGTGGGATATTTCATCGGCGTAGCCTCCGCTTGTCGGAGACAACAGGTGGTGATAAAGTGGCCACTAACGGGAAGTAACTGCCCGATAAAGCGGAGTGAGCCGAAATGGCACACTGAACTACCCCTGCCCAGGTGCCCTTCCGGCCTTCAGGCAGTGCTTTCGTCGCATCCGGCATAAGTTTTCTTACCTGCAGCCTTCCCGTACCCGGGTCATGGCGGTCGTGAGTTCGGGCGGTTCGTCGATAGTATCGGCCAGCGCCGTAAGGGCAGAGGCCGGGCCACCGAGGATAACCTTTCGTCCGGTATCGGCCACTGCCACGTCGTAGTCGTGGGCGGCCGTGAGGAGGGTATCACGGGCATCGGCGGGGAGGTCCAGCGCGAACATGCGGGCCACTGCCGTTTCGGGGGTGCCAGCATCCTCGCCCGCCTCGCCGTACTGTCGCTGTGCCTCCCGGACGGTCGTCACGTCGAGTTCCTCGACACGGTCGCTACGGACGCGCTCGCGGGCGAACTCGTCACCGATGATGGCGGCGTCGCGAGTCTCTGCCACGTCGTGTGTCCGAACGACGTGAGCACCCCGTTCGACGGCCATCGACGTGGCCGCCAGCGACACCGGGAGGGCCTCCTCGGTCGAGCGGTCGGCCAGGTCTCGCAGGAAGTTCTTCCGGTTGATGGAGACCAGGATGGGCTGGCCGATGGCCCGGAACTCCCGCAGTCGGTGGAACGTCTCGCGGTCGTCGGCCACGGTCTTTTCCTCGCTCCACCCGCCGAACGCGGGGTCGACGATGGTCTTGTCGGTGATGCCGTGCTGGAAGAGTGCGTCGTAGATGTCGTCAACCGCTTCGATAGCGCCGGGTCGTTCGAGGTCCGGCGGCGAAGCCATCTTGCCGACGGCAACATCGTGCTCGTCACAGACCTCGGGCATCTCGGGGTCGGCAAAGCCACAGATGTCGTTGACCATATCAAAACCCTGTGCGAGGGCCTGCTCGGCGACCTCGTGATAGCGGGTTTCAATAGAGAAGACAGCGTCGCCGGAGACGGACTCGATGGTCTGGACTGCCGTCTCCAGGCGGTCGAGTTCCTGCTCGGCGGAGAGGACCTCAAATTTCTTGTTGGCAGACTCCAGGCCGACATCAACGATGTCAGCGCCCTCGCCGATGAGTTCCTCATCGACGTAGGCGGCAGCCTCGGCAGGGTCGTCGTAGACCGAGGGGTCGTAGGGCGATTCCTTGCTGACGTTTAATACGCCCATGATACGCGGCGGGTGGTCGTCGCCGATGGACAGGCCTGCGGCGTCGACAGTTCGCATGGGAATGACTTGGCTCCAACCCTGTTAAGCCAGTCGGTTCCCCAGGGGATTGCCGACGGCTGGCTCCACGACGGGCAGACGCGCGCTTCAGGCAGTTTTTCACGCCCGATGCGTTACGCTCGGCTATGGCAAAAGTTTCAATCGGGCTCCGGGGCTGGCGCTTCGACGAGGACGAAGTCTTCGACGAGGAGGGCAACGTCCGCCCGCTGGTGGAGATGGACGACGACACCGTCTACCGGCTGGTCCGCCTGTCGGCGATACTGGGCGAACCCTGTGACGCCTGCTGGCTCCAGGAGGACGACGTCGAGGATTGTAATGCCGCCGCCATCGTCTACGGCGAACCGCTCTCCGAGGTTGTTCTCTGTGAGCGCCACGAAGCGGACTTCCTCTACTGGTTCCGCGAGGAGGGCGGGTCGGAGTATGCCGGCAGCGACGAGCTACAGGACGCGTTCCACGAGTGGTTCGTCAGCGGCAACCGCGCACCAGAGGGCTATGCCGGCCTTGACCACGTCGAGGAGAACCCGTCTGACCTCCCCGAACCGCCGACGGAACCCGAGCAGTGTGGCCTCGACGAAGTCGACGAACAGGTCGACGAGATGAGCGAGGCCGAGCGGGAAGCGATGGACCTCGATACCGACGTGTTCGACGTATGAGCGACAGCGACAGCGGCGGCCGGGACATCGCTGTGGCCGTCGTCGACGCCGAGACGCCGGGTAACGTCGGCACCATCGCCAGGGGCATGAAGAACTTCGGCCTCTCGGAGCTGTTGCTCGTCGACCCGCCGGAACTGGACCCCGACGGGGAGGCTTACGGCTTCGCCGGCAGCGCCCGCGAGGACGTGCTTCCCAATGCTCGGGAGGTAACACTGGACCATCTAGTCGAGAATTACCACACCGTCGGCTGTACGGCCGTCACCAACGAGAACGCCACGAAGCACGTCCGCTACCCGTTCAAGACGCCCCGGGAACTCGCCGACAGCCTCCGGTCGGTCGAGGCGGACACCTGCATCGTCTTCGGCCGGGAGTCCTCGGGGCTGAACAACGACGAACTCGCCCGGCTGGACGAACTCTGTGCGATTCCAGCGAGCGCGGAGTACCCCGTCCTCAACCTCGGCCAGGCCGCGACTATCCTGCTGTACGAACTCCGGGAGTTGACCATCGCAGACGACCAGCTGCCGGAGATTACCGACCGCGCCGACGAGCGTGCCATCGAAGGGCTCCACGACCAGTTCGCGGACTTCCTCGTTGCCGTGGGGCACCCCGAAGAGAAGCAGGCCAAAAGCGGTCGGCTCTGGCGACGGCTCCTCGGTCGTGCCCACCCGACCGGTCGCGAGGTACGCACCCTCCGCGGTCTGTTCCGGCGGGCCAGCGAGCAGTTACGGGACGAGCAGTAGCGTTACGACCAGGGTAGCTTGTCGGTAGGAAGTTCCTTCTCGTCAGGAGAGTCCACGCGACATGAGGCAGGGATTTTAGCTGGCATATACTCTTGCCCACGTGTCTGCTGCTGTCGGCCATGGAACGCTACTGTGGCAAGGTGCGGTGTGAGGACTGTGACAAGTGGCTGCCGGTCGAGGGTGGCAACGAGACGGTAACGTGTGACTGTGGCAATCGGTTCGTGGTCACGATAACGTCGATACCGGCCCAGCTCGTCTGAGAAAGTGGAGGGGTAGCGGGGAGGTGTCAGCCTCTCCGAGCACGCGACGGTGTTCTACGACTCGATGACAGCAGAGCCGATATCGGTCAGCTCGTCTTTCGTGAGCTGGCCGTGGACGGTGTAGGACTGGCTGTCAGTGTCGACGTGGAGGAAGGCGTACTCGTCGAAGTCGGCGTAGTAGCCGGTTTCGTCACCGACGGTGACCTGCTCGTAGTCATCGTCCTCACTCCAGTCGAAGGGTGAGTCAGCCTGCGTGCTGACGTGGATGCGCTCCTCGCCGTTCGTGTACGTCAGCATCGCCGTGTAGTAGTTGTCGCCGTCGATGGTACGGGCATCCTCGAATTCGTAGTCACCGGGCAGTTCAGCGCCTGGAACAGACAGTTCGGCATCGGACTGCAGCGCGTCGTAGTCATCGTAGGAGGTGACCTCGGGACCGCCGAAGGAAGGTTCGGTCGCGTCCGACGGCACGTCAAGTTCGAACGCCGACTCGGGAACCTCTTCGTTCAGGGAGACGTTCGTGTACGTCTGGGTCGTCGAGAACGACATGTCCTCGGAGTCGACTGCGGACGTTATCTGGACGGGGAAGTACGTCTCCGTGTCGACTGCGACCGTCACCGAGACGTTGGCGTCGTTGTTGTACTGCGCCTGTGTTGGCTCGCCAGTCAGGACGTACACGTCCGTGCCGGCCACCGTGTCAGTACCCTCGTAGTGGTAGTCGACAGCCGACTCGTTGGTCAACGACTGCAGTTGTGGCAGCAACCGGTCGCTCCGATAGTCGAACTTGGAGACGGTGTTTTCATCAGGGTTGTAGGTGACACTGGTGGTCTCGTTGACGACCATGGTGGTGTTGGTTCCGTACGAGGACTCGAGCGTCTCGACGCGTTTCTCGAAGGCGTTCAGGTCGGCAACGACCCGCTGGGTCCCCGTGGTCGTCTCGCCGTCGTACTCGGTCTCAGTCGTCCGCGTGAACTCGACAGTCTCGAGCGTCTCGATACGCTCGATGAACGTGTCGACGACTTCCTCGCCGTCGGCGTCATCTGTGGAATCGGTCGTCTGTGCGGCTGGTGTGGAGGAACCGTCTGCGAACGCGACGCCTGCGAGACCCGACGACAGCACTGTGACTGCGACGAGTACCGCAAGCACCGCGGGGCGGCGGTTGTCCTGTGACATGCAGTTGTCCATTCGGACTATGTATATAAATAGCGTCAGCGTGGACCGCACAGCCGGTAACTGGCAACAAAATATAAGTATCAGTTCTGTCCCGGCGGCCGGGTCAGACTGAGAACACGGCCTCAGGCGCGTTTCTGGATTTCCTCGCGGAGCACGTTGCTGACGGTGTCACCGTCGGCTTTCCCGCGGAGGGCACCCATACACTCGCCCATCAACGCGGAGAACGCACCCATGCCCTCGGCTTCGACCTGGTCGGCATTGCGCTCGACAACTTCGGCGACAGCCTCGCGGACCTCCGCTTCGCCGACGCCACCCAGCCCTTCCTCCTCGACGGCCTCCTCGGCCGTGAGGGCAGGGTTCTCCGCGAGGGCGACCAGCAGGTCGTTGAGTCCCTCCTGGGGGACCTCGCCGCCGTCGACGAGGGCGAGTGCATCCGCGAGGTGGTCGTCGGTCAGGTTCTCGACAGACACGTCGTCGCGCCGGAGTTCCGTCAGCGTCGAGGCGAGCGTGTCCGCAGCGAGCGTCGGGTCGACGCCGTCGGCGACGGCGGACTCGAACAGCGGCATGCGCTGGCCGTAGGCGACCTGTTCGGCCAGACCCGCATCGAGGTCATGCTCCTCCTGGTACCGCGTCACTTTCTCGGTCAGCAGTTCCGGTGTCTCCACCTCAGTTGGGTCGAGGTTGACTGGCGGTACGTCGGTCTCGGGGTACATCCGCGCCGCGCCGGGCAGCGGGCGGAGATAGCGCGTCGTCGCGTCGGGTTCGGCGTCGCGGGTCTCCTCGGGGACACCCTCCAGTGCGGTCTCGGCCCGTTCGACGACCGCCTCGATGGCGAGGTCCGCAGTCTGGGGGTCGTCCGCAACCAGCGCGACTGCGTCGTCGGGGTCTGCATCCACTGCATCCCGGAGCGCCTCGACCTCGGCTTCGGTGACGCCGTAGGCAGGGAGTTCGTCAGTGTGGAAGATGCCGCCGGCACCGTGGCGTTTGGCGTGGTCGGCCAGTTCCGTCCCCAGGCGGCGGTCTGGCTGAATCTCGCGGCCGACCAGCCCGTCGAAGCCTGCCAGCCTGACCGCCATCGCTTTCCCGCCCCCAGAGAGAGCGCCACCGATGACGCCGCTGTCGGTGTCCTCGAAGGTGTCGCTCACGTCGACGGGGTCGCCGACGCGTGCGTCCCGCTCGGCGAGTTCGTCGGCAATCGAGAGCAGTTCGACCTGGCGTCTGACCTCGTTTTCGACGATGTCGTCGATGTCGTCGAGGCTCTGGACGCCTTTGATTTCGACGCGTGCGCCCTCCGCGATGGAGACGTTCACGTCCTGTCGGATGGTCCCCAGGCCGCGTTTGACCTTGCCGGTCGAGCGAAGCAACATGCCGATTTGCTCGGCGGCCTCCTTGGCCTGTGCGGGCGAGCGGATGTCCGGTTTGGTGCCGATTTCGACCAGGGGAATCCCCAGTCGGTCGAGGCTGTATCGGACGCCTGCCTCGGTTTCCTCGATGCGCTGGGCACTTTCCTCTTCGAGCATCATGTCCTCGACGCCGACCGGACCGTCGTCGGTCTGTATTTCGCCGTCGGTGGCCACGAGCATGGTGCGCTGGAAGCCAGTCGTGTTGGAGCCGTCGACGACGATTTTTCGCATGACCTGTGCCTGGTCGACGGCCACCATGTCGAGCAACTGGGCGATTTCCAGTGCCACTTCCCGGGCTTCTTCGTCGACCCGTCCCGGCGGTTCGTCGTCCTCCTCGACCAGACAGGTGCTGTCGTAGGCGAGATATTCGAACTCGCGGTCGACGACCGACTCCTCCAAGGCAGCGGCGTCGATTTCGCCGAGTTCGCTTTTCGTCGGGTGGAGGTACCGTCGGAAGGTCCGCTCGGCGGCCTCGGGTTCGCGCAGGCGAGTCGGACAGGAACAGAACAGCTTCGTCGCCGTGTCGAGTTGCTGGTGAATCTCCAGCCCCGCCACGAGACCCAACTCGTCGTAGTCGTAGTCGCTCATTGCACTCCACTGCACGTCGGAGGGGCAAAAAACGCACTATCGCCCCCAATGTTGTCCGGCCCCGTGTGACCCGAGATGTTTCACCGATTGATAACGTCCAGCGGGCTTTATCGGGGTCTAGTCCAACGTTGGCCTATGGGAGTCCCGGAGCGGTCCCGGGAGCGCGTCGAGGCCAAGCTTGACGAGTTCGAGGAGATCTACGGCTCGTTCGTCGTCAACCAGACCACGATAACGCTTCCCGACGACCAGTACACACGATTGCGCGAACGCGGTAATCCCGAGCCAGTCGCCGCCTACGTCGCCGTCTACAACGACGACGACGAAATCCTCCACGTCGACGCCGGCGGTGACCACGAACTGCCCGGCATCGCAGCACAGCTTGATGAGTCGCTTGTCCCGGCGCTGAAAGAGGAAGTCGCAGACACCGCCGATGTCGACTGTGCGGTCGACGAACTCGACCAGGTGACCATCGCCGGTCTGCGCAACGCCGACGACCCCGACGCCAAGACGTTGTACAACCTCGTCACCGTCTTCCACGCGACGCACGAGGCCGGCGTGCCCGCCGACGAGGCCACGTGGTTCGAGACCACCGAATCAGTCCAGCCACTCTACGCCTGAGCTAGATGACGCCGGTCATCGTCGCCGCCTCGCGAGCGGCGCGTTCGTCCATCCCGTCACCCAGAATCGTGTACCGGTCCCGAATCTCGTGACAGGTCGTCAGCGCCTCGATGACAGTCCCCTCGTCGATGCCGAGTTCCGCGGCGGTCGTCGGCGCACCGATAGTCGCCAGCGCGTCCCGGACGTTTTGCCACTCGCCGTGTTCGCCGCTGTGGAGGTACTCCGTCATGATGGAGCCGACGCCGACCTGATGGCCGTGGAGTGCGGCCTCCGGGACGAGCTGGTCGAGCTTGTGTGAAAAGAGGTGTTCGGCACCGCTTGCCGGCCGGGAAGAGCCGGCAATCGACATCGCGACACCCGAGGAGACCAGCGCTTTCACGACGACCCACGCCGACTCCTCCAGCCCCTGCTTGACCGAGTTGGCGTTCTGGACCAGCATCTCCGCGGTCATCTCCGAGAGCGCACCCGCATACTCGGAGTAGGTGACGTTTTTCAGCCGGTGGGCGAGTTGCCAGTCACGGACGGCAGTGTAATTTGAGATGATATCGGCACAGCCGGCGGTCGTGAGCCGCCAGGGCGCGTCAGCGAGGATTTCCGTATCCGCGATGACGGCAAGCGGCGGCTCGGCGGCGACGCTGTGGCGGGTATCTCCCTCGGCGACCGAGCCGCGACCGGAGACGATACCGTCGTGGCTCGCGGCAGTCGGCACGGAGATGAAACCGACGCCGTGGTGTTCGGCGGCCATCTTGGCGATGTCGATAGCCTTCCCCCCACCCACACCAAGCAGATAGCCGGCGTCGACTTCCTCGGTGGCGTCGATGACCTCCTGGACGGCGTCGAAACTGGCCTCCTCGACGGTGACCATCGCGGGGTCGGTCCCCCGGTCGGCGAACTGGTCGTAGAGTCGGTCCCCGGCGACTTCCTTCGGCGTCGGGCTGGTAACCATCAGCGGACGCCCGGAGAGGTGTAAATCGTCAATCGCCGCGGTCGTCTGCTCCAGGACCCCGTGTCCGACGAGCACGTTCCGCGGAAGTCGTATCCACGTCGACTTCTCGAACATACACCCCTGTGGCCGGGGACGGGTGAAAACAGTTTCCCGGGCGACCGGGGACGGCAGCCGCCTACCCTTGGTCGGATGCCAGCACTTACTTGCGTGTATCCGATTGTGTCCCCATGGATAGAAGACGGTTCGTCAAGCTGGCAGGAACGGCAAGCGTCGCGACAGCGGCGGGACTCGCCGGCTGTAGTGACGACGGTGGGACCAGCGAGAACAACAGCGACGACGACACCGAGGGGACACCGACACCCGATGGGACACCCGAGGGAACCCCCGACGACGGACAGGACGAACAGGACGGACAGAATAGTCAGGGAGGGGACCCGACGCCCGGCGAGCGGGCACGGTACGATTCGTGGATACTCCAGGATGCATACGGGAGTGGCCCGATAGATTTCGCCGTCTCTCTGGACATTGCTGCGCTCTCGGCGGTCGGGGAGGCCGAGGAGGATACCGACCCGCCGGACGACGCTCTTGCGGTCACCCCACTGTCGTTTTTCGGACTGGGAAGTAACCTGGCTACGGGAGTGCTGGGGATTCCACGGAGTGGCTCGGACCAGGACACCGACCAGCCGACGGAGTACCTGCACGTCGCCAGCAATAGCGTCATTATGGAGGGAAACTACGATGCCGACGCGACCGCGACCGCCATCGAAGACCAGGGGGCAACCGAGAGCGAGCAGTACGGTGACTTCACCTTCTACACCATCGACGGACAGAACGGTACATCGGTAATCGGCATCACCAG
This sequence comes from Salinibaculum litoreum, assembly GCA_009789175.1. GTDB lineage: Archaea > Halobacteriota > Halobacteria > Halobacteriales > Haloarculaceae > Salinibaculum > Salinibaculum litoreum. The sequence continues at coordinate 1,979,933 of CP046866.1, forward strand.
TGACACGGTCATCGTCGCGGGAGCCAGCGGCGAGAGCAGCCCGACCGAGCAGGCGCGGTTACTCGCCGATGCGAACAATGCCGAAGCCACGACATACAGCGCCGGTGTCGGGGAGTTCGACGAGTTGATGACGGCGCTTCCTGACCGCACGATTATGGGCGTCTCGTATGACCCCGAGGGGAACGTCCTCGAAGGGACGGGCGGAGGACAATCCGAGCTCGAATTCATCGAGGAGACCGAACTCGGCCCGAACGTCCTCGGCTACGCGACGAGCGCGACGCTCGAAAGCAGTGGTATCGCCACGTCCAGCGTCGCACTCCGCTACGAGAGTGCCGACGATGTCGACGACCGCTCGACCATCGAGTCGGCACTGGGCGCTGAAGCGGATGTGCAGACTATCGCTATCGATGGCCCGCTCGTCGTGGTCGAAGGCGAGTTCGCGACACCGGCCTCGAACTGAGACGGACGGTAAACGGTCGTTACGACACCGTGGTCAGTCGTCGGCGCGGCCGCGCACTGCATCGCTCGCAGTGGCGGTGGCATCGGCTGCCGGCGGGAGGTCGTTACGCACGTCGTCGCGTTCGCGCTCGTCGATGACCTCCGCGTAGGCGTCGGGCATCACCTTCGTGAAGTTCTCTATCTCCTCGTCCCAGTTCTCCAGGAGTTCCTGGGCGCGGTCCGAGTCCGTGTAGGCGGCGTGGTTCTCGACCAGCCGAGTCAGCATGTCCCGGTCTTTGGCTTCGAGACTGCCCATCAGCGTGACCATGCCGGTGTTGGCGCGGTCGGCGAAGTCGCCGTCGGGGTCGTAGACGTAGGCGACGCCGCCGGACATGCCGGCCGCGAAGTTCTTGCCCGTCTCGCCGAGGACGGCGATGGCACCACCGGTCATGTACTCACAGCCGTGGTCGCCGACGCCCTCGACGACGCCTTTCACGCCGGAGTTACGCACGCCAAAGCGCTCGCCAGCGACGCCGTTGACGTAGGCCTCACCCTGCGTCGCACCGTAGAGGGCGACGTTGCCGGCGATGACGTTCTCGCTGGCCTCGTAGCCGGCATCGGCCGGCGTCCGGACGACGAGTTTGCCACCGGAGAGCCCCTTGCCGACGTAGTCGTTTGCCGTGCCCACGAGGTCCATCGTTACGCCGTCCTGAACGAAGGCACCGAAGCTCTGGCCGGCAGTCCCCTCGAAGCGAATCGTGAGCGTATCCTCGGGGAGCCCGTCGACACCGTGCTTTCGCGAGATACGACTGGAGAGGGTCGAACCGACCGCACGGTCGACGTTGTCGATGTCCATGTCAAGCGTGACCGGTTCCTCGTCCTCGATGGCAGCCTCGGCCTTCTCGAGGATATCCCAGTCGAGTTGCTCGTCCACGTCGTGGTCCTGTGGCTGGGTCTTGTACCGGTCGATGTCGTAGGCGCTGTCGGGGTCGACCAGCAGCGAGGAGAGGTCGAGTTTCTTCGCTTTCTCCTGTGACACGTCCGTGCGTTGCCTGAGCATGTCCACACGGCCGACCATCTCATCGACCGTCTCGAAGCCCAGTTCGGCCATAATCTCGCGCAGTTCCTGGGCGACGAAGGTCATGTAGTTGATGACGTGCTGGGGCTGGCCGGGGAACCGCTCGCGGAGCTTCTCGTTTTGGGTGGCGACGCCGACCGGACAGGTGTTCTCGTGACACTGCCGGGCCATCACACACCCGGAAGTGACCATCGAGGCGGTCCCGAAGGCATACCCCTCCGCGCCGAGGAGGGTGGCGACGGCAACGTCGCGGCCGGTTTTCATCCCGCCGTCGGTGGTGACCTTGATGCGGTCACGCAGGCCCGTCGCGCGGAGCATCTGGTTGGCCTCCGTGACGCCCAGTTCCCAGGGCAGGCCCGCGTTCTTGATTGAGGTTTTCGGTGACGCACCGGTCCCCCCGGAGTCGCCGGAGATGTGAACCACGTCGGCGTTTGCCTTGGCGACACCGGCAGCGATGGTGCCGATGCCGGCCTCGGCGACGAGTTTGACGTTCACGTCGGCTTCCGGATTGCTCGCTTTCAGGTCGTGGATGAGCTGTTTGAGGTCCTCGATGGAGTAGATGTCGTGCAGCGGCGGCGGCGAGATGAGACCCACGCCGGGCGTCGCATAGCGGACGTGGGCAATCATCTCGTTGACCTTCTTGCCAGGCAGGTGACCGCCCTCGCCGGGCTTTGAACCCTGTGCCATCTTGATTTGTAGTTCCTCGGCGCTCGAGAGATACGTCGAGGTAACGCCGAAGCGGCCGGAGGCGACCTGTTTGGTCACACACTCCTTTTCGGTGTTGAACCGCTCTGGGGGTTCACCGCCCTCGCCGGTGTTTGCGGTGGCACCGAGGCGGTTCATTGCGATGGCGTTGTTCTCGTGCATCTCCGGTGCCAGAGAGCCAAGCGACATCGCCGCCGTCTCGAAGCGCTCGACGATGTCTTCGATGGGTTCGACATCCTCGATTGGAATCGCCTCCCGCTCGTCGTCGTCGAACTCCAGCAGGCCACGCAGCGTGTGGAGTTGCTCGTTTTGGTTGTTGATCTGCTCGGCGAAGTCCTGGTACTGCTCGTAGTCGCCGGTCCGAACAGCCTGCTGGAGGGTGCCGACGGTATCGGGGTTCCAGGAGTGGAAGATGCCGCCCGAGCGGTTCTCGTACTCGCCGACGCGTTCCATCTCGGGCTCGTCTGCGCTCCAGGCGACCGTGTGACGGCGTTCGAGGTCGGACTCGATTTCTTCGAGACCGATGCCCTCGGTCCGGTTCTCGGTGCCCTCGAAGTACTCCGCGACGAAGTCCGAGGAGAGGCCGACCGCCTCGAAAATCTGTGCGCCCTGGTAGCTCTCGACGGTCGAAATTCCCATCTTGGCCATCGTCTTCAGCAGGCCGTCCTCGATGGCGTTGATGTAGGCGTCGATAGCCTTCTCGGGGTCGGCACCGTCGGGACCGGCGACGAGGTCGGTGATGGTCTGGTACGCCAGGTAGGGGTTGACCGCACCGGCACCGTAGCCCACAAGCGTCGCGAAGTGATGGACGGCACGCGGGTCGCCGGACTCGACGACGAGACCGACGTGGTTGCGAAGCCCGTTGCGGACAAGATGATGGTGGACGCCACCGGTCGCGAGCAGGCTCGGAATCGGCACCTCGTCGGGACCGGCCGAGCGGTCCGAAAGCACGAGAATATCGTGGTCAGGTGCCGCCTCGTCGGCTTTCTCCCGGACGGTTTCGACGGCGGACTGGAGGTCCTGCTCGTCGGGGTCGTAGGTGATGTCGATAGTCGCCGTCGACATCCCGTTCTCGTCGATGTCTTTGATGTCGGCCATCTCCTGGTCGGTGAGGATGGGCGAGTCGAGGACGAGCTGGCGGGCGTGTTCGGGCGACTCGGCCAGCAGATTGCGCTGGAAGCCGAGTCGGGATTCCAGCGAGGTGACCAGTTCCTCGCGGATGTAGTCAAGCGGCGGGTTCGTGACCTGTGCGAACAGCTGCTTGAAGTAGGTGAACAGCGGACGATTGAACTGCGAGAGAACCGATAGGGGCGTGTCATCACCCATCGATCCGACGGGGTCTTTGCCCTTCTCGGCCATCGGCTCCAGCAGGTGGTCTACCTCGTCGTAGGTGTAGCCGTACATCGCCTGGTGGGGCCGGAGCGTCTCGACCTCACCGTGTGGCAGGTTCGTCGAATCCGGGGAGACATCGCCCATATCGACCTGTTCCTGGTCGACCCACTCGCCGTATTTCTCGTCGGCAAGCCCCTCGAAAACCTCCTCGTCGGGGACGACTCGCCCTTCGTTGGGGTCGGCGAGGAAACACTGGCCGGGCTGCAGACGACCGCGTTCGGCGATATCCTCCTCGTCGTAGTCGAGCGCACCGACCTCGGAGGACATCACCAGCGTGTTGTCCTGCAAGACATCGTACCGGCACGGACGAAGTCCGTTGCGGTCCAGTACTGCGCCGACGCGTTCGCCGTCGGTCGCTGCGACGAGCGCGGGGCCGTCCCACGGTTCGACGAGTGAGGCGTGGTAGTCATAGAAGTCCCGACGGTCGCCCGTGACGCCGTTTGCCTCGCCGCGCCACGCCTCGGGAATGAGCGTCCGCAACGCGTGGGGCAGGTCACGGCCACCCTGCATCAACAGTTCCAGGGCGTTGTCGACGCTTGCGGTGTCGGATTGCTCGGGGTCGTCGATGATGGGCTTGATTTTCTCGATATCGTCGCCGAAGGCCTCGTGGGCGATGTCCGTTTCCCGCGCCCGCATCCAGTTGATGTTGCCCTGAATCGTGTTGAACTCGCCGTTGTGGATGATGTTTCGGTACGGGTGAGCGAGGTGCCACGCGCCCAGCGTGTTCGTCGAGAAGCGTGCGTGAACGAGCGCGAAAGTAGAAACGAGGCGCTCATCGCGGAGTTCGGGGTAGTACTCGTCGACCTGTTCGGCCAGCAACAGCCCTTTGTAGGCGACTGTGTCCTTATCGAGCGAGACGATGTAGAAGCGGTCGTGGCCCGGCGGCTCCTGCTCTTCGACGGTGTTCTCGACGACACGGCGACCGACGTACAGCTGACGGTCGAAGTCCTCGCCGGTCTTGCCCTCGCTGGAGGTGACGAAGACCTGCTGGACATCCGGCTCGGACTCGACGGCAGTCTCGCCCAGCGTCGAGTTGTCGGTTGGTACCGAGCGCCAGGTGATGACGTCCAGCCCTTCCTCGGCGAGTTTCTCCTCGACGAGCGTTTTCAGCTCTGCTTTCGCCTGTTCGTCGTCGCGGGGGAGAAAGAGCGACCCGACGGCATACTCGCCGGGGTCGGGAAGGTCGGCGTCGACCTCCTCGGCAAAGAATTCGTGGGGAATCTGCAGGAGAATACCCGCACCGTCGCCTGTGTTCTTTTCGGCACCGGTCGTCCCGCGGTGTTCCATACACTCGACGAGGTCCAGTCCCTCCTGTACGACCCAGTTGTGTTTCTCACCGTCGAGGTCCATTACGACCCCGACGCCACAGTTCGAGCGTTCGTCCGTGGGGTCTGCAAGCCCTGCGCCGCCCGCAGTGTCCCCAGTCTGCTGCTCAGTCATTCTATACCGCCTCAAGGCCTGGAATCATAAGAGGCTACTCCTGAAGGGGTCCGGGGATGTTAAACGCACATAATGGTGTATTAGGACAGTAATGTCAATATCGACATGCGCACGCGACACCCGCGAGTCAGTGTTTCCACGGGCAGGAAGCCGAGGATATTTGTAGGTTCCCCATGGCTTTGGGGACAGGTATGGAGGTCATCGACGAGAAGGGTCGTGTCTTCGGCATCGTCAATGTCATCGACCTGGTGGTCGTACTCTTTTTGCTCGCTGTGGTAGCAGCGGGCACTGCACTGGTGCTGAGCGATCCCCGGCCTGAACCCCAAACAGAGTCGGTGACAGTGACAGTCCAGGCCGAGAATGTCCAGCCCTACGTGGCCGAGGCGATGCCGGAAAGCGGGACAGTCGATGGCGGGAACGTGACCAGTATCGAGAACAAGACGGTCAGGCCTGCAACGATTATTACCCAAAATGACTCGGGTGCCGCACTGGCCCGCGACCACCCCCGGCTGAAGACCGTCGAACTCGACGTGACCGTCGAGGCCGAGCGGCGCAACGGTGACCTGTACTTTGACAACCGTCGGCTTCGCATCGGGAACGACATCGGCCTTGACTTTGGCACCGTCGTGCTCGCTGGGAACGTCACAGCGGTCGATTCCAAACGGTAGAACAGACGGGGGCTGTCAGTAACTCTTCGCGAAGTACGCGGTCTCTTCGGCGTCCTCACCACAGATGGCGCAGTCGTCGTGAATCGGCTCCTCCTCTCTATCGAGTGGCACCATCACGATTTCAGCGGCGATGGCATCCTTGATCGGCTCTTCGCAGTCCTCGTCACCACACCAGCCACACTTGACGTAGCCGCCGTGCTGACCGATGGTCCCGAGGATTTCCTCGCGGCTCTCGGCCTCCCGAATCTCGCCTTCCAGCGTCTCCTCGGCGCTGGCATAGAGTTTGGCGAACACCGTATCGAGGTGGTCGCGTGCCGTCTCGCCGATGTCGGCCCGCTCTTCGGTCTGGCTCTCGCCGTCCGGGCGGTGAACGAAGGTGATCTCCTCGTCTTCGACCTCGTTGGGGCCGACTTCGATGCGAACGGGGACGCCTTTCAGCTCCCACTCGTTGTATTTGAAGCCGGGGTTGCGGTTCTCGCGGTCGTCGAGGTGGACGCGTACGCCCGCCGCCTCCAGGTCCTCGGCGACTTCCTCGGCGTAGCCGACCACGTCGTCCTTGTTGTCCTCCTGCCAGATGGGGACGATGACGACCTGCTTGGGGGCGAGTGCGGGCGGGAGCACCAGCCCCTGGTCGTCGGAGTGAGTCATAAAGAGCGCGCCCATCGCCCGCCAGGAGAGCCCCCACGAGGTGGTGTGAGCGGTCCGCTCCTCCTCGTCTTCGTCGACGTAGGTGATGTCGAAGGCGTCCGCGAAGGAGGTCCCCAGATAGTGGGAGGTCGCACCCTGGACGGACTTGCCGTCGGGCATCAGCGCCTCGACGGTCGTGGTGGTGTGTGCGCCGGGGAACTTGTCGTGGGGCGGCTTGCGACCCCGAAGGACGGGCATCGCCATGACATCCTCGTAAATCCGCTCGTACTGTTCGAGGCGAGTCATCGTCTCGTCCCAGGCGTCGTCCTCGTCGGCGTGAGCGGTGTGACCCTCCTGCCAGAGGAACTCCTTGGTGCGGAAGAAGGGCTTGGTCTCGGTGGCCTCCCACCGACAGACCGAACACCACTGGTTCAACCGGAGCGGGAGGTCCCGGTGTGAGCGGGTCCACTGGGCCATGTAGGGCGCGATAATGGATTCGCTCGTGGGACGAACAGCGAGTCGCTCGTCGAGTTCGTCGTAGCCGCCCTTGGTGACCCACGCCACTTCGGGGTCGAACCCTTCCACGATGTCCTTCTCTCGTTCGAGGAAGGATTCGGGGATGAACATCGGGAAGTAGGCGTTGCGAACGCCGGTGTCTTTGAACCAGCCGTCGAGGTGGTTCTGGATGCGCTCCCAGACGGCGTAGCCACGCGGCCGGGTGACGATGAACCCGCCCATCTCGGGGACGTAGTCGGCCAGTCCCGCCTTCTGGACGAGTTCCGCGTACCACTCGCCGGTCTCGTGTTCTTTGGATTTTGTGATGCCGAGTTCCTGCTCGGTATCGTCGCTCATTGGCGGAGAGTGTGACGCCAAAGGATAAACGCGCTTTGTTTGGCGTCGGGTCGGAAGCGCCGCGTCGTCGGAAATCCCTGCCAGTTAGACAGCCCACTGCTTTTCGGTGTCGGCCATCTCCCAGAAGGCGTGTTCCAGCCGCGCACTCGTCAAGCAGTGTATCGCGAAATGCCATCTGACTCGTACCGTCGTACTTGGAACGATAACTGGAGTGGACAGCCAGCAAACATCAGACCGAGAACGGGCTCTGGTTGTCGGCCCACTCCCAGCCAGGCAGTCGAGTCTGGAACCCGGCCGCAAGCGCCGCGTCGAGGTCGTCGGCTCCCGCCGTACTTTCCGCATCGCCGTGGACGTGGACATCGGCGAAGTGGAAGGTCGCTTCCCCGAGCAATCGCAGTGGTTGCTGGCCAGCGAGCATCCCCGCGAGTTCCCGCCCCAGCAGCTCATCGATGACGAAACCGGGGTAATCGTCATCGACATCGAGGTCCCTGAGGAGGACGACGAGGGCGGCAACGTTGACGGCGAGGTCGCCATCCGCGAAGACCGTGTCGACGGCTTCGCAATATTGGGAGTCGGTGATAGGGGCCACGTCGGTACCAAACAGGTCGCCGAGGTCGTCGCGAACGCCGTTGACCAGCGGGACAATCGTGCCGGCGCGGTCACGAACCCACTCGTGCTCGGCGGCAACGGTCGCAGGTGTGACGTGCATATCGGAGGGAAACGGGGCGAAGGTATAATATCGCGTGGGAAAGCCCGTTGATACCTTACAGGGTAGGGAGGATTGGTTTATAAGGAAATAGCGAAAAGGAGGGTACGACGACATCGTGGCACGGGAGAGGGCGCTGACGGGCGCAGCGACGACCCGCCACGACCGGGAGTCCACAATGGAGTATATCGAAGATATCACAGTACTGGTCGTCGACGACAGCGAGTTCTTCGCGTCGCTGGCGGCCGACCAGTTACGCAAGAACCACGATATGACCACCGCGACGGCACCTGGCGGAAAGCAGGGCCTGGAGAAACTGTCTAACCTCGACGCCGATGTGGTCGTCAGCGACTATGACATGCCCGAGATGGATGGGCTAACGTTCTACGAGCAGGTCGCTGACACACACCCCGAAATGCCTTTCATCCTGCTGACGGGGCGCTCGGACGACAACATCGCCAGCGAAGCCATCGGGATGGGCATCGATGACTACCTCCAGAAGGAGGCCGTCGCCGAACGGAACGACTTCGAGGTCCTGGCCAACCGCGTTCAGACTATCGTCAGCCAGCGGAAAGCCCGCCAAAAATACGAACTCGTCGTCGACAACACGCCCGAGAACATCGCCCAGATTCGCCGCGATGGGACGGTGCTAGCTGCGAATGAGCCACTTGCCGATACCTTCGAGACCAGTGTCTCCGCACTCGTCGGAAACAGTGTCGGAGACGTACTCCCCGAAGACATCGCCAACCGGTGGCTAGCCTACGGTGACGACGCACTGGCGACTGGCGAGCGAGTCAGCTTCGAGAGCAGCCACGACGGCAGACATTTCCATACCCTCGCCGTCCCCGTCAGCATCGGTGGCGAGTCCGACACCGTCCAGATTATTTCGCGGGATATAACCTCCCGAGTCGAGTCCGAACAGCAACTCCGGGAGACGACCGAGCAACTCGAACTCATCAACCACTTCGTTCGCCACGACATCCGCAACGACATCAACCTCGTCTACGCGTGGGCGGAGATGCTCAGCGAGGAAATCGACGGCGACGGCGAGGAGTATGCCGAGCGAATCGTCACGACCAGCGACCACATCGTCGAACTGACGGAGATTGCCGGGGAGTTCGTCGAGACGGTGTCAGGCAGCGGCGATCCCGAACTGGAGGCAGTGCCGCTTCGCCGGGCACTGGGTGAAGAACTGGAGAAACGCCGCGATGCCTACGAGGATGCGACCTTCCAGCTCAACGGTGAGATACCGGCTATCGATGTCCAGGCAAACGGGATGCTCTCCTCCGTGTTCCGGAACCTGCTAAACAATGCCGTCCAGCACAACGCTGCCGACGAACCACGGGTGTACATCACCGTCACAGAGCGCGACGACCGCGTTCGGGTCGCTATCGCCGACAACGGCCCCGGAGTGCCCGACCACCAGAAAGAGGATATCTTCGGCAAGGACAAGCAGGGCGAGCAAAGTTCAGGCACCGGTATCGGCCTGTATCTCGTCTACACGCTGGTCGACCAGTACGGTGGCTCGGTCCACGTCGAAGATAGCGATGTCGGTGGGGCCCGCTTCGTCGTCGAGTTACAGACGGAGTGAGTCAGGAGAGTTCCGTCCCGTCGTACCAGGTTTCAGCAGGCCACTGTCGGCCCGGCTGGAGGGTTGCGAAGGGCTTTTATAACCGGGAGCATGTACGGGCAGGTACACGTCGGTTTTCCGGGCATCAGACCGTCCGGAGCTACCTGTTCCCCAGCGCGGGGATTACAAAAACCATGACTAGAGTTACTCTTTCGTCCTATCGCACCGGCCGGGGGGCGGCCCAGAAGGGGCGTCACCGGTCTGTCGGGACATACGTTCAGCTATGAGTGCAGTAGACAAGCGACTTGAGGAGATGAAGGCAGAGATTTCGAACGAAGTTCCCAGTGATATCACCATCACCGAGGTGACATACGAGGGGCCGGAACTGGTCGTCTACACGCGGGACCCGAAGAAGTTCGCACAGAACGGCGACCTCATCCGACGGCTGGCGTCGCAGTTGCGCAAGCGCATCACGGTCCGACCGGACCCTGCAGCGCTGTCGACACCCGAGGCCGCCCGCGAGGAGATTCTCGGCATCATCCCGGAGGAGGCGGGTGTCACAGACCTCGATTTCCACGCCGACACCGGCGAGGTGGTCATCGAGGCAGAGAAACCCGGAATGGTCATCGGCCGTCACGGGTCGACACTCCGGGAGATTACACAGGAGGTTGGCTGGACGCCCGAAGTCGTCCGGACGCCGCCAATCGAATCCGCCACGGTCGAGAACGTCCGCAATTTCCTCAAGCAGGAACGTGACGAGCGTCGGGACATCCTCGAACGCATCGGACGGCAGATTCACCGCGAGGAGATGTCAGACGACGAGTACGTCCGCATCACCACGCTTGGCTGTTGCCGCGAGGTCGGGCGAGCATCCTTTATTCTCTCGACGCCGGAGACCCGCGTCCTCATCGATTGTGGGGACAAGCCGGGTGCCGAGGGCGAGGTGCCCTATCTGCAGGTCCCAGAGGCACTGGGTGCCGGCGCACAGAACCTCGATGCTGTCGTCCTGACTCACGCCCACCTCGACCACTCTGCGCTCATTCCGCTCCTTTTCAAGTACGGCTACGACGGCCCCATCTACACGACCGAACCCACGCGTGACCTGATGGGCCTGCTCCAGTTGGACTATCTCGACGTGGCCGCCAAGGAAGGACGGACGCCGCCGTATGACTCCGAGATGGTCCGGGAAGCAATCAAACACACCGTCCCGCTGGAGTACGGCGATGTGACCGACATCGCCCCCGACATCAAGCTCACGCTGCACAACGCCGGGCACATCCTCGGCTCCGCTATCTCGCATTTCCACATCGGCGACGGTCTCTACAACGTCGCTTTCTCCGGGGACATTCACTACGACGACACCCGCCTGTTCAACGGTGCCGTCAACGACTTCCCGCGGGTGGAGACGCTCGTTCTGGAGTCGACCTACGGCGGCCGCAACGACTACCAGACCGACCAGAAAGACTCCGAGCGCAAGCTGAAGAAGGTCATCAACCGGACGCTCGAACGCGACGGCAAGGTGCTCGTTCCGGCCTTCGCAGTCGGGCGCTCACAGGAGATTATGCTCGTCTTAGAGGAGGCGATGCGGGAGGGCGAGATTCCGACCGTCCCGGTGCATCTCGACGGGATGATATGGGAGGCGACAGCGATTCACTCCACCTATCCCGAGTATCTCCGTGACGAGGTTCGGGACCGCATCTTCCACGACGACGAGAACCCCTTCCTCGCCGACCAGTTCAACCACATCGACGGCGGGGAGGAGGAACGCCAGGAGGTCGCCGACGGCGGCCCCTGTATCGTCCTCTCGACTTCGGGGATGGTCGAAGGCGGCCCCATCATGTCCTGGCTGGAACACCTCGGCGGCGACCCCGATTCGACGATGACCTTCGTCGGCTACCAGGCACAGGGGACGCTGGGCAGTCGCATCCAGAGCGGCTGGGAGGAGATTCCCGTCGGCAACGGCGGCGGCCGCGGCGATACGCTCACGCTGAAGATGGAAGTCGAGACGGTCGACGGTTTCTCCGGCCACGCCGACCGGCAAGGGCTGGAGAACTTCGTGCGGACGATGAACCCTCGCCCGGAGAAGGTCCTCTGTGTCCACGGCGACGAGTCCTCGGTTCAGGACCTCTCTTCGGCACTGTATCACGATTTCAACATGCGGACGTTCGCCCCGAAGAACCTGGAGACGTTTCGGTTCATCTAGACGAGCGACTCGACTCGCCGCGCAGGTTTTTCACTCCGGGCATAGAGACCAGGGGAGTCACAGACCCGAAAGCGTCAGATTACGCTGGACGTGGCTGATTTCGTCTGACGACTCGAACCCGTCGAGAGCCGCGGCGAGAGTAACTACGCGCTGAAGATTCCAAAGACCAACGGGCTGGACCTCTCCAGCACGGACCGCCACCTCGAAATCGCTATCGGACAGGGGGTGGACATCGGCCAGACACGAAATGTCGGATAGACACCGACAGAGGATTTACTCGACGACTTCGGCAGGGTCGACGACGTCACCGGCCATCGTATCGACGCCCACCCGGTCACACAGTTCCGCCAGCGGGCAGGCCTCTGGGTCGTCCAGACAGGCGGGCTTGCGCGCCGAGCAGTACTCGCGGCCGAACTGTATCATCGCCGTATGGCCGAAGCCACATTTCTCGCCGGGCACATCGCGTTCGAGATGTTCCCGGACGGTCTCGTGGTCGGCGTCGGCCGGAGCCAGCCCCATCCGGCGAGCGATGCGATGGACGTGCGTGTCGACGGGGAAAACGCCGGCACGACCGCCAGCGAAGAGCAACACGCAGTCAGCGGTCTTCGGCCCGACGCCGTCAACAGAGAGGAGTGTGTCTCGCACCTCGGCAGGGTCGCCCTCGGTGACGAACGTATCGAAGGCGGCGGCCGAGCCGTACTCCACACAGACCCACTCGGCGGCCCCAATTATTTTCTCTGCCTTCTGATTGTACAGGCCCGCCGACTGGATAGTCTCGGCGAGCGTCGCGTGGTCGGCATCGGAGAGAGCGACTGCAAGGTCCTCACCGTCGTCGTATCGCTCCAGCAAGGCCTCGTGGGCGGGCTGGCTGGCCACGTCGGAGGTGTTCTGTGAGAGAATCGTCCGGACGAGACACTCGAAGCCGTCGCGCTCGCTACCGGTCGTCTCCCAGTAGGCGGCATCGCCGTCGGCTTCGATAGTCGCGCCGCCCTCGTCGGGAAACAGCATGAAATCATCGGGGTCGAGGTCTTCGTGATACAGCAGTCCGAGCGCGTCCGCGACGGCCTCTGCTCGCGTCTCAGCGTCGATTTCCTGCCCCATAGAGGCCTCTTCGGCTGAACAGGAATAATCCGACCGGTCGCGGCAGCCATAGATTGAAATGTGAATCCGGGACCACCCCTCGCCATGGACGAGACCATCGAGGAGCGTCTCGCGGCAGTCGAGCGCGCGCTGACCGACGACGATCACGACCTCGCCGCGCTGGCCGAAGCCGGTGACCTCGCCGAGCGGGTCGAAACGCTCGAGACCGAGTGCGAGACATACGAGGACCGCATCGCGGAACTAGAAGCGGCAACCCAGGCCCTGCGTGGGTACGTGGGCAACGTCCGGGCGGTCAACGAGGATGTGCGCCAGCGCGCCGACCGCGCGCTCGAACTCGCAGAGGGCGAGCAGCCGACGGCCGGCGACGGCCACGGCGACACCGCCGACCGGACTGAAACGCGACGCGAGGAGCCAACACTGGAACTCGATGCAGGCGATGAGGCCGGCGAGATTCCTGATAGTCAGAATCAGGCCACTAACAGCGGTACTGGTGATCGAGGGGAGTCCGGCCAGCAACCCACCCGCGATGAGAGACAGACGGGGAACTCGCCCGCGGGCGGGCAAAGTGACCACCGCGAGCGTGCCTCGACGTGTCCGCTCTGTAATGGCGACGGGACTCCAGGTCAGTCGGACGACGCGGCTGACACAGGGAACCACCCCCTCGAGGCCGCGAGTCAACGAATGTCGACGGCAGGAACCACATCGGAGGCAGCGAGTGACCTACTGGATGGAAGCGACCGCGAGGGAGTGCCCGACGGAGGAAGAGTCGAGCTATCGGACGATGACGGGTCCGGGGACACGGACCTGCTCCACCGGATTCGGGCGCTGCTCTGATGCTTCGGGTGGTCCTCGCCGTCGTGCTGGCGACGGTGTTGCTCGGCATTGCGTTGCCGGTCGCCGACAGCGCCCGCGTCGCCCACGCCGACTCACAGGTTCACACCGAACTCGACCACCTCGACACGGCAGCACAGGACCTGCGGGCAGCGAGCGACCCGACCGAGCCACGTATCGACGGCGCTCACATCGAGCAGACAGTGGTCCTCCCGGGCCCGGCGTGGGGAAAAGCCAGCATCGAATGGCTTACCATTCCACCGCGGGCCGACGATACTGGCATCCGCTGGCGGGTCGCCGGCGGGACGACACAGCGACTGCGTCCCGACGTACCGCTGGTCGCACCGCCCGACGGGCTTACTCTCCGGGAGCGTGGCCGACACCGTCTGCGGCTGGAACTCCAGCGACGCGAGAAGGGTGTCGTCGTGGTCGTCACCCGGGCGGACCGGTAGCGAGATTTAAGTCCGAAGCCGGGACCAGCCCGGCCCATGGAATCACTGCGACGGACGCTCACCGGCGGGCTGTTCGACCGCGGGGGGACCACCACGGAGTGTGGGTGTGTGACCGAGTTCGGCGACACGCGGCTCCGAGTCGATGCCTCGGACTGTCAGCATGGCGGGCGGTTGTCCAAGAGCGAACACTGCCGGGCGACGGTCATCGAGTGTCTCACAGAGCGTGATGTGGGGGCAGTTCACGTCCACGACGCCGGCATCGAGCGAGTCTACGACGGTGACGCAGCCGCGTTGCTGGTCGCTGCCGGGCGGTTCCTGGAGGCTGTTCGGTTCCACGACGAGAGACTGGCCCAGCGTGTCCGGCAGGACCCACTCGGGGCGGCTCGTGAAGCCATCGGGCGTGCGGATGCAGTCGCCGAGGTGGCCGCCGAGACGGGACTGGCCGAGGTGACAGAAATGGCAGGCGACTACGAGCGAGCGCTCGGCCCGCTCGCTGGCCTCTCTGTCAGCGACTGGCGGGTCGACACGACGACGCCAGCGGGGAGCCGGCTGCTCGACCGGCGAGAACTCGACACCGGGTCGACAGCTCGCATCTACGAACTACCAGGCGAGCGCGACCGATACGTACTGGAGCCAGCAGGTCACGCTCTCGGAACGCCCGAGAGCGCTGTCATCGAGGCAGCGTACGACAGACTGGCAGACGGACATATTACCGGCGGGGACCGGGCTGCTGGGCGAGCGGTCCGGGCGGTCATCGAGGCTGATGTCATCGAAACTGACGGCGATGTGCCGGTCGAGCGGATGGCAGCAGTCCTACACAAACACACACGCGGACACGGCCTGCTGACGGACCTCTTTGCCGACCCGGGAGTCTCGGACGTGTTCGTGACTGCGCCTGCGACCGAGACAACGGTGTCCGTCCGTGTCGGTGACCGACGGCTGCCGACGAACGTTCGGCTGACAGAGCGCGGCGTCGACGCTCTGGCCTCGCGGTATCGACGGGAGAGTGGCCGCGGGTTCTCCAGGGCCGACCCGACACTCGACGCGGCGACCGAGGTTGGGGAGAGGCAGGTCCGGGTCGCGGGGGTGACCGACCCGGCGAGTGATGGCATCGGCTTTGCCTTCCGCGCTCACGACCGGGACGTGTGGACACTCCCGGCGCTGGTCGCCAACGGGACGCTCTCGGCGTCGGCCGCTGCCCTGTGTTCGCTGGCTATCGAGCGTGGCAGCGCACTCCTCGTGGCCGGCCCGCGTGGTGCGGGCAAGACTACCTTGCTCGGTGCCTTGCTGTGGGAACTTCCACCCTCAATCCGGACAGTTGTCATCGAGGACACACCGGAGCTTCCGGTCGAATCGCTGCAGACACAGGGCAGGGACATACAGGCGTTGCGCGCGGCCGACGATGAGACGTTTACGCCCGCAGAGGCGTTGCGGACCGCACTCAGACTCGGCGAGGGGGCACTCGCTGTGGGGGAAGTCCGTGGCGAGGAAGCACAGGTGCTCTACGAGGCGATGCGCGTGGGTGCCAACGACGACGCCGTGCTGGGGACGATTCACGGCGACGAGGGCGAGGCTGTCTTCGAGCGAGTTGTGGCCGACCTCGGTGTGCCGGCCTCCTCGTTTGGTGCGACCGACCTGCTGGTGACGACTGAGCGAACGGCCGGGGGTACCCGGCGCGTCCGCTGTATCGAGGAAATCCTTGAGGGTGAGAGCGGGCAGTTTGCGACGCTGTACGAACAGGGCGAGGACGGCCTGTCGGCGAGTGGGCGCATCGACCGTGGGAACAGCCAGTTCGTCGACGGCCTCCGTGCCCCTGCCGAGTCCTACGCCGACCTTCGGGACTGTCTCGGGAAGCGAACAGACAGGCTCGCAGCACTCGCCGAGGCTGGCCGGACTGGACCCGCAGCGGTCGACGAGGACGTGCTGGAGCGCCAGCGATGAACACCATCGAAACGCTTGCGTGCCTGTATCCGTGGGAGGTTGACCCCACCGATGACCTCCGACAGGCAGTCAGGTTCCTCGACCTCTCGGTATCGCCGGCAACCGTGCTGCGTGCTGCGAACGGCCTCGCCTTGGTTGGTGCTGGGCTGACGCTTGTGGTGGCGGTGCTGGCACCGCCACACAGTCGAGTGCTTGCGACACTGATACTGGGAGCGGTGACGGTTCTCGCACTCGCTGGGGCGCAGTCCGCACCGCACCTGCTCGCAACTGCTCGACGCGTTCGTGCACTCGGGGATGCTCCCGACCTCGTCGCCAGAGCAGTGTTGCGAATGCGCCTTGCGCCCTCGCCGGAGGCTGCAGCGGAGTTCGCCGCCAGCGCCGGTGATGGGCCACTCGCAAGGAGCCTGGCCCGCCACGTCCGGCAAGCGCACACCGGGACGACCACGGCACTCGTCTCCTTCGGCGGCGAGTGGGGCGAGTGGTTTCCGGCCCTGTCACGGTCGCTGACGCTCGTTGCTGCGGCCGGCGAGATGGGCGAGCGGGACCGCGACCGGACACTCGACCGGGCGCTGACAGTCGTACTCGATGGGACACGAAGTCAGATGCAGGCTTTTGCCGGCCGTATCGGGCGACCCGTAACTGCGCTGTATGCCTTTGGTGTCCTGTTGCCGACAGCACTGGTTGCGCTGTTGCCCGCTGCCCACGCCGTCGGAGTGGGAATTACCTCGCTGACGGTCCTGCTTGTCTATGACCTGTTGTTGCCAGGACTGTTGCTCGCGGCGTCGGTCTGGCTGCTCACACGCCGCCCGGTCACCTTCCCACCACCGAACGTCCCCCGCTCGCACCCGGATGTTCCAGACAGGACGGCGCACGCGCTCTGTGGTGGGGTTCTCGCCGCAGGCGCTGGCGGTGCCGCCGGGTTCGTTTTCTTTCCGTCGTGGGCACCACCGGTTGCAGCCGTCGGGCTCGGTGTCGGGACAGCACTGCTCGTCTATCACCGGCCGGTGCTATCAGTCTACGAGCGGGTTCGAAGCGTCGAGGAGGGGTTGACGGACGCCCTCTCGTTCGTCGGGCGGCGGGTCGCAAACGGGCGGGCGGTCGAGGCGGCGATAGCCGAAGCAGGCGCCGAACTGTCCGGCGAGATGGCCGAGGTATTGGGAGCGACGGCCCGCCGGCAGCAACAGCTACAGGTCGGCGTCCGCGAGGCGTTTCTCGGAGAGAGCGGGTCGCTGGCGGACATTCCGAGTCGACGGGTCCGCGGGGCCGTTGCCTTCCTCGCGCTGGCAGCCGAGGAAGGACGGCCGGCAGGGCCGGCGATACTGGCACTGGCCGACCACATCGACGAACTCCATCGCGTCGAGGAGTCCGCGCGCCACGAGCTGCAGTCGGTCTGTGGCACGCTCCAGAGCACGGGCACGCTCTTTGGCCCGCTGGTGGCTGGGTCGACAGTCGCACTCGCGGAGGGCATGGCCGTCGATGCCGCCGTCGTACCGGGAGACGCACAGTCGCTGCCCTGGCTCGGGCTGATAGTCGGCGTGTACGCACTGGCGCTGGCGGCGATTCTCCCCGCGCTGGCGACCGCGCTGGTCCGTGGATTCGACCGGGCGCTCGTGGGTGTACGGGTCGGACAGTCACTCGTGACTGCAACGGTCGTCTATCTGGTCGCCTACCAGCTAGTCGCGGGGCTGGCCTGAGCTTTATATCCGAATCCGGGACCAGACTGCCCATGCTCGACGCGCCGATCGAGACATGGTACGTGTGGCTGGGGCTGGGTGTCGCCAGCGTCGTCGTCGCGGGGCTGGCGCTCGCCTTGCCGACGAGTTCCCCGCCGTCGGCGATACCCGTGGCCGATGCCGTCGATGGCGTCGCGTCCAGCCCACACGAAGCCCGGACGACCGTCGAGGTCCCGGGAGAACAGATGCGTCTGGAATCGGATGCCGTCGCGGTCCGCTCCGACGGCGGGACCGCACACGCACGGTTCACCTACGGACCGGTGACGCCGGTGGGCGACGGGCGTCTCCGCGAGGTACTGTACGGACGCCAGCCCGAAGATGTCTTCGAGAATCGGAGACAGTTCGAGACAGCCATCTCGGCGGCACGAAACCGGACGGCGACGTGGCAGGAGACGCCGGACCGACTCGTCGTCAGTCGCGTCGAATGGAGGGATGTCGATGCGACGCTCGTCGGATAGGGGGCAAGTCGAACCACTGGCTGTACTGGCTGCGCTACTTGCGATCTCGGCAGCGCTGGTCGTCTACGCCGGCGCACTCGGCGATGCAGTACCCGAGAAGCCAGACTCAAAGACCCCACAGATGATTCATGACCGGATCCAACAGAATATCTCCTCGACCGGCGTCGTTCATCCGGGCCGACTCGGTGCATCCCTAGAGAGGGTCCCCAGCAGCTGGAGCGCAAACGCGACACTCGTCACAGAACACAATCGCTGGACGAGCGGTCCCGACCCGCCGGGCGATGCCGAGCGTGTCAGAAGTCGCGTGAGCGTGGCACTGGGACCGGACCGCATCCAGCCCGGGCAGTTCCGGGTGGTGGTCTGGCGATGAGAGCAATCAGTACGGTCCTTGACGTGGCCGTCTTCGTGTTACTGGTCGCTGCTGCCGTCGGGACGCTCGTTGTCGTTGACCCACCAGCGGAGACTGCCACCAGCGCCGACGAAACGGCGGAAGTCGTCGCAAGCAGTACGCTGTCGGTCGAGTACGAACTCCGCGGGTCGACGAGACGGACCCATGGCACGATGGGGTCACTGCTCGGTCGCGGGGCAGTCGCCGATGCGACGCTTCGGGGGTCAGCCATCTCTGAGATGAACGATGGTTACCGTGAGACGGTCCGGTCGGCAACCCGACAGAAGCTAGTCGCCCCTGAACGGACCCAACTGGAGGCTCGCTGGGAGCCGTACCCCGATGCGCCGATGCAGGGGTCGTTGGTCGTCGGGTCGGCACCACCGGACGGCGTCGACGTGCACACTGCAACAGTGACTGTCCCCGCACCGGTACCGGAGAGCGGCGTCGTTGACGGGAGCCGACCGACCAGCTACGAACCCGTCGCGTACGCGGTGGCACAGGCCGTGGCGGACGGACTCCTGCCGTCGAATCGCGTCGATGCCTCCGTCTACCGGGAATCGCCGACTGCCACCGCCACCAGCGCCCGCTACCGGGCTATCGCCAGCGAAACGGATGTCTCAGTCGACGAACTGCTGACCCGTGGCAACGTCGATGCGGCCCACAGTCGCATAGTCGATGGCCTTGCCAGGCTATTCGCTGGGGACATGCAACGAGAGTTCGACTCTCCGGCGGAGGCGGCTGCGGCTGTCCAGACTGGCGAGGTGACAATTGTCGTCAGGCGGTGGGACGAATGAGTGTCGCCCGCGTGCCGTTTGCTCTCGTGGGAGTTCTCCTGCTTGTCGGGAGCGCGACGTTCGCAGGGTCACTGGGTGGGCCGACAGTCAGCGAACCGGATGTCGACGGAGCAATCGACCGGACCGAATCCGCCACCCAGAGCGCCGTCCGGGACGCCGTCACGAGTGCTGCCGTCGCTGCTGCCAGAGAACCCGTCACACTCCGGGCGGAGACGCCAACCGGGCGGACACTGGACAGGGGGTCGACGTTCCGCGACGCACTGCGGGTTCGTATCTACGTGGCCGTTCGCGACCGTCTCAGGCAGGTCTCACACCGGCGCGGGGACGTGACCGTCAACGCCTCACTGCCGGCGACGCCGACGGCCGACCAGTTGGAACAGGCCATCGAAGGCGTTTCCGTCGAGCGTGCTGGCGACCAAGGGACCGAACTGCGGGCGACCGTCGAGAACGTGACGCTGACTGCCCGACGCCATGGGGAGGTGGTCGGCCAGCGAACTGTCTCGCCGACCGTGCAGGTCCCCGTGCCGACACTTGCAGTGCACGACAGCGTCGAAGCGTTCGAGGACCGACTCAACGCTGGTCCAGCGGAGGAAGGGCTGGGTAGCCGGCTCACCGCACAGCTATACGCGATGACGTGGACCAGGGGGTACGCCCAGTACGGCGGCGCTGCCATCTCGAATGTCGTCGCCAACCGCCACCTGAGCCTGCTGACCAACGCCAACGTCCTCTCGATGCAACGGGAGTATTTCGGGACGAGCGACCAGCGCGGCACCGAAGTCCTCCGATGGGCGACCGCACACACGGCGATGACCGACATGATAGAGGGGTCGAACGGGCGAGTCGCGGACTTCCTCTCACGGCTGAACGGCCACCCGCCGATAGACCAATTGCCGGCGACGATTCTCGAACGCAGCGGTGCGACGACACCCGCGACCGCCCACGACGATACCGTCACTGTCGGCGTCAACGATACCGCCGACCGGGCGTTTCTGAAGACAATCGACAGTCTGGACGCAACCATCAGGGAGACATACACTGCGAAGGTCCAACTGCGCCAGACGGTCACCGACAGGACCGACCGGGTCGTCGAGGAGCCACGCGACCCTGAAGCTGACTGGGAGTTGATAGCCAAACAGAAGGATACGGACGTGTCGGTGAGCAGTCGGTCCTCGCCGAGACCGGAACTCGACGGCCCGTGGCATCTTTTCGAGTACCACCCCCGAACAGTCACCAGGGAAACAACCATCAGGCGCACCTGGAACACCTCAAGTGGTGTGACGATGACAAAAGAAGTCCGGAAACAGCACGGTGACGTGGACGTGATACTCGCCGGACGACACGACGGTGGCCCGGCTCCGAACCGCCCTTTCCGGACGGTCCACGAACGTGGCGGTGCACTCGACGGCCCGAACCTGAAGGAGATACGGGAACGCGCCCGTGGGCGGCTCATCGGCTACCGGACCATCGACGCTCTCGCTGCCGAGGGGCTGGCCGAGAACGGCCGGACGACCACCGCAGCGGTGACTGGCAAGCGTCCCGACGGTATCTACGAGCACGTCTACGAGGATATCGCGACACTCCGCGAGGAGGTTCGGGACATCTCGTTTACCACGACACACGGGAAGCTCGCAACCTATCAGGTCAACCCGGGGCAGCGCCTCGCCAAGCGGCTCAGGGCTAGGTGGGACGAGCTCGCCGCCGTGCCGTCACGCTACGTTGCGACGCCGGACAGGGCACAGCGAAACGCCCGCATCGCGTACTTACAGCAGGTGCTCGCCGACCTCGAAGCTCGGGCGCAGAGTCACGAGAAGGGCCGGAAGAAAATCAACGATGGTCTCGATGACGAGGGGATGCGCTCGCTGGGGGAGATGGAAGAGGACTACGAAAATCAGGGCAGCGATGTGGCCACCACGCCGCTTGACCTGCCGCTGCGCGTCGAGGCAGCCCCCTCCTATCTGACGCTTAGCGAACTCGACGGCAAGCGGGTCCAGAGTCTCCCACCCGACGAGCGGACGACGCCGCTCGTGGCGCGGAACATCAACGCGTTCACGAGTCCACATGGCGAGGTCGCGGACGGCTGGGTCGAACAGCTCATCGGCCCAAAGCGGGTGCAACTCCGGGCAGCCGTCCAGACCCTGCGAACCGTCCGAGAATCCGGCGGAACTATCGATGGCAAGAAAATCGACGCAGATGCACTGGAAGCGGAGATAAACAAGGCGCTGGGTCATCTCGCCTGGCGAGCAGAGATGCAGGTGTTGTTCCTGCACGGACACAATGGGTACAGCGAGGGGGCAATCGTCACGACAGCACTGTCGGACTGGGAAGGCACGCTCGCGCTGGCGGACGCCTGGCTGAACGGGTCGGCTGTCAGGGCAATCCAGGCAGAAGCCGAGCGGCGCTATGAGCTTACGGACGCACAGAGCGACGAACTCTGGGTCCGCCTGAAAGGAGGCACGGCAATGGCGCTGAACTCGAAACAGGCACAGCCGCCGAAACCGACGGTCAACGAGACGACCAGACAGCTCCGGACGGCCACCCGACGGTGGGCGAAAAAAGGGACCGAACAGGTGCTTGAGAAAGGCAGTAGAGTCGCAGTCGGGGTGGCGCTCAACGAGTCACTCGACCGGTTGCCCGCAGGATTACCGCTTGCACCGCCAGTGTTCCCCTGGGTCACGACCATCAACTACTGGCAGGTCCAGGTCCGTGGCGAATACACCCGATTCGTCGTCAGTGTCCCACGTGGTACGCCCGATACCCCCGGCGCGCGGTTCCGATACGTCCGAACGAACAGCACAGCGACGCTGGATGTTGACGGTGACGGAAGTGCGGAGACACTCGGACGGACAGGGCGGGTAAGCTTCCGGACACACACGAGCGTCGCCATCGCCGTTCCGCCCGGGATGCGCGGTGTCGGCGATGTCGACGGCGTCAGAGACGAGAAGTCCGGCGGGTGGCCCGAGCCAGGGTGATGGAGTCTGCGGGAGCGACCGCCGGTCAGAGTTGCGGGCAAGTGACACTGACTTGTATCCGGGTGACATACGAGGGGACATGATTCGAGGTGCGGTCGACACGAGCGAGGAGGTAGACCCCAGCGGGTTGCGCGCCGCGTACGACGACCTGCTGATAACGGCACTCGACGGGACAGCTATCGACGTGGCAACAGAGGAGACCGGCGTCGACAGCGAGACGTTGACGGCACTGACCGACGGGGATTCCCCGGACCTGACACTTGAAGAGGCCGCCGGCGTACTGGCACTTGATGAGGAGTTCCCCGAGGCCGACGCCATCATCGCGGAGGCACGTGACATCCTCCTGATGGGGATGTCACAGGCGGTGCTGGACGTGGAGGCGCTGGCGTCCGGCATCGACGACGCCATGGACCCGAAGGAACTCCAGCAGAAAATCGAGGGGCGACACCCGATGACGCTGGACGAGTACGCGCTCGTCCACGCCTACATCGAGAACAGAAAGCGGTGAGCGACGTGGTGGAGACCAACCCAATGCGCGTCGCAATCGTCGGCTGTGGCTACGTCGGCATCGAACTCGGCAGACAGCTCGCGTCCGACCACGAGGTGATCGGGGTCCGCCGGTCCGACGAAGGCGTCACGGCCATCGAGTCGGCCGGCTTCGAGGCCGTCCAGGCGGACCTGACCGACGCGAACGCACTCGGCGCTGTCCCGGATCCCGACGCCGTCGTCTTCGCGGCGAGTTCCGGCGGCCGCGGTGCGGACGCTGCCCGCGAGGTGTACGTCGAGGGGCAACAGACAGTCATCGACCACTTCGGCGAGCGGGAGAACGCCCCGGACCGGTATCTCTACACGTCGAGTACGGGCGTCTACGGCGACCACGGCGGCGACTGGGTCGACGAGGAGACACCACTCGACCCACAGACCGACAAGACGGAAGTCCTCGCTGAGGCCGAACGAGTCGCGCTCGAACGCCCGGAGAAGTACAGCACGGACGGGACAGTCGCCCGCCTGGCTGGGCTGTACGGCCCCGACCGCTATCGACTCCAGCGGTACATCGAAGGACCGGTGACCGAGGGCTACCTGAATATGGTCCATCGCGACGACGCCGCTGGGGCCGTTGCACACCTGCTGACCGGCAGCCACGCTCGCGGTGAGGCGGTACTGGTCGTGGACGACGAACCCGTCTCGAAGTGGGAGTTTGCCGACTGGCTGGCCACACAGTGTGGCCGCGAGTCGCCGCCAAAGCAAACGAAAGACGAACGGCTGGCCGATGACTCACTGTCAGCGACGGCCCGGCGACGCATCCAGACGAGCAAGCGCTGTGCCAACGAAAAGCTCCGGGGGCTTGGCTACGAGTTCTCTTACCCGACATTCCGGGATGGGTACGAGGCTGCGATTGCGGCGTATCGTGACGAAAATGCGCCGTAAGAGGCCCCACGATACTGTATTCGGGTAGTATGCCGAGAGGGGAACGTATTTTTGTCTGCACATCGACCAGTAGTGCACATGGTATCTGCCGACGCCGGCAGCGTGGGCCTCCAGGCCGATGTCGAGAGCGTCTCGGGGTTCATCAACGCGAACCCGCTGCTTGCAGTCGGCATCCTCGTGGTTGCCTTTCTGGTCATTGCACTCGTGGCGTACGCTATCCGCCGTGTCAGGCGTTCTGACGGACAGACACTGGCCAGCGTCCTCGCTAGCCATGACGAAATCGAGGTGTTGATGCACCCCAACCCCGACCCGGACGCGATGTCGGCAGCGATGGCCGTGCAGGCGATGGCCAACGAGGTCGGGACCGAGGCAGCGATTCATTACCCAGGGCAGATTCGTCACCAGGAAAACCGGGCCTTCGAGACGGTTCTCGACCTCGATTTCGACCGCATCGAGTCCGAGGCCGACCTCTCGGGCGCGCCGGTCGTACTGGTCGACCACAACGAGCCACGTGGATTCTCCGGGGCCGAGAGCGTCGACCCGATTGTAGTCGTCGACCATCACCCCGGCGGCGGGACAGGAACCGAGTTCACCGACGTGCGGACCGACGCGGGGGCCTGTGCGAGCATCTTCGCGGAGTACTTCCGGGTAATGGGCTGGCAGCCCGGCGACCCGGAGGAAGAGGAGGACAGCGAGGTGACAGTTCTCTCGCCGGAGCTTGCGACCGGCCTCCTCTATGGCATCCAGTCGGATACGAAGTCACTGACGAAAGGCTGTTCCACCATAGAGTTCGACGCAGCGGCGTATCTCTATCCCGGCGTCGACCAGAGCCGGCTGGACCGTATCGCAAACCCCGAGGTCGACGCTGAAGTACTCGACACGAAGGCGACGGCCATCCGTAGCCGGGATGTCCGCAACGCCTTCGCGGTCAGCGACGTGGGAACGGTCTCGAACGTGGACGCGATTCCACAGGCCGCGGACGAACTGCTCCGACTCGAAGGAGTCACGGCGGTGGTCGTCCTCGGTGACGACGAGGAGACGATTCACCTCTCGGGGCGCTCACGCGACGACCGCGTCCACATGGGCAAGGCCCTGCGGTCCGTCGTCGAGGATATCCCCATGGCCGGTGCAGGCGGGCACGCCCGCATGGGCGGGGGCCAGCTCTCGGTCGACCACATGGAGGGAATCGGCCCCGGTGACGGAATGGACCGCGACCAACTCCAGCAGCGACTGTTCGACGCGATGAACGGGGACATCTAGTTTTTCCGTCGGGGCCCCGAAGCCGGTGTATGGCAACCCGCGAGGCGACCTGGAATTACCGGGACCGCTTTACCGACGACTTCGCCCGCACGTACTTTCGCTCGTTTGACGACTGTGTCGTCTCCAGCATCGGCGTCGGTACCTACCTCGGCGACCCGACCGACGAGGCCGACGAAGCCTACCACGAGGCCATCGTCGAGGCGCTCGAATCGGGAATCAACGTCGTCGACACGGCCATCAACTACCGCTGTCAGCGCAGCGAGCGCGTCGTCGGCGAGGCAATCGGAGACGCGGCTGTCGACCGTGAGGAACTGCTGGTAGCGACCAAAGGCGGGTTTCTCCCCTTCGACGGCTCCCGGCCCGGGAACGCGGGCCGGTACATCAAAGAGGAGTTCATCGACTCCGGACTGGTCGACCCCGACGACCTGGTCAGCGGGCAACACTGTATCGCGCCGGGCTTTCTGGACACCCAGCTTGACTGGTCGCTGTCGAACCTGGGCGTCGATACCATCGACCTCTACTACGTCCACAATCCCGAGACACAGCTACAGACCAACAGCCGGGAGGAGGTCTACGACCAGCTCGAAGCGGCCTTCACCCGGCTCGAAGAGCGGGCCGCCGCGGGCGACATCAATCACTACGGCGTGGCGACCTGGGACGCACTGCGAGTGCGCAAAGACCAGGGCCAGCATCTCGCGCTTCCGGACATCGTCGAGCGGGCGCGGGCGGCCTCCGACGCCGCGGGGACGACAGCGACCCACCTCCGGGCGATTCAGCTCCCGTTCAACGTCTTCATGGCTGATGCCTTTACCGTCGAGTCACACGAGACGCCCGAGGGCGAGAAAAGCGCCCTGTGGTTCGCCAACGACGCCGGACTCGACGTGTTCACGAGCGCGAGCATCATGCAGGGCAGACTCGCCGACGAGATGCCCGGCGAGGTCGAAGCGCGCCTCGACGGCGACACGCGGGCACAGCGGGCCATCAATTTCGCCCGCAGCGCCCCCGGCGTCACCTCGTCGCTGGTGGGGATGGGGTCGCCAGACCACGTCGGCGAAAACGTCGCGGCGGGGACACACGAACCGATGGGATCACAGGCCTTCGACACCGTCTTCGAGTGAGGCGCGGGCACTACCCGATTTGTGTCCACTCGCCGCCACACGATGGGCAGACGCGTACCTTCCCGAGTTCGTCGGGGTCGTTGCGCGTGTCCAGTTCGTCCCCACAGTCGGCACAGGTCAGACGCTCGTAGGTGTCCTTTTCGATGTCGCCCGAGCGTAGTCCCTTCCTGACGGATGGCATAGATATCACTACGACAGCAACCGTCAAAAGAGCGGTGGCGGTTGGGCCGTGGCGCTGCCTGTGGGACCGGAGGCTTTTTCGGCGACTGGTCGAAGAAGCCGCCAATGGAGTACGTCCAGGAGCGGGTGACGACGCTGCATGACTTCGGCGACGCCGCCCCCGACGCGCCGACCGACCGGGCGACGGTCGTGGTCCCGATGACCGAGCGCGACCACGCCAGCCTCGCTGCCGAACGCGTCCTCTCGACGCTTGCCAGGGTCGACCCCGAACGGGTCGTCATCGCGCTCCGGGCAACCCCCGACGCCGTCGCAGACGTGGTAACGTGGGTCGAGGGGTTCGACATCACTGCCGAGATTCTGTGGTGTACCGCCCCACGCGTCGAAGACCGGCTGGCTGAAATCGGTCTCGACGGCGAGACCGGCAAGGGCCGGGACGTGTGGTTGGCCCTGGGAGTCGCGGCGAGTTCGGAGTACGTCGTCGTCCACGACGCCGACGCGAAGACCTACTCCCCGGAACACGTCCCCAAACTGCTCTTTCCGCTGGCGAACGGGCACGGGTTCTCGAAAGGGTACTACGCCCGCGTCGAGAACGACCACCTCTATGGCCGTCTCTTCCGACTGTTCTATACACCGCTTGTAAGCGCTCTCGCCACAGCGCACGACGACCCCATCGTCGACTACTTCGGCGCGTTTCGCTACGGGCTGGCTGGCGAGTTCGCGGTCACCGGCGACCTGGCCCGCGAACTGCGCGCACAGCGCGGGTGGGGACTGGAAGTCGGGACGCTCGGCGAGGCCTACCGTCTCGTCGACTTCGAGGGGTCCGCACAGGTCGACCTGGGCGTCCACGAACACGACCATCGCTCGGTCGGCGGGCCACAGGGGCTCGGTGACATGTGTCGTGAAGTCGGGGACGCGCTCTTTCAGGCACTGGCCGATGCCGGCCTCGAACCCGACTACGACGCCCTCGCCGAGCGGTATCGCGAGCAGGGCCGCCGACTCGTCGAGCAATATGCCGCCGACGCTGCCTTCAACGGGCTGACCCACGACCGCGGGAACGAACACGAGCAAGTCGAGACCTACGCCGACGCCATCGCATCACCCGGCGAGGACCGCCGCCTGCCGAGTTGGCGGGACGCCCCGCTCGACCCGAGTGAGGTAGCGATGCTGTCCCGGGAAGCGATTGCTGACGCTGTCGAGTGATGGGACCATGACCGTCGTCGAGCCGTCGGTCGGAGCAGGCAGTGCGGCCGACTGACACAGCGACCACCAATCTGAAGGCATCGGACAGAAGGCTATGCACATGGACCTCTCGGCAGACGACATCGCAGGCGTGGTCGGCCTCTTCGGCGGGCTGACGCGGGCGGAACTCGGCGAAGCACTGGCCGAACTCGCCTTCAAGCGTGGCGAGGACCACGACCCAGCGGCCTTCGCCGAAGACATCGATGCCGCCGTCCGGTCGTATCATCTCATCGCTATCGACCCCGACGACGCGAGCCTCGATACGGATCTTCTCGTGGTCGGGCCAGTCGCGTTCCCGGCACTCCCAGATGGCGCGACCGACCTGCCACACATCCTCGACATCGAGACGCGCTCTGTCGACCGCGAGAAGGCTGCCCGTGCGGCAGAGACACGGCTGCGGGCGGACGCCAGCGCGGCGGTCGACGCCGGCAACGACGAGCGAATCGAGGAACTACTGGACGTAAGCTACGAACTGGAGGCCTGGGGCAACGTCGACCTCGGCACGACCAGGGACCGACTTGACGCCGCCGGCGAGTGAGGAGACGCCGGTGCCGAGCGCGCAATATAAGATTCTCTGGGCCATCGGTGCATGTATGGACCTGTCGGGGGTGCGACGACACGAACCGACGACCGTGACCGACCAGGAGCGGGAGGCCGCGGTCATCGCACCCATTCTGGAGCGGGACGGCGAGCCATCTATCCTCTTTACCAAGCGCGCCGACCACCTCTCGGACCACCCCGGACAGATGAGCTTCCCCGGCGGCGGCCGCGAACCCGAAGACGACGGCCTCTGGGCGACCGCACTCCGGGAGGCCAACGAGGAAATCGGCCTCGACCCCGCTGAGGCCGACCGCGTGGGCCGACTGGACGATATCCGGACCGTGACGCGGTACTCGGTACGGCCCTACGTCGCCGAGATTCCCGACCGCGAGTACGAGCCCTGTGACGGCGAAGTGGCCGAAATCGCCGTCCTCTCGCTGTCGGCGCTGACCGACCTCGACAACTACGAGAGCGAGCGCCGGGACCACCCCTATTACGGCGATATCCGCCTGCATTTCTTCTACGTCGACGGCTACACCGTCTGGGGTGCGACCGCGCGGATGCTCGTCCAGTTGCTCGAACTCGCCACCGACTGGGTGATGCCACCCGAAGTGGACCGCGTCGTCGATCCCGACGCCGAGTACCCGGTCTAGGTCCGTGCGCTGTCGAGGTCGAACTCGTCGTCGAGCGGGTCCTGTAGTTCCCCCGTAATCTCCTCGAAGGCATCAGTGGCTGTCACGAGACCGACGACCCGACGTTCATCGACGACCAGCGCGAGTTCCTGATTTTCGGCCTGGAACCGGTCGATGAGGTCACTGACGGTCATCTCGGGGTCGACAGTTACAGGCTGTTCTGCGACGACAGCGAGGTCGGGTGTCCCCGATGTCTCACCCAACTGACGAAGCAGTGCCGGCGTGTAGACGATACCCTCGAAGGCATCGATGTCGTCGCCGACGAGCGGGAACCGGGAGTGGGGCGACGCCCGCATGCGCTCGACGTTCGTCTCCCAGTCCTCGGCCGTCGAGAGGGCGACGATCTCCTCGCGGCCGACCATGATGTCCGCGACAGTCTGCTCGCCGATGTCGAGCGCGTTGATGATCTCCTGTCGGCGTTCGGCTGGCAGGTCAGCACTGTCCAGCGTCTCACTCATCGCCTGTCGGAGTTCCGCACGGGACTCGATGGAGTCGACCTCGGTTTCGAGCCACGCACCGGTCATTTCGACGCCAAAGAGTGCGAGCGTCCACTTGGCGACGGTGTCGCCAATCGTGATGACCGGCGAGATGAGCCACGCGAACCAGTACAGCGGCGTCGCCCCGTACCGGCAGACGAACTTCGTGCGTTCGACGCCGAGATACGTCGGCGTCTGCTCGCCGTGGGTCAGGTGGACGAGATTGATGATCACGAAGGCGAGGATGCCCCCGGCACCGGCCGAGGCCAGCACCGACGTGCCAAACAGCGGTTCGAACAGCACAACGAGGGCGGGTTCGGCGACGATACCGACCGCGATGCTGGAGGCGGTGATGCCGACCTGGCAACTCGTCAGGTAGATTTCGAGGTCGTCGGTCATCTCCCAGGCCCGACGCAG
Organism: Salinibaculum litoreum; assembly: GCA_009789175.1. GTDB lineage: Archaea > Halobacteriota > Halobacteria > Halobacteriales > Haloarculaceae > Salinibaculum > Salinibaculum litoreum. The sequence continues at coordinate 2,009,629 of CP046866.1, forward strand.
GCCGGGGGCGTCGAACTCCGACTCGGGGTACTGTCTGGCGCGGGTAAGCGCGAACTCGATGGCGACGAAAAAGGCATTGGCGAGGATGAGCGCCACCCCCACGACCAGACGGACGGCAATCTCCGGCGTCTGCATGGCAGCGGCCATGTGCGGATGCCTGTGTGGCCGGCTACGAAAAGGCGACGGAACGACAAACGGTACCATTTTGCCGACACAGGGCCCACAGAATCCAACGGATGACCACCGCGATACCGCCCGAGATGGGCACTGATGGCGCAACACGCAAGCCCGCTGTCGGCGACACTGCTCGCAGGCTGGGCGGTATTCGCAGTTGAGATGACCGAGTGCGTCGCTGTTGTCGGTGCCGGTGCGGTGGGCCTTTCGACGGCATGGGAACTCGCCAATCGCGGTGTCGACGTGACCTGTTATGACCGGAGTGAGCCTGGCAGCGGTGCGACCGGGAACGCGGCAGGATTGTGCTACGACGCTTACGTCGAACACACCGACGCCGCGCTGGCTACCCGCTCGCTGGAGCGGTTCCGCGAGTGGGGCGTGCTGACGGCGTGTCCGTACGTCTGGGTGGCCCGCGAGGACGCAAGGAGCGAAGCGACTGCGTCCTCGAATAAAGCGAACGGCACCGCCGTGAGCAGCGAAGCGACTGCGTCCTCGAATCACGCAGCAGCGGCCGTCCGCGAGCACGCCAAGCGGATGGCCGAACGCGGCCGGGAGGTATCGCTGTCCACCCCAGGGGAACTGGCCGACCGGTTCCCCGCACTCGAAACGGAGCATCTCGCCGTCGGAGCCGTCGCGGAAAACGCCGGCTACGTCGACGCCAGCGTGTTCGTCGACGAACTCACAGAGCGGGCACGGGCGGCCGGCGTGACCCTCCGGACGGACTGTCCAGTCGAAGTGACAGCCGAGCCTGCAGTCGAGACGGATTCGGGGGTCGACAGACCCGACGCGGTGGTCGTCGCCGCGGGCGTCCACACGCGTCCTCTCCTCGCGGAGGCGGGCGTCAACCTCGCGCTCGGGACCTACCGCGCGCAGGCGCTGGAGACCGAAGCCATCGAAGGGGAGCCACCCATTTTCTACGACGCCAGCGAGCAGTTCTACCTGCGCCCCGCCGGCGACGGCCTGCTGGCCGGCAACGGCGCGCACGCCTACGACGGCGACCCCGACGAGTTCGACCCCAGCGCCGACCCCGCGTTCCTCGACGAGACGCGGGACCGCATCGCGTCTGCACTCGGCGAACAACCTGACGTGGCCCGGTCGTGGGCTGGTCTCTGTACCGCGACGCCGGACCGGGACCCGCTCGTAGGGGCGTGTGCCCCCGGACTCTACGTCGCTGCCGGGTGGCACGGCCACGGCTTCATGCGCGCGCCGGCAATCGGAGACCGACTCGCAAAAGAGGTGTGTGGCGGGGAGGGCATCGACCACTTCGACCCGACCCGGTTCGACGGCGACGAACCGATAGACCTGCCGGGTGGAATCGTCGACTAGTCCTCGCCGTCGGTCGACTCGTCGTCGTCCACGTCGGCAGCCTCGGCCGGTTCGCCTTCCTCGGTGGCATCGCCACGCGCAGCAGTCTCGTCGCTGGTGGCCTGCTCGGCCGCCGCGTCGTCTGCACGCTCCGGTTCGACTTTCGGAATCTCGACCTGAAGTGTGCCGTTGTCCTTCAGCGTCGCCGACGCACCGTCGGGGTCGACGGTGGCTTCCTCGGGCAGGGCAACCGAGCCATCGAGCGTGAGCCCACGGCCGGGGAAGCGCATCTCGAAGCCCTCGCGGAACTCCCGGAAGCGGTCGATACGGGCGAAGACAGTGCCGTCCTCGAAACGGACCTGCACGTCGCCCGCCTCCGCGCTTGGGGCGTCGAAGACCGCGAGGTAGGCATCGTCGCTTTCGAGCAGGTCCGCGGCCAGGGGTCGCTGTTCCTGCGTGCGGCCGACCGCGCGACCGACCGACTCGACGATGGCGTCGCCGACGGACTCACCGAGTTCCCGAATCATAGCTCGATTTCCTCCAGGCAGTCTGTGCCGCCGCAGTACGGGCAGTTGAAATCGGCCACGCCGACGCTGTCGGACATATCGTAGGTGTAGTGCATCTCGAACATGTCGAGTTCACACCCGTCGTCGGTACAGGCGACTTCCAGGGTGGCTGGCATATCCGACTGTTGGAGCGGAACCGACAAGAATGGTCCGCCTTCGAGGAGGAGTGAATGGGGTTCTGAGCGGGAAAACAGCAGTCGTGTTGAACAGCAAGAAAGCCCCGAGAACCCCTTTCGGACCCACCCTTGCTGATTGATCAACCGAGCGGGGTGGGACTGAAAGGGGCGAGTGGCTACGCGAACCCCGCCGACGCAAGCACCTACTGGAGCGCAGCGAGGCGCGGGAGCGTAGCCACTCGGGGCTTTCTTGCTGTTTCCATCGGTAGTTCTGACGCTATCACGCCGAGCACCCTGACCAGCAACAGGAACCACTCCTGAGGGTGTCAGACAACGGTTCTCATACCTGCTCTCTGCTCCCTCGATATGCTCAATACAGGACGCGGTCGATACGGAGAAAGCACTTACCAATGCTCTCGGAATCGTCTATCGATGAGGCTCGCCCGCTATGGTCTCCTGCTGTGTTGTATCCTCGTCGCTGGCTGCATCACTGGTGGTCCCACGGGAACCGGTGTGTCCCCAACCACGACAGCGACACCATCACAAGCATCTCCGGCTTCGACGACGGCCCCAACACCCTATCCCGAACCGACTCCAGTGACCGAACTGGCGTCCACTGAAGTCACGTGTGATGAGTCTCTGTCCGTGAGCTTCTGGAACGGTTGGACGCAGAACAGCGTGCGGGTGAGCTACTACCTTCCTGCAAACACGAGCATCCTTCTGGTAACGTACATTGACGGGACCGTCCAGAGTGCCACTATCCGGAAAAATACCCACGATGATGGTATCCACGCTGATGGTGATAAATTGCTTTTACAGAACGCCCTCTCAGGGGTGCATACCGTCAGAACCGTCGTCTATCAGGATTCCAATGGTGATGGACAGTTCGAAAAGGGCGTTGATTCGCCCTGTCAGGTTGCTGGCGAAGTGGTGCAAGCTGGACCAACGCGGATGAACTTCAGCAACATCGGGTAAGCAGTGCTCGCTTTTAGAGATATTTGGTAATTTGACAGTCTTAGTGAGTGGGTTATTTATCTCCCACAGTCTGAAATCAACCACCTTGGGAACGGTTCTATGACACCCTGACCACTCCTAGCAGTCAGACACGGTTTTACGCGTCGAGCGAGTATCCGAGTCCATGACTGACCCGGCGGCACTCTCCGTAACAATCGTGGACGGCTACGTGGACGAGCCGGCCCACTTCGGCGTCCCGCCGTACATCTCGACGTATCCGCGCTACGTCGCCGGCGCGCTCGTTGACGCTGGCGTCCCCCGCGAACAGATCACCTACCACACCATCGACGCACTCCGCGAACAGCGCCAGCGCTGGCAGGATGTCGACGACGCCGACCTCATGGTCTACGTCGGCGGGATGACCGTCCCCGGCAAGTACGTCGGCGGCACCCCCGCCGAACCCGACGAGGTGCGGGAACTCGCCTGGACCGCAAGCGGCACGACGCTGATGGGCGGCCCCGTCCGCTTCGGCGTCGGCGACGAAAACGCCGGCGCACAGGACATGGAACGCGACGACCTCGATTACGATTTCGTCGCCAAAGGCGACGTGGAGGCCGCGGCCTACGACCTCGTCCACGGCGGCATGGAGGGCTTTGGCGACCGCATGCGTGACAACGACGAAATCTCGCGATGGGCCAGGAAGGGAGCGTTCGTCGTCGAGCAACACCCCAACCACCCCGAGTATCTCATCTGCGAGATGGAGACCTCACGTGGGTGTCCGTACCGCTGTTCGTTTTGTACCGAGCCACTCTACGGCGCGGACCCGACCTTCCGCTCGCCCGACTCCGTGGTCGGAGAGGTCGACGCCCTCTCTGATTACGGTGCAGCCCACTTCCGACTCGGACGGCAGGCCGACATCCTCGCCTACGGCGGCGACGGCGAGGCACCGAACCCCGATGCGCTCCGGGAACTCTACAGCGGCATCCGTGACGTGGTGCCGGACTTGGGGACGCTGCACCTGGACAACATGAACCCCATCACCATCGTCAAATGGCCCGAGAAATCCCGGGAGGGGATTCGCATTATCGCCGAACACAACACGCCCGGCGATACGGCAGCGTTCGGACTGGAGTCGGCGGACCCGCTCGTCCAGGAGGAGAACAACCTCAACGTCTCCGCCGAGGAGTGTCTGAAAGCCGTCCGCATCGTCAACGAGGAGGCCGGGTGGCGTCCGGGTGGTCCCGACGACCCACGCTCGACCAGTGACGCGGAGAGCGACCGCCTGCCCAAACTGTTGCCGGGCATCAACCTCGTCCACGGCCTCAAGGGCGAGCGCGAGGAGACCTTCGAACACAACCGCCAGTTCCTCCAGCAGGTCTACGACGAGGGGCTGATGCTCCGGCGGGTGAACATCCGGCAGGTGATGGCCTTCGAGGGCACCGAGATGTCCGAGACCGGTGCGGAGATTGCCCACGACCACAAAAAGCAGTTCAAGCAGTACAAACGCGAGGTTCGTGAGGAGATAGACAACCCGATGCTCCAACGGCTGGCGCCGCCGGGCACAGTGTTAGAAAACGTCCACCTCGAATACCACCAGGACGGCAAGACGTTCGGCCGCCAGCTTGGCACCTATCCGCTGCTGGTGGGGATTCCCGGCGAACGCGAACTGGGGCGGGCCATCGACGTGGCCGTCACCGACCACGGTTACCGGTCGGTGACCGGCGTTCCCTACCCGCTGGATGTCAACCGGGCGTCGATGGACGAACTCACCGCGCTTCCCGGCGTCGGCAAGCAGACGGCGGGCAACATCGTCGTCGAGCGGCCCTACGACTCCGTCGGAGAGGTCGGCGAGGAGAGTCTGACACGCTTTGCGACGGCGAGCAGCCCGGAAGGGGCGGACTAACCCGTAAACTCGCGAAGCGTTTCGATATCGCGGTCCGTCCGGCAGAACTCCGAGAGGTTGCGGTGTTCCTCACAGTCCGGACAGCGGAAGTCCGCGTCGGGGGCAGGAAGGTCACTCGGCGTGGCTTCCCAGGCTTTCAGGCACTCGGGACAGCGCAGTTGGACAAACGCCTCGTGCATATCCGGTTGTGGGACCGCGGTCGGTCAAATATTTTCTGTGGACTCCCAGCTGGCGGGACCGCACAGAACAGAAGGTACTTTTGCGCGCTGTCGGAATCTCAGGGCGATGAGTCACCGCCGCGAAGTCAGCGTCGTCCTCCCCGCGTACAACGAGGAGGCGACGCTGCGCGAGACCGTGACGGTGACGCTGGACCGTCTCGCGGCGTTCCTGCCGGCAAACAGCTACGAGGTCATCGTCGCCGAGGACGGCTGTGACGACCGCACGCCCGAGATTGCCGACGAACTCGCTGCCGAGTACGAGGCGGTCCGGCACGTCCACAGTGACGAGCGACTCGGGCGAGGCGGCGCGTTAGAGTACGCCTTCCGGGAAGCCGAGGGGGAGACGCTGGTCTATTTCGATACGGACCTCGCGACTGACATGCAACATCTCGAAGAGCTAGTCGAGAGCGTCCGCTCGGGGGAGTACGACGTGGCGACAGGGTCACGGTGGCTCCCGGACAGCGAGGCCGACCGACCGGCGAAACGTGGCGTGCCGAGCATGGGCTACAACCGGCTGGTACGGCTGTTTTTGCGCTCCGAGGTCAAAGACCACCAGTGTGGGTTCAAGGCCTTCGACCGCGAGGCGCTTCTGGCGCTGCTCGATGATGTCGAGGACGACCACTGGTTCTGGGACACCGAAGTGCTGGTCCGTGCCCAGCGGGCGGGCTATCGCATCAGGGAGTTCCCGGTCGAGTGGACGCCGAAAGGCGACTCGAAGGTCGATATCATCCGTGACGTGTTCGGGATGGGCAGCCAGATACTCCGGACGTGGTGGCAACTCTCCGTGAGTCCGCGCATCACGCGGCCGGTGAGTCTGGCCGCGGGGACGCTGCTGGTGGTGGTCGCGCTGGCGTTGATGACAGTCTATCTCGACCCGGAGTCGGTACTGGACGCCATCGCGGGCGCGGACCCGGCACTGATAGTGCTCGCCGGCGTGGTCTACCTGCTATCGTGGCCGCTGCGTGGCTCGCGGTATCAGCACATCCTCGGACGGCTTGGCCATCCCAGTGACCTGTGGTTCATGACCGGTGCGGTCTTCATCAGTCAGACCGGTAATCTCGTCTTCCCGGCGCGGGCCGGTGACGCCGTGCGTGCCTACGTCGTGAAAGCACGACGGGACGTGCCGTACCCGACGGGGTTTGCCTCGCTGGCCATCGAGCGGGTGTTCGACCTGCTTGCCATAACGGTCCTGGGCGGGACAGTCCTGGTCGGGCTGGTGCTCACGGGTGGGACCGAAGAGGTCGCGTCGGCCATCGCTGCTGACATCGGCACGGTCGCTATCGGCGGCGAGACGGTCGACCCCGCGGCAGCGGCACAGACTGCGCTGCGCGTGGCCGCCGCTGTCGGTGCCGGTGCCATCGCGCTGGTGGCAATCATCATCTTCAACGCCCGGCGGGAGACGGACCTGATTCGCCCGGCGCTCGCACGACTGAGTTCCGACTCCTACGCCGACTACGTCGCCGGCATCATCGAGCAGTTCGTCGTCGATGTCCAGACCGTGGTCAGCGAACGGGGCGCGTTCGCCTCCGTCGGCGGGAACAGCCTGCTCATCTGGACACTCGACGTGGTGACCGCCATCGTCGTCTTCGCTGCCTTCGGCGCGGACGTGACACTCTCACTCGTCGCCGTCGGCTTCTTCGCGGTCAGCGTCGGCAACCTGGCGAAGGTGTTGCCACTCTCACCGGGTGGCATCGGTCTCTACGAGGGTGCATTTACGCTCATCGTCGTCGGTCTGACCGCCTCGCCGCTTTTGACCGCGGCGACGGTGCTTGCCATCTCGATTGTCGACCACGCGGTCAAAAACGTCGTGACGATACTGGGTGGCATCGTGGCGATGGCATGGCTGAACGTCTCGCTGACCAGCGCCGTTGAGCACAGCCAGGATATCGACGCCGAAGCGCCCGAATGAGAACACAGCCGGACGACGACCCAGCCCATGGCAGGGTGGACCATATTTGAACTGGTCGACAGGAATAGCAAAATCGAGGGTTTTACGCCGTCTGATACGTCTCGTGCAGGACGTTCCAAAGTTTTTAAATACGTTTCGGGAGAATCCGTTCACATCGACTAATTCCCGGGATTTTTCAGGAGCGACCTGCCCGGCCAGCATCCGTCCCCACTATGAGCGACTCACAGACCCGAACACGTAACCGCGAACAAGAAGAGACAGAAGACCAATCAGCCGGCCTCTCCTGCCCGGAGTGTGGCGGCAGCGTCGTCGCTGACGACGAACACGGCGAGACAGTCTGTACCGACTGTGGCCTCGTCGTCGAGGAGGACTCCGTCGACCGCGGCCCCGAGTGGCGCGCGTTCGACTCCAAGGAGAAAGACGAGAAGTCCCGCGTCGGTGCCCCGACCACGAACATGATGCACGACAAGGGGCTGTCGACGAACATCGACTGGCGGGACAAGGACGCCTACGGCAACTCCCTGTCCTCGACCCAGCGCAAGAAGATGCAGCGCCTGCGCAAGTGGAACGAGCGCTTCCGGACCCGCGACAGCAAGGAGCGCAACCTCAAGCAGGCACTCGGCGAAATCGACCGGATGGCATCCGCGCTCGGCCTGCCCGAGAACGTCCGCGAGACGGCTTCTGTCATCTATCGCCGGGCACTCGACGAGGACCTGCTCCCCGGCCGCTCCATCGAGGGCGTCTCGACGGCCTCGGTCTACGCCGCCGCACGACAGGCAGGCGTGCCCCGCAGCCTCGACGAGATTACGGACGTCTCCCGCGTCGAGAAAAGCGAGATTGCCCGCACGTACCGCTACGTGGTCCGCGAACTCGGACTGGAGGTCAAGCCTGCAGACCCCGAGAGCTACGTGCCCCGGTTTGCCTCCTCGCTGGAACTCTCCGAGGAGTCCGAACGGCGCGCCCGGCAGTTGCTCCAGAACGCCAAGGAAAAGGGCGTCCACTCGGGCAAGTCGCCGGTCGGCCTCGCCGCAGCAGCGGTCTATGCGGCCGCACTCCTGACCAACGAGAAGACGACCCAGGCTGCCGTCAGCGAGGTCGCCGATATCTCCGAGGTCACCATCCGGAACCGCTATCACGAACTGCTCGAAGCAGAGCAAGACCTGCCCGTCGCCTGAGGACCGAATCGGACGCGGGCAACCGAATTCCCGGCAAGTGGAATCAGCGCTGATAACTGAGTAGTCATTTTTAATCCGACGGAGAGCCCTCTCCCGCGTATGGCTTCAGATTCACAGGGTTCGGTCGGGGATGCCGGGTATCCCGGGGAGGGTGAGGAACTATCCAAAAGCGACCTCGGGACTGCTGTCGACGAGCTGTTGCGCGCCTCGGAGAACGTCTCCGAAAGCTCACAGCAGATTAGCGGACTGGCTCAAGACCAGAGCAAAAACATGCAGGAGGTGGCGGGCGAGGTATCGAATCTCAGCGCCACTGTCGAGGAGGTCGCCTCCAGCGCCAACCAGGTCAAGGCCGTCAGCAACGACGCCCGTGCACTCGCCAACCAGGGCCGGGAAATCGCCGACGACGCTATCGACGCGATGGAAGCTGTCGACGCAGCAAACACCGAAGTCTCGCAGGATATTCGAGACCTCCGCAGCAGCATCGACGAAATCGATGAGATAGTCGAAGTCATCAACGATATCGCCGACCAGACCAACATGCTCGCACTGAACGCCTCCATCGAGGCCGCCCGCGCCGGTGAAGCGGGTGAGGGCTTTGCGGTCGTCGCAGACGAGGTCAAAAGCCTCGCCGAGGAGTCACAGGAAAACGCCGCCGAGATAGAGACGCTGGTCTCGAACATCAAGGCCGATACCGAAGATACCGTCGAGAGCATCGAGGGGGCAAACGAACAGGTCGAGGAGGGTATCCAGCAGGTCGACGAAGCCGTCGACATTCTCCACCGCATCGACGAAGCAGTCTCCGAGGCCGCAAGCGGCGCAGAGGAAGTCGCCGCCGCCACGGACGACCAGGCGTCCTCGACCGAACAGGTCGCCAGCATGGTCGACGAGACCGCCGAGAACGCCGAGGAAGTCGCCGAGGAAATCGAGCAGATTGCAGCCGCCAACGAACAGCAGACCGCCAAAATCAACGAGATTCGCTCTCTCGTCGACCAGTTGGACCTGGACTAACTGACAGGCAGTGGCCCGAGCGCCACGAGGTACACTTTTGGAACGGCAGGCGGTAGCTGTGGTATGGATTTCGAGGAGTTCGTGCTGGCGGCATCGACGGCCGATTTGGCCGACGAGCCGGCGGCGCGGGACCACGCCGACTGCGTCGAGTTTCGGATGGACCTCGCCGAGGAGCCGCTGGCGACGCTTCGCAGCTACAACGGCGGCCTCCCGCTTTTGGTGACCAACCGGGCGGAGTGGGAAGGCGGGGAGGCGCCTGACACACGCGAGCGACTGGATGCGCTCATGACTGCCATCGAGACTCCGCTTGTCGAGGCAATCGACCTCGAACTCGCGGCGCTGGAGTCGGGTGACGCGGAGCGCGTCCGCGAGCACGCCCGCACGCACGACGTGACTGTCGTGGTCTCCACCCACGACTTCGAGACGACGCCTGCACCCGAGGAGCTGCGAGGGCTGCTCTCACGGACCTGCGAGCACGGTGACGTGGGCAAACTTGCGGTCACAGCCGAGTCACGGAGGGACGTGCTCGACCTGCTGTCCGTGACTGACGAACTGACGGGCCAGGGCGAGCGGGTCGCGACGATGGCCATGGGCGAAGCCGGGCGGCACTCGCGGGCGGTCGCACCGCTGTACGGGTCACGCATCGGCTACGCCCCGGTCGACCCCGCGGAGGCGACGGCACCGGGACAGTACGACCTGGCGACACTCGCGGAACTGGTCGCGGACCTCAAAGGCGGTGCGGAAGTTTAAACACAGGTAACACCCCGACTCTAGAGCATGGGAACCCGGTCCTCAGAAAGTGCGGGCAAGAGTCCAGTGATAGCCGCGGTGTTGGCTGTCCTGTACCCGGGGCTGGGGCATGTCTATCTGCGACGGTGGGGCCGGGCGCTGCTGTGGTTCGGCCTCATCATCGCCACTATCGTCGCCCTCGTGCCGGAGGCAGCGATGCCGACGACACTCTCGGTCGACGCGATTCTCGAAGCACAGGCGGCCATTCCGACACACGTCGCAGCACTCGCGCTTGGACTCTCCATCGTCAGTGTTATCGACGCGTACTGGATTGCCGCACAGACCGGCACGAACGGACAGCCACAGACGGCGGATTCCGGGGCCGAGACGGCTGCTCGCTCGTGTCCGAACTGCGGGAAGGACCTCGACGAGGATATCGACTTCTGTCACTGGTGTACGACCGAACTCGACGACTACGAGCAGTAAGTGACCGAACGGCCCAACGACTGAGACGCGGGCGATTATTTCTCGATGATGCTCTCTTCGACGGCTTCACCGAAGTGACGGGCAGTGTCCTCGTAGTAGACCAGAATTTCGTCGCCGGCTTCGAGGTCGGTCACAGCCGTCCGGCCCTGGGGGGTGCTGACCTTGATGGTCTCGGCGTTTTGGAGGAGCGTCTCGATGCGGTCGGTCCCGTCCTCGGTCTCCAGTTCGGCCTCGACACGGAACATGGGCCGTTTCTCGATTTTCGCCCGGCCGACGATGGCCTCGCGGGTGTTGCCGTCGGTGTCGACCACCTGCACTTCGGTCCCCGACCCGACCTCCGAGAGATACGTCGTCTCGCCGCCGGGCGTCCGGAGGTAGGCGTGGACAGCCCCGGCGTTGACCCGGAACGGGCGGGAGGCGACGTAGGGCGATTCGGCCGTCTCGGCGTGGACGAAAAAGAGCCCACGGCTCATCGAGCCGACGAGCATCCCCTCGTCGTGGTCCAGCATCGTCCCGGTGTCGATGCAGACGCGGTCGGCCGACCCCGTCCGTTCGACGGCGGTCACCTCGGCGTATTGTAACTCCAGGGTCTCCCGGTCGACGGCATCGCGAACCTCGACGGTGTCACGAATCTCGTCGGGGTCGTCCGTATCGAGCAAGACGGCATCAGCGCCGAGTTCCAGCGTCTCGTAGGCAGTCCGGGCTTCCTCGGCGGACTGGACGCCGGCGACGAGGGAGGTCTCCTCGCCGATGCGGGCGATGAGGTTTTCCAGGGGGATAATCTGCCAGTCCTCGCCGATGACGATGGTGAAATCGGACTCGTCGGCGACGGCCTCGGCGAAGGCCTCGTAGTCTTCGTCCATGATGCGGACGTACCCACCCTTCGGGCCGGCGCTGTCCTGGCGAAGCGCAGAGAGGTCGGCAGAGCCGGAGAAGTCAGTCGGCAGGGAGACGGTGCCGTCGCCCTCGCCGTGTTTGCCCACGATAGTCGCGTCAGCCTCGGAGCCGTCGGATTCGGCTTCCATGACGTGGACGTCGTCGCCGGCGAACGCCGCGACGTTGACATCGCCGAGTTCGCGGACGCGGGGGGCGTCCTCCTGGTCGACGAGTACCCAGTCGACGCCGGCCTCCAGCCCGGCGGTTATGCGGCGCTTACGGTCTTCCCAGTCGCCGACTTCGTCGTCGGCTTTCAGCCAGACGGAGCGTGTCATGTGAACACGCTGGATTCCGGGTGGCTTGAGTGTGGCGGATGCATCCGACCGCGTTCGGCACGCGGTCGAACACCTGCGTCCGGCACCCGAGTGAGGGGAACCAGTCTGGTCTCACCGGCTGGCCGGGCACAGGTTCGACTCCTATGCGAGGACGACCGCGGACCGGGAGCCAGTAACCACAGATGCCGGTACCTGAGCAGGTCGAGGTGGCACAAAGCCAGCAACGACCCGTAACCACCCGACAGCAACGGTATCTCAGGTGGCTAAAACAGCCATTTGCGCCTCGAATACACTCATTATAGTCTACAGTGTAGCTGGTAGTAGCTGGTATGAGTTCGATATTTCCGCTGCGGGAGTCGGTGTCGCTGGGCGACAGTCGCGAGCCGCGGCTGGTCGACATCGACGACGACGTGGCCGACGACGTGTTCGAGGCACTGTCCTCGGCGACGACCAGACAGATGTTCTCGGCGCTGCATAAGACACCCCAGACCGCTTCCGACCTCGCCGAAGTGACCGACACCTCCGTCCAGAACGCACAGTATCATCTGGAGAAACTCGTCGATGCCGACCTCATCGAGGTGGTCGACACATGGTACTCAGAGCGCGGGACGGAGATGAAAGTGTACGCGCCAACCGACGAGGCGCTGGTTCTCTTTGCAGGCAACGACGAACAGTCCGCACTGCGCTCGCTACTGGAACGCGTCGTCGGAGCTATCGCCCTGCTTTTGCCGGCGAGTGCCGCCGTCGGGTGGCTCGCCCGGCGGTTCGAGCCGTCCGGTCAGCCAGGCGATGGCGGCGTCAGCAATCCCGCTGGTGGTCCGGTAGCGAGTAACGGAACGGGGCCAACGCCGACGCCGGACGGTGGCGTCGATATCCTCGGTAACGAGACAGTACAGGAGCCACTTAACACGACAGTGGGGAACGCGACAACACCGACACCGACGCCGGAGAACGCCACGACTGCGGCCGACGTGGCAAGCGCAGGCCTCGACCCTGCCGTCCTCGCCGGCCTTGCCTTCCTCTTTGGTGGCCTGTTCATCGTCTCGCTCTTTGGCGTCTGGTACCTGCGGCAGTAAAACGGTAACCGTCAGACTTCTGCAGCCAGTCCCGCCCGCTCGATGGCCTCGCGAGCGGTTGCGTCGTCGTGAATGACGGCTGCGATGGCCTGCGTGATGGCACCTGGGTCGTCGTGCTGGAAGATGGAGCGCCCCATCGAGACGCCGGCAGCGCCGGCATCCATCGCGCCGCGGACCATCGCCAGCGTCTCCTCGTCGGTGCCCTTCGAGCCACCCGCAATCACGACCGGCAGGCGGGTCGACTCGACGACGTGTTCGAAGGTGTCCGGAGTCCCGGAGTAGGCGGTCTTGACGACATCAGCGCCGAGTTCTTCACCGAGACGGACAGCGTGGCCGAGGTCCTCGGCGAAGCTCTCGGGGTTGTCCTCGCGTACATCGTGGCCACGGGCATAGGTCATCGCCAGTACGGGAATGCCGTACTCGGTGGCCTGGCTGGTGAGTTCGCCAAGCTGGGAAATCTGGTCGGGTTCGTAGTCAGAGCCGACGTTGATATGAAAGGAGACGGCATCGGCACCCGCACGGATAGCATCCTGGACGGTACCCGTGAGTCGCTTGTCGTTTTCGTCGGGTCCGATAGACGTAGAGCCGTTGAGGTGAACAATATAGCCCGCACCGTTTTTGTTTTCGTGGACGCGGTCGGCGATACCTTTCTGAGTGAGAACGGAATCCGCACCACCCTGCGTCACTGCGTCGATTGTCGATTCGATATTTTTGAGCCCTTTGATGGCCCCCAGTGTTATACCGTGGTCCATCGGGACAATGAGGTAGCGCCCCCCTGTCCCGATACGTGTCAGTCGTTCGGATTTCCCTGCGCTCATTGTGGGACACTGTGGCAAGTACGATTATGTGCGTTCCGGTTGCGGCCGGGACTGTGCATCGATGTCCGGGACAGCATCGGGACTCACTCCACCCGGGGCCGGTCACCGGCCCCACGGAGAGCACCCTGTTTCAGCTCCCGGGCTTTGTCTTCGAGTCGCTGTGCAACCTCCTCAGTCGCGTCGTCGTTCTCATGGCCCTCCGCGACGATGTCGACGAGTGCGGAGCCGACGATGATGCCGTCGGCACCGGCTGAAACGATGCGCTCGGCGTGGTCGCCGCTTTTGATGCCGAACCCAACGGCCTTTGGCACGTCCCAGTCCTCGATGCGGGCAAGCGAGCGTTCCGTGTAATCGCTCACTTCGTCACGGGCGCCCGTGGTACCGAGCCGTGCCTGGACATAGACGTAGCCCGAGACCTGCTCGCGCATGCGTTCGAGGCGCTCGCCCTCCGTCGTCGGGGCGACGATGAAGACGAGGTCGAGTCCGAACTCGTCACAGGCGTCACGGAGCGGACCGGCCTCCTCGGCGGGCAGGTCGGGGACGACGAAACCGGAGAGTCCGACTTCGGCTGCCTTCCGTACGAAGGGTCTGGGACCCTGTTCGTCGCCGTACTGGTAGATGAGGTTGTAGTAGGTCATACAGACCAGAGGCACGTCCACGTCGAGGTCCGCGACGAACTCGAAGTACCGGTCGACGGTCATGCCCGCCTCCAGTGCACGGACGATGGCCTCCTGAATGGTCGACCCCTCGGCGATGGGCTCGGAGAATGGCAGGCCGAGTTCGATGGCATCGGCCCCGCCCCGGGCGAGCGCCTCGACGTACGCCAGCGAGGACTCGTAATCGGGGTCCCCGGCAGCGAGATACGGAACGAACGCCGGCTCGTCGGCGAAGGACGCTTCGAGGCTCACAGCGCACCACCACCGACTTCCCGGAAAATGCTCATATCGGGCGCAATCGAGAGGTCCCGTTCCATGGTCTCCTCGATGACGGTTTCGAGGTCCTTGTCGCCCCGGCCGGAGACGTTGACGACGACGGTGTCGCCGAGTTCGTCGTGGTGTTCTTCGAGGTATCCAAAGGCGTGTGCCGTCTCCAGGGCGGGGATGACGCCTTCGTCCTGGGAGAGGCGATGGAAGGCTTCGAGGGCAACGTCGTCGTCGACGTTGACCGGGTCGACGCGCCCGGAGTCGACGAGATGGGCCAGTTCCGGCCCGACACCGGCGTAATCCAGCCCCGCCGAGACGCTGTGGGACTCCATAATCTGGCCGTCCGTGTCCTGGAGCACCTTCGTCCGAGCGCCGTGTAACACACCCTCCTCGCCGGTGGACAGCGACGCCGAGTTGGGGGCGACGCCCGCTTCCTCGTCGACCGACAGCGAGGAGCCACCCGCCTCGACGGCGTAGAGGTCGACAGCCGAATCGTCCACAAAGTGATGGAACGTCCCCATCGTGTTCGACCCGCCGCCGGCACAGGCAAGCACGGCGTCGGGGAGGGTCCCGGCCTGTTCCTGTATCTGTTCGCGGGCCTCCTCGGAGATGAGCGCCTGGAAGTCCCGAACCATCGACGGGAACGGAGCGGGACCGACGACCGACCCGATGACGTAGTGGGTGTTCTCGACAGTGGTCGCCCAGTCACGCATCGTCTCGCTGATGGCTTCCTTGAGCGTTCCGCGACCGGTCGTTACAGGGTTGACCTCGGCACCGTTGATGCGGATGCGGAAGACGTTGGGGCGCTGGCGGGCGATATCTGTCTCGCCCATGTAAATCACGCAGGGCATATCCAGATGGGCGGCAGCCATCGCCGTCGCGGTGCCGTGCTGGCCGGCACCTGTCTCTGCGATAATGCGTTCCTTGCCCATGTACTTCGCCAGCAGAACCTGACCGAGCGCGTTGTTGAGTTTGTGTGCGCCACCGTGGAGCAGGTCCTCCCGTTTGAGATAGACATCCGTGTCGTACCGGGCGGAGAGCTGTTCGGCGTACTGGAGCGGGGTCGGCCGGCCGCCGAAGTCACGCATCCGCTGGCGGAACTCGTCGATAAATCCGTCCTCGTTGTTTAGAACGTACCGCTCGTAGGCGTCTGTCAGTTCCTCGATTGCCGGCATCAACGCTTCCGGCACGTACTGTCCGCCGTAATCACCGAATTTGCTCGTGCTCATTGTTGTGTGAGTGCTCTGGTGTTCTCTTCGACACCGCTTGTGTCTCCATCCGCGTCCCGGGAGAGGTCCATGATGGCCGACCCGACAAGCAAGGCGTCGGCACCGGCCTCGCGCATCCGCGTTACGTCCTCGCCATCGGATATGCCACTTTCCGCTATCAACGTGGCGCTTCCCGGCACGGCGTCGCTCACCCGCTCGAAGGTCCCGAGGTCGACCGCCAGTTGGCCGAGGTCGCGGTTGTTGATGCCGATGATGTCGGCACCGGCCGCGACGGCCGCCTCGACTTCCGCCTCGGTGTGGGTCTCGACCAATACCTGAAAGCCGCGTTCGCGTGCGGCCTCAAGCAGTCCCGCCAGGTCGTCGACGAAGCGAGCGATGAGCAAGATGACATCTGCCTCGACCGTATCGAGTTG
Source organism: Salinibaculum litoreum (assembly GCA_009789175.1). Lineage (GTDB taxonomy): Archaea > Halobacteriota > Halobacteria > Halobacteriales > Haloarculaceae > Salinibaculum > Salinibaculum litoreum. The sequence goes on from CP046866.1 coordinate 2,025,842, forward strand.
CTCCTCGCGCAGGATGAAGTCCTTCCGCAGGACGGGCACGTCGACGGCCTCGCGGACCGCCCGCAGGTCCTCGGGAGTGCCGCCGAAATGGTCGGGTTCGGTGAGCACCGACAGCGCCGTCGCGCCGCCGTCGACCATCCCCTCGGCGAGTGCAACGGGGTCCTCGCGGCGCTTGCCCTCCGTCGTCGGACTCGTCGGCTTGATTTCGGCAATAACTGGCACCCGGCCGTCGGCTTCGGCCCGCTCGATGGCTGCCGGCAACGAGCGCGCGTCAACGTCGACACGCTCCCCGCCAGCGCCTCGCTCCCGGGCACTCTCCAGTATCGACTGGACTGCCGGTGCCAGCGCCTCAGTGTCGTTCATTAATGAACACTAATGGACAGAGATGTACAAAAGGCTTGCGACACCGGCCACCAGCGGGGGACACCAATGTTCAAGGGCGGGAGGCTCGACCTACCGACATGAACGAGGACGCCGGCATCTACGCCCGGGAGTCGCCGTATCTCGACCGGTACATCCAGCTCGGCATCGCACAGAGCCGCGTCATCTCTGTGTCGTTTCCCGCGACACCCGACGAGACGGGCGACCACGAGTTGCTCGACCGCATCGAGAGTTACCTGCAGGGCGCAGAAGACGACTTCCGGGACGTGACGGTGGCGCTGACGGTGCCGACCGACCGGCGCAAGGTGCTCGAACAGCTCCGGGACCTCCGCTATGGCACGCAGGCCACCGTCAAGGAACTCGCGGGGATGACGCCCGGACTGGACCCCGAGGAGGAAGACGACCACGCGCTCGTCCGCGAGGCCCTGGCTGCCAATCCCGCCCCACTACTGATTCCCGACCACCGCATCCGTGACGGCCCCAGCGCCGCACCCGCGCCGGTCGAGCAGAAACTCCGGTCGCTGGAAGGGCTCTGAGGGAGGTCGTCACCCGAGAAGCCCCCGGATTCGGTCACGCCGACTCGTCAGCCAGTTCGGGGAGCTGGACTACGAAGACTGTCCCGGTCGGGTCGTTGTCTTCGGCCCACACGTCACCGCCGTACTGGCTGACCAGCGTGTAGACGAGATAGAGTCCAATCCCCGTACCGGGACTGTCGAGCCCTTTTTCGCCTTTCCCGAAGATCGTCTCTTTCTGGTCGTCGGGAATTCCGGGGCCGTTGTCGGCAATCCGGACTTCGACGCTCCCGTCCCGTTGCTCACAGGTGACTTCGACGACTGGCGTGTCTTTGTCGTTGTGCTGGACAGCGTTGTTCAGCAGATTCCGGAACACCGAGCTGAGCATACTGTTGGCGGCCACCTGAACGTCGGGCAGTGACTCAGGAACGACGAACTCGGCGTCCGGGAACGACTCTTCACGGAGCGACAGTTCGGTCTCGAGGACAGAGCAGACAGGCGTGGGCTCGACGCTCAGCTCCCCCTCGGAGACGACCGTCTCCGCGTAGTCGCGTGCGATTTCAGTCAGCTCGACGATATGCTCGCCGCCGTTGAGAATCTTGTCGAATGCGTCCTGCCCCTCGTCATCGACGTGTTTCCGGAGGACTTCCAGCCAGCCAAGCATGACCGACAGGTCGTTGCGGATGTCGTGACGGACAATGCGATTCAGCATCTCCAGTTCCTGTTCGCGGCGCTTTTGCTCCGTAATATCCGTCGAGATACCGACGGCTTCGGTCACCTCACCGTTCCGGTCCCGGATGACGACCTGTCGGTTCAACACCCACCGGACCGAGCCGTCCGGGCGAACGACGCGGGCCTCGTAGGACTGGCTGGGGAATCGCGGTTCCGAGTCCTCGATGTGCGCCCGGACGCGGGCACGATCCTCGGGGTGCGTTACCTCGAGCAGTTTTGTGATATCGTCTTTGACTTCCTCGGACGGGATTCCCCAGACCCCCTCGAACCCATCGCTGAGATAGTCGAACTTGCCGGGTTCCGTTGCGGTCCAGAGTGCAACGCCGTCCAACTGGTCGAACAGGGACCGGAAATCCCGACTCTGCCCGAGTGAAGAGTTACCCATACGCACATGTTAGGAAGGTTCATATAAAACCGGCATGGCCCCTGACTGCCCAGTCGCGGGCAGTGTGTCGCCTGTCGGCTCAGAGGCGCCCGGCACCGATACCCTCGTGGACGACAAACTCCAGTGCGTTGACCAGGTAATGGGCGACGACGACCACCAGGAGACTCCCAGAAACGATGTAGCCGGCAGCCAACACGAAGCCCAGGGTCCCGGTGACGGCGATGCCGACCCGACCCTGTGCGCCGTGGCCGAGTGCGAATGCCGCCGAGGAGAACATTGCCAGCAGCCACGGCGAGACGTTGAACCCGGCCGCGGGGACGCCAATCAGGGCCGCCCGGAAGAGGAGTTCCTCCACGCCGGCGATGATGGGCAGGATACCCCCCAGCAAGAGGAGCCACCCGCCGGCGCTGTCGGGTGCGAGCATCCCCCGGAGCGTCTCGTCGTAGGTTGCGCCCACAGCGTCGGCGATGTTCGCAGCGAGTTCGTTGCCGAACCACAGCAAAACGCCGAATACGGCACCGACCAGCAACGCAAGCGACGGTTCCGCGACCCGACCACCGGCGAGGCCCAGTGCCGATGCGGGTATCTCGTAGTACCACGCCCCGACGGCGACGATAGCGCCGAACAATCCCTGGGTCAGGGCGACGTTGGCCAGTAGGGCACCGGTCGTCAGTTCTCGGTCAGCATGGCTATCGACGGCAGCACTATCCGAGGAGTCGAGGTCAGCCGGCGGGGCGTCCGGTGACCGGGCGTCGGCCGTCGCAACTGCGTCGGCGTTGCCCGTAATCGAGACGGTTCCGCCGTCCGTCGGTCGTCCCTCGGACGGTGGCTCTGCGGCTGTCTGCTCCGTATTCGAATCCCACTCGTCCGCCTCGTCTACCGCCTCGGCCGTCACAGCGGAATCGTCGCTGTCGGGGAGTGCAGGCGGGTCCTCGACGGCGCGCTGTGAGAGGCGTGCGAGGCCGAGAAGAAGACAGAGGACGACGAGGGTGAGACCCGAAAACGAGACCCACCCGGGCACGCGTTACTGGGGAGTTGGCGAGCCTGACCCGCGGCCCACGTCGTGTTCAAGTGCCGAGCCGGTGATGGATTTCAGCCGCGAGACCAGCGAGTCCGTGTCGGTCTCGCCGGAGAGTGCGACTTCGAGCACCTCCGAGATGTGGCTGACGGGGATGATTTCGATCATCTCCTCGTACTCCTCTTCGATCATCACGTCCTGCTCGTTGGCTTTGGGAATGATGACCTGGTCGAGGCCGGACTTGGCAGCGGCCTCGATTTTGTGGGTGACACCGCCGACAGGCAACACGTCGCCACGGACCGACAGCGAGCCGGTCATGGCGAGGTTCTGCTTGACGGGCACCTCCTCGAGTGCCGAGATGACAGCCGTCGCGACGGTAATCGAGGCGGAGTCGCCGTCGACGCCGCCCTCACCGACCTGGACGAACTGGATGTGAACGTCCTTCTCGGAGATGTCCTCGTCCGAGAACTTCTTGATGATAGCCGAGACGTTCATCACGGCTTCTTCGGCCATCTCCTGCAACTGGCCGGTTGCGATGACCTCGCCGGGGCCCTGACTCGGAGTCACTTCGGCCATCACGGGCAGGACGATACCGCTGTCCTCGCCCATGACCGCGAGTCCGTTGACCCGGCCGGCCACGTCACCGTCGGAGACGGTGAGTTCGTAGTCCTTGCGGCGCTCGATGTAGTTGTCCGCGAGCTGTTGCTCGATGGAGCGCGAGCGGTTTTTCGCCTCCAGCACGTCCTCGCGTTCGGTGAACTCCTTGTCCTGGGCGCGGGCGATGTCGCCGGCGACCCGGACCAGCCCACCGAGGTCACGCAGTTCCAGCGTCAGGTGTTCCTTGCGGCCGGAACGGCGCTGGGCTTCGAGGATGACCTCTTCCATGGCCTCCTTGCTGAAGTGTGGCAGGCGGCCGTCTTTCTCGACTTCCTGGGCGACGAAGCGGGCGTACTTCCGGCGCATCTCGGGCGTGTCGTCGATGGTGTCGTCCATGTACACCTCGTAGCCGTAGCCCTTGATACGGGAGCGCAGCGCCGGGTGCATGTTCTCCATGGCGTCGAGGTTCCCCGCAGCGACCATCACGAAGTCACAGGGAACGGGCTCGGTCTGGACCATCGCACCCGAGGAGCGCTCGGACTGGCCCGTAATCGAGAACTCGCCCTCCTGGATGGCCGTCATCAGCTTCTGCTGGCTGCGGATATCGAGCGTGTTGATCTCGTCGATGAACAGCACGCCCTTGTTGGCCTTGTGGATAGCACCAGCCTCGACGCGGTCGTGGCTGGGCGTCTCCATCCCGCCGGACTGGAAGGGGTCGTGGCGAACGTCACCGAGCAGTGCGCCGGCGTGTGCGCCGGTGGCCTCTTCGAAGGGGGCGGTCTGCTGGTCACCGCGGCTGACCAGCAGGTTCGGAATCATCGCGTCGCTGCCCCGCGACCCATAGCGGAAGGCGAGATAGATGACACCGGCCGCAAGGATGCCCAGCAGAATCTGCTGGACGATGATGAGGGAGTACCCGATGACGATGGCGATAATAATCCACATCAGGAAGTTGCGCATCTGGTTGCGCTTGCGGGCCTCCTCTTTGTGTGCTTGGACAATCTGTTCGCCCTTGCCTGCGGGCACCGTCCTGACCTTCGGCTCGTTGCCGTCGTCGGGGTTGTGATAGACCAGAACGTCCTGTAGCTCCTCTTTCGGAAGGAGTTGACTCATCGCTTTGGCCAGCATCGACTTGCCGGTCCCCGGCGAGCCGATCATCATCACGTGGCGGCGCTGTTTGGCCGCCTTCTTGACGATGTCCCGGGCGTTGTCCTGCCCGATGACCTGATCGACCAGCCGGTCGGGCACCTCGATGCCCGCCGACGACTCGATCTGCAGGCCGCCGAGCAGGTCATCCTCGGCTTCCTCCTCGACTTCCACTCCGGCCTCGACTACCACATCACTGCCGAGTTCCGGCTGGCCGTCGTCCTCGACCTCCTCGGTCGAGTCGGACGCCGGCTGCTCGATGTCGGGGGCCTCGTGCTCGTCCCCGTCGGGGTCGTCCTCGCGGACGGCCTCACCGACATCGGAGTCGGACTCCGGAGCGTCGTCTGTTTCTATATTGTCACTCATGCAAACGTTGCTAACACCTGTATGCAAGGTCTGTCGACTGATATACTTTCTCCCCTCAGTCAACCTTGCCAATCCGTCTAATCGACAGACGGCGTCGTTATCTGTCGATACTCGTCACCCTGATTCCCGAGCCATCGGGTTTATCAAAGCACCACCCCAGTCGGAAACCATGCAGACCATTCGCGGCTTCCTGGTGGGACGGTTCCAGCCGTTCCACGACGGCCACAGGCAACTGGTCGAGGCCATCGCCGACGAGGTGGACGAACTCGTCATCGGTATCGGGAGCGCCGGCGACTCGCATAGCGTTCACAATCCATTCACAGCAGGCGAACGCATCATGATGATAACGAAGACGCTCGAATCGCTCGACATCACCACGTACGTCGTACCCATCGAGGACCTCAACCGCAACTCCGTCTGGGTCAGCCACGTCGAGAGCATGTCTCCACGGTTCGATATCGCCTACTCGAACAATCCGCTGGTCAACCGGCTCTTCGAAGAGGCCGGCGTGGAAGTCAAACAGACCGGGATGTTCAACCGCGAGGAGCTGAAGGGAAGCGAAATCCGCGACCTGATGGTCGACGGTGGCGACTGGCGCTCGTACGTCCCGGAACCCGTCGCCGAGACGATCGACGAGATAGCAGGCATCCAGCGCATCCAGACTGTCAGTCAGCTCGACAGCCCTTCGGAGGACTAGCCCACCGGGCCCCGGGGCTACCCCTGGATGGCTTCCAGGAGGTCTGCCAGCGCCTGGCGCGCGAATCGTTCCTTCCGTTCCGTTCGCGTCCCGTCGAACTCGTAGCGTGCTACGGAGACCGACGACGATCCGGTCCCCCACGAGCCAGCGTATGCGACAGCGACGAAGATAGTCCCGACTGGTTTCTCGGGCGTGTCCCCGCTGGGTCCCGCGATGCCCGTCGTCGCCACACCCCAGGTCGCGTCTGCGGTATCACGGACCCCGCGTGCCATCTCGCGGGCGACGGACGCCGAGACCGCACCGTCGGCATCAAGCGACTCGCGAGTGACCGCGAGCAGGTCCTGTTTGGCGTCGTTCGAGTACGTCACCACCGACCGGTCGAAGTAGTCACTCGACCCCGGAACGTCGGTCAGCAGCGACCCGACGAGACCGCCCGTACACGACTCGGCGACGGCAACCGTGCTGTCCGTCTCACGGAGGGCATCACCGACTCGCTGCTCGACTGGCGCACCCTCGTCGCTGTCTGGCATGTGTCATCCTGCGGGCGACGAGCAGATGAAATCACTGGTCGCGACACCCATGTCGACCGAGGACTCGGGAACATACAAGTCCGTCTCGACCGAAGCAGCCGGCATGATTACGCTGAGTTCGGACTTCGGGACGCCGTATCCGGCGGCGATGAAAGGCGTCCTCCTCCAGCACACCGATACCAGACTGGTCGACGTGGCCCACGACTTCCCTCGACAGGACGTTCGCGCGACTGCATTCTGGCTGCGGGAGGTGTTACCCTACTTCCCGCCGGCGACCCATCTCGTCGTCGTCGACCCCAGCGTCGGCACCGACCGCGAAGCCATCGTGGTACGGACCGGCGGCCACGCGCTGGTCGCACCGGACAACGGCGTCGCCCTGCCGGTCGCCCGCAGGCTGGGCGACCCCGAGGTGTTCACCGTCAGCTACGAGCAGGACGACCCGACTGGCGAGGCCGACACGACGGTCGGCTGGCCGCCGAACCCGGACAGTTCGACGTTCCACGGACGAGACGTGTTCGCGCCCACAGCCGCTCACATTCACGAGCGTGGAATCGCGTCCTTCCAGGAGGACCCCGCCATCGACCCGACCGAGGAGTACGTCGACCTCACCTTCCCCGAGGCGAGCGTCGACGAGGAGGAGGCCGTCGGCGAAGTGCTCGCCATCGATGGCTTCGGGAACGTCATCACGAACGTGCCGGGGCGAGTGTTGGCCGACCGGTGGGGTGAGAGCATCCGCGTCAACGGCGTCTGGGCCTCCGCACAACAGGCCTACGCCGCCGTCGACGAGGGCCATCGCGTGGTCACCGTCGGCAGCCACGGCAACGTCGAACTATCGGTCAACCAGGGTCGCGGCGACGACGCCTTCGGAGTCGAAGTCGGTCAACGTGTTCGTGTGGCGCTGTAATCGGGCCTGTACCGCTGCATCCCCGCGAGCTATCTCAATCAACAGCAGGGAGTTTCGCTGCGGCCAGATTCTTTAGGCCCGCCAAAAAACCGAACCACTTTTCAACCATTTAGGCTAGCCTAAAACATATGCAGCAGACACGACGGACGCTGTTGAAAGCGGGTATGACTGCAACTGTCGTCGGTCTCGCAGGCTGTGCGGGGTCGAACGACGACGAAACGACGGAGTCGGCCGAGACCGAGTCAACTCCCACGCCGGGTGAGGGAGACACCGACGATACCGGCAACGAGGAGCCGACGGGCGCACCACTGTCGGCTGAGACGGCCGTGGCGGCACGCTGGAACGTCCTCCGGGCGCGGCTCTGGGACGCAGTGGCACTGGGACGGGCCGAGAAGACCGCCGCCGGTGCTCGTGTTGCCGGAGAGCTCTTCGAGGACTTCGAGGGGATGGAAGGGGAGTACGGTGCCCACGAGATGCTCGAAGAGACCGACGAGGACGCGTACGGTTCCTTCGAGGGCGGGCTCTCGGACCTGGAGTCCGCGCTGCGGGACGACGACATCGACACCGCTGTCGATGCGGCGTCCTCGGCCGACGGCGCGCTCCGGGACGCACAGGCATCGCTGACGACTGGTCGAGTCGCACAGGCGCTGACACTGCAGACGCTCGGTGCGCGTGCAGCCACGGCCGAAGTGCTCGCCGGCGCTGACATGTCCGACGCGGCCGCCGACGTTGCCGGGGCGACGCTGTCGGCCTTCGAGGATGCGACCGTTCACGACACCATCGAGGAGGCAGACGGCGACGCGTACGAGGCCTTCGAGACGGCACTGTCCGACCTCGAATCTGCCGCCGAGAGCGGCGACGCTGACGGCGTGACCACGGCCGCCCGAGACGCGCTGTCGGCCGCAGTCGCCGGTTCTTACGCCGTCGTGGAGACCGACGGCATCGCGGGTGTCGGGCACCTCGCGGCGATGGGGTCCCGCGGCCACGATACGATGGCGCTGTACTCACTCGGTGGCCCGTCGACTGACTTCGCCCACGCCGCCGGGTTGACGCTGTATCGCACCCGTGCGTACGACAGCCACTGGGTTGCCGCCGAAGGCGACAGTGACACCGCGGAGACGATGGCCGGCGACATCTTCGCTCACTTCGAGGGGGCACAGGCTCACGAAGCGCTGGAAGAGGCCGACCACGAAGCATACGAGGGTTTCGAGTCCGGACTCGACGCACTGTCGACGGCCATCAGCAACGGCGACAGCAGCGGCGTCGACAGTGCAGTCGACACCGTCGACTCCACTCTCGTCACCGGTATCGAAGCACTCACCACGGAAACGCAGGCGGCACTGCTCCAGGCAGGGTTCTTCCGGGCGCGTCTCGCTGACGCCCGTCTCCTGTACGACCGCGGACAGCACGGCGTGGCCAGCGACGTGGCAGGGGCGCTGTTCCAGCGTTTCGAGGCCGACGAACTCGGCTTCCACGAGACGCTAGAGGACACCGACGAGGACCTCTACCATCGTTTCGAGGAGGAGCATCTGGTCCCGCTGGTCGACGCGATGGCAAACGGCAACGATAGCGCCGTCGACACCCACTACAGCGGTGCCCAGCAGGCGCTCCTCGACTTCGAGGCGACACACAGCGCGACACTCGCCAGCCCATCGGAAGCCGTCTACATGACCGGGCAAACCTTCGACGCTGCCGGGCTGGCGGCGCTCGGAGAGGCAAGCGCGGCAGAAACCGTCGTCAGCGACGCCTTCGGGCACTTCGAGAGCGGTGCTGCCGGCTTCCACGAAGCGCTGGAGGAGGCCGACCACGAGGCCTACGAAACCTTCGAGGCCAAACTCGGGGAGGTGCGGACGGCTGCTAGCGAGGAAGGCGACGTCTACACCGCGACGAGCGAGTTCAACACTTCGGGTCTGTCAGCGGCATACACCATCGTGAACGCAGCAGGCGGGACATACGGCACCGCGGCGGCCGACATCGTCGGCGACGTGTTCGCCACCTTCGAGAACGCGGCCGTCCACGAGCAACTCGAAGAGGGCGACAACGCGACCTACGAAGCGTTCGAAGACACGCTCTCCGAGTACCAGACAGCGCTGTCCGACGGCGGGGACGTGCCCGGCACTGCAGCAGCCTTCGACCGCGCGACCACGCGAGCGCTCTTCGCCGCGTCCGGTGCCATCGAGGACGCCCCGGTCGACGCCGAAGGTGGACGGGATACCGAAACGCCCGACCTCTCTGGCGGGCCAAACGTCGTCGAAGGGGTCCCCGACGAGGCCGACCACGTCGTCGATATGCAGGCCGTCGCGTTCGAACCCGAGTCGCTGACCGTCTCGGTCGGCGACACCGTCGCCTGGGAACACGCTGCCGGCGAGCCACACTCTGTCACTGCCTACGAAGCGAACATCCCCGAGGATGCGGAGTACTGGGCCTCCGGCGGCTTCGAGGGCGAACAGGCCGCCCGCGAGGGCTGGGAGAACGGCGAGGGCGCTGTCCAGGCCGGGCAGTCCTACGTCCACACCTTCGAGACGGCTGGGACTCACGAGTACTTCTGTATCCCGCACGAGGCTGGCCAGATGGTCGGCGAAATCGTCGTCGAGGAGTAGCTGTATCGGTGTGGGGCGGGGGAATTACTGTGCGGCTTCCCGGATGCGGTCCAGTACCTCGCGGCGGTCTCCACCCGGCTGAGCCGTGAGTGACAGCGCCGTCCGGCCGTCGACGCGGTCGACTGCCGTCGCGAGGTCCTCCAGCGGGTAGATACCGCCGCCCATGGCGAAACTCCCCTCGGTTGCCCAGATGGCCGCCCACACGCGAACTGCAAGTGCGGGAGTGGCACCCGATGCGTCGATTGCCCCGGCATTCAGGGGGTAGCCCGCGTCGAACTGGAAGGCTTTCGCAGTCCTGCGTCCGCGCAGGCGAAGGTCCTGCGAGCCCGTTCGCTGTACGTCACGGAGGCCGTCCTCGGCGAGACTCGACTCGAACTCCCGGCTGGCGTATTTCGCGGCGATACCCAGCAACCGGTCGGTCGTCTTATCGCCCGGCGGCGGCCGGCTGAAGGAGAGTCCAGTCGTAAAGACCGCCCGCGGTGACTGGTCGACACTGGTAGGCATCAACGGCTGGACCCGCTCGCGGAACGCGGGGCGCTCGTAGACGGCATTCAGGGCCTCGACGGTCACGAAGCGGTTCTCGAAAGCCGTCTCGGTCCACTCCTCGACGCGCTCCCACGGCTCGGTCTCGATAGTCGGCGCAGTCTGCACACGCTACAGTCGGGGCTCCCGGACCGTTACTGCAGTGGGCAAAAAAATGGGGTTCAGAATGCGCGGACGACCAGCGGCGTTACTCGGCGCTGATGACGTCGTCGATGCGGACGATCATCGTCGCGGCCTCGTTGGCGGACTCCAGCGCCTCGTGTTTGACTGCGGCGGGGTCGAGGACACCGTGGTCGACGGGGTCGTCGATGACGCCGCTCTGTCCCTCGGAGATGATGCCCGCGCGGCCGGTCTCCTCGTGTTCGGCGCGCAGGTCGACCAGCGCGTCGATGGGGTCCATGCCGGTGTTCTCCGCGAGCGTGCGGGGAAGCACGTCGATGGCGTCGGCGAAGGATTCGACGGCCAGCTGCTTGCGGCCCTCGATACCGGCCGAGGCCTCGCGGATGGCGTCCGCGATGGCGATTTCGGTCGCACCGGCACCGGCGACGACGCCGCCCTTGTCGAGTGCGGCGGTGACGACATCGAGTGCGTCACGCAGGGCGCGTTCGAGTTCGTCGACGACGTGTTCGGTGCCGCCGCGGGCGAAGACGGTGACGGCCTCGGCGGCCGGGCCACCCTCGATGAAGACGAGTTCCTCGTCGCCGTATTTCTCGACGCTGACCTCGCCGGCTTCGCCGAGGTCGTCGGCCTCGAGCGTGTCGACGGAGCCGACACGGCTCGTGTCCGTCGCAGAGCAGATGGACTTGGCATCGTCGTCGCCGAGACTCTCGAAGGCGAGAATGCCCCGCTCGGCGAGATAGGTGCCGACGCGGTCCTCCATGCTGCCGGTGATGAAGACGACGTTGGCACCGACCTCGTCCAGTGCCTCCGCGTAGGCGCGCAGTTCGGACTCCTCGGCCTCGATGGCCGCGTTGAGCTGGTCGACGTTGGAGACGTTGTACTCCGCGTCGATGTTGCTCTCGCTGACTTCGAGGTCGGCGTCGACGACTGCGATGGAGGCGTCTGAGACCGTCCGCGGGCTCTCGGCGCTGACGGGCTCCTCGTCGATGATGACGCCCTCGACGAGTTCGGTCGCGCTGGAGGCTGCGCCGGTCTGGGCGTGGATGGTGATGTTCTCGCGGTCGACGCCCTTCTCGCGGTCGCCGTCGACGTGACGGACCGCGTCGACGACGGTCTCGGCGAGGGCCTCGGCGGCCACGTCGCCGGTGCCCTTGCCGGTCATGCTGGATTCCGCGACCTGCAGGAGCTGGTCGTCGTCGAGGTCGCCAGCGAGCGTCGCGTCGTCGATGGTCTCACGGGCGATGTCGGCGGCCTCGTGATAGCCCTCGACGATAGTCGTCGGGTGGACATCGTCCTCGAGCAGGTTCTCGGCCTTGCTGAGGAGTTCGCCCGCGAGCACCGCAGCCGTCGTGGTGCCGTCGCCGACCTCTTCTTCCTGGGTCTCGGCGACCTCGCTGAGCATCTGTGCGGCGGGGTGTTCGATGTCCATCTCGTCGAGGATGGTCGCACCGTCGTTCGTGATGACCACGTCACCGCCGTCGGAGACGAGCATCTTGTCCATTCCGCGGGGACCCAGTGTCGTGCGTACCGACTCGCTTACCGCTTTGCCGGCTGTGATGTTCGACGACTGGGCGTCTTCCCCACTCGTACGCTCCGAATCCTCGCTGAGAATGAACATGGGCTGTCCTCCCATGCGTCGCTGGCCAGATTGAGACATGATTGAGTTCCTCGTTTCATCTGTGGTTTGTGGTTCTATATAAAGGTTACTACTCGGGCGGCAAATACGCGGCCCGCATCCGGCGCCGTCGGGGGGGATTTATTAGGTCGCTGTGCAATTTGCCGATAGATGCTCGAACTGGAGCATGGGTTCAGGGTCGTCGATGTCCATCTGGAACTGGAACCGGACGAGACGAAGCGTCGTCGGGCAATCAGCGACCCGGAACAGGTCGAGCGCGAACTCCACCAGGCAGGCATCGTGCGCGCACTGGTCTTTCCCGGTGAGCGTGAGGGGAGTTACGTGAAAGCCAACAACGCCGTTGCCAGGGAAAGCGTTGGCCGCCCGTTCGTCGCACTGGCCCGCATCAACGGCGCACGCGACCCCGGGGAAAGTCTGAGCTCCCGGCTCCGGAACGTCACGGCCTCGCGGGGCGAGGACCACACCACCCCCGAAGATATCGAACAGTACGCCTACGACGACCGCTTTGCGGGGTTCAAACTCCACCCTACCGTCGACGGACTCCCCGACGAGGAGGTGCTGGCCGAACTCGAGACACGCGGGCTGCCGGTGCTCACCTACGGCGGGCACGGCTTTCCGCCGTCGGCCATCGCGGACACCCTGCTGTCGTATGACTTCCCGCTGGTCGTCTCGCATTTCGGCGGCCAGCCCCTGGACGAGACAATGATGCACGAGACTATCGACCTGCTCGACAGCGCCGACGAGTGCTATCTCGACACCAGTTTCGTCCGCAAGCGGGACCCGCTTGAGCGGGCCGTCATGGAACATCCCGACCGGGTGCTCTTTGGCAGCGGCGCACCTGCTGCCCACCCGAACGTCGCCATCATGGAGATTCTCACACTCGACGTGCCCGAGGACGCGATGCGGAAAGTGTTCAGCAAAAACGCCGCCCGCGTCGTCGAGGAACTCGCACCGTAACGCCGCGAACCCGCTCACCGCCAGTCGTAGACGGTCACGGGCCGGTCAGTGCGGGCAGAGCGGCCACGGGGATTGCGCCGTACCGTCCGGTCGAGACGACGCGCCACCAGCCCGTCTTTGACACCACGGACGATGTTCGTGGTCACGTCCCGACCGGTCCCCAGCCACCGCGAGGGCTGGGCCTCGCCGCCGAGGACAGCCCGGAGTTGAGCAACGCCGTCGGACCCGGCGTGGCCAAACAGGCGACGGACGACGGTCGGACGAGCGCCGTAGTTTTTCACCAGCCGGTAGGCCAGCGAGCGATACTTCCAGCCCCAGTCGGTCTCGGCCGAGCCGCCGTCGGTCCCCACGTCGCGGTACACCGCCATCTCGTCGTCCCAGCGGACGGCGTAGTCCATGGCAGCCAGCCGGTGGGCCATGTCGCGAGCGCCGCCGATATCGAGGTACTCGTCGAACCCGTCGAGTTCGTCCAGGGGCTCACGGCGGAAGGCGACGTTCCCACCGTTGAAATATGTCACGTCCCGCCCGGCGATGGTACGGGTCTCTTCGTCCTCGGTTGCCAACCCGGCAGCCAGTTGTGTGTTCGTCGGACCGGTGACCACATCGGCCTCGGCGAGTCCGTCGGTGACGGCCTCAACCCACGGCTCTGTCACCGAGAGCGTCTGGTTGACCAGGGCCACCACGTCGCCGGTGGAGTGGTTGATGCCGGCGTTGCGCGTCGCGTTGATGGTCCGGTCGGCCAACTCGACCAACACGTCGACATCGCCACGGTCCTGAATCATCCCGGTGGTTCCGTCCGCCGATGGGCCGTTGACCACGATAACCTCGGCCGCTGGGACGTACTCGGCGAGTGCGTCTAAACAGTCCGCAAGTTCGTCCCGGGCATTGAGTGTCGGGACGACCACCGAGATATCCATACCCACCGGTAGCACACTCGAGACCTAAAAAAGTCGCGGGCTACCGCGTGTCACACCCGCGCGTCCCAGTAGGAGACGGAAGCGAGGCGGTCGCCGATGACCGTCGAGCCGATAGTGGTGTCGAGGCGGCGAAACGCCGAGGCGATGCCGCCGGGAATCTGCCGGTAGAAGCCGTATGGGAAAATCCAGTCGTGTTCGGCACCGGCCAAATCGAGGTTCGTATCCCGCAGGAGACGTTTGACCTCCGTCCCGGAGTACAGGCGTGAGCCCATCGGAAGCATCCAGTTGTACAGCGAACGCGTCGAGAAGCGGTTGAACGTATCGAAAAACACCTGTTCACGGGAGACCCGCCGCATCTCCCGCAGGAAGTCCCGCGGCGTGTCCGCGAGGTGGAAAAACCGCATCGCGAAGACGGTATCGAAGTGGTTGTCAGGGAAGGGGAGTCGGCCGGCGTCGCCACGCATCAACTCGACGCCGGAGACGCCGAGTTCGTCGGCCTTCTGGCGGCCCTGCTGGAGCATCGGCGTCGAGATGTCAAGCCCGACGACGTTTGCCCCCTCGGCAGCGAGCATGGCCGTAAAGCGTCCCGTGCCACAGGCGATTTCCAGAATCTCCTTGTCCTCGATGGGACCGATCGCATCCAGCACCGCCCTCTTCTCCCGGTCGTCGATGAGCCGACCGCCACCGGAGAACCGCTTGTCCTCGTAGGCCTCCGCTACGTCGTCGGCCTGGTACCACTCCTGACCTTTCACGCTCGATTGCTGTCTCCCGGGGGATAAAACGCTATTGACTCCGTGCGCTGCCGCGCTGGGAACCACAGCCACGTCGTCCACGTCGCGCTGTTTAAGGACGGTTATACAGGATTAAGATGTCGCAACAATTGGTAGTATTAGTAGCCAAGTTTTACCTTTAGTCCGCAGAGAAGCGCACATATGAGCACGAGAATCGGTGAAAGCAGTGATGAACTCCCGTCGGCAGAATTCGAACAGCGGCTGCGTGACCTTCCGCCGAGTGCGAAACTCATCGCGAAGGTACTGGAGACCGAGGCACCGCTCTCGCAGGGCGAACTGGCAGACGAGTCGCGGTTGCCCGACCGGACGGTCCGGTACGCCCTGAACAGACTCGAAGAGGAGAGTCTGGTCACGTCCCGTTACAGTTTCCACGATGCGCGCAAACAGGTGTATGCACTGACGCAGTGACAACACGACAGTACTCCCTTCCCGCCGAGACGCGCGCACCGACCGGCCGAACACACGCCTACACCGTCGGTGAGACCGACCGGCTTCTCGTCGACCCAGCCACGCTCACCGACGACCTGGCAACGGCGCTGGAAACGGGCGAGGTTGCCCACGTCGCCGTTACCCACCACCACCCCGACCACGTCGGCGGTGTCGCCGCCTGCGCCCGCGAGTTCGACCTGACCGTCTGGGCGCGGGCCGGCCGAACTGACGGGTTTACAGCCGCGACTGGTGTCGCTCCCGACCGGACGTTCACACCCGGCGACGTGCTGCCCGCTGGTGACGGCATCCCCGTGGTCGACACACCTGGCCACGCTCCGGAACACGTCGCCTTCGAGGCTGCAGACGGCTTCGTCGCCGGCGACCTCGCCGTCGCCAAGGGGTCCGTCGTCGTCGGCGCACCGGAGGGCGATATGCGCGCCTACCTGACCAGCCTCCGGCGCGTTGTGGCCCGGGCCCCCCAGCGACTGTACCCGGGCCACGGGCCGACCATCGAAGACCCGACTGCGACCTGTAAACGCCTGCTCGGCCATCGTCTCGACCGCGAGAGCCACATCGCGGCTGCCGTCGAAGACGGTGCGACCACACTCGATAGCATTCTCGATGCCGCCTACGAGAAGGACCTCACCGGGGTCCGTGACCTCGCCCGTGCGACCGTCGTCGCCCACCTCGAAAAGCTGGCCGTCGAGGGGCGGGTCCGCTGGGACGGCGAACGCGCGCGGCCTGTCTGAGACCGCCGCTCAGAGGTCGGTGTACTCGCCCTCGACAATCACCATCGGGCCGTCGATTTCGATGGTCCGTTCGTCGGCCTCCTCCCCGAGTGCCGACTCGATGGTCTCGCGGTCGTCGACAGCGTCGGCATCGGCATATCGGACCGCAACCGAGGCCGTCAGGTCGTTCCCGTCGACCGCCGAACTGCCCGCATAACCGAGTACGTCCGAGTCGAGGTCGGTATCCTCCATCTGCGTGTAATCGGTGTTTGACTCCCCTTCCAGCACGTCGCCGTCGGCGTTGAACACGGTACCGGCGTATCCGCGACTGGGAAGCGCACTCTGGAGGTCGTCGAACGCGGAGTACTCGGCGGCGAGCCGTGACTCCCCGCTGGCGGCGTCGATATGTGCTTTCACTCGGGCTGTCGAATCAGTGACGAGTGGGGAATCGTCCGTTGCCCAGAGGACAGCCTCGTCGGAGGCTGCGACCGTCAAAGCACCGTCGAGATAGAGTGTATACCCGTGGTACTCCTCGACGCGCTCGGCATCCTCGTTGGCGGCTTCGATGCGAGCAGGCTCGAAGTCGCCTTCGACCACACGGGTGCCGTTGATGAGATGGAAGTGGTCGGTGCCTGCCCCCTCCGCATTCGGGCTGGTAAGTCCGACGGACTCGGCTCCCATGCTGACGAACCCAATCGAGACGCCCCACTGAATCAGGACCGTCGCGAGTGCGTCGCTCTGGATACGCTCGTTTTCCTGTGAGCCCTCGCCGTCGTCGCTCCTGAGCGTCTCACCCGCAACCGAGGCAGCGTACATCTTGCTGTCGGACTGTGTCATCCCCTGCCCGACCCACTTGTTGTACGGTGCCGTTTCGCCGTCGCTGACTGACCCCGACTCCTCGGACCCCGTCACCGAAGACTCGACATCCGAGAGGATGTCCGAACAGCCCGCAAGCGCCGTCGCTGTCAGTCCACTCGTCGCCCCTGCGACCCGCATAAACTGTCGCCTGTCCATGATGGGAGACCCTGGCCCGAGTTTCAAAAAAGTACTCAAACAGACGTATTATGCCACCCGGGGCCCGGTAATAACAGCTTTAATCCGGTTTCGGTGACGAGATGGTATTGCAATGAAAACACAAGATAGTGCAACATCGTCGGAAACATCGCTGACCACACTCCAGTGGCTTGCAATCGCATTAGTCGTCGTGACCGGCGTGTTACACCTGTTTGCCGGAATCGTCGAGGGGCGGCCGCCAGTGGCGCTTGCCGGTGCCGGGTACGCCGGTGCGCTTGTCCTCTTCGTGATGAACTACCGCCGGCGGCTGCTCTATCTCGTCGGGGTTCCCTACACCGCCGTGCAGATTCCGCTCTGGCTGGTGGTCAAATCGGAGTACGGGGTCGTCGACTACGTCGACAAGGCGGTACAGGTCGTGTTGATTGTGGTGTTGCTCTATCTGTACCTGGGCTCCTCGGCGGACGCAGGCAGAGACACGGTAGCGATGGACTGAAACGGAAGGGGTACCAGCCGGGCGGGAGTGTCTTCGAGAAATTGTGCTGTGTCAGCGGTCCCCGACGGCCTTTTGCCGTTGCTCGCGTATGCTCTCCCGTGGAGAGTCTCGAATCGGAACTCCAGCGGGCACGCGACCTCTCGGTGAGCGTGCTGGCCGACGCCATCGAGTCCATCGGCTTCGAGTGCACTCGCTGTGGGGCCTGCTGCAAGGCCGAAACCTGCGGTGGGGGCGAGGACGGCGAGTCCGGTAACAGCGAAACCGACCCCCATACGGCCACTATCTTTCCCGACGAGATACGGACCATCCAGGAGAGTGGAGACTACGACTTCCGGGATGTCGCCCGGCCGATGCCCTACGGCCTCACCGAGGGCGACAACGGCCCGGAAGGCGAGACCTTCGAGTGGGCGCTCCAGACCGACGACTGCGGGGACTGTACCTTCTACGAGGAGACGACGACCGACGAGGGAGTCCAGGGTGCCTGCACTGTCCACGAGGACCGTCCGCTGGTCTGTCAGACCTACCCGTTCAGCGTCGCGCTGGGCGGGACCAGCCAGCCGATGGGTGAAGCCGTCGACAGCGCGGGGCCGGCGGTCTCGGGGACAGAAGGAACCGACGAGGACGAGTCCGCCGACAGCGACGGGCTCGTCCGCGCCCACGAATGCGAGGGGCTGGGCCGGGATATCTCACGGGCTGAGGCCGAGCAGTTAGCCGACGCGCTCAAAGAGCGCGCCATCCGAGAGCTAGAGGAGGCCATCGCCGTCCGGGACGGCTACGAGCCGGTCGAAACCAGCCCCGGAGAGGTCGTCGTACACGACTCTGAAGGCACGAAACGGCCCGACGGAACGCCAATGAACCGGTGACGACCCCAAACGGAGAGACAACTGCCTGACAGCAACCGACGCAGGCGGTTTTTTGTCCCCCGCACACATCTCCTCAGCCGATGACCGTCCGGGAGGTCGCCACCAGGGCCTACAGGGAGGGCATACCCGCGCTGGCGGCCAGCGCTGTCGGTGGCTTGCTTGCCGGCGTCGTTCTCGGGTCGATGGATGCGGAGTTCCGGGCCGTCCCCGGCTTGCTCGTGTTGGTGCCGGCACTGCTTGCCACCCGGGGGAACGTCTATGGCTCGCTTGGTGCCCGTGTCGCCACCGGGCTTCACCAGGGCCTTGTCGACCCATCAGTGCGCGACGCCGACCCTCGACTCTTTCGGGCCGTCGCCGCCGCCGTCCTCAACGGCCTGATCGCGAGTACCTTCGCGGCGCTCGTTGCCTTCGCGATTCTCGGGGCGATTGGCGCCGGCCCGGCACCACTGTCGATGCTGGTCGCCATCGCGATACTCGCCGGCATCCTCTCCGGGGTCGTCCTCTCGGGGCTTGTCGTCGTGGTCGTCTTCGCCGGCTATCGGCGGGGGTACAACCCGGATACGCTCGTGGGGCCGCTCGTGACCACTGCCGGCGACGTCTTCGGTGTCGCATTCCTGTTGCTCGCAGTGAGAATCGTCCTCGCGGCGGCGGGTGTCGGATAGATGCAGACTGACTGGACAGTCCGGGCGATAACGCGGGCGATGCTCCCCGTGTTGCTCGCGTTGACCCTGGTCGAAATCGGCAGCGGCCTCGTGTTAGGCAGTTTCGAGAAGGAGTTGCTGCGCTCGCCGTCGCTACTCGTGCTGGTTCCGGTGACCATCGGGACGGCGGGCAACCTCGGGAGCATCCTCGCGGCCCGGCTCTCGACGGCGTTTCACCTCGGGACGCTCTCGTTCGACCCGACCGACGAGACGCTGGCGGGCAACGCGGTCGCGACGGTCGCGCTCTCGGCGACGGTGTTCCCGCTCATCGGTCTCGGTGCGTGGGTGCTGGCCGAACTGACGACCGGGGCACGGCTCTCGCCCGCCACTGTCGTGGTGGTCGCGGTACTGAGTGGGCTGGTACTGTCGGTGCTTGCAGTGACGGTCACCGTCATCGCTACCTACGCGGCCTATCGGTTCGAACTCGACCCCGACGATGTCGTGATTCCCGCGGTGACGAACGTCTGTGACGTGCTGGGCGTCGTGGTTCTTTTCCTCGTCGTGGGGCTGATCTTATAAACACCCGAAGCTGTACGGCGTGATAGTTGTCACCACAGAGGCGTAGGTGTAGACGATGAGTAGCAGATTGCGTGAGGAGATTCCACGCGCGCTGTCCGAACACGGGCCGGCGACCGGCCCGGAACTGGCAGCGGAACTCGGCGTGCATCCGGGGACAGTCGAGCGCTATTGCAGGCAGCTGCAGGCGGCCGGTCGGATTCGACAGGGCACAGGCGGGCAGTACATCGTCGACGGCACACGCGGCAACGGACACAGAGTCGCCTCGGACTGAACTATTCGGTGGGGATAGCGTCGGCGATAACCGCAGCCTCGCCGTCGATAACCGTCTCGCCATCGCTGCGGGAGACCTGCGTCGAGAGTCGGAAGCGGTTCTTGCCGATGTGCTCGACGACCTCACACTCTGCGGTGACTCTCTCGCCGAGCGGAACCGGCCCGAGGTAGCTGACTTCCTGTGAGAGATAGATAACCATCCCGGGCAGGCGCGCGAGCGCGGAACTGACGATGCCGACCACGAGCGTGCCGTGGGCGATACGACCCCCGAAGCGGGAGGATTCTGCGAACTCCTCGTCCATGTGCAGGCGGTTCGTGTCGCCGCTGGCCTCGGCGAAGGCCTCGACGTCCTCCTCGGAGATGACCTTCGAGAAGCGTACCGTATCGCCGACGTCGATACTCTCCTCGTTGCCGAGATACTCGAACTCCCAGTCGTCGCGCTCGTAGGCGGTGTCGACACGGACGCTCGTGCGCTCGCGCTCCTCGTCGGGTTCCTCGTCCCTGCCCATCCGAATCAGATGCGGGAGATACGTCGCCAGGTCTGTCGTCGTGACGATGCCGGCCACCTCGCCCCCGTCGAGGACGGGCAGGCGCTTGATGTTGTGCTCGCGCATCGACTCCGCCGCCTCCTCGATGGGCGCGTCGGCGTCGACGGTAATCAGCGGTTCTCCCATCACGTCCGCCACGGCCGTCGTCTCCGTATCGTACCCCTCGGAGACGACCTGTGAGACGTCGACGTCAGTCATGATACCGACGGGACTACCGTTCTCACAGACGACCAGCGAGCCGATGTGCTCCTCGAACAACTGCGTTGCAGCCTCCCGAACTGTCGCTGTGGGCCGAATCGTCTGGACGGGGGTGTGCATGACCTCCTCGACAGCGATGGGCTCTATCATCACCGGAGAGTCGTCCGCCGGACTAATCAAATCCCTGCTTGTGTTCGCTGACTGAAATCCTTCATACCGATAATAAGCAATTGTGACCCATACTGTCGCCTATCAATCGATGAAGCCAGTCAGTCCCTCGGGTAGCAGCGTTTGTCAGGGAGCGTAGCCGCCGGTATCAGGTGTCGACTGGCTGTCCGCCTTCGGTCGGTGGTGCCACGTGGTCGATGAACTCCTCGACGGACGGTTCCTCGACATGGACACGGACCGTGATGGCGCCGAGTTCGCCGGGGTCGTCCGCGACGAAGTTGACGACATCCTCGAAGGCTGCCTGCTTTTTCAGCTGGAACGAGAAGCTATCGCCCCGTCGTTCGTCGAAGAAGACACCGCGTGCGGTGTCGAGAATCTCCTGGCGGTGGAGACACTCCGAGAAGTGTTCGAAGTCGTGAACACTCGCGCGGAGTTCGCCGTGCTCCAGGTCCGGCTCGGCGGCCGGGAAAACCGCCGTAATGGCGTCTGCC
The DNA here is from genome assembly GCA_009789175.1 of Salinibaculum litoreum. GTDB lineage: Archaea > Halobacteriota > Halobacteria > Halobacteriales > Haloarculaceae > Salinibaculum > Salinibaculum litoreum. The sequence goes on from CP046866.1 coordinate 2,047,096, forward strand.
ACGCGGTCGGTCACCTCGGTATCGTACACCGGTGCCGTAATCTCGGCGTCGATGCTGTATATCATCGGTCGACTGCCGCTTTGCCGTCGGTCAACAGCGTGCGAACGCGGTCGTGAAACGACGCCAGTGAGTCGGTGTTCTCGATGGTCAGGTCCGCGGCCTCCATGGCCTCGCCCATCCCGAAGCCGAGTTCGCGCTCGTCGCGCTCGGCGAGGGACTCACCGCCTTCTTCGGCGCTTGCGTCCCGACCGCGCAAGTCGAGTCGCTCGGCCCGTGTCTCGAACGGTGCTTCGATGCTCACGAGCAGGAAGTCGTCGCCGAAAGCGTCCGCGAAGCGGTCGACCTCGGTGTCCGAACGGATACCGTCGATGAGGACGGTGTCGCTGTCTTCGCGGTGGTCCTCGATGAGCGGGAGCGAGCGCTCCGCGATAGCGCCGGGACCGTTCTCCTCGCGGAGTGCCTGTGCGACTTCCCCGTGCTGTGTCGCTGGGTCCAGTCCGCGGTCGCGACACTCCGCTCGGATGACATCGCCCATGGTCACGACCGGGATGTCCAGTTCGCGTGCGACGGTCGCGGCCTCGCTTTTGCCGCTGCCCGGGAGGCCGACGATACCGATAACGTTCATAGTGACCTCCTTGGCCGGAAGCCGTCAAAAGCACTGCGTCTCAGAAGAGGACGGCGACGAAGGCCACAGCCGCCAGGAGCACAAAGAGCACCGAGACGCCAGCGACGAAGTAACGCCGCGGGCCGACAAACTCGGTTTCGGGGTCGAGGAAGAAATCCGAGGGGGTCATGGTGAACCCACCACCGACCAGCGAGACGCCGAGCAACAACAGCAACGGGCCAAGGATAGGGTCGGTTCCCGCCGCGAGAGCAGCCCCCAGTGTGATGGCCCCGGCCAGAAAGACGGTGAGGCCGAGCCAAATGGAAAGCGGTCGGAGGAGGTCCCGCAACGAATCAGGGCGGTCCAGCAGGCGGTCCAGTTCGAATCCGGAGACCATATCTTCCAGTACGAAACCACTCGAAAAAGGTCTTCGGGTCACGTCGTCGTCGGGGGGTCAGTCCTCCACTGGGAACGCTCGCGCAAGCCGTCAGCCCAACAGAAAAGACAAAGTTCATCGGCTGAAAAGTCTTTCAGGTACTGACGGCTTCGGCACTGCGTTGCGCCATCAATCGGTGGTCGAGCGCCGGTGCCGTGAGACACCCAGCGGGAGAAATCGTGACCAGCGAATCCAACAGCGTCGACGACAAGGCAGTCCTCCAGAACCTTCGGGACAGTGTGTTCGTCGTCGACACCGAGTACATCGTTGTCTACGCGAATGCACGGCTCACAGAGACGCTCGCGACCACACGTGACGAGCTACTGGGGCGCACGCTGGAGGACATGGAAGAGTTCGTTGCTGAAGGGTTCGACACCCTCCTGACCGAAGTCGAGGCAGTGATACAGAACGGGGCGGTCGACAGGCGCGTCGAACTGGAGACGGTCCACCCGGACTCGGCACCGGCACCGTCACGGCCAGCCGTCGAGGCCCGTATCTCGCCGTTCGAGAGCGACGACGAGCAAGACGGTGCGCTCATCGCCCTGCGTGACATCTCGACGCGCAAGGAGCGAGAGACGCAACTGCGCGAGCGCAAACAGCGTTTGAGCGCGATGTTCGAAGGCCACAGCGCCCCGATGTTGCTCATCGACCCGGAGTCGGGCACCATCGAGGACGCGAACGAGGCCGCGGTCGATTTCTACGGGTACGACGAGGACGCGCTGCAGGCAATGAAAATAAACGACATCAACAACCTCTCCCCGGCAGCAGTCGCCCGCGAACGCAGACAGGCAAAGCGGGAGGACCGGAACCACTTCATCTTCGAGCACGAACTCGCGTCGGGCGAGATTCGGACCGTCGAGGTACACTCCTCGCCGGTGCAGGTCGGCCAGCGGGAACTGCTGTTCTCGATTGTCCACGACATCAGCCAGCGCAAGGAGTACGAACACGAACTGCAGTTGTTCCGCGAGGCGGTCGAACAGGCCGGGCACGCAGTCATCATCACCGACGCCGAGGGGACCATCGAGTACGTCAACCCCACCTTCGAGGCCCAGACAGGCTATGACAGTGAGGAAGCAATCGGGCAGACGACCCAGCTGCTGCGGTCGGGCAAGCAGGACGACTCCTTCTACGCAGACCTCTGGGAGACGATTCTTGCTGGTGATATCTGGGAATCGACGCTCATCAACCAGCGGAAATCGGGCGAACTCTACTACGCCGAGCAGACCATCGCACCGATTACCAACGACGGGACGATTACGAACTTCGTCGGAATCCAGTCGGATATCACGAACCGGAGGCTCAGCGAGAAGTGGCTCTCGGAACTCAACCGCATCATGCGACACAACGTCCGCAACGCGCTGACGGCCATCATCGGCCACGCGGAGGTACTCGCCGAAGAAGTCGACGAGGAACGGGAGTCCCACGTCGAACGGATTCTCGACCAGGCAGACAGTCTCGCTGCGACAAGCGAGAAGAGTTCGCTCATTCGCCAGCACATAGACAGCGAGAACAACACCACCGCGACAACCGACCTCGCGGCAGTCGTCGAGGAGGTCGTGGCCGACTTCGAGGAGGACTATCCCGACGCGACGATACGGACAGATGTCGAACCCGCGATGGGCGAAATCGGGTCGGCGACGTTTCGGACGGTCGTGACCGAACTCGTCGACAACGCGGTCCGACACAGCGACCGCGAGTCCCCGACCGTGACGGTTTCCATCGAAACTCCCGACGAATCATCGGCACACGTACGACTGCGCGTCGCTGACGACGGGCCGGGCATCCCCGAACAGGAACTGTCGGCCGTCGAACTCGGGGTGGACGAACAACTCACACACAGCAGCGGCATCGGGCTCTCGCACGTCCACTGGGTCGTTACCGACTGCGGTGGGGAAGTGATGATTTCGGACAACGAACCCCGTGGTACCGTGGTGACGCTGTCGTTGCCCCGGGGAGACAGCGCCTGATAGTGATTACTGCGGTTATTTGCATAGCGAGTCTCGAACGGTGCCGTTTCAACGACTCCCAGCGCGATTGTGGGTGCACTGGCGGTAAAGACTCGCAGTAATCACTATGAGGCGGTGCTGCTACCACCGAGCCCCAACCGTCTACCACAACAACAGGGAGTCGCCACCGGTTCGGGCGAGTGCAGGCAACCCGTCCATGCTCGTTCGGGTCAAGGCCAACGAGCCGACCGGAGCGGCCGTCGCCGTTCAGTTGCCACTGGCCGAGTAAGAGACTGCAAGACAGCATCACTGGCGGCCGGACGAGCTAGCGGTCGCGGACGACGACGAACTCCGCAAGGTCTCTGAGATACACCATGGCTTGTGAGTCCGGGACGTCGACAGAATCGAGCGCGGCAAGAGCAGCGTCGGCCGTCTCCTGTGCCTGGTCGTTGGCCTCCTCGGGCGTGAGGTCGGTCACCTCGACGATGGAGGGGCGTTCCATTTCGGCGTCGTGGCCGGTCGGCTTGCCCAGCTGCTCGGGGTCGGCCGTCGCGTCGAGGACGTCGTCACGCATCTGGAAGGCAACGCCGACACGCTCGGCGTACTGGCCGAAGGCTTCGACAGTGTAGGCATCAGCGTCGGCGGCGATAGCGCCCAGTTCGGCTGCTGCACGAAACAGCGCGCCAGTCTTCTTTCGCGCCAGGGCAAGGTACTCCTCCTCGGAGACGGGCTGGTCGACGAGTTCGAGGGCTTCACCCTCGCCCAGTTCGACCATCGACTCCGTCACGGCCTGCATCGCCCGCTCGTCGCTGAAAAGGGCAAACGCCTCCCCGAGCAGCCCGTCAGAGGCGATGATTGCGGGACCGTGCCCGAAGGCCGTCCACGCTGCGGGGCTGTCACGGCGGCGCTCGGACTCGTCGATGATGTCGTCGATGACCAGCGAGGCGTTGTGGACGAGTTCGATGCCGACCGCGTAGTCGACGGCACGGTCGACATCCCCGTCCAGCGCTTCACAGACCAGCACCGTCACTGTGGGGCGAACGCGTTTGCCCCCGGCCAGTGCGACGTGTTCGAGTTGCTCGCGGAGTTCGTCGGGTTCGACCGCATCAAGCACCTCCGTCAGTCGGTTCTCGAACCGGTCCCGACGACGCTCCAGATACTCCATTGGCGCTCAGTTAGGGATTCCGCCGGAAGTACGTGACGACTCTCCCTGCACCAGTGATACGCTGGTCCAGTCGGGCGGAACAGGTCGATACAGTGGTTGGGCCGAACATGTTCGCTCCATGTCTCGCCGACCGGGAACAGGGTCTCCCCCCTATACGACGGGAGTTCAAATGTCCGTGTGTAATGAGCCAGAAACTCGGGGCGCCCGGCGACGGGCTCTCACGGCGCGAATTTGTTGCGGCGACCGGCGCGACTGGGATGGCGGCTGCGGCTGGGTGTGCAGGCGCACCGACCGCCGAAACCGACGGCGGTTCACAGCAGAAGGTCGGTGGTGGCCAGAACCAGGCGGACGTACCCACGACCAGCCCCCCGGAAGTCGTCAACGTCGACGAGCAGGGCAACGAGGTGACGATCAGTTCCGTGGCCGCACGTCACGATGTCCACCCCGAGGAGACGATGGGTGGGCCGGTCGAACTCCCGCGCGTGTGGGCGTTCAAAGCTGACGACGGCGAGCCAAGCGTCCCTGGCCCAATCCTCCGGACGACGGAGGGTGAGGACATGGAAATCACGCTTGATAACACGGGCCACAGCATGCCCCACACGCTGCACTTCCACGGCGTGACGAAGACGTGGGAAAACGACGGGGTCCCGACGACGACGGGCATCACGGTCAAAGGTGGCGAGAAACACACCTACGAGATTCCCGCCAACGTCCCGGGGACCCACCTCTATCACTGTCACTACCAGACCCACCGCCACATGGAGATGGGGATGTACGGCATCCTTCGGGTCGACCCCAAGGGCTACGAGCCCGCCGACAAGGAGTACTTCTTCACACTGAAAGACTGGGATTCGGGGCTCTCCCGACAGTTCGCAGGCGAGGACGCCTCCTACAACCCACGCGACCGGAACACCGACATCTTCACGATGAACGGGAAATCAGCACCGCGGACACTCCACCCCGAGAAGGGGTCACCGATTATCGTCTCCAAGGGTGATACGGTCCGGGCACACTTCGTCAACGCCGGCTACATGAGCCACCCGATGCACCTCCACAACCACCGCTTTCGGACGGTCGAGAAAGACGGTGGACAGGTGCCCGAGGCGGCCCAGCACGACGAGGACGTCGTCAACGTCGCGCCCGGTCAGCGCCGCACCATCGAGTTCGACGCCACCGTCGACCCCGGCATCTACCTCATGCACTGTCACAAGGTCAACCACGTGATGAACGGCCGGAGCTACCCCGGCGGAATGCTCGGCGGTATCGTCTACGAGGAAGCGATGGATACCGACATCTTCGCCAGTCTGATGGACTACGCCGGCTTCGAAGGGTAACGTAGCGAGTCGAAACGCCTTATTCCTCTCCGTCTGCTACACGTGATATGAGCGTCATCCGGGTCGTGTGGGGCAGTGCCACCGGTCCGACTGCGACGGCCGCCTACGACGCAGCGCTGGCCGAGGCGAACATCCACAACTACAACCTCGTGACTGTCTCCTCGGTCGTCCCTGCGGACCCGCCACTGGAAGTCGTCGGTACAGCCCCCGACCTCGGCCCGGTCGGGAACCGGCTGACAGTCGTCCAGAGCAAGGCGACAGTCTCACCCGAGGAGTCAGACCCAGCCGTGGCCGGTATCGGGTGGGCACGCAGCGAGTCCGGGCGCGGCATTTTCTACGAGGAGGCCGGCTCGGACCCCGAAAGCGTCAGCGAGGCCATCGAGGCAGGGTTGGCTGCAGGCACGGAGCGGCGCGACTGGTCGGCCATCGACGAGGACGTACTCGTTCGGGCGGCCGACCCCGCCGAGGACGCATACACGACCACAGTCGTCTGTGCCGTCTATGGCGAGAGTTCACCGATTCTGTAGGCCAACAGCGTCGTCACTGCTCGACAGCGAGGCCGGTGACAGTCCCAGTGACTGTGACCGTTCCGAAATCGAGCGTGACCGCATCACCATATTCGACGGGCCGACCGTGGAAACGAAGCGTTCCGTCCCGCTGTCTGCTAGCTACGTCGAGTGTCAGCGTCGCGTAGTCTTCACCGGATGGTTCGGTAGGGGATACCTCAAAGTCTGTGACGAGGACGGCCCCAGCGAGGAGAACTGAGAGAAGGAGGAGTACGACCAGAGCGTCGACGACGTTTATGTATCCAAATAGACGCCCCTCGTCGTCGATGATAGGCATAGAGATTAGTGGCCGACAGAGTCTCTTGAACCTACTAGTGCCACCATATCATGGTAGTGGTTTGACATTTCCCAGCCGGCGACTTTTTAACCCCACCGCCCATAGGAGACAGTCACTCCCCAATGTACGGAAACACGCCGTTCGGTGATGAGACGGCCGTGGAACTCACTGCAGACCAGCGTAAGGCCCTTCGTCGTGACCTCTCGAGTGTCGCGGCACGAACCCGTGAACTCCTGCCCGGCGAGTTCGTCGTGGGTTCGGAAATCACGGAAGGGTCAGACGGTCCACGCGCCACAGTCGCCGTGCAGCCCCCGGTGGGGTCCGTCGTCTCAGCAGGGTATACGCCCGAAGGCGAGGTCGCCATCGAGGAAACGGAGCGGGAAGACCTCGCGATGGGACTCGCCGCCAGCGCAGCCCTGCAGATGAAACAGGCGATGCCCGACAACCCCTCTCCGACGGCACAGTAGTCACCGATTTTCCGCGCCCGGCGGTTTATAGAACAGCGCGTAGCCCATGCCCCCAGTCGCGGGAACGCTTCCGGCACCCAGCGCAAGCGGCAGTTTAACCGGCAAGAGAACACCCAGCATGGCTGCCAGCACCAGCGACAGGGCAATCCCCGCCAGCAAGAGGTCGTGTCTGGTGAGTGAAGGCTGGGTCGCCATCTTATTCGGACTGTCGTACGCGACCTAATTAAATATTATTACTGCCTGTTCCGGCACCACGGGTCCGCTCACAGCAGAGGCTCACCGGGTCGCTCAGCTGAATAAGGGAGAGCCTCACTTCCCCCAGAAGGGGTCACGGTCGCGGTGCTTGTCGAGGTACATCGACAGCACCTCACGCTCGTCGGCGGAGATGTCTTCGGTCAGCTCCTGTTCGAGAATCTTCGCGTGTTTCTCGGGAATCTCGACCCACAGTTCGTCGCCCTCTTCGATCTGGCGGCCGACCGTTGGCCCGTCGATGGAGACGGCCACGCGCTCGCCGGTGCGGGCCTCGTCGACATCCTCGCCTTCGTCCTGGATGGTCTTGAGCGTGCCCACACGTTCGGGTTCGTCGCCCGAGAAGTCGACCACGCGGGAGTTGCGCCGGAGCAACCCCCCTCGAATCTCGACGCCGACGACGGCGGGGTCCGATTGGCGGAACGTGTGGTCGGGCAGGATTTCGAAGCGCGCCGGACGGGTGATATTCTCCAGTACCTGCTCTTGTTGGGCTTCCTCGATGCCCGTGACGTGGTCCTCGTAGTCCTCGATGAGCTGGTAGATGACATCATGCTCGAACAGTTCGACATCCTCCTGCTCTGCCATCCGGCGGGCGTCGTCGAGCACGTCGACGTTAAAGGCGAGGACGGTCTGATGGGTCGACTCGTTGGCCGTCTCGGCGATACGGACATCCCGCGGCGCAACGTCGCCGACCTCGGCGCGCATGATTGGAATCTCCGCTTCATCGAGGGTCCCGGCAAGCGCTTCCAGGCTGCCAAGCGTGTCGGCCTTGACGGTGACACCCTCCTCGGTGGTATTGACCTCGATTTCGGCCAGTTCGGCTTCCACCTCGGTGATGACATCGTTCACGTCACGGTCCCGGACGACGCGAATCGGCGCGCCAGCCATCGCACCACCGAGGTCCGGAGCAGCGATTTTCACGCCGTCGGCCGCAACGACCTCGTCGACTTTCTCGAACTCCTCGTCGGTCCGAATCTCCGAGAGGGGTTTGGGTTCGAGCAGTGCCCGCACGTCCGTGACGATCGGTTCGGTGAGCCCGCCGACTACAATCTGGTCGTTCTCGCGGATAGTCCCGTCGTAGACGACAGCGTCGATAGTGGTGCCAAAGCCCTGTGTGTCCTTGACCTCCAGTACGGTCCCGGCACCGGGCCCGTCCACGTCGATTTCCATCTCCTCTTTCATGTACCGCTGGGACAGGCCCATCAGCACTGTCAGCAGGTCCGGGACGCCCTCGCCGGTCTCGGCGGAGACCGGGACGACGCCGATGTTTTTCTGGAAGTTCTGGACCCGCCAGTACATGTCCGCCGAGAAGCCGGAGTCGGAAAGCTGGCCGATAATCTCATAGAGGTTCTCGTTGAGGTCGGACTCGACGCGGTCGGACTGTGCTTCGATGGCGACCTTCGAGGGGCGACCCTCCTCGGGGTTCCACCCGGGGACGGTATCGATTTTGTTGGCAGCGACGATGAAGGGGGTCGATGTCCGCTTGAGGATGTCGACGGCCTCGTGGGTCTGTGGCTGGAACCCGTCGTTGACATCGACGACGAGGACGGCGATGTCCGCGAGCGCACCCCCGCGCGAGCGAAGCGTCGAAAACGAGTGGTGGCCGGGCGTATCGATATAGAGGAGCCCGGGCAGATCGAAGTCATCGGGGTTGACGAGGTCACCGGCGATATCGGAGATGACATGGAGTGGGACGGCGGTCGAGCCGATGTGCTGGGTGATGGCACCTGCCTCACCCTCACTGACGGCGGAGCCGCGAATCCGGTCCAGCAGGCTGGTCTTGCCGTGGTCGACGTGGCCCAGCACAGCGACTATCGGAGTTCGCAGCGTCGCCGTCTGTGCCGTTTCATCTTGCTCAGACATCCCATCTCACCCAGAAGTCTTACTCGAATCCAGCCTCCCTCGGCATTTAAGCGATTCGTCTCCGGGTGGAGTCGGCAGCCGACATCGGGACGTGCGTAACCAACGGGAAAGAGGGTGTGAGACGCTTTGGAGGGAGGGCCAAGCGTGTGGGACCGCACAGGATGCAGCGGTCGGTGGAATGGAACGTGGTAAGGGCCTGCCTGGAACTGTGCCGGCAGGCTAGCCCGCGATACTAGAGTGCGAATTCGAAGGCCGTGTCTGCGATTGACATGGCAGTGATGCGGTCGTCACCGTCGGGTGTGAGTGCGTTCTCGTCGTCGATGGTGTCCTGTGCGGACTCGTCGGCGTCGATCCACGAGACAGTCTCACCGTCTTCGACCAGGGTCACGTTTTCGGGGTTGAGCTGCATCGTCATCGACTCGTCAGCCGTGAGTTTCTCGTCGTATACCGGGTTGCTGTCGGTCTCTGCACTATGGATGGTGACATCGCTCTCGTCGAGGTCCATCGTCGTGATCGAGGATGCGGTGTGGGTCGGCTCGAAGACATCAGTCACGACATCGTTGCGCAAGTCGAGTTTGGCGACGATATCATCCTCGGCACCGGCTTCGGCGGCGACGGACACCTGAACGGTGTCCTCACCGGTAACGACGACATCGAAGTGGGGCTGTCGGTAGTCGCCGACTCCCTCCTGGACGGCTTCGTTCGTCCAGGCCATCGCTATCGCAGCCTCGATATTTGCATCGCTCACCGCGTCAGTGCGGTCTGTGACATCAACGGTGTAGTCGTTTGGGAGTTGCTGTTCGTCTGAGTGCTGTGGGGCGGAGCCGTCGTTGGCAGTAGTGGCAGCGAGCGCGCCACCGGTGCCGACGACGACCATCGCCACGAGTGCGAGTGTTGTAAGCGTCCGTTTCATTGTATCACCGGAGCGGCACAGCCCGCAGCGACTTCGACTCCCCTGCCGGCCGACCAGTCATCGCGGGGTCGGGCAGTCGACCGCTCCGGTCTGTCGTTGTAAGAAAGTCCATTTAGGTCCCCGTTGAGCGGTCGTTCCAAACACCGTTTTTCGGCTTTTTCAGGCGCTAGAGGAGCATTACGACGTTTCCCATGCCCCGGCGTTTGCGCTCGACGAGGTTTTTCGTCTCCAGGCTATCGAGCGTCCGACTCACGGTCGCTTTCGAGAGGTCGGTCCGCTCGACGATGTCACTCTGTGGGAGCACGCCGTCGGCATCGAGGATGACTTCGTAGATGACCTGTTCGTTGTTGGCGAGCCTGTCGGCGGTCTCTTCCCACTCCTGCCGTCGAGCCTCCAGCAAGTCCTCGCTGGGTGCTGGCTCGGCCTCCGCGCCGTCTGCCCGAACCGGGTCGGAATGCGTGCCAGCCGGTTTCCGGGTCGTGGCCGGCGATTCGTCGGCCGCTGTCGCCCAGTCACCCGTGAGCAGGTACGTCCCGCTGGCCCCGAGCGATATCGCCGAGATGGTGATGATTGCCACGTCGCGATACTGGAAGTAGCCACCCAGTTCCGCGACTTCCGTCCCGTCTTCACCGACGGAGACGACGACCGGGGAGGGGTTGATGAGTTGGACAGCGAGGACGACCGTCGCGGCGACAAAGACGACCGCGGCGAGGAGTTGTGTACCCTGTGGCGGCCGCAAATCCATACTGGGGTATTCTGGAAACGCCCACAAATGCGCATCGGTTCGGATTCCCGAAACCGCCGTGAAACACCTGTGAAACGCCTATGAAACGGATTTCAAACGCGTTTCACCGAAGGACTAATGTGGGTTTTCTGGCAACAGTGACGTATGCCATCGACGGTCCGACGGCGGCTGTTCGTCATTGTGGTGTTGACAGCGGTCGGACTGAGCGTGGCCGGGGTGAGCGCCGCCTTCGACCTCGGGGACGCACTCGGGGACACCACCAGGACCGGCGAAATCAACATCTCGGACGACAACGTGACGTTTTCAGACGGTGACCGCGAGGTCCGTCTGCTGAAGAACCTCTCTACGACGAGCGACATCGAGGTGACCGAGAACGGCGGTGAAATTCGGGTGCGCGAGAGCGACGACGGACCGTTGAGTGAGCGTGAGCGCCAGCTTGCAGTCGATATTGCAAGGCAGAACGACAGCGTCCGGCAGTATCTCGACGAGGGGGCCACAGCCGAGGTCGAGCCGATCCGCCAGCTCGACGCAGACAGAGTCAAGACGACGAACCTCACAGTCGAGGCCGAGGTCGAAACGAACGTCTCGGTCCACTCGGCTGAGCAAGTCAGGGTGAGGAACGTCACCGTGCAATACGAGGACGACACGGTGACCGTCGACCGGGGTCCGGAATACGTGGACGACGAGGCAGTCGTCGACATCAAAAACAGCGAGACCGGCGAGCGTCGCTACTCGGTCGTCGTGAATCTAGCCGACGAGCGTATCGAGCGGGTCACCGAGCACGAACCGCACTGACCCACGCCCGCGTCTGGCGCAGGTCCGAGTCAGGTCGGGGCAGGACGGGGACCAGCCCTGCCACCAACCGTGTCGGGACTACACCGTCTCGGAGCCGTTACTGGGCGTATCACTACCGGTGGTCGTCTCCTCCGTCCCACTACCAGGCGTCTCACCGCCGGGCGTGTCGCTACCGGGCGTCTCATCGCCGGGGGTTTCGTCGCCCGGAGTTTCGTCACCCGGAGTTTCGTCAGCGGGCGTCTCGTCGCCCGGCGTTTCGCCGGTGCCGGTCCCGCTGTCTTCGACGGTAAAGGTGCCGGTCATGCCGAGATCGCGGTGGACGGCGCAGTAGTATTCGTAGTCGCCTGGCGTCTCGAAGGTGAACTCGTAGGTGTGGTCCGTGTAGGTCTGGTCCTCGCCGCCGTCGGTGCCCTGCCAGTCCGACCCTTCGGGCATCGAGTCGGGGACGATATTGTGCTCGCCCTGCACCCACTCCCACATGACGGTATCGCCGGTGCTGATGGTGAACTCGTCGGGGTCGAAAGAGAACCCGTCGCCGGCACCGACCTCGACGGTCTGGGCTGCCTCGCCACCGCCGCCACCGGGTTCGGCAGTCTCGTCCCCGGGTGCAGTCGTCTCGTCGGCTTCGGTCGTCTCGCCGGGTTCGGTCGTCTCCCCGGGACTGTCGGTCTCACCGTCTGTGTCGTTGTCTGTGTCGTTTCCGTCGTCGCCACCGTCGCCACAGCCTGCGATTGCAAGGGCAACACCTGCGGCGAGTGAGCGGAGGGCAGTTCGACGCTGCATGTTCTCGAAGTCGGGCGGCGGGGGGTTATGCGCATGGCCGGAAGAGTGAGGCCACTGGGTGGGACATGCCCGTGGCGTTTATGGTCGCCCGCTCAGAACAACGAGCCATGGCAGAGATACTCGCGGAGAATCTCTCCGGCAAGGCCGTCATGGGCTCGGACGGGGCCGAGCTCGGCATGCTGTACAACATTACGATGAATCTCGATTCGGGGCGACTCGAAAACCTGGTCATCACGCCCAACGAGGACAGGGGTGTCCAGACCGACTTCAGGACCGACAACGCGGGTCGGCTCCTCGTCCCCGTCGGACGCGTGCAGGCTGTCAAAGACCACATGATTATCGAACGCTGATTTTCGGATGTACGTTCTCGATTCTTCGGCGTTTATCAACGAATATCACACCGACGAGCGCATCGCGACGATTCCGCTCGTTCGGGAGGAACTGGAAGACGAGAGTGCCTACCGCTTCGACGCGATGGAAGGGTCAGGGATGCATCTGCACATTCCCGACGCCGAGACCGTCGAACGCATCGAACGGGCAGCACGGGAGACCGGGGACTTCGAGGAACTCTCCCGGACCGACATCCGACTGGTCGCCGCCGCGTTCGAACTCGACGGTACCATCGTCACCGACGACTACGCGATGCAAAACGTCGCCGACAAACTCGAAGTCTCGGTCGACGTCATCGCACAGGACGGCATCACCGAACAACGCGAGTGGACCTTCCAGTGTCAGGGCTGTGGCCGCGAGTTCGACGACAATCACGACCGCTGTCCCATCTGTGGCAGCGAACTCTCGCGGAAAAACCCTGCCTGAGAACACCGCTGTCAGCCACGTCCGATCCGCCCGCCGCTAACGGAGCCAGCCGGCGTGACTGCGTGGCCCGCTCACGCCGCCGCTTCCTCGTCGACCTCGTCCATCCCGAGGTCGATGAGTTGCCGGAGAACTTCCTCTTCGGTGAGGTCGTACTTCCTGGCCAGTGTCTCGACCTCACGTGCCAGGTCGTCGTCACAAACGACCGTAAACCGGGTCGGCATATCGTACAGTACACCCCCACATGCAGTTAAGTACCTGTCAGACAACCGTCGGACAGCAGCAGGGTTCGTCCGGAATACGTACAGAGCAGGAATCGGCGACGCGCTCGACGGCCGATGTCACGCCATCCCCGCACCGCCGGTGACGCGAGCGTACATCGCGAGAAAGGAGATGGCGTTGAACGCACCGTGGACGAGAATTGGGACAATCAGGTTCTCCGTGCGGGCGTAGATGTAGCCCAATCCAAGCGAGAGGATGAAAACGGTCGAGAGCGAGACAGCCATCCGAATCGGGTCCGGGTCGGCGTACTGGCCGCCGTGGGTGAGCGCGAAGAAAATGCTAGCAACTACTATCGCCTGGCGCTCGCTAATATAGTCGTAGAGGTACTTCTGGACGACACCGCGGTAGAGCAGTTCCTCGCTGGGGGCAATGGCGAGGAAGGAAAGTGGCACCAGCACCAGCAGGAACTCCGGTGTCCCTGAGTTCTTTGCCTCCTCCTCTACGGTACTTTCGATAGCAGGCAGGCCGAATTCCGAAATAAGTATCGAAACACCCTGTAATACCACCAACAATCCGATGAGACCGGCGGCCGCAACGACCAAATCGCGCCGAGTCGGTACGGCGAGGTCCAGCCATGCGCGATCTTTACCTAACAAGGAGAGTATGTAGGCAACAACAAGGACGATTGATACTGCCGTAGAGATAGTCAACACTGGATACTCTATACTGATTGCTGACCTACCAATTATAGACATGACAGTGCCTGTCAAAACCGTACTAAGAATTGCGCTCACTAAGAAGCCGAGAATACCGCTGAGGGCCGCCACGCCGATGCCGCGGGTGATGGCGAACACCCGCCCCGGCGGGACGGCCAGTGCCATCGCAACGCCCATGCCGATGACGGGAATCGCACAGGCCGTCGCCAGGGGCAACCCCAGGGGCTGGCTCCAGAGACTTACCTCGCCAAAGAGCGTCAGCAGGTCCACCACAGCAGCGACGAGGCCCGTGATAGCGGCGACTACACCGGCGGGGCGGTCGGGAAGCCCCACGCGGCGGTGGAGGACGAACACCGCGAGCGCGAGGACAGCAGCACCGCGGGCAACCGAGCCGAGTGGGAGGGCAGCGACCGTCGTGTCGACGCCCTCGCCGGGGACGAACAGCGCGGCAAGCATGAGACCCGCAGCGACGGTTCCGAGCGTCGAGGCGACCGGCTGGAGGGGTGCCGGCGGCGCACTGGCGTCGTCCCCGGCGACCGACGCGGCCTCCCGGGAGCCGTCTGCCCGGGTCGTGGGACCATCGGCGGCTGAATCGTCTGCCATTGCGCGAGGTAGTGCCACCAGCACCAAAAGTGGCTCCGTTACGGACGAGCAGCGTTCGTATCCACAGCTGGTCTAGCCGGCAGTCCGTCTGTTAGCCCTCTGTCGAGTCTCGTGTAGCTGGATACACGATGCAGACAGTCAAAATCGAAGACCAGGACACACCGAGTGCCGGAGAGATACGACAGAATATGGCTGCGAATTCTTGAGAGGAACTACTCGATGAGCAGTCGCTCTTTCTCTTCGACGGCATCGGCCTCCTCGAAGTCACCGCCGCCGAGTAACCCACGGGCGGCCCGCTTGCCCCACTCGACGGCTGGCTGATTGAACGTCTCTACCCCGTAGAGTTCGCCGACCAGCACACAGGCCGCTTCCATCGCGTAGAGCAGTTCGCCGATACCGCGGGCGTCCAGCGCGTCGAGTTCGATGCGGACGTTCGGGCGGCCGGCAGCGGCCAGGCTGGCCTCGGTCGCCTCGAACTCGGCGTCGAGCAGTTCGCCCAGCCCCGTGCCGCCGAGGTAGGCGAGGTCGGCAACGTCCGTCTCCGGAATCGTGCGGTCCTCGCGGTCGGTCTCACGGACCAGCGTCACCAGTTTGTCCCGCGGACCAGCGCGGTACAGTTGCAACTGGGAGTGCTGGTCGGTCGCCCCGAGCGCTCGTGCGGGAGTCTGTCCCAGCCCGTCCTTGCCGAGGCTCTCGGCCCACAGCTGTGCGAACCACTCCGCGAACGGCTCCAGGCGTTCCGCGTAGGGCATCATCGCATTGACCGACGCGCCGCGCTGGTCGAGTGCGTAGGCGATTGCCCCGTAGGCGTATGCCGGACAGTCAAACAGCGACGGGGACAGCGACTCCATCGCTGCCTGTCCACCATCGAGTACGGCCCCGATGTCGTGGCCCTGAATCGCCGCAGGAACTAGACCGACCGCAGAGAGTGCAGAGAACCGACCGGGGACGCCCTCGGGGACAGTCAGCGCGGGCAGGTCGTGTTCGTCAGCGAGCGCACGCAGCGGGCCATCCTCGCCGGTGGTGACGATAGTGCGCTCGGTCCAGTCGACGCCCGCCTCGGCCATCGCATCCCGGACGACGAGGAAGTTCGACAGGGTTTCCGCGGTGGTTCCCGAGCGCGAGACGACGTGGACCGCCGTCGAGTCGAGCGGCAGGTCCGCCAGCGTCTCCGAGACGGCCTCGGGGTCGACGTTGTCGAGCACGCGGTGGGTGGTGTCGCTGGGACCCAGCGCAGTCGAAATGGTGGCGGCACCGAGCGCGCTCCCGCCGATGCCGACCGTGAGAACGGCGTCACTGTCCGCGAGCGGCGCGACCGCGGACTCGATAGCGTCGGCCTCGGTGCGTTCGGGGAGGGTGAGCGCGGCATAGCCGAACTCCCCCTCGGCCATCCCGCGGTCGATACGGTCGTGGGCTGTGGCGACGCGGTCATCGAGTGTGTCGAGCGCGGTCTCGCCAACGCCGGGGTCGGCGACGGCGGCCAGCGCGTTACCGATGTCTACCTGCATGACCGGGGACACTGCCGGGGACGCAATAGGTGTCACGATGGCGCGAGCAGGGGCCGATACCCGTCGTGGGTGCCGGCGCTGGCGTAGCCGTCCTGTGGAAATACCGGGCTGTTTATCCACGTCCCGGCCAACGTTCTTGCAATGAGCGAGGCGGCAGCCAACGAGTCGACGGAAACCGATGATGACGGATACGGCGGCGTTCTGGGCACGTACCCCTACGCGTTCCGCCGGAGTCGGTCCCGACTCATGCGGAGTTACGTCGTCCTCGGCGGGCTGTTCACGCTGTTTACGGCCGTGCTGTTCACGTTCGCGTTCGTGACGACGGTGGCCTCGACGCTTGGTGCCGGCGGTGGGACGTTCACCTTCGTGCGTTCGTTCGTCCTCGTGGTCGGGATGCTCGTCGTCGTCCCGCTGATGGCACCGGTCATCCTGGTCGCCCGGCGACACCGCCGCGAGGGGTCCACACGCCAGTACGACCGCGCGCTCGCTGCCAGTGGCTACCTGCTCGCTGTGGCCGTCTATCTCCTCCTTGTCATCTCGGCACCGCCGGCGCTACGCGATGACCCCTCGGGTGCCCTTGCACCCCTCGTCTCCACGCTGTATGACCTCCCCGCAGTCGCCGGTGCTATCCCCCCGCTCGTCGCCATCGCTATCGGCTACCTGCTGCACCGAACCTACCGGTAGGCTCGCGGTCGGCCAGTCGAAACCCCCAAAGCCGACGACAGTGTACCGATGACCATGACCGACGGAGCAAAGCGTGGGACGTTCCTCGTCACCGAGGCAGACACCGAGTCAGCAGTCTTGCGGGACGTGAACGACGGACAGGTCCACACGCTCTCGGAGAATCCGGACGTATCCGAGGGGGACGTACTGGAAGCGGCGGTCACACCGGAACCGCCGATGGAGGTCACCTGGCTGGTCGAGGAAGTCATCGAGCAACGGACAGTACCCATCGAGCGCAGTCCCGAGCGCCCGACCAAGCAGGCCCGTGACCTCGCCGCCGAACAGCCGGTCGGCGAACTCACGCGGCGCGAACGAGCGGGCGAGGGCGAGATTCACGTGATGACAGTGCCCGAAGAACAGACCGAAGCGGCGGCCAGTGACGCAGTCGACGACGAAACGACGCTGACGCAGGCAGCACGACTGGGCGTGGATCGTGTCGAGGTGCGTGCCGCCGACGGCGTCGTCAGCGTCCGCTACCTGCCCAACTAACTGCCCATCAAGACAGCGCCCATTGTCCACAGCCAGTCGGATTCGTCGTGAGGGTGTTTCACAGGGCAGTCTTCGTGCTGTTTGTTTCGTCGGCAGCCAATTGAATCATCCGGTCACTGCGCGTTCGCAAGTACCCCTTTTCGGCCTCGGGTGCGCTCGCTTCGCGTGCACGATACCTGCTCTACGTCACCGATATGGGCCGCTACTGGGACTGCTGACGGGCGACCCGTCGAACGTTGCAATCCGTCAAAGGGAAGGCTTATTCCGGGCGCTCTCACACCACCGCGCATGGTCGACTTTGAGGTATCGGACATCGATTACGAGCAATACTCGAATCGCCAGCTTGCGGCGATACCGCTGGCGATACTCGGGTTGGCGCTGGTCATCATTGCCGCATGGTACGTGATGACTGGCGTGCCGGTAGACCTGGGACTTGCCTTCACTGGCGGGACCGAGGTGCGGTTCACTGCCGGAGACGACCTCTCGGAGGTCAAAGACACCTTCGAGGGAGTTGAGTACGACTCTATCCAGTCTGCTGCGGGCGGGGACACATACATCCTGACCACGCAGGCGGAGGATACGGAAGAAATCGAACGCACTGCGAGACAGGCGGGGTATGACGTCGAGCAGGTCCAGGAGCGGTCGGCAAGTTTCGGTGCCGAGTCACAACAACAGGCACTGCTCGGACTTGCCATCGCCTTCCTCGGGATGAGCGCGCTGGTCTTCATCCTGTTCCGGACGTTCATCCCGTCTATCGCAGTTGTCCTCTCAGCGTTTTCCGACATCATGATTCCGGTCGCGCTGATGAACATCTTCGATATCCCGTTGACGCTGGGGACCGTCGCCGCGTTGCTGATGCTCATCGGGTACTCGGTGGACTCGGACATCCTGTTGAACAACCACGTCCTCCGGCGTCGGGGCGACTTCTACGAGAGCGCCTACCGTGCGATGGGGACCGGTGTGACGATGACGCTGACATCCATTGCCGCCATGGCCGTGATGACAGTGGTGGCACGGCTGTTCGGGATTCCGCTCCTGCCCGAAATCGGGCTGATACTCGTCTTCGGGCTGGTGGCCGACCTGATGAACACCTACATGCTCAACATGAGTCTGCTTCGCTACTACAAGTACGAGGGGGTCGCCAAATGAGCGCCACAATCGGCGCGAAAGCCAGTCTGACCGGAGGTGAGCGGGCGTGAACCTCCGCGAGAACTGGCGTATTCTGGTGTTGGTCATCCTGCTCGTCGCAAGTGCCCTCGTTCTGTTCGTCCCCAGCGGCAGTGCGGACGGTGGGAACGGAAGCGACGGCGGCCAGATTGCACAGGACCAGGGCGTGACCAACCTCCAGTTCGGGTTAGAACTCTCGGGCGGAACCCGCCTGCGAGCACAACTCGTCGGCCTGACCGCCGAGAACGTCGACATCACGGGAGACAATCAGCGTGAAGTCAGACAGACGGTTGCGGCCGAGCTCAACGTCAGCGAAATCGACGTGAACGCCCGCGTCGAGTCCGGCACTGTCGAAGTGTACGACGACAACGTCACCGAAGAAGAGTTCGCCGACGCGTTGACCACCGCCGGCATCGACGCCTCCACCGACCAGATTCGTGCGGGCGTCACCAGCCAGACGTTCGACACCGCGGAGGGCGTGCTGGACAGGCGTATCAACAAGGGCGGCCTCACCGGGGGCGGTGCCTCGACGGTGCAGGCAGCCACCGGGGAAGACTTCCTCGTCATCGAGGTCCCCGGTGCGAACCGCACGGAGGTCAAAGACCTCATCGGTGAGCCGGGACGGGTCGAAATCGTCGCCGGCTATCCGGCCCAGACCGAGAACGGCACCGAGTACAGGACCGAGACGGTGCTGACACAGGGTGACTTTACCCGCATCGGTCCGGCACAGAACCCTGACCAGGCCCGGCCGGGCGTCAGCGTCACCCTGACCCAATCGGCCGCCGAGGAGTTCCGGACCGTGATGGTCGAGAACGGCTTCACCGAGGAGGGCATCGGTAACTGTCGCTGGCAGCAGAACCCCGAGGACCCGGGCTACTGCCTGTACACTGTCGTCGACGGTGAGCGACAGGATGCCGCGTCGATGAGCGGTGGCAGCGACGGGCTTGCTCCCGTGTTGCGCGATGGGGAGGAGTGGCAAAACGACCCGTCGTTCCGGATTACGACCGCGAACTTCTCGGAAGCACAGGAGGTCAAGCTCAACCTCGAATCCGGTGCGTTGCCGACCGAACTCGACATCCAGTCCGAGCTGTACCTCGCACCCAGCCTCGCACAGAAGTTCAAGCCACTCGCACTCATCACTGGCCTCGTCGCGTGGCTGGTCGTCAGCGGCGTGGTTTTCTACCGCTACCGTGAGGCAAAAGTGGCGATTCCGATGCTGCTGACTGCCGGGGCCGAGGTGTTCATCCTGCTCGGTTTCGCCGCCGCCGTCGGGTTAGCACTCGACCTCTCTCATATCGCCGGTCTCATCGCGGTCATTGGAACGGGGGTGGACGACCTCATCATCATCGCCGACGAAATCTTACAACGGGGGGAGATATCCACCGACAGGGTGTTCTCCAACCGGTTCAAGAAGGCCTTCTGGGTCATCGGTGCCGCCGCGGCGACGACCATCATCGCGATGAGTCCGCTGGCCGTGCTCTCGCTGGGCGACCTGCAGGGCTTCGCCATCGTCACCATTGTCGGTGTCCTCATCGGCGTGCTCGTCACCCGCCCGGCCTACGGTGACGTGCTCCGGAACCTGCTGCTGGACATCGACGACTGAACCGCCGGGGTCGCGACCCCGAAAGAATTTCTTCTGACCCGAACTACTCCGTCGCCGACTCCGACCGACGGGCAGCCAGTGCTGCCATCCCATCAGCGAGCCCGACTTCTGCTTCGAATCCGAGGTTTTGTGCTGCCTTCGCCGTGTCGGCACAGCTGCGCTCGATATCTCCTGGCCGTGGGTCGGTGTGTTCTATCGGGACATCCGCACCGACCGCCTCACGACACAGCTCCGCGAGGTCGGCTATCGAGCACTCCTGGCCGGTGCCGACGTTGTACGGTTCACCGACGGCGTCGGTAGTGGCAGCGAGCAGGTTCGCCCGGACGACATCCGAGACGTGAACGAAATCACGGGTCTGGCTGCCGTCCCCCTGAACCGTCAGCGGGTCACCGGACAGCGCCTGGTCGAGGAAGATATCGATGACGCCGGCGTATTCACCGCCGGTAGCGCGAGGACCGTAGACGTTGAAATACCGGAGTGCGACCGTCTCCAGCCCGTACAGGTCGTGGTACAGGTGAGCGTAGTGGTCGACGGTTAGCTTCTCCAGCCCGTACGGTGACGTGGGCTGGGTTGGTGCATCCTCCGGCGTCGGAACAGTCTCCGGGTGGCCGTAGACTGCACAACTCGAGGCCAGCACGACGCGGGCGTCGGCGAGACGAGCCTGTTCCAGAACGGCGAGCGTGGCGTCGACGTTCCGGTCGTGTGAGGTCGCCGAGTCCTCGATAGAGCGGTCGACGCTGACCTGAGCAGCCTCGTGAAAGATGCAGTCCACATCTGCGGCGAGGTCGGTTAGCACGTCGTCGCGGACGTCGGCCTCGACGAACGTCGCCTCGTCGGGGACGTACGAACGGTCGCCAGCCGAGAGGTCGTCGACCACCGTCACGTCGTTGTCCTCGACCAGCGCACTCGCCAGATGACTCCCGATGAAGCCGGCCCCGCCAGTGACCAGCACCTGCTGGCCGGTGGGCTGCTCGCTCATCCTGTCACTCGTCTTCCAGCACGCCCGGCAGGAAGCGGTCCTCGTGGGCCTCGATGACGTCGCTGTACCGGGTCAGCGACGCCAGCACGTCGGCCACGCCGTCCTCGAAGGTCTGGGCCTGGCCGTCGATGATGTCGAGATAGCGGTCGTTCTCGATTTCCATCTTGTGGGTCTCGTCCTCGTCGCGGGGGTTCTCGAAGTGTTCGACGGCCACGTCGAGGTCGTGGGCCTCGCCTGCTTCCGCGATTGTCTCGGCGATTTCGACGATGCTGATAGCACGGGTCACCTGGTTGTAGACGGTAAGGTCCTCCGGGCGCTCGTCGGGGTCCATGAGAGCGACCTGTGCCAGCCCCTCGACGGCGTCCTCCAGAGAGATGAAGGGTTTGCGCTGCTCGCCTTTCCCGTAGACGGTCACGGGGTAGCCCGCGACGGCCTGCGCACAGAAGCGATGCGCGACCGTTCCGAAGTAGTAGTCGAAGTCAAAGCGGGTCTTCAGGCGGTCGTCCTCGCGGGTCTCCTCGGTTTCGGTGCCGTAGGTGATGGCCGTCCGGACATCCGAGATGGGAATGCCGAACTGCTGGCTGGCCAGGCGCATGTTGCCGGCATCGAAGCTCTTTGTCTGGTGGTACCAGCTTCCACCCATCGCCGGGAAGGGAACCTCGTCGCGCTCGCCGCTGTGTTCCATGACCGCACCGCCTTCGGGGATGGGGAACTCCGGCGCGCCGTAGACGCCGGTGGTCGTCGTCTCGACGAAGTGAGTCTCGGTCAAATCGTGTTCTTCCAGCCCCCACAGCAGGTTCCGCGTGGCCTGCATGTTGTTGTGCTGGGTGTAGTTGGCCCGCTCGCCGTTGATCTGGGAGTACGGCGCGGAGGGCTGTGCCGCAGCGTGAACGACGACAGAGGGTTCGTGAACCGCAAGCAGTTCGTCGACGAAGGACTTCTCGGCGAGGTCACCTTCGACAAAGGAGAGATTGCGGATGCCGAGTGTCTCCTCGGCGGCGTCGATGCGCTCGTCCATTCCGGCGACCGGTGTCGCACTGGTAGAGCCGACGTCTTCGACCCACTCGCGGCGGGCGAAGTTGTCTACCGCGAGGACTCGTTCGTCGGTCCGGTCTGCGATACGGAGTGCGGCCGGCCAGCCAATGTAGCCGTCACCGCCGGTAACAAGGATAGTCATCGTACCTGTGCGGTGTCTTGGGCGGCTAAATATCTTGTCTTGCAGATGACGGGCTCTCTCAGAAGTCGGTCAGGGCAGACTGCTCAGCAGCCGCAAGTGCATCCTGACTGGTCTGCCAGGAGCGGCGGGCACACTCGGGCAACTCGTCGTGTTCGGCCACGTACTCGCGGAGGAACTGGCGGGTGTCGGGGTCGCTCGGATAGCCGCTGCCGACAGCGCCGTACTCCGCGGTGAGGCGGGCGACGTGGGCCTCACGGGCCTCCTTGGCCACGATGGAGGCGGCCCCGACGATGGGGTACGTCTCGTCGGCGCCGTGTTCGGCACGTAGCGCCACCTCAGCATCGACCCGTTCGTCGACGTTGCCCTCGAAGCGGACGGCGTTGGTGTCGCCGGCATCGGCATACCCCTCGTCACCGTCGACTGCGGCTTTCGAGAGGGCCTCCGCGTGGGCGGCGACGGTCAGCTCGTTCATATCCGTCTCCTCGCTGTCGATGCGCTCGACGGGAATCTCCGCGAGGCCGACGGCATCGGCCGCCTCGTGGATAGCGACGGCTAGCTGCTCGCGGCGCTCCGGCGGGATACCCTTCGAGTCCCCGACACCATCGGGCAACTCCTCGGGGTCGGCCCGGACCGCCGCGGCGAACATCGACCCTAGGACGGGGCCTTTCCCCGCTTCGTCGACGCCCAGACGCATTGCTATCCGGTTGCTGGCCGTATAAAAAACGGTTGTGCTTGCACGGCTGACGGGCGTCTGCCACGCGTCAGACCGACTACCGTAGCTGGCACGTCGCTGATACTGTTGGCTATACCTTCGTGAAGATATTCGGCACCCCGGTGTGCCGAAATTCTTCATGGCTTATAGCCGACAGTATGAAAAATATGGACAGTCGGCAGTATCAGTCGTCGGCCAGTTCCGACTCCGCTATCTCCGGTGGCTCTATCTCTTCGTGCTCCATCTCCGGCAGGTCCATCGCCTCGGCTGGCTCTTCGGACTGGTCTTCGGGTTCGTCGAGCTCTTCCCAGCGGGCTGAGTCGAACTCACGGAAGTGGCACATGGGTACTCACCCGACCGTGTTATGGACTGCCACAGAAAATGCGTTTCGAGGTTCTATTTTTTGATACGTCAGGGTTCCGTCTCTTCAACGCTCCGGAAGAAATCGTCGTCCGCGAAGGGTTCGTCTTCGCCCTCCACGTCGAGCACGTCCAGTGCAGTTACCTCGGCATCCACGTCGAGGAGGCCGGCGAGGCTCGGTTCGGTGCGGCCCTCGTCGCTGCTGACCAGTTCTTTCACGTAGAGCCCGCCCTCACCGTGGACTTCGAGTTCGGCAGTCTCGCCGTCCTCGGCCAGCGTCCCGTCGATATCGTACACCTGCCGAACGCGGGTCTTGGAAGCGCGGCGGTGGTCCACTCGCTGGGGCGTGTCCTGCTGAATCGTCGCGCCGTCGAGTTCCGTGAGTGCAGCCTCGAAGGGTCCCTCGTCGACGGAGTCGCCAAGGGCCACGTCCATCCGGTAGGTCTTGCTGGCGTCGTGTTCCTTGACGCGTTCGACCATCTCGTGGGTCGCCAGCCGCAGACCCTCCACCTCGACTTTCCCGTCGGCGAAGTCGTTGACCGCCTCCCGTAGCGCCTCGGTGTCGACGTGTCGCGTGCGGGGTTCGTCGATTTCCACCACGAAGGGGCGGCCGCCGCCGAGCATGAGCGCATCGACGTCCTCGCGGCCGGCCCCGTGGAAGGTTGCGTCCGAGCCGTCCATCGCCTCCTGAATCGGCGGCGCGGTCAACTGTTCGACGGACTCGTCGTAGCGATAGCCCGTGCCGTCACAGCCATCACAGAGTTCGTCGCGCTGCCGACCGGTGCCGTTGCAGTCCCGGCAGGGCCACTCCGTCTGTGGGATGTCCCGCTTCAGTTTGCGATAGCGGCCGTAGACGAACGCGGAGTTGACCTGCACCTCGACTTCGTCCGTCGAGAGGTCGCAGTGGACCATCACGTCGGGGCGACCAAAGTCCACCGCAGTGTCAGTCAGCCCACCGAAGCGTTTGCCCACCTCGCGGTTGAACGCCGATTTCATGAGTTCGCCATCACCCTCTTCTAGCCCGACTTCCTCGCGCAGGAGGACATCGTTTTCTTCGAGCAGCGGCGGGACGCGAGTCCCGACCTGATAGGTGTCGAACTCGTAGCCGCGGACAGCTGCAGCGGCGGTTTCGGCCCACCAGTCGTAGCGCTGACACTCGCCTTCACAGACCCAACACTCCGTCTCGGGGGCCTCGTAAGGCTCGTCGTCTTCGAGTGCGAGCGCGACCCGGAGGCTGTGGCCCCGCTCACGGTTGGTCAGGCCGAAACTCCGGTCGGCGACCAGCCGGCCGAGACAGGGGTCACAGAGCGGCCCCGTCGCGAGCGCGTCGCGGGCGAGCGACAGTACTGTCATCGTCGGAGCGAGGACGGGACGGCCTAACTCCCTTTCGAACCGTCGGAGTCGATATCCGCTGGCTGCGCCGAGAAGGTGTCGTTAACGGCACCGCCGCCAGGACTCTCTTCGGAGAAATGAAGCTCGTGCTGTGGGAACGGAATCTCGATGTCCTCGGCTCGGAGGCCGGCGTATATCCCCCGGAGCAGTTCGTCACGGACCCGCTCGCGCAGCCGCGGGTGATCTATCCAACACCAGAGCTCGAAGTTGATGGCCGAGTCACCGAAGTCGGTGAGAAAGGCCCGGGGCGTGGGCTGGTCGCGAACGGAGTCGCTGTCTTCGGCCACCGAGAGGAGCACATCGTCGACCGCCTCGGGGTCGGTCCCGTAGGCAACGCCGACGGGAACCGTGAGCCGGCGATAGCGCTGGGGGTCGGACTCGTTGATGATAGCGGAGTTATTGAGCGTAGAATTCGGGATCGTCACGAGAATATCATCGCGGGTGCGGATAACCGTCGAGCGAATGGAAATATCCTCGACACGGCCCCGTTCGCCGGATTCAAGCACCACATAGTCGCCGATGGTATAGGTGCCATCAGCATACAGCGCAAGCGAGCCAAAGAAGTTGGCAATGGCGTCCCGGGCCGCCAGCCCGACCACGATACCGGCGACACCAGCCGAGGCCAGAAGCGGCGTGACATCGACCTCCCAGAATGAAAGTATCAAAAAGAGGGCAACAGCGACGACAACAGCCGTCCAGATGTTCTGGAGGATGGGGACGACCTGCCGGTCGAGATAGTTGCTCTCGGTGACCGCCGCCAGCATCTCACCGGACGTCCGAATCAGTGTCCACGCCCAGATGAGCGTGATGGCAGTCAACGTCGTGGCGTTGGCCGCCGACAGTAGTGACGATGGCACCGACGACAGCTGGAGCGCACCGAGATACAGCCCTGCAAGCCCGATTGAACTCCAGATTGCGGTATGGGCTCGCTGCAGGACGATATCGTCCACGTCGCCCGGAATGCGTGCCGCCAAGCGCTTGACGACGATGTCACCGCCGAGGTGGACGACAGCCGCCACCAGCAGGGACAGCCCGACTGTCAACAGTGCCACCTGCCAGTTCGGCAGGCTCGTACTGCCAGTGATGGCCGTCGCCAGCCGCTCCCCCAGTGATTGCATCGTCGGCGGTTCGGGACGGGGCGTCTTAACTGCTATCGCCGTCGACGGACACGCAGACGCGGATATAATTAAATTGTATTAATAACTAATATCAGGCCGGGGCAACAGACACTGGATATGGCATTCACTGACGACCTCGCCACGGTCGGCGACCCGATCTGGGACGCCATTCTGGACCACCCGATTGTCGAACAGTTGGGTGCAGGAACGCTCGACGAAGAGCCGTTCCGGTACTGGGTTCGGCAGGATTACGTGTATCTCATCGAGTACGGACGCGTGTTCTCGTATGGGGCCGCAAACGCCCCCGACCTGCAACGGATGGGGACGTTCGCGGAGTTGCTGGACTCGACGATTAATACAGAAATGGACCTTCACCGTGCGTACGCCGCCGACTTCGGTATCTCCGAGTCAGAGCTTGAAGCGACAACGCCGTCGCCGACGACACGGGCATACACCGACTTCCTCGTCCGGACGGCAGCGACGGGCACCTTCGGCGACCTCATCGCTGCGTTGCTCCCCTGCATGTGGGGATTTAACGTCACCGGCAAGCGCCTGGCCGAACAGGGGACACCGGACCACGAGGGGTACGCCGAGTGGATCGAGATGTACGCCGGTGAGGAGTTCACCGAACTGACGGAGTGGTGCAAAGAACTGATGGACGACGTGGCAGCCGAGGCGACGGCAAGCGAGAAAGAGCGCTACCGGAAGCTGTTCCGGACCTCTGGGCGATACGAGTATCTGTTCTGGGATGCCGCCTGGAATCAAGAGGAGTGGCCAGTATGACCGACGACGCGAGCGCGACGGACGTACCCGACTCGTACGCACAATACACCGCCAACAAGACGGATGCAGGCTTTACCGACTGGCTCCAGGCGCGGGCCGAGCCGTCGTGGTCCGAGGCGACAGACCACCGCTTTACCACAGAGTTGCGGGCAGACACGCTGACAGACGAGGTGTTCAAGCGGTATCTCGTCCAGGACTACGCCTTTCTGGAGACGCTCGTGGGCGCGTTCGGCCACGCCGTCGGAACGGCGCCGACGATGGCAGCGAAATCGCGGCTGGTCGACTTCCTCGGGGTCCTGACTGCCGAGGAGAACGACTACTTCGAACGGTCCTTCGACGCACTCGGTGTCGCCCAAGAGACATATACCGACCCCGACGTGACGCCGACGACGCGGGCTTTTGAGGACCTTCTGGTCCGGGCCGCAGAGGAGGGCGGGTACGCCGAGACGCTGGCTGTTCTGGTTCCGGCAGAGTGGATATACCTGACGTGGGCAACGCCAGCACCCAAACAGCGACCCGACCGGTTCTACCTCGCGGAGTGGGTCGACCTCCACGCGAACGACGAGTTCGACTCGTTTGTCAGGTGGCTCCGGGCGGAACTGGACCGCGAGGGGGCTGCGGCGTCCCCGCGCCGGCAGGCCCGCCTCCAGCGGCTGTTTCGTCGGACAGTCGAACTCGAAATCGACTTTTTCGACGCGGCCTACGACCCGGAGACCCCGGCTTCGGGAGATGATGAGAGATGGTAAGTACCGCCGTGGCGCTTGGACTGACCGTTGTGACGCTCGTGGTGTTCACCGGTCTCGGCGTCTGGTACTCACGGGGGTCAGTCGAATCAGTCGAGGACCTCATCACGGCCCGGAATTCGGCCGGCGACGGACAGATGACGGCGACGCTGGTCGCCTCCGTGATGGGCGTGTGGATACTGTTTTCCGCACCCGAGGCGGGTGCCGGGTTCGGCATCGCCGCCGTCGTCGGCTACGCAATCGGGGAGGCGGCCCCGATGCTCGCGTACTCGAAACTCGGCCCCCGTATCCGGACACTCGTCCCCGACGGCCACTCGCTGACTGAGTACGCCCATGTCCGCTATGGCGACACAATGTACGCGTTCGTCCTCGTCGTGAGTGCACTCTACATGTTCGTCTTTCTCGCGGCCGAGCTGACCGGTATCGCGGGCGCACTCTCCTTTGTCGCTGGCGTCCCACAGTGGCAGACAGCCGTTCTCGTTGGCGGCTTCGTGTTGCTGTACACCGGCTACGGCGGCCTGCGGGCGAGTATCTTTACCGATACCGTTCAGGCGCTGCTCGTGCTTCCCTTGCTCGTCGTGGCCTTTGCCGGTGCTGTCGTCTCACTTGGTGGCACTGTAGCCATCTACGACGGCATCACGGCCGCCAGCCCCACTCTGCTTGACCCCGGATTCACCGCCGGTCTGCAGTTCGGACTCGGACTGTCCTTTGCCATCCTCGGTGCCGAACTCATCAACCAGACCTGGTGGCAGCGCATCTACGCCGGGAAGGACGACGAGACCGTCCAGCGCGGGTTCCGGAATGCGACAGTGGCCAACAGTCTCATCGTGTTCGTCGCCGCCTTCTTCGGTATCGTCGCCGTCGGCCAGACATCCATCGTCACGACCCCCGGGCCGGGGTACAACGCCGACATCGCCCTGTTCCTGTTGCTCGATGCGGCCTTCCCCGAATGGCTCGTCCTCGCAGTCGTTCTCCTCGCGCTCTTGCTCGTGATGAGTTCCGTCGACACACTGTTCAACGCGCTGTCGAGCATCGTCACCGCCGACCTGCCCCGCATGCTGTCGGACCCGGACGACCGCACGCTCCGCCTCGGTGCCCGGACGCTGACCCTGGTCGTGGGCGTCGCCGCAATCTATGTCAGTCTCCGGGCACAGAGTGTCCTCAGGCTCTTTTTCCTGGCAGACATGCTGGGTGCGGCCGTGGCCTTCCCGCTGGTCTACGGACTCTATTCAAGAAGTCTCACCGGTCCTGGCGCGCTGGCAAGTAGCGTCGCCGGGCTGGCTGTGGGCCTGGCGTATTTCCCCGACTTCCGGAGCTATATCACTGCCGTCCCGGTCGTCGGCGACCTGTTGCCCGCAGCCGACCCGCTGTATCTCACCTCGTTTGCAGGTGCATTCCTCGTCTCGACAGCGCTGACGCTGGTTGTTTCGTGGCTCTCGAACGCCGAGCAGGACCTTGAGGCGCTCTCGGGGGAAACTAGCCGGCTGGACGACCCCGCTGTCGACGGTGGCACGGAGGTGTCGGACTGATGGCAGCCATCGGACCGACTCTCTTTGGGCTTTTGCTGTGGGGCAGCATTTTCGGCGTCTTCCTCGTGTTCTGTTATGAACTCTACATCGTCGCACGCGACGCAGGGTGGATCAGCGCTGACGGGCGCTGAAAGGACACTCTCAGACGACTCCCCGGCTGGTCGGGGTAAATCCGACTGCTTTTCACGCCTGCCGTTTCTCCCCACGATATGGGTGAATGGCTGGTCGCCGTCGCCGTCGGACTCGTGCAGGGACTGCTGGAGTGGGTCCCCGTCTCCAGTGAAGGCGCTGTTGCGCTCGTACTTACTGCACTCGAGGCCGACCCCGATGTCGCCGCACAGTTCGGGCTCTTCTTGCACGCTGGGACTGGCATCGCTGCCACTGTCTACTACCGGGACGTGCTGGCCGACGTACTCGCGGACCTGCCCGAATGGCGACCCGGCGCTGCCTTCGAGGGTGAGACGGCTGACCTGTCTTTCTTCGGGGTTGCGACGGCCGTCTCCGTCGTCGTGGGTTTTGCGGGCTATCTTGCGCTTGCGGAACTCGTCTCCGCGGTGACCGGTGGCGCGTTCGTTGCCGTCATCGGCGGTCTGCTCATCGCAACGGGCATCCTGATGCGCACCGCGGAGTCACGGGCACGGGAGTTCCGGAACACACCGAGTCTCGTGGACGCCGTACTGGTCGGGGCACTGCAGGGTGTGGCGGTGCTGCCAGGCGTCTCGCGGTCAGGGACGACCGTCAGCGCATTGTTACTCCGGGGCCACGACGGGCCGGCGTCGCTGCAACTGTCCTTCGTCCTCTCGATACCGGCCGCTTTCGGGGCGGGCGTGCTGGTGGTACTCGACGACGGGCTGCCGGCTATCGACCCCGCGGGCGCGGCGCTGGCGCTGGCAATCAGTGCCGTCGTCGGTTATCTCACCGTCGACGCACTGACGCGACTCGTCGAGCGGGTCGCCTTCTGGAAAGTCTGTCTCGGCTTCGGGACGCTGGCGGTCGTGGGTGGCGGACTCCTCGTGGTGTGAGCAGTCGACAGCGGGACAAAACCGGCGATTCGTCAGTACTTATATACCTTCACCCGCTACTCCCGGCTAGTCGGATGAGCGAGGGTGAACAGAAACTCGTCGACACGTCCGGGGACTACCGGTACGTCGTCAAGGACGGCCGGCAACTCCCGGATGCGGACTGGCAGTCCTGTCGTGTCGTGTTGACGAGCGAGCGGATGGTCCTTGCCACGAGCGGTGGCAAACAGGCCATCCCACACTCGCGCATCCTCGTCCCCGATGGGGACAGCGATACCGTCCCCGAGAGCGTAGACACCAGTACGGCCACGCCGCTGCAAATCGGGGACAACGTCATCCTCATCGACGCACAGGGCGTCGATGACTTCGAATCGGAGTACTGTCGGTCGGCGCTGCACGACGAAGTCATCCTCGTGAAACACCAGGCCGTGGTCGGCGGCGTCATCCAGGAGACGGCCTCGTGGTCGAAATGTCAGTTTCGCCTGAACGACGACACCGTCGTCGTCGGACTCCCCGGCGGTGACAGCGTCACGTTCGACATCGGCGATGTCGGGACCATCGACGAGGAAGAGCAACAGGTCATGGGCCAGGCACGGACCGTTCTCAAGGTCGAACACACCGACGACGAGGACCGAAGCGTCGAGACTCACTTCTCGGGGATGGCCTGGCACACCCGGGCGCTGCAGTCGCTGCTCTCGACCGTTATCGAGCAGCGACAGGACGACGACTACGAACTCGACGACATGGAGCGACAGGTGCTGATGGCACTCTACTCCGGAGTATCACCTTTCGAAATATCCGATTTCGTCGGTATCGATGTCGACCGAGTCGAAGAGATATATCAGAAGCTACTGGATGTTGGGGCAGTCGACAAGGTCCGGGAACGCACCGAGGTGACGCTGAACGCACAGGGGCGGAACATGGCCAGCGAGGCGATGAGCGAGGAGTGAGGACGACCACAGTACAGTTGAAAGCCAGCAAAACGCCTAATTGGGCGTGTTACAAACGACAACACGAGAGTAGGCGGCTATGAGCAACTCAGAGAAGAAAATCGAGGACACGCAGGGCAAGTACATGCGGGCCGTCAAGAGCGGCCACGACATCACCGACGCAAGCTGGCAGCAGTGTCGCGTAGTGTTGACCAACCAGCGCATCGCGCTGATTGCCGACGAGAAGATAACGGTCCCACTGGACGATATCGACCAGATGGGCGAGCGCTACGATGTGAATCAGGCCGCCGCCAGCGAGACGAGCTATTCGACGCTGTACGTCGGCAACGACATCGTCTTGCTCTCGACGAGCGACCACGAGACGTTCCGGACGAACTTCTATCGCGCCATCCTCGATAACGCCGTCATCTACGTCCAGCATCCCGCTGTCAAAGGTGGCGTCGTTCAAAACGCCGAGTGGCAACGTGGCCGTCTAAAAATCTCCGACGACGCCGTGCGCATGGTGCTGGAAGACGGCCAGAAGTTCGCCATCGACCGCGACGATATCGGGGAACTCAACACTGACGAGAAACAGGTCGCAGGCGAAGAACGCGCCGTCATCGAGGTCGAACACTCGATGGACGGTGCGAGCGTCGAGACTCACCTCTCCGGCCGGGAACATCACATCTCCGTACTCAAGCAACTGCTCGAAGAGGGTGCCGAGCGCAACCGGGCAGACCTCGATCTGGAACCGACCGAGCGTCGAGTCATCATGGCGCTGTACTCCGGCGTCTCGCCGTTTGGCATCTCGGAGTTCGTCGGTATCGATGTCGAGAAAGTCGAAGAAATTTATGACCGCCTCATCGAACTCGACGTCATCGAGGTCGTCCGCGAGCGCAAGGAAGTCTCACTGACCGCGCAGGGTCGGAAAGTCGCCGGGGAGGCGATGGGCGAGCGGTGATTACTCCAGTGACTTCGCGCGGTTCTGAAACGACCCGCCACACTCACACTCGCCAGGATGGGTCTCGGACTCGACGATTGTTCCACACTGCAGACACTCGTATACCGACGCGGACTCCGGATCGTTCTCGTCTTCGACGTCTTGCCCGTGGGGCATACTGAGTACTTGCTGATCCAATTATAAATGCGCCTCGCAACGGGAAAGGGAGACGGCGCCCACAGAGACTGATACGTCGCCAGCGTTGCCCGCCCCAGAAAGTTGAAACCGCCTGCCCGCCACCTTCCCGTATGAGCGTTCAGACTGCGGTTGTCCTCGCTGCCGGGGAGGGAACGCGGTTGCGCCCGCTGACGCGCAACCGCCCGAAACCCATGCTACCGGCGGCGAACCGCCCCATTCTGGAACACGTCCTCGACGCCCTCGTCGACGCCGGGATGCAGCGGCTCGTCCTCGTCGTCGGCTACCGCCGCGAGCGTGTCCAGGAACACGTCGGCCCCTCCTATCGTGGCGTTCCCGTCGAGTACGTCGTCCAGCACAAGCAACTCGGCAGCGGCCACGCCCTGTTGCAGGCCCGCGACGCCGTCGACGATGCCCTCATCGTGGTCAACGGCGACCGCATCATCGAAGCCAGCGCGGTCGAGTCCGTCGTCGACGCCTTCGACACCGACGGCGTGCAGTCGGCAGTCGCCGTCCTCGAGCGCCCCGACGCCAGCCGCTACGGAGCGGTCACGCTACACGACCGCGACATCGCCGACATCGTGGAGAAACCCGACAGCGACGAGTACCGGCTCATCAACGGCGGCATCTACGCCTTCGGGCCCGCTATCTTCGAGGCCGTCGACGAGACGCCACGTGCGGCCGGCGAACTCGGGTTGACCGATACCATCGCCACCCTCGCCGACGAGGCCCGCGTCCGTGGCGTCCGCATCGGGGGCCTGTGGGTCGACGCGACCTACCCCTGGGACCTACTGGAAGTATCTGCGGAAATCCTTGCCAGGGGACGTGTCAACCAGCCACAGCGCCGCGAGGGCGTCTGGATAGACAACGACGCTAGCGTCCACGACGACGCAACGCTGCGGGGGCCGGTCGTGGTCGGTCCGGACTGTGAGGTCGGCCCCGGTGCCGTCATCGGTCCCGAGGTCGCACTTGGCCGGAACGTCACCGTCGGACCCAACGCGACCGTCGAGCGGACGGTCCTCGATGTCGATACACGCATCGAAGCCGGGTCGACCCTGCAGGACACCGTCCTCGGGCAAGATGTCCATCTGGGCGTTGCCACGACGATTCCCGGCGGCCCCAGCGAGGTCCGGGTCAACCAGCAGGTCTTCGAGAACCAGCGATTGGGTGCCGTGCTGGGCGACCGCGTGCGCGTCCGCGGGGACGCAAGCTTTGCGCCCGGAACGCTCGTCGGCCCGAACGTGACCGTCGGCACCGGCACACACGTCAGCGGGACCATCGCAGAGGGTGCGGAGGTGGTCCGATGAGGGGTGTCGTCTCTCGACGAGCAACGGAGGTGACCGGCTGATGTGTGGCATCATCGGCTGTGTCGGCCGTGACGGCGAGACACTGGAGACGCTCGTCCACGGCCTCTCGAAACTGGAGTATCGTGGCTACGACTCGGCTGGCGTTGCACTCACCGGCGACGGCGAGACCGTCGAGATTTCCAAGAAGGCCGGCGAACTCGACGACCTCCGGGCGGCACTGGAGGAATACGCACCCGCAGGCGAGGTGGGCATCGGCCACACGCGCTGGAGCACCCACGGGCCGCCGACCGACGAGAACGCACACCCACACCAGGACTGTACCGGCCGGGTCGCCGTCGTCCACAACGGCATCATCGAGAACTACCAGGCCCTGCGGGACGAACTCGCCACCAGCGGGCACACGTTCCGCAGCGACACCGACACCGAAGTCCTCCCCCACCTCGTCGAGGAGGGCCTCGATTCCGGTCTCGACCCCGACGCCGCGGTCCGGCAAGCCCTCACCCGTGTCGACGGAAGCTATGCCGTGGCTGTCGTCGTCGCCGGCGTGGACGCCGTCTTCGCTGCACGAAACGACTCGCCGCTGGTGCTGGGCGAAGACGATGATGCCGTCTACCTCGCCAGCGACGTGCCCGCGTTCCGGGATTTCACCGACCGCGTCGTCTACCTCGCGGACGGCGAGTTCGCCCGCCTGGACGGCGAGGGCTGGACTGTCACCAACATCGACGGCGAGACTGTCGAGAAGACCGTCGACACCGTCGACTGGGACCCGGAGGAGGCCGGCAAGAGCGGCTACGACCACTTCATGCTCAAGGAGATTCACGAGCAACCGCGCGCGCTCCGGCAGTGTCTGCGTGGCCGCGTCGAGGAACTCGGCGGGAACATCGAGGTGGGAGACCTCGGCGACCTCTCGCCGACCGGGGTGCAGTTCGTCGCCTGCGGAACCTCCTATCACGCGGCGCTGTACGGTGCCCAGCTATTCCAGCAGGCTGGCATCCCAGCACAGGCCTTTCTCGCCAGCGAGTACGCCAGTTCGCCGCCGCCCATCGGGGACGCGCTCGTGATTGGCGTGACCCAGAGTGGCGAAACTGCGGATACGCTGTCGGCCCTTCGGGAGGCAGACAAGCGCGGTGCGCGGACGCTCGCAGTGACGAATACGGTCGGCTCGACGGCCGCCCGCGAGTGTGACCACGTTTTCTACATCCGCGCTGGCCCCGAAATCGGCGTCGCAGCGACCAAGACCTTCGCCTCGCAACTGGCGGCCCTGAATCTCCTCGTGCTGGCGATGGCCGGCGGGAACGCGCGGGATATCGTGCCTGCACTGCGAGACTTGCCCGGCGACGTGCAGGCGTTGCTTGACGATTCTAACGCCGAGGCAATCGCCGAGGTCTATGAAGACTCGTCTGCGTACTTCTTTATTGGCCGTGGCTATCACTATCCCGTCGCGCTAGAAGGCGCGTTGAAAATGAAGGAGATTTCGTACAAACACGCAGAGGGCTTCGCCGCCGGCGAGTTGAAACACGGGCCGCTGGCGCTGGTGACCGAGGAGACGCCAGTGTTCGCTGTAGTGACAGGTGACGGTGAATCGGCGCGAAAGACCATCGGGAACGTGAAAGAAGTCGAGGCCCGGAACGCGCCTGTGGTGGCCGTCACTGATGGCGCTTCGGAGGTGGAGCGGTATGCGGATCATGTGCTCAGGGTGCCCGAGACGCACCCGCGGGCGGCGAGCGTGCTGGCGAACGTGCAGTTGCAGTTGGTGTCCTATCACGTGGCGAAACGGCTGGGACGGTCAATCGACAAACCTCGGAACTTGGCGAAAAGTGTGACGGTGGAGTAAGCGACGAGGGACCAACTGGTCACCACTATGGGTATCACGAGCCTCAGGAAAGATGCTACCAGATGTCGGTCGGGTCCGCATCGTTCAGTTCGGCGTTTGTCTCCATCTTCCGAAGTTCCGTGATACACCGCTTGGCGACGAGTGGATATACTTCGCTGGGGGAGAACGACCTGTCGAGTCGCATCAGTTCTTGCCAGTTCTCGGCCCAGATGTCCTCGACGACGCGCTCGTGGAGGTCGTCGTTCAGGTGGAGACCGAACTCCCGGTTCTCCTCGACAACCATCTCACGCACCTGCTTGCGGATGCGAGCGGGCGTGCAGTACGTGGCGACGACGTACTCAGCGCCGGACTCGGCCTCTTCGGGCTGTGTGCCGAACTGCTCGCGGTTCAGTTCCTCGAAGGCTTCCCGGACCACTTTCACGCGCCGCTCTCGGCTGTCACTGCGGACGACCACACCCTCAACACGGATGTCGTCGGCCAACGAGGAGGTAGGAAACTTGTAGTTTTCCGGGTCGAACGCACTCCCTGGGCGGCCCAGTATCGTCGCCGGAACGAGAGTGTGTTCTCGTGGCGCGTCAGCGACGGTGATGCGGTCGAGGATATCCTGTACGGCGTCGAAAGCGAGAAACCTCTCGTGAGTCTCTTCGTAAGGGTTGCCGTGGGGCTTGATTCGCTCGATGGCATCGTAAGGTAGCACGTCGAATCCGATTAGCGCAGGAATCGTGCGCTGGGTGTAGCCGTAATCGAGCGTCGAATAGACCATATTCTCCGCGTAGACGACGAGCGGACACCCGTAGTCGTCGTGGACCGTCCGGAGGGCCTCGGTGTCGACGCCCTCCCGGAGACAGCGCACGGCACGGTGGAGCGCCCCGTCGATCTCCGAGAGACTGTCCCAATGAGAGCCACGGATACTCTTGCGCGTTCCGAAGATGAGACTGCCATCGCCGTCCGCATGTTCGGTGACCAGGTCCGGATAGGCGTCCGCGTAGCGCTCGTCGTAGAGTGTGAACCGGAGCGAGCTTCCGTCAAACTTCTCGACGAGGACGATATCGTCGGTCTCGAAGTAGTCTTCCGGCACTACCGGATGGTCGTAGCGCGGAATCTTCGGGTAGACCTTCACGAACATTGCTGGTTGCTGCGTGACAAGAACTGTTTTTGAAGTGTGTTAACACAGTGAAAATCTTCAATTGGAAGCCCTCCCATTTCGCGGAATCGGTGCGAATATTTAATCATGTGTAGGAGCTACACATGCGTGATGGCCGAAGACAAAACCCGGGTCGATTTCAACGCGCCCGAGTCCCTCGTCAGGGAGGCGGATGTCGTTTCAGATCTCCTCGATACGTCCCGGACGAACCTCCTCGTCGAAGGGCTCCGAAAACAGCTCAGCGAGGTTGAATCGGACGAGGGCTTTCAGCGGCGGCTCAGAGACGCCTACTACGCTGGACAGCTAGAGTTCGATACCGTCGCGGCCGTCGTCGGCACCGAGGAGGCGATGCGGATGAAGCTCCTGCGGGAATCGATCGACCGCGAGCCGTCGCTTCCATCGGGTGCGGATGTCGACCTGCCCGCTGACGAGCGGTTCTACGACGGGGAAGTGCCGACGTGGACGCCCGAGCATGACACCGACGCGGACAACCATCGTGACGGCAACCAGTGACGGGGGCGTCGCCCGAAGCCGTCGTCGATACCAACGTCCTGCTCAACCTCGCCACGCCCGTCGTCGATGGCCTGTCTCGAGCACCCACGGGTGAGGACCCGCTCAAAGCACTCCTGACTGCGTGTGACGTGCATGTCCCATCATCGGCCCTCGCGGAGGTAGCCGAGAGCCAGCAGAGCGACGGTTTTCTGGCTGCGGCTGCAACAGCGGTGATGAAGGCATCTCATCATCTCACGACCCACGACGTGGCGGCGAGACTCGATGCACCACTCGAATACGGGCTCGACGAGGGTGAGTCACACGCTATCTGGCTGGCCAACAACAGTGATGCGGACCTCTTCGTCACGGACGAGTTCGGGACGAGCAACGTACTTCTCGTCTCGCTCGCACTCGACGACGAGCGGATTCTTTCGACGACACCGCAGGTGCTGTGTGTGCTGGCAGACCGAGACGTTCTCAGCCCGGAGTATGTCGACGCGACGCTCACCTACCTCTGTGAACTGAAACACTGGGACCGCCAGTACGTCGAACGATTGCGCGAAAAATACTTCGGGTAGTCATTCGGTGTCGGGAGGGATATCGAATCCATCTTCGATGTCGCTCAGGTCACGTTCGAGACGGTCGACGTGCGCTTCGAGTTCGTCGATGCTCATCAGGGCGAGGCGCAGGAACTCCTCGTCGCGGTCGGGCATCAACGGCAACTGACTCTCCGCATCCGGGTCGTCGGACGGCTGAGAGCGTTTACGGACCAGTTCCTCACGAGCGGCGCGGAGTTCGCGCCGGAGCAGTTCGGCTTCGTTCATGCTATCACCACGCCACCGAGGACGCCGCCCGCTACGGCCTTGGGGAGGCGGTCGCGCGGACAGCACAGCGGTGGCGTGGCTTGCCGACCAGCGACTGGCGACGCATCACCTGCCACTCTTGGCGCTCGTTACAAGTATTTTCTGTCGGTTACCCTCTGGATTCGAGGTCATCGAGTGCCTTCTCGTACCGCTGTGCGAGGTAGTCGACCGCCTCATCTGCTCGCCGTTCAAGATACTCGACGTGGTCGTCGACCGTCGCATGGTCTAGATTGGCCGAAGCGAGACACTCGACGTACCTATCGAGTGCGGACTGAAAGGTCTGGGAGTAGTGGTCGTACGCGCCGTCGACGAGATTCATGTTCTCGGCGATGCCTTCGGACAGACCGCGGTAGACCGCCGCAGCCTGCTCGTAGTTGTCGTTCTCTCGGTGACGGTCGGCGAGGTCGGTGAGCTGTGAGAAGTCGATCGCGCCGGTCACGACGGGATACTCCTGTGTGTGCTGATCGAAGAGACGGTCGACCTCCTGCCGATACTCCTCGGGTGGCGTCGTGGGTTCCTCGCCGAATTCCGCGAGGAAGCGCTCGCGCATCTCCGGGTCGCGGGCGAGTTCCTCGCGGACGAACGCGCGGAGAGCATCACCCGGCGCGTTGGCCAATAGGTCGTCGATGCGGTCTGCGTCGTCGGCGGGCACGTCGTCGGCGACAGTCAGCAGGACAGCGACGACGTGTTTGCACTCGCCGGGGCCGCCGTAGGGGCAGGTACAGTGCGGGTCGAACCCGTCGCTGTCGAGGTGGACGCACGTCTCGTACAGTTCAGTGCCTTGCACGCGGGCCGTGATGTTGTCGCCAAAGCGGTCGAGTTGGTGGATGCGGCCCTCCTCGCGGTAAGTCTGTCCGCGCTCGAAGACGGCATCGGTACAGAGGTCTCGGATTGTCGGTTCGTCGATGGTCACACTCGTTTCGCGGATACGATGTGCTGCAAGTTGGCTCTCCCGACTCTCAGTACTAAAAGCATCGTACTCCGAGCAGACGACAAAAGAGCTGTCTATGAAAGATACTTATCCCATGAGATTATAGTTACTCATGAATAAGCGATGACTCATATCCAAACAGAGGTTCCGGAGGACAAGTACGAACGCCTACGAGAGGTTGCAGAACAACGAGGGCTCTCGATTCGAGAGGCGTTACAGGAAGCGACAGCACTGTGGCTCGAAGAGCAGGATGCCGTCAACGCCGACGACCCGCTATTCACGTCCATCAACGAGCTCAGACGGAGCGAAGGCCACGGTGAGCAGACAAACGTCATGGAGGAAAACAATCTCGTCGAAGAGTGGGAAGGAGATGCCGAGTCCGTCTCGCTGGCCGACCCCGACGAATGACAGGTATCGAAACGGCCATCGGGACGCTGACGCCAGCACACTTCTACGGCGGTGGGGAACACACGCCACGGACGTGCGTTCTGGGCCCGAAATTCCTGTACGCACTCTACAATCCTGACGAAGCGTTCCACGATGTCGCACACGCTTTTTTGACGTTCGTCCGTGACGAGGAGGTCCCGTACAGGCGGTTCGTGGTCAACGACCACACTATTGACGAGGCGGCGACGCGGTTGAAGAAACGCGCCGGTATGCCACAGGCCACGACCTTTCTCCAAGCGTTGGCAGAAAGCGAGTACTTCGACGTGTGCCCTGTGACCGACGAGACGTTCAGGACGGTCCGAAAACGGTTCGTCGACTGGGACGACAATTCCGCCTCGTTTACCGATTTCGTCATCGGCGTCCAGATGGAAGTCCGAGGAATCGACCACGTGATGACCTTCGATTCCGATCTCGAACTGTTCGATGTGACGACCCATCCACCACTCGAACGCAGTTAATCTTCGATGAACGTGAGCAAATGCTCAGAAAAGCTGGTTCATGAACGGAATGCCTGAATTCCCACTCAGTACGTCTGTGGCGGACGTTCGAGAATCTCGAAGATTTCTTTCGCGCGGTACTCCCGGTTTCGCTCTTTGCCAGTCACTTCCTCCAAAAGACCATCCGCTTGCAGCGACTCGATAGCCCTGTACGCCGTCGCGGGCTGGACATCGAATCGTTCGGCGACCGAGCGAGCAGTGACGTAGGGTTGCTCGAAGAGGCTACA
Organism: Salinibaculum litoreum; assembly: GCA_009789175.1. GTDB lineage: Archaea > Halobacteriota > Halobacteria > Halobacteriales > Haloarculaceae > Salinibaculum > Salinibaculum litoreum. The sequence continues at coordinate 2,086,701 of CP046866.1, forward strand.
GGCGAGTTGATTGGCCGTATAGGAGACGCCACCGTAGGTCTCTTGGTACTCGCGGCGAAGGTCGTCGAGTTCGAGCGTACGCTCGACTGATTCTCGGGCCTGGTACCGGACGCCGTCGATGAAAAACGAGAGCCACTGTTCCCACGCCCCGGTCGCTCGAACGCTGTCCATCCGGTCGACGTAGGTCTGTTTGTTCCGGTTAAAATACTCACTGAGATAGAGGTTCGGCCGTTCAAGATAATCCGTGTCGTACAGCTGAAGTGTGATGAGCAGGCGTCCGAGTCGACCATTGCCATCGCCATACGGGTGAATCGTCTCGAACTGGTAGTGAAAGAGGGCAATATCGACGAGCGGATGATAGCTGCCACCCGTCCGGTAGTAGGTCATGAGAGCGTCCATCGCTCCCTCGACAGCGTCGGGAACGGGGGGGAGGAATTCACCCATGCGATTTGGCGTCGTCTTGAACGCCCCGATAGTATCGGTGTCGACGCGGTCGTCCGGGACATCCGTCAGCAATCGCTCGTGCAGCGAGTGCAAGAGGTCGATCGTAATCTCGTCCCCAGCGTCGAGTGTCTCGATGCCAGCCTCGACTGCCCGCTCGTAGTTCAGGACTTCCTGCACGTCTTTCGTCTCGTCCGCGGCGGATGGCTGGGCTCCGTGGTCCTGTTGCCCGTGTGCTGTGCTGGTTTCGAAACTGTACAGGGCGTTGTAGTCGACGTCGGCCCCTTCAATTTCGGCCGATTCCATGGCTTCCTTGCGGAGGAGTGACGTGTACAGCACCGCCGGAAAGTCGACTTCTAGACTGATGCCGCTGAGTTTGCCGAGCCAGAAGGTGGCGTCTGACAACCGCTCGTAGAACTCGGCGTCGAGTTCCAGTTCCCGGGACGGGGGCAGTGGCTCGGGTTTGTAGTATGGTCGTCGGCCGTACGGGACGAGTTCCCCCGGCGCATCGTCTTCTAATTCGTCTACCCACATGCAATCATAGAGTTCTATTCACTCTACAATATTAACTTCGGCTGTTTGAATGTAAACTACATCGTGAGACAGCCCGCTTGTTTTTAATTCTGGGCAGGGCCAGCAGCGTTGAGAGCGGTGTTGAGGGCAAACAGTTCTTCGACGACCTCACTCTGCGCGACCCGATACCGACGGGGTGACGTGTTCGGGACCTCCTCAACAACATCGGCCTCCAGTAGCAGGTCGATGTAGTTACTCACAGTCTGTCGGGTGACACCAGCGTGGTCCGCAAACTCCGTCTTGTGGAATTCCCGACCCGGCGGCAGGGTAAGGAGAGCGTCCAGGAGAATAGGAACGCTCTCGTGTTGGAACAGATGGAGATGCCACTGGGATTCTCCAGCCGAGCCTCCTTGGTGTCTTTCTCCTCCGCCGGGTTGGTCAGCGTTGACTCGCTCATGTGTATGCTGTACCGGTTGGCGTACATAGTTTTTTACTTTGCTGTAACAGCTGTTAACAACGGTTATCAGAGAGGGCACAGAGAGAAGGGTATGCGCAAGCCGTCGGTGAAATGCGCTCTCCTCGCAGCGATGATCACCGAGCATCGCTGGGGGTCGCCGATCGTCGAAGAGAACCTGCTCTCTATCGCTGCCATCGAGACGGCCGATTACGCTACTGCAAGCGAAGTCTTCGACGAGCTCCGAACCGCCCCATATATCGCCAGCCGGGGGACGCGCGGCATCGAACTCACCAACAGTCGGTTTGACGAGTTGGCTGGTGTCCTCTTCCACGAGTGCGGGTGGGAGCCGTTCGAAATCAGAAGTCGATTGAAACACTACGAAGGGTGGGACCAACACGAATAGGCGTGAAGAACGGTTACCAACAGGCTGCACAGTTATTGATCGATAATCAATCGTCAGTCATCGTCATCTGATCAAACTCACGGAGTTTCTCCCCTGTGGCCGCAACGAACTCGTCAAGCGGTGCGACGGTGGCAGCACTCGGCATTGCGCCGTAGCCATCCCACTCTCGGGCATACCGGACGACCATCCCGGTTGTCACACCCTCCTCTGCTGCCGTGTCGTACGACTCGTATCGCCGGTCGATTCCCAAGACCAGCACCTCCCCCTCTTGCTGGTGACTGTAGATGCTCTCTGCTTCGAGCTCCATACCAGACGTTCTACGTGGGATGACATAGTTTCTTACCAAGTCACAGTGACGTGCTCACTCAAATACCAGCGACACCCACGGTGACGATGCTCATCAGCGATTTGAATCGTCTGAGGGCTTCGATTCCGGTGGTTCGAGTGCAGCGACCAGAGACCGGTAGGTCACTGACTCGGTACACTGTTTCCAAGACACGCGGATGCGCGTCCCGAGGGCCGCGAGAGCGATTCCGACGAGGCGGACAGTTAGCCCGGTCGTGTCGAGTGTGCCGACGGCAAGGACGACAGCGAGGTTCGTGAGAAGGGCTGCGAGGGCGACCAGCGCCACGGTTCGAATCGGGTGCTTGCGGAATGCGTCACGTGTTGTGTCCGTCAGGGAGCCGGTCCGTGCAGTGTGCCACCCCGAGGAGAGCGCGTCCGTGATGCGATCGAGGACAGCGAGGAGTGGGCCAACGGTGTACGTCTCGCGCAGGTCGATGACGATGACTTCGGGGTCCGGTTCGGCCGTGAACCAGCGATAGAGCGCGGACGCGCGAACCCAGCGGGCGAGAACGGTACCGATGGTCGCCACGACAGAGGCTCGGAAGGCAGTCGAGAGGCGGTGGGATTGTGTTTCAGTCCGCGAATTGGCTGGCGACAACCGCGCAGTGAGGTGCTGCCAGGCAGCGACGACGACAGAAGTATCGGTCAGTGACGACCTATCGCTCATGTATCTACGTTTTCGGCCCGGTACTAAGATGTGTTCCCACGCGCTGCGCGGGAGCGATGATTTCTATTATCGCGTGCAGTCTTCGGGTCCAATCTGGGGTGTCGAAACATCTGCCCCTCTCGGAAAGGCAACTGTTGCCACCTCAGACAACAATGCAGCGTTCCGAGTTGGTGAAACATACTTTATTGGCGGGACACAATATCAAATGGATTCCACGGAGGAGTATATGAAAACACGCATCGATCCGTCGCTCTGGTTGGTTGTCGGGTCGCTTGCGATTGTAATCGGCGTCTCAGAGGTGATGCCCACATTAGCGATGAGTATCGTCGCGATCGCCATCGGGAACGTCTGTCTCGCTCGGGTGTGGATCCCAGGCCTTCGCGACTGGCGTAAACGACACCGTACACACTGACCCCTCTTTCGCCTGGGGATAAACGGCTGGGCGTCGTCGGTGAGTCAGGGCCCGAGACAAGAACTACCGTCCGCGCTGCCTATCGTTGCGTCGTTTCCACACTGAGGTTGGTGACGCGTTCTCGCCCGACGGGGCGCCATCGACAGCCGGTCCAGACGACCTCGATGCGCCACCACTCGTTAGCATCAGCGTCACGTGGCTCGAATCGAAGTCGTCGCGTCGTGTGTGACTGGTCAGTGTACGTGATCTGGAACTCGTCCTGCGTGGTGTCGTCCATGGGTGTCGTGGCTGCGAGGCTCGTTGCTTTGGGATGGTTCGCTGGCGTTGCAGCTGGAGTGAGTTGGTTCGATTCAGGATTCGTTGATTCACAACGTGACATTCCATCACCGCCACCCATCTTTCCTCAAAATGGTCTGATAATGGGCTTCCCTGACTACTGAATACAGCTCATCCAATTACGGCTACGGATCAAGATACCGTCTCACTCCATTTCCCACAGGCTCTCAATCCGGTCCTGAATGTTCGCTAGCGTACGGGTGAGCATCGCTGATGGATGCTGATCTGCTGGCGTGTCGGGGATCGCAGCCGCCGAGTCAGCGTTAGGTGGTGGATGAAAGTGCGTGCGCTGCGTGTGCGGATTTTGGTGTCGGTCCCAGCGGCACTGCCAGACATCGTCGGGGTATGTCTCGATGTAATGGAAATTGTAGTCGTCGTTCGTGTACCATCGAACCTCAAGGCGAGCCCCCGCGATGTGTGCTGGATACTGGTCACGATCACACTGTAAACACACGAGCGAAAGTGTGTTTCCCGTTCGTTCAGTTCTGACAGTTGCCGCCAGTGGATGTGTGTGGAGCCGGGTCTCCATCTCTGACAGAATAGCAGCATCGACTGGAGCGGATGACGCGCTCATTTTTACGCAGTGAGTTCGTCGTCCTGCTCCCGTGCGATCCGTAGTGCTTGTTTGTACCGGCTGATTGATTTGCGAACTGTCTGCCACTCTGAGAGAGTTTGGAGACGCTGTTCGAGTTCTGCATGCGTTGCATCCTCCGGCAACGGTACGTCTGCGGGCGTCTCGTACTCGAAGTTCGTTTTGTATTGTTCGTCCTGCGATTCAAGTTCTCGGAGGTCAGCAAGCAATTGCTCGACTGTCTGTGTGGTCGCCAGTTCGTTTGCGCGCCGCCACCGAAAGTAGGCATCGTTGCGTACATAGCGTGTCCCAGTCTCAGCCACACGTTCCTGTGCCACGCCGAGTTCGACGAATTCGGTAAGATGTTTTCGGGCAGCGTTCGGTGAACAGTTGGCCCGGTCTGCGACATCTGTTACTGTTGTCGGTTCGTGCAGCCCCGTAATAACGGCCCGAATCCGCGCTCGAGTGTCTTGGCCTTCGGCCCATGCTGCATGTTCGTCCGCGAGTGCAGTATCGGAGGGTGCTGGATCGAAGTCTGCCATACTCAGATATATGCAGTGGTTGTGTAAATATATTTGCCTCTGGTTGAGAGTTCTTCGTTGCTGGAGTCCTTAGTGCCACACGACTCGAAGCGGAGACGACACAACCTGTGTGAGTTGTCTCTGCACGTGATTTCGAGTTCGTCGGGTGTCTCTATATGCATGAGTGTCGTGGCTGCGAGGCTCGCTGCTTTGGGATGATTCGCTGGCGTGGCGACTGGAGTGATTCGGTTCGATTTGGAATTCGTTGATTCACACCATGACACTCCATCACTACCACCCATGTTCGTCAAAGTGGAGGGGAATGGACTTCACACACGACCCTGATACGACTCCAGTCAGTCACATTAGCAGATGAGGCCACCCTTTCCAGGGTGAGAGTGGGCACAGCGACAGGGTGAAAGGCACGGTGAGTCCCATGACGAGACAGTGTACAGTAGTGAATGGGATGCTCATTGCAAACCGCTAGACTGCAGTCAGTGATAAGGATCAAATCACGACTTATGACACCAACACTGACAGGCAAAAATGTGTGAGTATCCAAGCGTGAGTAACAACCGGTGAGTATGGTCCCACTGCATCCTTAGCTAGGACCACTACATATCAACTGCCACCCAGCAGAGACCTCTGCACCCAACGGACCCGACAATTCAAATACAGATAGGAGATATCAGTTCTGCCAAGACAACTAACGTAGGCCGGGGAGGACATTAGACAACTCTTCACATGGGTATAGTAAGGTCACGATGTGGGTGCATCAACTGCACAAACTGCTGCGAATAGGTCACCAGCCTCGGATTACTCTCAACGACACGTCTGACTGTCGTAGTAGTGGTAGTGGTATACCAACTCCGTCATACCGGTACACTCGTCTTAGGATTCCGCTCGGATATCCGCATGACATGGCCTCGTCTGAGAGGGATGGACTGGCATCCTTCCCTACCAATACGTCGAGAACCGCCACGATATCGCCGCGTCGCTGGTCAAGTACATGGCACAAATGTCTGTCGAGAAATTCGGCTATTGCTCGCTAGCCTTCTTGGGGAATCGGTCTGGACGTGGTGGTCACCACGATTGAACGGCGTGTCGTTCTAGCACCACTCCGATATGAGGGTGTGGTCTTACTCACGTAGAAGTCAGACGAATAATGCCGGGGTAAATTATACTGGCTCGGTAAGTCCGCCCCAAAGGCAGGAGAGTCAGTCACCACCAGCCTTGGTGTTGTCATCAGTCGCAATTGTTTCCCCTTCACCGACCCGCGTCATGCGGTTTGCATCCAGTCTGCCACGCACGCAGAGGCTGTCCCTACACATGGGTTTCACCATGGGTGGAATGGGAGAGACGAGACATAATCAATGTGTACGATTGGGGTTATCACGGCGTAGAAGACACAGAAGCTAGACCTTGCAGTGAACTACTCCGGGGTCAAGCTCCGAGACACTCTAACTGTTATCTCTGGAGAGAATCCAGAATCCTCAACGGTCCCACTCCTCAAAACGGTCGTCATCGTCACCTGCAAACGGGAGGTCCGGAGAGACCATGTCACGCGGCCACTGCCACGTCCGGCTCGCATAGAAGGTCTGCTTTCCAACCTCCTCGTTATTTTCTTTCGTCTCGATATCCTCCGGGCGGTGAATCCCGAAGTAGGACTTGTTCGGGAGCTTACGAGCAGTCTGGGCTTCATACCACGCATCGAAGTGGGCACGGAGTTCCTCATGGGGAATCTCGACATCATCGCCCATCTCAGCAGTAAACTGCTCGAAGTACTTCGCCTCCGCGGCCTCGTACTGACGAGTGATTTGCTGGCTGTCATCCGCGAGCTTCCAGGAGGCCTCGACATCGGTCGGCTGGTAATCTTCGATGTTTTCACCGTCGAGGTACTTAATCGTGCTACCCTGGAGGTAGGTGATTCGCGTCGGGACAAACGGAAGCCGGATGAATTTCCACTCTTCTTCGAGTGCTCCCTTTGTGGTATACTCACCCACGACGTTTCCATCGCGGTCGCGCACGATATGCTGGCCGTTCTCGACTGTATACTGGGCCGTCTCGTAGTCGTATGTGGCCACGGACTCGTCGATCGGCCCAGTTGCGCGAACGTCCCCATCCACGATGAGTTTGAGCGGGCCAGTTGGGACGTACCACCACTCACACTCTCCGGCCGCCTTTGGAAGAACTGGTGTGCTCTCGTCGTTCCGATCTAATGTCTCAGACTGGTTATAAAATCGTGTTCGAGAGTAATCTCGGTCGTAGACGGGATCCCGAAGGAGATCGAGTATCTTCTGTGGGTGTGCCTCGCAGACAAAGGTGACATCGAAGCCATGATACGCGGCACGCGCCGCGTTAATCAGAATGTTTGCTGGCTTGGATTTGTTCCAGATTTCCACTTCGACGAACCGGCCGATGCCGTCTTTCCGGACAGAGAGGTCAGGCACTGACCCCTCCTCTTCTTCGTCGGTCACGACAACAGTGTATCCGCGGTTCTTGTAGAACCGCTCGATCCGATATTTCAACGCGACGTGCGCATCACCTCCTTCGTCGCCAGCCCGATTCTCTGACACGGCGGGTCGCTCGTCTCCCAACGCCTGCAAGATATCCGACTCGTCCTCAATGGTCTGACTCCGGACGATATCCGGCGGGCCTGCACCGGCAAGTTTGTCCCAGGGGGAGAACTCGTACTCGTAGGTAACGAGGCCGAGAAAATGGCGGAGATTACGGGGAGCACACCGTATTTTCGTGAAATAATCTTTGGTCCGGTACAATTCCTTAAACGTAAGGTCGTTGTCGTGGCCTGCCACGTACAGATCATGGCACTGATGCGTGCCTTTGAGGAGCTTGCGTGCGGCTTCGACGTGGTACTCGCTTGCATTCCGACGTGAGTGGACGTGTGGTGTGCCGTCCTCATCGGTCGAGATACGGAAGTATCGACTATCATCCAGCGCGAAGTTCGAGGTGACGTGCCCGACAGAATCGTCGAAATACTCTTGCAGGTCAAACGCCGGTCCGCCCTGAAGATGCCGGGCAAAATCTTCCTCGGTTGCAATGCCATACTGCGGTTCGTACACCGCCAGGCGAACCGATATCGCAAACCGGTCTGCGCTTGGCTTCGACACAACCATCTGGAAGATGTAGGGCACCTGTTCGGTGTACAGATCAGCACAGAGTGCCACCACTGGATGAGAATTTGGCTTCCCAAGGCGAGCTAAATCGGTTGACTCGCGTGCTGCAAGGCGACAGGTCGGCACAGTCATCTCCTCGATCGGCGAAAAGTCGAGCGTACAATTCGCGAACTCATATGCCGGCGGTAGGTTGTCTTCGCAGGCATTCCGGACGGCACCGACGACTTGCTTGCGGGCGTTGGATGGTGTGTACGACCGGGTCGATGACTTGTCAGCAGTCTCACCACCGCAGTCATCAAGCCGCTGTTGGTAGGTCTCGTCAGGCGGAAGAGTCGTCCCTTCGGGCGTGAGCACGTGTTTGGCCTTGCCCTTTGCAGGCCAGTGGTTGTAAATGAGACGGTCCAACCCGACATCGGCCGCAAAAGCGTCACTGTAGGTGTCAAATAACCCGAGCGATACATCAACAATCGGGTTGTCGGTTGCGTCGTCGGACCGCTCTGGGATGACTTCGATGCTATCTCTGAGTTTCATCGTTTTCGTGATTGTGGCGTGACCGCAGTGGTGGTTGACGGGCTATGACGGACTCCTCTGGTGGAGTTATGCCACGCACAGTGGCAGGCTGGCCAGGTGTAGCGGCGTGGTCTGTCATCGGTCAATGCTCGGTTGCTGTCGCTTGCTGTATCGTTGCTTGGCGCGTGAGTGTCGGGTGGTTCCAGTCGCCAATCCGACCGAGATCATAGTTCGGGTGATAGGCGAAAAACTCTCTCAGCGACGAGGCGGGAATACGAACGGTCGGCCGCACGTCCAGCTGCCGATATGCACGGCGGAGCGGGTAACGGTGTTTTTTCAGCCCACGCAAACGCTCGTACTCGTAATCGGTCATTGCGACCTGCCACGCGGCTTTCGCCTCTGCCTCAGCCGACTCGGGAAGCCTGCGAGTGTTCAAAGTAAGAAGATCCTGCTCTCGTGGAGCCGTGGCCGGGCGGTGGAGCGTCCAGTGGGACTTTCGGAACAGTTCGAAGTTCGTCGTTGTTGGCGTTTGTTTACAGACCTGCGAGAGGTCGTACCCGAGGTTGTTCCGGACGATAGCGACAACCGCAGGCGTCGACAGTGCAGTGTCGTTCCTGTCATCGTGAGCAGCAGGTGTGTCAGCGGTCCCACTGGACCGTCGCGTGCCGAACATCCCAACACGCATCTCAACCTCGTAGGTGGATGCATCTATATTGGTAATACATAGGTGGATGAGATGCGGTTCATCTGCCGCTGTGAGTTGCTGAATCGAAGTCGTGAGCGGACTTCGGTTGAACGAGGATTGACGGAATGAGCGACCGACCAGCCGTTCGACCGGGACTGGCGTCGTCCCAAGCGGGCTCAGATCGAGACGGACCAATTCGAGGCCGAACATATCAGGAAACTGCTCTGCGAGTCGGTCCGCAACGGCTACTGTGACCGATTCATGTACGTTGCTGCTCGACTGGGTGGTGATTTGTCCGGCTACAGTCCGCGGTCGTGTATCCGAATCAATCCGTGGCGCCAGGCAGAGTTCTTGCCACTGTTCACCAGCAAACGAAACGACATCGAATGCGACGAGGCCAGAAGATACCTGAAAAAGGCCTCTGATGGGCTGTGCTAAGAGTGACTGTAGCTGGCTTGCAATGCGGTATTTCTCGTGCGAGACCCCTGGTGGGATGAGTCGTATCCAGGTTCGGTTATGCGTCGTCTGGGTCATGTGTTGGCGTCGTGAAATGGCCTTTGATGAGGGTCAGTCGCTGGTGTACTGAGTTCGGTCAGTTGGAAGCGAACTGCGAGTAGTGCCGAAGGCAAAGGACCAAGCAGACTCGCAGCTGGGTCATCGATCGTTGGCTGTGTGCTGGTTAGTCCTGCGTGTCTTTTGGGACCTCCAGTGGATACCGCCACGTACGGTCGGCGAGAGTCAATTGGTACCCGTCAGTGGTCGGTCCCCTCTGCACCGTGGCAGCCTGTGGGAGTGCCTGACTAACCCACGACAGGCTAGATTGTAATTCGCTCTCGGCGAGGTCCATACATGCTGCCCAGCAACAGTGAAACTCACGAAGAGGAATCGCCTCCCCTTTGCGGGCTATGGTGAATGTCTCATAGAAGGTCGACACAGAGTCGTTGAGACGGTGTGCGCGCTCTCCTGCTGGAGGCGAAACGTCCGAATCGAATCCCAATAGCTCTCCGGACTCGGCATAGAAGATTCGGATTTGTTCCCAGACCTCCGGACCAATTGGGTCTGCATATTCCCATATCGGCTGATACTTTTCCTGCCAGTCAGCGCGGTCAGAGTGGGTTTCGACCACGTTGTCAGCAGCATCATAAATCCTCCACTGAGTCTCATCTTCGTTAGGGCTTGCGCGTGGCACGGGTGCGTCGGCGAGTGCGTCGGAATCATCCAAGTAGATGTCATCACGCCCATCGCTGAGTGACAGTCGCGCCCGACCATCCGGTGTGACGGTCAATTCAGGACAGTCATCAAGTGACAGGAGGTAATCCCCATCAGCCGTGGTCAGTATTCCCGTAGTTCTGTAGGGTTTAATTTCATCTGGGCTCATTCCAGAAAATGGAAAGCGGATGTGTTCAACGGTCTGTCTCGCAACCATCCAGTGAGGCGTCAGGATAAATACATTCTTGTGGTCGGTGAGTTTCCGCCTGATATCCTCAATAATCAACCCTGGTTTGGTACGAGTTTCCTCCGCGACAACGAGTGCCGCAGTCGTATCTGGATTATGATCGGTACAAGAGTGTTTGAGTTGCTCGAGCGCGGTATGACTGTCACTCATTAGAATCACCCCGCAGTGAGTTGTCGGGCACGAGCGTATCCATCATGTTGGCTCGTGGATCTGCGGAAATGAGAGACCAGTCCTCAGCTGACTCGATCTGAGGAGTTTGACCCGTGACGGTTTGGGGTCGATACTTTGGTGCGGAGTTGGCAGTCAACGTGAGTGGCGCCAGCACTCCGGTTGCAGGTAGTTGTGTGAGCATCGCATTGATATACGACGGAGTGAGTTAGTATATAAACGAGCGAATATTTGGGCGCAACTGGCGACTCTGGAATTGTCTTCAGCTCCGCCGGTACAGAATTTCCACCAGGTTTTATATATCAAGAAATACTGAGAATGGAGATTGGACTCAGACAGTCATCGTACACAACTGCCTGAGTATGAGGTAGAGAGTCCATTAGTATTAATAAAACAGAAACAAAACGAACAAAATATGTGTGGAGTGGACCCGCGGGAAAAATTAGCTCAGGAATTTCCAGATCTCGTCAACCGGTTGAAAGAGCGTGACGATTGTAGCCCTCTACATGATCCAGACGTGTATAGTATCATGGAGACAACGTACAACCAGTACAGGGAAGATGGAACAAAAGCATATACGGACGATGACCTGATGCAGGCAGTCGGTTGGTCTTCTGGAAAAAGTCGGGGTCGTCAGAAGGCGGAGATACTCGCTGAAGAGGGATGGTTTAGCAAGGGAGACAGAAACGGTAAAAACCTTTACACCACCAATATTCCCCCAGAAAAACCGTCTAAGAGGTCGACAGTATGGGATGTGAACTGGCTACCAGTAAGTTTGGATCGACAGCCGATAGTCAAAGATCCGATACAAGAGAGGCTACCAAGCTATGGGTATGTGCGCAGCCAGATCATCTCGAAGGTTGATCAGGCTAAAAATCTTGGAAATGTTGTCTCCGCTGCTGAGCCGCCTGTTAATCCTAACGTCGGGCACAAACAACAAGCCGATTATTCGATGAAACTCATCCACATATTCAGTTTTCTTGGATTTCTTTCGCTCTTGGCTGGCGCAGTCTTCCCTGCCGCTATGGCTACTGCCGGTTTCTTCGCTGGCGTGAGTCTTTTTATGTCTGCTAAATTCCTGGACGCTATTTCGACTCGTCAGCTATTAGGTTGAGAATCCATTGAGTTCCGCGCTACAGTTATCTGATCCCGACAGCGAATCCGAAACGTTAGTCACCCACATTTCTACTCGGAACGAGAGCTTAGTGGGGGAGGGGAACTGTTGCCAATGATAGGTGTCTGGCTTTCGTATAGATAACGCAAGATCGATATTCGAGATCCTTCTACATGAGAGACATGGAACGTGAACAACACATATCTGAGGTGTCTCAGCTATCGTGAAGATTCAGTATACGGCCCAGGAGAAGGAGGTACTCGCCGACGGTTACGATTTGAGTGGGGGACCGACGGCCCTGGCTGGTGGCACATTAACAAGGAGTGGTAGGTGCCACTGGCGGCCGGGTAGACAGGAGATTGGAGTAGATCTTCACCTGGGTACGGTAAGTAGTATTGGAACGAACAAAGTATAGGTCCGATGAATCCACACCAATGGTGGCAGAACCGCGTGTGACAGGTGTGGGCTTATCCTCAAAAAATCGTCCAACCACAGGATTTGTATCCGCTGGCGGGTGATGGGTGGGCAACGAATGCTCTCACCCCACGGAAACGACCTGGTTGACCGCTGTCTCTCCTCGGACAGGAGCGACCAGGTCCGCGCGGACTTCGACGAGTTCGTCACGGTCACGCTGGACCGGACACTACTTTTCGACTTCGCTAACATCGCTCGCGGCGTCTACAGCCCGCTCAGGGGCTTCATGTCTCGCAACGACTTCCTCAAAGTCATCAACGACCTTTCGCTCGAAAACGGCGTCACCTGGCCACTGCCGGTCGTGCTCGACGTCGATACCGACCTCGCGAATCAGATGGAACCAGGCGACCGCATCGGACTCCGCCGGTCCGACGGCGAACCAGTCGGTGTCATGGACGTCGACAGCGTCTACCGCTACAACGAGACCGAAACCTGCGAGCAACTGTTTGGGACCACCGACGACGACCACCCCGGCGTCAGACTGCTCGCCGACAAGGAGCCCTTCTTCGTCGGTGGCCCAATCAAGGCATTTTCCGACGCCATCCCCCGCAACGGTTCACACGACATCTCGCCACGGGAGGCACGGGTCCTCTTCAAGAAGAAGGGCTGGAACTCCATCGTCGGCTTCCAGACCCGCAACGTGCCCCATCGCGCTCACGAGTACCTCCAGAAGTCCGCGCTCGAACACGTCGACGGGCTGTTCATCCAGCCGAAAATCGGCGAGAAGAAGCCGGGCGACTACACCAACGACGCCATCATCGAGGGCTACGAGACGCTCGTCGAGGGCTACTACTCCACTGAGATGGTCACGCTCTCGATGTTCAAATCGCGGATGTGGTACGCGGGACCGCGTGAGGCTGTCTTCGACTCCATCGTCCGGAAGAACTTCGGTTGTACCCACTTCATTATCGGCCGCGACCACGCGGGCGTGGGCAACTACTACGGCGACTTCGAGGCCCAGGAACTGTTCGCCGCCGTCGGCGACATCGGCATCGAACCGCTGTACTACCACTACGCCTTCTACTGTACGGTCTGTGACGGCATCGTCTCCGAGAAAATCTGCCCTCACGACAGCGAGCACCACATGGAGCCAAGCGGGACGAAACTTCGCGGGATGCTCGGTGACGGAGACAGTCCCCCGGCAGAACTGATGCGCCCGGAGGTCGCCGAAAGGGTATTGGAACTGGACGGGGTATTCGTGGAGGAATAATGTTCACGCTCTGGTTCATGGGCCGACCGGCCTCCGGGAAGTCGACGCTGGCCAGCCGCGTCGAAGACCAGCTCGTCGACCTCGAGTATCCAGTCGAGAATCTCGACGGTGACGACATCCGCAAACACCTCCACCCCGACCTGGGCTTTTCGCGGGAGGACCGCCGCACCAACAACCGCCGCACTGCCTACATCGCCAAACTGCTCAATCGCAACGACATCCCCGTCATCGTCGGGATGATTACGCCGTTCCGTGACTCCCAAGAGCAGGCCCGAGACATCATCGAAGAGGAAGGCGAATTCGTCCTCGTCTACGTCAAGTGTTCCGTCGACACCGCCGCAAAACGGGACCCGAAGGGCCTCTACGAGCAGGCCCGCGACGGCAACATCGAGAAGTTCACCGGCGTCAACCACCCCTTCCAGGAGCCGCTGAACCCCGACATCGTCGTCGACAGCGAGGACTTCTCCGTCGAGGAGAGCGTCGGCCACGTGATGACCCGCCTCGACGAGATGGGCGTCTTACAGGAACACTTAGATGAGGGGTATAGCTTCTCGCTCAGCCGTGACGAGGAACAGGAGATTACCGACCGACTGCAGGAGCTGGGTTATCTGGACGAGTGAGTGCGACGCCCGTTCCGACTCTCGGTCACGCGCCCGAGTCGGTCACGCGCTCGGGAGCGGGCGACGGGCACCAGCGCGCTCCCGGAGTTTTTCGAGATGGTCGGCACCCAGTCGGACCTCACCGATTCGGAACTTCCCCGAATCGGGACCATGACAGTCCGAGCCGCCGGTGTGTAGCAGGTCGTACTCGGTGGCGATGGTAGCCGCGTCTGTCGAGTCAATATCTGCGTAACTGTCGCTGGAGACGGCCCCGTATGGATACGGAACCTCGATGGCGTCCAGCCCTGCCTCGACGAGTGTCGAGACAATCGATTCGATATCGGCGGTCCTGATGCGGCCGGGATGGGCCAGCGAGACGACGCCCCCAGCACCCCGAATCGCCTCAATGATCTCGGCGGCAGACACTCGTTCCATCGGGACGAATGCCGTACCGTCGGCACCGAGGTATTCGTCGAAGGCCTCGCCGACAGAATCGACGACGCCCTCGTCGACGAGGACACCCGCGATGTGTGGTCGTCCGAGAATACCGTCGGCCGTTGCTCGCACGTCCTCGTAGGACCGCTTCAGTCCAGCCAGGTCCCGGAGACATTCGACAAGTCGGCGGTTCCGGTCGCGGCGGTACTCCCGGACCTGCTCGAGGACTGCGTTCAAACGCTCATCAGTCGGGTCGACGTAGTACCCCAGGAGTTCGACTTTCGTGTCCTTGACGCCCGCCCGCACCTCGACGCCGGTGACGAGTTCGATGTCACTGTGGACGCTGAAACGGCCGTCGAGGTCCGTCGAAATCGTGTCGTGGTCCGTAACGGCGATGGCGCTAAGGCCACGCTCCTGGGCCTGGTCGACGCGATCCGCAACCGAACAGGTCCCGTCAGAAGCAGTGGTGTGCATATGCAGATCAGCAACACCCTCAACAAGACTCATACCAGAACTTCCTCATCTAGCGAGCAAGAGCGCACTGATTTGGATATGTTTCAGAATTCATACACACAACCTAATGCACTTTGAGAGATACGGAGTTTTTGCTTTCGACGGGATTATCACGGCGTCTCGGGATACGTATTGGTATGCCGGACGAAAATACGGACCTGACGCGGCGCGAGCAGGCACGAACCGTCTATCGCGCCGCGCAGTTTCGCCCGGGCCTTGCGGCCGGGATTATTCTCTGTAGTCTGGTCGCTGCCGCACTCGAGGGGCTTGGACTGACCTTTCTGCTCCCGATTCTGGAACTGGCACAGAACCCGGAGGCCGCCCAGGATGCAGGTGGCGAACTCGGCATCTTCGTGTCCGCGTTCGAGTTCTTGCAGATTCCGTTCGAACTGGAGTCCGTAATGTTGGTCGTCGGGGCCGTCTTCGTCGTGCGATACACGTCGAGTTTTCTGGTCGGGTGGCTACGGGCACTGCTGGGACAGGACTATACGCGGTATCTACAGAAGGAAGCCTACAGCAAGGCGCTCAACGCGGAAGTGGCGTACTTCGACGAGCAGGGTTCCGACGACATTTTGAACACGATCGTGACCGAGGCCAGCCAAGGCTCGACTGTGGTGACTCAGGTCACGAAGCTCTTAGAACAGGGGATGTTAGCGGGGATGTACCTCGCAATTGCAGTCTACGTTTCCCCTGTGTTGACACTGTTAGCGGCAGTATTGCTCGGTGGCCTGACCCTCGTACTGCGGTGGGTCGTCGAATCCGGATCGACAGTCGGAAATCGCGTTGCCGAGGCGAACCGTCGTATCCAGAAGAGTGCCCAGGCGGGAATGCAGGGGATTCGTGACGTGAAGCTGTTCGGGATGGTCCCGGAGCTGTACGATACGTTTGAGGAGTCCGTGGACCAGAGGAAAGCCTCCCAAGTGAAATTGCGGCGGAACGAGACGGCGATGAACAAGTTCTACGATCTGGCCACAGTGCTGACGCTTTTGTTTCTCATCTACTGGGGCCTCGTCTTCTCGGGGCTGTCGCTGGCTGCACTCGGTGTGTTCCTGTTTGCGATGTTTCGGCTGGCTCCACGGGCGAGCACGCTCAATAGTTACTTCTACAAACTGGAAGGAAAGATCCCTCACCTCTATCGAACACAGCAGTTTCTGGGTGAACTCGACAACAGGCAAGAGCCAGAGAGTGACAATAAACCAGTGCCAGACGACATCGGCGAAGTGACCTTCCAGAACGTGTCGTTTGCGTATAGCACCGGCGAAGTCATCTTCGAGGATCTGTCCTTCACAATTGGAGGTGATGATTTCGCAGCGTTCGTCGGCCCGTCCGGGGCGGGAAAATCCACGATCGCGGCACTGTTAAGTCGCATGTACGAGCCTGATGGCGGAGAAATCCGTGCCGATGGCACGCCAATCAGGGAGTTTGACATCGACGAGTGGCGGGAACAAGTGTCCGTGGTGCGGCAGCATCCGTTCATCTTCAACGAAACGCTACGACGCAACGTGACGATTGCGAACCGGGGGGCGAGTCACGAGGAAGTCGAGCGTGTCTGTGAGATTGCACAGGTGACGGAGTTTCTGGACGAGCTGCCCGAGGGCTACGATACGAAACTCGGTGAGGAGGGCGTCCGGCTGTCAGGGGGGCAAAAACAGCGGGTCGCACTGGCACGGGCGCTGTTGAAAGACGCCGAACTGTTGGTACTCGACGAGGCGACCAGCGATCTGGACGCCAATATCGAAGAGACGGTTCAACAGGCCATCGAAGCGATGGACCGTGATTACGCGATGCTGGTGATTGCCCATCGGTTGTCGACTGTGATTAATGCTGACTGTATCTATGCCGTTGAAGATGGAGAGATTGTTGAGTCGGGCACCCACGACGAACTGATATCGAGTGGTGGGACGTACTCGGAGCTGTACGAGACGCAGGCGCAGAGTGTGTAATCCATCCACGTAGCGAGACGTTGTTCGAGAACAAAGATACTCCCAGAGATACGGTTCCTCGATAGGCGAAAGTCTCAATATCGTGCTCAAACATTGAAGAGACTGTTCCGTTGAATCCAATGACAGCAGCAGGATAGCGTCGCTCTGAAGACGGAAGCAAAGCGGAGAGGGTGAATGTGCCTGAAGTCCTCTTCCGCTTCGTTAAACAAGCCGCATCACTCGCTCAAAAGCGCTGTACTGCCACCCCACGGCGGTGGTAAGCGACCTGGCTGGCAACGGTTTTGACATCTGGAAGCATCTGACGTTACATCTCCTGCGGATTCACATGGGTGCCACCTGCCGCGAAATCGTCGGCTGGGCCAGCGAGATAGATCGAATGCGCACCGTTTTGCAGTTGGCCCGCACCGCGTTCCCAGCACCCTCAACGCTGTGGCAGTCGTTTGAGCGGGCACCGACCCGTATCTGGCGCCAACTGTTTGACCGGTCGGCGGCCAGGTGCGACCCCAGCGACTCTGGCGCAGTGGATGCCACGTTTTTCGACCGCCAGGCGGCATCCAGCCACTACATAGGCCAGCGGATCGCCACATACGGACGCTGAAAACGACGGTTCTGGTCGATACAAACTCGTGTGTTGTCCTTGACCTGCCTTATTCGGCACACTGGGCCGACGACACACAGGTAGGGCCATCGGTGGCGCTGCACTTTTGACGAGCGAGAATAGTTCCTCTGTGAGGCAGGTAGTGATGTTCATTCCAAACGCCGCTGACCCGCCTCAATTCCTTTGGTTTACCGACCTACTGCCGCGAGGTCTAGTGGTTCAATGGATCAATCTATTCACTCTCCTTTCAATTTCCACGATTCTGCACGCTCGTATTTATCCTTCAAACTTACCCCCATGTAATCCTCAACTCTGACATCAGGTGCATATGTTTCAAGAAATTCATTCAGTAATTTAGTTGCGATGAGATATGAGACGACGCCGCGGGACTTCGAGGGGTTATTGTAGAGTTGAAATGGAATTAGGCTTGAGAAGTGCATGGCCTCGTTGAAATGGACTCGCATCATCGTCTCATGAGCGGACTTAGAAGTGAATTGCGTAAAGAGATCTTCCAGTTCTGACTGTATCTGGTGATACTCGCGTAATACCTCTTTTTGTGTAAAGTCAACAGATGCAGTTAATTTGTCTCCAGATAGCTCGTAATCAAGTTTGAAGTTCTGAGTATCGATGAAGTCATATAGACCGTTGACTGAATGAGAAATTTTCCCCAAGTCGTAGTACGGGTCACAGGCATCGTATCCCCGAGGATCAACCAATATGAAATCTTTAATCTGGTCGCTTACCAAGATATTCTGGAAGTGCATATCGAAATGTCCGAAAGAGCTGAGTTCTTTCGGTGTTACCCCTTGGCAGATCTCTTCATTGTCCTCGATACACGAAATGAGGGGTGGGATATTGACGTATTCTCGACCGTTGAACTCAATCGAATCGCACCTCAGGAAATCAGAAAATATCTCTGCATCCCTCTCTGCACGATACAACCGGTACCAGACTCTATTGAAGTGTATCCGCTCAAGGTATTTCTCGTCGGGCGGCGTCATTTCGTGATTGTACATATTGTTGAAAGAGAAGTGCAATAGAGCATTTAATTGCTTCAACGCATCCTGATGGTTGAACACTCCATTAAACAAAAGGTCGCGAAGGGAGGGGCGATCACAGAATTCCTGCTCGAGCCAGACCCTATCTTCACCGATGTAGTAGTCTTTCATCCGTGGGAAATGCTTCGCCACACTCTCGGGAAGATGCCGGTAAAATTCGATTTCGTCTTCTAACTTCGCGAGTCCTCTCCCCTGGACTTCCTTTCTGAAATACACGGGCTTCTTTATAATTGCGTATGAGCTCCCCGTTATTGACTTGGTTTTTTGGCTGGAGCCGCCAGGAATGCTACTTTCATCGACATATATGTCGAAATCAGAGGAGAGATCACCAATAATATCGACTATGCTACGATTGGTATCAGTCTGAGTAAATATTTCTCGAAGGATCGTACTGGCCAGCACCGGGTTGACTTTTGCGATGCCTGAATAGAGATACCACGGGTAATCGTCTCTGGGTACCGTACTGCCAGCAGCTGAAACAACAGATTTTGAGGTCTTGATGCGTTCTTGACCAGCCGAGATACTTTTAGCGGGATCTACGACTAGTTCGTTCTGATACGGCGAATTAGAAAGCCGTCTAAGCTGTTTCGGATTAATAATTACGTCCCCATTGATGAGAAGGATACTTTCATCATCTTGCTCAGTAGATTTATCCAACGCACCTAATAAATGACTTATTTGACCTAATTCAGTAATGATAGTACTGTCGGTACTTCGCTCCTCTAGATCGGAAATATAGTCGACCTTCCTCTCTAAATCATTAATGGTGATATATATATCCTCTATGCCAGCACTCTTCAGTTTTCGGTGTTGTTGCTCGATGAGAGTTTCGTTCTCAACTTGGAGCAAACAATGAGGTGTATCGCCAGGAAGAGTTGGACTACCGCCAGCTATAATGAGAGCCTTCATAACTTGCTGAATCCGCTGACAACGTATTAGCGTTGTGCTCTATTACATTCTGCCCTCGTAAAACGGCGAACAATATGAGATACGGATCAACGACTCGGTATTTTCTGTATATTAACCTCGAGACACTATAGTTGAGGAATTATTATATTTATACCATGATAACTCAGCGCAGTTCACCTGGCCCACTCAGTTCTGAATCGTAGCATCTGTGCCGTCAGGAATTACTATCAGGGGTTTCGTATTCACATTAGATATATCTGTGTCGTCGTCGGAGAACTCACAGCGAAGCGCTACATTCGAGGTGGTGGATTTGTATCGACCTCACAGAATTGCCGACCATTTTGGCGTTCATCCGGTATCCCTGAGCAAACGCTTCATTCCAGTGCGATGGTTTCAGCCAGCAGGTGCTGAGCGTATTATCACCCCGGATTAGCGAGTTGTTTCTGACTGTCGATAGTGTGAGCCATGCTGTGAGGTGAGCGGGTTGACACTGAGCGCTTAGAACTCGTGCTTTATACTATCCGTAGAAGTCTCGGTCACCGTTCGATAGCAGGCCGTCCGAGTTCTGGGGAATGACCCTAGCCAGGCGCCGACACTCCCCAGCGAGGGCTGACAGCGACAGCCGTCTATAGGAATCGATTTTTGAGGTTAGCCGCTTCACCCGAGTTTTCACAAAGTAACCCGCTCTTCATTGAGACACTGAGTTGTTGTAGGATGCTTAACCATCCAGTCCAGTCAAGCGTGTCGGGTGGGTCAAAACCGTCAAAATCCCCAACCCACAGATTAATTTTCCATCGATTCCCATCCCTAAGCATGTCGGTTCAGTTGCTTGATTGTACGCTACGAGAGGGAGCACATCTCAATGACGGGGAGTTCGGGAGAAAGACAGTCATCAACATCATAAACAGCCTATCAAAAGCTGGCGTCGATTTTATCGAACTTGGTTTTCTTCGGGAAGTCGAAGATAACCGAGACTCGACAATATACAATTCGATTGAAAAAGTGAATACATTGCTTTCTGAGTGTGATACATCGGAGGCGGCAGAATACGTCGTGATGGTCCGTCCGGGCCGTTTCGATATAAGCAATCTCACCGAACCAGAAGGTCAGTGTTCTACTGTACGAGTGGCCTTCTACAAACACCGGTTAGAGGCAGCCATCGAGTATGGGAAACAAGCACGAAAACTAGGATACGACGTATTCCTGAACCCAATAGCCATCTCAAGTTACGACGACAGCGAAATTCGGAGTCTAATCAAGCGGGCCAACGACTTCGATCCGAGAGGGGTAAACATGGTTGATACGTTCGGCGCACTCGACCATGACAGATCAGCAGAACTGTACGAACAGTATACTGCGCTGGACGACGACATCAAGATTGGACTCCACTATCATCAGAATCTAACACTACAGGTTGGGAATTGTATTAACATCATCACGGATACAGACTCAGAGAAGCGTATCACCGTCGATGGTTCGTTGTATGGAATGGGTAGATCACCCGGAAATCTACAAATAGAGGTGATTTCTGAATACCTGAACAGTAACTACGGTGCAGAATATGAAATTGATGCACTCTTTGATGTGATAGAAGATGTAATAAAGCCCATGAAACATGAGTACGACTGGGGTTATTCACCTGCTTATTTCATATCTGCGATCCACAACGTCCACCGAACGTATGGTGAGAAGCTCAAGGACAAGAGTATACCGTTGGCAGAAATTGACGACTTTTGTCGTTCAATCAGTGGTACTGAGGCCGCAATGAGTTACGAGGAGGGCATTGTAGACGATTACTTCGATGTCTGAATTTACTGAAATCATATTTGACTTCGACGGCGTGTTAGCAGACTCAAATGAGCCAAAACTCGATTGTTTCAGACGGGTTGCAGCATCCTATGATCCTTCCGAAGCGGACGAGTTTCTATCATATTGTAAATCTTCACCAGATAAGTCACGGTTCGAACTGATGCAGGCATTGGAGGACAAGTTGATAAAAAAAGGAATCTCGGTCACTTACGAAGAGTTGCTGAACGAGTACTCTGATTGTGTTCAAAAAGTCTATCACAGAGTGGACCGGGTGAAAAATCTAGATGAGTTGAAAAAAATGGACCCCGAACTAACTTGGAGCATAGTGTCGGCAGCACCACAATCGACGCTGCGGGAGTTATTACGAGACCAGGGAGAACTGGAACTGTTCGGGGGCGGTGTGTACGGGTCGCCACGGAGTAAAGAGCAAATATTCACCGAGGAGTACGATCCCGAACATTTAGTGAACAATGCACTCTTCATCGGAGATAGCGCATCTGATAAGAATGTCGCAGAGAAATTTGATCTCGAATTCATCTACGTCGAGAAGTGGTCACGAGAGCGGGATAAGTGGTTAGCAGATGAAGCGGACGTTCCCACCTACAGAAACGTCAAGGCCGTGTTCGCTGATCGCGTATGAATATACAGAATTCTCATATATATCTTCCTTTTCGCTAATTTTTTCTATACAGGACAGGAAGGGAACGGTACATTGAAACAACTGCATATACTTTCTGACGGTAATGATACCGGCTTTGGTGATTGGAAGGGAAGGGAGTAGAAGCTTTCCGAGTAAGAACGTTACAGAAGTGCTAGGCCGACCACTCTGTTGGTACCCGATGAAAGCGGCAAAAGAAAGCGATTCCGTCGATACCACGTATGTTTCGACAGACTTTGATGAAATTATGGCAATCGCGGAGGATTTGAATCTAAATACGATCGAACGGGATCCCGAGTTAGCAACCGACAAGGCTTCCGGCTGGGATGCGTTCAAAGATGGCTATGAAACGATTTCCGAGCGCGAATCCGAAGACGTAGAGGCTATCGTCTTGTTGCTCTGCAATTGTCCAACACTAACGGCCGACATGATAGATGAGGGGATAAGGATGTTACGGCAGGACGAAGACCTTGATTCGGTTGTCCCGGTAAGTAAATACAATATGCGGAGTCCTGTTAGGGCGAGAAAAATCGAAGAGGAACGACTTGAGCTATTTATGTCGGTCGAGGAGATAGAAGGTGCATCTTCCCATCGAGATACACAGGCTAATACGTACTTTGCGGATGGTACGTTCATCATTCGCCCACACTGTTTCAACATGGACAATGGAGATCCACATCTGCCAGTCATCGGAACAAACGTGAAACCTCTAAAAAACGAGGCTGGTCTAGATGTTGATTTCGAATGGCAGCTCCCGCAGGCAAAGTACTGGTTACAGGAACACGGCTTTACCTCAGACGATACACCATATAATTAAGATCGCTCTTGGGTAATCGATTGTTGGTGACGCCATTCTATAACACCCTCTTATTCTGAGATAATCTCGTATAAATCTACACGTTCGTATATATCAAGTTCACCACCGAGAGTAGCATTATAAATGTCAATATTCTTGTCATCAAGTATGCGATAGGATACGAGATGGGATTTTTTTATCTCAGTTTCCACCTTTGAACCATCACGGATATTCAAATTAGAGTCATATTTAGAAGAGAAATGATCATTGTCATAAATAGTGTATATATAATTTAATATTCCATCGCTGCAGTGATGGACTATTTTCATTGCTAATGCATTTATTATAGATTGGATGAGCACGTCAGCATTAAACGCTTCACGGAGATAGTCCAACGTGCCCCCTTGGTATTTATACGGGTCTAGTCCAAGTTCAAAAATCATGTGTGGATCTACATATTCAAAACCCAAATCACAGCCAAGAAGATAAATCTCATCGAATCCCATATAGGATACCAATTGCATTACTCCATACATTGTGTGATAATGATAGAGGAAATTTGCAGCATTATCTGACCAGAACTCATATAAATAATCAATCGGCAATTCCTGCAGCTGTTCCATTGTAGATAGATCTAATGGATTATTTTTATTATCTAGCCGCCACCTATCAAAATAAAACACATTTTCCCGATTGCCAAGAATCGGTTCCCATTTGGAATTGAACAGACACACAATATCTTTTTCAGTATTCCGCGTTATGACTGATTGATCCGTAGGAACAGCGTCATCATCCGGTGGTAATGCATAGTAATAAAACGTCGGTAGCCAGTTTTGTTTTTCATATATCAAGCTGATTTGATTCATGGCTAGTGAATACTCTGTGGTTAATTTGTCCAATGGTGTTTCAGCGAGGCTTGGTCCATTGCCGAGAACAAAGATTCGTTCACCCTCGTACATATTCTGAAAATCTTCAATGGCCCCATTGGTACCCATTGCTATGGATAAGTTTGCACAGAAATAGATAGGCTTGACGCTCTACTGCGGAGAAATGTTGATGGATTAAGAGAGGTACCTAGAATAGATAGTGGGAACGCTCATCCGTCGGAGATTGTTGATGCTGCTGAGCGGTCGCTGTAGAGTCAAAGAGGACAAGGGCACCGCGTCAGCGGTGCCCGACACGAATGATTCCGCTGGATGTGTTTGGGTCGGAATCGGTCGCAGCGGACCTGCTCCAACAGGTTCGCTGGCGTGACGGTGTTACCTGTCCTCGCTGCCGTTCTGACCGCACGGTCAGAAACGGCAGCTATGGTGAGTTTCAACGGTATCTGTGTAAGAATTGCGACCGCACGTTCAACGACAAGACTGGCACAATTTTCGCTCATTCGAAGATTGCGCTCCGTCGGTGGTTGTTCTCAATTTACGCGTTTCTCCGGTTCAACACGAGTTTCCGGCAGTTACAGTGCGAAATCGAGGTAACACACAAGACGATTCACCGGCGCATCGAGCGCTTCGCCAGAGCGCTCGATGCGCCTTCCCTCGATCTTGTTGGACCGGTCGAAATCGACGAAGTTTACGTCTCTGCCGGGAAGAAAGGCCGCGAGCGCGACAAACCGTCGCGCTCGCGTGGCCTGTCCACGCGCGGGCGAGGTTCGTACGATGGCGACAAGCCACCTGTGTTCATCATCGCTGATCGCGGGACCGGACAGCGGTACGTGATCCCAGCGAAAGCCGCCGACGAATCGACGATTCGACTCCTCCTTGCTGACCGCAAAGAGGAGTCGCTCACGGTCTATACCGACGGCTTTCGAGCGTACGAACCACTCGAAGCGGACGACGCATTCGACCGCGAATACGTCGTCCACGGCGACGGCGAATACGCCGACGACGAGGTGCACGTCAACACCTGCGAGAGCCACGCGTCGCTGACGCGACGGTGGCTCTCGCCCCATCGAGGCGTCTCGAAAGACAAGTTGACGCAGTATCTCAGAGCGTTCCAGCTCCGGCGAGAATTATACCGAAAACCGGGACGAGACGCACTCAAACACGCTATCAAAGCAACGCTCTGAAATCAACAATGTGCTACGCAAGAGCGTAGTGGGAAACATGTTACGGCCGCGCCTTTAGCTATAATCGAGTTCCGACCTGAGACTGTCCGAGATCTCCTCAAAGATCTCCCGCAATCCATATGTGAGTTCCCACTCTGGATAGTGACTCTGGACCTTTGAGAGGTCTGAGATCCACCACTGGTGGTCAGCTTCACGTGGTTCAGCATGGGAATACTGGAGGGTTTCACCAGTTACGTCTTCGATAAGATCGAACGATTCACGGAGAGAAATAGAGTTTTCGCGTCCGCCACCGACATTATAAACTTCACCAGGTGTCGGTGACTCCAAATACCGCCGGAAGAGATCAGCGAGATCTCGTGCGTGGATCACATCTCGAACCTGGTAGCCCTCATACCCATAGATGCTCAGTTCCTCGCCGGTAAGAGCGAGTTTGACGAAATACGGCTCCCAGTTGTGAAGTTCGACCGCACGGGCAGCACCGCCAGTAACACAGCCCATTCGAAACACACCTGCATCAATATCGTACATACGCGCGTACTCTTGCACGTAGAGATCAGCAGATGCTTTCGAAACACCAAATGGGGTGTGTTTATTCTGATCGATCCGTAGCGACTCGTCGAACCCATCCCAAAGCGTGTCGTCAACCGGTTCGAACCGCTCACCGACCTTCTCGTAAGAGAAGTAGTTCGGCATTTCACCATAGACTTTGTTCGTTGAAGTGAACACGAGTGGAACATCCGGGTTTCCGGTCCGAAGCGTTTCAAGCAGTTTCAGTGTGCCACGGACGTTGATATCAAAGTCCTCGTATGGGATCTCGATTGACTGTGGGTGGGATGGCTGTGCAGCTGTGTGAATGACACCGTCAACATCGGCAACGAGCTCATCGAAGTCATCATCCCGAATGTCCATCGTATGATGGTCAATATTCTCGTCGGTGAGATACTGTGTGACGTTAGACTCTGTATCTCCGGCATCCCCAAAAATCTCTCCTCGTTCGTAGTTATCCACGCTTATAACATTGTAACCATGCTCAACGAGTTCCTCACAACACATTGAACCAACCAGTCCTGCACCACCAGTTACCAAGATTGTGTCACTCATTATAATTCAGCTTAGATTCAGCGAGGTGATTTTATCGAACTCCCAAGAAGCACAAATCTCGGTGACGTTAAATAGCCTTGGGTTTTACAGATGGGTTGAGATGGATGTTCTCCTTGTTGATTTGATACTTGGATCTCACAGCGTTCCCTATGCAAGTAATATAAAACAAGAGTTAGAAATGCAGCAAGAGATCACAAGAGTTGATTTTCTGACCCTGGCACAAGATGATAGATTGAACAAATATTTCAGATCAATGTCAGATATTCATATACTCGACGAGGATAGAAGATCTGCAGATGTCGGCTATACTGACACTGTTGTAGATTATTTTCGGGAGATGATCGAGTTTATTCGAGACCAATCATATGATATCGTCCACATCTTACAGATTGACAACGTACTCATCGAATCTGCCATTGTTTTAAAAGATAGTGTAAGTGATCTCTCACCTATTATTGCTCAAATAAATGGTTCATATTTTGGCAATACACCTGATGGACAAATAACAGAATTTCATAAACTTGTTTCTAAACTACTATCGTCTCCTCTGAGTCCGGTCATTGAGACTTGGTTGAATAAGAAAAAGTCAAGCAGCACAATCACTGAGCTATCACTCCATTCCTGTCTTAATGAAGAGCTCTTTTCACACTTACTGGTACACACAAGTGCTGCGAGAGAATATCTACTGAATCTAACTAGTCATTCCATACCGGTCACTCTGGTTCCAGAGCCTTCAACAGTGAACGATCCAGGCTTTTCAAAAAGGGAAGCCCGACAACGGGTTGGGTTAGACACAGAGGATCCGGTTCTTCTATTTTTTGGAGGGCTCAGGGAAGAGAAAGGGATAGGTCGGCTACTGCAAGCATTAAAAACATATAACGGTCGCGATTTCACCCTACTCGTTGCAGGCCCTGAAGAAACCGTAACTAGGGAAGTACTTCAAGAGGCCAAAAGTGACATTGCTCTCCCCATCTCGACCGATATAAGGTATATAAATAGTAGTGAACAATACTTCATCGCGTCAGATGGTGTTATTTGCCCATATTTGGACGAATTCGGGGAGAGAAGGACTAGCCATGTACTTCAAGAAGCAATTAGATTGGAAACGCCCATTATCGCCCCTTCATTTGGCTCTTTTGAAGCACGATTAAACAATTACGACCTTGGGGTATTGTATAGGCCAAACACCCCACAAAAATTAAATGAGGCGATAAGTAAGTTTGTCGACAAACCCGGAAAGTGGTACTCAACCGAAGACATGGCTGCATTTACTAATAATCACTCGTTGAGCAGCTTATGTTCAACATTGACAGATGTTTATCACAGTTCGATACAATCGTAACAGAATATAGTTGAAGGTTTAAGAAGCCAGAGAGTCGTAACAGATCTGGTTCATGTAATCCCCAGACCTCCCTCCAAGAACGCTTAGACGGAGAGAACTAAGACGCTTGGAAGAACGAGCGCACGCCAACCCCCATCCGCTGTTTTGCGGGGCGACTTCAGTCGGTGGGGTTGTCGCTGCGTGAAGTCGAGGCCGTCTTAGACTTGCTGGGAGGCCGATCGCTGTCACCGAACGATCCGGATTAAAAAAAAATGAGTGTGTCATGGAATTGGTCTCGTAGCTTAAACAGGAACTCAGCAACAGGTGGAACCGTGAGACTGAATGCGATCTCGCCGGTAGGGTGCCGGTCCTTTTGTTCACCGAACGCGTCTACCCGCAGATCAAACGACGAACACAGAATGGTGCGTCACGGCTACGCTGCCGATGCACCGTTCACCGACATAACCAGAGGTGTATAAAAGAACTGCAGCAGGCGCTTCGGCATCGAATCGAGCTACCGATTAGCCAGGTAGAGCTTCACATTCACCAGTTCCCAGGATGCCGGCTTGCAGTTGGTGATATTTGTTGTAAGTGGCTCTGGTGAACCACCGGACGGCGTCGGTTTCGACCGTCAGAACTAGTGGAATGAAGCGGGAAACCGCCGATGGTCTATGTCGAAGATTTCCCGCTTCACGAAGAAAGCGGTTCAGTTAGCTAAAAATGCTGTCGGTGGCCGAGGCGAAGTCGCCGCCCCCGAAGGGGGAGGCGGCTTCGCCGATTACGCTGTCGTATCGCTCCATTGTCTTCGAGTTTACTTGGAGAAGTCCTACCGAGAGGCGTTAGATCTGCTGAGCGAGATGCCACATATTCTCGGGGAGATCGGCCTCGAAGCGGCCGATCTCCCGCATCACTCGACGCTAGTGAAGTGGTTTGACAGAATCAAGACAGCGCTCTGGCGAGTGCTGCTGCGCCTCTCGGCGCAGGAGCACGAGCCAAGCGGTCACGCCGCCATTGACGCGACATTCTTTGACCGCGAAAACGCGAGCAAACACTACTGCGGTCGGACAAATTACCGCGTTCAGACGCTCAAAGCGACAGCTCTCGTCGACACAGAAAGCCAAGCGATCCTGGACGTTCACCGTACGACCGAGAAACGCCACGACACACAACTCGGCTGGCAGGTCGCCCGCCGCAACGCGGGCGACCTCGCCAGCCTCGCTGCGGACAAAGGCTACGATTGGATGGAGTTACGCGAGAAGCTCCGCGAAGAAGGCGTAAGACCACTAATCAAGCATCGTGAGTTTCGGCCCATCGATCACGCGCACAACGCGCGGATCGATGGGCCTCGATACCGTCAACGAGCGATGTGTGAAACCGTCTTCTCGACGATTAAGCGCACGCTCGGCGACGCCGTGCGTGCGCGAACCTGGTACGGTGAATTTCGAGAACTCGTCTTGATGTGTACGGTTCACAACATCAAACAATCTCTGAAACCATGAAATCAAGCTACGTCTGGCGATTCACCACGGCCTTGTAAGTCTGTACTCGGAACAGCTGGCGGTACCTTCACTGAAAGTGCGTGGCGGTGCACCGCCGCGGGCGCGCTCCCCCTGGAAGTGGTCGTTCACCAAGTTCTATGAGATGATGCTGCAAGCGACCAAGATGGTGCATGATACGCGTAGGTCTGTTCCAGCGAACCAACCACTCAACAACTAGCACTTCCGGTAGCTATCAACCGATCAGGACAGCGGTCGGGAGTGGCGATGCTGCGGCGTCGGCGGCAGTCCGCTGCCGACAGCGACTCCCCACTGCGACACGGTCTAGTTCAGCACCACCTCAAGTGGAGACGAGCCATCTCACCTTGGTTCGGTCGATTACGGCTGTAGTAGTGTTTGAAGCGTCTCAACCAGCGTTGCGCGCTTGATTGATTGCCCCGCCAGAACGAGTGGAAGCGGTCAATTCGCGTGGTTACAGTCTGAAACCACTGTTCGATGTGCCTAGAACTCATCCCGAACTTTACTATCTTCGCTCTTCTGTAGCGGATTGTTGGTGAGTTGGAGCAGTAGCTGGAAGTCACAGCGGGCAAGGGTGGCGCGGCCGCACCACCCGACGAACGATGATGCCAATCAATGTGTTCGTCTCGGAGCGTCGGGCCGCGAATCTGCTGGCACAGATTCGGTGGCGTGACGGCGTCTATTGCCCGCGCTGCCGTGCCGAATCAGCGATTCGGTACGGCAGCTATCGGGTGTTTCAACGGTATCTGTGTAAGGATTGCGGCCGGACGTTCAACGACAAGACTGGCACGGTCTTCGAATACTCAACGATACCGCTCAGGAAGTGGTATCTCGCCGTCTACACGTATATCCGGCTGAACACAAGCATTCGACAACTGGATGCTGAATCGCCGTTTCGTACAAGACAGTCTACCGGCGCGTCCAGCGCTTCCTGCGGGCGCTGGACGCGCCTCGGCCACAATTAGAAGGCCCGGTGGAAATCGACGAGCTGTACGTCAAGGCAGGGAAGAAGGGCCGCGAGCGCGACGACTGGTCGCGCTCGCGTGGCCTGTCCACGCGCGGTTGTGGAACGTATTACGAGGACAAGCCGCCCGTGTTCATCCTCGCTGACCGCGGCAGTGGAGAAACGTACGTTCATCCGGCGAAAGCCGCCGATGAGTCAACGATTCGACTCCTGCTTGACGACCGCAAAGAGGAGTCGCTGACGGTCTATACTGACGGCTTTCGAGCGTACGAACCACTCGACGAAGACGACGCATTCGACCGCCAGTACGTCGTCCACGGCGAGGGTGAATACGCTGATGGAGACGTGCACGTCAACACGTGCGAGAGCCACGCGTCGCTGGCGCGACGGTGGCTCTCGCCCCATCGAGGAATCTCCAAAGACAAACTCACGCCCTGCCTCAGAGCGTTACAGCTTCGAAAGCACGTCCGCCGCAAACCCGGCGACGAAGCCCTCAAAACCATCCTCGAAGCTGCGCTATGATGCTACCAACAATCCTCTACCCATGAGCGACTATCTTTTTAGATCGACCGATCGAATGGTATTTATTCTGTCTTTCCGTGCTGGTCAGCCGTATACCGCATGGAGTGTACGGTACTTGATCTCCCACGTCGTGCATACAACCACTACAAAAAACACGGCCTCAAGAGTCTGGGAAACAGTTCAGTAACCTTTTTTTCAAGACGGTTGCTAGAAAATCAGTCGACATATCTATACAACTTATACAATAACGCGTACAGCGACGAGACAGTCTGGTATGCCGAGGATGAGGATAGAATATCGATTTCACCACCGACAGATTCTGAGCTGAGAACAGCGTTCAATGGATATCCTTCAGTCTATTATCCTCAAAACTCATTCGTATGTGAGCTTACCGATTGCCACCTCGTCGGCGCAAATGCAGTCGCACTGTATCAAGGGACGCAGTTGATTCTAGATACTAGTCGAAATTATCTAAGTAATGACTGTTTCGACTCGTATCCACGAGTCGCAACCCACATTATCAAATCAGCAGTAGGGATTCGTCCGGAGCCAGTTGATGTAGAGTGGTTCCCACTGATCAGTCCCGATCCCAGTTACTACCATTGGCTTGTTGAATTTCTCCCAAAGTTACGTCTGCTAGAATTGTATCAATCTAAGACTGGAAATTATCCGACAATCTTGATTGAGCCAGAGCCGAGTTCATACGTGCTTGAATCTCTTGCATTAGCTGGTTACGCTGATCGGTATGTCAAGTGGGATCAGAGCCCCAAGGCGCCTCGGAAACTTGTAGTAACCCAGCACAGAGCCAGTCAGTTCAAAACCAATCACCACGGCAGATCACTGTACCAGCCATCTCGAACTGATCTCATGTGGGTTCGTGAGCGGATGCGAGAACAGGTATCATTTGAGAATGAGAACACCGGCACAAATCGTCGGATATACGTGTCACGGCAGCAAGCAGATCGGGGGCGCCAAATAATCAATTCCGACGAAGTTCGACAAGAACTGGGTGAACGTGGCTTCGAAGAACACGTTCTCGAAGATTACCCGTATCAAAAGCAAGTTCGACTGTTTGCTGAAACAGACGTAATCATTGGACCACATGGGGCTGGACTTGCAAATATGCTGTTTGCCAAGGATCCACTCATCATCGAACTACTTCCAGAAACGATGTTGGAACCATACTTTTATAACCTATCACAGATGATGGAATACGAGTACGAGGGGATCGTGACTGCTGCAGTTAACGACGATCTCATTGTGGATGTTGATTCACTGTCGGACCGACTAGATGCTCTCGGGATTGATTGAGCCCCTGAAGAATAACAGATAAGAGGATACCTATGTGGTAACATGTCAAACTACCATATCGGTTGTTTCATATATCCACATCGAACGTATTGACGTATGCAACGAGTGCTTGTCACGGGTGGTGCGGGCTTTCTCGGCAGTCATCTCTGCGAACAACTCCTCGCAGACGGCAATGAGGTCATCTGTCTCGACAATGTGAGTAGCGGCCAATCTGAAAACATCGAACCGTTCGCTGATGACGATAACTTCACTTTTCTCGAACAGGATGTCCG
This sequence comes from Salinibaculum litoreum, assembly GCA_009789175.1. Taxonomy (GTDB): domain Archaea; phylum Halobacteriota; class Halobacteria; order Halobacteriales; family Haloarculaceae; genus Salinibaculum; species Salinibaculum litoreum. The sequence goes on from CP046866.1 coordinate 2,118,509, forward strand.
GTTGCCCGACCCACTCCCATCAGTCGATCAAATCTATCATCTCGCCTCCAGAGCATCACCGAAAGACTTCACAGAGTTCCCAGTCGACATCGCACTCTCAAACACACAAGGGACACGCCGCCTTCTCGACCACGCGCGGGCCTGTGATGCTCGGATGGTCTATGCCAGTACCAGCGAAGTCTACGGCGACCCTGAGGAACATCCACAGCCCGAGACATACAATGGCGACGTGAATATACGAGGTAAACGAGGGTGTTACGATGAATCAAAGAGGTTTGGAGAAACTTTGACAGTCGCCTATCGTCGAGAGTATGACCTTGACGTTCGGACGGCACGTATCTTCAATACCTACGGGCCTCGGATGCGACCTGATGACGGTCGGGTTATTCCAACATTCGTGACTCAAGCTCTTAATGGAGACAATCTAACCGTGTACGGAGACGGGAGTCAGACTAGAAGTTTCTGTTATGTAGATGACTTAATTCGCGGACTCAAATCGTTGATGCGAACTGACTCGCTTAACTACAGCGTTTATAATATTGGGAAGGAAAACGAGCGAACTATTTTGGAACTCGCAAAAGAGGTAATCAATGCTGTGGACACCAACTCAGTTATTACTCATGAACCACTACCCGAGGATGATCCAAGCCAACGGAAACCTGATATCAGCCGTGCAAAGACTGATTTGAACTGGGAGCCGAGAGTGAGTTTACAGACTGGTCTTGAAAATACAATAGATTATTACTCGGTGTGAAAGATTAGTAATTAACGGCATATAGGCCAACATGGTTGAGCAGATTCCAGAGATCCTCCGCCGGGCTAGACAAAAATATACCAATGGCGGACTTAAAGCACTGGTAGTTAGCGGGACACAATTTGCTCTCCGGGATTTTTGGTTGGAATATTTCGTCAAGAAGCGTTCTATCTCGCGAACTGAATTAGCAAAAATAGCAGCTGCAAAGGGTAGAATTTGGTATTTAGAAAAGGAAGAACCACTCAAAATCAAGCCATTAAATCATCCGCAGTTGGAAAAAGAGTTCACGTCGTATTCTAAACAGTACGAACCAGAGAGGCCATTTGTCTGTGAACTCTCAGACTGCCTGCTTGTCGGGCCATACGCAATGGGGTTGGTAGAAGATGACCGAATAATTACCGAAACAACCCCTGTTGGCCAGAAGCGACTAGCAGAAAACATCGATGAGTATCTGAACTCGCCATTTCAGCTTTTAAGAGGTAGTAGAAGAAATCAACCCGATCAGAGGATTAAGTGTGCATTTCCCCTAGTGATGCCATATGATAGCTATTATCACTGGATTATAGAGTATCTTCCGAAGTTACGGTTACTGGACTACTACGAAGAGAAGACAGACAAAGAGCCTACAATCCTCATAGAAACAGCACCTCCAAGCTACGTCTCTGAAACACTTAATATAATGGGTTATCGGAGAGATAACGTCAAAGAATGGCAGTTCAGAGAAGCGAAGGTTGAGACATTGACTATCCCGATTCATAGACCCCATTTATTCAATTATTCGAAGCCAGATTTATCAGAGTATAGTCCATCACGTAGAGACTTGATTTGGTTACGGAACAAAGTACAGTCAAATACTGGGGAAAGTGACCAAAAAAACGGTAAGAAGAGATTGTATATTTCACGACAGAAAGCAACTTCTGCATCAACCGGGAGGAGGAAGATATTAAACTATGACGAGATCAGTGAAGTCCTCGACGACTTCGGATTCGAATCGTATACTCTAGAAGATATGACATTCATGAAACAGGTGCAGCTGTTTATGAGTGCAGACACTATTATGGGACCACATGGTGCCGGACTCGTAAACATGCTATTTTCTAATGACCCAACTGTTATTGAGTTATTCCCAGAAGGGACTTTAAAGCCACATTTCTACTTTCTTGCAGATATGATGGGATTCGATTATAACCCGATTGTGACACAAAGTGAGAATGATGACTTAATCGTCGATACAGAATTACTACGCTCCCGTCTAAATAGTATCTTGACTCGGGCAAATTCATGAAGAATCTCCCGGCGACTTTTTATGACCGAAACACCCTGTTCTACCTATGACTGTTCCAAATATCATCCTTATCTCACTCGACAGTCTTCGAGCGGATCATCTATCAATAAATGGCTACCCACGAACAACCTCGCCGACGCTTTCAGAGATACTACAAGACGAGAGATCAACGTTTTTCGAAAATTGTTTCACAACGACTGCTTGGACACTTCCAGCACACGCATCAGTCTTTACAGGCCTATACCCAAGTGAGCATGGTGTATTTGATGGTGATTTAAAGATTGATCCAGAGATAACTTTTCCTCAGAAGCTGACGGACGCTGGATATCAGACAGAGGCGTTTCTCAACAATGGTTGGCTCACCAAATCAGGTGTGACTGATGGATTTAATGAGAGAACCAATATCTTTGAGATGGACACACCATCTAATATTGTCACGAAGAATCTAAACCGAATCAATATGCTTCTATCGCGCACTGATGATGGGGCAAAGAAAACGATAGCAAATTTCAAGCGTCGATATTCGACCGTCTCACAGCCATTTTTCGCGTTCCTCCATCTCATGGAACCACACTATCTATACAATCCAGTCAGGCCGTATCATCGTTCATACAATACGCAATCTACAATGCGTCTCCTTCTCAAGCAGCGGAATATCTACACACAGCGCGGGAAATACTACGATGGACAAGTGACAGTCAAGGAATCTGATCTTGATGGATTCGTCGACCTATACGATGGCGAGATTAAGTATGTCGACGCGCAACTCAAAAATCTGATGTCAATATTGAAGACAATGGGAGAGTTCAAAAACACGATGGTTGTAATTTTTGGTGATCATGGAGAGTTGTTCGGTGAGGACGGTCTGATCGGCCACCACTTCTCGCTTGCCGACACCCTGTTGCATGTTCCGTTACTAGTGAAATGGCCACAACGATATCATCCAATAACCGAGTCAAGAGTCTCATCGTACGTTGAACTGTCAGATCTATTTGGTACAATACTGAAAGCAGCAGGGCTGGATGATGCAGTCAATAATGAACGAACGCTTAAATCAAAGTGCGCAGATAATAGTAAGACAGCCTACGCGGAGTATAAAGCGCCTGCATCTCTCGTCGAATCATTCAAGACCCAGACCAGGGATGGGACGTTTCCAGCACACCTTCGGACTAACATAAAGGCACTAAGACACGGGAAGTACAAACTCACCGTCACCGATGAAGAGATAGCTCTTTTTAATATTGAGTCAGATCCAAACGAGGGTACCGATGTGAGCAGGGAGAAACCCGATGTTGTCACTGACTTACGAGAGCGAATGAACGACTACATCGGCAACGGACAGACGAAGGCAAGCAACTCAACTACAGCGTTTTCTGAAGATGTGGAAAAACAGCTTAAGGATTTGGGGTACATTTGATCAGATCTCCCGACCACTACGTCTGAGGTTATGCATAGTCACCTGATCTATAATATGATCGGATTCCCATTTGAATGGGAATATCGCATTCCTCCAAATTAGCACACATATAGGGACATCACCACTTCTATTTTACAAAATTTTCAATATGGTTTTCAAACACATCTGGGTCAACATATATATCTCTATCACGTACTCGGTTCCCTTCTATGGGTTCTGCCATTATTGCAGAATATTCAAAGTCTAAAACATCCGCAATCACAAAGAACGGAGGAATCACGACGCCATTGAATATCTCAAGCACTGAGAGGTCATCAGCCCAAATCATTGAAGTCAATCCGGCACCGTGGGGGCCAATGATTCCAGTGATGGACCGAATCAAATGAATTTCTGATTCGATATTTAAATTACTAAATTTTATCTCTTTAATATTATATTTATTTAGGATTGGCTTTATCTCATTATAGTTTTTCACAACCCTTTTGGAGGCTTTTTGACGAGAAATGTAAATATAATCGCACTCATCCGATACTTGTTTAACATATCTCGATATCTTTGAATGTTCTAAATTGCTACTCACCTTGGTTTTAAGCCAATCTAAATTTTTTGGTGTTGGTTCCGGCCACGACGGAATAACCATATTCTCGACCGAGATCCACTGTCCATCCCATAATACCACATCATTGTCTCCGAATCCAGCGTAATCAAGAAGATCATACACAAAATCCGGAGCGTGAGCAGATAAAATAAGTGTGACATTATTCCCAGTTAATTCTTCGTATACTCGGACAGATCTCAAACGCAACATATTATCGATAATCCAATGATAGAATCCTGTAGATTCAGCCCCATGATGAAGTACAACAGCTGAAGAAAGGTCTGTCTTGGATTGGTGCCTGTATTCATGAGCTATAGACTTGAAATAAGGCTTTGAAAAAACAGCCCTGGCAGCGGCTCCGTGAAGGTCATGATGTCTCGCGGGGAATTTCAGGCTGTCCGCAATAATTTGATTATCCGAAGTAATTACAGCGCCATTCGGCCCCACAACCCCACCATTTTGGATTTCTGCGACAAATGGGCGCCTAAATAAAAAAAGAGGGAATCGACGACAGTGTGCATCTGGAAACGGATTAGCTGAGAACTGATCGTTGAATTGCAAGTTAGCAACATTTTCCTCTAGTTCTTCGACTAGAGAAGCAACACATTTTAATTCAGCTGAAGATACGACCAGATCGTTGTATTTATATGAAATATACTTTTTCGCGACTGTTTTTGCTATTTCTGGTGGATTATAGTACACCCGGTTCAGTGATTTTTTCATATTCATAGATTATTCTTTTACTTGAATTAGGGCCCATTGTATGTATATATCATTCATCTAGCCTCTTCATTAACAAAAGATCAATTTTATTCAGAAAACTCTGAAACGGATTGCACACTAACATACAGTGCGAGGCGATTTATAGTACCCACGTTTTACACAGAGTCTTCAATAACACATAACTACTTGGTCCCCCGTTGCGGAATCGACTCTTAACTGACCAAATATCGGTACTTCCCAACCGGCGGGGACAGCGCAACCGAGATATCGTTCCGATTGAGGAAGATGTCCGGTTTGGAAGTGTGTTGAAGCTACCAGATCCGGACGGTGTACTTTCAGCAGCAGACGTGAAAGATGTAGTGAGCGACGTAATTCGACAGCTTCCGCTTCGAGGAATCGAGGGCTCACCCATCGATTCTGGTGATATCTGGCCTGTCGTCACCATAGTCGGTACTTCCTGAACGAGTCGAGAGAGTGCTGCCTGAACGCCACAAAATGATCACTTTCTGTATGATTTGGCGGTCAGTCTTGGCTGTTGCCGCAGCGTGGGTCGAGACAAGTCCAATTCACCGCTCCAAACAGACGATCTCACCCGGACCTGACGATCTCTGCCGACAGCTGTCACTCACCGCCCGACGGACGGGCCGTGGGCTGACTCCGGTCAGCCCGCGGCCGTTTCCTGTGACGCCGGCACGCCAACCCCGTTCGCTTCGATCTTCCACCGGCGGCGTAACTCCTCTTCCAGTTCGTGACGAATCCAGTCACAGAACGTCTTGAACGTGAACTCCTCGGGCAGGTCGCGCCCGCCCTGCCGCGGGCGGGCGACGACCGCCCACCTGAGAACAAGCCAGAGGTTCTCCAGGAGTGCTGCAACCAGCATGATCGCAAACCGCACGACGGGATCACGCGTCGTCGTGATCCCGCGTGCTTGCCGAAGTAACGATAGGTCGTTTCGATGCCTGAACGCTTCCTGTAGAGGCGTTCGACTTGCTTCGCCGAGCGATCAGTCACGCCGCAGGCCACGTAGCTACGAACGACTTCACCGTGCTTGCCACGGTCACCGTTCCGGTAGGAGACAGCGACCGCGAGCGGGAAGCGCAGTTCCCGCTCGCTGTCCTTATACATGCGATAGGTCGTCATGTACGACTTGTGGGTGTCGAGTTTGTCCTTCATCCGCTCACCTTTCTTCGGGACGTGAACGACCGTTGCGGCGATGTCACGAGCACGGCGGATGACGCGCTCGTTGTAGAATCCACTGTCGGCAAGTAGGAGGTCGATTTCGAAGGGATAGTTCTCGACGCGGGCGAGCGCGTGCTCGCCCGCGTCGGCTTCATCTTCGTCACTGCGGACGTAGGTCATCGCCAGCGTCACCGGCTTTCCGTTCGAGACGACGTAGGCTGTACAATAGCGGTGGCAAGTGGTTGTCCCGTCTTTGGGAGCCATCGTACAGAGTTCGCCGTCGTCGTCGTAGTACTCGCCGTGATAGGGGTTGTCGATGAAATCGATGGAGACGATTCTCGACCGGTCGGGGTCGAGAATCGTCATGGCGAGGCGGCCAAGCAGGAGGTTCGCAACGAACTCAAGCCAGTCTCGGTCAAGCGTATGCAACCACGTCAGAACGGTATCGTCACACGGTGTCCCGTTGGTATCGTTGCAGGTGTCCCAGATCGAGTTCTGGTTGACACAGGCCAAGATGACGACGAGCCAGATGTCGCCGGGGTCGAGGGGGCTCCCCTCGACACCCGGCAAGGGGAGTGGAGCAATGACTTCTTCCGCTACGTCTTTTACGTCCGACGCCGAAAGGTAATCGTCTGGATCGGGGATCTTGAACACATCCAGATACAGACACTTTCTCGTGGTTAACTCGGCGATTCAATTCCGCAGATTACGCCGGTCGGGAAGTACCGAAACTCCCTATTTCGGCACCCCACCATGACGATTGTCCACACTATTTTATGACTGAGTTCGCCACGAACTGGCAGTGGTACAGAATGCGCCCCAAGATGTAACTCGGCAGATTTCAGTTTGAGTGGACTTCATCAGAGACTGTTTGATTAGCTAAGATTTGTTGCCGAATCCTGAAAAGCAGTCGGGAGACATTACAAATAGAGATCCGACCGTAGAGAATCGATGAAAGCTTCTACACCACCTTCGACGAACTGGAAACAAAGTGGGTGCGGCGGTGAGAGATTGAGATGGACGGTGTCAGCGTCCCCAACGCATATGCCTCGGCCGCAGCCTCAAGCCAACGCTTCGGTAGCCGCAGCACTCATCAGAATCAGTACCTCACAAAGCGTCTTCGGCTAACTGCTTCTGACGGGTGAATTCGTTCACGAAACAGCGGCTGGACCGGCGGTTGACACTCACTCTATGCCAGTGATGACACGAAGCTGTCGGAGTCGGCGGCGGAAAGCCGCCGACACGACAGCGTTGCCACTACCAGTAGTCCCGTCCCGGTCGGTGATTACCGCTCGAACCGGTCGTCAGGCGGACGATTTGCCGGAATTGACCGCCGAACTGAGAGAGCGTTCCACGCTGCGCGGGTGACCATACGAATGAATTCCTCGAAGGGCCACCACCAGAGGCGACGCCCGCCTCGGCGGGGCGTCGCCGCGTATTCCCAATGCAGATATCGCCAGATGTTCTGAAGAAGCAGGCTAATCACCACGAACAGCAGTCGTCGCATCTGATCAGTCACCGTCGTGGAGATCAACGACGACTCTGACAGGCGGTACGTCGCCTCAATACCGAACCGCTTGCTGTAGTGGCGACGAGCTTGTTGTGGTGTATCGATGAACGGCGCGTCAGCGGCGTAGCCGTGACGCGCCACTTCATGATCGTCGTAGCGACCCATTTTGTAGGTACAGTCGATCATGACCGGGAATTCGACGGTCCACTCGTGACCGCCGAATTCCGTCGTGAGGTCGTGTTCAATCTCACGACTCCATCCCTCCGAGAGTTCCTGCTGAATGTCGTTCCCCCATGCGATGACTGGAACGACGTAGGCGTAGTTGTGCGCCTGCATCAGCGTGAGGCACTTCCCGTCGTAGAATTCGCTATCGACGTAGAGTGCCTTGACTTCGAAGTCGAAGCTATTGGCGAGGCCGAGAAACTCTGCGAGGACGCTGCTGGCGGTGTTGCCGTCGGTGAGACGGCGCACCGCCAGCGTGTAGCGTTTGTTGCGAACCCGAGCGTACAGTGTCGCGTACGCGTGAAACGCCGTGGTTCCGTCTTTGGCTTCGTTGAAGTAGAGGCCATCAGTCTCGTCAGTGTCACCGTAGTAGGGCCGCAGGTGGAGATCAACGACGATCTCCACCTGCTCGGGGAGCATATCGAGTGTGTACTCCTGGAGAAGCGTGTTCCCGACGGTTGTGACTGTGTCAAGATCGAGTTTCGTTCGAAGGTGGCGAAGGATGTTCGTGCTGGATGAGCTATCTTCACTCCGATCGCAGAGTGTGGAGATCGAGGTCCCGTCGGCGGTCGCGCCGACGAGGACCTCGTAGATGTCTTCGGGATCAAGATCAGCGTTCTCGCCGAGACTCACGCCAAATGAGCCAGTGAGTGGGTTGACGAGAAAGTTAAGGAGCTGGTCCTCGTGGATTTCACCGTCTGCTTGCTGCTTGTGTTTGGTCACACTTCAGCCAAGCAGACCCCTCAACTAACGGGCTTTGTGAGGCACTGAGAATGGCTTCAACAACCGTTCTCGTCTCTTTCTCTGTTCAACTCAGACCGACGTTTCGGCTCACTCAGCTATCGCTCCGAGATCGAGCGGTTCACACCGACCCAACTCAGCTTCTGAATCATCGATTAGAGAGTACCGATAGTATAATTGCAGGTGACCGACGTCAAGATCACACACCCCGCTGGCGCATAGGCCAGTGTCATAGAAGAGTGCAACTGCCGCCTCATTACAATTCTGAAGACGCGTTGGGACGGCGTCGGTGAGGCACATATCTCGGAGTTACTCGACCTGTTCAGGTTTCAGCCAGGTACGGACACAGCCATCGCTATCGGTGTGATGAACGTCGGGGTCCGTTGCGTTGGTGTGTGTCCCGGACGTGGTTCTTAAAAGATAGTGGATAATTCGGGCGTGAACGTCGCGGTTTATAGTAAACTACGACGTTCGCCAGATGGTGCCACACATCCCACCGGTTGAGAAACCCAATCAGCAGCTCAACACACCGTAATCGCTATCTTTTCAACTATTGTGTGAGTACGTAGCAACACTGTAGAGAATGAGAAATAAACTACACCGAGCTTTAAAAACATATCAGGCTGGAGGACTGAAAGCACTCCACTTAGTGGTCACTAGAAAAGTATTAGGCCTGTATCCTCGGGCCGACGACTTGAACCCTCGGGCTGATTACGATCGGACCCATATCAAATACTTAAGTGATGTGGAAAATATTACAGTAGCAGAAATTGGAGTCTGGAAAGGGGATCACGCAAGGTTTTTGCAAGAGGAATTGGATATAAATAAAATGTATCTTATAGACCCATATGATGCATATGAAGATTATGAGGAGGAAAAGTCAGAAGCCGAAAGAATGAGGGACGCAGAAAAAGAAGCCCACAAAAAGTTAGGGGAATACAATAATAATAATAATAAATGGATTAAAGATTATTCTGATGTGGCTTTTGGACAGATCCCTGATAAATTGGATTATGTATACATAGACGGGAATCATAAATACAAATATGTGAAGAGAGATGTAGAAAAGTACTATGAAATGGTAAAGCCAGGTGGAGTAATAGCTGGCCACGATTTCAATCCGAGCTGGCCAGGAGTTATACGAGCAGTAACCGAATTCGCTGAAGATAACAATATTGAACTTCATTTAGAGAACTGTGGAACAGATTGGTTCATGATTAAATAATTCCCAGAAATCTATGCATTGGGTCGTGTTTCTCGGTGAGTTGATGTAAGAACGCCGCCGCGTGGTCAGTGCCGCAACCGGCTGAACGCGTCTACTTCAGACAGGAGTTCCGATTCCGTGTCAATGGCGACGCAGAACCACTCCTTTTCGCCGTCGACTTCGATCTGTTTCTCATCGACCGCAACCCACGAAGGCACTGCCGTCGGCGGGTCGCTCTGTGTCTCGGCGAGCGTCTCTTTCCAGTGCCAGATTGCTTGTAGCAACAATCGGCACCCAACAAGTTCAAGACGGCTTCGATTTCACATAATGACATCCTCATTGCGTGAAGTCGAACGACGAAACACCGGACAGATGTTGGCATGCACTCATTCTCCCAAGCGTCTTGATTGTCCACATCTAACCGTTCTCTGAGGAGGTCTGCGAGTGTCATGGACAAAGCTCACTACGCCCTTCTCATTTCTCAGCCCCTCATTAGACTGCCGTGTTGAATAGCGATCTAATCGACGGTTGTCACGGGTTAGAAGGGCGAAGCCGAGGAAATCGATTCTGGCTATGGAAGTTGATCTCCTCGACTTCGTTGAGCAGTGTCGGCAGCTAGTCAAACAAGCGTTGGGAAAGCACGCGGGCGAGCCCGCCAGCGGCGGGTTCGCCCGCTGGAAGCACGTCGTTCTCCATTGTTTCCGGCTCGAAGACGGCCACAGCTACCGTGAAACACCGAATCGGCTACAGTACATGACCGAGATTTGTGACGCACTTGGCCTAGATCCGGACGATATGCCTGACTTCACCACACTCTACAAATCGTTCGACCGGCTGGAAATGTGGGTCTGGCGGGCGTTGCTGCGCGTTTCCGCGCAGCAACACCCGCAGTCTGGCCACGCTGCACTCGACAGCACGTTCTTCGACCGCCGCTCCGCTTCGTCGTACTACCGCCAGCGGTCAGGAAGTAACGTCCAGACACTGAAAGTGACGACACTAACCGATAGAGAGTCTCTTGCTGTTCTTGACGTACATATCTCCGCCCGGTGGAAACACGATACGAAGACCGGGCCGCAGGTCGTCCGCCGGAACGCGGACGACCTGCTATCAGTGGCTGCCGACAAAGCCTTCCACAACTGGATCACGAAATACGAGTTCTACGCACTCGGTGTCGAGCCACTCATCTTACAGCGTGGATCAAGACCGTTGACGCTAGGACATAACGCGCTCATCCGGGCAAAAGGCTACTCTCAGCGCTGGATGGCCGAAACATCGTATTCGACAACGAAGCGCTCGCTCGGCGATGCCGTGCGAGCGCTCGGCTGGTATCGACAGTTCCGTGAAATCGTCCTCATGTTCGCCATATCCAACATAGAACCGCTCTGTGAACCTCTCTAACCATGACTCAGCATCTATTCAACACGGCACATTAGACAGTGTCCCGACACTGAGACCGTTCAGTTCTGGATAGAAACACGTCTATAACCAATTACACTTTGCCGGTCAATGCAACGGATTAATTCGGCCGATTAACTCACTCGTGAAATACCGATAGTCTAATCCAGTATCGATATATGTCGAGACACACCATCTGTACTCACGAAGCAAGAGATGGTTTCAGTCAGCGTAATTATTCCAACTTACAACCGCGCTTCTGTTCTTCCACGGGCCGTGCAGAGTGTTCTCAACCAGACGTTTCAGGATTTCGAGATAGTCATCGTTGACGACGGCTCTACCGATGAAACCAGGGATGTTATCGAATCCTTCACAGACCGTCGAATTGAATCCATTCACTTCTCAAACAATAAGGGCGCAAACGCTGCTCGAAACGCAGGTATCCAAGCGGCAAACGGGGAGTACATCGCGTTTTTGGATGCGGATGATGAGTGGCGTCCACAGAAGCTCAAGCGTCAACGAAACGTGTTCAAGGACGCATCAAAGTCTATCGGTTTAGTTTATACAGGCATTGTCCGCAAAGGTACCGATGACGAGATCATCAGCCGATCTTGTCCAGAACGGGAAGGCAAAGTACTTGCTCCGCTCTTGAAGGGGAATTTTATCGGGACGTTCTCTTCTGTGATGGTTAAATCAGAGGTTACTGATGAGATACGATTAAACGAAGAGCTTCCGAGTTGGCAGGATTGGGACTTCTATCTAGAGGTTGCGAAAGACTGGGAAGTATTACCCGTTTCTGAGCCACTGGTTGTGAAATATTCTGCTCGGAAGGATAGAATTAGTAAGTGTTTCGAACAGAAACAAAAGATATCGTACCCAATCTTAAAAAACAAAATTAGAGCCTTGAGTGCCAAGAGTACACATATATCTACTCAGCAAGCAGAGGCGGCACTTGCTTTCCATCTCGGATATAATGCGTTGACGAACGAGTATTATTCTGAGGCAAGACAGTACTTTAGTTATGCGTTGCGCAGGAATCCGTTTCAGGGAAGAACATGGATCTACCTAGCTGTGTCCGTTGGTGGGAACCGAGTATATAAGCCCCTCCGGAAAATCAAACGAGTAGCTACAAGTTGATTATATACAATCCCATTTATGCCATCCTGTTAGAAATTTGTATTTTCGTAATTTTATTTGGCATTCAGCATTTCGTATATAGTAATAAATATTTGCTCAGGTGGGATATCAGACCAGAATATCGGTACTTCCCAATCGAGAGTTTGGAACCCGAACTGAGTTGGTGTGACCATTCAATCTTGGAACAGTAGCTGAGTAAATCGAAGCGTGGGCCTAAATTGAACAGAGATAGTGTGAGAATAGTTGTTGAAGCTGTTTCTGAGGAGTGCTGCTGCTGACGGCTCGCTGGCTTGAGGCCGCAGGCTAGTCGTCAGCCCGCAGCCGAGGTACGCGTCAGGAACACCGGCACCGTTCATCTCAATCACCCACTGTCGCTCTAACTCTTCTTTTAGGTCGTGGCGGATCCAGTCACAGAACGTCGAGAACGAGTGGTGTGTCGACTTGGAATAGTCCTGAAGATTAACAGATAACTCGGCAGGAAAACCTCCGTGCGAAGGCCGAAAGAGTGATACACGGCTTTTGTCTTCAACAAAATAGATGGAAGACGAGTTCGTCATCGATGCTGGGCCGATGGGAGGGAGCATCTCCGGGGCAGGTCGATACGCGTTCCATCTGCTCGACGAACTCGTTAAGTTGGATACCGACATTCAATTTCGGATAATTGTCCCGCCACCGAACAGTTTCGGCTGGGATATCAGCGAGTGGTCCACGCATGAAAACGTTCAGCTTGAGACTGCTGACATGACAGGGGTTGGCCCCAAACGGCATCTCTACTACCTGCGAAACCGGCCGAAATGCAAGGCCCATCATTCACTCTCGTCGTACGTACCGATCATGATGACTGCCAAGCAAACGCTGGTTACAGTCCATGATCTGAAGTATTTCAAAATTCCAGAGGTTCTGCAGGGGAAAAGTAGACTAAAACAGACGTACATTAGACGGTTTATTAAACGGAGTGTGCGAGTTGCCGATCATGTGATTACCGTATCGGAACATACGAAAGAGGACATCGTCGACAAATTCGACCTGTCCCCTGAAACCATCTCTGTTGTGCCACTTGGACCCGGTGGCGGGTTGGTCGAGGCAGACGGAGAGCCACCAGTGGCACCTCCCTACATACTGTTCGTCGGTTCGGTCCGTCGGCACAAGAATATCGAGACACTCCTGCGGGGATTCCAGCGGTACCGACGGCAGGGTAACACCGACCTCTCAGCCGCCATCGTAGGCAGCACGCACCCATCGTATCAGCCAGAACTAGAAGCGGAAATCGACGAAGAGTATCAGAACGACATCCACTTTCTCGGCCATGTGGGTGACAAAGCGGTTGCTCGGTTGTACAATCATGCGGAGGCATTCGTCTTCCCATCTCTGTACGAAGGGTTTGGATTACCACCTCTCGAAGCGATGGGATACGGTACCCCGGTCATAGCGGCCAACAGAACATCGATTCCCGAAGTTGTAGATGATGCCGGTGTATACTTCGACCCGACAGACCCCGATGACCTCTCCAAGGCGTTGGCATGTGTTCTCGAAGACGAGGAGCGTCGTACCCAACTCGTCGAGCGTGGATACGACCGGTACGATCAGTTTTCGTGGGCGCGAACGGCACGAGAGACGTTAGAGATCTACCAGCGAGTGTGGGACTGACTCTATGATGGATGAGATTTCGCCAGACCGTTCATACGCCACACAGACAGGCTGGCACGTTGCAAGGGAGTGATCAAATTGTGACGGACACTCTACCCGAGGCAAGGGGCGCAGTCAGTATGACTCTCGTCGGGATCGGCAGTGCTTTTGGCCTTGCGCTTACAACGCCAATGCTACGGTTTCTCCTCCTCTTCGTGCTCGTCGCCGTCGGCTTCGCAGTGGGATATCTGCGCAAGCACTGGCTAGCAGTTATCCTGGCTGGTTCATTTTTTACACGGCTGCTGGCGCTGGCTGTCGACACACAGCTCGGAATGACTGTCGTGACAGGCGCGACTATGGCGAACCACCAGGCGGTTGGTGCCTTTGCGAGCGGTCTGACAAGCGGCGAACTCGTCCTCTCTTCGAACGTCCGGAGAGTCATTCTCGGAGTATTGTACGCGCCGTTTTACCTCTTTCTTGGGGACCAGTACGTCGTCGGTGGCATCGCGACGGCGTTTTACGGTACACTACTTGGCATTCCCGTCTACGGCATCGTCCGGCAGTTCGGTGATCGGCGTGCTGCCCTCGCTGCAACAGGTGCCGTTCTCTTCTGGCCGTCCATCTTTTTCCGGTCACTGATCATCCAGCGGGAGACGATAATCGTTCTCTCCCTGTTCGTACTGCTGTATGTCGCCGTCCGGTGGGTTACACGCGTCAAGATCGCTCACCTCACAGTGGCCATTCCAGCCCTGTGGGTTCTCTTTGAACTCCGACAAGAGAATATTTTGCTCGTGGCGATACTCGGGATACTCGTTCTCGTCGCACGGGGGGAAGTAGACGCAGCTACAACCACACTGTTCGCTATCGGAAGTGGCGGCGTGATGTTTTTCGCACTCAATTTCGGGTCATTGACTAGTTTCGGGACCACCGTCTCACCGGCCGCCATCGACGCTTTCGCTCACGGCCGCGCACACGGCAGCGCCGCGTACCTCGTCAACCTGCACTACCGCTCGTGGCTCGACATCGTGCTATACGCGCCGATAAAACTTGGGTACTTCCTGTTTTCACCGCTTCCGTGGCAGGTCAGCCGCTTCGTCGACTTGCTCGCTGGCGTCAGCGGCTGGGGAGTCTTCCTGTGTTGCCTGTTGGTACCACGCGCCTTCCGGCAGTACCCGGCCCACCGACGCGAGCTGTTCGTCCTGACAGGGTACGCCCTGATTGGGGCGACACTGTATGGCATCATCGAGATGAACTACGGTGCAGCATTCCGGCGGCGCATCGCCTTCGTCCCGATCGTACTCATACTCGCTGCCTGTGTCGTCTCACGAGTGCGACTCGATGGGACGCTACAGACAGAGACACAAACTACTACTGAGTCCGTCGTGGAGTGACAGCCGATGGAACAACCGCCGAACGTTCTCTTTCTCGTGGCGGATTCGTTGCGGGCGGACGCAGTATTCGGCGACGACACTGACACACCGACACTCGACAGTCTCACGACAGAGAGCGTCGTCTTCGAGAAGTGTTACTCACAGGGTATCTCGACAGCCCCGGCGATGACGGCGATGCTCACCGGGCGCTACCCGCTGGACTACGGCGGGCACTGGTATATCACCGACGACCAACCGACGATGGCCGAACAGTTCCAGGAAAACAGCTACACGACGGCTGCCATCCACTCGAATCCAAACGTCTCACGGTTACGAAACTTCGACAAGGGCTTTGACACCTTCGAAGAGAACATCCTCCCGCTCTCCGGAGGAGGGTTCGTCGACAGTCTGCCCGACAAGGTCGTCAAACTACTCAACAAGGGCGCTCGGGTGCTGAGCAAGACGCCGTATCTCCCGGCCGACGAGATACACAACCAGATGCTCGACTGGATCGACGGTGCCGACCAGCCCTGGTTCCTCTGGACCCAGTACATGGACACCCACGGCCCCTATCTTCCTGGCGACGACTTCTCCTATCGAAACAAGTTCCGCGCAGAGCGACTCTGGCGGAAAGCGGCTGTCGAATCGCCAGAAGACGTCACCGACGAGGAACACGAAGAACTGTACCGCAACTATCGACTCGAAGTGGAGTATCTCGACGCCGCACTCGGTCGCTTCCTGAACAGACTCGAACGGGACGGATACCTGGAAAACACCATCGTCGTCTTCGTTGGCGATCACGGTGACGAGTTCGGTGAGCACGAACTATACGGACACAAGAACCTCCCCTACGAAGAACTCGTCCGGGTGCCGCTACTGATCCGATTCCCTGACAGCGTCACTGTCCCGACACCGGACTACGTCGAGACACCGGTCCGCTGTATCGATATCCTGCCCACAGTGCTGGATGCCGTTGGCGCTGACCTGACACTGGCGATGAACAAACGAGTCGCAGGTGAATCACTCGTCGACGTCCTCTCGGGTGGGGAGACCGGCTACGACATCATCCTGACAGAGAAGGAGATGCGTGCCGAGGACGCACTCAGGTTCGGGTTTCGAGAAGACAACTGGACATACCTCTACGATGGGAAGCAGGACCGCGAACTGCTCTACGACCGGGAAGCTGACCCCAGAGAGGAGACCGATATTGCAGCGGCGACACCTGATATCCTAAACCGGTTCCGTGAACGCCTGGAAGAGCGACTGAAGACGGTTGAAGAGTCTTCAGATGCCATCGAGACACCGAATATCGATGATGGACCGGGAGTACAGGAGCGCCTCCAAGCATTGGGATATCGTGAGTGAGAGAGTACCCACCGAAGAACACTTGTTTTCCGGTGAAGCGTGCATACCAGTATGTTTATTTGCGTGATAGTGAAGATTTGACCTGGAACGTAATCGAGAATGAAGAGTAGGAACAAGAATATATTGACAGCGATTGGTATCTTCGTTGCTGCAGCACTTGTCAGGACAGCATTCTGGGCATACAAGGGGACGAGAGTTGTCGGTGACTCGAACCGCGCCCTGAGCTCCTGTCACGCACTCAGCACAGACCCATCGTTGTTTTTCGCCACCGAATATCTGCCGTACGCGGGTTTTGAAGTGCCCTACTGTAGCTTCCTCGTCCTGACCGATGGCTGGATTGACGGATGGGTCTTCATCCAACTGGTCCTATCGTCGCTCGGTGCCGTACTCCTCTATTTTACGGCACGATATTTCATTGGATACACTGGTGGAGTCGTCGCCGGCGGGTCGTTTGTCTTCCTGTGGGAGACGTTTCGGTGGTTTCACCGTCCGCAGTCGGAGGCGTTGTTCACTTTTGTGATGATCCTGACGCTCTGGCAGCTCAGTCGCTTCCACAAGGAGTCTAGCAGAACAAACCGCGTGCTGCTACTGAGCTGTTTTGCCTGGCTAGCAACGACACGACCGAACGGGATTCCGATCGTGGTTGGATATCTGCTCTATGATTTGTTGCCGATACCCAGCAATCGACGACTCGGCTTCCGCTCTCAAAAACTATCTGCCATTGTTGCCGGCCTCTTCAGCCTGGTGACGGTGATCTTTCTCAGTGGCTACACGGGAAAGCACGTAGGTGATAAGATGCGGCGTGGTGTCGCTGTGACCGGGAAATACGTCCACGACTACACGCCGACGAATGCAGACAATATCGTCTTCTTTGTATTGTTCAATCTCCCCGATATTGCCATCATGAGCGCTGTGAAGGTGTTCTACTTTTTCGTTCCCGTGTTGCCAGAATGGTCACTCTTCCACAACATCATCAACGTGCTTACTCTGTTTCCGTTGCTTGTGGGCTCTGCTATTGCAGTCCCGTCGCTCGTTCGAAACGACCGCGTCTTGACCCGACTCTGGCTTACACCGGTCGTGATGATCCTGCTCACAGTCATGGCAACGTGGATGTCTGGCGGGATGAACTTCCGAGCACCAGCAACACCAGTATTTGCCTTACTGACTGGCTATGCCATCGCAGAGATACAGCCGTTCAGAAACTACATCTTGGCGAGAGTACAGTAAAGAAACAGCCAGATCATCGCTCCACTTCCTCGGCAACCGTCTGCTCAAGCCCCTCCCGGAATCCCACAGACGGCTCATAGCCAATCAACTCCCGAGCCTTCGACACGTCAGCGTGAGAATGCCGAACGTCGCCCGGCCGCGGGTCGCCGTGTTCCGGGTCGATATCAGTCCCGAGGACCTCGTTCAGTTGCTCGATCAGGGAGTTGATCGTCGTGTTGTCGCCACAGCCGACGTTCATCGCCTCCCCCGAGCAGTCACTCTTCGCCGCCAAGATGTTCGCCTGAACAGCATTCTCGATGTACGTGAAATCCCGGGACTGCTCGCCATCGCCGTAGATGATCGGCCGCTCGCCGTCGCGCATCAGGTGGATGAACTTCGGAATCACCGCCGCGTACTCGCCGTCGGGGTCCTGACCCGGGCCGAAGATGTTGAAATATCGTAAGGCGGTCGTCTCCAGCCCATAGAGGTCGCTGAACTGGACGGCCAGTCGCTCGGTCCAGTATTTCGAGAGGGCATAGGGAGATTCGGGGCTGTCGGGCTGGTCTTCCCGTTTTGGCAACTCGCCACCGGAGCCGTACACCGACGAGGAGGAGGCAACGACGACGGACTCGACGTCGGCGTCACGGGCGGCGACCAGCAGGTTCGTCGACCCGACGCAGTTGGCCGTCGTCGTCAGTTTCGGGTTCTCGACGCTCCGGGGCACCGAGGGGACAGCGGCCTGGTGGAAGACCCACTCGATATCTTCGACGGCCGACGCGACGTCGCCTTCGTCCCGGAGGTCGCCCTCCTGAAATTCGAAGTCATCGCGGTCGGCGAGGGCGTCGATGCGGGCGGGGTCGCCAGTCGCAAAGTTGTCGAAGCCACGGACCTCGTGGCCCCGGTCCAGCAGTTCATGGGAGAGATGCGAGCCGATGAAACCGGCAGCACCGGTCACGAGCGCGCGTGTCATGCACCCGGATTTTACGGCACCGGGCAAGAAGCCAGCGGTCCCGGAACGGACGTCTCGATCCCCCCGACGGAAACACGGACCAGCCGTCGTGAAAAGGTACCCGACAACGGCGTCAGATTCATTGGGCGGTGTCAACGTTGTTTACACATGGGAACGAAGCAAGTCCGGCTTGACGAAGACGTCTATGCACGCATCGAGGACCAGAAGCGAGAGGGCGAGAGCTTCAGCGAGGCTATCGACCGGCTCACCTCCGATTGGAGTCTCGCACAGTGGGCACAGAAGTACGACACAGACCCCGACAGGGCCAACGAACACCGCGAGATGCTGGACGAACTCGATAAAGTAGACAAGCACGAGGCTGAGGAGATAGTCGACCGTCTCGAATGATTCTGGATACGAACTATATCATCGCTCTTGACGAGGAAGACCAGGGTGCGATTCAGTTGTCACGCCAGCACAACGCCGCGAACCTTCCACAGCGCCTCCCCTCGACAGTCCTCTCGGAGTTGTACGTCTCGGTCGGTGCTGGAACGACACCCCATCATAACGCTCGTGCCTACGAGGAACTCGTCGGCAATTTACCAATCATCGACGTCGACGAGAATATCGCTCGTCGAGCGGGGACAATACAGGGCGAGCATCTCGCTAGCGATACGAAGCCGACACTCGGGCTTGCCGATGCCACTATCGCGGCAACTGCCCTCGTGTTCAACGAACCAGTCGTCACCGACGACACCGGCGACTTCGGTAGCATCGACGGCCTCGAAGTCGTGTCCTGGAACTAACTGTTTACACAACTCGGCGTCTCACCCGGACAGCACGTCCCGATGACATCCTCCGCGCCGTAAACGGCGCGGTTTCCCAAGCTTTGGGATATTATGGTTCGCGGTTTGCCTGCTCTTGTGGGGTTACTCGCCCCGTGGATTTGTCGAACAGGCGTACCGCTGGCTGTGCCATCCAGCCGTTATCCCTATCTCCCCCGTCACAGGCGAGACTCGGGAGTACCTTCTGTCGGATGTTCGCGGCTCCGTTCACGTCGGCGTTGGCGACTAGCCCACACGCCTCGCAGACGTACAGACCACGCTCGACGCGCTGGCTATCGTCGGTCGTCCCGCAAGAGGCGCACGATTTGGACGTATCGCGTTCGTCCACGCGCTCGACGTTGATACCTCGTTCGGCGGCTTTGTATTCTAGCATCTCGATGAAGCGGTCGAAGGCCCATCCGTGCAAATCGAGGTTGCCGTGGTCACCCCAATCGGCGTCCTCACGAATACCCGACAGGTCGCCTACGGCAATCGTCCCGACGTTGCGGGCGGCGCACTCGGCCACCACGTTTTTTGAGACAGCGTGTAGGAAGTGGTCACGTCTACCCCGACGCTTGTGATCCAGTCGTTGTGATTTATCGGAGTCGCTGTCGTCGCACTTCGCTCGCTTTTTCTGGAAGTAGTAGTCGTCCTCTTTGAGTGCCCCGCCAGGGTACAGCAGAGCCTCATCACCGACTGCAACGGCGGCGAAATTACAGATGCCAAGGTCGATGCCTGCCACCCGGTCGCCGGGTGGGTCCGGGTCGCCAGTTTTGACGCGACAGACGATGTGCAACTCCCACTCGTCGCCAGTCCAGACCGCTCGGACCTGCTGGACGTTCTGTATGGTTACTTCGGGGTCAACGGCATACTCACAGAGAACGAAGTCGTTCCGCCCATCTTTCAGGTTTCGCCCCTTCGAGAGCCGAATCCGGTTGTGGTCGGAATCGTGCTTGAAGCCGTCCTCTTTGAATGTGACCGTTGAGCGCGGGTGGTCGTCGCTATGCTTGCGGTAGCCGGGTGGGTTCGCGTCCTTGTTTCCGTTTTCGCGGTGAGCGTACCACGAGTCGAACGCTTCAGCCAATTCTTCGAGAATTGCCTGACTGGATTGTGCGTTCAAGTCCGCGTAGCGTTCGTGATTCTTGAGGTACGTTTTGAGTGTGCTGTCGTCTGGAATCGTCCCGGTTTCGTGCCAAATGCGGTCGCAGGTCCACCGGGCGACGTTCCAGAGTTTTGAGGCGGCGAACCCGAGCGAATCGAGGTCGTCGCGCACCTGCTGGTGGTTGCGAATGGATGCAACGTAGGTGCGCGTGACCTGATCCGCCATACATAGCCTGTTGTATGCGAGATTGATAAGTAGTTGCCTGCCAGAGTGAAAGTGGAATATCCGGCCCGGCAGTCCCCGTCAAAGGTATTACCGGGCTTACACGATTCACGCCCGGCGTGAACGCCGGGATTCTCTCATTGTACCAAGATAGACGGCGTCGAGGTCCTCGACCATCGACTCGATGGAAAACTGCTCGGCACGGTCGCGGCTGCTGTCGCCGAACTGCGCTCTGCGCTCGGCATCCGCCAGCAGGCGCCCCAGCCGGTCGGCGAGCGCGTCGGGGTCGCCGGTCGGTACCAGATAGCCGTTCTCGCCGTCGGTGACCTGTTCGGGGATGCCGGCGATGTCCGTCGCCACAATAGGAAGGCCACTTGCCATCGCTTCGGTGATGACGCGGGGCGTTCCCTCACGAAACGAGGGAAGGACGAACACGTCCGAGGCCGCGAGAATTCGGTCGACGTCCTCGCGGTAGCCCAGCGTGTGGACGACGCCGTCGAGACCGCGCTTTCGAACGTCGGCCTCGAAGGCCTCGCGTTCGGGGCCCTCTCCGACGACCGAGACCGTCAGGTCCGTCCGGTCGAGCGCGTCGACGGCCTCTAAGAGCACACCCAGTCCCTTGCCCTCGACGAGGCGGCCGACCATCGTCACCCGCAACCCCTCACCGGGCAGGTCCGTCGCGGGGTCGGCCGTCGAAAACTGCTCGACGTCGATGCCGCTGTAGACCGTCCTGTACTGGTCGGGGCAACCGATCCCCCGGTCGAGATAGTCCTCGGCGATGGCGTCGGCGTTGGTAACGATGCAGTCGGTCATCGGCGCAACCTGCCGTTCGCAGGCCAGCACGAACCGGTTGAGGAGGTCGTTGCGGTCCTCTGCGAAGGGGACGCCGTGGACCGTGTGGATCACAGGAACCCCCACAGAGCGAGCCGCGATTCGGCCGACGATGCCTGCCTCCGTGCTGTGGGTGTGGACCAAATCGAAGTTCTGACGCCGGAGGTACCGGGCAATCGTCGCAACGGCAGGGACGGCCGTCACGGGATTGTAATGACGCAGGAGTGGGAATCGACGAGTTCCGACGCCGCGGTCGTGCAGCCGCCGGGTCTGGGACTCGTCGTACGCGGCGCCGTGGCCAACAGTAAAATCGTAGCCCTCCAGTCCAAAGACAGTCTGGATGGTCTTTGCTTCGGCGCCGCCTTTCAGCAAGCGGGTGATGAGGTGGAAGACGCGTGGTTCGTCGCCTGCGTCTCTGGAACTCATAGCCGATGGACGTGCTCTGCGTCGATATCGGCCGTCGCGTTGCGGGTGTCAAACAGAAGCGGTGCGTGCTCGGCGACGGTGTCGACGGGGATGGCGTCGTGGTCGGTCACGAGTACGACACAGTCCTGGTCGGCGAGCACCGCGGGCGACAGCGAGCGTGATTCGTAGGTCTGTGCCCCGATCTCGACAGCGGGGACGTGCGGGTCGTGATAGGCGACGCTGGCACCGCGGTCTTCGAGCAGTGAGATGACATCAAGCGCCGGCGACTCGCGGGTGTCGACGACGTTGGGCTTGTAGGCGACGCCGAGTACGAGCACGTCGCTGTCGGGGACTGCCGTCCCGGCGTCGTTGACCAGCGTGACCACCCGGTCGACGACGTGTTCGGGCATCGAGCGGTTGACGGTGTCCGCGAGGTCGATGAATCGGGTGGCGACGCCGTGCTGGTCGGCCTTCCAGGACAGGTACTTCGGGTCGACGGGGATACAGTGTCCACCCAGTCCCGGTCCCGGGTAGAAGGGCATGAAGCCGAAGGGCTTGGTCGCGGCGGCGTCGATGACCGACCAGATGTCCACGTCGAGTTCGTGGGCGATGGTCGCCATCTCGTTGATGAGTGCGATGTTGACGCTGCGAAACGTGTTTTCCAGCAGTTTCACGAGTTCGGCCTCCGTCGCCGAGTCGACGCGGACGAGTTCATCGAAGACAGGGCCATACAGCGCCTCGGCGCGGTCACCGCAGGCCTCGGTGACGCCGCCGAAGACCTTGGGGATGTCCGTCGTGCCGTACTCCTCGTTGCCGGGGTCGATGCGCTCGGGCGAGAAGGCGACGAAGACGTCCTCGCCGACCTCGTGGCCGTTGTCGGCCAGGGTCGGTGCGACCACCTCCTCGGTCGCACCCGGATAGACGGTACTCTCCAGGACGACCGTGCTATCGGGCGAGAGGACGCCCGCGAGTTCCTCGGTCGCGTCGACGATGTAGGAAATGTTTGGCTGGCCGGTCTTGCGAAGCGGTGTGGGAACGCAGATAGAGACGCCGACAGCCTCGGAGAGGCGGTCGTAATCGGTCGTCGGCACGAACTCCTCGCCGACCACCCTGTCGACGGCTCCGTCGGGAACGTCGGTGATGTAGGAGTCGCCGTCCCGAAGCGTTTCGATGCGGGTTTCGTCGACGTCGACGCCGACGACGCGATAGCCCGTTTCGGCCATCGCCAACGCGAGCGGCAGGCCGACGTAACCAAGTCCGACGACACCGACGGTGTCGCCGGCGAGACTGTCCGGCGGATTGCGGTCGTCGGTCATGCGCTTTCCTCCCGTGGCTGCTGCCAGCGACCGTCTCTGTAGGCATCTGCAACGTCGGTCATCGACATGAGTTCGAGGTCGTCGTCTGCCCGGAGTGTGTCCACGTACGTAAGGATGTCCTCCAGCGCCGAGAGGTGGTAGTCGACGTCGCCGGCGAGGTTGAAGGGGTGCCACCAGAGGTGAAAGACACCGCCGGTCTCGACTGCGCGGTCCAGTCCCTTGCGCGCTCGGCGCGCCTGACTGCCCGCGGGCGTGCGCGCCCACGCACCGCGTTCGGGCCGGAAGACCTGCGAGCCCGGCACACAGACGACGCCGTCTCGTTCAGTCGGCGTCACGGCGGGCGGGGGCCGAACAGCGGCCTCGTCGAAAAACCGAAGCGGCTTGCAGGCGGGACCGAGCGGGGCCCGCTCGTACCAGCGGTCGTCGACGCCGCGGTAGACGTCGATGCCAGCGTCTGCCAGCAGGTCGACGTGAGCAACCTCGTTGCGCGGGTAGACGAACGAGGAGGGGTCGAGTCCGACATCTTGGGCGGCCGCGAGCGCATCCCGGAGTTCCGCTGCGGCGGCCGCCCGTGAGTGCTCGGTGAAAACGAGATGACTGTAGCCATGCAATCCAACGTCCTGTGTCGTCTCACACGCCCGGACGGTCTCCAGCAGGTCGGGCGCGTACCACAGCGAGCGGTCGACGCCGGTCGAACAGGGCGCGCTTGCAAGCCAGTCAGCTCGGTCATCGTCGCCGGAACCACTCGCGTCGCCGCCGTGGCCCTCACAGCCCGCAAAGAGATGAGCGACGAACGCCCACGTCGCGGGTACCTCGTACGCGTCGAAGAGGCCACAGAGGCGGTCGACGACGGCCGGCGTCTGACGGTAGGCGTCGCCGTAGCGGTCGACGCCGCCCTTGTCGAAACTCCCCCACGCGAGTTCGGTGTCCAGCGAAACGGTGAACACGCCCGCGTCTGTCATCGAAACTCACCACCGGAGTAGGCCAGAGAGGGAGTCATTGAAGATAACCCAGATCGCTCAGGCGGTCGCTGACCTCGCTGTCGGCACCACCAGGGCCGCCGGTGCCGGTACCGGCCGGCCGCTGCGTCTTCGGCGTCCGCTCTGCCGGGTCGGAGCCGTCGGCAAAGAGGTCGGTCCGAACCTCGCCATCGAGGTTCGTCGGCACCGGCGTGTCAGTGTGATGCAAAACGGTCGGCGCGATGTCGAGGATGTGCATGTCTTCGAGACTCGCGTCGGGGTCGACGTCCGGACCGGAGGCAAGAAAGAGTCCGGTCTCTTTGTTCTCGCCGCGCCACCGGGAGGGGGCCTCGAAGGGGTCGCGCTCGCGGCCGACCGCGCCCTCGATGTGGACCCCCGGTGCCTGTCGGAGCAGAATGTCCGGTGCCCGGTCGAGGTGAGAGCCCTCGTAGACGTCCTCGGCAGGGACGGCCGACTCGACGATTGTCTGCCCGTCGTGGACGAGGCCGTCCAGTCGGTCGAGGAGTTCCGCTCGAACGCGCTCGCGTTCGTCGGGGTCCTCTGCAAGCACGTACAGTGGCCCCTGCCCGCTGGCGAGTGCCACCGAGTTCTCCCAGTCGATGACGTTTGCCTTCGCGCTCTTTGTCACGCCGCCCTCGGAATCAGGTAACAGCATCTGAATCCGGCGAGGGACGAGCTTGCGGAGCCACCACTCGACGCCCAGCGAACTCAACACGGGGCGAATCCGCTCTCGGGTCAGTCCGACGCGGTGCAGCAGGTCGCTGACGCCGGTCGTCGTCTCCAGGTAGCCCTCTCGTTCAAGCCAGACGTTGACCAAAAACGCCGTCTCGATTTCGTTCGAGCCGTGGTCGGACATGACATACAGCGTCTCCAGGTCATCGGCGGCCAGCAGGTCCGCGATGCGGTCGTCGATGCGCTGCCAGGCCTCCCGGACCACCTCGTGGTCCCAGTAGAAGTGCTGGAGGACGTTCAGGTAAAACACAGTGCAGTGAACGAAGTCGGTGTCTTCCTTGGCGACGAACTCTTCTAGAACGTCGAATCTTGTCTCGATGAGGTCGTAGATTTCCTCGACACAGGGGCTGTCGGGTTTCTCTGCGGAGAGGTCGCCCATGTGTTCGGGGTGGACGGTATAGTCGTAGGTCTCGACTAACTCCGCTTCGATATCTGACGGTGTGGTGTACCCGGACTGTTCGGCACCGGGCCCACCAGCGATGTGGACGCCGTCGGTGTCCTCGGGCGGTGGGTAGCTCGTCGGGAGGTTGATGGTCGCGCTCTCACCGTCGAGGTACTCCCAGTAGTAGCGGCCGTCGAACTGAGTGCTCGCGCTGGTGTTCTCGATGGACTGGGTGTCGGCATCGATGCGCTCCCACCAGAAGACGCCCAGTTTGCCTGGGTTGGTCCCGGTCGCGTAACACTGCCAGTTGGGGCAGGTGACCGGCGGGACGCAACTCTGCATGTCCGTCGCAGCGCCCTCCTCGACGAGTCGGGACAGCGTCGGGAGCGTCCCGTCCTCGAGCCAGCGGTCGATAAGTTCGAACGCCGCACCGTCGAGCCCGAGTACGACCGTCGTCATCGGTGCCTCCCCGCGTGCATCTGCACCGGCGTACACCAGCGAGTGACAAAAGACGTCCGGTTAGCTCGGCGGGTCACTCCTTATTCTGGCCGGCGGCGGCAAGCGATCGAACATCAGTCAAAACCTGCCATATCTGCCGAACGACGATTTTCAAATCGAACCAGAACGACTGTCGGCGGATGTACTCGACATCGTATCGAAGCTTCTCCCGTGGGTCGTGGCCGGTCGCGTCGTTTATCTGCGCGAGGCCAGTTAGCCCCGGTTTGACGAACCAACGCCGACGCCATTCCTCGGCACCGCGTTCCATATCACTATCCAGTTCCGGTCGTTCCGGCCGCGGGCCGACCACGCTCATGTCGCCGACGAGAATCGACCACAGCTGTGGAATCTCGTCGAGGTGGGTCTTCCGGAGGACCCGCCCGACGCGGGTCACCCGTGGGTCGCGTTCACCACGGTCCTCCTCGGAAAGTTTCGCGCCCGACTCCGCTTCGGCGTCGGTCACCATCGAGCGGAACTTCGAGACGGTGAAGGTGTCGCCGAACTCGGCCGTGCGCTGCTGGCTGTACAGCACCGGTCCGGGGCTGTCGAGTTTGATGGCGACAGCGATGGCGAGTATCACCGGCGACAGAACGAGCAGGCCAGCTCCCGCGAAACAGATGTCGAAGACGCGTTTGACAGCGTAGTCCTGCCAGTCCCACGGTTCGAGGTCGACTTCCGCGAGGTCGCCACCCGGGACGCCTGCCGTGAGTACGTCGTCAGTGTGGTCGCGGTGCACCATCGCCGTTACACCGTACTCCGCGCAGGCGTCGAGCGTCCCGAAAAACTCCGCGCGGTCGGTGTTCGCGAACGCAACGAACGCGGTGTCCACGTCGTATTTCACGAACACCTCATCAAGCCGGGAGAGCCCACCGAGATTCGAGAGCTGGTCGAGGCTGGCCTCGACGACTCCACCATCGGAGAGTTCGACCGGCCTGGCATCCGGGGACTCCTCGACGGCAAAGGACGACGGCGGCGAGACGTAGCCGATGACCGGCACGTCCGTCGAAGCGAGGATATCCGCCATAGTTTCCGGATCATCACCGACGATAACCGCACGACTCCGGGAGCGTGGGCGACGACGAATGGCGACCGTAAACAAGGGCAACACCACGAGCAGGAACGCCGTCGTCAACATCAGTGTCGCTCGCGGGAGCCGGTAACTGTAGTTGAAATACCCCAGAGCGGCGAGGGCGACCATCGACAGCAGGAGTCGCTTCTGCGTGAGCAAGATGGTGTCGAGAATCCGTCGGGGCCGGGGTTTGAAGACCGGCCACATGGCCGCCAGCGTCACGACAAGCGCCGTCGCTATCGTCCAGAGCAGTTCCCCGTTTTCGAGGACGACCGGTGCCGGCCGACCGAAGTACGGGACGAGTGCGAACGCCTCCTGCACAGCCGAGAGGTTGATGATAGTGACCGCGAGTGCGGTCATGATGGCGGTCCCGAGGACGCTGACCCCGCGGTACCGCCAGCCCGATGTCATTGTACGGAATAGATACGACCGCGAATATAAGGGCTGTGGCAGGCGTCGTGCGGATGTCAGACGAGACTGCAGGTCGCGTTCGGCCAATCGCGTCGGGACGGGTCGGTACGGGGGCGTCGATGGTCGCCTACGGTCGCCCTGTCACGGTATTCTTGATCGTCCTGCGGATGTCCTGCACGAACGGCTTCGGGTCGTCGAGGTCCAGATAATCAAACCGGGGATGGTGGAACAGCGACGAACCGACCGTGTTGAGCGCCGACAGCGGGCTGGGACGCTCTGCGAGCGAAGAGTCATGGAAGAGGACGCTTGCGAGGTAGCTAACCTCGCCGCGGACGAGATGCCCGGCCGCGCCAACGTCGTAGCCGTCGGCTGCATCCACGGACTCGCCGCCGGCGAGCTGGTAGAAATGGTACGGGAAGTCGACGCCGGCCGTAACCGAGAAGGGGAGCGACGACCAGAATCGGGGGTTGATTTCCATGAGTTTGAACTCCCCGTCGTCTCTCTTGAACTCGACCATCGCGAGTCCGTGCCAGTCGAGTGCGTCGAGCAAGCGAAGCCCTGCCCGCTTGAGTTCGGGGATGTGCACTGCTTCCCGGAACGCGCTGGGCCCACCGGAGTACTTGTAAGCCCGAATCTGACGGTGCTGAAAGGTTGCGACCGGCGACCCGTTATCGAACAGTGCGAAGAAGCCGTACTCAGCCGAGTCGGACATATACTCCTGTGCGATAGGTTCGTGTCCCATCTCCTCGATGAGAGCCGCCGTGTCGGGAGTACTGTTAGGCTCGATATACTCCACGCCCGGATAGTGGGCCTCGTTGTCAGCGACGACGATGTTGTATCTGGACTTGACGATGGTCTGTTCGTCCCACCTGTCCCACTCCGAGAGCAGTCTCGTCTCGGGGACGCCGACGCCGGCGGACTCGGCAATCTCAAACAGGCGCTTGCGGTCCTGGACTCGCTCCAACCGTTCGAAGTCGGGCCAGGGCGTCCCGACGTGTTCGGCGAACTCCGCTTTCCGGTTCGCGAGGTGGTAGATGTCGGGTTCCCTGACCGGGATAATCGTCTGGACCGACTCCCGACTCGCGAGGTCCAGCAACAGCCGTCCATACTGGTCCATGTCCTCGTTGGGGTCCGTGGTGCGAACCGTCTCGTCACAGTACTTCGAGGCAAAGGCAGGGGTCTCGCTGTCTTCCGAGACGACAATCGTTCGCACGCCCCGCTTACCCAGCGAACGCAGACAGGCAATCGTACTTGGTGCGGCAATCCCTGGCACGACGACCGCATCCTCCGTGCTCTCGCGCAACATAGCAGAGACGATACAAAAACAGAAGTTAGTAATACTCAGCCTACGGTGTGGTCTCGACGGTTCAAACGTCACTACCCCGGTCTGATATACGGGGTGACAGGCACGCAGGACTATCAGCAACCGGATGACAAAGACGAATGGCTACTGACCGGTGAGAATGTGATTACGACGCCAGCACGAGCGGTTCGTACCAGTCGCGGTTGGCGCGGTACCACTCGATGAACGCTTCGACGCCCTCCCGAATGGTGTACGTCGGCTCGTAATCGAGCAACTCGGCGGCTCTGGTCGTGTCGGCGTGGGTGTGTTCGGCGTCGGCGTCGTGGCGCTCGTCGAATGCCAGGTCGAGGTCGGGCGCTATCTGGTCGCGAATCTCCTCGGCGAGGGTGAGAATCTCGATGTTGTCGGTACTGCCGACGTTTACCGCCTGGCCGTCGGCGGCGTCTTCGGAAAGGAGGGTGACGTTCGCCTCGACGACATCCTCGATGAAGGTGAAATCCCGCGTCTGTGTGCCGTCGCCGTAGATGACCGGCGAGTCGCCGTTGAGACACCGCGAGACGAAGTTCGTCATCGCCATGTTCGGCCGCATTCGCGGGCCGTAGACAGTGAAATACCGCAGCGCGACCGCCGGCAGGTCGTACACCTCGCTGTAGGCACAGGCGTACCGTTCGGCGGCGAGTTTCGAGGCCCCGTAGGGGCTGACCGGCGTCGTCGGGTGCTCCTCGTCGTAGGGGAGATACTGTGGTTTGCCGTACACAGAGGAGGAAGAAGCCATCACGAACCGCTCGATGCCGGTGTTGCGGGCGGCGTCCAACAGATTCAGCGTGCCGTTGACGTTGACCTCGTCGTACTTCCGGGGGTCCTCGACACTCGGTCGAACACCAGCCTGGGCAGCCTGGTGATAGACGTACTCCACGTCGGAGACGAGGTCGGTCACGAGGTCGGCGTCCCGGACATCACCCTCGACGAGGCGATACGAGCCATCGCCGTTCTCGGCACGGTCACGGCAGACCTCGACAGTGTGCTCCTTGATGCGGGTGTCATAGAAGGGGTCGAAGTTGTCCAGAACGGTCACGTCGTGGCCGTCCGAGACGAACCGTTCAGCGAGGTGGCCGCCGATGAAGCCGGTGCCACCAGTGACAAGAATGTTCATTATGTGACTGAATCAGGGCCTCGGTGAAGTTGGTTTCTATCCCTCGTCTGCCGGGTCGATTCTATCGACAACACCGTCGAAGTCATCGTCGAAACTCAGCACAAAGTCGATATCGTGTCGTTCACTGAGAGCGATGGTCGTCGCATCAGTGAAACTCAACGCCCGATCAGGCAACCGACTACTCCGCGGAGGCGTCGGCCTCAGCAGTTCCTTCTTCCGATTCCGGCTCCACTCCCTCTTCGAGGAGTTCCGTGGCATACTCGCGGTCCTCGGGATAGCCCACGTCGACGCGCCAGCCGTCCATCCGGATGGCGTCGATGGTCCGCCCCGAGTGAAGCAGGAGGTCGACAGCGTCACTGATCTCTAGCTCGCCGCGGTCGGAGGGCTGGACGAGATGGCAGGCGTGGAAGATAGCCGGCGTGAAGGTGTAGAACCCAGTCATCACGAGATTCGACGGCGGGTCCTCGGGTTTCTCGACGACGTTCGTGATTTCGCCGTACTTGTTGGTGTCACAGACACCGTAACGGGAGGCCTCGTCCCACGGCACTTCCTCGACGAGGAACGCGGCGTCGGCGCGGTCCTCCTGCTGGCGGTTGATGACATCCCTGAGGTTCGCCTGGAAGATGTTGTCGCCCAGCATCAGCATGAAATCGTCGTCGATGTACTCCTCGACGGTCAGCAGGGCGTGGGCCAGCCCCTTCTGTTCGCGCTGGTGAGAGTAAGTGATGGGGACGCCCTCGAACTCGTCGTCGTAGTGTTCGATGATGGCCTCTTTCTTGTAGCCGACGACGACGTACAGCTCCTCGGCCCCCAGTTCGACCAGTTGCTCGAAACAATGGGTGAGAATCGGCTTGCCGGCGACCTCGACCATCCCCTTGGGTTTGTCTTCCGTCAGGGGACGGAGACGGGTTCCCTCGCCAGCAGCGAGTACGACAGCTTGCATACATCCGAGTGGTTGGTCAGAGGATAAAAACGCTTGGAGCCAGCGAGGCCGAACGCTGAAGGTGGGTGGGGCGGTACAGACGCCCAATGCGAATCAGCATCGTTGGCAGCGGCTACGTCGGGACGACAGTTGCCGCCTGTCTCGCCGACGCCGGCCACGAAGTCGTCAACGTCGACATCGACGAGGAAGTCGTCGACGCTATCAATGCGGGGGAGGCACCGATTCACGAACCGGGACTGGACGAACTGGTCGCGGCCCACGGCGGTGACCGCCTGCGTGCGACCACCGACTACGGGGCCATCCGCGACACCGACGTGACCTTCCTCGCCCTGCCGACCCCGAGCAACGAGGACGGGAGTATCGACCTCTCGGCGATGGAGGCCGGTGCTCGCTCGGTGGGCGAGGCACTCGCCGAGAAGGACGACTACCACCTCGTCGTCGTCAAGAGCACCGTGATTCCGGGGACTGCCGAGGAGACGCTCACACCAATCATCGCCGAGGCAAGCGGTGGTACGGAAGGCGAGGACTTCGACGTGGCATCGAACCCGGAGTTCCTCCGTGAGGGGTCGGCCGTCGCGGACTTCCAGCAGCCCGACAAACTCGTCTTCGGCGCCACGACAGAGCGCGCGTTCGCCCGTCTGCGTGCGGTGTATGATTCGGTCGTCGACGACGTCCCTGTCGTCGAGACCGGTCGCCGGGAAGCCGAGATGATCAAGTACGCCAACAACGCCTTCCTCGCGGCGAAGGTCAGTCTTATCAACGACCTCGGGAACGTCTGCAAGGAGTACGGCGTCGACGCCTACGAGGTGGCCGACGCCATCGGGCTGGACGACCGCATCGGCGAGCGGTTCCTCCGGAGCGGGGTTGGCTGGGGGGGGAGCTGCTTCCCGAAGGATGTTGACGCCATCCGCGCGGCCGCCCGTGCCGAAGGGTACGAGCCACAGATGCTCGATGCGGCCGTCGCCGTCAACGACTGCCAGCCCGAGCGCCTGCTCGCGTTACTCGATGGCCACGTCGACGTAGCCGGCCAGCGCGTCGCCGTCCTTGGACTCTCGTTTAAGCCCGGCACCGACGACATTCGCAACTCCCGGGCGATTCCCGTCATCGAAGGATTGCAGGAACGCGGCGCGACCGTCGTCGCCTACGACCCGGTCGCAGTCGCGGAGATGCGTGAGCAGTTCCCCGACGTGGCGTATGCCGACAGCGCCGCCGACGCGCTCGTCGACGCCGCGGGCGCTGTGGTCGTCACCGACTGGGACGAGTTCGCCGCGCTCGATTCGGAGTTCGACGCGATGGCTCGACCCGTAGTGGTCGACGGCCGCCACGTCGTCGAACGACGCGAGGGCATCACCTACGAAGGACTGACCTGGTGAACCACAGCGTGGTCAAGCAGTCGCATCGACTGCTGTCCCGTTCATCACCGAAGATTCCGACACCTCGACAGTCCAGGTCTCCTCAGTGGTCGAGAGTTCGTAGGTGCCGGGGTTTGGGACCGTTACCGAGAAGTTGCCACTGGCGTCGGCCTGGACCTGGCGCTCGTAGGTGAATTCGTCGTTCGGGATAGAGACGTCCGTCGAGAGGGAGACGGTCGCGTTCGGCGCCGCCGTACCGTTCAGCGTCGCACCCGGAACAACGAGGAAGGCCTTCCGGTCACCGCTCTCGGTGACGTAGAGAGCCCGATACCGGGAGAGACCGTCGACATCGTCGTACCGACTGCCGTAGTGGTTGTGCAGGCGGAACCCAATTGCGGGACTATCGACCGGGTACGCTTCGGTGACGACGAAGCGAGCGTTTCCGGTTGCGTCAGCGGCAGTGGCAGGGTCGTCGACCGCAGCGAACAGGCGGTAATTCGACTGGGCGTACCCGTACGATTGTGACTGCCCGTTGACGAAGTAGTTGTACATCCGGTTTCGTCCCCAGTCGGTGAAGACGTAGCTCTCCGTATCCGTCGGGTCACCGGACGTGGCTGCGGTCGATTCCGACCACCCCCGCTCGTCGGCGTACGCCGCGATGTAAGCGGCCGTCTCGTAGGAGTCGTCGTCGATAGAGACCTGGTTCATTTTCACCGCCGACTGGACGACACCGAGCCCGCCGACGAGCAAGAAGATGGCAAACAGCGCTCCGACCGTCGACCTGTCGGGCCGGCCGGGCAGCCAGTCGCGGCGGTCTACACCATCCAGCGGCGTCGGGGCCGGAAGAACATCGACCCAGGCCGCGAGCCAGACGAGTCCGAGCCCCGAAAACAGCGCCGTGAACGCGGAGAGTTCGCCGACGAACCGGACCTGGAAAACCGACAGTCCAAAGAAATACCAGCCGTAGACGACGGGCACGACCCACTCATCGTCATCGAGCAAGCGAGCGGTAGCCCACACCAGGGAGACCATCGCAACGACGAGGATGAACCCAAAGACGAGGAGGAACCCGACGACGTCGTTGAACAGCGACTGCGTCTCGGCGATGTTATCACCGCGGAGGATTCTGTCGATGCCCTCGGAGAGGGCCGCCCAGAGGTCGGGAACGAGGACCGCGAGGGCGCCGAGCAGGCCGACGCCCGCGACCAGTTCGGCGACTGCGATTTCGGCGGCGTCCCGGTCGAACCGTGCCGCGAGTTCGCCGACAGCCACGACTGCGCTACTGCCGGCAAACAGCAACAGCGGCGTGACAGAAACGGTCGTCGAGTGCCAGTCGACCGCCGCGTGAACGCCGTACGTGAGCGCTGCGGCGAGTGCGAGCCCGCCGAGAACGGGGGCTTGGACTGCGAGTGGCGACCGCCCGGCACGGACCTCGAGCAACACGGCCAGCGCCACGATAGCACCGACGGGGAGGATGAGCAACGGACCGTTGTCCCAGGCCAGCACCTGCCCGGAGACGCCGACACCGAGGCCGACCGCCGCGAGCCAACAGCCCGTGTCAGCGTACGGACGGTCGGTGTCGGCCGTCAGGACCAGAGCGAGCGACAGCGCGGTGAGCGTCAGCCAGAGGTAGTCGAAGGCGTGGTGGTCGGCGTAGCCCAGGCTCGTCCGGAAGGCGTGGCCGGGCGTGACCGCGAGCAAGACGACCGACGCCAGCGCGACGCGGCGGTCCGCGGTGACCCGGACGGCGAGCACGTAGAGCATAACCCCCACCAGCAGGGCCACCGCGACGGGATACAGCGCCAGCACGACGCCGGCGGCGTCGGTGCCGCCCGCGAGCCCGGAGAACCAGGCGAGCGTTGCAACCAGAAACGGTTCGCCAGTGTCGATACCGGATGGAACCTCTCCGAAGGGAACTACCCCGACGCCACCCTCGGCGAGCGTCTGTTCGGCCCAGAACCGGTAGTAATACGGGTCGTTCCCCGAGAGGACGACAGCCCCGTCACGGAAGATTGATTGGACAGAGAAGAGACGCACCACGAGAACAGTTGCCAGCGCGCCGGCGAGCAAGCCAAGCGCACGCACGTCGACAGACGGCAGCGACAGGTCCGGCGTCTCGACATCGGTCGACTCGGTTCCGTCCTCGACCACCTCGTCGCCGAGTGCAGCGCGAACGGCGACGGGGTCGGCCAGCCGGTACTCGCCGTTGGCCTTCTCGACGACGCCTTCCGAGACGAGCTGACCAAAGGCCCCGGATTCGATGGCCACGTCGTCGAAGGTCCACGTCTCGGAGCTCTCGTCGACATCGGCGACGGTTTCGAGCGCAGATTCGAGGTCGGGTCGGTCCGCGAGTACCTCTTCGACCCGACTGCTATCTACCATATCTACTGGGATTGCCGTCTGGCTCAAAAACCCATCGGGGTTCCGGAGAACCAAACCGCTTAATTATGACTTCGCCGTGATACCGGGCGTGTCAGTTCGGACGCCCCTACTGCCGGCGTGGTTACGCTGGCTCGGTGTCGTCGTAGTTGCCGGATTTGTGTTCTATACCTCGATACTGACGGTACCACCTGGGACACCGGTCGACGACGTGAAACCCGACTTACTTCCACTCGACAAGTGGCGACACTTCGTCGCCTACGCCGCGCTGGGCGGTACGCTCGCGTACGCAACGACCGACTGGGAGGTCGACGGGCGCGTCCTTGCCGCTGGCGTCGTCGGCGTGACGGTCCTGTACGGCGTCGGCATGGAGTTCGGCCAGTCACTCATTCCCCAGCGATACTTCTCGGTCGGAGACGCCTATGCCAACGCACTCGGTGGGCTGCTCGTCGTGCCGTGGTATCTGGTGCGCCCGCGTCTGGAGTTTCTCCCCCTCCAAGCGTGGTACCGGCGCGTAGTCGCCAGCGACTGACCTCACGTGGGAGAAAACGGAAGTACGCCAACGACGGGACTAAGCCGTCGCTAGTCGCACTATAGATATGCGCCAGTTTCTCGTCGTCGGTCACGACGCCCCGACTGACCCCGACTTCTCGCTTGATGACCTCCCCGGGACCGGCAGGCTCGATGTCCTCTGTCGAGCCGTCACTGCCGGACTCCTCCTTTCACACGACATCCGCGAGGACGTGCGTGTCAGTGTCGTCCTCAGCGACGACTACACGGTCCGTTTCGAGGGGTCTGAGTTACAGGGACTGAATCCCGACGAACGCTCGACTGCAGCGCTCGTCCGTACGGCACTCGACCAGCGCGAGGACGCCATCGGCCACATTCCGGTCGAGACTTCCCCCGGCGTCTCGCTTCTCCGCAAAGGGTTCGAGGAGACACTCGACGACGCCGCGGCCGACGGGACGGTCGTCCACCTCCACGGCGAGGGAACGCCTGCAGTCGAAACGGAGCCACCCGAGTCACCAGTGTTCGTCCTCTCGGACCACCAGCCGTTCACCGAGAGGGAGACAGCACTGCTGGACGAAACGGCCGACCGCCGAGTCAGTCTGGGTCCACGCCCCCTCCACGGGAGTCACGCCATCACGGTCGCGCACAACTGGTTGGATACTGACGGGTTCCAGCGGTACTGAGCCGACGGGACAGACCGGACAACACAGCAAAGTGCTGGTTTTGAGTGAGACCGGGACCGCTGAGCGGCCCGGTGATTCGCAACCGTTAAAAATGCAGACGGATAGGTTTTGTATGCGGGCCGGTGGGGTAGCTTGGTATCCTTCGGCCTTCGGGTGGCCGTAACCGCGATTCGAATTCGCGCCGGCCCACTACGTATATACCCCTTTTCCCGCATTTGCTGACCATTAGCGGCCGGTCTGGGAGGTGGTGCGCATGAGCATTTCCGAACGCTTCGAGCCGGCTATCTGCAACTACTGCGGTGAGTACATCGAGGAGCCACACCACCAGTGCCCTGCCCGCGACGAAGGGAGGTTTCGGCCGTGAGTACCGGACCAGCACAGACGGCCGACTGGGAGCCATCTGACGCGCTCGGCGAGCGGCTGGCGTTCCCAGAGAACTACACCAGCACTGAGTCGTGGCAGCGGGCCATCACCGAACGCAACAAGCACGGTGGTCCGCTCAACGAGGCCGAGAGGATGGTCTGGTTGGAGGGCAGCGACGAACCGAAGCAGGTGCTGTTCGTGCATCCATACGGGCCGACCAAGGGGGCGGATTCCGTAAACCGACGCGCTGGGATAAGTCGCAGTTTATACTCTGTTGGGGTCTGATTCCGGCATTTTAGTGGGTTACTCGCTTGGGTCGAAGTATGTCACAGACGGGGGCTGAAACAGCAGTACCCCACATTCAAGACCACATTAGCGTTATCAAGCTCCAACGCATGTCATCAAACATGGGAACCACAGAAGAAACGACTGTCAACGAGCGGGGCGGCACGACCATCCCCGCCGAAATCCGTGAATCGCTCGATATCGACGGTGGCGACAAACTCCGGTGGAGCGTCACCAACGAGGGAGAACTGACGGTAGAGGTTGTGAAGCAGGAGACGGGTGTTTTCGACGACTTCGAGCCGATGTCACTCGGAGGCGACGGCAAGACCGCGCACAACACGACTGGTACGGAGCGATGACGCGAGCCCTGCTTGATGCAACTGTCGTCATCGCCGCCGTCGACGAGGATGATGAGGACCACGAAGCAGGGCTGGAGATACTGCAGGCGGTGGACCACGGTGAGCTTCCGAAAGGCATCCTCGTCAGCGACGCCCTGCAGGAGACACTGAATTTTGTTCACGAGCGGGAAGGGCATGCCGCCGCTGTAGACGTACTGGACCGCTTCGTTCGGGGCGCTCGGTTCGAGATTCCCTACAACCCGAAAAAGAACTACGGTGAGGCCCGCTCGCTGTTTCGATCTGACGGGGGTTTGAATTTCGGTGACTCACTCCAGGCGGCATACATGCGGAGTGCCGACATCGAATACATCTACAGTTTCGATGACGACTACGACGGGGTCGACGGCATCGAGCGGCTGAACGCAGCCGTCAATCCGTACAACTGACCCGAGTTCAGTGGTGGAACTCGTTTGAAGCGTTAGAACCGTATCTGAACGCGCCGACTGCCGAAGTGGTGAACGAGGAGTTCGAGAAAGCGGGTGTCGCGTAGTCAGAACGGCTCGACGCCGACACCGAGTTGCTGAAAGTCCGTAACGTTGTCCGTCACTACGTTCTCTCCTGCGGTTTCCGCGACCGCCGCAACCATCGCATCCACTGCATCCGCTCCTGACTTGCCACTTTCTTCTGTATCGGCCTGTGCGTGCAGTTGACCCGCCCGTCTCGTCATCTCTTCGTTCAGTCGTGTAACCGAATACATCCGGCTCACGTTGCGAATCCGACGGCGCTCCTCTTCGTCCAGTACGAACTCTGCACCATATTCGATTTCTGTAAAAACAGGCGCTGGGACGCGCTGAATCTCGTTTTCCGAGTGTAGTTCACGGGCCTTCTCGTGGGCACCTGAATGCCCTTTGAAAAGTTTAATCAGGTAGTTCGTATCAAGAATCATCTTCCATCTCCCGACGAACCCCCTTCACACTCGACGTGTCCGCGCTCTCGATGCGCTCCAACATCGCGTCTCCCTTCTCTTCAGAGATGACGCCGGCCACCAATTCAGGGTCTGGTCCTGGTGCGCCCGTAAGCCGGACTAACGCTTCTCCCATCGTCTCACCCTCTTTTTTCTCCGTTTTCAGGTACTCGTGAAACCACTCGTCCACCTTGACTGTCTTCATTCGTGTATCGAGATACACGACACTGAGATATGAGTCTTGGGCCGCTGTTGGCTGGTGGGCGGCGTCGAGGTCGCCAGCGCAGAAACGACGGTGTATAAAATACAACTGGCTATAACATGTTGGCTAATATTGTAAACAATCCTAATAATGTGGGTCCACTTGACCGATTCGTTCCCCTCGCGCCGGCCCACTTTTGCCGCTCGCGCCCTCACTGCCAGTCGTGACTGACGTACCGGCAGATGTCGAGTCCGTCCTCTCGCAACTCTTCGAGGAGGCCGGCGACGCCTTCGACCGCGGCGATGTCGAGACGGCAGTGTCCGCAGTGGCGACCGCATCCGAGGTGGCGACGAACAAGCTCCCCGACAGTGAGTTTCGGAGCCAACTGTTACACGGCTGTGAGCGCGCCGAAGCGGTCGCCACGGGCGAGGACGGTGACACGGCGGCCGCCGCCGAGTACGTCGCCGCGATGGAGCGCCGGCTGGCAGAGGCAGCGTCCTGACTACGGGGGACCCTCGTCGACGTGGCCGCAGGCGCTACACCTTGGGGCGTCCACATCAGGGTCGTACTGCAGCGACCCCTCGCCGCACTCGGGGCAGGGCATGAAGTTGACAGACTCTCCGTACTGTGGCACCTCTGTGGGGTTCATCTCGGCGTTACTCTTGGATGTCCGCCAGCGGCCACGCAGGTAGTTCAGCAGTTTCGACAGCATTCGTCGGGCATTCGAGCGAACACCCAAAGCTCCTGTGGCAGGTCACAGGAACGCGGATACAACCGTCACCAGCGAGGCGAGAACAGCAGTGTAGACGAGCGCATCGAGAGCCCAGTCCCGACGGATAGCCCCGACGCGGCTGTCGGCCACCATCGACCGCGGCAGGACGACGACGGCGAAAAAGCCGACCATCAGGAGATAGAGGACACCAGCAGCAAGCAAAACGGCGACCAGCGAGCGGTCCCCAAGCAGCCCCTCGGTGGCAAACAACAGCCAGACGAACAATGGCCCGGTCAGGAAGCCAGCAAGGTAGTGGACAACGGTGGCAAGCCGTTCGGGGGCCGTCGAGGGTGATGTCGTCGTCAGTACGCCCGAGGCAATGGAAGGCTGGGTGTCTCCTTCCGGAAGCCGAGCCATGACGAGGTCCATTACCAGTGTCGCGACGATGCCCGCGGCGACACCGGCAAGAAATCGGAGCGGAACGGCAAGCGTCGGCGTCGTATCGGCAAATGACATAGCCGTCCATTCGAACGGACAACTATTCGTTCTGGTGGATGCCGAAGACGAGAGGCACCGCCGAAGCCAGGCTGCAGGGACGAGGGTGTCATAGAACTCTTCACAAGGTAGTTATTTTCAGCGCGGAGTGGTTGAATACGCTGTTCGCTAAGCTTGCGAAGTGAGCGCTGTATTTGAGAGCGTGGTGGATGGGTCAGACCTACGCTTCTTTGATGAGCGTCACTCGGTATGTTTCATTGGTCGCAAA
This sequence comes from Salinibaculum litoreum, assembly GCA_009789175.1. Taxonomy (GTDB): domain Archaea; phylum Halobacteriota; class Halobacteria; order Halobacteriales; family Haloarculaceae; genus Salinibaculum; species Salinibaculum litoreum. The sequence goes on from CP046866.1 coordinate 2,157,912, forward strand.
GAGATAGAAGTTAGCTGCGCCAACATCATCACGGATCGCGTGCGCGGTCTCGGGGCTGATCTCCTGTGCTATGCCCGATTGCGGTGTCTGCATTACCACCACCCGCAACCCATCATGTTCTGCAAGGAGTGCTGTGCCGTTTTGTATTATCGGCCCATCGTCACCGGTCTCATTGACGGGGATGACCCGTATCATGTGGTCAGACGTGGGTGTGTCCGGTGTCTCTGTTGACGGTGAGGCAGCAAGGCAACCAGACCCCGCCAGCGCAACCATCACACAACAGACCAAGAGCACTGTGCGGTGCGCCATTATGTCACTCCACCAGATAGTTCGTTAAGTACTTTCTCTGTATCAAGCAATTCAGTCCGTTTGGACTGGCAGGGTATGATAACTATTCTATGACGCCCTCTGCAGGGACTGGTATAAACTTACCGAGGGCAATAGAGTTTTCACAGGCGGTGGCGTGGGCGGTGGTATGGAATGGACGCCGACGGCGGCCCCAGCACAGTTACACGAGTGTGAGTGCGGGAGTGACGATGTCGAGGAGCGACCGGACGGATTGGTTCGGCTCTACCGGTGTGCAGAGTGTCATACCGAACTAGGGGACATCGTGATGGGACACGAGCCCTGAGACACCGGAGGAGAAGCCAGTTCGGTAAGGGTTCCGTGGTAATCAGCAGCAGGGTTCGTCCGTGGCCACGGCTATTTTTAAGACTCCGGTAAAAAGGTGGAGTGATGGCAGGCCTTCCGTGGGAAACGCTGGACAGCGAGGTGGCCTATTCCTGTGGCGGCTTCGATATCGTCAATCAGGAAGTCCGACTCCCCGACGGCGAGGAGACGGAGTTCGATTACCTCGCGGAGTCCGAGAGCGTCGTCGTGCTCCCGTTTACCCCCTACGGGAAGGTGGTCGTCATCGACGAGTGGCGACAGGCAGTCCAGCGGCTGAACAGGGGACTGCCGGCAGGTAGCGTCGAGGGAGACGAGCCACTCGACGACGCAGCACGGCGGGAACTCCGGGAAGAGACCGGTTACGAGGCCGGCAAACTCACTCACATGACGACGATGGAGCCGGCAAACGGGTTCTCGGATGCAGTCTTTCATTACTACGTTGCGCGAGAATGTGAGGACACCGGCGAGCAAGACCTCGACCACAACGAGAGCATCAGCGTCGATACGGTGACGCTGGACAAACTGGTCGAGGCCACGCGCGATGGCGAAATCCGGGACGGCCGCACGGCGTTCGCGGTCGTCTACTACGCGCTGTTCGAGATTAGCGCCGGACTGCCATCGTGGTGAGACTGGCTGTCAGCAAAAAAGTCACAGCGGCGCTGCCCGGGTGAGAACGCAATCCTTACCGCCGGCGGTGTCCGATGGGCGTGCAATGTCCGGTGTCTTCGAGGTACGCGAGTACGACGCCGCCGGTCGGCTGGGCGAGTTGTCGGTTCCCCGAGCCGACGTGACCGTCGAGACGCCGGCGCTGTTGCCGGTGGTCAACCCCCACGTCCAGACGGTCCCGCCGGCGCAACTGGAAGCCGAATTCGGCGCTGAGATTCTCATCACCAACAGCTACGTGCTCCATGGCAGCGACGAACTCCGCGAGCCCGCGCTTCAGCAGGGCCTGCACGACCTGCTGGATTTCCATGGGGCCATCATGACCGATTCAGGCTCCTTCCAGTTGGCCGAGTACGGTGACATCGACGTGACGACCGAAGAGATTCTCCAGTTCCAGCAGGATATCGGCTCGGACATCGGCACGCCCGTCGACATTCCGACGCCGCCGGACGCCAGCCACGAGCAGGCAAGCGAGGAACTGGCGACCACACAGGAACGCCTCGAACTCGCCAGCACGGTCGACACCGGTGAGATGCTCGTGACCGCGCCCATCCAGGGGTCGACGCACCCGGACCTGCGTGAACGGGCCGCCCGACAGGCCTACGAGACAGGACTGGATCTGTTCCCCGTCGGGGCAGTCGTCCCGCTGATGACCGAGTACCGCTTTGCCGACCTCGTGGACGCGGTCACCGCCGCCAAACGGGGCCTGGGCGAGGATGCACCGGTCCACCTGTTCGGTGCCGGCCATCCCATGATGTTCGCACTCGCCGTCGCGCTCGGGTGTGACCTCTTTGACTCGGCCGCCTACGCGCTCTATGCCCGCGACGACCGGTATCTCACTGTCAGGGGGACCGAACATCTCGACGACCTCGCCACCTTCCCGTGTTCGTGTCCAGTCTGTACACAGCACACGCCCGCGGAAGTCACCGACATCGACGACGAACACGAACGCCATCGGTTGCTGGCCGAACACAACCTCCACGTCTCCATGGAAGAGATGCGCACCGTTCGGCAGGCCATCAAACAGGGGAACCTGCTGGAACTCGTCGAGACACGGGCCCGCAGCCACCCCACGATGCTCGATGGCTACCGCACGCTGCTTGAGTACGCCGACCAACTGGAAGCGACCGACCCCGTCTCGAAGGACGCCTTTTTCTACTGTTCCGCCGAGAGCGCGCGCCGGCCAGAGGTCCGTCGCCATCACAAGCGTCTCGAACGGCTGGATGTCGACGGGGATGTGTTGCTGACCGAGGGGAACCACAGTGACGCCTACGACGAGTCCTGGCGGCTCGTGGCTCCCTTTGGCCCTGTCTCGAAGGAACTGGCCGACGCTTACCCGTTGAACGCGGAACTGCCCGAGAAACAGGACCCACGCGCCTGCGAGGCAGCGGCCGAGGGTGTCCGGCGGCTCGTTGCCGCGAACCCCGACGCCGACGTTACGCTGTTGCACTGGGACTGGCCGGCGACGGCACTCGAAACGGTGCCCGACGGCGTTCGAACGGACCGGCTCGGCGAGCGTGAATCGACGGACAGTTACTCCGAGGGCGAGGAAAGCGAGCCATGACCGACTACTTCGAGGTCCACGACCGGGACGGGGCCGCCCGCGTCGGGGAACTCCGCCTGTCGGACTCCCTGCGGACTCCCGCAGTCTCCGACGACGTACTATCCGATGCCGGCAGCCTCTGGCCCGCTGACCGCGATGTTCCCGAGGGCGACGAATCGGCCCTGACAGTGCTTCCCCATCGGGCCTTCCCTGGCGGGACCGCCGACGAGGTACAGGAGGCCTTCGCCGTGGACTATCCCGATGTCGACTACCCGAGCGCGGCCGTCGTCTCCCCAGATACCGCGGCGGATGCGACCGACGCGAACGCCGACGCCTACGTCCTCTCGAACGCACAGGCCATCGCCGGCCACGCCCAGGCCTTCGTTGCGGCCGTCGTCCGGACACGCGAGGCTATCCCGCCGGATACCGCACTCTATCTGCCCGGAGTCGCCACACCGGCGAACGCCGCCACGCTCGCCTACGCCGGTATCGACCTCGTCGACACCGACCGCGCCGTCGTCAAAGGCACCCAGGGGAAGTATCTCACCACCGACGGCGAGCAGTTCCTCGAAGACTTAGAGGAACTGCCCTGTGCCTGTCCGGCCTGCCAGCGCTCCATCAAGGAGTTCGACCGCGGGGACTGTGTCGACCACAACGTGAATGCGCTCCGCGCTGCACTCGGAACCGTTCGCCAGCGCATCCGCCGCGGTCGTCTGCGTGACTACATCGAGGGCCAGGCCCGCCACGAGCAGTGGCTCACTGCCGTCTTCCGTCGGCTGGACCAGCAATACAGCTATCTGGAGCAGCGCACCCCCGTGCTTCGGCGCGCAGAGATTACCTCGGCGACGGAGGACGCGATGCGCCGGGTCGAGATTCAGCGGTTCGCCGAGCGCGTCACCCAGCGGTATCGGTGCCGGTTCGACAACCCGCTCGTGATTGTCCCCTGCTCGGCGGCGAAACCCTACAGCGAGTCCCAGAGTCACGGCCAGTACCACGACGCCATCCAGTTCCGGGGCCACACCCTCTCGATGACCTCGCCCATCGGCGTCGTCCCGCAGGAACTCGAACTCACCTACCCCGCACAGCACTACGACTCCGTAGTGACCGGCCACTGGTCGGCCACCGAGAAGGAGTTTGTCGCAGACGTCCTGGAGGCGTATCTGCAGCGCAACGACTACCCCCGTGTCATCGCACACGTGCCCGGCGAGGGCTACCGGGACATCTGCGAGCGCGTCGAGGACTCGCTGGGACTGGACTTCGAGTACACCGTCGAGGACCACCCCACGACAACGGAGTCACTCGCGAATCTCGCCTCGACGCTGTCGGACGAGTTGAAATACGGCAAGCGCGAGCGCCAGCACAACACTCTCCGCGCGGTCGCAGACTACCAGTTCGGAGAGGGTGCAGGTGACGCCCTCTTCGAGGACCTCCAGATTGGTAGTCGCTACCCCAAACTGCGCGCCCTCGACGGCGACGGCGAGCAACTGGCGACGCTCGTGGCCCAGTACGGCGTCCTCTCGCTGACGCTTGCGGGCGCACGCCGCTGGGTCGAGAGCGACGCTCCCACCAAGCGGGTCGAAATCGACAACTTCGTCCCCCACGGGTCGGTGCTCGCGCCGGGCATCGTCGACGCCAGCGAGGACATCCGCGTCGGCGACGAGGTGGTCATCGAAGGGCCACAGGCGTTTGCCGTCGGCCGTGCTGCGATGTCCGGCCCCGAGATGGTCCGCAGTTCGCGGGGTATCGCCAGCAGCGTCCGCCACGTCGAAGAGCGGTAATCGCATTCGATGGACGAGGACAGAAACGAACCGGAATGGACACGTCGCTGGCTGCCCGTCGCCCACATCGCAATCGGGTTGCTGGTCGCCGCCGTCGTTCCGACCGGCCCCTCAGAGCCGACGATACTGTTCGGAGTCGGCCTCGATAAATACCTCCACGCAGTCGGCTACGGACTGCTCGCGGGGACGCTCGCGGGGGCGCTCCACCGGGGACCGACGCCTGCAACGATAGCGCTGGTCGTCGGTGTAACTGTCTGCTATGGATTCGGGACCGAACTGCTGCAGCTCCCACTCGCTGGTCGCTCGTTCAGCCGTCAGGATATCGTCGCCGACGGCGTCGGTGCAGTTCTCGCGGTCGGGCTATGGTCACTGTCTCGGCGAGACACGTGACCCGCAACGAAGCCGCTTTACGCGCGCGCCCGCTTCCATGGACCAATGAGCAAGCCCAGTCCCGACGTGTACGAACAGGGTAAGGGAATGGACGCCCACAACTCGGTGATGCGGGGGATACGCGCCCGCAAGGACGAGACCTACGACCCCCGGGAACCGACCCGCGTCTGGCTCGATGAGGACAACACCCCCAGCGGCGTCTACGACTCGCTGACCATCATCCTGAACACCGGCGGCTGCCGGTGGGCACGCGCCGGTGGCTGTACGATGTGTGGCTACGTCGCCGAATCCGTCGAGGGCGGAAGCGTCAGCCACGAGGACCTCATGGCACAGATAGACGCCTGTCTCGACCACGAGGCGGAAAACGCAGAAGAGCCGGCCGGCCTCATCAAAATCTACACCTCCGGGTCCTTCCTCGACGAGCGGGAGGTGCCCGCCGAGACGCGTCAGGCCATCGCCGAGACCTTCGCTGACCGTGACCGCATCGTCGTCGAGTCACTGCCTGACTTCGTCGAGCAGCCGAAAATCGAGGATTTCACCACACAGGGCCTGGAGACGGACATCGCGGTCGGCCTCGAAACGGCCACTGACCGGGTGCGCAAGGACTGTGTCAACAAGTACTTCGAGTTCGCGGAGTTCGAGCGCGCGGCCGCCGACGCACGCGAGGTGGGGGCCGGTGTCAAAGCCTATCTCCTGATGAAACCGCCCTTCCTCAGCGAATCGGAAGCCACCACGGACATGAAACGCTCCGTCCGGAAATGCGCCGACGTAGAGGGGTGTCACACGGTCTCGATGAACCCCTGTAACGTGCAACGGCACACGATGGTCGAAGACCTCTATCACGGTGACGGCTATCGGCCGCCGTGGCTCTGGTCGGTCGCCGAGGTGCTGGAGTCGACGGCCGACGAGGACATCATCGTCGTCTCGGACCCCGTCGGCCACGGCAGCGACCGCGGTGCCCACAACTGTGGGGAGTGTGACGACCGCGTCCAGCGTGCTATCAAGGACTTCGACCTGCGGCAGGACCCATCGGTGTTCGAGCAGGTGTCCTGTGACTGTGAGCGGACGTGGGAAGCAGTCACAGAACGCGAGAAGAGCTACTCGATGCCGCTTGCCAGGTAACCCACCGACACCAATCCGAGTTGTCACGAATCACAACAGTCATATACTGGCTCGTGGGACCGAACCCCATACACCCGTCACGTCCCACACTTTCACTTTCACCGCGGTAGGATGGGGTATTAGTACCCCCCGGTCATAGGAGAAGATAGGGCTGGGAGCCCACCCCGTCGGTCCACACGCCCGGCGGCACCGTCACACGCTCCAGGCCCGTTCCCCATCCTTTCCCCCTGTAAAACCGAGCAGTGGTCGCTATCGCTGGAGTTTCGAGAGCCACCTGCCCAGGCGGCCGGCATTACCGGTGATCACCCGGTCGGAGTTGAAGACATAGACCGCCAGCCCGATAGCCGCGACTGCGAAGACGGCCTCGTAGGCGATACCCAGATAGACCAGCATCGGGTCGCCGAACATCAGCTGTTTGGGTGCGATGACGGGATGAGTGAATGGGATGGCAAACAGGAGTGCCTTGAACGGCAATGACAGGGTCGAGAAGTCCGCGAACATGGTCGCGAAGGCGGGCGCGATTGCGAGAATCGACAGCGGGAACAACAGCAGTTGTGCGCCCTGGCGGTCGCCGGCGAAGATACCCAACACGAGCGCAAGCGCGAGTGCCCCCACGACGGCGAAGAAGATGGCGACCCCGACGATGGCGTAGTCGGCGATACCGAGAGCGAAGACGTCGGGAAGGCTGCTTCCCTCACCGCCGGTGATGCCGGACTGGTACTCCCGGAGCGCGACCGTCATGATGCCGGCAGCGAGCAGGCCGATAGCCGCACTGCCGACGAGTTTGGCCGCAACGATGGTCCGGCGTTTGACCGGCATCGTCAACAGCGTCTCAAGCGTCTTGTTCTCCTTTTCCATCCCCATCGAGTTGATGACCATCTGCCCGGAGAAGATAATGACCAGCATGATGATGACGGGGATGAAGATGAACTGCGATGTGAAGGCCCCCGAAAGCGTGCCGGGGGACTGGTCGATGCGGGTGCCTTTCACATCCGTCGTGTAGCTCGTCTCGACTGGGTCGAGTTGCTGTGGCGAGGCACCAGTCGCGTTGACTGTGATTTGTGTCTCGGCCGTCTGGAGGACGTTCTCGACCTGTCCCGTCGAGGCGATATCGGTGAGGCTGACAGCGTCGACGACCGTATACAACTGCACCTGACCGGGTGCTTGCCCCGACTCGATGCGTTCAGTGAAGTTTTCCGGTATCACGATAAGGGCTGTTCCCCCCTGGTCGACCGTCTCGTTCAGCGCCCGCTCGTGGTTGCCACCCTCGGAGCGATAGACCACCTCACCGCTCTCGTTGAACGTGGCCTCCACGAGGTCGCCGTAGCGGTCGTCGTCTTCGTTGACGATGCCGACCTCCGGCGGTTCGGAGGCCGCCTCGTCCAGCCCGCCAAAGCCCTGTCCGAGCGCGATGAAGACGATGGGAACAAAGAGCAGCGGAAGGATGTACTGCGGGCGCAGCAGTTCCCGCATCTCCTTCCAGACGAGACGGGTGAACGTCCTCATGCTGTTGCCTCCAGGAAGGCGTCTTCGAGGTTCTCGGTTCCGTAGCTGTCAAGCAGTTCCGCGGGCGTCCCCACGTCGACGATGCGACCCTCGTCGAGCAGTCCAACACGGTCACAGAGATACTCGACTTCCAGCATGTTGTGCGAGGAGAGAATGACGCTGCGGTCCGCGCCAGGGAAATCTTTGACCACATCCCGAATCTGCCGGGCGTTGCGCACGTCCAGCCCCGAGGTGGGTTCGTCCAGAATCGCCAACTGCGGTTCGGTCATCACCCCGGCAGCGAGCAGGAGTTTTCTGGTCATCCCCTTGCTGTACTCGCTGGTCTTGCTATCGATGCGGTCACCCAGGTTCGCCACCTCGACACCGCGGTCGACCATCGGCCCGGTGTCGTCCGCGTAAAACGAGGCGATAAAGTCGAGATACTGCCGGCCGGTGAAATTCTCGTAGGCACCCGCCTCCTCGGGGACGTATCGCAGCGCCCCGCGGGCCTCGTTGGGGTGGTCCTCGACATCGGCCCCACAGACCGTGACCGTCCCGTCGTCGGCACCCAGAAGCGTCGAGATGATACGGAGCGTCGTCGACTTGCCGGCACCGTTTGGGCCGACCAGCCCGAATATCTCGCCACGCTGTACATCGAAGGTGACACCATCGAGAGCCTGCACGTCGCCATAGCGTTTCCGCAGGCCATCGACTGTGACAACGGAATCTGCCATCGTAGCTGACGGTGAGAGCGACGGTATCTTAAAAGTGTACGCGCAGTTGCCGAGTCTGCAACCGCGCTAGCGGCCAAACGCCTGCAGGACGCCCTGACCGTCGGTGATACCAACGTCGGGCAGGCTGACGCGCTCGGGGTGGGGCATCAACACGGCGACGTGGTCGTGCTCGCCCAGGACGCCGGCCACGTTGTGTTTGGAGCCGTTGGGGTTTGCCCCCTCAGTCACGTCACCCTCGGCGTCGCAGTACCGGAAGAGGACGCGGTCGTCGTCTTCCAGTCGGTCGAGTTCGTCGTCGTCGATTTCGAACCGCCCCTCGCCGTGGGCGATGGGGAGTTCGATGACTTCGCCCTCCTCGTAGGCCTGCGTGAATGGGGTGTCGGCATTCTCGACGCGAACGTGGACGTGTTCACACTGGAAGCGAGCGCTCTCGTTGGTCGTAAACGCGCCGGGGGTGAGCCGTGCCTCACAGCCGATCTGTGCGCCGTTGCAGATGCCAAGGACCGGCGTGCCGTTCTCTGCGGCCTCCTTGACATCCGCCATGATTGGCGAGCGGGCGGCCATCGCACCAGCCCGGAGGTAGTCGCCGTACGAGAACCCGCCGGGGACGACGACGCCGCTGGTCTCGGCGGGCAGGCCGTCGTCGTGCCAGACGAGATCGGCGTCGACACCCAGGTGGTCGAGCGCCGCGACGGTGTCGCGGTCGCAGTTGCTGCCGCCAAACTGCAGGACGGATACCGTCATCGTTGCTCGATGTCGACGTCGTAGTCGTGGATAGTCGGATTCGCCAGCAGGCGCTCGGTCATCTCCTCGGCGCGTTCACCGGCGGCCTCGGCGTCGTCGGCTTCGATGTCGAGTTCGAACTGGTCGGCAGACCGCAGGTCTTCCAGTTCGAACCCGAGGCGTTCGAGCGCGCGCTGTGTCGTCTCGGCCTCGGGGTCGAGTACCCCGCCTTTCAGCCGGACGGTGACGGTCGCGGTGTAGGCAGTCATCGCCTGATACACGGATGGGGCTGGCGAAAACGCTTGTGATTAGAGGTCGACATCGAGCCAGCCGTCGGGCTGGTCGGCCAGCCCGCGAGCACGGAGTTGGCGCTGGCCGTCGTCGCGTTCGCGCAGTTCGACCTGTGCGTCGAACGGTTGCGAGAGCGTCCGGAAGGTCGTCTCGTCGTGTGCCTCGGGATCAAGAGCGGCGACGCCGAGGCCGTCTGCCGTCCGGATGCGACCGGTCACCGTGTGCAAGAAGCGATAGAGTGGCTGGACCTCCTCGGCGTACATCAACAGCGGACCGAGCGTGTACATCCCCGTCCGGACGCGCTCGATGCCAGCACCGTAGAGGTCCTCGTAGAGGCTGGAGAAGACGATACCCATTCCGGTGAGGTCACGGGGAGACGACACCGCGTGAACGTTGCGGTCATCATCGTCCGCGCTGTTTTCCGTACAGTCGATGACGGCCATCCGGGAGGTGGTATACGAACAGCCACCGGCCTCAAACTGCTCGATTGCCTCCTCGCCCTGAAGGTCGGTCGAGAGCAAGAGCAGTCCCTCGTTGGGCTGGCAGGCCAGCAATTGCATCATCAGCCGCCGTGTCCCGCCCAGCGCCGGCCCGGTCACGAGCAGGCTCGTCCCCGTGTCGACCGGTTCGAGCGGGAGATTATCGAACTCGTAGTGTGCTTTCTGTGTCTGGGTCATGAATTCTCCTCGGCCGAGGTCGATTCGGTCTCCTCTTCGCGCAACCGCCGTCGGAGTTCGAGTTGGTCCGAGACCTCCTCGGCAAACAGCTGCAAGTCCGTGAGTTCCTCGTCGGTGAACCTCCTGGGCTCGTCGTCGATGAGACAGAGTTCACCGATGACAGTCCCATCGGCGGTGGTGAGGTTCGCACCCGCGTACGCCCGGATATCGAGTTGTTTGAGCGTCTCGTTGTGCTCGAAGCGCGGGTCGGCCTGGACGTTCTCGACGACGGTTACGTCCTCGTCCAGGACGGCGTACGTGCAGATGGAATCCTCCCGGGTGAGCGTCTCCCAGTCAGCCCCGTGACAGGCGACGAATCGCTCTTCTTCCTCATCGAGTAACCCGACGAAGGCCACCGAGATACCGAAGTGGCTGACGATGAGATTCGAGAACCGGTCGAACGACTCCACTGCGGTGAGGTCGTCGATGTCGTAATCCGCAAGCGCCTCCAGTCGCTCGTCCTCGTCGGGTGGGAGCGGAAAGCCAACCTGTGTTCGATTGAGGACGGCGTTACGCACGATGTCGACAAGCCTGTCGGTCGCGTTCGGCCCGCCTTTCGGCAGATACTCCGCGACAGTGTCCCGGAATGCCCCAGAGTCGATATCTGCGTGGCCGACGTCGGTAAAGAGGATACAGGAGACGTTCGGGTGGTGGTCACGTGCAGCCTCGAAGAGGTCGAAGGCGGTGCCGTCCCCGAGGTCGTACTCGGCCACGATACAGTCGACGGCAGTCGATTCGGCGGTGTCGAGTGCCGACCCGACGCTGTCTGCAGCGGTCGGGGCGAAGTTTGCTCTGGTCTCGAACTCCGCGACAAGCCCCTCCCGCGCCTCGGCGTCGGGGTCGACACACAGCACCGTAAGATCCGTCCCAGTGGTCACTGGCAATGAGTTGTGAATCCACCTAAATAGAACTACTGCCCGTCCGACCGAAACGAAAGGTTTTGACGGGGGGCAAACCTTCAGTCGGGCAATGAGTACCGAGATGACCGCCGCGAGGTGGTGGCGGTGACCCGGGAGTTCACCGAAATCACCGTCGTCGGTGAGGACGATACTGGCCTCATTGCCGAGGTAACGTCGCTGCTGTTCGAACGCTCGATCAACATCGAAGACCTCGACCAGGCCGTCCGGGAAGGCGTCTTCCGGATGACGATGCACGTCGACACCGGGGAGATGGTCTGTACCAAACAGAAACTCCGGGAAGACCTCGGCGAACTGGGCGAGGAGTTAGGCGTCGACGTGCAGGTCCGGTTCCCGGCCGACCGCGAGACCCAGCAAATCGCCGTGCTGGTCACCAAGGAATCACACTGTCTGGAAGCCATCTTCGAGGCCTGGGCCAGCGGCGACCTGGACGCAGACGTGAACGTGGTCATCGGCAACCACCCCGACCTCGAACCGCTCGCACAGAAATACGAGGTGCCCTTCCACGACATCGGCGACGAGGACGGCAACCCCGACGAGGACGAACTGCTCGAGTTGCTCTCGGAGTACGATGCCGACCTCATCGTGCTGGCGCGGTACATGCGCATTCTCAGTCCGGATGTCGTCTTCCGTTACGAGAACCAGATTATCAACGTCCACCCCTCGCTGTTGCCCGCCTTCCCCGGCGCGGAGGCGTACCTGCAGGCGCTCGAAGAGGGCGTCCGTATCGCAGGCGTCACCGCCCACTACGTGACGACCGACCTCGACCAGGGACCCATCATCACCCAGCGGGCTTTCAACGTCCCACAGGACCCCGAGGTCGAACCCGAGGACCTGCGTCGTATCGGCCAGCCACTCGAAGCCGAGGCCTTGCTGGAGGCTATCGACTTGCACCTGAACGACAACGTAGCGGTCCACCGCGGGCGGACACAGCTACGTGACCCGGAATCGGACGCCCAACTGGGCGCACCACCGGAGCTCAACGACCTCGTCCCCGACCGGCCCATCGACGGCCTCGGCGAGTTCGTCGCCGAACAGGACGAAGCCGAAGCCGACGACTGAGAGATTCGTTTTCACCGGGAACGTCAGCGACGCGGCCACACCGATGCCACTAGCTACTCACGAGTCGTGCCACTGGGCAGGTGTCACAGAGAGGAAAAGGGTGCGAAAGTGGGTGTGGAAGCTGCAGAAAGCCGCGTTAGGCCTCGGAGGCCTGGGACATGACTTCTTCAGTCTGGGCCTGGAACTGCTCGGTGAGTTCCTCGGTCTGCTCGACGACCTCTTCGGCCTGGGCCTCAAGCTCTTCGACCTGTGACTCGACGTGTGCCTGCATCTCCTCGGCCTGGACCTCGACCTGTTCGAGCACGTCGACGAACTGGGTTTCGAGTTCCTCGTGGTTCTCGACGACGAGGTCGAGCTGGTCCTCGACTGCTGCGAGGTAGTCGTCGACGAACTCGTCGTAGTTCTCGATACCGGATTCCAGCTCGGTCTCGATGGCGTCGAAGGCCTCGCCGTGGGCGCTTTCGAGCTCGTCGAACTGCTCGTCGACGAGGTCGCGGGCCTCGGAGACGTCCGCGCCGGGGACGTTCGCCTCGACTGCGTCGAGGTAGCTGTCGACCATGCTGTAAGTCAGGTCGACGAGCTGGGCCTGGCTGTCCTCGGTGGCTGCCAGTGCGTCGAGGCTGGCGTCGGCAAAGCGCTTCTGGGCGTCGAGGGTCTGCTCGAATGCCTGCTGACTCTGCTCGATTGCGCTGCGCTGAACGTCGAATACTGCCGTGACCGGATTCGTGTATGCTGTCATAGTGATTGTCACCTATCTATACAAACGCCTCGGGGGTACATAAGATTTGCCCTCAATAACCACTCGAAGGTTTACAATGGTATTAGATGGTCCGGAGTCTAGAGGGTGCCGGCATCCCAACGAGAGAGTGGTTGGGGAGATGGCCTGCAGTGATGGGAGAATGGCATATGATACCCTCGTAGGAATATTTCGGCAACAACACGAGAGTGTGTGCAAAAACGACGAAAGAGAACTCGGTCGGCAGTTAAAGCGAGTGGATGTGCTCGATAGCGTCGGACAGCGACGGAGCCTCGAAGACATCGCGGCCGACGTATGCGTTCGTGCCCGCACAGTAGAGGTCGCGGGCAGCCGTGATGACTTCCTCGTCCAGTTGCGCCGGTGACTCCTCACACAGCGACTTCCAGTCCGCCACGTCTTCCTCGCTCGCGCGCGCTTTGGCCTCGCTGACAGCGTCGACCCAGTCGGGCTGGGTCCGCTTGTGGTACTGCCTGATGACTTCCTTCGAGACCTGCGTTCCTTCGTAGGAAAACCTGTTCTCGTCGAAGGTGCCGACGACATCCGCGACGCGTATCTCACCATCGTAGGTGAGACACTCGATTTTGCCGTCCTGGTGGACGAATCCGGCCTGGTCGGCCTGCTCGGTGACGATACGGTTCACGTCGCGGGCCACCGCTTCGAGGTCGTCGATACTGACGCTGCCGGCGATATCGTCGGCCTCCGCACGGGAGAGGTAGCGGTCCTGTTCCTCGTATTTGGTCGAGAATTCGATGATGGGGTCCGGGAGGTCGACGGCCTCGTCGGGCCACTCGTCGTAATCCAGTCCGTGGTCGGCCGGGTCGGTCCGCGACCGGAGCGAGGAGCCGGTGCCGACGCGGTTCCGGAAGACGATTTCCAGCGGGACGAGATAATTCTCGTCGGCAGCGTCGTGGTAGGCGTCGTAATCGTAGCTCCCGTCTGCGAAGGGCAACTCCGGCACCTGTGTGAGGTCGATTGCCATCTCCGTGGGGGTGTATCCGGCATCAAGTGCCGCTTCCAGCGGGCGTTCCTCGGCTTCATCAGGCTGTTGCCGATTGTCCGCGGAGCGTTGCTCCCCGCTGTCGACGACGACCCCGCGGTAGTGAGTAGGAACGCCCTCCTCTTCCAGCAACTCGAAGTTGAACGCGCCCATGATACACAGCGAGGCACCTTTGTCGGGAATCCGGTCGGGCATCTTGCCCCAGTCGAACACGGAGTAATCATCAGTGAAAACGAAGGCACCGCGACCCAACTCGTCGGCAGTGGCCGGGTCGTCCACCCGGAAGTTCTTGACGCTGGTCATTACCTACAGGAGCGCCGCGCCGCCGTAAGAAGCTTTCAGTTCCGTGTCCGAGAGCGCGGCAAACCACCCCGGACCCGTCAGGCTTTACCCCACAGAGCGGCAGGGAGAGACAATGACAGCAGGCTCGGAGGTGGCCAACGTCCCGCGCGGTGAGTTCGACTTTGCCTACCGTCCGGAGACAGACCAGTCCTTCGAGAACGCACTGGCGAAAGCCCGGGCCGGCGACCGACTGTCCGTCGACGACGGTATCGAACTCCTGACGACGGGCACCGACAGTCCCGGCATCGACCAGAAGCGAAAGGAACTGGTACTGGAGGCTGCCGACCGGCGTCGCGCCGAGGTCGTCGGCGAAGAGGTAACCTTCGTCGCCAACCTCAACAACAACGTCACGACCGCCTGCAACACCGGCTGTCTGTTCTGTAATTTCAAGGACCGCTCCGAGCAGTTCCTCGATGACAACGACGACGACCACCCCGGCTTCACGAAGACGCCCGCCGAGTCCCGGGACATCGTCGCCGATGCCCTCGACCTGGGTATCTACGAGGTGACCTCCGTCTCCGGGCTGCACCCGGCGTTGGCCCTGGACGAGGAACACCGCGAGATACTCGAAACGAGCGACCGCGGGGACCTGAACTACAAACCCCCCGAGCGCTACGAGAAAGACCCCGGCACCTACGTCGAACAGATGGAGGCGATGAGCGTCGGCGACATCCACCTCCACTCGATGACGCCGGAGGAAGCCTACCACGGCCGCCGGGGCACCGACTGGTCCTACGAGGAGGTGTACGGCCGGCTTCAGGATGCGGGACTGGACACCGTACCGGGGACCGCCGCCGAGATTCTCGTCGACGAGGTCCGGGAGGTCATCTGTCCGGGCAAGATTCGCTCCGACGAGTGGGTCGAAGCCATGGAGGCCGCCGCCACCGTCGGCCTCGGCATGACCGCGACAATCATGTATGGCCACGTCGAAAACGAGGCCCACCGCATCGAACACCTGCGGAAGGTCCGAGCGCTACAGGACCGGACCGGTGCCATTACCGAGTTCGTCCCGCTGTCTTTCATGCACACGAACACGCCGCTGTTCGAGCGCGGGATGGTAGACAGCGGTGCCAGCACCGCCGAGGACGAACTGATGATAGCCGTCTCGCGGCTCTTTCTCGATAACATCGACCACATCCAGTCCTCGTGGGTGAAATACGGCGACGCACAGGGCCTGAAGATGCTTTCCTGTGGGGCCGATGACTTCATGGGCACCATCCTCTCCGAGGAGATTACGAAACGCGCCGGCGGCGACTTCGGCGAATACCGCTCGTTCGAGGAGTACGCCGAGATGATTTCGGCCATCGGCCGCCGCCCGGTCGAGCGCTCGACCGACTACCGACAGCGCCGCCCCATCGACCCCGAAGCCGATACCATCGGGCCGGAACTCGGGCCGAAAGCCGACGGCACCCCGCTACTGTAACTCCTCGTGGACGAGGACGCCACCGACGGCGACTAACAGGGCAAACCCGAGTGCAGAGAGGTTCGGAATCGTCGCACCCACTGCCGGGAGTTGCCACTGTACGGTCGCACACCCACTCCCGAGGGCACAGCTCGTGGTCGACGCCTGCAACCACGAGTGATAGACCGCAATCGAAAGACCGCCCACCGACAGGGGGAGCGATGTCCAGTACACGTCGGCCCTATCGCGGAGGAAGGCAACCGCAAAGAGGACGACCTGTGGGTACATGAGGATGCGCTGATACCAGCAGAGCCGGCAGGGCCACAGACCCAGCCCGAGGCTGAACCAGAGGCTGCCCGCCGTGGCGATGACGGCGACTGCCGTCCCGGCACCGAGAGCCAGCGTCTGGCGGCTATTCGATGACATCGTCGATGAGCGAGCGCGTCCGCTGGCGGTCCCCGAGCGGGTTCAGCGTCGTGCCGTCGATTTCCAGTGTCGGCGTACTGCTGACGCCAAGCGCCTGTGCATCGTCGCTCGTTTGCGAGAGCGCGTCAGCATAGCGGTCCTCACGGACGGCAGACCGAACGACATCCGTCTGGTCGATACCGACCTCGTCGGCAAACGTCGCGAGTTTGTCGGCCGTGGCCCACTCGCGGCGCTCGGGTGGCTGGTTCTGGAAGACGTGGTCGTGGTACGGCCAGTATTTCTCGGGGGCAGTCTCCCAGACAGCCAGCCCGGCGTGCCCGGCAGCGACAGCGTCAGGGCCGAGAAACGGGCTGCCATCAAACTGAGCAATGTGCCGGAAACGGATGGCGATGTCGCCGGGCTCGACGTACTCGTCGATGAGGGTCCCGAGAAACCCCGTCGAAAAGTCAGCACAGTACCCGCACTTCCAGTTGCCGTAGTAGGTAATCGTCTGTTCGGACTCAATGTCGGCGGTAGCCGCCCTGGGGTAAGTGTAATCGCCAGGGTTGGACGGGACCGGAACGTCGTCACCGGCAGTCGACTCCTCGCCGCCGAGGAACTCGATAGCAGCGAGTGTCCCCCCACCGAGGACAGCGCCGCCACCACCGAGCAACAGTGCGCGCCGACCGACGGGACTCGTCGTCAGCGCCGTCCCGATTCCCTGTTCAGCGGCGCGGTCGCGGAACGTAAGCGTCTCGACAGCAGCCTCGGCACGCTTTCGGTCAGCCGCTCGGAGGGCATCGTCGTGAACGAGCAGCCAGTGCCGGTGGAGCTGGCGCTGTTCCTCCCGCTGTTCCCCACAGTAGTGACAGGCACCGTGTTCGGACCATGCATGCTCCCGAAGCGCACTCTCATTCGCAGTCTGCTCGTCACAGACTGGACACTCGGTGCGTGACATTCACGGTGTCGTTCGTCACCCACCGTGAATAACATCCCGACACACGACCGACACGCTGGGCCAGCCGCCGGGGTCACGCAGTGTCGGGCCTCAGCGACGACGGGGCACCATCGTCACATCACCCTTAGGCTGGAGTGTGACCGCCGCCGACACGTCGAGACCGTCGTACTGCCGGTCGAAACACCACTCACGAGCAAGCGTCGCCACGACCAGTTGTGCCTCGGTCATCGCAAAGCGGTGGCCGATGCAGTGCCGCGGCCCGCCGCCGAAGGGGAAATACGCGAACTCCGGCCGGTCGGCGTCGTCGTCGAGAAAGCGCACCGGGCGGAACTGTTCGGGGTCGTCCCAGAATCGCTCGTCGCGGTGCATGACCCACGTCGGAAGGATGAGAAGCGACCCCTCGGGAACGTGGAAGCCGGCAATCTCCACGTCTTCTGCCGGCTCCCGTCGAATCTCGTGGGCCGGTGGATACAGCCGCATCGCCTCCTTGACGACGGCTTTCGTGTAGTCGAGTTCGAAGACATCCTCGATTGTGGGGCGGCCATCGAGCGTCTCGTCGAGTTCCGTCCGCAGACGGTCGGCAGCGGCAGGATTACGCGAGAGGAGGTCCCACAGGAACGTCAGCGTCAGGGCGGTGGTCTCGTGGCCGGCAAAGAGGAAGGTCATCATCTCGTCGCGGATCTGCTCGTCGTCCATCGCGGTGTCGGCCGCAAGCAACATCGAGACGAGGTCGTCGCGGTCGTCGTCGTCGCGTCTGCGTTGCTCGATGATATCGTCAATCTGTGCGTGCAGATGGTCGTGAGCGCGGTGCGCACGACGAAGGAAGGGCAGCGGCGTCCAGTCGGGGGCGAAGAATGTGATAGGCTGATAGCTTGGTTGCATCGGCTTCTGGAAGGCCTCGACGGCTTCCGGAATGCCCCGGGCCTCGATGTCGATGTCCCGGCCGAACATCGCATCGACCAGAATCTCCAGGGTCAGCCGGGTCATCTCCGCGCGCATCTCCATGGGTTCGCCGGCACGCCAGCGCTGGCTTGCCTCCTCGCTTCGTGCGACCATGATGTCGGCGTACTCGCGGATGTGGTCCATGTAGAAGGCGGGCTGGATGGCCTCGCGCTGGCGCTCCCAGAGGTCGCCCTCGCTGGTGATGAGGCCGTCACCGACGATGTCTTTCAATTCCTCGTTGCTATCGGTGTGTTTCGGAAAGCGGTCGCTGTCGGCGACCAGAATCCGCTCGATTTCATCAGGGTCGGTCACCATGTAGGTGTCCCACCCCAGGAGTTCGTAGTTGGCCACGGGCCCGTACTGCTCGGCACAGCGTTCACGGAACGAACACGGGTCACGCGCCCACTGGTGTGTGTTCCCGACAACTGGGAGACCGCGGGGTCCGGGTGGTGTCTGTTGGGTTGCCATAGCTGGAACTCTAACAAGCCAACGTTGGACGCGCAAACGCCAGAGACTGCTGCGCCGTATCCACGGTAGCTTTAAAAAGAACCTATATGCGGCCCCGGCACGACACGCCAGGTATGCGCTACGTCACGTTGCGATTCTCCCCACGGGACGGGGAGGGCTTTCACCCGCTTGGGCGGGCGCTCTCGGCGGACCCCGCCATCGAGCGGGGGAACATCTACCGGGTCGAGATGCTGGACGACGACTCGGGGTTGCTACTCGCCGAGGCACGGGGCGATGTCGACCGCTACCGGGAGATTCTCCAGGAGTCCGAGCATGTCCACGATTTCAGTATCGTCGAAGACGACGGCTGGTGGTACTCCTACACGCACTTCGAGCCAAACGATGTCAACAGACGAATGCTCGAACTGCAGTATGACTCCGAGCTGGCGATGGAGACACCCATCGAAGTCGAGCCCGACGGCTCGATGGTGCTGACACTGGTCGGGTCGCGCGAAGCCTTCACAGAGGCCGTCCCGTCGGAGGCACCGATGTACGATATCGAGGTGTTGGAGACCGGCGAGCACACACCCGAAGTGGACGACCTCTTCCTGTCGTTGACCGACCGCCAGCGCGAAGTGCTGGAGACAGCGGTGTCGATGGGCTACTACGAGAACCCCCGTGAGGCGACCCACGAGGACGTAGCCACGCGAGTCGCGGCCTCGCCCAGCACCGTGGGCGAACACCTCCGGAAAATCGAGTCCCGTGTGTTCCACCAGCTAGTGCGGTGAGGACAGCCGAGGGTCGCGTGCTCCGGTGCGATTAAGTGACGGTAATTCGAAACGTCGGGGGGATGGTCCCCACCCCCACTCGCCGCCAGGTGCTGACAGTCGGTGGAACTGCCGCTGCCGCGCTGGCCGGCGGCTACGCGTTCGCAGAGAGGACGACCGGCGACCCCGACACCCTCGAGGGCTGGCCGATGTCCCGGGGGAACCCTGCCGGAACTGGATACGCGCCCGACGCGACACCACCGAGGGACGGAGTGACGGTGGCGTGGAAACAATCCTTCGAGGGCCGCCTCGGGTTCGGATATCACCCGTCTCCCGTCGTCGCCGACGGGCAGGTGTACGCCGTCGGAGAGGAACTGGTGGCACTCAATACGGACACCGGAGACATCGAGTTTCGGACCCGGACCAACGGCCAGACCGCACCCGCGATAGCGCCAGTACGGGCCTACAACTCGCCGACGCTCGTCGTCGGCGACAACGGCGACGCGATGGGACTGCACGCCGATGGGGGCTTCACGGTCCTCGGCAGTGCGGTCGGGCGGGAACGGTGGCGGCTCTCAGCCACCGGGGGAGGGACGCTGTCGTTCGGGTCGTCAGACCCCGGACCGCCACCTGTCGTTGCGGATGGACTCGTTCTCCTTCGGCGCGGGGACGCTGTCGTGGCGGTCACCGCGAGTGACGGCACCATCGAGTGGGAGCAGACAGCCGAATCGATGCGGCCGGTCGTCTCGGAGGGTCGCGTCTACCTGAACAGGGATTTCAGTGGTATCCTCGTGTGCGACCTCCAGACCGGGGAGCGCCTGGACACCATCGAAACGGACGATGGGTGGGTCGCCGCGGCGGCCGCGGGGCCGGACGGAGTCGTCATCAACACGTACGGAAAGGTACTGCGGGTAACTGGCGAAACCGTCGACTGGCGGTACACGTCCGGCGCAGACAATCCAAACACCCACGCCGGCGCAGTCGCGGTCGACGACGGGGCGGTGTACACCGGCATCCGGGACGAGGAGAGGGACTGGCTGGTCGCACTCGACCTGAAAGACGGGGCGGAACTGTGGCGAAGCAAGGCTGCTCCGGAGCCGTCACCGGCCTACACTCCGCCCGCAGTCGCGAACGACACCGTGTACATCCCGGTCGAGGACGGTGGCATCGCAGCCATCGACAGCGAGGAGGGGCGCGTCCGCTGGCGGTTCGAGGGTGATGGGCAGGAAGCGCTCCCCATGTCGCCGGTCGCCATCGTCGACGACCGCCTGTACGTGGCAGACAGTAGTTACGTCTACGCACTGGAGGAATCATGAAAGAGGGCCAGGAGACGAGCGCTCTGGACCTGCTGTCAGCCGGACTCGGCCGGCTCCGGGCGCGACCGCAAGTAGCTGCGTGGTTCCTGCTGGCCGGGAGCGCCGTCACCGGCGTCGACTTGCTCCGAGCGGACAGTCCCGTGCCGGCCGTGAGCGGTGCGGAAGACTCCGGGCTGAACGTGCGACTTGAGTTCTGGATTCTCGTGACCATCCTCAGAGGGACCGGGCTGTCCCCAGGTGCGCTGGTAGACCTGCAATTCCCGTGGCTAGCAGTGACCGTCGGGCTGGAGGTATTCTCGCTGGCAGCCATCGTGGCTGCGAGCTACGGGGGCCTCTGTGCGTTACTCGGCGAGGAGCCGTCGCTCGTGGCTGGCGTTCGGTACGGCGCAGTGCTGGTCGCACTGTCGACGCTCGTCCCGGAGGTGACCCTAGGGGGTGCCGGAGCCGTGCTTGGCATCATTCTGCTGGTGGTGGTTCTGTCCGTCGTGGTCAGACTCGTTCCCTTGCCCGGCCGACTCGCCTACGGGGAGTCGGTACGAACGGCTCTCGGGCGCAGTTGGACCCAGAGTGGCGGCCACGGCTGGTCGCTGTTCGGAGTCGTCCTCGGACTCGGGCTGGCGAACTCGCTGCTCGCGAGTCTCCCGCTGGTGGGACCGCTGGGGAGCAGTGCCGTCGCCGCCGTCCACGCGGCCGTCGTCGCGGTGTTTCTCGAACGAACCGGGCGGCGAAAGCCGGCCGCCTCGACGACTCACCGCCCGTCCGCTCAGACGGGACTCTCCCGGTAGCCAGGACACAATCAGGTCACACCTGGCATCTCGACACTTCCCCGCCGCCTGTCAAAACTGCGTCTCAGGCCACGATGTCGTCGTTCTCGATGACTGCCCGGTACCGCCTGCCGGGGTCCGTGTCGGCAGTGAGCGCCGACCGGATGCGGTCGGAGAGCCAGCCGTTCCCTTCCGTGGGCGAGTCAGCGGGCGTCCCCGCGAATCCGTCGCGTCGCAGGTCGGCCGGCAGGTATCGCTCGTAGACGGGCAGTCGTTCGTGCAGAGGGACGCCGGCGTAGTCAGCAATCTCCCGCAGGGAGTCCAGTGCCGGCCACGCGTAGTCGGGGTTGATGTGGTCGTCGGTGACCGGCGAGACGCCACCGAGGTCGTCGATACCACAGTCGACCACCTCACGGGCAGGGGCGAGATTCGGCGGGACCTGGACGGATATCTCCTCGGGGAGTCCAGCGCGGGCCATCGCCACGGCTCGCCGCAGCGTCTCGACGCCGGCCGACCCCGACTGCCAGCGTTCGTTCTCGACGACGGGCTGGACGATGACCTCCTGGATGTGGCCGTACCGTTCGTGTAGCTCTCGGATGGCGAGGATGCTCTCGGCGCGGTCGGTCCAGTCCTCGCCGATACCCACGAGGATGCCCGTCGTGAAGGGGACGCCGAGTTCCCCTGCGTTTTTCAGGGTGTTGAGACGCTGTCCGGGTGATTTGGCACGGGGACCGCCATGTGCCTGTACGTCCGCAGTCGTCTCCAGCATGACCCCCATCGACGCGTTGATATCGGCGACTTCGGCCATCTGCTCGCGGGTCTGGTCGCCGGGGTTCGCATGGGGAAGCAGTCCCTCGTCGAGTGCGATTGTACAACACTCCCGAAGGTAGGTGTGAATCGAGTCGTGACCCCACTCCGCGAGTTGGTCGTGTATCTGCGTGTAGCGGTCGTCGGGGTCGTCACCGAAGGTGAACAGCGCTTCCGTACAGCCAGCGTCCGCACCCGTCCGAACGACCTCGCGGACCTCCGCAGGGGACAGCAGCGTGGCCTGACCCGGCGGGTCGTAGTACGTACAGTACGTGCAGGTGTACCGGCAGGCCGTCGTCAGCGGAATGAACACGTTCCGGCAAAAGGAAAGCGAGTCGGTCGCGGTCACGTCGGCCGGGATGACCGACAGCAGGCGCTCGACGGCAGCCTCGTCGACGGTCACGTCCACGTCGTAGTCCTCGATGCCGGGGAACACACCGGTAGTCCGGCCGCGAGGCTCAAAGGGGTCACGGAACTGCATGTCGAAAAGTGACAGCCCAGCCATGGGAGTGGGCCGAACTGTCTGTGCCAGAGCGGTAGTGTGGCACGGTCCGGGTGCGCGGCGCGAGACACGTACCCGATGCACGGGTCGGCCCGTGCAGTTTGTAGTAGGAACTCACTCACTAAAAAAGGCTTGTTCAGTTCAACCATCACGTTCGCTGCAGCCGCCAAATTGCGGCCGTTACGACCCTTTCACGGCGGTTCTACGGTGACCGCGTGACGGCAGGGCCGTCGTCGGTGAGAGCCAGAGAGAGGTCGAGGTCACGGAGCGCACTCGCAGTATGCCCGTCCGTGTGGACGAGGACATCGACCAGGTCTGAGGGGTCGTCGATGTCGTTGGACAGGCGAAAGGAGTCGACGGTGGCCACGTCAGCGCCGGCGTCCTGGGCTGCTGTGACGTGGTCCCGATAGGAGAGGCCGTGGTAGTCGACACGGAAATCTTCGGTCCGGACGACGAGTGCGTTCGTCCCGCCCCCGCGCCCCGGCGCGAGCGTAACACCAGCGTCAGGGTCGAACAGTCGGCCGAGTGCCGCAGGTGTCGCCAGCGCGAGGTCGGCCATCACCACAGCCGCGGGTCCATCGACCGAGGTGAGCGCGTCGTTGACTGCGGGCGTCAGCGGCCGTTCGTCGACGCGGACCGCACAGTCACAGTCGATGGGTTCGGTAGCGAGCACACATCGGTCGTGAGACATCTCTCGGAGCGCAGCAAGAACGTCCCGGAGCATCGCGCGTGCGACCGTCCGTCGCTCCCCCTCATCGAGCAACGGTGCAAGTCTAGTCTTCGGGTCGCGCGCGTCGAACGGGACGAAAACGCGCATCCGCTACTGGAGTTTGTGGGTCTCGCTTTGCTGGCTCTTGTAGTAGTAGGCACCGCCGCCGACCACGAGCAAGACCAGAATCACTGCACCGCCGATGAGCGGGAGCGGGAGACCAGAGCTTTGCTGTTTTTCAGCGTTGCTCTCTGCGTCCTCTGCGAGACTCTTTGCGTTCTGGAAGTTCCCGTTGTCGTACGAGGAAATCGCTCTGTCCAGCTGGTCCTGTGCTTCCTGTGGCGGGTTGTCGAGTTCGTCGATGGCCGTCTGTGCGGAGTCGATGGCCTCACGGGCCGTCTTGCTGCCGTCGGTGTGACGGTGTGCGTCGTAGGACTGGAATTCCTCTCCGCTGTCTGCGTTTTCGAGGGTCAACACGGTGTAGTTCTCGGTCGACCGCTCCTCGTAGCTGTAGTCGATATCGTCGGGCACGTCACCGTTGACGCGGACGACGACGCGGGTGGGCGTGGACGTACCGGTGCTGTCGAGGTCAAGGCTCAGTTCGTCGCCTTCGCCAACCCCCGAGTCGATACGGCTTCCCTGCTCGTAGACCTCGTACGACCAGGAGGCGTTATCGAGTTCCGTCGTCGCTCGCAGCGTCCACTGAGACGGCGGTCCATCGAACGGGTCCTCGATGGTCGCGCCCATCTCTGCCGTGTCGTTGACGTTTTTCGCCGCCGGTGGTTCCCCGTCGTAGGAGACAGCACCCGCTGTCCCGACCGCCACCAGCGAGATGGCGAGCAATACCCCGAGGATTGCGCCCTTAGAATAGTGGGTCCAACTCATCTTCGTCATCTTCAACAAGGGCCTCTAAATTCTCTTCGCTCTCTTCCCGGAGTTCGTCGATGTTTTCCTGTGCCTCGATTGCCACTTGCTGGAGTTCCTTGATACGGGGAACGTTGTGGACACCCGAGAGCAACACGGCTGCAGCCACGTTTGGCTCGTTGATAGGGTAGTCACCGCCGCGGACCTCCATACTGCCGGTCTGGTCTTCGAGCCACTTGCGGCCGCGCTCGATGCCTTTCCGGTTGAGGTGGGCAGGCGGACCCGACAACACCAGCAGCGCGCGCTCTGCGCCCTCGACTTCACAGGGCAGCGTGAGTCGTCCGAGCGCGGCCTTTCGCACCAGCGACGTGATGCGGTTAGTGGTGTTTGCCGTATCCATGTCGTCCTCGCCGCCTTTGAACCGCGAGAGCAGCCCCCCGGAGTCACCGGTCTCGACACCTTCGGCCGCGTAGCCGACCGTGGAGACGCCTCCGCCGGAGAGCGTGTTGATAATCTCCGAGGAGTCGACGACGCTCTCGGCGACGTTGTCACCGGCACCGACCTCACCGGCACCGAACAACACACCGAAGCGACGGACGATTTCGTCGTTTATCTCGTCATAGCCCCCCTCGACGGACTCGCCGGTCTTGCGCCAGGCGTCGTTGTCGAACACGAGCAGGTTATCTACCTCGCGGACGAACGTCTGGAAGGAGCGTGCGGCGTTGAGCGTGTAGATTCCCCCCTCGTCGCCCCCGGGCAGGACGCCGAGCCCGTAGACTGGCTCGGTGTAGATTCGCTTGAGATGTTTTGCCAGCACTGGCGACCCGCCGGAGCCGGTCCCCCCACCGAGTCCGGCCACGATGAGAAATGCGTCTATCTCGTGGACCGGGATGTTATCGATGGCACCCTGAACCTCGTCGATATCTTCCTCGGCGATTTCCGCGCCGAGTTCGTTGTCGGCACCGACCCCGTGGCCCTTGACACGGGCCTGTCCGATGAGGACGCGATTCTCCTCGGGTACACGTTCGAGCCCCAGCAGGTCAGCTTTCGCCGTGTTGACGGCGACAGCCGAGCGGACGATGCCACTCCCTGTCCGCTCGTCGTATTCCAGGAATTTATCGACGATTTTCCCGCCCGCCTGCCCGAAACCTATCATCGCGAGTTTCATGACTTGCTTAGCCGGAAACTATAGCATCGTACGCATAAGTGTTTTGCCCGGGTATCGATGCTGGAAACCGGAATCACTGCTGAAATCGACTGCTTTCACCGGGTTAGATTGGCGAAGATGACGATTATCGTAGGGGTCGGGCGAACGGCCACAGTATAGTTCGTGATACTGGCAACGGCGACGGTACGTTCCGTTCACTCGACGCCGAGGTACGCTCCAAGCGTCATCATCTGGGCCGTATCGACACCGAACGCTTCGACATCGTTGTCGGCGGTGGTGTTGTCGAAGTTCAGCGAACGATACTGGTCGCCACCCATCGGGAAGCCGGGAACGACACCCAGCGTCTTCAGGCCGACACCGGCCAGTCCCATCGGCAACCCGACGATGCGCATGGACTTGCCCTCAGCCTCGTAGACCATCTCGGTTATCTCCCGAAGCGTCAGCACTTCGGGCCCGCCGATTTCGTAGATTTCACCCACGTGGTTGTCGTCTTCGAGACTGTCGGCCAACATTCCGACGAGGTCACCGACCCAGACCGGCTGGAACCTGGTCTTCTTGCCGCCACCGGGCAGCGGGTACAGCGGCAGGCCGGGCGCGAACAGCTTTTTCAGCCGCTTGGTGAACGAGACGAACTCGCCCCCGTCACCGAAGACTACGGAGGGTTGGAACACGACCGCATCCAGCGACGAATCGACGACGGCCTGCTCTGCGCGGCCCTTCGAGCGGATGTAGTGGGTCGGGCCATCGGGGTCGGCACCGAGTGCGCTGAGCTGGACGAACCGGTCGACGCCGTGTTCCTCCGCGGCCTGGATGCAGTTCTCGGTACCACCGCGGTGGACTCTATCGTGCATCTCGTTGCCGCCTTTTGGCTCGAACAGCGGTGAGAGGGCGACCAGATTCACCACCGCGTCCTGTCCGTCGAAGGCGCTGACAATAGAGTCGTAGGCGGTCACGTCGCCCATCGTCGTCTCGACGCTGTCGGGTAACTCGCCCGGGTCAGGGTCCCGCGAGAGCGCGGTCACATCGTGTCCGCGGTCGTCCAGTTCGGCACTCAGATGTTGGCCGATGAAACCACTACCACCGACGAGGAGTACGTCCATACCACCCTATTCACCCGAACCCAATGTAAAACCCCGCCGCAAAGAGTTTGGAACTGGGCGCAACAGGGAGGTATTTACTGCCGGCTCCCACAGGGCACGGTATGCTCATCACCCTGGAGGGACTGGACGGCAGCGGGAAGACGAGCTGTCGTGAGATGCTGACCCAAAGCGAGATACTCCCCGACGACGCGGTGTTTACCCGCGAGCCGACCGACTCCTGGTACGGTGAGGCAGTCGAACGTTCCATCGGCGACGACGACGCCGACCCGCTGGCCGAACTCTTCCTGTACACCGCCGACCACGCGGCCCACCTCTCGGAGACGGTCTGTCCAGCCCTCAGCGAGGGGCGGGTGGTCGTCTCGGACCGCTACTCCGACTCGCGGTACGCCTACCAGGGAGCGACGCTTGCCGATGAGTTCGATGACGCCCTCGCGTTCGTTCAGGGGGTACACCAGCCCTGGACGCGCCCGCCCAATGCCACGATTTATCTCGATGTCGACCCCGAGACCGCGGCCGAGCGAAGCGGCGCGACCAACAAGTTCGAGACCGCCGACTACCTCGCGGATGTCCGGGAGAACTACCGCCGGCTCATCGATGCCGACCCCGAGCGGTTCGTCGAAGTCGACGCTACCCGCCCACAGGAAGACGTGCTGCGTGCAGTACGGGATGCAGTCGGTGACCTTCTCTAGTTCCGCCTGACGCGCCCGTCAGCCCGGCTGTCGGGCAGGTCAACCTCGTCGGGAGAGGGCATCCAGAAGTAATCAAAGGCGACCCCGACAGAGGTGGGAGCGACGACTGTCAACACGATGACGGCGGTCGGACTCCCGAGGTTGGGACCGGCAAACGACCCCAACAACAGCGTCAGCGCAACGAGCACGACTGGGACAATCAACAGCGTATAGATGGCACTTCCCCACTGCGTCTTCAACCGGACCCTGAAGAAGCGTGTCAGGAGGGCAGCCACAGCCGTGTTGACGAGTAAAATCACGAACAGTCCCACCAGCTCCAGCGTGGTGACCATACAAAACGTTGGGGCCCGACGCCCTTTGAGGTGTCGGAGCGGTGTGAACTGTCTGGCCCCGACACCAAAGGAGCGGCTATTCGTCCAGACAGATGTACGTGCGTGTGTCGGCGACGCCATCCAGGTCCCGGACATCAGTGGCGACGCTGTGAATGACATCGTACACTTCCTCCCCTGCTGCCTCGATGATGATATCGTACTGTCCCGCGACGACGTGGGCCTCCTCGACACCGTCGATGGCGTCGATAGATTGCTGTAGTTCCGCGGACTTGCCCGCCGTCGTTTTCACCATGATGAACGCACGAACCATCGTGGTGTGTGGTACATCATACCATGACAAAAGTGTTCCCCCGGTACTGGGCCAGGGAGTCCGGAGGAGGGGGTAACTTTATTGACAACCCACCGCGTAAGGCATACCATGCGATTCGTTATCATTGGTGCAGGTCGCGTCGGCCTCCGGACGGCGCGTGCGCTGGCCGACAGTGGCCACGAGGTCGTACTCGTCGAGGGGGAGGAGCGTGCTATCGAGCGCGCCCGCACCGAGGGGTTCGATGTCATCGAGGGTGACGGCGCACTGGAGGAGACACTCCAGTTGGCCGACCTCGACGGGACAGACGCCGTCGGCGCGCTGACGGGCGACCTCAACGATAACTTCGCTGCCTGCATGATCGCCAACCAGTACGGCTGCCGGACGGTCATGCGCATCGACGAGGACTACCGCGAGGAGATTTACCGCCAGTACGCCGACGAGGTCGACGAGGTCATCTACCCCGAGCGGCTGGGTGCCATCGTCACCAAAAACGCCTTGCTCGGCGGGAACATCCGCGCTGTGGCAGACATCGCACAGAACCTCCAGCTCGTCGAGTTTACGATCACGGACGCCTCACCGATGCGCGGGTACAGCCTCAGCGAACTCGAACTCCCCGCACAGACCCGGTTGCTTGCCTTTGGGAAAGAAGAGGGGTCACTGCGCCTGCCCACGTCTGATGACTCGCTCGAACTCGGTGACCGGCTGGTAATCCTCGCCGCATTCGAGCATCTCGACGATGTCCGGAGCCTCATCGTCGGCAACACCGGTCGCGCGACTGCAGGAGGGATATAAATGGTTCAAGCGTACATCATGGTGAAAGCACTGACTGGCGAAGCGGACCGACTCAAAGACAACATCGAGGCCATCGACGGCGTCGAACGCTCGCACATCGTCGCGGGCGATGTCGACCTGATTACCGTCGTCGACGTTGCCTCGCCATCGGCGGTAAAGGACGTCGCTGCCACCGAAATTCAGTCAGTAGAGGGTGTCGAGGACACACAGACGTATATTTCGATGGACTGAGACTACTTTTTTCGCCGTCGGGTCTCCGGGCGCGCCTGTCGGCGCGCACCTGAACCCTCGGCGAAAAAACATAGTGAAAAAGGCTGCTCGCGGCCGGTAGGCCGCTCGCAGTTGCTATCGTCGCCTCTCCACCACCGCACCGCTACGCAATAGCAGTCCGGCCCTTCCCCATCTCGCGTGGTCTCGCGCACCAGCGCTCGACACACGGTCGCGGCCACGTCGGAATCCTCACAATGGCGTCCCGCCGCGAGTGCCCTCGCTCCCCTGGCTGGCACTGCTGAGCAGGTCGGCGACCGGCGACTCGTACTCGTAGCCGGGGACGACCCCCTCGACGTAGGTCCCCTCGACGTACTCCACGAACGTCTTGGCGATGTCGGCGGCGCGGTCGGCGTTGCCCCACTCGAAGCCGAAGGTGACGTAGACATCCTCGCCGTCTCGTTCCACGTCGAAGGTGTCCAGTTCCACGTCGGCCCGCGTCGCTTTGGGGGCGTCTTCGAGTCGGCGCTCCAGCGTCTCGAACCACCCGTCTTCGACGGCCTCGCCGACATCGTCTGCGGCCGCGGCATCGAGCGTCGGGACGCGAACGGTCACGGTGTACGCTGAGAAGTAGTCCGGGCCGTCGACGGCCGTCACGCGACCCTCGAAAACGGATGTCTCCACGAAATATGCATCGCCCTCGTGCTCGTAGGCGTCGTGGTGCTCGAAGGCCCGCTCGACGCTCTCCGGTAGCTCGTCAGTCATTGCACTGTCGTACGCGGGGCAATCGCAAAAACGCGTCGAGATGAGGGGACGGGGGTTCGAACCCCGGAACTCCTACGAGACGGGTTCTTAAGACCCGCGCCGTTGACCACTTGGCTACCCCCTCTCGCACACCTGTAGACGGCCGGGACCCTTACCGCTTTTCGATTCCGGACCGCTCACCAGTCGACCGAGACAGTGCCGTCGCCCTCCGGGTCGGGCGCGAGCTCCTCGCCGGTCTCCCGGTCGATAACGTGGATGACGCCCCGGTCTTTCTTCGCCGGGCAGACCGCCGCTGCCTCGATGTTGTGTTCGAGGTCGGCCTCGTCGATGAAATACGCGTTGGGGGCAGCGATGCCGGTCGAGAGGTCAAGTTCCCAGTTCCCGGAGACTTCGGCGCACTTGCCTGCGCCGATACATTTGTTGGCCTCGAAGATGACCTTGTACGGCTTCTCGGCGACCGGTGGGGCATCCTGTTCACCGACCTCGGCGGGGTCGACTGGGGCGTCCTCTGGCATACCTGCCGGTACCGGCGGCTGCGGCTTCGGCTTGTCGGTCCTCAGTCGTGAATCTCGACCGATTCCAGCGTAATCGGCGTCGTCGGTCGGTCGTGCATGTCGGTGCTGGCGTTGCCGATGGCCTCAACGACATCCATACCGTCGGTTACCTCACCGAAGACGGCGTGTTTGCCGTCGAGGTGTGGCTGGGCGTCCAGCGTGATGAAAAACTGCGAGCCGTTCGTGTCCGGCCCGGAGTTGGCCATCGAGAGGATGCCCGCGCTGTCGTGGGTGAGTTCGTCGTGGAACTCGTCGTCGAACTCGTAGCCGGGGCCGCCACGGCCGGTCCCGGTCGGGTCGCCGGTCTGGACCATGAAGTCCTCGATGACACGGTGGAACTCCACGCCGTCATACAGCGGGTCGACGCGCTTCTCGCCGGTCTCCGGGTCCTCCCAGGCACCACTGCCGGGCGCAATCTCGGTCCCCTCGTAGTCGTCGGCACCCGCTGCCAGCCCGACGAAGTTCTCGACGGTCCGTGGTGCTCGCTCCTCGAACAGTTGAACCTCGATGTCGCCTTCGGAGGTCTGCAGTGTCGCAGTCAGGTCGCTCATGTCTCGGGTGACGACGCCGGCGGGGAAAACGTTGGTGGTCACCGCATTAGGGGAAGCGTTCGTCGCGTTTCGTCCGGAGCCGGTCCGCCCAGTCAGCCAGCGCGTCAGCGTCCCCAGCACGGTACTGCACAGCGAGACGGCGGGCCCGGACGAGCTGGTCGACCGCCGTATCGTAGCGGTCCCGCGCCTGGTCGGGGTTGCCAGACATGGCGTCTTCGTCGCCGTCGTCTTCCAGTCCGGCAGCCACGGCACGACGCAACCGGACGATGACGGCGACGACCCACTCGATTTGCAGTCGGAGGGCGTCGGCATCCCCGTCGAAGTCGGCATCGGTCCCCCAGGCTGCGTCAAGCGCGTCACGATAGTGGTCGAGTGCCTCTTCCCAGGCGCTGATGGCAGCCTCGGGTGAATCGGTCGCCTGTGCACGCTCACGAGCATGCTCGGCCAATCTCAGCGGGCGCGCTTCGAGAATCTCCAGTTGCTCGTCGAGGGCCGACAGCGAGGACTGAATCTCGCCGGCCCGTGAAAAGCCCTCCTCGATGGCGAGAACGAGTGCCGCTTCGAGGTGCTCGCGGGCACGCGCCAGCATCCGGTAGGCCTCATCGTACTCCAGCGAGCCGCTGTCATCGAGACGGTCGGCCACCGCATCAAGCAGTTGCTCACCCTGGTCAGCACGGGCGTCCATCCAGTGTTCGGCCAGTTCCCGCTGGACACGCTCGTGGCGCTCCGCAAGCGACGACTGGAACGGCTGTGGTGTCTCGTCGCGTCGCTGTTTCGCCGTCGTCAGGTTCTCACGGGCGGACCTGCGGGCGTCGCGTGCGGCGTCCATATCGCCGTCGGCGACGTGGCCGGGTATCATCGAGATATGCTGGCGGGCGTCCTGCAGGGCAGCGACGACGCGTTGCCAGGCGTTGGACCCCCTGGTAGCAAAGTCGGCAGCACGTGTCGCCATCTCGCCATCGGTGGGCTGGAAGGAGAACGTGCCCCGACCCCACACCGTCACCGACAGCGTTGTCGAGAGAATGCCACTGTCGACCTCGATGTCTTTGAGGTCCGTGTAGGGTACGTCTGCCGTCTCTATCCCCGATGGCGTGTCGAGGACGAAAACGAGCTTCCGGTCGGTCACGGCCAGCAACAGCCCCCCGTCGTCGCCACCCTTTTCGTGCGTTGTATCGCCCTGTTCGTGCGTGAGCGTGCCGCCGCTGACGAGTTGATATTCGAGGTGCTCGCCATCAGCAAGTCGCGACGCCAACGCATCCACCATCCGCTGTTTCGTCGGCCGGTCCTCACCCAGCAGCCTGGACCAGAGTGTTCCACCCTCCTGTGACATCTGTTTTCCTTTGCTCGGGAATCGGACGGACGAGGAATAAGTGTTCCCCGATTTTCAAATTTAAATACTGATAATCAGCGGGGTAGAGCGGGCCTCAGTGCGTTTTGCAGGGAATCTCTCTCGAAGGTATCGGCTGGAGGAACACCCGCCGGGTCAGTACTCCACCACCGAGTCCCGCGTCCAGAACTCACTGGATTTCTCCAGTTTCGGCACCCACGTCTGTTCGTCACGGGCCAACATTGCCACGCGGGAGGGTTCGACCTCCTTGAGCGTGTCGTGCGCGGGGAGATACTCGCGCATCTCGCGGGCGAAATCGAGTACCTCCTCGTGGTCGGGCATCGAGTTACGGTCGAGGCGGCCCCGGGAGTGGCCCACGTGCATGTACGCTTTGAGTTCGACGAAATCGGCGTCGGCGCGGTCACACATCGCCGCGTACCACTCGGGGTGGTGCATGTTGTGGCCCTTCGTGAGCGTCGTCCGGATGACGGTTCGGGTCTCGTCTTTCGCCGCGAGGACATCCAGCGTCTCGATGAGGCTGTCCCAGGCGTCGTCTTCGACGGCTTTGACCGTCGAGTCGAAGGTTCCCCGGTCGGGTGCGTCTACGGAGACGTACAACTGTGTGGGGTCACACTCGGCCAGCACCTCGGGGTTGGTGCCATTGGAGACCAGGAAAGTCGTGATGTCCCGGTCGTGGAACTCCTCGATGAGTTCCGGCAGATAGGGATAGAGAGTGGGTTCGCCGTCCAGTGAGATAGCCACGTGGCGGGGCTCCATCGCCTCCTCGAAGCGTTCCCGTGGCACCTTGTCGTTGCCCCCGAAGCCGGAGAGCAACTTGGTCTGTAATTCGACGGAGGCATCAGCGACCGCTTCGGGGTCGTCCCACTCCACGTCACCGAGTTCATATGCGTGGCCCTGGTGGTCCCGCCAGCAGAAGACACACCGCTCGTTGCACTTGACGACCGGCGTCATCTGGATACAGCGGTGGGACTCGATACCGTAGAAGATGTACTTGTAGCACTTCCCTTCCCCGCGCAGGGCGTTTTTCGTCCAGCCACACGTCTGGGTGGCCGTGTGGTTCTCGCTGTGGTAGGTGGGGTTGTCGACCTGTTTCGGTCCCCCATCCGAGTCGCTCATTGGGCAGGTGTCGACGGTCCAGCGGCAAAAACCCCCTGCTGTTACTATAGGTCGCGCTCGTGGCGCAGCGCCGACTGGTCGATGGCGGTCACGTCGTCGATGCCGGCCAGCCCCATCGTCAAATCGAGGTCCGCCAGCATGTTCCGGAGCACCCACTCGACACCCGCCTGGCCGCCCATCGCCAGCCCGTAGGCGAAGGGTCGACCCAGCAAGACGGTGTCAGCCCCGAGTGCGAGCGCTTTGAACGCGTCCGACCCACGACGGACGCCGCTGTCGAAGGTGATGGGAACCTCGCCGTCGACTTCCTCGGCGACGGCGGGCAAGGCCTCGATTGCGGAGATGGACCCGTCGACTTGCCGACCGCCGTGTGTGGAGACGCCGATGGCATCAGCGCCGTGCTCGATGGCGAGGCGGGCGTCATCGGGGTGAAGCACGCCCTTGATGAGAATCGGGAGGTCGGTGTGTTCCCGGACGAAAGAGAGATCCTCCCAGGTGAGCGACTCGTCGCCGAAGATTTCCAAGAAGAGGTCCACAGCCGCCTCCATATCCTCCTCGGGTGGCTCGTCGAGGCGGTCCCGGAAAGCGGGGTCCGAGAGGTAGTTGGCGATGCCCTCGCCTTCGAGGAACGGGTAGTAGCCACGCTCGATGAGGCGTTCCCGCCAGCCAAGCGTGGGCGCGTCGACGGTGAGGACGATGGCGTCGTAGCCCGCGTCCTCGGCGCGGTCGAGAAAGCTCCGGGCCACGTCGCGGTCGGAACTCCAGTAGAACTGGAACCACTTCGGCGTCTCGCCGAGTTCCTCGGCAGCGTCTTCCATCGATGTCGAGGACAGCGAGCTAAGGATGAAAGGCACGTCCAGTTCCCGGCAGGCACCCGTGGTGGCCAGTTCGGCCTCCTCGTGCAGCAGCGACTGGACACCCAGCGGTGTAATCATCAGCGGGAACGCGTGGGTGCGACCGAGCAGGTCGACGGAGAGGTCGCGGTCGGCGACCCCGCGCAGCATGCGGGGGATGATGCGGTACCGCGAGAAGTCCTTGTTGCGCTCGAAGGTCTCCTCGCCGCCGGAGCCACCGTGGACGTACGCCCGTGCGTTCTCGTCCATGTTCTCCCAGGCCGCCTCGCGTATCTCGTCGAATCTGGTCGGAAAGTCGGGCATCTCGCCGTCGTACATCCCGCGCCGGTAGATTTCACGCACGCGACGGTTGCCAAACTGTGGGGCTTCCTCGGACATGTGGTATCTTCACACCCTTGGGCGGGAGGTGTCAAAAACATCTTGCACAGGCAGGCACCACGGCGTGGGACAGGCCAGGTGTGTGTCCCGCCAGCAGTTGCCAAGTACGGCAGTGGGTCTGACTGTGAAGCCAGGTCTGCACGGACCGAACCCGATACCCCTAAACCGGGCGCTGGGGAATGGACCGGTATGTTCCTCGCGATGCGCGCGGAGGTCGAGGACGCCTTGGAGGAGGCGCTGACGAGCCTCGACTTCCCGACCGACGACCTCGGTATCGAGACCCCACCCGACGATGTCGACGCCGTACTGGCCTCCAGCGTGGCCTATCGGCTGGCTGGCGAGGCCGGCATGGCCCCGCCACAGGTCGCCGGCACCGTCGCCGACGAAATCGACGAGACGGCGCTGACCTACATCGAGACGGTCGAGACGCAGGGCCCCTATCTGAACTTCCTCCCCAGCGAGCAGTACTTCGCGGAGACGCTCGACACCGCACAGAGCGATACCTACGGCCAGCTTTCGGACCGCGAGACGAGCGTCGTCATCGAGCACACAAGCGCCAACCCGACTGGACCGGTCCACGTCGGCCGGGCGCGCAACCCCATCGTCGGCGACGCACTCGCCCGCGTGCTGGAGTATGCCGGCTACGACGTGGACCGACACTACTACGTCAACGACGCCGGCCGACAGATTGCCGTGTTCACCTGGGCCTACGAGACCTTCGAGGAGTCAGAGTTGCCCGAACCCGAACGCGACGCGGCGGAATACGAGATGGTCCGGTACTACCGCAAGGGGAACTCCTACCTGGAGGAAGCCGACGACGAGGCCGTCGAGGCGGCCGAAGCCGAGATTCAGACCATCCTGCAGGGACTGGAAGACGGTGACGAGGAGACCTACGAACGGGTCGGCGAGGTCGTCGACACGGTGCTTGGCGGCATGCGCGAAACCCTGGAACGGCTGCCCGCGGAGTTCGACGAGTTCGTCAAGGAGACCCGCTTCATGCGCGATGGGTCGACCGACGAGGTGGTCGACCGGCTCAAAGAACTTGACGAGGCCGTCTACGAGGAGGACGCCTGGCAACTCGATTTCGAGGACATCGAGAAGAACCTCGTCTTCCTGCGCGCGGACGGTACCTCGCTGTACACGACGCGTGACCTCGCCCATCACGAGTGGAAGTTCGACAACTACGACGAGGCGGTCACCGTGCTGGGCGAGGACCACAAACTCCAGGCCGAGCAGTTGAAAGAAACGCTCGAACTCCTGGGTCACGATACCGACCGGCTCTCGACAGTGCATTACTCCTGGGTCAACCTCCCCGAGGGTGGGATGTCGACCCGCGAGGGGACCGGTGTCATGCTCGATGACTTGCTCGATGAGTCTATCGACCGCGCCAGAGAGGAAGTCGAGGACCGCCTGGGCGAGCGGATTCGGGACGACGAGTTGACCGAAGAAGACATCGAACGCATCGCCCATCAGGTTGGCATCGGGGCGGTCCGTTACGACGTGGTGTCGAAACAGCCCACGAAAGGCATCACCTTCGAGTGGGAGCGTGCGCTGGACTTCGAGGCCCAGTCCGCGCCCTACGTCCAGTACGTCCACGCCCGGGCCTGTGGGATTCTGGACGAGGCGAGTGCGGCCGGCCACGAGATTCCGACGGGCGAGGCCGTCGATGCGGACGCACTCACCGAACCCGAAGCCGAGGACCTGCTGCGCTCGATTGCAGCCTTCCCCGCGGTCATCGAGGAGGCCGCCGACGAACGACGCCCCCACATCGTCGCCACCTACACGCGTGACTTCGCGGAGGCGTTCAACACATTCTACCGGGAATGTCCGGTACTGGACGCCGACGAGAAAACGCGGCAGGCACGGCTCGCGCTGGTCGCCGCCGCACAGACGACCATCGCGAACGCGCTCGACGCCATCGGAGTCGCCGCACCCGAGTCGATGTAACGGCCCACGACGCGAGGACGGGAGTCAGTAGCCGTCGTGCATCCACATCGAGGCCATATACGGCGCGTCGTCGTCTTCGGCTGGCGATTCTGCGGTGTCTTCGCTTGTCTCAGCAGCGTCTTCGTCGACATCGTTGTCCGCGTCACCGGCATCGTCACTTTCTTCGTCGGGTTCGTCCTCGCCGGCGGCGATGACGGGCGTGCCGTCGTCGTCGTACCACTCCTCGTAGAAGGCAGCCTCGACATCCGCCGGAGCGGCGTCAGCGAAGAAACCGTCGGCGAGGCAGTCTGCGACCCGGCCGTACCACAGCGCGGCCGAACTCCCGACGGCGTGGACCGTCAGCGGGGCCTGGCCGGTCGCCGCCGGGTCGTCGGGAACAGCCCCGAGCACCGGTACGCCGAGTTCGTCCCCGAGCGCGTAGAGGTCGGTCTCGGCGGTCGCCCGGGTGACGACTGCGCCGGTCACGTCGGCGTCCGCGCGGTCGGCAAGCGCCGCAGTCAGCGAGGCGTCGGCCACCGAAGCGTCCGCTGGTGTGGTCACCAGCAGTGTCTCGTCGGCGGCAGCCAGCGCCACCGTCGTCTGGTGGGACAGCCCTGCTCCCGTGTCGACGAAGACGAGGTCGAAGGCGTCACGCAGCGAGTCGAACACGTCAGGTAGCCCGTCGGGGTCGGCCGCAGCGTAGGCGTCCAGCGAACTCTCCCCGGGAAGGACCGTCACGTCACCGGCTGTCTCGACCAGCGCATCCCCCAACGAACCCTGGCCGGCCAGGACCGACTGGATACTCTCCGGGGACGCGAGGCCAAGCATCGTCCCGAGGTCACCCGTATCGAGGTCGGCATCGACGACGACGGTCCGGTGACCGAACTGCTCCATGGCGACAGCGAGGTTGACCGCCGTCGTCGTCCTGCCGACACCACCTTTCCCCCCAGCGATGACACAGACTGTCATAGACCCCTGTGGGCCGTACCGACTGATAAATGAAACTGCCAGTTCTTCGGCAGACGGTGAGAACGTATCGCCGAGTGGCAAAAGCTGCCGGATTGTTGCACCAGAGCCGGAACGTTATCCGAAGAAACCGAACCGACTGCCGGAGCTTTCGGCGTCTTCTTCGACTTCGTCGTCGTCCTCAACGAACCACTCCTGGTCGAGAACGAGGTCGGCCGATGTGGGGTCGATGCCTTCGAAGAAGACACGTTCGAGGACCCCGGTGAGCTGGCGATACGCGTCGGCGGCCTCGCTGTCGGGGGAGTTCAACACGAGCGGCTCGTTCTCGGTGGCTTCGAGGTCGACCGGAATCACGCCCAGCGTCGGGAAGTCGAACTCCTCGTCGATGCTCTCGACATCGGTGTTGCGGGTAACCCGGCAGACGAGTCCGCCGAGAATCTGCCCGTCGACACGACCCGACAGCTGTGCGGTCTTGACGGTGTCTGCGACAGCCACGTCGTCGGGCGTCGTGACGAGCAGGATGCCGTCGGCCAGTCCCAGAGGCACCGTCGTCTCGTGGGACAGCCCTGCCCCGGTGTCGACGAGGACTACGTCGTAGGCATTGCGAAGCGTCTTGATAACTTTACGTAGTTTGGCGGGGTCGGCCTCTGCGAATGCTTCGAGGCTCTGTTCGCCGGGAATGACGGTCATCCCGCTGGGCGCGTCAGTCAGCCCGTCACTGACGGTCGCGTTGCCCGCGAGAATCTCGTGGAGACTACTGTCGTACTCGATGCCCAGCATTTCCCCGAGGTTTGCCATCCCAAGGTCGGCGTCGACGACTGCGGTATCGTAGCCGCTCTCTTCGAGTGCGGCCGCAACGTTGACCGCCGTCGTCGTCTTGCCGACACCACCTTTCCCGCCCGCGATAGTACAGACGTACCCGGCCATCGTTTCTAGGCCCATAGACGGGGAGTAATATAAACAGTCGGTTCCCCTTGTCAATTAGAGTGGACAACAATTCTATAAATCTCGCGTAATTGCTGACCTGTACACCGGGGCTGCAGTGGAAACGTGGCAGGTCAACAGGTACTTACACGAGTCGCGGCAATTACCCCTGATGAGCGAGTCCGACGCCGAGCAGACGGACAAACAAAAATACGAGTTCCGGAAGGTCATCGAGGAGCTCAAGGAATACCGTGGCTCGGGCACACAACTGGTCACTATCTACGTGCCACCCGAGCGTCTTATCAGCGATGTCGCTGCCCACGTCACGCAGGAACACTCCGAAGCGAGCAACATCAAGTCCAAGGACACCCGGACGAACGTCCAGGACGCGCTGAAAAGCATCAAGGACCGTCTGAAATACTACGACACGAAACCCCCGGAAAACGGGATGGTGCTGTTTTCGGGTGCGGTCGACACCGGGGGCGGTCGCACTGATATGATAACGGAGGTGCTGGAGAATCCGCCCCGGCCTATCGAGTCGTTCCGGTATCACTGTGACTCCGAGTTCCTCACGGAGCCACTGGAGGAGATGCTGGCCGACAACGGTCTCTTTGGCCTCGTCGTTCTGGACCGACGGGAGGCAAACGTCGGCTGGCTCCGGGGCAAGCGGGTCGAACCAGTCAAATCAGCCTCCTCGCTGGTACCGGGCAAACAGCGGAAAGGTGGACAGTCCGCACAGCGTTTCGCCCGCCTGCGCCTGGAGGCCATCGACAACTTCTATCAGGAAGTCGCCGGGATGGCAAACGACCTCTTCGTCGACCAGCGCCACGAACTCGACGGCATCCTCGTCGGCGGTCCGTCCCCGACCAAAGACGAGTTCCTGGACGGTGACTATCTGCACCACGAACTCCAGGACATGGTACTCGGGAAGTTCGACGTGGCCTACACCGACGAATCCGGGCTGTACGACCTCGTCGACGCCGCAAGCGAGGTGCTGGCCGAACACGAAATGCTGGAGGACAAGCAGGTCATGGAGGAGTTCTTCCAGGAACTCCACGACGGCGACCTGGCAACCTACGGGTTCGAGCCGACGCGCGAGAACCTCGTGATGGGTGCCGTCGACCGCCTGCTTATCAGTGAAGACCTCCGTCAGGACGTGGCCATCTATGAGTGTGAAAACGGCCACGAAGAGCGGGAGCTACTCGACAACAACGAGAGCGTTTCGGACCACGAGTGCTCACGCTGCGGGGCGGAAATCCCCGCAGAGGACGGCGAGCGCGAGGACGCCATCGACCACCTCATGAACATCGCCAATCAGCGTGGCACCGAGACTATTTTCGTCTCCACTGACTTCGAGAAAGGCGAGCAACTGCTGACTGCCTTCGGTGGTATCGCCGGGCTGTTGCGGTACTCGACCGGCGTCTGAGGGTGCCGACGTGTTCAGAAAAACTGAACGGGGGATGTGAGGGGGAAGGACGTTGGGGTGGGGGGGGATTCGCTGTGGGAGAGGGTGTCACCGGCTCGGGTGAGACACCGGGTCGGGACGCGACGCCTCCTGAAAGCGTCGCACTCTCTTGTTGTGATTGTACTAACCTATTGGTTGTCCCAAATCAGTTGGGTTGTTACCACACTCCGACCGCCTCGGTGACCGGGACAATCAGAGCAACTGTTCGAGTTGCATGCGCCGACCGGCGAGGTCGACAGCCGGTTCGAGGTTCGGGTCGCGAGCCAGCCGGTCCAGTACCAACAACGGGTCCGTGCCCGCTCGCTCGACCTCGACGAGCAGGTCGCTAATCTCGCTGCGGTACAGCGCCAGATTCGCGAGCAGACCGACCACGAGTGCCATCGGAACGGCTGCATCGGGGTTCGAGGGGAAGGCATCGCTGACAGTCTGGAGGTCAGGGACCTCGGCGGGTGGGTCCGGAGCCGGGTGCATCCCGAGACAGTGCGTACACAGGGAGATACCGGCCTCCTCGCCGGGCAGGAGGGCACGTCGCTCGTCGGCGACCGGCACAGCGACAGTCTCGCTGCCACAGTCGGGACAGTCCATAGGCATGCCTGGCGGGCAACAATGAAAAAACGTCGGAGAGAACGTCGATAGCCCGGCCCGTCAGTCGTCGGCAGCGACGGCTTCGACCTCTTCTTCCTCTTCTTCGCGTTCGGCGCGTTCCTCGGCCTCTTTCTTGGCCTTGATCTTCTTCATCCGGAAGATTTCCTCGCGTTCCTGC
Source organism: Salinibaculum litoreum (assembly GCA_009789175.1). Lineage (GTDB taxonomy): Archaea > Halobacteriota > Halobacteria > Halobacteriales > Haloarculaceae > Salinibaculum > Salinibaculum litoreum. Next base: position 2,198,189 of record CP046866.1, read on the forward strand.
TCTTCGAGTTTCTGCTCGATGTACTCCTGATTCTCGCGGAGGTCGGGCAGCAGCTTGAACTCAAGGGCGTTGACGCGGCGCTTGGTCGTCTCGATTTCCTCGAGCATCTTTTTCATCGCCGTCTCGACCTCGGCGGCGAGGATTATCTGTTCGAGGAGTTCCTCGTAGGCATCGGCGGCTTCGTCGATACGGGCACTGGTGCCCAGCACACCGTAGCCACGCTCGTCGAGGTTTTTCTTGACTTTCGAGGACTCGATCTGTGGCACGACCACGCCCATGATGTTTTTGGACTGGGTGGTCAGTTCGGGGTGTTCTTTGAGTGCTGCGGCCGCGCCCCGGACTGCCACGTCGCCGTCCATCGCGCGTGCCATGTTGATGGCGCGCTGTGCGCGGTCGTAGCTGTCGTCGAGGTCCTCACGGACATCCTGTGCCTGGTCCAGAATGTCCATGAACTCCATGATGAGGCCGTCGCGTTTCTTCTCCAGGGTGTCGTGGCCCCGCTCGGAGAGCTCGATGCGGTCCTCGATTTGCATCAAGTTCTTCCGGGTGGGCTTGACGTCCTTCGCCATTACAGGTAGCTATCGGAGCCACTCAGTTAATCCTTTTCAGTTTCGCTGCCGTCAGCGGCTGTTCGCCCGTAGTAGTACTTCGAGGCATAGAACACGCCGGCAGCGGCGACCCACAGCAGGGCAATCGGTCGCGTCACCCCCCGAATCGTGTAGAACTGGTAGGTGCTGATAGCAAAGAGCAACAGGAGGACAACGCCAAAGGCGTTTCGGGCGCTGCGCAGCACTGTATCGTCGTCGGCCATCGTCCGGGTTTCTCGCCCGGGGACCGTAACGGTACGGATTCGACCGGGCACAGCGACGTGGCGGTCACTCCCGGGACGGCCACACCCAGATGCCCTGTTCGTAGTCCAGTGCCAGCACGACCACCGTATGCGGAAGCGTCAACACGGCGATAGCGACCAGATACAGCCCCGTCGCGCCGGCGAGGGAGCCAGCGGTGGCGGCTGTCACCGACCACAGCAGGCCGACGAAGCCAAGCGCAAGGACGGTCGGCACCGCAGCTTCGAGGCCAAAGCGGGCAAACGGGCGAAGCCACTGCCACTGAGCGATGTCCTCGACGGAGCGGTCATCGAGCAGGACGACCCGGGCGATGTGCCGGACCGAGTGCCACAGACAGAAGTAGACGCCGACGGCGAGCACCGGCGGCACCAGGAGGAAGTAAACCCACAGAAAGGAGCTGTCTGCGGCATCCACACGCCAGCCCCGACGGTCGGTCGCGCGGGCGTACCCGCGCGCGAGCGTGATGATGGTAATAGTGCCGAACAGCCCGGCGATAGCCAGCCGCGGTTTCGCGTCGAACACCCACCACGGGCCGACGCTGCCGCCAAAGGGCGCGGCGAAAGTATCGAGCACCCGTCGGTAGGCCCCGGGGAAAGCCAGTAGCGGGACGACCATCGGCAGGCCACCGCGAACGACGACGGTCAAGACCTGCTGTGTGAGGTCATCAGCGTGGTCGACACCGAAGAGGTCCCGCAGCGCGTAGAGGTCGCCCTGCCCCCAGTGAAACCACGTCAGGAGGATGAAGCCAACGGCGGCGGCGACGGGCACCAGGAACCACAGCGCGAGATAGGCGACTCCGGCAACCAGATACAGCACAGACACCAGACCGACACCACGAAGGTCGACACGGCCAGTCCGAGCCCGCGGGAGCGCGACGTAGTCGACTGCACCGTGGGGCATCCCAAAGAGGATGGCACTGGCCACCAGGGGGAGATACCGGTATGTCGTCGGAATCTCACCGGCGAGCAACGAGAGCGGTACGAGCGCCGCAAGCGGCAGCCAGCCCAGGAGCAACGCTCCTTTGCCGAGTGCAGAGCGGGCGGTCTGGGCGGTGACATCGGTCACCCCCATCGCGCAATCACCCACCGGAGCAAGACGAGCGCCTGAACGACAAAGAGGGAAGTGACAAGAAAGAAAACACCCTCCTCTATCGGGAGACCACCGACGGTCAGCCCTGTCGAGTACGTCGACGAGATAGTCCACAACCCCATGTCGATAGCCACGCGGTCGATAGTCGAGAGATACAGCGTCGGGACGGCGACCATCACGGCGACGCGACGGCGGATTGTGAGTAGATAGCGCCAGCCTACGCCCCACTGGAGTGCCAGCACCGGCCCGGCCCACACGAGGATGGCACCGAGGTAGTACAGCCCAGTCGGACCGAAGACGAACAGCAGGCCGACGGCGGAGACGGCAGTCCCCGCGGCGACGCCGCCAAATCGGTCTGACCAGGAGTGGCCGACGGTCGAGTCGACCGGCCCATCGCGGGCAAACGCCCAGACGCCGACCAGAAGCGACTGGAAGACGACAAAGAGATACTCGCCCAGCGGCATCACCCAGAATCGAGTGGTGACGACGCCGTCACCGTACCACCAGACGCCGCGGGCGATGAGGTAGTTATCCCACGGCGTCGTGTAGACGAGCGCAAGCCCGACCATGAGTGCGAGGCCGCCGACCTGCAGTCGAACGGACGGACGCCCCCTGCGGTGGGTGAGAACGGAACCGGCGGCAAGGACAGCCAGTGGGAGACAGACGAAGACAGCGAGAAAATCGAGATAGGTGACCATGTGGAACGTCTACACAGAAAAACGCGTGGGGGTTATGTCTCCCGGTCAGTCAGCGGCTTCCGCGCTCGCACCGGCCCCTGCTGCGTCCAGCGCTTCACGGCTGGACAGCAGGATGATACCGAAGCCAATCTTCGCCGTCAGGTCGAGCACTGCGAATCCGGCAGTCTCGACACCGAGGCCGATTGCGCCCAGTCCCTCAGTCCCGACAAGCCACCAGACCGGGTACACCAGCCAGATGACGACGATGAGGTTGCGCAACGTCTTGAACTTCGACGTCGCTTCACCCCCGAGGGACGCGGCTTTGTCCGTCAGGCTACCGAACAGCAGGTACAGCAACACGAGCAGGAAGCCCGTGGAGACGCCCCACCAGATGAGGCGCTGGACTTCGACACCGACTGCTGCGGACCCGACGACACCGGCACCGTCGCCGGTCAGCGTCGCCAGCGCGCCCGTGCCAATCATCGCGGCGTCAAGTCCAACAAGCGTCGTCAGTTCGTTGCGGGTCGCCCCGGCGAGCAAGCCGAGGTCAAGCAACAGCAACGGCGTCGTGAAGAACCAGTCCGTGTATCTGGCCCAGTAGATGGCCTTTGCCTCGCCATCCACCATTATCTCCGTCACACCGTAGCCCAGTGCCATCGCCAGGTAATTCACGAACGCGATTGCCGCGATGAATATCGTGACGATGAAAAACTCCTGCATCCGCTCGTTTTTCTCTCCCCAACCCTTCGCGATGAAGTACAACATCCCGACGAACATACCCACTGTGCCAACCCACAGGGACGATTCAACCAGTTGTGTTACCTCGCTTTCGACCATGGTACATCCTGACATAAGGAAACAAGATAGTTAGGGAGTTCGCCAAATCTATTAGGTATCATCCTGCAATTCTCGCAGCTTGTGCCTCCCAGTGACGTTCGCGAGACGGTTCAGACAGGTGAGACACGCGACTGATAGTCAGAATGTCGAAATGATGCAGTGCCTGGTTCGCAGGCCACGGACTGCAGCGACTACTGTTGCGAGCGGTCAAAGGGCAGGCTACTGCAAACGGTCCAGCGAAGAAATCAGGGAGAGAGTGACAACCGAGTGTTAGGCTTCGACGGTCTCGGCTTCGTCGTCGGTGTAGTACTCCTCGATGTTCTCCTCGTCGACGCGGTTGAGTTCCTCACGCGGGAGCATCGAGAGCAGGTCCCAGCCAATCGAGAGGGTCTCCTCGATGTCACGGTTGGTGTCATAGCCCTGCTGGACGAACTCCTCTTCGAAGCGGTCTGCGAAGTCCAGGTACTTGTTGTCACGCTCGGAGAGCGCTTCGCGACCGACGATGTTGACGAGGTCACGCAGGTCCTCACCCTCTGCGTAGGCGGCGTAAATCTGGTCGGAGACGCCACCGTGGTCGCCACGGGTCAGGCCTTCACCGATACCGTCGTCCATCAGCCGTGAGAGGCTGGGCAGGACGTTGACCGGGGGCTCCACGCCCTGACTGTTCAGGTCGCGGTCGATGAGAATCTGCCCCTCGGTAATGTAGCCCGTCAGGTCCGGGATGGGGTGGGTGATGTCGTCGCTGGGCATCGTCAGGATGGGAATCTGCGTGACAGACCCCTCCTCGCCCTTGATACGACCGGCGCGCTCGTAGAGCTGTGCGAGGTCAGTGTACATGTATCCGGGGTAGCCACGACGACCCGGGACCTCCTCGCGTGCCGCACCGATTTCACGCAGGGCCTCACAGTAGTTGGTCATGTCCGTCAGGATGACCAGAACGTGATAGCCCTTGTCGAAGGCGAGGTACTCGGCGGTGGTCAGTGCGAGCCGCGGCGTGACCGTCCGCTCGACTGCGGGGTCGTCCGCGAGGTTCATGAAGACGACAGAGCGCTCAAGCGCACCGGTGCGCTCGAAGTCGTCCATGAACTCGTTTGCCTCTTCGGCGGTGATACCCATCGCGCCGAAGATGACTGCGAACTCACTGCCGTCGTCGTCGCCGCCGTCCTCTTCCTCCGGGACGGTCGCCTGCCGTGCAATCTGGAGTGCGAGGTCGTTGTGGGGCAGACCCGACCCGGAGAAGATCGGGAGCTTCTGGCCGCGGACGAGCGTGTTCATGCCGTCGATGGCCGACACACCCGTCTGAATGAACTCCTCGGGGTACTCCCGGGAGTAGGGGTTGATTGCCTCGCCGACGATGTCCCGGCGCTCGTCCGGGACGATGTCGGGGCCGCCGTCGATGGGGTTGCCCGACCCGTCGAGCACCCGCCCGAGGAGGTCCTCGGTGACGGGCATCTTCATGGTCTCGCCGAGGAAGCGAACGGACGAATCGCGGTCGATGCCGCCCGTCCCCTCGAAGGTCTGAATGGCCACGTGGTCACTCGCACTGTCGAGGACCTGGCCACGGCGAATCTCGCCGTCAGTGGTCTCGATTTCGACAATCTCGTCGTAGCCGACGGGTTCGTCCGTCTCGACGAAGACCAGCGGTCCGCTGATTTCCGTGATAGTTTGATACTCTTTCATTGTTTAGTACAGGGAGCGAAGCTCCTCGGTGATGTCGTCTTCCAGTTCCGCGACGAACTCCTCGGCCTCGTCGTCCGGCGTCGTGCCGATACGGTTCAGCCGCGGGAGCGAATCGATGTCCGTAATCTCGTCGACCGGGACGCCCGCATCCAGCGCGTCGAAGGCCTCGTCGTTGAACGTCTTGATTGCGCCGAGAATCTCGTAGGTCTTCTCCGGCGGGCAGTAGCGGTCAACGTCGTGCAGGGCGTTTTGCTGGAGCCACGCCTCCTTGAGGAAGCGGGCGACTTCCAGGGTGAGCTGCTGGTCTTCCGGCAGGGCGTCCTTCCCGACGAGCTGGACAATCTCCTGCAGTTCGCCCTCCTCGTCGAGTACGTCGATAGCCCACTGGCGCTGTTCGGGCCAGTCGTCCGCGACGTTGTCCGTGAACCACGGGTCCAGCTGGTCGCGGTACAGGGAGTAGGACTCGTCCCAGTTGATAGCCGGGAAGTGCCGACGCTCTGCGAGGTCGGCGTCGAGCGCCCAGAACGTCTTCACGATACGCAGCGTGTTCTGGGTGACCGGCTCCGAGAAGTCCCCGCCCGGCGGCGAAACTGCGCCGATGACGGACACTGACCCTTCGGTGCCGTTGATGTTCTCGAAGTAGCCAGCGCGCTCGTAGAACTCGCTGAGACGCGCGGCGAGGTACGCGGGATAGCCCTCCTCACCGGGCATCTCTTCGAGACGGGAGGAGATCTCCCGCATGGCCTCTGCCCACCGCGAGGTGGAGTCTGCCATCAGCGCCACGTCGTAACCCATGTCACGGTAGAACTCCGCGATGGTGATACCCGTGTACACGCAGGACTCCCGCGCTGCGACGGGCATGTTCGACGTGTTCGCGATGAGGCAGGTCCGGGCCATCAGGTCGTTACCCGTCTGTGGGTCCGGAAGCTCCGGGAAGTCGTCGATGACTTCCGTCATCTCGTTGCCCCGTTCGCCACAGCCGATGTAGACGACGATGTCGGCGTCGGCGAACTTCGCCAGGGACTGCTGGGCGACCGTCTTGCCCGACCCGAAGGGACCGGGAATCGCCGCCGTCCCGCCTTTCGCGAGCGGGAACAGCCCGTCGAGGATGCGCTGACCCGACGTGAGCGGTTCGGTCGGAGTCTGCTTGTCAACAGTTGGACGGGCCTCACGGACCGGCCACTCCTGGCGCATCTGAATCTCCTCACCGTTGTCGAGTTCGACGACCGTCTCCTCGACAGTGAAGTTGCCGGACTCGACGCTGACGACCTCGCCACCCTCGTAATCGGGCGGGACCATCACTTTGTGGTCGATACTGGCCGTCTCGGGGACGATACCGACGATGTCGCCGGATTCGACCTCGTCACCCTCGGAGACTTCGGGTTCGAACTCCCAGGTCTTCTCCAGGTCGATACCCGGTGAGTCGACACCACGGTCGAGGAAGGCCGACCCCATCTTCTCCTCGAGGACATCCAGCGGGCGCTGGACGCCGTCGTAAATGGAGTCGAGCATCCCCGGCCCGAGGTCGACCGACAGGGGCGCACCCGTCGACTCGACGGGTTCGCCCGGCGAGACCCCGGAGGTCTCCTCGTACACCTGAATCGTGGTCAGGTTCCCTTCGATTTCGATAACTTCGCCCATCAGGCCCTCGTGACCGACGTAGACAACGTCGTTCATCCGCGCGCCCAAATCCTTCGCAGTCACGACCGGGCCACTTACGCTCTCGATGACGCCGTCTTCACGGACGTCAGACTCTGTTGCTTGACTCATGGTTATTCCTCCATCAGGTCGATACCGATGGCTCGTTTGATCTGCTCTCGCAGGCCGCTGCTTCCTGCACCGCCACCCAGCGTCACCAGCACGGGGTCGACGCTCGTCTCGACATCCTCACGAACACCGCGGGAGAGATGGTTGAGGTCCTCGTCGTGCATCACGACGATACCCACGTCGTCATCGGCGAGCATCTCGCTTACTGCATCGTCGAGTTGCTCGTCTTTCTCGTCGTCGTCAACCTCCGCGAACCGGCGGACGCCAGCGAGGCGGAAGCCGGTGGTGAAATCCGGTGCGCCGACGACTGCTATCTCCTGGCTCATAGTATCACCAGTTCCTGTTCGATTGCGTCCGGTTCGAGGCCGGCCTCTCGTCCGCGTGCGATGGCCCGGATGTTGTCGACCTCGCGCTCCTTGGCGAGGATGTAGGACAGGACCGGACAGACCGACAGCGGGTACCGGTTCGAGAGTCGGTCGGCGTACTCCAGAAGCGCCGCATCCAGTGCGTGCTCGAACTCGATGAGTGCGTCGGCATCGGCCAAGTCGTCGAGCGCATCGTCGAGGTCCTCGCCGTAGGTACTCTCACGGATGTGCTCGACTAGCTGGTCCAGGCTGCCGACGAGCTGGTTCATCTCCTCCGCATCGAACAGCCGTCCCCCGTCGATGAAATACTCCGATGGGTCGATGTCCGCACCGCTTCGAGCGATACGAAGCGCGTTGCGGAGGTTCCGGAAGTCGACTTCGCCACGGAGGAATTCGAGGTACAGGCCAGTCGCCGAGTCGCTCTCGACGTTCGTCGGGAGGCCGGCCAGCAGCGTCTCGTAGAACGCCCGGTCCGCAGCGTTTTCGAGTGCGACCAGCGTGCCGGTGTCCTCGTAGTCTTCGAGTGCTGCAGTCAGTTCCTCCTCGAACATGGTGTTCGAGAGTACGTCGACGACTTCGGCGATTTCCTCGGCGGCCAGCAACTGCTCGAGTTCGCGGTCGGAAAACTCGCCGGCCCGGATGAGGTCGTCTTCGATCTCTTCCCGGTCCGCACCGGAGTAGAGCCCACGAAGAATCGTCTTCACGTTCCACGCGTCGAACTTCCGGAGGTATCGTGCAACGAGGTCGTACAGTCGCCCGTCACACCACTCCAGAAGGTCGTCGAAGTGCTTGGCCAGGTTGCGGTTCAGCGCGTACTCGACGAGGTCGACGCCGCTGTACCGGGAGCCGAGCGCGTTCATCTCCGACTCGTACTCGGTCTCCTCCATGAATCGGGCGATTTCGGCAGTGCCCATCCGGACGAGCTTCCGGTAGTCGTCGTCGTCGAAAAGCGACGCCTGCCGCGACCGGATTCGCGCAATTACGTACTCGTAATTGCTTGCGCCCTGATTCTGTTCGGTAAGCGTGTTCATTGGTCTTCGAATAGCTGTTCGCTGATTTCGCGGAGGTTGTCCTCCCACACCTCCTCGAGGATGGAGTCGAACGTGTTCTTCACGCGAACACGGGACTGCTCGCTCTCGGCGACCACGCCGCCGAGGCAGTCGTACTCGCCAGCATACTCGAAGCCGTCGTACTCCTCGAGAATCGACTCGAGCAGGTCCTGGTCGTCGGCACGACCGTAGACCGCGACATCGTCGTCCTCGTCGAACTCCTCGGCTGCGGCATCGAGGAGCGCCCGAGTCAGCTCTTCGCGACCATCATCGAGGTCAGCAATCGATGCCTCGACATCGGAACGAACATCCTGCAGGATGTCGCGCTTGGCTTCGAGGCGGCTCTGTTTGGCTTCCAGTTTTGCACTGGAGAGTTTCTGTTCGCGCTCCTGCTCTATCGTCCGCTCGACTTCCTGCTCGCGTTGTTCGCGGATGTCCTCGGCATCGTCTTTTGCCTCCGCGAGTATCTCTTCGGCCTCCGCGTCGGCCTCGTCGCGTATCTCTTCCGCACGCGCGCGCGCTTCGTCTCGGATGTCCTCTACGACTGTATCGAGGCTCATGAATGATATACGAGAAGGGGGCGCTTACAGCGTGAGGAACACGACGACCAGTGCAAGAATGACGAGTGTTTCCGGCAGGACCGTAAGAATCAGGCCCCGACCGAACATGTCGCCGTCTTCAGCTGTTGCGCCAACAGCCGCGGATCCGATACCACGTTCTGCGTAGCCAGCACCGAGCGCGGCCAGACCAACTGCCAGCGCTGCGGCGGCAGTTGCCGGGATCGCGGGTTCTGCAGAGACTGCTCCTTGGGTTGCGTTAGCCAGTACGACGCTCATAGTAGTTGCGAGTGCACTCATAATTTTGTAGTCCTCAGGTTGCTCGGTTTCGTACAAGCCTATCTCGCCCCACCACAGTCATAAAACTTCCCAAAACACTTCGTCAGATGGCGTTTCAGACGGTTTAGCGGCCCTCTCGCCAATGGTTGTGAACTGATACCAGCCGCCGTCCCCTGGAAGCGCCAGCGTCGCCACTACCCACGAAGGAAATGAGAAGAACGCGAACCGCGGAGTTACTCGCTGGTGTACTCGCGCTCGTGGCCGAAGGGCGAATACGGCTTGCCGCCGCCCTCGTAGAATTTGCCGAAGAACTCGACGTACTCGAGACGGACGGCCTGCAGACCGGCCGAGGTAATCCCCAGCACGAGGACCAGCAGGTGACCCAGCACGAGAACGAGGACACCGGCGATGACACCGCCGATGAGCGCCGCCGCGCCCTCGCCGTTGACGAGGCCGCTGAAGACGACGTAATCGGGGTTCGGCGCTTCGTTCATGAAGAAGATGAAGTGGAACTCACCGTCGTGGAGCGTCGCTCCGAACACGAGCAGATTGACCGCCAGTGCCATGCCGGCCTTTGCCAGCAGGACGGCCGCAATCCGCGTGTAGGAGATGACGTGACCGAACGTCTCGGTGATGGACTCGATGAGACCGATGCCACCCTCGGCGTAGATGATCAGTCCCAGTCCGAGGAAGGTCCCGAGCAGGGCGGGGTCGACGATGAGGTCGAAGCCACCGGCCGGGATGGTGAACAGCCCGACGCGCTCGAAGCCGGTGAACCCAAGCGGCAGTGCGACGTGTTCGATGACCTCACCGGTCACCGGGTTGGTCGCGCCCTCCGTGGCGAACACTTCCCACATGAAGTCGGGTTTCGCGTTCGTGGCAGTGCGGGTGAAGACCCACACCCAGAGGCTGACGGTCATGAGAATCCACGACCCGCTCTCCAGGAGTGCCGTCCCGACGCCGTGGTCGAGGTTGTTGACGAAGTCGAAGATGCGTCCGACGACCAGATGCAGGACGCCGGCGATAGCGCTAATCAGCAGCCACGCGTAGGCGTAGTAGACGTAGTGTGGCTGGAGTCCCTTGTGGATCGGCGGCCCTGACATGCCGAGGCCGTTCTCCCAGACGATGACACCCAACTGGTGGAGTCCGAAGAACTCACCGTAGAGTACACCGAAAATGGCCGTGAACGCACCGGCCCAGATACCGACACCGCCGAGACTCTTCACGATATCGCTGTCGAAGGACTGGACGAGCCAGTAGCCGATACCCATGTAGAGAAGTCCGTATCCGAGGTCCCCGATCATGAATCCGAAGAAGGCCGGGAACGTCAGGAACAGGATAAGCGTCGGGTCCAGTTCCGAGTACTTCGGTCGGTTGATGACCTCGACGAGCGCCTCGAAGGGCTTGACCGGACCGGAGTTGCTCTGGATGACCGGCGGGCTATCCGCACCCATCGTGACGGTCCCGCCGTCGGCGCGTGCTTCCTGGTCGCCGCCGTCGGCAGCGGCCGGCTGACCGCCCGGTTCGCCGCCCTGTTCGATCTCTTCGTGGTCGACGACGTGGCCGTCGTCGTCGTACTCGGCCTGTTCGAGTTCGGCGACCTCGACGTGGTCACCGACCTCGTTACGGAGTGCCTGTTCGAACCCGGACACCTCCTCAGATGGAATCCATCCCTCGGCGACGAAGGCGTTTTCCGAGGTTGCAAACGTCAGGGGAGCCTCACGTTTCTGGACCTCGATGGAGAGTTCTTCCTCGGCAGCGAGCAGGAAGCTCCCGTATTCGAGGCGGGCGTCTTCGAGGTCCTCCTCGACGGTGGTGAACTTCGATTCGAGTTGCTGCTCGCGGTGGCGGAGTTCTTCGAGGTACTCGCTCGGGTCGCCGTCGCCCTCGGGGATTTCGAGTGCGGTAAAGGTCGCCTCGACGAGTGCGTCCTGCAGCGTGTCGCTGTCGGTGTAGGCGAAGACGGCGACGGTTCCGTTCGAGTCGAAGACCTCGTAGGTCTCGATGTCGCTCGCGGAGAGTGCCTCGCGCACCGTGTCGGGGTCGCCTTCGCCGACGCGGACGGCGAGCGAGTCGTACCCGCGAAGCAGGTCGAGGTCGATACCGAGGTCGACGAACGGCTCCATCGTGTCGATCTGTTCCTCGACGCTGCGCAGCTCGTCGCGCAGTTCCTCACGCCGGTCGTCCAGGTCGTTGACTTCCGTGCGAATCTCCTCGAGCTGGTCGTCGAGTGCCTCGCCGGTAACGATCTGATTGTTCGGCCCGGCGTCCTCCTCGGTCACGTCGAGGATGGATTTCAGGGAGCGGACCGTGACGAGCTTCTCGGATGCCTCGTCGGCACCGGTCTGTGGGTCACCCGGCTCGAACCCCTCCCAGGAGCCGTCATACTCGGTGACGTGCAGGAGTTGGAGGTCGTGCACCGTCTCGATGACATCGTCGATGACGCGTTTGGACCCCGTCACCGAGACGCGGCTCATCCGCTCAGGTCTGAGCATGTACCGCCTCCTCGAAGAGTTCTGTCACGTACTCGGTCACGTTGTCAACGCGGCTGCTGGCCGCCGACTCCAGCGCGTCGCGTTCCTCGTTGCCCTCTTCGAGTATTTCACTGCGTGCTTCCTCGATTTCCTCGCGGGCCTCCTCGAGGCGCTGTTCGGCCTCGGCCGCGGCCTCTTCCTCGGCCTCGGTCCGGATCTGCTCGGCCTCCTCACGGGCCTCGCGAATCCGCTCGTCGGCCTCCTCTTTGGCCTCGGCGACGATGTCGTCGGCATCGCTCTCGGCGTCTTTGATTCGTTCGAGTACCTGTGTCTCTGGCATTCCTCAATCGTCTGAATGTACCACGAAGGCCTATTTCATAGTTGCGAAGCCTAACGGAGCGTGTGGGCGCGTCACGCCCACGCGACATTTGTTTTGTGGTGACCGGAAACCGGGGAATTATCACAGTACAATCCTAACTGCCGCCTAATGGGCGTCCTCGAAAACAAGGCACGTGCACGGACCTTCTACAAGTACCTCTCGAAGGTCTACGACCGCATCAACCCCTTCATCTGGGACGAGGAGATGCGCGACGAGGCCATCGAAATGCTGGACATCCAGCCCTCCGACCACGTGCTGGACGTGGGCTGTGGCACCGGCTTTGCCACCGAAGCGCTACTGACGAAAACGGACAACGTCTACGGTCTCGACCAGAGTGCCCACCAGCTAGAGAAGGCCTACGCGAAATTCGGCAAGCGCGGCCCCGTTCGCTTTCACCGCGGGGACGCCGAACGGCTCCCGTTTGCCGACGACAGTTTCGACGTGGTCTGGTCGTCGGGTTCCATCGAGTACTGGCCAAACCCCGTGGATGCACTCGAAGAACTCCGCCGTATCACCAAGCCCGGCGGCCAGGTGCTCGTGGTCGGCCCGGACTATCCCAACAACACCGTCTTCCAGAAGATGGCCGACGCCATCATGCTGTTTTACGACGAGGAGGAGGCCGACCGGATGTTCACCCAGGCCGGCTACCAGAATTTCGAACACCACATCCAGCAATCCCGACCCGGCAGCCCCCGGGCAATCACGACCGTCGCTCAGGTTCCCGAGTGACGGGCAACCGACCGACGGGCTCGTATTCCGGCGCTCGCGTTATCTGAAGAAGTAGCCACGGCCCAGCGCGACACGCTCGCCGCCACTGCGGACAGTCATCTCGAAGGGGCCGGCAGGCCGGACGGTCCAGAGGGTCCCGTCTGCGCCGGTCGTGGTGACGCGTTTCCCGTCGACGAGTACGGTGCCGTTCAGTAACTCGCCAGACTCGTTGTCCCGCACCACCACCTTCATCGGGCCGGTTTCGGTGGTCGTCGTGACGGTAACGTTCAGCGACGCGTTCTGTCTCGTGATGGTGTTGTAGACGGGAACGGTGTCGGGAACGAGAGTCTGACTCTCGTGGAAGATGTCAGTTGTCGACCCGCTCAGGTAGGCACTCAGGCTCCCCTGGGGATGGGTCGCATCGAGCCGGTAGACGTCGGCACTCTTGCTGAGTCCAGGCTCGAACTGACTGCCGCCAGAGTAGACCCACGGATAGAGGTCCCGCACACGTTCGAAGGCGCCGGAGAAGTTGGTCGAGTCGTCGCCGCGGTATGCGCTGTGAACAGTCGCCTGCCGGTAGAAGCGGCCATCGTCGATAGCCGCGAGGACGAGCGTGTCGTCAACGCCGCCGACGTAGGCGACAATCGGGTCAGTGCGGCCGGTGGCCGACGCCGCCAGTCGGTCGGTCATGGGTGTCGGCAAGACGATTAGCTCGGACTGGAGCGCAGCGATGCGGGCCTCCAGCGAGGGCGGGAGCGAGGTGGCCGGGTCGGACCGAATCCGGTCGCGAATCTGCTGGAGTGTGGCCTCCGACTGGCTCGCCTGGGCGTCGAGTCGCACCAGCCGGTCGACTAGCTGCTCCTGTGAGAGGGTTCCGTTGCTGTAGGCCCGAAACAACTCGGCCTGTGTTGCATCGAGGGCATCGACCTGCCGTTCGATGTCGTCGACCGTCGACTGTGCGACAGCGAGACGGGCTGTGGAGTCGGGACCAGCCCGCTCGTAGCGCGTCGAGAACGTTCTGGACTGGAACTCGCCATCGAGCCGTGATGCACTCGTACCCACGGCAGTCGCCACGTCGACGCTTTCGGTCGTGTAGCCCTGTCGAGTGGGGTCGGCCGAGGCCATGAGGTAGTTCGTGGAGTTGGGAACCTCGACCACGCGAGGTTGGGAATCGGTAGTGACGACCCGTGACGCACCGTCGTTGGCCGTTTCGGCGTCTATCATCGGTGGTCCGGCACTTGCGGCCACCCCGACCGCAAGCAGTGCACCCACCACCAGGAGGACGCCAACTAGCACGGACCTCGATGTCATCTACAGTTCCGTACCAGCCCCGAGTACAAAAATGAAGTCCCTTCTCCGGGACCATCGAGAGCGGCTGAGAGTTGTCGAGACGGTTTATGAACGCGTGTAACGTTTTATCACCGGATGGAAAGGGTTTTGCCCTCGGGCGAAGCACTGGATGGTATGCTCTCGGGGTCACGTGCGGTGCTGTTGCTCAGCCTGCTGTTGCTGAGTACGGTGGCTGCTGCCCCCGCCATCGCGGCGCTCGAACAGGCCGATAGCACCCCACAGACTGCCGACGACGACGCAGTGAGCCAGACGATAGTCATCGACCTGCAGGAAAACGGTGACGCCCGGTGGACGATAACGAAAACCTACAACCTCACCTCGCGCAACGAGACGGAGGCCTTCGACGACCTCGCCAGCGACTTCGAGGACGGCGAGACCGACGACCTCGGGCTGCCTGCGTTCGAGTACGCCAGCCAACTGGCCAGTGAGTCGACCGGCCGTGAGATGACGATTACGAACAGGAGCCGCCAGAGCGACAGAACCGGGACGGTGACCAACGGCACGGGAACGCTATCGATTTCGTTCACCTGGACATCGTTCGGACACGTCGAAGGTGACCAGTTCCACATTGACGACGTGTTCACGACGCGGCAGGGACCGTGGTTCGAACGGCTCGAACGGAACCAGCGGCTGGTCATCCAGCCGCCGGAAGGGTACGAGTTCTTCGACGCGCCGGTGCCCGTGACGCTGCGAAACGGAACCATCCAGTGGACGGGGCCAGCGGAGTTCGAGTCGAACTCGCTGAGTGCGACCTTCGAGAAGACAGACAACCAGCAACCGGCGAATAACGGGACCGGAACGCCGGGCGACGATGGGACAGACCAGGATACGTCGATACTGTGGGCTGGACTGATAGTACTGGGACTGGGGACCGCCGCCCTCGCCGGCTACCTGCTTGTCCAGCAGGACGTGCTGGCGTTACCCGGCGAGGACGAGGAAGACGAAACGCCGGCCGTCCCGACGCCGGATGGCTCGACCGGAGCCGTCGTGGAAACGGGTGAGCCGGAGCACACATCCGATGCTGCAGACGATGCCGAAGAGGATGACGGTATCGACGAGGAACTGCTGAGCGACGAAGAACGCGTCGAGCGCCTGCTGGAAGACAACGGCGGGCGGATGAAACAGGCCAACATCGTCAAGGAGACGGGATGGTCGAACGCGAAGGTCTCACAGTTGCTCTCGGCCATGGAAGAGGAGGACCGCATCGACAAACTCCGCATCGGCCGGGAGAACCTCATTTCCTTCCCCGACGAGGACGTGACCGAGTTCGACGAGTGACTTCTCGCAGCGCGGGAGTCTCGGAAAACGTTTTCGGCCTTGCCGACGCAGACCACCATGTATGAAAATCCTAGTCACGGTCTCGGAGTCCGTCGACGTCGACGACGATTTCGAGGTATCGGAGATGGCCATCGACGAGCGCTACCTGACCTACGACCTGAACGAGTGGGACGACTACGCCATCGAGGAGGCCGTCCAGATCGGCGAGGAAATCGACGACGTGGAGGTGGTGACAGTCACCATCGGACCCGAACGGACCGAAGAGGTCATCAGGCAAGCACTCGCCAAGGGAGCCGACCGTGCCGTTCGTGTGTGGGACGATGCACTCGAAGAGGCGTCGGTGCTCGACCCGGCAACCAAGGCCCGTCTCGTGGCTGCCGTCGCGCGCGAGGAGGAGCCGGACCTCGTCCTGACGGGCGTCCAGTCCGGCGATTACTCCTTCGGTGCGACGGGTGTCGCACTGGCCGCGGAGATGGACTACGAGTGGGCGGCTGTCGTCAACAACCTCGACCTCGATGCTGAGGCCGGGGTCGCGAGCGTCCATCGGGAACTCGAAGGCGGCGTCGAGGAACTCTCCGACGTGGAGCTGCCGGCAGTGTTGACGATCCAGACCGGTATCAACGACCCCCGGTACGCCAGTCTCCGGGGGATTCGACAGGCCCAGAGCAAACCACTCGACGTGAAGACGCTCGGGGACGTGGGCGTCGACGCCGATGACCTGCGCCTGTCGCTGTCGCTGTCCTCGCTGTACGAACCGGAGACCGAAGGCGAGGCCACGCTGCTCGAAGGCGGCCCCGACGAGACGGCGGGAGAACTTGCCGAGTTGCTCCGCGAACGGGGGGTTGATGCATGACGGTGCTGGCTGTCGCCGAACACCGGCGTGGTGAACTGCGCGAGGAGAGCCTCGAACTGCTGACCGTCGGTCGCCAACTGGCCGACGCGCTCGACAGCGAGCTACACGCAGCCGTCGTCAGCGGCGATGTCGACCAGTACGCCGAGGACCTGAACCGCGAGGGCGTCGACGCGATTCACACCGTCGACCACGGCGAGGAGTTCAACCACGACGTGTACACACAAACAATCGAGCAACTCGTCGGGGCCGCCGACGCGACCATGGTGTTGACACCGAACTCCGTCAACGGACTCGACTGGGCACCGGCGCTGGCACAGCGGTTGGACTGGCCACTGGTAACCGACGCCGTCGATATGGATGTCAGCGACGGGCTGACGGTCACGCGGGAACTCTACGGCGGCAAGGTCGAGGGTGCGGTCGAAGTCGACAGCGACCACGCCGTCCTCACGGTTCGTGGGGGCGAGTGGCCGGCCGCAGGCGGGACCGGTTCAGCCACAGTCGAACCCTTCGAGCCGGATATCGACGAGGCTGCCATCGGGTCGACGGTGACCGGCTTCCAGGAAGTCGGTGCCGGCGATGTCGACATCACCGAGTCGGACGTGCTCGTCGCGGTCGGTCGGGGTATCGAGGAGGAGGAGAACCTCGACATCATCGAGGAACTTGCGGATGCGATGGGTGCGACCGTCGCGGCCTCACGGCCAATCGTCGATAACGGCTGGCTCCCCAAGGACCGACAGGTCGGCCAGTCCGGCAAGAACGTCTCGCCGGATGTCTACCTCGCTATCGGCATCTCCGGCGCCGTCCAGCACGTCGCCGGGATGAACGGCTCCGAGACAATCATCGCCGTCAACGACGACCCTTCAGCACCCATCTTCGATGTCGCCGACTACGGTATCGTCGACGACCTCTTCGAGGTCGTTCCCGAACTCACCGAGCAATTCAGCGGATAACGGACAGCGGATACGTACTCGGGCGCGCGCTGTCAGGCGTCCCGTCGCCTGACGGCAAATCGTGCGAGGACGAGCGAAGCGAGTGACGGCACGGCGGAGTTTGCTCTGCCGATGGATGTGTGAGTGAGCGACGCGAACGAATCGGCTGGGGAGGCATGTGGCCGTGGCCGAGGTCAAGAGAGACCAGCATCCGCGCGCCGGAGGCGCGCGGTTCACTTCACGCGAACGAGCGACGCGAGTGAGCGTGAAGGTCGTTTTTGTACTAAATTTTTGCGAGGAGAGGTCGCGGCTCGGCCGCGACCCGACGAAGTAAAAATTTAGGCGAGGAAAACGTGTCGCGGCCGGTCGGCCAGGACATCTCGACCCCAGTCGACGGTGTCGGTAAAGGCGTCCGACCGGAAGAAGGCCATCGCGTCGTCTTTCGAGTCCCACTGGCTGGCGATGAACATGTCGTTTGCGTCCGCGACGTTTGCCAGCAGCGAGGTGTCGCGGTGGCCGTCCATGTCCGCGAGCAATCCGCCGACGGTGCCGAACTTCTCGACGAAGTCCTCGCGGTGTTCGGGCTTGACCGTATAGAACATCCCCATCGTGCCAAAGCCGTCGCCCTCGTCTGCCCACCCGACGACGCCGGGGAGGTCGGTGAGGAAGTCGGCGGCCTTGTCTGCACCGCTCTCGGTGGCCCAGAGACTCACGACGGCGAGCGTGTCGCCGTCCGTGTCCGCGTAGACATCGGTCCCCTCGTGGGTGTCGTAGCGGTCGAAGCCATCGGCGAGGTCGTCGACTTCCTCGATAAGGTCCTCGCGGTCAGCCTGTGAGTACAGCACCAGCGCATAGACATCCTCACCGTGGGGTTTACCGGCATAGACATCCAGTTCTGCGAGTTCCTCGCGGATGCCCTCGGCGTCGGCCTCGGGGTCCGTCTCACTCGCGGCTTCGGCGCTCGTCTCTCCCGCATCGCTTCCACCGTCCTCGTCCTCGACATCACCCCGGACAGTCTCGGTGACCTCGGGCAGGTCCGTCAGGAAGCCGTGGGCGGTGTCGGCGGCACCCTCGTTGTCCCAGATGCTTGCGATGACCGAGCGGCCTTGGTGGGCGCGGACGACCGTCGTAGCGTGGGAGTCGTAGTGCTCGAAATTCGAGCGGAGTCCATCGACCTCCTCGGCGAGTTCACTGGCGTCGGCATCCGAGTACAGCACCAGCGCGTGGTCCCCGCCGGCGTAGTTCTCGCCGGCGTGAAGGCCGAGTGTCCCCAGCAGACTGGCCATCTGCTCGGGAGCGCGTTCCTCGACGGGGTGGTCCCCGGAGACGGAGGTGTCGGGACGCCCGCTCCCGCCGTTGTCCGGGTGCTCGTCCTCGTCGTGGGACTCGGCGTGACCCTCGTCGCCGTGGGCGTGAGTGGTCTCACCGTGGTCACCCTCGTCGTGGGCGTGCTCACCTGCATCACCGTGGGCGTGTTCACCCTCGCCGTGAGCATGCCCGCTTGGGTCGGTGCCGTGGGCGGCGTCCTCACCGTGAGCGTGGCCGTGGCTGTCGGCCTCTGCAGGATGGACCGGGCCGGCATCGGCGACGCCCCCCTCGGTGTCGTCCGTAGGGACGCGCTGACCCGAGAGGAGGGCCGGCAGGTCCGCGGGCGGGAAGCGACGGCCGACGTAAAAGGAGCCAAAGTCGGCGTACTGGGAGGTCGAGGGGTCAAAGCGCATCTCGTAGAGCAGGTCTTTCACGTGCGTGAGGTCATCGCCCCACAGCGTGACGCCCCACTCCCAGTCGTCGATACCGATGGCACCGGTAATCATCTGGGTGACCTTCCCGGCATAATCTCGGCCGATGTCGCCGTGGGCGTCCATGTGTTCGGCCCGTTCCTCGAAGGGGAGGTCATACCAGTTCTGGTCGGGCTGGCGGCGCTTGTCCATCGGGTAGAAACAGACGTGGGTGGCGTCGGGAATCGTCGGCTTCAGCCGCGTCTGGATGTAGTTGTACAGCCCGGAATCTTCGTCCAAGTCACCGGTGAAGTAGTCTCGGGAGCGCTCGGAGTAGCCCGACGCTTCGGTGACGGAGACAAACGAGGTCGTCCGCTCGGTGAACTCGGCGAAGGCAGTCTGCTCGAACTGGCGTTCGAGCGCGCCGGTATCGGCCGTCGACGGACGCAGGTGAAGTATCAGGAGGTCGGCCTTGTGGCCAAGAATCGAGTAGATGGCCGTCGCACCCTCCTCGGCGTCCTCGACGGCGACCGTCGAATCGAGGAAGGCAACGACTTCTGACAGCGCACGCTGGCGCTCCCGTTCGGGAGCCGAACGCCACGCATCCCAGTCGATGCGGCGGAAGTCATGCAGCGCATACCAGCCCTCGTCCGTCGGCGGGGGATCGCGTCGGTGTGGCATACGCGGGCGTTAGCGCCCAGTCCTAAGGAAAGTTGTCTTTCAGGCGAGCAACGCTGGCCCCAGCAGTGTCGCCGCCAGTGCAATCAGCATCGTCGCCGTGATGGCGAGGGTAATCGTCGTCGCGAGCCGTTGTCGCCCGTCGATGGGGAGCCGCGAGACGACGGACTCAGTGCTCGTCCGGAGAATGTGACCGCCATCCAGCGGGAACGCGGGAACGCAGTTGAAGATAGCGAGGTTGAAATTGACCCAGGCCGTCCAGAAGAGGACGTTCGCAAGCGGGAGCACGATGCCCTCGCCGAAGACCCCGAGCGGGCCGGCGATGGTGTAGAAATTCGCCGTCGCCTCGGTAAAGCCCGCGAAGTTGTACGTCGCTTCCGGGGAAAACGCCGCGATGAAGGGCAAAAGGAGGAGCAGACCGATGCTCTGGAAGACGCCACCGATACCCGAATCACCGCCGCCGAGAATCTGGAGGAAGCCCTCCGCCGGGTAGGTGTCGACGCCGAAGTCGTCGACGACCAGCCCCGAGTACCCTGGCTGGGTGAAGACGCCGAGATACGCCTCGTCGTTGCGCTCGCCGAGCGTGACGTTGTATGGCTGTTTCTCGCCGTCGGCGTAGGCCGTAACCGTCACCTCGTCACCTGGACTGTAGCCGTCGAGGACCGTGGTCAGCGCCGAGTGGTTGACGACGCGCTGGCCACCGATATCGGTGATGACAAAGGAGGTGTTTTCGGGGGCACCGGCGTCCGCGATAGCGCTTCCCTCCCCGATGCGGTCGACGTATGCACCGACCGGCGTCGTCTGCGTCCCGCTATCGGTCTCGATGCGTGCGACCGCACGGTCCGTCAGGGCGTTCCTGAAATCAGCCTCCGTAGTGACGGCCGTCCCGTTGACGGCCTCGACACGCGGGGGCGTGTCGCCGTCGAAGGAGACGTTGTCATACTGCGCCTCGACCACGCGGGTAACGATGGGATAGCGGTCTATCGTCCGGGTCTGTTCACCGTTGACGGTGACCGAGACGGTATCACCCGCCGCGTTGAGTGCGCTGTCGAGTTCCGACCCGTTGTCGACGGCCGTCCCGTTGACGGCGGTGATGCGGTCACCGTGTTCGATGCCGGCGTCGGCCGCTGCCGAACCGTCGAACGTCGACCCGACGGCAGCGCCGGGTGCCGTTCCGATAGCACCGACGACCGGCCCGAAAAGCAGGATGAGCGCGATAGCCGTCAGCGCGAAGTTGTTTGTGACACCGGCGGCGAACATCCGGGTCTGTGCGCCCCGGTCGGCATCGGCACGGTTGTCCTCGTCGGGTTCGACGAAGGCCCCGATAGGTATGAATGAGAAAAAGACCAGCCCCATCGACTCGATATCGATGTTCTCGACCCGACAGAGGAGTCCGTGTCCTCCCTCGTGGACGATAAGCCCGAGGACGAGGCCCGTGACAATTTCCGGAGCGGCATGGAGCGGCAAGAACTCGTTGACGCCGGGGATGACCAGCGCGTTCTGAGGGTTTCGAATCGGAGACTGGGCTGCCTGTTCCGGGCGAAGGCCAATCGCGATAGCCGACGCGAAGATGACGGCACCGAAGCCGACCATCGTCACCAGTGAAATACCGATGCCGACGTTCGACCACGCCCGCCAGAAGCGCCGTGGCGCGGCTAGCCTGGAGAGTAACTGCCGGCCGTATTTCGTGTGGACAGTGACCAGCGGGCCGGAGACGTGCAACGAGTCGGGGAGGACGCCACGTGCCCGCAGCGCCATCAACGCGACCGTATAGAGGACGACGCCAGCGAGAACCAGCACCCACGTATCTGCCATTACCTGAAGATAGGGACAGCCGCCAAAGAGCGTTTGGTTCCCCGACACGTCGCCACCTGCCGCTGTCTGGAGTCCGCGGATGACGAACGCGACGCCGGCGGGAGTTACTGTTCGCGGCGCAGGCGGGCGACGACGAAGTCACGGTCCAGTTTGGCGAGGAACGGCCCAAGCTGTGGCCCCTCGTCGTCGTCGAAAAACAGACGATAGCCCGCCGCGAAGAAATCGCCAATCTCGATGTCGTGCCGTTTGGCCGTCTCGTAAATCTCGCCCTGGATTTCCTCGCCGTCGTGACCGGCGTCGACGAAGGATGCGAGTTCGTCCAGCGCCGCCTCGGTGGCGGCGTCGAAATCGGCGTCGGGTATCTCGGTGCGTTTGAGCTCGTAATCGAATTCGTTGCCGGTGCGCCGTGCCCACTCGCGGGCACGCTCGACGCGGGCGAGTGCCTCCTCGATTGCCCACTCGGGAGCATCCTCGGGGATATGGCCTTCCTTGCGGGCGATTTGCTCGCGCAGGTCGGGGTCTTCGGTCATCCCCAGCACCGCGGCGAAGGTGTAGGGGATGCGTATCCGCTCCTCCCGGGGTTCGTCGACGACCATCGGATAGGCGCGCTCGGCGCGTTCGACTTCCTCCTCGGTCGCGTCGACTTCGCCGAAGTAGACCCGCTCGAAGCGGTCGAACTCGTCGACGAGCTGGTCGAGGTTCTCGATGGAGAAATCCCGCTGCTTGAGCGGCTCCTTCGCGAAGAAGTACCGGAACACCTCGGGTTCGAGCAGGTCGAGCACCTCGTCGACGGTGACGATGTTGCCCGCCGACGAGGAGAGTGCGTCACCCTCCAGTGTAAACCACTCGTAGACCATCCCGACCGGCGGCTCGATGCCCAGCACGTTCTCGGCGATGTCCTCGCCGCTGGGCCAGGAGCCCTCGGCGTGGTCCTTCCCGAAGGGTTCGACATCGACGCCGAGAATCTGCCACTGGGCGGGCCACTCGAAGCGCCAGGGGAGTTTCCCCTCGCGGAACGTCGCCGTTCCCTCGTGGCCACACCCCTCGATGGTGTCGTCGCCAGCTTCCCTGTCCGTACAGACATACGAGACGGTCCCTGCGTCGAGGTCCACGTCGGTGACACCCTCCGTGAGGATGCCACACTCGGAACACTGCGGGACGAAGGGGACGTATTCGTCGTCGACCTTGTCCTGATAGGCCGAGAGGACCTCGCGGGCCTCGTCGGCGTGTTCGAGGACGTGTGCAACCACGCTATCGAAATCACCTGCTTCGTAGCGCTCGGTGTTCGAGACGAAATCAACGGGGACACCGACGGCCTCGGCGTGGCGCTCGAGCAACGTGGTGAAGTGCTCGCCGTAGGAGTCACAGCAGCCAAACGGGTCCGGAATCGAGGTGTAGGGTTTGCCGAGGTTGCGCCCGAGCGCGCCCGCGTCCACCTCGCCGAGACCGACAACGTTGCCCTCCAGGTCCGCGAGCGTCCGGGGAATCTTCCGGAGTGCGTCCCGGTCGTCGGCCGTAAAGACCTGCGTGACCTCGTGGCCGCGTTCGCGCAGCGCCTCGGCGACGAAGTATCCGCGCAGAATCTCGTTGAAGTGACCGATGTGAGGCACCCCGGAGGGTGAAACGCCACCCTTGACCACGATAGGGTCCTCTGGGTCGCGGGCCTCGATAGTATCCGCGACGGCGTCCGCCCAGAACGCCCGGTCGCTGCTACTGGCCACGTCGTAGGGGTCTTCGCCGCTCATGATTCGTCGGGGAGAATCGTGGTTCCATCGTGGTCACCGTCGATAGCCGCCCGGAGGTTCGCGGGGTCGGTACCGTCGACGACAGCGGCTGTCATCCCGGAGCGCTGGAGGAGTTTCGCTGCCAGCAAGTCGACGGGTGCGTTGCTTCCGGCATCGACTTCGAGGTCCCCGACCAGCGAGACCAGTTCGGCAGCGGTCAGTTCCTCGTACCGCGTCGCGTCGGGGTCCTCGTTGGGGTCGGCGTCGTAGACACCGGGGACGCTCGTGGCGTAGACGAGCAGGTCGGCGTCGACGTACTCGGCGAGCGCAGTCCCGACCGCGTCCGTCGTGTGGCCGGCTTCGGTGCCACCCATGACCGGGAGGTCGCCCCGTTGAAGGGCTGCACGGGCGGTTTCGTGGTCTTCCGGCGGGACCGGTGTCGCACTGTCTTCCAGCGCGGCAATGAGCAGCCGGGCGTTCAGACGGGTCACCGCGATACCAAGCTGGTCCAGTTCTATCTCGTTGGCACCGAGGTCGCGACCGGCTTCGATGTACTCGCGCGCGGTCGGCCCGCCACCGACAACCACGCCGAGGTCGTGCCCTGCCGCTTCGAGGTCCTCGAGTACCGCCGCGTAGGCTGCAACCCGGTCGGAGCCGACCGAGGGGACGAGAACGCTCCCACCGATAGAAACGACGACTTTCATTGGGTCGGGCTAACCGCGATGCCATCTTAAGGGTTGCCAACCGATGCCCTGCAGTCCACTCTGTGAATCATGCGGCAACATAGTCCTTCTTTTGCAGCCGAGACGTGTTACTGTCCACTTCAGTTCCGGCTGTAAATAACCCCATTCCGATCACACTGATACAGATTTAGAGAGAGTCATAAAACGTCTAAGAGTGTCTTACCCATTTATAAAAAGTCTGCATCGCTTGGAATGGGGTAAAACTTCCCGAATGAGCACAAAGGTTCCTTCCTTTATATGCTGTTACGTGCAGTAAGCATAGCTGAAGCAGATATGAGCGCAACCACACAGCCCTCCTCCGACGGCCGTTCGAAAGAAGAGCGTCTCAAGAGCTATCTGGCACAGAAGGCGTCGGACGGTGAGATGTACTTCAAAAGCAAGTTCATCGCGGACGAAGTCGGCCTCTCGCCGAAGGAAATCGGGGCTCTGATGATCAAGCTCAAGGATTCGGCCACGGACCTCGAAATCGAGAAGTGGTCGTACACGAGCGCGACCACCTGGCGCGTCGAGTCCGCGTAGACACGGACGCGTAGACACCCACTACTCCTGACCCATTCCCCCTCGCAGGCACCGACTGCCCAGCGACGGCGTCGTACAAGACTACCAAGGGTTAAGCCGACGGACCCCCTACGTGGCGGCGATGGGCGAGCGCGACACGTCGGCCGGGCGGCCGACCGCAAGTGACCTCGCTCGCGTTCTCGACATCTACGAGGTCCGTACCGAAGGGGAGACCCTGCTGTATCTCGGTCGGCCCAGCGTCGATATCGAGACGCTGAAGCGGGAAGTACGACCGCTGTTTCGTGACTGCGGGTACAAGGTGCGCCTCCAGAAGGTAGCCGAAAGCAACGGTCAGTACCCCGGCGACCCCATCGCACTGGTCGCAGAGCCCCACGATACCGGTACGATTCCCTGGCGCAACGTCATCCTGTTCGTGCTCACGCTCGCCTCGACGCTCTTTGCCGGTGCCTTCTACTGGTACCAGCGTCCCGTCTTCTCGGACCCGCTTTCCGCACTCGAAGCGTGGCCCTTCGCCGCCGCTATCATGGGAGTGCTCGGCATCCACGAACTGGGTCACTACGTGATGAGCCGGTATCACGACGTGGACGCCTCCTTGCCCTACTTCATTCCGCTGCCGCTGTTCATCGGGTCGATGGGCGCGGTCATCCGGATGCGCGAGCGGATGCCCAACCGGAAAGCGCTGTTCGACATCGGCGTCGCCGGCCCGCTGGCCGGTCTCGTCGCCACCGCCGTCGTCACTGCCGTTGGGCTCCAACTCGACCCGCTGCCCGTCCAGCAGACGGCCGCAACAAGCGGCGACGCCGCACGCATCCATTTCAACGACCCGCCGCTGCTCGTGCTCATCGCGGAGCTGACTGGCACCGCCGGCAGGCTCGAATCGGGACTGGTCCACCCCGTCGTCTTCGGCGGGTGGGTCGGGATGCTCGTCACGCTGTTGAACCTCCTCCCGGTCGGCCAACTCGACGGTGGCCACATCCTTCGGGCCATCCTCGGGAAACGCCAGGAGACGCTCGCTGCCGCCGTCCCCGGCGCACTCTTCGCGCTGGCGGGCTATCTCCTGTTCGTCCGTCCGGGGTTCGACTCGGTCGGCATCTGGGGGATGTGGGGGCTGTTCACGCTGGGGTTGGCCTACGCCGGTCCCGCCGACCCCATCGTCGACGAGCCACTCGACCGGAGACGGGTCGCCGTCGGCATCTGCACGCTCGTACTTGGTGCGCTGTGTTTCACGCCGATTCCGGTCGAAGTAATCCAGCCCTGAGAATTACTGGCCGTGTGTGTATCCACGGTCCGCCAGCGGTTCGCCATCGAGTGTCACGCCCGACTCGGTGACGGTCCCGATACGCGTCAGTGGGACCGACAGCGACGAGCGGACCTCGGTCAGACTGTCCTCCGGAATCGTACAGACCAACTCGAAGTCCTCGCCGAAGAACGTGCTCAGTTCGCGTCGCTCCTGGCTGTCGGCTGCGACCTCTTCGACAGTTTCGTCGACGGGCAGCGGGGATTCAACGGCAAAGCCACAGTCACTCGCCTCGGCGAGTTGGTGCAGCGAGCGGGCCAGCCCGTCGCTGGAATCCATCATCGCCGTTGCCGCCCCCGACAGTGTCCGCCCTGCGGCCACACGCGGCGTGAACCGGAAGAGGTCGTTGGCCCGTTCGGTCTCGCCGGCCTCGAACAGCCGGAGTGCGGCTCCGCTACGGCCGAGCGTTCCGGTGACGCAGACGGCCTCGCCGGGACTGGCCCCCGAGCGATAGACCGGCTCCGATGTGCGCCCCAGAACAGTCGAGGCGACGGTGAACTCCTCGTGGCCGTCGAGGTCGCCGCCGACGTACTCGCCGTCGACGGCGTCACAGACGTCGCAGGCACCGTCGACAAACGCCGCAATCTCCGGCCACTCGAACGTGGGGGCACCGTAGACAGCCACCGCCGCCACCGCCGCCCCGCCCATCGCTGCCACGTCCGACAGTGACGCACCGATAGCCCGCCACCCGGCTGTGTAGCGGGTCGTCCCCGGTGGAAAGTCAGTCTGTTCGTGAAGCATGTCCGTCGTCAGGACGAGCCCGTCGACAACAGCGGCGTCGTCGCCGGCCGCCGAGAGTCGGTCGGCCAGCCGTCCCAGTGCAGCCCGTTCGTCCATGCCCGGCCGTTTGGCGGCCACCAAAATAAGGCGGTGGGTCCCGGTCCGTCACCGGTGGGTTCAAGCCGCTCTCGGGAGAGAACCCGGCAATGGGTCGGAACCGCCTGGTGACCCTGGCGAGTTTCGTCGTCGCGCTGGTCGTGTTGAGCGCCCTCGTCTGGGCTATCGGCAGTGGCGAGGTCCGTGATGCACTGCTTGCCGCAGACCGGGCAGTACTGCCGGTGCTCTTTCTGGTCGCCGTCGTCTGGCTCTCCTCGTGGGGGCTGGTACTCTGGACCGTGTTGCGTGCTATCGGACAGCCACTCTCCGCTCCGCGTGCCGTCATCGTCTTCTCGGCGGCAGTGTTCGCCAACAACGTCACCCCCTTCGGGCAGGCCGGCGGGGAACCCATCACGGCGATGCTCATCGCGGGGGAGACCGGCGGCGAGTACGAGACCGGCCTCGCGGCCATCGCCAGCGTGGACACGTTGCATTTCGTGCCCTCGATTAGCTGTGCCATCCTCGGGTTCGTCTACATCGTCCTCGAAGCCGCCCAGCTCACCCGGGACGTACTCGTTGCGGCCGCCGGTGCGGTCGTGCTGGTCACCGTCATCGTGACCGCGGTCACTGTCGGCTGGCGACACCAGCACCGCGTCGAAACCGCCGTCGTGCGGGTAGTGACACCCCTGTTGCGGGTCGTGGGCCGACTCGTCCCGAGGCGCACACCGCCTGACCGGGAGGAGGTCGAGCACCGCGTCGCCGGCTTCTTCGAGGGAGTCGGTCACGTCGCCGACGACCGAGAGACCGTCGCCATCGCGATGGCCTTTTCGGCGCTTGGCTGGGTCGCACTCGCCGCGTCGCTGTGGCTCTCGCTGTACGCGCTTGGCTACGTCGTCCCCATCGCTGCGCCGCTGTTTGTGGTCCCCATCGGCTCCATCGCGGGCGTGACACCGCTGCCAGGCGGCCTGGGCGGGCTGGAAGCCGCTTTCATCGCCCTGCTGGTCCCGACGGCTGGCGTGCCCGCCTCGGTCGCGACGGCAGCCGTGCTCATCCACCGCGGTGCGACCTACTGGTTCCCGACGCTGGTCGGCGGTGGCGTCGCCGCGACCATCGGTGCCCGACACCGGTGACGCCCCAAGACGACGCGCTTAAATGAAGCGGGCGGAAAAGAGAGTCCAATGACGACACTCTACGACGCGCCCGCCGAAGACCTCATCGAGGCGGTCGCCGAGGAACTTGCCGAGGAAGATGCAATCGACCAGCCCGACTGGCTCGAATTCACGACCACCGGCGTCGACCGCGAGCTCCCACCGGAACAGGACGACTTCTGGGTCCGACGCGCGGCCAGCCTGCTGCGAAAGGTCGCCATCGACGGCCCCGTCGGTGTCGGCAGCCTCCGCACCGAATACGGCGACGCCAAGCAGGGTTCGAACCGCTACAAGGTCCGTCCCCGCCGCCAGTCCGAGGGCTCGGGCAACATCATCCGAACCGCACTCCAGCAACTCGAAGAAGCCGGCTACGTCGACACGGCCGAAGGCGAGGGTCGAGTCGTCACCGGCGACGGTCGCAGCCTGCTTGACGACACTGCCGGCGATGTCCTCGAAGACCTCGACGACCCCGCGCTCGAACGCTACGCCTGACTCCGTTTTCATCACAGCGACCAGACCGTCTCCCGCGTGACCGGCCTCGCTGCCGGAATCACTACCCCTCACAGCGTTGTCTGTCGCCTAGTGCGTGGGGACCCAGTAAAGTCGGATTTTCCCCAACTGAGTACGAGGGAAGCGTCCCCGAGACTATCCCGTCAGCACCCTCCCGAGCAACCCCTACTGGCGGAAACTGGAACGGCTACTCCGGGGCGTTCCCGTCGTTGGCCGGCCGAAGCGAGACCCGCTGGATGCGCGCACCGTCGACAGCCGCGACTTCGAGGCGATAGCCGTCAATCGTCACGGCATCGCCAACCTCGGGCGGGCGGCCGAGTTCGTCGAAGACTAGCCCACCGAGGGTTCCGTAGGACGGGTTCTCGAACGTCGTATCCAGCACGTCGTTGACCTGTGCCAGCGCCAGTGCGCCGTCTGCAACATAGGAGCCATCGTCCCGCTTGTCGACGGACGGCTCTGCAGTGTGGTCGTCGAACTCGTCGCGGATGTCACCGACGACCATCTCGACGGCGTCCTCGACGGTGACGATACCCTCCAGAGTGCCCCACTCGTCGATGACCGCGGCCATCTGTCGCTGTTCTGCCTGGAATTCCGCCAGCAGGTCGTTGACCGGCGTCGTCTCGGGAACCATCGGTAGCTCGCGGGCCAGGGCAGCCGCTGTCACGTCCTCGGCCTTGCCGGACTCGCTGGCCTGCAACACGTCTTTCACGTCGAGATAGCCGACCACCTCGTCGCTGTCGTCGGCGTCGACGACCGGATAGCGGGTGTGGCCGTGCTCGACCACCAGCCGTCGGAGCTCCGACAGCGGGGTGTCTGCGGGCACCGTCGCAACGTTTGGCTGAGGAATCATCGCATCGCGGACGGTCACGTCATCGAGTTCGAACACCCGTTCTATCATGTCGACTTCCTCGGCATCGACAGCTCCCTTCTCCCCGGACCGCCCAAGCACCATCCGAATCTCCTCCTCTGAGAGCGTCTCCTCGGTCTCGGAAGCCGGCGGCACACCCAGCAGACTCGTGACTGCGTTAGCCGTCCCGTTGAACACGATCAGACCGGGGTAGAAGAGATAGTAGAAGAACTTCATCGGGGGTGCGACCAGCAAGGCGAGACGCTCGGCGTCGGCGATGGCGATGGTCTTCGGTGCCAGCTCACCGAAGACGACGTGCAGGAAGGTGACGACACCGAAGCCGATAGCGACGGCGATGAGATGGGTCGACCCCGAGGGCACCACCTCTCCCAGCACCGGTTCGATGAGCGTGGCGACGGCCGGTTCGCCAATCCACCCCAGACCCAGCGACGCGACGGTGATACCGAGCTGTGTCGCGGCAAGATAGTCGTCGAGATTCCCCAGCGCGTCCTGGAGCGTCCCCGAACCGGTTCGCCCCTCCGCAACCATCTGGTCGACAGCCGTCGACCGAACCCGGACGAGCGCGAACTCCGACGCCACGAAGAACCCGTTCAGTGCGACCAGAAACAGCGCCGCGAGCAGCCGCCCGGTCGACAACAGTAGATTTACCATCGGATTCCCTCCGGGCGGTGACGACCGCACCCTGTCACAGACTGCGGACAGTTACTCATCGAACGTGCGGCTGAGACTGCGAGCATACCCCGGAGTTGACCCCGCCGCTACTAAGTGCTGGTGTCACGGACACCGGCCACAACTGACACACAGGCAAAGGTGTTTGAGTTTTGAGATTCTGTGACGTAGTATGAGCCAACAGACCGTCGCAGGACTCATCGAGGAGTGGCAGACCGGCGCATCGCTGCTTTTTGGCTCCGTTGCCGGTGGTGTGTTGCTGGTCCTAGGTGTGAGCCTCACAGCGGTAACCCCAACGCCGGTAGCCGTCCTCGGCATGTTCCTCCTGGGGACAATCAGTACCTTTCTCCTGCTTTCGTACCTTCTTTACGGGCAGTAACGACTGCATTGAGGCAATTTTCCCGCTACGGCCCCGACTTTGCTCATGGCTCCTCCCGTCGTCGTTCGCTCTTCGGGATACTCGCTACGCTCGCATCTCGCCCCTACTCACGGCTCACGTCGTTCGCCGCTCGGTATCGAAGCCTCGGTCACGTCGCTCCCTGCGGCCTCGCCCGTAATGATTTTCCCCACCAACCGACAATAGAGAGATATGAGCGGCGAACCCAACGAAGAAGAGCTCGAAAAACTCCGAGAGAAGAAACGAGAGCAACTCAAGGACCAGGCCGGTGGGCAAGACGAGGAGGCCATGGAACAACAACGCCAGCAGGCAGAAGCCCAGAAGAAGGCCATCCTCCGCCAGTCACTGACCGACGGTGCCCGCAAACGGCTCAACACGGTCAAGATGTCCAAGCCCGAACACGGCGAGCGCGTCGAACAGCAAATCGTCGCACTCGCACAGAGCGGCCGCATCCAGGGGAAAATCGACGAGGAGAAGATGAAAGAACTCCTCAGTGAACTCTCGCCGGACTCGAAGAGCTTCGACATCAAGCGCCGGTAACCGTGGAGGTCGGACTGCTGTACAGCGGCGGCAAAGACTCCACGCTCGCCGCTCTCCTTCTCGACGCAGTCGCCGACGTGACGCTTCTCTGTGGCACCTTCGGGATTACCGATGATTACGAACACGCGCGCGCAGCAGCCGACGCCGCCGGGTTCCCATCCCGACGACTCGACCTCGACCCCAGTGTCGCGGACGACGCCATCGACCGGATAGTCGCCGACGGCTACCCCCGCAACGGCATCCAGGAGGTCCACGAACACGCACTCGAACGGGCCGCCCAGTTGCCGATAGACGCCGTCGCCGACGGAACCCGGCGCGACGACCGGACACCGACTGTCGACCGCCCGCTCGCACAGAGCCTCGAAGACCGCCACGATGTTGCCCACCTCGCCCCACTGGCCGGTGTCGGCCGCGGAGCCATCGACGCACTCGCCGAGGCCCACCTGGTCGTCGAGACCGGCCCCAGTGCGGAGATTCCGAAAGGCGACTACGAGACGGAGCTACGGGCACGCATCGCTACCGAGTTCGGCAGCGAGCGCGTCGAGGCGTTGTTTCCCGCACATACCCAATCGCGTGTGACCGGGACAAAGAGCTGACGGGAACTGGCCAGTTGTGAGAACAGCCGGAACGTTCAGGCCACCGACTCGCCTACCCTGATGTATGGGGGAGACACTCACATTCTTCGTCCCATTTGACGGGACGGAACTGGCCGTCGCCGCACTGGAGCGTGCGGACACGCTCGCGTCCGGACCCGACGCGACCGTTATCGTCGGGACAATCGTTCCGAAAGACCGCGATTACGCACGCGAACGCGACTGGATAGGCGCAAACGAGGCACTCGACCCCGAGGTCATCGAGGAACGACTCCTCAGTTGGGTTACAAACATTTCCCCGACTGCGGCGTTTCGCTGCCAGACCGTCGGCGCACACGTCAGCTCCGGCGGCATCGCCACTCGGCTCCGGGATATGGCCGAGGATGTCGACGCCGATGTCGTCTTCCTGGGCAGTGAAAACGTCGGCAGCGTCGCTGCACCCATCAGTTCCATCGGGACGAACGTAGCGACGCGAGTCTCCTACGACATCTACCTCGTCCAGTCGGCAAATTAGCGCTCGCCGGCTACCCATTTGTCGGCATAGGCAGTGCCACACGAACAGGAGGCGTAGGCGTGGATGACATCACCCTCGGCGTAGATATTCCCCACCTCCTCGTTTTGTTCCTCCGCGAACGCAAAGACAAAGCGCGTGTCGTGGTCCCCACCGTCGCTGTCGGGACAGGTGCCGTCGAGACAGTCGGCGTCGACATCGCCGTCGGTGCCCATCGCCTGCTTGGCGAATGCCATCGGGTCGATACCCGCCGCCTTCTGGAAGAGGCCGCGTGCCTGGTCGCCGGGCAAGACGAGCACGATGCCCTCCTCGGTGCGTTCGCCGTGTGATTCGAGTGCCTCCGGGTTGGAGACGGCCGACTCGTTCAGGTAGATGAGTACGTCCTCGGGCCGGTCGCCGGCCAGAAACGCCGCGCGGTCGCTGTCAGTCATTAGGAACGGAGAGGCGGCCGGCGCGGAAAAGCGGTGCGTTCGATAGTGAGAGCATCCGCCGAGCAGAGCGAGGCGGTTCACTTCACGCGACCGTCGGAGACGGGAGCGTGAAGACAGTTTTTGTACTAAATTTTTGCGAATGGGGGTGCCCACAGCGAACAGGGTGAGCGAGGACACCCTCTGAAGTGAAAATTTAGATGGAGAGGAAGACGTTGACCAGCCACTTCGTGGCGATGGCGGTCAGCGCACCGATCCAGGACAGCAAGACGAAGTGCATGAAGGTGTTCATCTTGTGGCCGCCGTCGATGGTCCGAATCATCAGCGAGGAGAGCATCGCACCGAACATGATGATGATGATAAGCAGGAACTCGATGAGCGGGATGTTGTAGACGCCGGTGTTGATGAGACTGCCCACGTCGAAGTTCGCGCTGGCATCGAGGTCCAGACTCATGTCCGCGAGGATGTTGACGACCTGCAGGCCGATGAAAAACGCAAAGGTCGAGGCAGCCGTGATACCGTATAGCAGCCCGATGAGCGTCGTCGTCGCCTGTTTGCGCTGTTGGCGCAATTGCAGGACCTCGTTCATGTTCTCACCGATGAGTTCGCCCAGCACCTTCGGCGACCCACCCATCTCGCGGCCGATGAGGTACATCTCCGAAAACGTCTGGATGAGATAGGAACGACACTCCGCAGTGAAGTAGCGCCACGCCTGCGCCGTCTCGATACGCATGTTCAGCCGCTTGTAGAGGCTGTTAATCGCAGGCGTCAACGCCCCGAAGTCCTTGTTTCGAAGCGACTGGAGCACCTTCGAGGTGGTCGACTGCTTGACCCCCTCGGTCGCACCCAGGGCGCGGATGAAACTCGGGAACTCCTCGTCGCGGGCCTTGACCTTCTGCTCTTCCTGGCGCATGACGATACCGGGGATGATGAGCGGCGTCACCGGCACGACGGCGTACAGCGGAAGCGGGAGCGGGTCGCCGAAGAAGGGAATCAGCATGCCCAGCGTGATAGGACTGAACCCGAAGATGCCACCGAACGAGATGAGCACAAGAATCAGAGACAGACTGATGCCGGCGAGATATGACTTCCGGGCGCGGTCATCGGTCGGCGAGGACTTGTCGGTTGGATGATACCACAGCGGGTCGTAAGGAGCCATCGAGCGGATAGCCAGGAAAAACCCCGACTGGACGAAGATGTACATCACGATGACGGCACTGACCGTCAGCGTCGGGTCGGTCCCGGTAAGCACCGGGAGGACGACCGCAAAGACCAGCGCGAACGTCATCGACAGAACCATCGAGAGGTAGAGGTCTTTCATCACTTCCAGACTATCGAGCGCGGACTCGTAGACCGTCGAGTAGTTCTGGATGATCTGTTCCTGTTCGGTGACGAGGTAGTCTTTCAGGTCCTGGCCGGCCCCCAGCGTGTAGGCCAGTCGGTCGAAAAAGTCGGAAACCGTCTCGCTGGGGACCTCCTTGGCCCGCCGGCGGAGGGCATCGTCCAGGCTCTGGTTCCAGGTGTCGACCAGCTGGACGACGCGGTGCATCTCGTTTGCGAGTTCGCCGTACTCCTCTTCCTGTGCGAGCTTTCGGAACACCTCCATCCGGTCGATGTTCGTCGTCGCCAGCACGGTCATGTGCGTGACCATCAGGTGAAACCGGTTGTTGAGCTGGCGTTTGCGCTGTGAGAGGAGAATTTTTGGATAGAACAGCGCCGCAGCGAACGCGAGCAGCCCGAGCAGGGGAATCGGTGCCCGAATCGACATCGGCAGGTCGATCAAAACGGCGACGACGACGGTCACCAGGAAAAACGCCAGTGACGGAATCAGAATGAAGCTGACGTACTGGCCAATCGGCATCCCCATCCGGCGGTAAGACTGGAGCAGTGACTCAAGCGTCTGAGAAATCGTCAGTTCGAGTCCTTCCTTTGCTTGTGTGGCCATTACTCTTGCCGGTGGATATCGAACGGGAGACCTTCGACGCCGTCACGCTGGAAGTCCTCGACGAGTTCGTTGACTTCGTGGTAGCCGACGATACCCTCCTGGATAGCACGCTCGATGATGCGTGCCCGGAACTGGAGGTCGTTGTAGATATCTCGGGTGTCCTCGTATCCCAGAAGCGTCGCAATCTGCTCTTCGAGGACGTAGGAGTTGTTCATCCCCTGGAAGTTGATTTCGTCCTCGACGGGGTCCCAGAAGAACGCCTGCCGGGTGACGACACCGTCCATCTCCTTGGAGTAGCCCTCGATTTCCTGGACGGACGTGACACGACGGAGCACGTCGTCGCCCTGCTTGACCCGGTTCTGGAACAGGGCCACGTCGGCGACACCCATGAACGTCTCCGGGACGTTGATGGGGTCACTCGTAAAGCGCTGAATCATCGAGACGATGTCGCTCGCGTGGAAAGTCAGCATCACGGGGTGGCCCGTCTGGGCGGCCTGGAAGGCCATCCGACCCTCGGCACCACGAACCTCACCCATGATGATGTAGTCGGGACGGGAACGCAGTGCCGCTGCGACGAGGTCGAACATGTCGACGCTTGTATCCTCGCTTTCACCTTCACGGGTGAGCAGTTGCTGCCAGGTGTCGTGGGGCGGCAGGACCTCTGCGGTGTCCTCCGCGGTGTAAATCTTCGCGTCCCGCGGGATGAACGTAAAGGAGGCGTTCAGCGTCGTCGTCTTCCCAGATGCAGTCTCCCCGACGACGAAGACGGTCTGCTCGTTTTCCAGACACAGCCAGATATAGGCTGCAAGCTCGGGGCTGAGCGTCCCCCACTTGGTAATCTGGAACATCGAGAGGGGTTCGCCGTCGTTTTGACGGATGGTCAGCGACGGCCCCTGCAGGGAAACGTCGTCGGAGTAGATGACGTTCAGACGCGAGCCGTCAGGCAGCGTGGAGTCGATAATGGGGTCGGAGTCGGAGACGGGGTCGCCGATGCGCTCACCCATGTTCTTGAGCCACTGGTCGTACTCCGACTTGGACTCCCACTCGACGGTCGTCTCAAGCATCGAGTAGACCGCGTGGTCGACGAAACACTGGTCCCGGCCGATGACGTGGATGTCCTCGTTTGCCGGGTCGCGCATGATGGGTTCCAGCGGGCCGAGACCGACGATGTCCCGGTTCAGGCGGTACCGAATGTTCTCGTAGGTCTCCTCGTTGAGTTCGACTTTCCCCACGTCGGTGAGCTTCGAGAGGCGGGTGAGGACGCCGCTGTCCGAGGACTCGCGGTCTTTGATACGCGTCGTCTCCTGAAGCAACTCCTCGATGCGGTCGTCGTATTCAGCCTCGTTCTGGGGGGCCTCCTTGGTGACCGACCGCTCCAGCAGGCGGTTGCGCACCTTGTCGAAGACCGGCCGCTCCTCCTCGCCGAGTTCGGGCTCGATGGCGTAATATTTCATGTCCTGCCCGAGGTCGCCGTAGATGTGACAGTAGATGGGACCACCGACGGGATAGAGGACGTTCGGCCGGTCGGACTCGTACTCGTCGTCGGCCTCCTCGATGAACTGCGGGAACTCCCCGGTAATCTGTTTGAACTTCTGGAGGTGCTCCCGGAGGTGCGGTCGTCGTGCTGCGTGTTGCCTGAGTTCGTCCGATGGTTTGGGTCGTCCGTGGTCTGTCATGGTTAGTGTTATGCGACGCTGCGGCTTTCGATGACGATGCCAGTGCCAGAGCGCACCGAGTACCCGATGGTGTCACCCACCTGTTCGCCCATCCCGGCAAAGCGAAGCACCGAAATCTGTCGGCGCACGTCGTTGCCGACCTCGACCATCTCCAACTCCAGGAAGACGTCGGCAATCGACCGGAACGGGCCGATGGCCTCCTCATCCAGGGTCGTCGGGTCCACCGTCAGGATGATAACCTTTCCCCGCGAGATGATGTCACGGAAAAAGGAGATGATCTCCAGTGCGGCCTGGCGCTCCTCGTTTTCCCTGACCAGAGCCTCGAATTTGGGGTCGTTACGGAGGATGGCGTCGAAGGTGTCGATAATGATGACATCGGACTCCCACATCACCTCTGCCTGCATCAACCGCTTGAGCAGGTCCATCCGGTCCTCGTCACCACCGCCGTCGTCCGCGAACGTGTTCTTGGAGTCGCCGATGTCGGCGTGCAAAAAGAGCACGTTCTCGTCGAGCATGTGGTCGACCATGTCATAGTCGAGCGAGTTCATCTGCTCGAGGAAGGAGCCGACGGTTAACTCGGTCGACAGAAGCGTGACCGTGTGGCCTTCCTCACAGAGGCCGTGGGTAAACCGCTGGCTAATCGCGGACTTCCCTGCACCGTAGTCGCCCTCCATGAGGACGATACTACCGGGCGGGAGTCCGCCGCCGAGTTCTTTGTTCAGCCGGTCCCGTTCGTCCAGTCCGATGGAAAACAGGTCTTGACTTGCGATGCTCATGTGCGGAACTCAAACACCTCCTCGTCACCGTTGATGATGACTTTCGCGCGGTGGTCCTGATCGCTGGGCAGGTCCTCGGTGACTTTGATGCGGATAACCGTGCCCCGATCCCAGGTGTCGGACTCGCCGAGCACCTCGATATAGATGTCGCCCGGGGTCTGGAACTGCCCGTTGATGAGCACCTCTATCTGCTCGGCCTGTGCCGGTAGTCGCTGGGTTCCCGTGTTTTTCACCAGCAGCGTCAGGTTCCCCTGACCGTCGCAGTTGTAAACACAGGCACCGGTGCCGTTGTCACTGATAATCTCGATATCCGTCCTGACGTTGTCGCTCACCTGTAATCCCTGGTCGTCGATGGCGCCGCTGAGGCGGTCGACACTCGTCGTGAAGACGCCGGCGACGCTGGCCGCAATCAGCATGCTGGCGATGAACAGTATCATATGCGAGATGGAGACACTCGCCATCAGGCGCTCACCTCCGTGACGGACACCGTATCAGCGATGCCGGGGCCAGTGACGACCTTGACCCGGTCGGGGGCCTGCGTGATGCCCGCGAGGGAATCCTCGTCTTCCAGCACCAGTTGCTCGCCAGGCCGCCAGGTATCCGTCGACCGACCATCGACCTCGCTACGCTCGAAGTCGCTGCTCGCGAGGTAGTCGTCCTCGGCGACGACGTCGACTCGCCCGACGGACAGCGTCGTCTCCCCCGTGTTGTTGACCGCGATAGTCAGGTTCGACGAGGTCGTGTTCCAGGTGGCCTCGACAACCTCGATGTTGGTGTTCTGGACAGTCCGCTGGTATTCATCGGTGTCCTGGCGGGCTTCGTCGACTTCTTCGACGGTGTTGGCCGTCGCGGTGTACAGCGTGCTCATCGCTATGAAAAGCGCCGCGAAGATGACCAGCGCGCTGCCGCTTGTTCCAAATCCCATCTTAGCTACCTCCCGTCATACCGTCGAAACCTCCGTCGTCGTGTCGGAGACGCCATGCTCGGCGGTCACCTTCACGCGTCCGGGCTGCTCGGTGACGCCCGTAATCGTGATGGTGAGCGTCTCCTCGGCGAGCCACAGGCGGGTGTCCGTGTTCTCGACGGTCGCGTTCTCCCGCCAGCCCTCCTGATAGCGCCCGTCGAGCAACACGTCCGTGTCCGCGACCGAGAGCTGTGCAGCACCCGTGTTGGCCACGTCGATTGTCACCTCGTCGTTGGGACTGTCGTAGGTCACCGACTGGATGGCAACCTCGGTGTTCTGTGTGTCCCTGACCGCATCGGTACGGTCCTGCTCGGCGTCAGTGACCGCCTCGAAACTGTTCGCGGTGGCCGTGTACCACATCCCGAAGACCACGAACATGGTCGCGAAGATGATGGCTGCCGCGCCACTAACGCTGAATCCCATCGACGCCACCTCCCATCATACCGAGGGCAGCGGTGTCGCCGTTGAGCTGCCCGATGTACTGCAGACTCTGTGAGTGGTGGTCGATGGTTAGCGTCCCGGTACCGCCGCCGTCGAAGCCAGTCAGATACTCCTGTAGGTCGTCGCTGACCTCCTCGTCTATCCAGTCGATGGACTCGTAGTAGTCCAGAGCGCGTGCGGTCTCTCGGACGCCCGCTTCCTCGACGAGGAACTCCAGCCACTCGACGACGATGAGGTCTGCAGCGTATCCCTCCGGCAGCGTCACCAGATACGGCTTGCCCTCACCGGAGTTCTCGGCTTGCTGGCTCGTCTGGGTCTGCTGCGTGGTCTGTGCCTGCTGGGTCGGCTCCGGCTCGGGTTCCGGTTCGGGTTCGGCCGGCGGCTCAGGCTCGGGCTCCGGTTCGGGTTGGCTGGTGGGTTCCGGTTCGGGTTCGGGCTCGGGTTCGCTGGCGGGTTCTGCCTCTGCCGCAGCCTCGTCTGCTTGCTCGTCCTCGTCGATGACCTCGTCGAAGAGTTCGTCGTCCGCGAGGTCATCGTCCTCCATCTCGAACTCCTCGTCGCTTGCGTCCTCAAGGCCGTCGTCGAACCCGTCCTCCATCATGTCGTCGCCGGCGTCGTCGAAGGCCTCATCCGCACCGTCCGCTTCCTCGTCTTCCTCGGCCCAGTCCGCGTCACCGGACTCGTACTCGTCTTTGAGGTCCTCGAACGAGGTCCCGCCACTGTCGCCGCCGTCGTCGTCCATTTCCATATCGTCCATGCCTCCCATGTCGTCACCGCCGGTGTCGAAGCCCTCGTCGAAGCTGTCGTCGAAGTCCCCGCCGTCATCTCCGCCGCCCATCTCGTCGCCACCGCCGAGTACGTCGCCCACGTCCGCGTCGGCTTCCATGCCGCCGCTTTCCTCTTCGACGAGGTCGTCATCGAAGAAGCCCTCGGCGTCGGCCTCGGCGATGTCGTCGTCGAGTTCCTCGTCCTCGCCGCCACCGTCGTCGTCGCCGAACAGCCCGAAGGAGCCATCGCCACCTGCGCCCCCGCCCATCCCGGCGTCGATGTCGTCAGCGAAGGGGTTGACCCCGCGGGTGACCATCTCGTAGATATCCAGCAGTTTTCGGACGTTTTCCTCGACCTCCTCGACGGATTCGGATATCTGCTCGTTCTCGTTTCGCACCGTGTTGACCGTCGAGGAGAGGCTCCCGACCTCGTTTTCGAGTTCGTCGAGCCGATGTTCGAGTTCGTCGACGTCACCGCCGCCACCGCCGCCACCGTCCATGTCGCCGAACTCGTCGTCACCGAAGCCTCCCAGGTCGTCACCGTCGTCATCGAGACCGCCGAGTCCACCCAGGTCGTCGCCGCCACCGCCGTCGTCACCGCCGTCACCCTCGTCGGCCATCAGTCCTCCGCCGCCACCACCGAGGTCGTCACCACCACCGCCACCGCCGTCGTCATCGCCGTCACCCTCGTCATCACCCACGATGTCCCCCAGCATATTCCGGATGCTCATGCCCACGAGTCCGCCCGAGAACAGAATGAACAGCCACACTGCATCCGTCGCTTCCGGTGCGACAGTCTGGAGTGGCTGGGCGAACGAGGCACTACTCATTACGCGAAATAGAGGGTACTAACACTCTTGAATGTACCGTCTGTTCTATCACGACTGATAATATACCACCTACATCTGCAAAATAAAGGTTATATGAACAGTTATAAACGATAAAATAGAGTCTGACGTTAATTTCTCGACCTGCAACGAGAGAGCAGCGTCGGACGTATCAAATCTGGTAATGATGTCTGTCAGCCGTCAGACGGGCCCGCGGAAGATTCTGTCATCCGTCTGACTTTTCGCGAGAACCGAATGGAGGAGACCTACAGGCGGGTGTTGTCGGTGTTTGCGCTTTTGACGACGAGGTCGCCGGTGTTGGACTCCAAGCGTAGCGACCGGCCGTGGTCGCCGCCGACGTCCTCCCCGACGATTGGGATGCCGTACTCCTCTAAGGTCTCACGGACCTGCGAGACGTTTCTGTCGCCGATACCGGAGCCGGACTCGGAGAAGTCGAGCATGTCGCTACCGCCCGCGATTTTGGCCTCGATGCTGTTCGGGTCGGCACCGGCCTCGCTCATCTCCTCGACAAGGAGTTCCGTCCCCGTGTCGGCGAACTTCGCTGCGTTGCCATCCTCTACCTCATCTGCGGACGGCAACATGACGTGAACGAGGCCGGCGGTGCCGGTCTCCGTATCATACAGTGCGATGCCGATACAGGAGCCGAGCCCGCTGGTCGTCAGAACCGCGCCGTCGGTGGTCACCTCGTACTCGGCGATGCCCACCTTGATTCGCTCGGGGTCGGCGTCCTGCGTTTGTTCCGTCTGACTACTCCCGTCGTAGACCTTCATTGTTAGAATATCTGTTCGGCATCAGCTTCCGTCTCCTCGGCACGCTCGACCAGCAATTCATCCAGCGCCTCCCGCAGTTCCTCTTCGTTGGGGAGGGCGTGGATGGTGCTTTCAAAGGCCACCTCGTCGGTTTTCATCTTCGAGTCGATGATGAAAGCATGTTGCTGATGCTGGCCCAGCTGTGCGGCCAGCGGGTCGATAATGGCCCGTCCCATGTCATGGACCAGTCGTGGCGGAGTGTGCTCGACAGTCTGTTGCAAGACGTTTGCCCAGCCGTCGACGAACCCGCTGGTCATGATGTTACCCAGTTCCTCGATGGCTGCCTTGTGCTGGTCGGTCAGACCATCGCCGTCGGTCTCCATCGGCATCAACGCTTCCGCGACGTTGATGGCCGAAGTCTCGTCGAACAACACCAGCAGGTACCCGCTTGGCGCACCAGTGAACTCCACCACCGTCCCCACGTACGTGTCGTTGCCGACCTGTTTGGGAACGTCCTCGATGGGCGCAAAAGAGATCTGACTGACCTCGGCTTCGGTCTCGATACCAGCCATCATCTCGACGTTCTCGGCGGCTTTCTCGGTTCCCTTCCGGGTCATCCGGTTGAACGCTTCCAGTTTCTCGATGGGAATGGCATCGTCCCCGGCGGCGGCATGCTCGGACATCATCTCCGTCATCGGCTCGTACTCCGGGAGCATGTAGATGAAGAAGTTCACCGACTGGTCGAGCCACTCGATCTCGCTCCGGAAGACGAATACCTGATCAGTCTCGCCGGTGTCGGGGGCCTCGGGCAACACGTCAGCCCCGGAGCGCTCGATGTACTCCGGTGGGGTGTGTTCGATGCCCGCCCCCAGATAGTCCGCCCAGCCGTCGATGAAGCCGCTCATCATGATGTTGCCGATCTCCTCGACGCTGGACTGGGCCATGCTCGGGTCCTCGGCCGCTCCGGGCATGAGAGCGTTGACGATTTCGTCAGTGCTGTCGCGGTCGAAGACCAGCACGGTGTCGCCGCTGAGCGCCCCCTCGAACTCGAACTGAACGCCGACGAATTCGGAGTCACCGAGTTCCTCGCCGATATCGGCCCTGTCGACGAGTGAGATTTTGGTCACGTCGACTTCCGCGTCGATGCCCGTCATCTGGGCCATCGAGCGTGTTGCCTGCTCAGCGCCCTCGTGGGCAAGCTGGTTGAACGTGCCAAGCGACTGAACGTCTATTTTCATCGTTACGAGGGCACGACATCCTGGATGGCTTCCATCACACTCGGTTTCTGGAAGGGTTTCGTGATGTACCCGTCAGCCCCCGCTTTCACCGCCTCTTTCATCTTTTCTTCCTGCCCGACGCTGGTACACATGATGACGTTTGCCTCGGGTGCCGTGTTCTTGATTTCGTCGGTGGCCTCGATACCGTCCCTGATGGGCATGACGATGTCCATCATGACCAGGTCCGGCTGTTCCTCTTTGAACACCTCAACGGCTTCGACGCCGTTTTCGACCTCCCCGACGATATTGTGGTCCTCCTCCAGAATCTCCCGGAGGA
This sequence comes from Salinibaculum litoreum, assembly GCA_009789175.1. Taxonomy (GTDB): domain Archaea; phylum Halobacteriota; class Halobacteria; order Halobacteriales; family Haloarculaceae; genus Salinibaculum; species Salinibaculum litoreum. The sequence continues at coordinate 2,240,002 of CP046866.1, forward strand.
GATTGCGCATGAACTCCGAGTCATCGGCTATCAGTACGTCTGCCATATCTGCTCACCACGCCCTACTGCCAAAAGCCAAATAAATGTGTCCCGTTGATTATCGGCGCTGATACTCGATGTACACCCGCGTGACAGGTCGCTGGCCCCGTATAAAATACCGGTCAGGTGTGGACTATCGGGAGTAACTCGGCGAAGACCCGAACCACGTCCAAGACGAACGCCTGCGGGCTGTCGTCGCCGGGGAGTCGGTACGCGAAGTACTCGATTTTGGCAAGGAGCAGGAACACCGTTGTCGCACCGGCAGGTAGTGCCAGTCCGACCGCAGCGACGCGAGTGTCCTCGTACAGCGGCCAGCCTCCGACGACCAGTGCCGCCGCACCCGCGGTGGCGAGTCCGACCAGCGCGTGAAACTGCATCGCCTCACCGATTGCCGGATCCAGCACCGACAGCGCGGCCGTCACTGCGAGACCGCCGGCGACGACGGTCACTAGATATCCGCCGATCACCCACTGGGGGCTGTCCCGGAGTGCGCGCCGGACCACGCTACACCGGGCAACCCCGTAGACCAGAAGCGGCATCACGGGAAGGATATACCGGACCGTGATCTGACTGTGCAGGGGAAGCCGCGGGAGGTAGATGAACGCGAACACGACCGCAAAGCCCGCGGCCAGGAGGTCGGTCTGTCGACGCGGCGTCGTGATGCCCGCCCCGGCGACCCGCTCTCGAACCCTACGTAGCGCCGCGACCGGCAGCCAGACCAGCGCCGCCGCCAGCGGAAGCGATTCGAGAAGCGTCAACTCGATTGCCTCGTAGTCGTTGACGTTCATCGAGATGGTGGACACCTCGGACGGGATCTGACCGCTTCTGACGAACGTGTGGTACAGCCGCCGGGGCTGAGTGAGCGCGGCGACGCTCCGGTCGACCAAGTCGCCGACGAACGCGAGGAGGCTCCCGAGGAAGCCGACGACGGTAGCCAGAAGTGCCATCAGTGGATTCGCTCCCGACTCACCGCCATCCGAAGGTGTCGCGGTGGCGGTACCGCCGTTGCCCGCCCTGTCAGTCGCAGTTCCGGTGGCGTTCCCGGGCGTCGTAGTTGCGTTTCCGGGCGTTTCGGTCGCGTTCCCGGGACTGTTGATAGAGGAGGGGTCAGTTCCAGCGTCGGGCGTGGGTTCAGTCGTTCCGCCACCGTCGCTGGCAGGGTCGAACCCAAACTCGATACCGCCGGACCCGGAGAGAATTCGGGGCGACTGCAGCGGATTCCCCGAGATGAGCGTATTCAAGACAAAAAACGGGACCAGCGATAGCGCGAAGAGAACACCGATGACCACGAGCGAGCGGACCGAATACGTCGGTGCCGTCGCAAAATCGAGGACTGCGAAGACGACGAACAGGAAGAAAGCCTCGAACGGGTGGACGGTCGTGAACAGGCCAAGCGCCACGTAGGCACCGCCACGTGCGAGCGTGCCCCTGCGGTCGGGCTGGTTCCGGCTCACGGCGAACAGATACAGCGCGAGGACGGCGACCCCGGCGGTGAGGACGTGGCGTTTCGGAATCGTCGCCCAGAACCCGACCGGCGTCGCCAGTACGACCGCGAGGCCGGCGGCGAGCCCGACCGACCGGCCGTGGAAACGGCGAAGTAAGCGATACAGAAACACGGCGATAAAGGCCGCGACGAACAGCGTGCTCAACTGGAGTGCGATCAACGCGAGAACGCCATCAGGCAGGGCCGAGGCAGTCGCCAGGTTGCCCCCGAAGACCAGCAGCGCGACCCCGCTCAGGACGGTCCGCACCTCGTGCCGGCCGGTAAGTGTCCCGGCCTGCGTGGCGAAGGCAACCAGGGCCAGACTCCAGGCCCCAGCGAGCAAGAGTTTCGTCCCGACCAGGGCCGTACCCGCCTGCAACAACCATAGAAGGGGAAGGGCGAGCAGGACGTGACCGTAGTTGCGACCGTACAGCGTCCCGTCGACCTCGACGATGCCGGGCTGTGGGCCCAGAAACAGCGAGTACGGCGAGTCGACGAGCGCGAGTCGACCCTCCGCGACGTTTGCGAGTGCGTTCGCGACCGCCACCGTATCCTGAATGAAGATGCCAACGCGCCACAGCGCGCCGAGCCAGAGGACTGCCCCTAAAAAAAGCGACAGTCCGAGTCGGTCGCCAAAGAGGAGGCGGCCGAGGCCTCGAACCCACTTCGCCGTCTGACCAGTCGATATCGTCCCGCGGTCCACGCCGCGAACCGTCGACTGCCACCATCCGGAGTCCGGTGACTCCGCACCCTGTTTTCCGGTCGACGGCTCGTCTCTCTTCTCGTTCATACCATCACTCGCGTCGGAGTTCGACAGTCCGGTTCATCACGACAGTCCCACCGGTGTAACTCTGGACGCGAACCACGAGACGTGCTTCTGCCCCAGTCACATCCGTCCCCGGTTGGAGAGCACGGTCGCTGATAGCCACCCGCAACCGGCCGGTCGAGCGTACAATCTCGTCGTTTTGTTTGCGGATATCTAACTCGGGCACCGTCACCTGATAAAAAACCCGCGGTCGCCCGTCGACCTGCTCCACGTCGACAATCAGATCGGGAATCCGGACGTAGGAGACGTTCGTCCCGAAGCGGCCGTCGGTGACACGAACGTGGTCCTCGGTCGGTTCGACGACGGTCACCGACGCGGTGCCGTCACCGAGTGAGGCACGGTCTTTGGCGAACTCGATGCTGCTTCCGGGTCCCGAAAGGAGCATCACGAGAACGATAGCAGCAACAACGACGCGAACGACCGGTGGCCCATCGCTACTCATCGATAGTCAGAGTTTGACGCCGTCCTCTTCGCTCACGGCGGCGAGCAAGTCTTCGATAGTGTCGTCGGGTTCGAGCCCGGACGACTTGACGAGATTCTGCAGACTCGCAGGCGGATATCGAATCGGAACGTTGGCCTCCATGAGCAAAATCCCCAGCACCTCTTCGACCGGCGTCTGACTGTCGACCTGCTGGGCGTACCACAGGATGAGACTCTCGAAGATGGTGACGACGTCGTTAGAGGCCATCCGCCGCTGACTGACGTCGCCCTCGAAGACGGCAGTCACGTCGAATCCATATCGGGAGTTCCCCTCGGCGAAACTCTGCCGAAGCCACTGGTGGGCCTGTTCGCCCGTGACGGAACTGGGCTCTGTCTGTCGGGCATGCTGGGGTTGCGGTGGCTGTTGAGGGGGTTGTTCGGGTTGGGGTTGGTCCCGTCGGTCGGCGTCGGCCCGATTCGACGAGGCCGACTGCTGGGGGTCGGGTTGTGGCTGACTGTCGGACCGCGAATCCGGTGAGACGACAAAGCGGCCCTCGTCGAGTTGCGTGACGTGTTCGTCGTCGCTAATGTCGAGTTCCTCAGGGGAGAGAATCGGACCCTCGTCCGGCTGCCCGGCGTCGTCAAGGTCAAGGTCGATGTCGTCGGGTCCGTCGGCCATACCACCTACTCAGTCACACAGGAGTATAATTCCGTCGGCGGCGTCAGACGCGCCGCTGACGGTCGGTCGAAAAGACGGAGAAAGAAGAGAGGCGTTAGGGCGAGAGGGTGACGCTGGTCTGCTGGAAGGTGTTCGGAGCCGAAATCCGAACCTCCGTCTCACCGCCCGCGTCCGTCGTAATCGTCATCGTCGCCGATTCACCGGATTTTAGCTTGTAGCCATTGCTGCCAAGTTGGCTCAGATCGATCTGAAGCGCTGCGACATCGGTGTCGTCGTTCAACACCTTGCCATCGGAGAGACTCGAGTCGTCGTCTTTCACCGCAGAGATGTTGACTTTCTTACTGCCTGAACCACCAACGTTGCCCTCGTCTTCGTCGAGGTCAAGAATCTCAGTCCCGCTCGGACCGACCCACTGAATCGTCGCGTCGGCGAGGTCGATATCACTCGATCCAGACACCCGCTTAACGTTCATCGTCACGTTCCTAACTTTAGGTGTATCATTTGCCAGACTGTCTGCCTCACCAGTCACTGACCCGGTCGTCTGGACGCGGTTGGTCGTCTGGTCACTCGCACCGGTACCTGACTCTTCGGCCGAACTCTGCAGGAAGCCAGCAGTGTTGATCAGCACGCCCGCGGCAATCGCCGCGACCAGCACCATCGCGATGAACACGATGAGTGTGCCGATACCGACCTGGCCTCTGTCTTTCTTGGATGGTAGATTTCGTTCCATGATTTCACTCGCCTGGGCAGTATCTGCCGCAGACTTACTTCGTAGGTCACTTCCGGAGTGTAATAAGAATACCCCCCAGATTATCTCATCTGAAAACAGGATTTTTCGGCCAGTACCTGGTTTCAATCGGTGAAAAACGCGATTTTACAGATGATATTAGTACTATCAGGCCCTGAAATCCGCGAAACTATCCTGTCGCGTGCAGCGGCGATATTATAGCGACACCGACGACTCACGGGAGAGGTCAGCGGGGACTTGGATGCGGTAGACTGTCTCGGACCGGGTAGTGAGCGTTAGTGTCACCACGTCACCCGCTTCGAGCGTGGGGCCGAACGCGGCTGGTGTAATGGTAAGCGTCGCCCGGTCGGTCTCGCTGTCGAGAACGGGGCTCGAATCGCCGTGGGCCGTGATGGTAAACGTCGACACCGCACCCGAGCCAGCGGTGAGGGTCTCGACACTCGAGGGGCCGACCCACTGGAGAGTCGCGTCCCGGAGGTCGACAGTCCCCCGGTCAGACGACAGCTTCACTGTGACGTTGACTGTCTCGATGGTCGAACCGGACACTGACCCGGAAACGGACACGACATCAAGCCGGCCGTCGAGTTGCTGTGAAACGTCTTCGCTGGTAGCAGAGGTCTCGCTACTGAAGAGACCAGCGACGTCGAAGAACACGCCGGCTGCGATAGTTGCGACCAGTATCGCGGCGATGAGTATGATGAGCGTCCCGATACCGGATTGCGCCTTCTCGGCTGTCCGAGGCTGGTCAAAAATCATGCCACCGCCTCTTACTCGTAGGTGACGAGACTATACATCACGAACAGGAATCCAAACGTCGTGAATCCGCTGTTGACGAGCAACAGCGACTCGATGTACGACCCGTCAAATCCCAGCAAGAACGCACTAATCATGGTAGCGGCAGCACCCGCAACGGCGAGCGAAAAGCCCAGCGAGAGGTGCAACATCGCCGTCCGGGCTGTCTGGACGTAGGCCCGGATGGCCATGCCGACCATCGTCAGTCCCGCGACGACGAAGATCAGCGTCGTAATCGCATACAGGAGTTCGAGTATCGTGGGCACTGCTTTGTGCTTGCAGGCGGCCTGTCTTAAATCCACCCACAAAAATATCTCTCGTGATAATCCAGTTCAGGACTGATAAATTGGGGAACGAACGGCAATCTCGCGCGTACGCGCGGTCTCAGCTCTCAGAGAGTGTTCGCCAGGCCTCGTCGAGTTTGTTGGTCACTTCGGACCGTTCTTCGACATCGAGGGTCAGTTCCTCGTCGAACTCGACCTGGATGGCATCGACGTTTCGCCGATAAACCTTGATACGGCGGCGATCATCGGAAAGAATGTTGTCGTGTAGTTCCAGCAGATTGTGTTCGGTCAGTTCGTCGATGCGCCGGTAGCAGGTGGCTATCGGGATCTCCAACTCGTCGCTCAGTTCCTGGGCCGACCGGGGCTCGTCGGTCGCCTCCAGAATCTCGGCGCTGTATTTGTTCCCCAGCGTCTGGAGTAAGTCCACGGAAGCCATCGGTTATCAAATTATGAATCACTGGAACCATAAAACTATCGCGTCTTGAAATGGGGGAGATGGTCCAATATCCCCATATTGAGGTTCCCTGCCACAATGGCTGTTTCAGCCATTTTCAACGCCTGAAACAGGCATTTTCGATATCTATAACCAGGTAATGGTTAGATAGGCGACTCTTCTTCAGTCATCATCGAGAACGCACTGGCGTTTTGATGGACCTTGATACCGCCCTGGGAGATCTCCATCGGGAAGATGTCCGTGTCGATATTTTGCTTGCGCATCTTGGCGACCCAGACGTACCGGTTGACTCCCGAATCCGTCGGCGTCTGTAGCAGGAAGATGTTCCCGTCGGTTAGGAAGTTCTCCAGACCGATATCCGTCTCCGGGAAGACCGTTCCTTGTTCGTTGGTCATCAGGGTGGTCAGGTCGTTCTCGCGCAGGATGTCGGTGAACTTCAGAAGGTAGGTGCGTTTCTCGCGCTCGTTCTCGAAAAAGAGCTGGAACATCGTCAGCGAGTCGAGCACCAGTCGTTCGTACTGGTCGTCGTCGAGGTCGTCAAGCAGAATCTCCAGTGCGGAACTAAAGTCGTTCTCCCGGAGCAACACCTGCTTGTCATAAACTTTGATGTCACCGTTATCGACATATTCGTCCCAGTTCTCGAATCCGATCGAGGCAGCGGCATCCGCGAGGTCGGACTCGTTTTCCTCGAAGGTGAGATAGATACCTTTCTCGTCGAACAACTCGACACCGTTGTAGATGTACTGCAACCCGAGAAGGCTTTTCCCGGCCCCGGGGTTTCCGCTGATGAGCGTCGTCGAGTTCTTCACGATACCACCGTTGAGAATGTCATCGAGTCCGTCGATACCGGTTTTCATCAATTCAATCATAATAGTTGGGTGATTGAGGAAAGTTGGGACGGCTCGATAGAAAAGTCTTGTTCATGGCAAACACCCGCAGGAGCCGTTGTGAGGGGGACAGCTACGCCGAATGGACCGACTGTGGGTCAACCCAGATGACGAAATCCCCGTCGCCGCGTTTGACGACGCCGTGAATCGCGTCGTCGTCTTCTGCGGGCGATTTGTCCACGTCGGCCTCGTCGACCTGGACCACCTGGTCGACTTCGTCGACGAGCCAGCCGGCCGCGCCCTGGTCTTCGACGATTTCCGGGTCGTAGACGATGATACGCTGTTCTTTTCCGTCCCCGTCGATACCGAAAACGACCTTCGGGTCGATGATGGAAGTTGTCCGTCCGCGCAAGTCCATCACACCCCTGACGTGTGGTGGTGAGTTTGGCACCTTGGTGAGGTCACCCACGTCGACGATTTCGGTCACGTAGTCGATACTGACACAGTACGTCTCATCGCCCAGTTCGAATTCGAGCACCTGCCCGCTCGTTGTTGATGTCGTTGACATGTGTGAGGTGAAATACAGCGCGTGCCGTTGGTTGCAGGGAGCTAGCACGGCAACTTAAATCTGCCCTCCGGGCTATCACATTTGATTACGGAGGCGGTGTATTTATGCGGGTCGTAACCGCAGTTCGGACTGAGAATGGTGTGGACAGTCTCCTGTGGGTTACTACCGTGTTCGTGGCAGGTGAGCGTGTGATGACGACAGCCGACCCGCGTGCGGTGGTCGCGGACGATTCACACTTCATGCGGAGTGTCATCTCCGACATCCTCGAAGACGGTGGCATCGAAGTTGTCGCGCAGGCGCGCAACGGCTACGAGGCGGTCGATGCGGTTGCGGAACACGACCCCGATGTGGTAACGATGGACGTGGAGATGCCGGAGATGGACGGTATCGAGGCCGTCGACCGCATCATGTCCGAACATCCCACGCCCGTGTTGATGCTGTCTGCCCACACCGACGAGAACGCCGACGTGACGTTCGAGGCACTCGATAAGGGTGCCGTTGACTTCTTCTCGAAACCCGGCGGGGAGGTGTCGATGGAGATGTCCCGTCTGGAGGACCAACTGGTCGAGATGGTCACCTCTGTCGCGGAGGTCGACCCGACGGATTCGACGGCCGACGAGTCAGTCGAGACGGCAGCCCCTTCGACGCGGACCTACGTCGAGAACCCGACGCTTCTGATCGGGTCCTCGACGGGCGGCCCAAAGATGGTCGAGCGGGTCATGTCAGAACTCCCGCTCGAGGCGGACTTCCGCGTCCTCATCGTCCAGCACATGCCCGACGGCTTCACCGGCCGCTTCGCCAAGCGTATCGACTCCCGGAGCGACTACGAGGTCAGCGAGGCGAGCGACGGTGACCGTATCGGTGGCGGCGAGGCCTTAGTCGCCCAGGGCGGCAAGCACATGCTCGTCTCGAACTACCGCAGCGGCCGACTGCGTGTGAAACTGACCGAGGACCCGCCGGTCAACAGCGTCAGACCGGCGGTGGACATGACGATGAACTCCGCTGCAGAGGTCATCACGGACCCGCTGGTCGGCGTCATCCTCACCGGGATGGGCGAGGACGGCGCTGCCGGCATCAAGGCAGTCAAGGCCGTTGGTGGCCGGACAATCGCACAAGACGAGGAGACATCGGCGGTCTTTGGCATGCCAAAGCGAGCCATCGAGACCGGCTACGTCGACGATGTGCTCCCCATCGACGACATCCCCGAAGGGATTCTTGACACTGCACGAGCAGAGGTGAACCCATAATGGACGACCAATATCTCGACGCGTTTATTCGCGAAAGTGAAGAAGAGATTACGAAACTGAACAACTCACTGCTGGATTTAGAGTCCGACCCGAGCGACCGGGAGGCGATGGACCAGATCTTCCGGACGGCCCACACGCTGAAAGGAAACTTCGGTGCGATGGGCTTCGAGGACGCCTCGAATCTGGCCCACGCTATGGAGGACCTGCTGGACGAGATGCGGGAAGGCGAGATGGAGATCACACCGGACGTGATGGACCTCATCTTCGCCGGCGTCGACCAGATAGAGGTCATCGTCAGCGAAATCGAAGAGGAAGGCGAGTCCCAGACGGACACCAGCCAGACGGTTTCACAGCTCCGTGCGGTTCTCGAAGAGGGCGTCGAGGTCGCTGGCGAGAGTGCTGGTGCAGCTGGCGGTGACGATACCGGCAGTGAGAATAGCACCGGGAGCACCGGCGGGTCCGGTGATGTCGATATCGACCTCGGTGACGTTGACATCGACACCGACGATGTGGACGAGCAAATCGTCCACGTGGAGGTTGACGTGGGCGAGACGGACATGCCCGGCGTCGACGCGATGTTCGCCATGGAAGGCGTCGAGGAACTGTTCGACATCCTCGACACCCAGCCAGCGCGAGCGGACATCGAGGATGGCGACTACGACGAGACCTTCTCGCTTTTCATCGCGGCCGAGGACCTCGGTCGGGTCGACGCCGAGATGGGTTCGGTCGGGAAAGTCGAGTCGGCGACGGTCACGGATGTCACCGACGACCTGGGAGAGGATAGTGGACCCTCACCCGCGGCCGGTGGGAGTACCAGCGGTGAAGACGAGCACGCAGTCGACGAAATCAAATCCGTCCGCGTCGATGTCGACCAGCTAGACGACCTGCACGGACTGGTCGAGCAACTGGTGACGAGCCGTATCAAACTCCGCCGCGCCGTCGAGCAGGACGACCTCGACTCGGCCGGGGAGACACTGAACGAACTCGACAAGATCACCGCGAACTTGCAGAACACGGTGATGGACATGCGGCTCATCCCGCTGAAGAAAGTCGTCGGGAAGTTCCCCCGGATGGTCCGGGACCTCTCGCGGGAACTCGGCAAGGAGGTCGACTTCGAAATCGAGGGCGAGGATATCGAACTCGACCGGACCATCCTCACCGAAATCAGCGACCCGCTGATGCATATCATCCGGAACTCGCTGGACCACGGCATCGAGGCACCCGAGGTGCGCGAAGAGAACGGCAAGCCCCGCGAGGGACAGGTCACGTTGCGGGCCTCCCGAGAGCGGGACCACGTCATCATTCAGGTCGTCGACGACGGTGCAGGGCTGGATGTCGAGGGTATCAAGAAACAGGCTATCGAGCAAGACGTGCGCTCGCCGGAGGAACTGGAGACGATGGACAACTCGGCCATCTACGATCTCGTCTTCCACCCCGGTTTCTCGACGGCCGACGAGGTGACAGACACCTCCGGCCGTGGCGTCGGGATGGACGTCGTCCACGACACCGTCACCCAACTCGACGGGTCGGTCGACGTCGAGTCCACGCCCGGCGAGGGCACGACCGTTTCGCTTCGCCTGCCGGTGACGATGGCCATCGTCAAGGTACTCTTCGTCGAGGTCGGCGACGAGGAGTACGGCATCCCCATCAAGAACGTCGACGAGATTACCCGCACCGAGGAGATGAAAAAGATAAACGACCGCGAGGTCATCAAGCACAACGACGAAATCTATCCCGTCATCGACCTCGGCGAAGCGTTCAACGTGCCCGGGCGCGCGACGGCTACCGACGGTGCCGGCGAGATGGAGCTACAGGATGTCGAGGACGTCGACGATGGCATGCTCGTACGCATCCGCGAGTCCGAGCGCCAGGTCGCCCTGAAGTGTGACTCGGTCAACGCACAGGAAGAGGTGGTGGTCAAACCACTTGAGGGCATCCTGAGCGGGACACCCGGGCTGTCGGGGACGGCGGTGCTCGGTGACGGCAACATCGTGCACATCCTTGACGTGGTGACGCTATGAGCCGACAGGAAAACGAGCGGGCGTTTTACAACCTGCTCGAGTACGTCGAGGACAACATGGACTTCGAGACCGGCTTTTACAACGACGCCTACCTCGACCGACGCATTACCGCCCGGATGCGCCGGACCGACATCGACGACTATCGGTCGTATAAGCGCCTGCTCGAACGCGACGAAGAGGAACAGGAGGCGCTGCTTGACTCGCTGTCTATCAACGTCACCGGCTTCTTCCGCAATCCCGAGGCCTGGGAGAAGCTGCGGCAGGTCCTGCGGGAGTTGACCGACACCAACCGCCGGGTGCGAATCTGGTCGGCACCTGCTGCCGACGGCCGGGAGCCATACTCCGTGGCGATGCTCGCCAAAGACGACGACGAGATTGTCGACCGGAAAATCGAGATTACGGGGACGGATATCAACCCGGACATCCTCGAGGAGGCCCGTGCGGGCGTCTACGAGACCTCCCAGACGACGGATATCGAGGAGGAACTCGAACCGCTCGATGACTATGCCAGATACGTCGACCAGGACGGGGACACCTTCTCGGTCAAAGAGACCGTGAAGGACATGGTCAGCTTCGAGCAACACGACCTCATCCGTGGCGACCCCAAGCGCGACTTCGACCTCGTCCTCTGTCGGAACCTGCTCATCTACATCGACGCCGAGTACAAAACGCCCATCTTCCGGACGATTCAGGGGTCGTTGCGCGAGGATGGCTATCTGATGATTGGCATGACCGAGACACTGCCCGCGGAGTGTCGGGACGACTTCGAACCCGTCCACAAGCAACAGCGCATCTACCGTCGGACATAGCCTTCGGGAGAAGCGTCTGCGTTTGCCGTGTTTCTGATGTCAGCACCGATGAGCATAATTGACCACCGCTCCAAGCACTGTCAATGAGTCTCTTCGACGCCGAGCGCAAGGGCGACGCCCAGGAACTCATCGGGGCGATGGAGCGCTCGGACACGGAGGAAATCCGAAAACGCGCCGCAAAGGCGCTTGGCCGACTCGAAGAGCACGACGACCGCGACGACATCATCAACGCACTCGTCCGGGTCGCCAGCGAGGAAGAGTCCAAAGCAGTCGTCGCCGCGGCCATCGACGCCCTCGACCAGCAGGGGCAGGACGCACTGGAGAAGTTGCTGACGACGATGGCCGACGTCGATATCGACGACGATGCCGCCGACTGGGTGAAAGCGAAGGCCTTCGTCCAGGCGCTTGATGCAGGCGTTCCCGAGTTGCGGATGGCCGCCGCCAACGCACTGGGCGAACTGGAGGAATCCGATGCCGTCCCGAAACTCACCGACCGGTTCAACGACTCCGACCCGCGAGTGCGGGCGCGTGCGGCCCGGGCCTGCGGGAACATCGGTGACCCACGGGCAACGGACCCGCTGGAGGGACTGCTCTCCGACCAGTATGCGGGGGTACGCCGGGAGGCTGCCGAAGCGCTCGGTCGCATCGGGAACCGCCAAGCGTTGCAGGCCCTGTTAGACCTGTACGACGACGAGGACGAGCGGGTCCGCCGCGTTGCAGTCTCGGCGTTTGGTAACTTCGAAAACGACCGACCGGTCGACGCACTGGTGACCGCGCTCGGTGACTCCTCCTCGGCGGTGCGCCGGACAGCCGTGTTCTCGCTCATCCAACTGCTCTCGAACGTGCCCACACAGAAGAGCCACCAGATTCGGGAGACCGTCGTCGAGCAGATGTCCGCGACCGACGACGACACCGTCGTCGAGCCGCTGGTGGAGATTCTCGGGGAGAGCACACAGACCGCACAGCGACGCAATACCGCGTGGCTGCTGGGGCGTGTGATGGACGACCAGAAAAACCACGCGGCAATCGACACGCTCGTCGAGGCACTGCAGGAGGGCGAGCAGATGACCCAGCAGTTCGCGGCGACGAGCCTGGCGGAAATCGGCGGGAATCACGTCGAGCGCCGTCTGCTGGAAGTCGCCGAGGACCCCGGTGCCGAGAGCAACGCGCGTGGCCACGCAGTGTTCACGCTCGGGAAAGTCGGCGACGAGAAGACCGGCGAGCGCCTCCAGAAGTTGCTTGATGAGACCGAAGACGAACAGGTGAGACAGAAGGCGTTTTCGGCGCTGTCGAAACTCGGCGGCCACGACATGGGAGCGTAAGCCGGCTGGAACTGCCCAGTGTGGCAGACATAGCCGAATTGTTAATACCAGCGCGACACCAACCCCTAGACAGTTCCGGAGAGACAGATGAGCGAGGGTGAACAGAAACTCGCGGACCAGAAAGGCAAGTTCGCGCAAGTCGTCAAGGGTGGCCGGAAAGTCCCTGACGTGGAGTGGATTCCCGGACGCATCATCCTCTCGACGAAGCGCATCGTCCTCGTCAGTAGCGACGGCAAGCGGACGATTCCACTCTCGGAGATACAGGCCATCACGGGCCGGACCGATGCCAATCAACCCCTCGCACAGGTCTCCTCGTACATCTCCTTGCAGATGGGTGGGGATGTCACGCTCATCTCGCCCAAAAGCCACGAGGAGTTCGAGCAAAAGCTCTACAAGGCCATTCTCGACCAGCAGGTCATCCTCGCCAAACACCCCGCCGTCGAGGGTGGCGTCGTCCAGAGTATCGGCTGGGAGAAAGGACGGCTGAAAGTCGATGACGGCGAGGTCGACCTCGCTATCGCCAGCGGACAGTTCGTCGAGATAGAAATCGACGACGTGGGCACCGTCGAGCAGGTCACGGCCGAAGTCAAAGGTGACGAACGCCCGCTTGTGGAGGTCGAACACACCGAAGAGGGGACCGCTGTCGAGACACATATCTCGGGTAACCCCCAGCACGTGACGGTACTGGCCTCGCTGCTCCGGAAAGGCGAGGAGAAAAACACCACGGACGTGGAACTCTCTGACCGGGAGAGCGAGGTGTTGATGGCGCTTTACTCCGGTGTCTCGCCGTTCCAGATTCCGGAGTTCGTCGGGATGGACGTCGAGACTGTCGAGGAAATTTTCGACCAGCTCATCGAGCAGGAGATTCTGGAAGAACAGCGCATCCGCCGGGAAGTGCAGTTGAAAGCCCGCGGACGACACATCGCGAGCGAAGCGATGGACGAGGAGTGAGTCAACCACATCCGCGAGTGAACGACTGCCTGCGGGCGTGAAGCGGCGACTGCTCAAGCAAAGCGTCCGCATAAAGCACCGAGGGTCGCCCCCAGAACCGCTAATCAGAGCGACGATTCCAGTACTGCGACCGCTTGGACACGGCCAGTACAGACGACGAGTCCCGAGTGCCGGTCTCAGGCGAGTTGGGTGGTAATGTCCGTCGAGGAGACCATCCCGACGTAGTCACCGTGTTCGTCGATGACGGGGAGGTGTTTGATACCGAAGTTCGTCATCATCGACGCGACTTCGGTCAGTTCCATCGTTTTCGTGACCCGCTCGACGGGGGCCGTCATCACGTCGCCCACACGAACGTCGGCAGGTGCTTCCTCCTTTGCGACGACATCGACCACGTCCGTCGTTGTGATGATGCCCGCAGAGCTTCCCGGGACGAACAATCCGTTGATGTCGCGTTCACGCATCTGCTGTGCAGCCGCAGTGACACTCGCGTCCGACGAAATCGTTTCCAGTGGCGTTGACATGACATCCGATACACGAACTGCTTTGTCAGTTCCCATACTACGTCAATGACATCCACCCGCTTTGTATTTTCTCTCCGGAATCGACTGTCACCTGACGGGCGTCTCACGGGACGAGCGCGATAAGAGGACAGGACAACCACACAGCCGCCAGTTCAGGCTGTTCGGTGAGAGGACAGAGAAGGCGAGTCAGTCGTTGACGTCTTCGAGGTGATTGTTGACGACGACTTTGCCTTTGGGGGTGAGTTTGGTGCCATCGGCGGAGTCGACGACGAGGTCGTCCTCTTTGAGTTCGTTGAGAACCATCGTGACCTGCGAGGCATCTTTGCCGATGACAGTTGCCAGTGACATCCCCTGGCCGCCAGCACCGGAGTAGATGGCGACGAGCACCTCCTTTTTGTCCTCGGTGAGTTCGATGTCTTTGAGTTCGGCCATCAAGTCGGAGTACTCAAGCCGGAGGTAGCGCCCGAGAATCGACATTTTCCGGCCGGAATCGGTGGCAGCCATCGTCATCATGGACTGGCCGTTGCTCATGTGTTGAAACTCCAGCACCGGCCGGTTCGCACCGGCGATTTGCCGGGTAGAACGGTCGAAGCCAGTGATTGCAGTAAGGGTTATCTCGACCGTCTGCTCGTTGTTCCTGAACTCGACGGTACCCGGCTTCAAAAACAGCTGTGCGGGGACGAAGGCTTGGTCGGTAACGCGACCGCCCCGCCGTGCTGGGTGTTTGACCGTCATATCCGTGCCGTTGAGGATTGCCTTGAACAGCACCGTCGAGAACTTGTCTATCTTGTCCTCCCCGGCCTCGATGGCGGCGACGTGGCGAGTATCGTTCCGCTCGAAGGCCACGGTCACGGTGGCGTCGAAGAAGTCACCCATATCCTCGGGCACCTGTCCGACCGCGATGTCGAAAACCGAGGAGAGCGGAATCGTCGCCTTCTTTTGCTCGTTGGGCGCGAGGACGAGCCGTTTCTGACTCAGCAGAACCCGTCCCTTGGTCGCCCCGCTCCGAGCAGTACTCTCGGAGTTGAATTTGGCGACGAAATCCGCGATGACTGATTCCGACATGGGGTGGCGTTGTGTTCACTTACAGGCGGGCGGATATTGAGGGTTTCGTGCGAGTATCAGAAGGGAAAACGTCCGTCTGACACGACAGGAGCGACCGCGTCGGGTATCCGAGTCGGGCGACCGCCTCAGCCGTCGATGTCGCGAGCGATGTCCGACAGCGTCGAGGAAGGTTCCTCGGTCGCCTCGTAGACGACGCGCTCACCGGGCCGGCGAAGGCCGAACTTGAACCCCGGCGTCACCACGTCGAGGACGACGGCGTCGCCGGCATCGAGGCCGACCGAGTCCACCCACGACTGGAGGTGATTTTCACCTTCACCGCTGCGGGCGAGGCGGGCGTTGTCGAAGGCACCACGAACGTCGAGGTCGCCATCCAGTGAGGACTGGACCTGCGCCTGATACGTGGTTCCCTCCAACGAGAGACGAATTACGTCCCCCTCGTCGACATCGATGCCGGCGGGAAGCGGAATGCGGACACGGGTGGTCCGGCCGACACGCTTCCGGCGGGTCCGGTAGCTGGTGACCGCGTCGTGGTCGGAGGGGAGCCGGTCAGTCACTCCTCGTCGCCGAGCAACTCGGCAACGTCGCCATCACCCTGGCCGGAAATGCGGACGTTGATTTGTCGGGTGTCGTCGCTGACCTCTCGGCCGCGGACGGTCACGCGCTTGCGCTCGCCCTCGCGGGAGGGGTTGTAGCCGGTGCCGCCCTCCAGCAGGACGTTGTTCAGGGCTGAGCCCCGGACATCATCACGCATCGGTCGGCCGGCGTTGTCCGAGCCGCCGGTGATTTCCAGCGTGTAGCCCGTGAGGCCGACGGCATCGCCATCGACATCCTCGCCGATTTCCTTGCCAATGAAGCGGTTCGCGTCCTGGTCCGAAACGTCTACCTGGTAGGTCGTGCCGTCCTCGGGGTCGGCGACGGCGACGGTGAATTCTGCCATTGTCCATCTGAAACCGGTCCCGACTAAAAAGCCCACCTAATTCCGATTCCGACCCCAACGCCTATTCCGGCGGCCCGTGACCCCCCGACTATGCGTGATGCCATCCGTGCGCCGCCGTGGGGGAACCTCTGGCGGCATCTGGTGACGACGTACCTGTTTTTCTTCATTATCGGGTTCTTCGTCGCCTTCCTGTCGGGTTTCGACGTGCTGTCACGGTGGCAGTGGAACGGGGTCGTACTCGCTACCGTCGCTGTCTCGTACGTGCTTGCTGCCATCGTCGTCTGGTCTGACATTCCCTGGCCCGGCGACCCGGAGTGAGAGGGCGACGGACCAGAGTCCGCCTCACACGGTGTCCACGTCAACGAGCGTCGATACCCGCGCATTCTCCGTTTCCATCTTTTTCCCGCTCGGGTTCGCGCTCTCCGCGAACCGCTCCCGGCAAAAACATGGGTGAAAAAGCCGGAGCCTCACTGCGTTCGGCTCCGGTTGTTGTGCCCGTGTCCTCACACCGTGTCCACGTCAACGAGCGTCGATACCCGCGCGTTCTCCTTGAGGCGGATGCCCTCCCCGCCAACCGAGAGGGGCACTCGCGGGAGTTCGGTGACCTGCAGGGTCGGGTGGGAGGCTCCGCGTGCGAGCAGTTCGTCGCGGGCCTGGATGGTCACCGCTACGTCGGCGGCCAGTGACTCGTTGTACTCGATGAGATACCGGCCGGCGTCGAGGTGCCACCACTCGTAGTCATCCTCGGCGTTGCGCTTCTGGCTGTCGTGGGGTTCGATGTCGGCCGCGTCCAGTTCGCCACCACCAAAATCGATGCGACCAGGGCCGGTCAACTCGTACACCTCCGCGACAGTCAAATCAAACCCGTGTCCCTCGTTCTGTGTCGGTTCGTACACGACGCCATCGAGAAACTTCGTGTAGTCCATACAGAGATATCCACGGCAGATTTTGTAAAAGGCTACGTCGGACTGCGAGGTGCATGAGAACTCATGCCAAACCGTTTTGTTTGGCAATCAGTTACGTGCGGTATGAGCGAAAGCGGTGCCGAACGCAGTCACTCGTTGATTGACAGGACCCGGTACGCCGCGCTCCGCCATCAGTTATCCACAGAGGACGTGAGTAGTCACCTCGCACTGTTTTATCGGTCCCGCGACGAGAAGCGCACCGCTGCGACGGCGTTTATCGACATCGGGCTCAGAAACAACGAGCAGTGTCTGTACATCTACGACGAGAGTAACCTGGCAAGCCTCAACGCACAGTTTCGGGAGGCCGGAGTCGACGTGGAGTACAGAGAGGAGGTCGGGGACCTCCAGTTCGTCGACGGGAGAGAGTACTACCTCTCCGACGGCTTCGACCCGGAACGGATGACGGAAGACCTAGAGGCGGCCGCAGCAGAGGCCACGGCGGAGGGTTACGACGGACTCCGGGTCGCCGGCGAGAACACCTGGAGTTTCGAACTCGAGGAGACGTTTGAGAGTATCATCGAGTTCGAAGCGTCCTTCGACAGGGACTGTTCGTCGATTCCGTCCCGGACGCTGTGTCAGTACAACCTCGAACGGTTCGACGAGACGGCGATTGTCAAAGCGTTGCGGACGCACAAACACCTCGTATACCGGGATACAGTCTGTGAGAACCCCCACTACGTGCCGCCACAGGACTACGCCGACGCGACCGACGCCAGTTCCAACGCCACGGCCATCCTCGAACAGACGTATGAACTCTCGGAGTCACGGCAGGCAGTCGACGCGCAGCGACAACGCCTAGAGGTCATCAACCGCATCTTCAGGCACAATATCCGCAACGACATGAACGTCCTGCTCGCGTATCTCGACGTATTCGAGGAGAACGACCTCATCGCCCCGGAGGGTCGTGAGGACCTGCAGACGATGCGGGAGACCCTCCTCCGGTTTATCGATACCACCGAGCAGGCACGGTACATCGAGCAGACAGTACAGGACTCACAAGTCGTCCCAGTCGGCCTCACAGGCGTTGTCGAAGAGAACGCAGCCGCTCTCGACTCGGAGTTTCCCGAAGCCAACATCAGCCTCGCCGGGCTTGATGCAGTGATGGTCGTCGCGGACGAACACATCGGCGTAGCTGTCGAGGAACTGCTCCGTAACGCTATCGTCCACGCCGAGAGCGACCCCGCGGCTGTCGAAGTACGCATCACGACGTGTGAGACCCCCGGGAGCGCGAGGCTGACAGTGAGAAACGAAGGGTCAGTCCCAGCCTCGACACGCCGGGTCATCGAGCAAGGCACCGAGACACAACTCCAACACACAAGCGGCCTCGGACTGTGGCTGGTGAAATGGCTCGTCGAGAAGTCCTACGGGAAACTGACACTGTCCGATAACGGGGACTCCTGTCAGGTACAAGTCGATTTGCCGACAGTTATTCCCGACAGACAGCACCGCTGAGGCCGGGAGCGAGTACACGAAAAGCCGGAAAGGGATGGGACAGGTCAGTCGCCGAAGTCCCGCCACCCGGTAACGGCGACGGCCAGCCCGACCGAAAGCACAGCGGACGCCCCGAGGAAAGCGAACGGAATCATCGTCCCTTCGGTGGTCTCCAGAATCATCAGTTGTCGAAGCCCGCGATGGAAGTGATAGAGCGGAAGGAGTTCTGCGACCGTCTGGAGGTAGTCAGGCATCAACTCGATTTCCCAGAAGACGCCGGCGAGAAACATCATCGGGAAGGCGATAGCGTTCCCCAGGCTCGTCGCTACGTCTGCGTCCTCGACGAAGCTGCCAAGCACCATCCCAAGACCGGCAAAGGTCAGCGCCCCGAGGACGATAAGCGACAGCGACAGCGGGCCGGGGACGGCGGTCACGCCAAAGAGGAGGTGGGCGACCAGGACCATCACACCCGTGACGACGAGGGCGAGCAGGGTCTGCTGGATGACGTTTGCGAGAATCCAGTCGCGTTTGCGCAACGGCGTCGCCACCAGCCGTTTGAGCGTCCCATCGCTGTTGAAGCCGGCGACGACCGTCGTCATCGTGATAAGCCCGTTTATCATGACGACTGCAGCGATGAACGCCGGGAGATAGTAGTCGACCGAGCCCAGCGATGTCTGGCTGAGGTTGCCGGTGGTGACCCGCGAAGGTGGTTCCTCGATGCCGACAGCCTCGTCGTTGAACCCGCTGACGACGCTATCGACGACGCCACGGACCGCGGGCGCGGCCTCGTCGTCACTTGCAGTAAGCAGTGTCACTTCCGCGCCAGCGACAGTCGAGTTGTTCCCGCCTGCCCGGTCGAGTCCGCGCTCGATACGCGCCCGGTCGGAGTCGTTGAGTCGATCCTGGAACTGCGAGACCGTCGACTGTGTCACGTCGATACGGGCCTGGCCCGCGCTTGCCTGCACATTGTGTGCGAAGCCATCGGGTATCACGAGCACCCGTTTCGAGCCCCGGGAGTCGTCCTCGCGGGCCCACGTGCTGACGTTCCGGTCAGCGTCGAGTTCGCGGACGGTCAGGGCGTCGGTCTCGTTGAGTGACTCGACAAGCGCCTCCGAGAGGGCCGTCGGCTCGCCGTTCTCGATGTCGTTGTTCTGGACATAGACGGTAAACTCGGCGGAGCCACCCGCAAAGACCGTCGAGAAGATGACCAGCAGGATAATCGGAAAGAGCAGGGCGAAAAAGACGGCCTCCTTGTTTCGCAGCCAGTCTTTCGAGAGCGCGAGCAGGAGTGCACCGGTGCGTCTCACGCCATCTCACCCCGCTCGTCGACGCTGCCGCCGGCGAGTCGCAGGAAGACCTCTTCCATGCCGGCAGTGGTCAACTCGATAGAGTGGTCACCCGCGAGCCCGTCGACGCGGCCGAAGGTGTCCTGTGCCAGCCCACGGTCATCGAACAGCGCCACGAGGTCCCCCTCACTGTGGTACACTTCAGTTGCCGACTCCCGCAGAACTGATTCGACAGGCGCGTCCTCGCCGTCGGCCTCGACACGGAGTTTCACCTCGCCCCCGTACTCCTCGACGAGCGCGGAGACGGTGTCGACGGCCTCGATAGCACCCTCGACCATCAGCGCCGCGCGGTCGGCGAGTGCATCGACCTCTTCCATGTAGTGAGTCGTCAACACGACGGTCGTCCCGAGGTCCGTCAGTCGCTCGATTTGTCCCCAGGTCGTCCGCCGGGCTGCCGGGTCCAGCCCCGTCGTCGGTTCGTCGAGAAACAGGACTTCGGGGTCGCTGACCAGCGCCATCGCGATGCCGGTCCGGCGCTGGTATCCGCCGGAAAGCGATTCGAACGCAGTGTCAGCATACTCCAGCAAGTCGAGTTGCTCCAGTACCGCTTCGACGCCGAGTCCGTCGCTGTACATCCGCCGGGAGAGTGCGACGTTTTCCCGCACGGTCAGCCGGTCGAAGGTGTGAAACGACTGCGGGACGACGCCGATACGCTTCTTGATAGCGCGGGCTTCAGTCGTCACGTCGTGGCCCAGCACCCGGGCCGTACCACTCGTCGGCGTCCGGAGACACTCCAGTATCTCGACGGCCGTTGTCTTGCCCGCCCCGTTTGGCCCGAGCAACGCGAATATCTCCTCGCCTTTGATTTCGAAACTCGCGTCGTCGACTGCGACGACCGGCCCGTACTCCTTGCGCAGGTTCTCGGCCTCGACGACCGTCTCTCGTGTACTCACTCGTCCGTGCCCCCGTTGCGACCCACCACAGGAAAGCCGTTACAGCCCATTGTCAGAAATCGAAAGGGCCAGCATAATAAACTTACTGAGTGAGTGCTTACTAACTATCTGGAAGTGGGAACGACCCTCAAGGCGAAAAGAAACAATCTATGTCCAGATGACAGTTAATGTGTGAAGTCCCCTATCCACTGGTTTCCGGTCGTCGGCATCGCAGCAATGCTCGCATCCAGCACACTCGCGCTCAACGGACAGATAGAAAGCGCCCCCCTCGTCGGCAGCGTCGCACTGGCGGTGTATGCAACTCTGCGTGTGGTCGACCATGTCGACTCACCGACACTGGCCCGTCCGGTGGCCTGAGCGGCCTACGTGTCCATCGGGGTCCGTCTGTAGAGCAGGTACAAAAGGTAGAGACTAGAGCAGACGATGAGCAGTCCCGCTGCAAGCAGCACGAGACCGAGGCCACCAGACGAGTCCAGCAGCCAGAACTGGAGCAGTTGAACCCCGACCAGGAGCGCGAACCCGGAGAGGAGTGTCCAGAGAATCTTCCCCACGAGCGAGGACAGTTCGTCGCGGACGGCGCGGCGCACCAGCCGCTCGATATCGTCTTCGCGCCGAGCCGACCGCTCGGCATCGTGCTCACGGCGTTCGGGCTGAGAGTCTTCGGAGGGCATGGCGGTTGTGTCCTACCACCGGAAAGATGGACATAAAGGTGTGTATGGCGGGCCGGAAGTGACGCGACGAAAGACGCCAGGCAGTCGGTACACCGTCGCTGTCAGTCCGGACCGCCCGCGAGCCACGCCATCTCCTCGCGGAGTTCCGACTCAGTCACACCGAAGAACTCGGCAGCGTCGGCAAAGGAGAACTCGTTGGGGTCCTTGCCAAACCGGAGTGCTGTCAGGCGGGCGTACTCGCGTTCGGAAATGGTGTCCGCATCGAGTTTTGCCTGTAGGCGGCGTTCCTCCGCCGTCGGGGTTCGCGAGAGCGAATCGCTGTCCTCACCGTCTGTCATGTTCCCACTGGAAGGTGCCATCGCGCTGGATGACCTCGCCGTCGACTTCGATTGTCGTACCGTCCTGGCGCATATCCGTGATGAGGTCGACGTGGACGGCGCTGTCGTTGCCGGAGTCGCCATCAGGCAGACAGGCGTCGTAGGCCCGACCCAGCGCGAGATGGACGGTACCGTACATCTTCTCGTCGAAGAGAATCTGTCCCGTGGAGCGGTCGATGCCGCGGTTCATCCCGACGCCGAGTTCACCCAGTCGCTTCGCGCCGCCATCGGTATCGAGGATAGCCGCGATGACCTCGCCGCCGGCCTCGGCCTCCCAGTCGACGACGACGCCGTCTTTGAACACCAGTCGAACCCCCTCGACGCGGGTCCCGCGGATGGTCATGGGCACGTCGAAGACCACCTGCCCGGCCGTGTCGTAGGGGGCGGTGAACACCTCACCGCTCGGGAGATTGTGGGAGTCATCAGCGACGCTGGCAGTGGAGTTGACAGCCGTCCGGCCGTCGATGAACATCGTGAGGTCCGTCGCGTCGCCTTCCTTTCGGATGCGAACCTCACTGCCCTCGTCGAGAATCTCTTTTAATTGTGCCATCTCCTCGGCGAGGCTCTCCCAGTCCCGGAGGACGGCGTCGTAGACGAACTCGCGGTAGGCCTCGACACTCATCCCCGCCTGCTGGGCCATCGCCCGCGTGGGGTGGACCGTCGAGACCCAGTCGGTGTCCAGTCGGGCCTCCCGAATCCCCTGGCGGGCCTGTGCGTACGCCTGCCGGCGCTCGTCCGGCACGTCGGCTGTGGCGCTCGTGTTGCGCGTACCCCGCAGAGAGAGGACGCTGTCGGCGCGCTCGTATAGCTCGCGCTGGTAGTCGGGGTCGGTATCGAACTCGCCGTCGTGGGCGCGAAGGTAGGCGCGAGTCAGCTCGTCGCTGTCGTAGGTCGCAAGCAGATTGGCCTCGCGCTCACCGAGCGCTCTGGCAACGGCGACCCCGAGTTCGTGGGCACCCTCGCCGACGCGGAGGACGACATCGTCGCCGGCATCGATGCGAGCGCTCCAGTCCACGAGTACCTCGGCGTGGTCGCGAATGCGCTGGTCCATACCGCTGTCTCGGCCCGCCGGAATAAATGCACTCGGGGGTTACAGCCGGGTCCCGACTTCGCCAAGCGGTTTCTCGACCGTTCCATCGGGCGTCTTGACCTCGACTGCCGTCCCGGCGTCGATGCCAGTGAACATGAGATGGAGGCGGTAGCTCCCATCGGACTGTATGGGCGCGGCCTCGTACTGGCGGGCGGCGCTGGCCCAGACGTACTCCCCGGCGTAGTCAGCGTCGGTGCGACCGGTAATCTCCCACTCCGACAGGGAGGCCTGCGTATCCGGGGCGAAATCGGTGCCTGCCATCGGGTAGTCGCGGTCGTACCAGGTGTTCGGCCGCCCGAGGAACCCCTCGTCGAGAGCGTATACGTCCTCGAAGCCGGCCTTCTGGAGTCCAGCCGCCCGGATGGAGGAGAGATGGTGCGGACAGCCACAGTAGGTCACCACGCGGTCGGCGAAGGGCCACCCCTCGATACCACCGCCCTCGGCACCGCGTTGTGCGGGCGAGAGGACCGAGCCGTAGACGTGTGCCCGCTTGTACTGTTGGGCCCCGCGGGCGTCGACGACGCGTGCCTCCCCGCGATGGTACCAGCGCTGGACGACATCGATGGGGGCGAGCCGAACCGTCTCGCCCTCGACATCGACCGTGTCGAACGTCGACGGGTCGGCGTCGGGTGCCGACGGGTCCTCTGCCATCTCCGGCGGATAGCCGTCCGCTGGGCTCCCGTCGGTCGGGTAGTCACCGTTAGTGACGAACGTCGTCTCCATCGTCCCCGGGTGCTCGAACGGGGCGCTCCCTGGCGGGGACGTGTCGCCAGCAGGCGTCTCCGTCCCGTCGGACTCCGAGCTACCCGTACAGCCAGCCACCGCGCCAACCACCCCAACAGCTGTTGCGAGATACGTACGTCGCTTCACTGTAGCCGTCGATTGCGCGCTGAGAGAGAAAAGCTTGCCGCCCCGCATACTGCGAGTGTACTCCTCTGTAAAGGAACGACGAACAGTCTCAGGCGTCGTCGGCCAGCAGCGAGTCGATATAGCCCGACCAGCCCCGTTCGATGTCCGCGCCGACATCCATCTCAAGTGCGACGTGGAATCCCGTCGACCCGTCGGCAGCCGCCAGCAGGAAGGCGGCGCTCGCCCGCGGGTCCACGTCCCGGAACACCCCTGAGTCGACCCCCTGGCGGACGATGCCGGCAAAGAGTTCGAGCGTCGCCGACTCCAGTCCGAGCAGTGGCTCCCGCAGTGTCTCGTTGTGTGGGGCATGCGAGAGCAACTCCATGATAGCGACGTGGACGCCGGCGTCCTCGTCGTCGGGAGAGAGAAAGAGGTGGTCACAGGCCGCCCGGAGTTGCTGTTCGGGGCCGCCGTCGATGGCCGCCAGTTCCTCGCCCAACTGGCCGGCCGTGTGTTCCAGAAAGGCCGCAATCATCTCGTCTTTCGTGTCGTAGTAGTAGTAGAGGCCAGCCTCGCTTTTCGCGTAGTGCTCCGCAATTTTCGCGGTCGTGAGCCGCTCGTAGCCGTGTTCTGCGAGGGCATCCCTGACGGCATCCGCAATCTCGGCGCGGGCGTCCGGCGAAATGTCGGCCATACCGGTGTGTGAGTACTCACTCGCTTGTAGGTTACGCTGTCGTGTCGGGCGGCTCGACCGGAGGGTCGTCTTCCTCGCCATCGATGCGGCCGGCTGCCGACCGGTCCTGTCCGGTCGCCTCCACCAGGGTCGTTCCATCGGCCCTACCCAACCCGCGTGGCGGGAGGTGATTGTACACCGACTCGTGACTGTCGACGCGGTAGGTCTCGTGCCAGATGCCGACCGAGCCGTCGGTCTGTTCGTTGTACTCGGCCCACGCATCCAGATGGAGGCAGTCGCTGTCGCGGGCGTACGCCTGAAGGTCTTCGAAGGAGTCCCAGTACTGGACGAAGCCGATGCCACGGGGCGGCGAGAGAAATCCCCAACTCCCAAGCAGGCCCGACTCAGGGTCCCCCCGGAGCTCCCGGACCATTCGCGGGGCGGCGAGGAAAATGGGGAGCCAGCGGTGGACCTTCCAGAAAGCGTTGATGCGCATCCCGATGAGAAAGACGACCACGTCCTCGTCGCGGTCGGCGTGGACTCGCCCTCGGGAGTCCGGCCCGGACAGCAGCCCCTGGATGCGCTCACCGACAGCAGCGAGACGGCTCATCGCTGCCCCTCCGAGAGAATCCGCTCCAGTTCGGCTTCGAACTCGGCCTCGCCGATGTCGCCGTCGACGTATCGCTCCCGCAAGTCATCGAGCCGGTCGGTATCGTCGTCGGCCTCCGCCCGCCGGGCCGCGTAGCCGATGCTCAGCGGAAGGACGACACCGTAGCCCAGCGGCCAGACCAGCCACGCCATCGGGAGGCCAGCCGCCGTAGCCGTCAATCCGACCGCGAGTACGCCCATCGACACGAGGCCGGCAACCGCCCCAGTTCGGGCAGCAGCGTCAGTGGTCTCCGTAATCTGGTAATGCGAGTATGGTTTCATAGGAACGACTACAGCCGCCAGCGCAATAAAACTTAGTGAGTGCTCACTCAGCAGAGAGCCTGTACAGTGGGCAACTGTGTTTTTGTGGCAGGCTGTCGAGAGGTCAGTATGGGACCGACAGGCATGGCAGTAGTGAGGACGGTACTGCAGTTCAACCCGGAAGCACCGCCGGGACCGACGGTGGGCCCCGGTGTCGGCCTCGGGGGCAGTGCCATCGGTGCCTTCCTGACGACGCTATTGGTCGGCGCAATCATGATTGCGGTGGCCCCGGGGTACGTCGAGCGGATGGTCGAGACGGTCGCGGACGACGTGGTGAATTCAGTCATCTACGGCGTGGTCGCGCTCTTCGCGCTGGTTCTCGTGACGCTCTTGTTGTTTATCACCATCGTCGGTGTCCTCGTGGCGATTCCGCTGGCTATCGTCGCAGGGGTCGTGTGGGCTGTCGGGGCCGCCATCGCCTTCATCGCCATCGGGGACCGGCTGGTCGGACACGACGATGGGTGGGCGAAGCCGCTCGTGGTCGGCGCAGCCATCAACGGCGGACTGGCGCTGACCGGTATCGGCGGCCTCGTCTCCTTCGTCGTCGGCGCTGCCGGGTTCGGGGCGGTGCTGGTGGACTACCAATAGCCCACTTTTTGCTGCGTCGGGTGTCGGGCGCGCCTTCGGCGCGCACCGCACCAGCGTGGCGGCTTTGCCGCCACGTTATACGGTTGCGGGCCGGCGGCCCGCAACCCACTCCTTGCAAAAACATGGGGAAAAAGGCTGCTCGGGCTCGGTAGAGCCCTCGCAGGTGCTATCGGAGTGTTGACCAGCCTTTCCCCGGCTTGCGCGATGAAACGCGCTCGCGGCCACGCGGGTCTATCGTAGCATCCGCGAACGAAGTGAGCGGTTCACCGCTCGCGCGCTACGCACGCGAGCGGCCTTTTTCACTATGTTTTTTCGGCGAGCGGTGCGCCACGCGGCGAAGCCGCGTGTGCGACACCCGCAGCCGAAAAAAAGTAGTCGACTAGTCGTCTGCGGGAGCGCCGCCTTCCTCTTCGTACTGCTGTTTGACGTGGGTGAGCTTCCCGCCGTCTGCGAGAATCTCACGCTCACGTGCGGATGCATCAAGGATGCCCGTCGCTTCCCAGTCGTCGTTCACGCGGATGGTGAACTCTTCCTGGCCGGAGCGGACGGCTTCTTCGACGTCGTCGACGATTTCGATGTCGTCGCCCTGGTCGATTTGCTCGTAGGTGTCCTCGTCGATCTCCAGGGGCAGGAGACCGAAGTTGAAGAGGTTCGCGCGGTGGATGCGCGCGAAGCTCTGTGCGAGAACGCCCTCGATGCCCAGATACATCGGACAGAGCGCGGCGTGCTCACGCGAGGAGCCCTGACCGTAGTTCTCGCCAGCGACGAGGAAGCCACCGTCAGAGTCCAGCGAGCGCTGGGCGAAGGTGTCGTCGACACGCGAGAGGGTGAACTCGCTGAGTTTGGGGATGTTCGACCGGTACATCAGGATGTCCTGCGTGGCAGGGATGATGTGGTCGGTCGTGATGTTGTCCTCCATCTTCAGCAGTGCCTCACCTTCGAGGTGGGAGTCAAGCGGGTCCTTCAGCGGCACGTCGCCGATGTTGGGACCTTTGATGAGTTCGTCGTCGACGGCCTCGTCGGGCTCGATGATGTCTTCCTCGGCACCCGCGTAGGTGTCGGGGAGTTCGAGACCGGGTGCCTCGATGTCGTCGTCGAGGTCGCGCGGGTCGACGATTTCGCCTTCGAGTGCGGCCGCGGCCGCAACCTCGGGCGAACAGAGATAGACGTTGTCGTCTTCGATACCGGAGCGACCCTCGAAGTTGCGGTTGAACGTCCGCAGGGAGACGGAGTCGGAACCGGGCACGTGGCCGATGCCGATACAGGCACCACACGTGGCCTCGGAGAAGTTGACACCGGCGGCCATCAGTTCGGCCGTCCAGCCCTCACGGGCGAGCATCTCGCTTGCCTTCTTGGAGCCGGGTGCGACAATCATCTCCGTCGAGAGGTCGATGGTCTGGTCTTCGAGCATCTTCGCGGCCGGGAGGATGTCCTCGTAGCCGCCGTTGGTACAGGAGCCGATCATGACCTGCTCGACGTCCTCGCCGGCAGCCTCGCGAACCGGGACGACTTTGTCCGGCATCGAGGGCTGGGCGATGAGCGGTTCGAGGTCCGAGAGGTCGATAGTAATCTCGTCGGCGTACTCGGCGTCGTCGTCGGGCTGGAGGGGTTCGTAGGCGTCCTCGCGGCCGACGCGTTCGAGGTAATCCTCGGTCTGTTCGTCCGAGGGGAAGATGCTGGAGGTCGCACCGAGCTCGGTACCCATGTTGGTGATGGTCATGCGCTCGGGTGCGGTCAGCGACTCTACACCGGGGCCGGTGTACTCGAAGATTTTGCCGACGCCACCTTTCACGGAGAGGCGACGGAGCATCTCGAGGATGACGTCTTTCGCGGTGGCCCAGTCGGGGAGTTCGCCTTCGAGGCGAACGTTGACGACTTCGGGCATCTCGACATAGTAGGCACCGCCACCCATGGCGACGGCGACGTCCAGACCGCCCGAACCGATGGCGAGCTGGCCGAGTCCGCCGGGAGTCGGCGTGTGAGAGTCAGAGCCCAGCAGCGTCTTGCCGGGGGCCGCGAAGTTCTCGCGGTGGACGTTGTGACAGATACCGTTGCCCGGACGCGAGAAGTACGCACCGAAGGTACCGGCCGCAGAACGGAGGAAACGGTGGTCGTCAGTGTTCTTAAAGTCGAACTGGTAGGTCTGGTGGTCACAGTACTGTGCGGCGAGTTCGGTCTGGACTTCGTCCAGTCCGAGCGCCTCGAACTGCAGCCAGACGAGCGTCCCAGTCGTGTCCTGTGTCAGGACCTGATCGATTTCGATGCCGATTTCCTCGCCGGGCTCGAGTTCGCCCTCGACGAGGTGGTCATCGAGAATCTTTTCGGTAAGTGTCTGTCCCATAGCGTTCTAGCGTGGACTATCCGTAGACATAAATCATGTTGTTCGAATGCCTCACTCCGGCAATATTCGCGGCGTGGGAGACTCCCACGACCTAATCAAGTATCGTCCACGTGATAACGGCAATAGCGACGGTCTCCAGCAGATGAAAGAGCCACATCGCCTGCCAGGCCACGTCGGGGACCTGGGTGGTACGACGGAGTTGAAGGGGAATGTATCCCGAGATCCGGCACCGTTTTGCCGGCGGCGGCGGAGAGACGGGTATGTTCAAAAGTGGCCGTTTCGTCGCCAGCCACCTCGGAGAACTGCGCGAGAGCCAGGTCCAACCCAACGGCGTCGACCTGACGCTTGGGACCGTCTTCGAGCAGGTCGAACCCGGGCGTATCGAGCGCGGCGACAAGACCGTCGGCGAGCGCCGTGAACTCGACGCCGACGAAGAGGGCACCTATCATCTGGAGCCGGGTGGCTACGTCGTCCGCTACGCCGAACGGGTCGTGATTCCCGAGAACCACGTCGGCTTTCTCTATCCCCGCTCGTCGCTGTTGCGCAACTCCTGTATGCTGGATACGGCAGTCTGGGACGCCGGCTACGAGGGACGGGGCGAGGGACTGCTGGAAGTGTATCATCCAATCGAGCTCCAGCAGGGCGCCCGCATCGCCCAGTTGGTTCTGGCCGATGCCGCCCACGAGGGTACCTACGAGGGGTCCTACCAGGGCGAACACCTGGAATAGCCAGTCGTGCCTGAATATCCAAGCAGTATCCATATATAGAGACGAACCGATATCCAGAGTGCCGCGTTGGGGGGAGAGTGACCCGGACCGTGCCTCTGACAGATTCTGCCCGGCGATGCCAACCTCCAACCGGCAACAGATGGCGGGACACTCTGTCTCGCCTTCGTTTCAAATTTTACTGACAAGTATTATGGAGGTGTAGACGGTACCGTTGGGCATGATAGCTGAGGTGCAGTTCGAGAGCCCACTCCTCCGGGAAACGGTCAGGGAGGTACCCACGGAGGAGGTGGCTATCGAACAACTCGACTCGGCTGAGCGGGTCCCATTGCGGGCGGTTTGCTGGTTGGCGGACGACCACGCCAGGGCGTTCGAGGAGGGTCTGGCGGCCGACCGAACGGTCGCCGAGGCGACCCACGTTGTCGAGACGCCACAGGGCCACCAGTACGACGTGACGTATCGCGGGGAGTTCGCGGGGACGGAGCTGTACGACATCGTCATCGGGACGGGCGGTATCTTCGTTGCGGGCCGCCGGCACGCCGACGCCTGGGAGGTCGAACTCCGCTTTCCCGACCGGGAGGCGTTCAAGATGTTTTGCGAGGAGTGTGAGCGGACCGATGTCGACCCAGGGGTGCAGGCGATTCACGACCAGAACGAGACGGCGCGAGCAGCGCAGTACGACATCAGCGAGCCACAGCGGGAAATCCTCCTGCTGGCCGCACGCGAGGGATACTTCGAGGTGCCACGGGCTGTCTCGCTTGCTGACCTGGCGGCTGACATTGGCGTCTCCAGTCAGGCGGCCTCGGAACGGCTCCGCCGGGGTTTGGACTCGCTAGTCGAACGGACACTCCTCACACCCGAGTGATAGACCGCGTATTTTGTAGCGGGAACGGGCCGAGTCGACCAGAAGAAGTTGCGACAATGACGTTTTCGCCGGGAGTTCTTTCAGGTTCTGAAACTGCTCGGTGATATTATATATGCGAAACGGCCTTACTAGTCGATATGAGTTCCGAGAACGGTGACGTGTATATCATGAGCCCGTCGGGTGACGAGGAGTGGGTTAGCCCGACACCGGTCCGGACTGCAATCGCGGACGCGGTCGCTGACGCGACGGACCTTGCGGGGGACGAGGTCGGTGACATCGAGGAGTATGTCGACCTGCCTGCGCTACGGGCGGTGATAGATGGAGACGAGGAGCAGCTGACCTTTAGCGTCGAGGACCACGAGGTCACCATCACCGACGAGGGCGACATCCAGGTCGACTAATAGGACGGACGGGTCTCGTAGTCAAGCGGGTCACGAGCGCCCGCCGTCTGGAACGCTTGCAGGCGGTACGCGCACGCGTCACAGGTGCCACAGGCGGGCTGTTCCGACCGGTAGCAACTCCAGGTCTGCTCGAAGGGGACGCCCAGTTCCAGCCCGCGCTCGACGATATCCGTCTTCGAATCCGCCGCGAAGGGAGCCTCGATTGCTATCTCGGTGTCCGGTTTCGTGCCGGTGTCGACCACCTGCTGGAAGGCCTCGAAGAAGGCCGGCCGGCAGTCCGGATACCCCGAAAAGTCCTCGCTGTGCGCGCCGATGAACACAGCCGAACAGTCGTTTGCTTCGGCATACGAAACCGCCATCGAGAGCAGGTTCGCGTTCCGGAAGGGGACATACGAGGCTGGTACCTCGTCGCTGTCCAGGTCCGCGTCGGCTATCTCCTGGTCGCTGGTCAGCGAGGACCCACCGATGTGCGCGAGATGGTCGGTCTCGATAGGAAGAAAGTCCGCGGCACCGGTCTCCTCGGCCAGCGCCTCCGCACACGCCCACTCGCGTTCGGCTGTCTCCTGTCCGTAGGAGGTGTGCAACAGATAGAGGTCGTACCCGCGTGCCTGTGCCTCGTAAGCCGCCGTGGCGCTGTCCATCCCGCCGGATGCGAGGACGACAGCGCGGTCGGTTGTCTCAGTCATGGATGATGTCTCAGGTTTCAGGTGCGTCGTTCCAGAGGTCGACGTGTAGTCGTGGTGTGTACCGGTATCCGTACTCGACGGCCAGTTCGGCGACCGTCTCACGAGTCCCGGCGAGACCCTCGCGGGTCTGTCCTTCTGGCATCAGGAGGACGCGCTCGTCGGGGACTGTCGCTGCCGTCACCCCCCGCAGGTCCGAGAGCAGGTCCTCGATTTCGGGCATGTCGTCGGGCCCAGTGACGACGAACTTCAACTGGAAGTCGTAGCGTTCGGTCAGCCGAGCCAGCGCGTCCATATCGAGGCGGCGCTGTTCGTGACGGTCTGCCCACTCGCCGTCGCCGCTGGGGTCGCGGTCGGGAGTCGGCGTCGAACTGGCCAGTTTCGGGCTGATACTCACGAGGTCGATGGGTGCCTCGGTATCGATGGTGCCGTTTGTCTCGACGGTGGTGTGATAGCCAGCGTCAGCAAGCCGTTCCAGCAGCGTCGTCGTCTCCTCGTGCATGAGGGGTTCGCCGCCGGTGACGACGACGTGGTCGTGGCCGTAGTCCGCAACCGCGGCATGGACGTCCTCGATAGAGAGCCACGCGTGGGTGGGCTCCCAGGAGGTGTGATAGGAGTCACAGAACCAACACCGGAGGTTACAGCCGCTGGTCCGGACGAACGTCGAGGGGACACCCGCGAGTCGCCCCTCCCCTTGCAGGGAGTCGAACAGTTCGTTGACCGGCAGGGCGTTTGCCGGTGTGTCCTCGGGCGTGCTGGCCGACGGCTCCGCGTACTCGTCCCCAGGTTCGGGGTCGCTACTGACTGGCATGGCTGGCAGCGAGTTCGCCCGTCTCCCGGACCGTCGCAGCCACCTCGGAGACAGTGTCGGGCAGGCGCTCGCGCAACTTCGCTTCCAGCAGGGCGCTCATCACCTCGGCAGTCGGCGGCGCGTCGAGGACGACAACGCCGTCGCCGTCGCCGCTGTCCTCGAAGGCGTCGACGAGTGGGTCACCGGCCTCCAGCAAAAAGCGGTGGTCCCACTCCCCGATAACGTCGGTCACGACGCCCTTGTCGACGACCCACCCCTCCGCGGTCACCGCGCCGGTAATCTCGACGGTCACGGCGTAGTTGTGCCCGTGGGGGCGCGAACACTTCCCGTCGTGGTGCTGGATACGGTGGCCCGTCGAGATACGTATGGGCCGGTCGCCGCCGACGACGAGTGTCCGCTCGCCGGCATCGGACAGCGAAATCTGCTCTTCGAGTGTTCGTTCAGTCATACTGCAGCCTTATCGAGTGTGTTCTTAAACAGTCCGACTGACGGTCGTCGTGGTCGGTCACTGTCGACAGTCGCTCGGAGATACGGCTATTTGGGACACGCGATTCAATCCGCCGACTTCCGAAGTGGGCGACATGACAGAGGACCCGCTGGACAACCTCGACAGACGCATCCTCCACCTACTACAAATCGACGCCCGGAATGCGACCGATACCGACATCGCCCGGGAGACCGGCGTATCGGCCACGACTATCCACAACCGCATCGAGACACTCGAAGAGGCAGGTATCGTCGTCAGCTACAACCCGGAAATCGACTACGAAGAGGCTGGCTACCCGATGCGCGTACTGTTCATCTGTTCGGTCGACCTCGCGAAACGGTCGGCGTTCGCCCAGGAGGCACTGGAAGTTCGAGGCGTCGTCAACGTGAGAGAGATGTTAGCCGGCGAGGAAAATCTGCACGTCGAAGTCGTCGCCGAGTCGACGAGCGAAATCAAACAGAGCACGGAACAGCTCAACGAACTGGGACTGCGTATCGTGAGCAGTAACATCCTCGCAGAGGAGCGGATTCAGCCCTGGAACCACTTCCACCAGAACCTACCCGGCAGCGACGACGATACGCTGTCGGAGGACGGCACTCCCGGGTCGTGACGCACGGAACCAGTCGGCGTCCAATCGTGTAGTTTGAAAAGTCAAGCAATTACGCCGTGTCGTTGCATTTGTAAAATTGCTAAAATTTTCACGAAAAAGAGCTTAAACAGATACAGACCATCGAAGGAAGCATGACTGCAAGGGAAGGGACACAGCTAGACCAGCAGTTCGACCTCCTGGCACACCCGTACAGGCGACACGTACTGCACTATCTGTCGAAACACACGACAGCAACGGACATGACCACGCTCGCGTCCGAAATCGCGGACCGAGACACCGAACAGGGGAAGGATATGACACGCAAGGATATCGAGATAGCCCTGTATCACCGGCACCTGCCCAAACTGGCCGAGGCCAACATCATCGACATCGACTACGAGGAACGCACCGTGGAATACACCCACACGGGGCAACTCGACCGGTTTCTCGACGAGGCTGTCCACGTCGACGACCCTGGCTGGCAGGCGAGCGGTCCCTGACCACCGGAAAGTAGATGAAACGCCCGGTTAGTCCCGCCGACGGAACCGACAGTCAGGCCCCCTCGACGAGACGGCGAAGCTGTTCCGGCGGGACGGCACCGCGAGCAGCATACCCCTCGTAGGCGAACGTCGGGACGCCGGTGACGCCCTCACGACGCGCCCGGTCGAACTGGTCGTGTAACTCCGCCCGGAGCGCGTCATCGGCGTACGCCTCTTCGACGACCGAAGGGTCCAACCCCGCCGACTCCGCGACATCCCGGAGCACGTCCTCGTCACCGATATCCCGGCCATCCGTCCACAGCGCCTCCAGCAGTGCCTCGTCCAGTGCGAGCCATTGGTCGTAGTCGTAGCTGTCGTCGGTCTTGACGTAGTAAGAGACCAGTTGTGCATCGAAGGAATCCACGTCCGTAGCGATGTCCAGGTCCATCTCCACCTCGTATCTCTCCTGGAGGCGACGGACGTTTTCTTTCGCCTGCTCGAAGTACTCCTCGTCTTTCCCGTTGTCGACCGACGGGTCGATCTCTCCGTCGCTGGTTCGCTGGCCGGCCCGGAGGTCGAATGGATGCCAGTCGATGCGCAACTGTTGCTCACGGTCGTCCTGATACCGGCGCAACGACTCGCGGCCCAGATAACAGAACGGACAGACGTAATCGGAGTAAACGGTTATCGACCCCCTGCTCTCCGTGTCACTCATACGCTTGCTTTGTCCCGAGTGCTGATAAGCCCACGGCGGTTTCAGTGTTGCCGCCAGTCCATGCGCCCACGCTAGATTCATGCCCCTAGCAACCCCAGACACAGTCGTGTCCGACGCCTATGGCCCCGGCTTCCGGTCGCTGTCCAGTGAGGTGCACAATCGTCGCCCGCCGGTCGAAGGGACGATTCCGGACTGGCTGTCGGGAACGCTCATCCGGAACGGCCCCGGCCGCTTCGAGGTCGGCGACACCCGCGTCAACCACTGGTTCGATGGGCTGGCGATGGTGCGGCGGTACGACTTCGCAGACGGCGAGTTCCGCTACTCGAATCGCTTCCTGCGCACCGGGGCCTACGCCGACGCGATGGACGGACGGCTCACCGGGCAGTTCGGCACCGACACCCGGGGCTGGCGGCGACTGCTCGATACCGTTCGCTCGCTTGGCCTGCCGGAGCCGACGGACAACACCAACGTCCACGTCGTCCGCATCGACGGCGAGTACGTCGCACTGACCGAAGCCCCGCGACGGGTCGCCTTCGACCCCGAGACGCTCGAAACCCGCGGCGAGTTCGCGTTCGAGGACGACCTGCCCGAACACAGCACCGCCGCTCATCTCGTCGACGACCCCGCACGCGAGGAGGTGGTCGGCTTCAGCACCCAGTTCGGGCGCACACCGCAGTACCACCTCTACCGGGTCCCCCGAGGGAGCCGCCACCGCGAGCGCATCGCTTCCGTCGAGGCCAACGGGCCAGCCTACATCCACGACTGCAGCGTCACCACCGACCACGTCATCGTCGTCGAGACGCCGCTGGTGCTATCGGTCCTGCAGGCGCTGAACCCCTTCTCGGAGGGAGCAATGGACATGCTCCAGTGGGACACCGACCGCGAGACGCGGATACTCGTAGTCGACCGCGACACGGGCGAGCTGGTCGCCGACCCCACGCTCGACCCGGCCTTTTGTTTCCACCACGTCAACGCCTTCGTCGATGACAGCGAAGGAGGCGGCCCCAGGGACAGGCCAACAGCGTCCGGCGACGTGGTGCTTGACCTCGTGGAGTTTCCCGACGGGAGTATCGTCGATGCGATGTCGATGGCCGAGCTCGACGGCGACGGCTTCCCTGCAGTCCCCGATGCACGGCTCGTCCGCTACCGGGTCGACCCGGCAACGAACGCGGTCGACCGCTCGGTGCTGTACCCCGGCGGGATGGAACTCCCCCGCGTCACCCGGGAAGCCATCGGCGGCCGTCACCGCTACGCCTACGGGCAGGCAACCGACCGCGACGGCGCGAACGGCCTCGTGAAAGTCGACTGTGAGACCGGGACCGCCCGCGAGTGGTGGGAACAATCCGTCTACGTCGAGGAACCGGTCCCGGTTCGTCACCCTGACGCCGATAGCGCCGACGACGGCGTCGTGCTGGCGACGGCACTGGATGTCGACCGGGGCCAGACTCTGTTACTCGTATTCGACGCCGCGACGCTCGCAGTCCAGGCGCGAGCGTTCCTGCCCCACGCGGAGCCGTTTGGCTTTCACGGCCGCTATTTCGCCGACCTGTGAGTCAGTCCCCTATCGCCGCCAGCCGCTGTGCGGTGACCGGACCCGTCGGTGGGTCCGGCATCGTGGCCAGTTCGTAAACGGCTGCTCCGGCCTGTTCGACCGCAAAGGGGCGACTCTCCCCGAGTCGACGGGCGACCCATTCGACGGTCCCGAGTGCCTTGAAAAGCCGGTTCGCTACTGTCGGGAAGTGTGGCTGGTCGGGGCCGTACACCGGGCCGAACCGGGGCACGACTGTCTTCATGTCGAGGTCTGCAATCGCATCCTCGGCCCGCCGGCGTGCGGTGAGATACCGGTCGCTGACCAGCGGGGGTGTCGCTGCCGAGGAGATGTAGACGAAACGGTCGACGCCCGCCCGTTCGGCCTCCAGGGCGACGACAAGCGCCGAATCACCGTTAATGCGCTCGAAGGTAACACCTGCGTCCGGCCGCTCGGAGATGGTCCCGATGGAGTGGACGACAGTATCGACATCCGCCAACCGGTCGCGCCACGACTGCGGTGTGAAGACATCGGCAGCGACCCACTCGACTGCGCTTGCCCAGGAGCCACGCTGCTCTGTGGGTGGTGGTCCGGTACGGGCGACACTCGTTACCTCGTGACCCGCCTCGACTGCCAGTGCGCAGACGCGCCGGCCGATGAAGCCGTTGCCGCCAGTGACGAGGAGATGCACGTCAGTGGTCACG
Organism: Salinibaculum litoreum; assembly: GCA_009789175.1. Taxonomy (GTDB): domain Archaea; phylum Halobacteriota; class Halobacteria; order Halobacteriales; family Haloarculaceae; genus Salinibaculum; species Salinibaculum litoreum. The sequence continues at coordinate 2,276,175 of CP046866.1, forward strand.
GACTGCGCTCGAAAAACAACAGCGGTTCGCACTACTCGCAAGCGAGCGAAGCGAGGACGTGACAGGGACGGCAACTGCAGGGAAAGCGGACGCCCATGGAAAGGCGAGACCTGAACTGTGGACCAGGGTGGGACGATCCCGACAGGATACGGTCGGACGCGATGGTGACTCTGACTGAGGGCTCCCCGAGTTCAGCTATCACCCCGGAGGACTGGCTCGTACAGTGATACGCGGTCGCGTCCGTACTCTGTACTCGGTTCGACTGGAGCAGTGGTTGTCTCCTCCTCCATACACACATCATCTGTCCACAGTATAATAAAACTATTGGTCAAACACCCATGTTTAGACTGTTTTAGTCCACCAGTGTTTTCGTAAAACCCATCCCATAGACAATTCGTAGTGTAATTCCATTGGAGATCTCAAATCCGACACTAAGACGAACCTCGTCCGGGTAAACTATCAACAGCGATGGGTGGCGATGCAAATGCGACGACCTCCAAGTACCAGCTGCAGTGCTGACCCGGGAAATCGATGAAGAAGGGGCGCTATGGCTGCCTGTCACCCCCACTGGAGCCGACACGAACGTTTATTCGAGTGCCTGCCGAAGCACCCGGCATGACTGTCACACCCGCTTGCGGGGGTGTCTGAGCGTGCCGGGGGTCGTCTTCTGGGCCCTCGTCGTGGTAGCGACACTCACCAGCCTCGCCACGGCGTGGGCTCTGGGGGCAAACAGCAACTCGCCGCCCTTTGCTCCGGCAATCGGTGCCAACGCCATCTCGACGATGCAGGCGGCGTTTCTCATCGGCATCCTCGCCGCGCTCGGTGCGCTCGTCCAGGGCGGGGCTATCTCCGAGACCGTCGGTGCGGGTCTCATCAACGGCGTTCAGATTACGTCGCTGGCAGCGACCGCGGGACTGCTGACCGCCACCGGCTTCATGGCTTTTGGCGTCTACACCGGCTATCCGGTCCCCGCAGCGTTCGCGACGACCGGCGCGATTGTCGGTGTCGGGCTCTCGCTTGGCGGTACGCCTGCCGTCGATACCTACCGCCGAATCGTCATCTTCTGGGCGCTCGTCCCGCCCGTCTCCGGTGGGCTCGCGTATCTGACCGCCACCCTGCTGCGCCGGGACGATATTCCCGAAACCGTTGGCGTCCCGCTGCTCGCGGCGGTCGTCGGCGGCATCATCGCGAACGTCCAGTTGAGTATCATCCCCTCGCCGCCGGACGCCACCCAGAGTTCGATTGCGGGGTTCGTCGGGCGGTCCATCGAGACGCCAGCGGTCGGCGGAATCGACGCCCTGGCGGTGCTCGTGACGGTGGCGGCCGCCGCCGTGAGTTTCCAGTTCATCCGTCGCCGGACCCAGAAATCGGTCGACAAGGGCATCCGGACGTTTCTCATCGTCCTCGGGAGCGTCGTCGCCTTCTCCAGTGGCGGCAGTCAGGTCGGCCTGGCGACCGGCCCGCTCGAGAACCTCTACGGGGCCGAACTCGGCCTGCCCAGTATCGTCCTGCTGGGGTTGGGTGCGGCCGGTATCCTCGCTGGCGCGTGGATGGGTGCGCCAAAACTGCTCCAGGCTACCTCCCGCGAGTACGCCCAGTTGGGCGTCAGACGCTCTATCGCCGCGCTTGTCCCCGGATTCATCATCGCTCAGGCGGCCATCGCGCTGGGTATCCCAATCTCGTTCAACAACATCATCATCTCCGGCGTCATCGGCGGAGGTCTCGCCGGCGGCTCAGCCGGGGTCTCGCGCCGGAAAATCGGTGTGACGCTCGCGTTCTGGCTCATCACACTCACCACCTCCGTTGCCGTCGGCTTCGGACTCTACAGGGCCTTCGCCGCGGTCCTCGGTGGATGAATGAGATTAGCGGACGACAGTCACGGTCACCGGCGCTTCGCCGACGACACGCGTCGCGACAGTCCCGAGCAACCGCCGAGCGATGGCGTTGCGCTCGCCGCCGTGGCCCCCCATCACGACGTGGTCGATATCGTGTGCGTCGACGTAGCTAAGGATGGTCTCGGCCGGGTCGCCAGTCTCGACGGCCGTCTCGACTGTTCGGTCGGCCTCGCTGGCCCGTGTCCTCGCCCGGTCGACGAGGCGGTCGGCGCGAGTCCGTGCGCTCTCACGGCGGTCCTTGCCGGGTTCGAGCACGCCCCCCTCACTCATCGACCCGTCGATGGGCGTCACCACGTTCAGCACTGTCACCCGACAGTCGAACAGTTCGAGCGCCTCCTCGAAGGCCTCGTCTGCCAGCGGCGACCCGTCCAGCGGGACGAGGACGTGCGATGGTGCCATGGGACGCCTTGGACCCACCGGCACATAGGGCCAGCGGTCACACACAGACCAGACGACACGAGAGGCGACTGGTTGAGTGACAGTGGCCCCGAACGTTCGGTGCACGTGGACAGACGGGAGTTCATCGGGGCCATCGGAACAGCAAGTCTCGCGACCACCGCCGGGTGTGGGGACGCCACTGCCACGGAAACCTGAGGGGAAGGGACAGCAAAGACGGAGACAGGTAGCACCGAAAGCGCCGAACCCGGCCCCGTGCAATTTCGGGCCGGGGCCAACGGCTTCGAACGCTTGCACGGCGGGTGGAATCGTCTTCGCCTGGCAAGAGGAGTGGGTCAAGCCGACTTGGAACCTGGCGAGTCGTCTCGTTCCCGAACGGCACACTGGTCGACCGTCGAGACGCCGGAACAGCGGTTCGGACTCCTCGCGTTCGACCCAGTCGATGGTCACGGGTCTGCAAGTGGCTGGGAAGACGCAGAAACGATTGTGTCGGGAGAGAATACGGGCACACAGCCGAATCGAGCCCCTCTGAAACTACACGTGACACACGACGTTGAGAGGGTCAGCTATCGACTGGCTGGGAGCCGGGAGGACACTGTGGATTACAGGAGCAACGCAAACACCGGATAGGAAGCGAGAACCGCAAGTGATGGGGTCAACACCCACATCGTCGCGATACGTTTTGCTGCCGCTGGATTGAACAGGCTCTTTTCGTCGAGGTCGGCAGGCCCTTCCGCGCCGACATCCGGTACGTCCGGTATCTCTTCGGGCTTTTCCGGAGGTTGTTCGTGTCTGGCAATGTCGCCGATGGTCGGGCTAACGGGAGCCTCCTCGGCGCGTGAGGTGACGAGCGCTCCTGTCGACACCTCCAGGTCGGAGCGTTCGGTCGTCGGCGTGACGATCTCTGACAGCGCTGCTGCCCGACTCGCCCGGCCCCATCCGAGACCGATGATAGTGGATGTCGTGCTGACAGCGAGGCTCGCAGGAATCCCCAGATAAGAGAGGAGCGTGATGACGGTCCCGCCGACGATGGAGACAATCAGGGACGCGAGAATCGGTAGCTCCGTGATGTCGTCGCCGACCGTCTCCAGGGTCCGACGAGCGATGGTGAAACTCCCCAATCCGAAGGCAAACACCGCGAGCAAAACCCCCTGGTTGACCGTAAGTGACCCACCTTCACCGACGAGGGGGGCCACGGCGTTCGCGGCGTTCGACGCCCCTGCGGAAAACGCCATGTAGCAGGCGATGACGACGACCAGGAGTGAGCCGACGATGTCCTGTGGAGACGCATTTGGGTTGATATACGGGCGTGGAATCGTCCCCGAGCGGTCGAGTTGAACGAAATGGAGTGTGAATGTGGTAAACGCGACGTAGCGGTCGAGATGTGGGTAGATGTACCGCCCGACACCGATGCCGATAGCAAAGCACACCAGCGGGGCGACAATCCACGCCGAGACGATAACGAACATAAGCGCCTGATTGAGCGTCCCTGAAGCGAGACCCAATCCGACGATGGCTCCGACGGCGGTCATCGAGGTTGAGGCCGGGACGCCGTAGAGGTTCGAGATGAGGAGTGACATCCCGGTAAAGAACAGGACAACGACGCTCGCGACAGGCGTGAACTGGGTTGCTGGCACGATGCTACTGCTCATCGTGTCGATGACGTTTCGACCCACGGTCCACGCACCGAGGAAGCCAAAGCCGATGAACAGGGTTGCCGCGGTCGTCTTCCGGACGAGGCGTGACCCGACCGCCGGCCCGAACGCCACGCCAGTCGATGACCCTCCGATGTTGAACCCGACAAAGACGGCGACAGCAACACCGACGATAGTCAGCAGTGACACCATTTTCTCGTGTAGGAGGCAACGTCACGCATCACCCGAATATAAGTTCCGGATTGTTCCATCTTGCAGGACCCCACAGGAGTTGCCCGGGGTGTATTTCCCAGACGTGCCCGGTCTGTCTGCAACCACATTCGCGTCGGATGAGTAGCGTCTTCAGACCGTGTACAGCAAGAGCGGCGCTTGATAAACAGAACAGTCTACGAAACCAGTCTGTGCCTCTGTGCGGTCACGTTACGCATCGGGCACCTCGTCGTGGGCGTCGTCGGTCGTCACTTCCAGAAACACGTCTTCGAGGGTGCTCTCAGTTTTCATGCGGGCGACGAGTGCCTCGGGTGACCCCTCGGCCACGAGTGTGCCATCATAGAGGATACCAACATCGGTCGCAATCTGTTCGACGACGGGAAGGATGTGTGTCGAGAGAAAGACTGTCGTCCCAGTGGCTGCCAGCTCCGTAAGTGTCTCGCGGACGGTACGGGCGGCCCGCGGGTCGAGTCCGGACGTTGGCTCGTCGAGAAAGACGACAGCAGGCTCGTGCATAATCGCCTGTATCAACCCGGTTTTCTGGCGCATCCCTTTCGAGTACGTAACGATGCGTTCGTCAGCGTCCGCAGTTAACTCGAAGCGCTCCAGAAGCGTCGTGAGTCGGTCGTCGATGGCGGCCGGGTCCATCCCCCGTAACCCACCGTGATATTCGAGTTGTTCACGAGCGGTAAGCTCCTCGTGTATCGGCGGAGACTCGGGCAGATAGCCGATATGCGGGATGAGTGCCTCGCGGTCGGTAATCGGCTCCCCAGCGACGGTTCCGGAGCCGCTGGAGGGTGGCAACAGCCCCGTCAGCATCCGGATAGTCGTCGTCTTACCCGCACCGTTCGGGCCGAGAAAGCCGTACACCGCTCCGGGCTCGACGGTGAGAGTCAAGCTCGCAACGGCTGTCGTGTCACCGTACGCCTTTCGTAGTTCACTCGTGGCGATGGCTGGTTGGCTGTCCCTGTCTGTCTTTGTCGTCCGGTCCCCCGGTCGCGTTGTGTCGTTGTCTGTCATTGAGCGTCCCCCAGTCGATAGCGACGGAATCGTTCGACAGCGATTCGGAAGGCAGTCCATGTGACCGCGGCGAGAACGAAGAGTGTGAGAAACAGCGAGCCGACCTGCACGATACCGGCCGGGACACCGCGTGCCGACAGCCGGCTGTAGACGGAGGGTGCATTGCCGAGAAAGGCCGGAGCGTTCGCGAGCAAGACGACGGCGAATATCGACCCGAGCCGGTGAAACCCGCTCAGGCCGGGTTCGGCGTACACGGGTACCTCGGTAAAGAAAAACGGCGTCGGCGCCAAGTCGTGTCGCTGGACAGCCAGTCCGACCGCGATTGCCACCGCGGCAGCGCACGCACACGACGCGATACCGACGAGCGCTATCACGACGGTCTGGACGGGACCGACGACGCTCACGACGCCGACCGGAAGGACAACGAGTGTGACGACTGGGGTCGCGATAAGAACGGCAGACAGGAAAAGTCCGCTGACGAACTGCCGACCGGAAACGGTCGTCAGCAACATCGGGAGAGTCCAGTACTCCGTCCCGAGAGGGGCAGACGCAAAGGCGATACCGACTGCCAGTCCGAGTCCGACTGCGAGAATCAGCAGGATGCCGTTTGGGCCACCGAACAGAAACAGTGGCAATCCGAACACACCGAACAGGAGCAACACATAGCCGGTGGACAACAGCCCGCGCGGAACGCGCCGTTCCATGAGCCACCGTTCCCTGGCGACAGTACGCACCGGACGGGAGACGGCCGCTCCGAGAAGACGGTCGACCAGTCCACGAGAGACAAGCGAACGTGACCCACCAGGCCTAGTGGAACTGACCGGCTCGGTCTCCCAGAGTCGGCGAGTGACTGTAACCGTTGCAGTTGCGAAGACCGGGACCGCAACGGCGACCGTTCCCATCGCACCCAGTGCGTACGGAAGCGAGACGGACGGTGCGTCGACGCTGCCGACAAATGCCAGGTCGACGAACCACGCCAGTGGCAACGCCCCTACCACGGTCAACAGCGGTGCAACCGAGACTGAGGTCTCCTGTAACACCAGCCACCCCAGGAACAGCGGGACCCAGCCGAACACGACCAGGAAGTCCCGGTAGAACCGTGCGCGGGCGAGTCGGCGTGCGACGAGTCGGGCACCGAGGCGACTCGCCGTCCCGAGGGCGGCAGCGAGTGCCGCGAGACACGCGACCGCACCGATGACCGTAACTGCGACTGTCAGCGAGCGCAGGCCAGCAGCGAGCCCGACAGCAACGCCGGCTGTCGGGACAGCAAGCGTGGCAAGCAACCGAGCGTAGACGAAGCCCAGAAGTCCCAGGACGGCCGTTCTGGCAGGGACCGTCGGCAACAGAAACGCGGGGTCAAGATACTCGAACCGGACATGGGTGTACTGCGAACTGCGCCACACCATCCAGGCGAAGGCGATGCTGAGGAACAGACTCAACCGGTCATGTGGGAGCCCCTGTCCCGAAGCGAGGTCACGGCCCAGCGAGTGCGCGAACCATCCCAGTGCGACGGCACCAGCAGCGATGGTGACAAGCAAGACAGTCCGTTCAGTTATCCGGCCAAACTCACGCTGGTGTCGTGTCCACTCCGTCCGTGCAACCGCAAGTGACGGCAGGGACGTCACAGCGATTCCCACCCTCGCCGGACTGATTCATCTGTTGTCATCTACCGATATAATGTCTATCGTCTGTCTCGATAAAGTAACTTCCATTCCCGTCGTGCTGCCGTAACCCGACAAGCAAAGACAACAGCCCGTCTCAGCCGCTCTGTTCGGTCAACGCAGTTCGTTATGGACGCCATACTCAGCATCCCAGCAGTCCGGTCTGTTCAACTATGCACCGTCAACTGACCCGTTGGCAGGCAGGTGAACAATGGCGGCAGACACCGCGTGTTCTAGTCAAACCCTCAGGCTCACAGTGTACACACAGCAAATCGTTAAGTGAGTTGGCTCACAATGTACACACAATGAGTTCTGACAAGAAGCGCGTGCAGTTCCGTGCGCCCAACCGGTTAATTGACCGGACCGACGTGCTCGCAGAGGTCCTCGGCGAAGACCGGACCGACATTCTCGTCACCGCACTTCGTGAGTATCTCCAAGAGGCCACCCACGACGACACGCTCACACAAGAGATTGCAGCAGCCTACTACGACGACGTGATCAGCTACGAGCAACTCAAGAGCCTTGTCGGTGCCGAAGAAGCCGCGAACCTCCGAGCATTGAAAGAACAACTGGACGAAGACTACGTCGAGGACGTTGCCGGCTTATAAATGACAGAGCTCGTCGCGGATACGTCCGGGCTGGTGAGTCTCGGCATCGCCGGGCAAGATATCGACTTGCTCTCGCTGTGTCTCGAACACTACAACGTTGCCGTGCCGGAGACTGTTGTCGAAGAACTGCGCGAGGTCGCATCTTACGACGACGTACACGGGGACGGCGCTAGACGAGTTCTCGGTCGGACAGACGACCTGTCTGTGCGGGCCGTGGATCTAGACCCCGAATTTCCCCTAGACGACGGCGAGAACGCTGCAGTGACACTCGCAAATGAAGACGATGCTGCCATCTTGCTCTGTGACGAATTCAACCGACTCGGTCTGATTCATGCCTCGCTTGCCGATACCCGACTCGTGACTACACCGACGCTGCTCTCCGTGTTTGTTCGACAAGCTGGCCTTGCTTCTCCGGATGCGCTCACCCTGCTCGACACGTTGAGTGAGGCCCGAAGCTGGGACACCAACAGCTACGTCCAGCGCGCTCGAACGCTGTTGGCTGAGTGACTGTCTTCCCAAAATAGACGACACTCTGTTCCTATTGGGGACCTTCGGGACGCGTCGTTAATACAGAACTTGGGGAGGCCCGTCCCATACGCCAGCGCAGCGATGTAATGACCGATTGTTGAGTGCATACTTGCCCAGTTTTAGATTCAGCGAATCACCATACAGCGACCCCCAGACAGAGTCGTACGATCAGCGAACGAAATGCAATCGAAACTGAACCGACAAATTTGCCCGTGTGCCGGCTACAACTCTGTATTTTGGGCAGTACAAGATAGCGGGCGGCGGGGATTTGAACCACGTCGACTGCACTCCCTGCGGTCGCTTGTCGCCTACTCCAAATCCCTCGGTGACGCTTTCGCTCCTCACGTTTGTTCGTCGCAGAAAGCGGGCGGCGAGGGATTTGAACCACGGTCGTTCCGCTTCCCTCCACTCCCTGATTCAAATCCTCGGGCCGTCTTCACGGCTCACGTTCGTTCGCCGAAAAACGGGCGGCGAGGGATTTGAACCCCCGACCATCTGGTCCGGAACCAGGCGTTCTGTCCGCTGAACTAGCCGCCCTCGAAAACCAGTATCCGCCAGTACGATAAAACGATTGCGTTACGGCGACTCGTCGGTCTCCAGCGTGAAGGAGTCCGTCGGGCAAGCCGTACAGGTCAGGATGTACCCTTTCTCCATCTCGTCGTCGCTGAGCGTGTCGTTGTTGGCGTGACGGATGAAGTCGTGGGCGTCGCCGTCCTCGATGTGACCGGCACAGGAGAGACACGACCCCTCACGGCACGCGTAGGGCAGGTCGTAGCCCTCGTCCTCGCCAGCGTCGAGGAGGGTCTCGTTGTTGGCGACTTCGACGGTGGTTCCCTGCTTTGCGAACTCGATTTCGTAGACTTCCACCTCGTCGTCCGGAATCGCGTCGGGGTCGAAGCCCTCGTCTTCTTCCTCTTCGCCCTCGCCGAGTTCGCCGGCCTCGCCGGCAGGCACTTCACCGGCGACGCCGCCGCCACCGATAGAGCGGTTCATCGGTTCGGGGAAGTCCGTCTCCGGCACGGACTTCGCACGCTTTTCTAGCACATCCTGTGAGATGTCTTCGGCAGGCGTCCACTCGGTCCCCCTCGAGTAATGGAAGACCACGAGGACAGCTACGAGTGACAGTCCAATGAGGAGGTCCGCCGAGGTGAGCGGGACGATGCCGCCCAGCCAGAACCCGACGAAGGCAATCCACAGGAGCAACGCCCCGCCGACGAGGAAGGCATCCCTGTTCATATCTGCGGATATGGAGCAATGGTTTAATTAAGTGTTGTTTCGGCCGGGCCAGCGAGCCCTCACAGGCAGCCCTTACCATCGCAGTACTGGTTGGCACGACGCACCGTACGAGGGAACCCTATCATTTTATTACATGTCGAGTCGCTGTTCCCTACAGCATGGTCCTCCAACAGTTGCGTCGGGCCGGTCCAGCGCTTCGCGGGTGGGTCGGGCGGGCAGGCTTCGCTTCCCTCACAGCGGGCGTGCTCCTCTTTGGCTATCAGGCTGGGTTCATTTTGATGGACATCCAGCTTGCAGTCCTCAACACGGTGTTGAACGTCGCCCTTCTCCAGGCGGAGTTCGCCGTGCTCTCCTTCGCGGGATTCATCCTCGCATCCGCCCTGGTCTTTCTGGTCTGGTCAGTCCAGTCCTGTCCGTATGAGCCGGTTACCGACGCCGGAACTGTCACCGCAATCGTGCCCGTGTACCGGGATGCCAACGTCCTCGACCGGAGCGTCGAGAGCCTTCTCGACTCGAACTACGAGGACGTGGAGATACTCATCGTCTGTGAGCCAAGCGATATCCCCACAAAGCGCCGGGCAGAAGAGCTAGCCGAACGCGACGGCGTCGACTACCTCGTCAACACGGAGCGGCCGGGGTCGAAGGCCGGGGCTATCAACTACGCTGTCGAAGAAACTGACAGCGAGTATATCTCCATCCACGACGCCGACGAACGTGTCGACGAAGGATTCCTCCCGAAAGCAGTCGCCAAACTCCGGCACAACGACGTAGTCCAGGGCCGGACGGTCCCCGAGCCATCGGGCTTTATCGAGTCACTGGCCTACTACGAGTCGATACTGCTGAGCTATGTCTCCCGGCGCGTGCTGTATCTGTTCACCGGATTCAAGATGGCAGCCAGCCGGGCGGTCGTAATGGACCGGTCAGCTCATGACACTATCGGCGGCTACGACGAGGAGATGCTCACCGAGGACTTCTATTTTGCCTACCAGTGTTACCGCAACCATCTGGACGTGGCCGAACTGCTCGACAATCCGGCCCGCATCGACGCCGCCCACACAGTCGTCGACTGGTGGGGCCAGCGCAAACGCTGGATGACTGGCTACGCGCAGGTACTGCACCGGCTGCTCGCAACCATCCGTCCGGTGAGACGCTACCGTAACATCTTCGCGACGGCTATCTGTGCGAGTACCGTCGTGGGCAGTCTACTCATGGTGACGATGCTCTCGAAGTTCGCAGTTCTGGTCGTCGCGGACTCACAGGCACTGTTTGTCTTCCCGCTGGGTGCCATCGTCGCGGTGACGTTGGCAATTCATCTCCACGACTACAGCCGTGGTATCGTCTCCGCGCCCACCTGGCACTGGCTGTTTGTCCCGTTGTTACTCCCGGTCTACAGCCTCTCTGCTATCAAGGCCGTCTTCGAGTACGTCTTCTCGTGGAACGGCGAGTGGTACCACGTCACCAAAGACGCCTGAAATCCCGGAGTGCTACAGCAGTTCTTCGACCGCATTCCAGCGTTTGTCGTTGTAGCTCCGTTGCTGGCTGGTGTCGAACTCCCGCTCGATGCGCCGACGGAGCGTCTGCTTGCCCTGTCGGTCGATGCGTGCGAGTTCGTCGGCTTTCCCCACCGGCAGCGGCGGCCCGCGCTCGCCAGCCACTTCCGAGAGGATATGGGTCGTCAGCTCGGCTCGCAGGTCCGAATCCTGCGTGACGACGTAGGGTGCCTCGACGCGGTACACGAGGTCGTCCCGAGGGTCGTAGACGACGAAGAAGGTCACCTCGTAGGCGTCGTCGGCAAGCGTGCGGTCGCAGTCGACAGCGAGTGAGCCATCACAGAGCATGCCGTCGGTGCCCGCACGCGACCGGAACCAGTTGGTGAAGGTGAGGTGGTCCGTCTTCGGGCGGCCGTCGTCGTCGAGTCGCTCCAGCACGCGCCGGAAGAAGGCGTCGTCGTCGACCCACGGCGCACCCAGCGAGGAGCGCAGCGTCCGCGTAATCGCCTTCGAGGCGCTGTTTTTCACGAAGCCGACCAGCGGTATCTCGCGCTCAGCGAAGGTCTCGACCAGTGTGAGGTAGTTCGCCAGTACGTCCTGTGGCTGTTCTTCCTCAGTGAGTACCCGCTTGAGTTCCGGATGGCGTTGTGCCCATTTCAACAGCCCCGTCGGGTAGATGGGACCATCGAGCACCAGCAGGTCCTCGACGACATCCGCCTGCGTAATCGCGTGTTCGCTCTCGGCGAGATACAGAGAGAGGGCGTGAACGACGGTCTGCTCGTAGCGGTCCACCCGAGGCGCATGCAGGATGCGGTGTTTGGCATACCCTTCATCGCCGCCACGCCACTCGTCGTGGACATCGACGCTCGGGTCGTTGGTGTGGACGGTCATCACGATTGTCCGCGCCCGGTGTAACTCGATGTCCGAGGGAACCCCCGCCATCGCGGCCTGCGAGACGTCCAGCACCAGCCCGTTTTTGAACGTCGTCGGGTTGATAGTCCCGGCATCGAGTCCGTGCTGGGTCTCGAAGGCGGACGCTTCCAGTGCCACATCCTCGATAGGGACCTTGTGGCGCTGGATGCCGTCGAGCGGTTCCAACACCACCTCACCGTCGTCGTACAGCGGGTCGAGAAACTCCGTCCACGCGCGTTCGGCTACGTCGCCACGCTCGCGGTCGTCGACGCGGCGGCCGACGCGACTCGCCAGCTGGGCGATGCCGTCGACGTGGACGGGGTCGAGTGTCATAGCGAATGCTGTTCGTGCGACGGCCTAAAACTGTCGGGGGACAAGCCACACAGGCCCAGTCGACCGTGTCGGCGATTACGCCTCGCTGTGCACGGGTCACGGCGTTCCCCGTTCACGCTGTCGAGGAGGAGTTTCCATCCGAGACTCCACCCACAGGTCGGCTTCTCGCGGTCACTCCTCCTCGCTGTTCTCTCTGAGCATCCGCTGTAGTGCCTCGGCGATTTCCTCGTAACTCTGCATGGAGAGCCCGTCAGTCGTGATGAGCACGCCCTTGCGGTCGACGGCGACCCGCAGCAGGTAGCCGTTCTCGAAGGCACGGACGGTGAACTTGTACTGGCCGAGTTCGGAGTTCTGGTAGGCGTTTTGCGTTTCGCGGTAGCCACGCCACTCGTGACCCACGAAGGTGTTGAGGTCGGCGTCCTGTTCGAGGTCGTCGCGCAGATACAGCTGGTCGAAATCCGAGCGTGTGAAGTAGGTGACCGAGCGGAGACTGTCCCCGGTCGCCGTCCTGGCGGTGGTGACGATAGTGTCGGCTTTCTCGTCCGACAGGAGTTCCGATTGCATGTTCTGACTGTAACAGCCGGGATACATAACTCCGATGTTCGCGGTGACACCCTCTTAAAGCCCGCTCACCCCTGAGGGGTCACACGGAGTGTCGGTCCCCGCCAACACTGAACTGCTATGGGACTACTCACGCTGCTTGGCGTTGCAGCCACCGACGACCGGACAGACACCACTGATAGCGCGAAAACAGTCGACGAAATCGCCCGCTGTCGGGGCTGTGGCCGCTACTACGACGATGGTCACGAGACCTGCCCACACTGTGGGTCGGGCAACAAGATTCGCGGCGGCGGCCCGACCGGTCAGACCCGGGTGTGAGAACAGCGACGAAACGCACCTCGTCAGAACGGCCCGCCGGAAACGACGGCCGACATCACCGTCCGCTCTGCCCGACGGAGTAACTCAGCGGCCGTTCCCGGCGCACAGTCGAGTCGTTCGGCCACCGCCTCCATGGTCGCCTCCCGCGTCGCGCTGTAATAGCCCGTCTCGACGGCCGCCTCGACGGCCGCCAGTTGGCGCTGTGTCAACTCCAGTCGCTCGTCGACGCGGCCGGCCAGATACTCGCCGACCGCTCGTACCTCGACACCCATTTCGCCGGGAATCGCCTCGACGGCCGACTGGATGGACTCTGCGGGACCGACTGCCGTGACTCGGACAGTGCCGTCCGCGCGGTACTCGACGGGCGTAATCACTAACAGCCCCGGCTGGTCGAACGCCGCTGCGAAGGCCCGGTCGTCGTCGGCCAGTCGTGCGCGCACGTAGAGATAGAACGATTCGTCGGGACAGGGGTCGATATCGAACTCGATTGGCTGTTCGCGCTCGTCGAGTGCGCTCCGGTAGGGTTCGACCGGTCCCTCGACGTGAAACAGACCCGCGTGCTCGGCGGCGGCGTACTGGTCCCGATAGAGCAGGCGAGACACCTCGTAGCCCGCCGTCTCGACGACGAACTGGTGCATCGGACTCCGGCGGTCGGGTGGCTGGTCTATCTCCGCCTCCAGATAGCGCATGGTCTCGCGTCGGTCGGCAGCGGGAAAAGCGAAAGGGACTCGAAGCGCCGCAATCCACCTTCGGTATGGATGTCGGTCTGGTCATCCTCGACGGCTGGGCGCTGAACGAGGACACAGACGCACGCGACGCCGACGAGCACCGCTCTTCGAACCCCGACGCACAGGCCCGCCGGGACGCGGTCGCAGCCGCGGACACCCCCACCTTCGACCGCATCCGGACGGCCGGGGCGACCGGGACGCTGACGACACACGGTCGCCGCGTCGGTCTCCCCGACGGACAGATGGGCAACAGCGAGGTCGGCCATCTGAACATCGGTGCCGGCCGCGTCGTCAAACAGGAGTCGGCCCGGGTCTCCGACGCTATCGCACGGTGGAACGGGGAGGACCCGCCGGATGTCGACCCCGACGACCCGCCGATCCACGAAAACGAGGCTATCCAGTCGGCCTTCGAATACGCCGAAGACAACGGCGGGCGCGTCCATTTCCTCGGGCTCGTCTCGGATGGCGGCGTCCACTCCTACCAGTCACACCTCCACGCGCTGCTGGAACTGGCAGCCGAGCGTGACATCGAGGCAGTCACCCATGCCTTCACCGACGGCCGCGATACGGCTCCGAAAAGCGGGGCGGGCTATCTCGCCGACCTCGAAGCCCACGTCGAAGAGTGTGACACCGGCGACGTGGCGACCGTCTCCGGGCGGTACTACGCGATGGACCGCGACGAGAACTGGAAGCGCACGAAACGGGCCTACGACGCCATCGTAAACCGCGAGGCCGAGTACACCGCCGACTCCCCCGTAGCCGCTGTCGAGGAGTCCTACGACCGGGGCGACACCGACGAGTTCGTCGAGCCCACGCTCGTGGAGGGGGGCGAGACACTCGCCGACGGCGATGCGGCCATCTTCGTGAACTTCCGGTCGGACCGCGCCCGGCAGCTCACGCGGATGCTGGCGGACATCCGGCCCGACGACTGGGACGCCGAGACGAGCCCACCCGAGACGCGACTCGTGACGATGACCCAGTACGACGCCAGCTTCGACGTGCCCGTGGCCTTCCCCCCGCGCCGGCCCGCGAATACGCTGGGCGAGGTGCTCGCTGATGCAGGCAAGACTCAGCTCAGACTGGCCGAGACCGAGAAGTACGCCCACGTCACCTACTTCCTCAACGGCGGCCGCGAGGTGGAGTTCGACGGCGAAATCCGGGAAATCGTCGAGAGTCCTGACGTTCCCACCTACGACGAACAGCCGGAGATGAGCGCTCCGGAGGTGACCGAGACTGCAATCGAGATTATCGAGGACGAAGACCCCGACGCGATGGTGTTGAACTACGCCAACCCGGATATGGTGGGTCACACCGGCGATTTCGAAGCTGCCGTGGCCGCAGTCGAAGCTGTCGACACGCAACTGGCCCGCCTGCTCGATGCGTTGCAGGCCGGCGGCGCGGATGTCGTCGTCACCGCCGACCACGGCAACGCCGACGACATGGGAACCGAAACGGAACCCCACACCGCACACACGACCAATCCCGTCCCCTTCGTCTATCTGGACGCCAAGGGTACCGACGGCGGCCGTCGCGTGCGCGAGGACGGGACACTCGCGGACGTGGCACCGACGCTGCTGGCACTGGCCGATGTCGAGCGACCGCCGGAGATGACCGGCGAGTCCCTCCTGGAGTAAGCCGGCGCGTCCAAGTACCGCGAGGCTGAACAGAGGGTGTGCGCGCGTATCGCATCGCCTACGACGGTCGCCCGTTCCACGGCTTCCAGCGCCAGCCCGACGTGCGGACCGTCGAGGACACGATTCTCGACGCCCTGCGGACGCTCGGTGTCCACGAGGGGGACGTACCCTCAGGCTATGCGGCGGCAGGCCGGACCGACGCCGGCGTCTCCGCGACGGCACAGACCATCGCATTCGAGGCACCAGACTGGCTCGACCCTGCGGCACTGAACAGCGAACTCCCGGCCGACGTGCGAGCCTGGGCCAGCGCCGACGCACCCGAGAGCTTTCACGCCACCCACGACGCCGCCAGCCGGACCTACACCTACTACCTGCACGCACCGGACGCGAGCCACGAGCGCGCCCGCACGGCGCTCGCTGCCCTCTCGGGGGAACAGGATTTTCACAACCTCACCCCCGACGAGACGGGGACAGTCCGCACGCTCTCGACAGCGCTTGCCCGGGACGACCCGTTCCTTGTCGTCCAGTTCACTGCCGGCGGGTTCGCCCGCCAGTTGGTCCGGCGGCTGGTCTCGGTCGTCACGAGCGTCGCTCGCGGCGAGGACGGGACAGAACGCGTCGAGCAGGTGCTTGCCGCCGACCCGCTTGACGGGCCGGAGGGGGTCGCACCCGCACCAGCCCACCCGCTCGTGTTGACCGACGTGACCTACCCTGGGCTGTCCTTCGCTGTCGATGCCGACGCTGCGGAGAGCGCCCGTGAGGTGTTCGAATCCCGACGGGTCGAGCACGCGACGCTGGCCCGGGTGTCGGGACAGTTATCGACGGTCGGCGAGTGAGCGCCGGCGGTTGCGAGCGCCCGCTGCCCGAGCTACACGCTTTTTTATACTGCGGTCCCGGATGGACAACCGACAATGGAGGGAAGCGGCGAGGATATCGACCGGACCATCACGGGGGCGGTACTTTTCGTGCTCGGTGGTATCCTTGCCGTGTTCACCGGGTGGCAGCTGCTGGCTGCGGAGATTGCAGGGGTGGTCAGTCTGGTTGTCGGCGTTCTTCCCGGCTTCGGGCTGGCAGCCCTGCTGGCGGCAGGCGGCCTGTGGCTTCTGCGGGAGGGGCCGACCGGCGAGTATGCCCGTCGCCTGCTGGCGTGGGCCCTCGCCAGCGGGAGTTTCGGCGCAATCAGTGCTGGTCTGTTCGTCGTCTACGAGACCAACCGCGGAGTCGTCATCCACGAGGCACCGCTGGCTGTCGCAAACACCGCCGCTGGCTTCGCCGTCTTCGGGCTCATCATCGGGTGGTACGATGTGCAGGCACGGAAACGCCAGGCGGACCTCGCCCGGTACAGGCAACTGGTCGGGAACGTCCCCGTGGGTATCTTCCGGACGACGCCGGGCCCTGACGGCCGGTTCGTCGAGGTCAACCCCGCGATGATACGGCTGTTTCAGGCCGACGACGAGCAGGACCTGCTCGACCGGCCGGTCAGTGATGTCTACGCCGACGGGTCCGAGCGGCTACAGACCTCGGAGCAACTCGTCGAGGAAGGGCTCGTCGTCGAGCGAGAGATGCGCTTCCAGCGTCTGGACGGCGAGCAGTTCTGGGCGTCCGTGACCGCCATCCGATACGAGGGGGATGGAGAGACCTACTTCGACGGTATCGTCGAGGACATCACCGAGCGAAAGCGCTACCAGCAACAGCTCGAACGGGACAACGAGCAACTAGAGGTCCTCAACGACATGTTGCGCCACGACGTGCGCAACGACATGGCCGTCGTCCAGTCGCGGGCGGAGCGACTCCGTGCGTCGGTCGACGACCACGACGAGGACTTCGACGCCTTGCTCTCCCGTGTCGACCACAGCATCGAATTGACCGAGACCGCTCGGGACCTGGCCAAGGTGGTTACCGCCGAACGCGGAGCGGGGAGACACCCCGTCAACCTCGCCGGGACGCTACGGAACGAACTCGATGCCGTCCGGGAGACCAACGACGCCGCAACCGTCACCGTCGAGGGCGACCTCCCCGCCGTCGCCGTCCGTGCCAACGACATGCTCTCCTCGGTGTTCCGGAACCTGCTGAACAACGCTATCCAGCACAACGACAGCGAACAGCCATGGGTCGGAGTCAGTGTCGAAGCGACAGAGGAGACAGTTACCGTCCACATAGCCGACAACGGACCGGGGATTCCCGACGCACAGAAGGAGGCTATCTTCGAACACGGACAGAAAGGCGAGACGAGCGGCGGGACCGGTCTCGGGCTCTATCTCGTCTCGACGCTCGTCGACCAGTACGGTGGCGAGGTCACCGTCCGCAACCGTACCGACGCCGAGGAGTCCCCCTTTGGGTCCGATGCCGACCGCGGTGCCACCTTCTCGGTGACGCTGCCACGCGCCGAGGAGCGTGTCTCCTGGTACGACTAAGAATCAACCGGTGGCCGTCGCGACTCCCGCGGGATGAAAGGCTTACCTGCCGACCGTCCCTATCCCGACCTATGAGTTCCGTCCCCGAGCGTGGTGACGTCGACGAAGAGTACAAGTGGGACATCGATTCGCTGTACGACAGCGACGAGGCGTGGCAGACAGCCTTCGAGGAGGCCACAGAACGACTCGACGATATTCGTGCCTACGAAGGCAGGGCAGTCGAGAGTGCGGCGACCGTCCGCGAGTTGCTGGAGACATACGAGTCGGTGATGCGGCAGGTGGCAAACGTCGCCGCCTACGCGCGGATGCGCCGCGACGAGGACACCCGCGACGACGAGGCACAGGCGATGGCCACCCGCGCCCAGTCGCTGACCTCGGAGGCGAGCAGCGCCGCATCCTTCATCGAGCCCGAGCTCCAGGAACTGGACCGCGGCGAGTTCGAGGCGATGGTCGAGGAGGAACCCGACCTGGCGGAGTACGACCACTACGTCGACGACACGCTCCGGATGAAACCGCACACCCGCTCGACGGAAGTCGAGAACCTGCTGGCCGAACTCGGCGAGGTCACCGGCGCGTCCGGGGAGATATACAACATGCTCGCCAACGCCGACATGGAGTTTCCCACGGTCGAGGGCCCCGACGGCGAGGCGCGACGCACCTCGGATAAGTCGAGCGGTGACGAACCGCGAGACGGCGAGCCACAGCCGATTACGCTCAACAACTTCACGACCCTACAGAAAAAGCCGGACCGCGACTTTCGCCAGCGGGTCTACGAGACGTTTTACGACGAATGGGAGAGCGTCAGCAACACCGTAGGGACCGCCTATCGAAACAGCGTCAAGACCGACGAGAAACTCGCCGAGGCGCGCAACTACGACAGCGCCCGCGCGGCCGCACTCGACGGCCCCAACGTCCCGGGTACGGTCTACGATACGCTGGTCGACACCGTCCGGGACAACCTCGACAAGCTCCACCGCCACGCGGACCTGAAAAACGAGGTCACGGAGGGCGACCAGTTGCGCATGTGGGACCTGTACGTCCCGCTTGTCACCGAGGAGAGTCCCGAAATTACCTACGACGAAGCCTGTGAGTACGTCACCGAGGCCGTCGCACCGCTGGGCGAGGAGTACCAGTCCCGGCTTGCCGAGGGGCTGGAGTCCCGATGGGTCGACGTCTACGAAACCGAGGGCAAGCAATCGGGTGCCTACTCGGGGGGCACCTACGACTCACAGCCGTTTATCCTGATGAACTACCAGGACGACGTCTCCTCGATGTACACGCTGGCCCACGAACTGGGTCACTCGATGCACTCCGAGTTGGCAAGCGAGAGTCAGCCCTACGTCTACGCCGACTACGAAATCTTCATCGCCGAGATCGCCTCGACGGTAAACGAGACGCTTCTGACCCACCACCTGCTCGATACGGTCGAAGACGAACAGCTACGGCGGCACATCCTCAACGAGTACTTAGAGCGGTTCCGGTCGACGCTGTATCGTCAGACCATGTTCGCCGAGTTCGAACAGCGCACCCACGAACTGAGCGAGGCCGGCGAGCCGCTGACGCCCGACCGGCTGGATGACCTGTATCGCGAACTGAAAGGCGAGTACTACGAACCCGGCGTACTTGACGACCGCATCGCCCGGGAGTGGATGCGCATCCCGCATTTCTACCGGGCGTTTTACGTCTACCAGTACGCCACCGGCATCTCGGCGGCCGTCGCACTGGTCGAGAACATCAAGGAGGAGGGAGAGCCGGCGGCACAGCGCTATCGCGACTTTCTCCGCAGTGGCTCGCGTGGGTACCCACTGGAGTTGCTGGAGACGGCAGGCGTGGACATGACCGACTCCGCGACCATCGAGTCCGCGCTGGCAGTCTACAGCGAGTATCTCGACGAGTTCGCTGCGCTCACGGAGTAACCTGTGCCGACCGGACGAGGCCGTGGCCGGCGGGTGACAGGCTGGCAGTAGTCCCGGACCCGACTGCCGCTCCCGAGCGAGTGGCCTGCTCTTTGATATCGTCGGGAACCTCGACAGCGACCGGGTGGCCATAGGAGACGACATCTTTCTCGACGGTTATGTGCATCTCCTCGAAGGACCGGAAGTCCCGGACAGTCATCTCGATGACCTGTTTCGTCAGCCGGCCGGTCTGTCTGTCGTAGCGGTTCTCGACGTAGAACTCGCCCATCATCTCCGGCGTGATGGCGCTCTCATCGCCGGCCAGCGTCTCCCAGAACTCGGTCGCCTCCCGCGAGGTGTCAGCCTCGACGATGAAGACGTACTCCTCGTCGGTGTGTGCAGTCCGGACGTACTGGTCCATCCCTTCGAGGGCGTCGACATCCCCGGGACCGTCAACGGAGTCGTCCGCGAACTCGTCGGACGGCTCCCACTGATGGCTCGTCTCACCCTCGGTGTGGTCGACCGTTTTGATGTAACGCATACCGTCGGTAACCCACACCTCGGTTGTCTCCTCGGTTCGTCCGTCTCTCGTGGCACCGGTTTGCTCGCCCTGCACCCGGATTTCAGACTCCTCTTTGGTGTGCATCGTTTCGGCGGTGAAGTTTTTCTCGATGGTCGCCGTGTCGTTTGCCTCGAAATCGTACGTGCGGTAGTTGTAGACCATCGTCCCGTCACCGGTCGTGGTCTCCTCGATACGCTGGGTCTCGACCTCCGCCATGGCGACGTTCGTGAACGCACGCGGCGTCTCGTAAATCGTGACCGTCTCATCTTCGCCGGCCACGGAGAGGTCGTACTCGCCAGCCTCTTCGAAGGTATGCGAGAGCGTGGCCGTCGTCGACTCGCCTTCGTCGAGAGTGATAGACTCAGTCGCGACTTCCTCGCCGTCTACAGACAGTGCTACCTCGTGGTCGCCCTCGGCGTCACCCGTGTTCTCTACAGCGACGGTGAGGGAGACGGACTCACCCGTGACACCACCGGCCGGAAACGTCGCCGTCTCCGAGAACTCCGCGTCCTCGCTGGCCCCTGTCGTGATGTCGTCAAGCGCCGAACACCCCGAGAGAACGACCAGAGCCGCCACAAGCACTGGGAACAATCGCTGACGCATATGTTCACTTGACAGCAAGGATACAATAGCGTTCCGGGGTCGCGGCGCTGTGATGACACTGTTGGACAGACCCAAAGGCACTTTTTGTCCCGGGATATAGAGTCTACTAGCAAATGTCTCGCAGTTCGTCGCTTCCCGAGCGCCCCCGGCTGGACCTGGACCCGGATATGTCACAGGACGAGCGGCTGGAGGCCCTCCGGGAGCACTTCGTAGAACTCGTCAGGGTACAAGACCAACTCGAAGAGCAACTGGACTCCGCCCAGGAGCGCCAAGACGACCTCACCACGCAAGTCGACCGGCTCGAACGGGAGAACGACACGCTGAAATCCTCCTCGCTGTACGTCGCCACGGCCGAGGAACTCACCGACGAGGGCGTCATCGTCAAACAGCACGGCAACAATCAGGAGGTGCTGACCGAGGTCTCGCCGACGCTCCGGGAAGACCTCGAAGCCGGCGACCGCGTCGCCATCAACGACTCCTTCTCGGTGCAGACGATTCTGGACCCGGAGACCGACGCCCGTGCACAGGCGATGGAAATCGACGACAGTCCGACAGTGCTCTACGAGGACATCGGCGGCCTCGACGAGCAGATTCGGGAGGTCCGCGAGGCCGTCGAGCAGCCGCTTATCAACGCCGAGCAGTTCGCGGAGGTGGGCGTCGAACCACCGTCTGGCGTACTCTTGCACGGGCCGCCGGGTACCGGGAAGACGATGCTTGCAAAAGCCGTCGCCAACCAGACCGACGCCACCTTCATCAAGATGGCCGGCTCCGAACTCGTCCGGAAGTTCATCGGCGAGGGCGCGCGTCTCGTGCGCGATCTCTTCGAACTCGCAAGCGAGCGCGAGCCAGCCGTCATCTTCATCGACGAAATCGACGCCATCGCCGCCAAGCGAACGGAATCGAAAACCTCCGGCGACGCCGAAGTCCAGCGGACGATGATGCAACTGCTCTCGGAGATGGACGGCTTCGAGGAGCGTGGCGAGATCCGCATCATCGCTGCGACCAACCGCTTCGACATGCTCGACCGCGCCATTCTCCGGCCCGGCCGGTTCGACCGCCTCATCGAAGTACCCAACCCCGACTGGGACGGCCGCAAGCGCATCCTCGAAATCCACACCCGCGAGATGGCCATCAACGACGACGTGGAGATGGCGACGCTGGCCAACGAGACGGAGGGCTTCTCCGGGGCGGAACTGGCCTCACTGGCCACCGAAGCCGGCATGTTCGCTATCCGTGACGACCGCACCGAGGTCCACATGGCGGACTTCGAGAACGCACTCGAGAAGGTCAACGACGAGGACGAGACCACCGGCCAGCCCATCGCCTTCGCCTGACGGCTCCGGTTCATATCGTCAGACAGCGACAGCACGTGACTGCTTTGTTCGGGACTCGTTAGCTGCGAGCGCGGGCTCGTTCAGTCCCTCTGGCAAAAAGCACGCGTCGATGAGTCTTCAGTTCCCAGCGGCGGCAGCGTTCAGCCCTGATTGCACCCAGTACCACGAGATGGGTGCAAAGACGATGAACAGGAGGAAGACGATAACCTTGCTCTGGTCGGTGACCGCCTCCGATGCGCTGGAGATTTGCCAGACGGCGACGATATTGACCAGCGGAATAATAGCTAGAATCGGCATGAGGCTCTCGGTTGTCCCCCTATCCAGTTGCTTCGCGGTACTGTAGGACCAATAGAGCGTGTACAACCCCAGCGTTACGACCGTCAAGACTACCTGAATACCGAGTGACTTCTGTTTGAAGGCCGCTGCGTTCGTCACTTGTGGTGTTTCTGACATACAGGCGTAATTTCATATCCAATATACTTTAATGTGACTGTTAATACCGAGTAGCATGGACAATCAATTAACAAAAGGCGCGTCTACGGTGGCTGCACTCAAGAGAGACATACAGACAAAAGCGGAGCCGCTACTCTTCCTCAGTCGTCGTCTTATCGACGTTTTTCTCGCCGAAGTAGATTTCCGCGCCGTCCTGTGCGACTTTTTCGGCCAGGACTGCACACTTCACGCGCATCGCGGAGATGTCGACGCCGAGCATGTCGATGATGTCGTCGCGGTCCATCTCCTGAAGCTCTTCGATGGGCATGCCGTGTAACTGTTCGGAGAGCATAGAGGCCGAGGCCTGCGAGATAGCACAGCCATCGCCACGGAAGGCGACCTGCTGGATGGTCTGTTCGTCGTCGTCAAGCACGACATCCATCTCGATAGTATCGCCACACATCGGGTTCTCGCCGACGTGAGTGAACGTCGCATCCTCGATCTCGCCGTAGTTGCGAGGGTTCTTGTAGTGGTCGAGGATTTGCTGCCGGTACATGTCCGAGCCGCCGATACCCATAGTATCACTACATATGTGCGTGGACCCGAAAAGCGTTCCGAGGGAGATGTTCGCACAACGGTAGAGTTTTGTTTCACCACCGGATACCGATTGACCGAGGGCCCGTAGCTCAGTCTGGTTAGAGCCCCCGGCTCATAACCGGGTATGCGGTGGTTCAAATCCGCCCGGGCCCACTCCGTTACTCCCCGATTCCGGGCCGAAACAAATTCACAGTGTAGAGCGTACTTTACGTCCACTAATCAGCCATATTCGGGTCCAAGAATTCCACCGTCAAAATTGTATGACGGGAACCGAGTTTACGCGAGTTCACGCTGTCTGGCAGAATTCAGATTCGAACTGTGCGAGTGTTTTGGGAGTGGATTGCTGTGAAGGGGTCACAGTCGTCACTTTTCGACTTCGAGCGGGAGACTCCTCAAGAAGTCATCAAGCGCATCCAGGTCGATGCCACCCACGCGATTGCCGAGCAGGAGGTCGGTTTCGATGTCTGATTTGGTCATCGATGCCTACAGCGGACCGGGTGGTGTCGGACTGGCGCTGGACGCACTCGAACTCCAACACGTCGGCATCGACATTCAGGACTACAGCGACACCTACCCCGGCGAGTTCATCCAGGCCGACGCTTCCCATGTCGGGTTCATGGCCCGACTTCCGTCACCGGCGCTGTTGTGGGTCTCACCTCGATGCCAGGCGTACTCGAAACTCTCCTACGCGAACGCCGGACGCTACGACTGGGACCAGACGCCCAAAGAACGGTATCCTACCTTCGCGGATTTGAACGTCCGGGCCGTCATCGACGCCGTAGACCCCGACCACTACGTCATAGAGAACGTTGCCACCTGCGACGACTTGCAGGACCCAACTCGACTGAACGGGCAGGCATTCGGGCTTCCAATCGAGAACGAACGTCACTTCGAGACGAGTTTCCCCGTTCCCGATGCCCGTGAATCCGGAGACCCGGAAATTGTCACCGGACGGGGCTACGTGCGTGCGGAATTGGCCGCTGCGAAGGGCGTCCCTGTGGAGTGGTCCGAATCTGAGATTCGGTCGGCTATCCCTCACGAGTTCGTCCAGTACCTCCTGCACTACTGCCCGAGTGTGTCGGACGTTCCACTGCCGAAGGAACTGAGACAGCGACGACTCGCGGATTTTGTCGCGGAACAGGGAGGTGGGGCAGGTGTCTGAGTCCAACCAGTTCGTGCCCGCCTCCCGGTTGTACGATGCGTCTACAGGCGAGCGCATCCCATTCGACTGGCCGGGTAAGCACGAGTCGCGGGAGGGGTCGCGGTGAGGACCATCACGCTCGCACCTCACGAGTTCGACGCGAACCTTCTTTACAATGACGACGGATTAGCCCCGTTTTTCGCCTGTGACAGCGCTGTGAAGGAAGGCGGTGGGTCGAAACTCGACGGCTTCAGCCACGACGGGGACCGCTGGAAGGTGCGGCTGTCCTACCAAGACAGCAATATCGTACATCCCGGTTCCACGACGCCCCAGGGGACCGAGTGGCGCATCAAGACGATGCGGGAGTACCGTATCCGGGTGTTCCGTCACCCTGACGAAGACGATGCCGGACAGCAGGATTTCACTGCCCACGTCGCCCCGCGCTGGCAGGGCATGGAAGCCGAACGAAACGACGGGTCACGGGTTGAGCTACCCGTCCCCGACGGCTTCGGAGAGGGTGTGAACGTCCGCGTGCAGGGAAGTAACATCGCCTTCGACCGCTACACGGACTTGCTACGCATCGCCGCCAGCACGCTCGGGATTGCTGGCCGCTACTTCGAGAACCCCCACCCGTTCAGCAACATTCAGGATGCCGAACGCTACGCCCGGGTGCATCGAGACAAGAGCGGCCCAGTCCACGCGCGAGACGGCCCGCTGGCCTCGATGGGCCACCTGCTGGAAGATGACCGGAGCGGGTACCGCAAAATCGTACAGAACGACGACGATGAAGACGGCCGGAACAATCCAGGCTACTACCACACGGTCACACTCGACAGCCGCCGGATTCGTGAGGCGTTTCCGGACCACCACCTCCCCAAAGAGGTGAAGCACTACTACTCCCGGCAGGCGAAGGACCTGCCCGATGACCACCCGCTCGCGCACCCGAAGGTCGGTGCCTCGTTGCAGGTGTCCCTGCTCGATGACGACGAGACCGTGCGCTATCGGGATGTAGACCGGCTGCGGCGCGAGTTGGACCAGACCGTGCTGTCCGTGCTGGCCGATGCCGGCCTCGACGTAGCCCCCGGCGATGGGAACGGGCCGTTCGTCGAGGATTCGTACTTCGCACCGGAGGTGACCCACACCGGCCCGGACCCGGTCGGTCTCGACATGACCCGCGTGCGGCAGTCCCAGGAAAGCGTGGTCGTTCGCCACCTTGCGGACGGTCTCGCACCCACGCAGTGGGAAGCCCTGGAAACGCTGGTGACCGATGGCGGCGAGGTCTCGCCCGATGACATCGCCGAGCATCACGGCCGCCACGTCGAAAGCGTCCGCCGGGCGCTGCGCGAGATGGAAGACTTGGTTCATCGGGAGTACGCCGAAGTCTCACTTCGGTCGGAGTACATCGGGGAGTTGGTTCACGACGCCGTAGAGGAAGCGCGTGAGGCCACCAAGCGGGCCGCAGAGACGGCCGCCAGTGCGGTCGAAGCCGCCGAGCGGGGGATGGGCGAGACGATGAGTTCGTTCATCGCCTGGGCCGCCCGCCACGGCGTGGACGTAGACGACGCCCAGGACGCGCGCATGAAGCTACGCGTGGGCGAGTACGACCGGCTGCGTGATGCCGAGAAAGCGATTCGAGAGGGATTCCGGGTGTGGCGAGACGCCGGGATGCCGGAAGCGCGCTATCGCCAGGCCCGAGTCGTACTCGGTGACGGGTCAGTTTCGGACGCCTGGCGCTGGCTCAAGTAGCAGTTAGCCTCCCGCCTGCCGAGGAACGACCCGGTGGGCGGGTAGTGGCGACACTCGCGGTCGGTCTCCTTTCGCGGTATGTTCTGCCGGTGCTGGCGGTGTCCTGGGAGATCGAGGCGACGGCCAGCCCCAGCTGGGCGCTGGCCTGGCGCGCTCGATGCGCGCCCGTCGGTCTCCAAACCCCACCCCGGGGGTTTGGTTCCCTCTTAGGGGTGTGGCTAAGGCCACACAACCAAAACACACAGCCTACCGCTGGCGGCATCGACGAGCAACAGGGCTGACCGTGAGGATGTTGGAAAATTCTGCCGTGGTCAGTAAACTCGCGGAGTGACCGATGGGGAAACCGTCAGATATGGTAATCTTTGCACTGGTATGCAAGATCCATTGCGTGAATGCAGCAGGTCGCTCACCGAGAATCAGGGTCGCCTGATTCGATCAAACAGTGGATTCGTGTGGCGATAGCAGGGCCGTGAACGTCGCCAGCCCGTCATGCTCGGTCCAGCTCGACGACGAAGACTGTGCCACGTGGCTCGTTATCGGTAATCCGCACGTCACCACCATAGTCCTCGATGACTGTCTCGACAAGATATAGCCCAATCCCAGTCCCGGTCGAGTCGATCCCCTGATCACCCTTGCTGAAAATCTCGCTCTTTCGGTCGTCGCTGACCCCCGGCCCATCGTCCGCAACCCTGACTGTCACCGTGTCGTCTGTCGTCTCGACGCTGACTGTCACCGTGGGCGCGGGGGTGTCGTTGTGCTGGACCGCGTTATTGAAGAGATTCCGGAACGGCGACGCCAACATATCTCCTGCGAGCACAGTCACGTTCGGTATCTCGCCATCAACCTCGAAGGCTGCGTCGGGATGGGCGTCCCGCGCCGTGTCGATTTCGGCTTTGAGCAGCGGCGCGAGCGCGACCGGGTTCGGGTCGTCGGGGTCCTCCGAGAGCGTCGATTCGATGACTTCGCGGGCCTCGTCCGTGAGGTCGCTGATGTGGTCGGCCATTTCGACGATCTTGTCCAGATGGTGTTGCCCCTCTTCACCGACGTGATCGGACAGTAACTGTGCGTGGGCATACAGCACCTGGATATCGTTGCTGATGTCGTGTCTGAGAATGCGGTTGAGCGCCTCCAGTTCGGCGTTCGTACTCTCCAGGGTGGCCTCGTACTCTTTCTGGTCGCTGATGTCGCGCATCATCGCCATGACTCCACTGATCTCACCCTCGGGGCCGTGGATCGGTGCAATCGACATCCTGACGTCGAGCAGGTCACCGTCTCGTGTCTGTCGGTAGGTTTCGGTGCCAGGTATCGCTTTGCCCTCCATGCCTTGGTCGATGTGGTGGTGGAACTCGTCGCGCTTCTCGGGCGGGATAATTGGAGTGTGAGAGCCGACCACTTCCTCCGCTTCCCAGCCAAACATCTCCTCTGCACCCTCGTTCCACAGTTCGACGTGCCCCTCAGGGTCAACGACGATGATCGCATCTGGCGTCGATTCCACGACAGCGTCGAGTTGGTCTGCCGTTCTGGACAGTTCCTGTTCCTGCAGTTTCCGGTCGGTGATGTCGAAGTGTGCGATGGTGACGTACTCCTCGTCGATCTGGGTGACTCTCGATGCCCACATCAGGAACCACCGGCGCTCACTGTCTGAGTGGCACGGATACTCGACAGTGAACTCCTCTTTGTCACCGTTATAGAGGGCTTTCAGCCCGGTTTCGACCTGTCTCGCGTACTCGTCTTCGGCCTCGCTGGCCACGTCGAGATAACTCGCCCCGATCATCTCCGGGTCGCCCTCGTAGTCATTCTCAACGGCGAACTCCTGCCAGTCCGCCCCGGTCCAGACGATCTCGCCCGTCTCGTCCAGGATCGCCGTGTGTACGGGAAGCGCCTCCAGTGCGGATTCCGTTGGTTTCGACACTCAGGACACCCTGCGTCGGTTACGCGCGGCTTTTCTCCCACTCTCTGTTAAAAGTTTATATAAAGAATGCCCACAGTTCCATTCAGTAACCCCAACAATCCTCAATAAACATGGCTACTGACCAGTTAACTCATCAGATTGGGCGAAATCAACGGTTGCCGACTGCGGCACTCACCCTCTGCATGTTACAGAGGGTTTCTGATGGATCTCAGAGAAGTCCACGCTCGTCGTGGTACGTGTGCACCTTGTAGAGACTACTCGACAGTGACCCCCAGGGGTCGCACGTCGAGAGATAGACTCGCGCGGATATGAACACGAGCGCGTGGGTGGCCGTGTTCATATTGCACCGAGCGAGCGCACACGAGGGTGTCTGTACGGTCTCAAACGCGGGCATGTGCGACGACTGGGTTAAAGAGTGCCCTAGTGAGTCACCGGAAAAATCTAGGAACTGGCGACTGTGTTCACGAGTATGGGCACCTCCGATACCCCACAGAGTGTGCGCGTTCGAACTGACGAAGGCAACGAATGGCGTTTCCGGGCCATCGAGCGCGCCGCACGTCTCTACGACTGCAACCGAAGTGATGCCGTCGCCTACGCCTGCGAGGACGTGGGCCAGCTGGCCGACGGCATCGAACGCATTCTACAGCGCGAAGACCTGACCCTTTCCCAGCGCCGAGAGATCGCCTCAATCCTTGATGATACTGCCAGCGTTCTCTCTATCTCATTCGACGCCGAGGTCTCCGTCGAGATCGAGTCTTAACAGCGGTGTGAGTACAGCGGTTCTATTCACAGACTCGGATCGTCTATCTGCTCAATATAGAGGGTGTATATAGCGTGAAACAGGGGCTTTTGAGCCACACTGGAATCAATTGACCACAAACCTAATTATGGCGTCCAAGGTACTTCTCCCTCGCCTACGAACACAAAGCGCCGCCAGTCTTCAAACCACTTCATTAGCCGTGACCTCCTAGTTGAACCACTCACATCCCCGGGGTCATGTCCTGTAATCAGTTGTCTAAGCAAAGAAGGAAGGAGTAAGATAATTGCAAAAATATACCCGATAAATGTCCCAACAGCTACAACTGGAAAATAAGGCAGCATTAGAATTCGAAAGAGCGCCTTCTTCCGTCCAGACATGAGTGGTTATACACTGCACCCATATTTGAAATTTTATATTTTTTCACTCATAAACGGTCTACCATAGGGAGCTGTCAATACTTGTTATATATTGCTATTGGTGAAACCGATCAGTAACGGTACTCAGCTTTCCACGTTAGTCAGGGAAGTCCGTGATGGCATCATCTGTCTCTGCCACCGTCTACGTTACCACTTCAACGTGCAAAGCTGAGTAACGGTAGATAGATATGCAGGCTTATCGAACAGTAGTTTCACTGATTGAATGACTAATCCTCCACCCTACCCGGACGCCCACCCCCGCGTGTCCGCAGATACCCGTCACACGCGCATTATATAATAGATATATGCTCACGTCCGGACGGCGGACAGCGCACGTCCGGGCGCTGTCTCGCTGTTCTCAGTCGTCGGCTGTCCGGTCGGTCTCCGGTGACTGTACGCTCACCACGTCTCGATGGTCGCCGTCGTCTCGCCACTCCCTGTAGCGGTCGCCCACCCACGTCTTGTTGTGGTCGGTGAGTGTCGCCGCTTCCCGATAGGTCATGTCCTGCAACTCGACAGCACGCACGGCCGTCCGCACGTCCCGTTCCCACTCGGTGAGGCCCTCGTCTTCGTCGGGAGCGCCTGACATGTCGAAGTCCGACGCCTCACCGCTGTCGAAGTCGAAGCGGGTGGGCTTGACGCCCGTAATCACACGCTCGGGCGTCATCGAGGCGAGTTCTCCCGTCACCACGTCATCGTACACTTCCACGCGCTTCTTGCTGGGCTTGTGGTAGAGGTGCCCGTTCGAAGTCACCAGTCGCCGGAGTTCCTTCGAGGCACCCCGAATCGTCTGCCCGATGAGCAGGATGCCCCGGTACGACCCGGCGGCACCGTCGCCCTTCCGAATGAGTTTCAGCGCGTCTGCCACCTGCTCGGCGTTCTGTGCGTTTTCACCCTTGCCGGAGAGTTCCTGGTCGGTCTCATCCAGCAGGTACAGCGCATCCCCGCTGGCTTCCTCGAAGAACGCTTCGACGCCCTCGAAGGATGCCGCGTACTCGATGGGGTCGTTGCGCTCTGCTGCGCTCTGGATGTTGGTGGCGATACGCCCGCGTGTTGCGTGATGCCAATCGTCCGCGCGGTCGAGCGCGAAGTCGGTTTTCCCGCTCCCCATGCCGCCGGTCACCCACCCGACGTACGCCTCAGACAGTAGCACGTCACGCAGCCATCCCTTCCCCGATAGTCGGTCTTCGTCGTTGTGGGTGACCATCCCCACCGCGTACTGCATCTGTGAGACGTTGCCCTCGCTCACCGCATCCGTGAGCGAGTCGGTCGCCTCAGTCCGAACGATGTCCTGGTACACGTCAGTCTCGGTAATGTCGCCGTCGTGGACTGTCGAGAGATAGGAGATAAGCGAGCGTTTCCCGTCGTCCTGCACCAGCCCGGCGTGGTCGTGGGCCTCTTCGAGATCGGGTAGCTGCTCGCGCACCTGGGCAGCCGCGTAGGTGACCTGTTCGCCTTTCTCAGTCATCGGCCGGTGCCTCCCCTGCTACGTCCGCGAGTGTTTCCAGTGTCTCGACCGCATCGAGGTCTCGGTCGGTGGTGGGTTTCTCACCGTTGCGCTGTGGTTGGGGGTCGCCCGCATCGTCTTCCACGTCCTGGCGGATGTCCGCCAGCACGTCCGCGACGCGCTCGCCTTCGTAGGTGGTCGCGCTCGCGTGTTCGTCGATGATTGCCCGCCCGATTTCTTTCACCGCTTGGCGGACCCGCGAGGCTATCTGTAGCTCAGTGTCGATACTCGTGTTGGCCTGCTGTTCGAGGTCTTCCCGAAGTTCCTCTACTTCTTTCTCTTTCCGCAGGAGTTCGCTGTCTGACTTGCTCCCGCGCCAGGTTCCTTTGGCGGTGAGGGATTCGGGATTGAACCACTCGGCTTCGTAGACGGGCCATTTCGTCGTCTCCCACTGGTACAGTTGGCCCTCGGTCACGTCCACGTCGTTCCAGGCCGCAGGTGAGAGTTCCCACACGCCGGGTTCTCCACCTGATAGGCCCAGCGAGACGACATACCGCCGAGGCGGATTGTAGAGCCAGTCCAGCACCTTCGCCGCGGGCAGGTAGCCGACGACACCAGCCGCAGCGAGTGCGACGGCTGCCACCTTCCACTCCCGACGAATCTTCACAGTCGGCATATCCGGCTGGAGATACAGCAGGCCGGCCAGGGCCAGCAGCGCCAGCAGGCCCACGTAGTGACGGTAGGCTTTCAGCAACTCGACAGCCAGCCGCGCTCGTGAGTCACCGGACATACGACTCCCTCCAGTAATCCAGTGCCAGCAGCACCAGCGCACCTATCCAAATGGTGAGGGCCACGAGAGAGAACCCAATCATGCGCGCTGGCGCACCTCCTTTCGGCCGCCGGAGCGACGACGGTACGCTTCGCCACCGAGTGCGAACAGGACGCCCAGGCCCGACCCGATGCCAGCGATGCGGACTGTCCCCCAGCCCGGCGTGCCGCCGAACAGCGGGTCTCTGTCGGATTCCTGTATCGGGACAGCGTACAGTGTCTCCGGTGTCGAGACGGTCACGCCGACAGCGCCGCTTTCGGTCTCGGTCACGGGCAGGCGTAGCGTGTGCGTGCCCACACCGAGGGCATCTGTACGGGTCTGGATTTCACCGCCCTGCTGGAACTTGCCGGCGTCCGCGAGGGTGACCGCCACGGGCGTCTCCACCCGCAGGGTGACCGTAGCTGTTCCCGTGCCGTTCTCTCCGGGGTCGTACTCGGCATCAACCAGTACGAGACCCTCTTGGATGCGTTCGCCGCCCGGTGCGTCCGATACGGTGGTGTCGTTGGTCGGTGTCTGTGTCTCGGTCGGCACTGGTTGTGCGCTGGCCGGGCCAGCGGCGATTGCGACCGTCAGCCCGATGGACAGCATTACCACCAGCGCCCACAGACCAAGCAGTACAAGCGTCGTACGTCGTGGAAAGCGTTCGTGCATAAATGGGGGTGTGCGGGTGGTTAGCTCCGGGTGACGATGCCGATAGCCAGCAGCGCGAGGAAAGCGACCACGAGCGCCTGCACGGGCGGGACGCCCAAGCCGTCGAAGAGACCGCCGCCACCACCGCCGCCCTGGTTGCGAAGTGCCTGTTGGCGTGCGTTAATCTCCGCAAGCGTCTTTTGCATCTTCTGCATCCGCTGGCGGTATTCTTCGGTGCTGGTGGTCTGATAATCGAGTTCGGAATAGTCCACCTTATCGAGATTTTTGCCGTCTGTCGTCTCGGCACTCTCGACGGTAAACTGGCCGTTAAGCGGCACCATCTCACCAGACTGGGAATCCATCATGTACTGGCTTCCCGAGAGGGCACTGGCGTCGTACTGCTGGCCGGTTTTGAACGCACCGCTTTCCGGGGGCGCTTCGCTCATTAGGATGCCCTCGTAGGTCTGGCCGTCGCTGGTCACGGTCATGCGGCCGACTTCCCCGACGTTCTCAGGCGGGGCAATTCCCATAGCTGCGTGGGACCGCATCGCCCAGGACTCAAAGTTTTCATCAGGTGAGTAGTTGCGCGCCCCGAGGTACGGGTCTACCATGTCACCTGTCGAGATTTCTCCACGCTGATAGGCGTCATACGTGCCGTTGATGAACGTCTGAACGTTACTCTGCACTTGGCTGTTGGCCTGTTCCCACTGATTCCAGCGAGTGGCGAATTCTTCGAGGTTTAACACGGTCAGCCGCTTGAAGTCCTTATCCGGCTTTTTGACAACAAGACCGTTCAGCGTGAATCCGTAATCGTCCCCATCTGGAGTGACAGTAACAGGGCCTTTGCCGGGCTTGATGACGTGAAACTGTTCGGCAGGAGTAAGCCCATATCCCCGGAATTCCATCGTCGGGACATTCCTTGTTGATTTGTTGATGAGGCTGATTTGGGTGGTTTTGAATCCCGTGAAATTAAACTGCTCACCGTCGTCGGCTGGCAGTCCTTGCTTGGTTTTGTTGATGCCAAGGAACCCTGTTGTCTCAGCATCTCCGGTAAGATGCAGCCCGGACATATTCGATGTGTTCTCTGCCGACTTGTGCAATTTCTCGTACAGGTCGATATTATTACGCCAGGTTTCGAGCAGGATTAGCTGGCGAGAGGCGTAGTAGTCCTGTATGGCGGTCTTCGCGTCCACCTGTGCAGCAGCGAGACTGCTCCCGTTGTTCAGGGATTGGATGTAAGCCTGTTTACCGACCATCCGAGCGATGCTTTTCGAGTCGTTAGCGTAGTTGGCCTGACTGGTCTGGATAATGTCATTGTTTGCCTGTTGGGTACTGGCGGTCCGGTATATCTCCACTTTCGTCTCGTAGGCATCTGTTTCAGCCAATTTTTCGTCTTTGGGGGCGGTCGTGAGGTGGTCGTGTGCGACTTTGGCAGCACCGATAATAACGACTCCTGCGGCAGCAGCAGCCACAGGAGCGACGGCCTTCGAGTCCCCGACTGGGGAGGTGTCATAGCCAGTGTGCTGGTCGGCCATCATGGCTGCGCCGAAGACGGCAGCAGTGGCGAGCATGAGCGCGAGCGCGACAGACAGCGCCCGGCGGCCGGACTTCACCCGGACCACCCCCCGGCGGTCTCACTGCTGACACGGTACAGCTGGTAGACGCCGAGGAAGGCCAGCAGGTACCAGACAGTGAGAATCTGGTTTGTGCTGCCCCCGAGCATCGAGACGATGCCCTCCTGGAACATGGCGGCGATGCCGAGGTTAATCGAGCCGAGTGCGGTGCCGACGGTCGCGAGTGTGCGTGTGCGGTCCATGAATATCACCCCGAGTAGGAGAGTGCGAGAACGCCCGAGGACTGGACAATCCAGGCCACGAACGCGGCGGTTTGGTTCGGCAGCACGGTGTTGATGATGATTTGGAACGGGGTCGCCAGGACGAGACCGACGGTCGCAATCACCATCCAATACTCGACGGTGGTGAGTGCCGAGTAATCCAGTTGGTTCGTGTAGAAAGTGAACCCGAGGCTGAGAATCGAGGCGATGGTGGCGAAGGTAATCGCCAGCTTGCCCGGTCCCTCCCCGAGTGTGAACAGGGTCGCATCGAGATCGATGAGCGGGAGCGGGACGGTGAACAGCCCCAGGCCGGCTGCGGCTGCGAAGGCGAAGACGAAGATAAACGGCACGTCGTTGATGTCGATACTACCGGTCGCCATCGCCGCCTCCCTGGTGCAGCGGGTGGTTCTCTGTCGGTGCGCCTCTCGAAAAGAGAGTGTTCCTGTGCATGGAACAGTCAGAAAGACTAGATGGTGTTCCTAGAAACTTCGGATACTCCGGACTCTATTGATTTCTACGAGTGGATTGCTGGTGACAAACTCGTGTGAAACGCCATGAGCGTGAATTATAGCCAACCCAATCAGTACTCGGTGGCTGCTATGGTCTGTAGAGACCGCTATCGTCCATGTCTACCAGAGAATCCCCAAGCAGGGCACCAAATCTGAGTCGGAGCGGTTGGTCTGCTGGTGGCTCAAACTCGAAAGTCTTCGTCTTGTTCCCTTCTACTGGAACCGATGGCAGTAATTTCCGTTTCTGTCCAACTAGCCTCCCGTCTTCAGATTCAATATCGACCTGTAACTTTGCGTTTCTCGCTGTCGTCTCGCCGACGTTGTGTCCGGTCGCGTATACTCGAAGTCCGCCGGATTGAGGAACGACAGCTTTCCACTCCAGAGCAAGTGATGGAGATTGATTTATCTCGACGATTTCCGCGTTGCTACCCTGTCTTTTCACATCTTCTGGTACCTCTCCGACGCGCCAGCCAGAACCCGTCGTTTCGACGTAGTAGAATCGTTGTCCTCTATAGGTGTAGTAGGACCCAGGAATATCATCACTTCCTGAGACACCCACCGCCATATGGTTCGCTTGGTCGAGCTTCAGTAAGACCGTCCCGTATCCCAAGTCGCGGAGAACCTCCGACAGGAGAATTGATGTATCTTCACAGTCTCCACCGCGGTCGACGATAGTTTCAGCCGGGTACTTCGGATATTCATTGTATCCGGTGGCGGGCTTGTCCTGCGTATACTCCATCCCCTGGACCCAGGCAATTGCGTGGTCTACGATCTGCCGGTCAGTGTGATTCTTCCGATTCCCGTAGTCTTCGAACTCCCCGGCGATGTTCTCGATAGAATGATTATCAAACATGTCCGAAGTATACATACCGTAGTCAGGGACCCTCGGACGACTCTTGTAGTACTGATAGACCGGTTTTAGAACTCCCGTTGTGAACTCTGTACCGCCGCTTCGAGTTGTTTGTGAGAACGTCCGCCGGTAAGACTCGGAAGTAGACAAGTCAGGAAGGGTGTCACCTGAAACGCCATCCAAAAAAGTAGGCGACGCAGCTCTGTCTTGCTGCTCCATTTCACTGACAGTGGTGTCAGAGCCTACGATGTAGTCGCCTATTTTCTTACCCACTGGAATCGTGGTTTTTCCGCTGCCATCCCGGATCGCTGCATAAACCATAGCTGCGAGATCGATAGGTCCATATTCGCTATTCGGCCCTGCAATCGAATGAGTACCGCTCTGAGACACTGTTGTGATATATTCATTTGGCTTGTCATCGGGGTCGGACATCGGAATTCTGACGAACTTGATTCTGTTTGCCCCATCGAGTTCAACCGTGACGTTCAGTCGGAATTGCTCGTTTCCTAGGTACTCTTCACTCCATTCCAGCGACGGCTCGGGTTCTGGTGTCGGCTGTGTGGTTGGTGATGGCTCCGAATCGTCTTGGGTGGAGGTGGGTGTATCACCAGTGAGGGAGGAACAGCCAGCAAGGGACCCAGTGAGGGCAATGCCACCTGTGAGATGGAGGAACTTCCGTCGTTGCATCAATTACAATGCAACAATTAATCACATCAACTTGAAATTAGTGGTGAATGAATCGGACAGCAGTCCCGTCACCCCATCGAGTCTAGAGTCACCTGCTTCGTCGGGCCGCCAAGGTCACCCCGTCTTTCTTCGAAGTCTTCGACCGGGAGAGACCCCGAACGGAGGGTTTGCAGCCGTTCGTTGTCCTTCTCGCTCAGATCTACTCCGTACACGGCTTCTTTGACGTAGTATCCCAGTGCCTCCCCAAGGTACGGAGGTACAGCGTTTCCGATCTGCTGGCGAACTGAAACCAGTCCGCCTACGAATCGGTAGCTGTCAGGGAAAGTCTGGAGCCGTGCCCCTTCCCGCGGAGTCAGACCCCGATCCTGGAATGGATGAACGCAGCGGGCACTCGACGGCTTGGACATATTTGACGTAATCGCCACTGCAGGTTCCTGCGAATCCAGCCGCGAGTAAGAATTGTGATACCCCGAAGAAGGTTGCAGTTCCTCGGGAATCTCAGTTCTGTTACCACCGTCTGAGATGTGAGAGACCATTTCCACCATATCGTCTGAGTGGTTGGCGGCTTCGTGCAGCGTCAGCTTCGTGTTATCGCCGCGAAGATCTCGCTGCAAGACGGTTTCCGGCTTCTCGTCGTACTCTGTTACTTCTTCGCCTGCCGCGACTTCCGGAAGGTCACCGATTCCATCGATCACGCCAGGGGTCTCGACAGGGTCCAATTTGAAGCCGTCAATAGAATGGTCTGGGGCATCATCCCGGAAGGCCAGCACTATGAGCCGTCGTCTATGCTGTGGAACACCGAAGTCGGATGCTGTGACGACGTTTGGTGTCACTTCGTACCCGATGTTGTCGAATGACTCTTTCACCGCATCGAGAAACTTACCGTCCGCCGTATTCTCCATCCCACGGACGTTCTCGAAGAGAGCAGCCTTCGGCTGCAGTTCATTGACCCACTGGATAAAGTACGTAAACAGGTGGTTCCGGTCGTCTGAGCCGTCAGGACTTACCACTTCAGAGAAGCCCTGGCACGGTGGTCCGCCTGCGACAAGATCCACAGAGTCATGCCCCACTATATCCGGAATTTCGGTAGTATCGACATCACGGATATCCTGGGTGAGATCATCCGCTTCCACTCCCTTCCGATTCCGCGCATACGTTGCTCGGGCGTCATCATCGACTTCGACAGCATG
Organism: Salinibaculum litoreum; assembly: GCA_009789175.1. Classification (GTDB taxonomy): domain Archaea; phylum Halobacteriota; class Halobacteria; order Halobacteriales; family Haloarculaceae; genus Salinibaculum; species Salinibaculum litoreum. The sequence goes on from CP046866.1 coordinate 2,313,148, forward strand.
GACTGATTCGAAGCCGGCATTTTCCAACCCAAGCGACAGGCCACCGGCACCCGCGAAGAGATCAACGTAGGTCAGATTCCGGGAACTCATCTAATGTGTCTCGTTACGTCGATATCGCACTTAACGATTCGTACTCCCTGAGAATAGCGTCGAAAAGTGATACTCTGAATTGATTCGTCCGTAACATTCAATCCACCACCCCGCTAGCGGTATCACATATGACTGATATCGGAGACAGTATCGGACGGTCTCTGGAGTCGGTTCTGTTTAGTTCCTCTCGTCACCGTGTCACTTTCTTCTATGGGGTTGCATGATGCCCTACGAGCGAGCTGAGAAAGAGCAAGAGGAGATTTCTGAGTTCTTATCCGATTACTTTCCAGAGCGCTACGGGGAGGACACTCAGGCGAATATCGGACAAGCAACTGCCAGCGATACGGGCGCTGACACTGCAAGGATTTCCGACGAGGAGCAGGATGAAATCGACTCGATGGTTGAACGTGTGAGCGAGGTATTCGACGAATCGAAGGGCACGCTCGGGTTGGCGATAGATTTCCTGATGGTCGCTGAGGACCTATCACGAGTCGACGATCGATTGAGTGGATTTCGTGCTGAGATCGATAGGTCCCTGCTGCTCAGTTGGTACGAGAATGCCGCGAAGACAACACTCACGCTCAAATACGATGGTGAGAAGTATTCGATCCGGTCGGTCCACAACGACGTAATCGAACTATTCCGTGAAGGTTTCAGACGGACCAATTTCCCCAGTTCTCCAGGGCACCACACAGGGGAATGGGAAAGGTACGACGACCTTCTCGAATCGAGTTTCAGACTGAGTAGCGAAGGACGTCACGAAACGGTTCAGCGTCTCTTCGATTTGGGGCTGGAACGACTTGCAGCGCGTTCGTTCGAGACACGTGACCCACCATTTCCGGATCCATTGAAAGAGGTTCTTCTCAATTACGATAGAAGCCACCCGGACGAAGAGGGTGGGCTTACCTACCAAGCCTTCTCGTATGGCTACGTTCGGACGAAATGGCCACACCTCTCATTCCGAGCAAGCAAGGTCCGGACGGGATCGTCTCGACAGCACCGCTACGGAGACATCGACGGATACCAAGGACCGGATTTGATGGTTTCTGTCGAGGTGAAGGATCTCCCAATCGATTCTTCGAACGTTGCTGACGAACTTGGCTCGATGATGGAGTTAGCAGAGCGGACGAACGTCATTGTCGTGGCACTCTGTCGGGAAGTAAGCGACAGTGCTGCTGATACGCTGGAAGAATCTGGAGTTGTTGTAAGGACCGACGACGATCTCGAAGAGGAGTTCGAGCTATGGGACTATCATAAACAGAACCGGGCAATCCAGGGAATGATTCACTTCCTAGGGAATATCGAAGAAGATCCTGCAGCAGTACAACGACTACTTCGCTTCCTTAGCGACGTAGATTCAGACAACCCTGCACTCGCCCACTTAGAGGACGAAACTGAGCAGTAGACTCATCGAAGAGCACGCTCTTTTGTTGGAGTCGGCTGATGTTCAGCATCAATCTCACCCTGCAGATACAGCCTGCCCCACTGCGTAATCTCGTACGTTTTCCGATGCAGCGGCGCGATAAATCCGGCGTACACCAGACGCTCGCACCGATCTCGAATCCGACCTTCGGTTGCCTCAAAGCCACGCTCACAGGCCATTATATGCGGCGTAGCCCAGCCGACATCGTCGAGAAATTCGAGAATACGCTCGTCGGTCTGTTCCATCCACCAGTCAGATTTGCGGGGATTCATGTATAGAGTTAGACTGAGTTCTCAGGGCCGTCGGGGGAGGGCTCGCCGTTCTCGAAAGGAGAGTCAATCTCATCGGGTGCGTCTTCGGAGGTATCGATTTCACCGTCGAGATACTTCTCACCGCGGTCAGTCATGACGTAGACGCCATTGCCGAGATCTTCTAGCAGTCCATGCTTCACGAGTTTCTTCGCCCGCTGGCTGATGTAGGCACGACTGTATCTGACGTAGCCACTGTCTTCCATCTCTTTTGGGCGACCAGATCCCTTCTCGCGGATATATTCCAGAATTCGGTCGTCAGCCAACACCATCCAGTCACCCGAGTATCGCATAGTTCGTATTCCATGCGATAGATTATATCGTTGAGGTTTGAGTACTAATACTCTCAGTCTGTGCAATAGCAATCTCCGTAAACTATATCAAACGAGGCAAGAATGTTGCAAGTACGGAGCCACTGACTCGGTAGGAGATGAGTCTCGTCGTCCGTGGAGAGAGGGACCGTGCTGGCACACGGTCCCGAAAAGGTGGTTCCGTGGGACAGAACTATGTCCAGTGAATCCACCGCGGGCGAAGCCCGCACCGACAGTGAAGAGTCGTATTCAGATAAACCCCGCCTAGCTGGTCTGAGTGCCTTCCAGCGAGACATTCTGTGGGTACTCTCACACCACGGCCCGCTCAAGGGGCTGGCTATCAAGTCGAAGCTCCAGGAGTACTACAGAGAGGATGTCAACCACGGCCAGCTCTACCCGAACCTCGACGAACTCGTAGAGCGTGGTCTGGTCGAGAAGGGCAAGCGCGACCAGCGCACGAACGAGTACACGCTCACTGCCGACGGCAAGCAGGCGCTTTCGCGCCGACGAACGTGGACGGAAGCCGGTGAGATCCACCACGTATGAGCGCTGGCTGCACAATGCGAACCTTCCAGGATTGCGCAGGAGTGAGCGAGCAGGTTTCGGGGGTAACTGATTCATGACCGATGACCTGCAGCCACTCTCGCCAGCGAAAGCCAAAGAGATGTATCTGGAAGGCCGCCGTGACGAACTTTCTGAGAGTACCCTTTCCGCCCAGAAGTATCGATTAGAGGCGTTCGTCGATTTCTGTGACGAGCAGGACATCGAGGACCTGCGCGAACTCGGCGGGCGAGATCTGTACGAGTACCGCGTGTGGCGGCGCGAAGGTCACGGGCGACGTGACGCTGTAGAACCGATAACGCTCAAGGGTCAACTGGCGACCCTTCGGTCTTTCCTCCGGTTTGCCGCCGAAGTCGATGCTGTGAACGAAGGTCTCCGTGAGAAAGTCCCTCTCCCGACGCTAACGCGAGCGGGGCAGGTGAGCGATACGACACTGGAACCGGACCGTGCAGCGGAGATTCTGGACTATCTGGAACAGTACGAGTACGCTTCCCGGCGTCACGTCGTGATGTTACTACTGTGGCACACCGGAGCGCGAACGGGTGCTGTGCGCGGTCTCGATCTCCAAGACTGTGAGTTGGGTGGAGACCAACCCGGAGTCTCGTTCCGCCACCAGCCGGAGAAGGATACACCGCTGAAAAACGGTGAGACTGGCGAGCGATGGAACGCTATCAGTCCGTTCGTTGCTCGGGTGATTCAGGACTACATTGCTGGCCCTCGGAACGACGTGACCGACGAATACGGCCGAGAGCCCCTGGTTACGACCCGCGAGGGACGGCCTGCCCCGACGACAATCAGGAATCTCGTGTATGCAGTCACGCGGCCGTGTTGGTACGGAAACGAGTGCCCGCACGACCGCGACCCTGACGACTGCGAGGCGACGTACTACAAGCAGGCGAGTAAGTGTCCCTCAACGCGTTCACCGCACGACATTCGAAGTGGTCGAGTGACGGCGTACCGGCGCGAAGACGTTCCGAAGCAAATCGTTTCCGACCGCCTCGATGCCAGCGAGGCCATTCTAGGAAAGCACTACGACCGCCGTGGCGAGCGCGAAAAGTCCGAACAGCGCCGCGATTACCTCCCCGACTCATGATGGTAGTTTCCGATACCTCGAAGCCACAAAGAACGCAATCGTTCCAGCCCGCCCGGGCCCATGGTTCTCATACCTCCTATATTCGTAATTAGAGTGTCTGAAACCGCCAATTTCTGATGTCCAGATATACTCCCGAAGAGAGCATCCACAATTTGCAGGGTTGTTAGCCAACGGTTTTTCCGGTATAGCGGCGCTCTCTGTCTAGTACTGCCATCACTCGTCAGTGACTCTACCGGAGAGTTCATCAACCGCATACACTGGGGTCGCTGCTATCATGCCTTCACCAAGAGTCGAAGGAGGGTATAGAGAAAATCAATCGCCGATTGAGTGTATCAATATGATTGGCAATCACGAAACAAAACTGCCATCGAACCATCTCGACATCTTCCAAATTCAGCCTCCCGATGTCTCAGGGGAGGCGCTGACTCGTTTGCAGCGAAAAGTCTCGTCGGCGCGACCGTCACATAGAACTGCAGTGCTGGAGTTGTCCCAAAGATATTTTACTGTCTATCTGTAATCTGTAAATACTACCACGCCATGTCACGCACCTCCCAGCAGGCCGACGGTGATGTTGTCCGAGACTTTCTCTCGGTGGCGGACCTCCTCGAAGAGCCCCAGCTCGCCCAACTGTACGCATACGTCGCGCGCGAGGGAAAAGCGACGGTTCAAGAAGTAATGGATGCACTCGATCTGGCGCAGGGAACGGCATACACCTACGTCAATCGGCTCGTCGATGCTGGCGTTTTCGAGGTCGTCCGGGCCGACCAACCCCGACAGTACACCGCCTGTGAGATTGACCTGACCGTGACGGCGGCTGATGGTAACCGTGAGTACACTATCACGCCAGCGCTTATTGACGCGGTCGGTCGTCGTGAAACCAATGAGGACATCGATACGTATATCGACCGCCATGGAATCGCTGGGCTTGCGACAGCACTGACCTACGCTGTCGCGCGTGAGCGTGGGGAGGTCACGCATCGCCAGATAGCACAGGATCTCGATATCTCGCCGCTCGCTGCGGAGATCGTCCTCCAGGCACTTCGCCCCGTTGTCCACGAGCACTTCGACATTGAGGAGTCGGGAGCGTCGCTTGCTGAGCTCGAAATCGACGACGGTGACGTAGCCGACGACGCGTGAGTACCCTCACCATCGCCGATACCGGTCTGTTCGTCGCGATGGGACAGCTATCGAACAGTCGCTATCAGGCGGTCCGCCGGTTCGCCCGCCGCAACGACGTTACGTTCGTTCTTCCCAGCCGAGTGTACGAGGAACTGTCCGATACTGAAGTCGACAAGCAGACACCACCCGTCGATACGGCAATCGAGGAGGGATGGGTCTCAGTCTCCTCGCCACCCGACTTCTCGCAGCCCGTCGTTTCCCGGGTGATGGATGGTGTCCAACGATACATCGCAAACGCTGACGACCGGTCACCAGACACCATCGAACGTGCTGATTGCGCTCTCGCTGCACTTGCTGCCCAGCGGCTCAGTACGGGTACGGCGACCGAGGTGTACATCTATACGACGGACATCGCAGCTGGTGAAGCGGCTGAAACCGTCCTCGCCAGCGAGGGGTATGGTGACTCGGTTACGTTCGTGAACGGGTTCCGGTTTATTGAGGACCTCCGCTCAACTGGCAACTGAGACATCGGGATATGATGGTCTCTGCTGGACTGGTGTGACAATCATCGGAGATGGCAGTTCCGGAACGTGGTTCTTACCCGCCTCAAACCCGGAGATATAGATAGCTGACAGTCCCGAAATCTGTGGATGTTCCCCGCCCGGGCCCATTCGATTCTGCGACGAACGGATGTGACAAGCGAATCCTGTGTCCGGCAGTGTGACCCAAAGAGAAGGTGTCCTGTTCCTATCAAAAAATATGGATTGGAAGACAATTATACAGAGCCGACACACCCTACTAAACATAACCAAGAGAATAATCCATCTTCGGCAACAACTCCAGAAGTACTCAACAACTGAATCCCTAGTTTAGATACTAGCGTATTTTAGCCCATAGTTGTAAAAATAGTATGATTTCCACAAGAAACGGCCATATATTCCGTAGTATTGCCACTGTCCCTCTGACTCAATTTAGTCTTTACACCCATAGTTTTAAATAAAAGAATTTCTGAATTGCCTAGTCAGTCAGTACAGCGATTGAGTTCTATGCTGTGCCCCACAGGCGAGTAATCGGTACACGAGACTGATAGCAGTAGCGTGGAAAGAAGGGCCCAGGGGAACATGTCGCTTGCCTTCCAGACTGCGTCACCCGCCTTAACATAATATAAAGTATATAATATTGTATTTGATTTTTATTTCTAACTATTTCTTCTGTGAGATTAGAAGTACAGTAGGTACCTCAAACTATCTACTTTCACATACAGTATATTTTACTGAGGATTCTGTAGAGAGGCAGGAGCTGTGATCAACAGCAGCGTTCACAGAATCTATCGGCAACTCACAGAGAGTGAAGCCAATGTGAGTCTGCGGATGGATCTTTGAGACGGCCCGGCGGGAGGTTTACTACTTACCTGCCACATCCGTGTTAGTACAAGAATTATCCGGATAGCGCCTTTATGAGTAGAATAGTTCTATTTATATTTCGTAGATCTTGTTGCAAATAGTAAGATATCGTCAACACAACATTTAATCCTGCAGTGATAATTAATTCCCCAGTAAATAGCCGATCAAGTCCTGATTTCGGAGTTGTTAATTTATCCAACACCCACATTAATTATAAAGTACCCAACTATACCCATCACCCATCACTTGTCTTATTTTTCGCTTCAGTCGCTGGATGAGAACTACAGCTAACACCTCAGGGTGGCTGCTCACGTTACAACCGAGCGAATCCAACCAACACTCCAACACGATCTACACACGGTATGGCTGCCGACAGCGACGACTGTGACAAAGGAGAGTCAGACAACGTCGATCCCGAAGAAGACTTTGAAGCCAGTTCGAGTTGTAGGTGCCGTATTCACGAAGGTCGACAGTCGGATTTTCGATGCGAAATCGAAGGACCGTCTGTGACAGCACTCAACTGAGACTCTCGGGACTGGGGAGAGGTGAAGACCCTGCTTCGGTTCAGTTTTCAATCGGGAGACGCAGATTCTCTCCGCCGGAAATCAGACCCAATCGCTAAATAGACGGATGACTGATAAGCCAAGTAATGACGGAGCTACAGCAGCCAAACCGGCGGTACAAGGTCGGTCGGGTCCTATCGGACTACCGTCTGGAAGACCTGCACGACAGATTACCCGCTATGTGGCTCGGGGAGTCAGGCGAAGAGATGAGCCTGCGGGAACTGGCAGACAAGATAAATGCCCAACTCGTCCAGACAGCGCTCGAGCAGGCTGGCGAAGACCCACTTGAAGGTGAAGCGGAGAATACCTACCGGTTACTCACGGACGACGATGTCAGTGTCGGGATGCGGACACAGCAACGGAATCGCCTACAGCGGGCTGGCATCGATGTCGACCAGCTCGAAGGCGACTTTGTGACCCACCAGGCAGTCTATACGTATCTTCGGAAGGCTCTGGACGTATCAAAAGAACAAACAGAGGACACTGACCGCCTCGAAAAACACGAGGAGCGTATCCAGCGCCTCAGAAGCCGACTCGATGCCGTCGTGGACCAGTCACTCGCGGAACTCCAGAACGCCGGGGACCTGACAGCCGGGGAGTTCGAGACGATTATCAGCCTTCAGGTGTACTGTCAAGACTGTAATAAACAGTACGAACTGTCAGAACTGTTCGAGCAGGGTGGCTGTGACTGTGAAGACCCAGAGTAGAGGGCGAGGAAACCCACAGGGGACTTCGGCGACAGTATCGTGTATTTTCGCACCGCTTGGTGCACATGTGTGCATGGACGTGCCGGCGAATGAGGCTATTGGATATCATATGAATAGACTGGCGATTGTCCAAATCTCGAACAGCCGTACCGCCGGCAGTATTATTTTCCGGTACTGTAAGTATATCCACGCTGCTTACACTGGGTTCCCACAGTGACTGGAAACCAGCGTACGCGGTTACAGGGTCCTCTTCGAGAGTGCTGAGCCCCTGATACATCAATCATAGATACTGCATCAAAATGTTATAATTCGGCCAGATAACCGAAATGAGAGACCGTGTCGGGGACTCCAGTGTCCGCTTGCACCAGGTACGCTCTAGCTACTCCCAATGGGCCCGGTAGGTCAGCAAGTGCAGGCACAAACAAGACGGGGAAGGACCATCTCACGTATCACGTGCTCGCAGGACACCTGCGGAGACCCCATAGACCAACAGCTGTGGACCGGCGTTTACTATCATCAAATGCGTGTGGAACTCTCCGCTTGGCGACCACAACGCTGGGTAGAACGTCACTGCAGCCAGAATAGTTCGGACACTGTGTGTGCATAGCAGGACAGCAGTCGGATTCCCCCAACGAGGTGTCGTGTAACAGGTTGTGAGACGATGTCGCAACGGAGTGAACAGTGTGGACGGACGTGCTACCCATTACAGTCATACCAGTGTAATTCGTTGGGGACAACAGAATGTTTGCAGACTGGTCCCAGGCCAAGAACAGTAGACGGGAGCCAGAGTCAATCGGTTCAGGGACGGAACGTGTCGAAATCGTTTGTTTCGACGTTGATTTCGATGAGGCTCCGTGCTTCGCTAACGAGCGTCGGAAACTCCTCCGAGAATGTAGCATCGTCAACCCGTCCACGGGGACCGGCCAGACAGATTGCGCCGAGAAGCTCCTGGTCGGAGTTCAATACGGGAGCCCCCACCGCGCGGATGCCGCGCACTTCCTCTTCATCGTTGAATGCGTAGCCACGTTCTCGGATAGTTTCGAGTTCGTCCAGCAGCGCCTCGCGGTCGGTAATCGTATTCTCAGTCCGCTGGGGCAGGCCATACCGTTCGATAACCCTGTCGACGCGTTCCGGTTCCATGTGAGCAAGCACAGATTTCCCCGTTGCACCGTAGTGGAGTTGACGGAACTTCTCCAGACTCTCCTGCTGGTATTGCGTGTTGAGCGTGTTTTCCCCGTAGAACCGGTGGAGGATGACACAGCGCCCGGCATGTTCAGTCGCAATTTCACAGATCTCGCCTGTCTCGAGGGCGAGTTCCTTCGCAGGGGCTTTGCCAGCCTGGTAGATGAGATGGCGGTTTTTCACGTGTGCACCGTAAGTCATGAGCTTCGCCCCCAGCCGATACCTGTTGTCCTGTTTTTGTACGAGGCCACAGTCGTTGAGCGTCATCAAATGTGTATGAATAGTACCCTTGGTCACATTGAGCTGGTCGGTAAGCTTTGACAGCGTCATTTCGCCGTGTTCCTGTAAAACCTCCAGAATCCGGCTCGTCGTTTCGAGAGCCTGGATACGACGCCCACTCTGTGACATACACACAGACACAGGCGTCGTTCTTGTAAAGTTTTGCTTCATCAACCGACCCACACCGCCACACCGAAACGGGGCTTCGGGGGCCACGTGCGAACGCGCGTGAAATTATCCGACAGAGCAAGGACGGCGTGAGCGGCGGTACGGATATCGAAGAGGAGACTACCGAAGCAGTACCCAATCGCGCGGGACCGACTGACCAGAGCGTTTGACATCGTCAAACAGCTGCAGGCGGCCGTCCGCCTCGACAAGAGCGGGAACGGACCTCTGTGACTCACCGGGGGGTCGAAACACGGACGCTCCCGCAGGCACACGCCACCTCAATGTGTTCGCGGACTGTATCGCACCGAGCCGACTGAGGTCGTTCCACCTGTCAGTGCCTCTCCCCGTGAAACCGCCAGCACTCTCGTCTCTTCAGACCAGTGCACACGGGCCGTGAGAATCGGGCTGTTGCGCGCCGTCGGCAGCGCAATCGCCCCTCCGAATCCATAATTATATATAGACGGGATATGTGGTGGCATCTGGCGAGTCACGTAATACCATGACCGAGACAAGAGACAGATGGTCCTCAGAGCTAGGGCTCATTGCAGGCGCGATTGGATCGGCAGTCGGATTGGGGAACCTGTGGTTGTTCCCGATGTTAGTTGCACAGAACGGTGGAGCGGCCTTCCTCATCCCGTATTTCTTCTTTACAATCACACTGGTGTGGACGGGACTGGTCATAGAGTTCAACACCGGCCAGATTGCTCAGCAAGGTCCGGCAGGCGCGTACAAGGAGTTAGGAATGCCGTTCGGCAAGATAGTCGGTCTCATACCTGGATTGCGACCACTCGTCGTCTTCGCGTTTTATTCGAGTATCGCAGGGTGGACAATCCGCTACATCGCAGCGCCGGTGTCGAACGGCTTCTGGGAGTCCCCCGGCCAGTTCTTCGGAAGCGTGAACTCGGGTGCCAACTCGGCGATTTTCGCGGTCGTAGCGACACTCATCATCGGGACGATTGTCTACTTCGGCGTCAAGAAGGGTATCGAACCCGCAACGAAGGTGATGCTCGGGCTGTTGTTCGCCCTCATCATTCTCCTAGCAGCTCGCGGTGTGTTGCTGGACGGGAGTCTGGAGGGGCTGCGATACTACCTGATTCCGGACTTCGATAAACTCACGCCGACCGTCGTGCTCAATGCGATGGCACAGGCCTTCTTCACGGCAAGCCTGGCAGGGGCACCACTGGTCGTGTATGGTAGCTACCTGAGTGACAAGGCAGACACAGTCACGGCGGCAATCACGACGACCTTCGGGAACGCGACGATAGCAATCCTGGCAGGCTTCGCAATCTTCCCGGCAGCACTGGCCGTCGGCATCGAGCCTGCGACAACCGGCCCAGGGCTGATGTTTATCTCGATTCCGCAGATCGCACAACAGATACCCGGGTCGTCCATCGTCGTATCAGGGTTCTTCCTGGCCGCAGCACTCGCGGCAATCTCGACCGGCATCTCGATAATGGAGGTGCCCGTCGATACGCTGCGGTATCACACCGGGCTGTCCCGAAAGAAGATTACGCCTCTGCTGGTGGGCTTTATCGTACTCCTCGCAGTCCCGACAGCGATGTCCTCGGAGCTGTTCAACCTGCTGACGACTGTTGTGCTGTATTCAGGTCCGCTCGCAGCCCTGCTTGCCCCGATTGGGCTCTTCTGGGCCTACGACGGCAAGAAGACGCTCGAACGGATAAACGAAGGCCCCGGTATCAACCTCGGAGGCTGGTTCATATACTGGGGGAAATACGTCTATCCCGCCGGAATTCTCTTTGCGTATCTGTGGGACATCTTCGGGTGATACCAATGACAGCAAGTGCAACTCAGGTCATCATCACGGCGATACTGGTACTGAGCGCGACGACTCTCCCCTTCCTGTGGGGACTATACCGGCTCACCACCTTGGTGCGCGAGCACGACAGCGAGGAGGACGGCCAGATGATGTGAACGGCACCCAGCAGTCCCTGCACTGAGTTCCACAGACAGGCCCACGTGTCACACAGCAGTCGCGCATACCGAGAGACGCAGACGAGCCGTGGTCCTCGCTGTCGCTATCCTGACACAGCGGGATACGGGCTGGAGAAACAGTACCACCGAACTTCACCCGAAAGGAGCGGCCGGCTCGGTTTTCGATTCTGACGGACGTTCGAGACGTTCGGGCCAGTGAACGACTGCTGAGATGCTGGTCCGGTCGGGGTTAATATCAACACTTCCCTTACATTAATAACGGGCCCGCACAACTGCTGGAGTATGCCGACAGTCGAGGTCCTAGGGACTGCACAAGATGCTGGTGTCCCTCACATCGGTTGTCACTGTGACCAGTGTGAATCCGCACGCACAAAGGAGGGGCAGCAGCGGTACGCAGCTGCCGTGTTACTCTCAGATGGCGGGAACTACCTGTTCGATGCAACCCCGGATATCCGGTTTCAGGTCACCACAGTTCCGGACGGAGTGTTCCTGACACACGCCCACCTTGGCCACCTGCCCGGACTGCTGTTCTTCGGTCAGGAAGCGGCCAACACCGAGCGAACACCAGTCTATGCAACGGAAGGTCTCAACGACGTCATCCGGAATGCTCCACCGCTGAACCTGCTGATCGAACAGGACAATCTCACCCTCAATGACCTTGCACCGCGTGCCACCGTTGTACTCGACGCAGTGAACGTTGAAAGCCGCCCCGTCGAGCACCGAGAGTCACTTCCAACGGGCACCTTTGCGTACGTGATGGACGGGCCGGAACGCTCCCTGCTCTATATGACCGACATCGATGAGTGGGACCCCACGACACGACGCCTCGTCGAGGAGGTGGATATCGCTCTGGTCGATGGGACCTTCTGGAGCGAAGACGAACTTGAGCGAACGGAGGAAGTACCACATCCCTACGTCAAGGACTCCATCAGAGAACTCGATGCCGAGCAGACGGAGATTTATTTCACGCACCTGAACCACACCAACCCGCTCCTCGACCGGGAGAGCGAGGAGTACGACCGGCTCAAAGCTGCCGGGTTCGACACCGTCAGTGCCGGGACGAAGTTTGAACTCTGAACAGAGTCAACTCGAAGAACCACGAGATAGCGACGGGCGCTACGATCCACAGCGAAACATTAGTAGCACGCACACCGGAGTACACAGCCAAAGTCATCCAGAAAGCAACGACGACTGACGGCGGCCACTCCACAACCAGTCCAAACAGCGCGGCCCGGACGATTTCAGCAATCGGTAATAGAAAGATAATATTTCCTATTAAAATATCTAATAGTCAGCATTTTATAATTTAGAGAGGGCAGCAGTGAGCCACTGGCGGACACCGAAAGCAAGGCGTAGACACGACGGTAGCCACACTTTCGGAGCGTCCCAGATGCTTGGTCTGCAGATGTCGCGGTTCTGCAGAAATGGGGCCTCAGGCCGCGTTTTAGCATCCTGTGCGAAGTCTCGGAGTCGACAAACTTCTCAGGGAGAAGTCCACGAGCAACTCAGTGGGGCGACCGAAGATGGACAGGTGGGGAGGATACATTCCCACCACAGCATCTAAACCCCAACAACTATAGCTTTTCGAGATTTTTGCCGGTTTTTTATCCACATTCATTACGTTTCTGCCCTATAGGTTTGTATTATCTTACAGCAAACAGGGGGAAGCCAGGGGACTCACTCTATACGAAGATACCGGAGTAGTATTTCATTTATATCAGAATTATAGGATACAAAGGATTCGTAGTTGAATTCCACAGTGGCAGTCGAGAACGTGGCTGCCGACGGCTGTCCGCAAAGCGTGTCAGCAGGTCTCGGATCCGGAAAACTGGCGGATACAGTACACAGCTACTGTGATTCGAGCAACCGGGAACGCCAGCAGAATAGCAAGGATTATTATTTTTATCGGACTAAGTTATTATCGATGACAGTCGTCAGCGTCTCGATGCCGGAGGAACTGCTGGAGCGCATCGACAATTTCTCGGAAGACCACGGGTACACCGGCCGCAGTGAAGTGCTGCGGGAAGCGAGTCGGAACCTGCTGGGTGAGTTCGAAGACAGAAAACTGGAAGGTCGGGACCTGATGGGTGTGGTGACGGTGCTTTTCGACTATGAAACGACAAGCGTCGAAGAGAAGATGATGCACCTGCGCCACGAACACGAGGGGCTTGTGGCCTCGAACTTCCACAGCCACGTCGGCGGCCACCACTGCATGGAACTGTTCGTACTGGAGGGCACCCTCGAAGAGATATCCACCTTCGTCGGGAAAGTTCGCGCCACCAAAGATACCCTCACTATCGACTACTCCGTGCTACCCGTCGACGACTTCGGTCCGTTGTCCGAGATGGAGTAGGCGACAGCACTTCTACCACTGGCTGTGCCACCTGGTAGCAACAGCTTTGTTAACCACCCCTTCTACAACCACAATTATTATTAACTCTACCTATAGACTTAATAACACGGATGGAACGAACCACACGTCGACGGATGCTACAGAATCTGGGAGCAAGCACTGCTGTCGCCGCTGGGCTGGCCGGCTGCCTCGATAGTCTGTCGGGCGGTTCCAGCGACGCGACAGCACAGGCGACGTTTTTTGTCTTCGGTGACATCGCCGCTGCAGTCGCCGGGGATGCGACGGAGACAGACCTGCTGGTTCCTATCGGACAGCACGGGCATGGCTGGGAACCGGGCCCGCGCATTCGAGAAGAAATCCTGTCTCAACCGTGAGCTGTTCTTCCATGGTGACCCCGAAACCTTCGTCGAGACCGACGCCCTCGCCGACACCTACGGCGGAGGGCAACACATCATCCAGCACGACCACTGATGACGCTCCCACCACAGCCGGTAGCCGCCGGTCCGCCAGTGCGTGCCCTCGCTGAGAGCGGCGATGCCGTTCTCGACGTACTGCTTGCTGTCGTCTGGGGGTCAATGCTAGACATGCTGGCCGACGTGACTGGCCTTCGGATGCTCGATTTCCCGTTCATGCAGCGTGCCTACCTCGCCGCGCTCTGTGTCGGCATCGTCGGCCCACTCGTCGGGAGCTTCCTGGTTCACCGGGAGATGGCGATGGTCGGTGACACGCTGGCACACTCGGCGTTTACTGGCGTCGCTGTCGGTCTCTTCGCCAACGCTGTCTTCGAGACTTGCATCTTCCCGCTGGTGACGGCACTCGGCGTTGCCGCCGTCGCTGCCATCCTCGTCCAGACACTCATCGACCACGCCGGTGCCTCCCGCGACACCTCACTGGCTATTGTCCTCACAGGCTCGTTCGCACTCGGGAGCGTCCTCGTTACCGCCACCGACGGTGGCATCGCGGTCGGCATCAACACCTATCTTTTCGGGTCACTCGCGACGGTCTCCCGGGCGAGCGCCGGAATCCTCGTCGGGATGACGCTGTTCGTGGGACTTGTCGTGGCCGTCACCTACCGACCGTTGGTCTACATCACCTTCGACGAAGTCGGGGCCCGCGCTGCCGGGATTTCCGTCACCCGGTACAACAACCTCCTGTCGGTGCTGACGGCCGTCGTCGTCGTCGGGGCGATGCAGATTATGGGCGTCATCCTGGTCGCTGCAATGTTGGTCGTACCGGTCGCTGCGACGACCGAACAGTCTGGATACAAGCAGTCGATGTTCGCGGCCGTCGCCGTCGGCATCGCCGCCACACTCCTCGGTGTCACGGTCTCCTATCTCTACGACGTGGCTGCCGGCGGGACTATCGTGCTCGTGGCCATCGGTATCTACGCGACCACGCAGGGGTCGACACGAGTCCGGCGGCGTCTCAGAGCGCGCCAGAGGCAGGGGGACCGTGACGGTACCGCGGGGACAGCGACGGCAGCCGACGGTGGCTCCGGCCGCAAGTGAATCAGTCGTCGGACCGGGGTGCGAACACGATGAGAGCAGTACTGGGGTCGACGGCAGACGGCGAGACCTCCCTGTCGCCGCTGAACTGGACAAGCTGACCGGCTTCGAGGTCGTGTGTCTCCTCGCCGAGGCCCACTTCCAATCGCCCCGACAGCACGTGCAAGACGATGTCCATACCGGGATGGGTGTGTGGTGGAATCTCCTCGCCGGCATCGAGTTGCAGGCGCACAGTCCGGGGGGCCTGGTCCTCGAAGACCTCGGCGTGGGGCGTCTCCGTCAACTCATCGAGCGTCGTACTCTCTGCCATACCCCACTGTCGACGGGCCAGCCCGTTGTGTGTTTTCCCGAAGTCGTTCACGTGCCGTTCTGGCGCTCGCAAGGTTCGCAGTCAGTACGTCCGGTAGCTGGCTGACCCCACATCGATGCGGACGAGCGTGTTCTCCTGCCAGGCGTCGGGGTCGGCCCCGTACTTGCGGTTGATTGTCCGGTTTGCCTCCCTGTGTGCATCGTCGTCCTCGATAATAGTCGCAGTCCCACGTAGCGTCACCGTCCACTCGGGGTCACCGGCATCGTGGTGCTGGACAGAGAGCGAGACGCGGGGGTTGCGCCGGAGGTTGGCGAGTTTCTGTCCGGTGGTCATTACCTCGACAGTGCCCTCGTCGTAGCGGTACCACACTGGGGCGACGTGGGGGCGGTCCTCGACGCTCGTCGCGAGATAGGCCGGCAACACCGCGCTGGTGAGCAGGTCTTCGGCCTCGGGCGGGATCGACTCGGCCATGTCAAAGAGTAGGCGGGAACCGGCATAAGCCCGGGGCCGGCGCATACTGTCGGTGATACCTTCGGAAGGATAGTCGGCACCTCGGGGTGGCAAAATTCCGCAGGGGAGTAGCGCCGATAGTATCAGTCGGCGTCCTCGAACTCGATGGCCACATCTGTGGCGTCGACACCGATGCGAACGAACTGCGTGCGGATGTGCTCTTTGGCGGCCTCGATAGCCTGCTCGCGGGTCTCGAACCCGCGGGGCAGGGGTTCCTCGAAGGCGACCCGGAGTTCGCGGTCGCCGACGCGCTGGAGCTGGCCGCCGCTTTCGACCTCGTAGAAGCCGTCACAGACCCACGTATAGGGTGCGGACTCGTCAGGGGCCCCCCGGAACGACGGCGGGTGGTCCTCTTCCTCGTAGAGCGTGCCAGTGAGAGCGGTCCCACCGGCCCGTCCGCGGATGAGCAACATATGCGAGGGTACGGGCCGCGGTGGCAAAAGCACCGCGGCGACACGTTCTCCGATGGGGAAAGGGGTTTGTGGGGCCGCGTCGATGTAGTTGTCATGTCCGACCTCGGGGATTTCACCGACTTTGACGGCGACGACGGCAGCGACGATGCGGAGACTGCCGACACATCTCTCGCAGACGGCGCGGACACGACAGCGACGACCGACGACGGGACGGCCACAAGCGAGGGTTCACCTGTATCGACCGACGATGGCTTCGCCGAGTACGACGCCGAGCCGGCGGGACAGGACCGCGGCATCGGCGTCCTCTCGGCCTCCGAAGGCCTGCGCATCGACGAGGACGCCCAGGAGACCAGCCTGCGCGCATACGTCACTGTCGGCAATCGCGCCGACGTTCGCATCGGCTCGTATCTCGTCGCGCCCTATCCCGACGGGGCAACAAACGGCGAGCGGCTCTTTTGCCGGATTACGGGCCTCGAATACGCACAGGAGTACCGCGCCGACGACGCGACGGAGATTCACGCCAGGCGAGCGATGCGCTCTGCGGGCATCGACGAACAGGACTTCAAACTGATGGCGTCGCTGGAGCCCGTCGCCATCCTCTACACCGACGACGGCGACCTCAAGCGGCGAATGACCGACCGCGTCCCCAAACCGGAGACGGTCGTGGCGGCCGCCGACGACAAGGAAGACATCAAAACGGGGTTGAAGATGCCCGCCGACGGGGTCTTCCTCGGCCATCTCGCGGTCGGCGGGGAGAAGGTCCGGACCGCCGCCGAGCCGCCGACCATCGACTACCGGCTGAAAGACGACTACACCGACGGCGACCCGCTTGTCTTCCGGCACACCCTCGTCGCCGGGGGCACGGGCTCGGGAAAGACCCACGCCTCGAAGAACGTCCTCCGGCAGTTCCTCGATACCGAGCGCACCTATCCCGTCGAGACCGGGGGCGACCGCGAGGTCCAGGCCGCCGTCGTCCAGTTCGACCCGCAGGACGAGTACGCCCAGATGCACGACGACAACCCCGACCTGGACGACGACTTTGCCCGCGACCTAGACCGGGAGGGGGTCGCCCACGGCGGCCACGACGACACCGTCTGTTTCGTTCCGAAAGTCGGGTCGGCCTCCTATGCCGCCAGCCACCACAGCGCCGAGCAGGTGGAGTTCACCATCCCCTTCTCGCTTGTCTACTCGAACCCCTGGCTCATCGCCGGCAGCGGTCTCAACGACAACCAGTACAACGCCCTGACGAATATCCTCCTCCAGCGGTTCCGCGACCAGTACGGTCGCGAGGGGACCTACGAGCAGTTCACCGCCTTCCTGGATGACCCCGCGCTCAAGGAGGAACTCGACGAGACCGGGCGGGTCCACGAGGCCACCTTCGACGCCGTCCGCCGGCGTGCCCGCGGATTCGGTGACATCTTCGACCAGGACGCCAAGCCAATCACCGAACGCATCCACGAGTTCGTCCGCCCCGGCGGGCTGACGGTCGTCCCGACCTACCACATCAACGAGTCCCGTCACGCCGAGACGGTCGTGCTGGCGCTGTCTTCGCTTCTGGTCGACGAGAAACTCTCGAACGACCCGCGACACGACCGCATCAAGGAGACGCCGCTGGTGCTCGGGATGGACGAGGCACACAACTTCCTGACCGACGCCGACAGCGTCCAGGCCCGGAAGGTCATCGGGAAGTTCACCGACGCCGCAAAGCAGGGCCGAAAGGAACGCCTCGGCCTCTTCCTCATCACGCAGGACCCACAGGACATCGCCGACCCAGTCTTCAAGCAGATAAACACCACCGTCGTCCTCAACCTCGGCGACGAGGACGCCATCTCCGCGGTGAACATCCCCTCGAACCTCGAATCCAAGGTGCCCTACATGGAGAAAGGCCAGATGGTCGTCTACTCGCCGGACAACTCCGAGCCAGTCGAGCTCATCGGCCTCCCGAAGTGTGTCACCAGACACGGCCGAGACTAAAAATCGCCATCGCGTCTCGAAGTCGACCGGCTATCGCGTCGGAAGTGAGGACGAACCTTCTTACCCTCCGGCGTCTCACTACCGACATGGCAGACCGTGTTCTCGTGCCCTTCGACGGGTCCGAACAGGCAGACGCCGCCGTCGACCTGACCTTCGAGGAGTTCCCCGAGGCGACGCTCGTGTTGCTGTATGTCGTCGACCCGGCGGAAGCGAGTTACAGTTACAGCGCGGAGTCCGCCCTTCCGACAGCCCCGGAGGGCTGGTACGAGCAGGAACAGGACCGCGCAGAGGAGCGGTTCGGGGACGTCGAAGAACGCGCCAGCGAGCACGGCGTGACCGTCGAGCGGACAGTCGAAGTCGGCCGGCCGGCACAGACCATCGTGGAAGTGGCAGAGGAAGCCGACATCGACCACGTGGTGATGGGAAGTCACGGCCGGGAAGGCGTCTCTCGGATCCTGCTTGGCAGCGTCGCCGAGACGGTGATGCGCCGGTCGCCGGTCCCCGTGACGGTCGTCCGGTAGGGGAGAAGATACTTACTCTCGGTGCCACGATTCCCGCGCATGTCGCCCTCCAGACGCACAGTCCTCAGAACGTGTAGCCTCGCCGTCGTCGGCGGCCTCGCCGGGTGTGGAGCGGACAGCGGAAACAACGAGACGACGACGACGACGACGGGGACACCGACCGAGACAGCCGACGACAATCCCGCTTCCGGCCCCCCAGATGGGGAAGACAGACAGCGAGCGAGCCTGCAGTTCCAGAGCGAGTACGACGGTGAGGTGACAATAACAGTCCAGCTACGGCTCGACGGGAACCGACTGGTCGACGAATCCAGGACAGTCTCGCAGGGACAGGGCGGACTTCTCAGTGCCGACGTTCCGACGCCGGGCGAGTACACTGTCCAAGCCCGACTCGACAGCGGGGAGACCGCGAGCCGCGAGTGGACACCCGGCGAGGAGTACGCTGGCGACCTCACGGCAGTGGTCACCGAAGACGGCGGGGTGACGTTCCGGGAGACGCTGACGAACCCGGACTGTTCGACCGACGACCTACCGTTTGCGGTGCCGGACGCCGAGGAGACGTTCAGTACCGGCAATGCACAGATCGAAAACGAAAGCGGGGACACACGGACGGTAACGCTCACACTCGCCCACAGCGGCGAGGAGTTTTTCTCCTGTACACAGACCGTCGACGCCAGTCAAACCGTCACAATCGGCGATGTAATCGCCACTGCCGGGACCTACACGGTGACCGTCGACGTGGCCGATGGCGGCCGAACGGTCTCGGAGTGGCGGGTTCCCGAAGGGGACAACTACCCGGCGCTTCTGGTCAGTCTCAGAGAGGAGGGCCCACTGGTCGGCTGTGGCTCCGGCGGGGACGTGTCCGTGACAGTCGAGAATCCGACCGACACCGACCGGACGGCGACACTCTCGCTTCGCCGCGACGGCGAGACGGTCGACGAGACAGCCCTCGACGTGGCGGCTGCTGACAGTACGGAGACGACGCTTTCGACCCCCATCGGGGATTTCTACACCCTCGTGGTGGAAAGCGACGGGCGGGAAGCCACAGCGGACGTGACCACGTGCTTCTGTTATGCGACAGGCAGTACAACGGTCACACTCGCGGAGTCAGACATCGGTACTGAGTCGCTGACGATGGTGTGTGGGTGAGAGGTCACCAGCCGATAGCGACGACACGCGACACCGACTGTAGGCCGAGAGCGCGTACCCGAGCGACAGCGAGGGTCGCGCTCTGAGGGGAAGGGCAGGGCTGCCGGTGCTGTGCGGTGGCAGAAAACACTACGAGAGCACCCGCGAGCGCGCTACCGCACGCTCGTGGCTTTTTTCACTATGTTTTTCGTCGGAGCGGTCCACCGAGCGCCGACTGGCACTCGTGTGAGACCCGACGGCGAAAAAAGTAGTCAAAAGATGTTCGCCTGCTGATACACGGACAGCCCGTCGCTGGTGATCTCGTAGGGCTTTTTCTCGCGGGAGTGGTTGGCATTCCGGATCTTCTGAATCTCGACGGCCAGCCGCGTCTCGGTGGTGTCGCCGCGGACGTACTGGAGGATGAACACGGCGTCAGTCAGGTATTCGATGATGCCATGGCGTGAGGCGTAGGGGTTTGTCTCGCTGGCCTCGCTGGTGAGGAAGGTAGTGACGCCGGCTTCCTTCAGCGAGCGGGTGAAATCGAACACTTCGGTGCGCCGTTTGGCGGGGTCGTTGTACATCATCTCCAGCAAGGAGACGGAGTCAAGCACCAGCCGGTCGGCGTCGAAATCCTCGATGAGTTGGGGGAGTTCACCGCGGATGTTGTCGAGGCTGTTTGCCATCTCGACGGGGTCTAAGTCGACGACGGCCAGTTTGTTCTCGGCCTCGTACTCGTCGAAGTTCCAGCCCCACTCGTTTGCGGTGTCGATGATGGCCTCGTGGCTCTGTTCGAGCGTGATGAAGACGGCGTTCTCGTCGTTCTGGAGCCCGTGATAGAGAAACTGCAGGCCGAAGGTGGTCTTGCCGGTCCCCGCCGAGCCGATGACGACCATCAGGTGGCGGGCTGGGACACCACCCTGAATCATGTTGTCTAACCCCTCGATGCCGAGGTCGATACGGGGGATGTCCGACTCGAAGTCCTCGTCGTCGAACTCGTCGTCGCCGCCGCTCTGGAAGGCGCTGCCAAAATCCTCCTCGAAGGGGCTGTCCCCACCGGAATCGCCGAAGGGACTGTCACCGCCGCCGGAGTCGAATGCGCCGCCGCTGTCATCGCCGAAGGCACCGTCGCCACTATCTGCACCGAAGGCGCCGCCGTCGCTGTCATCACCGAAGGCACCACCGTCACTGTCCTCGCCGAACGCGCCCCCGCCGCTGTCCGAGTCATCGAGAGCGCTGCCGTTGGTGTCTGAGCCGGCGTCACTGCCACCGAAGGCACCACCGGCATCGTCTCCGGCGTCGACGCCATCGCCCTCGCTGTCGATGTCGTCCATCCAGTCGCCGCCGCTGTCCTCGACATCGTCGGTCCAGTCGCCGGCTTCCCCGCTCTCGCCGTCTGCCCGGTCCCCGTCCTGTCGGTCGGAGCCGGTGTCTTCGGCCTCCTCGTCGTCGAGTGCGCTCTCGAACCAGTCGTCATCAGCGGAGTCGTCCTCGGTCACGGTCGACGCCCCCGGCCAACACTGCGCATACCCGTGGATTATCCTGCGAACAGATTAACTTTATCCGCAGGCGAGGGGTGACTCCCGGTGAGCATCCTGTGGGAATACGTGGGGGAGACGACAGGAAATCGCGGCCATGACACCGCTGAAAGCCGGTGCGACAGCGGACAGTATATGGGGCTGGGGGCGCAACTCACCGGCGATGAGAGTGGGCATCGTCGGACAGCGGGGCAACAACCGGGCGCTGTCGCTGGCCGAGGACATCGCCCGGCGTCTCCAGCGTGACGGCGTCGAGGTGGTCGTCGACGAGTCGACCCACGAGCAGTTCCAGCGCGGCGATGTCTGGCACGGCGACGACATCGGTGCCGGGGAACTGCCGGACGGGCGGCCTGTCGATGCATTCGACGCCTGTGACCTTGCGGTAAGCATCGGCGGCGACGGCACCTTCCTCTTCACTGCCAGGGGTGCCGACACGACGCCAATCATGGGCGTCAACCTCGGCGAAGTAGGCTTTCTCAACGCCGTCTCGCCCTCGGAGGCCGTCGAGGCAGTGACCGGAGTCGTCGAGCAAATGCAGGTCGATGGGGAGCCACGGACCCGACGGATGCCCCGCCTGACCGCCAGCAGCGCGGACTGGACGCTCCCGCCGGCGCTCAACGAGGTGGTCGTGCAAGGCCCCCAGCGCGGGCACGGCCGAGGGCTGAGCATCGAGGTGCGCGTCGACGGGTCACTGTACACCAGCGGCCACGCCGATGGCGTCCTCGTCGCAACCCCGACGGGAAGCACGGCCTACAACCTCAGCGAGGGAGGGCCACTCGTCCACCCGAACGTCGGCGGGTTCGTCGTCACGGAGATGTGTGGTGCGGAGTCGATGCCACCGCTGGTAATCGATACCGATGCGACGGTCACCGTCCGCGTCGACGACGCCGACAGCGCAGTGGCCGTCAGCGACGGGCGCGTCCGGGAGTCAGTCGTCCCGCCAACGGAGATAACACTCTCGCGTGCGGACACGCCGGTGTACGTCGCAGGGCCACCGCTGGATTTCTTTACTGCGCTTGGAAAATTAGAGTGAGCGCGGCCGTCGGGCGTCCTCAACCGGTCGTGTAGACGACGGGACTGGCGATGAGCAAGCCAAGCCCGAGCATCTTGTACTGCAAGACGCTGCCGAGCAGGTGTGCCCCTCTGGAGCTAACGGTGAGCATCTGGCCCGGGAGCAACAGCAGCAGGAGGCCAAACACCATGATGTGCAGCGTCGTCACCTTCCGTGATTTCAGCGGCAGTGTCGCCAGCAGCCCCAGCACGAACAGAATAAGCACCGCGTCACCGGTGTTGTACTGGAGCAGAAAGCTGTCGATTACCTGAAGCGGTGGCGCGAGCATCCTTATCCCGAACTCGCCCTGTCTGAGTCTTTAAACTTCCGTTCCACCTGCGACCAAGTGACGATACAGACTTATTACAACGGGGTGACCAACATCCAGTGTGTCATCGCGGAGTGAACAGGCGACGGTTCTGGTCGTCGACGACGAACGCGAAGTCGCCGATGTCTACGGCCTGCGCCTTCGCGACGAGTACGAGACCAGGACCGCCTACGGGGGCGAAGAGGCACTGACGGAGATGGACGACACCGTCGATGTGGTCCTGCTCGACCGCCGGATGCCCGACATCCCCGGCGACGACGTGCTCGATGAGATCCGCGACCGTGGCTTCGACTGCAGAGTCATCATGCTCACTGCCGTCGACCCCGGGATGGACATCCTGGAGATGGACTTCGACGACTACCTCTGTAAACCGGTCGAGAAACAGGACCTCGTCACGGCAATCGACCAGCAACTCCGGATACAGCGCTACGACGACCGCCTCTCGGAGTACCTGGAAGTCACCTCGAAACTCGCCCTACTGGAAGGGGAACTGTCCCCACAGGAGATGCAAAACACCGACCGCCTACAGGACCTCTCCGAGCGTGCGGAGGAACTAAAAGCCAAGATGGACGAGACGATAGAGGAGTTCGACGATATCGAGGCTGCATTCCGGGAAATCGCCCGCCATCCGGGCTAGAGTTGCGCCGGCGGGCAGTGTACGTTATGCAGGCGTGGTGTAGAGAAGATAGCCACGCGTCCCGGCATCGTCGGTTACGGTGGCCGTCCGCACGCGGAACTGTGCTGTCTCACCGTCGGTCTCACAGGTGAGGACGGCGTCGAACGACTCGCCGTCGCCGACCGCGGCCACGAGGGCATCGACGCGTTCGGAGGCCATCGACGCGTCGGCAAGCGCCGCGTTCGCGACAGCGTCCGTACCGACGCCAAACGTCTCCTCGAAGGCCGCATTGACGGCGCGAACGACCGGTCCATCGCCAGCATCGTCGAAGTACAACACCGGGTCGGGATGTTCATCAAAGAGGTCTGCCGGCTGTGGGGTAGGCGAGTGGTCCTCGTCAGTGGTCGCGCCGACGGTGACCGACTCCGGTTCCCGTTGCTCGGTCCCGCCGACGGCGAAGACGCGGACGAGCGCGCCGAGACCGCCACCCGTTGCAGTCCCGAAGACGAGAGCGATAGACAGCGCCTCGGGGGCGGCGAGTGTCGCCAGACCGTAGCCGAGCACACCACCGATTGCGGCAGCCCCGACAATCCAGCTCACCAGGCCCCAGACTCCGTCGTCCGTGATGCCGGCGACCAGCACTGGCGCCGCGAGTGCGGTGCCCGCCCCGTCGACAGCCACGAGTGTCAACACTCCCGCACACCCAGCAGCGAGTGCGCGAAACGGGGCTCCCGGCCGTGTCATTGCCTGACCAAACACGGGCCGCTGTGTTAAGCGTGTATCATCACTCCCGCGAGATATAAATCCCTGCTCCCGCAAGGGAATAGTACATTGGCAGACTCCAGTTCCCAGCCAGTCGTACTCATCGTAGACGACGAGGAGACCGTGGCGGACACCTACGCCTTGCGCCTCCAGAACCGCTACGAGACCCGGACGGCCTACGGGGGCGAAGCGGCGCTGGAGGAAATCGACGGCGCTGTCGACGCCGTGTTGCTGGACCGACGGATGCCCGACATTCACGGCGACGACGTACTCGACGAAATCCGCGACCGTGGCTTCGACTGCAAGGTCATCATGGCGACGGCCGTCGACCCCGAACTCAACATCCTCGAGATGGACTTCGATGATTACCTCTGCAAGCCCATCTTTCAGGAGGCGCTGGTCGACACGCTCGAGAAACACCTCGAGGACATCGACGAGGGTGACGAACAACTCGACGAGTTCTTCGGCATCGTCTCGAAGCTCTCGGTGCTCGAAGAGGAGAAGACGCGGGCGGAACTCGAAGAGAGCGAGGACTACGAAGCGCTCAAACAGCGGGCCGAGGAACTGGGCAGCGACCTCCGGGACTCCGTCGACGATTTCGACGCCTTGCTGGACACCTACCGGGATATCGACCGCGGCTCCTGACGGTGGTCACTCCTCGAGGCCGTCACTGGCCCACTCGCGTCGCCCGAGTGGTCGCTCCAGGTCGTGTATCTCCCTGACGATATCACCGTAGTGACGCGTGATATCGGTCATCGTGACGATACCGACCAGATCGAGGTCCTCGACCACCGGGAGTTTCTTGATTGCTTCCTCACGCATCAGCTGTATCGCCGAGCGGACTGTCCGAGTGGGTTCGACCGTCACCAGCGACCCGCTCGCGGCCGAGCGAACCGGAATCTCACCGAACGGCTGTTCGGTCCGGTACCCCGCCAGCAGTGTGTCTGTCTCGGTGACGATACCGGTCGGATTCCCCTCCTTCGTGACGATAACGCTCCCGACGTGGGCCCGCAGCATCCGCTCGACTGCCACCCGTAGCGTCGCGTCTATCTCACACGTGACGATATTCGTCTCCATGACATCCTCGACGAGCATACCCGAGAGAGACTGACGGAACATCAAAGAGCCTGTCGGGCTGTCAAATTCCCGAACTGTGGGAGGAGGAGACACACTATAGCAGGTGGAAGAGCAATGTGCAGGTACGGGGGGAAATCATGTACGACACGATACTGATTCCGACGGACGGGAGCAAAGGAAGCGAACGTGCCGAACAGACGGCGCTGCGCCTGGCCCAGCAGTTCGACGCGGACGTACACGCGCTGCACGTCATCGACACCCGCCACCACAGCGAGCCGGCCTTGAGTGCGATGGAGCTGGTGACCGACGAGGCCGAGGACGAGGCGATGGACCTGCTCAAGGAGGTCGCTGAGGCGGGTCACGACCACGGCCTGGACGTGACAACCCGGTGCTGTCACGGCGTGCCCCACGAGGAGATTCTGGCCTACGCGGACGACATCGACGCCGACCTCGTCGTCATGGGTTATCGCGGCCACACCCATGCCGAGAAGATGGGCAGCGTCGTCGACCGCGTCGTCACCGCAGGCGACCGCCAGACCCTCGCCGTCTAGCGCAACCGCTACGGTACTCGGTGCGCTAGTTCGACCGTGGACGACACCGTCGACTGGCTGCAGGGCCGTCCGTACTACGAGGGACAGGTCGTCGACCACCGCGTCCTCGACGGTCACGAGGCGACCCACCGCGGGGTCGACCTCGATAGCCGGCTGGCGAGCGCACTCGAAACGGAGGGGGTCGACCGGCTCTACGGCCACCAGGCCGATGCCATCGACGCCGTCCGCGAGGGCGATAACGTCGTCCTGGCGACACCCACCGCCAGCGGGAAGAGTCTCGCCTACACGGTTCCGGCTTTCGAGCGGGCGATGGCTGATTTCGGGACGACGCTGTATATCGGCCCGCAGGTCGCACTCATCAACGACCAAGAGGAGACCCTCTCGGGGCTGGCTCGCGGGCTCGGCTTCGGCTCGCGAGTGAGCGTCGACCGCTACACCGGCCAACTCTCACGCACCGAAAAGGAGGCCGTCCGCGAGCGCCAGCCGACGGTTCTGCTGACGACGCCCGATATGCTACACTACGGCATCTTGCCCCACGCTCACCGCCTGTGGGAGTGGTTCGTCGAGCGCCTGGAGACCGTCGTCATCGACGAGGTGCATGCCTACCGGGGCGTTTTCGGCAGCCAGGTGTCGCTTGTGCTTCGCCGACTCAATCGCGTCTGCGAGCGTTTCGACGCCCAGCCACAGTACGTCTGCTGTTCGGCGACCATCGGCAACCCCCGCGAACACGCCGCTCGGGTCACCGGACGGGACCCCTCGACGTTTACCGTCCGTACCGAAGACGAGAGTGCGACCGGCCCGACGCACTGGCTGGTCTGGAACCCGCCCGAATACAGCGGCGACGGATGGGGCAGCGGCCGCCGGAAGTCGAGCCACGTCGAGACGAAACGCCTGTTTGTCGACCTCGTTGCCCGCGGGTTACAGACGGTCGTGTTCACCGACTCCCGACAGACCGTCGAACGGTACGCCACCGAGAGCGCCGACGACCTCCGGGAGCGTGGACAGGGCGACCTCGCAGAGGCAATCGGAGCCTACCAGGCCGCGCTGACCGACGACCGCCGCACCGACATCGAGGACGGCCTTCACGACGGCTCCCTGCGCGGGGTGTGGTCGACCAGCGCACTCGAACTCGGGGTCGATGTCGGCGGGCTGGACGCCGTCTTGCTCGATGGCTATCCCGGCACCCGGATGCAGACCTTCCAGCGGGCGGGCCGGGCGGGCCGGGGGAGTGACCCGAGTCTGGTCGCACTCGTCGCCGGCGAGGACCAACTCGACCAGTTCATCGCCCGGAATCCCGGCCGCCTCTTCGGCGACGCTGCCGAACAGGCGGTCACGAACCCAGAAAACGGGACGCTCATGCCCGACCACGTCCGCGCGGCCGCCCGGGAGACGTGGCTGCAACCCGACGACGACCGCCACTTCGGCGACTCGTTTCCGGACGTGGTCGCGCGGTTGACCGAGGACGGCGCCCTCGACCGGCGCAGTACCGACGCCGGCACCCGCTGGCTCTACGCCGGCGAGGGCAGCCCCCAACACGAGATGAGCCTGCGGACCGCCGCCGACCGCGAGGTTCAACTCCGAACGCGGGACGGCGAGCAGATCGGAACGTTGCCCTTCGGGGACGCGCTCCGTGACGCCCACCCCGGAGCCATCTATCACCACCAGGGGACGACCTACGAGGTGACCGACCTCGATTTGCGCCACGACGTGGCCGAACTCGACCGGACGTGGGCCGACTACTTCACGCGGGTGCGCCACGACAAGACAATCACTGTCGAACGGGACCGCGCGGAGCGGACGATGCCCCAGCGCCCGGACGTACCCGTCCGGTTTGCCGACGTAACCATGCGCAAGCAGATTACCGGCTTCGAGCGCCGGGACAGCAAGACCGGGGAGCTACTCGGCGAGCAACCGCTGGAGTTGCCCGAGACCACGCTGGAGACCCGGGCGCTGTACTACACGCTCCCACCGGAGTTACACGCGGAGTTGGAGTCCCGCGGCGATTTCGCCGGAGGGATTCACGCTGCCGAACACGCGATGATAGCCTGTTTCCCGCTCTCCTTTCTCTGTGACCGCCGGGACATCGGCGGACTCTCGACGCCGCTGCATCCCCACACCGATCGGAGTACCATCTTCATCTATGACGGCTATCCCGGCGGTGTGGGGCTGGCCCGGAGCGCGTACGACACCATCGGCGACCTCGCTTCGACGACGCGTGACCTGGTCGCCTCCTGTGACTGTGCGAGTGGCTGTCCCTCCTGCGTACAGTCACCCCACTGCGGGAACGCCAACGACCCGCTGGACAAACGCGTCGCGGCGGACCTGCTGGCGGCGCTTTCGGATGGCGCCCTCCCCGACGACTGAGTGGGGTGGCTCTCTTCAGCGGATTTCGATGCCACGAACCTCGAAGCGAGCGCCGCCCGCGTCGCTTTCGGTGACCTCGACGGTGCCGCCGTGGGCCTCGACGATGTTGGCCACGATTGAGAGTCCAAAGCCGGTGCCATCGGACTCCGTGGTGAAACCGTGTTCGAAGATAGTGTCACGGCAGTCAGGCGGGATACCGGGACCATCATCCTCGACGTAGAATCCGGTGCTGTCTTCCAGTACCCCGACTCGAATTGTCACCTCGTCGTCGGGAGGGCTGTGGTCGATACTGTTGCGAAAGAGGTTCTCGAACAACCGACAGAATCGGGTGTCGTCGCCGACGATTGTTGCTCCGTCATCGACAACGAGGTCGGCTGTGGGCGTACTCACCGACGCCCACGACGCCTGGACCACAGCCGTGAAATCGAGCGGCTCGGCATCGACGACCTGCTCGCCCAGTCGCGCCAAAGCCAGTACGTCCTCGATAAGTGCGTCCATCCGCTCGACGGCGTCGACAACGTGGTCGAGATGGGGGCTATCGCAGTCGTCAGTCGCCAGTTCGAGCCGTGAGGTGGCGACGTTCAGCGGGTTCCGGAGGTCGTGACTGACGACGCTGGCAAACTCCTCCAGCCGGTTGCGCTCGCGGGTGAGCTGTTCCTCGCGGTGCTGGCGCTGGCGCTCGTAGCTCGCCCAACTGGCCATCAACTCGACGAGTGTCACTTCCCACCGTGAGAAACGGTCTCGGTCCTCCGTACCATAAAAACAAAACGTCCCGGAGACCGTACCGTCGACAACGACTGGCGCACCGAGATAACAGGCCAACCCGAGTTCGACGTTGCCCGCCCGGTCGGCAATGTCCGATGGGGCCTCGTCCATGTTAGCGACGACGAGTGTCTCCTCGTCGGTGATGGTCCGCTCACAGCTCGTCGTCGGGAGCGGAGCAACGTCTTTGGCCTCGACTGCTGCATCGCCGTCGGGCGTCTGGACGTACTCGAAGATGTACTCATCGCCTTCGACCCGCGAGAGCGTCGCGTACTCGGTGTCGAGTTCCCGCCGGCCGATTGTAAACAGGTCGTCCAGTTTCTCCTCGAACGACCGGCCCGTGTCGGCGATAGTCCGGTACATGGCAGTCAGTACGGACTCCCGGTTCTCCAGGCGCTGCTGGTACTGCTTGCTATCGGTGGTATCCGTAAAGTAGACGGACAGGCCGTTGGGAGAGGGATAAATCCGCACCTCGAACCAGGCCTCCAGCGGAGTGTAGTACTCCTCGAAGGTGACCGGCTCCTGTGTCTCCATGGCCTCGTGATACCGGTCATAGAAGACCGTATCGACAGCCTCCGGGACGATATCCCAGAGAACCTCTCCTTCCAGGTCATCGATTGCCTCCCGTCGCTGCGGGGACATCGCAGACCGGAGCACCTCCCGAGCACGCTCGTTACTGTAGCTAATCCGCCACTCCTCGTCCAGTATCTGAAACCCATCGGTCATCCGGTCGAGGGCGGCCTGCTGCTTGGCTTGCTCGTCGACTGCACTCACGACTGCCCCTGCCAGGGACTCACAGGTCGTCTCAACGGGGTCCCGAAGGTGGTAGTCGGTGACCCCAGCTGCGGCCGCATCAGCCGCCAACTGCTCGCTCCCGTCGCTGGGATAGAGGATGAACGGTAGCGCTGGCCGGGAGTCCCTGACCGTCTCCAGCAGGGAAAGCCCCGTTCCATCCGGGAGGTCGTACTCGCTGACGACGCAGTCGACACTGTGCTCGCTGACTGCCTCGACGGCCGTCTCACAGGAGTCTGCTGTCCGTACCGCGAGTGTGGCAGCCGATTCGAGACACGCCCGGACCGTCCGCTGTGCGTCGCCGGCGTCAACGTAGAGTACGCGGACCTGTCCGGACCGTGGCTGAGACATTGTCTACCAATACCAAAGAGTGCGGCAGTAGAATAACTTGCGGGATATACTACCCGTCGAACCGGTCGAGAACCGGCATCTCGTCGATGCGCTCGGCCGACAGCAGGTCCCAGTCGATGCCTGTCGGCTTGGGAGCATCGGCGACGCGGACCGTCCGCTCGGGCGTTATCACGACATCCAGAAAGACGTCGTGGTCGCCGGTATCGACGGCCGCAGCCACGACCTGTTGTTCGTGGACTGTCGTCGCGACCGGTGTCTCACCGTCGACGTGACCGAGTTCCCGCAAGAGCGCATACTCCAGGTCACTGTAGCCTTCGCCCTTGCCGACGCGTTCGCCCGCATCGGTGACTGCGACGCTCCCGGAGACCACGAGGTCGATGGGCGGCATCTCGTCGGGCGTGACAGGGACGCCGAGTTCGTCGGCACCGCCGATAGTGGTCGCATGGTCGATATCCTCGATACGCTCGGGGTGCAGTTCCAGAAAGCAGGCCTCCTCGGCCAGTCGCGGAACTGCCATATACAGCGTCTTTCCCGCTCGCAACGCGTGTTTTCGAACCGGTCGCTGGGGAGAGTCAGGGTTGATTTTGATAGCGTCGGCCGTCTGGAAAACAGGCAAGTCCGCGAGCCGGTCTGCGGCCGCCCCAGCGCCCGCAAAATTGGGAATACGGCCGTGGGGCGGGAACGGAAACCGGGCCTCGCCGGTGTCTTCGAGGCCGTCCCAGACCTGCTCGCGTAGCTCGTCTTTCTCCATACCGACGGTCGGGAACCGACAGCAAAAAGCTCCGAGCATTCACTGCGGGCACTGGCAGTCCCGCGAAGTCGACCCGGCCCCGTCGGGAGACCGGACGCTCTCGAAAGGAGGAGTCAGGATTCGACGCCGGAGTGGGACGACCAGACTGCCTCAGTGTTCATGAAGCGGGCGCTCGCGTATCTTGTCGCGAAGCTGTCCGAGGTCGGC
Source organism: Salinibaculum litoreum (assembly GCA_009789175.1). GTDB lineage: Archaea > Halobacteriota > Halobacteria > Halobacteriales > Haloarculaceae > Salinibaculum > Salinibaculum litoreum. Next base: position 2,344,166 of record CP046866.1, read on the forward strand.
AGCGTCGACGGGGTCGTCGAACTCGCTGATGACTGCGTACACTTCCTCACGGTCGATTTTGACACCGCCGTCCTCGATGACATCGACAGGCTGTTGCTGGAGTTCGCGGATAGTCCCGACCGCGAGCAGGTAGGGAATCGCCCACGCGGAGAGCGTGTTGCCGCGATATTCGGGCATAGCTTCCAGCCACGCCTGCGCGCCGTCGAGATAGGTCGCCGCGTGGTCGGTCAGCCGGGTGACGACGGAAGCGAGCGCGTCGACCGAGCGACCCGCGCCGATGTCCTCCGCGCTGGTCCCTGCCTCGGCGAGCCACTCCTCGGGCAGGTAGACGTTGTTCTCTTCGTCGTAATCCACGGCGACATCCTTGGCGACGTTGACCAGTTGGAGCAACAGCGAAAACGAGCGGGCGTTGTCCTCCAGGCGCTCGACGACGGCTGGCTCGGCATCCCGCGAGACCAGCCCGGTCACCAGGTTCCCGACAGTACCGGCCGCATACCAGCAGTACTCTTCGAGTTCGTCGATGGTCTGGATGCGAAGCCCGCCCTGGGTCGCGTAGCGGTCGACGAACATCGCCATCCCGTCGACGAGTTCACACACTGCCGGCTGGATACGCTCGCGTGCGCTGTCGTCTAGCTGCTGAAACGCCGAGAGGACGCGGCCCGAGTTGTCAACGACACGCCAGTCGGCGTTCGGGTCCTCGGGAACCCACTGGCTTGCGGCCTCGTGGAAGTCGGTCCCGTCGGCATCGTGGTCGCTGTCGATGACGCGCCGGTACGAGCGCAAAAGCGTAGCTTTCTCTTCGGGCGGGATGCGAGGGTCATCCTCGATGGTGTCGGCGACGCGACAGACAAGGTAGCCGACACACACGTCCCGGGCCATCGGTTCATCCAGTTCGGCGATAGTGATGGCAAAGGTCCGGGAGACATCCTGTACGGCGTCGTAGCACCACGCAAAGGTTTCCTCGGAACGGCTGTGCTGGGTCATCCACCGACCACCGTCCCCGTGGTCGTCTGACAGAGGGTCATCTCAGATACGCCCACTACGTGCCGGCGCAATATAATTACGGGCGGTCCATGATTGTCATCGAGCGAATAGACCCCGGTTCGCACGTGGTCAAACCGGGACGGGTCGGCGACGGACTCCAGACGAGTGGCCACGATGGCCGTGACGGACCAATCGGGGACCGAACTTCCAGAGGGGCGCAAAACGGTCGGCCGTCCCAGCGGGACCGACCGCGGGGCGGCCCAGGCCGACAGGCCACTCTGGGGACCTGCCGGAGGCCAGCGCGGCCGAACGGACCCAGCACGGCGGGGCTATCCACCTGCGAGGTACCCAGCACCGCCACCGATGGCAACGGGATACACGATGACCATCATCATGATGACCGACCCCATTGCCGGACTGGCGGATTCACCGAGATAGGTCAACGTGAACACGTAGGAACCGAGTACGGAGAAGATACCGTACCCCAGTCCGATGGATGCACCAGCAACGGCACTGTGGAGTGAGGGCACGTCCGACTGCGTTGCTCTGTTTGCAAGCGTATAGCCAAACAGGAATAGGACCACGACAGGCAGTGCGTAAAACGTGATTTTTGGCAACGAGATCTGGCTGCCACCCAGCTGATAGATTTCCTCAAGCAGGTTTCCGGACGTTCCAGCCACCGTGCTTTCGATTGGGACAGTGTGGGCGTTGTAAAACATCCACCCGATGAAATACCAGACGCCTTCGCCGGCAGCGTCGACCAGACTTTCCGATGTCGAATTACTGACTGCAGACAAAAGCAGAATCGAGTGAATAATCAGGGAGATGATGAACGCTATTGAACCGTAGAGAATCCCGCCGACGATGGATATCTGTGAAAGGAGACCCGAGACGCTCCGGTTCTGTTCTGGCTGGGGGGGCTGCTGTTGTGGTTGGCTCTGTCCCGGCTGGTAGCCGGGCTGCTGTGATCCGACCTCGCCCGACTGATACCCCTGTTGCTGTGGCCCAGTCTGCCCTGATTGGTATCCTGTCTGCTGTGAGCCAGCCCGCCCTGATTGAGGTCCTTGCTGTGACCCGGTCTGTCCCGACTGATAGCCGGGCTGCTGTGACCCGTCCTCTCCCGACTGGTATCCTGGCTGCTGTGACCCGGTCTCATCCGACTGATACGCAGACTGCTCTGACTGGTCGTCTTGCTGCTGTGAGCCGGCCTGTCCCGACTGATATCCTGGCTGGTCTGACTGACCGTCTTGCCGCTGTGACTCGGTCTGTCCCGACCGGTGGTCTTGCTGCCGTGGCTGATTTTGCGACCTGTTATCCTGTTCAGAATCGTTGAGCGGCGTATCACAGTTGGGACAAGTTTCCGGGTTCTCGGGTAGCCTCATCCCGCACACGTCACATTCCATAGAACCGCTAAACTGCGACATCAACTTAATGACTATGTTCTATCAATACTGTCCAGTTGTAAGAGGTATCCCAGGTCAAAGATAAGACCCTGCGTCCGGAGTGATGTTCAGAGAACACACGTGTTCGAGTGACAGCGACATAGTACCGGGCGAACCCTCTTCGCTGGCGTCGAATGCGTGTTACTACAGAGGACGAGAGGGGAGGGATATGGCAGGTTTATTGTACATACGATTACAAGTAGTCTGTAGGATGGAGGCCATCCCTGACGACAAGACCGGCATAACGTCAGTGATAGGTGTCTTGCTGCTGGTGGTGACGACGGTGATCATCGGAGCGACGGTGGTGGTCTTTACACTCCAGATTGGCGAAGATGTCTCGGACCCGGGACCCAAGGCACAGATGCACATCGAGTCGAACTACTTCGGTGACGGCGTCCAGTACAACGATTCGGTGACGATTACGCACGCAGGCGGTGACGAACTCAGCCGGGACCGTCTGGAGGTGTACATCGGCGACGACCTCGTCTACAACGAGACGGACAACAGCGAGAGCAACACCGGCAAGACTGGCAAGAAGGTCCCCGGGTTGATTCTCGAAGTCGACGACGACGATTTCAACGATTTGAACAAGCCCTGTCGATTCAAGTCCAGCGACTGCACGGATTCGGACCCGCCGGGCGACAGCGATGGTGCGGACCCGAGTGTCGTCTTCGAGTGGGAGGAAACCGTCAATGCGGGCCAGCGACTCACGATTCAGGAGCGAAATGACCCGAAGAGGAGTTACGACGTGATGGAACCCGGCGACACCGTCAAAGTCATCTACCGCGGTGACGGGTACACGGAACTCATCGCAAAGGAGACCGTCGCACCGGAACACGCGGACTGAGCGACTCTGGCCGAGCGTGGCGAGAGAGAACGACATCGTCGGTCGCCAATCCCACGACGGACAATCGACACAGCAGTGTTTGCCGCCGAGGGCGTGCGGACGGTGTAGTCTGGGGGAATTCGGGCTAGTGGACGCAGACATCAGTTCCTAGATTGGTTCAGTCACTCACCGGAGTGCTGTTGGAGAGAATCTACACACGGTTCTGTATTCGAGACTGCGGGAGTCTCCGGGCGCACTTGTAGGTTAGAATGTGAACACGAGCGTACGCTCTCGTGTTCAGATCTGGAGGGAAGAAGACAAAATAAGGCAGAGTCGGTGGACACTCGTGCTTTTATAAAGTGTGCGGTGATTCCATCGCATATGGCGCTGAAATGGGAAATAATCGTCCCCACGCTTGCCACACTCTTTGCCTATCTATCTTGGAGACGTAGTGAAATGGGAACTGTTCTGAATAGAGAAGAAATAATCCGAAATCGTCTGAAGGGTTCTGCTGGGGCCACAAATCATTACAACTACCAATTAGGGAGAGTGCAAATTTCAGAAAACAATGGTTGGCGCTATCAGATTCTCAAATATCTTCCATTGATCGGCGGTATTCGTGGTGATACTCTTGTATATCTATGGTTCTTTCCACCAGCGACCGATGAAGATTTTACCGTACCTGACAAGGGGGATATAACGGCTCATTCTGATTACCAAGATCTTCCTATTAAAAATCTGGAATGGAAGGGGAATTTGGAGAATATGGATACAGAGGGTCTAAATCTTGAAGTGTCACTGGGTACTACTGACCCTGATGTGATTCTAAATACTATCGTTAAATTATCTGGAATAATGCTACAGATTTTGTCAGAATCATAATTTTTGCGCGCCCCAAAGGGGAGTTTCGCGTCGGCAGTGCCGACACTGTGCTGTGTGTTTTGAGGTTGTGGCCTTAGCCACACCCCTAAGAGGGAACCAAACCCCCCGGGTGGGGTTTGGAGACCGACGGGCGCGCATCGAGCGCGCCAGGCCAGCGCCCAGTTGGGGCTGGCCGTCGCCCCGACCGTGCGGACAACCGCGGAGCGCGAGGAGGAGAGCAACGCGCTTCTGACTGTAGCAGGCTCAACCCCAACACGGAGACTAGCATCCGGCGAGCGAAGCGAGCCGGTTCCCTGCGAGCGCGCTACCGCACGCTCGCAGTCTTTTTCCCCAAGTTTTTGCAAGGAGTGGTCCACCGCGAGCCGACGGCTCGCGTGTGAGACCCGACGCCGCAAAAAGTGGAAGTGGGGCAACGCGGATTTGAACCGCGGACCTCCCGGTTATCAGCCGAGCGCTCAACCTAACTGAGCTATTGCCCCATCAGGCAACAGGGTGTACCCGGCATGTACTGTTAAGCGTTTCTTTTCGGTCGGACCGCCCGCCCCTAGTTATCCTCACTATCCACGTCGTAAGACTCCTCGTCCAGATCGTAGGCCTCACCGCCGGCACGCGGGTCAGAACCGCCGGGACCGCCGCCAGCGCCGCCTTGCATCCCGGCGCCGTCCTCGCCGGGGAAGCCGTCGATATAGACGTTCCCGGTGATGAATCCGCGGGATTTGGCGTCCGCGTAGGGGACGACCACCCACTTCTTGACCGCGAAGCGGATGGGATACCGCGTCGGCGGCACCACGAGCAGGAAGCCGATGGCGTCGGTCAACAGGCCGGGCGTCACGAGGAAGGCACCGGCGACGAGCAGCAACGCCCCGTCGAGTAACTCGTCGGCGGGCAACTCGCCGCGTGCGGTCTTGCGTTGTATCTTCGCGAGGGTATGGCGGCCTTCCGCGCGGACCAGCAGCATGCCGATAAGCGCCGTCAGGACGACGAGCAACACGATGGCCACCCAGCTAATGAAGCGGGAGAGAACCACCAGCAGCAGCATCTCCAGCAGCGGAATGAGCAGCAAGACCCCGATGATACGGAGCATACCTCGGCTTCGTCGTCCTCCCCCAAACCCCTTTCGAGCGAGACTGTGTGAGGCCGATTCTGGTCTGGGGCTGTGTACAACAAGAAGGAACCCGTCTCGACGAAAGAGAGCGATGCAAGCACCGTGAGGAACGCAGCGAGATGCCCGAGTCGAGATGGCGGGGAGTTCCCGTTGGTCTCAGGTCTGACAGAGACAGCGAGAGTCGAGGGGGACACGCAGTTCCAGCGTCGATTCACACCCCTTAACCGCCCGCCCACGTAGAGAGGGATATGGACGACGCCACGAAAGTCGAATGGACCGAGTGGGGCGAGCGGGCCTTCTCGAAGGCCCAGCAGATGGGCAAGCCCATCCTGCTCTCGCTTGTCACCCAGTGGTCCGCCGACTGCCACGAGATGGACCGGGTCACCTACGGGGAGCCACGTATCGCCGCCAACGTCAACGACGGCTTCGTCCCCGTCCGGGTCGACGCCGACCGGAACCCACAGGTCCGGGAGCGCTACAACATGGGTGGGTTCCCCTCCACCGTCTTCCTGACCCCCGAGGGGAAGGTGCTGACCGGCGCGACCTTCCTCGGCCCCGACGGCTTCCGGGGCATCCTCGACTCCGTCCGGGAGACCTGGGACGGCAAAGGCGAGGACGCCGGCTCCGTGCCACGCGCACTCCGCGAGGCCCAGCCACCGGGCGGGGAGGTCACCGCCCGCATCGAAGAGCACATGGTCGAGCAGTTGCTCGCGGCCTACGACGACGAGTTCGGCGGCTGGGGCACCGACGTGAAGTTCCCGCTGCCCCGAACCATCGAGTTCGCGCTCGTCCGCGCCCGCGACCAGGCGACCCGCACGCTCGATGCGGTCCAGACCCACCTGCTCGATACCTACGATGGCGGCTTCTACCGCTTTGCGCGCAACCGGAACTGGGGGGCCGCAGTCCGGGAGAAGCTCACCGACGAGAACGCCGCGCTCGTCCGTGCCTTCGCGCACGGCTATCGGTACACGGGCGACGAGAACTACCGCGACAGCGCCGAGGCCACCGTCGAGTACCTCACGACGGAGTGCTGGACCGGCGACGCCTTCGCGGCCAGTCAGGGCGGCGACGAGGACTACTACACCCTCGAACCCGCCGACCGCGAGGACGCCGAGGCTCCGGCTATCGACGAGACGATTTTTGCCGACCACAATAGCCTCGCCATCGACGGCCTGCTTACCTTCGCGTCCTACACTGACGACGAGCAGGCCACCCGCTACGCCGAGCGCGCCCGCGAACACGTCCTCTCGGAACTCGTCGAGGATGGCCGCGTCGCCCACTACGACGGCGAAGAAGCCCCAACCGGCTTGCTGGTCGACCAGGCACGCCTGCTCGGGGCACTGAGTACGTCCTGGCAGGTCCAGGGGGAAGTCGGCCCCGCACGCGAAATCGCGGACTGGACCATCGAGAACCTTCGCGAGGACAGCGGTGCCTTCCGTGACGGCCCCGAAAGCGAGGTCGCGCTGCTCGACCACCCGCTGTACCCGCTGGATACGACCATCGACCTCGCGGACGCCATGCTCGACCTCGCGTTGCTGACCGGCGAGGACCGCTATCACGATATCACGGAGGATGCGGTCGCGGCCTACGGAGCGGCAGGCGAGCGAATGGGCGTCGAGGTCGCACACTTTGCCACCGTCGCCGCCCGCCTGCAGTCGCCGGAAGCCATCGAAGTCGGCGAGCCCGCCGGCAGCGACCTCCACCGCGCAGCACTCCGGCTGGCAGACCACGAGAGCGTCGTCGTCCCCGGGGCTGACTGCGAGGGTGCTCGCCACCGCGTCGACGGCGAAGTCGTCGGGACCGCCGACACACCCGAAACCTTAGAAGAGTTGCTGACTGGCGAGCGCTGACCAGTCGGGTCGACGGACTCCCGGACCGACGGTAAACGCCCAGAGAGTTTTTACCTCGCGGGGCCGCAGTAGTGACGATGGCAAGCCTGAGGGACCTCGGCCTCTCGGAGTACGAGTCTCGCGCGTACCGGTCGCTGTTGCGAACCGGACCGACAACCGCCAAGGAGTTGTCCCGTGCGAGTGACGTGCCGATGGGTCGCATCTACGACGTGCTCAACAGTCTGGAGACGCACAACCTCGTCCGGAGTCAGACCGCCAGCCGACCGAAGAAATACGTCGCCGTCGAACCGGACACCGCACTGGAGCGGCTGCTGGCGGACAAGAAACGCGAACTCGAAGAACAGGCCGACCAGTACGAGGAGATCGTCGACGACCTCGGCGACGAACTGGAAAGTGCAGAGCCGGTCGACGAGCCGTTCTGGACCGCCGCGGTCGGCCCCGAGGAGGCTTCGGAATTGCTCGTCGAGCGCCTCACCACCGCCGACGACCGCATCGTCATGGTCGCTGGCGCACCCACCCCACAGTTCGACCTGGACGAGATGGGCGAGCAGATTATGAGCGAACTCGAATCCGCGCTGGAGCGGGGTGTCGAAGTCTCTATCTTGATGCGGCCAGCGCTGGTCGACTCCCTGCCACGCAGTGTTGGCCGTCGCTATCGGACCCATCTCCAGGAGGAGGACCATTTCTCGGTCCGCACGAGCGAGAACGTCACCGGGACCTTCGAACTCATCGACCACGTCGAGGTCTGCATCGAGGTCCCCCACCCACTCGACGCCGAGCGGACGTTCGGCGTCATCGACTTCAAGGACTCCGATTTCGCCGCGGACGTGGTCGATGAGTTCCAACCGCGCTGGGAAGAAGCAGAACCGCTCGAACTCTGACCGGCCACCCTTCCCCGGTCAGATTCGAGTCACGGCTTCCCCGTGCTGGAACCACTCCCGGCAAAAAGACGGAACGCTCACTCCGCTCGCGTGCAGGAAACCACAGCACCGCCGCCGCTTTAGTCGCCGTTCACTTCGCCTTCCAGTTCCGCCACCGTCGCCACCCGTTCCGCGTGGGCGTTGTGCTGGTGGATGGACTCGTCGTTTGACTGTTTCATCGTCACGACAGCGTCCTCGGGAAGGCCCGAGAACTCGTCGACGACGCCCTCGGCCATCGCGCGCACGCAGTCCTCGACGAACTTCGCGTCGGCGTGGGCCTCGAAGGTCATGTGGTCCTCGTCGGGCCGTTTGGCGAGGTTGTAGATGCGGGCGCTCATCGAGTCCCGCGCGACGCGGATGATGTCGTTGAGGTCGACATCTGGCGAGCCCTCGCTTTCGACGGTCAGGGTGGCGTGGCCACGCTGGGAGTGGCCTGCCTGTGGCACCTCGGCGAGGAACTCGTCGATAGTCTCGTCGTCGACATCGAGGCCGCGAAGCGTCTCGCGGGCACGCGAGGCCGACATGCCCTGCGAACAGGGACAGACCGTCATGCCGGTGACGCGGGCACCGATTTCCTCGCGGGTGCCGTCTTCGGTCGCCGTTGCGGAGGCGATGATGTCCGCTGTCGACTGTGTCTGCATACCGGAGGCCGGCGTCTGCTCGCGGGTGACGTACTCCGCTTCCATCCGGACCTCCGCCTTCGTGGTGTAGTCGTGTTTCTCCAGCAGTCGTTCGGCGGCGTCACCGCAAACGTCCTCGACACGGTAGGTCGACTGGCTGACCGCCGCTTCCAGCGTCTCGTCGATGACCTCCATGTTGCGGCTCATGTCGGCCCCCTTCCGCCAGGATGGCAGGTCGACGTACACCTCGAACTCCGCCATCAACACGATGGGGCGTTGCTCCTCGCGGTCGATTTTGACCAGTTTCTCCACGCCTGTGACGCCGACGCGGTTGAGACCCACAGCCACGTCCGGACGCGACGCCTGCACGTCCGGGAGTTGCTGACTCATTTGCACGTATTAGGGGAGAATACCGGTTAGTGCTTTCGATAGCAAACCTCAAAAATCCGGTAATCATTGACGCCGGGAAAACCGGACCGGCGTTATTCTTCGACGGTGTTTACGTCCTCGCCGATATCCCGGAAGACGGCGACGAAGTCCTCGTCGTCGAATCCGGCGACAGTCTCATCGAGAGCGTCACGCAGGTCGGACATCTGGTCTTCGAGCCCGGAAAACTCCTCGCTCTCGGCGAGTTCGGACTCGGGTTTGTTGGCCATCAGGGTCGCGTGTTTCGCCGTCAGCGAGTAGTACTTGCGGAGCTTCGACTCGTACTCGGAGGTCGTGAGCAGCCGCTCGATTGTCTGGAAGAGGTCGTCCCGGGAGACGGGCTTGATGACGTAGTCATCGAAGGGCATGTCGATGATGTCGAAGTCGGGGTCGACGGCCGTCACCATCGCGACCCGACAGTCCAGCCCGCGGTCACGGATGTGTTCGAGCACCTCGTCGCCCGAGATACCGGGCATCCGCCGGTCTAACAGAACCACCTCGACTGAGTCATCAAGCTGGTCGAGGGCCTCCTGGCCGCTGTAGGCAGTCGAGACGCTGTACTCGTCCTCGAGCTGAGCCGCATATGCGTCGGCGACATCCGGCTCGTCGTCGACAACGAGTACGTTCGCTGGCTCGCTACTCATTCTCTAGCACCTAATTGCAAGCGGGAGCAAAAGGTTTCCGGGTCACCCAGCGGTCCAAAGTCTCGACCGAGGGAAACTGTCCACATACTTTCTCATTAGTACTACCCCCACATATGTGTGCGGGTCGACACCGCGAGCCTTTTGCAGTGAGTGGCCCTACCGGGGAGTATGCAGGACGCCAGCCAGCAGTTCGGCGATTGGCCGCTCCAGCGACTCATGACCGAGGTCGTTGGCTCCGGCCACAAATCCGCCGACGACATGGACCGCGCGCAGGCCCGTGAAGCCGTCGAGCGCATCCTCGCGCAGGAACCCTCCGAGACGACTCTCGGGGCGTTCTGGCTCGCCAACCGCTGGAAGCGCAACACGCCAGAGGAACTGGCCGCCTTCACCGACGTGATGTGCGAACGAAGCGTCCAGCGGGGCATCCCCGACTGTGACCCCGTCGACTGCGGTGCCAACTACGACGGCAAGCACACCTCCGCCCTGCTCGGCGTCGCCGCCGGCATCACGGCCGCCGCCGCTGGTGTCCCCGTCGTCACCCACTCCGGGGACCACGTCCCGACACAGGAGGCCACCGCCTACAAGCACGTACTGGACGAACTCGGTATCCGAACCGACCTCGAACCCGAGGAGAGCGCCGACATGGTCGACGAGACCGGCTTTGGCTTCTACTACCAGCCCAACTTCAACCCCGGCGTGACCGACCTCTACGAGCGCCGCGCGGAGATGGGCGTCCGCACCTTCGTCAACACCATCGAGACACTCGCCAATCCCGCCGGTGCCGATGTCCACCTGGGCAGTTTCTATCATCTCGCCTTCGCCAAGCGCATCGTCGACACGTTCGGCGAGATGGAGAGTCAGACCCTCGACCGGGTCATCATGTTCCAGGGACTCGAGGGGTACGACGACATCCGGCCGGGAACGACCGTCGTCGCCGAATACGACGGCGACTTTACCGACTACGAAATCGAAACCGCCGAGTACGGCATGGACTTCGAACGCGAGGAGTTAGCCGTCGAGGACGTGGCCGCCGACTCGGCGACCATCACCGAGGAGGTACTGACCGGCAAGCGCGAGGACCACTTCGCCGACGCAGTCGTCCTCAACGCCGCCGTCCGCATCTACGCCGGCGGGGAGACCGACACCATCGAGGACGCGCTCGGCCTCGCTCGCTCGGCCATCGCCGAGGGCGGCACGCAGGACCGACTGGCCGAACTCCGGGAGTTCTGAGATGAGCGACGATAGCGAGGACGTGGGGAGCGAGTCCTCGGAAAGAGCGAGCGGCCACGCCGCGAGCAGCGACGCGATGGGGTCGCGGTCGGTCCCGACCGACGCAGCGCCGGGACATCCGGACGACCCCGAGGGCTGGCGACACGAGAGCGCACGCGTCAACGGCGTCGACCTCCATTACGTCACCGTCGACCCGGACCCCGAAGCGGTCGATAGCGACACCGAGCCGCCGCTGGTCGTCTTGCTTCATGGCTTTCCGGAGTTCTGGTACGCCTGGCGACACCAGCTGGACTCGCTTGCGGAAGCCGGCTACCGCGTCGTCGCGCCGGACCTGCGTGGCTACAACCGCTCCTCCCAGCCCGCAGGAGTCGACAGCTACCGCCCCGCGGAACTCGTCGGGGACGTGCGCGGGCTCGTCGAACACCTCGGCTACGCGCAGGCGGCCGTCGTCGGTCACGACTGGGGCGGGCTCATCGCCTGGGAGACTGCGATTAGCGAGCCGGAGTTGGTCCGCCAGCTGGTCATCATGAACGCGCCCCACCCCGAAGCGTACCAGCAGGCACTGTGGCGCTCGCCCGACCAGATACTCCGGTCGTGGTACGTCTTCCTGTTCCAGGTGCCGTGGCTCCCCGAACAGCTCATCCAGGCCAACGACTACCGCGCGCTCGACGAGATGCTCACCGAGACGGCCGCGCCCGGTGCGTTCACCGAGCCCGAAGTCCAGCGTTACAAGGACGCGATGGCCCGCTCTGGTAACCCCACCGGCCCGGTCAACTACTACCGCGCGATGGCCCGCGAGAGTGCCACCCGGCAGACCAAGCGGTTCCTCCCGTGGGCGGAGACACGCGATGCCGCTGTCGGGGTGCCGACGATGGTCGTCTGGGGCGAACAGGACCAGGCGCTCAGCACGGACTTGCTCGATGACCTCGGCGCGTGGGTGCCCGACCTGCGTATCGAGCGCCTGCCCGAGGCCAGCCACTGGGTGCAAGCCGACGAGCCAGAGCGCGTCAACGAGTTGCTGGTGGACTTTCTGGCGTAGAGACCCTCATTCCTCGCCACGTCGGCCGAGCAGGTAGCCAGTCCCACCCAGGGCAGCGAGCGTCCCGAAGACGCCAAAGCCCGGCCCGTTCTCCCCGTCGGTCTCGTCGGAAGGCGTTGCCGTCGCCGTCCCGGTCGGCGTCGTCTCGCCTCCGTCTGCAGTCGCCGCCGTGCTCGCCCACTCGCCGTGGTGGCCGAGCGTCCCCAGTTGCACGCGTGAGCCGTCACTGGAGGCGTCGACACCCGCATCCAGCGCGTAGACGCTGCCGTCTCCGCTTCCCACGTAGGCGGTGCCGTCGACCACTGTCGGCGAGGACTCCACCACGTCGCCGGTCTCGTAGGTCCGCTCTACCCCGCCCCCGCCTGCATCGAGGACGTAGACGGTGCCGTCCCCGCTCCCGACGACGAGGACATCGCCGGCCACGGTCGGTGACGACGAGACCTGACCGAGCGATGGGTCGGTCCACTCCTCGCTCCCGTCGGAGAGCGCCAGCGCCCGGACGCCGCCGGTGAACCTGCCGACGTAGACGATGCCGTCCCTGACCGTCGGGGAGGAGTTGATGGCCCCGGCGTCGACAGCCCACTCGTCAGTCCCCTCGGTGGCATCCAGCGCGTAGACGCGACCACTCCCGTCGGTGACGACGAGGACGCCATCTGCGACCGTCGGCGAGGAGAAGACGGACGCCTCGGTCCCGTAGGTCCACTCCTCCCCGCCCTCACCTGCATCCAGTGCGTAGACGGTGTCGTCGTAGCTTCCGACGTAGACCACGCCATCGACAATCGTCGGCGAGGAGAATATCCGGTCGTCCGTTCCGTAGGTCCACTCCTCCTCGCCCTCGCGTGCATCTATCGCATGGACCGTCCCGTCGTTACTCCCGACGTAGACAGTACCCTCGAAGGCAGTCGGGGAGGAACGGACCGCTCCGTCGGTCTCGTAGGTCCACTCCTCCTCGCCCTCGCTTGCGTCCAGCGCGTAGACTGTTCCGTCGTCACTCCCGATGTAGACCGCGCCATCGACGACCGACGGCGAGGAGATAACTGTCCCGTCAGTCGTGTAGGTCCATTCCTCGCTTCCGTCGGCGGCATCGAGCGCGTAGACGGTGCCGTCCCCGCTCCCGGCGTAGACGGTGCCATCGACGACGGTTGGCGAAGACGTAACGCGACTGCCGACTGGGGCAGTCCATTCGGGGTCGTCGGCCTGCTGCCCGGCGGCGATGCCCGAGGCAGTTGGGAGGAGTAAACCGAGGCCGACAGCGGTGCCTGTCCGGAGAATATCACGGCGAGAGCGTCTCATCAACAGTGAGATGCGAGCGTAGAACAGTAAGGCTATCGGGGACTCAAAGAGGCGTTTGTCCCTCTATTCGAGGTCGAAGCGGTCGAGCGTCATGACCTTGTGCCACGCGTCCACGAAGTCCTCGACGAACTCCGCTTCGCCGTCCTCGGCGGCGTAGATGTCGGCGATGGCACGGAGTCGGGAGTTCGACCCGAAGATGAGGTCGAAGCGGGTTCCCTTCCACGCGAGGTCGCCCGTGTCGCGGTCGTAGGCCTCGTAGACGCCGGTCTCGTCGGCCTCTTCCCACTCGTAGTCCATGCTGAGCAGGTTGTCGAAGAAGTCGTTGTCGAGCGAGCCGGGGTCGTCAGTGAGGACGCCGAGCTCGGAGTCCTGATAGGTCGCACCGAGCGTGCGCATCCCGCCGACGAGCACGGTCATCTCCTTGGGCGTCAGGTCCAGCAGGTCGGCCTTGTCGACCAGCAGCTCTTCCAGCTTCCGGTTGTGCTCGCCACCGATGTAGTTCCGGAAGCCATCGACTTCGGGCTTCAGGGCCTCGAAGGACTCCTCGTCGGTCCACTCCTCTTCGGCATCGACACGACCCGGTTCGAAGGGCACCTCGATGTCGTAGCCGGCTTCGGACGCAGCCTGTTCGATGGCCGCGTTGCCACCCAGCACGATGAGGTCCGCAAGCGAGACTGCCGTCCCGTCCGAGCGGGATTCGTTGAACTCCGCCTTGATGTCCTCAAGCGTCGAGAGGACCGTTTCCAGCTCGGCGGGCTCGTTGGCTTCCCAGCTGCGCTGTGGTTCCAGCCGGATGCGAGCACCGTTTGCGCCACCGCGCTTGTCGCTGTCTCGGTAGGTCGACGCTGCCGCCCAGGCAGTCTTGACGAGCTGCTGGGTCGTCAGGTCGGTGTCGAGAATCTCCTCTTTGAGGAGGTCGGCGGCCTCGTCGTCGACCGGCTTGAAGTCCCGGTCCGGCAGGGGGTCCTGCCAGATCATCGTCTCCTCGGGGACTTCCGGGCCGAGGAACCGCTCGGGCGGGCCCATGTCGCGGTGGATGAGCTTGTACCAGGCTCGCGCGAAGGCGTCCAGGAACTCCGTTGGGTTGTCCTGGAACTCCTCCATAATCTCGCGGTAGTCGTCGTCTTTCTTCAGAGCGATGTCCGTCGTCAGCATCATCGGCGTCTGCGTGTCGTCGGGGTCGTGGGCGGCCGGGGCGTCCTCGACCTCGTCCGCGTCGACGGGCGTCCACTGCCAGGCACCGCCGGGACCCTTGTGGGACTCCCACTCGTTGTCGAGCAGGGTGTTGACGTAGGACATGTCCCACATCGTCGGCGTGGAGTTCCAGGGCCCTTCGATGCCGCTGGTGATGGTATCGTCGCCTTTCCCGGAGCCGTAGTCGCTCTCCCAGCCAAGCCCCATGTTCTCCATGGGCGCGTCTGCGGGCTCGGGGCCGACGTACTCGTCGGGGTCGTCGGCACCGTGGACCTTCCCAAACGTGTGACCGCCGGCGATGAGTGCGGCGGTCTCCTTGTCGTTCATCGCCATCCGGCTGAAGGACTCCCGGATGCGCTCGGCAGACCACTCGGGGTCCGGTTGACCTTCCGGCCCCTCGGGGTTCACGTAGATGAGCCCCATCACGGTCGCACCGAGGTGGTCTTCGAGCGAGTCGTCCTCGTCGAAGCGGTCCCAGGACTCCATATCCTCTTCTGGCCCCCAGTCGACTGACTCGTCGGGCTGGAAGGCGTCTTTCCGGCCGCCGGCGAAGCCGAAGGTATCGAAGCCCATCGACTCCAGAGCGACGTTTCCGGCCAGGACAATCAGGTCGGCCCACGAGAGTTTGCGGCCGTGTTTCTGTTTGACCGGTTCGAGCAGGCGACGGGCCTTGTCGAGGTTGGCGTTGTCGGGCCAGCTCCCGAGGGGTTCGAACCGCTGAGTGCCACCGGTGGCACCACCACGGCCGTCCGTAGTGCGGTACGTGCCGGCGCTGTGCCAGGCCATCCGGATGAACAGCGGACCGTAGTGGCCGTAGTCGGCAGGCCACCACTCCTGAGAGTCGGTCATGACCTCTTCGATGTCCGCTTTCACCTCCTCCAGGTCGAGCTGTTGGAACTTCTCTGCGTAGTCAAAGTCCTCGCCCAGAGGATATTGCTGTGCGTTCTGGTCGAGTGGGGTCAGATCCAGTAAGTCTGGCCACCAGTCTTGGTTCGACCGGTTCATACTAGATGATTATCTCATCCGCATATTAAGATTGCTATTCGGAAATGAAATCTTCGCTGTAGCCAAATCACACTATTGGATGTGTGAACTTTTTTCTCAGCGGGCGGTACACCGCGGTTCGGTATCGACGGCTCACGGGGAAATGGTGTTGCAGCGACATAAAAACGGGGGCGGCATATCGGGGGGGATGACGGCACCCGCCCGGCAAGAAGAGAGCCGGCTCAGGCGCGTGAGGAACCCCTCTCCAGCACCGTGTCGTCGAACTCCGCCGGTGCAGTGCCCTCACGGGCAAAGGTATAGAGTGCGACCTTCGCGATTGCACCCAGGGTGTAGCCAGCCAGCACGCCGGCGGCGAGCACGAGACCCGCAACGGCGATACCAGCGGCGAAGATGGACCCCTCCGGACTGATGACGAACACGGCGACCAGGGCGACAAACCCGGGCAATGCGAGCAGGAAGCTGACGATGCCGACACCGAACTCGGAGCCGATAGACTCACCCCACGTGTCACGGACCAGTCGGCCGCTCTCCTGAACCATGGTGGTCGGCCCGGCGTCCTCGAAGACGATGACCGGGATGACGAAATACGTCAGTGCAGCCCAGCCCAGACTGAGCAGGGCCGTGATAATCGTCCCGACGATGTCACTGGATTCCTCGAGGGCACGCAACAGCAGGCCAACGATGGCGCTCAGGACAGCCCATGCCAGCAGCGCCCACAGGTGGCCGGCCGCCGCACGGAACGCACCCGTGACCGAGGGGTCCCGACCGGCGAAGGTCTCACGGGCCGCCCAGGAGAGGGCCGCGATAGAGAACGCAGCGAGAAAGCTCGTACCGACGTAGACGCCAAAGAGTGTGGCGAGGACAATCGGCAGTGACTCGCTTCCACCAGTCGCGACGAACCCCCCGATGGCCGTGAGGACGAAGGCTGCCATGGCCACGCCACCGACGAGCGGATAGACCGCCAGCCCGGGGTTGTGCCGGAGGACCGATGCGCTCTGTCCGGCGAGTCGGAACCCCGTTCCGAGACGGCCTCGAAGACTCACGAGACCCACCTCCGTGGCCCCGACAGCCGGGAGACCGGGAGGGCAATCGTAGACAAGCTCATTGTACTCGGACAGACACGTGTCACGCACCTAAACCTAGACCCGCAGTTGCTCGGACAGCAAGTGGACACAACGCTTATGAGAGGCGGGCGTACTCGTCGTCGGTCAACTCGATGTTCGTGGCGGCGACGTTCTCTTCGAGGTGCTCGACGCTTCCGGTGCCGGGAATCGGCAGGGTCACGTCCGAGTGCTCCAGCAGCCAGGCCAGCGCAATCTGATAGCGGGTCGCGTCGTGGGCGGCAGCCACCTCATCGAGCGTGTCGCCAACCTCGCCCAGGTCGCCGCCGCCAAGCGGGAAATAGGAGAGGTAGCCGATGCCGTACTCCTCGCAGGCTTCGAGGACGTGTTCGCTGTGGCGGTCGGCGACGCTGTACTCGTTTTGGACAGTCGCAACCTCGACGTGGTCGCGAGCGGTCTCCAGTTCGTCGACGCCGACGTTCGAGAGTCCGACGTGGTCGATTATCCCCTCGTCTTTCAGTTCGGCCAGCGCCTGCACGCTCTCCTCGAAGGGAACGTCGTCGTCTGGCGCGTGGTACTGGAAGAGGTCGATGCTGTCGACGCCCAGTCGGTCGCGACTGACAAGGGCCTGGTTGTGGAGATACTGGGGGTCGCCGTGACGAATCCAGTCGCCGTCGACGTTGCGGAGCAGGCCCGCCTTCGTCGCGACCACGGCCGAATCCGTGACACCAGCCTCACGGATGAGCCGCTCGCTGACGCCGGGACCGTACGAGTCGGCGGTGTCGATGAAGTCGACGCCGCTGTCGACGGCTCGCCGGAGGACTTCCCGGGCCGTCTCCTCGTCGTCGGGACGGCCGATGACATCCTCGCCGGTGATGCGCATCGCGCCGTAGCCCAGTCGGTGTACGGTCAGTTCACCGCCGATGTCGAAGGTGTCGCTCTCGTTGTGTATCGCCATAGCCGGAGTTGGACCGACAGCCGGAAAATACCAGCGTGTACGCGCCAGCGGCTAGCCCCCGTGGTCCCGGAGTGCGGACCGCCGGCCGGTGCCGACGAAACGGCTATGCCGCCGGGCCCGCTTGCGTCCAGTAGATGGAGGTCGCATTGCTGACCATCGGCGACGAACTGCTCGCGGGTGATACGACCAACACCAACGGCAGCTGGCTCGCCGAGCGCCTGACCGAGCGCGGGGTGACGGTCACGCGCATCCTCACGATTCCCGACGACCGCGCGCTCATCGCCGACCGGGTGCGGGACTACGCCGACGCCTTCGATGCCGTCGTCGTCACCGGCGGGCTGGGCGGCACACCGGACGACGTGACCGTCGAAGCGGTAGCAGATGCGTTCGACCGCGAACTGGTGGTCAGCGAGCAGGCACTCACACAGGTCCGGGCCCGACTGGCCGACCTCCCCGACAGCGTCCCCGACCTCGACCTGGAGCCCGCAGCCGAGGCGACAATCCCCGAGGGGAGCCGTCCACTGTTGAACCCCGAGGGGCTGGCTCCGGGCTGTGTCGTGGAGAACGTCTACGTCTTCCCCGGGATTCCACGGGAACTCAAGGCCATGTTCGGCGAGGTCGCCGAGGAGTTCAGCGGGGAAGCGGTCTCGGAGTTTCTCTACACGGAGGAACCGGAGGCGAACATCGTCCCGACGCTTGAGACCGTCGCCACGGAGTTCGACGCCACCGTCGGCTGTTACCCCGACCGCGACGCGCGACACAACCGCCTGAAGGTGACCGCAACCGACGAGGAGACCC
Organism: Salinibaculum litoreum; assembly: GCA_009789175.1. Taxonomy (GTDB): domain Archaea; phylum Halobacteriota; class Halobacteria; order Halobacteriales; family Haloarculaceae; genus Salinibaculum; species Salinibaculum litoreum. The sequence continues at coordinate 2,362,443 of CP046866.1, forward strand.
TCGCGAAAGCGTGCGAGCACCTGCGCGAAGAGATTGCCGTCAGCGAGACGCCCATCGAGCGAGACTGGAACCGCGGCAACGCCTACGGCGAGGAGTGAGACCGGCGGAGTGCTCGCTCACTTATCATTCCGTTCGACCCACTCGGCGTACTCCTCACTGACAGCGTCCATATCTATCTCGTCGGCAGGCCGCTCGACACCGTCGAGTGCGGCCTCCAACTGTCGCATCGCGACGAAGGCGGATGTCGGTGTCACCTGGAACTGCTGGGAGTAGCTATCAGTCACCGCCTCGGACTCCAGCATCTCACCGCTCGCTTTGACCAGGTCCGCGATGTGCACGTCGTCGAGGAGCATCGAAATCGCAACGGAGGCATCCGGGGAGAGCGGGACCTGCTTGACCCCCATTTTCGGCAGGCGTTCCTGGAGTGTGGCGACGCCGTCGTGTGCGTCGGCGAACGTCTCTTCACCCATCGAGAACTGGAGGGAGATGGCGGCGTCGCTGTCACCTGTGGCCCGTTCGAGTTCGCTCTGGATGTGCTCGTACAGTTGTTCGGCCTGTTGCTCGGACAGTTCGAACCGGACGATACCGTCCGGGTCGTACGCAACCGGAATTTTCACCTCGGGCACAACAGGGTCGGTCGTCTCGCTGTCCATCGTCACGCACCCCCATACGAACCCGCTCCATTTCAATGTCAGCGCTGCTGGATGGTCGGAATAGAGCGGCCCAGACTCGCCCGCCCGAAAAGAATCCGCTGTACTGAGGCCACTCACACCGGCTTGAACCACTCGTCGTACTCCTCGGGGGCCTCGTCGAGGATGTCGAAGAACGTCGTCTGAATCTCGTCGGTGATGGGACCTTTCGTCCCCTCGCCGATCTGGTTGTCGTCGACGCTGCGAATCGGGGTGACCTCCGCGGCAGTGCCGGTGAAGAACAGTTCGTCGGCCGTGTAGAGTTCACTCCGGGAGATAGTCGCGTCGTCGTGGACCTCGTAGCCGAGGTCCTCGGCGATCTGGATGACCGACTGTCGGGTGATACCGTCGAGAATCGACTCGGCGAGACCGGGCGTGTAGAGTTCGCCGTCCCGGACGAGGAAGATGTTCTCGCCGGGACCCTCGGCGACGTTGCCCTCCTTGTTGAGGACGATGGCCTCGACGTAGTCGTTGCCTTTCGCCTCAAGCGAGGCGAGCACGCTGTTGATGTACGCGCCGGTCGTTTTTGCGTTCGTGGGAATCTGACTGGACGCGTGTTTGCGCCACGAGGAGATGGTGACATCGACGCCCTCTTTCAGTGCTTCCTCGCCGAGGTAGGCACCCCAGGGCCAGACGCCGATTGCGACCTGCACATCCGAATCCGAGGGGTTCAGTCCGAGCGGGCCGTAGCCATAGAAGGCAATCGGGCGGATATAACAGGAGTCAAGCCCCTCACGCTGGATGAGTTCGACCGTCGCGTCGGTGATTTCCTCGGGGTCGAAGGGAATATCCATGTCGTAGGGCTTCGCGGAGTCGTAGAACCGTTCGAGGTGTTCCTCCCAGCGGAAGATAGCGGGGCCGTCGTCGGTGTCGTAACAGCGCACGCCCTCGAAGACGCCGGTCCCGTAGTGCAGTCCGTGCGTGAGGACGTGGACCTGAGCATCCTCGAAGTCGACGAACTCGCCGTCGAGCCAGAGTTCGTCGACGCCTTCGTACATCTCCGGGCGGTCGCTCATCGTCGACCACCCCGGCGCAGACAGGAGCGTGCGCCCCCAGTCGCGTACTGCCGCTCACGCTTCGAGGCGCTCGCGTATCCGTCCGTACCGCCAGTCTCGTCGAATCCCATATCCGACAATCTGTGGCCACGGTTAAGAGTCTTGACGGTCCGGCCCGGCGACACGCCGGTCGAGCGACACCGGCGGCCTGTCGACCGCTACTGGAACCGGTCGACCAGCGCCGACCCCTCGACGTAGGGAATGTCGTGCCGTGCGGCGTAGGCCTGGGCCGCGGCCGACGGGAGCGCCTCGCCGGTCTCGTCGTCGAGCATCTCGCAAACGACGACCGCAGGCGGGACATCCGCGGCCGCTGCGAGTGCGATGCCGAGTTCGGTGTGGCCCTCCCGCTCCGCGAGCAGGTTCGGGGCCGCACGCAGCAGGTGGACGTGGCCGGGCGAGCGGAACGTCTCCGGGAAATCCACGTCGTCTGGGTCGGCTGCAGCGTCCGCGAGGGCGGTAATTGTCAGCGCGCGGTCCTCGTCGGTGATGCCGGTGTGAGTGTCGCGGTGGTTGACCGTCAGCGAGAACGACGAGCGGTCGTCGTACCCGAGATTGTGGTCGGCCGCCGCCGGGTGGTCGAGTACCTCCTGCAGGAACGGCAACTCGAAGGTCCGTGCCACCGCATCCGAGAGTGCGACACAGACCAGTCCGCCGGCGTCGTTGCGCATCCGGGCGACGGCGGCAGGCGTCACCGCACCCGCAGGGTAGACGAGGTCCGTTTCGCCCTCGCGGTCTGCGGCATCGTGGATACAGACGGGCTGGCCCCGCCGGAACGCTTCGAGCGCACTCTCGACACCGCCCTGTGTTCGGGGCATGTCACCGCTGCTCGACATCGACAGTCACCTCGTCGTCGTCCTGGAGTCCGAGCGTGTCCCGGAGCCGGTCGGGGGCGATGACCTCAAGATGGTCGTCGCCGTGATGGGTCCGTTCCGGTGCGATGACGTGTGCCGGCTCGTAGCGGTCCTCGGCGATGATGGTCGCCGGATAGCAGTAGGCCGGCCCGTAGGTCCGCTCTTCGTCCTCCCAGCCGTCGATGGTGATTGGCTCGATGGCACCCAGGTGGGCGCGCCGGCGGACGCTCTCCTCGGTGAGGTCGATATTGAGCGTCCCGGGATAGGGTTCGTAGCCGAGTAACTCCGTGAACTGTCGCATGTAGCCCGACAGCGTGATGTAGTGACGACCTTCGCCCATCCCGCTGGTGATGACGCCGGTCAGGGAGACGCCGGCGTCGCGCTCGAAGAGGCGGCGATAGTCGGCGTACTCGGCCTGCAGGCGACGCTCGCCAGCAGTCGTTACCTCGACCCACTGGCCGTCGCTGACGATGTCACGCTCCAGATAGCCCTCCTCGTCGAGGCGCTGGAGGCGTCGCGAGGCGGTCTGGGTCGACGCGTCCAGCCGCCCGGCGAGGTCCGAACAGGAAAGTTTCTCCGTCCCGTCGAGCGCCCCGAGCAGGGCCAGCTCTTTCAGCGTCACCAGCCCGTCTGCGCCGAGCGCTCGCCGTGTCTCTGGCATGTGTCGGTGTTAGACATCCCACCGGATAAGGATACCGGATGTGTGATGCATAACGCAACCGTTACAGTATCGGCAGGGAAGCAAAGAGCGATGTCCGGGACGGCAACTGTCGTGGGATATCCAACTCGGGTGCGAGACATCATAACGCTGTCGGGAACCGGGGGTAGAATCAGTCAGTGCCGTCCGCATTCGGCGGGCCCTCTCCGGTGGCGTCACTGCTGGTGTCGGGGGCAGCGCCATCGGAGGAATCGGTGACAGCCTCACCGGCGGCATCGGCCGGTCCATCCGACTCGCCAGGTGTCTCCTCGGCGGTCTCCTCCTCAACCGTCGCGGACTGGCCATCGGCGTCGGCAGGTGTCTCGACACCCTGCTTATCGAGAAGTTGTGTGAGTCCAGTGTCGCTTGTCTCGCCGAAGCCGGCGCTGAGCACGCGTGTGAGGGCATCTTCGAGGCTCTCGTCGGATTCTGTGTACTCGTCGGGTTCGACCTCGATGACGAACCCGGTGGTGATGTTCGGAGCCGTCGGGAGAAAGAGCAGGTCACGGCCGTCTTCGGTCTTCTTTCCGGTTTTGAACGCGGTCATGCGCATCCCGTGCCAGGTTTCGACCTTGACCGGGGCCTGGAGTTCGTCGGTGCCCGACACAGCCGTCTCGACCGCCATCTTCGAGGCGTTGTAGACGACACGCAGACCGGGCAGGTGGTTGATGAGATTATCGAGCGTACTCTCGAAGACCGCGCCAAACGCCGTCCGCATCAGGTAGCCGATAGCGAAGACCAGCAGGACGAACACGGCGAGGGTCAGCGCGACGCGGGCGTAGGCGTCGGCCCAGGCATACTTATCCGGCAAGATTTCCGGTACCGGGATGCCGGCGAGCTGGTTGAAAATCCAGACGACGACGAACAGCGTCACCAGTAACGGCGTCAGGATGATGAGCCCGCTCGCGAAATCACGTTTCCAGCTCCCCATCGTGTCTGTCTGGTTACTGGATTGTTATCAGTCTGTTCGTTTCATCACGGCCGGAGAGCCCTGAGGGCGAATTTTGCGTTATCTACGTTCTCTGTCACGCGACGATAGAAGTACGACAGCCACTTCGAGCCGTAGGGAGCGTACTGCCAGACGGCCTGACGGCGTGCGAGGTCGCGCTGGGCCCGCTGGCGAACCCCCATCAGCATCTGGACCTCGTAGGGTGTGTCGTACTCCTGATGGAGCGTCGCCGCCCGCGCCAGCATCGCCGGGTCGTGGCTCCCGACCGCGATGCCGTCGGTGAAGTGCTCGAACATGTATTCGAGGTGGGTCTCGAAGGCCTCGTCGACGCGGGCGCTGTCCTGGTAGGCGACCTCTGGCGGCGGGTCGTAGGCCCCCTTGACGAGACGAACCTTCCCCGGCAGGTCGGCAAGCCGTTGGAGGTCCCCGGATGTCCGCTTGAGATTGGCCTGGAGGCACACGCCCACGTTACCGTGCTCGCGGGCGTGGTGTTCGAACGCATCCAGCGTGGCGTCGGTCGTCGTGTAGTCCTCCATATCAATCCAGACGACGATACCGTGGTCGGAAGCACACTCGACGACGCGAGTCAGTAGCTCCCGAAAGGTGTCCTCGCCGACGAACAGCCCCAGTTGGGTGGGCTTGACCGAAAGCCGGGCCCGCAGGTCCGTCTCGGCGACGTCCTCGATGAGCCGGCAGTACGCCTCGGCGTCGGCCTCGGCGGGCGCACGCTCGTGGTAGTGTTCACCCAGCAGATTGAGGATGACCCCAATGTCGTCGTCGTTCAGCCGGCGGGTGTGCTCTAGCGCACTCGCGGCCGACTCACCGGCGACGAAGCGACGCGCCAGCGGCGGTAACATGCTACATACTACGGACGCCCGGAGTAAATCGGTATCGGCGACGGCAGTGCGTCGAAAATCCCGGCTGTTAAGGGCCACCGTCGTGACCCGGCGGGTATGGTAGTCGAACTCGTCGCGACGGCGGTGTGGGCGATGTTGCCCGCATACGTCCCGAACAACGCCGCCGTCCTGTTCGGTGGCGGCCGCCCCATAGACGGCGGGCGGACGATGGGCGACCGACGGATGCTCGGCGACGGCAAGACCTGGCGGGGAACTGCCGCCGGCTGGGGGGCTGGCATTGTGCTCGCAGTGGTGTTGAACCAGCTCGTCGAGCCAGCCAGTGACGCGCTCGGTATCGCGCTCCCGGAGTTTCCCCTCGCTGCCGCGCTGGCGCTGCCCCTTGGTGCAATGCTGGGTGACATCGGAGCCTCCTTCCTCAAACGGCGAACCGGCCGGGAACGCGGAGCGATGTTCCCCGGCGTCGACCAGCTTGATTTCGTGGTCGGGGCGCTACTGTTGGCCCTGCTGGCCGCACCCGGCTGGTTCGGGGAGACGTTCACGACCGGCGTGCTGGTGGTCGTCCTCGTGTTGACGCCGGTGTTGCACGTCACAACGAACGGTATCGCCTACGCACTCGGGCTGAAAGACGAACCCTGGTGAGCGAAGGTACGGCCGGGGCGATGGCCGACCAGAAGTGGTGTGTTTTTCACCCCTGACCGACGATAGGCGGGTAATGAGTACACGCGGCCGGACGCTGCAGGTCGGGACGCGAGGGTCTGACCTGGCGTTACGACAGGCAAGCACCGTCAAGGAGACTCTCGAACAGCGCCGGCTCACCGTCGACCTCGTCGAGGTACAGACCACCGGCGACCAGCTCCGCGAGGAGCTCATCCACCAGCTGGGCACCACCGGCGCGTTCGTCCGGAGCTTAGACGAGAAAGTCATCGAGGGGGAACTGGAGGCGGCCATCCACTCGATGAAAGACGTCCCCACCGACCAGCCCGAAGACCTCGTCATCGCGGGCATCCCCGAGCGAGCCCACCCCGGTGACGTGCTGGTCACGCCCGACGGGACGAACCTCGAAGACCTCCCGGAGGGAGCAACGGTGGGCACATCCAGTCTCCGCCGGGGGGCACAGCTACTGGCGGCCCGTTCCGACCTCACCATCGAGCCGCTACGGGGCAACGTCGACACGCGCGTCGAGAAACTGCTCGCGCCGACGCTCCAGCGCGACCACGAGCGCCGGCTCGAAGCCGAAAGCGAAGACGAGGACGACGAGGGTGACGACGAGGACGCCCCAACGTTCGAACAGACCGCCGAAGAGTGGTTCAACGGGCTCGCCGAAGTCGAGCGGCGCGCACTCGAACGTGAAGTCGAGACGGAGTACGACGCCATCTGTCTGGCCGAGGCCGGCCTCAAGCGCAGCGGGCTGCTCCACCACCTGGAGTACCAGCGACTCGACCCCGCATCGTTCGTCCCGGCACCGGGACAGGGGGCGCTCGCGGTGACTGCCGTAGACGGCGAACTCGCCGAGTTCCTCTATGACGTGCTCGACCACCCGCCGACGCGGGTCGCAACGACCGTCGAGCGGACCATCCTCGCGGAACTGGGCGGGGGGTGTGTCGCCCCGCTTGGAGTTCACGCCAGCCTGCAGGGCGAGGTCGTCACCACCAGCGTCCGCGTCCTCTCCCAGGACGGGACCGAGGACATCCGTGAGACGAGAGACCTCCCGGTCGAGCGCCACGCCACGGCAGCGGCGGAGTTTGCCGCGGACCTCGCCGCTGACGGGGCCAGGGACCTCATCGACGAAGCAAAGCGTGAGCAGCCCGACGACGCCAAACGAACGGATGAGTGAGGGAACGGTTTATCTCGTCGGCAGCGGCCCCGGCGACCCCGAGCTGCTAACCGTCAAGGCCAAACGCCTCATCGAGGAGGCCGACCTCATCCTCCATGACAAACTCCCCGGGCCAGATATTCTCGGGGAGATTCCCGCCGAGAAACGCGAGGATGTCGGCAAACGTGCCCACGGCAAGGGCACTTCCCAGGAGTACATCAACGACCGACTGGTCGAGCTTGCCCACGAAGGCAAGAGAGTGGTCAGGCTGAAAGGCGGCGACTCGATGGTCTTCGGGCGCGGAGGCGAGGAGATGATACACCTCGCCGAGAACGGCGTCGACTTCGAGGTCGTACCTGCGGTCACGTCGGCAATCGCCGGCCCGGAGGTCGCGGGCATCCCGGTTACACACCGCGACCACGCCTCCTCTGTGACCTTCGTCACCGGCCACGAGGACCCCACGAAAGCGGAGTCCGCAGTCGACTGGGAGGCACTGGCCGCCACGGGCGGGACCATCGTCGTCCTGATGGGCGTGACGCGCCTGCCGGAATACACCGAGGCACTGATGAACGCCGGGATGGACCCCGAGACGCCGGTCGCACTGGTCGAACGTGCCACCTGGGACGCCCAGCAGGTCGCGACCGGGACCCTGGCCACCATCGTCGACGCTCGCGACGAGGTAGGTATCGAACCGCCCGCGCTGACCGTCATCGGCGGTGTCGCAGGGAGCCGTGAGCGCGTCGCCGACTTCCTCAACAACGAACAATGACACACACAGTTGCCGCGTTCCGACCGGACGACGACCGCCTCACAGACGCCATCGAGACGCTCGACTCGCTGGGAGTGGAACCACTCGGCGACCCGATGCTCGCCGTCGACCCGACCGGTGCCAGTCCGCGGACCGACGCCGACTACGTGATTCTCACGAGCAAGACCGGCGCGGAACTGGCCGCCGACGCCGGCTTCGACCCCGGTGAAGCGACGCTGTGTGCCATCGGCGAACCCACCGCCGAGGCGCTCGAAGAAGTCGGTTACACCGTCGACATCGTCCCCGAGGAGTTCTCCTCGCAGGGACTCGTGGACCGACTCGGGGACGAGGTTGCCGGCGCACGCGTCGAAGTCGCCCGCAGCGACCACGGCTCTGCCGTGTTGCTCGACGGCCTGGAGCGAGCCGGTGCGTACGTCCACGAGACAGTCCTCTACCGACTGGTCCGCCCGGGGGACGCCGGGGCATCCGTTACCGCGGCCGTCGAGGGGACCCTCGATGCCGCACTGTTTACCTCCTCGCTGACCGTCGAACACTTCCTCGACATCGCCGAGGAACGCGGCGACCGCGAGGCTGCAATCGCGGGACTGAACGACGCCGTCGTCGCCACTATCGGCCAGCCAACGAAGGAAACCGCGGAGGACGGCGGAATCGAAGTAGACGTGGTCCCCGCCGAGGCGGACTTCAAGCAGTTGGCGAGGGCTGCCGTCGAGTTGCTCGACGGACCGGAAGCTTAAGTCCGAACGGGAGCCAACCCGGGAGCAATGGGACCGGTGCCCGACCTCGCAAAGCGAGCCGAGGCCTGTGCGAAACGACTACAGCGTGCCGAGGAGGTGCTGCTGGCCTCACACATCGACGCCGATGGCCTGACCAGCGCGGCCATCGCCTCGACGGGGCTTGCCAGGGCCGGAATCGCCCACGACGTCCTCTTCAAGAAGCAACTCGACGCCGAGGAAATCGCCAGCATCGCCGCCCGCGACGTGGAGACAGTCCTCTTTACGGACTTCGGGAGCGGGCAACTCGATGTCATCGCCGCCCACGAGCGAGCCGGCGACTTCGAGCCGGTCATCGCCGACCACCACCAGCCCGCAGACGAGACGACCGAGTACCACCTCAACCCGCTGTTGGAGGGAATCGACGGTGCCTCGGAGCTCTCCGGGGCTGGCGCGAGTTACCTGCTGGCGCGTGCCCTCGAAGACGACACGGACAACCGCGACCTCGCGGCGCTTGCGGTCGTGGGTGCCGTCGGCGACATGCAGGCCGTCGGCGGCGAACTCGTCGGTGCTAACCGTGATATCGTCGAAGAAGGTATCGAGGCAGGCGTACTAGAGGAGGGGACCGACCTCACGTTCTACGGGAAACAGACTCGTCCCTTGCCCAAACTCCTGGAGTACGCAAGCGAGGTCCGGATTCCCGGCATCTCGAACGACGAGAGCGGTGCCGTCTCTTTCCTCTCGGAACTGGAGCTTGACCTGCGCGAGGCCGGTGAGTGGCGGCGCTGGGTCGATTTGGCCGACGACGAGCAACAGACCGTCGCCAGCGCGCTCGTCCAGCACGCCCTCAAGCGAGGGGTCCCCGCGGAGAAAGTCGACAGTCTCGTCGGGACGACCTACACGCTCACCGCCGAACCCGAGGGAACGGAACTGCGCGATGCAAGCGAGTTCTCCACGCTGTTGAACGCAACCGCTCGCTACGAGCGCGCCGACGTGGGGCTGGGTGTCTGTCTCGGCGACCGCGATGGCGCACTCGAACAGGCCCGCCGACTGCTCCAGAACCACCGCCGGAATCTCTCGGACGGGCTGGAGCAGGTCAAATCCCGGGGCGTCGAGCGCGCCGACTGCATCCAGTACTTCGATGCCGGTGACGACATCCGCGAGACCATCGTCGGCATCGTCGCCGGGATGGCGCTTGGCGTCGACGGCGTCGACCCCGACCGACCGATTATTGCCTTCGCGAGCAAGAGCGAGGAGGAGACGAAGGTGTCGGCTCGCGGGACCGGACGGCTGGTGGGCCAGGGACTTGACCTCTCGGTGGTGATGCGGGAAGCGTCGCGGTCGGTCGGTGGCGACGGTGGCGGCCACGACGTAGCCGCGGGAGCGACCATTCCCGCTGGCGAGGAGGACGCATTCGTCGACGCTGCCGACGATATCGTCGCCGACCAACTCGGCTAGGGCTCGGCCACCTTCACGAGCTGTTTGCCGATGTTCTCGCCGTCGAAGAGCCCGAGGAAGGCGTCCGGTGCGTTCTCCAGTCCCTCGGTTACGGTCTCACGATACGAGATAGCGCCGCTGTCGACCCACTCGGCGAGCTGTTCGGTCGCTGCCTCGAATCGGGGCGTGAAGTCGCCGGCCAGAAAGCCCTGGACGGTGGCCCGGGACTCGATGAGAGCCGGGAGCTTGCGCGGTCCGGTCGGTACCGACTGGGCGTTGTACAGCGAAATCTGCCCGCAGACGGCCACGCGGGCGTCGACGTTGAGGCGGGTGAACACGGCGTCGGTTATCTCCCCGCCCACGTTGTCGAAGTAGGCGTCGACGCCGCTGGGGGCGGCCTCGTCCAGCGCTGCCCGGTAGTCGTCGGTCTCTTTGTAGTTGATACCCGCGTCAAAGCCCAGGTCGTCTTCCAGAAACTCGACTTTGTCCTCCGAGCCTGCAAAGCCAACCACGCGAGCGCCCGAGAGGCTGCCGATCTGGCCGGCAACGGAGCCGACAGCCCCGGCCGCGCCAGTGACGACGAACGTGTCGCCAGCCGAGACGTCCGCGACATCTCTCGTCCCGAAGTAGGCGGTCCGACCGGGCATCCCGAGGACGCCAAGCGCGGTCGAGATAGGCGCGAGGTCGGGGTTGACCGGCTGGAGGGCCGTTCCCGGCGCAGTCGCGTAGTCGGCCCAACGGAGATTGCCGGTGACGACATCCCCGGGTTCGAAACCCGCGCCGTTTGACTCGACGACTTCGCCGACGACGCCCCCCTGCAGCGGGTCACCGACAGCCCACGCCTCGGCGTAGGACTCTCCCGCGGACATCCGCCCGCGCATGTACGGGTCGACCGAGAGATACAGCGTCCGAACGAGCGCCTCTCCCGGCTCAGGGTCCGGTCGCTCAGTCTCGACGAAGTCAAACGTGTCCGAGTCCGGTCGCCCCTCGGGGCGCTGTGCCAGGTGCCACTGTCGGTTTGTCATGGCGTCTCTTTGGTCCTCAGGTGGAAGGATGCAACGGTCGGCAACCCGATTCGATATAGCGTGATGGGATTTATTGTACCCGCCCCGGGTGGGGACACCGAGAAAGACTAATACCGGTCGGTGGCAGAGGAGATGCTAGGGGGACGCATGCAACCACGAGATATCTTCGACGGGCTACTGCTCGCTATCCTGCTGGTAGTGTTGTATATTCAGGTGTTTGGCCTGTCGTTCTCCAGCGAGCGTCTCCAGACAGTCATCGATACGCTGTTCGGGTTGGACCTCATCTTCTATCTGGTCTTCGCCGGGGTACTCGCCATCGGCTTCCTCGGCTACATGTTCGTCTACCTGCCACAGAAGCATAGCCAGAACCCAACACAGTGAGAGTTGAGTCCATACGCGGTATCATTCTGCAGAGCAGCCGTAACCGACCACTGTGCTTCCGGCATCGTACCAGGACAACGTGTGACGCGTTGACCGCAGCAGAACTCACCCGTCACCGACAGCGGAGTCAGTACTCGTCGGAAGGGTGATTCCAAGTCACGAAAGAGGCCGGCAGTGGATACTCGCTGTGGCCGTCATGTTTTATCATCGCTGTCGTCGACATCAGCCGAAAACGGCGTTGAGAGTCCCCAACTGCGACGGTCGATGGAAGACTGGGGAAGGCGAAAATAAATCCCATTACGCTATAGAGAATCAAGTAAATGGTAGCGACCGCGAAGCGATGCTGAATTAGTCGCCGGCTTCACCGGCAAGTGCGGCGTCCCTGAGCTGTTCACAGCGGTCGCCCTCGACAGTCAGGTCGGGGACCTCCGTGGGCTCGCCATCCTCGTCGATGGCGACGAAGACGAAATAGGAGTCGGTGGTCTGCTCGCGCTCGCCGGTCCGGGGCTGTTCGTGGAAGGCCTGCAGGCGCACGCGGATGCTCGTGCGCCCGGTCTCGTAGGCGTAAGCGACGATAGCACAGGTATCACCCTGTGGCACCGGCCGCCTGAAGTCGAGGTTGTTGACGTGGGCAGTCACGCAGGTCTCGCCGGCGTGGCGCATCGCCGAGAGCGCGCCGATCTCGTCCATCCAGCGCATGATGTTGCCGCCGTGGGCGGCACCGTAGTTGTTCGTATCGTCGGGCTGGATGCGCTCCCTGTTCTCGATGTAGGTCTCGCTAATGCTCGCCATGCCGTACCCTGCGCCCCGACGACTGAAACGAGTGTGGTCGAGTTTGGCGTTTTTAATAACCCACCACCTTATTTTTATTAGGCTAGTGGACTCAGACGTGGTTTTTAGCAGCTGAATTAATAAGACCGGAGAGCAAAGAGCCGACAATGACAGACCGGAGCCCCGCGAGTAGACCCTCAGCATCGGACAGTGGGGATAGCGAGCCAGCAGGCAGTACCGAGCGGGCCGAGCTCTCGGTCCCGGAGATGGACTGTGCCTCATGCGGTGAGAAGGTGTCGTCGTCAGTGCAGCGACTCGACGGTATCGAGACGATCGACACCCAGACTGCAACCGGTCGTCTCGTCGTGGAGTACGACCGCCGTGAGACGACGACGGAAGCCATCGTCACCCGGGTCGAGCAGGCGGGCTATGCCGTCGAAGCGGACGAAGAGGAGCGGCGTATCTGGACGAGCCCACGCGGTTTGAAGACGTGGGCAAGCGGGGTCGTTCTCGCCGTCGGTCTCGCACTGGAGTTCCTGCTGGTCGGGGCAAACGAGCAGGTGGCGACGGTGCTTGGCAGCGAGATACTGTTTTCGGACGTGGCCTTTCTCGTCGCCGTCGCGCTGGCCGGCCAGGAGATTCTGCGAGGCGGCTACTACTCCGCGCGGAACTACTCGCTCGACATCGACTTCCTGATGTCGGTTGCCATCCTCGGGGCCGTGGTCGCCAGCCTCGGCTTCGGGGAACGGCTGTACTTCGAGGCTGCGACGCTTGCGTTTCTGTTTAGCGTCGCCGAGTTGCTGGAAGAGTACTCGATGGACCGCGCGCGCGCCTCGCTGGAGGAGTTGATGGACCTCTCGCCGGAGGAGGCGACGGTCCTCCGTGAGGGTGAGGAGGTCACCGTCCCCTCCGAAGAAGTCGCCATCGGCGACCGTGTCGTCGTGCGTCCCGGCGAGAAGATACCCCGCGACGGCATCGTCGTCGACGGCGAAAGCGCCGTCAACCAAGCCTCGATTACGGGCGAGAGTGTTCCCGTGGACAAGACGGAGGGTGAGGAGGTGTACGCCGGCACCATCACCGAGAGCGGGTACCTCGAAGTCGAAGTCACTTCGGCGGCCGGCGAAGACACCATCTCCCGGGTCATCCAACTCGTCGAGGATGCCCAGTCGAACAAGACCGACCGCGAGCAGTTCGTCGAGCGCTTCGCGGGCTATTACACGCCCGTCATCGTCGCCTTCGCTGTTCTGACGATGGTGGGCGCGCCCACGGTACTGGGGGTCTCCGCCCCGACGGCCGTGGTCTACGGGCTGACGCTGCTCGTACTCGCCTGTCCGTGTGCCTTCGTCATCTCGACGCCGGTTTCGGTCGTCTCCGGCGTGACCAGCGCCGCGAAAAACGGCGTCCTCGTCAAGGGTGGCAACCACCTCGAAGCGATGGGGACCGTCGACACTGTTGCTGTCGACAAGACCGGGACGCTCACCAGAGGGGAGTTGACCGTCACCGACGTGGTGCCGTTGAACGGCAACACCGAATCCGAGGTACTGCAGTGTGCCCGCGGGCTCGAACAGCGCAGCGAACACCCCATCGGCGAGGCCATCGTCGCCGAGGCTGGAGACGAGGACGATCAGAGAATCGAGGACTTCGAGAGCATCACCGGCAAGGGCGTCCGGGCGGACCTGGGCGGCAGGACACACTACGCGGGCAAACCCGGCCTGTTCGAGGAACTCGGCTTCGACCTCTCACACGTCCACGCGACGACAGACGGCGGGGTCGTCACACAGACCGTACAGTCACTCTGTGAGCGAAATAACTGTCTGGACCTCCTCGCAGAGACCGTCCCCGAGTTACAGGCCGAAGGGAAGACGGTCGTGCTGGTCGGGACCGAGAAGGAACTGGAGGGTGTCATCGCAGTCGCCGACGAGGTGCGCCCCGAGGCAGCGTGGGCACTCAAACGCCTGCGCGAGTTGGGTGTCGGAAAGACCGTCATGCTCACCGGCGACAACGAGCGAACCGCCGCGGCCATCGCCGAGACAGTCGGTGTCGACGAGTACCGCGCGGAGTTGCTCCCCGAGGAGAAGGTCGAAGCCGTCGAACAACTGGAAGCCGACGGCGAGGTGGCGATGGTCGGCGACGGCGTCAACGACGCACCGGCGCTCGCCACCGCAACTGTCGGCGTCGCGATGGGTGCCGCAGGAACTGACACGGCACTCGAAACAGCGGACGTGGCCCTGCTCAGCGACGACCTCTCGAAGCTCCCGTATCTCTACGAGCTCTCGGGCGACGCCAACGGCGTCATCCGGCAGAACATCCTCGCGAGCCTCGTCGTCAAGGCCTTGCTCGCAATCGGCGTCCCCTTTGGCTACGTCCCGATCTGGCTGGCAGTCCTCGCTGGCGACGCTGGGATGACAACCGCCGTCACCGGCAACGCGATGCGTCTCTCGCGTGTCACGCCTGACTCCCCGCCCGAGGAGTGACAGAGTAACGACACCACACGCAGGCATTTATAAATAGCGACACGAAATATGGGAGCAATGAGCGAAGACGCGAGCGATGTTGTCTCCGACAAACACCGGCTGATGTTCGGGGCCGGGTTCATCTTCGGTGTGATGTTTACGATGCTGATTCTCGCCGTAGTGACGGTGACAGTCGCCTCGGGACAGGAGGGACTGCTCGCCTCCGAGGTTATCGTCACCATCGTCGCGGGAATCATCTTCGCGGTTATCGTCGGCGTGAGCCTCTACCTGCTTGCCTTCGAGGAAAACCGGGTCGAGCTTCCAGTCGAGGACCTGCTCGGACTGGACAGCGACGAGGTAACGACGGCGGAGGACCCGGAGTCGCCACCGGAAGAGCAGTAAGCCGATTCCGGCAGGAACTTTTGTGCGCGTGCCGTCGGTTACGACAATGGCCGATTTCGACCCCGAGAAGTTCGAAGACAAATACGAACACTACTTTCCGGAACTGCAGCGGGCCTACCGGCAGGCCTTCGAGACGATGAACAACGCTTACGATTCGGAGCTCATCCACGCCATCGACCAGGGGATTCTCGCCGAGAGCGAGCCGTTCTACGAGGAAGAGGGGCAGTTCCGCGTCGAGCTGCCAGAGGACCCCGTCGAGGCGCTGTCGGGCACGGGCATCATCGTCGATGAAGAAAAAGCCGAGACGGTACTCGAAACCTACGTCGAGGAAATCGAGGCCGAACTGCAGTCCGTCTTCGGCGTCAGCGAGGAGTGAGGGAGGCGGTGCCGTCCCTCGCCAGGGGTGATTGGGTCAGTAGTTTGCGTCCTGTGTGAGCGTGAGTTCGAACCCTTCGTCGGTGGACTCGTCGTCCGGCGTGAGATACCCCGAAGCGAAGGCCGTGTAGACGGTCCCGCCGTTCAGCGAGACATCGGTATCGTAGGCGACTTCGCCGTCGTTGGCATCGGTGTCCGGTCTGACCTCGACCGTGTAGTCGTTGGCTTCGACCGTCGTCGACCCGTCGGCTTTGAACGGCACGCCATCAAACAGCACCGGGCCGGCGCTGACCGTGATATCGACGGCACCTGCATCCGGCGAGACGTGGACCGCCCGGAGGCGTGCCATATCACCCCCGGGGTCGCTGTTGTCGTCGACGAGTGCGAGCACCTCGAACGTCTCCTCTGCGAGTTCGCCACTGGCAACCAGCGTGTAGTCCTCGGCCTCGAGTGTGAGTTCCTGGTCGAAGACCGCGTTGCTCTCGTTGCCTGCCTCCGTAATCGTAATCTGGTACGCGCCGGTGGCGAGTTCGAGATAGTCACTCACCGCGCGAAACGGGACATCGGTCAGGACGGCATCGCCGTCGACGTAGACATCGACGTTCGGTGCGTCGGGAGCCATGTGGGCTGCCCGGACGTTCGCCATCTGGTCGTCCATCTCGTCGCCGTCGTCGTCCATCTCCATCGTCTCGGTCGCCTCGGGCATCTCCGTGTCGGCATCGGTCTCGTTGTCAGCGTCGGTCTCGTTGTCGTCAGTATCGTCGCCGGCACAGCCGGCGAGACCGACTGTCAGGGCGCTACCAGCGGTTACGAGGAAGTGTCGTCGGTTGGGTCGTGACATCATCGGAACGGGGGACGCATGTAAAAAGTAGATTTGCCGAAGAGTCGCCCACTTCTCACCCAAATTGCGCGTCGGCCGGCAGCCACGACAGGTCACTCCCAGGTGACCCAGGCGAGAAAGAGGAGCGCACCGAATTCGAGCAACTGGACGAACGACATCGCCCGACCGGCGACCGGGGCGGCACTCTGGAGGAGTTGGGCGACCTGGGGGTCGAGGACGTAGTAATAAAACGCGAGCAGGTTCTCCGCCAGCAAGAGCACGCCGAAGATAGCGAGTCCCAGCGCGTGTCTGGAGCCGATAGCCCGATAGTTGCGGCTCCAGATGCCGATGAGAACGAGCAAGATACCGACGTTCGCGGCTGCCGCCGCGCCCGCCACAGTCAACCAGACGCCCATCTGTCCCTCCGTTTGGTGGAACTACGTTTAAGCACTTTCCCAATTTCAACCATACTAGTCGACCTCCTCCATGATGGTCTCGACCGTCTCCCAGTGGTGTCGCACGCGGTCGGTCGGGAGATAGACCGCACCGTAGTCGTCCCCGCTTTTCGTGAGCAAATCGTTCTCGACGAGAACGTCCAGATGATGGCGGACAGTCTTGTAGTCGAGGTCAAGGTCCTCTGCCAGCTGATTGGCGTTGCGGGGCCGCTCGTCGAGCGCGCGCAGAATGCGCACCCGGTTGGGACCGCCCCTGGTCCCGGTCAGCACGTGCCAGAGGACTGCCTCCATCGCCCGATTCCTCGCAAGCGAGACACGTAAGCCCACCGGCCTGTCGAACCCACCCGTGTCGACAGTCGTCCCGGAGCCGATGGTGTAAGACCCAAAGCCTAAGCCCACTCGGAGACTATCCATAGCTACTATGAGCACCGACGCAGAGGACGGCAGCGACGACGAACTCCGCGAGCGTATCACGAACTTCCTGCGGCGAAACTTCCCGCAGATTCAGATGCACGGTGGCAGCGCCGCCATCCAGAACCTCGACCGTGAGGAGGGCAGCGTCACCATCCAGCTTGGCGGTGCCTGTTCGGGCTGTGGCATCTCGCCGATGACCATCCAGGCCATCAAGACCCGCATGACCAAGGAAATCCCCGAAATCGACAGCGTCCACGCCTCGACGGGCATGGACGGCAACGAGGGGATGGCCGGCGGCGCAGACGGTGGCATGAGTCCGTCCTTCCCCGGCGAATCCGGCGGCGAGAGCGACGAAGACGAAGGCCCCGAAGCACCGTTCTAGTCTGTCCGTCCCGCGTCGTTTCCATAAATCGCGGTTTTTAACCCCATGGCAGGCCGTCGCCGTAGTATGACAGCAGGCGACGGCACGAACGTCCTCCTCGTCGTACTGGATACGGTCCGGAAGGACCACCTCTCGGCCTACGGCTACGACCGCCCGACGACGCCCGCGCTAGAAGCCTTCGCCGAGGAGGCCCGCGTCTACGAGCACGCAGTCGCACCCGCGCCCTGGACGCTACCCGTTCACGCATCCCTGTTCACGGGACTGTATCCCAGCGAGCACAACGCGACCCAGGAGAACCCCTACCTGGAAGGAGCGACCACCCTCGCCGAATCGCTCGGCGCGGCCGGCTATGACTCCTCGTGTTACTCCTCGAACGCCTGGATTACCCCGTATACGCACCTGACCGACGGCTTCGACGACCAGGACAACTTCTTCAAGGTGATGCCCGGGGACTTGCTCTCGGGGCCGCTGGCCCGCGTCTGGAAGACGATGAACGACAACGACCGCCTGCGTGCGGTCGCCGACCGCCTCGTGGAACTGGGCAACACGGTCCACGAACGCCTCGCCGCCGGCGGGGGCGAGGACTCGAAGACACCCCGTGTCATCGACCAGACCACCGACTTCATCGACGACTCCGGGGAACCCTTCTTCTCGTTTATCAACCTCATGGATGCCCACCTCCCCTATCACCCGCCCGAGGAGTACGTCGAGCAGTTCGCGCCCGGCGTCGACTCCACCGAGGTCTGTCAGAACTCCAAAGCCTACAACTGCGGGGCGCGGGACATCGACGAGGAGGAGTGGGAGGACATCCGCGGGCTCTACGACGCCGAGATTCGCCACATGGACGACCAGCTCGACCGCCTCTTCGACTGGCTGAAAGCCGAGGGGCTGTGGGAGGAGACGATGGTCGTCGTCTGTGCCGACCACGGCGAGTTGCACAGCGAACACGACCTCTATGGCCACGAGTTCAACATCTACGACCCGCTGGTGAACGTTCCGCTGATGGTCAAACACCCCGACATCGAACCGGGCCACGACGAACAGACGCAGGTAGAGCTGCTCGACCTCTATCACACCATCCTCGATGCGACTGATACCGACGGGCAAGGCGAGCCGCTGGACCGGAGCCGGTCGCTGCTCTCCGAGGAGTACCGCGAGCGCGAACTGGGCGAGTACGCGTTCGTGGAGTACCACCAGCCCGTCGTCGAGTTGAACCAGCTCGAATCGAAGGCCGCCGACGCGGGAATCGACCTCGACCACGATTCCCGCTTTTACTCGCGCATGCGGGCGGCCCGGACGCCGGCCGCGAAGTACATCCGCAACGAGCGCATCGCGGACGAAGCCTACCGCATCGACGAGGACCCCGGCGAGACCGAGAACGTCCGCGACGGCGGCGACGAGGAGATTGTGGCCGCCGAAGGCGCTCTGTCGGAATTCGAGGGACAGGTCGGCGGCGAGTGGGACGAAGTCGGCGACGACGACCCGCTGTCGGAGATGGGTGACGAGGCGAAGGACCGACTGCGTGACCTGGGGTACGTCGAATAACCGTGACCGAAGAGGGTATCAGCGACCTGGTCTCGCGCAAGCGGGCCGTACAGGCTGGTCTCGGTTTTCTGGTCGCCTTCGCGGTCATCTACCTGCTCGCGGTCGGCGTCGGTCTGGACGAACTACAGCAGGCGCTGTCGGGTGCCCAGTTGCGCTGGATTGCCGCCGGCTGTCTCTCGACGGCGCTGTGTCTCGTGGCCTGGACTCGCGTCTGGCAAATCGTCCTCCGGGTCGTGGGCACGCCCGTCGGCTTCCGGAAGCTGGTCGTGACCTTCTATGCCGCGACCTTCGCCAACTACGTGACGCCGCTGGGTCAGGCCGGCGGGGAGCCGTTTATCGCGTACGTCCTCTCGCGGGACACGGAGGCCAGCTACGAGGACAGCCTCGCGTCGGTCGTGACCGCGGACCTGCTGAACCTCCTGCCGTTCTTCTCGTTTGCGGGTATCGGCTTCGCGGCGCTTCTGTGGCAGGCCTCGCTGCCCGAGGCCGTTCGCCCGCTGGTACTCGGGCTGGCAGCGATGGCCATCGGGGTCCCCCTGCTCGCGGTCGTCATCTGGCAGTACCGGTTCCCGCTCGGGCGGTTTGCCTTGCGGGTTGTCACACCGGTCGCCCGCCGGATACGGTTCGTGTCCGCAGACGGCCTCCGGGAGCGGCTTCGGGACCTGAACACGGCCTTCGAGCGCATCGCCGAGGACCCGCGGGCGCTTGCACACGCGCTGGTGTACTCCTACGTCGGGTGGGTCTTTTTCGCGTTGCCGCTGTACTTCGCCGGGCTGGCGGTGGGCGAACTCGTCCCGCTGTTGCTGGTCTTTTTCGTCGTGCCAGCGAGCACGCTTGCAGGGATGGTGCCCTCACCGGGCGGACTCGGCGCCGTGGAGACGGCGCTGCTGGGGTTGCTGGTCGCCATCGTCGGCCTCTCGCAGGCACCGGCGTTCGCAGTGGCGCTGCTGTACCGGGTGGAGAGTTACGCCTTCGCGCTGGTGACGGGCGGTATCGCTGCGGTGTGGGTCGTCGGGCGGAACTAGGAAACGGTTATGAGGCCGCCCGTCGAAGCACAAGGACAGACGCCTCTCGCCGTCTTTTCGCGTCCCTGTCGCGTCACGGAGTCATCACCGGTCATCGTCTTTCTCCTGACCTGGCTGGCACCGTCGGCGTCGAGGGAGTTCCCGAGAGGTGTACACACTCGTTTCCAGCCATGCCACGAAGTACAAACACCATCCCTGGACGCCCCCGGCAGAGAGCGACGCGACCAGCGGTCGGTTCTCGGAGGGACCAGCGGTGAGCGAAGACTGGGTCGACAGCGCGGCGACGACGGAGTTCGCAGAGTCACCCCCCGCGGCCGTCGAGCGCGGAGTCGTCCTCGTCGCCGCACCGGAACCAGCCGTCGCCGGCGATGTCTGTCTGCAAATCGGCATCGGGAGCGCTGCGAACCCGACCTGCATCGTCGCGACGCGTGTCCCACCCGAACGGCTGGAGGCGTCCGTCTCCGAGCGGGCCACCACCCGGCCGGCGCTTGGCTTCGTCGATGCGACCCCGCACCGACCCACGCCGGCAATCAAAGAGGAGGTACAGGCCATAGAGGATGTCCCGAGCGCCGGTGACCTGTTGCAGTTGACGACGGCAGTGGAGGACGTACGCGACGCAATCGCACCCGACGACCAGCCGACGAACATCGTGGTGCCGGTGTTCGACTCGCTTCTGGGTGGCGCGCCGACCGAGCGGGTGGTCCGTGTCCTCTCTCACATCGCGGAGGCGACCGACGACGAGGGACGCGTAGTCATCGGACTGGATTACACCGCGGGCTCGCGGGAGACACTGCAGGAGCTCAAAGACCACAGCGACGCCATGCTGTGGGCCGAGCGAAATCCGGCCGGTGAGGTCACGCTCGACTTCGAGCCGTTGCGGCCCTGAAACGAGCGACACCAGTTCAGCGCAGTCCGTGCTCTCGCTCCCACGCCCGCACGAGACGGGTCAGCGTCTCGTTGACCGGGACCGCCTGCGCTGCTCGGTCGACGACGGCCCCGTTGATGGCATCGATTTCCGTCCGCTTGCCGGCGAGTACGTCCTGGTGCAGCGAGGAGGTGTTGTCGGCGGTCGCCGACGCCACCGTCTCGACCGCCTCGCTGGCGGCCGGCTCGGAGAGGTCGACGCCGGCCTCGCGTGCGACGGCAGCCGTCTCGCGGGCCGCTTCCCGTGCTGTCTCACCCGCTGGACCATCACAGAGCGCGCCGTTTGGAAGACGGGCCAGCGCCGTCGTGGCGTTGATGCCGGCGTTGACCGCGAGTTTCTCCCAGAGTCGGCGTGGCATATCCGACGCGACGGTCGTCTCGATGCCGGCCGCGTCGAAGGCCGCACCCACGCGGTCGGCGGTCATCGTCCGCCCGCCGTCGCGGGAGCCAACCGTTATCTCGCCGATGCCGGTGCAGGCGACTGTGCCCGGCCCATCGAGGCGTGCGCCGTAGGTGCAGGTGCCAGCGAGAACGGGACAGTCCAGCGCGGCGGCGAGCGTGGCCTCGTTGCCCAGTCCGTTTTGTAAGGAGAGAGCGGCGTCAAGCGCAGTGTCAGCAAGTGCAGCGGCGGCGGCCGCGGTGTCGAAGGCCTTGACGGTCACGACGGCGAGGTCGGCCGATTCCGGGGGTGTGGTACTCGCGTCAGGGTGAACTGTCGTCTCGACGGCACCGGAGAGGGAAAGACCCGCCTCGCGGACGGCAGCAACGTGGGGGTCACGGCCGACGAGCGTGACACTGTGAGCGCGTGCAAGCAGGCCGCCCACGAGACTGCCGAGGCTGCCAGCGCCGAAGACGACGATATCCATCGCCGGAGCGTCAGTCCTCTTGCCAGTAATAGATGTCCTCTTTGGGCGCGCCACAGGACGGACAGGTCTCGGGGATGTCCTCTATCTCGCCCATCTCGCCACATCCCCAGCAGCGCCACATCAGTTCGGCCTCACCGGAGTTGCCCGCCGTGAGGTGTTCCCCCGAGAGCGACGCGATACCGGAGTCCGTCGAGACGTAGAAGCCGTGCTCGTCGAAGGCCCGAATCTTTCCCAGTTCGTTACCATCCTCGTCGAAGATTCTCGTGCCGAAGCTGACCCTGACGCCGTCGGTCGTGTCCTGGCTCATGACACTCAAACAATCGGTCGTCAGCGGCATAAAGGTGTATGGTACCATCCCACACGCCAGGAGAGGACAGGCGGTACCGCCAGAACGTGGCAAACAGCCCGTGGAAACGCGAGTCTCAGTCCGAGAAGAGGCTGTTGTGGACGGGCGCGAAGTCGCTGCCAGGGTCTTCGTCGTCCTCGTCGGTGTCGGAGATAGCGCTGCCCCCGAGGCCTTCCGCGAGGAAATCGGAGAGGGGCGGGCCGACGTTCTCGGGTTCGACGAGGAAGGCGTCGTGACCGTGGTCGGAGTCGACGACGTGATGGGCAACGTCGACACCGGCCTCCCGCATGGCGTCGGCGAGGCTCTCAGCCTGCGTAGTGGTGAAATGCCAGTCTGCGGTAAAGGACATCACCAGCGCCTCGCCGTCGAAGGCAGCCAGGGCGTCGCTATCGGATTCAAAGCCCGCCGAGAGGTCGTAGTTATCCATCGCCCGCGTCAGATAGAGGTAGCTGTTGGCGTCGAAGCGCTCGACGAACGTCTCGGCCTGGTAGTCCAGATAGGACTCCACGTCCCGGTAGGGGAAAAACGAGGCCGCGCGGTCGGCGGGGAACGAACGAACGGCGTCGCGGCCGGCGGCACGGCGCCCGAACTTCTGTTCCATCGATGCCTTCGAGAGATACATCACGTGGCCAATCTGCCGGGCCAGCGCCAGCCCGTCGTCGGGCTCGTCGCCGGTGTCGTAGTAGTCTCCACCCTGCCAGTCCGGGTCGGTGGTGATAGCCCGCCGGGCGATAGCGTCGAGTGCGAGACACTGCGGGTCAAGCCGGGCCGCGGCGGCGATGGGGATGATTTTCTCGACGTGGTCGGGATGCTGTTTGGCCCACTCTAAGACGTTCATGCCGCCGACGCTGCCGCCGACGACGGCATAGAGGTGCGGAATGCCGAGTTCGTCCAGCAGGCGACGCTGTGCGGCCGTCCAGTCGGCGACGGTGACCGCCGGGAACTCCGTCCCGTAGGGCTCGCCGGTCTCCGGATTGGTCGAGCGGGGGCCGGTCGTCCCATAACAGGAGCCGGGGACGTTCGCACAGATGACGTAGTACTCGTTGGTGTCGATGGCCTTGCCCGGACCGACGATGTCGTCCCACCACGCGCGGGCCTGGCCGGCGGTCCCGGTGTCGGTGTGTGGCCCGGCGACGTGGGAGCTGCCCGTGAGGGCGTGACAGACCATCACTGCGTTGTCGCCTTCGAACTCGCCGTAGGCCTCGTAGGCGATTTCTAGCTCGGGGATGGACTCCCCGCAGTCGAACTCGAAGCTGCCGACGGAGACGATGTCCTGTTCCGTGTTCATGTGTCTGCCTGCTGGATTGCCTGTTCGAGGTCCGCGATGATGTCTTCGGGGTCTTCGATGCCGACCGAGAGCCGCAGGAGGTCCGGCGTCACACCGGAGGCTCGCTGTTCCGCTTCCGAGAGTTGTGCGTGGGTCGTGCTCGCGGGGTGGATGACCAGCGTCTTCGCGTCGCCGATGTTCGCAAGGAACTGCGCGAGGTCGGTCTCCTCGCAGACGGTCTTGCCCGCCTCGTAGCCCGCTTCCAGTCCGAAGGTGACGATGCTGCCGTACCCACCCTCAAGGTACTGCTCGGCGGTATCGTGGCTCTCGTGTGCGTCGAGCCCGGGATAGTTGACCCACGAGACCGCCTCGTGGTCGGCGAGGAACTCCGCGACGCGCATGGCGTTCTCGCAGTGACGGGCCATCCGCAGGGAGAGCGTCTCGACGCCCTGCATCGTCAGCCACGCGTCGAAGGGCTTCTGTCCGTCGCCGAGGCTGCGCAGCGCCCGCTGGCGGGCCGCCATCGTGAACGCGCGGTCGTCGAAGTCCTCCGCGAAGGTCGTCCCCTCGAATGCGGGGCTTTCGGCCCCGATTTCCGGGTATTTTTCGGAGTACTCGGACCACGGGAACGACCCGTCCTCGACGAGGACGCCACCGACAGTCGTCCCGGAGCCGTGAATCCACTTGGTCGTGGACTCCCAGATGAGGTCCGCGCCGTGGTCGAGCGGGTTACAGAGATACGGCGTCCCGAAGGTGTTGTCGACAAAGAGGGGGACGCCGTGGTCGTGGGCGACCTCGGCGATGGCCTCGAAGTCGGGCACGACGAGTGAGGGGTTGGCGATGGTCTCGATGTGGACGTAGGCGGTGTCCTCGTCGATGGCTTCGGCGTAGGCCTGGGGGTCGAGCGTGTCGACGTAGCGAGGTTCGACGCCCCGGCGGGTGGCCATCTTCGAGAAATAAGAGTGGGTCCCGCCGTAGATAGAGGCCGCGGAGACGATGTTGTCGCCGGCGCTGGCAAGAATCGAGGTGCCGGCATCGAGTGCGGCCATGCCCGACCCGGTGGCGACAGCCGCGGTGCCGTTCTCCAGGCTGGCCAGTCGCTCCTCCAGCATGGAGACCGTCGGGTTGTTGAACCGCGAGTAGACGTTACCGTCGGCGTTCAGCGCGTAGAGGTCCGCTGCCCTGTCCGCGTCCTCGAAGACGTACGACGTGGTCTGGTAGATGGGCGGGGCCCGCGCGCCCGTTACCGGGTCCGGCTTCTCCTGCCCGGCGTGGATACAACGGGTCCCGAACCCCCACTCGCGTCGCTGCTCGTTGCTCATGTTTCAGACTAATATATCTCTACCCATCTATAACCACGAGTTACGGCAAAACTCTCAGTGTGAGAGTCTAGCAGGCATGGAAGCCACCGAATCGGGCGAGCGTGAGAACTGTCGGTTACCCGAAAGAGCAACCGCTCGGCGACAGGACACCGCGTCAAAAATGGTGGACGCTATCGTCAGACATCGCAGATTGCTGACTGTCCGTGCATTTTCGTGGAACATTCACGCCACCGCCAGGGCTCGAAGCGATGCAAGACGGTCGGACTCACTTCGTCCGCTGCGACTCGTCTGCTCGACTCCTGTGTTTCGGCGTTCAGCCGATAGAGAAGACGCTCGGCGATGAACCGCCTCGCAGGAAATCGGTTGGACGCCACCGCCAGGGCTCGAACCTGGGACAACCACGTTAACAGCGTGGTGCTCTACCAACTGAGCTACGGCGGCACGCATCACGGGGTAGTCGGATTGATTAAATAGGCGTTTCGCTTTCGGTGTCGCATCGATACGCTTTCACGCACTTGTGAGCAACATCTCCCCATGACCGACGAGTTCGACGCCGTGGTCGAGCGCGTTCGCGAACGCGTCACGCCCACGCCCGACGAGCGCGAGACGTTGGAGAGGGTCGTCGCCGACCTGACAGAGCGTGCCGAGGCCGCCGTCGCCGAGTTGCCTGTCGACGCTGACATCCTGCTGGTCGGCTCGACAGCGCGGGACACCTGGCTGGCCGGCGACCGCGATGTGGACCTCTTTGTCTCCTTCCCGCCGGACATCGATCGCGAACAGCTAGAGGAGTATGGCCTCCGGGTCGGCCACGCCGTGCTCCCCGACGGCCACGAGGAGTACGCCGAACACCCCTACGTCGTCGGTTCCTGTGAGGGCTTTGCCGTCGACTGCGTCCCCTGTTATGACGTCGCCGACGCGACCGACATCCAGTCGGCCGTCGACCGCACGCCGTTTCACACGCGATACCTCGCCGAGCGACTGGACGAGTCCCTCGCGAGCGACGTGCGCGTCACGAAGCAGTTTCTCAGTGCCATCGGGTGCTACGGCAGCGACCTCCGCACGCGGGGCTTTTCGGGCTTTCTCACCGAGTTGCTCGTGCTGGAACACGGCGGCTTTCGGGAGTTTCTCGAGGCTGCCGCCGACTGGCACCCGCCCGTGGCGTTCGACCCCGAAGACCACCAACAGGAGAACTTCGAGGACCCGCTGGTGGTGGTTGACCCGACCGACCCCGAGCGAAACGTCGCTGCCGTCTGCTCGGCCGAAAACGTCGCCCGCCTCCAGCACCACGCTCGCGCGTTGCTCGCCGACCCCGACGAGGGCCACTTCGAAGTCACACAGCGGGACCCGGTGACCGCCGCCGACGTACAGACAGCCCTCGACCGGCGCAACACGACACCAGTGGCACTCCGATTTGACACACCGGCTCTCGTCGACGACCAGCTATGGCCCCAACTCGAGAAATCCAGACAGGGCATCGCCGACGAACTCGACCGTCGCGGGTTCGACGTGTTCCGGTCGACCGCACTGGCCACCGAACACGACCCACTGAGCAACGGGGGAGACGATGACGGCACGGAAGGAGGCGGACGAACCGCCGTCCTCCTGTTCGAACTCGCCGTCGCCGAGCGCCCCGCCGTCGAGCGCCACGAGGGACCACCGGTCCACGTGCGTGAACACGCGACGGGCTTCTACGAGAAATACGCCGGCGAGGGTGACGGGTTCGAGGTTCCGTACGGCCCATTCATCGCAGGGGAGGGGTACGTCGTCGAGCGCGCCCGCGAGCACGCGAGTGCGCGCGCCCTGCTCGGGAGTGACGCGCTCTTCGGGATGGCACTGGGCGCACACGTCGAATCTGCACTGGAGGCGGGCTATGACCTCCTGGTCGATGAAGAGATAACGGCGCTCGCAGACACGTTCGGCGTCGAGTTGGCCGCGTATTTCGACCCCAGGCCGTAGACGCGGCAACAACCGCGTGCGAGTCGGTCAGTCGAGGTCGAACTGTGCTTTCACGTCGTCGATGACCTCGCGCGCGGCGTCGCGCAGTTCGTCGTCGGTCGGCGGCGGCTGATAGCCGTCGAACACCTCGTGGACCATCCGGATGCTCTCCGAGAGCGTGTCCAGCCCGTAACCACCCTCAAGAACGAACCCGAGGGCAGCGTCGGCATCGTCAGTGATGTCCCGGACCCGCTGGGTAAGCAGGCCATACCCCTCCGTCGAGACGCGCATCCGGGAGATGGGGTCATGTTTGTGCGCATCAAAGCCGGCACTGACGAGCAACAGGTCGGGGTCGAACGCGACCAGTTCCGGCGCGATGAGTTCCTCCACCGCGGTGAGATAGCCCGCTTCGGTCGTCCCCGCGGGGAACGGAACGTTCAGCGTCCGACCATCCCCTTCACCCTCGCCGGTCTCCTCGACGGCACCGCTACCGGGATAGAGGGTGTCCTCGTGAATCGAGACGTAGTAGACATCGCCCTGGTCGTAGAAGATGTCCTGTGTCCCGTTGCCGTGATGGACGTCCCAGTCGAGGATTGCGACGCGGTCGGCGAGGTCCCGGTCGATGACGGACTGGGCAGCGACGGCTGCGTTGTTGAAAAAGCAAAAGCCCATGGCGTCGTCCGCGACGGCGTGGTGGCCGGGCGGGCGACCCAGCGAGAAGGGTGTATTGCGGCCGTCTTCGCCGTCGAGGGCAGCCTCGGCGGCCCACTCCGCGAGGCCGGCACTGGCGAGGGCGGCGTCCCAGGTATCTTCGCACGCGACTGTATCAGCGTCCCAGTCGCCGCCGCCGTCGGCACAGAACTGTTCGAATTCGTCGACGTAGTCCGCATCGTGGACCGCAAGCACGCGCTCGCGAGTCGTCGAGTCGGCGTCGACGTAGCTTGCGCCGTGGCGGTCCGCGAGTGCGCGCCTGATTGCGCGGAGACGGTCCGGACTCTCCGGGTGGCGCGGGCCGGTCTTGTGTTCGAGGCACGTCTCGCGGTAGCCGAACTTCATTCGAAGTAGTGTTGGAGTTCGTAGTAGATTTGAACGTCCTCGGCTTTTATTGTTCGCCTGTCGGCGTGGCGTGCGAGCGTCGCCGCCGCAGCCGCGACCGTTTCGGCGTAGGTCTCCAGCCGGGCCGCCAGTGCGATACGAGCGTCCATCGACACCCGATAGGTGTCGTCGATGTCCAGTCGTGCGATGCGGTCGACCGGCGCTATCGGGAGGGCGAGGTCGTCTTTGTCCGGTATCTCCGTGACGGCGAAATCGGCAGCCATCAGTGTTTTACGGCCGTCCGCGGTCGCTTCATCGGCGGCTTCGGCCGCCAGCGCCGCCCCGCGGTGTTGAATCCGGCGGGCCAACTCCTCGGCGGCCTCCGCGCTCACCCGGAGGTCACCGGCGTTGCGCCGGATGAGTTCGTCCACCGGGGCGAACGGTAGCTCGACGCTCATACGCCAATGCGGGGCGGAAGCGGCCTTAAGGGTTTCCGATGCGCGCTTAGAACAGTTCCTCGGCGTCCAGCCGGTCGCCGTCCATCCGTCCGCGGACCGTCACTTCCTCGCCTAACTGGACGCGAGCGCTCGTTTCGACCGCCATCGTCTCCGTTCCGTCGTCCAGAACCACGGGGTCGCCCGTCTGAACGACCGTCCCCGTAAACTCCGTCTGCTCGCCCGCGTGTACGGCACCGCCGTCGCTCTCGACGGCATCCGTCCCGCCGGCGTCCGCGCCCGACGAGTCCTCGGCAAAGGCGTCCAGACCGGCACTCCCCTCGGCACTGTCGGTCGTCCCGCCGGCAGTGTCGCCGCTGCTCGTGTCTGCGCTGTCCAAAACGACGACCGTCGACTGCCAGCCGGCGGAGGCTTCGAGGTCGTCCTGCCAGCCGTCGTCTATCTCGACGTCCGCGGCGAGAATTTCGTCGCCAGGGGCGATTTCCTTGTCGGCTTTGGGCCCCCAGAGCGCGACGCGGATGTCGTCAGTGTCGTCTTGTACGCGGACGTTGCGGACCTGTCCCTCGGAGCCATCGTCCCGGTCGAAGGTCCGTTTGGGGTCCGCGGAGCGGACGACGCCGGCAATATCGACAGTCTGCCCGATGTCCACGTCGCCGATTGGGGTTGCGTCGGGGTCGTAGTCGACGGTCTCGTCGATTTCCTCGACGGCACCGCGGTCGCCGACGTGAAGCTCCAGAGACCCCTCCCGTTCCCGGACGTACCCGTCGACGATTTCCACGGCCGTGCCGGCAGCGAGTTCCGCCGCGCGGTCGGCCTGCTCGTCCCACAGCGTCACCCGGATGCGACCCGTCTCGTCGCCCACCGTGAGATTCGACACACGTCCCTCGCTGCCATCGTCGCGGTCGAAGGTGCGGACCTCGTCGGTGTCCAGGACGAGCCCTTCGAGGTTCACGTCGGACTGGCCCATCGACAGCGAGTCGATGGTCGTCGGGCCGTCGAGGTCGACATCGATATCGGCCTCGTCGTCGGGTTCGGCCTTCTCGACGCTCACTTCCAGCCCGTTGTACCCCTCCTTCGGGCGGCCCTTGACCCGGAGCACTTCCCCGCCTTCGAGTTCGCCGTCGGCGATAGAGGCCGCCTGCTTGTCCCAGAAGGCCAGCCGGACGGTGCCGCTCTCGTCGGCAGCCTCGACGTTTATGACACGGCCTTCCTCGTCCTCGCCGTCGCGCTCGAATGTGCGCAACTCGCCGACGGAAACCACCTTTGCGAGGAATTTCACCTCGTCCATACCGGGCTCGATATCGGAGATGGTTCCCACCTCCTTGTCCTCGAGTTCGTGTGCGATGAGCATCGCCGCCGTCTCCTCGTCGGCGAGGCCGTCCATCTGCTCGACCTTCTGCTCGACGGCCTCCCGGAACTTCTCCTCGGAGACGTCTACGTCCAAGTCCGCGTAGATGTCCTCGATGGCTCCCATTACTGTCTCACACGCAGGGCTGGCGCTCGCTTAAGCGTTGTCGTTGCTCCAGCGCCACCGCCACGTCTGGCGGTTTCGTGGTCGGTCCTCGGCGTACCGCGTCGGTTCGACTCCATTACCACGGAGTGACTCGCCACCACTGAAAAATGTCTGCACGCGGGGCCGCTCGCTACTCGCCGTCCGGACTGTCGGCGCTCTCGGCGGCGCTGTCGTAGCCGGCACCGGCGACACCCGTCCCGTCGTGGCTGACCGAGGCGCGGTCTGGAATCCCGCCCTCGAAGGAGAAGGTTGCCTCGTAGCCGATTGGTTTCAGCTGTTGAGTGCAGTACATCTCCTCGGCGTCTTCGTGTGGCTCGGTCACCACAGCGACAGCGAGGTGGGTCTCGTCGGGGTCATACGTCGCCGAATCGAGCGCCGCGGTCTGACAGCCGTCGGAGCCGACGATGGTCCCCGTGACGCTGACAGCGTTGGCCTCTTCATCGAACGTGATGTCGGCCGTTCCCTCCGGCCCGTCGTGGGTGGTGGAGACGACGGTAAAGGACTCCTCGACGAGTTCGGCCGCCTCGGGTTCGCCGCCACCGGCAGGGTCGTCGACGCCGTCGTCACCGCTCGCGGTCAGAATCGTATCGCCATGCCCCACGTAGGCCTCGCTGGGAAGGCCGCCCTCGAACTCGACGGTTCCTTCGAACTCGATGAGTCCAACGCAGTCGACACAGGCCTCGTCCGTCGATTCCTCCCCGACGACGATTGCCAGTCTGTCGGCGTCGTCGTCGTACTCGGCACGGTCCAGCATCACGTCGTGACAGGGGTCACTCGCCGTGAACTGTCCGGAAAAGGAGACCGTCAGCGTCTCCTCGTCCATCGACAGCGACGCCGTTGGGTCGTCACCGTCGCTACAGCCGGCGTTGACCAGTTCGACCGAGGAGTCGACGACTGTCGGCGTCTCGTCGTCGTCAGACGAATCCGGCGTCGGTGTCCCGTCATCACCGCTGTTGTTCTCGTTGTCATCTGCATCCGCCATACAACCGGCGAGTCCGACCGCGCCAAGCGCGCTCGTGTTCCGGAGGAACGTGCGTCGGTTCATATGCGAGTGCAGACACCCAACTACAAAGTCGGTAGCGGAGACTCAAACAGCTCTTTGAGCGGCCTACCGTTGAATGTCCCAGTTGCCGTCGTCATCGACTTCGACGACGGCGTCGAACAGTCCCTTGAGCGTCGCCAGCGTCTGCCGGTCGTGGGCCTCGGGGTCGAGATGGTAGTGGCCGACGCCGCCGACGGTCTTGACACGTCCGGTGACGACGTGCAGGAAGCGAAACGCGCGCTGGACATCGGCGTACTGCAGCAGTGAGGTGATGGAGTTGAAACAGACGGCGATGTGTTCGTCGTCGCCGGCCGCGCTGGCCATCCCAGAGAGCAGTTCGCTGAGTTCGATTCCCACACCGGTCAGATCGGAGGGGTTCTCGACGGTCCGGACCGCCCACGCCGGGTCGTCGATGCTCTGCTCGCTCTCGCCGACGGCGACGACGCCACCGCGGGCTGGACTCGCGGCGGCCACCTCGTCCCAGCGGCCGACGAACTCGGAGGGCGTCTCCGTGTACGTCACTGCAAGCACGTTCGTTGCCCCCGGCTCCGTCCGGGCGAGCAACTTCGTCCCTGCATCAGTCCCATGACTGCCGAGCGAGGGCGCTAACAACAAGATATTCGCCGCTCCCTCCAGTTCGGAGAGGTCCGGTTCGGCCCCCGACTCTGCCATTAGTTGAATCTGGGTGTGGACCCCCATAAGAATGCTGATTGACAGCATCCCCCCGTTGTCCGGTCATCGAATCGTAACCCCTTTAGGCAGTTCCGCGTAACGATAGGTTGCAGTCCGGATAGGGTAGTGGACTATCCTCTTGGCTTGCGGAGCCAGGGACCGGAGTTCAAATCTCCGTCCGGACGTTTTCCGTTCTGCTAAACGACGAGCGACAGCGTGCAGTCTGCAGAACGTGAAAACGCAGAGGAGATTTGAGCAGACGAGAACGGCGCAGCGAAGCGAGCAGTTCTCGGCGAGTTCAAATCTCCGTCCGGACGCTCATTCCTCGCGAGCGCTTCACAGGGTTCAGCGCTCGCTCTGTCAATCGGTCCGGACGTGCCCCGCGCTCATCCGTTCGCGCGTGACTCCGTCCGGACGTTTTCCGTTCTGCTAAACGACGAGCGACAGCGTGCAGTCTGCGCTGAAGCAACCGGACGTTCCGGCCAGTCCGTGCTCGTGACTGGAATCAGATTGTTTTTCTGTTGAATGTGTGAGATAGAGGTATGGCAGAAACGCGTCGCGATTTGCTACGGAAGGGCGGGCAGTTGACGGCAGCCGGTGTCGTGGTCAGCACGGCCGGGTGTTTGCGCCAGATTCCGGTCGTCGGGCCGATGATTGCAGGGCCGCGGCTCCCGCCCAAGAAGTGGGTGGGTGCGCCGGGCGTCATCGGTGACGGCGACCACGAGTCGTTCAGCCACGTCAACTACGAGGAGATACTGAACAACGAGAGCGAACTCGACAGCGATACCGCAGAGTCATTCACCGAGATGGAGGGGTCCGCCTGGGAAGCAGCAGGCCTCAGCACGGAGGACGCAGTGGTCGGACTGGACTGGGGTGGCGTCTCCATCGTGCAGGGCAACCTGAACAAAAACGACGCCGTCAGCGCACTCGAAGAGGAGGCCTTCTCCGAGGAGACCACCAAGAACGACTTCACGATTCTGAGTGGCGACGATGGCTCGGAGTACCCGAGACGTGGCGCGGGAGTCACCGGAAACAGGATTATCGAAGGGTACGGAACCAGCGACAAGGACCCGGACGAGGTCGTTGCGACGGCAATCGATGTCGGGAACGGTAACGAGAAGCGTTATGCCGACGAGAACGAGGACTTCCAGACCCTGTTGAACAAGACTGGCATCGGTACCATCACCGTCGGGAGCACGGGCGAGGAAGTCGAGGAGACGACCGCCGAATCCGGGCAGTTCGAAGGCAACGTCGCGTCGGGGGCTCGATACGACATCAACGGCGAGGACACCGCTTTCAAAGCGGTGTACATCTTCGCTTCATCGGACGATGTCAACACCGGTGACATCGAAGACTACGTCTCGGAACTGGAAAGCGCCGAGGACGGTATCCTTTCCGAAACCAGAGGGGAAGCCACCGTCAACCAGGACGGGCGCGCGGGAATCATCGAGGCGACAATCCCGACAAACGAGCTATAACAGGCGGATGAGGGAGTCAGAGAACAGTTACAAAACCCCGCCAGTCGAGACGGACTGAATTGCTCGATACAGAGTGCCCATCTATCGTAGTTCGGCTGGACGGTCGTCCCTCCTGGGGTTCCAAACCCACGCGATAACTAGCCCAACGAGCATAATTACGGCGGCAATTGGTTCGATCCACGGGAGGAGCGATGACTCGGCGGAGAGAAGCTCATCATAAAACGCACCACCGGTTGCACCACCGAGGAACACAAGCATTCCAACTGTCCGACTCACAGCCCAGTCCTCCGTCCGTGATTGATAGAGTGTGATAAGCCACGCAAGAGCAAAGAGTCCAATAACGAGAAGCGTTATCCAGTCCATAGCAACCGATACCGAGTACAGAACAAAAAATCCGGGTGATAAATTCGCACACCTAGTGAACAGCGTATTCACCCACTCGATGCTGAAGAGAATCGCCTTGTGAAGGGAGTCTACGGCACCCTCGGCTGATAGCTATCGGTCGGCACCGAGGGTTGCGTACCCGGGCAGCCTTACAGCACCGACTCGATGACCTCGTCGGCGTCGAACCGGACGGGGTCGGTCGCGGGTACGCCCAGGGCATCGGCGTAGGCGTCGACGGCGTCCCGGGCCTGGTCGCCGGCCATGTCCTGCGTGTTGAGCATGCCGGCGTCGACGCTGGCTTCGTGAACCGGGGAGGCAATCCGCTCGTAAAGGTCGGCATACTGCTCGACAGGCAACAGGGGGTAGTCCTCGTAGCCGTGAACGGCGTCGCGGCCGGCGTCGTGACAGAGCACCAGCGAGTCGGGCTGTGCGCCATGGAGGATAGAGAGGGTCACACCGGAGTAGGCGGGGTGAGTCAGCGCGCCCTGACCCTCGACGAAGAGGATATCGTGGTCGCCGGCCTCGTGGACGAGCCGTTCGACGGCACCCGCTGCGAAGTCAGCGACGACGCGGTCGATGACGATACCCCAGTCGGCGATAGCGATACCGGTTTGCCCGGTCGGGACGACGGCGGCGTCGAGTCCGCGCTCGCGGGCGGCGTTGCGGAGTTCGAAACTGGCGGTCATCTTGCCCGTCGAGCAGTCGGTGCCGACGGTACAGACCACCGTCGCGTCCACCTCGCTTGCGGTCCCCTCGGCGACGGAGAGGTCCGCCGGCGGTCGCCGGAGGTCCCGGAGTTCACACCCGTGTTCGTCGGCGAGGCGGGCGAACTCCTCGTCGTCGCTGAGGAAATAATGGAGGCCGGCAACGATGTCACAGCCTCTCGCGAGCGCGCGACGTACGTCGGGACGCCAGGAGTCCTCGAAGCCGCCGCCGATAGGGGCGATGCCGATGACAAGGGCATCGCAGTCGGGGACCGCCGCCATCGAGTCGACGATGGGGGCGTCCTGTACGTCAGCAATGTGTTCACGAACGTAGTCGCCCGCCGTCGCGCGGTCGACGACAGCGACGACATCGTGGTCGGCATACCGGAGGATACCGACAGCCGTCTTTGCCCGGTCGGGAAACTGCTCGTGAGCGAGCAGGGCCACGCGCATACCAACAGGGCCGCCACGGGTGAGGTTAAGCCTACCGCTCGGGGGCCAGCCGTCACCGTTCAAGAGTCGTTTGACTGTCCGGGACGTTTATTTGTGGCAGTCTCGACCACCCGGGTATGAAACGGACCGCCGCCGCGGGTATCCTCCTCGTTCTCGGTGTCCTCGCAGTCGGGATTGCTGCAGTGCCTGCCGTGGCACAGGACGCCGGCAACGAGACACAGAACGGAACAGAGACAGTCGTCGTCGAGGCAACCTTCGCCGGGGCGACAGCCGAGAACGTCACAGGCGGGAACGCAGACACACTCGACCAGCAAGTCGCGACCGAACTCGGGATTGCCAGCGAGCAAGTGGCCGTCATCGAGAGCGACGGGACGACGGCCGTCGAGGTGCGCCGGGACGATGTGACGCCGGCAACGCTGGCCGACGCCATCGAGGCGACGAACGCCTCGGTCGACCGCGCGGACGTACGGGCCGGCGTGACCGACCAGACGCGGAATCAGGTGGCGACCACCGTCGACAGACGCCTGCGCGTCTCCACAGCGTTCAACGGCTCCGTGACCCGCGTCGAATCCGACCGGTTGTACGTCACCGTGACCCGGGAAGTCGACGCCACGGGGCTGGACGCGCTCTTCCAGCGTGGCGAGGTGCGCCTGGTCGCACACACGCCCGACGGCGAACAGGCAGAGCTGTTCACCGGGTCGGAACTCAACCAGTCACTGAACGTCAGGGTCTTCGAGAACTTCTCCGTGGTACCGGTCGGGATGACCAGCGATGGCGTCTCGCAGTTCAACTCGGAGTTGCGCCGGCTCAACTTCACCGGCGAGGGCGTCGACGCCTGTGAGGGACAGCCAGCACCCAACGCGACGGGCTACTGCCTAGAGACCCGCCTCGACGGCGAAGCCATCGCACGGTACGGTATCGGACCGCGACTCGCACAGGCTGTCGACTTCGGGACGTTCACCGTCCGCGAGTTCCACGGTGTTATCACCGGCAACGAGAGCCAGGGGCGGGCACTCCGACTCGCCGCAGTCACGCAGCCACTGCCGACCGACGTGAACATCGAAAGCGTCGACGACGCCGACGAAGTCTCCGTCGAGCCCAACTGGCCACCCGACAGCGACGACGACAGCGACGGAAACGACGACGGGAACGACAGCGACGGAAGCGACGACGGGAGCGACAGCACACAGACGCCGGCCGATACGGCCAACACCACCGGCGGGAACGGCACGGACGACGGCTCCGGGTCCAGCGGTCCCGGCTTCACGCCGCTGGTCGCACTCGCCGGTATCGTCGTCGCTCTACTGGCGCTGCGCCACAAGCAGTAGCCATCCATCCACAGGCAGCTCTCAGACCGTTCGCAAACCGACCGTCCAGAACTCTTCGTAGGCGTCTTCGAGTGCGTCCTCGGGGTCACCGGTCGCATCGACGGGCGCGGTGACCGTCGCAGCGTCTTCGAACTCGTCGAGCACGGAGCGCTCGCCGACGACGTACAGCCGGTCGGTGGGGCGCTCCTCGACGGCCGCGAGACAGCGCTGGATGTGGTTCTCGATTTGTTCGTCGCGCAACCGCTCGAAGCGTGCCTGGGAAAACCCGCCCTTGGAGTGTTGGCTCTTCAGGGCGCTGTCGAAGCCGTGGAAGGCAGTTCGCTGCTCGCCCTCGTATGCGCCCATCGCAAAGAGGCCCGAACGCACCAGCGCGAGGGTGTACGAGTCGCGTGGCTGACACCACGAGCGGTCGAGGCGCACAGTGCTGGACCACTCGACGAACGGGTCGGGGGCGAGCGGGACCGACAGACAGGTCCCGAGTAGCCCGGCGTCGTCGGTCACCGCGAGACAGGGGGCGGCACGTGCGACCAGCGGTGCCCGCTCGCCGAAGGCATCCCGAACGGACTCGGGCAGGTCGTGACCGTCAGCGACGTAGGCGGTGAGCACCCCTTCGGGTCCGGTCTCGATAGATTCTAGCCGGGAGAGGACATCGTCGAGTTCCTGCCCGCGCAGGCGGCGGTCGGTGCGGAAGGTGACATCTGTCTCCGCGGATTGCAGGCGCGTCACGCGGTCTTCGAGTTCGGCGACGCGGTCCTCGAGTTGGTTGACCTGCCGTTCGGCCTGCTGGCGGTCGGTGACCGCCTCGGCACGGCGCTGCTGTTCGGCCTCCAGCTGGCGCTGCAGATGGTGGTTGTCCTCCTCCAGCTCCTCGATGCGCTCTTTGAGTTCCGTGCGACCGAGGAGGTCGTCGAGCATACCCGATGAGCGTCCGGGACGACCTTAAATCCGGTCACCTCGCCCGGGAGTTACACCCCGGCGGGACCGTCCGCAAGGTCGAGCAGTTGGGCGGCCCGGTCGGCCTTTGCGAGAAAGACCTCCCGGAGTGTCGGCGGATTTCGTACCCGCTCGTCGATGAGCGACTCGGGTACTGCGAGCGTATCGGCGGGGACGCCTTCGTCGCCATGGACGGGGAAATGGCGGTCCCCGAGTTTCATCACGAGCGGGAGGTCTGTCCGCTCAATGCCCTCGTCCGCTGTATAGAGCTGTCTGTTGACCTGCTCGTGTTGTGTGTGACACATCTTTGCCGCCTCGCCCCCGGATGGCTCGACGTACAGCCGACCGAGGTAGTATCCGTGGGAGAACTGTTCGAACATGCGGTGCATGCCAACGTAGCACATGGTGGTAGATAAATCCTGTCCGGGAGACTTATGCCGTCGGGCAATTCCAGTGCAGTGCTCGGAAAAATGCGGGCAGTTGGGTGCGGAGACGACTGTGAGGGTGCAGGGACCTACGTTGCCTCGTCGACTGCATCGAGGACGGCGTCGTAGTCGGGTCGGTTGGTGGGGTCCTCGGCGACCCAGCTGTAGGTGACGGTGCCCTCGTCGTCGAGGACGAAGACGGCGCGGTTGGCGATGCCGTGCAGGCCGAGGTCCTCGATGTCGATTTCGAGGTCGTAGGCGCGGATGGCCTCGCCACCCATATCGCTGACGAGGGAAAAGTCGATGCCGTGTTCCTCGCGGAAGGCACCCTGCGAGAACGGGGAGTCGGCGCTGATACCGAGTACCGTCCCGCCGGCAGCCTCGATGTCGGCGAGTCGGTCCTGGAAGGCGACCATCTCGTTGGAACACGGGGGTGTGAACGCGCCGGGGAAGAAAGCCAGTACGACTGGCCCGTCGCCGAGGTGGTCCTGGAGGTCGAACGGTTCGTGGTCACTGGTACCGTACGTCGCGGTGAACGTGGGGGCAGTATCGCCTGTCGAAACCATCACTGTGTAGTAGGGGACACCTGACCAACAGTGCTACACCCAACATACTAGCCCGACAGGGGAACGGACCCGATACCACTTAGTCGCCCCCGCCCGGCTATCGGGTATGGACCCTCGCTCGCCCGTCCCGCGACGGTGGGCCAGCCTGTATCTCTCCGAGGGGCTGAATCTGGTGGCCCTGCTTGCGGTCAACGCCGTGGCCGTCCTCGTTGGCGTGCGCTTTTACGTCGCCGACATGGTGGACGTGTCGACGGCGCTGTGGCCGCTGTTTGTCGACTCGCCGGTGGCGCTGTTGCTGGCGATGTTCTCGCTTGCGACGCTGCTTCCTTTCGTCGACAGGGACCTCGACGCGGTCCCGACAAACCGCATCCTCGCCTACCTGCATACGCTGGCGTTCGTCTGGCTGGTCAAGATGGGGCTGTGGACGGGGCTAGCACTCGGACTGGGCTTTGACCGCTATTTTCCCGCGCCGTGGGATTTTTTCGGCATCATCCTCACGCACCTGGCTTTCGTCGCCGAGGCCTTCCTGATTCCGCACTACGGAAAGACGACGCGGGGCGCACTCGCTGTTGCCCTCGTCCTCGCACTGGTCAACGACGGACTCGATTACGGCATGGGCATCCATCCGCCTCTCCGATACGACCCCGGTATCGCGCTCCCGGTCGGGACTGTGCTGCTCTCTGTCGGCGCAGTCGCGCTCGCGGCGGTGTCACTACCGAAACTCGGTGAGAACAGCGCATAAACGCTATTGGACAATCTTATGCAGCGCCTGCGGCCCGGTAAACGAAACAAACGAAAGTTCGACTTTATGTCTCAGTGAACTAACAGCGAGATAGAGCATGGAGCGTCGCCAGCTATCTGTCGCAGTTGTCCTCGCCGTCTGTGCGGCCATGCTGGTCGCCGTCCCGGCACTGGGCGTCAACACAGCACAGCCAGCACAGGTCGAGAACAACTCGACGGCAGAGAACGGAACCGTCGGCCAGCAAATCTCTGCGTTCATGCAGACGACGGCCGTCGATGCCAACGCGACGACTGACAGCGGGATGTGGCAAGCGGCAGTCAACACGAGCGACGACCCCAACGAGACGGTCAGCAACCGGACCGCACAGTTGGAACAGCGCCTCGACAGAGTCGAGCAGCAGATAGACCGACTCGAATCCCAGCGTGGAGACCTGCCGGAAGTCGCCTACACTGCCCGGGCGAGTGCGCTGAACGAACGGCTCGAAACACTCCGTACACAGGTCAACGAGACCGAGCAGACCGCAAAGCGCATGGGTGTCGACGTAGCGAAACTCGAAGACCTGAGACAGCGTGCCGGCAACGCCAGCGGTCCCGAGGTAGCCGAGGTGGCACGGAATATCTCCGACCCGCCGCGAGGTCCCCCGGAGAACGCCGGTCCCCCTGACGACGCCGGCCCCGGCAACGAGACCGGACCGCCGGGGTCTGTTGGCCCTGGTGATGAGACTGACCCGGGGCCGCCCGGAGACA
Organism: Salinibaculum litoreum; assembly: GCA_009789175.1. GTDB lineage: Archaea > Halobacteriota > Halobacteria > Halobacteriales > Haloarculaceae > Salinibaculum > Salinibaculum litoreum. The sequence continues at coordinate 2,401,454 of CP046866.1, forward strand.
CCGGCCCCAACAACGACACCGACACGGGACCTCCCAGCGATGTCGGCCCCGGTAACGATACCGACACGGGACCGCCTGGCGATGTCGGCCCTGGTAACGAGACGACCCCGGGACCACCCGGCGATGTCGGCCCGGGAAATGACACCGACACTGGCCCCAACAACGACACTGCTCCTGGCCCTCCGGACGGCACTGGTCCGAACGACGATACCGATACTGGTCCCCCGGATGACACTGGCCCCAAGAATGACGCTGAGACTGGTCCTTCGGACGAAACCGGTCCCAACGACGGAACTGACACGGACAACGAGTCCAACACTGACCCGCCCGGAGACACCGGTCCGCCGGACGACACCGGCCCCGACAGCGACAACGACGGCCAGCAACAGAGTGGGGGGCCACAGGGGTCACCCGGGCCCGCAAGTGGCGATGAGTCTACCGGCGAAACCGTCGAGACACGCCTTATCGGCCCCATCTGAGACGGCCGGACCCCTCATGAGCGGATGTCCCGGTACTTCTGAATCACTGTCGAGCGATACGTCAGTGTAATGTGTCCACACGGACAGCCGACAGTATGCATCCGAGGTGGCGGGACAGAACTGTCGATGGTCGTGAGGCATGCTTTTGTATGGTGAGCCCTAACGTTATGTAAATGGACTCCGCCGAGCTACTCGACTTACTGGGGAATGCGAACCGGCGGCGGATTCTGCGATTACTGGCGCGAAAGCCCTGTTACGTCACCGAGATCAGCGAGTATATCGGCGTCAGTCCGAAGGCAGTCATCGACCATCTCCGGAAACTAGAGGAGGCCGGGCTGGTCGAGAGCCGAACCGACGACAGACGGCGCAAGTACTTCTCTATCGCGGAGAACCTCCGGCTGGAGGTCAACGTTTCGCCCTACGAGTTCGGCACAAAAAGCGCCTATCCGGCAAGCTCCGGCGTCGACATGACCTCCTGTCGATATCTGAGCATCGAGGTCAGCGGAGTCGCGACCGAGGACGGCAGCGACGAGGAGTCGACGACCGCCCTCCCGGAGATGGCCGAGACGTTACAGGAACTCGAACAACTGGAAAACGAACTCTCGCTGGCCCAGCGGTTCGTCCAGGGTCGGCTGGCGGCCGTCCGTGAGCGCATCGCCGACGAGATAGAGGAAGGGAACCCGCGGCTGGTCACGGACGTGCTGGCCGCCCTCGCGGAGAAAGAACAGGGGACGACAGAACTCAGCCATCGTATCGAAGCCCCGGAGCCCGTGGTCGCGGAGCTACTGGCCGAACTCGACAAAGAGGGTGTGGTGACCCGCGACGGCGACATCTGGCAACTGGGCGACTAAATCTCGCGTGTCAGGCCGTCGCGCAGGTCACACCCGAAGTAATGGCCAAGCGCCCCCGACAGCGCGCCGGCGACGACACCGACCGCGAGAATGGGGACGCCCGGCCCGAGCAAGGAGAGCGTGACGTTGCCAAGCAGCGTCGACGCGCCGCCGATGGCACCGCCAGCCAGTGCGAACTCCAGATAGTGGTGTGTGTCGGTCAGTGTCCCGTAGACGAAGGCGGCGACAACGACGCCCAACAGCGTGCCGATTGTCCCAAGCGGAACCGCACCGCCGACGAGGACGGCACCGACGACGCTGGTGACGAGCGCGAGCACGAGTGCGCGCCCGGAGAGAATACGGCCAGCACCGGCCCGAATCCGGGCGCGAAAGCCACCGCTTGCCTCCTCCTCGTCGGCGGCCTCCGCGACCGGGTCCTCGACCGTGTCGACGCCGAGGTCCGCGTCGAGTTGCGTCTCCCCCCGTGGCATACACGGTGCTACGACGGCCAGCACCATCGGTCTTTTGACGGATAGCCAGTCGCTGTCGACCGCAAGGACGGGGACGGCCGGAAGGATGGTTTCAAGTCCAGCCGCGCGGTACCGCTTTGCATGAACGCAGGCGACAGGGTCCGTGTGGACCGCGCACAGCAGACCTTCGAGGGTGTCTTGCTCCCCTCCTCGACGCCCGAGACGCTCGTAGTGAAACTCGACTCGGGGTACAACGTCGGCGTCGACCGCGGCGAGGCCGCCGTCGATGTCCTGGAATCGGATGTCTACGATGTCGAGGACGCACAGAGCGAAGGCGACTCACTCGTCGAGTTCGACGAGGACCTCCCGACCATCTCGCTCATCTCGACGGGCGGGACCATCGCCTCGACCGTCGACTACCGGACCGGGGCCGTCACGGCGCAGTTCGACGCCGAGGACGTGCTGCGGGCGGTGCCGGACCTCGCCGGGCTGGCGAACTACCGCGGGCGCGTGGTCGCGAACATCCTCTCGGAGAACATGACCACCGACGTGTGGCAGGAACTGGCCGGGGCCATCCACGAGGAAATCGAGGCCGGCGCGGACGGCGTCGTCGTCATGCACGGCACCGACACGATGCAGTTCACCGCCGCTGCCATGGCCTTCATGCTCGATACGCCGGTCCCAATCGTCTTCACCGGCAGCCAGCGCTCGGCGGACCGACCGTCCTCCGACAACGTGATGAACGCGGTCTGTGCCGTCGAGGCGGCCAAAAGCGACTGCGCGGAAGTCCTGCTCTGTATGCACGCAAGCGAGTCCGACGAGCAGTGCGCACTCCATCGCGGCACGCGCACCCGGAAGAATCATACCTCCCGCCGGGACGCCTTCGAGACCGTCGGCGCGAAACCGCTCGGTGTCGCCGACTACGAACCCGGCGAGACGCCCGAACTCTCCTTCCGGCGGGAGTACGAGGAGCGCGGAGCAACCGACCTCGCGCTGCACGACGCCCTCGAAACCGACGTGGAACTGGTGAAGTTCACCCCCGGGACCGGCCCCGAACGACTGGAGCGGGTTTCGGACGCCGCCGGCGTCGTCATCGAGGGGACGGGACTGGGCCACGTCAACACCGACTGGATTCCCGTCGTCGAGGAACTGACCGACGCGGGCACGCCCGTGGTGATGACCAGCCAGTGTATCGAGGGACGGGTCTGTGACCGCGTGTACGACACCGGCCGTGACCTGCTGGACGCCGGCGTCATCGAGGGCGAGGACATCCTCCCCGGGACGGCGAAGGTGAAGCTGATGTGGGCACTGGAAAACACCGAGACCGTCGCCGAGACGATGGGTCGGAACCTCGCCGGCGAGATTCAAAACCGGTCGACGCCCTGGGAATGACCGACCGCGAGGTCCGGCAGGCACGGGCAGACGACCACGACGCAGTCGCCGGGTTCACCGACGACACCTGGAGCGACCGCAACGTAGGGGATTACATCTCGGAGGTGTTCGAGGAGTGGGTGGAGACGGACGGCCCCAGCCAGCGAACGGCCGTCGTCGAGGTCGACGGTGAGGTTGCCGGCGTCTGTCAGACGCACCTGCTCACCGACGACGAGGCGTGGCTGCAGGGAATGCGGGTCCATCCCGACTACCGCGGGAGCGGCCACGGGCGCGCGCTGATGGCGTCGCTGTTCGAGTGGTGTCACGAGCGGGGCGCGAGCGTCGTCCGGAACATGGTCTTCGGGTGGAACGCCGCGGGGATGGGCCAGTCACGCGCGGTCGGCTTCGAGCCGGTTGCTTCCTGTCGGTGGGCGCGTCCCGACCCCGCGGCCGACGGGCCACGCCCCGACGGTGACTTCGAGACTGTCGACGACGTGATTGCGGCCTGGCGGTTCTGGACACACAGCGAGACGCGGACGACGCTGAGCGGGCTAGCACTCGATACGGACGAGGCGTGGGCGCTGGCGGAACTGAGCCGGGACCGGCTGTGGACAATCGCCGCTGCCGGCCGGGTCTTCACCGTCGCCACCGACCGCACACGAGGGGTCGCCGCCCGCATCGGGACTCGCGAAAACGAGAGAGGGACAGTCGTCGACTACGCCGTCGGCGCGTGGGCCGATACGGACGCCGCGGTGGCGCTGTTCGACGCGATTCGGACGGACGCCGCCGAGGTGGGCGCGGACGCAACGCGGGTGTGGTTCCCCGACACCCCGCAGTTCACCTCGGATGTCGCCGTGGCACGGGCACAGCCCAGCGACGACACGGTACTGGTTTTCGCCGCCGACCTTACCCGACCTACCCACCGCTGACAGGCGGAAACAGCGCGAGTTCGGTATCCTCGTCGACGACCGTGTCCCAGCCATCGGTCTCGGCGAAGGGGTCGGCTCCGTCGACGAGCAGGCGAACGTGGTCGGAGAGTTGCTCGTCCTCATCAAGCACTTCGGCAGCGAGGTCAGGGTGGGTCTCCAGCAGGGCATCGAAGGCCTCCCGGAGAGTCGCCTCCTCACGGTCGAGGGACACCTCGTCGGTGCCGGCAGCCTCAGAGAGGGTCGCGAACAGTCGCCAGTCCATACTCGACTCTGGGCCGTGCCAGCACAAAGAGGGTTCGCACTCGGAGGACGGCTGTCACGACACCAGCGACACGGATGCCGCCAAACAGTGAGGTGCGAGCAGTCCGTAGCGACTCTATGAACGAGCATTCGGGCGACAGTGAGGGTCACGCAGACGAACGGGGCCGCGTGGGCGAGTCGTTCCGGTTCGCATACGACCCGCCGGTGCTTCGCTGTGGCCGCGGGGCGACAGCCAGTCTCGGCGAGGAACTGGCCGAACATGGCTACGAGCGGGCGCTGGTCGTCTGCGGGCAGACCGTCGGGTCGACGCCGGCGGTCATCGACCCGGTGCGGGAGGGGCTGGGCGACAGGCTGGCCGGCGTCTTCGCCGGAACCACACCCGAAAAACGACTGTCGACGGCCGCCGACGCCGTCGACGCGCTCCGCGAGGTGGCGGCCGACTGCATCGTCGCACTGGGTGGCGGGAGCAGTCTCGACGTAGCCAAGCAGACGAGTCTCCTCGCAGCGCGTGTCCGGGCAGCCAGGGCGGGGACGCGCCCAGGCGACATCTACGCGGCCGCAGGCGGCGAGTTCGAGCGGACGGGCACGCTCGCCGTCCCGGCGGACGGGCTGGTCCCCATCGTCGCGGTACCGACGACGCTTGCCGGGGCCGACATCTCGCAGGTCGCCGGCGTGACCGCGACACCGGCAGACGGCCTCGTGGAGACGGCGACCGACGGCGGCATCTCCGACCCTGGATTGATGCCCAAGACGGTCGTCGCCGACCCCGGCCTCATCGAGACCACACCCGAGCGCGTGCTGGCAGCGTCGGCGATGAACGGCTTCGACAAGGGCGTCGAGACGCTGTACGCACGGACGGCGACGCCGGTCACCGACGCGACTGCAGTGCATGGGCTCTCACTGTTCCGGGACGGGCTGTTGGCATTCGGCGACGGGTCCCGCGAGGAGTGGGTCTTCAACGCCCTCGCGCGTGGGTGTCTGCTCGTCCAGTACGGCATCTCCCGGCCGGGTCCGGGGACGCTTTCGTTGGTTCACGCCTTCGGCCACGGGCTGACCCGGACAGCGCCTCTCCAGCAGGGCGTGGCCCACGCCGTCGTCGCACCCCACGTCTTAGAGTACGTTTTCGAGCGTGTCGACGGCCGCCGGGACCTGCTGGCGGAAGCGTTCGGCGTGGCCAAGCGAGAGGACAGCGAGGACGTGGCCGAAGAGGTCATCGACGGGCTGCGGGAACTGCGAGACGCGCTCGGTTTGCCCGCGCGGTTACGCGACGTGGACGGTCCCGACCGGGAGGCGTTGCCCGAGGTGGCAAGCGCAGTTCTCGGCGATGGATTACTCCCGAACGGGCCCGTCGAGCCGACACAGGCGGACATCGAAACGATTCTCGACGCCGCGTGGTAGCTACCTTTTGACAGCGAGAGAGTCCCGTCGTTCACGACGGGGAGGATGTCATACAGAGGGCGTCGTCACGTGTTCGTGGGCGGCAGCGTGACAGCGCTGACAGAGCGTGACCAGGTTGTCAACAGCGACGACGCCGCCGTGGTTCGGCGTCACGACGAAGTGAGCCTCCAGCGTGGCGCTACCGGTGTCGAAGTCCACGCCGCAGTTCCGGCAGGCGTGGCCGTCCCGCTCGAAGACGGCCTCCCGGAGCGTCTCCCAGGAGTCCACGTCGCCGGCGGTTCCCTCCTCGACGTCGTCGATGGCCGATTCGATAGTGAGGTCAGTTCCCGTCGTGATGATGACCGGGCCGTCGGGGTCGGTCGCAATCACGTCAAGCGGCCGCCAGCTTCCGACGACGACGCCGAAGGGCTGGTGTGGCCCGACCATCACCCATAGCCGCTCGCCGGTCTCGGTCGGCGTCTCCAGCAGTTCGTTCGTAATCAGGCGGGCGTGGTCGGCCCGAATCGGGTCACACAGCGGCTTGGTCGGACGCACCGTCACCGCCTCGGCCTCGGCCGGCTCGACGGCCACGACATCGACCTCGTTTCCGGGGTCGACGCCGGCGTTTTGCCGCGTGAAGCCATCGATGCGAACCACGTCCGACTCCACGTCGGTATCCTGTGTGTGATTGATAGTCACCAGCGTCCGGTCAGTTCCCTCGATGGCGACAGTGTCGCCGCGTTCGACGCCCAGTTCGTCCATCGCTCCCTCGTCGAGGTGGGCAACGGTCCGCCCCTTCGAGGAGTCGTATGCCTGTTCGACACGACGCGTGACCATGCGTCGACTTCGATAGCAGCCGGGAAAAGCGCGAGGGGTCGCGGTACGACAGGCCGGAACTGTGCCGGACAGGTAGCTCTCCCGCAGTAATGATGGGGATGGGACTGCTGGGTGTACTCATGCGTGTCCACTGCAGGCGGAGGGGCTGGCTGTGAGCGAGCCGCGTCCGGACGGGGGACCAGCCACCGGCGAGCAGAGGCCGGACCTCGGCGACGCGATGGAGGAACTCGAAGAACTGGAGGGCATCGTCGACAGCCCCGAGGAACGCGAACAGGTCCGGGAAGCGATGCGAACGCTACGGCACGCCCGCCCACAGCCGTTCGGTCGCCTGCGGGATAGCTTCGACTCGCGTGATGCCGGCGAGGCACTCGTCGGGAGCGTCCTGTTTGGCATCCCGATGGTCGTCGAGGACGGCACCTTCGAGGCCGGAGCCTACATCGCGACGCGGCCACTGCATATCGCCCTGACAGCGACGCTGGGCCTGGCGCTCGTGTTGGGCATCCTCCGGGCCGTCGAGTTCGATAAAATCGAGGCGGACATGCTCTTTGGCGTGATACCGATTCGACTGGTCGGCATCCTCACGATTGCCGCCGTGACGGCCACCCTCCTGGTGACCGTCTGGGGCCGCGTCGACTGGGCCGACCCACAGGTCGCTGCCAGTCAGGTACTCGTGACGGCGGTCGTGATGGCCGTCGGCGCCTCGCTGGGCGACGTACTACCGGGGAGCTAGATGCTCGCAGACACCTTCGTCGACATCGTCGGAACCGACCCGCTCGTCCAGGGGCTTGCCGGCGGTATCGTCATCGCGGCCATGAACCTCTTCGGTGCGTCGCTGGTGCTGGTCTGGCGCGACCCCAGCGAGCGCGCGCTGGATGGGGCACTCGGCTTTGCGGCGGGTATCATGCTCGCAGCCAGTTTCACGAGTCTCATCCTGCCGGGAATCGAGGCGACGCCGGGGGGCAGTCCGCTGCCGGTCCTGACCGGCGTCTTGCTCGGCGTTGCCTTTCTCGACCGAGCAGACGTACTCGTGCCCCACGCCCACTACCTGCTGACCGGCCGCCGACGGAGTGATGCCGCCCACCCGCCGGAGTCGTTGCCCGTTGCCGACGAGCGACTTGCATCGCTCGTGTTGTTCGTGCTGGCGATTACGCTTCACAACATGCCCGAGGGGCTGTCCGTCGGCGTCGGCTTCGGGTCGGGGGACATGACAAACGCCGTGGCGCTGATGCTGGCTATCGGCATCCAGAACATCCCGGAGGGGCTTGCCGTCTCGGTGGCAGCGATCAACGCCGGACTCGACCGGCGGGCCTACGCCGCCTTCGCGGGCATCCGCGCGGGCGTCGTCGAGATACCGCTTGCCGTATTCGGAGCCGTCGCCGTCTCTTTTGCCGCTGGCGTCTTACCCTACGCGATGGGCTTTGCAGCGGGGGCGATGCTCTTTGTCATCAGCGACGAAATCATCCCGGAGACGCACACTCGCGGCTACGAGCGGGTCGCGACACTCGGGACGATGCTGGGCATCGTCGTCATGCTGTATCTGGACGTGGCGCTTGCGGCCTGAGTGGCGGCGGAACCGACAGCGAGCGGGCGGAGGGGGACGAGGTAGCGGCAAACCACACGGTTTTCAAGCCTGGGCCTCTCATGTATAGACGTATGGGCTTTGGGAGCTACGATGAATCCGAACAGAAGGACCAGGATGCGGGAGACATGGACGACAACGACGGCGTTGCCGTTCATGAGAACACACACGACGGCGACGTTTCCTTCGAGTCCGATGCCTCGCAGGAAGAGTTGCTCGACAAACTGGACGACATGAAAGGTCAGTAGGGCCAGTTGGGGTCCCGCGACTCGCCGGGGCCCGGATTGCGCGTCCCTTCGACGTGCTGTTCCGAAACGGCGCCGACTTCCTCGAAATTTTCACGTGCCTGTGACAGTGACACCTTATTCGCCTCGCTGACGTACTCGGTATCAGTGAACTGTATCGGGTCGTCCGTCCAGTTACAGATGGGACACCGCTCGTAGGACCCCGGCGTCCCCTCCGGCAGCGTCAGATATCCACAGCACGGACAGTAGCCCAGTTCTCGTGCCGCTGGATTGCCTGGTGTCTCCGTGGACATGGCATGGTCTATGTGACCATAGTACATATGAATGCAGGACCGTTCAACCAGTTCCCGGATGCGAACGACGTGCACCAAGAATATGAAATTGTTGCCGGATGCCTCTCTGCTCGGTCAGCGCTATCCATCTATGTCGCCTGGTAACTTGGTACATGGAACAGTTCGACGGGGCACTGCCGGCAGCGGGTCGCTGCTGTCAGACACTGGGTTCAGGAAGGTCCACGCCTGGCCCTGAGGGGCGAAACGGACATCAGACAGTGCTATCAGTCCAACAGTGCCGCGGACGCACGCGTCTGGACATCTCGTCCGGGATTCGGCGGCGGACATGTCGTCGGAGATAGGGGAACTGGTTGCCGCTACACGGGAGTGCGGGTAGCGCTTACAGGTGAAGGCGTACTTAAGTGGGATAGGGTTGTATGGGGGAGTGATGGTAGACAGCTACGTACTGGTCGATGGCGCTGTGTCAGCGCCGGGAGGCCGGTACGGCACCAAAACGGAGGAGAGAACGATATGACGTCGACACCCACACAGAACGAGGAAGCGGCGACAGACCACCTTGACGATGTCGAGGACGGGTGTGGCTGTGCGGAAGTCTGGGAGCACCTCTCCGAACAGCGCGCGGATGACGATTAGGGTTTTTGGTCGTTCCCTACCTACTGTGAGACAATGAGTGACCACGGGGATGAGCAACCCCCGCCGACGGACCGAGAGTCCCCAGTCGGAACGCCAGTCATCCGCGGAGACCCGTCGCTTACTGGCGAGCACGCCGAGCGGGCAGTCGAGTTCAACCCCGAGGACCCAGAGAGTCTGGAACTCGCTGCGGAGACAGTCGCTGCATTCTCCGAGAACACCGCCGGGGCCGACGACAACGTCTTGATGTTGCGCGGCGCGGCAGCCTGTGCTGCGCTCGTCCGCGGCGAGGGGTCGTACAAGGCCGCAGCAGAGCGCGCTGGCGGTGAGGTGACCGTCTCCTTCATCAGGAAATGGTCGCGGGTCCACGACCTGCCACAGTCGATTCGCCGCCACGTCGCGCGCGGCGAGATTGCCCCCACCGCTGCGAAACACATCGCTCGCATCTCCGGGGAGGCCCGCCTGCATCTGGCGTGGGCCGTCCTGGACCACGACCTGACGGTCCGACAGGTCCGCTCGACCGCCAGCGCCGTCAACGACGGTACATCCGTCGAGACAGCGCTGGCCCGTGCAGGCATCACACTCGGCGAATTGGAGTTGCAGCTTCCACCCGACATCTACTGTAAACTCCGGCGGGAGGCCTCACTGGCCGATAGCCAGCCCGGTGACCTCGTCGCCGAGGCGCTGTCAGAGTGGTTCGAGACAGATGACTAGTGTGTCGGTGGCCGGTGAGCGGATAACGATAGACTGAGCATCATATTCGCCATACAGGAGTGGATTGCGTCGGGCTGCTCGCCAAGCTAAAGCATAATCTTTAGAACAGTCGAGCCCCCTCATAGAGATAGGGCCGGTAGCTCAGTCAGGCAGAGCGTCTGGCTTTTAACGCACTCATCACGCAGATGGTTGCGGAAGAGACCAGATGGTCGGGGGTTCAACTCCCTCCCGGCCCGTAGGATTTTACCACGAACAGTCCGTGAGCGGCAAATCCGCTACGTGGGTGTTGAACGACGGCACGAGCGAGCCCACGCGAGCGAAGTGCAGGTGGTTCAACTCCCTCCCGGCCCGTTTTCCTGCATCCACGAGACGTGTAGTAACTCGTGAGCAAATCAGAACACTGTGTACTCTGAGGGGAAACAGTGTCGCGTCTGTTCGAGACCTGTTGTGCCAGCGAAACCACGAGATTTACGTCGGTGAGTAACAGAGAGGGGGCACATGGAAGCCATTCAGTTCGAGGACACACTGGAGCCAGTGGGTATCCTCACGGGGGCGTTGCTCGTCCTCATGGGACTGGGGACGCTCATCGGTCAGCCCTGGTCGACGACGAACGACACGGTCGTATTACTGTTGCAACTGCTCGGTGTGGTGCTGACTGTCGGTATCGGCGTCGGGCTGGCGTGGCTGAGCTACGTCGGCGAGTAGCTGTCTCACCTGCGGAGGCGGTATCGAATATTCTCCGAGAAACTGTCTCGTCAGTACCCGAACCAACTTGAGACGAAAAGTGATGGCTCTGCGGGCAGCGGTCTGAGAGAAAGCGAGAGACGAGACGCCGTTATCCCTTGTTGGGGAGGTAGGCCGCAGCGATGAGGATGATACCGGCCATCAGCGAGAGGAAGACGATGCCCCACAGGCCGTTCATCCGGGTGTCGAACGCGTCGATGGAGGACAGGTCACTCTGGTAGCTCCCGTAGTACTCGTCGTTGGGGAGAATCTGGACGGAGTTGTTGTTGGGGAAGTGGACGAAGTACTGCTGGTCGTTGAGCGTGATGTTCGTCCCTTCCTCGAGCCCTATCGTCTCGTTGCCGGGGGCGGCCCACTCGATAGTGGCAGCCGTCGTTGCGATAGCAGTGACGTTGGCCGTCGTGTCCGCTGGCGAGTGGTAGTACTCGTCACCGACCGCGAGCGTGACCGTGCTGTTTGCCGGGAGGTACTCGCTCGTTTCGACGAAGGAGCCGTCCGAGAGCAGGACGTACTCACCACCGTCGGTGACGTTCGTCGCGGCATCATCGTTTGCAATCATCACCGAGAGGTTCTGGACTTTCGTCATCGTGACGCTCTCGTTGCCGAACTGCGAGGGCAGGCTGAACTCCGTCTGGGCGGTAAGCGTCTCGCCTGCGCCAAGCGTCGCTGACTCGTTCCACTCCAGCGTGACGTTCCCGGACCCGACTGCAGCGACGGTGGTGGTCACACCGACGGGCTGGTACTCGAGGGAATCGCCAGTCGAGAGCGTCGTGTTATCGGTGGCGTCGGCAGTGTTGACCAGGGTGAACGAACCCTCCGGTTCGCTCGGAATCTGGACGCGGTACTCACCACCATCGTAGGCGACGGTCGAGCCGTTTGCGACCATCGCATGCTTGACCAGACGCAGGTCGGCGTTGCCGGTCGTAACGTTCTCGATAATGGCAGTGGCGTCTTCGTCCGGATAGTAGAATTCCTCGCCCGTACGCAGGTTCAGCGTCTCCGAGGCGTTGTCAGTGCGGGCGAGCGTGACGTAATCACCCTCGAGGGTCTGCACCTCGTAGGAGTCGCGGTAGGCGACAGTGGAGTCGTTTGCAAGCTCTGCGGACTTCATTGCCGACTCGTTGAACCACGTGAGTTCACCCGAGCGAACGAGTTCGTCCGGGGCGCCGTGTTCACCCTCCTGTATCTCAGCGCTGACACCTGTGACCGTGTACGACTGGTCATCGACGGTGAGGGTATCTCCCTGGGAATACGCCGGCCCGTCAAGGTCGACCTCAGGCTGACTCGCACCAACCTGAATGAACCCTAGCGCGCCGACGGCCAGCACGCTGAAAATGATGAAGTAGACCGCTGCGGCTCGACGTTGCATGTTTTGACGCTCCGGTGCGCCGGCCTATAATCGTTACCTTTCTGTCGAGCGCGTTCGGGAGTTGGACCACAACACCCTAATTCGGCAGTTCCCTAGGGTGTATCGATGAATCCGACCAGCGACGGGCTCTCGCGGCGGGACTTCGTCAAAGCCGCTGTCGCCATCGGCGGGTCGGCTGCGCTCTCGGCGTGTCTCGACCGGGAGGGTGGCGAGGAGGCCCTCGACTTGCCGACCGGTGACCCCGCGGCGGTGCCCGACCGCCAGCACGCATGGAACGACGCGCTGGCGACCGATGACCACGGCAACGACGTACCGCCCCGACACCACGTCCTCGGACTCTTCGCATTCGACGGCGACCCCGATGCCGACCGCGGGGCCGTCGCCGACGCCTTCCGCTCGCTCGAACGCGCCTATGCGTGGCAACCCGAGGGGCTGCTCTTTACCGTGGGGTACTCGCCGGCGTACTTCCAGGGGTTCGACGCCAGCCTGCCCGACAGCATCGACCTGCCCGAACCGCGGGCGCTTGCCCCCTTCGAAGACCCCGACCCCGACTCCGCGGCGTTTGCCGTCCACCTCGCCAGCGACTACGGGTCGGTCGTACTCGGGGCCGAAGAGGCCCTGCGCGGACAGGTCGAAAAGCTCAACGGCGTCTCCGTGACCGGCCTGCCCGACTCCGTCGAGCGCATCGAGCGCCGGACGGGGTTCATCGGGGAGGGATTGCCCGCGGAGAATCAGGACGTTGCGGGCATCCCCGACTCAGAACCGGTCGACGAGGACGCGCCGCTGTATATGGGCTTTGAGTCCGGCTTCGAGAAGAGTCAGGCCACCGAGGACCGCGTCACCATCGAGGAGGGGCCCTTCGCCGGCGGGACGACGCTGCACGCCTCGAAGATTCGCCTCGATTTGACCCAGTGGTACGAGCAAAACGACGACTACGTCCGGGAGGCCGAGATGTTCTGCCCGTTCCACGCCGAGGAGGACATCGTGGAGGGGACCGGCGAGAACATGGGCAACAGCAACCAGATAGAGGAACACGGCTGTCCGGCCCACGCCAGCGAGGACGCCGAGAGTGGCGTCGTGGGACACGCACAGAAGGCAGCACGCGCCCGCGAGGACGGCCGGCCGATAATCCTGCGGCGGGATTTCGACTCGACCGACGGCGACCGTGCGACGGTCCACTTCGTGGCTCTGCAGGAGGCTATCGAGGATTTCGTGGCGACGCGGACGATGATGAACGGGACCGACCTCGCGGGCGAGGGGGCGGTCAGACAGCGCTCGAACAACGGCATCCTCCAGTACATGACAGTCGAGTCCCGCGGCAACTACCTCGTCCCACCACGCGACCATCGCGCGCTGCCGACGCCACGGCCCGAGTGACCTCGTGTTTCGAGAGTCGGACCAGAACGCGTTTCACGGGCTGAGACCTACAGGTAGCCAATGAATCGCCGCCGCTTTCTGACAGCGACAGGCACTGCTGGTGCGCTTTCAGCCGCCGGCTGTCTGGGTCTGTTCGAGACGGAAACCCAGTCGACAGGCCGTCTCCCCCCGCTGGTCGAGGACCGCCCGGATGCCGTCTACGTCCCCAGCCACGTCGAGGGCATGGAGATGGCAGGCATGGGCACCGACGGCCGCTACAAGTTCGGCCTGACCTACTCGTTCCCACACCGGTTCTGGCGGACGACTGGCGACCGCACGAACAAGGTGGGCGTTCGCGACGCCGACACTGCCCACCTGATGGTGACCGCCTGGGACAGCGACACCGGCACCGTCATCCCCTCGTCCTCGGCAACGGTGACGGCCGTCAAAGACGGCGACAGCGTCTTCTCGGAGAAGAAACTGTGGTCGATGCTCTCCCAGAACATGGGCGTTCACTTCGGCGATAACGTCGAACTCGACGGCGACGGAACCTACGAGGTGACCATCGATTTCGGCCCCGTCGGCACCCGTCGGGCGGGTGCGCTTGCCGGTGCACTGGGCGACACTGCCAGCGTAACCGTCGAGATGGACTTCTCGCAGTCGACGCTTGATGAGGTGATGTTCGAGCAACTGGACGACCGGAAGGGTCAGCGAGACGCCGTCGAACCGATGGAGATGGAGATGATACCAAGCGGGCAGCTCCCCACAGCCGAGGACCGTCCGGGGGAGGTGCTTGCAGAAGGGGAAAGCGGCGATGCGGTCATCCTCGCGACGGCACTCGATACGGTCCCCGACGGCGTCGACGGCGACGGGACGTATCTGGCCGTCTCCGCACAGACGCCCCACAACCGCTATCCGCTCCCGTTTATGTCGCTGTCTGCGACACTGACCCGGGACAGCGAGACCGTCTTCGACGGCGACCTGACCGACACGCTGCACCCCGAACTGGGCTATCACTACGGGGCCGTCATCGACGACGTGCAGTCGGGTGATACGCTCGACGTGGCCGTCGGCGCGCCGCCCCAGATAGCCCGCCACGAGGGCTACGAGACGGCCTTTTTGGGGATGGACGACGTGACGCTGTCCCTGTAGCCCGGTGCGTCGTGACGACCATACAACACAAGTGGACTGAGACGGAATTGTCGACTGCCATGGACGAAGCGCTCGAAATCGTCGACGTGGCAGCGGACCTCGGGCTAGAGGGAATCATCGAGAGCCTGCTCATGCTGGTGGGTGTGGTGTTGCTACTGGCCGGTCTCGGTCTGTGGTTGCTGACGGACGCGGGGCTGTTGGTCCTGCCAGCGGCGCTGATGGCAATCGGTGTGGTGTTACTGGTCGTGCCCGGCGTCCTGCTCGCCGTTGCAGAGCTTGCCTGATTACTCGCCGAATCCGACCGTGTCAGCGTCGCTGGCTGCCCGCGCCGTCGCAGCATCGAGGTCGAAGTCCCTGACGAGTTCGCCATCGCGGAGCAGTGGTTCGAGCAGTGCCTCGCCGTCGTCGGGTCCCTCACGGTCGGCGAGACCGACGTGATGTGCGCCGTCGGGTGTCCGGTAGACGGCCTTTGTGCCGTCGAGTTTGCCCCGCTTGGCTGCGGGTTCGCCCTCGACCTCGACGATGTCCAGCGCGAAATCGAGCGGGTCGGCATTCGAGACGTAGCTGCCGACGCCGAAGCCCTCGACCACGTCTCGGAGGTCACGGATATCCGCGGGGCCGAGGCCGCCGCTGGCGAAGATACCTACGTCCTCGTACCCGCGCGCGTCGAGTTTCCAGCGAATCTCCCGGAGGATATGCCGGAAGTCCCCCCGACGAGAGCCGGTCGTATCGATGCGGACGCTGTCGAGGTCGTCGACGGCGTCGACCGCACGCAGGGTCTCCTCGACTTCGTCGCTGTAGGTGTCACAGAGTGCAACGCGGGGAACGTCCTCGGCAACGGCCTCGTCGAAGGCCTGCCACGCCTGCTCCTGGTTGCCCCGGCCAAAGCAGATGACCAGCGCGTGGGGCATCGTCCCACCGGCCTCGCGGCCGATGACCTCGCCAGCGGCGACGTTTGAGATGCCATCGAGTCCCCCCAGGAGTGCTGACCGCTCGACCATCGCCGCAATCGAGGGGTGGACGTGTCGCGTCCCGAAACTCAACACGAGCGAGTCGGGGGCCGCCCGCCGGGCCGCAAGCGAACGCGTGGCCACACCGGTCGGATGCGAGAGAAAGCCAAGCAGTGCCGTTTCCAACCGACAAAAGTCCTGATACGGGCCCTCGATGCGCATCACGGGGCCGCCGTCGAACAGTTGCCCCTCTTCGAGTGCGTCCACGTCGACGCCGCGACCGGTGAGCAGGTGCGCGGCGTCTTTCACGCCCGCGAACACCGACCACTCGCCGGTCGGGAACTGGTCTGCGGTCACTTCGGCGACGACGTGTGGGTTCCGGTCGGCGTGAGAGAGCGCCTCCATCGTCCGGTCGAAATACGCGTCCGTCGCCCGTCCCTCGGCGATTGCCGACGGTGAGACGATATCAAACTCCGCCATGTCGGAACGTGCGCGCGCGCGGTTGAAAAGATTATGCTGTCAGTACAGGTTCGTGCAGACGAAAAGTCTGCATAGTCGGGAGAGCGTGCCCGAGCGTCCTGGCAGGGCCGTCAGGCGGGGGCATCGCTGTGGACTTCGTCGAGTTCGTCCACGGTAGGGGCGTTGACGATACGGACCCGGTCACCGTTGCGAGTGACGTGGAAGGCGTCGCCGAACGCCGAGTCCTCGGGGACGACGTAGACGCCGTTACCCTGGTCGCGAGCGTCGTGGCTGTCCAGCGCGTCGAGGTACGCCGCCTGGAAGGCACGGGCGTCGGCGCGGGAGTCCCACTCCGTGGCCCAGACGTAGCCGTGGCGCTCGCCGTTGCGGTAGGGGACGACGACATCGTCGTCCCAGCCGGCGGTGGCGGAACTGAGATAGCGGCCCTGTGCGGCCCCGTTCCGGTCGAGCATGACCTGCATCGAGGCCTGTCCGACGGTGTCGCCGGTGGGGTCGTGGTCGAACCGCCGCCACTGTTCGCCGGAGCGGTCCGGAACGTCGAGACCGGTCGGCGTCTCGTCGGGGTACAGCGACGGACTGGTCACCTGTTCAGTGCTCGCGGGATAGGGGTCGTGGAGGTCGGAGACGGCCTCCCAGCCGCCGCGGTCTCTGATCTCCTCGACGAAGCCGGGACCGACCGTGTAGGGGTAGCTGATGACGGTCAACACGCCGCGGTCGAGGCTGGTCCCGCCGCCACCGCCGGGCGTACTCTCGATACAGGCCCACTCCTGGCCACAGCGGTCGAGATAGCGGCGTTCCAGCAGATTCGCCTCGCCCTCGACGACGCCGTTGCGGGCGAGTTGCCGGTCCTGCGTGGGTGGCGTCTCGTCGATGCCGAACTGTTGGTCCTGCAGGGCGTGGACGAGTTCGTGGACCAGCGTCCCCACGTCGATATCGGCCTCGTCACCGTCGCTGACGACGACGATGCGCTCCTCCGCCGAGGAGTAGTAGCCGAGTACTGCGGACCCGTAGGTCTCTTTGAACACCTCCGTGATGTTGCGGTCCTCACCGACCAGCAGGAGTGCCTCCCAGACCTGATTGTTCCACTTCGATTCGGTCTCGTTGGCCTCGATGAACGAGTCCGCGCGGTACTCCTCGCGGCTGATGATGTCGACCGGGACCCGCTTTTCGAACTCCAGCCCCCGTATCCGCTCGACGCGGGCCATCGCGCGTGCGACGACCATGTCCAGTTCGGACTCGTTGAGGCCGTCGCTGGCGTTGACCTCGAGAGAGTCGTTGTGCCAGTAGCCATCTTCCCAGCCGATACGGTCCTTTTGTGGGTCTGCCGTCGTCCCGCCGGTGTCGTCACCGCCTAGGCCAAAGCCCGAACAGCCGGCGAGGACGACCAGCACGGCGAGGGTGATGGCTCGTTTCATCGGTTCCCTCCGCGAACGGACTCAAGGTCGGCAGTCGTCGGGGCGCTGGTAATGGTCACCGTGTCACCGGATACGTGTACCTCGGTCGCCGAACTGAAGGGACTGTCGCCGGCAATCCGCCAGACGCCCTCGCCTTGCGCTGTCCCACCCCAGTGGGCGAGCAAGGCCTCGTAATTCGCCACGAAGCGCTGGGCTGCTGCCGGCGAATCCCAGGTGAGTCGCCAGACGTAGGCCGTCTCCTTGCCGTCGGTGTAGACGTGGAGCCGGTCACCGGTCCAGCCCCGGACCGCCGGCAGGTCGTAGTTGAACGGGTCAGTGCTGTTCACGCCGGCCCCCTCCAGATTCAGGAAGGTACGGGCGTCGACGACTCCGGTCCGGTTGTAGTCGTCGTACAGCGTGTAGGCGAACATGGCGACCAGCGCTGACTGGCCCATCCGCGCGTAGTCGGCCCGGCCTGCGGGGCGCACCCGTTCCCAGTCCGCGCCCGTCCGGTCGGCGAGCCGTACGTCACGCGGTTCGAACGTGCCGTAGCGGTCGGGATAGATAACTGCCGTACTCGAAGACGGCGGCTGCTCGAAGGCGCCGTTCACGGCCGACCAGTCCTGGCCATCCCGGAGCGCACTGACGAAGCCGGGGCCGTCGCTGTAGGGGAAATACTCCAGCACGTACAGGCCGAGATGGACCGACGGCGCGTCGCCGCCCGAGGCACCCTGGTCAGACTGTGCTTCGGGGAGACACTCCCACTGCTCACCGCAGCGGTCGAGATACGCGAGTTCGACCGAGCGGGCGTCGCCCTCGATGAGGCCGTTCCGGCCGTTGTAGGCGTCCCGGGTCGAGACGGCCGCGTTCGAGAGGTTGAAATGCTGGTCTTGCAGTGCGTGGACGAGTTCGTGTGCCAGCGTCCCCTCACCATCGAACTGCGGGTTGTCGGCATCGGAGACGATGACGATATCACCGCGGGCGGGGCTGTAGAAGCCGCCGATGGTCCGGTTTCGGTTCTGGCCCTGCTCGGCCAGCGAGTCCTCCCCGCCGCCGACGAGAAACAGCGCCTCGAACTTCGCGTTGTCGAACCGCTGGAAGGAGACGTTCCGGTCGGCGCCACCGGCGGTGTAGTTCTCGCGGCTGAGGACGGTCACGTTGACCCGCTCGCGAAACTCCAACCCCCGTATCTGCTCGACGCGGGCCATCGCCCGCGAGACGGCACGCTCGCGTTCGGTCGCGTTGAGGCCGTCGCTGGCGTTGACCTCGATTGAGTCGTTGTACCAGTAGCCGTTTTCCCACCCCAGCCGGTCCGTGCTCTCGGGTGTGTCGACGACATCAGTCACGGGGTTCTCACCGCCGCCCGACTCCGCAGTCGGGGCGACGCCGCTACAGCCAGCCAGCAACAAGGTGATAGCGACAAACAGAACGGCACGGCGCATACCTACGTCCTGTGGCTACACCGAGAAAAGTCGTCCGGCCACCGTCGAACACCGTCCCCACGCCCGCGAACTGCGGAGAGCCAGTCGCCAGAAAGGCATTTTGATGCGTGAATCCTACACGTCGGTATGGAATTCGACGCAGACGCCACGGCAGTGGTGGTCGTCGACATGCAAAACGGCTTCTGTCATCCCGATGGCAGCCTCTAT
The DNA here is from genome assembly GCA_009789175.1 of Salinibaculum litoreum. Classification (GTDB taxonomy): domain Archaea; phylum Halobacteriota; class Halobacteria; order Halobacteriales; family Haloarculaceae; genus Salinibaculum; species Salinibaculum litoreum. The sequence goes on from CP046866.1 coordinate 2,420,563, forward strand.
GCGCCGGCCAGCGAGGAGGCCATCGACCCGTGTGTGCGACTGGTCGAGCGTGCCCGCGAGGCTGGCGTCCAGGTCGTCTACACGCGGGACGTACACCCGCCCGAGCAGTTCGAGGACGCCCACTACTACGACGAGTTCGAGCGCTGGGGCGAACACGTCCTCGAAGGGTCCTGGGAGGCCGAACTCGTCGAGGGGCTGGACGTGCGCCCCGAAGACCACGTCGTCGAGAAACACACCTACGACGCCTTCCAGGAGACCGAACTGGACGGCTGGCTTGCCGCGCGGAACATCGACGACCTCGTCTTCTGTGGGACGCTGGCGAACGTCTGTGTCCTGCACACGGCAGGCAGCGCAGGCCTACGTGACTACCGGCCAGTCCTCGTCGAGGACGCCCTCGGCTACATCGAGGAGGACCACCGCGAGTACGCGCTGGACCACGCCGACTTCCTCTTTGGCGAAGTGAGTACGCTGGACGGCGTGAACTTCACCTGATGGAGATTCGCCGCTACCAGCCCGACGATAGCGAGGTCGTCCAGCGGCTCAACGAGCGCGTAATTCGGGCCGCCGGAACGGACCCGGAGGACATCCCACGGGCCGACGACGTCGAGGATATCGAAGGGTCGTACATCGGACCCGGCGGGGAGTTTCTCGTCGCGGAGGTCGACGGCGAAGTCGTCGGGATGGGCGGGTTACGCGTCGACGGCCGAGAGGGTGAACTGTTCCGGATGCGGGTCGCGCTGGGCCGCCAGCGAGAGGGTATCGGCTCCCGTCTGCTGGCTGCGCTGGAATCGGCCGCCCGCGAGCGCGGCGTCGAACTGCTCCGGGCGGAGACGGCAAAACGCCAGTCCGGGGCCGTCGCCTTCTACCCGCGGAACGGCTACGAGCGAGTCGACGCGGAACAGCGCGGGGAGTACACGGTCGTGGGCTACGAGAAAGAACTGTAAGCGATTCCCTCCGCAGCGACCCGGAACGGGGACGGTTACGCCGGGACGACGTTGACGGTGACCGTCTCCCCGTCCCGCAGGTCGATGTCCTCGCCGACGAGTTTCACACCGAGCCTGTCGCGGGCACAGAACAACGCGATGCCGGTCACGGGCTCGCCATTTGCCAGCACCGTACACGCGTCCCAGGACACGTCTCGACCGGAAACGGTGCCCACGCGCCGGCCCGCGAGGTCGGCTCGACTGCTCTCGCCGATGAGTCCGCCGCCGTCGTAGTGTGGGAACCCGCCGTCGAGGACACCGCCGCCGCTCTCGATACCGGCGAAGGTCTCGCCGGGGTCGGGGTGGTCGGGGCCGTCCAGCCACGCCCACGTCTCGCCGGTGTCGGCGACCGTCCCGGTGCCGTCCCACGGAACTGGCTGTGGGTCGACAGCGACATCGATGGGCAACGACCCCGAGGCACGGTAGGGATTAGCATCGGGCGCACGGAATCCGAGATGGATGTGGTTGGGAACCCACGGGGCGAAAAAGCCCGCCCGGACGAGCGTCCCCAGCGGGTCGCCGACAGCCAGTTCGTCGCCGGCCCCCACCCCCGGTTTCACGTGCAACAGGCGTGCGACGTACTCGCCGGTATCGACAAGAATCAGGTAGTCCTCGTCGGCGGCGTAGGGCTTGGGCGGTGCCTCGACGGCACGGGTCTCGACCACCTCGCCAGCGACAGGAGAGGGCGCAGTCTCGACGGCGTGGCGCTCGTCGCCGGGATACAGGTCGATGGCACAGCCGTGGTCGTGGGCGACAAACGGGGAGTTGTACAGCGAGAAACGGCGATACTGGAAGAGTGCGTCCCGGCCGAGCGTGACTGCCATCACCGCCTCCTTTGCGCCGACGGGCTTGAACCCGACGGCTCGACCAAGGGTTTAGGAGCGATGCCGGGACCAGATGGCGTGTGCGCTGACCAGTGCCGCGAACCGTCACGCGATAGTGCGACGCACCGGTTCGCGGGCAGTTCCGCGTCGCCTGTTCGCTCTCGCTTTGCCACGGGTGTTTTTGCCACGTGACCCATAGCGTCGGCCATGCGTGTGCTTCGGGACCGCGCGGAGACCATCGCTGCCGACAACGAACGAACGGCGGCGCTGGTCAAGCAGGCCACCAAGAGTGGGGAACCAGCACTGCGAGTCTGGACACCCCACCAGCACGTAGCCTTCGGCCGTCGTGACGCCCGTACTGAGGGCTACGACCGCGCTCGCAGGTATGCCGAGCGACACGGCTACCCGGCAATCGAACGCGAGGTGGGCGGCCGCGCCGTCGCGTTCACCGGGTCGACTATCGCAGTCGTCCACGCCATGCCCGACGCCGACCGCACTGCGATTCAGTCCCGGTACGAGCGGGCCAGCGACCGCCTCCGGGACGCACTCACAAGCCTCGGCGTTGACGCGCGCGAGGGAGAACCCGACCGGTCGTTCTGTCCGGGGACACACTCCCTGCAGGCCGGAGGGAAACTCGCCGGCCTCGCCCAGCGTGTCCACCAATCCGTCGCACTCACCTCGGCGGTCGTTCTCGTCCGCGACCACGACGCTGTCGCGGAGGTACTCGGGCCGGTCTACGACGAACTCGGCGTTCCGTTCGACCCCGATACCGTCGGCAGCGTCGCCAGAGCAGGTGGTCCGACCGACCCCGAACGGGTCTGTGACGCACTCGTCGACGCCTTCTCCGCGTGACGCGCGTCGGTCCGAGAGACTTAGGAGACCTGGGCATCGACAGTGGGTATGCTCATCAGGGATGCGACGCTCGCGGACGGCCGAGTCCGGGATGTCCGGGTACGCCGCGAGACGATTGCGGCCGTCGGAGAGGGGCTACAGCAAGAGGACGACGAAGCGGTCATCGACGCACACGACAAGCGCCTGCTGCCGGGCATGATAGACACACACGTCCACTTCCGGGAGCCCGGCTTCTCACACAAGGAGACGTGGGAGACCGGCTCGCGGAGCGCGGCGGCCGGTGGCGTCACGACCGTCGTCGACCAGCCCAACACGGACCCGGCGACGGTGACCGGCGGGGCGTTCGACGAGAAACTCGCTCTCGCAGAGCAGTCACTCGTCGATTTCGGCCTCAACGGCGGGGTCACGCCCGACTGGGACCCGGAGACGCTGTTTGTCCGCCCGCTCTTTGCACTCGGTGAAGTGTTTCTGGCCGACTCGACAGGAGATATGGGCATCGACACGGACCGCTTTGCCGACGCGCTGGCACAGGCGACCGACCGCGACGTGACCGTCACCGTCCACGCAGAGGACGCCTCCCTGTTCAACGAGAGTGCCAGACAACGCGACGACGCCGACGCCTGGAGCGCCTACCGGAGACCGCGCGCCGAGGTGGAGGCGATTCGCCGCGCCTGCGAGATTGCGGGCCAGCAGGACACACGAATCCACATCGCGCACACGAGCACGCCCAACGGCATCGATGTCGCCAAAGAAGCGGGAATGACCTGCGAGGTGACGCCCCATCACATGTTCCTCTCGCGGAGCGACCTGACCGAGCTGGGAACACATGGGCGGATGAACCCGCCGCTGCGCCGGGAAAAGCGCCGCCAGCGCGTCTACGAGAAGGTCGTCGACGGTACCGTCGACATGATTGCGACCGACCACGCACCCCACACCAGCGCGGAGAAAGACGACAACATCTGGGACGCACCGAGCGGCGTGCCCGGCGTCGAGACGGCGCTGCCGCTGTTGCTCGCGGAGGCGCGTGCGGGGAACATCACGTATGAACGGGTCCGGGACCTCACGGCAGCGAACCCAGCCGAGGTATTCGACCTGCCGGAGAAGGGCCGCATCGAGGAGGGCAACGATGCCGACCTCGTGCTGTTCGATGCCTCGGCGACCCGCCCGATTCGGGCGTCGTCGCTTCACACAAACTGCGACTGGACACCCTTCGAGGGCTGGGAAGCAGTCTTCCCCGACCTGACGATGGTCCGTGGGGAAGTCGTCTACGACGGGACCGCCGATGACACCTTCGGTGAGCCTGTCGGCAAGAACGTCCGCGGAAAAGCGCCCCATCACTAGGTAGCGGCCGGGCGATTCTGCGCCCGTACCTCACTCCGGTGGCTCTATCTCACGCCAGGAGTCATCGACGAGTCGTCCGTCCGGGATGGGTTCGAGAACGCCGTAGGCGAACCGATAGCTAGCGAGACCAGTACCCATACCCAAAAGCAGGGCTGCCGCCGGCGATGCGACCACCGCCCACCCCACCACGAGCGCGAGTGCAATCGCAAGCGACCCCAGAAAGACGAGGCCGTACGAGACCGGACTGGACTGCTCGAGGAGAGCGAGCACCGGCGTCTGTTCGACGAGATACAGCGTCGGGACGAACGCGGCCGCACCGAACGTCGCAAGAAGGAGATTCCAGCCCACGGGACCGCCGGCGAAGAGAAGACCGAGGCTTATCGCTCCGGCAGCGAGCGCGAAGTCGGCCACCAGCGCCCGACTGGGGGAGTCCATCTACTCCTCGGCAGTGAACGTGGTGCCACACTCCGGACAGGACACCTCGTCGTGACGGAGCGCGGCGGAGTGTTCGCGCACGTCGCGCATCACCTCGGAGATGCGGTCCTCCGCTTCCAGTTCCTCCTCGACGGAGAGGTCGACACCCTCGACTTCCAGCAGGAACTTCGCGACTTCGGTGGCCTCGTACATCACGTCGTCGAGTTCCTCGGCGGTGAAGAAATCACACATCGCACCATAGAGGAAGGTCGCACCGGCTTTGCGGACCTTCTCCTCGAAGGAGTGTCGGGCCTGGTTGACCGCCTGAGGGGAGTACGTGTCAGTCATAAACGGGACCAGTTCGGGCAGGTTCTCGCCGATTTTGGTCATTTCGACCCCGGTCTCGGTGCGGAAGTCGGCACACAGTCGTGCGATGGCCCACTCTCGGGCGGTGATGTAGGTGCGCTCGCGGAGGAACTCGTTGGCGCGGTCGTAGGTCCCACTGTCGATTTTCTGGAAGCGGTCGTACTTCCGGACATCCTCGGGGACCCCCGGTTTCGGGTCCGCCGGACTCGCCTCGTCGGCAGTCGAGGTCGCCGACCTGTCCGTGGCGTCTGCAGGGCTCTCCGTCGGCTGGTCGGCCGTGTCGCCATCGGCTGTCGGGTCGGCATCCCCGTCGTCGACTCGTTCGATAGCCTGCGTGCGGTCCTCGCCCGCGTGCCCGGACTCGTCAGTCATGGGCGTGACTGCGGGTCGGGGGTGAAAAAGCGTGTCGGCGCTTCGGGAGGCTTTTGCCAGTCGACATCGATACAGCGACTATGCAGGTCCTTCTGGGCGTCGGCGGCGGAGACCACTCGTTTCGCGCGCTGGCGGAGACCGTCGAGCGCGCCCGTGCGGCCGGTGATGACCTCACCGTGGCCGTCTACACGTCGAGTGGGAACGCGCTGTCGGAAATACGGGAGCAAGTCAGGGACCGACTTGACGGGCTCGACTTCGAGGCACCGATTCGAACTATCGAGGGCGACCCCGGTAGCGGTCTGGTCGCACTGGCTGAAGACGAGGAGTTCGACCGCATCGCACTGGCCGGGGGAACACGCAGTCCTCTCGGAAAGATACAGCTCGACCCCGTCTCGGAGTTCGTGCTGTTGAACGCACCCATGACGGTGACTCTAGTCAGATGACGCCGGACTTTCCAGACGAAGCCGTCGACGGCTTCCCGACCCCGCCTCGCGAATTCACCGACGCCGAGGGCCGAGACATCGTCATCGAGCGAACGGACAGCGATGGCATCCCGGCTCTCAAGGAGATGTACGTCGACTTCGACCCCGAAGACCGCGCACAGGGTGTCCCACCCATCAAAGAGTCGGCCATCGCGGAGTGGCTCGAGAGCGTGGTTGCCGAGGACTGCCTGAACGTCGTCGCCTTCCACGGCGACCGGGCGGTCGGCCACGCGATGTTGGTGCCGGATACGACTGGCGCCTTCGAGCTCGCAATCTTCGTGCTCGACGAGTACCAGGGCGCGCTCATCGGGACCGAACTGGTCCGGTCGCTACTCGGCTGGGGACAGTCAAACGGTATCGAGCGGGTCTGGCTCACCGTCGAGCGGTGGAACGACCCGGCGGTACGCCTCTATGAGAAAGTCGGCTTCGAGACGACCGACAGCGCCAGTTTCGAGCTGGAGATGGCGATTCGGCTGGCTCAGACCGACAACACGGGCTGACTGGCGTACTCCAGGACGTACAGAGCCGCTTTCCCAAGCGTCGCCTCCAGCCCGTCGGCATCGGTTTCTCGCGGAACGACCAGAAAGTCAGCGTCGAGTTCGTCGGCCGCATCGAGGACGACGCTACCGGGGGTCTGTGAAAGCCGGTGGGCGGAAAAGCCCGCCGCAGACGTGTGTGAGAGCGCGATGTCGTCGAGTCGGTCACGGACACGGTCAGTAAACGCACGGTGTTCATCGGCAACCGATTCAGCCGCCACGTCGCCGGTTTCGATGCCACGCGCCACCCGCTGGTCCAGTACGTGGAGCAGGTGCAGATCCGCATCGTAGCGCTCGGCGATGGCAATCGCGTAATCAACGGCGCGTTCGCTCGCCTCGCTGGTATCGACCGGAGCGAGTACGAGGTCGATGTCGACGCCCATTATCTCGGTGTCTATCGGGCACCGGCAAAAAGCCGCCGGTACTCGAAGCCGGCGGCTTTTTTAGGCGGCCCGTGGTAGCTGGCATATGTTCGAGACGGTGGTCATCGCCACGGATGGCTCGGAAAGTGCCGAGCGTGCCGTCCGGATGGCGCTTGACCTCGCCGACCGATTCGACGCGACCGTCCACGCGCTGTCGGTCGTGGATGCGGGCGACGTATCCGCGACACCGGAGGAGCTACAGGACGACCTCGAATCGGCCCTGACAGACGCCGGAGAAGACGCCGTCACCGCCGTCGAGCAACAGGCCACGGAGGCCGGCTGTGACGTTGTCACCGCAGTTCGTGAGGGTGACCCAGCAGACGAGATTCTCGCCTACGCCGACGAGTGTGACTCGGATGTCATCGCGATGGGCACCCGGGGCCGCCACGGCGAACACGCCTTCCTGCTTGGGAGTGTCGCCGAAGCGCTCGTCCGACACGCGGACCGGCCCGTCCTCACCGTCCGCCAGCTCGGCGACGAAGAGGTCGAGGCGGACATGGAAGTGCCGCTGACTGACTGACGGCACGGCCGGCGCGCGCGAGCGACCGGGGCCTTCTTTTGAACCCGGCTACTGGGAGAGGTATGGACGACTGGCTCATCGACGACGACCGGCTCTCACTCGGGCGCAAATCCGTCCTTCCCGGGGAGGGCTTTTTCCATCCCGATTCCTTCGAGGAAGAACAGGCCGAACGCGAGGCTGCGGAGACGCTTGCCGAGGCTGGTGTGGTGGTCATCGCGGACCCCGACGCCGACGGCCTGGCGTGTACCACGCTCGTCAGAGTCGCCCGCGGCGAGGGCGCACTCCTGCCCGCTGGTCCCCACGAACTGCAAGAGGCCATCGAGTGGACCGGCGAGTATGCCGAGGCGGACGCCGAGGTGTATATCTGTGACCTCTGTCCCGACAGCGAGGCCGACCTCGCAGACCTCGATGCGCTTACGGCCCGCGTCGAGCGGGTCGCGTGGTACGACCACCATCAGTGGACCGACGACCTCGCGACGACCGTCCGGGAGGCCGGCATCGACCTGACGGTGGGGGACAGCGACGAGGTCTGTACGGCCGACGTGGCACTGGCGGAACTCGCATACGACTTCGACCAGAAGTACGAGGCCCTTGCTGCGGTCACCCGCGACCACGACCTCTGGATTCGGGAGGACGACCGCTCCGACGACCTCGCCGATTACGCCTACTGGGCCGACCCCGAGGAGTACATCGAGACAGTCCTCAAGTACGGCGCGGACCTCCCCGAGGAGGTCGAGGACTACCTCGCCGAACAACGCGTCGAGAAGGAGGCACTCATCGAGAAGGCCGTCGAGCGCGCACAACTGCGGGAGGTCGGCGAGTGGACCGTTGGGGTGACCTACGGCCGCTGCTCGCAAAACGAGGTCGCCGAGGCCCTGCGCGAACAGGGAGCCGACGCCGCAGTCATCGTCAAACCCGCCGGAAGCGCCTCCATCCGCGGGACGGAGAACTTCGAGCGCGCTCACGAAGTCGCCGAGCAGGTCAACGGCGGCGGCCACCCCAGAGCGGCCGGCTGCAAGCCCGGTGTCTACGACGATATGCTCGATTACGCGCACCACTGGACGACCCACGGGGCCGTGGCGAAGCAGGCAATCATTGACGCATTCAAGCGATTACCCGAGGAAGACACCGAGGACAGCGAGACCGACAGCTAAGGGTTCGTGTGAGTAGAGTGGGGCGGTTTACGAGCGCGGGCGACACGACGGTCGCACCGGTTTCCCCACATCGAACAAGCGGGTCGCAGGCCGAATCGGAAAGCGGTGGCTAGGCCTGTGAGACGATTTCTTCGAGGTCCGCCCGGCGGCTCTCGTCGGTGGCGAGCTTTCGGGCAGTCCATTCGAGTTCCGAGAGCAGTGCCTCGTAGCCCTCCTCGGTGAGTTCGTACTCGTTGGTCCGCTTGTCGAGTTCGCTTTTCTCGATGACGCCCATCGCGACGAGGTCATCGAGGTTAGGGTAGAGCCGACCGTGGTTCACGTCGGTCCCGTAGTAGTCCTCAAGTTCGCGCTTGATGGCGAGGCCGTAGCGGGATTCCTCTGCGAGAATCGTGAGGATAGTCTGTTGAAATGCGGTAAGCTCCGGAGTCACATCCGGCGACTGTGTCTGGCTTTGTGCCTCTGACATACACGTATCCCTACGTTCCACAGGGTACCTATACCTGTCACCTAGGTACTTTAAAATCTACCAGAGTGTTCATCTAGACTGTACGTCTGTGAGACAATCCCATGCCGAAGCGGGGCGGTGCTGTGGGGCGGTCAGGGGGTATCGAGGTGTGGACAGAAGCTTTCAAGCGCGCCCTGTGCGAACGCAGGGACATGTACGACCGTATCAAGGGGTTTCGTGACTTCTACCCCGCAGAAATGCAGGCACGCCGGCAGGTAATGGACACCATCGAGGGGGTAGCCAAGTCCTACGGCTTCCGCGAAATCGGAACGCCCGCACTGGAACCCACGGAGATGTACGCCGACAAAAGCGGCGAGGAAATCGTCGAGGAACTCTACAGCTTCGAGGACAAGGGCGGCCGTGGGGTCGCGATGACGCCCGAGTTGACCCCGACGGTCGCGCGGATGTTCGTCGCCAAACAGCAGGCACTCTCGAAGCCGGTCAAGTGGGTGTCGACCCGGCCGTTCTGGCGCTACGAGCAGGTCCAGCAGGGTCGGTTCCGGGAGTTCTACCAGACCAACGTCGATATCTTCGGCTCGGAGGAGCCAAGCGCCGACGCCGAGATACTCGCAGTCGCGGCCGACGCGCTCACGGACCTGGGCCTGACTGACGAGGACTTCGACTTTCAGGTCTCCCATCGAGACATTCTGGGCGGCCTGCTGGAATCGTTCGACGCCGATGTGGACACCCGCGATGCGATTCGGGCCGTCGACAAACGCGCCAAGGTCGAGGACGACGAGTACTTCACGCTGCTTTCGGAGGCCGGTCTGTCCCATGCACAGGCGGAGGAGTTCGACGACCTGCTGGAAACGCCCGAGGACAGCCTCGATGACCTGGTGGCCTTTGCCGGCACTGACCGGGTCGAGAGCGCAGTCGAGAACCTCCAGAACGTCCTGGCGGCGGCCGAGGACTTCGGCGTCCGGGAGTACTGCACGCTCTCGCTGACGACCGCCCGCGGGCTGGATTACTACACCGGCGTCGTCTTCGAGTGTTTCGACTCCACCGGCGAGGTCTCGCGGTCGGTCTTTGGCGGCGGTCGCTACGACGACCTCATCGAAGGGTTTGGCGGCCAGCCCACGCCCGCAGTCGGCTTCGCACCGGGCTATGCGACGCTTGGCTTGCTCTGTCAGCGCGCCGGCGTCTGGCCCGAAGAAGCCGTCTCGACGGATTACTACGTCCTGCAGGTCGGGGACACCCGCGACGTTGCCGCCCGAATCGCACGCGAACTGCGCGCTCGTGGCCACGTCGTCGAGTCGGATGTGTCGGGCCGGAGTTTCGGCGCACAACTGGAGTATGCCGACTCCATCAACGCCGAGACGGTCGTCATCGTGGGCGAGCAGGACCTCGAAAACGACGAAGTCACCGTGAAAGACATGGACAGCGGCGACCAGACCACCGCACCCGTCGACGGGTTCCCCGGCGAGGATGACCGGCCGACCTACGACGACTTCGCCTGAGGGGAACTGCAGGGGGGAGTCGGCGCTGCCCGGTGGCGTTCGTTGGGCGGTCGATGCCACTGGCTCGCGGGAGGAACGACCAGAACGAGAGCAAACTGTTGTGGGGGTGGACCCGGAAGCAGGGAGTATGAGTTCGAAACTGCGCGCGTACGTCGACCACTTTTTGCCACGCGAAATCGTCGGCCCGGTGCTCATCGTCTTCTCGCTCGAGGGCGTCATCGACGGCCTGTTCACGCGGTTCGTCCCCGACGGGTACGCGACGGTCGGCTGGGGGATTATCTTCCTGCTGTCGCTTGTGGTCATCGCCTACTGGGGAACGGTCGACGAGGAGGCGGTCGACGAACTCCACGACCGCCTGGACGAAATAGAAGACGCAGAGACAGCGGACTGACCGCAGGCGAAAACCGGCGTGGTATCGGCGAGCCGGTGGGGTTACTGGCCCGTCCGGAACGAGTAGTCCAGCGTGTCCGCGGAGTGGGTCAGGCACCCCATCGAAATGATGTCCACGCCCGTGCGAGCGTAGGCAGGGACATCCTCGACGGAGATGCCACCGCTGGCCTCGGCGAGTACGTCGGGATGGTCGGCACGGAGCGTGTCGACGGCCTCGGCTGTCTGTGCTGGCGACATGTTATCGAGCAGGACGATGTCCGCACCCGCGCTGGCGGCGCGGGGAGCGTCCGCTGGCTCCTCGACCTCGACTTCGATGTTCGTGGCGAAAGAGACCCGCTCGCGGAAGTGCGACACGGCCCCCTCCATGCCCATCTCGGCGACGTGGTTGTCCTTGACCATCACCATATGCGAGAGGTCCAGTCGGTGGGAGTCGCCGCCGCCGGCGACGACGGCGCGTTTCTCGATGCCCCGCAAACCGGGGGTCGTCTTCCGGGTGCCGGCGATGCGAACGTCGTCGGACGCTTGCCGGGCGGCCGAGACAGCCGTTTGCGTCTTCGTGGCGATACCGGAGGCATGCCCGGCGATGTTGACCGCGACGCGCTCGCCACGGAGTACCGCACGGGCGCTGCCCTCGACGGTCAACACGGCGTCGCCAGCCTCGATGCGCTCGCCGTCCGCGACGGACTGGGCGGCGTCGACCCCGAGGTACGCGAAGACGGCGACAGCGGCGTCCAGTCCAGCGGCGACACCGGATTCCTTGGCGACGAGTCGGCCCGTGGTCTCGCCAGGGACGTGATTGGTCACGTCGTGGTGGCCCACGTCCTCGCGGAGCCACTGCTCGATGGTGGTGTCAGTGAGCATCTCAGTCGGCGTCGGCCGCGGGCGTCTCCTCCTCGACGAGGTAGTGACACCCGACGGACTGGTCGTTCTCGCTTGCGGCACGGGCAATCAGCAGGGAAACGACCGCCGCCGACCGGAGTTCGTACAGCGACCGCGAGGTACGGGTACGGGCGTAGGCGTCGACCTCGCCTTTGAGTCGGCGGAGGACGGCCTGTGCGCGCCCGAGACCGTCAGGCGAGCGTTCGATGCCGACCTGCTCGTCCATCACCCGGCGCAGGCGGTGGAACTTCTCGCGGGCGAAGTTATCGGGCAAGGCGGGGTCGCGGTCGAGCAACTCCGGGGCCTCGATGTGCCGAATCTCGTTCCCGACGGCGTCCTCGCCGGCACGCAGGCCCCAGACCAGCCCTTCGAGCAGGGAGGTCGAGGCAAGCCGGTTCGCGCCGTGGACGCCAGTGCGGGCACATTCCCCGACGGCATACAGCGAGTCGAGCGACGCCCGGCCGCGGTCGTCGACCGCGATGCCGCCACAGAGGAAGTGCTCGGCGGGCGCAATCGGAATGTGTGGCAGGTCGACGCCGTTGTCCCGACACTTCTCGGCGAGGTCCGGGAACTCGCCCTCGAAGTCGATGTCGGAGACGTCGAGCACGACTTCGCCGGTCTCCTCGCGTTCGGCTTTGACTGCACGGGCGACCACGTCCCGCGGAGCGAGTTCGGCGTCCTCGTGGTAGTCGGACATGAACCGCTCGCCGTCGGCGTTTTGCAACACTGCGCCCTCGCCGCGGACGGCCTCGCTGATAAGGAAGGTGCCGTCCTCGGTGTGGCAGGCGGTCGGATGGAACTGGACGAACTCCATGTCCTCGACATCCGCGCCAGCGAGAGCAGCCATCGCGATGCCGTCGCCGGTGGCGTCGGCCGGGTTCGTCGAGCGCGGATAGAGTGCGCCGATGCCGCCGGTCGCGAGGATGGTCGACCCCGCGAAGGTGGGCGCCCACTCGCCGTCGGATTCAAGCATTGCCCCGTAGACCTGGCCCTCGTGGCGGACGAGTTCGAGTGCAGCAGTGTCTTCGAGGATACGTACGTCAGTCTCGTCGGCGACGTAGTTCAGGAAGGGGACGTGGACGTGTCTCCCCGTCGCGGCGTCGACGTGGAGAATGCGCGGTTCCTCGTGGGCGGCCTCCTGGCCGTAGTCGTAGCCGTCACCGTTCGTATCGAACTCGATACCGACCGTATCGACGAGCACGTCACGGACGGCGTCGTCGGCGTGTTCGACGAGTACGTCGATGGCCTCTTCGTCGGCGGTGTCGTCGGAGGCCGCCAGTACGTCCTGTTTGAACTGCTCGGGGTCGTCACGAGTGACGGCGATGCCGCCCTGTGCCCACCAGGTCGAGGCTTCTTCGGGGCGCTTTGCTTTTGTGGCGACAGTTACGTCCGCGCCCTGCCGGTCAGCTTCGAGTGCAGCCGCGAGGCCGGCGATGCCTGCCCCGACGACCAGCACGTCCGTGGTCTGTGTGTCCATGCCAGTCACCTCAGATCTCCAGCATCCGGTCGAGTGCGACCTGTGCGAGGTCTTTCTCTTCGGGTGCGACCTCGATGACGTTGCGCTCGCGGCCCTCGACGAGTTCTTCGAGGACCCACGCGAGGTAGTTGGGGTCGATTTGCCGCATCGCGTTACAGTCCATGCAGGCGTCGCCACACAGCGGCAGGACGTTCACCTCGGGGTGCCACCGCGAGAGGTGGTTGGTGAGGTGAATCTCCGTGCCGATGGCCCACGTCTCGCCGGGGTCGGCGTTGGCGACTGTCTCGGTGATTGTCGAAGTCGAACCGACCACGTCGGCGGCCTCGACGACTTCGCGGCGACACTCGGGGTGGACGACCACGTTGGCATCGGGATGGTCGTCGCGAACCTGCTCGATGTGCTCGGGGGTGAACCGTTCGTGGACCTGGCAGTAACCCTCCCAGAGGATGATGTCGTTGTCCGTCGCCGCCTCGGCGGTGACGCCCTCGGGGTCCCAGGGGTCCCACTCGACGATTTCGTCGGCCATGTCGAGACGATGGGCGGTGTTCTCCCCGAGGTGTTTGTCGGGCAAGAACAGAACCTTGTCGCCCTTCTCGAAGGCGTACTCGAAGGCCTTGTGGGCGTTCGAGGAGGTACAGACCAGCCCGCCCTGCTCGGCACAGAATGCCTTGAGGTCGGCGTAGCTGTTCATGTAGGTGATGGGGATGATGTTCTCGTCGGTCGCGGCGGTGAGTTCGGCCCACGCAGCGTCGACCTGCAGGGCTTCTGCCATCCCGGCCATCGGACAGGATGCCTCCATCGAGGGGAGAATCACGCTCTGGTCGTCGTCGGTGATGATGTCAGCGGATTCGGCCATGAAGGTGACGCCGCCGAAGATGACGTAGTCGGCGTCGGCGTTGGCCGCCTCCTTGGAGAGTTGATAGGAGTCCCCGATGAAGTCGGCGTGTTCGACGATTTCCCGGCGCTGGTAGTTGTGGCCGAGGATGACCACGTCGTCACCGAGTTCGTCGAGTGCTGCCTCGATGCGCTCCGTTCGTTCGTCCTCGTCTAACTCGCGATACGAGGGCGGGAGCTGTTCGAGGTTGTCATACTTGAAGAGGCTAAGGTCCGTCTCAAACTGCGCTGTTTCCATTTCGGGCACGATGTCCCACCTGTTGGTGACCTAAGTCTATGGAAGGGTTCTTTGAAAAGATTTTGTATTCAATATCGGATGTTGGTGGGTCTCAGGAGTGTGTTCGCTCTGTTGACGGGAAAGAAGTTGTGATAATTGCCTGTTGTCGGTGAAATGAATCGGTGAGCGACCTGGGAGTGACCACCGAGTGGGGCATCCGGTGGGCTTACCACCCCCGACACCGACATGTCGGGCATGACAGACCCTGCCGACCTCGCACAGCGGGTCCGCGAGGGCGAGCTTCGCCTCTACGAGCTAGAAGACCACGCCGACGCCGAGACCGCCGCCGCGGCGCGCCGCGAGTTGCTGGCCGCCGAGACCGGCGTCGACCTCGACGCCATCGCCGACTACACGTTCGACGCCGAGGGTGTCGACGCCAACGTCGAGAACCTCGTCGGCGGCGCGCAACTGCCGATGGGAGTCGCTGGGCCGGTCCCGATAGACGGCGGGGCCGCCGACGGGGAGTATTACCTCCCGATGGCGACCACCGAAGGCGCACTCGTCGCCAGTGTCAACCGCGGACTCTCCGCGATTCGTGCCGCCGAGGGTGCGACCGCCCGCGTCACCGACTCGGGGATGACCCGCGCACCGGTCTTCCGGGTGGCAGGCGTCGCCGAGGCCGAGACGGTCGTCGAGTGGGTTCGTGAGAACACCGAGCAACTCCGGGAGGCAGCCGAGTCGACGACCAGCCACGGCGACCTCACGGCAGTCGACCCCTACGTCGTCGGAGACAGCGTCTTCCTCCGGTTTATCTACGACACCAAGGATGCGATGGGGATGAACATGGCCACCATCGCGACGCGGGAGGCCTGCTCGCTGGTCGAAGAGGAAACGCCGGCCGACCTGGTGGCGCTGTCGGGCAACCTCTGTTCCGATAAGAAACCCGCCGCCATCAACGCCATCGAGGGCCGTGGTCGAACCGTATCGGCGGACGTGGTTCTCCCACGGGAGTACGTCGAGGAGACGCTCAATACGACGCCCGAAGCGATGGTCGAGGGCAACACCCGCAAGAACCTCATCGGCTCCGCAAAGGCGGCCTCGCTGGGCTTTAATGCTCACGCCGCAAACACCGTCGCCGCCGTCTTCCTCGCCACCGGACAGGACGCCGCCCAGGTCGTCGAGGGGGCAAACGCCATCACGACGATGGAAGTCAGGGGGGGAGACGAGACGGACGCGGACGACGGCGGTGACCTCTATGCCAGCATCTCCTTTTCGTCGCTGGAGGTCGGCACCGTCGGCGGCGGGACGAAACTGCCCACGCAATCGGAAGCGCTTGACGTTCTCGGCCTCGCGGGCGGGGGCGAGCCAGCGGGCACGAACGCGGACGCGCTCGCGGAGGTCATCGCGGTCGGCGCGCTTGCGGGCGAACTCTCGCTTGTCGCAGCGTTTACTTCCCGGCACCTCGCCAGCGCTCACGAAGAACTGGGACGGTAGTCAGCGTCCCCGGGCCATCTCGACGAAGAGGAAGACGGCACCGCCGATGACCACCGCCAGTCCCAGCAACCAGAGCGCGTTGCTCCCGAGCAGCGGGCCGAAGACGACCAGCGTCCAGCCCACCCCGGCGACGCCGTGGGCGATTGCCGCCGTGCGCTCGCCCTGCCAGTAGAACAGTATCGCGCCCAAATCGAGGGCAACTGCGAGAGTAACGAAAGACAGTGCAGCAACGGGAACGGGGACGCCATCGATGGGAATCGGCTGCACGAACGGTTCGGCCAGGAAAAGGAGACCTGCAAGCGCCATGAAGCCGCCGACGACCAGCGGCGCGGGATCGAGTTCGTGGACGTTCATACGAGTCGGTATCCTCCATCGCGCCGTGTCACCGCACCCGACCGCTCCAGCTTTCGGAGGGCTTTGCGTGCGTACTCCGCGGGGACACCGCGTTCGCCGGCGTAGCTAACGACTGCCTCCTCGTCGGGTGCATCGAGGGTGCGAAGCGCCTCCTCGATGATATCCTTGCGGCTCCCGCCACTCGCCCCGGCACCGCGCTCGCTGCGCTTGCCCGCCGCAGCGACCGCCGCAGTGTCGACGCCGGCCTCCCGAAGGTAGGCCTCCTCGTCCATGCCGGCGTCGTCGACGTAGTCGGCCATCTCGGCGAAGGAATCGAGTTCGGCGAACTCCTCGCCGAGGTCCTGCCGGGTCGCGAGCATCGAGGACCGCACCTCTCGGGCGTGGTCCTCGTCGTCAGTGGTGACGAACTGCCGGCGCTTCTCGTAGGCCCGTGTCGTGCCACAGCGCGGGCACTGGCTGGTCTCCGGCCGCCCTTCCACTATCCAGAGAGCACTGCACTCCCCGCAGCCGACGACCGCGTACATACTCGCTTCTGTGACCCTCGGCGTATCAAACCACCGCCTCTCTATGTCAGCATGGCTGTTGCTAACAGTTGCCGTCTGGAGAGCGCAGGTGAGCATCTGCAGTCGATTGCACTGGCGGGCGGCCAGACGGTCGGGGCTACCGAAGGCGAGCGCTGAATCAAAGGCAGTGCCGGGAGGTCACTCGATGTGCTGCTGACGTTGCTATCAGCGAAAAATGCGTTTCGGGTAGGCGTTCCGATGGTCGCGCGGTGAAAGCGCGCGAGTTGTTCGATGTTCTGACGGCGTCGCCGTCAGAGTGCGAAAGTTGGCTTCAGGCGAGCTTTTCGATATTCTCGACGACGGCGTCGGCGTACTCGGAGGTGGCGAGTTTCTCGCCGCCCTCGATCTGGCGGTGGAGGTCGTAGGTGACCTGTTTCGAGGAGATGGTCTCCTCGATGGCGTCACGGACGAGGTTTGCGGCATCGTTCCAGCCCATGTACTCGAACATGAGAACGCCCGAGAGCATCATCGCGGTCGGGTTGACCTTGTCTTGGCCGGCGTACTTGGGGGCGGAGCCGTGGACGGGCTCGGCGAGACACAGCGCGTCGCCGAAGTTCGCACCCGGTGCGATGCCAAGGCCGCCGATCTGAGCACCACAGGCGTCCGAGAGGTAGTCACCGTTGAGGTTCATCGTGGCGATGACATCGTAGTTGTCGGTCCGGGTGAGAATCTGCTGGAGCATGTTGTCGGCGATGCGGTCGTTGACGACGACGGCATCGTCGGGCTGTTCGCCGTCCTGCTCCTCCCAGAGCGTGTCCTCGGTGATGACTTCGTCACCGTACTCCTCTTCTGCGACCTCGTAGCCCCAGTCACGGAAGGCACCCTCGGTGAACTTCATGATGTTGCCCTTGTGGACCAGCGTGACGGTGTCGCGGTCGTGTTCGAGGGCGTAGTCGATGGCCTGCCGAACCAGACGCTTCGTCCCGAACTCGGTGATGGGCTTGACGCCGATGCCGACCGGACCGTCGTGGATGGTGTCGTCGTTGCCCATCTCCTCTTCGACGAACTCCTTGACCTGCTGGACCTCGTCGGTCCCAGCTTCCCACTCGATGCCGGCGTAGACGTCCTCGGTGTTCTCACGGAACGTGACCATGTCCATCTGCCCGGGTTCCGTGACCGGTGACGGGACGCCGTCGAGATGGTAGGTCGGTCGGACGTTCGCGTACGTGTCCAGTGTTTTCCGCAGTGCGACGTTCAGCGAGCGGAACCCAGCGCCGACCGGTGTCGTCAGCGGACCCTTGATGGCGACGCGGAACTCCCGAATCGCGTTGACCGTGTCCTCGGGGAGATTCTCGTCGTATTTCTCGCGGGCGGTCTCGCCTGCGTAGACGCGCATCCAGGACACGTCACGACCGGTCGCCTGTGCAGCGGCCTCCAGCACTTTCTGTGCTGCCGGGCCAACGTCGGTCCCGATACCGTCACCGTACAGAATCGGAATAATGGGTTTCTCGGGAACGTCGAGTTCGTCGTTTTCCTCGTCTACTACCTCGATGGGTTCGCCTTCCTCGGGAACATCGACTTTGTCGTATGCCATATAGTCCGGTGTTTTTTGTCCTGGGCTAAAGTTATGCCGTTTCGCGCGGACCTCGATGATAATTGTGGAAGGATTGCAGCAGTTCAGTGGCCGTCCGTCGTCCCACTGCTCGGGAAGGGGCGAGGGATGTCTTGCGCGGTAGGAGCGTTCACCGGATGGGTCACTCCCGGAGTGCGTCGAGCACCACGCGGAGTTCACCCAGCAGATTCGTGACCAGTGCCCGGGGGAAATCGCAGTCGAGTCCCGGCGAGCGTGTCCTGGACGGCCACAGACGCGTCCTCGAAGACACCCGGGTCATGGCCACAGAGAACGCGCCCGGGCCCCAGACCCGCGAAGGTCTCCCAGGGCGCGAAGACCCGCGAGAGGGGGGCCTGCCAGCCGAAGCCACCGCCCAGCGGTCCATCCCAGCAAGCGCGGACCCGGTATCCGTCGCTGTCACTGCGCCGGAAGGCCATTGCACGCATCGGTGGTCGGACCGGCGATATGCCTTTTCCTCCGGACGGAGACACTCTCGTATGCACGTCCTCGTCCACGGCGGTGCTGGCAGCGAACCGGACGAACCCGCGCCCCGCCAGGCAGTCCTGGACGACGCCGCGGCGGCAGGTGCGACCGAAGAAGACCCACAGGCGGCGGTCTGTACGGCCGTCCGGCGGCTCGAAGCCGACCCCCAGTTCAACGCCGGCGTCGGCAGCGTCGTCCAGAGCGACGGGCGGATTCGAACGGATGCGGGCCTGATGACCGGCGACGGTGAGTCGGGCGCGGCCTGTGCGATGCCCGGCATCGAACATGCTGTCGCTGTCGCACGGGTCGTGAAGACGGCGACACCACACGTCCTGCTCGCGGGCGAGCGGGCAGTCACACTCGCCTCCGAGCACGGCATCGGGACGGACTGTGACCTCTGGACGGCAAAGACACGCGAACGATGGGACAGAGTAGACCCACCCGACGACCTCACAGCACGACTCGCGTGGGTCCGCGAACAGTTCGGTCAGGGCCACGACACCGTCGGCGCAGTCGCGACCGACGGCGAGGGACTGGCCGCTGCGACATCGACTGGCGGCCGCTGGTTTGCCCTCGCCGGCCGAGTCGGGGATGTCCCGCAGGTCGGAGCGGGCTTCTATGCGACGGAGACGGCGGCAGTGAGTACGACAGGCGACGGGGAGGCCATCGCCCGATTCGGACTGGCACGCCGTGTCGCAGACGCGGTCGACGACGGCGAACGACCGCGACACGCCGCCCGGCGGGTGCTCCGTGGGTTCGCCTCGGCGACGGGTGGGGATGCGGGTGTCATCGTCGTCGACCGCGAGGGGCGCGTCGGACGAGTAACGAACGCGGCGACGATGCAGACCGCTGCTGAGGACTGAGTCTGCTCCCGTCTTTTTCCGTCCACAGCCCGACAGGACTGTGTGAACGGGGACGACACGACAACAGAACCCACCAGCGGGGACGACGGGCCGGACAGCGACAGGCTCGCGACGGGGTTCGACAGCGCCGAAGCGGCGATGGACACGTTCGTCAACGTCGTCGAACTGGCCGCGGCAGCGCTCTTTGCGTTGCTGTTTGCGGTCGGCGTCTTCGACCTCGGGTTGCAGATTGGGCAGGCGACGCTGTCAGGGTCCATCACAGACCCCAGAGTGGTCATCGGCTTCATCGACGTTGGACTGCTGTTGCTCATCATCGTCGAGGTGTATCACACTGTCGTCGCCTACATCAAGGAAAGCGAGACCCGCCACATCGTCCGGCTGGTCATCTACACGGGCGTTATCGCCGTCGTCCGGAAGGTCATCATCTACCGGACCGACGAGTACGCCTCTATCGAGGAGGCGCTGTTCGTGGCAGTCGCCTACAGCATCCTCACGCTCGGACTGGTCGCATTGCTGTACGTGGACCGTCGGACCACCGCTGGCGACAGCACCCCGGAGCGGTAACCATTTCTCCCCCAGCGCCAAAGTGCGGGGTATGACAGATGTGGACTTGGAGAGCGAGCAGTACGAGAAACACAGGGAAGCCGGCGAGATTCTGGCCACGGTCCGGGACGAGGTCGTCGACCGTGTCGAGGTAGGCGCACGCCACCTCGACGTGGCCGAATGGGCCGAAGAGCGCATCCGCGACCTCGGTGGGGAACCGGCCTTCCCCGTCAACATCTCTATCGACGAGGAGGCGGCCCACGCTACGCCGGGCATCGACGACGACTCCACCTTCGGCGAGGAGATGGTCAACTTAGACATCGGCGTCCACGTCGACGGCTGGCTGGCCGACTCCGCGATTACGGTGGACCTCTCCGGGAACGACGACCTGGAAGCGGCCTCCGCGGAGGCGCTGGAAGCGGCACTCGACATCGTCGAAGCCGGCGTCGAGACGGGCGAAATCGGTGCCGCTGTCGAGGAGGTCATCGAGGGGTATGGATACAAGCCGGTCGTGAACCTGACCGGACACGGCCTGGGCCACTGGGAACAACACACCGAGCCCAACATCCCGAACCGTGCGGTCTCACAGGGCATCGAACTCGAAGCCGGCGACGTAGTGGCAATCGAGCCGTTCGCCACCAACGGCAGCGGCAAGGTCCAGGAAGGGAGCGCGGAGGAGATTTTCGCCCTCGAACGGGAGGCGTCGGTCCGCAACCGGCAGGCCCGGCAGGCCCTGGATGAGGTGACCGAGCGGTTCAAGACCCTGCCCTTTGCGACCCGCTGGCTGGAGACCGACCGGGCGGAGATGGCACTGCGACGGCTCAAGCGCAACGACGTCGTCCACGGCTATCCCGTTCTGAAGGAGGACGACGGCTGTCTGGTCAGTCAGAAGGAACACACCGTCATCGTGACCGAGGACGGCTGTGAAGTGACGACGCGGTCGCGGTAGCAGAAACAGGCCGAGAGCGCGTGGTCGCGCCAGCGACCCGCGCGAAAACGGGGAAGGGCAGGACTGCTGTGCGGTGGCGAAGGACGCTACGATAGCACCTGCGACCGGTGCGAAACGCGACCGGAGGCCGGGTCTCGGTTGCGAACGGTGAGCGAAGCGAGCCGTGAGCGGACGACCGTCCGCGAGCAGCCACCGCTCGCGTGGAGGCTGCTCGCGGGAGCAACGCTCTCCCGGTATGTTTCGCTATGTTTTTTCGCCATCGGGTCTCGCACTCGCGGCTATCGCCGGGAGGCGGACCGCTCCAGCGAAAAAAAAAGTAGTCACGCGTTGTTCATCCGCGTCGTCTCCGTGGTGCCACAGACGCGACACTCGCTGACCCGGTACGGTTCGCGGGAATAGGCTGCGTTCTCGGGGTTGGGACTCTCGGTGAGAATCTCGACGGCGACCTCGTGGGGAGTCGCACGACCGCAGGTCTCACACTCTTCTGTCACGTCTGCCACTGTGTCGCTGCTGGTGGCCATCCTGTCTGAACCGATGCCCTGAGAGGGTATAAAAAAGGCCGACGCTCCAGTCCGTTCGAACCGTTTTATCGCAAGACATGAGCCGATTTTACCCCTTTGACGCCCGCAGAGTCTACGATACCGTTTATTCTACATCCTCAGCCAATCTTTCGCACCTCAGCCTGTGAAGGGCCGAAATGTATTTATATGTGTTTTGCCACACCCAGTCGGGCCGGCTGGGGCAACGAGGGGTATATGTTGTGGCCGCGAGGACGGGTGTGTATGGAGCAGGTGTTCGCCCCGTGGCGCATCGACTGGGTCGAGCGGGAGGGCAACGACGATATCGACGGCTGTGTCTTCTGTACGCTGCCAGAGCGCGAGGCAGACCGTGAGAATTACCTGCTGGCCCGTAGCGACGACGCCTACGTCATGCTGAACAACTACCCGTACAACCCGGGGCACGCGATGGTCATCCCCCACGAACACACCGGCGAATACCGCGACCTGGGCGAGGACGCGTTGCTGGCCAAAGAGCGGTTGGTCCAGCGGACAATCGACGCGATGGACGAGGCGCTGGGACCGGACGCATACAACGTCGGGTACAACCTCGGGGGCGGGGCCGCCGGTGGCTCCATCGACGACCACATCCACGCACACGTGGTCCCCCGCTGGAACGGCGACACGAACTTCATGCCGGTCGTCGGCGATACGAAGGTGGTCGTCGAGGCAGTGACCGACACCTACGACCGCCTACACGAGGCGCTGGCCACCCAGGATGGCGTTCGCGACGAGGGGGAGACACGGGCAGTCGTAATCGAGGACTAGTGTCATTATATTGCGCGTGCGTTCCGTCCGTCAATAATTTAATTTTTCTGCCGAATATCGCCAGCCGGGAGCTGGTTACACCCTCTTTGGCCGCGTGCAATCGTAGCCCCTGATGTGGTCCCCAGTGTCAGACAAATACCCTTCAGAGAGTGGACGACGTCGATTCGTCAAAGGTATCGTCGGCTCAGCAGCGCTCAGTTCGGTCGCCGCGGGCGGAAGTCTAGTGTTGGATACAGCGACCTCCAGTACGGGTGCCGGCGGCGGGACCGTCGAGTACGTCGGCATCCGGAATACGGACGGGCCAGCGCCCCGCGGGCTCCCAATCGTGCCGTTGCGGGTGACCGATAGCGGTCACCTCGAAGGACGGTGGCCGGACCCCGAGACGATAACCAAGCGGGATGGAACGGAAGTCACTGTCGCACGCGAAGATGTCGGTGGCATCACGTACGACACCCGGTGGTTCCAGTACTGTGGCGTCCAGTCGTTGCCCGGCATCGCCCCCGACGCGGAGGCGGACAATAGTTTCCGCGTCAAAGGGGGGTACGACTGGGCTAGCTCCCTCGAACAGGGGGCAAAGGTGGCTGTCGAGGACTTCGAGGGCTACGAACAGTGGGGCAACGGCATCGGACAGGACGGACTCGGGATGCCGCTGAACGCCACCTGGCGAACACCGGAGGAGGGACGCGCCCTCTCGGTCGAGATTCTGCGGACGCCCGAGTTACCCCGGATGATTGCCGGCGAGGGACCGTACGGGAACCTCTCGGCGGATGTACGGTCCTTTCTCGATGCGGCCACAGCGCAGGATTGCATGGCGTGGGTTGACAAGTGTACACACTTTTGCTGTGTCCCCGGCTTCAAATCCTCCGAGTACCCCGGTGCCGAGGACGCGGTCTACTGCCAGTGCCACCAGTCCGTCTACGACCCGTTCACGCCGATGAAACAGTCGTTCGTCGCGCTCCCGCGTACCGACTGACGCCGGTCGGGGGATTTCTTCTCGTGGGCGGGATCGACCAGTCGGGACAGTGGCAAAGCGGTTTAACCCCGTGGCTGTGAACCACAGCCCAGATGTCCCGACGGAGCGCGCTACGCCGGGTTGGCCTGCTCGTGTTGGGAGCCAACCTCCTGCTGGTCGCCGCCAAGGGCGGCGTCTACTACTGGACCGGAAGCCTCGCCGTCGGGTCGGAAGCGGTCAACAGCCTCGCCGACAGCGTCTACAGCTTCGTCATCGTCGCTGGGCTGTATCTGACGACCCGGCCGCCGGACTTCGAACATCCCCACGGCCACGAGCGCATCGAGCCGTTCGTCTCGCTGTTTATCGCGCTGGGTATCTTCGCCGCCGGCGGCGCGGTCCTCTATCAGGCCGGGACGGCGCTGGTCGATGGCAGCCCGGAGGTGAGCCGTGGCCCGGCAGCGGCGGGCGTACTCGTCGCCTCGGGAATCATCAAGTACGTGCTCTATCGCTACTGTCTGCGGGCCAGCGAGGCGAACAACTCCCCGGCGCTGGCGGCGACGGCCGTCGACAACCGCAACGACATCCTCACCGCGAGTGCGGCGCTCGTGGGCGTGCTTGGCTCGCTGGCCGGGTATCCGATTCTGGACCCGCTGGCTGCGGTCGTCGTCGCAGTGGGTATCCTCTACACCGGCGTCGAAGTGGTCCGGGACAACGTCGACTATCTCGTCGGCGCTGCGCCACCCGAGGAGCTACGGGTCGAGATTATCAGACGGGCACTCGCCCACCCCGACGTGGAGGGAGCCCACGATGTCATCGCCCACTACGTCGGCCCGGAAATCGACGTGAGTCTCCACATCGAGGTAGAGGGCGACCGGACACTGCTCGAAGCCCACCGCATCGAGACCGAGGTCGCACAGTCCATCAGTGCCCTGCCGGAAGTGGACGAAGCCTTCGTCCACGTCGACCCGAAGGAGGCCGGTGAGTGGAAACCCGACGACGAGGTCAACCGTCTCGTCGGCCGTCGGGTCCGTGATGACGAGGAATGACGGGCGAAAAACGGTGTCACCAGACCGGCAATAAACCGACGCAGCCGGGGAGTATATGGTGATGGCCTCGCTAAAGAGTCCCACATGGCGACGACGCCGGGTGAGACGACACAGCTGGTCTACGTTGTGATATTCGGGCTCGCAGCAGCCGTCAGCTTCCTGAGCATCCTCCGCGCCCGCAAGGTCGACGACAGGGAGACGCGATACGGGCTCGTCGGGCTGCTTGTCGGCAGTGGCGGCTGGGCCGCGTCCCACGCAGGCCTGTTCGTCCTCCCGACGGCGGGGCTCCGTATCGGCTCCTACGCCGTCGGATTGGTCCTGGGTTTCAGCACCGTCTTCTCGTGGCTGTACTTCTGTTCGGCGTACTCGGGCCGGAACTACCACCGGACGCCGCGACTGCGCTGGGCAGGGCTGGCGACCTATCTCACCGTCGTCGGGGTCAAGGTAACCAATCCGCTACACGAGCAGTACTTCGTGGCGACAGTGGTCTCAGAGTCCCCGCTGTACGTGGAGATACAACAGCAGGCGTTTCACTGGATGGCGACCGGACTGGCCTACGCGCTTGCGGGCGTGGGCCTGTTCATGCTGTTCGAGCGCTACGCCGAAGCCGGCTACAACACTCGGCCCCTGGTGGTACTGACGGGGCTGACCGCACTGCCGGTCGTGTTCGATGTCGCGGGGTTCACGAGCGGCATCGTATTGAACGTCATCTACGCGCCACTGGGTGTAGCCGTCTTCGCCATCGGTGTCCTGTTCGTCTATCAGGACCGCTTTCTGGCGGTGCAACTCACCGGTGACGTGGACGAGCCGTTCGTCTTTCTCGACGATGAGGGTCACATCCGGGATTTCAACGAGCGTGCGCGTGCGCTGTTCCCTGCCCTCGAAGGGTCCCGCAACGAGCCAGCGGGTGAAGTGCGCGGGCTAGAGACTGTCTTCGGGTCGGAGGGAGATGTCCTCGACGTGCGCGTCGACGGGGAAACCAGGCATTACTTCGTGGGGTCGAGTTCGTTTACCCTCGGCGGGAGCGACATCGGCGAAGTACTGTTGTTCTCTGATGTGACCGACATCGAACAGCAGCGCCGGGAGCTACAGCGACACAACGAGCAACTGGAGGAGTTTGCCGCCGGCATCCGTCACGAACTGCGCAACTCCCTGCAGGTCATCAAGATGCGGGTCAACGCCGCCGGCGGCGCACTCGAAGACGGCGAGGTGTCGACGGCCCGGGAATCACTGTCAGCAGCCTCGGACCGGACCAACCGGATGTCCCGCACAGTGTCGGACCTGGCGACGCTGGCACAGTACGGCAAGAGCATCGGCAGCCGCGACCGGATTCCGTTCCGCGAGACCGTCGAGGGCGCGTGGTCCACCGCCGAGACGAGCGACCTCTCGCTGGCTATCGAAGGGGAGGGCACCGTCGAAGCCGACCCTGCCCGGCTCCAGAACCTCTTCGAGAGCGTCTTCGTATTTGCCAGACACAACGAGGCCACGACGGTGACGGTCGCACTGACCGAAAGCGGGTTCGTCGTCAGCGACGACGGGACCCGCCCGGCCGACGAGAACCTCGGCCAACTGTTCGATTATGGACATGCCGTCCCGAACGCAGAGGCGGGGATGGCTCTGCCAAACGTCGAAACGCTGGCGGAGGTCCACGACTGGTCGGTGGACATCGACGATAGCTACTACGAGGGAGTCCGGCTCGTCATCTCCGGCGTCGCCGTCACGCTGACTGGGACAGCCAGCGCCGAGGCAGCGGAGGGAAACGGCGGCCCACAGGTATCAGACGGCCAGTAGCAGCCGTCAACGGTGGCTTTTCCTCCGGGACAGCGCGTAGCACCCGACGACAGCAGCGCACACCCACCTTCGCTGGTCAGTCGGAACCTATCCTACAAAGAAACTGAGGTATAGTTGGGTCAGCCGAACTATCAACGCAACTGATAAAAGAATAAATGGGCGTAGACTCGCAATCAGATAGATGACACAGAGACGGACGCTGCTGGCAGTTGCGGCGTGCAGTGTCGCCGTACTGTCTGTCCTCGCTGTTGGCGTTGCCGGGTCAACGCAGAGACAGACAACACAGCCCGTAACGGTCACACCACCGACCGACGAAACGCCGAACACCCACGACGGTGCTCTGGCATCATCGCAGCCGACCGTTCCGGGCGAGGTAACGACGGCACCGACGTTCACCGACGGGCGCGTCCTCGTCGGGACCGACCGCGGGCTGGCAATCTTCTCAGATGGGCAACTCGAACACCACGTCCGGACACAACCGGTCCAGCGGGTCGTCTCGGTCGGCGACGGCACCGCTGTCGTACTGGTCGACAACGAGTATTTCCCGAACGTGAAAGCCATCGACATCGAGTCCGGGGACGTGGCCTGGAGCGCGAGCCACACCGTCGAGGTGTACAGCCCGGACTTCGGCGAGGTGACCCGGCAGGCCCGGCCTGCCGACGCAGCGCCGGCCGGTGACGTGACCGGCGACGGCACGACGGACATAGCAGTGGCGGCCGGACAGTCGGTCGTCGTCCTCGACGGCGAGACCGGCGAGACTATCTGGGAGTACGACCACGGTGTCGCCGTCTGGTCGGTCGACGCCGGCGACGGGACGGTCTACGCCGGGACACAGGACGGACGGGTCGGCCCACCTGTTGAACGCCGACGACGGGAGCACGGTCTGGAGCGAGCAGGTCGTCGAGTTCGACGACCAGGCACTCAACGAGTACTACGGTCGCCTCCTGCAGGACGGCCGGTTGACCCTGCCAGGTGACGCGCTGTTCTCGGCGGTCGAGGCGACCGTCATCGAGCGCGGGGACGGCGTCGACGTGGCCGTGACCGTCGCCGTCGAGGAGTTCCCCCGGCGGGTCGGACTCCAGGACACCCGCCAGAGCGTCCACCTTCTCGACGGAGACAGCGGCCAACAGCAGTGGTCGAACCGGGATATCGGCCTCGGGAGCACGGGGTCGGTGGCATACAGCCCCGACAGGTCGGCACTGCTGGTCCCACAGGGCCCGAAGGGGGCGACGCAGTCAGTCGTCGCATTCGATGTCGGGAGCGGGGAGCGCAGCGAGACCGGCTATGACGTGATTCCGCCGCGGGACCGCGCAGTCCAGGACGGGAGCACCGCGTACGTCGCCACCGACGGCGACCGCATGGCGCTGGCGACGACCGCGGGAGCGCTCCGTGTCGGGAGCGCCGACGGGACCGTCGACTGGAGCTATCCGGCCTTCCGGAACGTCGAGGTGCGCACGCACGACTTCACGGGTGACGGCGTCGAGGACCATCTGTTCGTCTCCCGGGACGCCATCGAGCGGCCCGGCGGGCCGGTGCAGAGTCGCGGCCTCGTGCTCCGTGATGGGGCCGACGGCTCACTCGTCTGGAGCGTGGCGGCCGACGCCGAGGAGTTCGAGACAACGGGCGGGTACGCCGACATCCAGTTGCTCGACGACGGGGAGGGTGGAACCGACCTGCTTGCAGTCCGGTTCCCCTCCGGGGAGGGAGAGGACGCGCCCGACCCCAGCCTGGCCCTCATCGACGGCGAAGACGGAACCGTCGAAAACACACAGCCGGACAACATCCGCATCCAGAGCGTAATCGCACTCGGTACGGTCGACGGCCAGCGGTCGCTGGCGATAACCTTTGGCGGCGGTGTCGGGCTGCTCGATCTGGATGGCGGCAGGGAGTTCGGCGGGTTCAGCTACGGCAGGCCGCCAAACGAGCAGGTCACCCAGTGGCGTCCCTTCGATGAGGGGAGGCCCGCACGATACGTCCCCGTGGGCGACGGCGACGATGACGGCACCCGCGAGATGGTCGCACTCTCCCGGGAGGGCCGGGTCGCGACCGTCGACATCGAGTCGGCACAGTCCATCGAGACGCGCCACCGGGCGGAAATCGGCAGTAACGCCAGAGTTCGCGGCGTCCAGCCGGTCGGCGACCTCACCGGCGACGGCTACAGCGAGGTCCCCATCGAGACCGAGGGTGAAGACGGCCCAGCGGTGGCGATTTACGCGCCGGGACAGGGCAAAATCATCGAGCGCATCGAGCAGGCACGGCCGGACGACCTCCGGCGTGTCGCGGGCGACGTGACCGGAGACGGCGTACCGACTGCGGTCGTGTCCCAGACGCGCGGCGATCAGCCGGCAGTGGGCGTCTACGGCGGCATGGAGCGAACAGTCCGTCACGAGTTCGACGAGCGGGGGAACTACCGGCAGGCCGGCATCGAATCCGTCTCCCCAGTCGCCACGGCGGGTGATGTCGACGGCGACGGAGCCGACGAGGTGGCCGTCGTCGAGGCCTCTTCCGAGGGCGGCGCTCGGGTCAACCTGACCGACGCTGGAACCGGCGAGGTAGTCGACTCAATCGCCCTCGAACCGTTCGAGGGCGACCGTTCCCGGACGATACCCGGCATCTA
Source organism: Salinibaculum litoreum (assembly GCA_009789175.1). GTDB lineage: Archaea > Halobacteriota > Halobacteria > Halobacteriales > Haloarculaceae > Salinibaculum > Salinibaculum litoreum. Next base: position 2,449,180 of record CP046866.1, read on the forward strand.
CGCGCAGTCGATTCCCGACCGCAACGGCGACGGCAGCCCCGAACTCGGCGTCGTCACCGGCGTCGACGGCAACAACGACCTCGCCGTCCGACACTACGTCATCGACCCACAGGCCGGCGAAGTGTTGCTCGGCGGGAAGGGACGTGCCGTGGAGTTTCTCGCAGTCCGGGAGAGCGGAGTCGGTGTCGTCTCCCCCGGCGGGTCGGTGTCGGTCGTCGACCCGACGACCGGCGTGTCGATTACGAACACCGACGCCAGCACGAACACCGACGTGACGTGGTCGTTCGACGAGGACAGCGCCCACGTCTCCCGGGTCTATGTCGACGGACACCCGGTGGCGCTGACCAACGGGACCGAGGCGACGGTCCGTCTGCCACCCGGCGAACACACGATACAGGTCCGGGCGACCAACGCCGACGGCGTCACGGTCTATGACACCACCACCGTCGAGGTGGAGGGCGGGTCTTCGATGGACCTCGTGTTGTACGGCGTGACGCTTGCCGCCCTCGCGGTGTTGCTCGTCCCGTACGCGGTGCGACGCTACAGGAGGCGACCATGATAGAGACGACAAACCTCACCAAACGATACGGCGAGTTGACGGCGGTCGACAGTGTGGACCTCACCGTCGAGAGAGGCGACATCCACGGCTTCGTCGGCCCAAACGGTGCCGGCAAGTCCACCACCATGCAGATGCTGGTCGGGCTGGTCTCACCCAGCGAAGGCGAGGCGACCATCGGGGGCGAACCCGCCGGCAGCCTCGCCGCCTCGGAACTCATCGGCTACGCACCACAGGAACCGGCCTTCTACGAGTCGATGACTGGCCTGGACTATCTGGTCTACATGGGCAAAACAGCCGGTATGAGTGGCGACATCGAGGGCAGGGCCCGCGAACTCCTGGAGCGGTTCGACCTCACGGATGCCGCCCGGCAACCCATCGGCGGGTACAGCGGCGGGATGGCCCGCAAACTGAGTCTCGCACAGGCGATGATTCACGAGCCGGAACTGCTGATTCTGGACGAGCCGACGGCGACGCTCGACCCGGAGGGCCGGGCGGCCGTCATCGACTCGCTGGAGGCGATGACCGACGAGGGGATGACCGTCTTCGTCTCCAGTCACGTGCTGGCGGAACTGGAGCAGTTCATCGACACCGTGACGATTCTGGTCGACGGCAAAGTCGCAACGTCGGGCCCGGTCGGCCAGATTCAGGACCGCGTCGCCGCCGACACCTACCGCGTGGACTCGACGGACAACGACCGACTGGCCGACATCCTCGCCGAACACGACGCCGTCGAGCGGGTGACTCGGGCCGAGGACGGGAGCCTGCGGGTGACGCCGACCGACGGCGAGTCGTTCACCACCGAGCTCCAGCGGACCATGGCCGACGCCGGCATCACCATGCAGTCACTCGAACAGGAGGGCGGTCTCGAAGAGGCCTTCCTCGACCTGCTGGACGAAGCGGAGGCCGAACCCGCCAGCGCGGATGCGGAGGTGGAGGGCTGATGCGGGTCCCCACCATCTTCCGGAAGACGTTCGCGGACTTCTCGAACCCGAAGCTACTGGTGGCGTACTTCCTGCCGTTTCTCGCAATCGGTGGCTTTCTGGCGCTCGGGTTTGCGAACAACCTCCCCGACGACATCGCCGCGCTGCCGCTTGCACAGCAGGAGGCGCTGCTGTTTGACACCTACGCCGCCCTGTCTTTCTTCTGGGGCGTCGGCATCCCGCTTTTGGTCGTCGGCGCTATCCTCAGTGCGAACACGCTGGCGCTTGAGGCCGAGCGTGGCACGCTTCGCATCCTCCTGAGCAAGCCCATCCGCCGGTGGGAGGTCGTCGTCGGCACCTTCCTCGCCATCCTCGCGTTCTCGCTTTTGATGGCGCTGGCGAGCATGCTCCTGGTGGGCGTCGCGCTGTATCTGCTCTCGGAGGCAAGCGCTGCGGCCATCGGCGGCGGCATCTTCGCGCTCGTCCCGGGGAACCTCGTCTTCGCCGTCTTCGTCTCCATCGTCGCCGCCGGCCTCGGGACGGCACTGGCCGTGTTGACCCAGAATCGCCTGCGCACCGCGCTCGGTGGGGTCGTCCTCCCGGTGCTGTATTTCGCCTTCCTGCCGATTCGGGCGCTCGGCGGGCCGTCCTACGAGGAGTACTACCTCTATATCGTCGACGTGAGCTATCACTTCGGGCATGCCTTCGTCCTCGCACACGAGGCAGTCGGCAGCGGCTTCACCCCGGAGACACAGGCCTCGCTGGCAATCTGGACCGGCGTCTACGACCCCAAGCGGCCACTGGTGGACCCGCTACTCGGTGGGATGCCAACCTCGCTTGACCCCGTGGGCTACGTCCCGCCGGTCGCCTCGCTGGTGGGATTGCTCGTCGTCTCGCTTGGCCTGTTCGGGTTCGCGCTCTACCGGTTCGAGCACATGGACGTGTCCTGACGCTGTGAGCAAAGGCGGGGGCTACGAGACCACCTGCGGGCGAGACGGCAGGAGTCGGGAGAGGCGGATAGGGTGGGCCACATCGGACGGGTCAGCGATAGAGGTTCAGCCGCTGGAAGACCGCCCCAAGCAACACGGCGACGGGGATGATTTCCAGCCGTCCGACCCACATGTTCAGTATCAGCATCCCCTTTGCGGCCCGTGGCATGTCCGCACCGGTGATACCCGAATCAAGGCCGACGTTGCTCTGTGCGCTCATCACGTCGAAGATGACGTATTCGAGGGGATACGCGGGTGAGAGAACGCGCAACAGCACCCCGACACCGATGGCGAGAAACAGCAACCAGAGAACGAACACGACTGTCGCCTCGGTGTACTCTCGCTGTGCCTGCTGTTCACTGAGTCGGCGGTCGCCGAGTTGCAGGTATCGGACCGCACTGCGTGGCTGAAAGACATCCCGAACCTGCCAGGCAGTGCCTCTGACGAGAGTGACGACACGGATGAGTTTCAGGCCGCTCACCGTCGACCCGGCCGCCCCACCGGTGAGCATCCCGAGACAGGTGAGCAACGTCGCACTGGTGTCCCACGCTTTCTCCGTGCCGGCACCGACGGTTGCAGTGCCAAATCCCGTGTTCGAGGTGGCGGAGACGAACTGGAACAGCCCGGTTCGGAACGTCTCCTCGATTGTCGCGTACTGGCCGTCCGCGAGGAGCAGCCCGGTCAGCGCGAGAGAGCCCACACCGAACCAGAGGAACACCCACCGCGTCTGCAGGTCGGCGTAGAAATTCCGCACCTCGCCGTTGAATATCAGGTAATGAATCGGGAAGGCGATACTGCCTGCGACCATCACCGGGACGACGGCGTATTCGATGAGCGGGCTGTCGTAATGGCCAATCGAGTCGGCATGGACGGAGAACCCACCCGTCGCGATGCCGGTCATGCCGTGGTTGATTGCATCCCAGAGTGGCATGCCGGCGAGAAGGAACAGGAGAATCGACCCGAGAGTGAGCCCGACGAATATCTTCCAGATTTCCTGGACAGTCGTCACAATACTCGGGTGAATCTTCTCCGAGCGCGCTTCGCTCTCGTACAGTGTGTAGGAGCCGCCGCCACCACCGCTCCGGCGGAGGATGGCGACAGTCAGGACGATGACACCGACGCCGCCAACCCACTCGATGAGCGACCGCCACCAGTGCAGCGAGCGCGGGAGTTGCTCTTCGACAGTCGCCACCGTCAGTCCCGTCCCGGTGAACCCGCTCATGCTCTCGAACAGCGCATCCAACGGGTGAAGGAACACGGCGGTCGTCCCGTCCATCGGTGGCGTGTTGGCCCAGACGGGATAGGGGTCGACCTGTATCGTCCAGGCGATAAAGAGAAACGGCAAGCCGCCGAGGATGCCGGTGACTCCCCAGGCAGTGGCTGCGGTCACCATCGCTTCCCGCTTTTTCGGGGGGTCGGCGTCCCGATACCGACGTGTGAAGAGGGTCCCGATGCCGGCCGTCAGAACGGCCGAGGCGAGGAACGCAGGGATAGCATAAAATTCCCCGTTCACTGCCGCAACGACGACAGAGACGACCATCATCAGGGAAACGGCCTGTACGATGCGACCAACGTCACGTCCGACGGTCCGTGTATCAATTCTCATCGGTGGGCTATGGTGTGTTACTGCTGGTTCGGAGACGGATTGAGGCAATCGGGCGTGGTGTGCTGGCGATATATCAGGAGATGGCCGTCACGTCTCACTGTGCGATGTGGTCCTCGTCGTGGCCGAAGATATCTGTGAGCGCCGGCGTCGCGCCGACGGCAGAGTAGACTGTCAGTAAGTCCTCTGGCTCGATACGCGTCTGACCCCTGGGAGTCAACGGTTTGTCCTCGCCCTCGCGCTCGATGGCGACTATCAGCACGTCGTCCGACAGCAGCCCCGCCTCGCCTGCGGCATCGAGGGTCTTGCCGGCAATGGGCGCGTCGTCCGTGACAGTGATTTCGAACACCTCTGCGCTGTCCCCGATGCGCATGTAATCGACGATAGCCGGCCGGGCGACAGCCCTGTAGAGATAGCCAGCAATCAACTGCTGGGGGTTCTCGATGGTGTTCACGCCGATTTGCCGGAACAGTGCCATGTGCTCCGGATTGTGAACGACCGAGGTCACCACCGGGATATCGAACTCCTCGGCGAGCAGACAGACCATGACGTTGGTCGCGTCCTGGTCTGTCGTCGAGATGATGGCGTCGGCACGAGTGGCCCCCGCCTCTTCGAGAGCCTCCTTGGTGGTGGCGTCGGTGTTGAGCACCAGGCAGTCGTATGCGCTGGCAATTTCGTCTGCTTTCTGTGGTTCACGCTCGATGACGACGACTTCGTTGCCGGAGCGGGTGGCGATATCGATAAGCGGTGTCCCGATATCGCCCGCCCCAACGATGATGAGATACATTGTTACCTGTCTGTTGGAAACCGCAGTCGACCGGTCAGTAGCCTGTTCATGTCGCAGCCTCCTCGCGGTCCGGAAGGACCAGAATCGGAACGTCGCTGGTCTCGACGAGTGTGTGGGTTACGTCACCCGAGAGGAGCTTCTGCCATCGGCTGCCGCCACGGGGAGTGAAGACGATAGCACTCGCGTCCCGTTCGTGAGCCGCCTCGATAACCGTCGCAGCGATGTCTCTCCCGTAGAGAATCCGGGTATCGAGGGAAACATCGACAGTTTCGAACGCGTCACGGACAGTATCGAAGATGTCCCGTGCGACCCGTTCTCGCTGCTCGACGGACGCTTTATCGGGTGCTCCGCCTGCCTTCTCGATAACGTGGACAACGATGACCGTGGACTCACCCTCTTCGAGGTGTGCAGCGAGTGCCGCCGCAGTCTTCGCTGCGTCGTCCCGGCTCCCGATTGGAACCACGATACGCTGGAAGAGTCGTGTCGACATGCTACGACTCACCCGACCCGGCGTGTACCATCCCGAGGTACTGCCACCGATACTGCCCCTCCTCGCCCGGGAGACCGGGTTCCCAGTTGACCAGATACGCGAATGGCCCGCGCTGGTCGCCGGTCTCGTCAGGCCGTTCGACGATAGCGATGGTGTAGGTACCGTGGTCTTCAGTCCGGACGAGCCGTTCACCCGGACGCGATTCGATTGCCTCAGTGAGTTCGGGATGATCCTGAAGCAACCGCTGGGCGTACTCGATTGTCGCTCGGAGCTGACGATCACTGCAGTCTTCGAGCCCCATCGTAATCTCGTCGGGAACTGCATCTTTGGGGTCTGGGCTATGTGCTGTCATTGGTCTGGGGAGTGGCGACGGCCCGCTGGTGGTCAACCGCATGGTCGGTGGCCGTCCACGACGTGATTCCTGCCTGTACCGTCTATAGCCCGATAGATTTTCGCCAGGTAATAAATATTGGCTTCTCAATTTCGTGTAGCAAAATAATAGGGCAAGATATTTTTGCAGAGCGAACGCGCATGTCAGTCGAAGACAGCACGAGGAGCTATGATGACCACACCAGTCCGCTGCAAGAGCGAGAGTTAATTATGGGAATTGACCGTAGGTCCGGTATGGACCACCGGGTTGACGAGATCGACAAACGCATCCTCTACTATCTGGCACAAGATGCCCGGAACACGAACGCGACGGCTATCGCCGAGGAGATGGAGGTGACGCCCGCGACAATCCGAAACCGCATTCAGCAACTCGAAGAGAAGGGTATTTTGCGGGGTTATCTCGCCGATATCGATTACAAATCGATAGATGGCCACGTCAGCTACCAGTTCACCTGTACGGCCCCGATTCCGGACCGCGACAAAATCGTCCAGGCAGCACTGGAAGTCAGCGGCGTGATTTCCGTCCGGGAGTTAATGACCGGCAAAGAGAACATCGCGATTACTGTCGTCGGGTCCGATACGGACGACATCGGCCAAGTTGCGGGGACGCTTTCGGACCTCGGACTGGAGATCGAAGACGAGAGCGTCATCGAAGCCGAGTACCACCGACCCTACGACCCGTTCGGCCCCGAGGACGTGCCACGTGGACCGTCGGTGACGGATTTCATGAGTCTGGCCGGAGAGTCGGAAGTCATCGAGTTTACCGTCTCCGAGGGAGCCGACATTGCGGGACGAACCATCAAGGGAGCGGTCGAAGAGGGGTTACTGGCCGATGAACTGCTCGTCGTGGGCATCGAGCGAAACGGGGAGGTACTCACACCGAAAGGTGAGACGACAATCCAGACGGGGGACGTAATCTCGCTGTTCTCCCAGCGGGAGTTACGGACAGACGACTTGCACGTGTTCGGAGCCGAAGAGCCATGAGACAGAGCGCGGACGCCACTCGGGCAGGACGATGAAGTGTGAGCGGTGCCGGGAAGACACATCACTCCAGCGGGTCGACGTAGACGGGTTTACAGGATACCTCTGTGCGGACTGTCGGGACGCCTGGAGCCGACTCCAGTCCGAGTAGTCAACACAACTCGCCGAGCGCGTAAACGGTGTTGTGGCCGGTAATCTCGGCGGTGACGATATCGCCGAGTTCGGCGTGGTCCTCGGCACCCGGAATCGCCACCTGCCGATAGGCGCGGTCGTAGCCCACAAGCGAGTCGCCGGTGCCGTCCTCGACGAGCAACACCTCGCTCTCCTGGCCGACCATCGCCTCGTAGGCCTCGCCGACGACATCCATCTTCACCTCGGTCATCTCCGAGGAGCGGTCCTTCTTGGTCTGGCCGCCCAGCCCCTTCATCTCGGCGGCGTCGGTGCCGGGCCGCTTCGAGAAGCGGGTGACGTTGATTTTCTCCGGGCGGGTCTCACGCAGGAGGGCGAGACTCTGCTCGTGGTCCGCGGGGTCCTCGGTGGGGAAACCGACGATGAAGTCCGTCGAGAGCGTCCAGTAATCGAGATGGTCTTCGAAGGTCTCGACGACCTCGACGTACTCGGAGACGGTGTGCTGGCGGCGCATGTCCGCGAGCATGTCGTCGCTGCCCGACTGCACGGGCGCGTGCAGGAAGTTGTAGAGTTCGTCGTACTCGGCGAAGACGCGGGCGAGTTCCTCGCGGACGCCGTGGACGCCTTTCGGGTTGGCCATGCCGACGCGGACCCGAAACTCGCCGTCGATGTCCGTACAGATGCGCTCCAGAAGTTCCGGCAGCAGGCTCTCGCCCTGATTGCGGTCCCAGCCGTAGACGCCGGTGTCCTGGCCGGTGATGCGGATTTCCTTCGCGCCGGCGTGGACGAGCGCGCGGGCTTTCTCGACGTTTTCCTCGATGGACGGGGAGTCGATACGGCCGGTCGCGTGTTTGGTGATACAGTACGAGCAGTCGGACATGCACCCGCGGGCGATGGGGAGGATGCCGACCACGCCGTCGACGACGGGTTCGGTGTCGGGCGTGACGGTGGGACACTCGCCGTTGCGGACGTGTTCGGGCACGTCGTCCCAGTGGAGAATTTCGGCGTCGACGCCGGCCTCGCGGAACTCGTCACCCTGTGCGAGCGCCATACAGCCCGTGATGACGAGGTCGGCGGGCGTCTCCTCGTCGAGTTCCTGCGCCCGGGCGAGCATGTTGCGCTCGGTCTTCTCGACGACGGTACAGGTGTTGAGAATCGCCACGTCGGCGTCTTCGGGACCGTCAGCGGGGTGGTGGCCGCCGTCGCGGAGTGCCCGCTCGATTTCGCGGCTCTCACCACGGTTCGACGTACAGCCGTACGTCTCGATGTGATAGCGGGCCATTACCCAGGCCTAGTCGTGACCGGGCAAAAGCACCACGGAACGCACCGCAGGGGAAGCGACGACAGGAGGGGCCGACACCACTGTTTTGTCCACCGAGTCGTTAGCGTGTACTACGTGGCTTCCTCCCGTCCAGACACTGGCGCTTCCTCGCTCGTCCCCGCCCGCGTCGCCGCGCTGGCACCCACGCGAATCGAGACTGCCGTATTCGTCTCCGGCGTCGTCAGCATGGGGCTTGAAATCGTCGCCGGCCGCCAGCTCGCCCCGGCCTTTGGCAACAGCGTCTACACCTGGGGCAGCATCATCGGCGTCTTCCTGGCGGCGCTGGCACTCGGCTACTGGATTGCCGGCCGCCGGGCAGCGGCCCGCGCCTCGCGGAACGCGCTGGCACTCGCCTTCGTCGGGACCGGCGCGTTCGTCGTCCTGCTCGTCGGGGGCGGCGAACTCTTTCTGTCCGGGGCCGAGGACATCCCGCTGCCCGCGCGGTTCGCTCCACTGGTCCCCGTGACGGTCCTCTTTGGCCCGCCGACGGTCCTGCTTGGCTTTGTCAGCCCGTACGCAGCGGAACTGGTCGAGGCGGAGAGCACCGGCGACGCCTCCGGCCAGGTGTACGCCCTGGGGACCGCCGGCAGCATCGTCGGCGCGTTCGGGACCACGTTCCTGCTGATTCCCGAGTTCGGCGTCGTCGCTATCGAGTTCGGGTTTGGCCTGCTCGTGGTGGCGATGGCGCTGGGGCTGACCAAACCCAGCGCGAAGACGACGTGGGTCTCGACCGCGCTAGTCGCAATCAGCCTCGTCGTCGCCTTCACCGTCGCCGGCGGTCTGGTCCCCGGCGTCGGCGGCGACGTAGTCTACGAGACACAGACCCAGTACCAGCAACTGCAGGTCGTCGACCAGGGTGACACCCGGACGTTGTATCTCGACGACACGCCCCACAGCGCGATGTATCTCGACTCCGAGCGCTACGTCTTCGAGTACAGCCGCTATCTCCACCTGCCGATGCTGGCCGTCGACGACCCCGAAGAAGTCGACCGGGTCCTGTTCATCGGCGGCGGGGGCTTTTCCTCGCCCAAACGCTACGCCGATGAGTACAACGCCACGATAGACGTGGTGGAGCTAGACCCCGAGGTCATCCGGGTGGCAAAGCAGTACTTCGGCGTCGAGGAGTCGGAGATGAACATCCACGCGATGGACGGCCGGGCGTTTCTCGAAGAGACCAACCGGACCTATGACGTGGTCGTCCTCGATGCCTATCGGGCCGACCGGGTTCCCTACCACCTGACGACGACGGAGTTCATGCGGCAGGTCTCCGACCGGATGGACGAGGACGGCGTGGTCGTCGCCAACGTCATCTCCGGCCGGGACGGCCCCGAGTCAGCGTTTTACCGCGCCCAGTACCGCACGATGGACTTCGTGTTCCCCCAGACCTACAGCTTCCCGACCGACGACAGAAGCGGCGTCCAGAACATCGAACTGGTGGCGACCAAGAACCGCGAGCAACTCAGTCAGGCCGAGTTCAGGGAGCGCAACCGAGAGCGTGCCATCGGGCTGAACCTCTCCGACGAACTCGACCAGTACCGGGGCGATGTCGATACCGGCGACGCACCGTTGCTGACTGACGACTACGCGCCGGTGGACAGCCTGCTCGCCCGGCAGGTCGACCAGCAGTACGCCCCCGACCGAACCGACAACGCGAGTGCAGCGGGATAGTCAGCACCAGAGGACCATTATCGTGAAACCGCCCGCACGGCCACCGGAGACGACAGTGGCTGTTTGAGTTATCGACCGGCCTTAGCATCCCCAGTACGTCCGCCTCGACAATGAGCGTTCGCGACTCACAACCGGAAGTACCGACCTGGCTGGCCGCCGCCCTCGTTGCGCTCGTCGGGCTGGTGGCCATCTACGGCATCCTCCTCGGGGGAAATCTCTTCGCACCGATTGCATGGCTGCTCTGGCTGGGCGGCATCGGGCTGTCGCTGTTCGTGGTCTATCTGTTCTGGCGGTTCGTGCTGGCCGTCGAGCTGATAGCCGAGAAGCTCTGAGAAGCAGAGAACAGTTCACAAGGTGGTCGGGTCTACGATTGCGGAATGGCCCTTCTATCCACTAAGCGTTCGTACACAGCATATTTTTGAGGCTTGTGAGGTAACTTAGACGTGTGTCTCGTAAAACGTCGGTAGAGTGGCTTACACTTATTGCCACGTTTAGTCTCCTCTGCGTAGCAGTCTACGCTTTCCTGTATGAACTCACAGTTCAGATGACTCTACTGAGTGGAGTCTTGCTGGTGTTAGTGGTCGTGTTGTGGGTAGTAGAACGTACCTCGGTTTTGGCAGTCGTCAAGACGAACTGAGAAGTGCGTTTACCGCCTGTACTGACCAATTCCTGAGAGAGCAGTACAAGTATGTCAACAGTTCTCTAACCTCGAAAGCTGACAGTGTAGTCTGGCGGGAAAGGATTAATGCCACTCGGTTGAAATATCTCTGCTCATGAGAGGGGGACTCAGTGACCGAGAGTTCTGGCTTGGACAAGACCGACGCGAGTCGCTGGCGTGGTTCACGTTCGCTGTCGCGTATGGACTGCTGATGGGGGCGCTTCACGCTCCAGGGACGACACAAGTCGCTTCCGGGCTTGGACTTCCAGCAGGGTTTGTGGTGAATCCTGGGTTTTGGGGGCCACTCGTACTGCTTCCCGCAATAGTTGCAACGTATCGCAATGATGGCGTTCTCGTCGCCTATGTACTCGTTTGGAGCCCAATCGCCGCGATGTCTGTTGCCACAGCACTCTGGTCGTTTAATGAGTTGTCAATAATTACACAGATTATTGGCTCGTTGATTGTTTCTCTCGTAGTTGCTGGTGTTGCTGTCATATGTGGTTCGGGTGCAAGGCGGTTCTCTGACGACTTTGGTAACCGTACCTGAGAGAGCGGCAAACACATGTGCGAGCTGAATGCCGCTATGCTCTCTCGACGCTGGAGTGAGCGACCCCTGGAAGAATGGTACAGGTGTGCCAACTGGTCTATGACAGCTTGAAAGCGCGACAGTCCAGCCTGCCGTCACTCCTCGGTCTCGCGCCACTCCGAGACGATAACGTCGCCGCTTGAGGCGCCGATGCGCTCGGCGCCGGCCTCGAACATCGCTTTCGCCTCGTCCCACGACCCGATGCCGCCACTGGCCTTGACGGGCAGATACTCGCGCATCACTTCGACAGCCGCGACCGTGGCCCCGCCCTCCGAGAATCCGGTAGCGGTCTTGACGTAGTCCGCGTCGGCCTCGGCAGCGAGTGCACAGACCCGTCGGAGTGCATCCTCGGAGAGCAGCGGTGCCTCGACGATGACCTTCACCGGGACGGGGACGGCAGCGACCACCTCGGCGATGTCTTCCCGGACGGCGTCGTGTTCGCCAGCGCGCAGGCGGCCGATGTTGGCAACCATATCCAGTTCGGCGGCTCCATCCTCCCAGGCCTGCTTGGCCTCGGCACACTTCACGGCAGTCGTATGTTGGCCGTGGGGAAAGCCGACGACAGCGGTCAGGTCGACGCCGGGAGCGTAGGCTGTGGCCGCGGCCACGTAGCAGGGTGGAAGGCAAGCCCGCATCCCCTCCCGGAGTGCCGTATCGAGTACCCTCGTCACGTCCGCCCACGCCGTCGTCGGGCCAAGAACCGTATGCTCGATTCGTGATGGCACGTCGTCGGGAATGCGGTCCGGTGTGTCGTCCATGCGGACACAGACAGGCGGGGGGACCAAAACTCCCGGCGTCGGCGGCGATACCCGGACAGCGGGCGACCGAAAAGGCTTTTCACGGTGGCTCGTGGCGTCTCCGATATGCAGGTACCGTTCGAGGGGTTCGTTATTCCGTCGCCGGAATACGTGGCGCTGCTCGTGGTGGGGACCGCCGTCGTGCTGGCACTGCTCTATGCCATCCAGCCGCCGGTGACACAGCGGACCGTGCTGGCGTTCGTCCCGTGGGTAATCAGCGGGTCCGCACTGCACGTCTTCTTCCTGCTTGGCGAGCAGTTCGACGCACAGGTCTATCCGCCGTTGCTCGAACCGCTGTTTTCCGCACCGGCTGTCTACCTGACGACGTTTGTCATCATGGGGGCCGTCTGGGTCGGGTCGGCCATCGTCGGGATGGGCGCCCAGTCCAGCGCCGAAAGCGGTGACAAGATAGCCAAGTACCTCGGCCTGCTGGGTCTCGGGGTGATGATTCCGCTTGTGGGGCTCGTCTTCTGGCAGGGCCAGGACCCCGCCGTCGGCCCCATGGAGCCCGTCTTCCCGCTTGTCGGCATCATCCTCACGATGGTGCTCACCTTCGTCACCTACATCCTCATCGGGACCTGGCGGACCCACATCATCGCGGAGGCACGGCTGGCCGGCGCGCTGGTCATCTTCGCGCACATGCTCGACGGTGTCACCACCGCCATCGGCGTGGACTTTCTCGACATCGCGGAGCGGTCGCTGGCCTCCCGGCGCATCATCGAGTTCGCCGCCGACCTCCCGACAGCCGAGACCATCGGTGCCGGCTGGCTGTTCGTCGTCGTGAAGCTCCTGCTCGCCTCGCTCATCGTCGTCGGATTCGCCGACTTCGTCAGCGAGGAACCCACCCGCGGAAACCTCTTTTTCGCCATCATCATGGCACTCGGCCTCGGTCCGGCGATGAACAACATCTTCCTGTTCATGCTCGGTGTCGTCTGAAAGCGACCCGCCAACGGACCGACTTTTGTAGCCCCCACGCCAACGCCGCGCTATGGGTAAACAGCCACACCTGCTCGTCGAGGACGGCGAGCTGGCAGACATCGCACTGGTCCCGGGTGACCCCGGCCGGGTCGACCGCATCGCCGACCACTGCGAAGACGCCGAAACGGTCGCACAGAACCGCGAATACAAGCTCGTCAACGCCACATACGAGGGCGTCGAGGTGACAATCTGCTCGACCGGCATCGGCTCGCCGTCGGCCGCCATCGCCGCCGAGGAACTCTCGGCTGTCGGCGTCGACACCCTGTTGCGGGTCGGGACGACCGGTGCCCTCCAGGAGGGCATCGCCATCGGAGACATGGTCGTCGCCACCGGCGCAGCCAAAGACGAGGGCACGACCAAACGCTACGAGGACGAAACCGTGCCCGCAGTCCCCGATTACGAGGTGCTGTCGGCCCTCTCCGACGCCGCGGAGAGCCGGGAAGAAGACGGCGGCGGGGCCGTCCACGTGGGACCGGTCGCCACCGACGACGCCTTCTACGCCGAGACGGAGGCGTACGTCGACGACTGGGAGGCGGCGGGCCTGCTGGCCGTCGAAATGGAGGCTGCGGCGCTCTTTACACTCGCACGCCGGAAGGGGATGCGCGCCGGTGCCATCTGTACCGTGGATGGCAACCTCGTCGAGGGGACCCAGAAAGGCGAGACCGACGACGACGAACTCCCCGCGGCCGCGAGAAACAACGTCGAACGGGCAATCGACATCGCACTCGATGCGGTGACACGACTGTAGCGGCCCCTCGCGTTACGGCCCGCCACACTGCATTTTTTACCGTCCCAGTCAGTAGGAGAGCCATGGAATCGCGGTGGCGGACACTCCTGCGGCGTCTCAAGCGATTCGAGCGCCGGGAGGTGCGGGAGCTTCGAAACTGGCTGCGCCAGACGCGGAACCTCGTTCACCTCTCGATTTTGCTGCTGGTCCCGCTGGTCATCGGGTTCGTCACCCTGCTGACCAACACGCTGTCTGCCCTCTCCTTTCTGCTTTTCCCGCCGCTGGCCTCGGGTGCGTACACGCTGTTTGCCAACCCGGAAGGGGAGTACGCCTCGCCGCTGCGTTTCGTCGGCGGGCTGACCGCGGGAGCGGTCTGTGGCTGGGTCGCGTTGCTCGTTGCCGGAACGGTGTACACCGTCGAATCCGGTGAAATCAACGCTGTCGGGGCAGCACTGTCCGTGTTCCTGACGGGGGCGGTGACCTGGGGACTGGACATCGAGGAACCGGCGGCCTTCTCGACGGCACTGCTGACGCTTTTCGTCTCCGCACAGATAGAGTCCCCCGGCGTCTACGTGTTGAGCATCGCCGTCTCCAGTGGCCTCGTCGCGGCGGCGTTTCTCGGCTGGCGGTCGGCCGTCTACGAGCGACGCGCCCGGTACCTCTACGAGTCGACACGGGGCGACGACCACGTTCTGGTGCCGATGCGTGGCGAGACAGCGCCGGAGACGGCGATGCTCGGTGCCAGGCTGGCCGCCGCCCACCGGGCCGGGAAGGTGGTCTTGCTCGATGTCGTCGAGGACGAACAGCGCGCCCGGGCGGAGTGGTCGCTGCTTCGCGAACACGGCGACGTGCGGCTGGCCGGTGGCGGGCCGACAGACGGGGAGGCACTCGACCGGAGCGGCCGGGACGCACTCGATACGCTCGGCGGGCCGGCCGCCTCGGAGGCCGTCAGCGAACTCGAACGGGAGGCCAGCCGTATCGAGACGCAGGTCGGCGTCCCCTGCGAGGTCGTCGTCGCCGCCAACGGCACGACGCCGGCAGCGAGCACCGTCCTCAAGACGGCGCGCGAGGCCAACTGTGACCTGATTGCCACGCCCTACGAGACCGAACACGGCTCCGTCTCCGGGTTCGTCCGCGGTCTCTTCCGGGGTGACGTGGATGCCATCGTCCACCGCTCGTGTGACGGAGCCACCGACTGGAAGCGCATCCTCGTCCCAGTCAGAGGGCCAAGCGGGGTCGCCCACAGCATGCTGGATTTCGCGCTCCGACTGGCCGGCAGGACCGGCGAGGTGAGCGTCGCCACCTGCATCTCCTCGCCGAAACGCCGCCGCCAGGCGGAGGCGATGCTCGCGGACCTCGTCGAAACGTTCGACGGGAACATCGAGACCCGGGTCTCGGAGGCCAGTATCGGGCGCTTTCTCACCGACCACACGGGGGAGTACGACCTCGTCTTGCTCGGGGCGAGCCAGGACCGCAGCGCCGCCTCGCGCTTCGTCTCGCCGCCGACCTTCGAGCGCATCGACAGCGACACCATCGACGCCGACGTGGCCATCGTCGACCGACACTGAGCCAGCCCCGCCAGCGACGGAACCGACGACAAGGGACTGAACGGTGGCGTGGTTACTCCTCTTCGTCCATGATGCGCTCGGCGATGCTCTCGACGTCGGATTCGCCGAGCGCCGAGCGCACGAGCAGGCGACCGCCGATGACAGCCGGGCTCAGGACGGTATCGGCCCCAGCCCGCCGGAGTTTCTCGACGTTCTCCCGGCCGGTGGCGGCGGCGACGATGCGGCCGTCGGGATTGAGTTCGCGTGCGGTCAGGATAGCCAGCGCGTCCTGTGCGTCGTCGTTGGTGGCCGCGATGATGGCGCGGGCGTCCTCGATAGCGACCTCTTCGAGCGGGTCGTCGTCGCTTGGCTCGCCCAGCAAGACGTCGATGTCGTGTTCGCGCAGCCACGAAGCGCGAGTCTGGTCGGGCGTGACGACGACGAACTCCACGTTGCCGTCGACGAGTTCTTCGACGAGCGGTTCCGTCAGGTCGCCGTAGCCGAGCACGACGACGTGGTCTTCCAGCAGTTCGTATTGGGTTGTCATGGTTCCGAGTGCAGCCGAAAAGCGGGCTTGAATCGCGGGGCCGAGCACCGACCCGAGCGCGAGCGCGAAACTCGCAGTCCCGAGGACGACAAGCGAGATACCGAACAGACGAGCCTTTGCGGACTCCGGGATGGCATCGCCGTAGCCGACAGTGCTCGCGGTGACGATAGTGTAATACAGCGCGTCCAGAAGCGTCGAGATGCCGGTAAATTCCTCGCGGAGCGTGTAGGTCCCGGCAGTCCCGTAGACGAGTGTCCCCACGAGCGAGGCTGTCGCGGCCAGTTGTGCCGTCGAGACGGAGACGTGACGGTCGAACCGTCGGACGTTCAAAAGCACCGTCGGTAGGGACAGCACCGACAGCACGACCAGCGGGACCGAGACATCACTGGCCTGGACGAGCCCCTGGATAGCAGTGACCGGCAACAACACCACCGTCGCGTACCAGCCCGCACGGTATCGTCGGCGCAGCGCCCACGCGCCGAACAACAGCAAAAAGCCGGTAAGCGTCCCAGTAAAGCCGGCGGCCGTCTGTGCAGCTTCGGGGACATGTTCTGCGAGCGGGCCGGTGGTCTGCTGGACGCTGATGTTGGCGATACCGGTCGCCAGCGACAGCACGGCGACGACAGTGGTCAGCGTCACCGCCGCACGCGCCCCCAGCAGTTGCCGGCGCGTGGGCTCGTCTTTCGCCATGTCCCCTCCTCGCTGCCCTGTCCTGTAAAGTGTGCCGGCATTCGGGCCGGCACAGGCACGCCTTACCGCCCACAATCGGGAGTCTGTCCGAAGAAGCCGGCGGACACGCGTCAGACGCGCCGACAGTCATTTACTGCCCGACCGCCTGCGTGAACGTATGGCGTCGTTGCCCGTGGAGATTCTGCTCGGCATCTATCTGGGGCTGCTGGTAGGGATGGTCCCGGCGCTGGTCTCCTGGGCACTCGGGTTTGCGTTCAAATACGTCACCGACGTGACGATTCCCGGCTTCGGTGTGGTGGCACTGGCCATCGCGCTGGCGGGAGTCAACGGCGGGTTGCTCGCGCTGGCCGACCAGTCCATCACGAGCAATCCCAACGCACCGCGGGTCATCACCGCAATCGTCGTCGTCGGCATGATCTCACTCTACGCCCACAGCAAGGGCGACAAGATGGGGGCGAGCACGCCCCACCGGCTTTCGTTCTCGAATCTCCGGAAGCGAACGATTTCGAAAGACCTCGCGGACCTCATCGGCGGCGGCGACGAGGTCCGGATTCGCGTCGTCGGCGAGGTGGCCGACATGGAAGGGTATCCGCCGCTGCCCGAGGAACTGCGGGCGAGATTGCGGAGTGCCGAACTCACCTTCCCGGCGGACGTTCCCATCGACGAACTGGAAGCGCGGATGGCCGACCGCCTGCGCACCGAGTACGACCTCGGCGACGTGTCGGTCACCATCGACGAGGGCGGGCGGGCAACAGTGGTCGCGGCCCCACCGTTCTCGGGGCTCTCAAAGCGGATTACCGACGGCCGCCACGCCGTCTCGGTCAGCGGACTCATCCCGACGGGGCTGGCCCGCGGGGACGAAGTGACGGTCATCACGGCCAACGCACAGGTCAGGGGGACCGTCGTCAGCGCCAACTCCGGCACAAGCGAGAGCGAGGAGCCGGATATCGAACCCCGAATGACCGACGAACCGGCGGAAGACGACGAAGAGGAGACGCCGAAACCGGTCCGGGCACCGACCACCAGCGGCGGGGAGGGCCGGCTGACGGTGGCCGTCACCCGGACGGACGTACAGCCGCTGTTGCGGGCCGACCAGGCGAAGGTGGTCGTCGAGTCCCGTGGCACCCGCCGGGAGTACGAGGTCATCTCCCTGCTCCGGCGGGCGGACAAGCGTTTCCGCCGGTTCACGGTGCGGGCCGGGAGCAAACTCGCCGGCCACACCGTCGGGTCCGCACGCCTGCAGGAAGCGTACGGAGTGGCCGTGCTGGCGGTCAGGAAAACCGACGGCTGGACCATCGCACCACAGGGCGACACCACGCTGGCCGAGGGCGACGAACTGTTCGCGGTCGGCACTCGCGGAGACCTGGAGGAGTTCGCCGGGTCGACGACAGCCGAGCGGGTTCCAGGGGGTGACGACTGATGGTCGTCCTCCAGTCGCTTATCGGGCGCGTGACCGGGCTGGTCGCACAGCTCGTCGGTCTGGGGATTTTCGCCGCCGTACTGGCAGCCGCGGCGGCCGTCGTCCACCGCTGGTACGTCCGGGAGGGGATTGCTCGCGCGCTCGCCCTCCTGGTCGGGTTGAGCGGCGTCGCCGTCTACCTCAACACGACGACGGCACTCGGGACGGTCATCGCCGGGTCCAGTGCGCCGACGGAGACACAGGTCGCGCTGTTCAACATCAGCGCCTTCATCGTCGGAGCCGGCGGCGCGTTGCTCGGCCGGACCGTCGGCGACCGCTTCGGGACCGACGTACTGCTGGGGGAGGGCTTTGCCGACATGGAGGCGGACGTGGGCCGTCTCGTCCAGTCGGTCGGCCGGGTGGTCGTCGTCGAACTCCCGACCGAAATCGACGATACCGTCGGCTACGACCCGGTTGCAGCCGAAACGAAGGAGGAACTGGCGGGCAAGCGGTTCGTCTTCCCCCGCCGGCTCACCATCGGTGAGTTGCGCGAACGGCTCGTCACCCGGCTGAAAGCCGACTACGGCGTCGGCCACGTCGATGTCGAACTCGACGACGACGGCACCGTCGAGTACCTCGCCCTCGGGAGCCGTGCGGCAGGCATCGGGCCGACGCTGCCGCCGGCGACGAACGCCGTCGTCATCCGCGCCGACCCCGCTTTCGCCGCCAGCGCCGGCGACCTGGTACAGGTCTGGGAGACCGACCCCATGCGGCGGGTACTCACCGCGGAGTTGCGCGGCGTATCCGAGGACACTGTGACCATCGCCATCGACGCCGCGGACACCCAGAAAGTCGACCCGACGCGGGAGTACCGGCTGGTGACCCTTCCCGTCGAGGACCGCCCGGACCGGGAGTTCGCCTCGCTGTTGCGGGCGGCCGAGGAGACGTTCAGTTCCGTCACCGTCGAGGCCGGCAGCCCGCTGCATGGCATGCCGGTCGGGGCGCTGGATTTCACCGTGGTCGCGCTCAAGCCGGAGGGGGAACAGCCCCGTGCCATCCCGGACCGGACGACCGTACTCGCACCGGGTGACGTGGTCTTCGCTATCGCCCGGCCCGAACACCTGCGCCGGCTGGAGGCGGCCGCCCGGCCGCTTGACCCCTCGCTGGTCAGCAGCCCCGCCCCACAGCAAAGCCCCCAGCCGGCTACCGGCGACACGACCGCAGACGACGCCTCCGACAGCGACCAGACGACCGACCAGTCCGGCGACGACCAGCCCAGTCCTGCCCAGGAACCGGCGGCTGACCCCACAGCCGACGAGACGGAGATGCCCGACGAGACAGAAGTGCCGCCAGCGGAGGCAGCGACCGGGGCAGAGACCCCCGAGGACGACGCAGAGCCCGAAAGTGCGCCGCTTGCCGGCGACAGCGACGGGACGGACAGCGAAGGGTCGGCGACACCGGACCCGGACGACACGGACGACGCGGAGCCGGCCAGTGCCGCGGCAGACGACGGCGAGGACGCGGACGACGGACAAAGCGGTGGAGTCGGGTCCTCCTCGTTCCAGCAACTCAAAGCGGAGTTCGAGTCCGGCGACGCCGACTGGGCCGAGGAGGACGAGCGCCCGCCGAGCGAGGACGAGTCGGCGACTGCCGATGCGACGGCGGACGCGGACAGCGAGGGTGCCGCGTTCGAGGGCAACGGCGTGGACACGCTGGATGTGGGGGACGAAGACACGGGGGATGGCCCCGATGAGCTGGACAGCGACGAAGACATCGACGGCCTGGCACTGGAGGACGACACCGAAACGGGGAGTGACACTGTCGAGACGGACAGTGGCGGACTCGATAGCGGCGTCGGGTTGGAAGATGCGAGTTTCGGGGACGAGGACGACAGCGAGCCCGAAGCGGACAGCGACGACGGGTTAGCCGGTCTGGATTTCGACGACGATGACGACGATGGGCTAGATGAGTTGAGTTTCGACGACGATGAGGACGACGGGGGCGACGACCTATCCAGTCTGAGTTTCGACGACGATGACACGGAAGAGGGGTTCTCGCTGGACGAGGACGACGATGCAGAGGGCGAGACAGGGGAGAAAAGCGATGGCGACAGCGACGACGACGCGGAGGACAAAAGCAATAGCGACGACGATGAGGACGACGACGGCGGCGGGGGCGGCGGTGCAGCGTCGTTCCAGCAACTCAAAGAGGAGTTCGAGTCCGGCGACGCCGACTGGGAGGACGATATCTCAGACAGCCCGGGCGGGGACATGCGACTGGACGAGTAGGCAGGGCGGGGACGAAACTGGCGCGTGAGAGTTTCAGGAACCCGATTTCGCCGGGCCTCCCGGCGACCGTGATACATATGTAGCTACCTCCCTACACTCTTTGTGAATGAGTTTCGACCCGCGAGGGTCCCTGCGACGGGCCGTCGGACGGACGAAGCGGCTCCTGCGGCGAGCGTTCGACCAGCAACACAGTACCGAACGTGTCGCACGGAGCTTCAGTCTCGGCCTGTTCGTCGCCATGCTCCCGACGGTGGGAATCGGGCCGAGTATTCTCCTCGGACTGTCGACGCTTGTCGACCGACTCAATCGGCTGGCACTGATTGCATCGGTGGCCGTCTGTAATCCGCTGGTGAAACCGGCCATCTACGTCGCCAGCCTCGCCGTGGGTTTTGGCTTACTGGGGCCGGTCGAAGGTGCCAGTATCACTGACGCCTCGCTGGCGGCCGCACCGGACGTGGTGGTCCGGCTGCTCCTCGGAAACGTCATCCTCGCAGTCGTGGTCGCGGTGCCGGGCTACGTGCTCGCACATCGTACCGTCGACCACTACAGAAAACGAGACACAGCGGTCGCCTAGACTACCGCTCTGGCGGGTCGGACACGTCGACCCACTCGTCGGCCCACGATTCTATCGCGTCGAAGACGGGACACAGCGACTGCCCTTTCGCGGTCAGCGAGTAGTACGTCGCCACGGGCGCAGCCTCCTCCATGCGCCGGTCCACGAAGTCCAGTTCCTGCAGGTCATCGAGCACCCGCGAGAGCGTACGCGAACTCGCACCCGTCGACTCCTTGAGTTCGTTGAACCGCTTTTCTCCCGCCGAAAGGTCGTGTAACACGACCAGCCGCCACTTCGAACCGATCTGCTCCAGCGAATCGATGACCGCACACGGCCCCTCGTCGGCGACCGTCTCCTGTTCCAGATGCGTCGTCTCCGTAGCCATACTCGTTATTTCTCTCCCACCATCATCAAGGTTCGTATCCGAACCGGATAACACAACGATACCAGCTGGCAGAGTGTCATGGTGGCATCGCTGTCACCCCACAGCACCGCAGCCACCCGGTAACACTGATGTCAGATCACATATATGTATGTGGGCGGCCAAGCTACGAGTGCAATGAGTACGAGCCGTGCAGTCGAGGGCGAATCGCTTCACAGTCACCGCGGGGCTACGGAGGTGCGTGTCTGATGGTCGAGTCGGGCATCGCCGCGGTTGCCTTACTCGTCGGGCGGGTGCTGTTCGGGGGGCTGCTGGCCGTCCAGGGGTTGAATCACTTCACGGGAACTGAGGAGATGGCGGGCTACGCACAGGCGAAGGGGCTGCCCGCGCCGAGGTTTAGCGTCCTCGCCTCGGGCGGGTTGCTCGTCGCCGGCGGGCTGGCCCTCGTGGTGGGCGTCCTGCCGGGCGTCGCCGCGGGTGCCATTGCGCTTTTCCTCGTCGTCTCGGGAGTCGCGATGCACGACTTCTGGGCTGTCCCCGAAGACCAGCAGCAAGACGAGATGGTCCAGTTCATGAAAAACATCGAGCTGGCGGGCGCGGCGCTGGTCTTTCTGGCCGTCTCCACGCTTGAGTGGGGTTACGCGCTGGGTGTCGGACTGTGATGGGCCACAGACTGATTGGGTACAGGCTCCTAAGAGGGTAGCGTGACCACTCCATGACTGGCCCACACCAGGACCAACCGCTCGTGACCGCCGGCACCGACCTCGACGAGGCGGCGGCGGCGCTGGTGGCGGTCCACGGCCGCGGCGCAACCGCACAGAGTATCGCCCAGACCGGCCTGCAACTCCACCAGCCCGGTCTCGCCGTGCTGGCCCCACAGGCCGCCCGCAACAGGTGGTACCCGCGGTCGTTTCTCGAACCCGTCGAGACGAACGAACCCGGGCGCAGTTCGGGCCTGCAGGCCGTCGGCGACGCCATCGAGACGGCCGCGGAGGCGGGGATTCCCGTCGAGAACGTGCTGGTACTTGGCTTCTCGCAGGGAGGCTGTCTCGCCAGCGAGTACGTCGCCCGCAACCCCCGCCGCTACGGCGGTGCGGTCGCCTTCTCGGGCGGACTCATCGGCGAGACCGTCACGGAGAGTGCCTTCGAGGGCGACCTCGACGGGACGCCCTGTTTCCTGGGCTGTTCGGATGTCGACCCCCACATCCCGGAGGAGCGCGTCCACGAGACCGCCGCCGTCTTCGAGCAACTGGGCGGCGACGTGGAGACCCGCATCTACGAGGGGATGGGCCACGGCGTCAATCAGGACGAACTCGATTACGTGAGCGGGATGGTCGAGTCCCTGCTGGACTGAGCAGGGTCCGGCAGACAGCTACCCGGCTTCCTGTGCGAACCCGGCAGCGGCCAGCAGCGACAGAAAGAGCAACATGGGGACGTGGCCGAGAAAGACCAGAAAATACAGTATCGAGAGGTCGATGCGGCCGAAGTAGGAGAGGATGAGTTCCGGGACGGTCCACCACGTCGCGGCCGCCACGAGAAAGGAGAGTCCGACCAGAATCGAGAGCCAGTCGGTCGGCGCGAGCAGGAACTGGACGTACCGGTCGACGCCATCCGACCCGTAGACGAGCGCACCGAAAAGCGCGATAGCCGCGACAGACAATCCGACGGCCGTGAGCGGGTCGGGCGGAACCGACTCGGTGACCACCCGACGGACCACCTGCCAGTTCAGGGCGAGATACGGCGGTACCGCTACCAGGAGGTACAGACCGACGAAGACCGCGACTCGCTTCCCCCGCCCCCTGGGGAACATCGTGATAGAACTTTAACACACGTCGACATATATGCTGCGGGGCAGGCAATCGGGTCAGGCCCGGACGATGCGCACTTCGATGCCGTCAGGGTCAGTCACCGCGACACCGTCATCGAGACGGCGCGTCTCGTGGTCGCTCTCGGAGAGGCGCTGTCGGGCGTCGACCAGCGCCGCGTCGGTCGGCACCACGAGTTCGAACCAGTCGACGCCGCGGCCGGTCGCCGGGTCCGAGCGGTCGTTCCAGACGTTCAGTCCGATGTGGTGGTGGTAGTCGCCGGCGGCGACGAAGAGGGCACCGTCGAGTTCCTGGCGGACGCCGAGTCCGAGTGTGTCGACGTAGAATGCGCGGGCGGCCGCGAGGTCGGTCACTTCCAGATGGACGTGGCCGATGTCGCTCCCGTCGGGGACCGTCTCCGCGCCGGCCGCCTCGTCGCGCAGGTCCCCGAGTGCGAGCGGGAGCGTGTCCATCTGGACGCGCCCGTCGGCGGTCGGCCAGACGCGTTTGGGCTGGTCACAGTAGATTTCGACGCCGTTGTCCTCGGGGTCGTGGAGATACAGTGCCTCGCTGACCCGGTGGTTCGAGGCACCGGTCAGACGCCACTCGGCCTCGATGCGTTTCAGCGCGTCCGCCAGCGCACGCCGGTCCGGAACGCGGACAGCGGTATGGAAGAGGCCGGCCTCGGTGCTGGTCCGGGCCGGTGTTCCGGTGGCTCGCTGTACCACGAGCAGCGAGTCGCCGCCGGCACCGAGAACGACGCGGTCAGCCGCCTCCTCGATGGGCGAGAGCCCGACGACAGACTGATAGAAGTCGACGACACCGTCGAGATTGGCCACGCGAAGCGCCACGCGGCCGACGGCCGTCTCCGGGGGCAACGAATGTGCTGTCATACTGGCGATTCGGCAGCCAGCAGTATAGGCATACATGTATACAGTTGGGAGTGTTCGGTGCGTTGGGACACCGTTTTGCCGCTGGGGCGAGATTGTCTACCCAGTACATGCCAGCGGAGACATCGGACCTACTCCCGAAAGCACTCGTCGTCGACGACGAGAAGGAAGTCGCAGACGCCTACGCGCTCCGATTACGGGGCCAGTGTGCCGTCGAGACCGTCTACGGCGGCGAGGCTGCACTCGAAACCGTCGAGGAGGGGGCCATCGACATCGTTCTGCTGGATAGACACATGCCCGGCCGGTCGGGCGACGAGGTGTTGACCGAACTCCACGAACGCGGGTTCGACGGCCGAGTCATCATGGTGACCGCCATCGACCCCGGGTTCGACGTGCTGGATATGCCGTTCGACGACTACCTCTGCAAGCCGGTCGAACGCGAAGACGTCCGGGCGGCCGTCGACCAGCAATGCACCATCCTGGGTTATGAGACGCTCGGGGAGTATTTCAGTCTCGAATCGAAGTGTAGCGTCATCGAGTCGGAACTGCCCGCAGAGAAACGCGAGGACCACGAGGAGTACCAGAACGCGAAAGCCCGCGCGGAGACGCTCGAAGCGCGCGCACGCCGTCTGCTCGGTGACCCCGCGGAGTTGATGGAGGACTTCGAGACGGTCGACCGCGAGAGTCGGTAAGCTATCACCTGCCACCGACGACGGCTCGGCCAAACCAATCAGTCGTCGGCGATCAGCCGCCGAGACGACCCGTTACCTGCCGTCTCCCCGGTGTCGACCGAGACGCTCACACCGTCGGCACCGAACTCGAAGTCGATTCCCTCGACGACGGCGTGGAACTGCTTGCAGTGGTGACCGTTCGGGTCGAGACGCTGCGTCGAGTCGACCAGTCCGGCCTCCTCCAGCCGTTCCAGACGCCGGTAGGCCGTCGGCTTCGAGACATCGGCCGCGTCGGCAATCTCGCTCCCGGTCCGGGGCTGTTCGGTGACGACCCGGAGCACACGGCGCGCGTACTCGTCACCGAGCAGTTCGAGCAACTGCTCGGCAGCCACGGTGGGCATGCTGTCGGCGGACGTGGTCGCTCGGGTGTTCTCTGCTGGGCGGGACATCGGGCGTTGCTGGCTCATACAGGTGTGAAGTAACGCTGTTCTACTGGTCCCCCATGCTAGCTATTTGGATTCCGTGGCGAACAGTATCTAGTAATACAGACTGGCGGGCCTCACCCCCGTCCAGCGGGGCAATCAGGACAGCGGCTCCTGGGGGAGGGCAAGCCGGACCGCAGTCCCGCCGTCGACAGCGTCGACAAAGGAGAGGTCCCCACCGAGTTCGCGGACGGCCCAGTTCGTCGCCCAGAGGCGGATACCGGTGCCGTGTTGCAGTGGCGTCTCCGTGCCCGCTTCGACGGCGGTCCGCTCCTGTTCGGGGATGCCGGGACCGTCGGCGGTCACCGTGACGGTCAGGGGATACTGCTGGGCTGAGGCGTCGGCCGCCAGCGTAATCCCAACCTGAGTGACCGCATCCCCGCCGTAGTCGAGGATTGCCTCGATAACAGTTTCGACGGCGAAGGCGAGTACCTCGGCGTCGCTCTCGATGACGACGCGCTCGGGGGCGTCGACGGTGGCGGTCACACCGGGCCAGCCACCGTTGCTGTCGGCTGTGTCCGCGAGGACAGTCACGAGGTCGACCTCGCTTCGGTCGCGGTCGCGCTCCAGCAGGTCCTGAATTCGCTTTGCGGTCTCGCCAACGTCGGTCAGCGAGTCGACGGCGTCGGTCGCGGTATCGAGATGGTCCGCCAGCCGGTCGTCGTCGAGTTCGTCGGCGACGGCCTCGGTGTTGGCGGTGACGACACTGGCCTGATTGCGGAGGTTGTGCCGGACGAAGCGGTTGAGAACCTCCAGACGCTGGCGGCGAATCTCGCGGTCGGTCACGTCCCGCAGGCTCACCATCGCACCCGTCTCACGGCCGTGCTGGTCTGTGAGTGAGGTCACCTGCGGGTCGAACTTTCGCAGGCCATCATCGGTCCGTATCTCGACGGTCTCGCGGTCACGCAACGCCGCAAGGGTCACGCCCAGAGCGGCCTCGACGGGCCCACCGAGAGCCTCCTCCCCGGTCAGGAGGCGCTGGCTGGCCGTCTCGTTGCGCATCACCACTCGACCGTCGTTGTCCGCGACGAGAATGAGGTCGTCAGTCTCGCGGGCGATAGCACGCTCGCCGATGGTCCCCGCCGCGGGCGTCGCATCGAAGATATCGTACCGGAACAACGCGAGGGCAACAGCCAGACACACGCCGACCATCCCGGTCGCGTAGATACCGAACAGAAGCGTCTCGCCCGCGCGCTCGGTCAGGATGCCGAAGGTGTTCATCGTGGCCGGCGGGATGAGACCGGCCGCTGCGAGGACACTGCCCTGTCCCAGCGAGATGTGACCGTACCGTCGTGTGGCCCGCAGAACGAGAATCCCGCCGACGACGGACAGCGCCGTGTAATAGGCGAACACGAGGATGCCAAGCGCCTCGATAAAGGGGGCATCAGCACCCACGGCAAGTACCCAGAACCACGGCACCAGTCCGATGATAGGGACAAACAGGGCGGCGAGCGTACGCCGGGTGACCGTCCGCCCGGTGTACTGCAGGGCAAACAGACACCAAAGCGAGATGGCCACCACCCAGTACAGGCCGGCGACCGTGCCGCTCAGCCCCGTGACGGCAACGACGGCGGCGTCGAGCAGCGGTAATGCACCCCACACCGCCACGTAGATGCCAAAGAGCGTCGCCCCCGGTTCGTCCCACCGTCGATGGCTGAGATAGCCGAGGCCACAGAGGGCAACGCCGGCGACCATCGCTGTCGCGAGGAACACGTCCGAGAGGCCAACCATCGTCCCGATAGTCAGATAGCCGACCCAAAGTGGTTTCGCTCGCGTAGAAGTGGGAGTGTTTTTTCAGAAGCGGCTGAAATGTAGAGGTATGGCCGTCACCCTCGGGGATGGACTGTTCGGCGTCACCATCCTGGTGGGGCTTGCGCTGTGTTGGCTCGGCACCTACTGTTATCGCCGGTGGAACGAGCCCGGTGTGACAGCCTTCTCGGCGGTGGTCGTGTTGCTTGGCCTGGGGGCGACCAGCGGCGGTGTCATCGCGCTCGTTCGGGACCCGCTCATCCCCAACAGCGGCACGCCGCTGTGGGCGAGTGTGGCAATGACGGGCTGGGTGCTGGCGATGATTCCGTGGATTCTGTTCGCACTCCAGTATACGGGCCGGTACACCCAGTTCCGCCGGCGAACCGTCGCCGCGATAGCCATCCCGCCCGCGGGCGTGGTCACGTTACTCCTGGCACAGACGGTCCACATCGTCACCCCCGGCGTCGTCTTCTCCGTCCTCGGGACGATCATCATCCTCTACGTGTTCGCACTCTCCGTCGTCGGCGGGTTTCTCCTGTTGCGGACGACCGCCGAGTACGGTCACCTCTCTGTCGCACTCGGCGTCTCGCTGACCGTCGGTGGCCTCGGGCCGCTGCTTGCGCTCAACTTCGTCAGCATCCTCGCCCAGGAGACCAACACCCTGACCGTCATCACCAACTATCTGCTCGCCTTTCTCGTCCCGGCGACGGGGTTCCTGCTGGCGGTGTTCAGATACGACATGTTCCAGTCCACACCGGCGGCCGGTGCGCTCGGGGAGCGCGCGATTCCGCGGGAAACGGACGACCTCGTGTTCGTCGTCGACCGCGCAGGCAGAGTGATAAAGCTCAACGAGACCGCAGCGACGCGGCTGGGCGTCGACCGGACGACCCCGCTCGGTGACCCCTTCGAGGAACTCCTCGGCGAAACGGTCGACGAACTGGCGGACACCGAGACAGTCGAACTGGAGACAGCCGTCGGCAAGCGGAAGTTCGACCCGCAGGTGACCGCGTTCACCGACCAGCACGGCCGCCGGCTCGGACGGCTGGTGAGCCTGCGGGACGTGACCGAGCGGGAACTGCGCAAGCAGCGACTCGAGGTGTTGAATCGTGTTCTCAGACACAACCTCCGCAACAGAGTCGACGTCATCAAGAGCCGCGCCGAGGCGCTCAAAGAACACGACAGCGACCACGCGGTCGCGATTCGTGACTCGGCGGACGGGCTGGCCAGCCTGAGCGCGAAAGCGCGTGCGACCGACAAACTCCTCTCGGAGCCCGCGACGGGTGCCAGCAACGACCTCGTGGACGTCGTCCGGGCGCTCGTCGATACCGACCACGGGTCAGAGGAAGTCACACTCGACCTGCCGGAGACCGCGCCGCTGGTGACCGACTGGGGGGCCGTGCGAGCCGCCGTCGAGAGCGCCATCGAGAACGCGCTCGAACACGCCGAGTCGTCGGTGGCCGTCGCTATCGAGTCCAACGAAGACGGCTACACGGTCACCGTGGCCGACGACGGCCCCGGCATCCCCGAGTCCGAACTCGCCTCCATCGACGCCGAGAGCGAGCGGCCACTCCAACACGGCACCGGGCTCGGACTCTGGAAGCTGAAGTGGGCGGTCACCAAACTCAACGGCGAACTCTCCTTTGACACCACCGACGGGACGACCGTTCGCATCACCGTTCCGGACCAGTCCGACCACCCGGAGTCTGTATAGCTAGATTCCACCACTAAGGGTTGGCCCGTCCAACAGTCTGTTATGAATCGGTTACGTCGCCCGGGTGTACGCGCTGCTGGACTTGCCAGGGAGGAGTAGTAGCCAATGAGCGACTGCAGCCCCGACCGACGGTCCTTCCCCGTCGAGCGCTACCCGGACCCCGTCTGTACGTACGCCATCGTCGACGGAGAGCCGGTCGTCTGCAGCGTCAACACCGCCTTCGAGTCGACGCTCGGGGCCGTCGAGACGGACGTGTCCGTCCGTGACGCCCTCGACACGCTCGGGGTCGCCGTCGAAGGTGTCGATGACGTGGCCGACGCACTCGCCGACGGCACGGATTTCACCGCGATGCTCGAAACCGGGGATGCAACCGGGCGGCGCTACCCGGTCAGAACAGTCCCCCCTGAAGAGGGCGACCCGGGCGTTGTAGTCTTTACAGAGCCCGCGGGCGACGAGTTGGGTATCGACCACGTCGCAAGCGTCGTCAGCCACGACCTGCGGAACCCGCTGGACGTGGCCAAGGCCCGGCTCGAAGCCGGGCGCGAACTCGGCGGGGACGAACACTTCGAACACGTCGCACAGGCCCACGAGCGCATGGAGCGCATCATCCAGGACGTCCTCACGCTCGCCCGCGGTGACGACGTGGTCAACCCCTCCGAGCCAGTCGATTTGGGTGCTGTCGCCGAGTGTGCCTGGGAAACCGTCGACACCGAAGGGGCGACACTGGCGGTCGCCGACGACCTGCCGACGGCCGTCGCCGACACCGACCGCGTGACCCGCCTGTTCGAGAACCTCTTTCGCAACTCGGTCGAACACGGCGGAACGACCGTCAACATCACCGTCGGCCGCCGCGAAGATGGTTTCTACGTCGCCGACGACGGCCCCGGCATCCCCGACGACGAGCGCGGGCAGGTCTTCGACCCCGGCTACAGTTCCGACGACCACGGCACCGGACTGGGGCTTGCTATCGTCGCCCGTATCGCCGATTGCCACGGCTGGTCGGTCGAGGCCACCGACAGCGACAGCGGCGGCGCGCGAATCGAGGTCCGCGGGGTCGACCCCGCAACGTAGCAGGGACTCGGCGGGTCCGTGCCCCGGGGATTAATGTCACGTGTGCCGACGTACATCCATGGACGAACGCTTCGAGCGCGCACCGGTGGGGCTGCTCGACGTGGCCCCGGGTGGAACGGTGCGCGCCGTCAACGACGCCGCAGCCGAGTTGCTGGACGTGGACCCGGCGGCGGCCGTCGAGTCGTCTCTCAGGACGGTGTTTCCCGACTCCGTGGAGGCCAGTGTCCCCAGAGCGTTCGATTCGTCCCCCATCGAGGAGGAGTCCATCGAGGAGTACTACCCCGCACTGGACCGGTGGCTGTCGGTCACTATCGTCCCGCAGGAGGAAGGTGCGACCATCTACTGCCGGGACGTAACCGAGCGGTATCACACCGAGCAGCGCCTGGCCGAACGGGAGACCGACCTGAACCGCCTGACAATCATCAACCGCCTCATCTCCGAGGTGCTGGCCGAACTCGTCGACGCGTCCACCCGCGAGGAGATTGCGGCGACTATCTGCGAGCGCCTGGGCGAGACCGATATCTACGAGTTCGCGTGGGTCGGCGAACGCGATCTGGGCACCGACGAAGTGGTCGTTCGCGCGGGCGCTGGCACGACTGGGCGGACCTTCGAGGCAATCGAGGCCTGTCTGGACCGCGGGGACGGCGTCCCCGAGCGCCGCGCGATGGAGACGGCCAGTCCGGCACTCGTCCAGCCTATCGGCGAGGACGAGGCAGTCCCCGAGTCCGTCCGCCGGGCGGCCTTCGCCGACGGCCTCCAGTCGTTGCTCGCCATCCCCCTCTCCTATGGCTCTAGCGTCTACGGCGTCGTCGGGGTCTACACCGCCGACCAGGAGGCCTTCTCCGAGCGCGAGCGCGCGAGTTTCGAGACGCTGGGCGAGATGGCCGGGTTCGCCATCAACGCCACGCGCAACCGGAACCTGCTGCTGTCGGACACCGTCGTCGAAGTGACGCTGTCGGTCGGCACCGCCGAACCCCTCCCGGCGGTCGCCGCCGACCACGACGCGGTGCTTGCGGTCGACGGCCTCGTCGTCCAGGAGGACGGACTGCGCTGTTATCTCACAGTCGAGGGGGCCGACCCCGAGGCGGTCGCAACAGCCTGTGGTGAGTATGACGGCATCGACTCGACGCGAGTCATCGGTGACCACGGCGACGCCGGCACCGTCGAGGTGGCTGTCGGCGACACGACGCTGTTGGGGCGGCTGGCGTCGCTGGGCGTGACCATCGAATCGGCGACGTTCACCGACGGCGGCGAGGTCACCGTCGAACTCCCGCCGGAAGAGGACGTCCGCCGAATCGCGGAGACGGTGACACGCAGCCACGACGCGGACGTCATCGCCAAACGCGAGCGTGAACGCGACGTGACCACCGCCAGGGAGTTCCGGGACGAGCTCAGCGAACACCTGACCAACCGACAGGAAAACGCCCTCCGAACGGCGTTTTTCGCCGACTACTTCGAATCGCCACGGGGCAGCAGCGCCGAGGAAGTCGCCGAAGCGATGGACATCACCGGCCCGACGCTGTTACACCACCTCCGTGCCGGTCAACGGAAACTGCTGTCGGAGTTTCTCGATGTCCGCGAGGAGTAACGATGCCCACAGTGGTGTGGCCCTCTCCACTCCGTCGCACGTGCCGCTGTGACAGTCGTTGTGAGCGCAGTTGCTGACTCGGAAACTGTGCGCTCCCTTTTAAGTTTCCGCTAGTGTCAGGTTTCCCTATGGCAGCAATCGAAGCCACAAATGTCTCCAAGCGATACGACACGGTCATCGCCCTGGACCGTGTCAACCTCACAGTCGAGGAAGGCGAGACGTTTGGCTTTCTCGGCCCGAACGGAGCCGGGAAGTCGACGTTCATCAACGCCTTGCTCGATTTCGTCAAGCCCACCGACGGGTCCCTCTCGATTTTCGGACACGACTGCCAGCGTGAGGGGGTCGCCGCCCGCAATCGCATCGGCGTTCTCCCCGAGGGATACTCGGTATTCGAGCGGCTGACCGGCCGCCAGCACGTCGAGTACGCCATCGAGTCGAAAGACGCCGACGACGACCCCATCGCGTTGCTCGACCGGGTGAACATGCGCGACGCCGCCGACCGCAACGCCGCGGACTACTCGAAAGGGATGGCCCAGCGACTGGTGCTGGCGATGGCGCTGGCCGGCGAGCCGGACCTCCTGCTTCTCGATGAGCCGACGACAGGACTTGACCCCAACGGGGCCGCGGAGATGCGTCAAATCCTCAAAGAGGAAAACGAGCGCGGAGCGACCATTTTCTTCTCCAGTCACATCCTCGAACAGGTCGAGGCCGTCTGTGACCGGGTTGGCATCCTCCAGGCCGGCGAACTCGTCGCCGTCGACACCATCGAGGGGCTGCGGGAGTCACTGGGCGGCGGGACGAAACTCGTCATCACACCCAGCCAGCTCCAGAACGGCACGCTACAGGCCATCCGGACCGTCGAGGGCGTCGAGACGGCCGTGATGCGCGAGGACACAACCATCGAGGTAACCTGTACGAACGACGCGAAGATGGACGTACTGGTCGAACTGCGCGACGCCGGGGTGGACGTGGTGAACTTCCGCACGGAGGAGGCCTCACTCGAAGACATGTTCGTCGAGTACACGAACAACCGATGAGCTGGACAGTCATCGCCCGACAGGACGGCCGTCAGACCCTGGGTGCCAAGTCGGTGAAGTACCTGCTTGGCCTGCTGGTGCTGGTCGTCATGCTGACGGCGTACATCTATCCCATCACCGGCGAGGAGCCGATTACGACCGCCCGCTTTACCGGCTACGTCACCGGCTGGCTCACGACGCTGGTGCCGCTTGTCGGCATTCTCGTGGGCTACAACGCCGTCGTCAGCGAACGCGAATCCGGCGCACTTCGGCTCTCGCTGGCGCTGCCCCACAGCCGCCGGGACGTCCTCGTCGGGAAGCTTGCGGGTCGTGCGGGGGTGCTTGCCGGGACGGTACTGGCAACGCTCGTCGCCGCGGGCGCACTCGTCGTCTACCCCTACGGCGACCTCGAACTGCCGCGGTCGCTCGCCTTTATGCTGCTCACGGTCGGATTCTCGCTGCTGTGGACCGCCCTTGGTGTTGCCGTCTCGCTGTCGGTCGCCACCAAGCGACAGGCGCTCGTGTTGGCGTTTGGCTTCTTTTTCATCTTCGTCTTCGCGTGGGGGACCGTCGAGAGCGCACTGGAGTTGGGGCTGAACGCCGCCGGCGTCATCGACGGCGACCTCCCCGGTGCCGTGCAGTTTCTCTTCGGGCTCTCGCCGAACCAGGCGTATACGACCGTCACTGATGGCTTTCTCAACCCCGCCGCCAGCGTCTCCGGGCCGTGGTATCTAAACGAGTGGGCCGCACTCGTCATCTTCCTCGCCTGGCTGGTCGTGCCGCTGGGGCTTGCCTACCTGCGCTTTTCCGGGAGGGACCTCGCATGACCTGGCAGGATATCGCCCGCAAGGATGTCAGCGACGCCGGCCGCTCCCGGACGCTGTGGGCGCTGGCCGGGCTCTTGCTCGTCGGGTTCGTTGGCTACAGCTACGGACATACCTATCTCGGCGAGGACAGTTTCCCCGCCTTCCTCGAAGGGCTCGCACAGGTCATCGGCTCCGGACTGCCGTTGCTTGGCATCCTGCTCGGCTACAAGTCAATCGTCCACGAGCGCAAAAGCGGTAGCCTCTTCCTGACGCTGTCGTTCCCACACTCCCGGCGGGACGTGATAGTCGGGAAGTTCGTCGGCCGCGCCATCGTGTTGCTCGCGCCGACGCTCGTGGCACTCATCGTCGCCGGAGTCGTGGGTGCCGTTCGCTATGGCACCGACGGCCTCGCGCTGTTCCCCTGGTTCCTCCTCGCGACCGCCCTCTATGGGGTTGTCTTCGTGGCGATCTCGATGGCGCTGTCGATGTGGACGACCGTCGACCGCTGGATTACCTTCGGCGCATTAGGGAGCTATCTCCTCCTGGTCCAGCTGTGGGACAACTTCCACAGCCTGACGATACTCCTCCTGCATCGCTTTGACTTCTCGGTGTTTGCCGATATGCCGGACTGGGCACTGCTGTTCCGACTGCTCAAGCCAAGTGAGGCCTACTATCGGCTGCTCCGTGCCGGCTTCGACGTGAGCCTGGCTGGCCGGTACGTCGGTGACGGGACGCCCCTCTACGTCGAATGGTGGATGGCACTCGTGTTGCTGGCGCTGTGGTGTGCAGTCCCGCTTGCGGTCGGCTTCCGCCGGTTCGGTACCACCGACCTCTAGAGAATCGAATCCGCTCGCTCGTACTAGGCGATCCGCGTGTACGCGATGCCGAGGGCTAGTGCGGCCACGCTGACGCCGCCAAGCAGTTGCAGCGGACCACCGAAGAACAAAAGCGGCGCGGCGACCAGCGCGGTGAGCGCTGTCCCGAGCCTGACTTTCGTGGATGCCCCGGTGGCGACGTAAGTCGACCCCGCCAGCGCCAGCGCGAGGCCGAGCCCAGCAGCCATCGTCGTGGCACCGAAGGTATCCTGGACGGTGAGCCCGATGGCGGCAAGCGCGAACCCCGCCATGGCAACATGTGCGACCTGTGGCTCTGCAAGCGAGACGTACTTTCGGAGGGCCTGCATGATAGCTAACAGTATTTCTCCGCTTGGTTAAGCGTTATTAAGGAGGGACGGTGAGACAGCCGAAACCGACGGCATCAAGCGACGCGAGCGTGTATCCCGGGACATGGACCTGCGGTTTCTCGGCGGCGCTGGCGAGGTCGGTCGGAGTGCCATCCTCGTCGACGAGAGCCTGCTGTTGGACTTTGGGATGAAGACGGAGACGCCACCACAGTTTCCGGTCGGTGGCTTCCGTGGCGAGGAGGCGGTCGACCCCGACGCCGTCGTCGTCTCCCACGGCCACCTTGACCACGTCGGGGCGATTCCCGCGTTGCTGTCGGGCGATTCACGCCCGCCGATTCACTGGACGCCGCCGACTCGCGACCTCACGCTCCGGCTTGGGGAGGACACGCTCAAGTTGCACGGAGGGACATACGACTGTCCTTTCACCGAGACGGAGCTGCGTCGCGTGACGCAAGTCTCGGAGACACATGGCTACCGAGAGTCCTTCGAGGCGGCGGGCTATGCGGTGACGTTTTTCGACGCCGGCCACATCCCCGGCAGCGCCCACGTCCTCGTCGACGACGGGGAGACTCGTCTGCTCTACTCCGGCGACTTCCATACGTCGAATCAACGATTGGTCGCGGGGACGACTGCCCGCCCCGAGGCGGACGTGGTCATCTGTGAGAGCACCTACTCCGACGTGTCCCACGACCCGCGCGGGGACGTGGAGGAGCGCTTCGCCGAGAGCGTGAAAACGACCATCTGGGAGGGCGGGACCGTCGTCGTGCCCGCCTTCGCCATCGGGCGGACACAGGAGATGCTCATGGTCTGTGAGGCCCACGATATCCCGTGTTACGTCGACGGGATGGGCGTCGAGATAACCGAGCAGTTCCGCCGCCACGGCGGGTTCGTCCGCGACGCCGACGCGCTCAAACGAGCCAGCGCCCACGCCCGCATCGTCGACGGCCGCGACGGCCAGCGCAAGCGCATCGCCGAGCAAAACGTCGCCATCATCACCACCAGCGGGATGCTCTCGGGCGGCCCGGCGATGACCTACATTCCGGAAATCCGGCGGCGGCCGGTGAACAAAATCGCCATGACGGGCTACCAGGTCGAGGGGACACCGGGGCGGAACTTGCTGGAGACCGGCAGCGCCGAAATCGACGGGCGCGTGATGCCCGTGAGTGCGCAGGTCGAACAGTACGACTTCTCTGCCCATGCCGACCGGGAGGGACTGTGTGAGTTCCTCACAGACTATCGGGACACGAAGGTGCTGGTCAATCACGGCGACCGCTGTGAAGCCTTCGCAGAGGAGCTTGCAGCCGAGGGGTTCGACGCAGCGGCACCGTCGCTGGGAGCGACGTGGAGCGTTGGGGACTGAGACTGTCGGCTGTAGTTTTTCAATCTATTCCGGGGAACTCCTGAATTTTCTGCGACTCTACAGCAGTGTTTGGCACTGCTCTTTTCACGTACGTACAGCTGACACGATGAACCCCGTGACGAAAAGCCACTATTAAGAGCATCAGCCG
Source organism: Salinibaculum litoreum (assembly GCA_009789175.1). GTDB lineage: Archaea > Halobacteriota > Halobacteria > Halobacteriales > Haloarculaceae > Salinibaculum > Salinibaculum litoreum. The sequence continues at coordinate 2,484,649 of CP046866.1, forward strand.
GCACGTTGGCCGTAGAGACGCTATATGGTGGGCGAAACGCCAGATTCAGATGCTGTTGACGCTGAGTTACGCACGGATGTTGAAAACGCGGACACGGCGGGACCGGATATCCGGTTCCGCGGTGGCCGGTGGGTGAGTGCACTCCCGCTCGCGTTTTTCGTCGTCTGGGCCATCTTCCAGAGTGGCGTGTTGCGAATCAGCGACACGACTGGCCTGGTCGGCGGGATGCTTATCGGGCTCATCCTCGGCCTGTTTCTCGTGAAAGGCTCCTGGAAGACATACGCAGATACCATCTTCGAGGGGATGACCAGACAGGTCGCCGCGACGGCAGTGGTCGCGTGGCTGTGGGCCGGCATGTTCGCCGAGACCATCCAGACCGGCGGGTTCGTCAGCGGCCTCGTCTGGGCGGCAAACGCCGCCGACATCGGGGCCGGCCTGTTCCCCGCGGCCACGTTCATCCTCGCGGGCCTGTTGACGACGGGCATCGGGACCGGATACGGGGCGACAGTCGCGTTTTCCTCGCTGTTTTTCCCCGCCGGGGTGTTGCTCGGCGCGAACCCCGTCCTCCTGTTCGGAGCAATTCTCTCTGGTGCGGTCTTCGGTGACAACCTCGCGCCGGTCAGTGACACCACCATCGTGAGCGCGGTCACGCAGGACGCCGACATCGGTGGCGTCGTCGCCTCGCGGTTCAAATACGCAATCGTCGCCGCGGTGCTCGCGTTTGCCGCCTACGTCATCGCGGGCCTCTCGATGAGCGGCCCGGAAATCTCCGGTCAGGCCCGGGAAGTGCTCATCCAGAACAGCGACCCGGTCGGCCTGGTCCATCTCGTCTCGATGCTCGTCGTCATCGGCACGGCTGTCGCCGGCCGGCACATCGTCGAGGCAATCTCGTGGGGCCTGGTCGTCGCGGTCGGCTTCAATCTCGCGCTCGGCCTCGCGTCGGTCAGCGAGATGCTCGTCTTCAGGGCTCCCCAGGACCTCGGCGTCGCACAGTCGCTCTCGTGGCTGCCGTTTCTCGAACTCGCATCGACGGATAGTGTGGGTATCGGCGGAAGCATCATCACCGGCGCACAGGGCTTTTTCCCGCTGATCGTGCTGGTGTTGCTCATCGTCGCCGGCGCACAGATTATGATTCGTGGCGGCGGGTTCCAGGCGATACTGGAGTGGCTGCTGAGTTCCGTCGCGACCAGCGTCCGCCGGTCGGAACTGGCCATGGTGCTCGGAACGGCACTGGTCAACGCCATGATTACGATAAACACCGCCGCCGAAATCGCCATCGCGCCCTACATCGCACGCCTCGGCGAACGGTTCAACATCAACGGCTACCGCCGGGCGAACATCCTCGACGCGAACACGTCGGCGCTTGGGTATATCTTCCCGTGGTCGGGCGGCCTGCTGGTCGGCTTTGCAGTCATCGAATCGCTGCCAAACCAGTTCGAGTGGTTCACCGAATCGATGGTCGTCAACCCCATCGATGTCTTCCCCTTCGTCTTCCACGGATGGTTGCTCGTGGGCGTTTTCATCCTGGCTGCACTCACCGGCTTCGGCCGTGAGTACACGACCGACCGGACGGTCGAGGAGGTCGAGCGCGTATGAGTTTCGTCTCGAAGTACCTGACTGGCTGGTCGTTCCGTACGACGACACCCAGCTTCGAGGAAGGACAGGAAGTGTCGCTGTTCGTGACCGGCACTCGCGGCGGGACGCCGGTCGCACGCGTCGGCGACACGGTACTGCGACTCTCGAATGCACCCCCGGAAGCCGTCGACAGCCGCGTCCGGGCACGGGTCACAGCGTTCGACGAGACCGACCACACCGGCGAGGCCGAATACATAGAAACCGTCGGCGAGAGCGCCTTCTAGTCAGGCGACATCCGGTCGCACCTGGAACCGCTGGTAGCTGCCTTTCGAGAGGTCGAGCGACCCGACCCACCAGTTCCACCGCTCGACCAGCGTGTGCTCGTCAGGTGCGTCGGTCAGATGGCCGATGACCGTATCGACTGTCAGTTCGTAGTCAAAGTCCGCCGCAATCCGGCCCGAGTCTGCGAGGTCACGCGCCTGCCGCGAGATGGCTCGCCGCGTCTGCTCGTCGCCGCCGAACTGCGTCTCGAGTTCGCGTTCGAGTCTCCCCCGTTTCATATGTGAACAGACAGCACATAGCATCTTCAAAGTTCGCACAGGGTGGGTTGTCTGTACGCAGAACGCGCCAGCGTCGCGGCTAGCGAGTGCAAGCGGCTGAGGGGAGTAAGCCCCCTTCTGTTCGGCCCGGCATTCGGCTGAGCGTCCGAACCAGTGTCCGGGCTACCTTGTGGTCCGGACTTGCACCGGCGAGGATTCGCCGTTCCATCGATTCGTCGCCATCGACCCTCGGCGGGGTCTCCCCCTCCCTTGCGGTCGGGGTTCGCACGCCTCATCGGTCCGGCGACGCCGTGTCGTTTCTGTTCCAGAGCCGGCGGTCTCCCGCCCCGGGTTTGCACCCGGTCGCCTGCCTGGACGGTGGGGGGACTTTCCTCATGGGCGCGCCCGAAGGGCGCGAAACCGAGGCGGCGATAGCCGCCGAGGCGCACCTATCGAGCGGCCCACGGGGGCCGGGCTCCCTCTGCCATCCACAGGTAGATTGTCGGCGGCCCTAAGGCGTTCGGTCGTCGACCAGCCCAGGGATGCGCAACCGGGCGACTGTCCCCCCGTCGGCCGGGCGCTCGAAGGAGATGTCCCCGCCGAGTGCGGTCATCCCCCAGACCACCGCCCACAGCCCCATGCCGCTACCGTGTTCGAGTGCGCTCTCCTCGCCGGCATCGAGCACCGAGAGTTCGTGGTCGGGAATACCGGGGCCGTCGTCGCTGACCGTCAGAAGGACCGACCCGCCGTCTGCCGGCGTCCGCTCGGCGGTCATCTCGACGGTCGGGTCATCCCCGCCGTGGACGAGGCCGTTCTCGACGAGGCTCTCGACGACCAGCGAGAGCACCTCGTGGTCGGATTCGACGATGATGTCCCCGGGCACGTCGACCGTCACCGTCCCAGCGTGGGCTGTTTGGCAGTCCTCGGCGACCGCGGCGAGGAGGTCGGCGACCGCGATATCTTCATACGTCATCTCGCCGTCCAGCGCCTGTGTGGCCTGACGGGCCTTCTCGCCGAGGCCGACCAGCCCCTGTGACTGGGCCTCGATGCGGCCGGCGTAGTCGGAGATGTCGTCGTCGGCCTTCGACTCGATGAGGTCGGCGTAGTTGATGACGACGTTGAGGTCGTTGCGGAGGTTGTGCCGGAGGATGCGGTTGAGCACCTCCAGCCGTTGCTTGCGCTGGCGCTCGTCGGTCACGTCCTGAAAGACGACGGTGTAGCCCACGTGTGTCTCTGCGGGGTCCACGAGCGGCGTGACGGCGACGTTGAACTCCCGGCGGCGGCCACCCAGCTGGAGGGTAACGGCCTGTTCGCCGCCATCGAGGTCGACATCGTCGCCGCCATACAGCGAGTCCAGCGGGTCGGTCAGGGCGGCGCGTTTCGAGACGCCAAAGAGGTCCTCGGCGGCGGCGTTGAGCGTGATGACCCGGGATTGGCGGTCGACCATCGCCACGGCGGTGCCGATGTCGTCGATAGCGGCCCGCTCGCCGGTCCGGCGGGTCGCCGGCTTGAACTCGAACATGGTGCTGCCAAAGAGGGCGTACATATCCAGCAGGACGTGGGGGAGAAACATCGCCGCGGTGAGGTTCAGGGGATAGGAGCCGAGTTCGAACGCCCACGCGGTGAAGGCGATGGCGGGTGGAATCGGCGTTAACGCCAGTGCGATAGCCTGCCTGCGAAAGAGAGGACCGTAGCTGACGACCGTATCCACCAGCACGAACGTTCCGACCGCCCCCAGCGCGAACACGCCGAAGTACTGGATGAACACCCACGCGTGGTGGGTGTAGGTCACTGTCGCCGCACCGAAGACGGGGGCAACGGCGAAGTCACTCCAGACGAGGTGGTGCCACGGATTCGTCAGGATGAGTGCCGTCGAGAGGGTCTCGAAAGCCACCGCAGCGTAGAAACCGGGGGAGTGAACCAAGTCGACGCGGCCGGTGTAGGTCAGCGCAAAGCCCAGGAAGAACACGCCGATCCAGTTGACGGGAAGCCAGGTTAGTAGCTCCAGTGCGCGACGCAACGCCGGGTCGAAGACGAGCAAAGCGACCCCGTATGTGAGACACCAGAACACCTGGATGGCGATGACGACGAGAAACCACCGCCCGCCCGGTTCGTTCCGGTAGGGCCACAGATACCGGACGAGGACGAGATTGGCGACCCCCGCACCGAGCGTGACGAGTACTGGCCACGGAGGTACGTCGACCACACGCAGTGCTAGCGTGGCCGGTATAAAGAATTCCCGGGCGGGTACAACGATGCCAATCGCCCCCGAAGTTGCCACCACAGCACCCGGACCGGGCAGAGACGACAGCGTATTTACCACTGGGATGACAGTCCCGGACATGGGCGAGGGCCGCCTCCGGGAGTGGCTGCCGGTATCGAGTCGACCGCTGGTCGCCGACAGCCACGCCGCCGCGTGGCTGGTCGCCCTCGCGTTGCTCCCGTTCGGGCTGGACGCCTACCGGGACAACCCTCGTATCGGGCTGACGACGTGGGAGCCCTCCAGCCTGATGGGCGTCAACTACCACGTCTACCACGTCGCCGCGGAGGCCGCGATGGCCGGGGAGAACTTCTACACCGTCGCCCCGCCGGGCAACCCAGGCTACCACTACCTCTACCCGCCGGCGAGCGTCCTCGCGTGGTACCCCTTCACCGCCGTCGGGTGGACGACCGGCTTCGCGCTGTTGACGCTTTTGACCGTCGTCGCCGGGCTCGCGGGTGCGTGGCTGCTCGTCGAGTACGTCGAGGAGTTCGGCCCGGCGCTTGGGTGGGTCGACGTGGCCATCGTCGCCGCTGCGTTCGTCCTCTCGACGCACTCCTTTGGCAGCATCTACTTCGGGAACGTCAACGTCCTGCTGGCCGTCGCTGTCGTCGTCGGCTTCTGGGCGCTGACACTCGACCGGGACGGCCTCGCTGGCGTCAGTTTCGCCGGTGGGGCATCGGTCAAGGTCTTTCCCGCGCTGGTCGGCCTGTGGCTGCTCCGGGAGAAAGAGTGGAAAGCGACCGCCGTTGCCCTCGCCACCGGTATCGCGGGGCTGGTCGCCGGCGTGGCCCTCTATGGCTTCGACCGGACGTGGTACTACTTCACGGTGGTTCCCGGCGAGCGCTCCCGGACGGCTCAGTTCGTCGGCGGCTACCCCGTCGACGCCTTCCCCTACGTGACCGTCCAGCGGCCGCTTTCGCACCTGCTGTGGTCGGTCTGGCCCGCCGCCACGTACTCCCACCTCGTCGTCCTCTCCGTGGTCGTCTGTGGAGCCGTCCTCGCGTACTTCTATCTGGATGTCTCGGGCGAGCGCGAGCGCCTGATGGCGATTTTCGCGACGATGGTCGTGACCGTCCTCGTCTTCCCGGCGCTTCGGTGGTACGTCGTCCTCGTCTACCTGCCGCTGTTCGCGCTCGCGTACGTCTGGCGGGAGGGTCCCGGCCGCCTGGCGTTCCTTGCCGGTGCGCTCCTGTTCGCCGTCGGCGAGACACCCGCAGAAGTGACCGCCTACGCCGGTGACCTCCCGGGGCCGCTTGCCGACCCGGCAGTCGCCCTCGCAAGCACCGTCTCGCCGCAGACGGCCGGGCTTGCGGTCGCACTCGCCGGCTGTGTCTGGTACAAGACCAGGACGAACGGGCTGCTGGCCGACGGCGTGTCACTCCGGGCCACAGTATCCTTTAGAGACCGCCAGCCGTGAGTACGGACATGAGTGGGGCCGAGGAAGACGAGTCGGTAGACCCCTTTGACCCGTTCCGGCAGGCGCTTTCGCTCCCGACAGACGTGCTCGTACTATCGGTGGCGATGTTCGCTTTCTCGCTTGGCTTCCAGATGACCAGTCGCTACCTGCCCCAGTACATGCTCGCACTCGGGGCGACGCCAGTCATCGTCGGCCTCTATGGCACTGTAGGCAACATCATCAGCGCCGTCTACCCCTATCCCGGCGGTGCTATCTCCGACCGCGTCGGCTCGCGGCTGGCGCTGACGCTGTTTGGCGTCTGCTCGACGCTTGGCTTTCTCGTCTGGCTGCTCGCCCCGCTCGTGGGAACCATCGATATCGCGGGGCTGACCGTCGAGCCGTGGATCTGGGTGTTCGTCGGTCTCGTGCTCGCACAGGCCTGGAAATCACTCGGGCTGGGGGCGACCTTCGCCATCGTAAAACAGAGTGTGGCCCGGGACCAGCTCGCCCGTGGCTTTGCCAGCACCGAGACCTTCCGACGCACTGCCTTCCTGCTCGGGCCGGTCGGGGCTGCCGGCCTGCTGTATCTGTCCGGCGGCGACCTACTGCCGGGCTTTCTGTACATACTCGGTGTCGCGGTGGTCTTCGGTGCCGTCGCCACCGCCGTCCAGCACGTCCGCTACGATGCCAGCGAGGACACCGTCGGCGAGGAGTTCGGCGGCCTCGCCGGGATTCGGCGAGACATCGCGACCCTCCCGGCCACCCTCCGGCCGCTGCTCGTGGCCGACACGCTCGTTCGATTTGCCAACGGGATGGTCTACGTCTTCTTCGTCGTCGTCGTCGTCGAGTTACGAAGCGTTGGCCTGACCGTCAGCAGCGTCTCGCTCAGCCCGGCGGTCTTTTTCGGCCTGCTGTTGGGCGTCGAGATGGTCGTCGCCCTGCTCTCGATGTATCCCGTCGCCAGGCTCGCCGAGCGGACGGGGCTGAAGCCGGTCGTCGCCATCGGCTTTGCAGTCTATGCGGTCTTTCCCGTCGTGTTGGTGGTCGCGCCGGCGGACCCGCTGGTGTACGTCGCACTCTTTGCGTTCTCTGGGCTGCGCTTTGCCGGCCTGCCGGCACACAAAGCGCTCATCGTCGGCCCGGCGGACCGGGACGCCGGCGGCCGGGTCACCGGTGCGTACTACCTGCTGCGAAACGCGGTCGTGATTCCAAGCGCCGCCCTGGGCGGGCTCCTCTGGGAAGCTGTCAGTCCCGAACTCGCCTTCACCGTCGCCACCGCCATCGGCGTCGCCGGGACCGGCTACTATCTCGTCGCCGGCGAGGAGTTCGACGCCTACCAGCACACAAGTCAGTAAAATCACCAGCGGTAAACCCCGAGGCCACGACGTATCCGGTATGCATCTGGATACCTATCTCGTCACACAGCAGGACCTCTCCGCGGGCCGGACGACCGAGGAAATCGTCGACGCGGCCATCGCCGGCGGCGTCGACGTGGTCCAGGTTCGGGAAAAAGACCACGGCGCTCGCGAGCAACTCGCCATCGCCCGCAGGCTTCGGGAGCCCACCGCCGAGGCCGGCGTCGCGCTGGTCGTCAACGACCGCGTGGATGTGGCACTGGCTGCCAACGCCGACGGCGTCCACGTCGGGGACGACGACCTGCCCGTCAGCGACGCCCGCGAGTTACTCGGCGAGGATGCCATCGTCGGGCGCTCGGTCTCGACAGTCGAGGCCGCACGCGAGGCCGAGCGCGCGGGCGCGGACTATCTCGGTGTCGGGACCATCTTCTCAACCCAATCGAAAGACGACATCCCCGAAGAGGAATACGAGGTCGGGCTAGAGCGAGTCCGTGCCATCGACGACGCTGTCGATATCCCTTTCGTCGGTATCGGGGGCATCACGCCCGAAAACGCCGCAGACGTGACGGAGGCGGGTGCCGACGGCGTCGCCGTCATCAGTGCCATCACGCGGGCCGCCGACCCCGAAGCGGCCACCCGTGACCTCGACCAAGCAGTCGCTGCCGGCAAGCGACGCCGCGAGTGACGTAGCGGGCAGTAGTCGGTTGTACAACGGAAGACTGAGGTGGCCTGCGGTACTCAACAGTCCCATGACAGTCAATCTCGACGCCGCACTCGATACCGTCCCCGAATCGTCACCGCTGGTGACCGCACTCACCAACGACGTGACCATCAACGACGTCGCCCAGACTATCCTCCACTGGGGTGGGCTCCCCGTGATGTCCGACGACGAACGCGAGGTCGCAGATATGCTCGCGGCCGCGCAGGGCCTGCTCATCAACATGGGAACCGTCAGCGAGGTCGGCGAACGGACGATGATGACGGCTGGCGAAGCCGCCGCCGAACAGGGCATCCCGCTCGTGCTTGACCCCGTTGGCGTCGGCGCGACACCGACCCGGGACCGCGTGGCCGAACGCCTCGCATCGGAGCTTGACGTGGCCATCATCAAGGGTAACGCGGGCGAGATTACCGCTCTGGCAGGCGAAGATGCGGAGGTTCGTGGCGTCGAATCCGTCGGCGATTACGGCGATGTCGCCACGACTGCCGTCGCCTGTGCCCAGCAGTACGACACCGTCGTCGTCGCGTCCGGCGAGACGGACGTCGTCGCCACGGCCGAGACAGCCTACGAGGTCACCGCCGGCGACGCGATGATGGGTACCATCGTCGGGACCGGCTGCATGCTCGGCGGGACGCTGGCGACGTTCGCCGCCGCGCTCGATGACACGAGCGAGGCTGCCTTCGCCGGGACGCTCGCGTTCGGTCTCGCCGGCGAAGTAGCCGCCGACGGCGCGTTCGGCGAGTACCACGGCCCGGCCAGCTACCACGTCGCCTTCAAGGACGCCATTGCCGGCCTCCGCGAGACGGACCACGACGACGCTGATGCCCGCATCGAGCAGGTCCTCTCGACCGAATAACCAGTTTCTCCACTAACCATCGAGGTTATTGAGATCGGTTGCCAAAAGAGAGCCAGTGACAGCGCGGCACACGCTGGCAATCTGTTGTCTCCTCGGTGTTCTCCTCGTGGCCGGCTGTCTGGGACCCGAGGGCGGAACCCGGAGCAGCCAGCCCAGCGCCGACAGGACAGTCGACACCCCAGCCGTCGGTACGCCGTCGGAAACGGCAAACGCGACGCTCGACGTTCACGTCATCGCCGTCGGGCAGGCGACCAGTATTCTCATCGTCGGCCCGGCCGGGGAAACGATGCTCTATGACACCGGCCACTACGATACCGACGGCGAGGCCGTCCTCGACTACCTCGGCGAACAGGGCATCGACCGCATCGACCACCTAGTCGTCAGCCACAGCGACGCCGACCACATCGGCGGTGCCGGACCGATTATCGACCACTACGAGAGCGAACGCGCAGGTGTCGGGACCGTCCACGACCCAGGTCTCCCCGCCAGCACACAGACCTACGGCGAATTCCTCGCTGCCGTCGAGCAACACAACGTTACACGCGATGAGACACACGAGGGTGACGCCATTGGCTTCGGCGATGCCACGGTCAGCGTCCTCGGTCCACCCGTCCCCTACCTCGACAACAGGACCCGAAACGAGAACAGTCTCGTCCTCCGACTCGGCTACGGAAATACGAGCGTCCTGCTCAGCGGCGACGCCGAGGCCGACCAGGAACGCTATCTGGTCGAGCGATACGGCACTGCGCTGAACGCGACTGTCCTCACAGCGGGCCACCACGGCAGTTACAGCAGCTCCCGGGAACCGTTTCTCGATGCCGTCTCGCCCGACCGGGTTGTTATCTCCAGCCCGTACGACTCCGAATACGGCCACCCCGACGAGACAGTCCTGACCCGTCTGACCGCCCGCGGCATCCCGGCCTACTGGACCGGTACCCACGGGACGACGACGTTCAGCAGCGACGGTGAAACCGTCACCGTCCGCACGCAGGACCGCGACCCTATCGTCGCGACGGCGCTTCGCAGCGGCGAGCCTTTCCGTCCGGGCGCGACCGACACCTCAGAGCGTCGGGAAACACTGGGTGACGGCCCCGACCAGTACACACGACTCGTTGGAGCGACTGACGCCATCGGCCCCCGACAACACCTCGAACTGACGCGGATCCGAGCCGATGCACCCGGGGACGACTACGAAAACCCCAACGGCGAGTTTCTCGTCCTCCGGAACACAGGCCAACGACCACTCGCGCTCACTAACTGGACGGTGCATGACTCGATTGGGCACCGGTATACCTTCCCCGAGACGACACTCGCGCCCGGCCAGCGCCTCACGCTCCATACCGGCAGTGGCGTCGACAACGCGACACACCACTACTGGGGCGAGCCAGATCCCGTCTGGAATAACGACGGTGACATCGTCCTCGTCACCACACCCGACGGCTATCCCGCAATCCGACAGTCCTACGACTGATACTGTCAGTTGCGAGTGCGAGGATGGGTTGAAAGAGAGGAGAGTCGCCAGTTCTCGCTGACCAGGACTCAGCGATGGCTCTGCACGTCTGTGTACGGAAAAGCCAAGGGCCGGATTTGAACCGGCGGTAGGCGGCTCTGCAGGCCGCTGCGTTCGGCCGGACTCTGCCACCTTGGCGCACTAGATACTCTGGTGTGTATCGATTTATGGATTGTGATACCGCTGGACTGGCGAGAGTCACTGACTCGTGACCCCCACAGCAGGCGCTTTTCACATATACGACAAAAACCCCCGCACAGTGTTGTCACTATGCGAGGGGAATGAATGCGGTGGGAAAGTACCACCGCGGTATGAATGGGAGACGGCGAACCGAGTTTCCCAGAGGCTCGCGCACTCCAGTACTCACCGGAACGCTGGCGGGCTTAACTTCCGTGTTCGGGATGGGTACGGGTGTAACCCCGCCGCTATGGCCGTCTTAACGCCGACTCGCGGAATCGAACCGCGATCTGACCACTGTCGGTCGATCTACTCCGTGCATACGTGCGATCCAGATTGCGCCTGGACTCGTTCAACGAGTCCAATGCGGTATGAATGGTGGCTTCGGTCTGTTAGTTCTCGCGGGCTAAACACCTCGTTACCTCGGTGCGTACACCCCGAGTCTATCGAACTCCTCTTCTAGGAGTAACCTCGGCGGTGCCTCTTTTCCAGGTGGGTTTCCGGCTTAGATGCGTTCAGCCGTTACCCCGTGTGGCGTGGCTGCCCGGCACTGCTCTTTCGAACAACCGGTACACCAGTGGCCACCAACCGTAGTTCCTCTCGTACTATACGGTCGTTCCCGTCAGGCACCAAAACACCCCCAATAGATAGCAGCCGACCTGTCTCACGACGGTCTAAACCCAGCTCACGACCTCCTTTAATAGGCGAACAACCTCACCCTTGCCCGCTTCTGCACGGGCAGGATGGAGGGAACCGACATCGAGGTAGCAAGCCACTCGGTCGATATGTGCTCTTGCGAGTGACGACTCTGTTATCCCTAGGGTAGCTTTTCTGTCATTTTTGGCCCGCATCAAGCGGGCGCAAAAGTTCGCTAGACCACGCTTTCGCGTCAGCGTTCCTCGTTGGGAAGAACACTGTCAAGCCATCTTTTGCTCTTGCGCTCTTCTCCGGGTCTCCGTCCCGGATGAGATGGCCTTGGGGCGCGCTCGATATCTTTTCAAGCGCGTACCGCCCCAGTCAAACTGCCCGGCTATCGGTGTCCTCCTCCCGGAGTGAGGGTCACAGTCACTGACGGGTAGTGTTTCATGTCTGTCTCGGCGACGTGCTGGCGCACGCACCTGTGTAATGACTCCTACCTACCCTGCACATCAGCGACCATGTCCCAGCGACAGCCTGCAGTAAAGCTCCATAGGGTCTTCGCTTCCCCTTGGGGGTCTCCAGACTCCGCACTGGAACGTACGGTTCACCGGGCCCAACGTTGGGACAGTGACGCTCTCGTTAATCCATTCATGCAAGCCGCTACTGAAGCGGCAAGGTACTACGCTACCTTAAGAGGGTCATAGTTACCCCCGCCGTTGACGGGTCCTTCGTCCTATTGTACTAGGTGTTCAGATACCCGCACTGGGCAGGATTCAGTGACCGTACGAGTCCTTGCGGATTTGCGGTCACCTATGTTGTTACTAGACAGTCGGAGCGTCCGAGTCACTGCGACCTGCTCGTTTCCCGAGCAGGCATCCCTTATCGCGAACTTACGGGACTAACTTGCCGAATTCCCTAACGTCGGTTGTTCCCGACAGGCCTAGGCTTTCACCGCCATGGGCACCTGTGTCGGATCTCGGTACGGACTTCTTGCTTGCCTTTTCACGGGCCCCAGGTTGAACCGAGTTTCCCTATCCTGCCATTCGTCCGCTTCGTGCCATTACGGCTTCCACGGAGTTGGACAGTTCGGCCGGGCGAATGCCCGGCTCGGTCGACCCCAGGGCGTCGGCGTTCATTGCAAGAAGGCACTGGAATATTAACCAGTTTCCCTTTTGTCACACGCGAGTTACGATGTGACTTAGGATCGGCTAACCCTCGGCTGACGAACAGTGCCGAGGAACCCTTGCCCTTTCGGCCGTCGGGATTCGCACCCGACTTTCGCTGCTACTGCGGCCAGGATTTTCGTTTGAACGCGGTCCACGCGAGCTCTCGCCCGAGCTTCCATCCGCGCTCAACGCCAACCTACGCGACCGCCGTGTGACGGGCGCGGCCAGGTATCGGTGGTAGACTTGAGCCCCGATCATTTTGGGCGCCCCGAACCTCGGCCGGTAAGCTGTTACGCTTTTCTTGGAGGGTAGCTGCTTCTAAGCTCACCTCCCGGCTGTCTAGGGCTCGGGACCACCTTCAGAGGATTACACTTAGTCTACACTTGGGGACCTTAACCCAGCTCTGGGTTGTCTCCCTCATGGTACACAGGCTTACCCCGTGCACCGGACTCCCCGCTTCGATGGCGTTCGTGAGTTCGGAGTTTGACAACCGCGCCGACCTCTCTCGAGGGCGGACACGGTAATCAGTCTCTCTACCTCACGAACTACCTCAGCGGAGGTCATGCTTCGACATGTTTCGGTTGGAACCAGCTGTTGCCGGACTCGATGGGCCTTTCACCCCTACACGTAGGTCACGGGAGGGTATTGTAAGACACCAACCCTAACAGGCTTCCACGTGCCTTTCGGCACGCTTCACCTTGCCCACGCGTAGATCGTCCGGATTCGGGTCGTACCCGTTTGGCTCCCCGCGCTTGAACACGGCGGCCCTGGCAATGCTGCGGCCATGTCGGTTTCCCTACGCCTCCCCCGATGAACGGGTTAGACTCGCCAAACAGGTACACTCCCTGGCTCGTTTTTCAAAACGTACGACGGAACATCGGCTTCCGGTGCGTCCTACTGTGCCCTCGCGGGCAGGTCGTTTAGCACAGGACCTTGTATGCCCCGTCGCTCTATCGCCACCTGATTTCAAGCCCTATTGCACCTCCCTTCGGAGGGTACTTTTCAGCGTTCGCTCACGCTACTTGTTCGCTATCGGTCTCGGCGAGTGTTTAGCTTTAGCAGTCGATGCCTGCCATATTCACGAGGGATTTCCAACCCCCGCTACTCCGGATCTGACGCACGCCATAGTAGGCCTCAGTACGGGACTGTCACCCTGTTTCGTGCTCCGTTCCAGGAGACTTCGTGAGACGGTTTCGGCGATGAGAGTCAGCCCATACACCACATTGCCCGAAGGCTTCGGTTTGAGCTGTATCGCGTTCACTCGCGGTTACTAACGACATCACGTTGCGTTTTCTCTTCCTGCCGGTACTGAGATGTTTCAGTTCCCGGCGTTCCCCATTGCGCGAAGCAATTGCGGTGGGGATTCCCATTCGGAAATCTCAGGTTCTTCGCCTCCGTGCGGCTTCCCTGAGCTTATCGCAGCTTGGCACGTCCTTCGTCGGCTGCCGAGCCGAGCTATCCACCAGGTGGCACAGTAGCCACGTTGTGGTTGTGAGTCCCGGTGGGGACTCACGGAATGTGTGAGTTCCAGATGGAACTCACGACGTCGATTGAACTCGATGAACGAGTCCAGTGGACGCCTGGATCGCACGTACACACGGTGTCATCCACACGCCCGTGGTGAACGGTGCGTGTATCGACCCTTCCCACCCGCGCTTGCACGGGATGGTGCATCGGTCTGTCGTACCCGAACGAAGCGCCGTATCCCACTTAAGGGGCACGGTTCGGAACGGGTACGAAACATGGACCCACTGGGATTTGAACCCAGGGCCTCCGCCTTGCAAAGGCGGCGCTCTGCCACTGAGCTATGGGCCCGTCCGCCGTATAGTGTTAGCCCTGGTAGTTCATAGGTGCCCGGCCGGTCGTTGCTGACGACGACGTGTGACCGAGCTTCGAGAGTTCATCGAGAGAGGCGAACCCCTCTCGGTGCCAAAGGTGGGCTGGGGTAAAACCCCAGTCCCGATCGTTAGGAGGTGATCCAGCCGCAGATTCCCCTACGGCTACCTTGTTACGACTTAAGCCCCCTTGCGAAGCCCAGATTCGACCATCGCATGATGGCCTCATCCGGACCTCACTCGGGTGCTTTGACGGGCGGTGTGTGCAAGGAGCAGGGACGTATTCACCGCGCGCTCATGACACGCGATTACTACCGAATCCAGCTTCATGAGGGCGGGTTTCAGCCCTCAATCCGAACTACGACCGGGTTTAGGGGATTAGCGCTCCCTCTCGGGATGGCATCCCATTGTCCCGGCCATTGTAGCCCGCGTGTTGCCCAGCACATTCGGGGCATACTGACCTACCGTTGCCCGTTCCTTCCTCCGCTTTAGCAGCGGCAGTCCTCCTAGTGTACCCAACCACCACAAGGGTGTTGCTGGCAACTAGGAGTGCGGGTCTCGCTCGTTGCCTGACTTAACAGGACGCCTCACGGTACGAGCTGACGGCGGCCATGCACCTCCTCTCAGTGGCTCCAGTAAGCGCATCAAACTGACCTTCACTGCACACTGTCGGTGCTGGTGAGATGTCCGGCGTTGAGTCCAATTAAACCGCAGGCTCCTCCGGTTGTAGTGCTCCCCCGCCAATTCCTTTAAGTTTCATCCTTGCAGACGTACTTCCCAGGCGGCTCGCTTCACGGCTTCCCTACGGCACAGCGCAGGCTCGTAGCCTGCGGCACACCTAGCGAGCATTGTTTACGGCCAGGACTACCCGGGTATCTAATCCGGTTCGAGACCCTGGCTTTCGTCCCTCACTGTCGGGTCCGTCCTCCCGAGGCGCTTTCGCCACCGGCGGTCCGTCCAAGATTACGGGATTTCACTCCTACCCCGGACGTACCCCTCGGGTCTTCCGGCCCCAAGCCGAACAGTTTCCGCTGGACGCCGACGCGTTAGGCGCGTCGATTTCCCAACGGACTTGCTCGGCCAGCTACGGACGCTTTAGGCCCAATAATATCGGCCATCACTCGTGCTGCCGGTATTACCGCGGCGGCTGGCACCGGTCTTGCCCAGCACTTGTTCCTGTACCACCTTACGGTACAGAAAAGCGAGGACTGTATGCCCTCGCACTCGGAGTCTCCCTATCGCACTCTCGTGCAGTGTAAAGGTTTCGCGCCTGCTGCGCCCCGTAGGGCCCGGTATCTTGTCTCAGATACCGTCTCCGGGCTCTTGCTCTCACAACCCGTACCGATTATGGGCATGGTGGGCCGTTACCCCACCATCTACCTAATCGGCCGCAGCCACATCCTATGGCGCCAGAACGTTTCCAGCTCTCTGCTATTCCAGCATGAGAGCCGTATCGGCAATTAGCCTCAGTTTCCCGAGGTTATCGCCGTCCATAGGGTAGTTTGGCCACGTGTTACTGAGCTATTTGCCACGAGTATGAACTCGTGCGACTAGCATGGCTAAATCAGACTCCGATAGCAATGGCCTCCGGCAGGATCAACCGGAATGTCCCCTGCAAAGCAGGGGGGATGTAGGCGGGAACTATCGAAGCTCGGTGACACGGCGGCGTCACGGCGACGACCGACCAGGTGTCACCGAACTACCAGGGCTAACATCAGATCCCATCTATACGGCGGACCGCAGGGGTGGAATCCTCATTTCCTTCGGACCTATTCGTATGCCAGTAAGGGCCTTAAACCCTTCGTGTTGGCATCGGTCCGATCGGCACCGGTCGGCTGTTCCGACCAGGCCTCCTTCGCGTTCAACCCAAATCCCCTGTATCACTTAAGGGCATCGGATTGCCCGTCGCCGGATTCGCCCGGCGTCGGGGCGTTTGCATTCCATTCGGAACGCCCTGTTATACTTAAGGGCATCGAACGGAGGCCAGGGCCCAACTTTGTCGGGCCCGGCGCCGCTTCGCATCACAGTCGAAGGGCAGGTTCCACTTAAGGGCGTCGAACGAACTATCCATCGAGATTGCCTGTCACGCCAGGGTGTAACGGGCACAGACACGCCATCCGGATAATCCTCGAGTACGCGAGAACACGTCCCCGTGATGGAGTCGACTGCCAGTTGTACGCGCCTGTCTACAGAACCGCCCACCGTTCGTCGACACTGGCGAGCCGGTATTGTTGATAGACACGTTGCCCATGGCACATCCATTTCTGAGGCGTTCCCTTCATCGCCGGAACAGTCTGCCAGTGCGAATGCTGTTCGGTCGGGATACCCGAGTAGCGAATAATCCAGGGGGATGCAAGTGCAGTGAGTCTCACAACTGCTGTCAGAACGGGTCATGTCCCTGGTGGGTACCTGTGGGCGTGATACTATCGCGTGGCTGGAGGCCGGCCGGTCATCCCACCGGTCGCCGGTCCGGTCTGGCCGGGTGGAGGCCACGCGTTCGCCCGGTTCCCGTCTGTAGACTTAATCCCAGTGTTCGACGGCGCTGCCGCTGTCCGAGTAGGGCAAAGAATGGTCGATGGCTACCTAGATTTCGTCGAGATGCTCGACGCCCTGTTTGGAGACGTTGCCCTTGGTAATGTCGCCGGGCATCCAGTCGGGTTTGTCGTCAGGTGCCTCCTCTTCCCAGGCCCAGCCCTCATAGACGTGGACCTTGTGGGTACCCTTCTCCCGTAGCCGCAGTTCCGTTGGATCCGCATCGTCCTCCGACGATGCTGGGTCGAGTCGTCGCGCCGCTTTCAGCGCCGCCTGCCGAGGTGTCCCCCCGGAGAAGACACTCGTCTCTTCGCCGTTGCCCTCGCGGAGCGCAAAGTTGCGCTTGTCGCTGTCTTGTGCCATGATTTCTACCGCTCCATGTCAATTCAGCACATGACCCATTATAAATATACCCCCCAAATCCGCCCGCCCTGCGGTGGTCCTTTTATACAGATGGGTGCGAAACGGTCCGAAACGAGCGGTGACTGTCCCCGAAGCCGGCTCAGAGTGGTCATTCGAGAGGGAGTCAGCGCTCGCGCGCGCCGCTGACCGGGCGACGGCGACCGGCTATCGCGCGGTAGACTTAAGTGTATCCTCCGGCGAAGCACCGTCTAGAGTAGCGCGATGGTCCGAAAGAAGAAGCTCAGCCCCAGTGGCGCAAAAGACGAGGACGGCGAGTACCACAACGTCCACATCAATCTCCACGAAGACGAACTCGCCGTGGCGGGGATGGACATCGGCGATGAAGTGTTCGTCCGCGTGCGTGAGGACAAGATAATCATCCAGAAAGCCGACGCCGACGACGTCGAGCACGAATTTTGAGCCTGCCATCGCTTCTATGACTCTCTACGACCTGGCCAAGCCAGTCCTGTTTCGCCTGCCCGCGGAGACCGCCCACACCGGCGTCCACATGTTGTTACAGGCGACACAGGCGACACCGCTGAAATCAGTACTGGCCCGCCGCTACACCGTCGACGACGACCGCCTCGAAACGACAGCGTTCGGGCAGCACTTTCCAAACCCCGTCGGTGTCGCCGCAGGCTTCGATAAAAACGCCGAGCTTCCAGCAGCACTCGCTGGGCTGGGCTTTGGGTTCGTCGAGGTTGGTGGTGTTACAGCCGAGCCCCAGGGCGGGAACCCGCGACCGCGCATGTTCCGCCTGCGCGACGACGAGGCACTCATCAACCGGATGGGACTGAACAACGACGGCGCCGACGTCGTGGGTCGCCGCCTGCTGCGGACCGACGTTGACATCCCCGTCGGCGTCAATATTGCCAAGACCGAACACGTCGCACCCGGGAACGCGCCGGCGGACTACCGCCAGACCTACGAACGGGTCGCGGAGGGGGCCGATTTCTTCGTCGTAAACGTCTCCTGTCCCAACTCACAGGGCTTCGAGGAGCTACAGAACCGGGAGTCGATGGCAGCCATCTTCGAGACGTTGACCGAGGCGGGTGCCAGTCCCCTGCTGGTGAAGCTCTCGCCGGACCTTCCCGAACCGGCCGTCGAGGACGCCCTCTCTATCGTCTCGGAGTTCGACCTCGATGGCATCGTCGCCACCAACACCACCACCGAGCGACCGGCCTCGTTGCGCTCGAACAACCGCCTCGAAACGGGCGGACTCTCGGGGGCACCCATCGAGGAGCCCGCGACGGAGATGGTCCGCTTTGTCGCCCGGCGCACCGACGTACCCGTCGTCGGCGTCGGCGGCGTCTCCACGGCCGAAGACGCCTACCGGAAGATTCGGGCCGGGGCCAGCCTCGTCCAGCTATACACCGGGCTTGTCTATCGTGGCCCGTCCATCGCCCGGGACATCAACGAGGGGCTGCTGGAGTTGCTTGCCGAGGACGGCTTTGACTCCGTCGAGGAAGCTGTCGGTGCGGACCTGTAGGCACCACGCGATGAGATAGTCCCACCCATCAGTTTTCTCTCAGATAGACATCTTCCAGCAGCCGACAGGATAGATATTTTTCAGCCGTTCTCGGGCCGTTTTTCTGCAGGTCTACTGTCGTGTGGTCGCTTATTTCTCAAAACGTGAAAAACACGGGGGGCGTTTTAGTATAGCAGGTGAGCACAGTGGCGATATGCATGCTCGTATCGGCAGGCAATACAGGACTCTCGTCTGGTGGACGATGGATGTCGTCGGCATCTCACGCTCACTGCGCTGGAAGGTGCTGATTGCGGTTGCCATCCAGTTTCTCGTCTCCGTTGCGCTGACGCTTGTCCCACTCGTGGTCTCGGGCTGGGCGCGTCTCTGGGCGACTGCCGGACTGTTCGGACTCGCCAGCATCGCTTTCGTCAACACGGTACTCATCCTCGAAGACGACATCATCACGCCGATTCTGTCACTGCAGGAAGCCTCCCGACGTATCGAGCGGGGGAACCTCGACGTGAGCGTGCCGGCGACCGACCAGCGAGACGAAATCGGCGACCTCTGTCGCACCTTCGAGGAGATGCAACACAACCTGACAGTCGTCGCCAACCAGGCCGAGGCGCTCGCGACACAGCGGTTCGATGACCCGGTACTGGAAGCGGATGTCCCCGGCCGGTTCGGGTCTCTTCTCCAGCGGATGACCACCAACGTCAAAGAGTACGTCCAGCAGGTCGAAGCGGACCGGGACAGGTTCCAGTTGTTCAATTATCTCGTCGGCCACGACGTGCCCAATCTCGTCAACATCATCTACGCTCGACTGGACTTGCTCCAGGACCGATGTCCCGACGAGGAAGTCCGTGCAGACCTCGAAGTGATCGAGGACCAGACACAGGAAATCGAGTACGTCGCCAACACGGTGGCCGACCTCACGACCGAGAAATCGGTCCGGCGAGTGGACATCAAGCACGTGCTGGTCCGGGAAGTCGAACGCATCCGCGACTCCTTCCCTGACGCAAGAGTGTCCCTAGCCCTGCCCAGTGACCCAGTCTACCTGCGGTGTAACGACCTCCTCTCGCGTGTCTGTGAGAACCTCATCGTCAACGGTATCGAACACGACGGCGGCGACGCCCCGCGTGTCGAGGTGACACTCGAAGATGCCGGCGAGTACGTCGAACTGACGGTGTCCGACGAGGGTCCCGGTCTGGACCTGGCCGACCCCGACCGACTGTTCGAGACCGTCAGCGAAGGGACCGGCCTGAACATCGTCCACACAATCGTCACCGCGTTCGAGGGCGACATCTGGCTCGAAGAGACATCGAGTGACGGCTCGACGTTCGTCGTCCGTCTCCCTCGCGACGACGCCGAAGCCGGCCAAAGTGAGGGGACAACCGATTGGTTCCAGGAGATGGAGAGTTCACCGGGCTGACCGGAATCTTATGTACGCCCCACGTGAAACGCCGGTATGGACCTCGCGGGGCAAGCAAAGCGTGGACTCGTCTGGCTCGTCGCGGTCGGTCTCGTGGCATTTACTGTCTGGCTCGTTGCCGGCCCGTGACCACTGTTCGACCGGAAAATCGCTCGTCGGTCCGCAGATTTGCCGCTCGCTCCGTCGAAAACCAATCCGTTCAGTCTCGCGTCCCTTACTCCAGTGCGTCCAGTCGGAACTCGAAGGCAGCCACCGGCAGTTCGAGGTCGTGTTCGACCAGCACTTTCGGGTGGACCTCGCCGAGGACACCGACCGAGTCACCGTCGAGGACGATTTCAGCGGTCCGGCCGTCGATGAACGTCGGGTGGTCGGTCGGCGGCGTCTCCAGCGTCTTCCCGAAGGCGTCTGCGACCGCCTGTAGGCGACCCTTTACGTTTTCATACGACGCGTCCGTACGCGCGAGCGCGCCCGAGACCGTCCGGTGCTCCGCGACGCCCGTATTCTCGGTGTCGTCGGTGTGTGCTGCCAGCCCGATTTCCGCGATGTCCTGTGGATATGCGCGGTGGGTGTTGCGTTCGAGCACCATCAGAAGCGAGGGCAGGGCCCACGTCCGCAACATGGTGTAGTCCTCGCTGTATGGTTCCCGGATGGTGACCGGGTCGACAGCCCCGACGGCGTCGGTCGCACCGTCCTCGCGTGGGTCGGCGAGTCCCATCCGCTCGAAGTTCTCCTCGGCGTTTATCATATGGAAGTTCAGCAGGTCCTCGAACCCGAGCCCCACGAGGGCATCGCGGGCGGCATCTTCCAGTCGGGAGCGCTCGTGGCGGCCACCGACCGTCGACGCCTCGGGATAGCGAGGGTCGAGGTCGTTGAACCCGAACGCGCGGCCGATGTCGTCGACCACGTCAAGCGGGTGGAGCACGTCGACACGGTAGGGCGGGACCTCCACGTCGTAGGCCGCGCCGTCATCGACCGCTGTGGCGTCCAGCCCAGCGCGCTCGGCACAGTCGATGACGGTCCCCTCGTCGACATCGACGCCGAGAATCGTCTCGATACGGTCGTGAGTGACGGTCTTCGAGCGCACAGCGAAGTCCGGGCGGGAAAGCGTTTGGCCCGCATACTCGCCGGGTGCATCGTCGTCGTAGTCGACCTCGACGCGCTCTATCTGGCCGCCCCGGGCCGAGAGCGCATAGAGGACGATGTTGAGCATGTGGTCGACGGTCCACTGGTCGGTCCCGGTCAACTCGATGAAGAGGTCCCGCGAGTCGGTGGTGACCTCAGTCCGACGGCCGTTGATGACCGGCGGGAACGAAAAGAGTCCGAGGTCGTCGTAGATGGCCGGATACCGGTCGAAGTCGTTCACGAGGTCGGCGTAGGTTTCGCCGGTCGGGTGCTGGTCGAGTACTTCCGCGGGCGTCATCTCGCCGTCGCTATCCAGCGGGACGAACGAGTCCTCCGCAGGAGCGACGCTGGTGTAGGTGACCGACTTGTTGGCCCGCCCGTCGTCTGTGGCGGGAGAGCCCTTGAGCATCGTGAGGTCGTGGATACCGATGGCACCCTTCGAGCGCTTGCGGCCCATGGTCGCGTGGAGTTTCTCCTGTAACTGGATGAGCGATTCCAGTGCGGCATCGTCTAGGTCCAGCCCGCGGACGATAGCGCCGGTGACGTAGGGCCGCCCCTCGGGCTGTCCCTCGACGGCGATGGTCCAGTCGGCGTCGTTGACGCTTGGGATGTAGACGCCGCGGTCGTCACCGTAGTGATAGCGCAGCGAGCGGGCGATGCCCTCGACGGAGAGTCGGTCCAGCCGGTCGGGGGCGAACTCCAGTTGCATCTCGTCGTCCTCGGTCCAGCCCTCGAACTCCAGGCCCAAATCGAACAGGTCCGTCTTGAGCTGGTCGTCGTCTTTGTCCTCGTGACCGGTCAGGTCCCGCAGTTCGTCGGGGTCGACATCGACGACTGGCATCAGTACACCACCTCCACGTCACGCAGTAGTTCGAGGTCACACAACGTCCCGTGGACATCACGAATGTCCTCAAAGCCATACATCAACATGAGTAGTCGCTCCAGGGAGAGTCCCCAGGCCATCACGTCACAGTCGACGCCGAGCGGTTCGAGCACTTCCTCGCGGAAGATGCCGGAGTTGCCGACCTCCACGATGTCGCCCGTCTCGGGGTGAGTGCCGAACAGTTCGAAGCTGGGCTCCGTGTACGGGTTGTAGTGGGGCTTGAACTCCAGGTCGGTGATGCCGAACTGCTCGTAGAACTCGGTGAACGTGCCAAAGAGGTCCCGCACCGAGAGGTCCTCGGCCATCACCCAGCCCTCGATCTGGAAGAACTCGAGCAGGTGCGTCGGGTCCAGTGTGTCGTTGCGATAGACCTTTTCGACGCTGAAATACCGCTGTGGGGGCTCCAGTTCGCCGACCTGATGGCCCGAGAGATACCGCATCGACAGGGAGGTCGTGTGTCCCCGCAGGTCGAGCCGACTGGCGGTCTCCTCGGTCCACGGGGAGTGATACCCCTCGCCGTCCTCGCCGACACCCTCCTTGTGTGCCGAGCGGACGTTTTCGACCAAGTCGTCGGGCAACGACCCGATTTCGTCGGGCGTCTCCAGTGCGAACTGGTCCCAGTGTGTTCGCGCCGGGTGGTCCTGTGGCATGAACAGGCAGTCGTTGATCCAGAACTGCGCGTCGGCGTGGGGACCCTCCATCTCCTGAAAGCCCATGCCGACGAGGACATCCTTGACCCGGTTGGCGGTCTGGCGGAGGATGTGCTCGCGGCCACCCTGGAACTGTTCGGCGTCGGCCTCGACGTTGTACTCGGCGAACTCGACGTCTTCCCACTCACCGCTCGTGAGCATCTCGGGGGTGAGCTGGTCGACGGTTTCGGCGGCCTCGACTCCCCCCATCAGCGCAGTGACCCCATCGTCGGTCAACTGGACGTACCGAATCGTCGATGCCGAGCGGTCGACGAGGCCCCGACTCTCCAGTTGGTCGAGGACGGACGCCGCGATGTCCTCGCCGCCGGTCTCCTCGGCAGCGAGCCGTTCCAGTGCCAGGCGCTCGTCGTCGGTCGCGGGGTCGGCGTCGGCATCAGCCGATACGTCGCCGCTGTCGACATCGCCGTAGCCCTTCCGGGCGAAATTGGCCAGTGCGATGTCGACTGCGGGACCGTCCAGTCCGGCGGCCCCGAGCAGTTCACCCAGCGAGACCGGTTCCGTCTCGGCACCGGCTTCCAGTGCGGCCTTATACAGGCGGAGCTCGGGCAGTCCCGCATCCGCGTAGGTCTCGCCTTCGTCGGTGACGGTGACCGATTCGTCGGTCTCCTCGGAGACCGCGACAAGGCCTTCGTCTTCGAGTTCGAAGGCGGCACGCGTCGCGGCCTCCGGTTTCAGGTCGGCCTGCTCGGCCACCTCGGTTATCGGGCGGTCCTCGTCGGCACTTGCGGTCTCTAACACCGCAAGTTGTGCGTGTGGCAGTTTCATGATTGGTCTACCGCGGTATCGGCAGTTAACGCTTCATACTCGCCCCGGCGGACAGTTTCGTCGCGATGGCCTCTCACGGCCGCCGCGAGTCCACCGCCCTCCTCAGGCGAAGAAGAAATCGAACCCCACGAGAGCCGACTGCTGGCTGGCGGTACTCCGTGGCTGGGGTTCGAATGCCATGTGCGGGCGATTGTGACGGGCCGGGAAAAGCGTTCTGGATAGAACACCCGACCGGAGTGTTTTCGTCGTCGTGGCCCGAACTGTCGGTATGAGCGACGATGTCGTCGTCGACTGCGAGGACTGTGCGTTCCGCGAGACCGTCGATGCGCTGGGACGGGCACGCCTCGCCCTCGCAGACCACGAGACAAAGACCGGCCACAGCGTCGACTGGCACATCGGCGGCGTCGACAGCGGCGTCGAACAGGCCGGTGCCGATGCCGGCGTCTGTGGTATTCCCGGTGCCGAGAACCCGGATACGCCGCTTCTGGACTGGCAGCGCACCGACGAAGAGGAGTGAGCGCGCTGGCGGTCAGCGCTTGCGGTCGGAATCCAACTCGATATCCAGTTCGTCGAGTTTCTCCTCCCACTCCTCGCGTTTTTCCTGATGGTCGTCGAGGAACTCCTCCATGAGTTCTGCAGCCTGCTCCTTGCAGCCACCACAGAGTCGCTCGCCGTTGACACACTCGTCGTAGACTTCCTTGGCGAACTCGTCGTCGTCACCCGACAACAGGTAGGCGTACAGTTCATAGACCGGACACTCGTCGGCCTCCCCGCCGAGTTCCCGCTGTTTCTCCGCTGTCTCCCGGCCGCCCGTCGTCGCCGCTTTCACCTTGTCGTAGCCGTCTTCGGGGTCATCGAGGAGGCTGATGTGGCTGGCCGGAATCGAGGATGACATCTTGCCGCCGGTCAGCCCGGTCATGAACCGATGGTAGATGGAGGAGGGCAACAGGAAGCCGTAGCCGCCGTGGTCGAGTTCCACGTCGCGGGCGAGGGTTTCGGCCTCGTCCTGAGAGAGGTCGAAAGCATCGATGTGGTTGTCGTACACGCGCTTTTCGCCGTCGACGGCGTCGATGAGTGCCTCGAAGGCCTCGTCGGTCGCCCGGCGGTCGACGATGCGCACGCGCGGGCGGAGTGGTTCTTTGCCTGCCTCGCGCAGCATCGTAATCGTCGAATCGAGCGTCGTGGCCTCCACGTCGGTCGCGCCGGGTTCGCGCTCGGCTTCGAGGAACTCGGCAGCGTCGCCACACCGCACCGTCTGGTCAGGGTGGCGTTCGGAGAGGGTCTGGTAGGCATAAGCCAGCAGTTGTCGCTGGGCGTCGTCGGCCTCGAAGCTGGCATAGGCCTCCGTGACGCCGAAATAGCGCATGCGCTGGGCGAGGTCGCGAGAGAGACGGATATGGGGGTCCTGGTCCGGGCCGACGGGGATAATCGTCGGCTTTGGCTCCTCCAGTTGCGGGTAGAGGATGTCCGCCATCTGCGTGACGACCGACTGCATGTGCGACACGTCGGTCTCGCCGTCGAAGTCGTAGATGGCCTGCAACTCCGAGAAGTTCGCCTCCGCACCGAGTTCGAAGGCGAGGTCCTGTACGTCCCGGTTGGCCGACTGGCGGTAGAGTTCACCCTCCTCGGGGTCAAAGCCCAGTGCGAGCAACGAGAGGATGTAGTTGCGGGCGTGTTCGTCGATTTCAGCCCACGAGAGGCCGCGAGCGCTGTGGGCTTCGAGGTCGGCGATAAGGGCGTAGGCATCCCCGCCCTGCTGTTGATGCCAGATGATTTCGTCGAAGACGAGTTTGTGGCCGATGTGGGGGTCGCCGGTCGGCATGAACCCGGAGAGGGCAGCATAGGGGTCGTCGTTGCGCATCGCTCGCGCAATCTCGCGGTACTCGCGGTGACCGAAGATGACCCCACGGCGCATCAGGTAATGTGGGTCGGGAACTTCCTCCAGCACCGCCTCGAAGCGCTCGATACCGAACTGGTCGAACAGTTTCCGGTAATCGGAGACGGTCGAGGAGCCCCACGGGTCAAGCGCCACATCGCCCGTGCCGTGGGCGTCCGTCCCACCGTCAGGTGCTACCTCGTCACCGTCTTGAGAGTCGCGGGTCATCGATTGGCCACTAGTCTCCCCGTCAGACGCAAAAAGTGTTCGTTTCCCCGGGTCTGCGGCGTCCACGCAGTCGGTACTCGCCGGAGTGTCGTCCCCGGCGACAGCAGTACTATCAGTGTCTGTCGTGTCGTCGTTCGCTGGCATAGCTCTGAGTTGTTACAGTCGGCAAGCGATACCCGGAAAAAGCGAGGGAGCACCGCGGTCGACACCGGGGAGTGACGCTCGCCGGTGCCGGCCCGCGATACTGTCCGCTTCCCGTGCTAGTGCCAGCGCCAGCGACTCCGGGAAGGGGACGTCACAGGCTGACCGAACACAGGGAGACAGATAAGTGTCACTATCAGGGCGTCAGCCGCTCGACGGAGAGCCACTCGATGCCCGCGGTCGCGCCGGTCAGTGCGAAGACGATGCGTTTGCGGACACCGTGTGCCAGCCGCACGTCCAGGGCCAAATCGCGTGGTGCGAAGGCGTAGGTCGGCGACAACACCCGGACCAGCGTCTCGGAGTGACCGAGGTCATCGACGCTATCGACGTGAGCGTAGGTTCGGAAATCCGCGCCGAATTTGAACCCCGTCTTCGGGGCGACCCCCGCTGTCCGGAGCGCGCTGTAGACCCGTAGCCGGCGGTCGAAGCGCTCGCCTTCGACGGAGCGGCCTCGCTCGATGACCGCCTGCTCGCCGTCCCCGTCCTGCGCGGCATCACCTGCGTCTCCTTCCCCATCGACCACCGACAGCGTCCCGTTGCTGGCGAGGTAGGCCGCCTCGACGAGCGAGAGTTGGACCGGGCCGCCGTTCTCATCGAGCCGCTGGCCGTAGAAGGCACGCTCGTGCAGGCTCGTCGGCGGGTCCCAGACGAGCACCCGGTCGGCCAGCAGGTCGCCGGTCACCGGCTCCAGATCGTGATGGGTCGACCCCGTGATTGTCGGGCTATCGATCTCCAGATAGGTGAGTTCGCTCTCCTCGTCGACGACGGCGAGGACCCCCGTCCCGTCACCGTCGGCGGCCGCCAGTGCCTGTAGCTCGTCGGCGGTGACCTCGGCGCGCTCGCTGACCGCCCGCACACGGTAGGCAACGGTGTCGTCCCACGGCCCTTTCCCGCGGGGGTAGACGACGAAATCGCCCGTCTCGTCACCGACCCGGCTATCGAGCGTCGGCGTGAGATAGAACCCGCGGTCCCGGAGGTCTTTGTAGACGAAGAAGGCCACCTCCGAGACGGCCGTCGAGGCGAGAAACGACCGGAAATCGAGCCGGTCGCCATCGTGGCCTTCCCGGCCGTCGACGACGACATCGAGGTCCCCCCGGAAGAGGAGGTGCGCGGCCTCGACCGGCGCGAGGACGACTCCGCCGTCGTCCGGGCGGCCGTAGCCACGGGCGTCGTAGAACTGCTCGCGGGCCTGCCGGCCGGCACGAACGAGATCGCCATCGTAGGTCGCATCCATACTCCCGAATCGACGCCCGCGGTTCAAAGCCCCTGCGAAGCGTCTGCGCTGCCGTCAGCACTGGAGTGGTCCGCATGCTCACAGTGAGTATCGAGACACCGTCGCCCGCTCTCGGTCTCGAAGAGTGGGAGCCCACACGTGCAGGTGCCGTCGTGGACGCCGTCGGGGAACGCGTAGCCCGTCTCGCAGTCGGGATAGCTGTCACACCCGAGGATGAGTCCGCCCCGGCGGAGTACACGCAAGTCCTCGCCACAATCCAGGCAGTCCCATGCCCGGTCGAAGGCCGCCCGGACGCGCTCGTCGAGTGACTCACAGTCCCGGTCGAGACAGAGGAGAAAGGTCGCACCGCGCTCGACCCGAATCCCGGGGAGGCCGCAGTCACACGCGTCGTCGGTCACGGTGGCCCCCGTAGGCAGTCTATACTGCCGGTCACAGCCCGGACAGGAGACAGTCCCGCGGGTGCGGACGAGTCGCCCCTCACAGTCCGGGCACTCCGCGACGGGGACGCCGGCGTCGGTGGTCGGATACTGCCCCCGGACGTGGGCATCGTGAACGTCGACTCGGAGGCGCTGGTCGCCGTCGGTCGCTGTGACAGCGTCGTCGCCGACAGTGACCGCCTCGGGACGGGTGAGCCAGGCGACGGGCTGGTAGCCGGCGGCGTCGTGGACCAGCGTCGTCCCGTCGGGCTTGACGACGACGAGAACATCGCCGTGCTGGTGGCGGTCACGGTTGCCGGTGAACGTCGTGGTACAGGTGCCAGCGATGACGTGGGTAGCCTCGGGCATGGGCAGGGGTGGTCCCGGTCTGGTATCTAAAGGTTCGGGAGCGTGGCTGTCAGTGAGTGGAATGATAAGCAGAGCGAACGGTTGGATTGGGGGTGGTCCCCTCAGGCTGGAAGACGCGATGGATTGGCTGGCGGTGGTGAGGAGTCCACCGGTATGGTTTAGGACTTGTAGTCGCGGCCAAGCACGAGCCCGGCAAAGTTGACCGCCAGCAGCCCCCCGACCAGCCAGGGATGCTGGGAGACGAGGCCACTGACGAGCAGGCTCGCGAGGACGAACGGAAGCAAGACCGCCGTCCAGAAGCCAGCGAACCGGAGTGCAGGCAGGCACAACTGTCGCAGGGACTTGGCACCGATGGACCGCCGCTGGGCAACGGCGGAGTCGGACTCGAGCGGGGATGCATTCGACATGGATGGACTCCTCATTCCCGTCTATGGTAGAGACCCCAATATAAGCGCCAGACAGTTAGCGCGATTTCGCCTCGTTTTCCTCTGCCTAGTTCCACGCGGGAACCTTTCACACCACCCGCTCGACGTTTTACAACTGCAGGAGAACCATTTAGAAACTTTATCGAGTGGTCTGCTCGTTCCTATTCGATTAGTTATGATTTGGTGACGCGGACAGTGCGCTTACTGACTACAGGCGGCAGCGCAAGGTCGGGGAAGGCGACGTGGACGGCGAATGTGAGTTCCGGTTCGTCGCCGCCGAAGATGGCCACGGGTAGCGTCGTCTCGCCGAGATAGCTCTCCTTGCGCGTCATCTCGCGGCCGTTGACAGTCACGCGCAGGCCCGCGCGAGCGTCGCCCGCGGTCGTGCGCACGGTCACTTCCCGCAGGACGCGCTCGCCGTCGGCGACGGAGTCTGGAATCGACTCCCAGTCGACCTCGATGGCGGGGAGTTCCCGTGCACTCTCGACGACGCGTTCGGCAACACTGTCACCGAGGCCGGCTGCCGTGAGGCGGCTCGTACCGGCTTCGAGAACGTCTGCGGGCGTCGCGTAGCCGGCGGCAGACAGCGTCCGGGCACGGCCAGGACCGACGCCGTCGATAGTCGTCAGGCCGATGGCGTCCTCGCTGACGCCGTGTTCGACGCGGGCTTCGATGCGGCAGACGAGGTTCGCTGCCTCGCTGGTCCCGAAGCGGTCGACGATGGCGCGCATCGCAGCGAGCAATCGGAGGGCGTTCTGGCGGATAATCCACGCGTCGCTTTTCAGCGCACCCGGTGTGGAGCCGTCCATCCCGGAACGGAGGATGGCAAGGACCTTCCGGGGACCGGGGTCCAGGTCCGTCGCCGTCTCGCCAAGGACGGCGTTGACGGCATCGTCCTCGTCGCTGCGGGCGCTGACGCTCTGGAACTCCGGCGTGTTGGCGACAGTGCGCAACACGTCGAGTTCGGTCACGTCCCGTTCCGCGAGGTCGGCAAACTGGCGGGCAGTCTCCAGTCGGAGATAGAACTTCGAGGCCAGGCGGCCAAGCGGCGTCGGGTCGACAGCCAACTCGTCCATCTCGACGAAGCCGCGCTCGACCAGCCACTCCAGGGCCTCGCTGACCCGGCCACGGAGGTCCTGGTCGTAGCCCGCGCCGCGACTCGCGCGGACGTAATAGAAGGTCGTCTCCAGCCAGTCCATCGCCTCCTCGACGCCGCCGACAGTCCCCAGCGCAATCTCGGCATTGAGATGGACCGCGAGGTCGCTCGCGCTCCCGTCGGTGTCGGGTGGTTCGGCCAGCCGGGATTCGATTGTCTTGCCGTCTTCCAGCAGCGCGCGATAGCGGTCGAGGTCGCTGCGGTCACAGACGATAGTCGCGTAGCCGCGGTCGTCGTAACCGGGTCGGCCCGCCCGGCCGAGCATCTGGAGGACATCAAGCGGGCTCATATCGACCTCGCCCTCCAGCGGGTCGTGAAGCTTGGTATCCCGGATGACGACACACCGGGCGGGGAGGTTCACGCCCCAGGCGAGCGTCGAGGTCGAAAAGAGCAGTTGAATCTTCCCCTCGCGAAACCACTGCTCGACGAGGTTCTTGTCTTCCCGGGAGAGACCAGCGTGGTGAAAGCCCACGCCGTCCAGGACCGACTGGCGCAGGGTATCGTTCGAGAGGTCGGCAGCGTCAGTGTGGAAGTCGTAGTCGCCGCGCGCGCCGATGGGGACATCGCGCTCGGCGAGTTCGTCGCGGCTCTTCTTTGCAGCCTGGACGGTGTCCTGCCGGGAGGAGACGAAGACGAGCGCCTGCCCCTCGTCGCGGATGTGGGGTTCGGCCTCGTCCAGCGCGCGATAGAGGCGGCGGTACTTGTCGGCGAAGGCGTTCTCGCCGTGGCTGTAGGTGACCACATCGGCCGCAAGCGGGACCGGGCGATAGGAGTCATCGAAGGAAAACGTGGTCTCGTCGGTGGCGTCGAGCCAGTCGGCCACGTCGGAGACGTTTGGCATCGTCGCCGAAAGGGCGACGACGCGGGGGTCACAGAGCCGCCGGAGTCGTGAAATCGTGACTTCGAGGACGCTACCCCGGCGCTCGGAGTCGAGCAAGTGGACCTCGTCGATGACACAGCAGTCTACGTCCGTGACGAACTCGTAGCGCCGGGAGTCGTGTTTCCGGGTCGCGGAGTCGGCCTTCTCGGGGGTCATCACGAGGATGTCCGCCCGCTCCGCCCGGCGGGGGTTCAGGTCGCGCTCGCCGGTGACGACGTACACCGAATAGCCCATCTCCTCGAAGCGCTCCCACTCGCGTTCTTTCTCGTTTGTGAGTGCACGCAGCGGTGCGAGAAAGAGCGCAGTCCCACCCTCTTTGAGCGTCTCACAGATGGCGACTTCGGCGATGGCGGTCTTGCCGCTGGCGGTGGGTGCGCTGACGACGACGTTGTCGTCGGTATCGAGCAACGCCGGCAGCGTCTCCGTCTGCATCGCGTTGAACTGCTCGAATGGAAACGCCGGCGCGAACTCGGGCAGCACCTCCTCGACGGGGAGTTCGGTCGTAGCGTCGGCGTGGCCGCTCACAGTGGGAGAGAGGGCGGGGCAGTCATAGGCGTTTCCATGCCGGCGTGGACACGAGAGGACACCACCCTTTTGCCAGCCCGCCTCTAACGGCCGATAATGAGTCGTGCCCGGAAACCGGAGTGGCTGAAGATGCAGCCACCGGCAGGCGAGCGCTTTACCGACATCAAGCAGTCCCTGCGGGAGCGTGACCTCCACACAGTCTGTGAGGAGGCCAACTGTCCGAACATGGGGGAGTGTTGGTCAGGCCGTGAGGGGCCGGGCACAGCGACGTTTATGCTCATGGGTGAGCGCTGTTCGCGGGGCTGTAATTTCTGTGATGTCGAGACCGGGGGGATGGACCCGCTGGACTCTGACGAGCCCGAAAACGTCGCCGACGCGGTCGCCGACATCGGCCTCGATTACGTGGTGCTCACCTCCGTGGACCGCGATGACCTGCCCGACCAGGGGGCCGGACACTTCGCCGAGACCATCCGGGAAATCAAGCGACGCAACGAGGACGTGCTGGTCGAAGCACTCATCCCGGACTTCCAGGGTGAGGCCGACCTCGTCGGCGAGGTCATCGACGCCGGGCCGGACGTACTGGCTCACAACGTCGAGACGGTCGAGCGGCTGCAGTGGCCGGTCCGGGACCGCCGGGCGGGCTACGAGCAGTCCCTGTCGGTGCTGCGCCAGGTCGCCGAGGAGAGTGACGCCTACGCGAAGACGAGTCTCATGTTGGGCGTCGGCGAGTACGACCACGAAATCTATCAGACGCTCGGGGACCTCCGGAGTGTGGGCGTCGACATCGTCACGCTGGGGCAGTACCTCCAGCCCTCCCGCTCGCATCTGGAGGTCGCCGACTACGTCCATCCCGACGCCTTCGAGACGTGGCGAGAGGTCGCCGAGGAGGAACTGAACTTCCTGTACTGTGCCTCGGGACCGATGGTCCGCTCGTCGTACCGGGCGGGCGAGTTGTTCATCGAGGCGCTCGAACGGGAGGACGCCTCCGCGGCCGCCGCCCGTGAGCGGGCGCGCTCATAGCCCGAGCGCCGATTCGGGACAGCAGTACGTCGAGACGCACGTTAATAGGGTGGGACGGCCGCCGGTTCGGCCCGTCGAACGGCATGGAGCCGGAGACGCCCACTACAGCCAGCGAGTCCCGCGAACCCTGCCGTCGCGTCCAGGACAGTCCACCAGTCACTGCGTCGTGTCGAGAACGCAGGCTGGCTGTCCGCCGCTTCACCTACCACGTTCAGAGAAACTCACTTTTCTTTATTATTTCTTCTGAGGAGGTCTCGATATCCGTGTCAGCGGACGCATACCGCCACCGAGTGACACCCCGCGAAAACCATATACCCCTTCCCACGTCATAGTCTAGCATATGCCAGTATCAGGCAGGTGGTCTTTCTGAGCGTACTCCAGCGTGACCCGGACGACCGGGTCCGCATCCTGGACGAGGACGGACAGGTCGTCGACGGCGCAACGGTGCCGGACCTTTCCGAGGAAGACCTCGTCGAGATGTACCGCGAGCTGAAGTTGGGCAGACACTTCGACCAGCGAGCGGTCAGCCTCCAGCGGCAGGGTCGCATCGGGACCTACCCGCCGCTGGCGGGACAGGAGGCCGCACAGGTCGGCAGCGCCCACGCGCTGGCCGAGGACGACTGGGCGTTTCCAAGTTACCGCGAACACGTCGTCGCCTACGCGATGGGCTGGCCGCTGGAGAAGATACTGCTGTACTGGATGGGGACCGAAGAGGGAAACGTCGCCCCGGAGGACGTCAACATGTTCAGCATCGCGGTGCCCATCGCCACACAGATTCCCCACGCGGTGGGTGCGGCGTGGGCCGGGAAACTGAAAGGCGACGACAACGCCGTGCTCTGTTATTTCGGCGACGGGGCCACGAGCGAAGGCGACTTCCACGAGGGGCTGAACTTCGCCGGCGTCTTCGACGTGCCCGCGGTCTTTTTCTGTAACAACAACCAGTGGGCCATCTCGGTGCCCCGGGAACGCCAGTCCGCGAGCGCGACGCTTGCCCAGAAGGCCTACGGCTATGGTTTCGAGGGCGTGCAGGTCGATGGGATGGACCCGCTTGCGGTGTATCAGGTCACCAAAGAGGCCATCGAGAAGGCAAAAAGCGGCGAGGGCGACAACGGGGCCATCGGGTCGGCGACCCGGCCGACGCTCATCGAGGCGGTACAGTACCGCTTCGGGGCACACACCACCGCCGACGACCCCTCGGTCTACCGGGAGGACGAGGAGGTCGAACGCTGGAAGGACAAAGACCCCATCCCACGGCTGGAAACGTACCTGCGCGAGCAGGGCATCCTCGACGACGAGCGCATCGGGACTATCGAGACCGGGATACAGGAGGAGGTGGCAGACGCCATCGAAACTGCCGAGGCCACCGAGCGCCCGGACATCGAGGAACTGTTCGCCTACGTCTACGCGGACATGCCCAGGCGACTCGAACAGCAACTGGAGTACCTGCGGCGACTGCGCGCCGACCACGGCGACGGGGTGCTACTGGAATGAGCACAGCCGAGAGTGGCAAGACAGAGAGCCTGACGCTCGTCCAGTCGGTGAGAGACGCCCTCTACGGGGAGATGAGCAGGAACGAGGATGTCATCGTGATGGGCGAGGACGTGGGGCAAAACGGCGGCGTCTTCCGTGCGACACAGGGGCTCTACGAGGAGTTCGGCGAGGAGCGCGTCATCGACACGCCGCTTGCGGAATCGGGTATCGTCGGCACCGCTGTCGGGATGGCCGCCTACGGGTTGCGGCCGGTCCCGGAGATGCAGTTTATGGGCTTTATCTACCCCGCCTTCGACCAGATAGTGAGCCACGCGGCGCGTCTGCGGACCCGCAGTCGGGGCCGCTTTACCTGTCCGATGGTCGTTCGCGCACCCTACGGCGGGGGCATCCGTGCACCCGAACACCACTCCGAGTCGACGGAGACGCTCTTCGTCCACCAGCCCGGGCTGAAAGTCGTCATCCCCTCGACGCCCTACGATACGAAGGGACTGCTCGCCGCCGCGATTCGTGACCCCGACCCGGTCGTCTTCCTCGAACCCAAACTCATCTATCGGGCCTTCCGCGGGGACGTCCCCGAGGGGACGTATACGGTCGAACTCGGCGAGGCTGCCGTCCGCCGGGAAGGGAGCGACATCTCGGTGTTCACCTGGGGTGCGATGACTCGGCCGACAGTCGAGGCTGCCGAGAACCTCGCCGAGGAGGGCATCGACTGCGAGGTGGTGGACCTGCGGACGCTCTCGCCGCTCGATGAGGAGACCATCGTCGAGTCCTTCAAGAAGACCGGCCGCGCCGTCGTGGTCCACGAGGCACCCAAGACCGGCGGCCTGGCCGGGGAGGTAATCGCCACCATCCAGGAGGAGGTGTTACTCTATCAGGAAGCGCCCATCGGCCGCGTCACAGGCTTTGACGTGCCGTTCCCGCTGTACGCGCTGGAGGATTACTACCTCCCCGAAGCGGCGCGCATCGAAGACGAAATCCGGGAGACAGTCGAGTTCTGACCATGGCCTTCGAGTTCGAACTGCCCGACGTGGGCGAGGGCGTCGCCGAGGGAGAACTGGTCGAGTGGCACGTCGCGGTCGGCGACCACGTCGCGGAAGACGAGGTGCTCGCGGATGTCGAGACGGACAAGTCAATCGTCGACCTCCCGTCGCCGGTCACAGGCACCATCGCGGAACTGCACGCCGAGGTCGGCGATGTGGTCCCCGTCGGTGACGTGGTCGTAACCATCGACACCGACGCAGAGGTGAACGGCGACGCCGATGAGACGACAGTCGACGCCGAGACCGAGCGGGAAGGCGAGGACGCCGGAGGCGAGGACAGCGGCGAGACACCAGCCAGTGGCGGGCGCGTCTTCGCACCGCCACACGTCCGCCGACTGGCTCGCGAACTCGGCGTCGACGTGACGAGCGTCGCGGGTAGCGGGCCGGGCGGGCGGGTGACCGAACAGGACGTGCGGGCAGCCGCCAGCACGGGCGGGTCCGACGACGACGATGTCGCCTCCGCTGTCTCGAAGGTTGATGAGAGCGACAGCCCGGAGTCCGTGGCTTCGACAGCCAGCGACGACACGGAACCCAAAGCAGCCGTCTCGAAGGTGAGCGATGATGGCGATGCTACCGAACCCGAGTCAGCCGTCTCGAACGTGAGCGACGACAGCAAGCGGTCCGCAGTCAGGAAAGCCTCGGACACCGGTGAACAGAGACCAGCGGCGGCCGACCGCGAGAAGACGCTGGCCGTGCCCGCAACGAGGAAACTCGCCGAGGAGGAAGGCGTCGAGATGGACGCGGTGCCGACAGAGAAGACCCAGGACGGACACGCGTTCGTCGAGCCGGAGGACATCCGCACATACGCCGAGGCACAACAGGCCACACAGCAACAGGAGGCGACAGCCGTTTCCGAGACGGCGACCGCGGGCGAAGCCACGACGGAAGCCGTCACCGGGGAGGCAGCCGTCGCCGACGGTGAAGTCACGCGGGAACCCTACAGCGGCATCCGGCGGAGCATCGGCCAGCACATGGAGGAGTCGGTCTACACCGCGCCACACGCCACGCACCACGACACCGCCGTCATCGACGAGTTGGTCGCGACACGGGCGGAGTTGAAACCGCGGGCCCAGCAGCGTGGCGTCTCCTTGACCTATCTCCCGTTCGTGATGAAAGCCGTCGTCGCCGCCCTGAAGGAGTTTCCAGTCCTCAACACGACGCTCGACGAGGACAACGAGGAGGTCGTCTACAGACACTTCTACAACATCGGCGTCGCAACCGCGACCGAGGCGGGGCTGATGGTGCCCGTCGTCGACGCCGTCGACGGGAAATCACTCGTCGAAATCGCGGCCGAGACCGCCGACCTCACAGAGCGTGCCCGGGAACGTGACCTCGCCCGCGAGGAGATGCAGGGCGGCACGTTCTCGATTACCAACTTCGGAGCCATCGGCGGGGAGTACGCCACACCCATCATCAACTACCCGGAGACGGCGATTCTCGGCCTCGGGAGCATCGAACAGCGGCCGGTCGTCTCCGACGGGGAGGTTGTGGCCGCACACACCCTCCCGCTGTCGCTCTCTATCGACCACCGCGTCATCGACGGTGCCGAAGCCGCCGGCTTCGTCAACACCGTCATCGAATACCTGGAGAACCCGACCCTGCTCTTGCTGGAGTGACACCGGGACCAGTCGCGTCGGTCGTCCGACCGGCAGGGTTATCCCCTCCTGTCACTTCTAGAAGATATGATTTCGCTGGACGTGTCCACCGCGATGACGACGCCGGTTCGAACGATTCCTACAGACTACACGGCCGCCGAGGCCGCCCATGAAATGCGTGGTGCAGGCATCGGGTCGCTCGTCGTCGAGGACGAGGACAGCGTGGTGGGCATCGTCACCCAGTCGGATGTCATCGACCTCATCGCCGACGGGACCGACGTGGCCGGGGCGACGGTGACGGACATCATGTCGACGCCGGTCGTGACCGTCGAGCGGAACGCGCGCGTCCTCGACGCGGCGGAGTCGATGAAAGAACACTCCGTCCGCAGGCTACCTGTCTGCACAGGCGAGCGAACAGCGGATGACACCATCGCGAGCGACGACCTCGCCGGCATCGTCTCGACAACGGACCTCACCCACTACCTCCCGCGGCTTCGCAACACTATTCTCCGGGAGCGAGGCGGGAAAAACACTGTCGACGGCAGCCCCGCCCCGCAGTAGACTGAAGTCCCTGCCCACGCGAAGGGTAGACGATGGTCGTCGGAGATGTCACAACTGGAACGGAACTGCTGGTCATCGGCGGCGGGCCGGGCGGCTACGTCGCCGCTATCCGGGGCGCACAGCTCGACCTCGACGTGACTCTCGTCGAGAAGGACGCCTACGGTGGGACCTGTCTCAACCACGGCTGTATTCCCTCGAAGGCACTCGTCTCGGCGACGGACGTGGCACACGCTGCTGGGTCGGCCGAGCATATGGGCGTCCACGCCGACCCCGCAATCGACATGCAGGGGATGGTCAGCTGGAAGGACAAACTCGTCCGGACGCTCACGAAAGGCGTCGAACACCTCTGTTCGGACGCCGGCGTCAACCTCATCGAGGGCCGCGCCGAGTTCGCCGGCCACGACACCGCCCGCGTCGTCCACGACGGCGAGGGCGAGGGGTCCGAGTCCATCAGCTTCGAACACGCCATCATCGCGACCGGGAGCCGCCCCATCGAGATTCCCGGCTTCGAGTTCGACGGCGAGCGCATTCTCTCCTCGCGGCAGGTCCTCTCACTTGAGAGCGCGCCCGACAGCATGCTCGTCGTCGGCGGCGGGTACATCGGGATGGAACTCGCGACGGTGTTCCAGAAGGTGGGCACCGACGTGACCGTCCTCGAACAACTCCCCGACGCCCTGCCGACCTACGAGGACGACGTGACCGAAGTCGTCCGCGACCGGGCCGAGGAACTCGGCGTGGACTTTCACTTTGGCCACCGCGCGACGGGCTGGGAAGAAGACGGCGACGGCCTCCTCGTCACGACCGAGAGCGACGACGGCGAGGAGACCTTCGCGGCCGAGAAATGTCTGGTTGCGGTCGGTCGCCGCCCGGTGACGGAGACGCTCAACCTCGACGAGACGGACATCGAGACCACCGAGAACGGATTTATCGGGACCGACAGCAAGGCCCGAACAGACATCGAGCACATCTTCGCCGTCGGCGACGTGGCCGGCGAGCCGATGCTCGCCCACAAGGCGTTCAAGGAAGGCGAGGTCGCAGCCGAAGTCGTCGCCGACGAGCCAGCCGCACTCGACTATCAGGCGATGCCCGCCGCCGTCTTTACCGACCCCGAAATCGGGAGCGTCGGCATGACCGAAGCCGAGGCCGAGGACGCCGGCTTTACACCCGCCGTCGGGCAGATGCCCCTGCGAGCCTCCGGCCGTGCGCTCACCGTCGACGACACCGACGGATTCGTCCGCGTCGTCGCCGACGCCGAAAGCGGGTTCGTACTCGGCGGGCAAATCGTCGGCCCCGACGCCTCCGAGATGGTCGCCGAACTCGCGCTCGCCATCGAGATGGGGGCGACGCTTGAGGACGTGGCTGCCACCGTCCACATACACCCCACGCTCTCCGAGGCCGTCCACGAGGCCGTGAAAGGCGCTGCTGGCCGCTCGATTCACTACTGAGTATTGTTCCCGCTCTGGTTCGAGCCGCAGCTTCGCCGTGCTCGAACCTCTCGCGGCAAAAAGCTACGCTAAAAAGGCTCGGCGCTCGCTCCGTTCGCGCCGAGTGAACCGCGGCGCTTTGCGCCGTGGCTGCTGGTGTGACCGCAGTTCCGCTTACTCCGGGGTCACGAACACGTCCTCGTGTAGCTGGTCGGTGACGACCTCGACCAGTCGCTCCATGTTCGCGGTGTCGTCACGGTTGTACGAGACCAGCGTCTCCAGTGCCGCGTCGTCGCCGCGCTGGTACTCCCGCCAGAGGCGGACGGCGTCCCGCCCGGAGAGGTCCGGCCGGTCGCGGTCGATACCGACGCGTTGCTCGATTTCTTTCAGCCCGCCGGTCAGCCCGAGTTGCCGACAGGGATACATCAAATCGAGATGGGGCAGGTCGATAGAGAGGTCGAACGTGGTTTCGAGGAAGGGTACGTCGAATCGTTTGCCGTTGAAGGTAACGAGCAGTTCGGCGTCGGACAGTTCCGATCGGAGGCGGTCAGCGGTGAGGTCCTGCCCGTGGACGAGGGCGTTCGTCTCGCCTGCGCGATGCAAGCCGACGACGGTCACGTCGTCAGCGTGCTGGTCCAGGCCCGTCGTCTCGATATCCAGAAAGCAGGTCCGCTCGCGGAAGTTCTCGTACATACGCCACTGCGACCCGGAAGGGAACTGTTCGGCGAAGAAGTCGGCGTTTGCGGCGGCGAGGTGGTCCCGGGCGTCGTCGATGAACGCCTCGATGCGGTCGGCGGTCGTGGGGCCGACGACGGAGCCGTCGAAGTCGTCCCACGTCGTGATACCGCGACGCCACAGTTTGCGCTCGGTGGTCTCGCCCACGCCCTCGACCGGAATGAAGCTGTTCTCGATGCGCACGTCTGCCCGGGGTTAGCGGGGGAGCCTCTTAGCCCCAGCGGTCAGCAGACGCGGCGGCGCACCTCGTCGAGTGCCATCGGCGAGAGGTCAAGCGCCGCGAGCAGGTCCCGGCGTTGCTCGTCGGTGCCGTGGCCGGCGACGAAACCGTTGAGTCGGGCAGCGGCCGTCGAATCGACGAAGGCATCGCCACAGCACTCCAGCAGTTCGTCGCCGATGATAGGGGTCGACCGGAGTTCGTACTTCTGATGATATCCCTCGGCGAGGTGAAAGCGCTCCAGTGGCTCGATATCGGTCCGGACAGCCCGGCCTGTCCGGTCAGCGAGCGCCTCGCTTGCGGCCTCTGCTGCGCGGCGCTGGGCCGCGTCGTGAGTGAGGACGACACCGCGGTACTGGCGCTTGCGGGCGTTGCTCGCCCAGTTGTGCTGCTCCCAGACCGCGTCGAGCAATCCCTCGTAGCTGAGAGTCGCGGGGTCGAACTCCACCTGAACGACCTCGGTGTGGTCGCCCAGCGCGTAGTAGCTCGGGTTCGGGTCCGTGCCACCGGCGTAGCCGACGCGGGTACGGACGACGCCGTCCATCGCACCGAAACGGGCATCGGGACCCCAGAAACAGCCCAGGCCGAACGTCGCCGTCTCAGTCTCCGCCGGGTCGGGAGCCCGTTTGTCGACCGCGAGACACGTCGGGTCCCTGTACGACCAGTCACTCCGTGGCATACTCCCCATTACAGACGGAGGAACTTCGGCATTTCGCCTATATTACCCACGTAGGATTTGAATCCTTTTGGACGAGCGCTCCCTCGGGAGATGCGTGGAGAAGAGCGCGTCAGCCACACGGCGGCGGCTACTCGGGGCGCTCGGAGCGACCGGTCTCGGGTGGCTAGCGGGCTGTGCGGGAGACGCGGCCGACCAGCCTGCGACGACCACGGGGACTGCCCGTGCGACACCGACGGCGACGCCGGTCCACGCCGACTACGAGACGACCGTCGTGCGCGTCGAAACTGAGAGTGGCGAGCGCCTCGGGAGCGTGACAGCCGCCATCGCGGATACGTCGTCGTTACGGTTCACGGGCCTCTCCGAGACCGAATCGCTGCCCCCGGACCGCGGAATGTTGTTCGTCTACAGCACGGTCGCGGACCGGACCTTCGTGATGCGGGGGATGGATTTCGGTATCGACATCGTGTTCGCCGACGCCGACGGCCGGATTACGACGGTTCATCACGCACCCGCGCCGGGCCCCGACGAGGACGGCAGCGAGCAGCGGTATCCCGGCCGCGGGCAGTACGTGCTGGAAGTAAACCGCGGGTGGACGACAGAACGCGGCATCGGGTCCGGCGACGTGCTCCGCGTTGAGCTGTGAGGACGGCAGTAGCTTTTCACCGGTCCGTCTCGGAGGGGGACACATGAGCGACCCCGAGAAGACGCTGGAGGAGTGGAAAGACGAGATGCAGGCCGAACACGAGGCGGCGATAGCCAATCCCGACCCCGAGGAGGACCACCGGATAGAGGGCGTAACCCAGGTCAACTACCGCGTCTACTACGAGTACGACGCCGACAGCGACGAGCTAGAGCAGACCAGAACAGAGCAGGTCGACGAGTTGACCGACCCCGAACTGCGGTCGTGTGCCTGCGGCGTGCGCGGGATGACGCCCGAGGAAGCCCGCCAGCACGTCGCTGCAGCCCAAGACGGACAGGAATAGAGCAGCGACGGGCAAGGCGGGGAACAGAGCAGACAGGGTCGCCCGACACGCAGCCGACAGCGGCCGGAGGACACGCTATGTGAGGTTCTCCAGCCAGTTCTCGGCCCGGCCAGGAGCTGTCTCTGCAATCGCTGCCAGTTCGTCCGGGTCGTACTCGCGGAGGTCGGCCACCGTCTCGATGCCCGCGTCGGCGAGCCGTTCGGCGTAGGTCGGCCCGATACCCTCGACGGCATCGACTGTCGCCGCCGCCCCGCTCGTGGCTTCGGCGCTGTCGACGGAGACTTCGCCGCCGAGAGAGACTGTCGGGTCGGCTGCCTCCGACGTGTCGTCGGCTGTACTGTCAGTGGCTATCCCGTCGTCACGGCCGGCGTCGCGCTCGGCGAACCACTCACAGACAGCCGGCCAGAGCCGTTCGTGGGCCTTGCTGGAGACGGAGATACCGATATGGCCGGCAGGGAACTCGACGAGACGCTGGTCGTCGCTCGCGATGTGGTCATGGAGTGGCTTGCTCGATGCCGCGGGGACGATGTGGTCGTACTCGCCGACGATTTGCTGGACCGGCATCTCTATCTCTCCGAGGTCGATAGGTGTGTCACCCATCTCGTAGTCGCCTCTGACAAGTTTGTTCTCCCGGTAAATGTCGTTGATGAACTCCCGGTAGGTCTCGCCGGCTACGTCGACGCCGTCCCATATCCACTGCTCCATGCGTGCGAAGTTGCGGACGTACTCCTCGTCCTCGATGTTCTCGTAGAGGGTGACGTACTTCGTGACGTACTGGTCGATCGGGTCCATCAGCGAGAACTCCATGGCGAGCAGTTCCGCGGGAATGTTTCCCAGTGCGTCGACGGTCGTATCAGGGTTGTAGTGGTTCGCCCACCGTTCGAGGATGCCCCCGGTGCCGTCGAGGGCAAGTGGCGTCGCCATCAGTGAGAGGGTCCGGACGTGTTCGGGGTACTGGGTGGCGTACATGATGGACATGGTACCGCCCATGCAGTAGCCAAGCAGATGGACATCGTCCGTGCCCGCATGCGCCAGTGTGGCCGCCATGCAGTTGTCGGTGTAGCGGTCGATGTAGTCGTGCATCGTCAGCGTCTGGTCGAGCCGTGAGGGCTCGCCCCAGTCGATGAGATAGACGGCAAAGCCCGCCTCCAGCAGGCGGCGGATGACGCTGCGGTCGGGCTGTAAGTCCAGAATGTAGGGACGGTTCACGAGGGCGTAGACGATGAAGATGGGCGTCTCGTGTCGTTTCTGTTCGGGTTCGTAGTAGCGAAGCTTGAGCTTGTTCTCCCGGTAGATGACCTCGTTGTCAGTATGACCTACGTCGGCAGTGGCGATGTCGACGAATCGCTCGGGCATGATGTCGGCCTTCTCCGC
The DNA here is from genome assembly GCA_009789175.1 of Salinibaculum litoreum. Lineage (GTDB taxonomy): Archaea > Halobacteriota > Halobacteria > Halobacteriales > Haloarculaceae > Salinibaculum > Salinibaculum litoreum. The sequence goes on from CP046866.1 coordinate 2,526,418, forward strand.
GGCCGCTGCCATCAACTCGATAGTGCGCCGTTGCGCGTCAATGGCGGCAGTCATCTGGTCGGTGTTCACCAGGACCACCTCCGCGGCGTGACGGCACTGTGACGACAGGTCTCGCTCATCGACTGAGACGTGAACGAGCGGGACAATAGTAGTGGGTGTTCCTCCAGCCCCACGAGAGCCGAGCAGCCGCTCCCTTCCGGTGGTTTTGTCACTGCCACACATGAGACCCAGTCACAGTCAGACAGGAGAGAGAGAGTCGTTACTGACGGAATGGCTAGTGTCTCGGAAGATGAGTGGCCGGCCAGTTGCAGGGACAGTGGCCCCTTACTCGCGGCGGGGCTACTGTTCGGTGCAGATGTCCACGAAGTTGCGGAGAATCTGTAGCCCCGTCTCACCCGATTTCTCGGGGTGGAACTGCGTGCCGAAGACGTTGCCTGCCTCGTTAGCGATGATACTCGGGAAATCGAGTCCGTAGTCGGTGGTGGCGACGACTGCCGCGTCGTCGTCGGGGTCGGCATAGTAGGAGTGGACGAAGTAGGCGTACTCCCCATCGACGGAGGCGTCGCTTCCGTCTGCTCGTCGGGTCTCCGACCCGCCGGTGTCGACGCCCTCGACAATCGGGTGGTCACGCTGTACGTCGAGTTCGTTCCAGCCCATCTGTGGGACTTTCACGGAGTCGGGAAAGCGGAGGTTCGTGCCGGGGATGAGGTCCAGCCCCTCGGCGTCACCCTCACCGGCGTGGTCGGCCTCCTCACTGGTGGTCAACAGCATCTGCATCCCGAGACAGATACCGAAGATGGGCGTGCCAGCCTCGGCCTCGGCCGCGAGAGCATCCCGGAAGGGGCCGGCGTTTTCCATCCCTTCGCTGAACGCGCCAACACCCGGGAGGACGATGCCGTCGGCGGCCCCGATGGCGTCGGGGTCGTCGGTGAGGTCGACGGCAGCGCCCGCGCGTTCGAGGCCGCGCGTGACGCTGCGAAGGTTACCCAGCCCGTAGTCGACGACGACCACGTCGGCGGCAGCCTGTCGCGTCGCAGTCATGGAAGCGGATACGAACAGGTCGCCTAAATCAGTTCGTTTTCCCGCAGTACTACCTCTGGCCGGCCGCAACCGTCTCACTGGCGACAGCCAGAAGGTCGTCGTGGCAACAGCTATTCGAGGCGAGCAGTCCCGTACTCGCGAGGTTCCATGGGTTGCCGTCGAGGTCAGTGACGGTGCCGCCGGCCTGCTTGACCATGAACACACCAGCCACGGTGTCCCACGGGTTGGCGTCGACAGTAGTAATTGTTCCATCAAGCGCACCGGATGCGACGTGTGCAAGCGTCGCCTGCGCACACCGGAAGCGGGCGAGGTCCCCGAAGCGAGTGACGATGCCAGTGGTCGCCGCGGCGTACTCCTCGCGGCGGTCGAAGTCCCACCAGATAGTCGGCGCGACAGCCATCCGCTCGGGGTCAACGCGGTCGCTGACAGTAATCGGTGACCCGTTGCGTGTGACGCGGTCGGGGCCGGCGACGTAGGTGTCACCGAGTGCGGGAAGGACCGTTGCCCCGGCGACCGGCTTCCCGTCGATGACGGCCGCGACGCTGGTCGCCCAGACCCGGATGCCACGGACGTAGTTGTTGGTGCCGTCGATAGGGTCGACAATCCACGCCGGACCAGTCTCCGGGACAGCAGTCATCCCCTCCCCTTCCTCGCCGACGACTGGCTCGTCCGGAAATGTCTCCCGGATAGCATCGACGACGGCGGCCTGTGCGTCCCGGTCAGCGCGTGTCACCACGTCTGTCTTGCCGTCTTTTGTGTCGACTGTCAGGTCAGTCCGAAACAGCGACAGTGCGCGGTCGCCACCACGTTGTGCGGCCGTCAGTGCGGTCTCGACGCGCCGACTCTCGTGCATACGAACGGGGCCGCAGGGCCCCCACAAAGCCCCATCGGTTCCGCACCGTATAGACAACAGACGGTACCCATATGGCTAGATATATAGATCCTATTCTCGAAATATGCATTTGAATACCCACTTGACCAATTATACACAAATAGACAGAACATATGAGCGTTTTACGGACTGGGGAGAGAGGAGAGCCATATGCGGGACAGACGCACGTTCCTGAAAGGTTTCGGCACGGCAGCAGCCGTCGGTGCCGTTGCGGGGTGTACAGGTGAGGGCAGTTCCTCCGACGACGAGCCCTACGTCGACGGGCAAATCAAGTTCCTGATGTCGCCGACGGAGCCACAGGACCAGCTACGGGCACAGTACACGCCCATCAAAGAGCGGTTGAACGACCACATCGACGAAGTCGACACGGTCGAGATGCAGTACGCGTCGGACTATGCAGCGACGCTGACGGCACTTGGGTCGGGGACCGGCGACATAGCGGAGACGGGGCCGTTCGCGGCTGCACTGGGCGTCGAGTCGGACAACGCCGAAGTCCTCCTCCAGCGATACGGCTACGGTGGCTGGACGTACTCAAGCGTCGTCGTGACGCGACCGGAGACCGACATCGAGACGCTGAGCGACCTCGAAGGGAAGACAATCGCGTTCGCGGACGCGCTAAGCGCAAGCGGGTCGCTGTATCCGCTGGGAATGATAGCCGAAGCCGGTCTCTCGATTCCAGACGAACCGGGCTCGCCATCCGGTGCGGATTTCGACCCCAGCTGGTCGGACCACTTTGCGGCCATCGAAGCAGTCACCGCAGGCACCGCAGACGCTGCGGGTGTCGGCCTGTTCGCAGCGGTCAACGACGAGCGCGAGATTCAGGAAGGGCTCGCGGAGGTCGCACGGGAAGACGGGATTCCACGCGCCCCGATTGTGGTTTCGCCCGAGCTGACCGACGAGGAGACGACGACCATCGAGGAAGCGTTCACGGAGGCCAGCGACGAGCTGTATCTCGGCGAGGACGGCGAGGAAGGGACCGACGACGACCTCTGGTTCGAGGATGTCCGGACGGCGGACGCTGACACCTACCAGCCAGTCGTCGACAAGGCGAACCAGCTCGGTTACAGCGAAGACATCTTCGGGTAGTATGGCTCGGATTTCCCTGACTGACGTGACGAAAGTCTACGACGACGTGCGAGCGGTTGATGAAGTATCATTGGCCATCGAGGACGGCGAGTTCGTCGTGTTGCTCGGCCCGTCCGGTGCGGGGAAGTCGACGCTGTTACGGCTTCTCAACGGGCTCGAACCCGTGACTGGGGGCACAGTGACCGTCGCCGAGGAGCCGGTCAACGATACGCGCCCGGACGTGGCGATGGTGTTCCAGATGCACAACCTCGTCGAGAGTATGAGCGCATACCGAAACACGCTGACTGGCGCGCTCGGACGGACGGGGACGCTGCGAAGCATCGCCACCCAGTACGACGAGGTGACCGAGCGGACAGCCCTGTCGGCACTGGAGACTGTCGGATTGCTCGATGCGGCCGACCAGCGGGCCGACAGCATGAGCGGCGGCCAGCAACAGCGGGTGGGCATCGCACGTGCACTCACACAGGACCCCCAGCTATTGCTCGCGGACGAGCCTGTCGCAAGTCTCGACCCCAAGGCCGCAGAGGACGTGATGGGCTATCTCCGGGCTGCGGCTGACGAGCGGGACCTGACCACCATTGTCAGCCTCCACCAGGTCAACATCGCCCGGGCCTACGGCGAGCGGTTCATCGGGCTTCGAGAGGGCGAGGTCGTCTTCGATGGCTCCCGCGAGGAGTTGACGATGGATGCGGTCTCGGACATCTACTACGATGGAGAGGACGGCCCCGTACAGACGGTGGGGCAAAAAGAGGGAAACGCCGAGGGGCCGCCAGCGGGCGACCAGTCAACCGACGAACTCCAGGCACAATGATGGCACGCGACCAGCCGGGACGACAGCGGAGAGCCGAGTTGGGCGTGTCCAGTCCCCGACCAATTGAGATATGACTCCGGAGACAGAGACCGACGACCGCATCGAGTCGGCGAGACAGCGCCTGTGGCGACAGCGGCTGCTCAAGCGTGGCGTCGTCATCGTCGGGCTGGTTGGGTTGCTTTATCTGACAAATAACGTCTTTCTTGACTTTCTCGGCTTCGATTTCCGGCAGCTAACCAACGAGCGGGCTCAGACACAGATGAGGAGTTTCATCGATGGCCTGTTGCCACCGAACTTCGAGGACCTGACGACGCATACGAAAGCCGAGGAGATTACCGGTCTCGACGCGCTGTGGGTGACGCTTTCGACGTGGGAGTTCGGCCTGCTGTGGGGCATCATCCCCGGGCTCTGGCCGACACACATCATGGATACGCTGGCGGGGGCACGGGCAGGCAACGGTAACGTCATCGTCTCGGCGGCATACACCACGGTCGCGGCCGGCTTCGCTGGCACGGTCCTCGGATTCCCGCTGGCGCTTGCCTTCGGCGTGCTCGGCTCAGAACGGGTCATCCCCTTCCCGTTTAATTTCATCTTTCGTGGCACGATGTCGACCATCCGGGCGATTCCAGCTATCGTCTGGACGCTCATCTACATCCCAATTTTCGGCATCAGCCCGGCCACAGGCGTATTAGCTATCACGACGGATACGGTCGGAAACCTGGGTCGGCTGTTCACCGACGAGCTCGAAGAAATCGAGGAGGGCCCCATCGAGGCAATCCGCTCTGCGGGGGGCAACCGCGCACAGGTCGTCGCGTTCGGCATGTTGAGTCAGGTGACAAACGCCTTCATCGCGTGGACGCTGTATATCCTCGAAATCAACACGCGCATCGCTATCACGCTGGGCGTCCTGGGTGTTGGCGGCCTCGGGATGTATATCGACAACAAACTCGGGCTGTTAGACGCCGGGTACTCGGAGGCTGCGGCAGGGCTGGTGATGGTCATCGGCATCGTCCTCACTATCGAGTTGGTGTCCTCGCGCGTCCGGGCGAGGCTCCGCCCGAGCGACCACGACGGTCGAACCCTGCTCGATGCGCTGCAGGCGCTTTTCGCGCCGGGCAAGTGGTTGGGTCGGCTCAACAGATAGTCAGAAACTGCCCAGCGTCGACTGGCCGCCGTCGCCGGCGTACTCGGCGGCCTTGTCGAGCGTGTCTGTAAACGTGGCCTCCTGACTGCGGTCGTACAGCGTCGCTGCCGGGTGCACCGAAATCAGCACCGGACGGATGGTGTCTGCGACGGTCGCATCGGCGATGTCGCCGGCCTCGCTGGTGACGGCCACGTCCCGGCCGAGCAGGTGCTCGGAGGGGACTTTCCCGAGAGTGATGATGAGTTCGGGGTCGACGCGCTGGATTTCCGCGTCGAGATAGGTCCGGCAGTTGCCCAGTTCCTCTGCGTGGGGGTCGCGGTTCTCGGGGGGGCGACAGCGCACGCAGTTGGTGATGCGCACGTCCGCGCGGTCCAGTCCAACCTCACGGAGTCCATCGTCGAGGACGGACCCGCTCCGACCGACGAATGGCTCGCCCTGTTCGTCCTCGTTTGCGCCGGGACCCTCGCCGACGAAGAGCAAGTCGGCGTCGGCAGGGCCGGTGCCATCGACAATGCGAGTGCGCGACTCGACCAGTGCGGGACAGCGCTCACAGCCGGTCACGGAGAGGCCGTCCATACACGCCGGCGGGTCACCGTCGTCCATACTCGCGGATAACACTCCGAACCCAAAGATGCTCCCCTCTCTGCGATGGCCGGTCACTCCGGCCGGCGAAACTCGTCGCCGGCACGGGCGGCGATACGGGCGAGCCGGAGCGGTTCGGGCCGGCCGCCCTCGGGGGTGAACGCCCGCACCACGTCATCGGCCGCGTCGTCGCCGATACCGACATTACGGACGAAAAGCGCCTCGCCATCGACAGCGAGCCGGCGGCGGTCAGGCTGGGCGTGGTAGGTAGCCAGACGCCTGCTCGCAGCCACGCCGTCGAAGGCCTCACGGATAGCGTCGGCCAGTCCCGCACTCTCCTCGAAGGAGACGGCGACGACGGGGCGGTCGACGTGGTCGGACAACGCGTGTAAATCGATGACGTTGAACCACGCCGGGGCGATACCGGCCACGAGAAGATAGCGCACGTCCGGGCGGTCGAGCCGGTCGACGAGTGTGGTAACGGCCTCGGTGGCGTCGGTGCCCCCGACGGTACACGAGCCAAAGACGACATCGTCGACGATGCGGTTCGCGCGAACAACCACGCCAGCGAGCGTGCTGGTCTCCTGTCGGTACGACTCCGCGATGCCAAGGGCGCGGACCCCGGCTTTCACGTGTTCTCTTTGATGTCTTGCAACCGGTCGAGCAGTTCGTCGTTCGAGGCAGTGAATTCGAACTCGACATCACCGTCGTGTGCGTTCTCCTCGGCGTTGACGCCGTCCTCATCCTCGAAGTCCGTGTCGTACTCCTGGTTGTCCTGTTCGGATTCGTCGTAGCTCCCGAACCCCATACACCCAACAGTTAGGGATTCCAACTGAAAAATCACTCGGGCGGTTGGAGTGGTACCACGGCACACGACAGCAGGGAGTGCCGACCCCAGTTTGAAGCCACCAGCGACCCATCCAGTGGATATGGATGTCCACAATGTCACCGCCGACGCGGAGGAGTTTACCTGCAACGCCTATCTCGCGCTGGGTGCGGAGCCGACACTGGTCGACGCGGGCGCGATGGCCGGCGTCGAAGACGTAGTGGGGGAGTACACTGACGACCTCTCGAAAGTGGTGGTGACACACCAGCACGACGACCACGTCGACCAGCTTTCGGCGGTCGTCGAAGCCTTCGACGCGGACTGCTATGCCTACGCCGACCACCCGGCACGGACACACGAGCTTACGGACGGCGACACCGTCGACATCGGTGACGAAGCGTGTGACGTGGTGTACACGCCGGGCCACGGCGACGACCACGTCGCGTTCGTGGGCGATGCGTCGCTGTTCTCGGGTGACGTGGTGGTACACGACGACGGCGCGTTCGACTACGGGAGTTTCGGACGGACGGACTACCCGGGTATGAGCCGAGAGCGTCTCATCGAAAGCATCAGAGACCTTCTAGAACGAATGCCCGAGGGCGTCGAACACATGTACGCGGGCCACGGGAGCGAATTCCACGGCGATGTCCGCGATGTCGTAGAGACGGCTCTGGGACGAGCGGAGAAGCGGGAACCGAAATATCCGGCAGAGTGAGCGCCCGGTCCCGTACTGGGCGTCGCTTCGGCGGTGGAGTGAGCGGTCCCCGTCTGGGACCGGGAGCTACGCCGCCAGTGTGGAGATGGTTGCCGGCACTGTATCGGTACGTGATAAACGGACAGCACAGTCGTCTGTCAACTCCACCGATGGATACGGCCATGCCGACCAGACGAAAGCGAGCCGAAGCGACCGAACGAATAACGAACCGCCGGTAGGCGGGTCGTGGGACGACGATGACACAGGTGACTCTGCGGTCGCCGGTCGCTCCGTGACCACTGCGTCGCAGGCCGGACAGCCATAGACACAGCGGTCCTCACCCGTCTGGACCTGCCAGTCACCGTCGATAGGGCTCTCGTGCCCACAGTCCGGACAGAAGAGGACACTCTTCTGCCGGGGGGCACGCGCCGCCGACGCCGACTGACTGGACTGGGGTGGCATGCGCTCAGTAGTACGCCACGAACGTCCATAAGTATGACGCTGAGGCCCAACAGATGGTAAGTGGTGGTTTCAATAGCCGTTAACAGGTGTTTTTATAATGGGTGTGGACAGGTTGCGATGGGCCGGTGGCTGGTGGGTCGCTCAGGCGAGAACCGACAGGTGCCAGCGGCGGTGCTGTCGCTGGTCACGTCCGTGCACAGAAAGCGAGAAAGGAACGCTCAGGCGCTGCGGGTCTCGCGGGCTTTCGGTCGGAGGTTCCCGTAGCCGCACTTGCGGCACTCGTTCGTTCGCTGCGGGTTGCGGGCGTTACAACGCATACAGACCTGCTTGGTGAAGATGCGGTCCTCCGCTTTCTCGAATCTGGCCATGTTCGCCGGTATTCGGTCGGCGCGTTTAAGTGTCGTGGTTTCGGCCGTAGCGTTATCCGTCCCGGCGTCGTCAACGCGTGTATGTACGACGCTCTCGCGGACCTCCCGCTGACTATCGAGGAGTTCACCACCGAGCGCCGGGAACGGGACACCTCCAGTGGCTTTGCGCGTGCGACGACGGTCCTCACCCTGCGTGGCGACGACGCCGTCGGCCGCGGCGAGGACGTGACCTACACCGCCGAGGAACACGACCCCGAGTGCTGGGAAACACTTGAGCTCTCCCTTGCCGGCGAGTACACGCTCGATTCCTTCTCGGAGTTCGTCGGTGGTCTCGACCTCTTTCCCGACCCGCCCGAGCGCGAGGTGTTCCGCAACTACCGCCGCTGGGGGGTCGAGAGCGCCGCCCTCGATCTGGCACTCTCACAGGCCGAGACCACCCTCGCCGATGCGCTCGGCCGCAACGTCGACCCCGTGCGCTTCGTCGTCAGCACGCGACTTAGTGACATGGAGAGTGAGCAGTCACCGACGGCAGACCGGGTCCACCACTGGCTGGATGTCGACCCGGAGCTACAGTTCAAACTCGACCCCACGCCCGACTGGCCCGAGCCTATCATCGACGACCTCGCCGCCACCGGGACGGTGGTAACCCTCGACTTTAAGGGGCACTATGAGGGGACCGAAGTCGAGACCCCGCCGGACCCCGCACTCTACGGGCGCCTGCTGGAAACGATGCCCGAAGCCATCATCGAGGACCCCGCGCTGACCGAGGAGACCCGCCCGCTGTTCGAGGGCCACGAGGACCGCGTGTCCTGGGACGCCCCAATCCACGGTATCGGCGACATCGAAGCCCTGCCCTTCGAGCCGGACTGGCTCAACATCAAACCCTCCCGCTTCGGGAGCGTGGAGTCGCTGCTGGCGACGATGGAGTACTGCGAGGAGCGCGGAATCGAGACCTACGGCGGCGGCCAGTTCGAACTCGACGTGGGACGACGCCACATCCAACTGCTCGCGGGCATCTTCTCACCCGATGCACCGAACGACGTGGCCCCGAGCGGCTACAACGCCCCCGAGCCACAGTCCGGGCTACCGTCGAGTCCACTGGACCCGCCGACAGTCGACCGAGGATTCTAGAACGGCGCGCTGTTTGGGGACTCGATATGTGCAGTCAGCCTGCGGAGTGAGTAATTTGCATTCGGGCCAGCATTCGCGCGAACGGAGTGAGCGCGATTCACTGAACGCGAGGCGAAGCCGAGCGTTCAGCCTTTTTCGCCCACGTTTTTGCCGTGAGTGGTTCGCGCGGAGCGCGAACCCGAGCGGGAAAAAGGTGGTCTGTATCAAACAGTTCCTCTGTAACGACTGGGGGTCTGGAACCTATTCTCTGATACCCTCACACTACCCCAGCCGGTCACTCCTCGTCGGCGAGATACTCGTCCTGAACGGCCACAACCTCGGCCGAATCCGCACACTCCGCGTACCGCCGCAGTGGCTCCTCGTTCAATTCCAGGAAGGTATGCCCCCACGAGAACGGCTCCAGAATTGTCTCGGCCTGCTGGCGCTCGCCGAGAATCGCAAGCGCACCGGCGAAAGCCTCCACCGTGTTGAGTTGAAACGCGGTCCCGTAGTTGACGGGGTTGGCGGCCACGAGGAAGGGCAGTGAGCGATGGACACCGTCGAGGTCGAAGGCCTCGCGTTCGGCGGTCTCCCAGGAACAGTCCAGCGCGACGAGTTGGTCCCCGACGGAGTCGTGGCGGTCGGCCGGCGAGATCGCACGCTCGGCGAAGGGGTTGAGAACGATACCCGGGGGCACCTCGCGAGTCGACCGGTGCAGCGTGGCGTGGTCGAACTTCGCCAGCCGCCGGGCCGTACACTTCTCGGGGTCGTCGTCACCCTCGTAGCGAACGTGCAGGTCCACACTCCTCGTTCTCGGCCGGGCGGCAAAAACAACCCGACCGCGAGGCAGGGCGATACTAGTCCCTCCACCGGCACGGCAGGACCCACTGGTTTCCTGACGACGTGCCGCTGTACCCCACTGCGGAGGGGTATCGGTTGCTGTGTTCCCCCCACACTGTTAAGTGTGCGTGCGGAAATGTCGTCATAATGATTGACGAAGGGGAGACGGCCCCGGAGTTTTCCCTGCCAGCGGTCGTCGACGGCGAGGTGGGCGAGGTGGCACTCTCGGACTACCTCGGGGACGACATCGTCATCCTTGCGTTCTATCCGGCGGATTTCAACCCCGCGTGTTCCGGCGAGACGACCGGTCTCGACGAACTCGACCTCTTTACGATGCAGAAGGATGTCTCCATCGTCGGCATCTCCGCGGACAGCGTCTACAGCCACCGGGCCTTTGCCGACGACTACGACCTGCACATCCCGCTTCTGTCCGATGTTCACGGCGAAGTGGCGACCGACTACGGCGTCGTCGCCGACGCGGAGGAGGGCTATCTGGTCAACCGCGCCGTCGTGGTCATCGACCCCGGCGGGGAGGTCCAGTACACCTGGCAGACCGAGGAACTCACACACCTCCCACCGGTCGAGACGGTCCGGGAGGCGGTCGAGGCTGTCGGCGGGTCCAGTACCGCCGAGGCCCGGTACCGGGTGGGCCACGCCCATTACGTCGAGGGACGGCGGGCCTTTACCAAGGCGATGCAGTCCTTCGAGGATGCGGAGTGGATGATGGCACAGGGGGATTTCACCCGCGCCCACGAGGAGTTCGAGGAGGCGGCGGACCAGTTCAACACCGCCGTCCGCTTCGGCGAGGACGACAGAGCCATCACGTATTTTGAGCGCGCCGAAGAGAAAGCCGAGGCGCTGTGGCAGGCCGCCGAGTGGCTGGCAGACTCCGCCAGTGCCTACGCCAGCGGCGAGGGCGCGAACGGCGAGGAGATGCGGTCGGATGCCGAGACACCGCTGGAGGAAGCGCGGGACATCCACGAGCCGCCGGACCCCGACGACTTCCCACCCGAGGAGGACCCCGACGACCTGGCCGACGAGGAGTCTGTCCTCCCGACAGAAGAGGACGGCCCACCCGCCGCCCTGGAGTCGGACATCGGCCCCAAAACACCGGAAGCCGAAGAACTCGCCGCGGAGATGGACAGTGGCAGCCCGGTCGACGAACCCCCCGGAGACACACCAGCGGAGGAGACCACAGCCGAGGAGACGAGCGCCAGCGACGACACTGAGGACGGCGAAGAAGAGATAGACGACGAAGAGTTAGAGGAAATCGCGGCCGAACTCGAAGCACAGACCAAGCAGGCACAGGCCGAACAAGAAGTGGACACTGCGTCGACACCGGAGGGCGTCGTCCCGGACGCGACGGCTATCGCCGACGAGAGCGGCGACCCGGACCTCGGAGAGACGACCGAGACCCGCGACGAGTCCGCGACAGGGAGTCCCGACGCGTCGAGTGGAGAGACTACCGGTCCCGAAGATGCAGTCGGTGCGGGCGAAACCGACGCCGCCGACGCGGTCGATGGCGGGGAGGAGCCTGCCAGCCCTGGGAGCCACAGCGATGAGGGGGCCAGTGACGAGGAGACTGGTGACCCCGATACCGAGGACGGCGAGGAGGATATCGAACTCGACCTCGCGGACCCGACCGAAGGGAAAGACATCGAACCGGACGAGGCCGCGGAGTTCGACGACGAGGACGATGAGACCGGTGACGAAGACCTCGGGAGCGGGGACCACGGCGTCCCCGATTCACTGTGACCATGAACGAGGACGGGTCAGAGACGGGTCCCGACCGCACGCGAGTCGAGACGGCCCGTACCTACTACCGGGCACTCGACGAGGACGACTACGACGTGCTCGCAGACCTTCTCGCGGCGGATTTCGTACACGACCGGCCGGACATGCGACTGGAGGGTCGCGAGCGGTTCGTCCAGTTCATGCGCGAGGAGCGCCCGACGAAAGACACCAGCCACCCCATCGACGCCGTCTACGACCGACGCGACGGCACCGATGTGGTCGTCCGGGGGCGCTTGCTTTCCCCCGATGGTGACCTGCTCACGACGTTCCTCGATGTGTTTTCCTTCGACGGAGAGAGAATCGAACGCATCGAGACGTTCGCGCGATAAGCTATCACCGCGCAGCGGTTTGAGACGGCGCTCCGAGAGCGGCTGTTACTCTTTTTCGCCGGCACCGACGGCGCTCTCGCCGACGGGGTCGTGGCCCTCGATGACTTCCTGGCCGTCAAGGTATGGACGCAACGCCTCGGGGACGGTGACGGTACCGTCGTCGTTCTGGTAGTATTCGAGGATAGCGACCATCACGCGGGGCAGGGCCAGCCCGGAGGCGTTCAGCGTGTGGAGATACTCCGCGGACTCGTGGCGCTCGGGGCGGTACCGCAGGCCGGCACGGCGGGCCTGGAAGGACTCGAAGTTCGACGCCGAGGAGACCTCCAGCCAGCGGCCGCCGCGGTCGGGACCGTGGTCCATGTCGTCACCCGGTGCCCACACCTCGATGTCGAAGGTCTTCGCGGACGCGAATGTCAAATCGCCGCCGCAGAGCTTGACGACGCGGTAGGGAAGCTCCAGTCGGCGCAGGACTTCCTCGGCTTCATCGACGAGGGCATCGAGGCGCTCGTCGCTATGGTCGGGTTCGACGAAGTTCACGAGTTCCACCTTGTTGAACTGGTGGACGCGGACGATACCGCGTGTCTCGGTGCCGTGTTCGCCCGCTTCCCGCCGGAAGTTTGGCGTGTAGGCCTGGTGTTTGATTGGGAGGTCGTCGGCGAGCAGGATGTCGTCGCGGTACATGTTGGTCACGGGGACTTCGGCGGTGGGACACAGCCAGAGGTCGTCGTCCTCGTAGTCGTCGTGTTCGCCGCCGCCGACGCGGTAGGCGTCCTCGTTGAACTTCGGGAGCTGACCGGTCCCGCGCATCGACTCGGAGGTGACGGGGATGGGCGGGAACACCTCGGTGTACTCTTGCTCGCGGTGGATGTCACGCATGAACGCCATCAGTGCGTGTTCGAGCCGTGCACCGTCGCCTTTCAGGAAATAGAAGCCGCCGCCGGCGACTTTCGCGCCGCGCTCGAAGTCGATAATCTCCATCTCCTCCCCGAGGTCGTAATGGGGGACCACGTCGTCGGGGAGGTCACGGCCGTCCTCGAAGCCGACGCGACGGACTTCCTCGTTGTCGGATTCGTCCTCGCCGGGCGGGACATCGGCCTGCGGGACGTTCGGGACTTCCAGCAGGCGCTCTGTGAGTTCCTCGTCGAGATCGTCTGCGCGCTGTTCGACCTCCTGAATCTCGGCTTTGAGTTCCTGCGAGCGCTCGATAGCGTCCTGTGCTTCCTCGTCTTTTCCGTCCTGTTTGAGCTCGCCAATCTTGCTGGAGACCTCGTTGCGCTGGTGGCGGAGGTCGTCACCGCGTGCCTTGAGTTCGCGCCACTCCTCGTCGAGTTCGAGAATGGCGTCGAGGTCGACATCCCCGGTCCCCCGGAGTGCGAGGGCGTCGCGGACGGCCTCGGTGTGCTCGCGGACGAACTGCCTCGATAACATGTGCCCGGATTCTCGATGTGGTGGCAAAACCGTGTCGCTCTCGCCCGGAAGCGGGGCCTACAACTAAGTGAGTCCTCGCGCAGGTAGAGGTATGGAGACGCTGGCGGTACTGGAAAGTGCGCCCGGTCGCCTGGCGTCGGTCATCGAGACGGCCGCGCTCCGTAACAGACCGGGCGAGACGACGCGGGAGATGTTCATCCGGGTCAGCGAGGAGGCAATCGAGACGCCGGCCAGCGGCGCGGACACCCGACTCGGGTCCTACTGTACGTTGCGTGCCGAGTGGCTGGACCGGCTGGCGGTAAGCGGGAACGTCGCGGTCGATGCGATGTTCGAAATCGAGCCGTTTCTCGGCTGGCTCGACTGGGTCGAGGCCGACACCGTCCGGGTCGAACTCGTCGGCGAAGCCGCCGTCGCCTCGGAACTGGTCATCACCGGCGACGACGAGCAGGTACGGATGGCCTGCATCGACGACCCGGCGTTGCTCGACAGCGTGGACACGGACCTGCCCGACCGGTTCGACGGCGACCAGTTTCTCGACGGGACCGGGACGCCGATGCCCACCACCGTCGAGACCACCGCCGAACAGCTGTCGCGGCTGGTTGCCGCCGTCGACCGCGCGGAGAGCACCGACGGCTACCCGCTCGTCGTTCGGGACGGCAGCCTCGGTATCGACGTGGAGGGGACGGAGGCCCACGCACGGGCGGCACTCGACGCACCCGCCGAGGGACCGGCCGTCACCAACAACTACGGGCAGGCCTTCGCTGCCGTCGTCGCCGGCCTCGACGGTGCGGTGACCCTCCAGACCGGTCCAGGCGAGGCGGTGGCGTTCGTCCGCGCAGGCGAGGCGTTCACCCTTCGGTTCGTCGTCGCACCGGTCTAGTTGGGGAGGACGCCGGTGACGCCGAGGATTTCGAGAGCGACCCAGCCGATGAACAGGCCATAGCAGGCGAGCAACAGCACCGCCTCCCGGGCCGTGAGACGGAGACCGGTTCGTATCGCCACGAAGAGGACGACCGTCACCGCCACGAGCGCGCCGAGCATCGGTGCTGCCACGCGGAAATCGACGAGCGCGCTGCCGGCGACGAGGACGCCGACGGGGACAGCCACCAGCAGGTCGAAGACGTTGCTCCCCAGGACGTTGGCGAGGCTGCCCTCGCTGTCGTCGACGCGGGCGGCGCGGGCGCTGACGATTGCATCGGGGACGCTGGTGCCGGCGGCGACGACGGTGACACCCCACAGGAAGTCGGGCGTCCCGAGCAGGTCACCGAACCCGACAGCGGCGTTGACGAGGAACTCGACGCCGACGAGAATCGCAGCCAGCCCGAAGACGAACCGGCCGGCCTGTCGGGCGACGCTATCGACCGGGACCTGGTCGACGCGGCGGTCGTTCGCGTCGGCGTACTGGACGTACAGGTACAGTCCGTACAACGCGAGCGGGACGACAGCGAGTTCACGGGTGAGCGTGCCGACAGAGGAGCCCGACACAACGGGACTGTAGACAGTAGCGACGGCAAAGGTACCGAACAGGGCCAGAATCGACAGCAGGTAAAACAGCGCGTCCTTGTAGACCAGCGCGCGGTTGGCCGCGAGCGGTTCGTCGACGCCAAGCCTGCTCACTGCAGGGATGACGAGAATGTTGAACACGGCCGACCCGACGACGGCGCTGACGCCAAGCTGGAAGGTGTCGTAACGAATCGCCGCGACGAGGACACTCGCCAGTTCGGGAAAACTGGAGCCGACGGCGACGACGACGGCTCCGTGGATCACGCTCGGCAGCCCGAAATGCGCCGAAAGTTTCCGGCCGGCGTCTTCGAGTCGGGTACTCCCGACCCACGACACGGCCGTACCGACGAGTGTGAGAGCAATCAGCCACAGCACCGTCTCCATGCTGGAGCGTCCGTCTCGCGTCCATTAGAAACGTGGCGGTTCGGCGGCCAGCCTGCTCGTACGCCAGTCGACGCGTCTCGTATCACTCCCCGGTCTGGCGGGCGTTGACCGCGAGCACCGGCTGGTCGGCATGGCGGATGACCTGTTCGGTCGTGCTGCCAAGCAGGAACCGCGAGAGCCCCGTCCGACCGGCTGTTCCCATCGCGAGCAGATCGATGTCGGCCTCGTCGGCGTACTCGACGAGGGAGTCGGCGGGCGTTCCCGTTCGCACCTCGGTCACGGCATCGAGGCCGGCCTCGCGTGCCCGCCGTGCGACCTGCTCGGTGGCGTCTTCGCCGACGGATTCGAGTTCGGAGAGGACCTCCCCGGGCGTCGCGATGCCGGGACTCGACACCCCAGTGCCGACGTAGACGACGTGAACAGCATGGACCCGTGCGCCCGTTTGCTCGGCAACGGCGAGTCCGTGTTCGACGGCCGGTTCGACCGCGTCACTGCCGTCGGTCGGAACGAGCACCTCCTCGAAATCGATTGCCGCGTCGATGGTCCCGTCGTCGGGGACACGGGTCGTGAGCACCGGCACGTCGGCGTGGCTGACGACCCGCTCGGCGACACTGCCCAGAACCGTCCGACGAACCCCGGTCCGACCGTGGGTCCCCATCGTGATGAGGTCGATGTCGGCTTCCTCGACGTAATCGAGGATGGTCGCCGACGGCCGGCCGGTTCGGACATCGGTCTGTACCTCGGCAGTCTCCAGTCGCTGTTCGGTGTCCCGAATCGACTCGCGGGCGTCGGCTCTCAGTTCGTCGATGAACTCCTCGCCGACCCCGCCTGCCGAGAAGGGGCCGGCGTGTGCGTCGATATCGACGGCACAGAGCAAGTGGACCGACGCATCGAACGTCGCCGCAAGATACTCGGCGTGGACCGCCGCCCTGGCCGCGTGGTCGCTTCCGTCGGTTGGCACCAGAATATCGTCGTACATACCTACGCCGAGACGCGCCGAGGGCTTAAAACCGACAGCGGAATGGCACACACTGGGGATGGGCTGGGCCGCGCTGCGGCCAGTCGACAAAGCTTCATTGTCTGTGCCACGGTATCAAAAGTCATGGCAGCAAACATCGGCGAGGAACTGGACGAGTACGAGACGGCGGCGTTTCTCCGCGAGCAGGGGCTGGGGGTGGTGAGTCTCGCAACAGCGGGCGAGGCGTATGCGGTACCGATGGCGTTCGCCTATGACGAGGACAGGAACCGGTGTCTCCTCCGGTTCGTCATGGGCGAGGAGAGTCGCAAGCGGTCGGTTCTCGCGGGGACCGGGACGGCGACACTCGTGACATTCGAGTGGCACGGGGCCGACGACTGGCGAAGCGCCGTCGCACGCGGGCCAATCGAAGAACTGCCTAATGAGGACCTCGCGGAGGCGGCGGCGCTGTTCTCGGAACTGGGAGCCGAGGCCGCACTCGACGTGTTCAACGGGCCGATTTCGGACTACGAGACGGGGTGGTACGCGCTGGAAATCGAGGAGGTGACCGGCCGCGGCGCGTTCGAGTGAGCGGGCTGGTCGGGGCCGGACACGCCACCCCCGACAGTCAATAGCAGGGAGGGACACACCCCGGTATGTCTCTCAGGAACCGGAAGGCGCTCTCCTATCTCGCGCTGGTCGTCGTCACGACCGTCGTGTTGACGCTGGTCTACAACACTGGGATGGCTGTCTGGGAGGGGCGGCCACGGCCGCTGTATCGCTCGCTGGAGGTCGTCATCCAGAGTTTCACGACGACCGGCTACGGCGAGGACGCACCGTGGCAGACCCCGCAGATGAACCTGCTGGTCATCCTGATGCAGTTCACCGGCATCGGGTTGATACTCACCGCCGTCGATATCTTCGCGGTCCCGTGGCTTCGGGACGCCCTCTCGCCGACGGCACCGACGACTGCACCCGAACAGGAGGGACACATCGTCGTCTGTGGACACACGCCCCGAACGGAGGCACTCATCGAGGAACTCGACGCCAGGGAGCAGGCGTTCGTCCTCGTCGAGCGAGACGAGACACGGGCACAGCGCCTGCACGAAAACGAATACGCGGTCGTCCACGGCGACCCGGAATCGACTGACGTGCTCCGGGCGGCCCACGTCGAGACCGCTCGCGCCGTCGTCGCCGATGTCGCCGACGACACGAACGCGAGTATCGTCCTCTCGGTGCGGGCCGTCGACCCCGACGTACAGATAGTAACCTTAGTCGAGGACGCCGAACTCGCGGAGTACCACAGCGTCGCCGGTGCCGACGAGGTGCTGTCACCGCGGCAGTTGCTCGGGGAGCAACTGGCTGCGGAGTTGCCGACGACGGTCACGACGACCGTCTCGGAGGGTGTCAGTATCGGCGAGGCGTTCGAACTCGTCGAGTTCGCTGTCGAGGAGAGCAGCGAACTCGCGGGCAACACCTTCGGAGAGGTGAGCCTCCGGGAGCAGTTTGGCGTGAACGTCCTCGGCGCGTGGCTCGATGGAACGTTTCAGACCCCGGTTTCCCCCAACACTGAACTCGACCCGGGGACGCGACTGCTGGCGGCCGGCGACCCCGACCGACTGGCGGAGCTCCGGGAGGCGATGGCGTCGACGGTGCGCCCGCTCTCGCCACAGCGGGTCATCGTCGCCGGCTACGGCGACTCCGGACAGGCCGCCGAGGACGTACTGTCGGAGACCAGTTCGCGCGTGACAGTCGTCGACAGGAAGGAGGCGGACGCCGTCGACGTGGTCGGTGACGCACGCGACCCGGACGTGCTGGCGGATGCGGGACTCGCGGACGCCTCGGCGCTGGTGTTGATGATCGGCGACGACACCGCCGCCATCCTGTCGACGCTGATTGCGCGGGAGCGAAACCCCGACGTTCGCATCGTCGTCCGGGCAAACGAGGAGGAGAACATCGAGAAACTCTACCGGGCGGGCGCGGACTATGTCCAGTCGCTTGCGACGACCAGCGGCCGCATGCTCGCCTCCACGGTCTTCGAGGACGAGGACATCCTCACCTACAGCGAGCAGATAAGCGTCGTCCGCCTACCGGCAGCGAGACTGGCCGGGCGGACAATCGTGGACGCCGCCATCCGCTCGCGGACGGGCTGTACGGTGGTCGCAATCGTCCGCGACGGCGACACCATCACCGATTTCGACCCCGCACGCTTCGAGTTCCGGGCGGACGACGACGTCATCGTCGCCGGCACCGACGAGAGCACGACCACCTTCGAGAGCGAGTTCGGAACGCCCGCCTAGAGCGAGAGGGTGTCATAGAACAGTTACCATGCCCCCCAGCTACACGGGCTGAATTGCTCGATACAGTGGGCAATTGTACGAAAGACAGCACCCTCATTGACCACCGGCTCAATAATATTTCATTAGATAAACGTGTCCAGAAAAACACTCTGGATAGCATGGCCCGCCAACTGTGGCGCTTAGCACTCAAAATAATAAAAACCGTTCTGCTGGTTTCAGTGGTTATCGTTATCCCGACAATGTGCTTGGTGCTGTTATTAGCTCTAATGACTCCTGAAACCAAGGGGTTACAGCCATTTGAGAGCCTGCTCTGGATGCCAACAGTATTGGCAATGACACTACTAAGCTACTATTTTTATAAGGGCCTGCGTGACTCCCGTGAGCAACACTGAGAGTGAGTACGAACAGGCGTTGAGATTGGCACACAATGTACCCCACAGTGAAGCAGAGTAGCGGTCAGTTCGCAGGTCTAGTGAACAGCGTGTTCTGACAGTTCCACGCCGGAAAATAACCTCCTTGTGAAGAGTTCTATGACACCCGCTAGAGCGAAACAAGACAGTCCGGGCCGAACGTTTTTGCCCGCCGGCAGTGCACTACCGGCCATGGCACTCGGTGACATCTACGAGGCGACCGCAGGCGATAGCACCGACCTCTACTACGTCGATACGGAGATGTACGACACCCCCGAGTACGGCTCCATCTACATTCTGGATGCGGAGCGACCGGCACTGGTCGATACCGGTATCGGCCGGCGCTACGAGGTCATCCTCGATGCACTCGAAGAGGTGGGCATCGCACCCGAAGAGCTTGCAGTCATCGCACCGACTCACGTCCACCTGGACCACGCCGGCGGTGCCGGCTATCTGGCAGAGGCCTGTCCCAACGCCGAGGTGTACGTCCACGAAGTGGGTGTCGACCACCTCGTCGACCCCGGCCGGCTCTGGGAGGGGACGAAACAGGCCGTCGAAGACCAAATCGAGTTCTACGCCGAACCAGAGCCCGTCGACGAGGAGCGAATCACCGCACTCGAAGACGGCGACACGATAGACCTCGGCGGCCACCGTCTGGAGGTCCATCACGCGCCCGGACACGCCCCCCACCAGGCAGTCTACTACGACCCCGTCTGTGACGGCGTGTTCACCGCCGACGCAGCCGGCATCTGTACGCCCGGGACCGATGGGGTCCGTCAGACGAGTCCGCCGCCGACGTTCGACCTGCCACAGGTACTCGCGGATATAGAGTTGCTTCAGGACCTGGACCCGTCGGCGCTGTACTACGGTCACTTCGGTGACTTCCCGGCGGCCGACCGGCTGGCGGAGTACGCCGAGGTCACCGAGGAGTGGGTCGCCGAAGTCGAACGCGTCCGTGCGGAACTCGACGACGACGAGGCGGTTATCGAACACTTCCAGGAGGTGACCGACGCCACCGAGGTGTGGGGAACGCGCAAGGGCCGCGACGAGGAGCGGCTCAACGTCCGGGGCGTCCTGCGGTATCTTGACCACCGCGACAGCTAATCACCACCACACTGGGATAGAGACGACTGAATTGGGGACGTTTATACACGGTGAGGGCGTTTCTCGGGACACATGGAGGTGGTGCTGTGGCAGCAAACGAGTTGATACTGCTGGTGGCGGGAATCATCGCACTGGGTGTCATCGCCCAGTTACTGGCGAACCGCTACGAAGTGCCGAGCATCATCTTCTATCTCGCAGCCGGCATCGCACTCGGCCCGGAGGGTGCTGGCTTCATCACACCGGACTCCTTCGGCGCGGGGCTGCCGACTATCGTCGGCCTCGCGGTGGCGATTATCGTCTTCGAGGGCGCGTTCCACCTGAAAATCGACCGGCTTCGCGAAGCGCCCGCCGCGACGTTCCGGCTGGTCACCGTCGGCGCGGTCATCGCGCTCGTCGGGACCGCTGTCGTCGCACGCTTCGCGCTGGGCATCGAGTGGTCGCTGGCCTTTCTCATCGGTGCGTTGCTCGTCGCCACCGGCCCGACGGTCATCACGCCGATACTGGAAGTCGTCCCCGTCAGGGACCACGTCGCGGCGGCGCTGGAGACGGAAGGTATCGTCAACGACGTGACGGCAGCGATTCTCGCCGTGGTCTTCTTCCAGGTCGTCAACCCGACGACGGCCGACAACGGGCTGATTTCCGACTTCACCGCCCGACTGGGAACCGGCGTCCTCATCGGCCTGGTCGTCGCCGGCGTGGTCTATTACCTGTTGCAGTACGTCGACCTCTCGCCGGGGTCGGCCCCACAGAGCGCACGCCTGCTCGTCCTCGCCGGGGCACTGGTCTCGTACGCGCTCGCCAACGCACAACTGGCAGAGGCCGGTGTCGCCGCCGCCGCAACGGCCGGTATCGTCCTCGGAAACGTGGACATCCCCTACGAGAAAAACGTCACTGACTTCAAAGGCGACATCACGCTGCTTGTCCTCTCCTTTGTGTTCATCACACTTGCGGCGCTGTTGCGGGCGGACGTGTTGTTCGAACTCGCACTCCCGAAGCTTATCGTCGTTGGGGCCGTCGCGCTGGTGTTGCGGCCGCTGCTCGTGTTCATCTCGACCAGAGGCGGCCAGTTCACCAGAAACGAGCGGGTGTTGATGAGTGCCATCGGACCCCGCGGCATCATTCCGGCGTCGGTGGCGACGCTGTTTGCCGTCGAACTCCGGGCACAGGCCAGTGAACTCCGGGCAGAAGCGGCAGCGACGACGGGCCCGGAGTCAGCGGAGTTACTAGAGCAGGCGACACTGCTGTCGAATCAGGCCGACATTCTGGTCGGCACCGTCTTTCTGGTCATCCTCGTGACCGTCGTCTTCGAGGGTGGCCTCGCGCGATACATTGCGGAATACCTGGACGTGATACCAATGCGTGTCATCATCGTCGGCGGTGGAACGGTGGGCCGTGCGCTCGCCGACCGCCTCGAAGACCGTGGAGAGAACGTTGTACTGATCGAAGAGGACGGAGCCGTGGTAGAGGACGCACGAAACGAAGGATACACCGTGGAGATGGGTGACGGGACGGATATGGACTTCCTCCGGAGTGCCGGGGCCGAGAACGCCAAAACCGTCGTCGCCGCAACGGCGGACGACGACACCAACCTGCTGGTCTCCCAGCTCGTCAAATCGCGATTCGACACCGACAACATCCTCGCGCGGGCCAACAACCCCGACAACGTCGAGGCCTTCGAGGAACTCGGGGTCAACACCATCGACTCGGCGATGGCGACAGCGTGGGCCATCGACAACCAGATAGAGCGCCCCGCCCTCGCACAGTGGATGACCCAGGTCGGCGGCACCGGGGACGCACAGGAGGTCGCAGTCAGCAACGAGGAACTCATCGGGAAGTCCATCGAGGAGGTCGGGCCGATGTTGCCCGACGCCTGTCTCATCGCGCTGGTGAGCCACGAGGGAGAGACGGTGGTCCCGACCGCCGACTACGTCATCGAAGACGGTGACAAACTGACGTTGCTCGGGCAACACGACCCCGTGCGGGAAGGCATGCAGATGTGTCGCGGCGAGGACTAGGGCCTTTTTACTCCCCAGGGACTTCCGTGTGGTCAGCCCACGGCGTCTGGTCGCCCTGGCCGCCGGTCTTGTAGGTGCCGTGAGCGGTGGCGACGTGAGTCCCCTCGACATCGTGAATTTCGACGCGGGTCATCGCCAGGTGGTCGCCCGAGCGGACCACTTCCGCGTCCGCAACGAGGTCGGTCGTCGCCGGGGCGAGATAGTCAACGCGCATGTCGACCGTCGGCGAGACCGCCTGAGAAAGAGAGATAACCGCAGCACCGCCAGCGGTGTCGGCCAGCGCGTAGGTCGCGCCGCCGTGAATCACTTCGCCGGCAGGGTTCGAGCGCAGGTCGTCTTCGAAGGGGAGGCGCGCTTCGGCAGCGCCCTCCTCGACGGTCTCGACTTCGATACCCAGCAGTCGGGCGAACGGGCTCTGGTTGAACAGCGCGGCAAGATCCATACGGGAGGGAGCACGGCCTGGCTGAAAAGCCTCCTCGAACGGGCAGCAACGGGTCAGGCGTGGTTCGACCGACCCGGTCACATCTCCAGTGCGACGAAGTCGATGTCGTGGTCGAGCATGTACTCCCGGAACGCGCCGACAATCTCGGGGAGATGCGGGAAGATGCCCCGCTCGAAGGCGGCAACTGCGACCATATCGTCGACGAAGCCGGTAAACAGCACCTTGTCGTCTGCCACCTTGATGACCTGATTGACGTTCTCGGCGTCCATCGCATGCTCGTAGGATTCCCTGGCAGTGACCTCGTGCAGTTCCTGTGAGATGAGTTGCTCCCGGCGCTCGGTCCAGTCCAGGTCATCGCGGAGTTCATGCACCGTCACGTCTTCGGTCTCTGGGTCGATACTGACGAAGAACCGAAGCCGGTCGGCCGCGTGGTCGGCAGTGATAGCCGCCATATCAGCGAGCACGGACATACGCTATCGTGCGCAGCCAGACCATTCAATCTATGCCTACAACGTCGCGGACTGCATCGCCAGCAGGTGTTCGGCAGTGTCTTCGATGGCATCCATCGCCGCATCGAGCGCCACCAGTAACTCACGGACGACCAGCGCATCAGCCGTGTCGGAGTCATCGAAGGCCGCTCCGATGCCGTCGTACTTGTGTGCATCACAGGCCGACTCCAGTGCGACGATTGTATCCACGTCGTCGGCCAGCGTAATCGGGTCGCCACCGGTCACCAGCGTCTCGACGTAGGCTTCGATGACACCGGTGAGGATGGTCGTGCCCTCGACGACGAGCGCCCCCATCTCCCTGAGCGCGTGCAGCGTCTCCTCGGCCAGGTCAGGCCCCATCGCGGAGAGTTGCCGGACGAACTGCTCGGCGTGGTTGGGAATCTCGTCGACGCGGGTGTAGAGACGGATGACATCGTCGACGCGCAGATACACGTCCGTATAATTCGGCGGCAGCGACTCGCCCAGAAGCGTCGTCAGCTCCCGCAGCGTGGCGTCACACTCCGATTCCTGTGTGTTCAGGCGGTCGACGGCCGCCAGAAAGGCCTCCGGGTCGGCCCCATACGCGTCCAGCGCATCCGGGAGGTGTGCTGTCGTCGTCTCGACCTGGTCGAGATACGTTGTCGTACGAGACTGCACTTCGTCTGCGAAAGCACCGGTGACAGTCGCCATCACGGGATAGGTTCGGCCAGCGACTTCAAAGGGTTGCTAAGAGGGCTATATATGCCTCCCGAGGCCAACAGGGCCGAATCACCGGCTCGCGAAACAGCTGGGACAAAAACCAGTCCTCACTCCGCTCGGACTGTCCTTATGCTAGCTCGAACTCGATTGCCGCACCCTGACCGAAGCCGACACACTCCGTCGCCAGTCCCAGGTCGGCGTCCCGGCGTTGCATCTCGTGGACCAGCGTCACGGGCAGGCGCGCGCCAGAGGCCCCGAGCGGGTGCCCGATAGCGATAGCGCCGCCGTTGACGTTGTAGATGTCGTCGTCAAAGCCGAGTTCCTCCTGACAGTACAGACACTGGGAAGCAAACGCCTCGTTCAGTTCGACGAGGTCGTACTCATCGGTGTCGCGGCCGGTACGCTCACAGAGCTGTCGAACCGCGGGGACCGGACCGACGCCCATGATGGTCGGGTCGACACCCGCGACCTCGTGGTCGCCGATTTCGGCCATGATATCGAGTCCGTGGTCCTCGGCGAAGGACTTGCTCGTCACGGCCAGGGCGGCCGCGCCGTCCGTCGTCTGGGAGGCGTTGCCCGGCGTGACCGTCCCGTCGGACTTAAAGACCGTCGGGAGCCCGGCCAGTTTCTCCATGCTGGTGTCGTAGCGGATACCCTCGTCCGTCTCGATGGTCCCCTCATCGGTCTCGATTGGGACGATTTCCTCGTCGAACGCGCCCGATTCGGTGGCCTCGGCGGCGCGTTCCTGGCTGCGCAGGGCGTACTCGTCCTGGGCCTCCCGGGAGATGTCGTACTCCTCGGCGACCTTCTCGGCGGTCATCCCCATCTGCAGTTCGCCGACGTTGTAGTGGTCGTTCAGGCCAGGGTGGACGTTGTGGGTGTTCTCTCCCATCTTCACCCGGCTCATCGACTCGACGCCGCCAGCGATGAGTACGTCGCGCTGCCCGGCAGCGATAGCGTCGGCCGCCCGCATCACGGATTCCGCCGAGGAGGCACACCACCGGTTGACGGTCGCCGCCGGGACCGACTCGCCCAGTTCCGAGAGCAGGGAGATGACCCGGCCGACGTTGTTGCCCTGCTCGTCGCGTTGCTGGGCACATCCCCACAGCAGGTCGTCCACGTCCACACCGGCGAGGCCCGTGCTGTCGAGAATCTCGTTGACCAGCGGAATTGAGAGGTCCTCGCTTCTGGTGTCGGCGAAAACGCCGTCTTCCTTGCCAAGCGGTGTCCGCAACGCCTCGACGATAACTGGTGTTGCCATGCTTTCGTTCTCGCCTTCGCCTATGTTAAATCCTCACAAACTTGGAGCGACGGGAGAGCTGTTCACACTGTCGCGCCCGGAATTAAGGGACCGGCACTCCTGTCCGGACACATGAGCGAACCAGACATCGCCGTGTTGCGCCACGGCGTTCACGGGCGACCTGTCACCGAGTACGCCGACCACCTCCGGGAGCGGCTTCCGGACCAGGACATCCGCCTGGCACGGACACCGAAGGAAGAACGGGAACTGGTCGCTGGTGCACCCGTCGTCACGGGGATAGAGATGGACGCGGACCTGCTGGCGGCCGCCGGCGAGCTTGACCTGTTCGCGTGTCTGTACGCGGGTGTGGGTCACCTCCCCGTCGATACCTTCCAGAGTCACGACATCGCCGTGACGAACGCCTCGGGAGTCCACGGGCCGAACATCGCGGAGTACGTCGTCGGTGCGATACTCTCCGTCGTGCAGGGACTGCACCGGGGCTGGCAACAGGGACAGCGACGAGAGTGGCAGCATTTCAACACGGGGGAACTGCAGGGCTCGACGGTCACCGTCGTCGGTCTCGGTGCCATCGGTGAGGCCGTCGTCGACCGTCTCGCCCCGTTTGGCGTCGAGACCGTCGGCGTCCGCTACACGCCCGAGAAGGGTGGTCCGACCGACGAGGTGTACGGCTTCGATGAGATACACGAGGCCTGTGCCGGGGCGGATTTCCTCGTCCTCGCCTGTCCGTTGACCGACCGCACCGAGGGGCTGGTCGACCGGGCCCTGTTCAAGACGCTGCCCCCCGAAGCCGTCCTGGTCAACGTCGCTCGGGGCCCCGTCGTCGAGACGGACGCCCTCGTCACCGCCCTCCGTCGAAACGACATCGACGGGGCCGTACTGGACGTGACCGACCCGGAGCCACTGCCCGAAGACCACCCCCTGTGGACGCTCTCGAACGTCGCCCTGACGCCTCACAACGCCGGTGACACTGCAGAGTACTACGAGCGGGTCGCGGACATTCTCGCGGAGAACGTCCGACGGCTGGAACGGGGCGAGCAACTTCGAAACCGCGCGTTCTGAACGGGAAGTGGCGAGAGACTTCGAGTCACTTATGCCGGTCGCGGGGCAATCTTTGTGGGAATGAACGACCCGGAACTGGCTGTTGTGGAGTTCGTGTTGACAGCGACTGTCTACACCGAGGACAAGTCGCTCGACACGGACGACGTTCCGCCCGCGTATCGCACTGTCTTCTACAGCGACGGCCGTATCGAACGCCCACTGACGCCGACGGTCGACACTGCCCGGGAAGCCACGGGCATCGACCGGCCGTGGGATGTCATCTCGGGGCTGATGTTTACCGACAAGGACGACTTCGACGGGTCACTTACCTTCACCGACCGCGGGATGGCCGAGGAGTGGTTCATCGACCGGGTCGACGCCGACCGCCTGCAGGAAAACCCCGTCCTCACCAAGCACTTCGAGGACGAACTCGAGGAAGTCGACTACGAACTCGCGGCCGAGCAGAACCGACCCTCGCGGGCCGACCGGGCCGTCATCGACAATCTGCTCACCGAGTACTTCGACGAGGACGAGGAAGAGGAGATGCTGGACCTCGTGGACGTGCGCGCCCCCGAGGAAATCGAGATGACACTCGACGATATCGTCCTCACGCCCGAGCAGGAAGGCGAGATTCACAAAATCGTCAAGGCAATCGAACACCGCGATTACCTGGCCTCGATTGGCCTGCGCGAAATCGGGAAGTTGCTCTTTGTCGGCCCGCCGGGGACCGGCAAAACGTCGGTCGCACGCGCACTCGCCCGCAAACTCGGGCTCCCGTTCGTCGAGGTCAAACTCTCGATGATAACCAGCCAGTATCTGGGCGAAACCGCCAAAAACGTCGAGAAGACCTTCGAGGTGGCCAAGCGCCTCTCGCCGTGTATCCTCTTCATCGACGAGTTCGACTTCGTCGCCAAGACGCGGGCCAGCGACGAACACGCCGCCATCAAACGCGCCGTGAACACCCTGCTGAAAAACATCGACGAGGTCAGCCTCATCAACGACGAGGTGTTGCTCATCGGGGCGACGAACCACCCCGACCAGCTGGACGCCGCCGCGTGGCGGCGCTTCGACGAAATCGTCAACTTCCCCAAACCCGACCGGCAGATGCGCTCTGACATCCTGCAGGTCGTCACCCACGAGATGGACATCCTCGATTTCGACCCCGAAGCGGTCGCCGAGATTACCGAGGGCCTGACCGGCAGCGACCTCCGACTCGTGCTCCGGGAGGCCGTACTCGATGCGCTGACCGAGGAGCGGACCACCCTCACCCAGCAGGACCTCGTCGACGCCGTCGAGTCGTTCGAGGAGCGTGACACGCTGAAGAACATGGACATGATAGAGGGCGACCACGACGCGCTCGTCGCCGGCGGCGGCGACATCGACGGCGGTCACGACCACAGCCACGACCACTGAGCGGCCGCGAGGGGTGTGACCGACCCCGCCAGCGACCCGGGTCATTTAGGCCGGTGCAGTCCGTTGCACGACCCGATGGAGGTCACGCTGCTTGGGACCGGCGATACGACTGGAACGCCGACCGTGGGCTGTGACTGTGCCACCTGCGAGGAGGCCCGCACCAGGGGCGTCGAGCGGACCCGCTTTTCGATTCACGTCCGCAACGAGCGCACCGACCAGACGCTACTCGTGGACCTGAGTCCCGACTTTCGCCACCAGTTCCTCCGGGAGGAACTGGACGCCCCGGATACCGCTGTCATCACCCACATCCACTTCGACCACCTCCACGGGCTGGGCAACGTCTTCCGGCTGACCCGCTCGCTACCGATACACGCCGCAGGCGAGGTGGACCCGGCGACCGGCCAGAGCATCGCCGGGACCGTCGCCGACCAGTACGACTACCTCGACGCCGCGGAGGTACACAGCCAGCCCCCGCTTGCGTTCTTCGAGGCCGCGGGGTTCGAGTGCCGTCTCGTCCCGGTGGACCACCCGCCGCTTGCCTGCTACGGGCTGGTCGTCGAGGACCCGGAAACGGGCACGAAGCTCTCAATTTCGGGCGATACGACCTACGACGTACCACGCGAGTCCCGCGAGGCCCTGCGCGGTGCGGACCTACTCGTCACCGACGGCATCGTCCACGCCGGCTTCTGTGACCGGCATCGACTCGGCGGGAAACACCCCGACGACGACGGCATCCCGCGCACGTTCGGAACCAAGCACATGACCTTCGAGGGCGCGCGAGCGCTCGCGAGCGAGTTAGATGCCGACCGCCACCGCATCGTCCACGTCTCGCATTTCCCGCCACCCGAGGAGGCCTTCGGGGAGGACCTCGCGGTCGACGGCGAGAAGTTCTCGTTGTGAGCGGGTGCCGTCATGGCGGGTAACCGACGGTGTTTTTTCCCCGCGGCTGTCCATTGAACTATGGTGAATTGGTCCTCCAACGCGAATCGTACCCTCCCCCTCCTGTTGGTTGTACTGGTCGCACTCGCCGGCTGTAGCGGCGCGCCGGCCGACGCCAGCGACGGCGAAAACGACTCGAGTGTCGCGGCTCTCGACGGCGGGGCGTTAGCAAACGAGACGGCAACAGCCGTCGAAAAAGCAGGGTCGTATACGATCGAATCAAGGAGCCAGCTAGCGTCCAACGATTCCATCGAACTGCGCACGCAGACAGTTCGTGTCGACGTGGACGCGGCGACTGGGTTCCGGCGCAGTACGTCGAATACCTCACGCGGGACGGACTGGCTGAACACGACGGAAGCCGTCTACACCGAGGGAGCGATGTCCTACGAGAAGGAGGTGCGCAACGACACGTTCAGAGAGAACTACACGGATTACACGGCGACGGAGAGCCAGCGCCCCTCTATCGGAGCAGTCGAGGTATCGACGTTCGACCACGGCTTCGCCAGCGCGGTCGATAGCTTCACTTGGGAGCGGACGGGTGAGACGACGTTCGACGGCGACACCGTCGTCCGCTACGAGTCGACCGGCTTCGACAGAGACGGAGAGTTCCTGAGCGGTGCCGGAACCGTCTCGAACGTCTCGGGCACGTTGCTCGTCGACGAATCGGGCGTCATTCGTCGAATCGCAGTGTCCGGAACCCTCGTGCAGGATGGCACGGAACGGACCGTCTCCCTGTCGACCACGCTCACCGACATCGGGTCGACGACGGTGGAGCAGCCGGCGTGGTTCTCGAAGGCGGCCGAGTCCTGATACTGCCGGCTGTACGTCCGAAGCCTGCGGCGACGTGGCTGTCCCACAAGCGCCAAACACCGGGAATGCGTTGAAACAGCGCCACGACCAACAGGACGACGGCCCCAACGATTTGGACCAAGGAGTACCTAAGAGAGACACGTATGCGTTGCATGGACGAATCAGACGACATCATCGAACAGAACCCACTGCTGGCGCTTGCCATCATCGTCGTCGTGGGCGCAGGCGCGTACGCGGCCATCTCTTTCGTGATGCGCCAGACCGTCAATCCCCTCGAAGTCGGGCTGTTCGCCGTCGTCTTTGCCATCGTCTACGTGGTCTTTGCCTTCTACTCCGAGACCATCGAGGGGTATCTCGGCTCGGAGTGACGAGAGGAGAGCCACGACAGTCACGAGGAGTCGGTAAAGCGGTCCAGCCCCGACTGGCGGCGCTGTCGACCTTCGGGCTCGGGTTCCCACGGGCTGTGAGCCGCGCGCAACGCCTCGTGGTCGACGCCGGGCGGGTCTGCCGGTTCGTGCCCGCCGCAGTCGGGACCGCAGTCGGTCGCCGGGCGGACGACGCTGCCCTTCCACGGGCAGTAGGGCAGACCGTCCTCGTCGGGGGCAACGCGGGCGCAGGCGGGCATCTCGAAGGTCCGCCAACCCTTGCCGTAGGCGCGCTCGGCGAGCCGACGGCGTGTGCGGCGCTTCCCGTCGGCCGTCGCAACGCGAATCTCCGTGCGTGCCGGCTGGCGGTCGATGATGTCGATGCCGGCCTCGTCGGTCGGGAGCGGGTCGGGGTCACGCAGAACCTCGCGCTCGCCGGTCGCGGGATCGAACTGCCAGATACCGACCGCGTCGGGGATGCGGTTACGGTGTGCGCCGGTGACGTGAGATTCCGTGGCCAGCACGACCGCGTCGACCAGGCCGAGTTCTACGTCGGTCAGCAACTGGGTCTGGAGGTCGCCGGGCCGGCCGAGGTCGGGTTTGTTCTCGATGCCGAGGATGCGGTCGAACCACGCCTCGGGATAGCGCGTCGTCTGTCGGACGTAGGTGCGCCCCGAGCGGCGCTCCCGCTCGAAAAAGCCCACGTCGACGGCCCACTCGACGAGCGAGCGGGCGCGGTCCGGGTGACAGTCGAAGGCGTCTTTCCAGAATCGCGCCCGGCCGGGGCCGACATCGCTCTCGATGGCCGGGGGCGGAATGCGCTCGGCGGTGATGGCTGCTCGCTCCGCGAACGCCGGGCCCGGCTCGACGACGATGGTGTCCAGCACACGCCGGCCGTGGACTGCGGCACCGAGCTGGCGGCTCACGATGGCGTCCCGTTCCCGTTCGAGATGCGCCGACAGTGCCAGCTCGAAGGCGAACTCCGACACACGCTGTGGTTGGCGGGCGTGAACAAAAACGTCGCGGCGAGGAGTGTCGACCGCTACTGGTCGGGCGGGGCTGCACGCGCTTCGTAGGTGTTCAGCCGGTAGACGAGTCGGGCAGTGTCGACGGTGACAGCCACGATGTAGACGAGCCAGACGACCTCCGGCGGGTCCGAGACGGCTTCCAGGATACCGAGTGCAACTGTCCCGAGGCCGATGCGGAGCATGGTGTTACCCGTCGCGTTGGCGGCGAGGTCAGCCGGGATATCGACGGAGTCGTCGTAGCCGGCGATGAGAAACGTCCACCCCCGAAACCGGATGAGGTAACCGAGTGCAACGAGCAAGCCGCCGCTGGCGACGGTGAAAAACGCGGGGCCGGACAGGCTGACCATGTGACAGGTTCGTCAGGTAGTACGTTAAGCCTCTCGGTCACAGTCCCCGGGGCAGCGCCACAACTACACACGAAGGCGGCAGTTCAGGGAGTCTGTTCGCCGGCCGTAACGGCAATTTCGAGCCAGTTCTCTTCGGGCGGGAGCGGACAGGAAAACGTCTCCGAGAAGGCACAGAACGGGGAGTAGGCGAGGTTGAAGTCTATCGTGACGATGTCGCCGTCCGTGAGTTCCCGGTCGGGCTCCAGTTCCATGTAGCGACCGCCGTGGTAGCTCTGTTGCCCGGTCGTCTTGTCGCGGAACGGGACGAAGACGGTGTCGCTGTCGTCGGTCTCCTGGCGGTAGCCCGCAAGCGTGTGTTCGTCGCCGTCTAGCTCGAAAGAGAAAGTGACGACGCGCAGGTAGCGCACGCGGCGGTCGTCGCTGGTCTCCATCTCGACGGCTTCGGGGTCGTCGTGGACGCTCACCTCGGCCTCGACGCGGTAGTCAGGGTCGGGGTCGAAATACGGCAACCCGTCGAACTCCTCGCGCTGTTCGGGCGGAATCGGCGACTGGCGGTGTTCGGCGAGAAAGCGGTCCTTTTCGCGGCGGTTCTCGCGGAGCCGGTCGGCCCACTCGTCCGTGTCGGTCATGGCCGACATAGAGCGCCGAGCGGTTTCAGTCCGGCGAGTCGCGGCCGTGCGTGTGCGGGACGGTCGGCCACAGCGGTGTGCAAACAGTAGGTTTATCACCGGCAGGGGGCGAATCCCTACCAGGATTACTGTCGAGATGACAGCTAACAATCAACCGGAGGTCAACATCGGGCTCGTCGGCCACGTCGACCACGGCAAGACCACGCTCGTTCAGGCGCTGTCTGGCCAGTGGACCGACCAGCACTCCGAGGAGATGAAACGCGGTATCTCCATCAGGCTGGGTTACGCCGACGCGACCTTTCGACACTGTCCGGACGTAGACGAACCGGAGCGGTACACCGTCGACGAGGAGTGTCCGGACGGCTCACAGAGTGAGCCACTCCGGACAGTCTCGTTTGTGGACGCACCCGGCCACGAGACGCTGATGGCGACGATGCTCGCCGGTGCATCCATCATGGACGGGGCCGTCCTCGTCATCTCGGCGAGCGAGCCGGTTCCACAGGCACAGACAGAAGAACACCTGATGGCGCTCGATATCATCGGTATCGAGAACATCGTCATCGCACAGAACAAAATCGACCTGGTCGACCGCGAGCAGGCCCAACAGAACTACGAGCAGATTCAGGAGTTCGTCGAGGGGACCGTCGCGGAAGGGGCACCCATCGTTCCCATCAGCGCCCAGCAGGGCGCGAACATGGACCTGCTCATCCAGACCATCGAGGAGGAGATTCCAACCCCCGACCGGGACCCCGACGCCGACGGCGAGATGCTCGTCGCTCGCTCCTTCGACATCAACCGTCCCGGCACCACCTGGGACGACCTCTCGGGTGGCGTGCTGGGCGGCTCACTCACACAGGGTCAGCTCGACGTCGACGACGAAATCGAGCTCAAACCGGGCCGCGAAGTCGAGGAGGGCGGCCAGACCGAGTGGCGGCCCGTCGAGACGACGGTCCGGTCGCTACAGGCCGGCGGACAGCCGGTCGACGAGGCGACGCCGGGCGGATTGCTCGGTGTCGGCACCGGACTGGACCCTGCCATCACGAAGGGTGACGCACTCGCCGGACAGGTCGCCGGACCGCCCGGCACGCTCCCGCCGGTCCACGAGGCGTTCACGATGGACGTGAACCTGCTGGAGCGGCTGGTCGGCAGCGAAGAGGACGAAACCATCGACGAGATTTCGACGGGCGAGCCGCTGATGCTCACCGTCGGGACGGCGACGACCGTCGGGTCGGTCACCAGCGCCCGCGAGGGCGAGTGCGAGGTGCAACTCAAGCGGCCGGTGTGTGCCGACCCAGGCGTCAAAATCGCCATCAACCGCCGAGTCGGCGCGCGCTGGCGGCTCATCGGGTACGGTACCCTGCGGGAATGAACGTCGTGCTCGACACCAACGCCCTGATGATGCCGGTCGAATGCAACGTCAGGGTCCTCGACGAACTCGACCGATTACTCGGGAATCAACGGCTGGTCATTCCCGAGTCGGTCCGCGAGGAGCTTGTGAAGCTTTCGGACGGTGCAGGCGAGGAAGCGAAAGCGGCGAGCGTCGGGTTGGATTTGAGCGAGCGATGTGAACTGCGGGCGACCGAGGCCGAGTACGCCGACGATGCGGTGGTCGAACTGGCACAGGCAGACGACGTGACACACGTCGTGACGAACGATGGCCCCCTCAAACAGCGTCTGCACGACGCGGGCGTATCAGTAATTAGTTTACGGGGGCAGAACAAATTGGGCATCACTAACTAATGTACAAACGGGTTACACTGCGCGATACGGTCGAGGTGCCGCCGGAACATCTGGCGGATGTCACACCCGACCTCGTCAGGCGGCTCCTCCAGGACAAACTGGAGGGGCGGGTCGACGAGGACGTCGGGTCAGTGGTATCGGTAATCGAAGTCGATGATATCGGGGACGGCGCGGTCCTGCCGGGCAAGGAAGGCGTCTACTTCGAAGCGGAGTTCGACGCCGTCACGTTCGACCCACAGATGCAGGAAGTCGTCGACGGCGAGGTCGTCGAAGTGGTCAACTTCGGCGCGTTTGTCGGCATCGGGCCGGTCGACGGCCTGCTCCACGTCTCCCAGATTTCCGACGAGTATCTGGCTTACGACGAGGAGGGGCAGGCACTGGCCTCCCGCGAATCGAACAGGACACTGAGTGTGGGCGACGCCGTCCGAACGCGTATCGTCACGAAAAGCATCGACGAGCGCAACCCCCGGGACTCGAAGATCGGCCTCACGGCCAAGCAGGTCGGCCTGGGCAAACACGGCTGGCTCAAAGATGAACGCGAGTCCCGCGCAGCGCAGGCGGAAGGTGAGAGCTGATGGCTGACAGACTCGTCTGCCGGGAGTGTCACCGCGTCCAGCAAAACGCCGAGGCCGACGCATGCGAGGAGTGTGGCTCGACCTCGCTGACAGAGGACTGGGCCGGCTACGTGGTCATCACCCATCCCTCCGAGAGCATGATTGCGACGGAGATGGGCGTCAGCAAGCCGGGCAAGTACGCGCTGAAAGTGCGGTGAAAGAAGAGTGACAGAGGCCGTCGTCGAACTCCAACCGGCGTTGCGCCCGAAGCTCAAAGAGCCGATGGGCCCCATCTATACGGACGCCGAGGAGTTGCTGGCGGCAGCCAGTAAACCGCTGATTACTGTCGGCGATATGGTCACCTACTACCTGCTGGAGGCGGGACGGGTGCCCGAGGTGGCGCTGGTCGACGAGCGGACGGAACGGTCCGCCGTCGACGATGCCGTCGTCGCCGCCTTCGACGGGTTCGACCGCGAGGTGACCGTCGAGAACCCGCCGGCCGTACTGACGACGGAACTACTGGAGACGCTACAGACTGCCATCGCGGAGGCCGACGAGCGGTCGACGCTCATCATGGTCGACGGCGAGGAGGACCTCGCAACGTTGCCGGCGCTGGTCGCGGCACCGACCGGCGGGAGCGTTATCTACGGCCAACCCGACGAAGGGATGGTGCTGGTCGATGTCGACCTGGCATCGACCGACCGCGCGCGTGACCTGCTCTCGCGGATGAATGGTGAGACCCGGCGTCTCTGGTCCGTCCTGAGCGTCGGAGAGTAAAGCGTCTACGTCGGCCGCGGGAGGCTGATAT
Source organism: Salinibaculum litoreum (assembly GCA_009789175.1). GTDB lineage: Archaea > Halobacteriota > Halobacteria > Halobacteriales > Haloarculaceae > Salinibaculum > Salinibaculum litoreum. The sequence goes on from CP046866.1 coordinate 2,561,057, forward strand.
CCTGCAGATAGCCGCCACACGTACAGAGCCGACCGTCGAGGTCGTCCTCCGACACTCGCTGCCCGCAGTCGAGGCACTCGTAAATCGATTCCTGGTCTGGGGCAGGGTCAGTTCGTACCATCGTACCTATTACTTTGGTAACTATTCACAAGAAGGTTGCGTCCGTTCACGCTACGAGCGCCGGAGGACGAGGACGTAGCGAGTCAGCGACCGGTGGACGCGACGGTCGAAGGCGGCTTCGGTGGTCCAGCCGGCCTCGTGAGCGGGCTGTGCCCAAGGTCGGTCGCCGACGACGACGCATCGTGGTGCGACGCGGCGGGCCTCCGTCAGCGCCTGCTGGACGAGGCTATGCAGGTCGCCTTCGATTTTCGACTGGCGGCCGTAGGGGGCGTCGAAGACGACGGCGTCGACGCCGTCGTCGGCGACGGGCAGCGAGCGGGCGTCCCCGCGCGCGACCAGCCAGTCATCGTCGAGGCCATCCGCGAGGTTCGTTCGGGTACCCGCGACCATCTTCGACTGTGCGTCGATACCGAGGACGCTGGCACCGACCAGCCCGGCCTCCAGCAGGATGCCGCCAGTGCCACACATCGGGTCGAGTACCGTCGCACCGGGACGTGCGCCGGCAAGGTTGACCAGTGCGCGCGCGAGCAGCGGGTCCATGCTCCCGGGCTGGAAGAAGGGGCGGTCGGTGGGCCTGCGCTGGCCGAAGTCGCGCTTGCTCTCGGTGTGAAGCCACCCGAGGACGCAGGTTCCGTCCTCACCGCCGGCAAACAGCGCGCGGAGTTCGTGGTCGGGGTCGTCCAGGTCGACGGCGAAGCCGCGGTCGACGAGCACCTGCCCGAGTTCCCGCTCGGCGCGTTGGGTATCGACGCCGGTGCGCCCGCGCACGTCCTCGGCGCGGACGGCGACGGTCCCGGTCCGCTGGATGGTCGTCGCCTCCAGCAAAGTGCGCGCACTCTCGACAGCCGGGGCACAGCGGCCGAGTAACTCGCTTGCCGCCTGCGTGAACGCGAGCGTGCGCACGCGGTCAGTGATCGTCCGCGCCGTCGCGAGTCCGGGCGCGACGACCTCGACACCCGCAGCCGCGCTCTCGGCCTCGGCGGCCGCAAAATCGTCGTCCTGTCCGCCCAGTTCCAGCACGTACACACCCCAACTGACGACGGCGCGCCAGTAAGCGTATCGGTCCCAGCAGTGTCGCGCCCGCCCCCGAGAGAACGGTGAACACACCCAAGTCCCGGCAACAATCTCTTATAAATGGTGGCGTACACGGGTTCAGGCGAGACACCTATCACACAGTGGAATGCTTTCGAGCGTGCGTAGTCGTGGCCATGCCACGAACCTTTATATACTTTAAATACGACGTTTAAGTCGAGTCATGGTTGACCCAAAGGAGACCATCAACATCGAAAACGTCGTCGCTTCGACTGGAATCGGGCAGGAGCTCGACCTCCAGAGCGTAGCGATGGACCTTGAAGGGGCGGATTACGACCCGGAGCAGTTCCCCGGCCTCGTCTATCGGACGCAGGAGCCGAAATCTGCTGCGCTCATCTTCCGCTCGGGCAAGATCGTCTGTACAGGTGCCAAAAGCACCGACGATGTCCACCAGAGTCTACGTATCGTCTTCGACAAGCTCCGTGACCTGAACATCCAGGTCGACGACGAGCCGGAGATTATCGTCCAGAACATCGTCACGTCGGCGGACCTGGGCCGGAATCTCAACCTCAACGCTATCGCCATCGGGCTGGGCCTGGAGAACATCGAGTACGAACCCGAGCAGTTCCCCGGGCTCGTCTACCGGCTCGACGACCCCGACGTGGTCGCGCTGCTGTTCGGGTCGGGGAAACTCGTCATCACCGGCGGCAAGGAACCCGACGACGCGCGCGAAGCCGTCGACAAAATCGTCTCGCGGCTCGAAGACCTCGGCCTGCTCGAATAGGCCCATAACCGCTTTCCCAGCCTACAAGACAGCGACAGCCAAAGGCAGTGTATGGTCCTGCAGTCCACGCCGAGTCTCACCGGCGGCGGGATTCTCGCCATCGTGGTGACGTTCCTGCTGACAGCACTGTTTTACGCTGTGACGCTTCATCTTGCAGCCACCTTCTTCCTGGGCGAGGTCCCCAGCCAGCGGGCCGTCACCGTCGCACCAGTGCCCGCTCTCGTGAGCCTGCTCCTCCAGCAGTACGGCCTCGGCGGCGGCGTCGTCTCACCGGGAGTGGGTGTCCTCATCACCGTCGGAGCGACGCTCCTGGCCGACGCCGTCGCCATCAGCTTCGTCTACCGGCTGAAATGGCGCTCGGCGATTCCGCTCACCCTCCTCCACTTTGGCTTCGCGGCCGTCCTCGGGGTGGCACTCGGCAATATCTTCGGCCTACTGTAAGGAGACCGCGGCCGCGAACGCGCCGGCGATGGCCCCGAGGCCGGCGACCAGAAACAGGTAGTTCGCCACGCGGTTTTTCGCTTTCACGACATCGTAGGTGACGTGTCGCCCCGAGAGGGGAGTGAACGGGGTGACACCCATCGGGGTGAGCGCGTCGGCGGCGATATGCGAGCAGATGGCGAGCGTCCCGACCAGAAAGCCAAACCCGCCGAGCGCGAGCGCCGTCGCGACGCCGAGTTGCCGCCCCAGGAGAAGGCCGCCAGTGCCCGTGGCCAGCCCAACAGCCAGCGCGAACCACAGCGTGTGCGTCGGGCCGCGGTGCGGGATGGGGAGTTTCACGTCCACGTCGGGCAGGGTCGCGAGCGCGGCGACGGCGGCTCCGCCAGCGAGTGCGAGTGTCTGGTAGCCAGCAGCGGTGACGGCGAAAGCGACGGGTGCGTACGCCAGCAACGCAGCACCGTAGTGGCCGTTACGATACACAGAGCGCAGTCAGTGACGGACGGGCTTGTGTAATGCGGTCCCGGCGCGAGTGATTAGACCGGGTCGTAGTCCACACAGTAGACGCAGTGTGGTTCATCGCGAGTCGCGGGCCCGTCACCGCCGGCGGCCGAGGGGACGCTACCGTCGTCAGTCCGGGTCACGTCCACGGCGCGGTAGAACTGCATGTCCTGTTCCTGTTTCGTCCGGACTGCGAAATCGTAGTTGGCGGCGTCATACGCGAGGTCGTCGTGGTCGGCGACGAAGGTGCGGTGGTCGGCCAGCCGTTGCTCGACGACGCGGTCCGACAGGTCGGGGACCGTCTCCGTCCGGTCGTCGAAGTGGGTGAGAAACTCGCCGTCGAGTTCACAGCCCACCGAGTCACGGCCAGCGACCATCGCTGCGAGCGTCGTCGTCCCCGTCCCCCAGAAGGGGTCAAGCACCCGGTCGCCGTAGACGGAGTACATGTTTATCAGGCGGTAGGGTAACTCGAAGGGAAAGGCAGCGGCGCGGTCCCGGAGGTCCTCGCCTGCGAGGTCCTGCACCCGCCCACGGATGTCGGTCCAGACATCGGTGAACCAGCGGTTGCGCTCCTCCCAGAAGAAGGCGCTCTCGTAGCGCCGGGGGGAGCCGGGTTCGAAGGAACGCCGGTCGCCTTTGCGGAAGATGAGGACGTACTCGTGTTCGAGCGTGACGTAAGCGTTTGGCGGGACCATGCCCGACCCCATGAACTTCGCGGCGCTGTTTGCGGGTTTGTGCCAGAGTACGTCCGGCAGCGGGTCAAAACCCAGCCCCTCGAAGGCTTCGGTGACGCGGGCGTGGTTGGGATAGACGCGAAAGCGCCCGTCGACTTTCCGTGTGGCGTCGCCGACGTTGATGCAGGCGATGCCCCCCGGGACGAGCACTCGCTCTAGTTCCGCCCAGACCGCATCCAGCGCCTCGTGCATCGCATCGAAGGCCGCCTCACCGTCGCCAGCATCGAGGGCATCGCCGGCCGCCGGTTCGAGGTCTGCAAAGAGGTCGTCCCACATCTCCACCATCGGATAGGGCGGGGAGGTGACGACCAACTCGACGGACTCGTCGGGAAGCGTCAGGTCGCGTGCGTCACCGGCGTGGACGCGGTGGGTCGTCTCCGAGAGGGAGCAGTCGGACACGTCCCTACTCCACCAGCCGCTCGATTTCGGTCACCAGCACGTCGCTTGCGCCCATGGCTTTCAGATCGGAAATCGTCTCGAAGACGCGGTCTTCGGCGACGACAGCATGGACGGCCACGAGGTCGTCCCCGGCGATATCCATCACGGTCGGCCCACCCATGCCCGGAATCACGTCTTTGACATCTTCCAGTTGGTCCTCGGGGACGTTCATCATCAAGTAACGTTTGTCCTCGGCGTCGAGGACCGACGAGAGGGCGGTCTGTACCTGCTGGACCTTCTCGTCGTCGGCCGTATCGGGGCGGGCAAACAGGCGGACGGAGGAGTCGAGCACCTCGTCGACGATGGCGAGACGGTTCATCCGCAGGGTCGTCCCCGTCGAGGTAATGTCGACGATAGCGTCGGCGATGTCGACGTGGGGTGTGAGTTCGGTCGCCCCCGATACCTCGGCAATCTCGACATCGACCGACTTCCCATCGAAGTAGTCGCGGGTGATGACGGGGAACTCCGTGGCGACGGTACCGCCGTCGAGGTCGGCCACGTCCTCGACCGCCCCGTCTTCGGGCGCGGCCAGCACGAGGCGACAGGAGCCATACCCGAGGTCGAGCAGGTCGACGAGGCCGGTCTCGGATTCCTGTTCCTGGTCGTAGCCGGTGATACCGACATCGGCTGCGCCGTCGGCGACGTACTCGGGGATGTCCGCAGCGCGGGCAAAGAGGACGGTCACCTCGGGGTCGACGGTGTCGGCGTAGAGTTTGCGGTCGGCCCCGTCGACGAGGTGGAGACCGGCCCGCTCCAGCAACTCGACAGTAGGGTCATGCAAGCGGCCCTTGTTGGGCACGGCAATGCGCATACCGGCAGGTCACACTCGCGGGGCAACTGTCTTTCCCCTCGCGCCGACTACCGGGATGGCTCCTGTGGCAACTCCCGCGGGGGCAAAAAGAGATAGACGATACCGGCCAGCACCGACAGCACTGCGAGCAGGAAAAACGCCTCCGCAAAGAGCGCGCGGTCGGCCATCGCCCCGACGACGGTCGACCCGAACGCACCCACGGTGAAAAAGCCGGTCCGGAGCAACCCCCACGTCGTCCCCCTGACCGATTGGGGGAGCAAGGAGACGACGTAAGCATTCGAAATCGGCCCCATCGAGAGCCGGACCCCGAGCAAGACAGCCACACCTGCAAGCGCGAGCGTCCCGGAGACGAAAGGAAGCACAGCAAGCGGAACGGCCCCGGAGAGGGCAATGGCCGCCAGCACCGGCCCGTGACCGAACCGGTCCGCGAGGCCGCCGCCGACCGACTGCCAGACCGCACCGGAGACAAAGAGCAGGCCAAACAGCGTGCCAGCGGTCCCGGCGGAGAGCCCCTTGGCCGTGACGAGGTAGGTCGTGAAGAAGGCGGTCAGCCCCTGGAAGATAAAGAGCATCAGCGTCGCCGCAAGCACCGCGAGGCCGACCCGCCGGGAGCGGACAGCATCGACGACTGCGGCGGCCTTCGTGCGCGCACCGGCGGCCCCACCGTCCGCGGCGACTCGCTCCTCGGCTGTCGACGTGGACGACCGGCCGGGCACCGCGCGCCGGAGCGCGACGGCGACGAGCAGAAAGCCCGGAATCGTGACTGCGATGGCGCTGCGCCAGCCCGCGGTCCCGGTCAGCCACGTCGCCAGCACCGGGAGGGCGGCGGCACCGAGACTCCCCGAAGCCAGCACCACGCCGAAGGCAACGCCGTCACGGTCGGGGAAGGTCCGCGAGAGGACGGTCCCACGGGGTGGGCCGTACAGTCCCGACCCCAGCCCGAAGGCCGCAGTCGCCACGAGAAAGATGGTAAACGTCGGAGAAAGGGCGTAGCCGACCAGCCCCGTCGCAGCGAGCACCACGCTGGCGACCAGCAGGCGACGCTCGCCCAGTCGGTCGACCAGCGCGCCGGCGGGGAACTGCACCATGGCGTAGGTGACCCACAAAAGCGTAATCGCGGCACCGGCCGTGGCGTTCGAGACCGGGAAGTCCTGCGTGATAGCCGGCAGGAGCGCCGGCACGACAAAGCGCAACCCGAGAAGGAAAAACCAGCCGCCAGCGACGGCGAGCAGAGTCCAGCCGCGGCCGTCGTCGTGGACCGCACGAATCGTCTCGCGGAGGCGAGCGAGCAGAGAGGGACTCCCGGCAGACACTACCGGAAAAAGGGGCTGGACGGGAAAGACGCTGACGCTTGTCTGGCGGGTGTGAGCGTCTCGCAGGCCGGTAAGCAGTGGGCTGGGGCAGCCCGCTACTCGGATTCGAACCGGTCGAAGTCGATTCGCTCCGAACCGGCGTGTAACCGCTCGGGGCAGTGCCGGTCGACGCCACGGTCGAAGACGCCGTTCCCGTTCGTGTCGTTGTACTTGACGACCTGAACAGTGTGAACACCGGACAGGGACTCGTTCAGGTCTATCCCGGCACCGTCTACTGTAACCAGACCGTCGGCTGGGTTCTGCTCGTGGCGACTTCCCATAACGTTCCCGTCCACGTATGCGACGAGGAAGAAGCTCGCATTCGGTGGGACATTGTAGCTGACATGTATGGTATCGGGTTTCCACAGCGTATCAGTATTCAACCCGTAGAAGGACAGGCCACGATTGCAGCCAGTCTCGGACGACGACAGTTCTACAGCCGTCGGCGTGCCCGCCGAGTCCGAAGTCGTGAGACACCCAGCAGTGGCTACGAGCATCAATAGAAGTGACAACCGGAGCGCGGTCATCGGTGCGAGCAGTGCTCACGCGCTGGCTCAATACAGCCAGCCCTCGCCGAGACTGTTCTTTCTTCTGACATACGTGTACGGCTCCATCCCAGGTGATTATTAATCCCGCTATGTCTGCTATGTACTGGTATATTGGGCCGGATGCCCACACGTGCTGTCTCCAGGACCAGGGCTTGCTCTGTCCGGGATGTCTCGTGAGTATCTCGCGGCTCGCGGGTCGTCTCGCCCCGCTCGCTCTATCCGAGCCATTCCCCGTCGGTCGCTGTCTCGCGGCTCACGGCTCGCGCCGCTCACCGTTCGCCCTGTCCGAGATGCCTCCTTCCGGTCGGCATCTCGTGACCACCAGATTCACACCACCAGCAAGCCAACGCCGTCGCATGAGCGACCTTCTCGTCACGGGCGGGCGCGTCCTCCGTCCCGACATGCGAATCGAGCGCGCGGACGTACTCGTCGACCAGGACAGCGGCACAATCGAGGCTGTCGGCGACGGCGTCGGCCCCGCGGACGACGAACTCGACGCCGAGGGCGGGCTGGTTATTCCCGGCCTCGTCAACGCCCACACGCACGTCGCGATGACACTCTTCCGGGGCTATGCCGACGATAAACCGCTGGATGCGTGGCTCCAGGAGGACATCTGGCCCGTCGAAGCGGAGTTACAGGCCGACGACGTGGCCGCCGGCGCTCGCCTGGGCATCGCCGAGATGATTCGCTCGGGGACGACTGCCTTCGCCGATATGTACTTCTTCATGCCCGAGGTCGCCGAAGTCGTCGCGGAGACGGGCATGCGTGCGAAGTTGGGCCACGGCAGTATCTCGGTGGGGAAAGACGACGAGGCCGCACGCGCCGATTTCCGGGAGGGACTCGATTTCGCCCGCGAGTACGACGGCTCCGCCGACGGCCGCGTCTCGACGATGTTCACCCCTCACAGCCTGACGACCGTCTTCGAGGAGCACTTCGAGACGTTCGTCCCCGAGGCTCGTGACGCGGACGTGCCGATTCACTTCCACGCCAACGAGACGACCGACGAGGTCGACCCAATCATCGAGGAGCGCGACCGCCGGCCACTGGACTGGGCCGACGACTTGGGCCTGCTGGCCGAGGACTCCTTTATCGCCCACGGCGTCCACGTCGACGACTCGGAGATGGCCCTGCTCGCAGAACGAGACACCGCAGTGGTCCACTGTCCGGCCTCGAACATGAAACTGGCAAGCGGGATGGCCCCCGTCCAGGAGCTGCTGGACGCTGGCGTGACCGTCGGGCTGGGCACGGACGGCGCGGCCTCGAACAACGACCTCGACATGTTCGACGAGATGCGCGACGCCGCGATGCTTGGCAAACTCGCCGCCGACGACGCCAGCGCCGTCGACGCTGCGACCACGGTCAGGATGGCCACCGAGGGGAGCGCAGCGGCGCTTGGCCTCGATAGCGGCCGAATCGAGGCCGGAGCCAACGCCGACCTCGCGGTGGTCTCTCTCGACGCGCCCCGCCTGACACCACACCACGACCTGGTGAGTCACCTCGCCTATGCCGCGACTGGCAGCGACGTACGCCACACCGTCTGTGACGGTCAGGTGCTCATGCGCGACCAGAAGCTGACGACCATCGACGAGGCTGCCGCCCGCGAGCAGGCAGAGACACGGGCACAGGCACTGGTCGAACGGGCAGAGTGATATCGCCAATAAACGAGCAGAATAGTTTTTAAACCGAATTCGTCATTTTGCGCCGGTTTCAGCGGGCGTGAACAGGGGTTGAACGGGGTGAACCGCTGAGGGGGTTTAATGTGAAATTGGACGCAGTGAGAGACGAGTATGACACAGAAACTGCGCGCCGTGCTGGTGGCGGCGCTTGTACTGTTCGCGGTGCCGTTCGCGGGGGGCGTCATGGCCGCGGACGCGGGGAACACGACCGACGATACGTCGGGTAATGACACGACAGAGGAGACGACAGGCAACGACGCGACGGCCGGGAACGACGACGGTGACGCCGTCTTCGGCATCCAGGTGTCGAGCTTCGTCGACTCGCTGAAAGAGGGCAACCAGAGCGGCCCCATCGGGCCGCTGGTCGCCGACTTCGTCACCTCGAACAACCCCGGGAACGCACCCGACCACGCCGGACCGCCGTCGTGGCTGCTCGGCGGGAACGACTCGGACAACGAGACCGACAGGCGCGGCCCGCCCGAGAACGCAGGCCCCGGCGGTGACGACACGATAGGGGACAACGAAACAGCGGACAACGAGACGGTCGAGCGTGCCCCACCCGAGGACGCGGGACCCGACGGTGACAAAGAGCGCGGCCCGCCCGGGGACACCGGCCCCGACAGTGACAAAGAACGCGGTCCGCCCGAGAATGCCGGCCCCGGCGGTGACAAAGAGCGCGGTCCGCCCTAGCGGTTCGGTAGGGTTTTCCCGGCGCTACCCTATGCTCCGGGCATGACAGCCCCAATCCGGGAACAGCTCGACGACCCCGACTCGGCCGTCGAGTCCGGTGCACGGAAGATGGACTGGGCGCGCCAGCACATGCCGATTATGGCCGCCCTCCGAGAGGAGTTCGAAGACGACCAGCCCTTCGCCGGCGAGCGCGTCGGGATGGCGATGCACGTCGAGGCGAAGACGGCTATTCTGGCGGAGGTACTCGCCGCTGGTGGTGCGGAAGTTGCTATCACCGGCTGTAATCCGCTCTCGACACACGACGACGTAAGCGCAGCACTGGATGCCGTGGAGGGCGTTACCTCGTATGCGAAACGCGGCGTCGAAGACGACGCCTACTACGACGCGATGGCGGCCGTGCTGGACCACGAGCCGACGATTACTGTCGACGACGGGATGGACCTCGTCGCGATGGTCCACGAGGATTATCCCGAACTGCTCGATTCCATCGTCGGTGGCTGCGAGGAGACGACCACCGGCGTCCACCGTCTGCGCGCGATGGCCGAGGACGGCGCACTCGACTATCCGATGTTCGCCGTCAACGACACGCCGATGAAACGCCTGTTCGACAACGTCCACGGCACCGGCGAATCCTCGCTGGCCTCGATTGCGATGACGACCAACCTCTCGTGGGCCGGCAAAACCGTCGTCGTCGCCGGCTACGGCCACTGCGGGAAAGGCGTCGCCAAGAAGGCACGCGGGCAAAACGCCGACGTGGTCGTCACGGAGGTCGAACCCCGCCGCGCGCTGGAAGCGCACATGGAGGGCTACGACGTGAAACCGATGGCCGAGGCCGCCGCGGAAGGCGATGTCTTCATCACCACGACCGGCAACCGCGATGTCATCGTCTCCGAGCACTTCGACGCGATGCAAGATGGGGTCTTGCTCGCCAACGCCGGCCACTTCGACGTGGAAATCGACCTCGACGCGCTCGAAGCGACGGCCGTCGAGACCTACGAGGCCCGTGACGGCGTGCAGGCCTACGAGATGGAAGACGGTCGCCGCCTGAACGTGCTGGCAGAGGGGCGACTCGTCAACCTCGCCACGCCCGTCGCACTCGGTCACCCCGTCGAGGTGATGGACCAGAGCTTCGGCGTCCAGGCCGTCAGCGTCCGTGAACTGGTCGAGAACGGCGACGACTACGAGGCCGGCGTCCACGACGTGCCCGACGACCTGGACCGCGAGGTCGCCGAAATCAAACTCGAAGCGGACGGCGTCGAGTTCGACGACCTGAGCGGCGAGCAACGCGAGTACATGGACTCCTGGCAGCACGGAACCTGAACGGCCAGCCGTGAGGAGAACGTGTCGACAGGGTGGGCGACCGCAGGAATGGAGCTAGTCGTCCGCCGGAGCGCCCGCGCCACCATCGGCAGCGATGCGGGCAGGCGAGCGTTCGATGTCGGCGGGTGAACACGGGGAGAGTGCGGTCCCGCATGCCGGACAGTAGCGGAGCCAGTTACCGGTCGAGCAGTCCAGTCGCTCGGGCCAGTCGGTGCGTGCGTTCCCCTGGCGACCGCACTCGGGGCAAAACAGGGTCGCCTTCGCCGGAACAGTCGACCGGCTAGCATCGGGGCTCATACTAGACGGGTGGCACTCGGCAGTGAAAGGGTTGTTTCCAAACCTGTTAGGTGTCCGAGGGCGTCGCGCCACCCGGCGGCTAATCCGGAGACGGGACGACGGGGTCGGCGACCAGTTCGATATCCGGTTCGCGTCGGAGCATGGCGAGACAGTCAGTGCACAAAAAGAGGTCACACTCCCGTGTGGCACCCCCCTCGGGAGTACACAGAAGCGTGTACTCCCGTACGAGCGTATCTTCCCCGCAACTGAGACATGTCATGTGTGTAGCCCTCCTCAGCGAACCGGCGGGTAAAGCGCCGAACGCTGTCCTGAGCAGACAATACGCTGAGTGAACGCATTAGGTTATCCCGTGCACAGTGTGCAGGCCATGCACGCTCAGAGCTCCTCGGGGGGTTTGGGACGGGCCTGCTCGCGGAAGGATGCGTAGACATCTTCGGCCCACTCCCGGACGGCGGGGCTGTCGGTCTCCAGCAGCGCCCGGGGAAAGCCCTCGTCGTCCTCGACGCCGATCTGGACGAGGTCGTGAGTGAGTCCGAGATAGAACGGTGCCTGTTGCTCGCAGACGAACAGTCGGAGGCTGCCGTCCGCGACCTGTTCGTGCAACACCGGCGCGAACGGCTCCGTCGAGACGGTCTCCTCCAGCCCCGGCGAGAGCAGTATCTCCATGTCCAGCTCAGCGTTCAGGACACGGTCGTGCATGCGCTGTGCCATCTGCAGGTCTATCGACGGCAACAGCTGACGGCCACGGGGAGTGTCCGCCAGCGCCTCGGCGTGTTGCCGTGCGGGGGCGTAGGGGTCGGCCTCCGTCGAGACCGTCACCTCGCCGTCACGGAGGTGGTCGATGTCGAACTCGAACTCCGAGTAGGGAAACCACCTCAGAAACGTCCCGAGTTCCTCGGTCGCCTGAACGGTGTCGACGAGGTCGGCAAAGGAATCGGAGACGAGACGGCCCTGTGGCGTCAGGCTGTAGGACCCGCCATCCTGTTCGACGTAGCCACAGTCCGAAAGGGCAGAGAGCGCACGCGTCACCGTCGACCGGGACTGGTTCAACTCCTCACGGAAGGCTCGCCGCGTCGTCGGGCCAGCCACCAGCAGGTGGGTCAGTATAGTGACGCGCGCCTCCGAGCGGGCGAGAAAGGCTATCTGCTCGACCGCACCGGACTCGTCGTGCATTCAGACGAAGGGTAAAGCGGTGACAGATTATAGCTTGCGTGTTCAGAATGCGGTGAACAGCCCGCAGCGTGGGAGATATCACTCGTGACGGAGGGCGTCGATGGGGTCGACGCTGGCGGCCCGCCAGGCAGGGTAGAGTCCGGCCAGCACGCCAACGAGGACGCCAACGACGATGGCGATAGCGAACCACTCGGGGACAAAGGTCAGTGGGACATCGGCATAGCTGGCGGCCGCCCAGCCACCGACGACACCGACCGGCATCGCGATGAGGGCACCCACGACGCCGAGCAGTGCCGACTCCGCCAGGAAGAGCACGAGTACGTCACGGTTGCGCGCGCCGACAGCTTTCATGATGCCGATTTCGCGGGTGCGCTCGGTGACGCTGACGAGCATGATGTTGGCGATGCCGATGGCACCGACGAGCAGAGAGATAAGCGCCAGCCCGGTGACAAAGCGGGTGAGGCGGTCAACCAGTTCCTCCAGACTGTCGGCGATGTCGCCGGTCGTCCGGGCGCTTGGCTCAAACCCCGGCCGCTGGAGTTGTGCGGCATCGGAGTCCGGGAAGTACGCCTCGATGCGCTCTTTGGTCGCGGTCACCTCGGCGGGGTTGGCAACGACGGTCACCTGCGGATAGGCTCGCTGCTCGGTGCCATCGGAGAGTTCGACCACGCGGTCGTAGTAGGGGTCGGTCGGGACGTAGAACTGGGGCTGTTGGGAGAACGACTGGAACGGCGACTCCGTCCCGGTCCGGTTGACGACGCCGACGACAGTCAGGTTTGCCGTCTCGCCACCCGCAAGCGTCAGCGAGATGCCGTCGCCGACCGAGAGGTTCTCCTCGAAGAGGGCGCTGGCCTGCTCGTTGACGACCACCTCGGACTGGCCACGCTCGAAGCGCTCGCCTTCGAGGAACGTCGCCCGGTCGAAGGCCGCCGGTGTCGTCGCGGTAACGCTACCGCTGTTTGCCCCTAAGGCGACAGTCCCGTTGCGGGCGCTGACAGCGTCGGCACGCACTCCACCCCGGGGAACGACAGTGTCGACTCCCTCGATATCCCGGATGTTCTCGAGGTCGCGCTCGGTGTAGACCGGACCGGCAGCCTGTGGCGGACCGTCTCCGCCTTCCGGGCCGGAGAGGAGATAGATATTGTTGGCCGCCGACTGGTCTATCTGGCCGACCACGTCGGCCTTGACGCTTGCGCCGAGCGTGACGAAGGTGACGACGGCAGCGATACCGATGACGACGCCGAGCACCGTCAGCGCCGAGCGGAGTTTGTGTCCACGGATAGCCCGCGTCGCCAGCCTGAGGGTCTCTCGGCCGTCCATCTCAGACCTCCTCGATGCCGGTTATCTCGCCGTCCCGGACGTGGACGATGCGGTCGGCGTGCTCGGCGATGGCGCGTTCGTGTGTCACGAGCAGGATCGTCCGGCCCTCGTCGTTGACCTCCTGGAGCAGGCCCATCACCTGCTCGCCGGTGTCGGTGTCGACGTTCCCGGTGGGTTCATCGGCCAGCAGGATTGCGGGCTCGGAGGCGAGGGCACGCGCGATGGCGACCCGCTGGCGCTGGCCACCCGACAGTTCCGGCGGGTGGTGGTCATAGCGGTCACCCAGGCCGACCGAGTCGAGCAACTGCTTTGCACGGTCGATGCGTTCGGCGGGGTCGACCCCCTGGAAGGCGAGCGGGAGGGCGACGTTCTCGGCGGCGGTCAGGCGGGGCATCAGGTTGAACGTCTGGAAGACGAACCCCACAGTCCGGCCGCGAACGTCGGCCCGCTCGGGTTCCGAGAGGTCGCCCAGGCGCTTGCCGTCGACTTCGACGGTGCCGCTGGTGGGCGTATCGAGCCCGCCAACGAGATTGAGGAGGGTGCTCTTGCCGGAGCCACTGGGACCCATCACTGCCGTGTAGGACCCATCGGGGAGCGACAGCGATACCGCATCCAGTGCCGTTACCGTCCCACCCAACTCGTAGGTCTTGGAGACATCGGCCAGTGAAACGACGGCGTCGGTCTCGTCGTCGGTCAGGGCGTCTGTTGCCACAGCCCGAAGTAGGGGGCCGACGGGCATATATGTCGCGCTGCCGGCACGAGACGGGCCAGACGGGCACGCGGTGCCGACAGACCGTTTAAGTCGGTCCGGTGGTGAGTTGCCGGTAATGTCCAACGCGAAGGGTGACCGCCGGGAGCGGGAACTCGTGAACAAACTCGACGAGGCTGGGTTTGCGGTGATGCGTGCACCCGCAAGCGGGAGCGCGACTGAGCGGGAACTACCGGACGTGCTGGCAGGTGACAGCGAGAACTTCTATGCCATCGAGGCGAAATCCTCCGCCGGCGACCCCATCTATCTCGACGGCGAAGAGGTGTACGCACTGGTGTATTTCGCGCGGAACTTCGGGGCGGTCCCTCGCATCGGCGTCCGCTTCGACCGCGAGGACTGGTATTTCTTTCACCCGGACGAGTGCTACACGACCGACGGTGGCAACTACCGCGTGAAAAAGGAGACCGCGCTGGCCGAGGGCACCGACTTCGCGGAACTGACCGGCCACTCCGAGCGGGTGACACTGGACGAAATCGGCGAGCAGGACGACGACGATGACGAACGCGTCCGGGAGATACTCGAAGCGTTCCAGCGGGACGATATCTCGCTTTCCGACGCTGTCTCGATGCTGGCGTAATCTTTTGCCGGTGCGGCCCGTCACCGAAAACGATGCTCGAACTCTACCAGTCGGAAGGGTGTCCACACTGTGGGAAGGTCCGGGAAACACTCTCCGAACTCGGCGTCTCGTATGTGACGCACAATCCGCGACTGCCGGGCGATGCCGGTGGCGACGTGACCAACGAGGTGACCCACGAGGAATTGACGGCAGGCGGGGAAAACCAGATTCCGTTTCTCGTCGACACCGACCGCGGTGTCACGATGTACGAGAGCGACGATATCGTCGAGTATCTCGAAGAACACTACGCCTGAGCGACGCGGGTGTGTCGGGTACCGGGTCACCAGTGCTTTTCGGCGTCGCGCCCCAACAGGGTAGTATGGAGTCCGTCCCCGCGAGACGCCACAATCCGTTGCGGTTAGTCACCGCGTGTTTCGGCCTCGCACTCGGCGGTGTCATCCTCGGAAGCATCATCGCCTTCTGGGTGTTCCTCTTCGTCATCCTCCCGTTTGGTATCGAACTGACGGACACGACGATTCTCGTGTTGAGCCTCGTCAGCCTGCAGGGAATCGCCTTTCCCGGCATCGCAATCGTCTACTTCCGGGTGAAAGGCCGCTCGTTGCGGCAATTCGTCCCGGTCTCCCTGCCCGGCCTCCGAGAAATTGGCATCATCCTCACTGCGTGGGTCGGCGTCTTCCTGCTGGTCGGTGTCGGAGCGACAATCGTCTCCACGCTCGCCGGCTCAGCACCGGCCCAGAACAGCGCCGGGCAGACCGCCGCCGAGAATCCCGAGTTCATCCCCGTTCTCATCGTGTTAGTCTTCCTGCTGAACGCGCCAGGTGAGGAACTGCTTTTCCGGGGGGTCATTCAGGGTCTGTTCCGGGAGCGCTTTGGCCCTGTGGCCGCCATTTTGCTGGCGACGGCGACCTTCGCCCCCATCCACATCTTCGCGCTGGTCGGGAGTCCACGGGCCGCACTCGTCACCATCACCGTCCTCTCGATTCCGAGTATCGTCTTTGGCACGGTCTATGAACTCACCGACAACCTCCTCGTGCCGACGCTGGTGCATGGCCTGTTCAACGCGACGCTGTTCGGTGGCCTCTACCTCGCCTCGACGACCGGGGGCGCGTAATCAGGACGTGATGCCGGCGGTAAGGGAATCCAGCACTGCATCGAGACCCACACGGGCCGCCTCGAAGGGCGCATCCGCGGCCAGAAGCGCCTCGGCCGACTGGACGTACTCGCCGGAGCCGGTCTCACCGTCGACGGCCTCGACTAGCTGGCCGACGCTGTCGCGGGTGGCTTCGAGATGGAACTGCAGGCCAAGCGCCAGCCCGTCGGCGGCGAGAAAGGCCTGATTCCGGCAGGCCGGCGTCCTCGCAAGCAGCGTCGCCTCCGGCGGGAGGTCGAAGGTGTCGCCGTGCCAGTGAAACGCCGGGAACTCGGGAGCCAGCCACGAAAGCGGCGAGTGCTGGGCCGAGCCGGTCGTCTCGACTGGAAACCAGCCCACCTCCCGCTCGTCGTGGGGGTAGACCGCCCCGCCGAGTGCCGCCGCGAGTTGCTGGGCACCGAGACAGACCCCGACGACCGGCGTCTCGGCGTCGAGGGTCCGTGTTATCAGGTCGCGCTCGTCGGCCAGCCACGGGAACTCGTCGGTGTCGTGGACACCCAACGGTCCGCCCATCACCACGAGGCAGTCGTACTCGTCAGGCGCGGGCAGCGAGTCACCCGTATCGAGCCGTGAACCGGTGAGGTCGTGCCCACGCTGGGCGGCCCACTCGGCGATGGCCGCGGGTGGCTCGTAAGGAACGTGCTGGAGGTAGTGGACGCGCATGCCGGAATCCAGGCCGGTGCGGGCATCAAAGTCAGGGTCGGCGCAATATTGGGCAGCCAGTGGACGCTCCGAGACAGGGAAAACGACTGCTCGATAAACTTGCGAACGGATCGGTGAAGCAAGTAGAATATGAGAACCATATTTGGACGGTGTAAATAATGGAGGTCGCGAACGGGTACATCGGCTGTCACCATCCTTTATCGGGTTCGGGGGAGATGAGAGGACGAAGGGATGGGCGTCGAAGACTTGCCGACCGTCACGGATATCCACGGAATCCACGAGCTCATTGAACAGCAGTGGGATCTGAGCCATCGCGGGACACGGGGAGTGCTCCCCGACCAGACGCTACAGTCGATTCTCGATAACGTTCGTGACCTCGATGGGGAGTATCGCCGGGCGGCCGCGTTGCTGAATCGACTCGCCGACGCCCACGTCTACGAGGACGGGAACAAACGAACGGCTTGGACAGTGACCGAAACCTATCTCAACGAAGCCGGCCAAGAGGTGGTTCCGTCCGACGAAAGCGCCGAGCGAGTGCTTTTGAATCGCAGACGCTTCGATGAGGCGGAATTGGCAACGTGGCTGGAGACGGGCGATATCCCTGAGCAAAAATTCCGCGATTCGTGACCCCCACAGATTTAACCGTCCGTACTGCCTGATTTTACGTACGAATGGCACAACGTGACGACGACGTGGGTGACGCTCCCAATGATCCTGCCCACGATGACGAATCATCCTTCGTGGCGACGGCACGTGAGGTTATCGCCCGCCGTGAGACGCTTCTCGACGCCCTCGACGAGTAACACGAACCCGCCCTGTCTCTTCGAAACCTCTCATCGAACGCATCGGACGTGTCGAACACCTCAAACAGAAGCCAGTCCGGCGTATGTGCCGCATCCCTCCTCTGTATGTTTCATCGGTTTTCTGATGTATTTCACACAGATTATCACTCGGCACGGCATCTGTGTGCTCTGTATCGAGCACAGACGCGCGAAGAGAAGTGCCGTATTCACAACCGCTGCTAGTCGACGAGAGTGGCGTCGTCGGTGGGCCGGAGCCGCGAGAGCGGGAAGGCGTAGGTCCGGTCGGTCCCAGTCGCCACGTCCGAGAGATAGCTGGCTTCGACGACGATGTCGTCGTCGGGATAGCCGTCGTTAGTGGGGTAGTCGGCGACGGTGGTCTCTCCGGCGTCGACGGTAACCTTCTCGGCCCGTCGGTCGGTGACAGCGGCGACGACAAGCCGGTCGCCCGTCTCGCGGTCGAGTACGACCTCACCGGGGTCCAGCCGGCAGGTCCCACAGAGTGCGGGTGGGTCGCTGTCCTCGGGGACGACGGTGTCGGTTCCACAGGCCGCACACGTCTCACGACGGTGACCCGGCGGCGGCACGCGACGGGCAGTAATCTCGATTGCGACGCGGCGCTGGTGTTTGCAGGTCGCCGACCGAATCCGTGCGTCCGGGCAGCTACAGGTCCCGACCTCCGCGTCGACGACGTAGGTCGCACCGCTCTGGCTGTCGACAGCATACTCGGGGCCGCCGAGATGGCGGACGGCCATCGGCTCGGCCCACGCTCGCGCCGCCCGGTCCGGCATCCGTCGAAGGTCCGGTGCAAGTGCAACCCGCTTCGGGGCCGCTGGTGTATTGGAATCGCTCATTGGTCTCGGACGCTGTCGTTTTCCTGGCTGCGTCCAGTCGAAACATAGGTGTCTGAAGCAGGTAAATGGTTCGGCGAGACACGTCCGCTCGGGGCCCACAAGGCCGGTCATCCGGCGGGAGTCCCCACTAGGGGAACTGTCAGACCTTCGGCCATCGTGGTTCGACCTGTCGCGGCCGGCGGTTCGACACCCTTTTCTCCTCTCCTCTGGAATCGCCGGGCATGGAATTCGACGAGGAGACAATCAGACAGATACTCCTCGCGCTCGGCGTGGTAGTGGCGTTCGTCGCCGGACTAGTCGGCGTCAGCCAGTCCTACGGAACGAACGGGACCACGCTGAGCGAGACCGGCGGCCTCGCCATGGTCGGCCTGCTTGCGGGCTTTATTCTGCTTATGGCCGCCGTCGGCCTCTGGCTCGAACGTCAGGACTTTGACTCCGACTGACGCTCGCGCCAGTCGGTCAACTCTTCGTCATCCGCCTGCTCCAGCCTGTGCTCGTAGTAGTTCAGCGGGTGTGACTCCTCGATGACATCCTCGCAGATGTCGTCCATGTTCACACAGTCACCGTAGGACTGCATGGTAGCACACGACGGCGGCGAGTACTCCGTGGGGCTGGTCGCCCCGCGAATATGGTCGACCTGATAGCGGGTCGCTTCCTCGCCGAAGCCGGGGTTGACCTGGAACAACTCGACGATTTCGTCGGTGTTCATGCCGATGGTGGTCAGGAAGGCAGCGATGGCAAACCGGGAGTGGTGTTCGAGGTGTTCGCCTTTCTGGACCTGGTCGAGCAGGTATTTCATGCAGGGCGGGAACCGCTCGGGGACGACCGTATCGATGTCCCGTGTCAAATCGAGGTCGGACAGTTGCTCCCGGAGGGACTCGACTTCCGCGGAGAGTTCCACCGCAATCGGCTCGGGCACGTCGAAGGGCAGGCCGTCCTCGATGCGGTGAGTGACCGCCTGCCGGAGCAGTTCCAGCAGTTCCTCTTCGGAGAGGGGAACCTCGCCGTCTTGCAAGTCGCGGTTGACCAGCCGCCACTCGTCGTCGCGCTGGTCGGCAGCGTGTTCGAGATAGGTCCCGACGGCGACGCGGTAGCCCTCGGGCGTCTCCCTGGCCGCTCGCGCGAGGTCGAACTCCTGCAACAGGGCATCGAGCGTGAGGTGTTCGGTGTCGGTACTCTGAAGTGGGTCGTCAGTCGCCAGTTCCTCGGTGAAACGGTCGTACGCGGTCTGTGCCTCCGCGCGGGCATACTTGCGCGTGAGGACGTGTTCGTCGACCAGCGAGACCAGCACGCGTGCGACCGGATACGAGAGTAGCTCCACACGCGGGCGGCGATGAACGTCGCCGACGGTCCCATCGTACAGCGCTCCTTCCAGCCGGTCCATGGCACGCTGGACGACCGGCTGTTCGCGAGCGACGACCCCCGCCAGGTCGACATCGGCAGTCTCGACGGCCTCGCGGGCGGCCGCCAGAAACGGGTACCGCGCGTGGAGCGGCTTCATGGGCCTGCGATAGTATGCGGGCCAGCAAAAACCCGACGGTCACGGGTACGGCCAGATATGTCGTGGTAGGCTGTCGTTACCACACGAGAGCCCCGGAGACAGCCACAGCCCGACGTTGTGATACGGGAGGGACACGGCGACGGATGTCGTGTCGGTCTGTACCCACCAGCGTCGCCAACAGTCACCGACGGTGGCAGCCGATTACTAACTATAGTGCTGGTTGGCGAGACACGACCCATGTACGACACCATTCTGGTCGGAACCGACGGAAGCGCGTCGGCAAACAGGGCAGTCGTCACCGCACTGGACCAGGCGGAACAGACCGACGCGACGCTGCATGCTATCTTCGTCGTCGATACCAGGAAATACAGCGAGCCGGCCCTGAGCAGCCAGGAACTCGCCACCGACGATATCGAAGACTGGGGCCACGAACAGCTCAAGGAGGTGACGGAGCGAGCCGAGGAACTGGACGTGGATGTCGTCACGCGGTCCTGTCACGGAAAACCACACAAGGAGATTGTCGAGTACGCGGACAAGACCGACACCGACCTCATCGTCCTCGGCTACCAGGGCCACTCACATAGCGAGGACCACATCGGAAGCGTCACCGACCGCGTCGTTCGAAACGCCGGACGGCAAGTGCTGATAGTGTAAGTAGAAGCCGATTACTGACCCCGAGCAGTACTACTCGTCAAGTTCCCGGATGACATCGCTGGCGTCGCCGCCGTCGCCGACGATGCGCCGGTAGCGGTCCCGGCTGACCTCCACGGTTTTGGTCTCGCCCTGGCGGACGACTTCGAGTTCGACAGTCCCCTGTGGGTTGTTGCGCCGCCGGAAGGAAGCAACAGCGCTGAAGACGAACCACAGTGCAACGGCCCCACCCACGCCATAGAGCATCACCGTCTCGAAGGCCATGGAGTTGCTGGTACGGGTCCACTGCGTCGGATAGGCGTGCCAGAACAGCCAGACGCCGGCCACGGACAGCACGTTCCCCGCGACGACGCCCAGCCGCGCCCGGCGACTCGATGGCAAGACGAACACGACCGACAGGAAGAGCGCGGGCACACCAAGCCCTGCCAGCAGGCCGGCCTGGGCCTTCGCGGCGGTGGTGTCACCGGCGACAGCGAGGAGAACGATAGCCGACAGCACCGCCAGCGCGCCGACACCCCCGAGTGCGAGCCCGCCCGCGACCCGGCGAGGGTCCCGCTCGCCACGCCGGTTTCGCCCGTAGGCCTCGTCGAGACTCGGCATACCTGATTCCTTGCGCTCCACCTACAAAACGCTACGTCAGACGGACGCACGACGGCATCCGGACAGACTTTCGAGAGAAAGCGGGAGGCCTAGTTACTCTGAATCCGCGGGGCGAGCATGAAGGTGACTGCACCCTCGCCGTCGGCGATATCGAAGTGCATCTTGACGGGGAACTCCTCGCCCAGCTCCATCCGCACCTCGGCGTCGGCCGGGATGGCCTTGTTCATGTCTTTCAGGTAATCGAGCGAGAACAGCGAGGAGGCAGCCCCGACGACGAGGTCGATGAGGTCGTCGGTGTCGAGTTCGAGGTGGACATCGTCGGTGTCGCCCTCGGCTTTGACATAGAAGACTTCCTCGGCATCGTCGACGCCGAGTTCGATGTGGTCGGAGACCATATCGGCCGCGGTCACGGCGCGGTCGATGTCCCGGCCCTCGATGACGATGTTCGCCGGCAGGTCCAGGTCCGGCAGGTCCGGTTCCTCGCGGATGGATTCGGGGTCGATGAGCGCGAGGGTGTACTCCAGCCCGTCGATAGAGATGTGTAGCTTCCGGGTCTCCTCGTCGAGTTCGAGGTGGACGAGCTGGTCGGAGTCGGCCATGCCCGCGATGTCCTGGAGTCGGACGAGGTTGACGCCGATAAGCCCGCCATCGGCCTCGTAGGATTCGAAGGCCTCGGCTGACAGCGAAAGGTCGACCATGCCGACGTTTGCGGGGTCGACAGCCCGAATCTCCAGCCCGTCTTCTTCCATGTGGATCTTGCATTCGTCCACCAGCACGCCCACAGAGTCAAGTGTCGCCTGGAGCGTGTTCGCGCTCACGATGGCGTTGAACATCTTGCCAGCCGGTACGCCCCCATCCCGTAAAAAGGCACGCCATGTGCGCTCGCGCGTGCGCGTCGGTGACAGGTGAGCAATACGTTCATATAGCCTGAGAGAAAATGAAAGACCGATGACTGAATCGGGGGTGCGCAGCGTCGCCGGCCGCCTCGGAACGACACTTGCAGCAAGCCCGGCAGCACAGGCGGTCGGGGCGCTGGTGACCGTCTTGCTCGCACTGTCCCTGGTGTACTGGGCAACCTCGCTTGTCGGCGTGACAGCCGCCACCGACAGCACGCTGACGACGATAGAGACCGTCGGGATACCGCTCGTGCTCGCGTGGGCGAGTGTCGTTACGGTACTGCTGGGGCGGTGGCTGTGGGAGACGAGCCTGCCCGACGATGTGGGCGGCGAGGGCTGGGCCCGCGTCCGGCGGCTGGTGTGGGTGGAGTGGGTCACACAGGGAGTGCGCTGGCTGGTCCTCGGTGGCCTGCTGAACCTCGGTCTCATACTGCCCGTCACGTGGGTTCAGTGGGCGAGCCTGGCGTTCGGGGTCGAGACCACCGTCGGGTCCGTGGACATGGCACTCGCGTCACCGTTCGTCGTCGGTGCGGTCGCTCTCCTCGTCTGGGCCGCCCGCGGGTTCCGGCAGGGACTCGCGGAGGCGTGACTGGTGGGCGGCACGGAGCAGCCCACAGACCACGCCGGCAGTGTGCCAGCCCGAAGTAAGCACAGTTAAGTTTCGCGTGCCGTTGTCTCAGACACGTTCATGGCACCGCAAGGTGGGGTCGTGGTGGCGGCGATTGCCCTCCCGTTTCTTGGGGCAGCACTCGTGCCGCTACTCTATCGACTGTTCGGACGCGTCGGCGGCCGTCTGGACGAGGAAGGCGTCGGCTACGTCGGCGCTGGTGTCGCGCTGACCTCCTTCGCGCTCGTCGTCTCCCAGGTCGGCGAGGCCGGCGTCGTCTCCTTCTCCTGGATTCCCTCACTGGATGTCGCCCTCCGCTTGCAGGTCGACGGTCTCGCCGTGCTCTTTGCCCTGCTCGCAAGCGGCATCGGCGTCTGTATCTTCACGTATGCCGCCCGCTACATGCACGGCAAGGACAACCTCGGTCGCTTCTTCGGGACGCTGCTTGCCTTCATGGGGTCGATTCTCGGCGTCGCCTTCGCCGCCGACCTCGTCGTCCTCTTTGTCTTCTGGGAACTGACGAGCGTCTGTTCCTTCGTCCTCATCGGCTACTACACCGACGACGACGAATCCCGCTACTCGGCGCGGATGGCGATGCTCGTGACCGTCGGTGGCGGCCTCTGTCTGCTCGTCGCCGTCGCCATGCTCGCCATCGGCGCGGAAGCAGCCTTCGGGGCGCGCACCTTCGACCTCGCGGCGATGCTCGCAGAGCCCGAGGCGATGCGCGCTGCACTCGAAACGAAGGGGCTCTTTCTGCCCGCGATGGGCCTGCTGGTCGTCGCCGCGGCCGCCAAGTCCGCGCAGGTCCCGCTTCACTTCTGGTTGCCCCGTGCGATGGTCGCACCGACGCCCGTCTCCGCGTTTTTGCACTCGGCGACGATGGTCAAGGTCGGCGTCTACGTCCTCGGACGGACCCGCCCGCTCTTTGTCGGCGAGGAGTGGACGCTGCTCGTCGCGACGCTGGGGCTGGTGACGATGGCCGTCGGGGCGTTGCTTGCGGTGCTGGCGACCGACATCAAGGAGCTGCTCGCGTACTCGACGGCCAGCCACCTCGGGCTGATGGTCGCCGGCTTCGGCCTGGGCTCGCATTACGGCGCTGAAGCCGGTGCCTTCCACCTCTTCAACCACGCGCTGTTCAAGGCCGCCCTCTTTCTGGTCGCCGGCATCGTCGCCCACGAGGTGGGCACCCGCGACATCGACGAGTTGGGCGGGCTCTGGCGTGACCTCCCGGTCACCGCCCTCATCACGGGTGTCACCGCGCTTTCGATGGCCGGCATCCCGCCCTTTGGTGGCTTTTACTCCAAGGAAATCCTCTTCGAGGCCACCTGGGAGGCCGCGGCCCACGACGGCGGAGCCACGTGGCTGTTCCCCGCGCTCGCGGTCTTTGCCAGCATCTTCACCGTGGTCTACTCGCTGCGATTCCTCTGGCTCTTCGTCGGCGACCGGCCCGAGGGCACGACTGTCGCCCACCGGCCCTCGCCGCTGCTGGTCGCGCCGGCGGCGCTGCTGGCCGTACTCGTCGCAGTCACAAGCGTCGTGCCGGACCTCGCAATCGACGCCGTCGTCAACGACGCCGCCGCGGCGACTGCCGTCCACGACGTCGAGATTCACGCCGCCCTCCCGACACACGTCACTCCGCCAGTCGCGATGAGCGCCGTCGCGGTCGGCGGCGGCGTCGCGGCCTTCCGCGTGGTCGAGGACGTGCGGACCGCCATCGGGCGGGTTCACGCGGGTCTGCACGCTGTCCACCCGGAGGCGGTCTACGACAGGCTACTCAGTGTGACCGAAACGGCGAGTGCCAGCCTGGGGCCGCTGGTCCACAACGGCCTCGTGCGGACCTACGTCAGTTGGGCGCTCATCGCCTCCTCGGCGCTGGCGCTGGCCGGCTACGCCTCGGCGACGGTCGCAATCCCGTCGCTGTCGACCGAGGTGCCCGTTACGATAGTTCTCGTCCTCGGGGTAGCAGTGCTTGCGGCAATCGCCACCACGCGCGCTGAGGCCCACGTCACCGGCGTGTTGACGCTGGGCATCCTCGGCTTCATGGTCGCCATCTTCTACATCCTCGCCAGCGGACCGGACCTCGCGTTGACACAGCTCATCGTCGAGACGCTCGTGTTGCTCATCTTCCTGTTGGTCATCGAGCAGATGCCCGCCTTCTACGGCGAACTCGACCGGCGTATCGCCGCCAGGGACGCCGTCGTCTCCCTGTTCGTCGGCGCGACGGCGACGGTGACGGTGCTGGTAGCGGCTCCCTCCGCTGACCGCCCGCTGTCGGACACCGCCCGCTACTACGTCGACTCCGCAGTACCGGAAGGCGGCGGCGCGAACGTCGTCAACGTCATCCTGACCGACTTCCGGGCGCTGGACACGCTCGGGGAGTCCATCGTCATCGCCGTCGCGGCGCTGTCGGTGTTGGTCTTGCTCGCCATGCGTGGCAGGGGGGAGGTCCGATGACGACGACCATCATGCGTACGACCGCCCGCGTGGTCGTCCCCATCGTACTCGTGTTGGCCATCTCGCTGTTCGTCCAGGGGCACAACCTGCCCGGCGGCGGGTTCATCGGCGGCGTCCTCACGGTGACCGCGTTCACGCTGGTCTACGTCGCCTACGACCTCGATTACGTCGAGGTCGGGGTGCTGGGCCGGGACGTTGACGACGACGTGGGAATGCTAGACCACCGGACGGTCACCACATACCGGCGCATGTTCACATTCGGGCTGCTCGTGGTCGTCGCAAGCGGACTCGCCGCCATCGTGCCCGGCGCACAGTTCCTGGCACAGACGTACACCTACGTCCATCTGCCGCTGTTTGGCGAAGTCGAACTGGCGAGTGCGATCATCTTCGACCTCGGTGTCTACTGCGTGGTCGTGGGCGGACTGCTCACGATTTTCTCGGTGGTGGGCAACGAATGACACTGGCTATCGCACTCACGGTCGGTGCCCTGTTTACGATGGGCACCTTTCTCCTGCTCCGTGACGACCTCGTTCGCGTCGTCTGGGGCGTGGCAATCATCTCACAGGCCGCAAACGTCTACCTCATCGCGATGGGGGGCATCGAGGAAGGGACCTTCGACCTCGTCCCGATTCTCGCCGGTCACGGCCACGACGCAGGTGGCGTCGAGACCGCGGACCCGCTGGTGCAGGCGCTCGTCCTGACGGCAATCGTCATCAGTTTCGGGATGACCGCCTTCGCGCTGGTGTTGTCCTATCGCGCCTACGAGGAAAACGGAACGATGAACGTGACCGAGTGGGCAGGTGGTGACCAATGACTGCCCTGTTGGCGCTGGCACCGCTGGTCGTCGCGCTCGTTGCCAGCGTGCTCACGCTTGCAGTCCGGTCCTGGCCCCGCTTCCAGCGCGCGGTCAGCGTCGTGAGCGCGCTCGTCTACGTCGTGAGTGTCGGTGCGCTCGCGTGGACGGTCGTCTTCGCGCCCGATGCCAGCGCCCTCGTCTATCAGGTCGGGGGCTGGAAGGCACCCTTCGGCATCACGCTTGTCGCGGACGCGCTGGCGGCCTTTATGCTCGCAGTCTCGGCCGTCGTCGTCCTGTTTACCGTCGTCTTCTCGGTGCCCTACATCGACCCCGAGAACCAGCAGGTCTACTACCACCCGCTCTTTCATTTCCTCGTCGCCGGGATGACCGGTGCCTTCCTGACCGGGGACCTGTTCAACCTCTTCGTCTGGTTCGAGGTGATGTTGATGACCAGCTACGTCTTCGTCGCTTTCTACGGCGGCGCACGACACACCGCCGCAGCGGTCCGGTACGTCGTGCTCAACATCGTCGGCGGTGCCCTGATGTTGCTGGCCATCGGCGGCCTCTACGCGACGGTGGGGACGCTCAACATGGCCGATATGGCGGCCCGGCTTGGCGCACCGGGCGTCGACGCCGCGCCGGTCGTCGGCCTGACGGCGCTGTTGCTCGCCGCCTTCGCGCTCAAGGCCGGCCTCGTCCCCTTCCAGTTCTGGGTGCCCTCCGCGTACCGAGCAGCCCCGCTGCCCATCGCTGCAGTCTTTGCCGGGGCCTCGAAGAAAGTCGGAGTGTACGCCATCATCCGCCTCTACTTCACGGTTCTCGGGGACGCGAACGTCACCACGGAGGTGCCACTGGTCGGCGTCGACTCCCCGCTTGCCTTCCTCGCGCCGGTCCTGCTCGTGATGGGGCTGGTGAGCATCGTCGTCGGCGGCGTGGGCGCGGTGAGTCGGAAACGGCTCGACGGACTGCTCGCCTACTCGAGCATCGGCCAGATCGGCTTCATCGTCGTCCCCATCGCCATCGCCGCCGGGACGAGTTCGGCGTCGCTTCGCCATCTCGGGGTGCTGGCGGGGCTGGTGTACGCTCTCCATCACGCACTCGCCAAGAGCCTCCTCTTCCTGGCGGCTGGCACGATTCGGGATGCCGCCGGCACGACCCGCCTTGCGGAGTTGAGCGGGCTTGGCGAACGCTCGCAGGTCTTCTCCGTGACCGTCCTCGTCGGCAGCCTCTCGCTCGTCGGTATCCCGCCGCTCGCGGGCTTTTTCGGGAAGTTCCTCGTCTTCACGACGGCGGCCGACCAGTTCGCCACCGCACGCGTCGCCGGCAGCAGCATCGTACTGGGCGTGTTGCTGCTCGGGGCGGTCCTGACCATCATCTACGCGACCCGCGTCTGGGTCGGGAGTTTCTGGGGCGCACAGAGCGACCGAGTCGAACTCGCGACGCTCGACGGTCTGCAGGTCGCCATTCTCGTCGGCCTCGCCGCCGTCGTCGTCGCCGTCGGCCTCGGATTCGAGCCAGTCTACCAGTTCGCCGACGCCGCCGCCGAGGCTGCCATCGACACCGAGGGCTACGTGACGGCCGTCGGGCCGGGAGGTGAGCCATGACCCGGCGCTGGGTGGTCGCGGGGCTTGCCTTTGCCGTCCTGTGGGTGTTCGTCACCGGCGCGGCACTGACCGCACAGTCACTCCTGACCCACACCATCGTCGGCCTGGCCGTCGGCCTGCCCGTGGCCTTCCTCTTCCGGCGGTTCTACGGCGAGGAAGTCGACCTCGCCGGGACGGTGACCGACTTCCCGTACGTCGTGTTGTACGTGGCCGTCTTCGCCAAGGAGGTGGTCGTCGCCAACCTCGACGTGACCTACCGCGTGCTCGCACCGGGGATGCCGCTGCGTCCACAGGTCATCCTCGTCCCCTTGCGCGTGGAATCGGACCTCGGGGTGACCACCATCGCCAACAGCATCACCATCACGCCGGGGACCATCGCGCTGGACCACGACCCCGAGGAGAACGCCCTGTACGTCCACATCATCGACGGCCGGGACCCCGAGGCTGTCGTCGAGCCGATTTACCAGTGGGAGGACTACGCGCTGGAAATCTTCGACGAGGAGGCCTCGCCCGACGACGAGCCACGCGACATCCGCATCCACCCGCCGGACTACCCACCGGAACCGAAGACGATGACCGAGCGACATCCATACGAACAGCAACTGTGGGAGACGACAGAGCAAGACACCGCAGACGGCAAGCGAGGTGACGACGATGGCAACTGAGGCGGCGTTTGTCACCCTCGCCATCGACGTGGCACTGATTGTCGTCGCCGGCCTGTGCCTGCTCTGTGGCTACCGGGTCGTCGTCGGTCCGACCGTGCCCGACCGCGTGGTGGCACTCGATGCCATCGCCACCAACGTCGTCGCCATCGCGGTGCTCTTTGCGCTGAAGACCGGCCGGGGCCTCTTCGTCACTGTGAGCCTCGTTCTCGCCATCATCGCCTTCCTCTCGACGGTCACCGTCGCCAAGTACGTCACCGAGGGCGACATCATCACCCGGAGGGACGAACCATGAGTGCCGCGGAAGCGACCGGCCTGGCGGGAATCGCCGTCGTCGCGCTCGTCGTCATCGGCGTCTTCTTCCTCACCGTCGGGACCATCGGCCTGTTGCGCCTGCCGAACGTCTACAACCGGATGCACGCCACGAGCAAGCCGACGACGCTTGGGACGGCGGCCATCTTCTTTGCCGGGTTCGTCCAGTTCGGTCCCGGCGGGGCCGGTCTCACCTCGCTTGTCGGCATCGTCTTCCTCTTCCTGACGGTGCCCACCGGCGCGCACATGATTTCCCGCGCCGCACAGAAGACCGGGGTGCCCTTCCTCAGCGGCGTCACCTGGCCCGCCGAAGACAGCGACGAGGGCGGCGAGAAGGCGGCAGCGCGCGCAGCCGAGGACGACGACGCCGAGACGCCCGAGTCGTGAAATGAGCCAGTTCTCGCCGACACGCCTGATAGGCAGGTCATCCGATGTGCCTTTCCGCTTCGACGGTCTGTCTCTGTGTATGACAGCAGAGTCGCCGGCTGGACCGACGCCGGCGAGGAGTCGGTGAGCACCATGTCAGGGAAAGACAAATACTACAACAAAGCCAAACAGGAGGGCTATCGCGCCCGCTCGGCATACAAGCTCCAGCAACTCGACGAAGCCACCGGGCTGCTCGGCGATGGGCGCACCGTCGTCGACCTCGGTGCAGCACCCGGCGGCTGGCTGCAGGTCGCCGCCGAGCGCGTCGGAAGCGAGGGAACGGTCATCGGCGTCGACCGCCAGCGCATCGAGGACCTGGACGACCCCGAGGCGACGACGGCCTACGTCCGCGGGGACATCACCGAGGAGGGGACGAACGAAGCCATCCGCGAGACCGTCGCCGAGGTCACCGGGACCGACAGCCAGCAGCGGCCGGTCGACGTGGTGCTCTCGGATATGGCACCGAACATGAGCGGAGACTACGACCTCGACCACGCGCGGTCGGTCCACCTCGCACGGCAGGCCTTCGAGGTGGCGACGGAACTGCTCGACACCGGCGGCGACCTCGCAGTGAAGGTCTTCGACGGGCGGGACCTCGAAGCCTTAGAGGCCGACATCGACGCCGAGTTCGAGTACGTCCGGCAGATGCGCCCCGACGCCTCGCGGGACTCCTCCTCGGAGCTGTATCTCGTCGCCAAGAACTACCTCACAGCGCCGGTCCGCACCGGCGACGAACTCGACGTGGAAATCGTCGACGTGGGCGAGGAAGGCGACGGAGTCGCCAAAGTCGAGGACTTCACCCTCTTCGTCGACGGCGGCGAGACCGGTGACGAACTACGCGTCGAAGTGACCGACGTGAAACCGCGGTACGCCTTCGCCGAGCCAGTCGAGCAATAGACAGCCCGAAGGCTACAGCGACCGAGACCAGATATTTCTGAACCGGACCGGAAAGTCGTGGTCCTGCAGGCGAAGCGGCGCGGGACCGTGTGGCTCGTAGGGCTCGAAATCGCGGTATGTCGTCGGTCCGAACGGCTCGACGGACTCGTGAATCACCACCCCGTTGTGCAGCGCCGTCACGCGTGCCGGCGTCGCCAGGGTATCGCCGTCAAAGCGTGGCCGCCGCCAGACGATATCGAACGACTGCCACGCGCCGGAGGGACGGCTCGCGTCCACGAGCGGTGGGTGCTGACCGTAGAGTGCACCCACCCAGCCGTCGGCGTAGATGTCCGTCGCCGCACAGTCGAGAATCTGTAGTTCGTACCGGTCGGCGAGGAAGACGCCGCTGTTGCCCGGGTACTCGGCGTCGCCGGGGTCGGCGGGAGTCGCCCACTCGACGTGAAGCTGGCAGTCCCCGAGGGGGTCGGCGGTCCTGATATCGCCCGTCCCCGGAACGACCACCAGTTCGCCGTCCTCGACGGTCCAGCCAGGGTCGCCGCCGTCGGCGGCTTCCCACCCCGTCAGGTCCGTCCCGTCGAAGAGGACGGTCGCGTCCGCCGGAGGTGGCTGTGTCACTACTCCCCCGGGAGTCACAGTCGGCGGGTGTGGGCGGCCCGGGTCGTGGACCCGGTACTCGGAGCCGGGCAAAAGCGGCGTATCCTCGAACCCCGGGCGGTCTGCAGTCATGAGTTTCAGTCAGCCGCGACCGGTCCCACGCGCTCGCGTCGGCGCACGGCCCCGACGATGGCGTAGACGAAGGGTGTATCGAGCAGTGCAATCCCGAGTTTGAAGACGTACTGCCCGACCATCAGCCCGACCGCAACGTCGAGCGGGACCCCCTGAAAGAGGACGAAGGCGACGGTCACGAACAGAACGGTGTCGATGAGCTGGCTGCTGGCCGTCGAGGCAATGTTGCGCAGCCAGAGGGCCTCCCCGTCGGTGTAGCTCCGCAGGCGCTCGAAGACCAGCACGTCCCAGTTCTGGCTGACGAGGTAGGCGAGGAGGCTGCCGGCGACGATGCCGGTACTCGACCCGATGACGGTGCTGAACTGTGCCTGTCCCACCGGGGAGTTGGGCGCGATTGGCAGGCCGATGGTCAGCCACGCCAGCCCCAGAAAGACGAAGTTCATCGCGAAGCCGACGTTGACGATGACCTGTGCCGGCCGGCGGCCGTACAGTTCCGTATAGCAGTCCGTGGCGAGGAAGGTCACGGCGTAGGCGACGGCCGCCCCCGGGAGAATCAGCGCGTCGCCGGCAAGCGGCAACGAGACCGGCAGGTCGAAGGCGAGCACTTTCGAGGCGGTCACCTGCGCGGTGACAAGCGCCGTGATAAACAGCGCGACCAGGGACACCTGCGTGACGCCCAGTGTGTCCTCACTGCTCATCGTCGAGGCGACCCTGCCGGGCGTCGATATCGTCGAGTACGTCCAGCGTCTTGCGAATCGAGGCGCGAATCGCCTCGCTGCGGTTGACGAACTTGCCGTCTTCGCCGACGTGGTCGTCGAGGTCCGCCAGCAGTTCCTCGGGGACCTCGACGCTTATCTTGGGCATGCTCGATTCGTGGCAATCGACGGGGATAACCGTTGTGTCGCGGCCGGCGTCGGTCCGACTCAGGTCTCGATACGTACCATGCTTTATCAAGCCCGTCAGGTGTAGAATCAACTATGAAAGGGCCGAAACACGACCACACGGCCCGTGGTATCTCACCGGTTATCGGTGTCGCCCTCATGGTCGCCATCGTCGTTCTCCTCGTCGCGGTGACGGCAATCGGCGTCGTCAACCTCGCGCAGTCGGAGGTCAGTTCGACCGACGCACAGGCCATCGGCCAGTACGAGTTCGATATCGAGGACACCGGCGGCGACAGCGTCGTCATCCGTCCGCAGGCGGTCTCGAAACTCGGCGAGGACCCGACGTTTCACGTGCGGGTCAACGACGAGCGCGTCCACGAGTGGGGCGGACAAGGGCAGGTCGAAATCAGCTGTCTCTACCCCGGTGATAAGGTCACTATCACGACCTCCAGTGGGACGACGGGGAGTACCCTCCAGACGGAGTATTTCGACCGGACGACCGACTGTGATCGGTTCAACTCCTTCCCCGAGAAGTTCAGCCACGTCGTCGTCAACGGGACCGAACACAAGGTGAGCGAGCGCTACGCCTTCGGCCTCGCTATCGAACCCAACGGGGACGACCCCGCGAACGGCATCAACCTCGGACCGATTTCGCTGTCGAATCGCTGGCACTACGTCGAACAGTACGACCGCGAGGTCGAAGGGCTGGAGCCGCCCGTCTTCGTCGCCGTCATGGTCGACAACGTCCACTGGAACGACGTGCCCGACCCGAGCGCCCACAGCGAGGTTCCAGCCGGGCAACAGTACAACTGGACCGACAATCCACCTAGCGGTCTCAACCCCGGTGAAGCCGCCTTCACCGTCAACGCCGACGGGACGCTCGTGACCGACTCCTCCAGCAGCACGGAGCCGACCAACGATGTCTTCCTCGTGTTCAAGCCGGGCTGTGAGCAGAGCAGGCTCAAGTTCATCAAAAACGACGCCGGCTACGACAACCGCATCTACCTCGACGGGTCGGTCATCATCGACGACGCGAACGCGGCCACAGAAGGGAAAGTTTTCACCGCGCCCGGCGTCGAGTGCCGCGGCGACGCGAGCTGGTAACGCGGTGCTGTAGCGACGCTGTGGAGGTGACTACCCCAGCCCCGGATTACTCGGTGTGGGCGATGCGCTCGCCGGTGTCAAGGCCGTTGCGAAGCGCCGCGTGCAGGCGGGCCTCACCGGCCACCCAGTCGCCCAGAAAGTAGAGGTCGCTGTCGGCGGCGGACTGGAGCAGCCCCGAGGGAGCCCCCTCCTCGGCCAGGGCGTATCGCCAGCCCTGGTGGTCGCTCCAGTCAGGGTCGACGAGTCGGTCGTCACCGATGACGTCGGCGGTCATCTCGGCCAGTTCGGCAACGTTGTCTTCGGGTGGGTCGTCGTAGTGGGTGAGCGACCACTCCTGGTTGGCCTGGACGACGAGCAGGGACTCCCCGTCGGGGACGTGGCCGCGTTTGCACTCCTCGCGGGAAATCCAGCCGACCTCGTGCTCTTTGTCGGTGTTGACCAGCCCGTAGTAAGGCACGTCGAGGTCAAAGTCATACCCCAGGACGGCGGTGTAGATGGTCCGGTAGTCGACGCCGTCGATGGCATCGGCAAGTTCCGCCCGCAACGGGTCCTCCCACGCGGCGTCGCGCAGTAGCTGTGCGGTCTGTGGAGCCGGGGGGTTCAAGACGAGTGCGTCGAAGGGACCCCACTCCCGTCCGTCGGTGTCGGTTGCACGCCAGGTTCCCTCGGCAGCGTCGTCACCGGTGCGGGTGAGCGTCTCGACGCGGGTCTTCCTCTCGACGGTGACATCGGTGCGAGCAAGGAGTCGCTTGGCAATCTGTGTCAACCCCTGCTCGTAGCTCCACTTGTGGTCGTCGGCGTCCCTGCCTTCCGAGACCGTGCCCTCGGCGTCGAAGGTGTAGATCGGTTCGGTCACGTCGACCAGTCCGTCAGTGTCCAGCGTCTCGGTCAGCAACTCGACGACGCGGTCGTCGTCGGATTTGACGTAGTTCGCGCCGTAGTCGTAGTAGCGCCCGTCGCGGCGGCGAGTCGCAGCGCGGCCACAGACGCCGCCCGATTTCTCAAGCACCGTCAGCTCGGCATCCGGAAGTGTCGAGTCGAGTACAAACGCCGCAGCAGCAGTCGCCGCACCAGCGCCGACGAAGCCGATTCGTGTCATCACCGATGGTAGGGTGTCGAGGGTCAAAAAGCGAGTGCGCAATCACTTACCGAGTCAGTGACGCAGCCAGTGGACGACTCCGAGCGCACCGAGTCCGATGCCGTAAGCGATAGCAGCGGGGATGGCGACGATGAACATCGTAAAGACGCCTTTGGGAGTCCCGAAGCCGGCAACGGCGAAGACGCCGATGACGAACACCCGCCAGCGGGTGCGCAGCGTCGCGTAGGAGAGGATGTTGCCCCGGACGAACAGCCACATCGTGACCGGAATCATCGCCAGCACGCCGACGCCGATGGTGGTGAAGATGACCAGCCATCCGAAGTTGTTGATGCGGTAGGCGATAATCATGTTCGAGGACAGGGCGTCGCCGGCGAGCCACGCGATGACCGTCGGGGCGATGTAGAAAAAGCCCAGTAGCGTGCCGACAATCAGCGAGGCAAACAGCGACCCGCCCCAGACCAGCAGGATGTTGCGGTTGCCGCCGGTGGTCAGCCCGCGGTCCTCGATGGCTGGCCACGCGAAGTACAGCACCAGCGGGATGATGGACAGCGCTGCCAGCAGCGTCGAGAACTTGATTTCGAAGATGAGCGCCTCGACGGGGTGCAGCGTGACGATGTTGACCTCCGTGGCCAGTGCATCGGGCATGCTGGAGAGGAAGGAGTTCTTGATGACCCTGATGCCGCCCTGATAGAGGAACAGGAACGTGCCCGCAAGCACAGCCATGAACAGGCCGACGACCCAGATGGCCTTCGAGGTCAGCGAGTCGAGGATGAAGGCGATATCGTAGTAGTAGCCCCCGATGTCCTCCTCGTCGGTCTCGTCTTCGGTGAAGGCGTTGGCCATCCCCGCTGCCGTCGACGTGACGGGGTTGGTGTCGTCGACCTCCTCCTCGTCTTCCGCTTCGTCCTCGTGGACCTCCTCGAAGCGGTCGAGGATGGCTTCGGCCTTGTCGGCGTTTTCCTCGTCGACGGCATCCTGTGCGAGTTCGAGCGCTTCCTGCTCGCTCAGGGCCTCGAACGCCTCCCGAGGGGCGGCATTGATGGCGTTCGCGTTCAGCTGGCCGATGTTGATTTCGGCGGGACTCCCGGCGCTCGCGGAGCGCTCGTCGGCAGTCACCGCGGCCTGGTCGGTCGTCGACTCCTCGACAGTCGGTGACCGGGCGGCAGTCCGGTCGGCTGCTGCGACGGCTTCGAGTTCACTGATGCGCAGATAAAACAGCGCAGCGAGCGTGGCGACAGTGGCAACGACGATAGCATACAGCGCCGCCGTGTTCTCCGCGCCGAGCCCGAACTGGCCCAGCTGGTCGAACGTCGGGAAACGATAGGTCGACTCGATGAAGGCAAGCCCCTCGTTGAGCGCCGTGAGCGCGCCGCGGGCCAGCAGGAAATAGAAGCCAGTACTGACAAGCAGCGCCGTCCCGGCGAGGACGTTCCAGCGCTTGCGGAGGACCCGTGAGATGGGAACTTCCGCGCCGGCCCGCCTGGAGAGTACGGCGAGTTTGGTCACACCGAGGCTGAAACCATAGAGGGCGATAAGCGGCAGCGCCCACATAATCTGCGTGAAGGGGTCCGGCGGGGAGAACGCCGCGCCGAAGACGAAGATACCGAGCACCGCATAGCGCCACTTGTCGCGGAAGGTCTCGTAGGGGACCGCACCGGTCAGTGCCAGCCCGCTCATGGCGAGGGGTAACTGCGCCGCGAGACCAAAGGAGAGCGTGAGGAAGAACACGAACTCCGTCCACTTGACGATAGAGTACGTCGGGGTAAAGCCGACGTTGACGGCGTTGGTCGCCAGGAAGTTGAACATAATCGGGAAAAAGAGCTCGTAGGCATACGAGACCCCAGCGACGAACAGAACGACGGTAAAGAGGCCAACGAGAAAGAGCTTCCAGCGCGGGATGGCCTCGTCAGGCCAGATACCGCGGTTTTTGAGTGCGCTCCGTGAGACCCACACCAGCATCGGAACGGCAGTGATGACACCCACGATGAGCCCCACCTTCACTTGCAAGAGGATGACATCGAAGGGCGTAACCGCGACGACGGTCGTCTGGCTGGCGACTTCGTCGGTCATCTTCGAGTAGAGGATGTCCCGTTTGAGCGCGTCCCAGACGTACCACCGGAGGACGAAAAACGCCCCCAGCATACCGACGAGGAAGGTCAGAAAGACTTTCTTGAGCTGGGTCTGCGCCGAGGACAGCATCGCACCGACAGTTTCGCGGCCGCTCGCGACTGTCCGTGCGGCGTCCTCGTCAATCGCGCCAGCCATCTCTGACGGCCTTTGCCGGCTATCGATTATCAATCTATTCGTTCGAGGAGCAGAGAGTCCGCGGTCACGCCGCTGATAGCCGGGATTCGCCCGTGGAAGAGAGAAGGCTTACAAGAACTGCCAGCTAACCGGCCGCCAATGAGCGAGGGGGACCCCGACGACCGTGACGAGTCCGACGAGCGTCACGACACGGGTTCCGCCGACGACGGTGACGACCATCCCGTAGACGACGCGCCGGCCGACGAGGACCCAGCGGCCGAGACACCCGACAGCAGTGACGAGAAAGCGACAAACGACGGGGCCGCTTTCGACTCCGGAAACGGCGACGCCGACGGCGGGGACGGCAGCGACCAGGAGCAAAACAGCGACACCGACGGGGATGGTGGTGGCAGCGAGGCGACACCGGCGGGACCGTCGGAAGATGTCTCGGTGTCGGGCGCGGCGACCACCCCGGAGCCGCCGGAGGCAGCCGCCGTCGAGGGGGCACCCGACGACCAGGAGATGCCCCTGACGGCGCACATCGAGGAGATGATAAAGCGGTTGCTGGTCGTCATCGTGGTGATGGCCATCGTCAGCGCCGTCGTCTTTCCGTTCGCGGACCGCCTCATCAACTTCCTGTGGTACTCCTTCCTGCCGGGCCAGCCAACTGAGTGTGTGCAGGCAGCGAGTGCAGCGGCCAACAACTCGACTGCCGCCGCCAACGGCAGCGCCACCGCGGGCAGTTCCAATGCGGCCTGTCCCCGGCTGTACCACCCGCTGTCGCTCGTGCTTGCGCGGCTGAAAGTCGCGTCGCTGTCAGGCTTTATTATCGCGTTGCCCGTGTTCGTCTACGAGACCTATCTGTTCATGCGCCCCGGCCTGTACCCCAACGAGCGTCGCTACTACCTCGCCTCAGTGCCGACGAGCCTGATACTCGCAGGCATCGGGGTTCTCTTCGCGTACCTCGCCGTGTTGCCGCTCATCTTCACGTACTTCCTCGGCTATTCCCAGCCGGTCGCCGATGTGGCCTTCGGGCTCTCCGAGACCTTCGGGCTCATCCTGTTGATGCTGGGGATGTTCGCGGCCATCTTCCAGATTCCGCTCTTTATCATGCTCGCCATCATGATGGGCGTGACCAGTCGGCGCTGGCTCCTCGACCGCCGGCTGTACTTCTGGTTCGGGTTCGCCGGCTTCGCGTTCCTCTTCAGCCCCGACCCGACCGGGATGGCTCCCTTCATCGTCGCCCTGACGATGATTGCTCTCTTCGAGGGGACGTTGCTGTTGCTCCGGTGGACCGGGCGGTAACGCGTGGACAGGGGCGGAATCGACTGAGGACGGACGGGCGAAAACGGAAAGCGCCGCGAGAGTTTGCGCAACGGCCGATGTCTGTCAGGAGTCGACGGTCACACTCGCGATTTCGAAGCGTGCGCCACCGTCAACGCTGTCGGTGACGGAAATCTCCCAGCCGTGGGCGTCGACGATTTCGTCGACGATGAGCAGTCCGAACCCGGTGCCGTCCGAAGTCGTGGTGTAACCGCGTTTGAAAATCGCCTCGCGGTCGGCCTCGGGGATGCCGGGGCCGTCGTCTGCGACGTAGAATCCCGACGCATCGTCGAGTTCTCCGACCCGGACCAGTACGTCGGGCCCAGCGTGGTCGACCGCGTTGTCAAAGAGGTTCTCGAAGATATGCCGGAGCCGTTCGGGGTCGGCGTGAATCCGGGGCGTGTCAGCGAGGGCGAGTCGTGCTTGCTCGGTGTCGAATCGCGTCCAGCACTCGCGGGCAATGGCATCGAGAGCGACGGGTTCGGTCTCGCCGATAGCGTTGCCCTCACGGGCGAGCGTAAGCGTGTACTCGATTATCTCCTCCATCCGGTCGAGTGCGTCACTGGCTTTTTCGAGTGCTGTCTCGGACTCTGTCGCTGCCTCAAGCTGGAGTTGCGCGATATTCAGCGGATTGCGGAGGTCATGAGAGACGAGGTCGGCGAACTCGTCGAGGCGGTCTATCTGGCGCTGTAGCTCGTTTTCCTGATGGATACGGTCGAGAATCGTCGCGGCGTTGGTCGCCAGGTTCGACGCGAGGTCGCGGTCGTGGTGGTCGAAGCTCCCGGCGTCGGAGTCGAGTACCGAAAGGACGCCATACGAGCCGATAGGGATATACATCGCTGCGCGGGCATCCCCACGGTCGTAGCCATCCGCGAGCGTCTGGATGTCATCGTACCACTCTGGCTCACCGGACTCGTAGACGCGGGCGACGGGATTGTCGTCGTCGATGGGGTATGCCGGACGCACGTCCATGCCCAACATGTCGGCCCCTTCGACGGCGACGGGAAAGAGGAACTCCTCGTCGTCGGTGAGACGGGAGACGCTGCTCTCGTAGCCAAACAGGTCCGTCGCGGTTGTCGCGACCATCTCTGCGACCTCAGTTTCTGTCTCCGCATCGATGAGCTGAGTGGTCGCTTCGCGGAGTCGGGAGATTCGTTGCCGGTGTTCGCGCCGCTCGGAGACATCGCGAACGGCGGCCAGTATCTGGACGTCGTCACCACCATCGAGCGGCGAGAGACGGATATCGACAGGGGCCGTCGACCCGTCAGCACACCGCGCCTCGGGGTCGAGGTCCATCCCCACCGCTCGTTGCTCCGGGTCCGACAGATACGTATCCCGGCGTGTCGCGTGGCCCTCGCTGGACCGGCCCGGGACCAGGCGCTCGACTGGCTCCCCGATGAGACGGTCCGGTTCGTACCCAAACAGATCCCGAACGCGGTCGTTCGCGTAGGTTATTGTCCCCTCACTGTCAGCGAGCAACACTGCATCCGGAGTGGCGTCCAAGAGTACCTCTGCGGAGAGGTCCGTTACGTCAGTCATCCCTCTACTGTCGTGAAACACGTTTTACTTTCTCCCGGAGCGGTGCCACGGTAGGTGACGGCCGCTCTGTTGGTTGTCTGTGACAAGCCGCGTTGCCGTGAGTCGGAAACAGTCACCGGAGACGCTGTCCCCCTCACCCGGGACTTGATGGTTCCCGATGCCATTAGCTGGCATTTGATGGTAGGAATTATATTATTATCGGTTGCGATGTTCGCAGAGGAGGTCCGTGGACGAGTGATGGAACAATAGATGCGACCTGTCCCGGTTGGTCCGGCTATATACCCATTGTGACGTTCCTCGCAGGCTTTTAGGTTTGCCTAACTTTCGGAATGTTCTTGTGTTATTAGGCCAGCCTAAAACACATGGTAGACAACGCCACTGAGCACGGGGCACCGACGCGTCGAGAGTACGTGAAATACGGAGGGGCAGTAATCGGCGGTGGGCTGCTCGCGGGCTGTGCCGATGATGAAGAGCAATCGGCAGCCGATGGAACGGGGCCGTACACGGTGTCGATAGCCCCCGCCGGCGAGGTAGCCTTTGAGACCGTCCCGGAGACGTGGGTCGCCGAGAATGCGAGCTGGGCGGACATGGGCGTCGCACTCGGCCTGGAGAAGCCAAGCGCCGTTGTGCTCACCGGCGAGTACCGGACCTGGCACTACGAGGACATCCCAGGACTGTCGACGAGCAAAGACGGGATGACATCACTCTGGCAGGACGGGATTTCGAAGGAGTTGCTTTACGACATCGACGCCGGCGTTCACTTTATTGACCCGAACTACATGGTCAATCTCATTCCCAACTGGGAACAAAGCGACGTGGACGAGATGGCCGACAACGTCGGACCGTTCTGTGGGAACACGAGCTTTTCCGACTATCCCTGGCACGATGACTACCCGTACTACGACCTGTACGAGGCCACGGAGAAGGTTGCACAGGTGTTCCAGCGGATGGACCGATACGAAGCACTCTCCGAATATCACGACGATGTCATCGGCACCATCACCGACCGAGCGCCCGAACGGCAACCGTCAGTCGCGCTTCTGTCTCCGCAGTCTACCCAGCCGGAATCGTTCGCGCCGTACACGCTCGGAGAGCGGACGGCGTACAAACACTGGCACGACCTTGGCGTCGAGGACGCGTTCGCCGGCACAGATGTCTCGACGTTCACGTCCGACCGGGGCATGATTGACTACGAGCCATTGCTGGAAATCGACCCCGAGATACTACTCTTTTACACCGACAAACACCGGACAGCCGAGGAGTTCCGGTCGACGTATCTCTCGTTCATGCGCAATCACAGTACGGCGAGTCAGCTAACGGCTGTCCAGGAAGGACAGGTCTTCCCGACGGGTAGCATGTACCAGGGGCCGATTATCAACCTCTCGAAGACCGAACGGGCGGCAAAGCAGCTGTTCCCCGAAGAGTTCGACGCCGACGAGCAGTTGTACGAGCGACAGAAGCTAGCTGATATCCGGGACGGAAACCTCTGATACGGGCGAATACGGGAGTCGGAGAGACCAGCCCGCTCGTCGCGTTTCGCCGGAAGTCGGACTGTCCCGCTCAGAGGTCGGCGACGTCTTCGATGGCGTCGGTGAGTTCCTTGATGGACTCGACGGTGTGTTCGCCCATGTGGCCGATGCGGAACGACTCCTCGCTGAGGTCGCCGTAGCCACTGGAGAAGACGAAGTCGTACTGCTGGGAGACTTCCTCGACGGTGGCGGCCACGTCGATACCCTGCGTGTTCTCGACGCAGGTCACGGTCTGGGACTCATAGCCCTCCTCGGGGAACAGGCCGAAGTGGTCGCGTGCCCACTCGCGGGTGTACTCGGCCATCTCCCGGTGGCGCTGGTCACGCGCTTTGTGGCCTTCCTCCAGCATGTGTTTCATCTGCTTGCGGTAGGCGAGCATGATGGGGATGGCGGGCGTGGAGTGGGTCTGGCCCTTCCGGTCGTAGTAGTCCAGACAGCGCTGGAAGCCACCGTACCACGAGGCGGAGTCTTTCTCCAGTTCCCGCTCGTAGGCGGCGTCGCTGACCGTACACACGGCGAGACCGGGCGGCATCGCGAAGGCCTTCTGTGTGGAGGTGAAGATGGCGTCGATGTTGCTCCCCTCGATGTCGACGAAATCGCCACCCAGACAGGAGATAGCGTCGACGATGAAGTAGGTATCCGGGTAGTCCCCGAGCAGGTCGCCGACCTCTTCGACGGGGTTGCGCACGCCGGTGGAGGTTTCGTTCATCACCATGCCGACGGCGTCGTAGTCGTCGGCTTCGAGCGCGTCGCGGATGTCTTCGGGCTTGACAGCCTGGCCCCAGTCGTACTCGACGCGGTCGACCGTCTTGCCAAGGCGCTCGGCGACGTTGGCCTGCCGTTCGCTGAAGGCACCGGAGGTGGGCACGAGCATCTTCTCGTCGACGAGGTTCATCGTCGTCGCTTCCCAGAACTCGGTGCCCGAGGCAGTCAGGACGATGACCTCCTGGTCGGTGTCGAGAAACTCCTTGGTGTCCTCGACGATAGTCGTATAGAGGTCGGTCATCCGGTCCATCCGGTGGCCGAACATCGGCTCTGCCATCGCGTCGATGACGTCCTCGCGGACTTCGGTCGGGCCGGGGAGATACAGCGTCTTCTCGGGGTAATCGCCGGTGTATTCGCTCTTTTTGGTCACGGAAACCACCAGTGTGGCCTACCGTGGCGTCCGCGAGGGTATGGTAGTTTTGGTGTCGCCGTGACCGCACCCCAGGACAGATGTGGTGAGTCAGATGACAGTTCTCCAGGGGTCGTGACACCATCGTCTCCTGGCAGACGTGGTCGCTGTTCGTACTCTCCGCCAGTCGCTATCGCCGCCATCGTCCTCTTTCCGTAACGTTGCTCGTGCTGTTCTGGCTGTACTACCGGGGGAAGGGTCAGGGGGCACAGAGACGACCAACGGCATCGGAGCGTCGACAGGACGCCGAAAGCTAGACGGTGCTTTCCTCGGCCAGAGCCAGCGAGTGGACGTGATGCACCTCGAAGCGGGCCCCGCCAGCCGAACTCTCGGTGGCCTCGACCGACCAGCCGTGTCCCTCGACGATTTCGGAGACGATGGCCAGCCCGTAGCCGGTGCCGTCCTCGCTGCCGGTCACGCCCTGCTCGAACACCTCGTCGCGGTCACCCTCGGGGATACCGGGGCCGTCATCGCCGACGTAGAAGCCGTCGTCGTGGGGGCCGACCAGCACCGTCACGTCCGCGCCGGCGTGGTCTCTCGCGTTGCGATAGAGGTTCTCGAATAGCTGCTTGAGCCGGGTCGGGTCGGCGCTGAAACTGGCATCGCCAGTGACTTCGAGTGTCATCGCGTCCGTGTCGACACCCTCCCAGGCTTCCTCGGCGGCCGCCGCCAGCGAGACGGTCTCCCGTTCGAGTTCCTGCTGGCCGCGAGCCCGCTCCAGCAGGTCCTCGATGAGCGTCTCCATCCGTTCGAGCGAGGCGGAGACTTTCTCCAGATGCTCGGTGTCGCCGGTGTCGTGGGCCAACTCGGTCCGGGCCGAGGCGATATGCAGCGGATTGCGGAGGTCGTGCGAGACCGTCGACGCGAAGTCGTTGAGGCGTTCGTTGCGACGGGCCAGTTGCCGTTCGCGCATCGCGCGGGTCATCGCCGACTCGACGGACGTGCCGAGAATCCGGAACAGTTCGGTGTCGGTCTCATCGAAGGCCGCCTCCTCGGTGGCGTAGGTGCCCAACAGCCCGTACTCGCCCAGGGGCACCAGCAACGACGAGTCCACGTCACCCGGGTGATGGGAGTTGGGCGTGACGATGGTCACGGAGTCGATAACCTGTAACTCGGAGGCGTCGTAGGCGTCCCAGGCCATGCCGCTGTCGTACTCGATTGTCTGGACCTCGTCGACGCGCTCAGCGACGGCGTCGGACCAGGCAATCGGCTGGAGCGACCGGGTCGTCTCGTCGAACCGCCAGCAAATCGTCAGGGGGAACTCCAGCACGTCGACGGCCGCGTCGATGGCCTCCTCGGCGATTTCCTGGTCGGACTCGGCGACGATGAGTTCCTGGGTGGTGTCGTGCAGCGACTGCAGGCGCTTCTGGAGGCGGACCTGTTCGGTCACGTCCCGCAGAAACACGGAGAGGCCGTCCTCCGAGGGGTAGGCGTTGACCTCGAACCAGCTATCCAGCGGCCGGTAGTACTCCTCGAAGCTCGTGGGTTCCTGTGTCTCCATTGCCTCGTTGAACTCGTGATAGAATGTCGTCGACACCGCGGCGGGAAAGACATCCCAGAACCGCTCGCCGACGACCGCCTCGGCGTCGACATCTAACACGAACTCAGCACGGCTGTTTAGCAGGACGAACTCCTCGTCGTTGTCCAGCACGAAGACGGCGTCCGTAATGCGTTCGAGGGTATCTTCGAGGCGGTCGCGGGTCTCCTCCATCTCCCGCTCGTAGCGTTTGCGCTCTGTGATATCGCGGACGAACCAGACCAGTCCCTCACCTGCGGGGACCGCACGCAACTGGAGCCACTCCCCACCGTCGGTCCGAAATTCCACCGAATCGGGAGAAACCGAATCGAGGACGCGCTCGCCGAGGGAGCGAACAGTGCTGTCCGAAAGGGCTGGGAAGGCCTCACCGAGTGCCAGCCCGGAGACAGTACCGTCCTCGACGCCCAGTCTGTCCTCCAGTCGGGGGTCCCAGTCGACGACTCGCCACTGCGCGTCGGTCGTTATCGTCGGCTCCATCCCGCCCGGCAGACCCGTGGTTCCGGTCTCGGCCTCGGTGTCCTCGCCGTCACCGAACTGTCCCTTATCCTCGGCGTCCCCTGGACCGCGGTCAGGGTCGTCGGGTCCCGCAACTTCAAGAATCTCGTCGGCTACCCGCGTCGCGTCCGTCGCGGGGTAGAGGTGGTGGACATCCACTGTCGACGGGACCGCTGCCACCTCATTGGAGAGGTCAAACAGCGGTACGTCGGCCTGCTGATCTTCCGTAGCGTCTACAACCTGCTGGAGTTGGTCGCTGTCGAGACTCCCGCCACAGATGACTCCATCGAGGCGGTCATCGGAGAACAGCGACTCCACTGCCGACGGGGAGACAGTCAGCAGATGCAGGCTGTCCTGTGCGCGCCGCTGGAGGACACGTGAGACATCCAGCGAGTGTCCCGCATCACCGACATAGGCCAGGACGGTGGGTGACAACACACAATCAGATATAGTCGGTCAAACTATAATGATTCTGGAAGAGTAGCGTCATCGACACCTGCGAATGAGGGGGACACAAGTAACATCGAACCGAATGCATACCCATCCGTGTCAGCTACGACCGTCGTCCTCGTTCGCCACGGCGAAACCGACTGGAACCGACAGAGTCGCATTCAGGGCTGGGCCCCCTCGCGGCTCACCGACCGCGGCCGTGAACAGGCCCGCAGGCTCGGCCGCCATCTCGCCGACGCCTACGACATCGACCGCCTCGTGGCGTCGGACCTCCAGCGCACCCGGGAGACTGCCGCGCTCATCCGCGAGGCCGGTGCCGACGCCGACGTGACCTTCGACCGGGTCTGGCGCGAGCGTGACTTCGGCGTCCTCCAGGGGTTTACCAAGGAGACCATCTTCGAGCGGTTCCCCGAGTACGAAGCCGACAGCGGCGTCATCGCCGCCCGCGAGCGCCCCGAGCGCGGTGAGAGTCTGCTCGATGCCCGCGAGCGTGTCCTTGATGGATTCGAGCAGGTGACCGAGGTCGACGACGACACCGTCGCCGTGGTCACCCACGGCGGCCCCATCTACTTCTTACTCGGACACGTCCGCGACCAGGACGTACTGACAGCGGTGACCGACCACTCCCAACACAACTGCTCGATAAACGAACTCCGAATCAGCGACGATATCGAGATTCGCCGGCACAACGAGACGGTCGGTGAGTCCGTCCCGG
Organism: Salinibaculum litoreum; assembly: GCA_009789175.1. GTDB lineage: Archaea > Halobacteriota > Halobacteria > Halobacteriales > Haloarculaceae > Salinibaculum > Salinibaculum litoreum. The sequence continues at coordinate 2,605,326 of CP046866.1, forward strand.
TGCCGGCCGCCGACGACTAGACGACTCAATCCGTCGGGTACTCGGCGTCGAGGGGGTCCGGCGAGGGCGTCGGGTCGGCGGCGTCGACGGAATCGGCCTCGTCTGCACGTTCCGTGGTTGCTGCCTTCGTTTCGTCTGTACTTTCGGCGTCGGCAGGGCTCACGCTCCCGGTTCGGTAGCCGTGCAGGTCAAGGGTCACGTGCTTAAACCCAAGGTCGGTGATGTGGTCCCGCGCAGCACGCACGAAGTCGGGGTCGAGCGCCACGTCGAGTTCGTCCTCGCTGACCTCGATGCGTGCGAGGCCGTCGTGGTCCCGAACTCGGAACTGGTCGAACCCCCACGTCCGGAGGAGTCGCTCTGCTTTCTCGATGCGGGTAAGCCGGTCCTCGGTGACCGCCAGCCCCGTCGGGATGCGCGAGGAGAGACAGGCCATCGAGGGCTTGTCGGCGACCGAGAGGTCATACTCCCGAGCAATCGCCCGGACCTCCTCTTTGGTGATGTCGTGTTCCAGAAGCGGGGAATAGGCATCCAGTTCCTCGACGGCCCGCAGGCCGGGCCGATGCCCCTCACCGGGGTCCGAGGCGTTGGTGCCGTCACAGACCACGTCGATGTCCAGTTCGCGTGCGCGGTCGAACATCGCCGACAGCCGCATCGACCGGCAGTGATAGCAGCGCTCGTCGTCGTTTTCCACGAAGGCATCGCTGTCGAGTTCGGAGAAGGTGACCTCCTCGTGACGGATGCCGATTTCGTCGGCGACCCGGCGGGCATCGTCGAGTTCCGCCGCGGGGAGGGTTTCGCTTCTGGCCGTACAGGCCACCGCGTCCGCGCCGAGTGCGTCGTGGGCGAGCGCCGCGACGACGCTGGAATCGACGCCCCCGGAGAAGGCAATCAGCACGCCCTCGCGGTCGGCGAGGTCCGCACGGGCGGCGGCCATCTTGTCTGCGACCATGTCACTCCTTTCGCGCCCGCGAGCAAAAGACCGTTGACCGAGGGTGTCGCCCCCCGGGCGGCGGGGAGTGTCACCACCACGCGGTATCCGTGCTGCGGGGAGAGCGACCAGCAGGAGGGTGGCGGTTACTCGTTGACGATGGCGGTCTCGAAGCCGTCGTCGGTACGGCTGACGCCGGCCGCACAGACGTGGTGTTCGAACTCGTGGTCGTAGAGTTCGCGGGCAGCGCCGGCGGCATCGGTCGCCTCCAGCGGGAACGGTTCGGGGCTGTCCCGCTCGTAGGTCGCCACCAGCGTCGGCCCCTCGACTTCCTCGACCAGCAGCGCGTCCCGGCGGACAGTTCCGATAACGGCACCGGGGTCACCGTCGGTCGTCGGGTCATCGGAGAGGCCGACGATGCCAGCGATGCGTGGCGTATCGTAGTCGTCTTTCTCGAAGTCAAGTGAGAGAAGCGGTTCCGCAAGCGCGTCGCGGGCGGGATAGCCCAGCGCGAGTTTCTCGGCGATGGGGTCGACGTGGGAGCCGTTGCCAAGAACCGCACCGCGGTCGGTCACCTGCACGCAGTTGTAGGAGATGTAGGGGTTGTCCGTCTCCGGTGCGTCCGCGGTGGGACCGACGGTGACAGTACCGTCGCGGTCAGTGGCCTTGCGGTTGGGGAACGAGCGCGAGGAGACGCGGTAGGCTCCTACCTCGGGACCGATGACGATGAAGCGTCCGACGTACATACCCGAGTCTGACCGGGCTGGACACATGGAGGTATCGGATTCGGTCCTCAGACGACACCGAGTCGCTGGACCATCCCAAGGGGGTCAGAGACGAGGTAGTCCTACTTCGGTGTCTCCCCCGTCCCCGGTTCGGCGTCTCACGAGTGGGGCGGCTGGTCGGGCCGCGAGAAGCAGGCACTCGACTATCCGATGGCATCGTCACCAGGCGAGCGGCTTCGTATTTCAAATTTCAGTTCCGCCCCGTGGCCGGGACTGAAACGAGGGTGGCGTGTAAGTAAGGGCATGGGGACCAGCGAGCAGGAGTGTCTGGCCGCGTTGCGGGAAGCTGCCAAGGAGTTAGGAAAATCGCCCACGAAGGCAGAGTACGAGGGGTTGGGGCTACAGCCGGCGTCGGCGACAATTATCAGGACTGTCGGGAACTGGAACGGGGCAAAGGAGAAAGCAGGACTCGAAACAGCGCCGTCGACTGGGTCACGTACCCAACCGAAGCCAGAGGACATCGAGTTACCGGACGGGACAGAGTGGGAAGACCTCTCAGTCGACCAGCGATGGCACTACAGAAACGTCGAGTGGAATACGACGCGAACGCTCCAGCGGCGGGCACGTCTACGGTCGTGGGTCAGCGAGCAGAAGGCGGAGACCGGATGCGAACGATGCGGGGAAGCGAATCCAGCGTGTCTCGACTTTCACCACCGTAACCCCGACGACAAAGAGATGGCCGTCGGCGACATGGTTACGCACGGCCACGGAAGAGAACGGCTCAGCGAGGAGATAGCCAAGTGCGTGGTACTCTGTGCGAACTGCCACAGGAAGGAACACCACACCCAGTCGGTATCGGATGGCCGCGATGACGTGAGGGCGTGGTTGCGAGAACACAAGATCGAATCGAGTGGCTGCCGGCGTTGTGAAGAGAACGACCACCGGTGTCTGGTGTTTCACCACCAGGATGAAAAGACGGCAACGGTGGCGGAACTGGTCGCTAACAGGCGGTCACTCGATGCGATACGAGCAGAGATCCAACAGTGTACACTACTCTGTTCGAACTGCCACAGACGGGAACACTACGTGGCACCGGAGCCCGATCAGTGACGAGTCGCTTACGACACTCATAAGTACAATCGTCTTCTATCACCGACCGCGAAGTCCCGTGGTGTAGTGGCCAATCATGTAGCCTTCTGGGGGCTACGACGGAGGTTCGAATCCTCCCGGGACTACTCCTTCCGACGACGACTGGTCGAGAGGCTGCTCTCTGACGGTAGTTTTCGTCCCAACAGAAACGTTCCCTTCAAGAGAAACAATCAGTCAACGGCCCGCAAACAGCCGGCAACAGCCATTTATTGACGCGACGGCCCAACCGGGGACATGGTCGAAGTAGACGGGGCAGTCATCGAGGAGGCAGTCCATGAGGGGGAGTCGATGACGATGCGGGACCTAATCGAACTCATCGAGCGGTCCCACGACGAGCAGGCGGGCATCGACCGGGCTACCCTCGCGGCATACGCTGAGGAACTGGCCGCACAACGGGACTACGCCTTCGACGCCGAAGGGTTTCTCAGCGCCGTCGACGAGAAGCGGACCGACACGGAGACGTGGGTCGGGCTAGACCGGTTGTACGACCTCGGTGACGGGCAGGTGAGTCTCTATCCCGCCCGGTGGCACGAGGAACTCGGGGGGTCGACAGACGTCGCGGCCTACCTGCGGTACGTCACCGAGGAGGCACCGCAGTTCATCGAGGACGAGGGGCGGGGCGGGGCCAGTTTCGGGATTCCGGAGGATACACTCATGGGCATCATCGCGACCGTCGGGCGAGTCGACAGGCAGCAAGCGCAAGCCGCAATCGAGGCGGCACGCGAGGACGGAGAGGTGGTCGAGGACGTTGACCAACACCCACAGGCGGGAGTGTACCTGGCCGAGCAGGTCGACGAGGGCGGGGGCTAGCAGTCGCCACTGTCACCGCCGAGGTGCTGGTGGGTCGTCCGGACGGCGTCCAGCAGGGGGGCACGCTGTGGGTGGTAGTGGAGATGGGAGTCACACGCACAGTCCGAGCAGCCAAAGTCGGGGATTGCACCAGCGGTGAGTTCGCCCGCGACCCCACACTCGATGTCGACGCCGGCGGACGTGACGACGGTGTCGATGCTGGCGGTATCGAGGCCGAGCAGGTAGTCGATGTGCCAGTGGCGAGTGTCGCGGTCGCCGGCGGCGAGTTCGCGGTGGCGGTCGACGCGGGCAAAGCCACCTGACCCGAGCGCACTCCCGGTGTAGGCATACCAGCCAGGGTCGAAGGTGTGTGCGCCCAGTGCGCCGACACCAACCGTCTCCTCGTCGGGCACCTCCACGAGGAGGGTGTACGTGCCACCGTCGTCAGTAGTCGTCCCGGTCACGTCAGACGCCAGTCGCGGGTGGCAGATAGCTGTTGTGACCGACGCGGACGTGCAACAAAAGAGACGACTGGGAGGACGCCGAACGTGCAGTATGACCCGGTATCTCGTCGGGACGGCGTCGGTCCACACGACTGCAGCGGCCTGTGATTATCTGCACCCCCGCGTCGGTGCGGACGATGAGGTGGTCGTGGTAGCGGTTCGCGAACCGGACCTGGACGGACGGGACCCCGGTGATGCGACCAACGTTGCCCGAACGCGCCTGCCGGCAGCGACTGTCGAAACGATGACCCGGGAGGGCGAGCCGGCGGCGGTTCTCCAGTCAGTCGCCGAGGAGCGAAGCGTCGACGTGGTCGTCGTGGGTGCCCACCGCGGCGACCCACAGCGAAGCGGCCCCGCACCGGGGAGTACAGTGCAGGCGTTGCTCGGGGATGTCGACCAGCCCGTCGTCGTCGTCCCGGTGCCGGACCTGGGGTGAGAGGGCAGACAGGACCGGCAGGGGACGCCACCGCATTGAAACCACTGGCAATCGAAGGGGGCGCTATGTCCGGTTCGGAACTGGTCACACGGGTGCAGGAACTACTCGCAGTCGACCCCGAGGAGTTTCGCGCCCGGGCCATGGAGGAGGCGGAGGACCTCAAGACGGAGGTCCGGGACGGAACCTTCGACAACACACAGGCGCTGGTCGGCCTCGAGATGGAACTGTACGGCGTCGACGCTCGTACCGACGGGTTACGCCGAATGCCACGGCGGCTACTGGGACTCATCGGCTTCGAGAAGGAACTGGGGTTACATAACGCCGAGATGCAGACCAGCCCGGAGCCACTGACCCGCTATGGCCTGGTCGCACAGGAAAAGGAACTGCAGGCGCACTTCGCCCCCGCACAGGAGAAGACGAATGCACAGGACATGCAACTGGTCACCGATGGACTGTGGACCGTCCCACCGACCGGCGAGACGGCCACCGAATACCTCACCGACTACGTCGAGCAAGAGGGGGTCAAAATCGGGACCAACATGACCGACTCCATCCGGTATCACGCGATGGCCAACACCGACTACCCCTCGCGGTTCGAACTCGATGCCCCTCACGTCTCGCTGTCGGCCGAGACTGTGATGCCCGAAAGTCTCATCACCTCCATCCAGCCCCACTACCAGGTCCCCCACGCGCCCGACCTCCCCGAGTACTTCCGGTATGCGCTGCGGGTTGCCGGCCCGTTGCTCGCGTTGGGTGTCAACGCCCCCTTTTTCCCGCCGGATCTCTACGACGATGCCCCCGACACCGAGATTGTCGCCGAGGCACACATGGAGAACCGCATCGGCATCTTCGAGTCGGTCCTGAATCCGCCGGCGGACCACGCGGAACCGCCGAAGGTCTGTTTCCCGCCCGACTTCGAGACGGTGGAAGAAGCCATCGACGCCATCGCCAGCGACCGCTGTATCGTCCCGGCGGAGGTCACGGACGGCACCCGCTTCGACGATGCCTTCGCGCATTTCCGACACAAACACGGGAGTTACTGGCGGTGGGTCCGGCCGGTCTTCGACGGCGCGACACGCTCGCAGGCAAACGCCCGCATCGAGTTCCGCCCGCTGCCCGCACAGCCGACCATCCGGGACACCGTCGCCTTCGAGGCCGTGTTCGCTGGGCTGATGGAGAGCCTCCACCAGCACGAACACCCGGTCCGCAGCCTCGACTGGGAACAGGCGGAGGCGAATTTCTATGCCGCTGCCCGCGACGGATTGCAGGCCGACGTGCGGTGGATAACCGGGGACGGTGCCGAGACACGGGAGATGGACGCAATCTGTAACGAACTGTTCGAATTCGCCCGCGACGGCCTGGAGACACGCGGCCTCTCGACCGAGCAGGCCCGCAAGTACATCCGCCCGCTTCGGGAGCGACTGGACCGCCGGATGACACCCGCACGCTGGAAACACGACCGGGTCCGCGAGGCCGTCGAGGCGGGCGTCCCACTGCCCGAGGCCATCTGGGGGATGCAGGCGGAGTATGTCGACTACCAGTCCGAGACGCTCATCGAAGGCACGTTCGCCGACTGGCTCTAATACCTTCGAGGGATACTATTCGCGGGCACGCTCGACGTACTCGATGGCGTCGGCGGGCGTCTCGACGTGTTCGATGCCGGCGACACCATCGATGGTGTGCGTGCCGAGGCCGGCGACCGGTCGCCCGAAATCAAGTGCGTGGCCGAGTTCGGAGAGCGTGCCCGTGCCGCCGTCGACGGCGATGACCGCGTCGCCGTTGCGGACGACGAGGGGGTTTCGAGCGTTGCCCAGCCCGGTAGCGATGGCAGTATCGACGTACCGATTGGCACTGTGGCGGTCGGTACCGGGGAGGATGCCGATAGTGTGTCCCCCGGTCTCGCTGGCACCGCGACAGGCCGCCTCCATGACGCCGGTGCGACCGCCACAGACGACTTCGTGACCGGCGTCGCCGAGCAGTCTGCCGACCTCGTAGGCACGGTCGTACTCCTGGTCGGTAACGGTACTGCCGCCGATGACGCTGACGCGCATGCTGGTGGAAAGCGCCGCGGCACGCAAAAAGTGTCCGACGAGAAAAGGAGCTTAGACCTGGTCGAGCCAGTCCTGGGCGCGGGCCTCGCTGGCGTTGGTAATCTCGGCCAGGTCCGCGGCGTCGTAGTCGGCGAGGTCAGCCGTGGTCTCGATACCTGCCTCCCGGAGCCGGTCGGCGTAGGTCGGACCGATGCCATCGACGCTGTCGACGCCTTCCTCGGCGTCGGTCGCGTCGGCGTCGGTCTCGGCAGCCTCCTCGTCGACATCCGCATCAGCGTCCGTGTCCTCTTCCAGCTGTTCGGTGGCCGCTTCCTGAATCTGGGCCACGTCGCTTTCGGCGTCCTCGTCGGCCTGGGCCTCGGATTTGTCCCAGAACCAGTCACAGACCTCGGGCCAGACATCCTCGTGGGTGGACGAGGAGACGGACATCCCGATGTGGCCGGTCGGATACTCGATAGTCGTCACGTCGTCGCTGCCGACGACTTCGTTGAACGGCTTCGAGGCCTCCGGCGGGATGAGATGGTCGTACTCGCCGATAATCTGCAACACCGGCATGTCGATGTTGCCGATGTCGACCTGCTGGCCGTCGATTTCCAGCACGTTGCGGTAGAGTTCGTTGTTCTGGTAAATCTTCGTGAGGAACTCCACGTAGGCCTGCCCGGCGAGGTCGATGCCCTCGTCGAGCCACCGCTCCATCCGGGAGAAGTTCTCGACGAAGCCGTCGGATTCGAGGTTCTCGTAGAGCGTGATGTACTTGCTGAGGTAGTTGTCGATGGGGTCCATCAGCGCGAAGCCATCGTCGAGCATCTCCGCAGGGACGTTGCCGTAGGTGTCGACAACGTCCTGGGGGTCGTAGTACTCCTCACTGCCCCAGTCTTCGAGGACGCCACCCGTCCGGTCGAAGCAGAGCCCGGCGGCCATCAGGCCGAGGGCGTTGACCTTCTCGGGGTTGAGCGCGGCGTAGATGGTCGACATGGTGCCGCCCATACAGTAGCCCAGGAGGTTGATGCTGTCCTGGTCCGAACGCTGGGCAACCTCGTCGACGCAGTTGTCGATGTAGCGGTTGATGTAGTCGTGTAGACCCAGGTGCTGGTCGAGCCGGGATGGCTCGTTCCAGTCGATCATGTACACGTCGTGACCTGCATCGAGCAGGCGGCGGATGACGCTGCGGTCGGGCTGCAGGTCGAGGATGTACGGCTTGTTGATGAGCGCGTACACGATGAGGATGGGGACCTCGTTTTGCTCGTCGGTTCGGGATTCGTAGTGGAGTAGCTCCAGCTTGTTCTCCTCGTAGGCGACCTCGGCGGGCGTTTGGCCGACCTCGATGGTCTCCATCTCGGCGTAGCGCTCGGGCGCAATTGAAGCCTTGCGGGTGGCGTCGGCAACGGACTCCATCGTTTCGGTCTGTGCATCCAGTGCTGCTGCCAGGGGGTTGAATGGCATAATTTACTCCTCTAGGGCGTCGAGCACACGGTCGAGTTTCTGTTCGACATCGTGCTGTCGCCGTTCTAGTTCGACGATGCGCTCGCCGACTTCCTCGACGTCGTCGCGAGTGGGCATGCCCATCTGAGCGATGGTGTCCTGTGTGACCTCGTCGACCTCCTGTTGCATCTCCATCATCGTCTCGACGAGCTGGCCGTTCGCGGACGCGAAGGCGCTCGTGGACATGACTTCCTTGAAGGCCTCGTTGGCCGACTGCAGCCAGATGTCGCGGAACTCCGTGGGCTCGACATCCTCGCCTTCGGCAGCGTCAGTCGTCTTCTCGAACATCTGTTCTGCGGCGTCCATCCACACCTCGTAGGCGCGGTTGTAGCCCTCGATGCCGTCTTCGACGACATCTTCCTCGGGGACGGAGTTGTCGAAGGCGTCACTCCACGCCTCGACAAGTGCGGCCTGGGCCTGCATGTTCTGCTCCATGGAGTCCGCAACTGCGTCGTTCATCTGCTCGACCATCTCGTTCCAATCGTTCTGGATATTCTCGCTCATGGTGGTACTCAATCCGTTATATTAATAAAAAGACCGACGGTTTACGCCTCGACGGCCTCGACAGCCTGCTCGGAGACTTCCTGCATCTGTGCCTGCATCTCTTCGGCCTGGTCCTGCAGGTCCTCGACCTGGTCGCCGAGTTCCTCGACGGCCTCGACGGACTGGGCTTCGAGGTCCTCGTGGGCCTCAAGCAGGAGGTCGACCTGCTCTTCGAGCGCGTCGAGGTAGTCACCGGTCATCTCGTCGTAGGTGGCGATGCCCTCCTCGAACTCTGCGGCGAGCGTCTCGAAGGCTTCAGCGTGGTTCTCCAGCAGCATCTCGTACTGCTCGTCGACGGTCTCGCGGAGCTCGTCGAGCTGGCCCTCGGTGCCGGGGACGTTGGCCTCGACTGCGTCGAGGGTGTCGTGTAGGGCCTGCTGCTGGAGCTCGACGGTACGGCGCTGTGCCGTCTCGGAGCTCTCGATGCCGTCGACCAGCGCGTCGTTGAAACGCTGCTGGAACTCGACGCCCTTCTGGAGGGCGTCCTGGCTCTGTTCGATCGATTTCCGCTGCAGTTCAAAGGTGGTCGTCACGGGTGTGGTGTAATCTACCATTGTTAGTCACTCCTGTTGCGTTTGACCGGAATCACGACGGTCTGTACGATGTCGCCTTCCTCGATGTCGAGCGCCTCACGCTCAGCATCGGGAATGCTGATTCGGCCCCCGCTCTGGACGCGTGTCTTGAACGTGGCCGTCTGACTCATCGCGCCGATCTGGTTCATGTCCATCCCGGACATTCCCCCACCCATCATCTGGCGGAGCAGCTCCTGTTGCTGCTCGACAGCCTGCTCACCCGTCTCCTGGAACACCTTGAACATCGAAGGGGGCCACGCTGGCCCGTCGCTCTCGTCGGACATCGGTCACATGTAGATACATCTCCGCTAAGCATAAAGCTTGCGCTCTATACCATCTGATACCATACGTTACCATTAAGTGGTACTGGGTTCTATCTATGGGTATGACACAACAGCGACACAGATGGGTGTCTGCGCTGGGGCGTTCGGTGGGTCTGTCCAACGAGATGGACAGAAATACTGGCATTTGGGAAACAATGTTAGTCAATCATCCTCACATTTTAATAGGGGGTAAAGCCAATGGTGGAGTCGATGAGTTCTGAATCGGAACGCAGCGCGCTGCTGGATACGTGGACAGAAACGTCGTCACACGTTTTCGACAGTGTCGTAGCCGCCAACCGCGCCGCATTCGCCGCCTTTGGCGTCGACCCCGCAGAGGGCGACGGGTCCGTCGCGACACCGACGGACCGAATCGAGCCCGCCGAGGACCTCCCGGAATGGCACACGGAACTGACCGCCGAGGAGGCCGGCGAACTGGCCGTCGGAGACCGCTTCGAGTTCACCAAGACCATCACCGACGGCGATGTCAAGCGCTTTGCCGCCTCCAGTGGGGACACCAATCCGCTGCACCTCTCTGAGGACTTTGCCGAGGAGACCCGCTTTAGCGGCCGCATCGCACACGGAACGCTCGTAGGTGGGCTTATCTCGGCCGCACTCGCGCGGGTCCCCGGAATGGTTATTTATCTCTCCCAGGACCTGGAGTTTCACAACCCCGTCCGCATCGACGACCGCGTCACAGCCGAGTGTGAAATCGTCGAAGACCTGGGCAACAACCAGTACCGCCTGAACACGCGCGTGTTCAACGGCGAGGACGTCGCCATCGACGGCGAGGCCGTCATCATGGTCGACGAACTCCCCGAAGAAGCCAAAAACGAACTCTCGGCGTAACGACCCAGCCGGCTCGCGCCCTGCGTCTCTTCTACCGTTCTCGATAAACACCCAGTAGATTCGTCACCGTTTCGCCAGCGTGGCAGTTACTCTTTGTTTCTCTCGTAGGCATCGTCGGCTTCGAGCCGTCCGCGCTGTCTGACGACACTCGGTGTCCGGCAGCGTCCGGGTTCGCCCGCGGCCTGTGGGACGGTGCAGTTGTTACAGCTTGCACACAGCGCGTCACCGCCGGCAAGCAGACGGGCCGGAAGCTTGGGTTCGGCGTAGAACGGCCGACCCATCCCGACGAGGTCCGCAGCCGGTCGGTTTTCGGCCTCGCCAAGCAGTCGCTCACAGTGTGTCCGCTCACGGATACCCCCCTCACACAGCACCGGCACGTCGACGGCGGCCCGCACAGCCCGGCAGAGAGAGTCGTTCCAGCAGGGCTCGCGGGGGTGTAGCTGGGTATCGAGCCACGTCAGTGCGCGCACGGCCTGTGCGCGTGCCCGGCCGCCGAAGGCAGCGTCGTAGTCGGCCTGTAGCTCCGAGGCCGCCCACGCGCGGTCGGGGTAGGCTCCGCGGACGATGCTGGCGTCCCAGTAGACCGACACTGCGACAGGAACGACGGCATCGTATTCGCCGGCCGCGAGACGCTGTGCGGCATCGATTGCGTCACCGCGGGTCAGGCGCCGGCGGACAAAGGGCGGGGCCGCGGTCTCTGCGGGGACCTTGGTGACCAGCGGCACGTCGCCAGCGTGGGCACGGATTTCGTCGGCCACGACTTCCAGAAAGCGCACGCCATCGGCGAACTCGTCGTCCCGGCGGTTGTAGTACGGCGAGAGGAACTGCTGGACGATGCTCATGTTCGCACCCGAGAGGTGGATACCGTCGTAGCCGGCGTCGACGGCGTGTCCCGCCGCGCGGCCAAACGCCTCGGCGAGGTCGTACACCTCTGCTGTCGAAAGGACGTCGGGCTCGACGGAGAGCAGCCCCAGTCGGTCCGCGACACGCAAGTGCCAGGGTGGTCGCGAGACGGCCGTCTGTGGTGTCGTTCCGTGGCGCTTCCGGTGGCCGGCATGCCACAGCGACAGGCTGCGGAGGCCGCCATGACCCAGTTGGATGAAGATGCGGCTGCCGTGGTCGTGAATCGTATCGGTCAGCCGCGAGAGTCGCGCCACGAATTTGGGGTCGTGAACACGGGTCATGTTGGGAGCAGCACAGCCACCGTCGGCGGTCACGATGCTCGCCCCCTGGAAGATGAGACCTGCCCCGGACGCTGCGGCGGGTTCGAGTTCCCGAATCAACGTCTCGACAGCCTCGGGGCCGTTGCCAGCACACTCCAGTAAGGGTGCCCTGTACAGGCGGTTCGGTAGCTCGAGGCCGCCGATAGTAACTGGGTCAGTCAGTCGGGTCATCGGTCGACGACAAGCAGCGCGACCCGCTCTCGGACGGCGTCGGCGAGCGTGCCCTCGGTCGCCGCCAGTTCGCGGTCGGTCACCTCGAAGAACTCCCGGACGCGCTCGGGGTCGTACTCGCCGAGCGTTTCGGCCGGGTCGAGCAGGTCACGGACCGCCGTCACAGCGCCGGCCTCGTCACCGCCCTCGGGCCCACCGTCGACGACCACGACCGCGGGTGTGGTTCCCTCGGTGACGCCCATCTCCAGCGCCCGGTTTATCTGGCGACGGCCGGCGGCGTACAGCAGTATCTCGACGGCGCGGTCCCGCGCGATGGCGGTCTCGCGCTCGACGGCCCGGTTTGCGAGTTCGACCGCCCGCTGGAGGTGAGCGCGGTCGACGACGTAGCGGGCATCGAACGCCTGGACGGCCACATCGTACTCCTCGCCGACGGCACTCAGTCGCTCGACGAAGGCGTCCACGTCGTCGACGACTGCCTCACCTTCGAGGACCTGCATCAGAAATCACCCAGGTTCGCCTGGTCTTCCGGCGCGTCGTTTCCACCATCAGCCGCGTCATTCTTGCTCTCGTAGGAAACGTCGTCAGAAGGCTCCACGTTATCCATCGAGGGGTCGCGGTGGCCGGCGTTTTCGAGGACGTTCTCGGCGGTCTTCTCCCGGCCGCGAAGCGCGGCGAGGACGACGGCTTTGTCGGCCTCGCGCAGGTCCGCACGGGTTTCGATGCCGGCGTCAAAGAGTCGGCGTGCGCGCTTGCGGCCGACGCCGCGAACGCCAGCGAGGTCGACCAGTTCGGGCTGGACGCCGTGTTCGACACGGGTGCGCGCCTCCCGAATCGATGGGGCCGCCTCGACATCGAGTTCGCTCACCAGCGACTCGGCAGCGCCCAGCAGCCACGACGCCGTCTCCACCTTGCCGCGGATATCGCCCGGGCCGATACCGTAGCGGTCCGTTATCTCGTCTTCCTCGGCCTCGCTGGCCCAGTCCTCCAGCAAGCGGGCGGTCTTCAGCGCCGAGAGCCAGTCCTCGAAGCGGTCCTCGTACTCCGAGGGTGCCCGGCCGAGCAGTTCGTCCTCGCGCTCGTAGGCAATCTCCGTGTAGGTCTCGTCCTCGCCCGAGCGGAGATAGAGTTCGTACATGTCGGGTGTGCGCGCGACGAGGTGATAGAGGCCAAGCGCTGTGAGTTCGACCTCGCCGTCGGCAGCAGTGTCGGTCTCCCGGAGTTCGCTTGCAGTCTGGAAGCCATCGTCGGCGGCCTCGGCCGCATCGCTGCCGCCGGTCGAGGCCCGCAGGCCGTCGATGATTTCGGCGGCGCTCATCGGGTCCAGATAGAGCCGTGAGACGGTGTGGCCGAGGCTGGTCGGCGCGAGGTCGTCACCTGCGCGTGGCTCCGCCGCTTGCTCGTCCGAGGCGCTCTGGGCCTCGCGGGTGAGAAACCCGTTCCGAATCAGGTACTCGATGACGCTGTCGGTGACTGCCTCCAGCCGGTCGCGGTCGGCGGTCTGGGTCGCATACAGCGTCCCTTCGAGGAAGTCGAGAACGCCCTCCCGGGAGCGGGCGAAATTCGAGGCGACGGTGGCGAGGATATGGGTCCGCAACGCGGGTTCGGCGGCGAGTTTCGACTCGACGGGTTCGGGGTCGGCCCAGACGTAGCGCTCGAACAGTTCGTCGAGTTCGTCGTGACTGGACCCGACGAGGACGGCCTCACCGTAGGGGTCCAGCCCCGGCCGGCCGGCCCGCCCCATCATCTGGTGGACCTCAAGCACCGAGAGGGGTTTCATCCCGCCGATAGTGCCGTCGTAGCGACGCCAGTCACGGACGACGACGCGCCTGCTCGGAGTGTTGACCCCCGCCGCAAGCGTCGGCGTCGCGGCGACGACTTTCAGCAAGCGGTCCCGAAAGGCATCCTCGACCAGCGAGCGGTGCTCGCGTGCCAGCCCCGCGTGGTGGAAGGCCGCACCCTGTGCGACGGCGTCGGCGAGGTCGTCGCTGGTCTCGGTGTCGCTGACATCGCGAATCTCCGCCGCAATCTCCCGCAACTGCTCGCGCTCCTCGCCGGAGAGGAAGTCGTCGGTCGTGCCGGTCAGGCGGCGGGCAGCGGCCTCGGCGTTCCTGCGGGAGTTGACGAACACCAGCGAGGAGCCGTCGTCTTCCAGCGTGTCGCGGACGACCGCGGCGGTCTGGTCCTCGTGGTTTTTGACGGCGACGCGTGACTGGCTCCCGTCTTCGAGATGCAGGGCGTCGCCGTAGTGGACCCCCTTCTGTAACTCGATGGGCCGCCAGTCGGAGTCGACCAGTTCGGCGTCCAGCCAGTCGGCCAGTACGTCCGCATTCCCGATGGTCGCCGACAGCGCGACGGTCTGCAGGGAGGGGTTCAGCGAGCGCAGTTTGGCCAGCGTGACTTCGAGCGTGGGACCGCGCTCGCTGTCGTCGACCAGATGGACCTCGTCGGCGACGACACAGGAGAGGTCGTCCAGCCACGGCGCGTCGTTTCGCACGAGGGAATCTACCTTCTCGCTGGTGGCGACGACGACGTCCTTGTCAGCGAGCCAGCCCCCGTCGGACTCGTAGTTGCCGGTGGAGACCCCGACATCCAGCCCGTACTGCTCGTACTCGGCGAAGTCCTCTTGTTTCTCGCTGGCGAGGGCACGCAGGGGAACGATATAGAGCGCTTTCCCCTCCCGTTCGATAGAGGCGAGCATCGCAAGCGCGGCGATGAGGGTCTTGCCGCTGGCGGTGGGAATAGAGGCAACGAGGCTCTCGCCCTCGGTGACACCGGCCTCGACGGCCTCGGCCTGTGGCGGGTACAGGTCCTCGATGCCCTGCTCGCGCAGGTGGTCGGGCAGCCAATCGGGTACGCCCGGGATGTCCGCAACGTCCATTACCCCGTGGTTGGGGCGTGTCCCCGTTTAAACGTTCGTTCGACCACTCCACCGACCAGCCACTACCACAGTACGGCGGCGCGCGCTGGCGCGCTCGTTTGGCGCGCCAGCTAACGCGCGAGGGATGACTGAGCGAACGAAGTGAGCGATGGAATCGGTTGGGGAGGTATGTGGTGCCGGGCGGGAACGAAAGGGGGCACTCGCTGGATGACGGCGCGTGAAGTAAGCACCCACAGGAACGAACGAAGTGAGTGACGAGGAGCGCATCGAGCGCACCGAGTCCAGCGAGTGGGGGCTTTCTCGATGGTCACCGACGCGACGACGGCCGCGAGGAGTGAGACGACGATAGACTCGACACCGAGGCAGGCACACCGGACAGGTCCACACGCTTTTCTAGACCCGCGTCCAAAACCGTAGTATGCGCGTCGAATTCGACCGCGACACCTGTATCGGGATGTTCCAGTGTACTGCGGAGTGGGACGCCTTCGAGGAGGACACCGACGCCGGCAAGGCAAATCTCGCAGACAGCGAAGAAGAGGGCGAGGACCTCTTCGTCCGGGAGGTGCCCGACGGCGAGGAACTGGACGCCAAATTCGCCGCCCGCTCCTGTCCGGTCGACGCCATCGCCGTCTACGACGACGACGGTGAGCAGTTGATTCCCTGACGGCGTTTGGGTGCCGGGAGAAACGCCCGGCGCAGTCGAAAAGCAGGTGCCGCTGGCGACCGACTAGCCGGTAGATGGGACTGCGTGGGATGGTTCGTCGGATACTCGACCGGTTTCCCTCGGTACTCGCCCGTCTCGGGCTGGTCGAGCGCGCGAAAGCGACGGAGGCGTTCGACCTCGCAGTGCCGGTGATGGTCACCGGCGGGCTGCGGGTCCTGTTGCGGATGGCCGACTTCCTCTTTGTCGGCATCGCACTCGGCGACGCCGCAATCGCGGGACTCGAACTGGGCTTTCAGTACTACTTCATCGGCTTCGGGCTGTCACTGGCGCTGACCTCGGGGACGATTAGCGTCGTCTCCCGGTTGCAAGGTGCCGGCAAGCGCGGACGGGCCGACCTCGCGGTCAAACAATCGCTGTGGCTCTCGCTTGCAGTTGCGGTCCCCCTGACCGTCGTCTCGTGGGTGTACGCGGAGCCGCTGGTGGCGGTACTGACCAGCGACCCGGCGGTGGTCGACTACGGCGCGGCCTACCTGCAGGTGGTGATGCTCTCGCTCGTCTTTCGGTTCTGGAGCATGGTCGCCGCGCGGGCGCTGGCGGGGAGTGCCGATACGAAGACACCGATGTACGTCCGGCTGTTGACTCTGCCGACAAACGTCGTCCTGAACGCGGTACTCGTCCTCGGGCTCGGCCCCGCACCGGCTCTTGGGGTCGTCGGTGCGGCACTGGGGACGGCCGTCGCCAACACGCTCGCGGCGGGAGTCTTCTTCGCGTTGCTGGCCTCCGGGCGCTACGCCATCTCGCTGCCCCTGAGGGGCAGGCAACTCGATGTCGGCCTCCTGCAGGAAATCGTCAGGGTAGCGACGCCGCTTGGCGGGATGCGGCTACTGCAGTCGACCGCGCGGTTCCCGTTTCTGTTCATCCTCGGCGTGCTCGGGACGCCGACGCTTGCGGCGTATGCCATCGGTCGGCGGGTGATGTTGCTGGCGCTGATGCCGGCGTGGGGCTACGCGACAGCAGCGAGTACGCTCGTCGGGCAGTCACTTGGCGCGGGCGAGGACGACGACGCCAGCGACTACGGCTGGCAGACGCTGCGCATCGGGCTGGTGACCCAGTTGCTGGTAGCGGCCGCCCTCGTGGTGGCAGCCCGGCCTATCGCGACCGCCTTCGGAACCGAGTACGTCGGGCTTACCGTCGACTTTATCCGCGTGTTCGGGCTGGCGACGGCCGGGTTCTCCGTCTCGCGGACGATGCGGGGCAGCCTGCGCGGGGCCGGCGACACCCGCTGGCCGCTGTATGGCACCTTCCTCGGTTCCTACGTCGTCCGCATCCCGCTTGCGGCACTGGCGCTTCCGACGGCGTTCACCGTCAGCGTCGCCGGCGTCGCGGTCTCGCCCGGCCTCGGTCTGGGGACGCTGGCGATCTTCCTGGCCATCGTCGGGGACTTCTATACGAAGGCTGCAGTCAACACTGGGCGGTTCTACACGGGCCGGTGGAAAGTGGTGGCACAGCGGGCAGCCGTCGGCGCGGACGACTGATACTGTTGGTTATACCTTCGTGAAGATATTCGGCACACCGGAGTGTCGGAATCCTTCAGGGGACGATAGCCGACAGTCTGACTACTCGAACTCGCCTTCCCGCACGTCGCGCTCGGTCTGGGTGGCCATCTTGATGCGGTTACGCGGGAAGAAGTGTGCGAGGTCGGTCGTCGTGACGATGCCGACGGGTTCGCCGTCCTCGGTGACGGGCAGTTTCTTGACGCCGTTGTGTCCCATGCGTTCACCGGCGACCCGAACCGCCTCGTGGGGTCGGATGGTGACGACCGGTTCGGACATGACATCACTGACGACGGTCGATTCAAGATCGAGCCCCTCGCCGACTGCACGCACGATATCAGTTTCTGTGAGAATTCCCTCGACGATGTCGTCGCCGACAATCAGTGAGCCGATGTGCTCGTCTGCGAGCGTGCCGGCCGCTTCCGCAATCGTGGTGTCCTGTGTGACGCTGACGATTGGGCTGCTCATAATGTCGCTGACTGGCGTTTCCTTTGACATGCTCGTAAGGGTACAAGGGACAGGTCTTAACTTTAGTCCCTAAGACTGCAGGAAATCTGTGCCTTTTTATCCGTGCTAGTGGAATGGGTACACATGAACACTCCAACGAAAGTCGTCATCGGCACCATCGTCGTCTCGGCGCTGCTGGTGTTCCTGCTGGTCGGTAACCTCTGGCTGGCCTGATGTTCAGCGAGCGCGCGCTCTCGGAGCAACTCCTGGCGGTCAGAGACGACCACGCTCCTGGCGCGCTCGTCTTCGACTGCGAGCGCGACTTCGAGTCGCTCCCGCCAGCACAGGCTGAGGAACTCGGCCTCGCTGTCGACGCCATCGACCCGGTGAGCGCACCGGCCAGTTGGGTCCCGTCGACTGCCCCTGAGTTGCTCACTCGATTTGCCAGCGAGGAGTTCACCATCGGGATGCCCGGCGACGGTGGCGTCGTCTGGACCCGTCAGACTGACCCGCCGGTCATTCTCGTGAAACCACGGCTGGAGGGGTCACCCGAGGCGTTCGTCGACTTTCTCATCGCCGAGGCGCTCGTCGAGGCGGGGCTCGGCGAGCCCGAACACTTCCTTCCCTTTTTCGCTGAGCAATATTCCGACTTCCACGAGGCCGCAAGCGACACCCTCGACCCGGCAGGCATCTACCAGGTCGCCTCGGCGTGTTACGACGCCTACCTCGGCTTGCAGACACGCGACAGTTTCGCTGACTGGGAGGAGAGTCACCCCGACCTCTTCGCGGCGTGGCTGGATGCCGGCGAGCGACTGGAGCCCCGCCTGTCGGGGCTGAGCGACGCCGTCGCTCGCGGGGAGACCGACTTCGGCGACGCCGCCGAACTGGCCTGCAGCGCCATCAAGCACGCTGCCGACATCCCCACGCCCTTCGACGCGCTCGACGCCGACGCGTACCGTGACCACGGCTCGGACTACGCCGTCGAGTGGGCCGAACGCACCTTCGACGCGCTGGCCTGAGCCGTCTACTGCGCCACGGAGCGTCGCCGGTTCCGGGGCTGGTGTTTCCACTGTATTAATTCGCAAACGGAGCAATGACAGCCGAGATAGTCCGCAGTCGAAGAGTGACAGAGACCAGCCCCGTCAGCCGGGTTACAGCCGGTCGAGGACGGCGTCGGCATCGTAGTTGAGTGTGAGTTCCCGCGAGCGGCCACGGCCGTCCACGTCGGTGTAGGTGGCCTCGATGATGCCGAGCTGGTCGAGTTTGTTGATTATCTCGGAGTAGCGGGTGTACCCGAGGTCGGTGTGGTCGTTGAAGGCGTCGTAGATATCGCCGGCGCGTTCACCGTCATGTTCGGCGATGACCTCCACGAGTGCGGTCTCGGAGTCGGAGAGTTCCTGCAAGCGCCGCGAGAGATGGACGTATTTGGATTTGTCGTAGGCGTCCTCGACATCCTCGAACTCGACGGTTCGAGAGGCCCGCATCTCGGCGTTGAGCCCTGCTCGCCGGAGCAGGTCGATACCGACTCGTAAGTCGCCACCCTGCTCGGCGGTCAACGCCGCAACGCGGTCCAGCACCGGCGGGTCGATGACATCGTCGTGAAAGCCGCGGTCGGCCCGTTCGCCGAGGATTTCGGCAATCTGGGCCTCGTCGTAGTTGGGGAAATACACCTCCTCGGGGCGGAACACCGACTGGACGCGCCCGTCCAGTTCCTCGATCATATCCAGATCGAGGTCCGAAGAGATGACGATGACGCCGATTTTCGCTCCGCCTTGCTCCTCGTGAGCGCGCAACAGCGAGTACAGCGTATCCGACGCCTCGGACTCGTAGAACAGGTAGTTCACGTCGTCAAGTGCCACGACAAGCACCTCGTCGTCCTCGACGAGGCGGTCGGTCACCTGCGAGAACAGCTTCTTGAAGGAGATACCCGACGAGGGGGGTTCGTAATCGAAGACGCCCTGAAACAGCCGCGAGAACACCGAGTACCGGGTGGAGTTGACCTGGCAGTTGACCCGGACCGCCTGTACGTCGGTCTGGGCGTGGAGTTCGTCGAACAGAATCTGGACGGCCGTGGTCTTCCCGGTCCCGGGCGGCCCCTGTGCCATCACGTTCAGCGGCCGCGACCCCCGCACCGCGGGCCGGAGAGCGTATTTCAGGCTCTCCATCTGCGTCTCGCGGTGAAGAAACGCCTCGGGAACGTAGTCAATCTCGAAGACGTGTTCGTCCCTGAACACGGACTCGTCCCACGACAGCATCCCCTCGTCGGGGTCGTCCGTCATTACTTTCACCGAGCCGTCGCCGCCACTTAATGGTGTTGGGGCCGCCAGTTCCTGCCCGAGAGCGGCCAGACCCGCGTTTCAACTCGGCGGCAAACGAGCATGGTATCGCCAAGAGGCACCACCGAGAGGGGGACAGCAGCGTCCTGTGGACACGGAAACTCAGTCGAATTTCTCCAGCAGGTCGGCGTAAAACGTACTCTCCTCGTCGTCAGCCAGTTTCTCGACGATAAGCTCCGGCGTCGAGCGGGCCAGCCGTCCTTTGACCGGTGTCCGGTCGACGACCAGCTCGCCGTCTTCCAGCCCCTCGGCTTCGATGCCGTCGACGGTAATCGTCGTCTCGGCGGCCTCGCGTATCTCGCGGGCGAGGTGTGAGACGAACACGGCGGTCGCGTTGCGCTCGGCGAGGGCTTCGAGAATCCCGGCCATGATGTTCGCACTCGCACCCGGTTCGGTGATGCTTTCGAGTTCGTCGACCAGCACCAGCACGGGACGGCCCTCGGTGTCGTCGCTCGCGGTGTCACCGTTGGTATCTGCGGTCGACCCGCGTTCGACCTCGGTCACGAGGTCGCCAAACTCCCGCAGCGTCGACTCGAAGGCACCGGCATCCAGCGTCCCCTGGGTCTTGGCGTGGTAGTGTAACTCGCCGATGCGTGCGAGACGAGCGTGATCGGCCGGGACCGGCAGCCCCATGTGTGCAAGCGTCACCACGAGCGCCACCAGGTCGAGCGTCGACGTCTTCCCACCGCTGTTGACCCCCGACAGCAGCGCCACGCCCTCAACGCCGTAGTCGATGGGCTCGACAGCCTCGAAGGGCACGTCCAGCAGTGGCGACTTCCCACCCTCGATGACGAAGCCAGTACCATCCCCGGAGTCGGAGAACTCGGGCATCGTACAGTCGAAATCGTCGGCGAAGCGGGCAATCGCCAGTTCGAGGTCGTACGCCAGTGCGGCGTCGACCAGGTCGGTCGCCGGGCCGCGCAAATCCGCGAGGTCACGCGCCAGCGAGCGCTTCCGGCGGGCGGCCCGGCGGTCCCGGGCGGTCGTGAGTTCCTCCCGCAGTCGGCTGACGACGCCCTCGTCGTGTTCGACGGGGTATGTCGGGTCGTCGCCGAAGGCACGCCGGGCGATGGACTCGGTATCGTGGAGCGCCAGGGCGTCGACGAGGTGGTCACGCGCCGCCTCGACGGCCGCGGCGTACTCGTCGGCCAGTTCGCGGTCGAGCAGGGAATCGACACCAGCACCACGCTCGACGAGCGAGAGCAGGTCAGTCCCCTCGATTGTCACGTCCTGCTGTTCGATTGCCTCCCGGAGGTGGTCGTTGGCGACCGATTCCGCCGTCGAAACAGCAGCATCGAGGTCGTCGACGGCGGTGTGCAGCCGCCGTAGTTCCTCGTCGCCCCGAACCGAGCCGTCCTCGTCCAGCTCCGAGAGTGCATCCTCCAGAGCGTCGAGGTCACACGGCGCGTCCAGTCCGGCCTCGCGGTGGACCGCAACGGCGGCCTTGATGGTGTCACGGTTCGCCGCGAAAAACGCCAATACGCGCTCGGGGACCACCTCGGCGGGGTCGGAGAGAGCGTCGGGTTCGACACGAACGTCGCCCTCCACGTCCACGCCGGCGAAGGCCTCGTCCAGCGCGACGACGGTGGCGTACCCGCGGGCGAGTTCCGCGAGTTGCTTGGTGTCGTCGATGACCTCGACGCTGACCTCGGGGATAGCCTCGCGGGCCTCGGCGTAGGTCTCGGCGTCCTGTGTGGCAAGACAGCGGTCCCGGACCCGCACGTCGCTCGGTTCGGAGAGGGGTTCGACGCCGGATAAGGCTTCGACGACGGCCTCGTCCGGGTCGTGGTCGAGTGCGGCCGCGGTTAGCTCGCGGACCTCCTCGATACGGGAGGCGACGCCGCTTGGATACAGCGTCTCCAGGCGCTTGGCGGCGTAATCGGTGACGGTGCGGTCCTGGACCAGCCCGAGGGCCTGTTCGTGAATCTCGCGAGCGCGTGGGGTCGCTGCGAACCCTCCGGGGTCGTCGTGGGCGGCCCGAATCGCCCCGCGTGCGATGCGGGCGGCCCGTCCCTCGCTGATGCCCGGTGCGCGCGCGAGCGTCGCCACGTCACCCGCTTCCAGCGCACGCTCGGGGTCTTCGAGTTCCCGCAACGCGTCGGCCGTCTTCGCGCCGACGCCGGGTATCGACTCCAGTTCCATCTAGGCCTACGTTCGGGGGGGAGAGCAAAAACCCAGCGAGGTGTCGACAGGATGACTAAGGGCCCCGCGAGCGTAGCCTCGCCCATGCGCGTTGGCCTCCTTTCTGACATCCACGGCAACAAGGTCGCACTGGACGCCGTCCGCGAGGACATGCCCGCCGTCGATGCCCTCGTGTGTGCCGGTGATATCGTCGGCTACAACCCCTGGCCCGCAGACTGCGTCGGCTGGGTCAGGGAGAACGCGGTACCGACAGTGATGGGCAACCACGACCGGGCCGTCGCCGGCGGCGACAGTTTCCGGTTCAACAGCCAGGCTGGCGCTGGCGTCCGCTATGCACGCGAACAGCTTTCCGAGGCTGACATCGAGTGGCTGGCCGGCCTCCCAGACCAGCGCCGGCTACTGGACGGCCGTCTCAAAGTCGTCCACGGCCACCCCGACGACCCGGACCGGTACACCTTCCCCGAGGATTTCACAGCCGACCTGCTCGGCGAGGTGGACGTACTCGTGCTCGGCCACACCCACCTCCAGCACCACGAGAGATTCGAGGAGGGTATCGTCGTCAACCCCGGCAGCGTCGGGCAGCCACGCGACGGCGACCCACGAGCGGCCTACGCGGTACTCGACGTGGACGAGTCGACTGTCGAACAACGCCGCGTCGAGTACGACATCGAGGCAGTTATCGAAGCCATCGAAGAGACCGACCTGCCGGGCGAAATCGGGCGGCGATTGCAGCAGGGTCGTTAACGCGCTGTGGCAGTTAGATAGCCTCTCGAATCAGCTCTAGGGCCTGCTCGCGGTCGTCCCAGGAGACGAAAAGCGAGACGGAAGTCGCACTGGTGACGACATCGTGGAGGTAGATGTGTTCCTCGGCGAGGGGGTCGATGATGCGTTTGACCGCAGCCTGCTGACTCTCTAGTTCGCCCCCGGCAATCCGGATGACCGCGATGTCCTCTTCCTCGGTCACGCTCGAGAGGGTGTCGTTGTCGACAACCTCGTCGTGCAAGACGAGTTCGGCCTGCTCGGCGTACTCTTTTTCGACATAGAAGGAGATAGAGTCCATCCCGCTCGAAACCGTCTGGACGTTGATGCCTTCGTCGGCAAGAGACTGTGAGAGCGTCGCGAGAACGCCCGGTTCGTTCCGGATGGCACGGCCGGCGGCGGTCAGACAGACCACTTCCCGGTCGTGAAGGGAGATGAGGTTCTCGAACTCGCCTTCGATGGACGTACCGCCGGTGAGCAGGTCGCCGTGCTGGTAGTGGACGACCCGGACCGAGAGGTCATCAGTTTTGTACCGCAGTGCGGACGGTGCGACCACTTCAGCGCCGCGGAACGAGAGGTTCCGGAGTTCGTCGACGGTAATCTTCCCGACGTTGCGCGCACCCTCGACGACGTTCGGATCGCCGGTCATGACGCCCTCGACGTCGGTGACGATGACGACCTCGTCGGCGTCCATGTAGTTGCCCAGCATGACAGCGGTCGTGTCGCTGCCACCCCGGCCAAGCGTCGTGATGGTTCCGTCGTGGTCCTGCGCGAGAAAGCCCGTGAGGACCGGCACTTTCCCCTTGGACATCTCCTCGGCACACTGCTGTGCGCGGGTAGTGGTCTCGTCGACATCGACCTCGCCGTACTCATCAGTGATAATTGGCCACTCCGGCCGGCCGGGTTCGAGGAACTCCGCGTCGATACCCTCGGCTTCGAGGGCACCTTTGAGCATGCGGACGGACGTACGCTCGCCCATCGAGACGATTTCGGCGCGGTCTTCCTCGCTGGCGTCGAATTTCATCTCGTCGAGGAGGTAGTCCGTGGTCGGGCCCATCGCCGAGACGACGACGGCGACCTCGTGGCCGGCCTCGACGGCTGCGGTGATAGACTCCGCTGCCCGTGCGACCCGTTCACCGCTGCCGACGCTGGTCCCGCCGAATTTGGCTACGATGCGCATAGCATCACCCGTCGTGTGCGGTCGTGACTCATTAGGCCCGGGTTTGTCGTCACTGTGGATAACTGTGTTCATCTCTGCCCCGAGTTTAACTGCCGGCACGCCCAACGGCTGTCTATGGACATACGCGAGGCTGTCGAGGCCGACGCCGGCCGACTCGCAGCCCTGACCGACGCCCCACGTGACGTAATGCGGAACCTCGTCCACGACCGGACGGTCCGCGTCGCAGAGACCGACGACGAAATCGTCGGCTTCGTCAGCTACGACGCCCGCGAGCAGACCGTTCACGTAACCCAACTGGAAGGCGATACCGACACCTTCCAGCGCCTGCTGGCCGAACCGGTCGGGTTCGCCGAGGCGGAGGGCATGGCCGTCGAACTACTCGCGCCCGACGACGAGGAACACGTACAGGCAGCGGCCCGCGAGGCCGGCTTCGAGAACGTCGGTTCTGGCCCTCGATTCGAGGGGAAATCGACCACTCGATACCGGCAGGAGTGATTTTTCAAACTATAATAACGGGTGCTGGCGTTTAAGAAGGGGGACAGTAGACTGACAAACAGACTAACCATGAGTGCCCAGGAAGCCGCCAGTACCTCGAACAGTCTCGATCTCCAACTCGTCTTGGACACCATCGACCTCCCCGCATTCACACTCGACGGTGACGGCCGCGTCACCGCCTGGGACGAACAGATAGAGGAGTTGCTCGGCATCGCCCGCGAGGACGTCATCGACCAGGCGGGGCTGGGCGATTTCGCCTACGACGAACCGGACAAGCAAACGCTGGCCGAGAAGGTACTGGAGGCACCGGAGTCTGCCCACCGCCGGTTCGACGACGTCGGCCTCGCCGACGAGGAGTACGCGCTGCTCAACGGCGGCGAGAGCAACGTCTACGAGGCCACGAGTACACTCCGGGGACGGGACATCTGGTTCGTCGCTACCCCCGTTCACCGGGGCGGCGAACTCGTCGGCGTCCTCGAAATCGTCCAGGACATCGCCGACTCCGCACGCTATCAGCAGGAACTCCAGACGCTGTTCGACGCCGTCATCCGGACGCTCGAGGCCTTCGAGGACGGCAACTTCGAGGCGACGGTCGACTTCGGCCAGACGGACACGATTCTGGACGACGACGTGTTACGCATCGCCGACAGCGTCGAGCAGATGGGGACTGAAATCGCGTCGATGCTCGCGGAAATCGATGCCGACGTCGAGGACCTCGACAACGCCGCCGACGACGTGGCCCGCCGTGCACAGCAGATCAACGACGTGGCGACCGAGCAGGCGTCGGACATGGAGACCATCTCCGCCGAAGTCGGCAACCTGAGTGCCACCGTCGAGGAAATCGCCTCCACCGCCGACGAAGTCGAGGCCACCAGCGACCACGCCGAAGCACTTGCCGACGAAGGCAGTGACTCCGCCGAACAGGCGCTCGGTGCGATGGAAGACGTCGCCGACTCCGCCGACACCGTCGCCGCCGATGTCGACCGCCTCCAGAATCGCGTCGAGGAAATCGACGAGGTGGTCGATGTCATCAACGACATCGCCGAGCAGACCAACATGCTCGCCTTGAACGCCTCCATCGAGGCCGCACGTGCCGGCGAGGCCGGCGAGGGCTTTGCCGTCGTCGCCGACGAAGTCAAAAGCCTCGCCGAGGAGTCACAGGACCACGCCGCCGACATCGAGCGGATGGTGGGCGAGATACGGACCGAGACCGACGAGACAGTCGAGAGCCTCCAGCAGACGACCCGGCAGGTCGACGACGGTATCGAGCAGGTCGAAGAAGCGATGATGAAATTCGAGGACATCGTCGGCGCCATCAAAGAGACCGCACAGGGCATCGAACAGGTCGCCGATGCCACCGACGACCAGGCCGCAAGCGCCGAGGAAATCGCCAGCATGGTCGACGAAGCAGTCGAGAAAGCCGAGACCGTCTCCGAGGAAGTCGAAGGGATCGTCGCCGATACCGAAGAGCAGGCTGCGATGATTCACGAAATCGGCGAATCCGTCAGTCGACTCGCGGGCGACGCTCGCCAGCGGTAACGACAGGGTGTGTCCGTCTGTGGGCGAAAAAGGCCGCTCACTCGCTCCGCTCGTGACCGGAACCACCCCCTGACCGCTTACATGAAGTCCGCAATCCCGCTCTGTTTGTACTCCACCTTTTTCCCGCTCGGGTGCGCTCGCTTTGCTCGCCCACCACTCGCAGCAAAAACGTGGGCGAAAAAGGCCGCTCACTCGCTCCGCTCGTGACCGGAACCACTCCCTGACCGCTTACATGAAGTCCGCAATCCCGCTCTGTTTGTTCTGGTCGTTTTCGAAGATACGCTCGATACGCTTTTCCAGAATCTTGAGTCGCTGTGTCGTGTAGTCGCGGGTGCCAAACTCCTCGGCGACACGGAGGGCAGTGTCGATGTACTTGTTGACCGACCCCTCGTGGACTGTCAGATTGACATCGCCGCCACACTCCCGGCAGTCGCCTGTCAGCGGGACCCGGCGGAACTTCTCGCCACAGTCCAGACATCGGAACTCCTGGCTGGCGAAGGCGTTGAGATTGCCCAGCAAATCCGGCAGGAAGTGGTACTCGATGATGCGCTCGGCCACGTCCGTCTCGTCGACCGCCCGGAGTTTCCGTGAGATCAGGAGCTGAGCGTCCATCTTCTCCTGCATCGACCCCAGCGTCTTGTACGCGGAGAGATCCGGCCCTGCCGCGATGTTGGTCGTGTCGTGGGTGTGCTCAAAGTCGGTGTACTCCCGGTCGGTCCCCAGATTCTCCTCGGCGATAGTCATCACATCCTCGACTTCACCCGGTTCGGCTAGCTCCCGTGTGGCCTCGTAGAACTCCAGGGGGTACTCCCGCATGATGTCGACGTTGTGTGCCTCGTCGTCGATCTCGCTCGGGTCGATGCGCGAAGACATGACCAGCGGGGCGTCCATTCTTCCCCCTCGTTGATTTGGCAAAAATTTTATACTAAAGTTCAAAAGGCCGTCCAAAAGCAGCATCACACAATCTTCATCACCGTCGCAATTTCGGCGTTTCGAGGCGTGAAAGTACGGATGCGCGTATCCGACTGCCGCACTCGTGAAACCAATCACTCTCCCGACAACAGCCGCACTCGTGTGGGGAGCCATCCCGAAGACGAGTTCGCCGACGAGGTCCTCACGGTCCTCGAGTTCGTAGTACGGGTCCAGCCCGTAGTACTGAGTCAGCAGGTCATCGACGAAGTCCGCAGTCTGGAGCATGTGCTCTGCCGCGCCGTCGGAGAGGACGATGTCCTGGACTTTCAACTCGACGAGCTGGTCGTCGAAGCGAAGCGGGTCACCGTTGATGTCCTCCTCATACCCCAGTTCGCGGAAGTCCTCGACGGTGACATCCAGTTCCTCGGGGCGGACAGCAGTAACGGGGAGGTCTGTCATGTCGTAGCGGACGGTGCCGTCTTTGAACGCCGACACGTCGTGTTTCGCCCGGAGGATACCCTTCTCGACGGGTTCGGGTATCTTCTCCTCGGAGGAGAGTCCCTTGACGCCTTTCAGCACGTCGAAGGCGGAGGGGCGCTCGCCGACGGCATCGAGTGCATCCTGGAACTCACTCCCGATGTCGATTGTCGCATCCCGGGTCGGACGGCCGAGCGTCTCGCAGCGGTCACACTCCGCACGGCCGGACTCGTCGGGTTCGACCTCGGACCCACAGTCGGGACAGACGTACACGGCCCGCGTCGTGCCACCACACTCCGGGCAGCGGGCCCGGTAGGTTCGAGTCCCGCAGTCGGTGCAGTCGCGGCGGCCCACCTCGACTTCGACTTCGCCTTTTGTGCCTTCGACGGCATCACCGGCCTGTGCGGCCTTGGAAACGTCGCGCTGGCTGCCGCCGGCCTCGCCGATGGGAAAGAGCGTGTGGACCGCCGGCGAGAGTTCGCGTTCCTCCGACTTCTCCGGTCGGCCCATCCGGTTGCCGATACGAGTCGGTGCGCGCTCCCGGAGGGTGAAGGGTGCGAGTTCGTTGACGACCTCGATAGCGTTGTTGCCATCGTCGTATGTGCGGGCACGCTCGGAGAGGTCCGTGGCGGTCCGCAGACGCTCCAGGTCCGTCGAGAAGCCAAGCGTCCGAACCAGCGGTCGCCACTCGGGGACAACGAGCGCTTCCTCGGTCTGGGTGTGAGAGACCAGCAGGTGTTCCAGTGTCTTTCGGACCTGCTCGGTCCGTGGGAGGTGGAGGTCACCGGTCGCGTCCGACTCTTTGCGGTCGGCGAGCGCGCCGTCGCCAGCAGTGACCTCGGCTGCATCGATGGCGTCAGCGAGTGTGAGTGCGTCGTCGACGGTCACGTCGTGCCAGAGGTAGGTATAATCCGGGTGCAACGGGGCGTCGTACTCCTCGGCCCATTCGAGCGCTTCGGCAGGCGAGGGGTTGGCGGGGTCGACATCGACGGCATCGTGCATCGCCTGGACGGGCGCACCCGCGTCCTCGAATTCCTGTATCCACCACTCGACGGTGTAGGACGCGGGAGCAAGCGGATGGTTGTTCTCGACGAACTCGCCGTAGTTGACGAGGTACTCGCCCAAATCGAGAATCTTCTCGACGCCGTTGCGGAGTTCCAGCGCTTTTTCGGGGTCGTCGATGCGGCGCACGTCGCCGTTTGCCAGTCGGACGGTCGGCCCCTCGATGGTGTCGACGGGGATGACGCCGGCGGCCTTGCCCGGGCGCTCGGTCTTGATTTGTGTGCCGGTCGCGAGGAAGTCATCGACGAGATGCATCGTCGCAGGGTGGACGCCAGCAGTGGCGAAGCCGTGGTTGCGCGCCCGGCCATAACGGAGGCGAAAGCCCCCGGCTTCGCTCGGATGAGAGAAGACCGGGCGGCCGGCGATGAGGTCCCGCAGGAACTTCTTCGAGGGGTCCACCCTGGGCGGCCCCGCTAGTCCGTCGGCTTCGTCATCGCCCTCGGTGCTGTCGCCGTCGCCGCCGCCATCCTCATCGGCCTCGGCTTCCTCCGCGTCCTCGTCCTCGCTGTCCTCGTCACCGTCGGCGTCGTAGTTGCCGTCGATGAGGTCCTGGAGCCAGGGCCACTCTACCTCCTCCAGCGAGCGGGTGTAGCGCTGAATCTTGGGGGCTTTCAACGCGATACCCTCCGCGAAGACCAGACACATGCCGCCCCGAGAGGCGTTGGTGTCGACGCGTTCGAGGTCGCGGTAGCCCGAAACCTCCTCGTCGCCCGTCGCTTCACCATCGAGCATGATGGGCATGTGTTTCGCGATGAACTCGCTTTCTTTCTCCTTGGGGGAGTACTGCAGGCCCGTCTCGGAGTCATAGAGGTCGATTTCCTCGGCGTAGCGCCCCACCTCGTCGTCGCGGGGCTTGAACTCATCAACGTCCAGAAGCGTCCGGGCGTAGTCGGCCACGAGGACAGAAAGTGCCTGTGCGGTCCCGCCGGCGGAACGGATGGGGCCGGCGTAGTAGATGTTGATGAACTCCGAGCCGTCGTCGTTGTCCAGGATTTCCACGCGGTCGATGCCCTCGATGGGGGCAGCGACGACCCCCTCGGTGAGCAGGGCGACGGCAGTCCGGACCGCGCCCTCGATTTTGCCCGCGCGGGTGTCGTAGTCGCCGACAGAGCCCTCGACGAAGTCCGTGACGAGTTCCAGGGCCGCCTCCTCGCGGCTCATCTCGCCTTCGAGTTCGCGGACGCGCTCGGCGACCCCCTCGATTCCGAGGATGTTCTCGACGCGGTCGGCCATGTCCTGGGCGACCGGAATCTCGACCTCGGTCGTTGGGTCGCCACCCACCTCACGGGCGCGGTTGGCCACGTCGAAGGCCTCGTCGAGTTCGGACTCCAGGCGCTCGAAGTAGCGCTCGTCTGCCTGTCTCATCGTCGCCCCCGAAGTCCCGTCACAGTGGCCAGAGGTCGAGGTCGGTCACGTCGTCGTGTGCCCGCTCCAGCGTCGTGTCGAACTCCCGGACGTACAGTTCGCCCGCGAAGGTGGTCGCCGAATCGAGGTGGCCGGCGACGGTCGACCCATCCTCCCGGGAGAGCGTCATATGCGTGTGCGCAAATCGTTCGTCATAGAGCCAGGAGATATTCCCGACGGCAGGCGTCACCTCGAATGGTTCGTCGAACTCGATGTCGTAGTACTCCTGTTCGTTCTGGTCGTAGAAGTTGAGGACGGCGTCCTCGACGGCCCCCAGCCCGATGAAGAAGGCGGCGTCGATCTCTTCCTCGTCGGCGAAGTCCTCTATCTGGCCGCGCCAGTCCCGGCCGTTCTCCAGGCGTGCCACGTACTCGCGGGCACCCTCGACTTCCTGGTAATCCATACTGGATGGGGACGGACGGTAGCTTCAAAAGCGTGTCTGTCGGCACCGGTATCGGGCTACCTCAAAGAGCGGCGACGGCCGGCGGGTCTACGGACGACAGAAAGCGCGTATGCATCACCGAGGTCACGAACAGCCACCATTATCTCACGTGCGCCCATACAGAGCAAGGATGACAGACACAGGAAAGGGACGGGAAAAGCAAACAGACGACGAGAACCGACGCGAA
The DNA here is from genome assembly GCA_009789175.1 of Salinibaculum litoreum. Classification (GTDB taxonomy): domain Archaea; phylum Halobacteriota; class Halobacteria; order Halobacteriales; family Haloarculaceae; genus Salinibaculum; species Salinibaculum litoreum. The sequence goes on from CP046866.1 coordinate 2,635,544, forward strand.
GACGGCGGCCGCGACAATCCCGAGTGCCACCGTCGCGGCTGTACCGAGCGGGCGACGTTTGTCGCCCTCGAACGCTATCAGGAAGAGACCGGACACGGGGCCGTCGAGGCAGAGGCCGTTCTCTGTCGGGAGCATGCCGCCGAAGAGAGCCCTGCGAACCTCGACAGCAGTTACGCGGAATACGTGTTTCGTGTCGAACCCATCCAAGAGATGCAGGACGGGGACACAGCATGAGCGAACAACCGTCGTCCGATTCTGTCCACGGTGGAGCCGACAGGTACTGAGCAGCGTTCCCCGAAGAGATAATCGAGGGCCGCCGGTCGTTCAGAAGGCATCCACATATTTCGTTCCGTCTCCATCGTCTTCACGTACGTACAGCTGACAGTCTGAGTACGCTCTGCGTATCGTCTCGCGTGCCTTCGCCACGGCCGGCGGCACTCACGCAGGCAGTGAGAGCTCGCCCGCTGACACCCCACGCTCGGCGTCCCAGAAAGCAAGCTCCGAGACTGTCCAGGTGACGGGCTCGATAGCACGGTCGGCCAGCCGCCGGGCGGCCTCTTCGCTGCCCCCGCGGGCGACGGTAACGTGAGGGACGTACGCCTCGCCCTCGATGTCCTCGATGGGGTCAGTTACGTCACAGAGCCGGTCGTGCAGTCGCCGGAGTTGTGGACTCTCGACGGGCAGGTAGACCACCGGGGACGGGCCGTCGGCCGCCTCGGCGAAATAGTCCACCTCGGCGACACGGGCCTCGAAGGCGGGCGAACCGGCGAGTGCCTCGCGGACAGCCGGACGGACTCGCTGGAGGGTTCCCCGGTCGCCGGTTCCCAGCCGTTTCACCACCAGTGTATGTTCGTCCCGCGTGCGAGCGCGAGCGGCGGGCAGGTCACGGGCCAGTTGGCTGGCGAGTCGGCCAACTTCGCCGGGGACGGGGACGTTCAGGCTGTACACGGTCAAGGTGAGCAGCGAGGGGGAGAAAAAGTCGTCGGGCTGTTCGCCTGGCCACCTCAGATGCGGTCCAGCAGGTACAGGACGATGAGGACGATGACCACCAGCCCCAGCAGGTTCGACAGCGGGCCGAGGACGAAGGCGAGAATACCCAGAATCTCACCGACAATCTCTAAGACGAGCCAGACCACCACGAGTGCGAGGACGACTTTCAGGAGTGTATCGACGTCGAGTTTACCGCGCATACCCTCCCAATTCGCCGGGCGATACGAAAGGTCTTCTGGCGGCACAACGGCAACAAAGGGTTTGAGTGAGCGCGCCGAACCGACGGCACATGTCGATGCGAGGCGTGCGTGGTGGGGCAGTGACGGCCGCGCTGGTGATGGTGCTGGTCGGGAGCGTCGTGGGGCCAGCGGTGGCGTTCGACCGGCCACAGCAGGTCGAGGTCGACCCCGACTCGACGAGTCTCACCGCCGATCTGCAGGAGAGCGGCGACGCCGAGTGGGAGATCGTCTATCGCATCCGTTTCGATAGCGACGAAAAGCGGGCGGCCTTCGAGAACCTCTCGGCAGACATCGAAGCGGACCCGACACCCTACACTGACCGGATGGACTCCCGGATGCAAGCGGTCGCGGACGACGCCGGAAACGTCACCGGTCGCGAGATGGCCATCCGGAACGTCACCGTCGAGACGCGCAATCAGGTCGACTACGGACTGGTCGTCTACCGCTTCGAGTGGACCAACTTCGCGGCAGTCGAGGGTGACACCATCACCGCCGGCGACGCCATCGACCAGTTCTACCTCGACGACAATCGCTCGCTACGGCTGCGCTGGCCCGAGGGCTACGAACGTGAGTCTGTCGACCCGTCACCGTCGCGGACCGAGGGTCGAGCCGTCGTCTGGGAGGGCGAGCAATCCTTCGACGCCGGCCAGCCCCGCGTCGCGGTCGTCCCCGAGGGAGTAGCCACCAACGGCGTCGGCGCGAACGGCACCACCGAGGCCCCCGACGACGACAGCGCCGGTAGCCCGGTCCCGCTACTCCTGGGTATCGTGCTCGGCGCGCTGGTCGTCACCGCGGGTGCGTGGCTGTACGTGCGCCGGGAGGGGAGTGTTGGGCCGCTCGGGGCTGCCGATGACGACAAGGAACGCGCGAGCGACACGGGAGAGACTGGGGCGACGGCCGAGGCCACCGACGACGGCCCGCCGCCGGAGTTGCTGAGCAACGAGGAGCGCGTGCTCAAACTGCTCGAAGACAACGGCGGCCGGGTGAAACAGAAGGTGGTCGCTGACGAACTCGACTGGACCGCGGCCAAGACCAGCCAGGTCATTGGTGACCTGCGCGACGAGGACAGACTCGACTCCTTCCGGCTGGGTCGGGAGAACGTCCTGACGCTGCCGGACGTGGAACTCGAACCCGGCGAGGACGAAGAGTAGGCTACACCACCAGTGGGACCACCGTGGCGGTGAAAGCAATGTCCACAACCGACAGCAGTATCACGAGCAACGCGCCCGGTACACCGAGGACCGCACAGATAAGCAGTGTCAAAATCGACACCTGGACGGCGAGGCCGATGGCATTCACAACGAGCAAAATAACGAGACCGACCACGGCGTTGACGACGAGCGCCCAGACTGAGACCATAGTGGAGACAGGGGTGACCCACCGTTAGTTACGGGGAGCCTTCCATCCCGAGTGGCGCGTAGGACGACCCTATTCACGAGTCCCGAGAGACAACTCCCGACAGTCGTTCGTCACCCAGCCACCGCACACGAGCGGAAACCACAGGACAACAGCCGTTTTGAATCCGATTTAATCGTGGTTAATCGTGGCCGAGCCGGGTGTAGCGACTAGTGTTTATAACCCAATCTAGGTACAACTGGTAAATACGATGAGACAGCACAGCGCCGTCGTACTGGCCGTGTTGCTGGTCACGTCGATGGTCGCAGTTCCGGTCGCGGGGCTGGCCGCCACTGACGAGACCGGTCCGGCACAGACCGACGACGGGACCGACGAGAACAAGACAACTGACGAGACGGCAAACGCAAGCGTCGCCCCCGGTGAACGCTTCGCGGGTGTCGTCGGCGTTCAGGAAGCCGAAATAGAGGGGGAAGTCGACGAGCGGGCCTTCGGCATCGAAGTGGCGAAGGCAGGGACCAACGACAGTCAGAAAGCCAACGCCGTGACCGCCCAGCTCGGCGATATCGAGCAGCGCCTCGATAGGCTCGAACAGCGCAAACAGGAGCTAAACGAAAACCGTGAGAACATGAGCGAAGGCCGGTATCGCGCCGAGATGAGTCAGGTCGCGGCCCGACTGGAGACGACCAAGCGCCTCGCCAACCAAAGCGAGACTGTCTCACGGAGTCTTCCCCTCGACGTACTCGAATCGAAGGAGATCAATGTGACCGCGATTCGGACGCTTCAGGAGCGTGCCAGCGGGCTCAGCGGACCGGATATCGCCGAGATAGCGCGGGAGATTGCCGGCCCGAGCGTCGGCGGTCCCCCCGACGACCGGGGCCCGGACGAGCGCCCCGGACGAGGTCCGGACCGTGGCCCAGACCAGCAACCCTGAGCGAGCCAACCCTCTCGGACAGAATTCGTCCCCCGTCATTTAGTCTCACACCGGCGGATTCTCGGAAGATATTTGTACGTCACTGCAAGAACCTGTAGGTACATGACCGGGACCTGCGCTGCTGTCGGTGAGCGGACACCCACCCGTGGGTCCCAGCGACTTTTCCGAAACCGACGACCGGGCCGTTAGGCCCGCTATTACCCACTTCCCACGTTCTGACCGGTTTTCAATCACCGCCCACCGTCGGGTCTCGGGGCGGGCATGCAGCACCCGACATCACTACCAATGCCAGAGACACCACACACAGCGGACGGCGGTCGCGTCGCACTCGCCTTCTCGGGCGGGCTCGACACGACGGTCTGTGTCCCACTGCTCGAAGAGGAGTACGGCTACGACGAAGTAATCGGCGTCACCGTCGACGTCGGGCAACCCGAAAAGGAGTTCGAGGAAGCCGAGGAGACCGCAGCGGCACTCGGCGTCGAAAACTACGTCGTCGACGCCAAGGAGGACTTTGCGGACCTCTGCCTTCGCTCGGTGAAGGCAAACGCGACCTACCAGGGCTATCCCCTGGGGACGGCGCTGGCCCGGCCGGTCATCGCCAAGGCCATCCTCGAAGTCGCCCTCGAACAGGACTGTGATGCCGTTGCCCACGGCTGTACCGGCAAAGGCAACGACCAGCTCCGGTTCGAAGCCGTCTGGCGTGACTCCGACCTGGAGGTCATCGCACCCGTGCGCGAACTCGGCCTGACCCGCGACTGGGAGCAGGAGTACGCCGAGGAGCGCGACCTGCCCGTCGAGGGCGGGGACGAGGGTCGCTACAGCATCGACACCAACCTCTGGAGTCGTTCCATCGAGGGCTCCGAACTGGAAGACCCCGCGACGATTCCCGAGGACGACATCTACGACTGGACCGACAACCCAAGCGGGAAAGACAGCGAACTCGTCGATATCGAATTCGTCGAGGGCGAGCCGGTCGCACTCGACGGCGAGGCAATCGACGCTGTGGAACTCATCGAAGCGCTCAACGAGCAGGCGGGTGCCCACGGCGTCGGGCGCACGGACATGATGGAAGACCGCATGCTCGGCCTGAAAGTGCGCGAGAACTACGAACACCCGGCCGCGACAGTGCTGTTGACGGCACACGAGGCGCTGGAACAGCTCGTGCTCACCCAGGAAGAGCGCTCGTTCAAACAGCAGGTCGACCACCAGTGGGCCCAGAAGGGCTACGAGGGACTTGTCGATGCGCCACTTGTCGACGCGCTGGAAGGGTTCATCGACAGCACCAACGAGCGTGTCACCGGCACCGTGACCGTGAAACTGGAGGGGGGCCACTGCCGTCCGGTCGCCCGCGAAAGCGAGTACGCCGTCTACAGCCAGTCGGCAGCGTCCTTCGACGAGGAAGATGTCGAGGGCGGCATCACCCAGCAGGACGCCACGGGCGTCGCCAAGTACCACGGCTTCCAGTCCCGCCTGGCAAACACCGCCATCGACGCGGCCAGCGACGACAGCGAATAAGCCATGACCGAGGAGAGTTCCGACGACGGGTCCGCGGCCGACGGGAGCGGCACACGCTCGACGGACGGGAGTCAGACCGACGAGGGCGTCGTCCGCCGCGACCGCTTCAGCGGCGGCCCCGCGCGGGAGTTTCTCTCCTCGCTGGAGGACGACGAGCGCATCTTCGGTGCGGACCTCGCCGTCGACCGTGCCCACGTCGTGATGCTCGCCGAACAGGGCATCGTCAGCGAGGACAACGCCGGTGCGATTCTCGACGCACTCGCCGAGGTGGAGGACGCCGGCCACGGCAACCTCCCCGATGGCGAGGACGTCCACGAGGCAATCGAGACCGCAGTCATCGAGCGGGTCGGCCCCGAGGGCGGGCGGATGCACACCGCACGCTCGCGCAACGACGAGGTGGCCGCCTGTATCCGCTATCGCCTGCGCGAGGACGTGCTGGCCCTGCTTGAGACGGTCATCGAGGCTCGCAAGCAGTTGCTGGCGACGGCCACAGAACACACCGAGACGATAATGCCCGGCTACACGCACCTCCAGCCCGCACAGCCGACGACGGTCGCTCACTGGCTGTGTTCCTACGAGGCGGCGCTGGCGCGTGACACCGAGCGGCTGTTCGATGCCTACGAGCGCATCAATCGGTCGCCACTCGGCGCGGCGGCGTTCGCAGGCACGCCGTTCGACGTGAACCGCACGCGCACGGCGGAGTTACTCGGGTTCGAGAGTCTGGTGGAGAACTCGATGGACGCCTCGGCGGCGCGGGATTTCCTCGTCGAGACGACGGCCGCAGCGGCGACGCTTGCGACGACGCTGTCGGGACTGGCCGAAGACGTTGTCGTCTTCGCGAACCGCGGGTTCGTCGAACTCGATGACGACTACGCCTCGACCTCCTCGATTATGCCCCAGAAGAAGAACCCGGACACGCTGGAACTCGTCCGCGGTCGGACCGGCGACGCCACCGCGGGGCTGGAAGGCCTGCTGACGACGCTGAAGGGACTCCCGCGGGCGTACAACCGCGACCTCCAGCGGGCAGGCAGCCACGCCTACGAGGCTATCGACGCCGTTGCCGAGAGCGTCGAGGTGGCCGTCGGCGCAGTCACGACCGCCGAGTGGCCAGCGGACGTGCTGGCAGAAGCCGCAAGCGAGGGCTTTGCGACGGCGACGGGCGTCGCGGACCTGCTCGCGCAGGCAGGTGTTCCGTTCCGGACGGCCCACGAGGTCGTCGCACACGCTGCCGAGCAAAGCGAAGACCCCGGCTTCGCGGAGTTGGACGCCGCAAGCGAGGCAGTCCTCGGGGAGTCACTGACCGCGTACGTCGACCGCGAAGCTGTCGAGGAGGCGCTCGACCCTGCCGAAAGCGTCGCGATGCGTGACTCACGTGGTGGACCTGCCCCGGAGACAGTCACCGACCACCTCGAGAGGGCAACGGCGACAGTCGACACGGACCGCGAGGCCGCAGAGGCGAAACGCGAGGCACTCACCGAGGCCGGCGAACAACTGCACGCGGAGGTTGAGACCTATGTCTGAGCGACTGTGTATCGACCACGAGCCCACGCCAGAAACCACCGGCTTGCAGGAGCGGCGGACGGCGGCCCCACGACGACCCCGCGAGGGGTAATATACCAGATATCTGAGTATCAGATTCGGAGTGCGCCGAAATCAGACAATTCACACGCTTAGAGTCCTTTCTGCGTTACCATTCCCTTCTGATACGTTCGATACCTTTAAGTCCGTAGACTGTTCAGACGTAGGTACAATGGCAGAATGCATCGAGTGTGGGGCCGACGTGACCCTGCACGACGACCTCGAAGTTGGAGAGATTGTCGACTGTTCGACCTGCGGTGCCGAACTCGAAGTGGTCGACGACGACCCCGTCGAGCTGGACTCGGCACCCGAACTCGAAGAAGACTGGGGTGAATAGCATGGTCACGCCCCGGACGCGGGTGTCCGGCCCGACCGGGGCGGACCCCCAGAGGAGCCAGCTATGAAGGTAGGAATCCTCTACTCGCGCATCCGCAAAGACGAGAAACTGTTGCTCTCGGAGTTGCGCGAGCGCGACCACGACGTGGCGAAGATAGATGTCCGCAAACAGCGCCTGCGCCTCGATGAGCCCCCGGAAGCGTTCGAGGGTGTCGACGTGCTCGTCGACCGATGCCTGGCGACCTCGCGGTCGCTGTACACGACGGAGTTCGCTGACGCCTACGGCGTGCCAGTGGTCAACGGTGCCGACGTGGCCGACGTGTGCGCGGACAAGGTCAAAAACAGCCTCGCGCTGGAGGCAGCGGGCGTCCCGACGCCGACGACCGAGGTGGCCTACACCAAGGACACGGCGCTTGACATCGTCGAGGACTTCGGCTATCCCTGTGTCGTCAAGCCGGTCATCGGCTCGTGGGGCCGGCTCATGGCGAAACTCGACTCCCGGTCGGCCGCCGAGGCCGTCTTCGAGCACAAGGAGGTACTCGGCCACTACGAGCACAAGGTGTTCTACGTCCAGGAGTTCGTGGAGAAACCCGGGCGCGACATCCGCGTGCTCGCCACCGACGGCGAACCCGTCGCCGCGATGGTCCGCTCCTCGGACCACTGGCTGACCAACGCCGCCAAGGGCGCCGACACCGCCGAGTTCGAACTCGACGACGAGGCCCGCCGCCTCGTGAAAGAAGCAAGCGACGCCGTCGGCGGCGGTCTCCTGGGTGTAGACCTGATGGAAGTCGGTGAAGACGAAGACGGGAATCCCACCGGCTACACGGTCCACGAGGTCAATCACAACGTCGAGTTCAAAGCCTTGAACGACGTGACTGACGTGGACGTTCCCGCCCGCGTGGTCGACTGGCTGGAAGCGAAAGTCGAATCCGAGACCGATACGGAGGTGACGGCATGACCTATTCCGCCTCCGTCGTCGGTGCGAGCGGCTTTACCGGCGGCGAGTTGCTTCGCCTGCTGGATGGCCACCCCGAGTTCCGCATCACGCAGGCCACCAGCCGGTCGAAGGAGAACAAGACAATCGGCCACGCCCACCCGAACCTCCGCCATCGGGACCTTCGCTTTTCTCACCCCGAGGAGCTGGAGTCGGTGGACGTGCTCTTCGCGGCGACCCCCCACGGCGTCTCGATGGAGCGCATCGACGCATTCCAGGACGCAGCCGAGACGGTCGTCGACCTCTCCGCTGACTTCCGGCTGGACACCGAATCACAGTACGACGAGTGGTACGACGGCCACGAGCGGCCCGAACTGCTGGAGGATGCCGTCTACGCGCTCCCCGAGCTGACCCGGGACGAACTCGAAGGGGCGGACCTCATCGCCTCCGGCGGCTGTAACGCCACGGCGACCATCATGGGTCTGAAGCCTCTCGTCGACGACGGCATTTTGACCGGTGACGAGCAGGTCGTCGTCGACGTGAAGGTCGGCTCCAGCGAGGGCGGCGCCGGCGGCGGCGAGGCCTCCTCGCATCCCGAGCGGTCCGGTGTGGTTCGCCCGTACGCGCCGACCGGCCACCGCCACGAGGCCGAAATCGAGCAGTTCCTCGGCCTGGATGTCTCCTTTACCGTTCACGCCGTGGAGATGACTCGCGGGGCGTCCGCGACCTGTCACGTCTTCCCTGGCGAACCCGTCTCCAAAGGCGACCTCTGGGGTGCCTACCGCGGTGCCTACGAGGAGGAGCCCTTCGTGGAACTGGTCGCGGGCGGCGGTGGCGTCTACCGCTACCCCGAACCCAAGGCCGTCGCCGGGACGAACCGTGCGGAGGTCGGGTTCGAACTCGACCCCTCGAACAAGCGGCTGGTCGTCTTCTCGGCCATCGACAACATGATGAAAGGGTCGGCCGGGCAGGCGGTCCACGCGGCCAACGTCGCACTGGGCATCGAGGAGACGGCCGGACTCGACTTCCAGGGTCTGCACCCCGTCGGTGCGCCCTGACTCCGAGGTGAGTATTTTATGACAGTAGTTATCAAGATTGGCGGTGCGCGCGCGGTCGACCCCGCGGGCGCTATCGCAGACATCGCATCGCTCGCGAAGGGTTCGGACGACGACACAGCCGACCCGGAGGGTGGTGCCGGCCCACGAGACGTGGTCGTCACCCACGGTGGCTCGACCGCCGTCGACGACACGCTGGAACGGCTGGGAATCGAGCCGGAGTACGTCGAGACGCCAAGCGGCGTCGTCGGCCGTTTCACCGACGAACAGACCATGGAGGTCTTCGAGATGGTGATGCCCGGACTGCTCAACACGGAGATGGTTGCCAGCCTCCAGAGCGAGGGGGTCGACGCCGTTGGTCTCTCGGGCGTGGACGGGAAACTGCTCCACGGCCCACGGAAGTCCGCAGTCCGCGTCGTCGAGGACGGCAAACGGAAGATTCGTCGCGGCGACCACTCCGGTAGCCTCAAGGAGGTCAACGGCGACCTGCTGGAATCGCTCCTTACCGAGGGCTACACGCCGGTCGTCAGCCCGCCGATGGCCGGCGCCGACAGCGACGACGACGGCGAGGACATCATCACGCCCGTCAACACCGACGCCGACCGCTCGGCCGCCGCAATTGCGGGCGAACTCGACGGGACGCTCGTCTTGCTGACGGACGTACCCGGCATCCTCGAAAATCCCGACGACCGCGACACGCTGATTCGAGAGGTCGAGACCACCGAGGACTGGGAGCGGATGGCATCGGCCGCAGAAGGATTCATGGAGCGCAAGGTCATGGCCATCCGCGAGGCACTCGAAAACGGCGCGAGCGAAGTCGTCGTCGCAGACGCCAACCTCGACAGGCCCGTCGCCACCGCGCTGGAGGGCGACGGGACACACATCTATCCCTCGGCACTGCCCGAGGAGGGAGGTGAGAACTGATGAGTGGCTTCGTCTTCTCCGAGAAACCCATTCAGATAGCGGAAGGGGACGGTCCCTACGTCTACGACGACAGCGGCACGGAGTATCTGGACATGGGCGCGAGCTACGCCTGTGTCCCGCTGGGTCACGACCACGACGCCGTCAAATCGGCCGTACAGGACCAGCTCTCGAAGCTGACCTACGTGCAGGCGTCTTACCCCGTCGAGGTCAGGACCGCCCTGTACGAGACGCTGGCCGATACCGCACCGGACCCCATCGGAAAGGTGTGGCTCTGTAACTCCGGGACCGAAGCCAACGAAGCGGCCCTGAAGTTCGCCCGCTCGGCGACCGGTCGCTCGAAGCTCGTCGCAACGATGCAGGGCTTTCACGGCCGGACCATGGGGTCGCTCGCGACCACGTGGAAAAGCAAGTACAAAAAGCCCTACGAGCCGCTCATCGGCGATGTCGAGTTCGTCCCCTACGACGACTCGGAGGCGATGGCCGAAGCCGTCGACGAGGAGACCGCCGGTGTCATCATCGAACCCGTCCAGGGCGAGGGCGGTATCAACCCCGCCTCAGCGGAGTTTCTCCAGCACACCCGCGAGGTGACCGAACAAGCGGGTGCGGCACTCATCTTCGACGAGGTCCAGACCGGCATGGGCCGGACCGGGTCGCTGTGGGCTGCTGCGGAATCCGGCGTCTCGCCGGATATGATTACCGCAGCGAAGGGACTCGGCAACGGCCTGCCCGTCGGCGCGACGCTGTGTCGGGACTGGATTGCCGAGAACTACGGCTCACACGCCTCGACCTTCTCGGGTGGTCCCGTCATCTCGGCGGCGGCAAACGCCACTGTCGAGACCATCGTCGAGGAGGAGATTCCGTCCCACGCCGCCGATGTCGGTGAGTACCTTCGTGGGCAGCTACGTGATGCGCTCGGCGACGACGTGCGCGAGGTGCGCGGCGAAGGGCTCATGATTGGCGTGGAGGTCGGCCGCGGTGCGAATCGCGTGCTGAAGGAACTGGCGATGACCCACCAGGTGCTGGCACTACCCGCCGGCCGGACTGTCGTGCGTCTGCTCCCGCCGCTGACTATCGGGGAGCAGGAGGCCGACCAGGTGGTCGAAGCCATGGAGGCAGTTATCACATGAGCGGCACCACCCAGACCACGGAGGCCCGCGAGTTGTTGGAGAAACTCGTCGGCATCCCCTCGGTGACCGGCGAGGAGCGAGCCTGTGCCGAGCAGCTACAGACGTTCTTCGAGCGCCACGACCGCGAGGTGTGGATAGACGAGGTCGGCAACGTCCGGGCTCCGGCAGACGACGGTGTCTTGCTGACCTCACACATCGACACCGTCCCGGGCGATATCCCTGTCCGGGTCGAGCAGTTACCCGCAGCGGATGTCCGCTGGGGCGGTGGTGGCGACCCGCCAAGCGAGCGGACGGACGTGCTCTGGGGCCGGGGCAGCGTCGACGCGAAGGGACCGCTGGCGTCGATGGCTGTCGCCGCGGTCCGGACCGGCGCGAGTTTCCTGGCCGTCGTCGGCGAGGAGGTCGACTCCCGAGGGAGTCGCTTCGTCGTCGAGGACCGCGACTCGGGTCCCGATGCGGTCATCAACGGCGAGCCATCCGGCTGGGACGGCATCACGCTCGGCTACCGTGGACTGGTCGCGGGGACGTACGTGGCCACCAGCGAGTCCGGTCACAGCTCCCGACCGGAGAACAACGCCATCCAGGACGCCATCCAGTGGTGGGCCAACGTCGAAGAGGAGTTCGACACCGACGAGTGGGAACCCGTCTTCGAGCGGGTGACCGCGAAACCAATCGACATCGACGGCGGGCTCTCGGAGGACGGCCTCGCCGTGGAGACGACGATGGATGTCCAACTGCGCGTGCCGCCGTCGATGAGTACCGAGGAGGTCATCGAGATTACGGACGGCTATCTCGACGTGGCCGACCGGGTGAACTGGGACGACCGGGTCGAGCCAGTAATGGAGAACCCACGGACCAAAGTCGCACGCGCGTTCCGGGCGGCCATCCGCCAGCAGGGCGGTGACCCGCGCCTGCTGCGCAAGACCGGCACTAGCGACATGAACGTCTTCGCACAGCACTGGGATTGCCCGATGGTCACCTACGGGCCCGGGGATTCTGACCTGGACCACGCACCCAACGAACACCTCGTGTTGGACGAATATGATAAGTCGGTGGCGGTCCTCGAATCAGTCACCGAGCGGCTCCTGGAGGACTAGTATGGACCTCGTTGATGTGGACGACCTCACGACCGACGAACTGCACGCCGTGCTTGACCGGGCGGCCGAACTGAAAGCCGCCCAGAGAGACGGCACGAGTCCCGACCACAGCCCGCTTGCCGACCAGACGCTGGGGATGATTTTCGAGAAACCCTCGACGCGGACCCGCGTCTCCTTCGAGACGGGGATGACCCAGCTCGGGGGCCATGCCATCTTCCTCGGGCCTGACGACATCCATCTGGGCCACGGCGAGCCTGTCAAGGATACCGCGCGTGCGGTCTCTCGCTATGTCGATTTCATCATGGCGCGGGTGTTCGACCACGCCGACGTGGTGGAGCTGGCCGAGTACGCGACGGTTCCGGTCATCAACGGGCTGACCGACGACGCCCATCCGTGCCAGACGCTGGCGGATTTGCTGACCATCCGGGAGCGCTTTGGCTTCGATACCTCGGTCGCGTGGGTCGGCGACGGCAACAACGTCTGTCAATCGTTCGTCCTCGGAGCGGCGATGACAGGTCTCGACCTCACTGTCGCCACGCCGGAGGGCTACGGCGTCGACGAGGGAGTGCTGAAACGCGCCCGCGGTCTGGGTGGCGACCCGACGCTCACGAACGACCCGGAAGCCGCCATCGCCGACGCCGACGTGGTCTACACGGACGTGTGGGTCAGTATGGGTCAGGAGGACGAACGCCAGCAGAAGCTCAACGACTTCGAGGGCTTCCAGCTCACCGCCGACCGTATCGGCGACCGACCGCTCATGCACTGTCTGCCCGCCCACCGCGGCGAGGAAGTGACCGACGACGCGCTCGAAAGCGAGAACGCAATCGTCTGGGACCAGGCGGAGAATCGGATGCACGCCCAGAAAGGCTTGCTCGTCTGGCTGTCCGAACAGTAGCACCCGGAGTCGAACGAAGTGAGACTCCGGTTTTTCGCCCACGTTTTTCGACGAGTGGTGACGACCGCAGGGAGTCACCCGAGGAGAAAAAGGTGGTGAGGCACGCCCAGAAAGGCTTGCTCGTCTGGCTGTCCGAACAGTAGCACCCGGAGTCGAACGACGTGAGACTCCGGTTTTTCGCCCACGTTTTTCGACGAGTGGTGCCCGTAGCGAACACAGTGAGCGAGGACACCCGAGGAGAAAAAGGTGGTGAGGCACGCCCAGAAGGGCTTGCTCGTCTGGCTGTCCGAACAGTAGCGCCGGCGACTGAGCGAAGACACTTTTCGGCGGTCACTCCAGCCAGCGGGCAAGGCGGTCGAGTACGTATGCGCCACAGAGCATCGCGAGGCCGATGGCACGGACACAGCGGGGAGCGTTCTCGCGGGGCTGAAAGCGAACGGCCAGTACCCGGTCGTAGCTCCAGCGAGCGAGACCCAACAGCCCGTCAGGGACGAGCAGGTGGACGACGCCGGTCAATGCACTCACGAGAGCGGTCACGCGAAGCAGGGACGGCAGCGATGACATCGCCCTGTTGTTCGTCCACAGACAGTTGTGTCTGTCTCCGGTCACAGCGCGTATCGAGCCAGTCGGCGAGCGAATCGAGCGGCGCCGGGTCCACGAGCAGACCCCACTCACGCCCGGTGTCGTCCCCTGCGCCCAGCAGTACCTCTTCACTCCGGTGAAATCTCCACCCGAAACAGAGGGGTTTGGTAACGAGAGACAAAGGAGCGCTGGACTGTGTCTATCGAAGCGGAACCGGGATGCTGTCCGCTAGTCCGGGGAACCGGCAGGCACGAGCCGTAATCGTTGTGAAGTCACGTAAGTGAGGGAGGTTTATATCATCCTGAGAGCGTCGGTACACGCCAGTCTCGGGACGGCGTCTGTGCGTCGGACGCGAGCGAGGGGTGCAACACTCAAGAGCGTGACGTGACTACGAGACATCATGAGCGACACACTCGTCGTCAAAGCGGGCGAGTTGGACACCGAGGAGCTACTGGAGGAACTCGACTCCGGCCGTCGCATCGTCGTCCAGACGGAGTTCCTGGGCTCGGACCACGAGGTGACCCTGCGCCACGACGGGGAGACCTACTACTGTGACACGCCGACCCGATTACACAAACACGACTCGACCGAAGGGATGCGGAAATGCATCGAAAACCAGGGATACGGAGGGTGAAAGGAGATGGTGAGGGACAGGTAACAACGGGGTTTATTCTCACAGCGACAGAAGGTGTGTGTATGTCCCGGACGGACCCCTCCCCGGACCGCTTTCGCGAGTTGATGCTCGATGACGAGCCCGGCTTCGGGGACGTGCTGGCCTGCGTATTCGGCATCCAGCGTCACGAAGCCCGAACCTACGAGGTATTGCTGACACACCCCGGCAGTACCGTCGAGGAACTCGCGAGCGAACTCGACCGCGACCGGAGTAACGTCAACCGCTCGCTGTCGACGCTTCGGGAGAAGGGACTGGCCGAGCGTCAGCGCCGCCTGCTCGACGGCGGCGGGCACGTCTATCAGTACGCCGCGACGCCACTGGAGGAGACCCGGGAGCTGATGCACGAGACGCTTGACGAGTGGACCGCATACGTCCACGAGCGTATCGACGAGTTCGGGGAAAGCGAGGTCGAGGGAGCGTAGCGACCGAGACCTCGAAAACGCGAACGGCGACCAGCGGGAGCCGTGAGCTGGGCGCCGCAAGCGTAGCGACCGAGACCTCGCATCCCTCGCAAGGGAAAAGACATACTGGCCCGGCGTGTGACGAACAGAGCGGATGGCAGTCAACCGTCGCCGGATAGTCATTCTCACTCTGCTCGGGCTGGCACTCGCAACGAACAGCCTGTGGCTGGTCCCCAACGAGGGACGGACACAGTACACCTACGAGCGGGCGGCAGTGACCGTCGAAAACGAGACGATAACCTACGAGGGCCGGGAAGCGTTCGGCCGGTTCAACGACCTCGCGGCAGTGGGGTGTGAGGCTGCGGACCCGGGGGGACGAGCCTGTGCCTTCGAGTCGTATCTGGCCGAGGAGGGGCCAGTGAACGTCTCGAAAGACGGGTTCGAACACCTGGAAGACGAAAGCGAGGAGTTCGTCGCGCTGGAAGGCGGCTATTACCACCGGAGTCGGGAGAGTGTCGACGACGACACACTCGCGTACGACGTAGAACGGGTCGATGCGGAGACGGTTCTATCAGAACTCAGTCAGACGCCGCGAACGAGCGGGGACCGCTTCCTGGGCGGCCGAGTCGCCAGCGGCGAGACGGACACGACGCTCGCCGGCCCCGATGAGGTCCGTGGCGTCGGCGACGTGTACGAGGTCGGGGGGAGCTACTACGTGGTCGTCGTGGCCGACAGAGGACCGGTCGACCGGGTGCCGGTGCCGCTGCCGCGGCCGCTCATCGGTGTAATCGGCGGGCTCGTCCTCGCCGGGGCGGTCTATCTACTCGCGCGCGAGCGGTTGTGGCAGCGTCTCGGAGCAGGCTGAACGACGGGGTCACGAGCGCGTCTAACCGGCCCACTTTTGCCTGCCCGGACCAACTCACCGGTAATGAGCAACCTCGAACTCACCAGTGACGCGCCGGCCGACGCCAACGACGGCGCGTGGCTTGCCTGCATCGAGTGTGGGGAGACGTTCGCACCCTTCGACGCGGTCCGGTACACCTGCGACCACTGTGACGGACTGCTGGAAGTCCGGTACAGCGACCTGCCGACCTGGGACGACTTCCGCGAGGACGAACGCGGCGTCTGGCGGTATGCCGCCGCCCTCCCCTTCGAGGAAGGGGTCTCCCTGCCGGAGGGCGACACCCCGCTACACGAAGTACCCGGCCTCGAAGAGGAACTCGGTCTGGCCCGCCTGCGGGTCAAACACGAGGGAATGAACCCGACGGGGAGTTTCAAGGACCGCGGGATGACCGTCGGCGTCCGCGTGGCACAGGAGGTCGGCGTCGACCGACTGGCGTGTGCCTCGACGGGCAACACCTCGGCGGCGCTTGCAGCCTACGGCGCTCGCGGCGGGATGGAAACGCTGGTCTTGCTTCCCGCAGGCAAAGTCGCCGCAGGCAAGGTCGCACAGGCGAGCTTACACGGCGCGCGCATCCTCGAAGTCGACGGTAACTTCGATACGTGTCTGGACATCGTCCAGGAACTGGCGGGGATGGGCGAGGCGTACCTGCTGAACTCGCTGAACCCCTTCCGGCTCGAGGGACAGAAGACCATCGGCCTCGAAATTCTGGAGCAGTTCCGCGACGAGGAAGGCAGCTATCCCGACCGCATCGCCCTGCCCGTCGGGAACGCGGGCAACACTGCGGCGCTGTACAAGTGCTTCCGCGAACTCGTCGAGAGCGGTGCGATGGAGGAATCGGAGATGCCGAAACTGACCGGCGTGCAAGCCGAGCACTCGGCACCGATGGTCGAAGCCATCGAGCACGGCTGGGACGAAATCGAGCGCTGGGACGAAGTCGAGACCCGCGCGACGGCCATCCGCATCGGCAACCCCGTCAACGCACCCAAAGCCTTGCCGGGCATCCGCGAGACCGACGGCACCGCGGTGGCAGTGACCGACGAGGAGATTACCGATGCACAGCGAGCACTGGCCGGCGAGGGTGTCGGCGTCGAGCCCGCTTCCGCGGCCTCCATCGCCGGCGTCCGAAAGCTCCGCGAGGAAGGCGAGATTGCAGCCGACGAGCAGGTCGTCTGTCTCACCACGGGACACCTGCTCAAGGACCCCGACGCCGCCGCCGAGGCTGGCGTCGACCCCGAGCCGGTCCCCGGCGATACCGAGGGCGTTCTCGAAACCCTGAACGACTGAGAACAACGAGAGCGGCGGTCGGGTCGGGAGCCAACGTCGAACAGCAGATGGCAGGGCGGTCGTCGGTCGACGGCTGACGCCTGTCTGACGGGAGGTTTTGTGGTCACAACCCCAACAGGAGTGTCGTCGCCGATGTCAGACCGACCACGGACAGTCGACGACGACCAGCCACTCACCGTACAGGGGCTCGGCTGTCGACCCCGGCATCGCGCGGGCCGACGGGTGCTGGCGACGCGCAGTCTGATGACGTACTACCGGTTGCGGGGTGCCGTCCTCGCGGCCCGCGTCGCTGCGCTCGAAGCCGAGCTCGAACAGCGAGAACGACAGCTCCAGCGGACCATCGACCGCTACGAACAACTGCTGGACCAGCCCGACGAGGACTGGGTCGTGACACCGGTCCGCGGACCCGACGTGGACCACCCCACGACCGAGGACTGACTACGCTCCCTCGTCGCTTTCTGCCGTCGCACCATCCTCGCCAGCGTCATCCGTCGGAGCGGAGCCTGCGCCCTCGTCTGTCTCTGTCTCCGCGAAATCGTAGTCGCCATCCTCGTCGTCACCGGTCATCCCACCGCCGGCAGGGTGGTCCATCGACGGTGAGAACCACTTTGCCACCGTATCGAGGATGGTGTCTTTCAGTCCCATGTGTGGGTGGAGAACGGCCAGTCACTAAGCGTTCACGTCAGGTGACTGAATCGGACACGGCCGAAATCAAAGTTGACGGGAGTCAGTTACGATAGGCGAGTCAAAGCGCGGGGTTCTCGTCGACGACGACCCGGCGCGTTACTCCCCGTTGTCTAGGGAGATGTACTTCGTCTCGATGATGCGTTCGTCGCTGTGGAGTTCCTTGCGCACCGCTTCGGGAACCGGGTCGTCGAGGTTGTACACCGACAGGGCCTCGCCGCCGATGGTCTCGCGGCCGTTGAACATGCCCGCGATGTTCAGGCCGTGGTCGCCGAGGACGGAGCCGATGAAGCCGATGACGCCGGGGCTGTCCTCGTTGCGCGCGACCATCATGTGACCGTGGGGGACGGCATCGACACGGTAGCCGTCGATGCGGACGATACGGGGGTCATCACCCGCAAACTGGGTGCCGTCGACCGAGATAGAGTTGTTACCGTTGGAGACGGTGACGGTCACGAGCGACTGGAAGTCCTCGGACTGGTGGGATTTGGTCTCGGAGACGTCGATGCCCCGCTCCTCGGCAATCTGTGGGGCATTGACGGCGTTGACCTGCCACTCCAGGGGCTCGAAGACGCCTTTGAGTGCACTTGCCGTGACGAGGTCGACATCCTCCTCGGCGATGTCGCCGGCGTACTCGACCTCGACGTTCTCGACGCGGTCATCGAAGAGCTGGACAGCAATCTTGCCCGCCGTGTCGGCGAGGTCGATGTAGGGCTGAATCTTCGGGAACGCGCTCTCGTCGACCGAGGGGGCGTTCAAAGCGTTGATGACGGGTTCGCCCTCGAAGGCGGCGACAATCTGGTCGGCCGTGGAGGTGGCGACGTTCTCCTGTGCGGCCTCCGTCGAGGCACCGAGGTGGGGCGTGACGATGACATCGTCGACATCGAGCAGGGGGTTGTCCGGGTCGACCGGCTCGTCGGCGAACACGTCGACGGCTGCGCCCTTGAGGACACCATCCTCGACGGCCTCGGCGAGTGCGGGCTCGTCGACGATGCCGCCGCGGGCACAGTTGATGACGTAGCCGCCCTCCAGCTGGGCGAGTTTCTCCTCGTCTATCATGTTCTCGGTCTCGTCGGTCAGCGGCGTGTGGATGGTGAGGAAGTCGGCGGCCTCGATACAGGCATCGATGTCGTCGACGAGTTCCGCACCGAGCTGGGCCGCGCGGTCCTCGCTGATGTATGGGTCGAAGGCGACGAGGTCCATCCCGACGTTGCCCAGCCGTTTGGCGACCTCCTGGCCGACGCGGCCAAAGCCGACCACGCCGAGTGTCTTGTTGTTGACCTCGGTGCCCAGGAAATCGCCCTTGGCCCACTCGCCGCCGGTCAGCCGGTTGTGGGCCTGAGGAATCGAGCGGGCCGTGGCGAAGGTCATCGCCACGGTGTGTTCGGCGGCCGCGCGGACGTTCCCTTCGGGGGCGTTGGCGACGATGACGCCGTATTCGGTGGCGGCGTCGATGTCGATGTTGTCGACGCCGATACCGGCGCGGCCGACGATGATCAGGTCGGACGCGGCCTCGAAAACCTCCTCGGTCACTTCCGTTCCCGAGCGAACGATGAGTGCGTTGGCATCGGAAACGGCATCGAGCAGTGCATCGCCCTCGACATCGTAGGCAGTCTCCACGTCGTGGCCGGCGTCACGGAGTCGCTGGATGCCGGCATCTGCGATGGGGTCGGTAACGAGTACCTTCATGCCCGTGGAAAGTCAGGGCGCGGTCAAAACCTTTGTTTTCTCGATGCGGCCGCTACTCGGTCGAAAACTGGATAACTGCCGGACTCACTATCGCCAGGCGGGCAGCGAAGCGGTGTCCGCGAGTGGTGCTGTTACGAACGCGTCGTCCTGACTAATGTCGGCGAGGATAAAGGTATCCGTCGGACCCTCCTCGACCGATGCCATCACTTCCGCGTCCGCTGCCACCTTCGACGGGACAACCGTGTCCGGCTCCATGTGTGAGAACATGTACCAACCACACATAAACCCACCGAAATGAGTCGGCGAGAATCGCCGGAAAGAGACGGTGCACCGGATGACGCCCGTCAGACAAGTGTTAGACAAGAACAAAGACAGGTAGAGAACGGGGGAGAGAGGTGGTGGTGAAGTGTAAGGACTTAGTGGGTGGGGCGTGGAGTAGGTCCCAGTATGAACGTCGCAGACGTCATGACGCCGCGTGAGGATATCGTCACCGTCGAGATTCCGGGGACGCGTGACGATGTCCTCGAATACCTGCAGGACCGGGCCTTCTCTTCGGTGCCGGTCATCAAGCGGACCGACGACGGCGAGGTCTTCCGTGGTATCGTCTCCCGGGACGCACTCATCGAACGTCCCGACGAGGACCAGCTGGCTATCCTGGCAGAGGAAGTCACGACCACCACCGGCGATACCTCACTCACCGAGGTTGCCGAGCTAATGGTCACCGAACACGAGCGCCGCGTCCCCGTGGTCGACGGGGACACCCTCGAAGGTATCATCACTATCACGGACATCGTCCACGCCATCGCGAGCGGCGACCTCGACGGCGACACGGAGGTCGGCGAACTGGCCCGCCGCGACGTGAACACCACCTACGAGGGAACCCCGCTGCCGGTCGCCGAGCAGGAACTGTCCTACGCACAGGTGCCCTACGCGGTCGTGCTGGACGACGACGGCGATATGTCCGGTATGATTACCGAAGTGGATGTACTGGAGGAGGCCCGCGTCGTCGAGGGCGAAGCGGACACCGGGGAGTCCATCGCCGACGATGACGACGACTGGAAGTGGGAGTCGGTCAAGGCCGTCGGCAACAGCTACATGCCCACCCGGAACGTCGAGATTCCGGCCGAACCCTCCTCGAAGTTCATGACCGCGGACCTCATCACGCTCAGCACCCGGCGGAGCGCACAGGACGCCGCCCAGCTGATGATAGAGAACGACATCGAGCAGATTCCGATGGTCAGCGGCGACGAACTGGCCGGCATCGTCCGGGATATGGACTTGCTGGAGGCAGTATGAGCGAGGAGGGCGCACGGCTGACGGAACTGGCCAAGCGCCGCGGCTTTTTCCTGCAGAGTTCCGGCGCCTACGGCGGCGTCGCCGGCTTTTACACCTACGGCCCACAGGGGGCGACACTGAAAGACAACCTCGAAAACGCCTGGCGGGACCGCTATGTCACCCGCGAGGGCCACATGGAAATCTCCGCGCCCGACGTGATGCCCGAGGCCGTCTTCGAGGCGTCGGGCCACCTCGATGGCTTCGACGACATGATAGTCGAGTGCCCGGAATGCGGTGCCAGCCACCGCGCCGACCACGTCGTCGAGGACAACACGTCCATCGAGGAGGCCGAATCCTTCTCGACTGACCGCATCGCCGAGATTATCGAGGAAAACGACCTCGTCTGTCCGGACTGTGGGACCGAACTCGCCGACCAGCCCGTCGAGGACTTCAACCTCATGTTCGAGACGAACATCGGTCCCGGCTCCTCCTCGCCCGGCTACCTGCGCCCGGAGACCGCACAGGGCATCTTCGTGGAGTTCCCACAGCTATCGGAGTACGCTCGTAATCAGCTTCCCTTCGGCGTCGCCCAGATAGGGAAGGCCTACCGCAACGAGATTTCCCCCCGGAAAGGCCTGATTCGGGTTCGCGAGTTCACGCAGGCCGAACTCGAACACTTCATCGACCCCGAGGAAGACGAGCCACCCATCGCGCGCGTCGAAGACGTGACCCTGCCGCTGTACTCGGTCGAGCAACAGCAGGCCGACGATGGCGACATTCAGGAGGTGACTGTCCGTGAGGCGCTTGAGGAAGGTATCCTCGCCGACGAGTGGGTCGCCTTCTATCTGGGCCTCTCAAAGGGCTGGTACGAGCGAATCGGCGTGGATATGGACCGCTTCCGGTTCCGCCAGCACCTGCCGGGCGAACTCGCCCACTACGCCGCGGACTGCTGGGATGCCGAATCCGAACTGGCCGGCGACTGGGTCGAGATTACCGGCTTCGCCTACCGCGGCGACTACGATTTGAAGAAACACGCCGCACACTCCGAGGAGGAGTTCACCGTTTTCAAGCAGTACGACGAACCCGTCACCGTCGAGCGGCCGACCGTCGACCCCGACATGAGCGTGCTGGGTCCGGAGTTCGGCGGCGATGCCGGGGCCGTCGCGGAGGCACTGGAGGAACTGGTCGAGCGCGAACCAGACGCATTCGAGGATACGGAGGTCACCGTCGAGGTCGACGGCGACACCTACACCGTCGACACCGAGACGGCAGGCTACAGCGTCGAGGAGGTCACCGAGTCCGGCGAGCACATCCGGCCACACGTGGTCGAACCCTCCTTCGGCGTGGGTCGACTCGTCTATACAGTCCTCGCACACGCGTACGAGGAAGACGAGGTCGACGACGAGCAACGCACCTATCTCTCCTTGCCACCGGAAATCGCACCGACGACGGTGGGTGTGTTCCCGCTGATGGACAAGGACGGCCTGGGCGAGCGCGCCCGGGAACTCGCCGAGGAGTTGCGCGGGGCGGGGCTGGAAGTGACCTACGACGACTCCGGGGCTATCGGCCGGCGCTATCGCCGACAGGACGAGGTCGGGACGCCCTTCTGTGTGACCGTCGACTACGAGACACAGGAAGGAAACGAGACACAAGACGCTGCAGACGCGGACGGTACCGAGACCGTCACGGTACGGGAACGTGATACGACTACCCAGAAGCGGGTTGCCGTCGACGACCTCGCGGAGACGCTGGTCGCGCTCCGTGACGGCGACCTATCGTTCGACGACCTGTAATGGTAGATGGAACCTCCAACACCGGCCTGGTCGCCAGCGCCCGACAGCTGATGCTACGCGACGAGGTTGCACGGCGACTGGTGCATGCAAGCGGGACGACCCTGCCGCTTCTGTACGTGCTCGGGCTGGCGACGTGGGTCCAGGTAGCGCTGCTCTTTGCACTGGGTGCCGTCGCCGCCATCGCTCTGGAGGTTATCCGCCTGTACGTCGGGCTGGAGTGGACCATCTACGACCACCTCACCCGCGAGTACGAACAGGACAACCTCGCGGGCTATGCCCTCTATTTCATCTCCAGTGCCGGCGTCGCGCTGGCCTTTGCCTTCGAATCAGCCCTGGGTGTGCGCCCTGAGATTGCGGTGCCGGCCATCCTGATGCTCACCATCGGCGACCCCATCAGCGGGCTGCTGGGGTCGGGCGAACTCAAACGTGCCAAGGACCCGCTCGTGCTGGGCGTGATGTTCGGCGTCTGTACGGCGCTTGCACTCCCGTTCGTCCCGCCGGTCGTCGCCATCTTCGGTGGCGTCGCCGCGACGGTCGCCGACGGCGTCAAGCCGGTCGTGTTCACCTACGTCATCGACGACAACCTCACCATCCCGCCCGCCGCGGCCGCCGCGATGGCCGTCGCCGTCGAGCTCGTGCCGCTGTTCTGATCACTTTCACCCCGGTACGCGAACCCTTAACCACAGCCGCCGACAAGAACGGCCAACATGGCGACCCCCGAGTCCGACGTGGAGTGGCCCTTTCTGCAGACGGGGCTGCTGGAACGCCGCGAGTACCAGTTCCAGCTGGCCGAGGCAGCCCTCTCGGAAGACACACTGGTCTGTCTCCCCACCGGCCTGGGGAAGACGGCCGTCAGCCTGCTCGTGACCGCAAAACGGCTCCACGACGTCGGGGGTACGTCGCTGTTGCTCGCCCCGACGAAGCCGCTCGTCTCCCAGCACGCCGACTTCTACCGGGAGGCGCTGGCGGAAGTCCCGGACGACGAGATAGTGGTGTTCACCGGGGAGGTGCGGCCTGCAAAACGGGGCGACCTCTGGGAGGAGGCTCGGGTGGTCATCGCCACCCCACAGGTCGTCGAGAACGACCTCGTGGGCAACCGCATCGACCTCTCGCGAGTCACGCACTGCACCTTCGACGAGTGTCACCGCGCGACCGGCGACTACGCCTACAACTACATCGCCGAGCGCTACCACGAGGACGCAGAAGAGCCACTCGTAACGGGGATGAGCGCCTCCCCCGGTGACGACGAGGAGGCCATCCTGCAGGTGTGTGAGAATCTGGGTATCCGCAACGTCGAGGTGATGACCGAGGACGACGCCGACGTGGCCGAACACACCCACGAGACGACCGTGGAGTGGGAACGCGTGGAGTTGCCCGACACCGTCGAGGACATCCGGGACGGCATCAACGAGGTCATCCGCGAGCGCCTGGCGAAGCTGAAGAAACTCGGCGTCACGAACAAGACCAGCCCGGACGTTTCCGAACGCGAGATACAGAAGATACAGGGCCGACTGCGGGAGCTGATGGACAACGACCAGTCCGAGGGCTACGAGGGGATGAGCCTGCTGGCGGAAGTGCGAAAGCTGCGGACCGCGACCACCTACGTCGAGACCCAAAGCGTCGAGTCCTTCCGGCGGTACATGGAACGCCAGAAGGAAGCGGCCCGCTCATCTGGTGCGTCGAAGGCCGACCAGCGGATGGTCTCCGAGCCGAAAGTCCGGGAGGCGGTCCGGAAAGCCGAGAGCTACGACGACCTGCATCCGAAGTTCCGGCGCACCCGGATGTTGCTCGCCCAGACGCTTGGCATCGAGGGCGGCGAGCGAGTCATCGTCTTCACCGAGTCCCGGGACACCGCGGAGACGCTCGTGGACTTTCTGGGCGGACACTTCCAGACCCAGAAGTTCGTCGGGCAAAGCGACACCGAGGGCAGCGAGGGGATGACCCAGACCGAACAACAGGAGACGCTTGACCGCTTTCGCGCCGGCGAGTTCGAGGTGCTGGTCTCGACATCGGTCGCCGAGGAGGGACTGGACGTGCCCGAGGTCGACCGGGTGCTCTTCTACGAGCCGGTGCCGACCGCGATTCGCTCCATCCAGCGCAAGGGCCGGACCGGCCGACAGACCGAGGGCGCGGTGACGGTGCTGCTGGCCGAGGACACCCGTGACGAGGCCTACTTCTGGAAGGCCCGCCGCGACGAGAAGGAGATGGAACAGCAACTGCGCGGCCTGAAAGATGTCGCCGGCACCATCGAGGGCCGACTCCACGAGCAGGCCGGTGTCGAACAGTACGCGGGCGACGAGGGCAGCGGAGACAACGGCAGCGACGACGGGGACGAAACCAGCGACGCTGCTGGCGACGATAGAGCGAGCAGCGACGGGAAGGGCGACACCGAGACGGAAACAGGCGATGACGAACAAGCAGCCGCCAATGGTGACGCTGGGGACGGCCAGGCCGGGCTGGACGCCTTCGCCAGTGGCGAGGCCGAAGCCAGCGAGGGTGGCGAAGCCGAAGCCAGCGACGATGGCGAGGCAGAGGCCGCCGGCGGAGACGGAGCCGACGAAGACGGGGAGGGCGTCGTCGCCGAGGCCGGCAGCGAGGAGGGCGTCGAACTCGTCGTCGACCAGCGGGAACTGGACTCCTCCATCGCGCGGGACCTCTCGACGCGGGAGGGTATCGAGACCCGGCTGGAGACGCTCGAAGTGGGCGACTACGTGCTCTCGGACCGGGTCGTCGTCGAGCGCAAGACCGTCGCGGACTTCCTGGAGACGCTCACGGGCGGTGACCGCTCGCTGTTCGAGCAGGTCGGCGACGACGCCAGACACTACGCCCGCCCGGTGGTCGTCATCGAGGGCGAAGACCTCTACGGCCAGCGCAACGTCCACCCGAAAGCCATCCACGGCGCGCTGGCCTCGCTGGCGGTCGATTTCGGCGTCAGTATCCTCCGGACGGACGACGAGGGAGAGACGGCTGACTTGCTTGAGACCATCGCCGAGCGCGAACAGGAGACGGCCGACCGGGAGGTCAGCGTCCACGGCGAGAAGCAATCGAAGACGCTGACCGAGCAACAGGAGTACGTCGTCGCCTCGATTGCCGAGGTCGGCCCGGTGACAGCGCGGTCACTACTGGCGGCGTTTGGCAGCGTCGAGGCCGTGATGACCGCCGACGAGGAGGCACTACAGGAGGCCGAGGGCGTGGGTGCGGTCACCGCCGAACGCATCCGCGAGGTGACCGGCAGTTCCTACGAGGGTTGAGTTCTGAAAAGATCCACAGTGGGGGTGGGTGAAGAGCGCTACTGGCGGGTCGAACCGCCAGCTATGACAAGGAGAGAGCCGGGCGAAAGACTGTTGCGGGCGTGCGCGTGTCGCGGACATGCGACCGCTGTGCACATCGCGCGGGCGTTCTTGGCGATTGGTTCCCTCACCTCGGTTGTCATGACCGCCCCACCAGACTTCGAGCTTCGGAATGCAGGCATCGGGCCAGACCCGCTCTCGCTGTCGACCATTGCCGATGTCGTCGACTTCGCAGTGCTTCTCCTGTTGCGTGATTATCACTGTCCCAAATGCCGGGCGCAGGTCCAGCGTGTCGCCGAGAAAGCCGAGCAACTCGAACGCAACGACACCGCTGTCGTCCCCATCCTGCCCGACAGCTACGAGAAGGCAACGGACTGGCAAGCCGAGTACGACCTCCCATTCCCGCTTCTGGCCGACCCCCACGGAGAAGTGGGCGAGGAGTACGACCAGCCCCGACGCTTTGGCGTGCTTGGCAGTCTGCACGACCTCATCGGGCGCATGCCCAAGGCGCTCCTGCTCGACCTCAGAGGGGTGGCTGAAATCGTCCACGTCCACGAGGGCGAGACGCCGGGAGACAGGCCGGACATCGAGGACCTGCTCGGCCGCGTCGACGAGATGCGCGACTCGTTCGTCTTCGACTGCACGCTCGTGGACTGTTGAAGGGAGCGTCGGAGAACTCACAGCCACGTTTCAATACGATGAGAGAGCGAACTCAGCGCCCCCGGTAAACGACACTCAAAGTATCGGAAGGAAGACCCAGTCCGGCACAAAGACGGTGACCCGGGTAGGGAAAATCTACTGGCGCAGCGCGGACAGTGCCTCTGCAGCCTCGCGTGCGGCCGCGAGGTACTCCTGTGCACGCTGTGGGTCGTCAGTGGCCTCGGCCTGCTGGCTGAAGCGAGTCAGCGTCCGGACCAGCGACTCTCGAGCCGCGGTCACGTCCCCCTGCCGGTCGGGGTCGATGCTCGGGACCTGTCGTGACTGACTCGCCTGCCGGGACTGCGGGGGCTGTTGCTGCTCCTCCGTAGACGGCTGTCGGGCTGGCTGGGACTGGGCCGTCGTCGATTGTCGTGACTGGGAGGACTCGGGCTGGGAGGACTGCTGTGTGGGCTGTGCCTGCCCGGAGTCAGCGGTCTCGGTCGTGGGACTGTCCGCAGAGTCCGCCGTGTCGGCGGCAGCCTCGTTGCCGCCGAACTGGACGCGGGTCTCGTCAGGGTCGGTGACCTCGATGTGTTCACCGTCCGCAGACTCCTCGTCGGCCTGGGCGTCCGTGTCTGCATCGTCCGCAGCGCCGTCGGCATCGCGGTTGATAGCGCGCTCACAGCTGGCACAGAACTCCTGGCCGTCGTACCGGAAGATGGGGTCGCCACACTCCGAGCAGTGGGCGTTTGTCATCGTCGCCCCCTGCAGGAGGAGTTCGCTCATCTTCTCGGTGGCCTCACGCTCTTGTTGCTCCTGTTCGTATTTCTTCCGGAGCTTCTCACGTTCGGCTTCCTTATCGAAATCGCTCATACACGGGGACAGACGGTCCGGGCGAATAGGAGTTGTGGGTCCACTACCGGTCTCACCACATGAGGGTCGCCTACGGTGTGGGTCGTCCCGGTTCCGACAATCTTAACGTACGTCCGTCGGGATTTCTATATGATATGGGAAAAGTAAGCATCGTCGGTGCGGCTGGCACCGTCGGCGCAGCAGCGGGCTACAGCATCGCGCTTCGAGATATTGCTGACGAACTCGTCTTCGTCGACATCCCCGACCAGGAGGACGTCACCGTCGGGCAGGCCGCAGACGCCAACCACGGTATCGCCTACGACTCCAACACACGCGTCCGACAGGGGACCTACGAGGACACCGCTGGCTCTGATGTCGTCGTCATCACCGCCGGGCTCCCGCGCTCGCCGGGTGACACCCGCATCGACCTCGCGGGCGACAACGCACCCATCATGGAGGACATTCAGTCCTCGCTGGACGAACACAACGACGACTACATCTCGATTACGACCTCGAACCCGGTGGACCTGCTCAACCGCCACCTCTACGAGCAGGGCGACCGCTCGCGCGAGCAGGTCATCGGCTTCGGCGGCCGCCTGGACTCCGCGCGGTTCCGCTACGTCCTCTCCGAGCGCTTCGACGTGCCCGTCCAGAACGTCGACGCCACCATCCTCGGCGAACACGGCGACGCGCAGGTCCCCGTCTTCTCGAAGGTCCGCGTCGACGGCCAGGACCTCGACTTTTCCGAGGACGAGAAAGAGGAGATTCTCGAAGACCTCCAGAAGTCCGCGATGAACGTCATCGAGCGCAAAGGTGCCACCGAATGGGGCCCCGCCCAGGGAGTCGCTCACATGGTCGAGGCTGTCCTCAACGACACCGGCGAAGTGCTGCCCGCCTCCGTCACGCTCGACGGCGAGTTCGGTCACGACGATGTCGCCTTCGGCGTCCCGGTCAAGCTCGGCGCAAACGGCGTCGAGGAAATCGTCGAGTGGGACCTCGACGACCTCGAAGAGGACCTCATGCAGGAAGCCGCCGACAAACTCTCCGAGCAGTACGACAAGATCAGCTAAGCCCCGCGTTGTAGACTCCTCGTCTTTTCGGAACAGTCGCTGTAAGAGACCCCAGCCAGAGACATATCTGACGGAGCTACCTGTTCGTCCACTCGGGAGCTTCGGCATCCTCGGCATCCTCGGTGTCTGGGCGAACGAGCCAGCACTGGTCGCGCTCTGTGCCCTGTTCGCGCTGTTTGCGAGCGACCGTACGCTTGACGTTCCCTCACCGGAGTAACAGGCCGACAGCAGCGGCTCCTCGGCTGGTCAAAGAGGTGTTTGAGTCTTCACGAGAGCCTTTAGGGTGGGGTCCAACTGATTGAGTAGGATGAACCGCCGAACGGTCCCCCTGCCAACCCCTCCCAGTGAATCACTGCGTCGTGTTCTCGACGGGCCGCTGGGGAGCGTCCTCGCCACGGTACGTGGCCTCGCATTCTGGGCCACCGTTGTCCTCCCGCTGGCGTACCTCCCCGTGCTGTCGCTGGTAGATGACCAACAGCGACTCCTCGCGCTGGCCGGCCTCGTCGCCGTGAACGTCTGCTGTCTGCTCGTCGGTCACGACTACTCACCCTAGTATGTGTGCGAAATCAGCCACTCCGACAGGCGAACTGCCCGCGAAAGCCCGCCCGCTCGTCGCCTACCTCCGCGAGCGCGTCCGCGAGGAGGGTGCCATCTACGTCAAGAGTCGCTTCATCGCGGAGGAGTTGTCGCTCTCCTCGAAAGAAATCGGCTCGTTCATGAAACGACTCTCCGAATCCGAGACCGGTCCGGCAGTCGAGGCCTGGAGTTACACCAACGGGACGACCTGGCGCGTCTCGGAGGAGTAACGGGAGACACCTGTCGAGGGAGACAGGCCACAACGGGAACGTCGGTCGAGTCGACCAAGAGACGGGAAATTGGCTATCGACTCGCACGTATCTGAAAGAACCACCTCTATAAGCCAGTCTCCCGGCGGTTGAATCGCGTCGTAGACAGAGGTTCCCGAATGATAGATACGACACAGATTCAGACCGCAGCCGTCGTGTTCCCGATAATCGTCCTCATCACGAACTTCGCCATCAACTCCGTCACCGACGCGGACGGACGGAAGTACCGAATTTTCGTCGGCGGAATGGGGATACTCGGCCTCATCACGGCGATGGTCGCTGCGATGTTGCTCTTTCTCGGCGGCTTTATGAACGTCCAGATTCTGCTCGCCTACCGGTTTCTCGTGGCCGCCGTCTCCATCATCTTCTTTCTCGCGTTGGGCATCATGGTCCACGAAATCGGCCGGGGCCTGGAGGGACGGACAGACAAACTGTACGTCTTCGTGGGGACGGCAGTGTTCATCGCCTTCGGTATCGTCTTCATGCAGGCGTTGTGAGAGCAGGGAAATCCGAGAATCAGCTGTCTTCCCAGCGCTCGGGGACCTGAATGGTGTACTTGCCGTCTTCCTGCAGGGCGATGATGTACTCCTCGCGGTCGTACAGCTCCATCAGGTTGAGTTCGTACTTGCCGGGGTCGAGCACTTTGATGGACTCGAACTGGTCGTTGAGTTCATCCCGCAACTCCGAGAGGTCCGGCCGGTCACGCTCGTCGCTAGTATCGGCCGCGTCGGGCGCGGTACCGGCAGTGCTGTCAGTATCTTCTTCAACGACCGGCGCGGGCTGTGAGGCAGTCTTTGGCGTCTCAGGTGCGGGCGGGAGTTCGTCCTTGGAGACGACTTCCGTGCGCGCACTCGCCTGAGCGTTGTCCTCGGCCATGGCAGTCTGGGCATCGACCCCCTCGGTTCCAGTGGAAGCGGTGCCCGTCTCCGTCCCGGCAGGTGCCGGGGCCGGGTCGGAGCTGTCGTCTTCGACCGGCTCCGGGGGCGAGGGGCTGGAGCCGACGAGGTCACGGACGGCCGTGGCAGCGTTGCCGACGGTCCGGGCGACCGAACTGTCGACTGGTGGGTCCGGCGGGTCCGGAGGCTCCTCGCTGGGCGGGGCCGTCTCCTCGACAGCGCTTGTGGGCTGGTACTGGAACTTGTTGCCCCCGCAGTCGGGACACCCCGAGAGCATCTCCTGGGAGCCGTCGTCGAACGTGCGGCCACAGTCGGTACACTGGTGGGGCATCCTTACTTGCGTGAGACGAGCGTCTGGATGAGCGTTTCGTCCTTGTGGAGCGTCTCTATCTGGTTTGCGGGCCCGATGACGGTGAGTTTCTTCGTCGACTCCTTGCCCATCAGGCGGTCGAGAAAGCTCGAATCCGAGGTGTCGGAGCGGGGGTGTGTCTCGATTTCGATGCCGTTGAACTCGTCCGGGCTGATCTCGGTCATCGTCACTTCGATGAGGCGGGATTCCTCGTCGGGGGAAAGTCCCTCCTCGAGGATGACGATATTGCCCTCGCGGACGCCGTCCAGAATCAGTCGTATCTTCTCCATCGAGGTGAGTCCGTCCATGCGCTCGCCGCTGATGAGGTCGATCTGGACTCCCTCGCTTGGGTCTTTCACTTCTGCCATTGTATCACCCGAAGTACTCCGCTATCTTGTCGTACACTTCGTCCATGTTGTCTCCTTCGAGCGCCGACAGCGGAATCGTCTCGTGCTGTGGGAAGGCATTACGAATGCGCTGAACGCTCGACTCCTCTTTGTCTATCTTGTTCGCCAGAATCAGGACGGGGAGGTCCTGACTCTCGATGATGCCGATGAGCATCGTGTTCACCTGCGTGAAGGGGTCGGTCGTGGAGTCGAGTACGTAGATGACGCCATCGACATCCTCCCGGAGCCAGTGCATGGCCTCGGCGACGCCTTCCGTGGCCTCGCGTGACCGACGGACAGCGTCGTCTTTCTCCATGTCGTGTTCCAGGAACTCGGTGTAGTCGACTTTCGTCGTCACGCCCGGCGTGTCGACGACATCGATGTTTACCGTCGACCCGTTGCGCTCGATTTCGATATCTTCCTTTCGGCGCGCGCGCCGTGTCTCGTGGGGGATGTGACTCTCCGGCCCGACCGCGTCGCCGTGTTCGGTCCAGTCGCGAACGATGCGGTTGGCGAGTGTCGTCTTCCCTGCGTTTGGCGGTCCGTAGATGCCGATGCGCTTCGACTCCTCTTCGGCAAACAACGTCGATGCAGCCCGTGCGATGGATGATTTGAGGTTCGTTAACAGTCCCATCCTGTTCCTCCCGGCCCCATGGGTGGGGCTTGCACGAACAAGCCGGGCGTATCCACTTAAGCGTACGTCAGACATACATAAACAATCCGATATCTGCAGTTGAAGCCGGGGACGGCCTACTGTACCGGGATTTCACTCGTGTAGGGAATCAAGAAGGTAGGGGACGTGTCAATATCTGGGGTGGGGAGGCTACCAAAATCAGGGGATGGCTTCGGGTCGAACAAAGCTACTGTGAGAAACAACACAACGGGGGACAGGAAACTGCAGCGAGCGTGGAGGGGAAACGATGGTGTGCAAAACGGAGGTGTGGGGAACGTGGGCGAACATCAGGTGGCGCGACTGGAAGAGAAAGGACGGGATAACGTGAACACAGGATGGGCAACAGAGGTCACGAGACATGTGGAAAAACAACGTGGAACATGACGTGAGTTAGCATATAGTGTGGACAGGAAACAGAGGGCGAAAGGAGAACAGGAGGTGGGGTCGAAGGGTCGAGTCGGTCCGTCTCGTTGCCGTTGTGAGAGTGTCTACCGTAGCTGATACCGGGAAGACAACTGCGGAGGGTGGGTTACAAGGGAGGGGGTTCGAGAGGAAAGGGTACCTGCCCCCCACCCCTTGGTTTCAACTGGAACGGAACACCCCCCGGGAAGGGGTCATTAGAGGGAGAGAAAATCTAGAGTGCACTAGAAGAGAGAACCCCCAGACGGCAATCGTTTCGAGTCGAACTAGTAACTATCCACTAGTAAGACTAGTTAATTACTCCGTCTAGAGAATCTAGTTTATTCTTTCCCAGTACGGGTTTGGTTTTAGTGTACTCTATATAAATCTTTCCTAGACTAGCCAATCCCACAGTTGCTGCTCACCCCCTCCCCGTTGTATTACCGTTCCACCTGAAACGAAGGGGTGGGGGGGTCCACCTCGGGACACCTCCCTCCAGCACGGTCATGCCGATGAATTCGAATTCCTCTCGACTACCGGTCCGATTCCCTCCCGACCTGTATCTCGAAATCCGTCTCCCATCTGCCGGTTCTGAGCCGTTTCCAGTTCGGCAGCCCTCAGAACCACCCCCCACGCTTCGAGTCGAACGGAGCACCACTCGTCCCGTCCCAGCACTCCCGAACCCCCTAGCACTTCACGTCCAGCCGAAATCCACCTCCTATTTCCCCCTCTCAAGCGCACCACGTACCGTTTGGCTCCTGATAGACTGCTTCTATCCCTGTGAGACGCTGCCGTCGGCACATATAGCTCAGTCAGACGCCTGTCACACCCAATTGTGTCAACTGTTGACAACCGAAATCTTTAATATTGTATCAACCAGGGGTTCTGGTGGTTCAACTGCACACGCACCCTCTGGGAGAATCCGTAATATCACCCTCTAAACCGTCTGAGGGCACGGATTTCGGGTGCGCGGCGCGAGTCTCCACTTGAAATGGAGGGGTCACCTACCGACTATGACAGACACGAACGACTCACCAGATTCAACGGAGGGCGTCGATTCACAGCGACTCGACACTGTCGAGTCCGACGCCGAGGAGGGCACGATACCAAGTTCCGACACAGACGACGGCGACCGTACGTCTTCGGGTCCGGACCTGGATGAGATGTTGCTGGACGAAGGGGAACCCGACGAGGGGTCTTCACAGGGGCTGTTCGATGACCTGCTGAGCGGTCAGCCCATCTTCGAGAACAAGGAAGTGCTCCGACCGTCCTACACACCCCGTAAACTCCCGCATCGCGAGGAGCAAATCAACAACATGGCGACGATTCTTGTCACCGCCTTGCGCGGGGACACGCCATCGAACATCCTCATCTACGGGAAGACGGGGACAGGCAAGACCGCCAGCGCGAAGTTCGTCAGCGACGAACTCGAAGCGACCTCCGAGAAGTACGAGGTCCCCTGCGAGGTCGAGTACATCAACTGCGAGGTCACCGACACCCAGTACCGCGTGCTGGCACAGCTCGCCAACAAGTTCATCGACCAGAACCGCGCGGCAATCGAGGCAGACCTCGAACAGCTCCGTGACCTGCGTGACCGCGCGCGCACGGACCCGGACGTACTGGCCGATGCCGACTTCGAGAGCGTCCCGGCCATCGAGTCCCGTATCGACGACCTCGAAGACGAACGCGACTCCTTCGAAGAGGTCCCTATGACCGGGTGGCCGACCGACCGCGTCTACAGTTCCTTTTTCGACGCCGTCGACCACCGCGAGCGCGTGGTCGTCATCATGCTCGACGAAATCGACAAGCTCGTCGAAAAAAGCGGCGACGATACGCTCTATAACCTCTCGCGGATGAACTCCGAACTCGAAAACTCCCGGGTCTCAATCATGGGCATCTCCAACGACCTGAAGTTCACCGACTTCCTTGACCCCCGTGTCAAGTCCAGCCTCGGTGAGGAGGAAATCGTCTTCCCACCTTACGACGCCAACCAGCTTCGGGACATCCTCGAACACCGCGCCGACGTGGCGTTCAAAGACGAGGCCCTGACTGGCGATGTCATCCCGCTGTGTGCCGCTTTCGCTGCACAGGAACACGGGGACGCCCGCAGGGCGCTTGACCTGTTGCGGACCGCCGGCGAACTCGCCGAGCGCGACCAGACCGACGTGGTCGACGAAGACCACGTCCGGCAGGCACAGGAGAAAATCGAACTCGACCGGGT
Source organism: Salinibaculum litoreum (assembly GCA_009789175.1). Taxonomy (GTDB): domain Archaea; phylum Halobacteriota; class Halobacteria; order Halobacteriales; family Haloarculaceae; genus Salinibaculum; species Salinibaculum litoreum. Next base: position 2,669,426 of record CP046866.1, read on the forward strand.
CGTCGAAGTCGTCCGCACCCTTCCCCAGCAGTCCAAAATCGTCCTTTTCGCTATCATTCTGCTGGAAAAACAGGGCGTCCACAACGTCAACACCGGCGAGGCCTACAACATCTACAAGCGCCTCTGTGAGGAAATCGACGCCGACGTGTTGACACAACGGCGCGTCACGGACCTCATCAGCGAACTCGACATGCTCGGCATCGTCAACGCCGCCGTCGTCTCGAAGGGTCGGTACGGCCGCACCAAGGAAATCTCGCTGTCGGTTCCTATCGACGAGACCGAAGCCGTCCTGCTGTCGGACTCGCGACTGGGGGACATCGAGAACGCCCAGCCGTTCGTCCAGGCCCGCTTCGATAACTGAAACCGCCGTTACTGCGTTGCGAGTCGCACCCAGCCCAGCCCGGGGATACGGAACTCCGCCGTGCCGACGACCCACTCGGCTTTGACCGGCCCAGTGCTGGCTCCGCCGGGACCGGCCTGGTCGTAGAGGCCGTTGTTGTCACCTTTCGTGATGAACCCGTCGTGTGGGGCAGGGCAGTTGCGTAGCCCCTTGTCGCCATCGGGGGCATTGGTTCCGTTGCAACTGGTCGCCCCGCCGACGTAGTCCTCGTCAGCGCGGTCGTACCAGTTCTCACCCTCCTCGACGTAGAACATCGCACGGTGGATTATCGGTGTCCGCCGTTCGTTCCCGTTGGGTTCGAAGACGATGACGTCACCGGGACCGCCGAACTGCCGGTAGCCGTCCGCATCCTGTGCTGTCACGACGCCGGTTCCCCCGTGGGCTTCGTCGGGAGCAAACCGCTCCTCGTCCATGACGAACACGAGGTCGTTGACCTCCATGTTGGGGACCATGCTCTCGCTTTCGACGGCGACCAGCGGCGGCCAGATGCCGCTTACGGTAAAGAGGTATGCACCGACGATAGCGACTGCCAGGACGCTGCTGACGAGGTCATAGACAAACAGCTGCGCCTCGCTGGTCTGCTCGCCGTTCGGTGTGGGTGTGTCCTGTTCGGTCTCCGAGCGCCACTCCTCACGCTGTGGCGCACCCTCGCCGCTGCTCGTGGACTCGGGTGTCGGCTTCTCGGAGGGCGCGGTGCCGTCTACGCCTGTGTCCGGGGCCGTCTCGTCGTTTCGACCCGTCTCCCCACCGACTTCGTCGTCGCTGTCGTCCGGGGAATCCATCGTCCCCTCTTGTACCACTCGGCGTTTGAATGTTCTGGAAGGCTCCGCTACGTTTTTGCCCGCCCGTTGCTAGCCACAGGTGTGCCCCTGGAGACGCCCGCCCACGTGGTCAGCGAACTCACCAGCCGCGGCTACAACGCTGAACGCGAAGCGGTCACGCTGCTGTCGAACGCACCCGACCCGGAGGCGGCACTCTCCCGTGCAATCGAAGCCGCCCCCGACGACGCCGTCAAACTCTCCGCCGACCACGCCCGTGCCGCCGTCGAGGAGGGGACGCTGTCGGGCGGTTCTGCCGATTCCGAACTCGCTCACGAACGCTCGAAAACCGATACCACACCTCCCACAGACAACCCCTCTGTTTCGACTGGAAACAGTCCCGAAAAACCGACGGACGATGGGGGTGTTGTTCCAGTTGAAACAGGGGGGTCTTCGCGGTCGGTCGACCCCTCGAAGCGCAGCGTCGAGATAGACGGCGACATGACCGGTGCGAGCACGGGAACCGGTGAGTATCGGGACTTCGTCGCCGTGTTCCGGGACCGCTACGAGCGACTCGCCGGGCAGTTACGGGGTCGGGTCAATCACCGTCCGACCGACACCATCGAGGAGATGGCACCCAACAGCGACGCCGCTATCGTCGGGATGGTCTCCGACATCCGCTCGACGGCGAGCGGACACTGGCTGGTCGAACTCGAAGACACCAACGGCACGTTCCCGTGTCTGGTGATGAAAGACCGCGCCTTTGCCTCGCAGGTTCAGGAACTACTCCACGACGAGGTCATCGCCATCGAGGGGACCCTGGCCGACGACGGCGGTATCCTCTTTGCCGACGCTATTCACTTCCCTGACGTTCCACGCACATACAGCCCCTCGACTGCCGACCGTCCGGTTCAGGCGGCGCTCATCTCCGATGTCCACGTCGGCAGCCAGGAGTTCATGGAAGCGGCCTGGCATCGCTTTACCGACTGGCTGCACACCCCCGAAGCCGAATCCGTCGAGTATCTCCTGCTGGCGGGGGATATGGTCGAGGGGGTCGGCGTCTACCCCGGTCAGGACGAGGAACTCGACGTGGTCGACATCTACGACCAGTACGAGGCCTTTTCGGAGTATCTGAAGGAGGTGCCCGACGACATGGAGATCGTCATGATTCCGGGCAACCACGACGCCGTCCGCCTCGCGGAGCCACAGCCGGCCTTCGACGAGGACCTCCGGGGGATTATGTCGGCCCACGACGCCCGCATCGTCTCGAACCCCTCCACCGTGACCATCGAGGGCGTCTCCGTGCTGATGTATCACGGCGTCTCCCTGGACGAGGTCATCGCCGAGTTACCCGACGAGAAGGCCAACTACGACGAGCCACACAAGGCGATGTACCAACTCTTGAAGAAGCGCCACGTCGCCCCCCAGTACGGGGGCCACACCCGGCTTGCACCCGAGGAACAGGACTATCTCGTGATGGACGAGGTGCCCGACATCTTCCATGCCGGCCACGTCCACAAACTCGGCTACGGGAAGTACCACAACGTCCTCACAATCAACTCGGGTTGTTGGCAGGCACAGACCGCCTTCCAGGAGTCGGTCAACATCGACCCCGATGCCGGGTTCGCTCCTATCGTCGACCTCGACACGCTTGATTTGACTATCCGGAAGTTCGTCTGATTATTCGGGCCGGGCGTTCAGGCGCTCTTCGCGGGTGTATCTCCCGTGGAACGCGAGCAAGTCCACTCCCATCGCAGCCAGCGAGACCCCGCCGAGTGCCGTCACGAACAGGACGAGCAGATAGGTGCTACTCTGTCCAACGAAGCCAAGCGGGAGCGAGAGGCCGATGCAGATGTTTCCCACTCCCTGCCACTGGTACCAGGTGAGTGGCCCCGTCCGTACGCTGTCGAGGCCCCCGAGCAGGTGAGCGATACCGCCCGCCCCAAGCAGCCCCACCTGTGCGAGCAGGACCGGGTGCTGAACCATTGCCGACCCCACGAGCGCGGTGACACCGAGACTGACCAGTACGGCGAAGACGCCGGCGACAGTCCCTATCTGACGGTTTTGCGTCTCGTTCACCGCCGACACCTCCCGGATGTCGTGTCGGTCACAGTCGGTGATGAAGTGGAGGGCATACTCGCCAGTTCGTGCCGGACACACTTCAGTACTCAGTCCGTGCTGCTGGTGGCGTGACTGTCCGAGTAGTCCCTTACAGGACGCCTTCTTCGGTCAGCACATCCGCCAGTTCGTCCATCGTCTCCACGATGACCTCGCAGGCGGGCGCGACGTTGGGTTTCGGTTCGAACCCGACGGCAAGCCCCGCGACTTCGAGCATCGGGAGGTCGTTGGCACCGTCGCCGACGGCGATGGTCTCGTCCATCGGGACGCTCTGGGTCGAGGCCAGGTCGTCGAGAGCGTCGTCTTTGGTCCCCTCGATGAGCGGCCCCTCGACCTCGCCGGTGAGCGCCCGCCTATCGTCGTCTGCCTCTCCCTCGCTGTCGCCGACGGGCAGGCGATTGGCGACGATGGTGTCGACGGTGACCCCCTCTTTTTCGAGTGCGGCCTCGACGCCGCGCTGGAAGCCGCCGGTGAGGATTGCGGTGTGGACACCGGCTTCGTTGAGCGCCTCGATGACATCCGCTGCGCCCGGGCGAAGGACGACTTCCTCGAAGGCTGCTGTGGCGTCGTCGTTGTCGAGGCCCTCCAGCAGCGCACACCGCTTTCGGAGACTCTCGGCGTATTCGATTTCGTCGTTCATCGCACGCTCGGTAATCTCGTCCATCTGGTCGGCCACACCACATCGGTCACCGAGCAGAACGGTCATCTCGGAATCGGAGAGCGTGCCGTCGAAGTCGAAGGCGACGAGTGTCATGTCCGCGGATTCTCCGCGGGGGGATTCAAACCCCTCGGTTTCCACTCGAACACACAGTCTCTATCCGGTCCCGGAACGAACGCCCGACAATGTCAGCAGATGGACCCGACCCCCGGCAGACGCTCATCAGCGCGGCCCTCGCTGGGGTCGTTGCACTCGTCGTTCTGGTTGCCCTCTCGACGGCGAACGTCGGGACGGACCTGGTACAGGCAGTCGTCGCTATCGTCGTCGGGGTTATCGTCGCACAGTTCTACGAACGAACGCGGTAGCGGGCGTCCCGGTTCATACTGTTAGCTATACCTTCGTGACGGTATTCGGCACCCCGGAGTGCCGAAATCCTTCGCGGGCTTATAGCCGACAGTATCAGTACGTGTCCACGTCAGTGCCGACAGAACAGACGTACTCGCCGCTTGCGACGTGGGGGAGCCGGCGGGACCGCCAGAAGACGCCCGAGGAGTCCGCAGTCACTTCCTCTTTGCTGGTGCCAAAGACGTCGGTCACCTCGAAGAGGGTCTGTCCCGCGGAGACGCGGTCACCCAGCTCGACGTTGAAGTCGACGAGGCCGCCGACGGGCGAACCGTACTGTTCGAACCCGGAGGCACGGGTCTGAGGGCGTGGCGTGACTGTCCCTTCCAGGAAGTCGTAGTACTGGAGGACGTTGAAGACGCCGTTGACGCCGGCCTGAATCGATGTTTCGTCCCAGCCGACACAGCCGCCCAGTTCGGGGTCGACGGTCGGGACGCCGTCGTCGGGGGCTGCCCGGGCGAGTTGCCCGTCCGGTCCTTTCTGGTCCAGCACGTGGCCACAGCCGAAGACCTTGGCGAGTTCGAGACACTCGTCGTGGAGGCGATGCCGGGTGCCACACCGGACCCGGACTTCCTCTATCATCTGCGAGGTCGACCCCTGGTGGAGGTCCAGCGCGAGGTCGGCACGGCTGGCGGCCTCGAAGGTGGCAGCCGCGATGCGTTCGGAGGTTGTTCCGTTTCCGTCGCCGGGATATGCCCGGTTGAGCTTGGTGTCGTCGATTGGGTTGCGGTGCTGGGCCATCTGATAGGCGTAGTAGTTTGCGACGCCGACGACCAGTATCGTCCCGGCGATGTCGGCTGGGTCCAGTTGGGGAACGACCCGCTGGATGACACCGACACCGTTGAGTTCGTCGCCGTCGCTTGCGGCCTGCATGTACAGCGTCTTCCCGTCACGAGCGCCATTTATGACCGCGACGGGGAGCCGGACGGGGCTACCGTCACGGGCTTCCCCGACACGGAGCCTGCCGGTCTCGACCTCGCCGGGGCTGGCACTCGCCGTGCCGAGACTCGTCATTATCGGTAGTGGACGGCCCCACGGTCTTTAGCTTTCGTTTTGCAGTCGGTCACTGTCCCGGAACCGACGCGACTATTGGGACAGCGACCCTACAGACGGCCATGTCGATCGAGGACCAGCCCAGCGGTCGGGCCGCACTCGTCGAGGCGTTGCAGGTCCGGCGAAACCTCAAGCGTGGTCTCGCTGTCGGCGTGGGCTTTGCGGTGGCCGTGTTCGTTTTCTTCGTCGCCCTCGCGCCACAGACGACACGCTCGCGGCTGTACTACTTCGGGCTGGCGTTCGTGCTGGCGTTGACCACGAGCGGGCTGGTCGCGGCGCTGCTGGTGATGCGTCGCGCCTATCACCTCTCACAGGAGCTATGAGGCCTGGTCGGCCAGCCGCTCGGAGCCGGCCTGGGTCCCCTTGGCGATGATGATATCACCGGCCGACAGCGGCGTCTCCGGTCCCGGCGACACGTCCCAGTCCGTCTCGTCGGCTGCGCCGGCGCGCCGAACCGCGATGACGCGCATCCCCGTAGCCGTCTTGACTGCCGCATCGCCGATGGTCGTCCCGTCGAGGTCGCTGCCGGCCTCGACGGCCAGCCTGACGATGAGTTCGTCGCTCTCGTAGACGGCTTCCTCGACGACGGGGTGTGTCGACAGTCCCCGGAGGACCCCCTCGCTGATTTCCAGTGCAGCGTCGGAGATGACCTCCGTACTGGAGGCCAACTGGACCAGCCCGCGCAAGGAGACGGGCTCTTCGACCCGTCCCGCCGCCCGCAGGGTCCACGCCTCGAAGCGGGACTGCAAGGCATCGACCTCGGCTTCGAGTTCGAACACCTCCTTGGCAACGTCTTCGGAGTCGAACAGAATAGCACCGTAGGCCAAATCCACCGCCAACTCGCCCATGTCTTTCATGAGGACGATGGAGTCGACAGCGCGTTCGAGGTCCGACGAGGCGCTCTCGACGGCTTCGGGCCGGTCGTAGGCCTCGCCGGTCGCGTCGGCGTACACCTCCGCGATGCCCTCCTCGGGACCGCGGAAGACGACCACGTCGCCGGCCCGCACCTCCGTGGTCGCGTCGGGGTTGAGCAGCCAGCCTTCCTCGCGGCGGATAGCAAGCGCACGCACCCCCGTCTCGGTTTCGAGGTTCAGCCCGCCAAGCGTCGCCCCCGAAAGCGGGGACTCGGCTCCGATTTCGGCCCGGACCAGCGTCTCGAGTGCCTCGGGGAGGGCGGCGCGCATCTCCTCGGGGAGGCCGATGTCCTCCAGGACGATTTTGGCGATGTCGCCGGCGGCGTCGCTAATCTTCTCGGCAGCGCCGACGATACCCAACACGGGGGCCAGTGCCTCGGCGTCGGCGGGCTTGCGTGCGGCCATGAGGAGACTCATCCGGGCCTGCATCTGGAGGACATCCATCTTTTCCTCTAAGGCCAGCACCTCCTGTGCCACGTCGTCGCTGCCCAACAGGACGGCGGAGTACGAGAGGTCGATGAGCAACTCGGCGGTGTCTTTCATCTCCGCGAGTAGCTCTTTGACACTCTGTGGTTCGTACTCCACCTCGCCATCTGCCATACCCACATCTCCGCGGTCCCCGGGCAAAAACGTTGCCCGCCACGCTGTACGGCACCGAGTACCGTGGACGCGACAACGGAACGGACTGATAGTTTACACCTGTGGCCCTATATTCGTATAGAAAAGACACACATTCAGAAAACGAGTGGGCGCGTGTCGGTACTGGACGGTCCAAATGGTAATGTTTTTTCCTGCACGTGGAAAAGTCGGTGGTATGTCCGAGGAACTCAAGAAGGGATTGCGGGGCGTTCTCGTCGCCGAGTCCAGCATGAGCTACATCGACGGTGACGCGGGACGGCTCATCTACAACGGCTACGACATTGAGGACCTAGCCGAGGGCGCAAGCTACGAGGAAGTCCTGTATCTGCTGTGGGAGGGCGAGTTGCCAACACGTGACGAACTGGACGCGTTCACGGACTCGATGAGTGCCGAGCGCGCTATCGATGACGTGACACTCGACGCGTTGCGCGACCTCGCGGCTGTCGACGAGGACCCGATGGCAGCGCTGCGGACGGCCGTCTCCACGCTGTCGGCAAGCGAACCCGAGACCGACGCCGACCCCGAGGATCTCGACGCCGCTCGCCGGAAGAGTCGCCGCATCGTCGCGAAGATTCCGACGATCCTCGCCAACTACGACCGATTCCGCCGTGGCGAGGATGCCATCGAACCCCGCGAGGACCTCTCTCATGCCGGCAACTTCCTGTACATGTTGACCGGCGAGGAGCCAAGCGATGTCGCCGAGGAGACCTTCGATATGGCGCTCATCCTGCATGCCGACCACGGTTTCAATGCCTCGACGTTCACGACGCTCGTCATCTCCTCGACGCTTGCGGACGTTTACCCCGCTGTCACCGGCGGTATCGGTGCCCTGTCCGGCCCGCTACACGGCGGTGCCAATCAGGATGTCATCGAGGCGCTGCTGGAACTCGACGACAGCGACATGGACCCCATCGAGTGGGTCAAACACAAATCCGAGCAGGGCGAGCGCGTCCCCGGCTGGGGTCACGGCGTCTACAACACCAAAGACCCCCGCGCGAAGATTCTCCAGTCCAAACTGGAGGACCTCACCGAGGAAGACGGCGAGACCAAGTGGCTCGATTACACCACGACCATCGAGGAGTATCTCACCGACGAGAAGAACCTCCCCGAGAAAGGCATCGCCCCGAACGTCGACTTCTACTCGGGCTCGGTCTACTACAAGCTCGGCATCCCGGTGGACATGTACACGCCCATCTTCGCGATGGCCCGCGCCGGTGGCTGGGTCGGCCACATCCTCGAATACATCGAAGATAACCGTCTCATCCGCCCGCGGGGTCGCTACGTCGGCCCGAAAGACCTCGACCTGACGCCCATCGACGAGCGGTAAGGACTGCCCTGTCCCCCTGCAGACACACCTTCTGACACTTCCTCCCGAGTCGTGACTGTTCTGTGATGCCTTCCGAACCAGATGACTGTCAGCTGTCAGTCACCCGCCGGGGTTTAAATAGTGAGACGGTCGCGTGACAGCCGTCTGACGGACGCATTATTCCAGTGCTGTCTTGCGTTTTTCAATCGTCAGACGCTCCCGAGGGCTTAAGTGATGACACTCCCTCGTTGCGGGTGCAGTCGCGACTGCACGTCACACGCTCACGGTCATTTCCGGGGGCGTCCCAATTTTCGGGCTTCGACTCGACAGCCGTGCTCCCACAGACGCCGCCTGTCAGCACCAGCGGAGACCCTGCGAGCCCAGTCTATATGCGTGGCGGCGGGAATAGTAGGGATATGCTCGAATTTTCTGACGTGCTAGCGGCCCGCGAGCGGGTCGCCGAGACTTCGCGACACACACCACTGGAGTACTCACACACTTTCTCTGCGATGACCGGCGCGGACGTACACCTGAAACTGGAGACCTTCCAGCGGACGGGCGCGTTCAAGATTCGCGGCGCGACCAACCGTATCGCGACGCTCTCCGAGGAGGCCCGCGAGCGCGGCATCGTCACAGCGAGTGCGGGCAACCACGCACAGGGAGTCGCACTCGCCGCCTCGCGGATGGGCGTCGACGCCAAGGTCGTCATGCCACAGGACGCACCAATCTCGAAAGTCAAGGCCACCCGTAGCTACGGCGCGGAGGTCGTCCTCGAGGGGGTCGACTACGACGCCGCGGCCGAGTACGCACACGAACTCGAAGCCAAGGAGGACCGCTACTACCTGCACGCCTTCGACGACGACATGGTGATGGCCGGGCAGGGGACTATCGGACTGGAAATCGTCGAGGACCTGCCCGGCGTCGACACGGTGGTCGTCCCCATCGGCGGCGGCGGACTCATCAGCGGGGTCGCCACCGCGCTCACGGGCAAAGACTCCGATATCAGGGTGATCGGCGTTCAGGCCGAGGGTGCCTCCAGCGCGGCGCGGTCACTCCGGACGGGCGAACTGGTGGAACTGGATGCCGTCGACACCATCGCCGACGGCATCGCCACCCGCTCCATCGGCGAGCGAACCTTCGAGGTCATCAAAGAGCGGGTTGACGAGGTGGTGACCGTCTCCGACGACGAAATCGCAGTGGCGCTGACGACGCTGCTAGAGCGGGGCAAGACGCTGGTCGAGGGCGCGGGTGCGGTCCCGCTGGCCGCGTTGTTGTACGAGAGGTTCGACTACGGCGAGGACGAGACCATCGTCCCGGCGCTGTGTGGGGGGAACATCGACATGAACACGCTGACGACGGTCATCGTCCGGGGGCTGGCCGAGACCGGTCGCTACCTGCGGTTGCGGACGGTGCTTGAGGACCGACCGGGCACGCTGGAGGAGTTTGTCGGCATCATCGCGGCCAACGACGCCAACATCTACGCCATCCAGCACGACCGGACCTCCCGGAACGTGGCGATGGACGACGCCGAGGTGGAACTGGACCTCGAAACGCGCGGCCCCGACCACGTCGAGGAACTCATCGCGGCGCTGGAACAGGCCGGCTACGAGATAGACGTGCTGGTCTGAGACAGACCGCCGCCTGCCGCCAGTGTCAGTCGTCGTGGGTGTCGGCGACATCCACGTCGTGTTCGTGTTCGCCGATTGTGGTCTCGGCGAGAAACGCCTCGGCGTCGGCCCGGCCATCGGCCAGCAGGCGCTCGATGAACGCCGCCGACCGGTCGAGCTTCGAGGCGTAGCCCAGGCGCTCGTCCAGGACGATGCGTCGGATTTCGGTGTGGTTGTAGTACGCCCCGGAGAGCTGACCGGCGTCTATCCAGTCGTTGACCGTCTGGATGAACCGCAGTTCCTGGTTCAGCGAGATGTTGCCGGCGAGTTCGTTGCGCCGGTCGACGATTTCCTCGACGCTTGTCGGCTCGCCCTCGCGAGTCTGTGGGTTTATCTGGATGACCCACAGTTCGTCGGGTTTCCGTGCCGGTGCGGTGTGCATCAGGTCATAGACCGGCGGGTTCTGGGAGAACAGACCGTCCCAGTGGTAGTGGCCGTCGATTTCGACGGCCTCGAACAGCGACGGTACGGCCGCCGATGCCAGCATCGCCTCGGCCGTGATGGATTCGTCGCTGAAGGTCTCGAACTCGCCGTCGTTGATGTCGACAGTCCCGACGACGAGTCGGGGTGTCTCCGGACCGACGAGGTCTGGCACGCGGTCGAAGTCCACGTGGCGTTCGAGCAGGCGACGGAACTCCCGCTTGCCGAGGTCGGCAAAGGGGTGGTGATAGGGACTGATTGTCGGCGTCGGTGCGGCCCCGTGCTGGAGGCGTGACCACCAGACCCCCCATTCGTTGAGTATCCACTGATAGGGGTCATCGGCCGCGATGTCCGCCCACAGTTCTTCGATGGTGTCGACGGCCCCGTCGCCCCCGCCGGTGAGATAGCCATACCAGCCCGCAAGCGCCGAGACCGCACCCCCGGAGGTCCCGCTCAGCCCGACCAACCGGCAGTCCTCGCACTCCTCGATGTGTGGCAACAGCGTCTGTAACACCCCTGCGGTAAACGCCGTATGGCTCCCGCCGCCCTGACAGGCGATAGCGATGTTCGACGTCACAGGTACGTCGAGAGGTGACCGCCGTCGAAGGTAAGGTCACCGCCGTTGAGATGCCGCGCACGCTTCGAGAAGCCAAACGCGAAGAGGTTGGCCACGTCGACGGGTTCCATCATCTCTTTCACGCGGGAGTGGCCGAGCATCACGTCCTCGACGACTTCCTCCTCGGAGATACCGCGCTCCTCGGCGGTATCGGGAATCTGGTTCGTGACCAGCGGTGTCTTCACGTAGCCCGTCGAGATGGAAAACCCACGTACAGTTCCCTCACCCTCGGCAGCGATACACTTGGTCAGCCCGCGCAGGCCGAACTTCGCGGAGATGTAGGCCACCTTGTCTTTCGTCGCGATATGGCCGTGAATCGAGGACATGTTCCCGATAGCACCGATGCCGTCGTCGGTCGCCCGGATGTGGGGAAGCGCGTGTTTGGCCAGCAGAAACGGCGCTCGTAGCATCACGTCGTGCATCACATCGAACTGCTCGGTGGGGAACTCGTCGATGGGGTCGATATGCTGGAGCCCGGCGATGTTGGCGACGTATCGTAGCTCTCCCAACTCTGCCGCGGCGTCGGTCAGTGCTGCGATTTCGTCTTCCTCGACGAGATCTGCGACGACCGTCTCGACGCTGCCCGAGACGTTGCACGCCTTTGCCTTCTCGACGGTCTCGGCCAGCCCCTCCTCGTCGACATCCGATGCGACGACGGTCAACCCGTTGTACGCGAGTGCGATTGCCGTCGCCCGGCCGATACCCGAGCCGCCCCCGGTGACGATAGCCACTGACTGGTCCGTGAAGTGGTCGTCGTCGATGGTCTCTATCTCTTCGGGGGTCACTTCCGGCGTGTCCGTAACGTCGGATGTCATCGTATCGCACAGTGATAGGGCAGTCAGCACTAAAAAACGGCGCGTTGCCTGACGCAACCCTCGTCGGTCTCCGGACATATAGCAGTCAATGGACAGGAGTCACAGCCGGGAATCGACGAACCGGACTGGGTGGCGACCGCATGCGAGCAGTCGGCCTGACGGAAACCTTGATAGCGTCGGCGGCCGACCCGCCTGACATGAGCGAGGACTGCCTGTTTTGCCAGATTGTCGACGGCGAGATTCCGAGCAACACGGTCGCCGAGACCGACGACGCCTACGCCTTCCTCGACGTGAACCCGCTCGCGCGCGGACACACGCTGGTCATCCCCAAAGACCACCACGAACGCGTCGGCGACATGCCCGCCGACACCGCCGGTGCGGTCTTCGAGTTGGTCAACGACGTGACCCCCGCGGTCGAGGCGGCCGTCGACGCCCCCGCCAGTACCGTCGCGTTCAACAACGGCGAGGACGCCGGCCAGGAGGTCCCTCACGTCCACTGTCACGTCGTCCCCCGCTTCGCCGAGGACGGCGGCAAGCCCATCCACTCGCTGTTCACCGGCGCGGACCTCTCCGAGGATGAGATGGGCGAGGTGGCCGAGGCCATCCGGGACGCGCAGTAGTGACTGGCAGGAATCACGTAGCTTTTTGACAGAGAAGGAACCAGCCCCGGCCATGACGCGAACGGTGGCACTCGCTGGAGCGACTGGCGGTGCCGGTACGACGCGACTCGCAGTGGAGATGGGGGCCGTCCTCGCCCGGTCGGGGCGGGACGTGGCAATCGTCGATGCAGCCTACGAAACCCAGGGACTGGCCGACTACGTCGAGGGGCCAATCGAGGCCGACGTGACGGAACTGGTCACCGACGGCGCTCCAATCGAGGAGGTGGTCCACCCCGTGGGGCTGGAGACGCCGGGCCAGCTCTCGCTGTGTCCGGCCCGGGCACCGTTCGAGCGCATCGCGCGGGCCAAGACCGCCGCCGCTGCCGAGGAACTGGAGAAACAGGTCGCCGCCATCGCGCTCTCCCACGACGCGGTCCTGATAGACACGCCGCCGGTCGCGAGCAACCAGGCCGTCGCCGCCGTCAACACCGCGGAGCGAGTGGTGGCAGTCACGCCCGACAGCCGCCGTGGTGCGGATGCGCTTGCCCGCCTGCAGGGTCGGCTGGCCGACGTGGGTGCCTCGTTGGATGCCGTCGTCGGGACCGTCGCCGACGAGGGATACGTCGAGGCCGCCGACGTGCGCGTGCCAAGGGCCGACACCGACGACCCTGCGGCCTGTCCGGTGGCACACGAGGGTGAAAGCCCGCTCATGCCGGCCGTCGCCGAGGCTGCCGAGGTGGTACTCGCCGACGCGGTCGATGCCGGCGTCGAGGATGACGGCCGACTCGGGGGACTCTTCGGCGGGTAGGCGGCCTGGGACGGTGACCGGCGGTAACGTCTTGCCACTTGCGTCACGAGTGGGCGACATGGGCTCGGAGAACACTACGGATTCGGTCCTGTCGCCGTTCGTCGAGGCGGCTCGCCGCGTCGACACGACGGTGACAGAAACCGACGCCGTCGGGGTCGAGGGTGTCCTCGCCAGTGTGCCCTCCTGTCTGGACCAGCTAGCTGCCCTGCTGGACCGGCCGAGTCGTCCCCCAGTCGAGTTCGTCGCATCCGACCGGTCGAATCCGTAGAGCGAGGACCCTCACTGTCCACGGGTCGATACGCCGACGTTACTCCCGATAGGGATGTCATAGTCAAGCCTCTCGTTGCAGTCTCGTCTGGCATGCCACGACCGACTCGCAAACGGCGCGGACTTGTCGTCGTACTCGGTGTCGCCATCCTTCTGGCAACGCTTCCCGGGGTCGTCACCGCACAATCCGGTGTCGACGGGACGACTGTCGTCGAGCGCGGCGAGACGGTATCGAGTATCGAAGGTGCTTACGGGACTATCGTCGTCGAGGGGACGGTCACAGGCGATGTCGACGGATTCGCGGGTGATATCGTCATCAGGGAGGGTGGCGTCGTCAAGGGCAACCTCCGGGCGGCTGCTGGCAACGTTCGCATTGCCGGGACTGTCGAGGGGGAAGTCTCGACCGGTGCCGGGTCGGTACACGTCACCGATACGGGTGTCGTCGAGGGAACGACCAACATCGGCGCGGGCGAGGTCCGTATCGACGGCCGCCTCGACGGTGATGCAACCATCGGTGCCGACACCATCAGGCTCGGCGACAACGCCACCATCGCCGGCTCGTTGACCTACGACGGGACCCTCATGGGCAACCGCGACGCCGTCGGCGGCGACGTCACCCGGGACCGGTCCATCGGGACCGGCCTCACCGAGGACGTGCTGCCGTTCGTCTCCTGGGTGGTCGCAGCCTACCTCTTCGTCCTCAACCTCCTCCTCGGTGCTGTGTTGCTGGGGCTGTTCCCCCGCTTTTCCGGCCGCGTCGCCGACCGCGTCAGGACCGGCCCGGTCAGGTCCGCACTCGTCGGCGTCGTCGCTCTGGTCGTAATTCCGCTCATCCTCGTCGCCGTCGCGCTGACAGTCGTCGGCATTCCACTCTCGCTTGTCGGTATCCTGGCGTTCATGCTGCTGTCATGGGTTGCCCTCGTCTACGGCCGCTTTGCCGTCGGTGCCTGGCTGGTCTCGCTTGTCGGCATCGCAAACAGGTGGGTCGGTCTCCTGACGGGGCTGGTGCTCGCGGCGGTGCTTGGACAGGTTCCCATTGTCGGTCCCCTCCTCAACTTCGGCATCTACCTGCTCGGCCTCGGTGCGCTCCTGACTGCCCTGTTCAGCCGCCGCCGTCGCGTCGCTGGACCGACCGCGGTCCCGGGTCCGAGTGAATCATCCGCCGATTGATTCGCAGATAAGAACTTCCCACGCGACCCCTCAGAGCAGGTCGGTCGTCTCGCTGCGGGCGTCAGCGAGCGGGTCAGCGTCGCCGTCGACGGCCAGCGTGTCGGCGACCGCGTCCTGTGCCTCGGCCAGTGGCTCGTGGGTCTCGACGTAGACCGCGAGGGCGAACTCCGAATCGGAGACGCGGGCAAGCTGGCGGGCCTCGGTCCGCGGGAGTTCCCCGGCGAGGAAGTCCCGGACTACCTCGCGACCGGTGGGTCCAACCGGGCTCACGGACTCGCCGAGTAAGTGCAGCGTCTTCGCGGCAGTCATCGGGGCGACGCCGGCGGCCCGACCGGCGGCCCCGACGCTTCCCCCGCTGGCGTAGCGTTCGACGACCGTCGCGGCTGTCTCCGCTGGGCACGGTAACTCCTCGGCGACATCCCCGAGCCGCTGTGAGAGTGACTGCTCCGTCCGGTCGGCAGTGGCGACCCCCCGGTCGCGCTGCTCTGTCGTGACCTCCAGCCCCTCGGCGATGTCGGACAGCGCCATATCCTCGGCTGGTTCGGCTTCCATCTTAAAACTTCGACATGTGGCACTGACGCCGGTGCCGCCCCCGTCTGGAACTACCTACCGGTGACCGGCTGGTAATTCTTCGCGATTCCTGCCTGAACCCCCCGTTGGAACTCCGTTTTAAAAGTCCAAGCCGGACCAACCTTCACGTAAGATGGCAGCGACGACACAGACCTGCCCGGAGTGTAGTGGTCGACTGCAAGCCGACGATTGCGAGACCGTCTGTGCGGAGTGTGGGCTGGTGGTCGAGGAGCACAACATCGACCCGGGACCGGAGTGGCGGTCCTTCGCCGACGACGAGACAAACCCCGAGCGGACCGGTGCGCCGTTGACTCGCTCCAGACACGACCGCGGGCTGTCGACGGAAATCGGTCGCTCGACCAGACTGAAAGGACGCAAGCGCCGGCGGATGGCCCGCCTGCGTCGCCAGCACAAGCGCACCCAGATTGCGACCAAAGCCGAGCGCAACCGCGTCTACGCCTTCAACGAAATCGACAACGTGGTCACCGCGCTGTCCCTGCCGGAGGACATCCAGGAACGGGCCTGTGTCCTTTTCGAGTCCGCACAGGACGAGGGGCTTTTGCAGGGGCGTTCCCTGGAGGGCTTTGCCGCTGCTGCGGTGTATGCGACCTGTCGGACGGCCACCGTCTCGCGAACCCTGCCGGAGGTTATCGGTGCCGCCCGCGCCAGCCGTGAGGAACTGGACGTGGCCTACGACGCGATGAACCGCGAACTGGGGCTGCCGACCGGTCCCATCCATCCCCGGGAGTATCTGGCCCGCTTTGCCAGTAAACTCGACCTCTCACAGGCCGTCGAGCGCCGTGCCCGCGAGCTAGCCGAACGGGTCCGTGAAGAGGGTATCGACAACGGCCGCAACCCCAGCGGCGTCGCAGCGGCGTGTCTCTACACTGCGGCGATGGAGGCCGACTGTGACCTGACACAAGCGGAGGCGGCCGACGTTGCGGATGTGACACCCGTGACCCTGCGGTCGACGTACTACGACCTCACGGAGTGAACGGCAGCGGCGAGTCGCTCGAACTGTTCTGCGGCCGTCGACGCTGGTGCCTGCGTGGCGACTGGCTGTCCGGTACGCTGTGCCCGGGCCACCGACTCCGACTCCGGGAGCCGGAGGACTGGCGCACCCAGCGCGTCCGCGATGGACGCGGTCTCCATCTCCGGTGCCCGGTTGAGGACGACCCGGACCAATGGCGTCTCGACGGCCCGTGCCAGTTCCCGCGCCCGCAACGCGTCAGAGATGGCCGTCTCCGTCGGCCGAGTCACCAGCACGCAGGCATCGGCCGACAGCAGTGGAATCCCGGCATCGCTGCGCAGTCCGGCCGGACAGTCCACGACGACGCCCCCGTAGTGGCGCTCGACCGCGTCGAGCGCGTCACAGAGGGCAGTCGGGTCCGTCCCCCGTGCGCCAGCAAGTGAGCGTCCACAGGGAAGCAGGTCGACGGGGCCACCTTCGTGGACGGCCTCGACTGCCTCGGCACGGCCGGCCAGCACGTCGTGGAGGTCGGGGCCACGCCCCGCCGGCAGGTCGGCCATCGAGAGGTCGGCATCGACCGCGACGGCGTCCAACTCCGCGGCGAGGTTGAACGTGACGGTCGACTTGCCGACGCCGCCTTTCCCGGCAGTGACGGCGACTATCATGCCAGTCGGGCGAGCGTCTCGACGGGCACTTCGACCGCCTCGGCGCGGTCGGCCAGTTCGTCGCACTCCCGGGCGAGCGCTCGCAACGCCTCCCCGTCGGCTGCGAGTTGCTCCTGTAGCGACTGGACCTCCTCGGCACCACCAACCCCGGCGACAGCCGCGGTCGCGTCGTCGAGTGATGTTGCCGACGCCAGGTTCTCCGCGTCCCCGAGTCGTCTCTCGACGGCAGCGAGCCACGCCGTCACTGCCGGTGGTGGTCCCTCGCGTCGTCCTCCCCCGTCGTCCCCGCGCACCGCCGACTCGGAACCCGTCTCCGTTCCGTCGACGTCCGCCACTGTCGTGGCCGGGACCCCTGGGCTGACAGCGTCGCGTGGCGGGGTTCCGGCACCGAACTCGCGGATGAGCGTCTCCGGCGAGAGGTCTCCATCATCAGATGGGGGGCGCGTTTCGACGATGCGGGCAGGCTGTTCGGCAGTGTCTGGGTCTGCCGGCGTCGCATACCCAAGCGCCAGCGTGCCGTCGACGACGCCCTCGAATCCGTTCTTGTCCCACCCAGCCGCGGGCACGCCTTGCCGCCGCGGTGGCCACAGCGCTCCGTCGAGTCGGTGGGCAACCCGAACGTGTGTTGCCGCCTCGCTTTCGAGCCGAAGCGTAACCAGTGTCACCCCTCCTGCAGTCGTGGTGTGACAGTCCAGCGAGACCATGGCGGGTCTGGCGCGGATTCGGATTTAAACTTCCGTGGCGATGACGGGAGCCCCGAGAAAGGCACTCGCTGCCGTCGGCGAGTCGAAGCGGTCACAGGCGAGCACGACCGGCGCGGCGAGGTCGGCAAGGCGGGCGACGGCCAGTCCAGCCGTCAGCGAGTCCACCTCGAAGGGATTTCCGACCGACTCCGGGCCGCCCGGAACGGACTCGATGGCACTCTCGAACGCCGTCTGTGTCCGTTCGACCAGCCGACGGCGCGCTTCCCGCTCGGCGTTGGCAAGCTCGTCCTCTATATCCATCCGCTGTGCCAGTTTGTTCCGGGCTTGCCGTGCTGCGTGCCGGCGTCGCTCCAGATTCTGTCGGGCAGCGACGAACGCGGTTTCGGCTTCCGAGAGTTCGCGTGCCGTGTCCCGGAACTGTTCGGCTGTCTCCGGTGCATCGCCATCCTCACGTCGGGCTTTCAGCTCACCTCGCGTCTCTGCCACCGCTTCCTGCAGACGTTCCGTGTTGGCGCTGGCCTCGGCCACCGCCTGTCGCTGGTCAGTCGTCTCGACAGTCTCGACGGTCAACTCCGCGAGTCGCTCCCGGAGCGTCTCGATACGACTGTCGAGTGCCGTGGTATGGCCGCGACTCCGGGCTGCTTCTGCCAGCGCTGTCCGGGTTCGCAACCCCATCTCGTGGTGGAGACAGCCGACGCGTTCATGTACCGGGCCCGGGGTACGGGCCTGGATGGCTATCGTCGTTCCGTCGTCGGTTGCCTCTCCCGCCCGGACGGCTCGTGTGAGTGCTCGCTGGTCGACTGTGGTCGTGGTTCGCACCACGCGACCGCGGTGGACCCGCTCGCCGATGCGACAGATCACAGTTCTTGCTCCCGCATCGCCTCCGGGTCGGGGAGGTCACGCCCGCTGGCAAACCGCTCGTAGGGCGTTGCCGCCTGCTCACGACTTTCGTAAGCCGTCGCGGCCTCGCGCACCCCCTCTGGTACTCGCTCGAACTCGTTGAACGGTTCCGTCCACTCCACCTGTACCGCAGTCCCGTGTTTCTCGCGTAGCCGCAGGGCCTGAAACGCAGCGAATTCGGTGGCGTCCAGCAGCGCCGCCTGTCCGAACTGCCTGACGACGCAGTCCTCGTGGGAGCGACAGACGTTGCGCAGCGTCTGGCGTGCCGCTCGCGAGTACGTGATGACCAGCAGCACGCCAGGGAGTGTGGCGATAACTCCTGTAAAACTATTGAATTACGTCCCGTGTCCGCACCTCGGGTTCCTCGCCCTCAAGCGAGACCTTGGCGTCGAACAGCGCGGTAATGCCGGCGATTTGCGTGTCGTCGTGTGCGCTGGGGTCGACGTGGAAGTGTGCACGGGCCCCGGCCGCGTGGACCTGTCCCGTAATCGCGTGCAGAAACTCGTAGGCTGTCTCGAAATCGACGTACTGCAACATCGAGGTCAGCGAGTCGAAACAGACCACGACAGGGGCGTCCCACTCCGAGAGAAACTGCCCGATCTGGATACCCAGCCCCGTCAGGTCACTCGCCGTCGAGATACTCTCTGTCGTGATGTCGTCGCGGTCGGTCGCTGACAGGGCGTCGCCGACGGTGATGACGCCGAGGTTTCTGGCCTGTGCCCCGCCTGCCTCCCACTGGTCGATGCAGTCCTGTGCCTGCTGCGTGAAAGAGACATACAGCACGCTCGGCTCGGTCACACCCTCGGACAGTAGTCCGGTACAGACCTCTTGGCCACCCCCCATCGGTGGCAACTCCAGTAAGATGTTCGTCGCCCCGTCTAGCTTATCGATAACGTCGGTCATCTGTCCCCGTTGGCGAATGCAGGGTCTTGTGGGTTAAACCGCTTTGTATTCTTGTCGGTACGATCAAACATCGTCGGCAGGTTCAACCTCGAAGGCCGGCGGGTCCGTGAGTAAGTCCTCGAAGCGTTCCCGTGCTTCCTGTCGGGATGTTGCAACGACGACCAGCCCCTCGACCCGCTCGGGGCCACGTGCCCGGTAGGCCTGTCGGTCGTCGAACTCCGTCGCGTAGGTTCGCAGGACTCCCCGCACCTCTTGTTCGAGCTCCGGCAGCGTACATTCGCCGCTCTCGAAGGCGGTCAGCGCGTCCTCGATGTTGCGGAGTGCGGAGATGCGGTCCATCTACGTTGTTCGGAGGTGGTCAGTCTGTGGCTCGTAGACCTCTCCTTTCTGTTTGAGCTGTTCGATCTCGTGTTCTGCCTTGGAGGACTCCATCCCCGCCTCTTCGGCCCGTTCGAGGATGACATCAACTGGCGCGCCCTCGTCGTACTCCTCCTCGATGTTCTCGATCAGCGAGAGCAGGTCCTTGATTCGGTCTCGCTGGCTCTTTGAGGTGCCTGTCTCGACCATGTCGGCGTCGAACTCGCCTGTCTCGGGGTCCATCCCGATGTCCTCCAGACAGTACCGGACGATGTCGACCGCCCGCGAGGCGTCCTCGGCCTCGACGGTATCCGAGAGGCGAATCCGGGCGCTGGCTTCCGCGAGTCGCACCAGGGCTTCGAGTTTCCGCGCCGTCACTGGCACTGCGGCGTCTTCGTCGGAGCCACGCGAGCGCAGATTCACGTAAAACTCCTGTATCTCGCTTTTTGCCTCCTCGGTCATCGTCGGGAAGCAGTTCCGTTTCGCGTAGGCGATGTACTTGCGCAACAGGTCCGGTTCGATGGTCGGCGCGACTTCCTCGGTCACCGTCTCGACTTCCTCCTCGGTGAAATTCGAGGCAGTCGTCTCCGTCCGGTGGGTGTGCAACTCGCCGGCGTAGTTCGTCTGGAGGATGTGCTCTGCGAGGTTTGCGTCTTTCTCCTCGTCGGGCTGGTCGGTGACCGTGAAGATGAGATCGAACCGCGAAATGAGTGCTGGCTCGAGATTTATCTGCTCTCCTATAGGTTCGTACTCGTCGAAACGGCCGTATTTCGGGTTTGCAGCGCCCAGAAGCGAACATCTGGATTTGAGGGTGGCGTTTATTCCTGCCTTGGAGACGCTGATGGAGTTGTGGAGGACGACTCCGCTGCTGACGAACGTGTTCGTCGGTTCGACGGTCACGTCGTATACCCACTCGCAGGCGTGTTCGCCCTCGTTTGGAATCGTCTCGACCTCAGTCACGCGGTAGTACCGGAGTTCACAGCGCTCTTCGAGCCCGTCGCTACGCTGCTCGGCTTCGTCGAGTGCGTCGTAGATCGCCTTCCGAGCACGGGCAGCGAGTGACTCGCGACGGTCGCTATCGTACCCACCGTTTTCGGCATACGAGATAGTGCTCTGGGTGACGCCGTCGAGTCGCTCGGCGAGTTGGCGTGCAGACCAGCCGCTCGCGTCACGGACGCTGGCGAGGTCGTTGGCAGCGTCGAGCGCTGTCCGAACAATCTCGATGCGGTCTCGAATCTCGGTCAGTTCGTCCTGTACGGTTTCGACCTGCACGCCGTATCCCTCGTCGAGGGTGGGTCGGAACTTCCCTGTCCGTCGCAGTCCGACGAGCGACCGAAGACTGCGAATCTCGCGTGCCGCGCTCGTCGGAAGCACGTCGTGGTGGCGAGCGGTCTCGTTGCTCCGCTCCACGAACGCGGTCGCCTTTTCGTAGCGGTCATCTGCTTCGGTGACGACCTGCTCGACGAACTCTTCCGTCGAGTCGCCCATCACGTAGGTTTTCCACGAATCCTCCGTCTTGCTGTAGTGGATGCGTGAGGCGATACCGATTTTCGAGAGCGCGTCGGCGTAGTCACGCGCCAGTCGTTCCGACGCCGTTGCGAACGACATCGCCTCGCTCTCGACGCCACCGTCGCCGGCGAACGCACCGACGAGGAACCGACGGATGACCTCCTCGGAGGCGCCCAGCACCGCTGCGGGGATGCGCTTGTCCCGTGCTGTCTCCATCACGTCGGGGAAATTCTCCTCGAACCACCGGTAGAGCTTCGTGGAAACCCAGCGCTTCGTGACCGTACCCGCCTCGTTGGTCGTGTCGGTACTTGTCATCCCGAACACTGACTCCATCAACCGACCCATCCGGTCGAGCAGTCGCTGGTCCTGGTTCGAGAAACCAATCTCGTGTGCTGAACCCGCATACGAGTGTCCCTCTGCGACGAGTAGTCCGAGTATTTCGCCCAGGTCCGGCGACAGTGTTCCGGGAAGGTCAACGTCTTTCTCCTTGCCGACGTGTGGTTCGTCAGCGAGGTCGACCCCCTCGGCGGAGTTCGGGAGTTTCCGTGGTGCGGGGACGAACTCCCCCGGTTCGATATCTCTCGCCTCGACCGTTCCGACATCACCGTTGTCGACGAACATCGGATGCTCGGGTGTGACTGTCACTTCGCGGCCGTTCGAGAACGTCACGCGCACGAACTCCTCGGGTGCCTCGTGGCGACTCACGCGGTCGACTGCCGTCTTCTCGACGCTGTTGTCGTCGAGGTCGACCGTGTGGACGCCAACGTCGTCGGTTGGAAGAATCTCGCAGTCCACGCCGTCGACGACCGAGTCCGGATTGGCCTCTATTCGATTGTCGACGAACTCGCCGATTTCGATACGTCGGCCGTCTGACAGCAAAACCTCTGTTTTCGGGTGGTAGGACTGCTGTTCCAGCGCTTCGTGCATAGCGCTCCGATCGTCCGACTCCATCTTATCGAGTTCGTCCACTGCGGCGATGCCCTTATCGGCGAGCACGAGCGCGCCGGCTTCGAGCGTCCACTGCTGGCCCTCGCCGAAGTCGTCGCGAACCGCGGCAGCGGTGAGACCGGCCGAGGACGCACCCTTCCCGGAGGTGTACACCGAGCGGGGTGCTATCTGTCGGATATACTGAAGCATAGCCGATTTGCCAGTCCCGGGGTCACCGATGAGAAGCATATGCAAGTCGCCACGAATCCGGGAGCCGTCGGGGAGGTGTTTGGTGACGCCGGAGAACAACTGGAGAATCATCGCCAGTTTCTGTTTCTCGTAGCCGTAGATGGAAGGCGCAATCGCGCCGACCATCTTCTCGTAGATGCCCGGCTCGTTGGAGAGTTCGACGATTTCTTTCTTGTCCTCGTCGGTGATGTCCATGTCCTCGAACTGCTCGTCTTCGATGGAGACGGCGTAGCCGTTCATGTAGACATCGAACATCTGGGACTTCTCGCGGTCGTTGCCCTGCTGTTCGAGTTTGAGTACGCCCGTGACTTCGACGTGGTCGCCCGCCGTCACCTCGCCGGTGATGTCGTCCTCGATGTTGACGTCGATACTCTGTGGCGTCTCGCCGCCGCGTAGCCCCTCGGGAGATTCCTGAATACGGAGCTTCTGTGCGTCGATGAACTCCGACTGGTCGAAGTTGATGCGAAAGGGGCCCTGTCGCTCACAGCCCTGGCACTCGTGGGGTTCCTGAAAATCGCCGTCGGACTGCGGGATGCGACTGAGGGTGCCACAGCGCTGGCACTCGAAGGCGGCGTTGGTAATCTTGGGGCGCACGTCCGTCGCCTTCCTGACGATGCCTTTCACGGAGATGAGCGCGCCACGGTGGTCGGCGCGTATCTCACGGATATCCGTCGACTCGGGGAGGTTCTCGACGCGAACGTGGGCCTGCCCGAGCGAGACGTCGACAGGGAGGTCGTACAGCCGCAGGGCCTCTTCGGCGTACTCCCGGAGCTGTTGGGGCTTGTTGCGGAAGTCGTCCGCGAGCGCGGGGTCGAACCGGTAGAGGTCCTGCCAGTCGACGTACAGCGACTTCTGCTCGGTCGGGTAGCTCTGGGCGAGTTCCCCGATTTCGTTGCGATAGTAGTCGCGGTAGAACTCCTCGAACGTGTCGACGAGTTCGGTGTCGTCCGCGCGGGCCATCTGGTGAGGCTTGGGTAGTGCCCCATCCCTCAAGAAGGTTCGCAAACCCCGGTGGAAGTGGTCCGCCGGCTACATCGACCACTCGACTGCGACCCGACGACCCCCGAAACGATGGGGTGGGTCACAGTCAGGACGACGGGGACTCTTATCGAATGTGACTGCCGGCCGCTGCCGACCGGAGTGAAAGTAATTCCCACGCACTTGAACCGCAGGACTGCGAGGGTGCGGCAGACGAAAGAGAGGGGTTGACCTGTTCGCCGCGTCCGGGAGAGAGCGACTCCCCGAAGAGAGTCACTGCCGGCTCTAACCGACCCATTATCATCCCTGCTGCGGGTACCCTTCGGTATGCCTGCCGATAGCTCGCCGTCTGACGGTTCCACTGATGACGGCGAGCAGTCGGTGACCTGGTCCCAGTACTTATACATTTTGTCGGGTTGCGGGGCTGGCAACTCCGCGCTCCAGATTAAGTGAGAGACCGCCGAACGGTGGGGTATGTCCCGACCAGCACAGCTTCAGGATACCGTTCGCCAGTTGCTGGCTGATGACGACACCAGGGGAGTGTTTCTCGTACTCGTGGTCATCGGAGCGCTCTCGGGGGGCTATGCCGCCGGTAGCGTCCTCGCGGGCGAGCCGGTGACCCAGCAGGGCTGGCTGGGCCCGGTCGCACTCGGTCTCGGCACCGCATTGCTCGCGCTGCTGAATACGACCGACGAGACGGACGTGTAAAATGGCCGACGACGGGACGACAGTCCTCGACCACCTCCGGCTGCTCAGCTACGTCGCCTTTCTCGGTGCCGCGGTCTTCCTTGGCCCGCTCGCAGCCGCGCTCGGACTGGCCCTCGCGTGGCTGGTGTTTCCTGACGAGTAAACTCCCTTCGACAACTGGTCCGGAACGACGAAAAACGCGGTGGAGAAGCATGGGATCGCCCGGATTCGAACCGGGGTCTTAGCCACCCAAGGGCTAGAGTATACCGCTAACCCACGATCCCGCATCAGAACGTGTGCCCGACACGGAGTAAAGCGTTTCGTTGCACGCTGTCACAAAGATTTACCCGGTGGCCTGTGAGAGAGAGGGTGTGCCCCGGTCCCGCGTCCAGGCGGTGCTGGCCGTGCTGGTCGGAGTGGCCACGCTGGCGACGGTGGCGATACTCTGGGAGGTGTTGCCGACGGTCTTTTTCGCGATTACTATTGCGTACGTGCTGTATCCGCTCCGACGCCGGCTGTACGAACACGGTGCGAGCGGGCGACTGGCGGCGGTGGTGTGTACAGCCAGTGCGTTCCTGGTGGGCGTGTTGTTGCTGGTGCCACTGGTCGGGGCGCTGTATTTCAGGCGACAGCAACTGTTCCGGTCGGTTCAGTCCCTTCCCGACATCGTCCCAGTTACCGTCGGTCGCTTTCAGTACACCATCGAACTGAATCAACTGACGAGCAGAGCGCAGGCCCTCTCTGGTGATGTCGCGGTTGCTGTCTTGCAGGCAGCGCCGGCCATCGCACTGAAACTGTTCCTGTTCACGCTGGTGGTGTACGCCCTGTTGCGCCGTCCACACACTATCCGGCGGGCACTGTTGCGTCCGGTGCCCAACCGGTATCACGACATCGTACTGGTCTTTCACGAGCGGACACGGTCGATTCTGTACGCCATCTACGTCGTGCAGGCGGCCGTCGCCTTCGGAACCTTCCTCATCGGCTACGTCAGTTTCCTTTTGCTGGGTTACGAGTCGGCGTTTACCCTGGCGGTCATCGGCGGCGTCTTGCAGTTCATCCCGATTCTCGGGCCGAGTGTCCTCGTCGTCGCGCTGGCCGGCGCCGAACTCATCGCGGCGGACGTGACCGGCGCGGTGACGATTCTGGTCATTGGCCTCGTCGTCATCGGGTTCCTGCCGGACGCGCTCATCCGCCCGCGACTGGCCCGGCTGACAGCGGGGATGCCCGGCAGTCTCTACTTCGTCGGCTTTACCGGCGGTATCCTCTCGGTTGGGATTGTCGGCCTCGTCGCCGGCCCTGTCGTGGTCGCGTTGCTCGCGGAAGCGGTCTCACTACTGACCGAGGAGACGACGAGCGTCCAGCAACGGCCCGACTAGTGTGGGTTCACGACGGTCTCAGGCCGTCTCTATCGGCCGGCCTGCAGCCTTCCACTCGGTGAGACTGCCCTCGTAGAAGGCGAGGTTCTCGTAGCCGAGATGGCGGAGCACGACGTAGGTGTGGCTGATACGCCGCGCGGTGTTGCAGTACAGCAAGACGCGCTTGTCGGGTGTGATGCCGCGCTCGTCGAGAATGGCCCGCATCTCCTCGTCGGGTTTGAGGCCGCGGGTCTCGTCGTCGACGAGTTCCCGCCAATCCAGTCGGACGGCACTCGGGATGTGACCCTCCTCGTACTCCCAGTCCTCACGGGTGTCGACGATGACGGTCCCGGGGTCGTCGGTGGCCTCGGCGACGGCGTCGGCATTGACCAGCGGCGTCTCTTCGAGTGGGTGGACCTCGTAGTCGGTCGCCTTGACGGCGGGCGTATCGCTCGTGGTCTCGTACTCGCGTTGCCAGGCGCTGAAGTCGCCATCGAGCAAGTGCAACCGCTCTGGCGGGTGTCCATAGAGCTGGGCAGTCACGAGCAGGCGCGCGGCGAACACGCCGTGGTGGTCGTCGTAGGCGACGAGGTGGTCAGCACGCTCGATGCCGGCCTCGCCCAGTAGCGCCCCGAAGGCGTCTTCGCCGGGCAACATTCCGTTGCCGTCGCCGCCCTCGGCAGCGTGCTCGTCGGCACGGAACGAGTCGAAGGGAATGCTGACGGCACCCGGGACGTGCCCGATGCCGTCGTACTCCCAGGCGTCGCGGACATCGACCACGCGGACCTCGTCGCGGTGGTCGGTCAACCACGACGGAGCAACGACGATGTCGGTCATCGGCGGGAATTATGCGCCGACCCGCTTGAACGTGTCCGTCTGGCTGCCTCGAAGGTACTGGCAAAAAACACCGTAAGATGCGTGGGCCGGTCAGAGCCGCCCTCACAACCCGGGGTGTGTGGTCTCGGTATGAGATTCTCTCGCACATACATACGGCTCGATAGAGGCAGAATGTGCCGGCACAGGGGAGGAGTGGTCTCTTATGCCGAGACTGTCACGACTATATGTGTGGTTGTCGTATAGTGTAACGCAACCATGAGCGATTACGCCAAAGACGTACTCGTCTCGGCGGACTGGGTCGAAGCCCGCCTCGACGAGTTCCAGAGCGATGACCCCGACCACCGACTGGTCGAGGTCGACGTCGACACGGAACTGTACGACGAGAGTCACGCCCCCGGTGCCATCGGCTTCAACTGGGAGACGCAACTGCAGGACCAGACCACGCGGGACATCCTCTCGAAGGAGGACTTCGAGGACCTGCTTGGC
The DNA here is from genome assembly GCA_009789175.1 of Salinibaculum litoreum. Lineage (GTDB taxonomy): Archaea > Halobacteriota > Halobacteria > Halobacteriales > Haloarculaceae > Salinibaculum > Salinibaculum litoreum. Next base: position 2,696,133 of record CP046866.1, read on the forward strand.
AGCCACGGCATCAGCGAGGACTCGACGGTCGTCCTCTACGGTGACAATTCCAACTGGTTTGCGGCTTACACATACTGGCAGTTCAAGTACTACGGCCACGACGACGTGAAGCTGCTCGACGGCGGCCGCGAGTACTGGGAGGACAACGACTACCAGACGACCGACGAGGTTCCGGACTTCTCCGAGGTCGAGTACAACGCCTCCGGCCCGCGCGAGTCTATCCGCGCCTACCGCGAGGATGTCGAAAACGCCATCGAACGCGGCGTCCCGCTCGTTGACGTTCGCTCGCCCGAAGAGTTCTCCGGCGAGATTCTCGCACCCCCCGGCCTGCAGGAGACCGCCCAGCGCGGCGGCCACATCCCCGGCGCACAGAACATCTCCTGGGCTGCCGTCACCAACGACGACGGCACCTTCAAGGACGTTGCAGACCTCGAAGAGCTCTACGCCGAGAAGGGCATCGACGGCGACAGCACCACCGTCGCCTACTGCCGCATTGGCGAGCGTTCCTCGGTCGCCTGGTTCGCTCTGCACGAACTGCTCGGCTACGAGGACGCCATTAACTACGACGGCTCCTGGACCGAGTGGGGCAACCTCGTCGGCGCACCCATCGAGAAGGGCGAAGCGGACGACTAAGTAGCGTCGTACTCTCCTTGCCTTTTAGAGTGTCAGTAGCGTCACAGCGTTGACTGCGACGACGACGAGCGAGACGAGCGAAAAGGCGAGCAGGACGACACTCGCCTGCTGGTCGGGCAACCGCCACCACAGCAGGACCACGAGCAGGAGTGCGACGAACTTCAGCAGGCCGATGCCGGGCGTCCCGTAGGTTTCGATGAAGGCCACGGCGACGGTATTGCCCTCGCTGGCTCCCCTTCCGAGACCGACGATAGTCGTCACCACGTCGAAAACCGTGGCAACGATGACGACACTCCACAGTACCGCATCCGACTCCGAGAGCGTGCGGGCAGTGTCGCCGGAGAGCAAGCCGGTGGAACGCTCGGCGGGCATCGTACTCCGGGAGGGAGACGTGCCACCGTCGTAAAATTTCGGACCGAGAGTTACAAACGGTGGGCAGTCGATAGACGGAGTATGAACGGTAGCGAACTCGTCGAGGCCGTCCGCGAGGCTACGAAGACGGAGCTCTCCCGGCTCGGTTCCTCGAAGTCACTGTACGCAGATACCGAAGGCGAGATGGAACCGGACGCGGTGCGTGCCGCAGCAGCCGACAACGCCCACCACGCCGCCGAGACGGTCGCCGGCTGGACCGACGACGATGTCGACGGCGTGTTTGCGGCCGCAAGCGAGGGCGAGCGCGCCCGCGCCGAGGAACTCGCCGACAAACTCGATGACTACGAGCCCGGGAGTCCGCCGGCGGCCGTCGACGCCTTGCAGGACCTGACGACGCCAGTCGAGCGCCTCGGCGGTCTCGTCGGATGGACACTGGTCACCGAAGAGAAAGCCAGCCAGTGCTCCGGCTTCTTCACTGGACAGGCCGACCCACAGACGGCGAGCCTGTTCCGCGGGTACGGCGGCGACTACGAGGACCTCCGAGCGGATGCTCTCGACGCGCTGGCAAACGCCTGTGGTGACGAGACCGACTGGGACAGTGCTCAGGCGGCAGCCACCGATGTTGTCGAAGCTGCCTACGACGAATACTTCGAGACGCTGGAGGAGTTGGGCGTCAACCCGAAACCGGTCTGTTGAGCCGGACTGTTGGTACTGGAACGCGGACTGTTTTAGCTCCGCGTCGACCCACCGTCGACGGCAAGCGCTGCTCCGTTGACGTAACTCGCTCGCGGACTCGACAGAAACGCCACGACATCGCCCAGTTCGCGTGGTTCCCCGATGCGCTCTGCGGGTACGTCTGTGGCCCAGTCACGATATCCTGCCTCGTAATCGCTTACCTCTCCACGCTCGACGGCTGTCTCGATGAGCTCCTCGATGCGGGCGGTTTCGTGTGCACCAGGTAATACGGCGTTTGCCCGAATCGCGGGGGCCATCTCCCGGGAGAGCGTCTTGACCAGCCCGATGACCGCTCGCCGAACCGCATTCGAGAGTAACAGCCCTTCCCGGACTTCCCGCACTGTCCGTGAGGTAATCGCCACCAGCGTCCCTTCTTTCGAGTCCCGGAGGTACGGCACCGTCTCCCGCAGCGTCCAGACGACGCTCATGACGAGCATGTCGTAGGCCTGGTACCAGTCGCGGTCTGCCAGTTCCTCGAAGGACCCACTGGGCGGCCCGCCGGCGCTGGTGACGACGTGGTCGATACCGCCGAAGGACTCGGCCGTCTCCGCGACGAACGCGGCGACGTGGTCCGGGTCGGTGATGTCCGCCTCGACTGCCAGTACGTCGCCGTCGCCGGTCGCTTCCAGTGTCTCACGTGCGTCCTCGACGTGCTCGGGAGTCGTCCCGCAGACGGCTACGTCAGCCCCCTCCCGAGCGAACGCCGCCGCACTTGCCAGTCCGAGGCCACTCGTCGCGGCGGTACACAGTACTGCCGACTCCGCGAGTTCGAGGTCCATACCTGACACACGACCAAGGATAACTAAACAGCACTGGACTGCCCAGGTTGACTATGAATAGCCCGAACGTCGCCGCCGGCTGCGTCTAGCTGCCCCAGAAATTGTCTCGACTGCCCAGCCGCGGCCCCTCGTCTTCCTCCTCCCCGTCGTCTTCGTCTTCGCTGTCGGCGTCGATTGCTTCGTCCTCGGGTTCGTCGTCTTCTGGCTCGTCGTCCATCTCCAGGCGTTCGAGTTCCTCGGCACGGGCGTGGTTGGAGTGGACTTTGGTCACCTTCACGCGGGCTCTGGCCGGCGGCAGGACGCCGTCGACCATGATAATAAATCCGTCTTCCGTCCGTCCGACGCCAGCCCCGCTCTCGTGGATATCCTCGATATCGACGACGACTTCCTCGCCTATCTGCACAGGCTGGGATTTGAGGTCCTCGATGGGCTGATTGTAGTGGTTACACCACTCTGCCCCACCACGGTCACCGTAGTGCTGGCACCCCATCCCCTCGATGCGTTCGGAGAAACTGGGGCAGTCGTCGGCGAGCGGACAGTCGGCCATGGAGCGGTGTAATCCGGGGGTGAATGTAACGCTTTCCCTCCGACACCACCTTTTTTCACCGGGGCCTCACGCCTCCTCCGAGGCGCTCGACCCCGGGCAAAAAACGTGGGCGAAAAAAGCCGGTCACTCACTTTGCTCGTGACCGGTTGCTGTTCTAGCCTTCCCGCTACCGCCACCGCCAGCTCCGCTATCGCCCCGCACCGCTACCGGCAGGTGCTGTCGTACTCCACGTCCTCTGCCGCCCCGTCGGCGTCTATCGTGAAGGTGTTTGCCGTCTCGACCGACTCGATACCTTCGAAGGAACAGATATCGTCCAGCCGTTCCTGCTCGACGGTCACCCGGAGGCCGGCAAACCGAAGCTGGTCCTCGACGGTCCCGAACTCGGCGATGCGGTCGGCGATGGCGTCGCGGGCGTCGTCGTCCTCGGCTGTGATACGCAGGACCACCTGCTCGTCGGCCGGGTCCTCGCGCATCCGCCGGACGGGGTGGGAGACATACATCGCAGGAGACTACGACGCGGACTCATACAACCGTTACTCCTCGATAGTGTCAAACGTGAGCGTGACCCTGTTGCCGCTCCCGTCCTCGCGGCGACTGAAGGTAAGCTCCCCGTTGACGGTATCGACGGCCCACTGGACCAGCCAGAGGCCGATACCGTCGTTGTGATGGAGCGGCTGTTCCGTCCCGTCGTCGAGCGTGTCGATGACTGACGTGGGGATGGGTTCGCACTCGTCCCGTACGTGGACCGACACCCGCCCGTCACCGGGCTCGATGGTGATGTCGACAGGCCCGCTTCCCGAGGGATGGTGGACGACGGCGTTTTCGAGCACTTCTATCAGCGCCACCTCGTAGGACGGGGGAGCGCGTGCGACGGTCCGTCCCGGCAGGTCGGTCGTCACTGACGCCGCTGGATAGGAGATGCTGAATTTCACGACGACCTGTTCGGTCGCCGAGACGAGGTCGAGTTTGCAGTCCTCGTCGTCCGGGATGCCGAGATATTTCTGGGCCTTTCGCGCTTTGTTGCTGATGTTTATGATTTCGTTGCCCACCGTCTCGATGCGCTCGGCGGCGGTTTTGTACCCCTCGTCGTCGATGTCCTGCAACACCGTCGCCTTTCCCAGGATGATGTTCATCCGGTTTCGGATATTGTGCCGGAGCGCACGGTTGAGAATCTCCAGTTTCTGTTCCTGTCTGTCCTGCTGGCGCACGTCACGGGCGAGGCCGACGATGCTGTCGCCGTCGCTCGCGGCCTCGATATCGAACTCCACGGGCACCTCGGTTCCGGTCTTCGTGACGACGCGAGCAACCCACCCATCGGAGTGTTTGTCGGTCTCGGTCCGGAGGAGATTCGTCCGCCGTTGCCATTCGCTGGCGTCGTCCCCTCGCAGAAGCGTTGTCGGCTGCATCCCGACGAGTTCGGGCCTGTCGTATCCGACGAGGTCCAGAAACTCCTGATTGACCACGTCGAACTGGTCGTCCTCGTCGACGACGAACAGGGGGTCAGACGCCTTCCCAAGGAGGTCTTTGTACGCCTGCGCCGCCTGTTCGGTTCCAGAGCTTTCGAACATCGCTAGCCGTTGGGTGGACCAGTGGCGGGGCGTCGGGAGTGCCGCCGGGTCGGAGGGTACCTCTCATCCGTTCGATGCATAATCTGTCCTTTGTCCTCCGGTACAATGACTTTTTGGAGATATCGACTCCCGCGTTCGCCCCACAGCCGACACAAACAAGCCTCCCCTGGCCGCACTCGTTTCTGTGCCCGAGACGTACGCCGAGGAGACCCAGTACTTTCGCCAGGACTGGCTCTGGGCGCTTCTTCTCGTCGGGTCCGCCCCGACTTACCTGCTTGTCCTGGTCGTCGTCGTCGACGACGCTGGCGGCCTTGGCCCCGATATCTATCCGACACTCGCCGGCATCACGCTGCTCGTGTGGGGGCCGCTGGTGGTTTTCTATCGTGCCAAACTCGTCACCGAAGTCCGCGAGGACGGACTGTATCTGCAACTGTGGCCGCTACATCTCTCGCCACGCCGGGTTCCCTGTGAGGCCATCGACGACCACCGTCCGGTCACCTTCTCTCCGATGGGCGACTACGGCGGCATCGGCATCCGTCACAATCCAACGGTGTATCGCTGGGGCGTTTCCTTCGACGGCCCGAAAGCGTACATCGCCGCGGGCGGTGAGGGTGTTCGGATCGACCGGGTCGACGCCCGCCCGCTGGTCGTCGGCAGCCAGCGGCCACACGAGATGCATGCCGCATTGCAGCGAGTGTGTCCCTGACGCCACAGCCTACTTGTATCCCGACCACAGAAAAGAGAGCGAGACGCGTGACAGACACGAGCGAGCCAGCGGACGCGACGATACTCGTTGTCGACGATGAGAAGACTGTCGCGGACACCTACGCCCATCGACTGCAACACGAGTACCGGATGGAGACGGCATACGGTGGGAAAGCGGCACTGGACATCCTCGCGGAGACGGATGTCGACGTGGTCTTGCTGGACCGACGGATGCCGGATATGACTGGCGACGATGTCCTCCGGGAGATTCGCGAGCGCGGCTATGACTGTCAGGTGCTGATGGTCACGGCCGTCGACCCCGACTTCGAGACGCTGGATATGCCCTTCGACGACTACCTCTGTAAGCCAATCAAACAGGAGCTACTGCTGGGGGCCGTCGAGCAGCAGTTGCGTATCCGCGCCCTCGAACGGTTAGGGGAGTACTGTCGGCTGCTCGCCAAGCTGGAGGTCGTCGCCGCTTCGACCACCGCTGACGAGCTTGCGGACAACGACAGATACCAGCAACTCGTCGCACAGCGCGAGGCTATCGAGGCGGAACTGGCCGGCCACACCGATATTCTCGACGACCTGGCGGCGGCCGTTGCCGAACTCGACCGCGAGCCCTAATCGAAACAGGCCGTGAGGAGTTTCCGCTGTGCGACTCGCAGGTGGTGACTGAACGTCGGGGCGGTGATGCCAAGCGACGTGGCGACCTCCGCCGAGTTGGAGTGACGCGGCGATGCGAAGTACCCGGCTTCGTAGGCTGTCCGCAGTGCAACGCGCTGGCGGTCGGTCAGCTTCTCGTCTAGCACTTTCTGGACGGCTGCGGTCGTCCGTGCAGGTCGCTCCCGTGTCTGTGTCGCACACAGCTCCACATCGCCGACGGCTTCGGTGAGCCTGTCGAGTAGGCCCCTGACATCCGTCTGCGGGGCGACATCGGCGGTAACTCGTCCTCCAGTCCCGTCCCAGGTTGCCGAGCGAACTGTCGCGCCCAGCGCGACCAGTCGGACCAGCGGCGAGTCACCCCGCAGTCGCAGCTCACAGACCCCGCCTTCGGCCAGGTCCTGTACCGTCCGGGCGCGCTCGACTCCAGCGACCTCGGCGGCCGACTCGGTTACTGTGCCCGCGTCCACGCCGTCGACGGAGACGTACGCCAGTACGACTTCCGTGTCGACGTTTGCGGTTCCTTCGAGTGTGAGGTCACACCCGCTTTCGCTGGCCACCCGTGCCACCGGTCCGGCCGTGGGACCGACCTCGAACGTCAGTTCGCGTTTCGTGGCGGTATCCATCGCCTGCCGCTGTCGGGTCGCGTGAAGGACGAACCCGACCACCCCCCCAATCGTCTCGATGCCAGCGACGCCAGGGTCATCCAGCACTTCCGGCCGGGCGGTGTACAGGCCCAACACGCCGAAGGTCGTCTCACCGTAGGTCAGCGGCACGGCGATACCAGCATGGACGCCGTGAGCGAACGCTGTCTTGCGTATCTCCTCGGGCACGCTCCCGTCGCTTGCGAGTTCTCGCCGGAGTTCTCGCTCACCCGCATCGAGCGCGCGCTGCTCCAGGCCGGGAGTGTCCGCCGTCTGGATGGCGTCGAGGACCGGCTCTGCCCCGGCGGCTGCCTGCACGGTCAGGTCTTCCCGGTCTGTGGACCAGTCGCCCACCCACGCGAGTTCGAACAGGTCCGTGGTCGCCAGTCGCGAGACGACACTCTCCTGCAGCGCTTCCGGAGTCGTCGCGGTCACTACTGTCCCGAGCAGTTCGCTCACGAGTTCGACCAGCCGGCGGAGCAACGACAGGTTCGTCTCGGCCCGTTTCAGCTCGGTGACCCGCTCGGCCCACTGTGTCACGTCCCGGACCTCGACGAGCGTCCGCTGGTCGTTCTCGACTGCCCGGAGTTCGATCCAGCGCCGTGTCCCCGGCAGGTACTCCTCGACGGTCACCGGCTGTTGCCCATCGGCGAGACCGTCCCGGACCCGCTGTGCGAGGTCACCCGGCAGGACCGCATCGAGGGGCTTCCCTTCGATACTGTCGGTGCGTTCGTCAGCACCGAGCAGTCGCGACACCGGCACCGTCGCCTCGGTGACCGCCCACGTCGTGTCACAGATGAGCCGACCGGTACCCGCACGCGCCAGCAAATCCTCCATCTACGGGAACTGTTCGGCTTACCGACCAAAATAGTATGCCTGCCGGAACCGTGTGCAACCCCGCCCTGCTGACTTCTCGCTTCGCTCGTTCCCGTTTCAATCAGCCGATGCGGATTCCTCGGCAGCCGCCGTGTCGGCGACGACCGGCGTCCGCTCCACGACGGTTCCGCTCCCACCTTTTTCCCGCTCGGGTTCGCGTAGAGCGCGAACCGCTCGCGGCAAAAACGTGGGCGAAAAAGGCGGGACCTCGCTTCGCTCGTTCCCGTCTCAGTCGGCCGATGCGGATTCCTCGGCAGCCGCCGTGTCGGCGACGACCGGCGTCCGCTCCACGACGGTTCCGCTCCCACCTTTTTCCCGCTCGGGTTCGCGTAGAGCGCGAACCGCTCGCGGCAAAAACGTGGGCGAAAAAGGCGGGACCTCGCTTCGCTCGTTCCCGTCTCAGTCGGCCGATGCGGATTCCTCGGCAGCCGCCGTGTCGGCGACGACCGGCGTCCGCTCCACGACGGTTCCGCTCCCACCTTTTTCCCGCTCGGGTTCGCGTAGAGCGCGAACCGCTCGCGGCAAAAACGTGGGCGAAAAAGGCGGGACCTCGCTTCGCTCGTTCCCGTCTCAGTCGGCCGATGCGGATTCCTCGGCAGCCGCCGTGTCGGCGACGACCGGCGTCCGCTCCACGACGGTTCCGCTCCCACCTTTTTCCCGCTCGGGTTCGCGTAGAGCGCGAACCGCTCGCGGCAAAAACGTGGGCGAAAAAGGCGGGACCTCGCTTCGCTCGTTCCCGTCTCAGTCGGCCGATGCGGATTCCTCGGCAGCCGCCGTGTCGGCGACGACCGGCGTCCGCTCCACGACGGTTCCGCTCCCACCTTTTTCCCGCTCGGGTTCGCGTAGAGCGCGAACCGCTCGCGGCAAAAACGTGGGCGAAAAAGGCGGGACCTCGCTTCGCTCGTTCCCGTCTCAGTCGGCCGATGCGGATTCCTCGGCAGCCGCCGTGTCGGCGACGACCGGCGTCCGCTCCACGACGGTTCCGCTCCCACCTTTTTCCCGCTCGGGTTCGCGTAGAGCGCGAACCGCTCGCGGCAAAAACGTGGGCGAAAAAGGCGGGACCTCGCTTCGCTCGTTCCCGTCTCAGTCGGCCGATGCGGATTCCTCGGCAGCCGCCGTGTCGGCGACGACCGGCGTCCGCTCCACGACGGTTCCGCTCCCACCTTTTTCCCGCTCGGGTTCGCGTAGAGCGCGAACCGCTCGCGGCAAAAACGTGGGCGAAAAAGGCGGGACCTCGCTTCGCTCGTTCCCGTCTCAGTCGGCCGATGCGGATTCCTCGGCAGCCGCCGTGTCGGCGACGACCGGCGTCCGCTCCACGACGGTTCCGCTCCCACCTTTTTCCCGCTCGGGTTCGCGTAGAGCGCGAACCGCTCGCGGCAAAAACGTGGGCGAAAAAGGCGGGACCTCGCTTCGCTCGTTCCCGTCTCAGTCGGCCGATGCGGATTCCTCGGCAGCCGCCGTGTCGGCGACGACCGGCGTCCGCTCCACGACGGTTCCGCTCCCACCTTTTTCCCGCTCGGGTTCGCGTAGAGCGCGAACCGCTCGCGGCAAAAACGTGGGCGAAAAAGGCGGGACCTCGCTTCGCTCGTTCCCGTCTCAGTCGGCCGATGCGGATTCCTCGGCAGCCGCCGTGTCGGCGACGACCGGCGTCCGCTCCACGACGGTTCCGCTCCCACCTTTTTCCCGCTCGGGTTCGCGTAGAGCGCGAACCGCTCGCGGCAAAAACGTGGGCGAAAAAGGCGGGACCTCGCTTCGCTCGTTCCCGTCTCAGTCGGCCGATGCGGATTCCTCGGCAGCCGCCGTGTCGGCGACGACCGGCGTCCGCTCCACGACGGTTCCCTCGACGGTCGGGTACTGCTCGACGATTTCCCCTTTGGGTACGTCGCCGTCCTCGACCATCTCCTCTAGGAGCCACCAGGCGAGTTCGAGGTGGTCCGACTTCTCGGTGTAGAACTCCTCGGGGACACCAAGCTCCTCGAAGCGGGCGGCGTCGACCCAGGTCTTCCCGTAGACGATGGTCCCGTCGTCGGTCACCTCGTCGAAGGGCCGTTGAATCTGGCGAGCCATCCGCTTGAGCCTGTTGCGGTGCTGGGCGGCGTCTTTGAACACGGAGGTACAGAAGTAGACCTGCTCGTGGTCGCCCATCCGTTCCAGAATCTCGTGGCTCCCCTCGACGGCGCTCATGTGCCCCTCCTTGCGCTCGTAGCCTTCCTCCTGCATCCGGCGGAAGTTGCCGTCGCTCATCTCGAACTCGTTGATGTTACAGAAGTCGGCGGCACCCTCGTCGAGGAAGTCGAGGAACTCCTCTTCGGCACGGATACCCGGAATCTCGAAGGCGGGCGTGATGCCTTCTTCGCGGGCGATGTACAGGATGTCCTCCCACTCGGTGCCGTGCAGGTCGCCCCACTGCTCGAATGGCGGGTGGAAGCGAATCTCGTCCAGTCCGGCCTCGGCCAGACGGCGCATGTTCTCGCGGCCGCCGGTGATACCCGTATAGAGGTGGATGTGATGGTCCTCGCCGAATTCGTCTTTCAGGAGTTCGATGTATCGGCAGGTCCGCTCCAGCACTTCCTGTGGCTCGCCCCCGGTAATCGAGGAGCCGAGCGCGTCCATCCGGCGGGCTTCGTCGATGATGTCTTGGTCGCACTCGACTTTCCGCTCGTTGGCGTAGACGTCGGTGACGTTCTTGCGGTTCTCGCCGAGCGGGCAATAAAAGCAGTCGCGCTGGTCACAGTAGCCATAGACGAACATGACCATCTTGCCGCCTTTCGCACACTGTTCACAGCCCTTGGAAATCATTCAGTAGGTCACATATCACGCCGAGCCTCAAAAGCCGTGCGAAACATCCTGCGGCGAACCTGACGGTTGCCCGAAAACAGATATAGGGGGCTGGCCTAGCCCCGTGTAATGCTGCTGGTGCTGTGTGTCGACCTCGACGACGATATCGGTCGCAAGACCGATGTCGAGACGCCAGTGGTGGGCCGCGAGGCCGTCGAGGACGCCGCCGTTGCACTCGCGACCGCCGACCCCGAGGACAGCGACGTGAACGTCCTCTTCGAGGGCTGTCACCTCGCCGACTCCCTCACCGACGAGCGGGTCGAGGTCGCCGCAGTCACCGGCGTGGACGGCTCGGATGTCGCCGCCAACCGTGCGGTCGGCGAGGAGGTCGACCGCGTCCTCGCCCAGCTCGCGACGAGCGAAGACATACGGGCGCTGGTCGTCACCGACGGCGCACAGGACGAGTCCGTGGTGCCGGTCATCCGCTCGCGAGTCCCCATCGACGGCGTCCGCCGCGTCGTCGTCCGCCAGGCCCAGGACCTCGAATCCATGTACTACACCATCAAGCAGGTGCTTGACGACCCGGAAACGCGGGGGACGATTCTCGTCCCGCTTGGCATCCTGCTGCTTATCTACCCGCTGACCATCCTCGCGGAGGTGCTTGGCTTCCCCGGCCCCGTCTTCGGCGTCGCCTCCGCGCTGCTCGGGTTGTACATCCTCGCCCGCGGCTTTGGCGTCGAGGAGTGGCTGGACAGCGCCGTCGCCAGCGCCCGCGAGGCGCTGTTTACCGGTCGGGTGACACTCATCACCTACGTCGTCGCGTTCGCCCTGTTGATTATCGGCGGCGCAAGCGGGATGGAGACCCTGGAAGCGACCAGAACCGCCGAGTCCGCAGCCCTCGGGGCTATCGACGTACTCGCTGCGCTCGCCTACGGCTCGGTCCAGTGGATTGCCGCCGCCGGCATCACGAGCAGCCTCGGTCGAGTCACTGACGAGTACCTCGCCGGGGAGTTCAAGTGGCGCTACCTCAACGCCCCCTTCTACGTGCTGGCGATTGCCGCCGTCCTCCACGGGCTGAGCGCCTTCTTCCTCGGGGAAGCTGAACTGGGATATCTCGCCCTGACGCTGACCGGAGGGACCCTGCTCGGACTGGCGAGTACGCTTTCCTTTGCCGTCGTCGAATCCCGCTGGGAGCGCGACGCCGAGGCGGCGTGAATCCCCACTGCTTTTTGGCCCGTGGCACAACGGAACCGTGAGGGCACGTAGCTCAGTCCGGACTAGAGCGTCGGACTTCTAATCCGACGGTCGTGGGTTCGAATCCCACCGTGCCCGCTCTCTTTCCGTTCGGGTTGCTTCGGTCACCTCCGAGACCTACACTCTCCCGAACCGTCGTTCTCCCCCACTGGCTAGAACGGACAGCCAATCTCTATAGCTCACACATCTGTCCCGTCACTCGGTGTGTGAATGCACCTCGCAATTCTCTATATATTACCCGGATTTATATCGGATGCCGAGCGCGGTCCAATCGAATGAGTCCAGACGGACGCGGTCGCGTCACGGCTGCTCTCACTCGTTTCACACCCGACTTCGTCAGGCGTCGGTTCGCCCGGAAGTTCGTCGCAGTGGTCGTGCTGGCGATGCTGGTGATGGCAATCGTCGGCGGTATCCAGTACGTGAGTGCGACCAGCCAGGTAGAGGCCCAGACGGAGGAGCGGGTGGAGTCGACTGCCCGTCTGCAGGCCGACAGCCTGAGCGCGTGGGTGGACGGCCTCAGCGAGCGGACGAAGACGTTCTCGACGGCACAGCAGTTCCAGCGCGGTGACCCGGAGACCGTCCGGTCGTATCTCTTCGAGGAGGGACAATCACTGCCGGCGGATGTCAGCGCAATCCACTACGTGGACATGCGCGAGGGTCGCATCGAGGCGAGTACCCGGCCGACGCTTGAGGGGACGACACTCGCTGGCAAGGTCCCCTGGGCGAGCAATCTCGAAGCCATCGACACGAAGACCAACGACCCCGGGACGGTCCACGCGGCAACTGAGCCCTATCAGGCACTCGGTGGCGACTCCCAGGTCATCGCGTTCGTCAGCGCGCCACCGAAAAACACCGAACACGCAATCGTCATGGTCGCGAACACGGAAGCGCGGACGGGCAACTTCGCTCAGACTGCCGAGGGCGGGTACACGACGATTCGGCGCTCGGATGGCTCGTTCATCGTCGGCGAACCGCTGGCCGAGACGAACAGCACACTCCCGGCCAGTCACATCGGCGAGTCCGGGACCGTCACGAACGGCAGCGAGGTACTCGGCTTCGCCTCCGTCGAGGGGACCGATTGGACGGTCGTCACCCACACCCCGAAAGCCAGCGCCTACGCGATGCGCGATACCGTCGGTCAGAGCCTACTCGTCATGTTGGCTATCGGTGTTCTCGTCCTCGGTGGTGTCGCAATCGGGTTGGGTCGACGTGTCGGCCGGACACTTGACCGACTGACAGACCGGGCACGGACCATCGAGTCGGGCACGCTGGACGTGGACCTCTCGACGGACCGCGTCGACGAGTTCGGCCGCCTGTCCACCGCCTTCGGGAGCATGCGCGACGCCCTCAGGGACCAGATTGCCGAGGCCGAGTCGGCTCGCGAGGAGGCCGAACGTGAGCGCGAGCGAGCCCAGAAGGCCCGTTCGGAGGCAGAGCAGGCACGGCAGGAAGCCGAGCAGTTGAACGACCGACTGGAGGCGACTGCCTCCGAGTTCGGGTCGGTGATGGACGACTGTGCCGAGGGTGACCTCTCGCGGCGACTGCCGACCGATGCCGACAGCGACGCGATGGTCGACGTGGCGACGGCGTTCAACGCGATGGTCGAGGAGTGGGAGGCGACGATTCGGGAGGTCCGCACCTTCGGAACTGCCGTCGAACAGGAGAGTTCTGCTGTCGCCAGGCGCGTCGACGAGGCCCGCGAGACCAGCGAGACACTCGCTGACAGTATGGGCAATATCGCCGAGGAGGCGACCGAACAGGCGACTGACCTCCAGACGGTCCGTGACGAGACCGAACAGCTCTCGGCCAGCATCGAGGAAGCCTCCTCCTCGGCGACGGAGGTGGCGACGCTTGCCGATGACCTGCGTACGAACGGCGAGGCGGGCCGCGATGCAGCACAGGCGGCGATGGACGACCTCGAAGCCATCGAAGCCCGGACCGAGGCCGCAGTTCAGCAGGTGACACAGCTCGAGACGCTGGTCGCCGATGTCGAGGCGGTGACCGACCTCATCGCCGACATCGCAGAACAGACCAACATGCTCGCGCTGAACGCCAACATCGAGGCCGCACGCGCAGCCGACAGCGACGGATTCGGAGTCGTCGCCGGGGAAATCAAACAACTCGTCGAGGAGACGCAGGAGGCGACGGCCGATATCGAAGCGACCATCGAGGAACTGAAAGCACAGACTGACGCGACGACAGCCGAGATGACCGACGCCCAGCAGAAGGTCGCCGACGGTGCCGAGACTATCGAGGCGGCGCTGGCCGCGCTGGAGGCTATCGTCGACGACGTCGAGGAGACCGCCGACGGCATCGCGGAAATCGACCGGGCCATCGCCGCCCAGGCCGAGTCCACACAGGCCGTGATGACCGAACTGGAGACGGTCACCGACGTGAGTACGGAGACGGCGACCGCTGCCGAGAATGCTGCCGGGGACGCCCGCAGCCAGGCCGACCGGATGGGCACCGTCACCGAGGGCGTCGATGACCTCTCGATGCAGGCTCGACAGCTCGATGACCTGCTTGCCACCTTCGAGACTGGGGGTCAGGCTGGCGAGGCCCAGCCAGCACTCGACTCACAGCCCGAACATCCGTCCCTTCCGGCTGGACCGCAACACGATGGGGCGGCAGCCGCTGACGGTGGGCAAGACAGGCGCGATACGTAACCTCTCACCCCCCGCACTGGAACGCTGCCGACTCATCGTAACCGTCGCCGCTCCGACTCTCGTGGTCCGGTGGGTACGTGTGGCCCTATCCCCAGCGCCGAGCTTAGTCCGCACTGGCCGAACTGTCGCCCTGCCGGCCGAGCATCGCAGCCAGGTCCGACTGTGCGGTTCCGATGGTCTTGAGACCGAACTCCGATTGCAGGGTCTCGGCGAGTTCGGGCGTTGCAAACTCCGGCAAGGACGGTCCCAGCCGGATGTCCTCGATACCAATCGAGAACAGGCCAAGCAGGATTGCGATAGCCTTCTGCTCGAACCACGAGAGGGCGATACTCACCGGGAGGTCGCCAACCTCACAGTCGAACGCGTCGGCGAGAGCGCCTGCAATTTTGATTGTCGAAATCGAGTCGTTGCACTGCCCGAGGTCGATGTACCGCGGAATCTCCGTGCCCGGAACGGTTCCAAACTCCAGGTCGTTAAACCGGAACTTCCCACACGATGTCGTCATGATGACACAGTCCTCGGGGACCGATTTGGCGAGTTCGCGGTAGTACGAGCGACCGGGCGTGGGGGCGTCACAGCCAGCGATGATGAAAAAGTGCGAGAGGTCGCCGTCCTCGACGGCATCGACGATGGCCGGTGCCATATCGACGACGTTCTGGTGGTGAAAGCCAGTCGAGATCGTCTCCGATGACTCCCAGTCGAGTGCCGGCGTCTCCTTTGCGTGCTCGATGGCACGGCTGAACTCACCCTCCGGCAAGTCCGCCGTTCCGTCAAGCCCGGCGACACCGTGGGTGTACATCCGGTCTGCGTACTCGTCTTTTGGCGGCTGCACACAGTTCGAGGTACCGACAACCACACCCGGGAACTCCTCGAACAGCGTCCGCTGGTCGTACCAGGCACCACCGAGGTTCCCTCGAAGGCTCTCGTCGTCGGCAAAGCGGGGATACCCGTGGGCCGGCAGCATCTCCGAGTGCGTATAGACAGTCACGTCCTCGCCTTCGGCCTGTTCGAGCAACTGGTCGAGGGCGTGCAGGTCGTGCCCCGTGACGAGAATCGCGTTGCCCTCGGCATCGTTCTGTGGCACCTCCCGTGGCTGTGGTGCGCCAAACGCCTCGGTGTGGGCCTCGTCGAGCATCTCCATGGTCTCGATGGCTGCCTGCCCGACGTCCATCGCTACATCCAGATGCTGTTCGGGGTCAAAACTCACGTTCGTGAGCGTCATGTACAGCGCCCGCGAAATCGTCTCGTTGACCGTCTCCGAGGAGTAGCCGAAGTTCCGGGCTTCCGTATCGTAGGCGGCGACACCTTTCAACCCATAGAGAATCATCTCCTGCATCGCGTTGAGGTCGTCTTCCTTTCCACAGACACCACGGACTGTACAGCCCCCGTCGGGGGTCTGTTCACATTGGTTGCACAACATTACCGCTGACTTCTCGATGTTGTATAATAAACTGGAGTCGACATTTTTGCTGGGCTGGACTGCTGCCGAACATGTTCCGCACAAAGTATAGTTACGGGTGCTAAGTCGGTCGGTGCCGACGCGTGGCCACACGGGGTCTCGCAACCCTGTTACTGGTCGCTGGCCTCTCACGGATGGCGTTCTAGCGCGAGTCGAGTCGTTATCCCGTCTCGAACCGCGCGAAGATGACACGAATCGGGACGTAGTGGTGGTCACCCTCGACGTCCGACTGGCCCGGTGACACTCTGAGGTGGTACTCCTTGTCGGTGTCCACCGAGTAGACGATTACGCCGTCGACTTCCTCGCCTGGGTCGAGTCTGAAATCGTTGTTGTACAGGTCGAGGAGCCGATCGTCGAGTCGGTTCGAGAACTCCACTTTCGGTGCCTGATGACTGGGGTCGTAGAACTCGGTGTGGTCGCCGTTGGTAAGAGTGACAGTCGAGCTGTCGTCGATTATCGCCGTCTTGTTGCCGACGTTCTCGAAGGTCACGTACACCGCGAGAAATGCCTCGTCGGTGGGTGTCACTGGCGTCTCGCGACCCGCAGGGACCGGCCGGTAGAGGTCCTGTGCGTCCGTGACGTTGACGCGGAGGGTACCGTGACGACTCGTGTTGACGGTAAACGATTCGTTCATCGAGTGGGTGATGTTGTCCCGCTCGGGCGTGGTGTCTATCTGTGTGCTGACGAGGCCGAATGAGGCGGCCCCGGCACTGAGGACGAGGAGCCCCACCATCCAGCTACGCATCTGGATGCCGCCTTGCCGTTCGAGCTGTCGCCGGACCGGCGGCAGTGCAAGGAGTCCCGCACCGATTGCGAGCGCGCCAGCCCCCGGCGACTGCAGCGCGACGGTGAGACCGAACAGGAGAAGCACGATACCGACACACCAGACCACGAGCCGTCCGGCCGAGATGTCGATTCGCAACCGCCGGCGCGAGGGCGGGAAGACGTACAGGCCTACCAGAACGATGACGGCACCGACTGGCGGTGCAGCAACGAGAGAGATGCCGCCAACGAGCAGTAGTACCAGCCCGAGCAGACTGCTCAGTAGTTCCGTGACTGACCGACCCATCATCGGCCCCTGACAGGGGTCGGACTAAAATATTGTCACTCTTACCGACAATTGACGGCACTGTATTGACAACTCTCCCTGGACAGCTGCCGTAGTCGTAGCGAGGGGGGTTCGCCGCCGCTCAGACCTCGCCGTCTCTGCTCACGGCTCGCGTCGCTCGCACTTTCGAGGACCCCCTCCCTGGGTCAGTCGTCCTCGCCGTCTTCAAAACGGAAGGTTCCGTCCCGCTGGACGACTTCGCCGTCGACCTCGATGTAGCTGTCCTCGCTCATATCGACGATCATGTCGACGTGGACGGCCGACTGGTTTTGCTCGTTGTCCTCGCCGACGGTATCCCCGTAGGCGCGGCCGACGGCCATGTGGACGGTATCGCCCATCTTCTCGTCGAACAGCATGTTGTAGCTGAACCGGTCGATATCGCGGTTCATCCCGATACCTAACTCGCCCAGCCGGCGTGCCCCCTCGTCGGTCTCAAGTACCTCCGTCAGCACGTCCTCGTTTTTCTCGGCGCTGTGGTCGATGACCTCGCCGCCGTCGAACTCCAGGTACACGCCGGTGACCTCCCGGCCCTGGTGATAGAGGGGCTTGTCGAAGAGGACTTCGCCCTCGACGCTGTCGGGGATGGGCGCGGTGAAGACCTCGCCGCCGGGGAGGTTCTTCTCGCCGTAGTCGTTCAGCGTCGGGTTGCCGTCGACGGACATGGTCACGTCGGTGGTGTCACCGGAGACGATGCGGACCTCGTCGGCTGGGTCGAGAATGTCGACCATCTGGGCCTGATGTTCGCGGACGGCGTCCCAGTCTTTGAGGATGGCGTCCCAGACGAAGTTCTCGTAGGCTTCGCTGCTCATCTCGGCAAGCTGGGCGTTGGCTGGTGCGGGGTACTGGGTGAGACACCAGCGCTTCGAGAGGCGCTCGTCGAGGATGGGCTGGTGGGCCTGTGAGTACGCGGCGTTCGTTTCGGGGTCGACATCGCTGGTCTCGGTGACGTTTCTGTTCGCACGAATCGCGATGTAGACGTCGGTCTCCTCGATGAGTGCCTGCTCGTGACTGGGGGTCTCGAACTCCTCGTCGCGGGCGCGGAGGTATGCCCGCTGGAACCGGTCGTTGCCCGACAGCGCGATTGGGTTCGCGCCACGGTCCCCGATTACCTCGTGCAGTGCCGTCACGAGGTCGTCAGCCTCCGGGGGTGCGACGATGACCACGTCGTCACCGGCCGAGAGGTCGACGGAGTGGTCGGCGACTACCTCTGCGTGTTCGCGGATGCGCGGGTCCATACACGCGTGTGCGGCCGGCGGATACAAAGCTCTCCCGTCCGACCGCCGGTTACCGCCTGTCCTGCCCCTGCTCGACGCCCTCTTTGAACCCCACCACTGTCCGGCGAACCATCAGGTACGCAAAGAAGACGAAAAGCAAGATGGCCGCGAGGATACCGTACAGTATCAGGTCAGCCATGTGACACGGTACGGCAGCAAGCGTCAAAGCCGTTTCGTCTACTCTTCGCGCTGTTGCTTGGCGAATTCCATCGAGTAGACGAACCCGAAGTACGCGGGGATACCGGCCACAAAGAGCAGATACCGTGCCCACTCGGGCCCGTCAACGAGCATGACGAATCCCGAGACAATCGTCACCCACGTGAGCGCGAACACGAGGTCGAACAGCATGCCGTCTTTGTTCTCGTAGATGTGGTTGCCGATGCGTGCGAGCCAGCCCATACGCGGCGATTCGACACCGATGCCCAAAGCCCTGTCGGCACGTCAAAAAGACTCATACCCCATGCCCTGTTACCGGTGTGTAATGTCGCTGTTGCCCTCCAGACCCGACGCTTCGGCCGACGAGGATGCCGAGCCGCGGGTCGTCGATGTCGACAGCGAAGAGGCCGACGAGGTCCTGTCGGCACTGTCGTCGGACACTGCCCGGGAGTTACTCGCGGCGCTGCACGACGACCCCGCTCCCCCTTCCGACCTCGCCGACCGCGTCGACACCTCACTCCAGAACGCCCAGTACCACCTTCAGAACCTCGAAGACGCGGGGGCCGTCGAAGTCGTCGACACGGCCTACTCCGAGAAGGGCCGGGAGATGGATGTCTACGCGCCGGCCGACCAGCCGCTCGTCATCTTCGCCGGCGATGATGAGGACCAGTCCGTCATCCGGACCGCTCTCTCACGCCTGCTCGGTGCCGTTGGCCTGCTTGCGGTCGCCAGCTTTGTCGTCCAGCGACTGTTCGGGGCTGGCGGCCCGTTCGGGACCAGCACCATCGACGACGCGGCCGGTGGCACGGCCGCTGGCCCCGTGGGTAACGAGTCGACATCCACGCCCGACGGCGGGACCGCTCCTGAGGTGACCCCCGATGCTGGTGAACTGTCGGAGAATACGTCGTTCACGGCCGAATACATCGACGAAGGAGCGACGGTGGATACCACGAATGCGACGCTCGAAGAGACTGTCGAGTTGACACGGACGCCGACAAACGTGACCGAGGCCCCAACGAACGTAACCGAAACGGTCGACCCCGAGACGACGACTGCGGCCGCGGATGCGAGCCGGGAGGTGGCTGCCGGTCTCCCGCCCGGGCTCGTCTTTTTCCTCGGCGGGCTGTTCGCACTGGCTGTCCTCGGCGTCGTGTTGTACCTGCGGGAGTGACGGCGTCACTCAAATAGTTCTTTGAGCCTTCGTCGGCTACTTTTTGTCCCCCTCCGTAGCGATAGTTGCGTCGACTCGCGACGGCCCTCCTACAACTGTCGTCGTGTAATGGACTCGCCGGCCGGTGTCCGCAACTGAACGTGCACGTCACGCCCGTTCCGCCCAACTGTTGCGTACGCTGGCCGGGACCCGCGCGGGTCGGCGTGACTGCCCGGATTCACAACTCGTAGCCCGCCGAACTGTCCGATCCCCGGCCGATGTGTGTGCCCCGTCATCACGACATCGGCCGTTTCCTGCCGTGCCAGCAAGGAGAGCTTTGTCTCGTCGTGTTCGTGCCCGTGAACGACCAGTATCCGCCGGTCGAAGGCCTCGACTGTCGCCGTTGCCGGCAACCGCTCTTTGACTCCGGCAGTGTCGGCGTTGCCACGGACTGCCACCAACTTGTCCGTCATGTCCTCGAAGGCTTCGAGCGCCGCCGTCGAGGTGAAATCCCCGGCGTGGACGACGGCCTCTGCCTCGGCAATCTGCTCGCGGAGATGGTCGGTCAGCGTCGGCGAGCCATCAGCGTGCGTATCCGAGAGCGCCAGCAGCATACCCGCCGTAGCGGCCAGTGACCGAAAAGCCGGTCGAAACCCGGGAATACTTGTGACAGGCCAGTGAGTAATCGCACGATGGCAAGCAGCAAGTCGGTGGTCATCGCGGCGCTCATCGCCAACGGGGCGATTGCGATACTGAAGTTCGTCGGCTTCCTGTTGACGGGGAGTCCGGCGATGCTCTCGGAGACCTATCACTCCGTCTCCGACACCGGGAACCAGGTGTTTTTGCTCATCGGCATCCGGTATGGCTCCCGGGAGGCCGACCAACGGCATCCCTTCGGCTACGGGAAGGCGCAGTTTTTCTACAGCTTTCTGGTCTCGGTGTTGCTTTTCGGTATCGCCGGGTGGGAATCCGCGAAACACGGCTATCACGAGGTTCAGGTCGCGCTGGGCGACCACGGGGGGCACGCTGCGGGAGATGTCACGCTCGCCGGACAGACGTTCCCCTCCGTGTACGTCAACTACGTCGTCTTGCTCGGGGCTATCCTGTTCGAGTCCTACGCGATGTACAAGGCAAACAAGGCGCTGAAAAAGCAGATTCGCACCAACGACTGGAGCGGCTACCGGGAAGCGTTCAGAAAGACGGCCGATACGACCACGCTGACGGCGTTTACCGAGGACGGCATCGCACTGGGCGGTGCCGGTCTCGCCCTCTTTGGCATCTTCCTGACCCGCACGACGGGCAACCCCATTTACGACGCCGCAGCAGCCCTGCTCATCGGCCTCCTGCTGATGTTTTTCGCGCTCGCGCTGGCGTGGGAGAACAAGCGCCTACTGATGGGCGAGAGCATGCCCGCCGACGCCGAGGCGGAACTCCGGACGATTGCGGCCGGCGTCGACGGTGTCGAGGATATCATCGATTTCCGCACGGTCTACTTCGGCCCGAAGAAAATCGTCGTCACTGTCGACGCCGACTTCGATGACGGACTCTCTGGCCGGGAGATTGACGACGCTATCGACGCCATCGAAACCGCTCTCAGAAACGCCGACGACGACATCGCATCGGTGTTCGTCGAAGTCGAGAAAGACGGCGAAACGTCAGGCACGACCGGCGACGACGGCCACTGACCCCGCCCGCACTCGCCAGACCCGGGCGCTGGATTCCGAAACCGGTAGGTACCGGCCCAGGGAAGGGCAGGTATGAAACTCGCACGCATCCGGACCGCCGATGGCGTTCTCACCGGCGAGTACGACGACGGCACCGTGACGACTGACGAGGGGACCTACGAGGTTGGCGCCGAGGCCGACCTGCTTGCGCCCTGTGAGCCGGGCACCTTCTACTGTGTCGGGCGCAACTTCGCGGAGAAAATCGACCAGATGGATTATGATATCCCCGACATCCCGGACTGGTTCATCAAGCCCGCCGTCGCGCTTCACCACCCCGAGGAGCCCATCGTCCATCCCGAGTGGACCGACGAACTGACCTACGCCGGCGAACTCGCCGCGGTCGTCGACGAGGAGTGTACCGACCTCGACGGCGAGGACGAGGTCAAAGAGGTGCTGCGCGGGTGGACAATCCTCAACGACCTCGACGCGCTCGACCAGGAACGGCGGACGGCACGCAAGGCCTTCGACGGGTCGGCACCCCTCGGGCCGGTCATCGAGACCGACCTCGACCCCCGCGGCATCGACATTGAGACACACGTCTCCGGGGAGAAACGGCAGGA
This sequence comes from Salinibaculum litoreum, assembly GCA_009789175.1. Lineage (GTDB taxonomy): Archaea > Halobacteriota > Halobacteria > Halobacteriales > Haloarculaceae > Salinibaculum > Salinibaculum litoreum. Next base: position 2,717,784 of record CP046866.1, read on the forward strand.
CGCCACCACCGACTGGATGATTTTCGACCCCTACGAGACCGTCGCCTTCCTCTCCGAACGGTACACCTTCCAGCCCGGCGACGTGATTTCATTCGGCAGCCCGGCCAACCCCGGTCTCGTCGAACCCGGCGACGACGTGGAAATCTGGTACGAGGGCATCGGGACGCTGTGCAACGACGTGGTCGCTCCCGACGAGGCGTAAGATGACCGACGGCGAGGACGAATCGACTGGGGCCGACAGCAGTGGTCGGTCGACGGCTGGCGGTGACGACGGTTCGGCGGCTGGCGACGCCGACCGACAGGGGCCGCTGTCGGGGGTCACCGTCGTCGATGCTGCCTCGCTGTATGCGGGGCCGCTTGCTGCCACCTACCTCGGTGACTTCGGCGCGGAGGTCATCAAGGTCGAACACCCGGAGGGCGGGGACCCGCTCCGGCAGTTCGGCGGTGACGGGCGCTCCTGGGAGTGGGTCGGCCGCAACAAGAAATCCGTCCCGCTGGATTTGAAAGCCGACGCCGGGCAGGCGGCCTTCCTGGACCTCATCGAGATTGCGGACGTACTGATAGAGAGTTTTCGGCCCGGGACGCTGGAGGAGTGGGGTATCGGCTGGGAGACGCTCTCCGACCGGAACCCGGGGCTGGTGATGGTCCGCACCACCGGCTTCGGCCAGACCGGGCCCTACAGCGACCGGCCCGGGTTCGGGACGCTCATCGAGGCCATGTCGGGGTTTGCCTACTCCACGGGGATGGACGATGGGCCGCCGACCTTGCCGCCGATTGCGCTTGCGGATTCGGTGTGTGCCCTGCACTCGGCGTTTGCGACGGTGGCGGCGCTGTACTGGCGGGACGTGAGCGGCGGGACCGGGCAGTACGTCGACGCCTCTATCCTCGAATCGATGTTCGCACTGATGGGCGACGTGGTCGCGCGCTACGACGCCGAGGGCGAACTCTTCGAACGCAACGGTAACACCTCACAGATGACAGTTCCCCGGAACACCTACCGGACGAAAGACGACCGCTGGGTCGCTATCTCGGGGAGTACGGAGAACATCGCCCGGCGGATTCTCCACATCGTCGGGGGCAGCGAGGAGCAACGTTCCTCGGAGGAGTGTAGCGACCCGCGAGACGAGGAACTGGTCGAGCGGTATCCCGACATGGCCTCGCGCATCGAACACAGCGACGAAATCGACCGGCGCATCGCCGAGTGGATGAGCGAGCGCACGCGTGCGGAGGTAATCGATGTCTTCGAGGAACACGAGGCTGCGCTGGGTCCGGTGTACAACATGGCCGATATCTTCGAGGACGAGCACTACGCGGCCCGGGATGCCGTGATTGCAGTCGAGGGGCCGGACGGCGGGACACGACGGATGCGCGGCGTCTTCCCCAAGATGAGTGAAACGCCGGGCGATGTCGACCACGCGGGCCCGCACCTGGGCGAACACGCACGCGAGGTGCTTCGCGAGGAGGCCGGCCTGAGCGACGAGGACATCGACCGGCTGCTCGACGAGGGTGTGACGGCACTGGCCGACGACTGACCCGCAATGCCGACACCGGCCCGGACGGGCTCTCTCCACGAACGGCGGGGGTGAGCCGACTGCGGTGTACGATTTGTCCGAAGGGGGTCGCCGCCACTCCTGGCACCCTCTGGTGGTCTTCTCTGTCACTACACTCCGTTGAATGTCAATTGTTACCGCAGGGCCTGCAAGTGAGTCACTCTCAATTTAAGGTCCTAAACCTGGATAAACGGGTTAAGGAATATTATCATTATAGTTCATAACATTTATCCACGGCCGACGTTTCCGAACGGGATGCACGGAGACCCGCGTCCTGAACGCGGCTCACACATCCACCCATGACATCTGACAACGACGGAAAAGACGAAGTTGCGAGCCGAGTCAAGAGTACGGACCCGTATATCCGAGACGTCGACAACGACGCCGCACGCGAACTGCGGGATATGCTGAACAACCAGGACTACGTCTTTGCACCTGGCACCTACCACGCGCTCGATGCCCGCCTGGCCGAGATGGCTGGTCTGGACGCTGTCTACATGTCCGGGTACTCGACGGTTCTGGGCCAGTTTGGCTTCCCGGACCTCGAGATGGTCGACATGCGCGAGATGGTCGAGAACGCAAAGCGTCAGGTCGAGGCCACGAACCTGCCCATCATCGCGGACTGTGACACCGGCTACGGTGGCATTCACAACGTCCGCCGAGCAGTCCGAGAGTACGAGAAGGCAGGCGTCGCTGCGGTCCACATCGAGGACCAGACGACGCCCAAGCGCTGTGGGCACATCGCCGGCAAGCAGATTGTCTCGCGAGAGGACGCCGAGGCACGCTTCTCCGCCGCTGTCGACGCCAAGCAGGACGAGGACACCATCATCATCGCCCGGACCGACGCCTACGGCTCCGCCAACGGTGACTGGGAGGAACACCTCGAACGCGGCCGTCTCTACGCCGACTGTGGCGTCGACCTGGTCTGGCCCGAGATGCCCGACCCCTCGCGCGAGGACGCCGTCGAGTACGCCGAGACCATCCACGAGACCCACCCCGACCTGAAGCTGGCGTTCAACTACTCCAGCTCCTTCGCCTGGTCCGAGGAGGAGGACCCGCTCACGTTCCAGGAACTGGGCGACCTCGGCTACAAGTACCAGTTCATCACGCTGTACGCCCTGCACTCGGGCGCACACGCCGTCTACGAGGACATGAAAAATATCGCCGAGAACGACGAAGAGGCCCAGTGGGACCTCGAAGACCGCTACCTCGGTCACCCCACCGAGAGCCACCACGAGCTCTCCTTTGTCCCGCGCTTCCAGGAGATCGAAGCCGAGTACGACCCCGACGCCAAGCAGCGCCAGGAAGAGTCTGCCGGCTTCTCCGACGACGAGGAAGACGCGGTCATCACCAGCGACCAGGACGACTGATTCCACCGCCGGCCTCTGACTGCCGTCTTTCCTTTTTCGGCACGCTTAGGCGCTTCTCTGTCTATTTTTGCCGGTGCATAACGAGCCGATTCGGTCAGGTTTAATAATGCGGGACTGGTCCATTCGAGTGACTATGAGTATCGATAAACGCACGCACGACCGGACGTTCGTGCGCACGTTCTTCACGACACCGACAGCCGAACAGGGCGAGGGCGACTCCGCCGCCAAACTCCGCAGCGCAATCGAACTCCGCGGCATGCAAGCCCCGGACGTGTGGGTCCCGGACAACGAGGACGCCACCGCACCCAACATGCGCGACGAGGGCGCGACGAACATCGCCGAAGTCGTCGCCGAGAAGGGCGATGACTTCCCCGGCGAGATTCACCCCCGCGTCGTCTGGCACCGCGACTCCCCCAGCACGCGCTACAAGGGCTTCCAGCACATGCTGGAAATCGCCGACCCCGACAACGGTGCAATCGAAAACATCGACGGCTTCGTCATCCCGGAAGTCGGCGACATCGACGACTGGAAGAAAGCCGACGAGTTCATCACCATCGTCGAACACGAGTACGGTCTCGAAGAGGGCTCGATTGCGATGAGCGTCATCATCGAGTCCGGCTCCGCCGAGCTCGCGATGGGCAAACTCCGTGAGGAGATGGGCAAGGCCGACAACAACCTCGAACGCCTGTTCCTGCTGGTCGACGGTGAGGTCGACTACACCAAGGACATGCGCGCCATCACCCCCACGGGTGGCCTCCCCGAGTGGAAGGAGCTGCGCCACAACACCTCGCGTGCGGCCAGCGCGGCGGGCGCAATCTCCGTGGACGGCCCCTACGACGACATCCGCGATGTCGAGGGCTACCACGACCGCATCACCGCCAACAACGCCATGGGGATGACCGGTATCTGGTCGCTGACCCCCGGTCAGGTCGTCGAGGCCAACCAGAGCCCGCTGCCCCCCGCCGAGGGCTACTGGCTCATCGACGAGGACGGCCGCGAGGTCGAACTCGACGACCAGGGCGACGCCCAGGTCTACACCGGCGACCGCATCGAACTCGAAGCGGAAGACGGCGGCTACGAACTCGAAGTCGGCAGCACCGAACTCTACGCCGAGGACGAGGACGAACTCGCCGACCTCCTGCTCGATTACGTCGACTACGTCCCCAGCCTGGACGACATCGTCGACTCCATGGAGGAGTTCGAGGCCGCCAAGGAAGCCGGGCAGGGCGCAATCGCGATGACCCGTGCCGCTACCGTCGAAATCGACGGCGTGCAGGTCGATGTCTCCAGTGACCGCATGTGGGACGAGGCGACCTATCAGGCGCTGATGACGCCGGTCAAGCTGTTCCAGGACGTCTACGACAACCGTCCGGACCAGCACGACGACCTCGCCGAGATTTACAGCGAGGACGTCGTCGAGCGCGCGACCCAGGTCGGTAACTAAACCTTCCCGCCGAGATTTTTTCGCCGTCACCCGCGTAGCGATGCGTATGTTCTCCGACAGAACGGATGCGGGGGAGCGAGTGGCCGACGCGCTGGCCGACGACGTGGCTGCCGACATCGTCGTGGGCATCACACGCGGAGGTATCCCGGTCGCTTGCGTCGTGGCCGAGCGGCTGGACTGTCCGCTTGGCGCGGTCGTCGTCCAGAAAATCGGCGCGCCCGGCCGGGAGGAACTGGCACTCGGCGCGGTCACCGCCGACGGGACGGCCTGGCTCAACGACGACCTCATCGACCGACTCGACATCGACGACGGTGCGGTGGCAAAGCGCCGCGAACAGGCCGTCACGACCGCCCGCGAGAAAGCAGACCGCTACCGCGAACAGTCGCGGTCGCTGGCGGGCGAACGGGTCGTCGTCGTCGACGACGGCGTGGCGACGGGTGCGACGGCGAACGCGGCGCTGACGGCTGCCCGGGACCGCGATGCGAGTGCCGTCGTGTTCGCAGTCCCGGTGGCTGCCCCCTCTGCACTGCCTGCGTTGCGCGAACGCGCCGACGACGTGGTCGCCGTCGAGACTCCCGACCCCTTCGGCTCGGTGGGGCGTCACTACGACCAGTTCCCGCAGGTCACCGACGAGGAGGTACAGGCCACACTGGGCTGAGAGTGACTGCTGTGCCCCTTTCGCGCCGTACGGTTTCCTGACTATCTCAGACGCTGGAGCCCCCGATTTGTATCGGTCCGGAGTAAAGCTCGCCGCACGCGATGTACGTCGACTCCCGCCGTCGCCAACAGGGTGCCCCACCGTCACAGACCGGTCTCCGGACGGGGCAGTCGCTTCGCCTTACGCTTCGTATATCCCCGACTCGGGGAAGAAGTCGGCCCACGCGAACCAGAACATCGGCGAGCGGTCGTTTGCGCGCCGCAGACTCGCACCCTCGTGAGGGCCATCCAGCGCTGTGCCGCCGAGGAGTCCCCACCGCGACCCGGCACCGACCAGCACCTCGCCGTCGCGCTCGAAGGTGACTCCCTCGCCGTCGACGTGGCGCTCGTAGGCCACCAGCGTCCCGTCGGCTGTCGCTGCGACGACGACCGGCAGGTCGCCCACAGTATCGTTGACCACGCCTGCCGCTTCGACTGCGGACAGCGGATACGCCCGGGCTGTCTCGTCGGTAGCCACGCCGATGACCGCGGCTTTCGGGTGGAGTCGGCCGTCGTACTCCCCGCCGTACCCGATGCCGATGCGCTCGCTGTCGTCGTACTCGGGGTAGGGGTTCCGGCCGTAGTCGCGTCTCACCTCCCCCTCGACGGTCCCCGAAGACGGCGGCGGGAGCAACACCTCCGTCTCGGGGTGTTCCTCGCGCCACTCTCCCCACGTCGTCAGCGTCGATGGCCGCAGGGACAGCGCCGTTCCCGTCATCGGCCCCTTGACGGCTTTCCCGAGCACCTGACTCCACAGCGAGTCCGTCAGTGTGTCGTACATAACCAGATCGGAGTGCCACAGCAACCCGGAGACGCCGAACGTCGTCTCCCGGCCGCCGACCCGGCGCTGTGCGGTCACGCCCGAGCCACACAGCGGGCAGAAACTCACGAGCAAGGGGCCGCCGAAGTCGTCGTTGACCACCTCGTGATAGTTCAGGACCGGGAGCGGGTACGCGCGGGCAACGCCGTCGACGGCGACGCCGATGACCCGGTCGTCGGCTGCGAGCGTCCACTCGACATCACCCCAATTCGCACCGAAGACCGGGTCGGTAATCGCGGGGATGCTGTCTTTCGGAGCCCCTCGCTGGAGGTCGCTGTCGGCCAGTGGCAGGTCGGCGTCGGTCAGCGTCCCGATGTCGGCCGACCGCGTCGTGACGTTGGCGTTCGGGACGGGGTCCGTACTGTTGCCCTCGGCGGGGTCGGACTCGAAGACGCCCAGACAGCCGGCTGTGGCCCCAAGCGCGCCAGTCCCGAGCGCGCTGAGATAGTGACGGCGGCGCATGCCCTGTGGTTAGCTAACAGGCACCTAAAACGTGTGTCGGCCGGGCGAGACAGTCTCACAACCGCACCGGCCCCGTCCCTGCTGGACTGCAGTCACTTCCGGTACGAACTGAGTTGCTGATGGCTGGGGTCTGCGTACATCTGTACGTCCCCGCATCGTTTGCACCGCCAGACGTACGCTCCGAGTCTGACCATCCCCGGCTCGTCGCTGTCCTGGGGGTCCCACGCCTGGCCGCAGTTGCCACACTTCTCGGGGCGGTACTTGCTTCCGACTTTCTGTGGGACATCCGCCGTATTGCCGTCTGTCTCGATGTTGACGTTCTGCATGACCGCCCTCAGGTCGTCCTCACTCATCTCCGCCCTGAGGTCGGAGAGAAACCGTTGGAGGTCCGCCGCCAACTCGGTCAACTGCTCGTGTCTCTCACTCTCCTTGTCGTTCAATTCGGATTTCAGCTCCAGCGTCGTGATGCTGATCGTCATCTTGTAGTACCGGTCGAGTGCGACCTGGTAGTTCACCCGGCGGAGCAGCGTCCTGACTTTCTCGACGAGGACGTCCTCGAAGATGGGTTTGACGAGATTGTGGTCGACCCCGAGACTCGGAAACGCCTCCGAGCGGTCCCGGGTCTCGATGACCCGACAGACCGAGTCCTGTTCCCGGATGTACGACAGCACTTGCGCCGCCTTCCCGTCTGCAAAACCCTGATTGAGTACCACGACAGCGACCTCGTCGTCGAGTTTATCCCTGGCCTGCTGTGTCGTCAGGGCGATACGGACCTCACACTCGTCGAGCCAGAGGGAGTATAGCTCCGCTCGTGTTTCGTTGTCTTCACAGACGGCAACGGTCGAGGTCGGGATTTTCATGTCGGGGATGGTCTCTTCTGTTGGCCAGGGCCGGGGCGTCTATCTCGTCGTTCCGAACCCATCCCGGGCGGTCTCAGAGACCTCCCTGGATTTGACGGAAAACGAGTGGACGGTGGTGAGGTCGTCGATGAGCTTCTGGACCCGTTCGAGCGAGCGGTCCGCCACTTCCACTTCAGCCATGTCGTCGCGTTCCAGCGCCGTCTGTATCGTCTCTCTCGCGTCCTCGATTGGCGCGCTGAGCTCTTTGGCCAGCACCTCGCCGAACTCGTCCAGCCGGCGCTCGATTTCCTGTTCGTGTTCTTTCTCTTTGGTCACGTTCTGGAGGAAGCTGATGAATCTCGTCACGTCACCTGTCTCGTTGGTCACCGGCGCGAGACTGATTCTGCCCCAGAACGGCTGGCCATCCTTGCGATAGAGCAACAGCACCTGGGAGACACTCTCACCGCGCTCCAGGGCTCGCACGAGCAGGTCACGTTCAGTCTCACCGGTCTCGGCACCGAACAGCATGGAGATGTCCTCGCCGAGGGTTTCCTCCCGGCCGTAGCCGGCAATCTGGATGAAGCCGTCGTTGACGTACGTGATTTCCCTCTCTGACCCGTCGACGTCGTGAATCGTGATGCCGACTGGGGCCTCGTCCATCGCGCGCTTTTTTAGCCGTAACTCCCGCTCGCGTTCCTTGCGCTCCGTGACGTCCCGGAACACCCACAGCCGCCCGTAGTAGGAACCATCGTCGCCCCGAACCGGTGCGCTGTAGCGCTCGAACCACCGCCCATCGGCGAGTTCGATTGTCTCGCGGCTCTCCGCGTCGGGGTCGTCGTAGAGTTTGGCGACACGGTCGCGAAATGCCTCGGGGTCGGCGTGTAGGTCGTGGACCGCGGATAGAATCTCGTCGTCGGAGTGGTTCGCTACGACAGTCCGTGGGATGTCCCACATCTCCAAGAACTGCTCGTTGTAGTAGTGGACGGTCCCGTCCTTGTCGGCCAGGAGCAACCCATCCACCGTGGTTTCGGCCTGTGCCTCCAGCAGCGCACGCCGGTATCCCAGTTCCTCTTCGCGTTCCTTGCGTTCGGTGATATCCGTCGCGATGCCGACGATGCGAGTCAGCGTTCCGTCCTCGTAGACACCGGATGCGCGGTCGTGGACCCACCTGACCTCACCGTCGGGCTGGACGACGCGGTACGTCTCCTCGTACCCCTCGGGGTCCTCCCGCTGGGCTGCTAGCGCCTCCTCCAGGCGCTTGCGGTCATCCGGGTGAATGCTCTCGACAAACGAGCGCGGGCGCTCACGCAGCGACTCCGTCGAGCGTCCCCAGACATCTTCGTAGGAGTCGCTGACGAAATCCATCGACTCCTTTTCCGGGTCGCTCATCCAGATGACCTCTGAGGCGTGGCTCTGTATCTGGTTGAGCTTCTCGATGCGCTCTTTGCGCTCGGTGATGTCGACGTAGGCCCCCAGTCCCTCGACGGTGCCGTCCTCCCGGATGAGCGGCCTGGACTTGAACAGGAAATCCCGCTTTTCCCCGTCGGCTGTCTCGCGGACAATCTCCCGTTCGATAGTCTCGCCGCGGCTGGCTGGTTCGTTTACCTCCGTCGAGGTATCGATATCCTCTGGGACGATGAACTTGTCCAGTGGTTCTCCCCGTAACATCTCTCGCTCGTAGCCAAACGTCTCCTCGAAGGCATCGTTGAGTTGCTGGACGACCGTCTCGCCGTCCTCGAATGTGACGTGGACAAACGGATACGGCGCGGTGTCGAGTGTCGCCGACAGGCGGTCACGCTCCCGCTGGAGCTGTCGCTCGCGTTCCTTGCGGGCGGTGATGTCACGCCCGACGCCGACGACGCCACGTGTCTCCCCATCGTCGTCGACCAGTTTCGTCGTGGTGTACTCGACCGGTATCCGCTCGCCGTCTTTCGTTACTATCTCCGTCTCGACCGTGGCTGACCCGGTCTCGAACACCTCTTGCATCGCCGCTCTGGCCTGGTCCCGGTCCTCTTCGGGGAAGAACTCCCGACCGCGCATCCCGGTGAGTTCCTCGTCGGTGTAGCCTGTCACCTGCTTTGCCGTCTCGTTCCATCGCGTGAGAAACCCGTCCGTATCGAGGACGTAGAAGATATCGTCGATAGCGTTGAGCAACTCGTCCGTCGCTTCCTGTTTTTCGGGCTGTTGCCCTGTGGAGATATCCTGTGCCAGAACTGCGTCGAGTCGCCGTTCCAGTACCGCTTCGTCGCTGAGGCCGTCGTGGCGGACGGCCACGTCGCTTGCGCCTGCGGCGAGTGCCTCGTCTGCGCGTTCCGGGTCGTCGGTAACGAACAGGTATGGCAGGCTTTCGGCCCGTTCACGAACGGTCCTGAGAAACCCCGTCCGCTCCTCGTCGGCGACGAGACTGTCGACGAGACAGGAAACAGCCTCGTCGTCGAGTGTCGCCAGCGCTTCCTCCTGTGTTTCGACAGTGGAGACGGCGATATCCTCAGCGTCCCCCGCTACTGCTGTGAGTGCCCCGTCGACAGCACCATCGCGTCGCCCGACGTGTAGGACAGTGGCACTCTCATCCGTTACCATACCACATATCACTCCTCAATCAAAATAAACCGTTTGCCGACTCCCTGCCACTTCCGTCCCGGGGCGGCAGTTTATAATGTATCGCGGCCAATCCCCCACCAGTGTCGAAACAGGCCTCGCACTTGCAGTATTTCCCCTACGACGAGCCCTACGACCACCAGCGGGAGGCGATGACCACTATCCACGACGCCCTGGAGGATGGGACCGACGTGCTCTTCGAGGGGGCCACCGGGACCGGCAAGACGCTGGCCGCCCTCGCGCCCGCACTGGAACACGCCCGCGAGACCCAGAAGACCGTGGTCATCACCACGAACGTCCACCAGCAGATGCGCCAGTTCCGCCGGGAGGCGTCGGCCATCACCGACCAGGAGCCGATTCGGGCGGTTGTCTTCCGCGGCAAGGGGTCGATGTGTCACATCGACGTGGGCTACGAGGAGTGCCAGGCCCTGCGGGACACCACCCGGGACCTCGTCGATACCGAACAGGAGATGGCCGACCTCGAAGCGAAGCAACGGGACCTGCTGGACCGGAGCCAGGAGGGCGACAGCGGTGCCACGGAGGCACGAGGTGCCGTCATGGACGAACTCGACGCGCTCGAAGACGACCTCGCCGACTTCGAGGAGAAGGCCGTCTGTGACCACTATTATCGCAATCTCACCACGAATACGGACGAGTTCTTTTCCTGGCTGTACGAGGACGTGCGCACGCCTGATGACATCTACGAGCGCGCCCACCGCGAGGGGTTGTGTGGCTACGAACTCCTCAAAGAGGGTATCGAGAACGTCGATTTGGTGGTCTGTAACTACCACCACCTGCTCGACCCGATGATACGCGAGCAGTTCTTCCGGTGGCTCGGCCGTGACCCCGAGGATGTCATCGCCGTCTTCGACGAGGCTCACAACGTCGAGAACGCCGCCCGCGACCACGCCCGGCGCACGCTCACCGAGACGACCCTCGAAAGCGCACTCGACGAACTGCAAGAATCCGACGACGCCCGCGCCGACGCCGCCTACAACGTCCTCGGTACCTTCCTCGACGCCCTGCGGACAGCCTACGACGACGCCTTCGCCTTCGGCGAGCGCGAACAGGTCGGCGAGAACTGGCACGACCTCTCGATTGCCAACGAGGGGCGCCGGGACGACCTCACGCTGACGTTCTTGCAGGAGTACACCGGCCCCGGGTTCTCGGCGGAACTGGACCATGCCATCGAACTCGGGAAGGACCTCGACGCCGAGTACGACGAGGCTTACAAATCCGGCGAGGCGAGCGTCCGCAAGGAATGTCAGACCTTGCAGGCGGCCACGTTCGTCCAGGCGTGGCTCTCGGAGGGCGACGCGATGGGCACGTACCCCGTCATCAGTACGCGTCGTGACGACGAGGGCAACGGCGAAGTCTACGGCCGTGCGGAACTGTACACCTGTATCCCCGAGGAAGTGACGCGTGACCTCTTTGCGGAGCTACACGCGAGTGTCCTGATGAGTGCCACCCTGCGGCCGTTTTCGGTCACAGAGGACGTGCTCGGCCTGTCCGACACCGAGCGGATGGCCTACGGGGCACAGTTCCCCGCGGACCGTCGCCGGACCTATACCGTCGACGGCCCCCCGCTTTTCGCCAGCAAGCGCGACGACCGCCAGGTCCAGCAGACCATCACCGACACTATCGAGGACGCCGCCCGCTTCACGCCGGGGAACACGCTCGTCTTCTTCCCGTCCTACGGGGAAGCCAAACGCTATCACGACCGCGTCTCGGCAGGCACTACCTACCTCGACGAACCCGGGACGGCCGCCCACGAACTGCGCGACCAGTTCATCGACGACGACGACGCCGTCCTCTTTACGTCGCTGTGGGGGACACTCGGTGAGGGAGTCAGTTTCGACGGCGACGACGCCCGAACCGTCGTCGTGGTCGGCGTTCCCTACCCGCATCTCGACGACCGGATGGAGGCCGTCCAGGCCGCCTACAACGAGGCCTTCGACGTGGACGACGCCGAGGACGTGGGTGCGACTGTCGCCGACGAGGACGCCGGCTGGCACTACGCCGTCGAGATACCCACCATCCGCAAGACCCGGCAGGCGATGGGCCGGGTCGTCCGCTCGCCCGATGACTACGGTGCGCGCATCCTGCTCGATGCCCGCTACACCGAGCGCGCGGAAATCGAGATGGGCGAGTACGCCGTTCGTGGTGCCTTCCCCGCCGAGGAACGCGCCGAGATGATAGACGTAGAGCCCGAGAAACTCAAGTTCGGCCTGCTCAACTTCTATCAGGATGTGGATGGATACGATGGGGACCCGCCAACGCCGTAGTTGTAGCCGTGAGTGGGGTGAGCAGTTTACTGACCCGAGGCCGGTGGCCGAGGGTCAGCCTTTTTCGCCCACGTTTTTCGAGGAGCGGTATGCGACCATCGGGAGCATACCCGACGATGAAAAAGGTGGTCTCATCAGGATGTGGATGGATATGATGGGGACCCGCCGACGCCGTGATGGGCGGCCGCGAGGCGTCGGCTAGCGTGCATGTCCACCAGCGGTGTGTGAAGCCGTCGTTTGTCTTACCGAGAACGTTATCCACGCCTGAGCACAACCGTCTCACATGGTCGGCATCGAGATCTCTGGGATGTTGGCTGTCGTCATCGGCCTCCTCGGTGGTGGGTGGATATACCTTGACGGCCGACAGCGGAACATGGACACCGCCGATATGTGGGCCGTTGGCTTTTTCCTCGGCATGTTCATCCCGCCGATTATCGGGGCGGTCGTCGTCGGCACGCTCTATCTCCAGCGACGGAACCGAAACCGGGGTCAGCCCGCTCCGGTCGACCGACTGTAGCACACTCTCGACGCACCCCCTTTCTCGGCATAACACGACGGACAGCAGCGAGTCGTCTCGTCGTTCTCTGTCTCCGGCAACCGTCACCGTTTTCGCGCCAGCGGCCACCTCTCCTGTATGCCAACTGCCCACCACGTCGGTATCACCGTCACCGACTTAGAGCGTGCCGTCGAGTTCTACACCGAGGTGTTCGACCTCTCCGTCGTCGCCGACTTTTCCGTCGGCGGCGAGGCCTTCGAGATCGGCGTCGACGTACCCGACGCGACGGGTAACTTCGCCCATCTCGATGCCGACGGGATTCGCGTCGAGCTCGTCGAGTACGACCCCCAAGGCGACCCCGCTCACGCCGACCGGGTACACCAGCCCGGTGCGAAACACCTCGGGCTGGCAGTCGAGAACCTCGACGACTTCTACCGGGCCTTGCCCGAGCAAGTCGAGACGCTTTCGGAACCACAGACCACTGAAAGCGGCACGCGAATCTGCTTTGTCAGGGACCCCGAGGGGAACCTCATCGAGGTGCTGGAGACCTGACCTCCGGCGTAGCCAGGAAATTTAGTTGCGCTTGTTGTGACCACGCTTGCGTTTTTTGCGGCCTGGCCCGCCGTCTTTGCCGCGGTTGTGCTTTCTCTGACCCCGGTTGTCATCCTTTTCCCGTCCCCGTTTTCTACGGCCCGGGTGGTCATCTCTCCCTCGGCCTCGCGTTCCACGGCCCGGATTGTCGTCGTTGCCCCCACCCGTTCCGGTGACATCACACTCGCCCGGTTCGATGTTGCCGCTACAACAGCCCGAGTCGTTCAGGGCCGCGATAATCTCGTCTACGGAGTCGTAGTAGTTCGATGCGCAGTTGTTAGGGTTCAGGCAGAACGTCTCGCTTGCACACCCCTCGATCATCCCGACGATTGCTTCCGCGCCCGATACCTCGTAGCACGACGACGACCACTTCCAGTCCTGATTTTGGCGGTCCGAGGTGTACTCTCCCATCGGTCGGCACTCGTAGCCACCGTCAACTGCGACGACGGCTCTGCCGTCCTGACTGCCCGAGCAGACCTGGCTACAGCCGTAAAACTGGATTTGCCACGCGCTGGCGGTCCCGGTCATCGCCGTCAGCCCGACTGCGCCGCCACCGACTGTCTTCAGCACGTCTCGCCGGCTGACGGAGATTGCGTTACTACCCTGGGTTCCAGTCACTCGCTCCATACCCACGGGTCGGGTATTGCGTACTTCGTTATGCGTCGCAATCCGGTGGACTATTTTCGACCATGTCGTGTGTCTGCCGTGGTAGTACACGATTACCGGGCCGACGTGCCCCAGCTATCGCTCCGGATGGACGGGAGCATCGAAGCCACCTCTCACCAGTGGTTCAGCGACCACCTTTTTCCCGGTCGGGTGCGCTCTGTCGTCGCGCACCGCTCCCGGCAAAAATCTGGCCCAAAAAGGCCGAGTGCTCACTCCGTTCGCACTCGGGATGTACTCATCGCTCCGGATGGACGGGAGCATCGAAGCCACCTCTCACCAGTGGCTTCGCGATGTGTCGGCGTGCCACTGGGGGAACCTCGTACCACCCCTTCTCGATGTCCCGCTCGATGGGCTGCTCGACTTTCCCGTCGGCGCTCGTCGAACAGTCCCGACAGCGATAGCCGGCGTCTGCCCCCGCCGACTCCATCGAGCGCCCGCAGTCGGGACACTCGGGGACGACCCGTTCCGTCTCGACACGCTCCCGGAGCGCGAACTTCTCCAGTTTCAGCGTCCCGTCGCTCACTTCGCCACAGGCGGTGATGCGGTCGCCCGGCCACAGCGCCCGCACCCGGTTCCGGAAGCGTTTGGTCGGCTCGAAGGCAACACATTGGACCGACCTATCCCCCCCATCGAGGGTGAGAAAGACGTGGCCCCCTTCCCGCGTTTCGGGTGCGCTGGCGACAGTCCCGGTCGTCCGGTAAGCGCGACCGGCCTGCAGGTCGGCCACCGGTGCTGTGTGGAGATGAGCGTCGGTCCCTTGATTCGTGAGGAAGACCTGTCGGGTGGCGACTGGCTCGCTCTCGATGGCCTCGGCGACCCGGCGAACGGCGTCGGCGTCGTCGCCGCGGATGCCATGCAGGATGGGACACGGTGTCCGGGGAACACAGACCGCCGTGCCCTCCTCGCGGTCGATGGTGTCCCACACCGCCGGGTACTCCTCGTCTGCCGCTGTGTGAACGGAGTCGACGTCGACCTCGCGGACGGTCCCCCAGCGGTCGCGCTCCCGGTAGGAGATGCACTCGTAGGTCCACTCGTCGAAGGCGGCCCACGCTCCGGTCGCGGCCGTCGCGCCGACCAGTCCCCGGCCGTTCCCGCGCTCGACGGTGTGTGCGTCGCTGTCGGTGAGAGCGGCACGTACCTCGTCAGGGTCGACGTACTCCCGGACTGCCCGGCGGGCGACGGCCGCGAACGCAGAGGGCACCGTTTCGGGTGCAGCGCCGACGACGACCGCGCCAGGATTCGTCCGAGGGTCGTCCGTTTCGGCGCGGTCGAGTGCGTTCTCCGCGAGTCCCAGCGCCTCGCCGGCCAGCAGGTCACAGTGGACGGCCAGCGCGGCGTTACCCCGTGTCTTGTGCTCGACGGCGGGATTGAGGCGAACGAGCAGCGCCCGGTCGACGGTCCCGCCCGCCTGGCGTACTGCCTGCACGAGGCGCGTCGCGACGTAGGTCGTACACATCCCTCGCTCGCGGGAGTCGGTGTCGTCGACGGCGATGACTGTCACTATCCGGCCTAACTCCGAGACCCACAAACAGCTTTCGGGGTCGGGGTGTCCTGTCTCCCTGTTGTTATGATCCCGAAATCGCCAGACATCGGCAGCACAGCCGCCACAACGCATAAATACGAGGAGTGAACTATGTATGGTTAGATAGTAGTATGTCCCGTTCTGCGCTGGTGGGCAACGTTACCGCCATGCTCGAAGACGCTGGCTTCGTCGTGAGCGAGCGGTGTGCCATTCGTCCGAAGAGCTTCGACGTCGCCGCCCGGCGGGGCAGAGACACGCTCCTGTTGAAGATTCTCGGCAACATCGATGCCTTCGACGCCCGTATCGGGGCAGAGATGCGCCGCCTCGGGGAGTATCTCAACGCGACGCCGCTTGTCGTCGGGCTACGGACTCGTGACGAGGATCTCAAACCCGGCGTGGTCTACTTCCGACACGGCGTTCCCGTGCTGTCGCCCGATACCGCGATGGACCTGTTCGTCGAGGAGGTTCCGCCGCTCATCTATGCCGCCCCGGGTGGGCTGTACGTCAACATCGATAGCGAGGTGCTGGCGGACATCCGCGAGGAGCGCGACTGGTCGCTGGGGCGACTCGCACAGGAACTGGGTGTCTCCCGCCGGACCGTCTCCAAGTACGAAGACGGGATGGACGCAAGCGTCGAGGTCGCCACCCAGCTCGAAGAACTGTTCGACGCGCCGCTGACCTCGCCGGTCGAAGTCCTCGATGGTGCGGATGAAGTCCGCGAGGATACCGAGACGCCAGCCGACCCCGATGTCGACGAGGAAGACGAGCCAATCGTCGCCGTGTTCACCCGCGTCGGCTACGAGGTCCATCCGACAGAGCGGGCACCGTTCAAGACGGTCAGCGAGGGTGAACAGGACCGCGACCGCGTGCTCACCGGTCACTCCACGTTCACCGAGACCGCGGAGAAACGCGCCCGCATCATGGCCTCGGTCGGCCGGGTGACGCAGACGACCAGCGTCTACGTCGTCGACGAGGCGCCCCGCGAATCCATCGACGGCACTGCTCTCGTCGAGGAAGCCGAGATGGAAGATGTCGAGGACCGTATCGACCTTCGGGACCTCATCATGGACCGCGCCGAGGAAGAAGGCACGGCATAGCTACTCGCAGTTTTTTGCACAAGAAGACAGTCCGTCGCGTTTCGGCTACCCCGTCAGGCGTAGGTCTCTTCGAGGTATTCCACGATATCGTCGGACTCGGGCATTCCCTCGATACCGTTGTCGTTGTCCACGAGGACGGGCACGCCCGTCTGTCCGCTGACCGCTTCGACCTCGTCGCGCTCGCCGTGGCTCCGGGGTACCATGTGTGACTCGTAGTCTAGGTCGAGTTCGTCCAGCTTTTTCTTCACTTTCGCACAGTACGGGCAGCCTTCGAGTTCGTACAGTTCGAGGTTCGGCATTCACCTGCTGTAGGCCCGCGACCGCAAAAAGAGCGTCGCTGCTGTGTGTCCGTCCCGTCAGAGAGCGCCTGCGAGCAGGCCGCTCGTGCGGACGAAAAAGTAGAACACGAACGCGCTGGCGAGCACCCACTGGCCGGCGTGGACCTCGCGGAACTCGCCCTGTGCGGCCTTGATGATGGGATAAGAGATGATGCCCGCGGCGATGCCGTAGGAAATCGAGTAGGTGAACGGCATGATGAACATCGTCAGGCCCGCCGGAACAGCATGGGAGAGGTCGTCCCACTCGATGTCGACGATGTTGCGAAGCATGAGCACAGCCACCACCACCAGTGCCAGATGCGAGGCGTGCAGCGGGACGGCGGCCGCGAGCGGGACCAGCGCGAGCGACGCCAGGAACAACACGGCGACTACGAGCGCGGTCAGGCCGGTCCGGCCACCCTCCTCGACGCCGGTCGAGGACTCGATGTAGGTCGTCACCGTCGACGTACCGATGATGCCGCCGACGGTCGTCCCGATGGCATCAGAGAGCAGCGGCTTGTCGATGTCGGGGAGGTTTCCGTCCTCGTCTAAGAAGCCAGCGACCTGTCCGACGCCGGTCAGCGTTCCGGCGGTGTCGAAAAAGTCCACGAAGAAAAAGGTGAACACGATGAGCGAGAAGCCAAGCGCGTCGACGTTCGAAAAGCCGTCCAGGAAGGCCCCGACAAGCGGCGTGATGTCGTAGCCGGCAGCCGAGTAGACCACGTCGGTCTGGCCGGTCAGCGAGGCCGGCGTGTAGAGGGCGACGCCCTCGGCGACCTGTGGGTCGATAGCCGAGTAGCCGGCGGCGTCGGCAACGTAGGACGCCACCGTCGTCAGGATGATGCCGAGGACAATCGACCCCGGGATGTCGGCCGCGTACAGCGCGAACGTGATGAACAGGCCGACGACGGAGATGAGCGCGATGGGGTCGTTGGCGAAGACGGGGTTGAACTGGATGAACGTCGCCGGGTCGGAGGCGACGACGTGCATCGCCTCCAGCCCGAGAATCGCCAGGAAGAGCCCGATTCCGGCCCCGACGGCGAACTTGACCGGTTCGGGGAAGAGCTTGATGATGTACTCACGAGCCCCGATTACCGTCAGGAAGATGAAGACGACGCCTTCGACGACGACGGCTGCAAGCGCCGTCTGCCAGGGGACGCCAAGCCCCAGCACGACGGTAAACGCGAAAAAGGCGTTCAGGCCCAGCCCTGGGGCCTGCGCGAAGGGCCTGTTTGCATACAGCGCCATCGTCAGTGTCGCCGCGACCGCCGCGAGAATCGTCACTACCGCAAGCATCTGGATGGTCTGGCCGGGTGTCCGGCCCTCCACCGAGATTGCGGCGCTCAGGATTGCGGGATTGACGACGACGATGTAACTCATCGTCAGAAACGTCGTTATCCCGGCGACAACCTCTGTTTTGATGTCCGTGTCGTACTCGTCGAGTTCGAACCACGCCGCCAGTCGACCCGCCATTTTCTCACCTCTCCGCGCAGACTCGGTTAAAGTTGACGAGACCGGGCGAAACGTATCGAATCGGTGAGGTGACGCTGCCGGTGTCGGTCAGGAATCGATGTCGTGGTCGGCCTCCGCGAGCAGTTCGTCGGCGGTCACCAGCGACTCCAGTTCGATGTCGTGGTCGGCCAGGTTCTCGGCGGCCCCTTCCTGTCGGTCGACGACGACGACGACGCGGGAGACGGTTGCACCGGCCTCGCGCAGTGCCTCGACGGCGTCGATGGCGCTCTGTCCGGTGGTCGCGATGTCCTCAAGTACGACGACTTCCTCGCCGTCGGCCAGCGCGCCCTCTATCTGGTTGCCCGTGCCGTACTCCTTGGCCTGCTTGCGGACGATGACGTAGGGGTTGCCGGTCTCGACGCTGGTGGTCGCAGCGAGCGGGACCGCGCCCAGCGCGACGCCGGCGAGTTTCGTCTCCCCGACGCGCTCGGCGAAGGCCTCTGCGATGAGTGCCAGCGTGTCGGGGCTGGTCTCGAAGACGTACTTGTCGACGTAGTAGTCGCTCGTGCCGCCATGTGAGAGTTCGAACTCGCCGTAGCGGACGGCCTCGGTCTCCCTGAGTGCGTCAATAAGCGCCTGCGTGTCCATACCCGCCGGTGAAGGGAGCGGAGGGTAAGGGCTTGCCGATGCCGAGCGCAATCACTATGGCCCTGCCCACGCCATGCCAACCTGTGAAGGTCTTCGGGTCGAGTGGCGTCCGTGGCGTGGCAAACGATGACCTCCTGCCACGGTTCGTCATGCAGGTGACACAGGCCGCTGGGGCCGAACTCGGTGTCGGGCGGGTGGCGCTCGCCCGCGACACGCGGCTGACGGGGCCGATGTTCGCCGACGCTGCCGCCAGCGGGCTGGAGAGCGTCGGTTGTACCGTCGACAGACTGGGCATCGCACCGACGCCGGCGCTGCAGGCCTACTGCGAGCGCGAGAGCGTCCCGGGCGTGATGATTACCGCTTCGCACAACCCACCCGAGTACAACGGTATCAAACTCGTCGGTGAGAGCGGCGTCGAACTCACTCAGGACCGTCTCGAACGTGTCGAGGACCGCCTCGACGCTGGGCCCGAACTGGCCGACTGGTCCGAGGTCGGGGATAGCCGCTCCGTCGAGACGGCCCGGGAAACCTACCGGGAGCAACTACTCGCTGCGGTCCCACGACAGCGCATCGCCGACGCCGAGTTGACCGTCGCTATCGACCCCGGTCACGGTGCGGGGGCGCTGACAAGCCCCGACTTCTTCCGCGAACTGGGCTGTCGCGTGGTCACGGTCAACGCCCAGCCAGACGGCCGCTTTCCCGGCCGCAAGCCCGAACCAATCGCCGACCATCTCGCCGACCTCGCTCGCCTGACACGCACGAGCGACGCCGACCTCGGCATCGCTCACGACGGCGACGCCGACCGGGCTATCTTCATCGACGAGACCGGCACGTTCATCGAGGGCGACGCCGCGCTGGCCGCGCTCGCGGCCGCCGAACTGGGGGACGACGACGTGGCCGTCTCCGCGGTCAACGCCTCCCAGCGACTCGTCGATGTCGTCGAGGACGCCGGTGCTGACCTCCGCTTGACCCCCATCGGAAGCACGTATCTCATCACTGCCATCCGGGAACTGCAAGAGCGTGGCCGGCGGGTTCCCATCGCTGGCGAGGGCAACGGCGGCATCATCTTCCCCGGCTACCGAATCGCCCGCGACGGTGCCTACACCGCCGCCCGGTTCTGTGCGCTCGTCGCCGACCGCCCCGCCAGTGACATCGCCGCCGACTACGACGACTACTACAACGTCCGCCACGACATCTCCTACGAGGGCAAAGAACAGCGAGACGCGATGCTCGACGCCATCGAGGAAACCGCCGAGGAGTCGACGGCAGACCTGGACACGACCGACGGCTACCGGCTGGATTACGGCGACGCGTGGGTGCTGGCCCGCCCCAGCGGGACGGAACCGCTCGTGAGGGTGTACGCGGAGGCCCGCGCGGAGTCGCGGGCACGTGAGCTAGCCGACGAGATGGCCGCCGCTATCGAAGACGCCTGACCGTTCACAGCGCAGGATACTCTTCGAGGGCGTCTTCGAGCCGTGACCGCTCCGCGCGTCGCTCGTCGAGTTCGTCGGCGACGGCACCGCTCTGTAACTGCTGGCGTTCGTCGTCGGTCAGTTCCGCTTCGGCCTGGGCGCTGTCGCGCAGGCGCTCGTACGTCGTCGTGACGGGGAGCCGTTCGACTGTCCGGAGCCGTTCGACCACCTCGGGTGCGAAGCGGTTGACCACGCTCGTCAGTTCCCGACAGCGAAAGCGAAGTTGCTGGGCGCTCGGCGGCGGCCAGCCGATAGTGAGGGGGTCGGCGTCCAGCCGGCGGAGGTAGGTCCGCTGGGTTCCCACCGACTGGGTGAGTGCCGTCGGGTCCTCGACGTAGTGGTCGAGCTTCGAGCGGGAGTATTCCGACAGTTCCAGCAGCCGCGGTATCGACTCCTCGCCGGGCGGATGCTCGTCGATGTACGACTTCAGGTCCGTCGGCGGTGGACGGAACGGCACCAGCGGGAACCGTTGTGTGGCGGCCAGAAACCCGAGGACTTCGCGTGCGGGGGCCTCCCGGCGAAACTGCTCGAAGGCCTCGGTGACGGCGTCGTCGTAGGCCTCGATGGGCTCGCGCAAGCGCTCTGTGGGGGCATCGAGGTCCGCATCGCCCAGCCGCTGGAGGCGTTCGAGTTCGTCGATGCGCTCGCGGACCTCGTGGAGGCGCTCGCGGACCTGTTTGCGTACGCGTTGATACTCGTTGCGTGCGTTCTCGCGCTCGTCGAGACGCCCGACGAGGTCCGCCACCGGCTCCAGTTGCTCGCGGACGTGTTCGAAGTCGGATTCGTTCAGCCGCCGTTGCTGGAGGTGTTCGTCGGCCTCCTCGAAGGACTCCCGCAGGAGGACATCCTCGGGCAGGGTCTCGACGAAGGTCTCTATCTTGCCCTGAAACTCGATGAACAGCTCGAAATCGCCGTCGCCGGTCGCCGGCTCCTCGTAACGGTCGAGCAAGCCTGCAAACTCCTCGTAGGCATCGGCGAGTTGCTGCAGGTCGGTCTCGCCGAACTCGGCCACGCGCTCCCTTGCTTGCTCCAGCCGGTCGCTGGCTGCCTGAAGCTCGCTCACGGGGTCGCGGGCGGTCTCACTCGTAGACATCGTCGGGGTCGAAGACGCGCTCGCCGACGGTCTCGCCGTCGACGGTGCGGTAGAAACACGATTCGTAGCCGGTGTGACAGGCCCCGCCCTCTTGCTCGACGAGATACAGCAGGGCGTCGCCGTCGCAGTCGACCCGCACTTCCTCGACGTGCTGGACGTGGCCGCTGGAGCCGCCTTTCTGCCAGAGTTCCTCACGGCTCCGGGAGTAGTAGTGGGCCAGCCCGGTCTCGCGGGTTTGCTGGAGGGCTTCCTCTGTGACGTAGGCGAGCATCAACACCTCGCCGGATTCGGCATCCTGCGCGACCGCAGGGAGCAACTCCTGTTCGTCGAAAGCGAGGTCGGGGGCGTCGGCGCTCATGTCCGAACGCTGGGGTGTGGCGCTTGTAGGTCTTGTCCTCGGGGTTATGCCTTCGCCCGGGCGTAGGCGACGCCAAACGCCCACGCGGTGTAGCCGACGCCCAGTACCAGCAACTGGAGGCTCAACTGCAGCCCGTCCGCGATGGGCAGGGACTGGTTCACACCGAAAAACGCAGCGACGAGGACGACTGCCGTCGCCGCCCCGGACCACTTTCCGACGGCCCACGCGGGACTGTCCGCCTCGTAGACCATGTCCGGATACAGCAACGAGAGGCGAGTCCCGACGGTGTAGGTCACGACGAGCGTGCCCGTCAGGACCGGGTCAGTCGAACCCAGCCAGTAGCTGACGCCACCGGCAAACAGCCCGACGACCGCTCCGAGAAGCCAGAACAGGACCATTCAGACCAGCCCCGCCGTCTCCAGGGCGACGAAGAGCACGTCGCCGACGGTCAGCGAGAGCACCAGCCCGAAAAACAGCGGCACGAGGAACGGAATACCGGGGGAAATCCAGACGGTGTCCTCCTCGGTGAGCATCTCCAGCCCTTCACGGAGGTCCTGTGGGGTGGTTCCGTAGGCGCTGCCCTCGATGTCCGCGAGGAAGGCTTCGGCTCCCCACGGGTCGTCGTACGCTCTCTCGGCCTCTCCGTCGGTTACCTCACCGCCGTCGGCAAGCGGTGTCCCCTCCTCTGCATCGTCCGTGGGAATCGAGCCGTCACCGGGGTCGTTGGGCGCTGCCGGCAGGCTGTCGGGGTCGCGATACCGGTCGGGGTCGGCCCGGATGTCGGTCAGGGACAGGCCGCGGTACTGCAGGTACATCCGCAGGGCATCCAGGTCCAGCCCACGCCAGGAGAAGTAGGCTCGCAGTCCCGAAAACGAGAGGTCGTCAGTCAGCGAGCGCTCCGGGAACGAAAGCAGCGTGCCGTACTCGCCGGCCAGGTCGTCCCAGGAGAGCGGTTTGGCGATGAACATCCCCGGCGAGACATACCCGGTGGCGGCGTTGCGCGCCGCGAGAGCGAACGGGTAGACGATGCCGACGATGACCGTATTCGAGAGGATAGTCAGCGAGAACACCGGGAGATTTGGCTCGACGAGCGGGAGAAACTCCGGAGACGAGGTGAGGCCGAGTTCGTGCAGCCGATAGACCGGAAAGACCGGAAAGAGCAGCGCGATGACCCAGAAGGCCTTCGTATCGGCCCCGCCGAAGCCGCCGATGAGCCAGAACCCGTAGACCAGCGGGACGACGAAAAACAGGCTAAAGCCCACACCGAGAATGAAGCGCTGGCGCTCTATCTCGGCCGCGTAGCTACTGCCGAGTTGATAGACGGTGTAGCCGTCCCAGACGAGCAACAGGATGGCCAACCCCGTCAGCGGCAGCCACAGCCGGTTGGGGACTCGCCGGGTCTTGACATCGAGATAGGCCACGTACCCGAAGAAGGGCACGGCGACGAGTCGGAGCAGGTCTGGAATCGACGCGAACACGGCCGTCCGTGCGTCCCCGGTGGTGTTAGGGATTGCGGTCAGCGTGACGGCTGGCTGTCACCCCTCGCGTGGCTGCCAGCCACGACAGCGCTGCCGCTCGGGGACGAGCGCGGTTGAAAAGGGGGCTGCAGCGCGTCTCAGATGACGCGGTTCTGCAGGTAGTCGAGGTGCTTTGCGTTGTAGATGATTTTGACTGTGTCCTCTGCGGGGGACCCGATACAGGTCAGGCGGACGTTTTTCTCTTCGACTTCCTCGTCGGAGAGAATCTGCTGCATGTCCATGTCGATTTCGCCCTCGACGACGATGGCAGCACAGTTCGCACAGGCACCGGCGCGGCACGAGAAGGGCCAGTCGTAGCCCTGTGCCTCGGCGGCCTCGAGGATGTACTCGCCTTCGTTGACATCCAGAGTGCCGTAATCCTCGTCGTCCAGGCCTGCATCGGCAGCCTGGTCGAATACCTCATCGTCGTACATGTCCCAGTCGTTGTCGTCCACAACTTCGTAGTTAAGGTACTCTACGGTAGGCATCGTATGTTCGTTTGACCCCCTCCCGGTTAGATGTTGCTGTTGCATGCGTATCCGCCGGAACAATTGTGATAGTTTCTTAGCACGACGTACACCGTCGCCTGCCGGTGTTTGTCCCTGTCTAGAACTCTTTCGTATCGTCTCGGCTACAGTTCAACGAGGTCTTTCATCGGGACGATACGGTGTTTCATCTCCGGTTTCGTATAGCCCGCCGACTCCTCGTTCATCCCGCTCGTGTAGACTTTGACCTGCTGTTGGAGGACGTGGGGTTGTCCGTTCTTGTCCTCGACGACCGTAACCGAGCGCCATGCCTCGTCTTCCATGTCTCGGGGATTCACACACAGCCAGATATAGCTACTGGCAGCACAGAGGTGGCTACTCTGTCAACCGCTGGACCGTCTCGTTGATGTCTTTGACTTTCGCGGTCTGTTGTTCGTTGGCTGCGGCGACCGATTCGGCCTCGTCTGCCATCCGGTCGGCCTGTTCGACGAGGTCGTCGACCATGCTTGCGACCTCTTCGGTACTCGCTGCCTGGTCATCGGTCGCTTCGGAGACCTCCTGAATTCCCCGAGAGGTCTCCTTTATCGCGTCGACGATGTCCCGTAGTGTCGACATTGCCTCCTCTACCTCGTCTATCCCGCGGTCGACTTCCCGGGTCGTCTCATCGAGGCTGGTGACCGTTTCTTCGGTATCGGCCTGAATCTCCTCGACCATCCGCTCGATGTCGGCGGCGTGGTCCTGTGACTCCTCGGCGAGGCTTTTGACCTCGTCGGCGACGACGGCAAAGCCCTCGCCAGCCTCACCGGCACGTGCGGCCTCGATGGAGGCGTTCAACGCGAGCATGTTGGTCTGTTCGGCGATGTCGTTGATGACGTCGACCACCTCGTCGATCTCGTCGATGCGCTCCTAGAGCGTACTGACATCGTCGGCGACTGCTGTCGAGGAGTCGTTGACCTGCTCCATCACGTCGATGGCCTCGGTCGCAGCGCTTTGCCCCTCCTCTGCAAGTTCTTCGGCGCGCTCGCTCGTCGTTGCCACCTCGTCGGCGGTGGCGGCGATCTCCTCGACGGTGGCGCTCATGGTCGACACTTCGTCGGCAACGTCGCCCATCGCGTCGGCCTGCTCGCGGGCCAGGCCGCTTATCTCTTCGGTGCTCTCTGCGACATCGTCCGCCGTCGTCTGACACTCCCCGACTGCGCGCTCGACTTCGCTGGCGACCCGTGCCTGCCTGTCGAGTTCCGTTTCGAGGTTCTGGCTGTAGGAATGGATGTAGGTGTCCATCGCCACCTGCTGGTCGAGGTTCAGTAGCTTCAGTGCCGACAGTGACTGCTCGACAACTTCGTCGATGGCTTCCTCCGGGGAGAGTGCGCCGTCTTCGGTCGAACTTCTCTCCGTCCTGACAGCCGCCCCGCCATCGGTCGATACGAGTCGCTCCTTGACATCGTCAGCAATCGCCTCGATGATGCCCCGGTAGTAGACACTGTAGGCCCCGAGGTAGATTTTCGGCCCGAGGTCGAGCATATCGTGAATCTTTCCGATGCGGGCTCGACTCTCGAAGTACTGCTGGTCGTACGTGCCAGTTCCCAGATCGAGTAAATACTGTCGCTGAGTCTCTTTGAGTTGGTCGACGGATTTCGTCGAATCGCCGAATATCTCCCGCGTTTCGTCGTACTCCTCCAGGTGGTCATAGAAGTCATCGACCAGGTCGTCTGCGATGTCTTCGAGCACGCCCGAGAGCCCGTCGAGACACTGCCTGTCGCCTCCGTCAAAGCCAGTGAAATCCTTTCGCCAGCGTATCTCCTCGCTGTCGATACCGATGTCATCGGTGAGCTGTGACCCGCTTACTTCCTGCCTGTTCTCTGCCGTTATCTTCTTTTCAGATGCCATGTGTTCTCACTTCACCACGACTGTCCTGGTAGCGTGTCTACCGCTACCCGCTGGGAACCGCCCGGCTGCCCGTGACCATCGCTTTCAGCAATGCTGCTTCGACCTGCCCGCCAGTGGCTGCAGTACCGAATACTCGGCCTGAAACGCCCGCTACGCTGACGCTCTTGCACTCCGGTCTGACGACTCGTCTGTAAAAATGGTTATGGAACCAATCTAACCACGACTATTGCCACATATTTAGCTTTCAGCGGTCACCCATTCGGTGAATAATTTCGCTGTATCGTACTACAGTGGACAGACGAAAAAACAGCGGTCGGTACTATCCTCGGCGCTGGTTGCCTGTTCGTCGCACAGTTTCCGCCCCAATACACCGACCGACGGAGGAGTCAGTCCTCGGTTAGCCGGCGGACGGCATCGTCTATCTCCTGAATCCGGGCCTTTTGCTGTTCGTTGGCAGCGGCGACGGACTGGACTTCGTCGGCGACCTCCTCGGCCTTCTCGACGAGGTCGTCGAGCATCGAGGCCACCTCCTCGGTGGAGGCCGCCTGGTCGTCGGTCGCACCTGCGACCTCCGCGATACCTTCCCGGGTCTCGCTGACGGCGTCGACGATGTCCGCCAGACTCGTCAGCGTCTCTTCGACCTGGTCGATGCCGCGGTCGACCCGGTCGGTCGCGGACGCCAGGTTCTCGACGGTGTCCTCCGTGTCGGTCTGTATCTCCTCGACCATCCGCTCGATGTCGGCGGCGTGGTCCTGTGACTCCTCGGCGAGACTTTTGACCTCGTCGGCGACGACGGCAAAGCCCTCGCCGGCCTCGCCAGCGCGGGCGGCCTCGATGGAGGCGTTCAAGGCGAGCATGTTGGTCTGTTCGGCGATGTCGTTGATGACGTCGACCACCTCGTCGATTTCCTCGACGCGGCTCTGGAGGCGGTCGACATCGCTTGCTACCTCCTCGACGGCTGTCCCGACGCCGTTCATCGCGTCGGTCGCGGCGTCGGCGGACTCCTGTCCGTCTTCGGCGAGGCGTTCGGCCTCCTCGCTGGTCGTCTCGACTTCGTCGGCTGTGGCGGCGATTTCCTCGACGGTGGCGCTCATGTTCGACACTTCGTCGGTCACCTCGCGGATGCGGGCGGTCTGGTCGTCGGCGAGCCCTGAGACCCGCTCGGCGCTGTCCGCCACCTGTGTCGCCGAGTCGTTGAGGTCCTCGATGGGCTCCTCGATGTCGCCCTCGACTTCGGCCATGAGCCGCTCGCGCTCGGCGATTGTCTCGGACAGTTCCTGACTGTAGGCGTGGATGTAGGTGTCAGCGACCACCTGCATGTCGAGGTTGATAATCCGAAGCACGGCCAGCACGTCCCGTAGTCCGTCCTCGATTTCTGCCGACACCGTCTCTCGCAAGTCCGCACCGTCGAGTGTCAGGCTCTGTCCGCCTTCGGCTGCCGCGCCGCCGTCGGCGGCGGCGTTCGCCTCCGAGGCGATTGCCTCGACTACGTTCTCCTCGATGCGCTCACGGAGGATGTTGAAGATGAGGTCGTAGTAGACGCCGTACTGGCCGATGTAGTGTTTCATCGGCATCTCGAGCAGATTGTGTATTTTGCCGATTCGCGCCCGGTCCCGGAAGTACTCCATCCCGTACTCGCCGCTGCCAAGCGTCACGAGATACGCCCGCTGGGTCTCCTTGAGCATCTCGACGCTTTTGTCCGACCGGCCGATGACCTCGCTCGTCTGGGCGTGACCTGTCAGGTTATCGTAAAAATCGTCGGCGATATTGTCCGCATACTGCTCGAACAGGTCCGCCATCGACGCGAGTCGCCGAGCATCCTCGTCGGTGAATCCGATAAACTCCTTTCGCCACTCGATTTCGTCGCTATCGATATCACATTCTTCGAGGAGGGCGTCGGCATCCACGAGGTGGTTCAGTCCACCTTGACCGAACTTATCTGCATACGTCGCCATAACTACCTTCTCGCGACGGGCCACATAAACTCGTTTATAAATGCGAACACATGTTCGGAGCAATCCACATATTTCCGGCATCCTCGGCTGGTGGCCGTGGCGTGGTCGTCCGGCTGTGGACCAACACCCTTTCTATCTCGCTGACCGCACTGGCAGGTATGTTTCCGGACTTCGAGGTCGTTCCGGCGGTGGACATGCAAGACGGGCAGGTCGTGCAGTTGGTCGGTGGCGAGCGCGGCACCGGGAAGACCTACGGCGACCCCGTCGAGGCCGCACAGCGGTGGGTCGATGCCGGCGCGACGACGCTGCATCTGGTCGACCTCGACGGTGCCTTCGAGGGCGAGCGTGCAAACGCCGACGCCATCGATGCTGTCGTCGACGCCGTCCCCGAGGAGGTCGGACTGCAACTCGGCGGCGGCATCCGGACTGCCGCGGATGCGATAGACCTGCTCGATGCCGGTCTCGACCGCGTCATCCTCGGGACCGCTGCCGTCGAGAACCCCGACATCGTCGCCGACATCAGCGACGAGTACCCGGGGACGGTGTTGGTCAGCCTCGACGCCAAAGACGGGGAAGTCGTCGTCTCGGGCTGGACCGAGGGGACTGGCCTGGACCCTGCCGAGGCCGCAAAGCGGTACGAGGAACTGGGTGCCGGCGGGATTCTCTTCACCGACGTGGACGTGGAAGGCCAGCTAGAGGGCGTCCGGACCGACCCCGTCCGGCGGGTGGTCGAGGCCGTCGACATCCCCGTCGTCGCCAGCGGCGGCGTGGCCACCATCGACGACGTCCGCGCACTTCGGGATGCTGGTGGGGCTGCCGTCGTCGTCGGGAGTGCACTCTACGAGGGTGCGTTCACGCTTGCGGACGCCCAGCGCGCTGTCGAGGAGTGACCGCCGGCGGCGTCGACGCGTTCGAACCGCGTACGCTCCGGATTGGAAACGCCACGAGCGTCCCGTCCGCCGCGTCTCCGTTCAGTGCTGCAGGTCGCCGACCCACCCATCGACCAGGCGAATCAGGACGTGTGCGAAATCCGTCTCCGCACTCCAGATTGCGGTCTCGTCTCCGCCGGTCGAGACGACACTCAACAACAGCGCGGCCCCGTCAACGATGAGGAGGCGACCGGTTTGGCCGTCGATTGTTTTCTCCTTGGGGACCGCTACCGCGGAGAGACTCTCCGGTAGCGAGACGGTGGTGGCCTCACTGACGAGGACCGTCACGTCAACCCCGGCCCGAGCGAGCGTCTCGAGGCGGGCAACCACTTCGTCCTCGTGGGGCAGGTAGTCGTGGTGGACGCCGTAGATTACCGTCTCCTGGGCCTCATCGAGCAGGTGCAGTATCCGTTTCGTGACGTTGTCCTGGCTCCGAACCGTCCAGATTTCCGCCGGTGACTCCTCGTCGGCCTCCGCGAGACTCCCCTGGACGGACTCGACGTACTCGAAGGCCTGCCTGGTGTCCTCGCGAAACTGCACCTCGAACTGTCGTTGAATCTCTGTGACCGGCACCACGCGATACCGTTGTGGGTTTGCCTGGTGTGCTTCGAGGAAACCACGGTCTTCGAGTGTGGCCGCGGTTTGATAGACCTGTGACCGAGGGACATCGGCCACCTCGGCTATCTCACTCGCTGTCGCCGACTGGAGTTTCTCCAGTGCGACGTACACCCGGGCCTCGTAGCCCGTCAGCCCGAGCCGTTCGAGTGCAGCGAGTGCCTCTTCTTCCATAGTCAGTCCTCCACGGCCTCTGCCGTCTCCCTCCCGGTGACCGTTCCGATAGCGGTCTCGTCAGGTCCGAACCACCGCGTCCAGACCACGAGCAGACTGGGGAGGACCAGCACGCTCGCAAGGAACGCGTAGATAATCGTCAGCCCGGTGATGATACCGAACTGCTGGAGCGGCGGCAGGATTGCGAAGGCGAGGACGCCAAAGCCGCCGACGGTGGTCGCTGCACTGCCAAGCAGTGCTCCGCCAGTGCCGGTGACCGCGGTTTCCATCGCTTCCCACATCGAGTCCGCGCGGTCGAGTTCCTGGTTGTACCGCTCGCTCAGGTGGATGCTGTAGGCGACACCCAGACCCACCGTGAGGCTGGTAATCATCCCCGTGAGGATGTTGAACGGGATATCGAGGACCGCCATCGTCCCGAGAATCCAGGAGACACTCAGGACGACGGGGAACAGCGTGAACGCACCCAGCGCTGCACTTCCCTCCGTGATTCTGTAGGTCACCATCAGGAACGCGAACACGGCGACCAGTGTGATGAGTAGACTCTCGATGACCGTATCGAGCAGGTCGTCCTGGATGATTTTGAACAGGATGCTCTGTCCGGTGGCCGTCGCCGTCAGCCCGTCGCCGTCGAGGCCACTGGCAACGTCACGCATCTGTGTCGTTACCTCCTCGCCGGAGGCACCACCGGCGGTGGTGACGATCAGTTGCATCGCCTCGTAGTCGCCGTCTTCGGTCTGATAGATGACGCCTGCTGCCTCGTCGGGTGCGGCCGCGAACAGCGAGTCATAAACTGCGGTGAGGTTCTCGTCAGGGACACGGTCACCGTCCGTGTCCGCGGCTGTAAACGTC
Source organism: Salinibaculum litoreum (assembly GCA_009789175.1). Taxonomy (GTDB): domain Archaea; phylum Halobacteriota; class Halobacteria; order Halobacteriales; family Haloarculaceae; genus Salinibaculum; species Salinibaculum litoreum. The sequence goes on from CP046866.1 coordinate 2,747,971, forward strand.
GCATTGAACGACTCGTTTGTCGCAGCGACTTCCCTCATCACGCTGAGCGGACTCTGGATATCGGCCTCGCCACTGGAGAGGGTCTGCACCGCATCCTTGTCGGTCGCGTTGCGCTCTGCCGCGGCAACTCTGTCCAGTGTCCCGGGGTCGGTAACCGACCCTTCGACGAGAATCTGTGCCTGTGTATCCTGCCGTGCGAAGTTGTCGTTGACGTATTCGAGGTTCTTCTTTGCGGAGTACTCTCCGGGGTTGAACGGTTCCGGGAGGTCCTGGGTCCACGCTGCGGGCTCGTCAGCGAGGAAATCCTCCTGATTGAAGCTCGTGTCGACCTGCGCGCCACCGTAGGCACCAGCGGCGCTGATGAGCAGTGCGAGCAGGATGACGACGTATGGTGCTTTCCGCGCGGCGCTGGACCCGGCAGACAGAAGCGAGCTAAACGCGCCGCCACCGGTTCCAAAGGCCGTCTTCTTCCGGTCCCAGCCGCGTCCTTCGAGGAACTCGTCGAGTTCCACCTTGATGGCCGGCATGAGGACGCCAAAGACCAGCATCGTCGCTATGATACCCACAGCCGAGACGATACCGAACTCCCGTATCGGCGGAACGGGGCTCGTGAGATTCGAGAGGAAGCCGATGGCCGTCGTCGCGGTCACCCAGATGAGGGCAATCCCGACACCACCGATGGCCACACGCATCGCCCCGCGCGGGTCGCTATCTGTGTGTCTGTTGTGACGCTCCTCCCGGTGACGCATGAAGATGTGAATCGCGTAGTCGATAGACAACCCGATGAGCAACACCGGTACGGCGACGAAAATCTGGTTGAAGTCGATGCCCGCCCAGCCCATGAACCCGAAGGTCCAGACCAGCACGGCACCGATTCCGAACACGCCCAGGAGAATGTCGAGTACATCCCGGTAGGCGATAGTCAGCGCGATGACGACGAACAGCAGTGCCAGCGGTCCGACAATCGAGAGACTGTCCGACATCGACCGCGAAATCTCGTCGGAGATGATACCGACCCCGAAGACGAGCACCTCGTTGCTTTCGAGCGACTGACTCGTTATCTCCTGTATCGCCAGTTGGGAGTTGACGAGGCGGTCGCTCGCTGCGCCTGCTTCGATGTTCTCTTCAGTCGACTGCGTGACGAGCAGCATCGTCGCATTCGCCGTCGTCGTCCCCTGCTCGTAACTGGTCGGCATGAACGCGAAGGCTTGTGACCCGCCGTCGTCCGCACTCAGGACCGACGAAAGCGTCCGGTTGGTTTCCGACTCGCTCATCGATTCCAACTGTGCACGCTGTTCGGCCAGTGTCGGTGCGGGTCCCTCTCGCAGGGCGGCACTGTCGGCTTCGAGTCTGGCGAACTCGTCGCGCAACACGCCGCTCGTCCCGTTCCGGTAGGCTGCGGTCCGCTCCTGTTCGGTCTGGGCCTGGCGCACCTGCTGGGTTGCCAGCTGGAACGTCTGGAAGTCCTCGTCGGTCAACTCGACCGAGGTGTTCGCCCGAACGCGGTCGAACTCGGCCTGTGTACTGCGGTTCGGCTGCTGTGCCAGCGTCGTCAGTGCGCTTCGTAGCTGTCCGCTCGTCTCATTGAGCGCCTGCTTGCGTTGCTGGAGTGCAGCGGCTTCCTCCTGTGTGATTGCTGTCCGGGCGACGATGTTCGGAATGCCGACAACGGAGTTGTTCTCGGCGAGTGTTCCGTTGACAGTTTCGTTGGCCCGGAGTGACTGCTCCAGCGAGAGCATCTCCAGCAGCGAATCCTTCGAGAGGACGTTATCCTCGCCTCTGACAATGAGTTGTACCGATGTCGTATTCTCCTCGCCAGTCGTGAAATTCGACTCGATGTAGGAGAGCTTCTGTGACTCGGTCGTATTGCTCTGGAACTGGTCGAGCGAGGACGACTCACCGACCATGCCCGCGCCAGCACCGACGACAACGGTCAGTACCAGCATGACTGCGATTGCTATCCGACTGTGTGCTGTGACTGCGTCGAAAAGCGAGTCAAGCCGCGACACGTGACACGCTCCCGTGGGGGTCCCCCACTGTGACTATGTTCCTACTAACGGATTCCATCACGACTGAATAAACGTTCAGTCTATAAATACGCACCGGACTAGTTTCACCTGGGGCGGTCAACGGCTTCTCGGAAAGCCTGCGAGCCTTCCCACTGGCATCTGTCCCAGAAACAACGGTACCGTGACACGGACATTGCGTCTCCGGGCTATTTTCGGTCACAGCTGTCGACACACCTGCTCGAACAGGCAAGGGAAGAGTTGGTTTCGTGGGCTGGGCGTACCCACGGTGCCAGCACCGGATGGCTCCTCGGGTAGGCTTGGTTGGAACGGCCACAGCGGCAGGCTGAGAACGCCTACTGCCATACGGGCACGGGAAACCAACCGGCACTGACTGGGTCGAACAAACAGCGTCGAGGGCAATGGGAGGCTGTCTGTCGACCTGCTTTGTATTGAACGTTCCTTCAGCATTAACTGTTCCGGTCCCGGAGGGGACAGCCAGGAGCAAACAGAGTTTAATGCCTGGTCGGCAATGCTCACGCGATGGCTAGCGGCCACGAGTCTGATGATCCGACTGCGGAAATAATGGAGGCCACCTATCGGGCCCTGTGTGAGCACGGGTATCCTGAAACCAGTATCTCGAAGATAGCCGACGAGTTCGAGAAGAGCCAGTCGCTCCTGTACTATCACTACGAAGACAAGGAGGACTTGCTCGAGGATTTTCTCCGGTATCTTCTCGACCAACTCGAAGCGGAACTGGACGAAATCGACGAGGACGACCCGGTCCAGCGACTCTCTGCGGTTCTTGACCGTCTGTTCCCCCGCGATATCGACGATGAAGGCATTCGCTTCCGTCGCGCTATACTCGAAATCCGGTCACAGGCTCCCTATCACGACGTGTACCAGGAACAGTTCAAACGCTCGGATGACCTCATCCTCGCTGAGATCGTCGACGCCATCGAGGACGGTATCGACAGTGGCGCATTTCGTGCGGTCAACTCACAGCAGACTGCGGAGTTCATCTACTCGACGGCCTACGGTGGCATCGAACTCGGCGTTACCCTCGAAGACGAAGACTCCCTCGAACGGAGTCGGGTGGCGATTGACGACTACATCGACTCACACCTCCGGATGTACGCCTGATACTGTCGGCTGTACGTACACAAACGGGGCAGTGCCACATGCGACTGGCGCGTCGCCGACACACCGAGAGAGACTGCGGATGGCGTACGAGCCAGACAGTCGACAGTATGACCGTGTTGCTGAGGGCTGTGCTGCTGGCAGTCCGCCAGCGGTCGCTCTTCCCAAACGGCGTCGTCTGTCCCGCCTGGTCAGGGAACGGGGGAACGACTCACACTCCGTCTCAGCGGGTGGCCGGACCGTGTGGCTCGATGAACTGCGGCAGGATGAGCGCGTATGCGCCACCGGCAATCAGCAACGCACCGACCAGCGCGGTCTGTGCCGTATTGAACAGCAGGAACCCGGTGAGGATAATCATCACCGCGACTGCCTCTAGTTTGTGGCTCATACATATCAACTACCGAATTATCCTGCATATACACCCGGCAGACAGCCGTCAGACGGCCGTGTGACGGGGAACGTCGTCTTCGCCGGCGACCACAGCCCCGCAATCCCCAAATAGACGGCCCGCCACGACACGCACATGACCGACCGGACCGCCGCAGTCACTCGGGAGACAGCCGAGACGGACATCGATGTCACTCTCGATGTCGACGGCGACGGCGACACTACCATCGACACTGGTATCGGCTTTTTCGACCACATGCTCGATTCCTTTGGCACCCATGGTCTGTTCGACCTCACTGTGCAGTGCGACGGTGACCTCGACATCGACGACCACCACACCGTCGAGGACGTGGGCATCACTCTCGGCGAGGCCTTCGCCGAGGCACTGGGCGAGAAGCGCGGTATCAGCCGCTTCGCCGACCGCACAGTGCCGATGGACGAGGCCGCCGCGACGGTCGTCGTCGATATCAGCGGTCGTCCCTACTTCGCCTTCGAGGGGGAGTTCTCCCAGGAGTCGGTCGGGGACATGACCAGTTACATGGCCAGACATTTCCTGCGCTCGCTCTCGACGAATGCGGGGCTGACGCTGCATGCCAGCGTCGGGGGGGAAAACGCCCACCACGAGATAGAGGCGCTGTTCAAGGGGCTGGCCCGAGCGCTGGATGACGCCACGCGCATCGACGAGCGGCGTGCGGACGCCCCGAGTACGAAAGGCGAACTGTAGGCAACCGCGCCTGTGGCCGCGGGCCGACCACGTAACCACTTAACTTTGCGGTCGTTGACGTACAGCTATGTTCGCTGAGATAATGGAGAAGTTCTCCGACTCGCCCAGCCAGCAGCGGGTCATCCGGCTGCTACTGGAGCGGGGCTTTTCGGTCAACGACGAGGGCCGCGTCGTCTCCGGGGGCATCGAGATACCGAACACAGGCATCGCACGCGAGGTCGATGTCGACCGGCGAGTGGTCGATGCCACGACCGACGCCATCCTCGAAGACGACGAACTCCGTCCCATCTTCCAGAACATCTCCGCGATTCCCAGCCTGATGGACCTCGCGCCCGTCCTGGACCTGTCTGTTCTCACTGTCACCGTCGGCGACGCCGAGGAGTCCGGCATCGTCGCCACCGTCACCGGAGCTATCGCTGACTACGACATCCCGATTCGCCAGACCATCAGCCAGGACCCCGAGTTCACCAACGAGCCACAGTTGTACATCATCACTGACGACCCGCTGCCGGGCGACCTCCTCAACGAGGTCCGGGAGATGCCGTTCGTTCGCCGCATCGAGTTGCAGTGACTGACACCGCGACCGTCACCGTCCACCACGACGGCACGACGACGACGCTGGCCGTCGACCACGGGACCGTCCTCCGTGACGCCCTCCGCGAGGCCGGCATCTCGCCACACAGCAGCGTCGGCCAGCGGGTCAACTGCGGCGGCCGCGGCCTCTGTGCGACCTGTGGCGTGCGCATCCTCGATGCCGACCCCGACCCCGACCACTGGCACGACGACCTCGCGGACCGCTTTGGCTATCCCCGCCTGTCCTGCCAGCTCCGCGTCTCCGAGGACCTCACGGTCCGGATTCCCGAGAAACTGGTCTGGGGCGGGCGGGAATAACTACGACTCGACCGCCACCAGCCGCTTCTCGACGATGGTGGCCCCGGCCTTGTGGTCGATGATGGTCACCGTGATTGCCTCGCCCGGCTGGATGCGTACGTCCGTCTTCGCGATGCGAAAGGCGAGGACCTCGCCGGCCGTCCACGTCCCATCGCCGCTTCCAGCGAGTGCGCCCCGCACCCCCGTACAGCTCTCGTCGTAGATATCCCTACCCTCGTAATCGCTCTCCTGCAGGTCGTTACACCCCGGATTCTCGACGGGTAACCCGACCAGCCGGGACTCGATGGAGCGGCCCTCGACGCTCGTCCGTATCTCGATGGTCGATACGTCCACGGGGTCTCCTCCGCGATGTTCGAGCCTGACAATCTGGTCGTCGGGGCCACAGCCGGGACAGCCCGCGACGAACGCGCCGGCCTGTGCGTCGACGGTCGGGACTGTCCGGTCTGCCCCGGCGAGGCCGGTCGCGACGACCCCCACCGTTCCGGCCAGCAGGACGACCAGCCCCACCAGCACGACCACGCCGACGACCGAACTCACCGCTCGTTCCATCACGCGGGGCTGGCGCGCAATCGGTCATAAGGGTTCACCCGAACCGGACAGAGCAGGCCTGCCGTTCCGGAGCCGGCGGCACCGACAACAACAAGCGCCGACTTTTTGCTGTTGTGACCGAACGGACGGCCATGGAGGCGTTTGTCGCAGACAACCTGGCGTACTACGCCGAGACCCAGGGCGTACTCCCCGAGCGACTCGCGGACGTTGGCGAGACGTACCGCTCGCAGGGGTATCTCACCCGCGACCAGCTCTACGATATCGCCTACGAGTCCTCGACCCGCAGCGCCTACCACGTCGAGGACAACCCCGCCGAGCGCTGCCGGGAGGTCACCGAAAACGTCCGCCGCGTCGACGGCGACTTCTCGAAGATACAGCTTTTGACCGGATTGCGCGGGTTCAAGGCACCGACGGCTTCCTGCGTGCTGGCCGCCCTCGACGGCCAGCGCCACGCTGTCGTCGACACCCGGGTCTGGGCCTCTCTGGAACGGAAGGGCTACCTCGATGGCCGCAAGGAATCGTTCGACGCCGCCGATTACGTCCGCATGATCGACCCCATCCGCGAGATTGCCGCCGCGACCGGGTACGATGCCGTCGATGTCGGCTACGCCCTGTTTGCCTACGACGACAAGGTGAGGGAGGGGACGCTGCACTGACTGCGCTGCTGACGAAACCCACAAGCCCGCTGCCCGTGAACCTGCGGGTGTGACAGACGCCTTCCGGACCGTCGCCGGCCGCGGACAGGCCAACTTCGAGATTCGAGGCTCGGAGTTCATCGGCCACGTCGCCCCCGCCGCCACCGTCGCGGACGCCGAGTCGTTCGTCGACGCCGTCCGCGAGGAGTACGCCGACGCGACACACAACGTCCCCGCCTACCGTGTCCGTGCCGACCCGTTCCGGGAGTACGAAAGCGATGCCGACGAACCCGCCGGCTCGGCGGGGAAACCGGCGCTGAACGTTCTCCAGCAGGAGGACATCGAGAACGTCGCGGCCGTCGTCACCCGCTACTACGGCGGCACGAACCTCGGCGTCGGCGGGCTGGCCCGCGCCTACTCCCGGGGGGTCAAGGAGGCGCTTGAGGAGGCCGGCATCGTCGAGGAAGTCCCCCACGAACGCTTCTCGGTCACCGTCGACTACGACGACAGCGGCTCGGTCCGCTCGGTGCTCGAATCCGCCGACTGCGAGTTCGACGCCGCCTACGAGGCCGAGGTCACCTTCGCTGTGCGGGCACCCGAAGCCTCGGCCGCCCAACTGCGTGACCGCATCCGTAGCACCACCAGCGGTCGGGCAGTCCTCGACGGTGACTTCGACGGTTGACTAGACTGACAGTTCTCTCCGCGTCATGCGTGCGTCTGACAAAACTTCCGATGGAGATCACATCACACTGCCATCTATCGATTCTCCACACGAAGGAAAGGGGTTCAACAACCGTCGAACACGGGGGATTGCCCCGCCCAGCGCGCCAGTCAGTTCGTTCGGAAGGCGCGGTCGCCGGCGTCCCCGAGACCGGGGACGATGAAGCCGTTCTCGTCAAGGTGGTCGTCGACACTGACTGTTAGTAGTTCCGCTTCGGGGTGGGCATCGGCGACCCGCTGCAGGCCCGTCGGTGCGCTGACCGCAGAGAGGACGAGCAGTTGCTCGGGGTCGGGTGTGCCCGCAGTTATCTCGTCCAAGACGGCGACCATCGTCGACCCCGTGGCGAGCATCGGGTCCGCGACGATGACCGTATCCTCCGGGTGAATCTCCGGGAGTTTGACGTACTGCACTTCGATGGGGAAGCTCCCGTCGTCCCTGCCTGCCTCCTCGTTACGGCTGGCGGAGATGACCCCCTGTCGGGCCTCCGGAAAGGCCTTGAGCAGCCCCTCGACGAACGGCGTCGCCGCGCGCAGGACGTTGACGATGACGACGTTTTCGAGCCCCTCGATGCGCGGGCCGGTCGTCTCGGTCAGCGGCGTCCGGACCGGGACCTCCTCGGTCGCCAGTCGGCCGTCGATGAGTTCGTATCCGCAGATGCGTCCGAGCGTCACCAGCCCCTTCCGGAACGCGACCTGCGGGGTGTCGACGCTTCGCAGTTCCGTCAGCGTGTGCTGTGCGAGTGCGTGTGTCACCACGGAGGCGTGTTCGTGGCGTTCGATGGTCATACCGGCAGGTAGGTCGGTCCCTACAAATAGCTCAGGCTTTGGGCTCGTCGATGCCCAGTTCAGCGAGCAGCGTCCGGGCCGCCGCCGCCGAGGATGGCGGGCCGCGGGCCGTAATCAGGTCGCCGTCGACGGTCACGCTCGTGTCCGCCCCGAGTTCGGCGTCCCAGTTCCCGCCCGCGGCCTTCACCTCGTCTTCGACCCAGTAGGGCAGTTTCCGCCCGTCGGTCAGCCGCTCTTGGTCGTCGAGCAGCCCTTCCTCCCAGGCGTTGGGGAAGCCGGTCACGTCCCGGCCGGCGACGAGGAAGTCACCGTCCGCGTCGCGGGCAAACGCCAGGATGCCGACGGCGTGACAGACGACCAGCGCCTTCCCCGTATCGCCGGCGACGGCGTCACGCAGGAGACGCCGTGCGTGGCTGTCTTGGTTGATGTCCCACTCCGTGCCGTGCCCGCCGGGGAAGACCACGGCGTCGTAGTCCTCGGCGTCGACGCTTGCGAGCGGTTCGGGGTTGTTCAGCCGTTCGTCGGATTCATGCACCTCGCGGACGCGCTCGGCGGTCTCCTCGCCGACCTCCTCGGGGGCCATCGAGCGCTTGTCGACCGTCGGTACATCCCCCGTCGGTGTCGCTACTGTCAGGTCCAGACCGGCCCCGTCAAGCGTTTCCAGCGGCTCGATACATTCCTCGCCCCAGTAACCGTGTTCGCTGACGACAAACAGTGCCGAAGGCATGCACATCCGTTGCACCGCCAGGCACAAATACCGAGTGCCCCGCCCGCTTCCGCAACGCCTAAATATCTTTTAGGCCAACCTAAATTATGGCGGAGGACTTACCGGCAGACGGCGACACAGGGGGAGAGACCGCCCTTACCGAGGCAGTGGCAACCATGCGGTCGGCGACCGAACGCATCGAGTCGCTGGCTGTCTCCGAGGGTGAGTTTTGCGTGGTCTGTGGGGAGACTGGCATCTCGCCGGCCCCGGTCACCGGCCGGCGGTTCGGGAGCTACGAGGACGCCGAGACGGCGTGTGCGGCCGCGCGGGACTACCGGGCGGCGCTCGCGGACATCGACCCGATGCTCTCGGAGTACGACCTGCTCGTCTCGGCGGTCGGGGAACGGTCGTTGCAGTTTGCGATGGCCCGCGAAGTCGTCGACCACGACCGCCCGAACGGGCTCCCGCGGGCAGAAGCGCGTGTGACCCTGGCCGGCGACGGCTACGAGGAGTGGCTCCGCGTCGAGAATGCGCCGGTCGTCCACCTGACCGGCCCCGACGCCTTGCTCGATGACGAACTCGTCGGCCGCCAACTCGACGCGAAACTGTAGCCTGGAGACCCTCCGCCGACCGGCGGCAACACTTATTCCTGTTGGCGTCCTACCGCGGTAGTACTGATGGGTTCGGGTACTGCGCAATCGAGTGTCGCTCGAACCGGGGTAGCATGACTGAGTTCGAAGAGAGCGTCTCGGGGTTCAAACTCCGCGGGGACTGGGTCGATGTCGTCGAACACGGCGAGCGCATCGTCCGCGCGTTGCGTGACATGGACGACGACGATGTCGACATCGACGAGGACGCCCTCGCGGAGTTCGACGAGTGGCGGCCCAAGAGCCACGAGCGCATAGACGAGGACGTCAACGAGAAGACCGCAGAACAGGCAAGCGTCGAGGAAGGCAAGGGCGAACAGAAGGGCAAAGGTCCCGACGAGGACCTCCAGACCGCCGGCGAGAAACTCGCGGAGTCCTACGAGAATCTGGACGAACCTGACGAGGCCGTCGACAAGTGGGGCGAGAGCCTCGATTATGTCGCGCGTGCGGCAGACTCGGCCGGCCGGAAGGCTCTGCGTGCCGTCGAGGGTGCAGTCTACCGCAACGTGATGACCCAGATTGCCCCCTATTACTTCGACAACGACCTCGTCAGCGCGAACCTCAAGCGCGTCGGCCGCGGCGAGGGCCCCAACTACGTCTTCGAGGTGGATGTCAACGACGACGACCTGAAGATTCGCGTCTCGAACAAACTCGCCGACTACGAGACTGAGGTGGACCGCTGGCACGTCGACACCGAGAAAGTGACGGAGGCCGTCGAGGCCGCAGAAGGCGTCGACGCGCCGGACCCCGACCAGACTGCCGACTCCAAGACCACCTCGAACCCGGAGTAGGCCAGTTAAAGGTCCACAATACGGCGGCCCGCAGGCTATTCGGACACAGCCGTAATCCCTGTCGGTGTCCCGTGAGTCCCCCGTCGCCGAGGCGCTCGGCGCACAGTCGTCGATTGATGACTCCGTGACCGTCGTCGGGGCCGGCATCGGCGGCCTGGCCGCGAGTTGCTATCTGGCCGATGCTGGGGCCGACGTGACCGTCCTCGAACGCCACGACCGGCCCGGCGGTCGCGCCGGTCGACTCGAAACGGAGGGGTTCACCTTCGATACCGGCCCCTCCTGGTACCTGATGCCCGATGTCTTCGAGCGGTTTTTCCGACATTTCGACCGCGAACCTTCGGACTACTACTCGCTGACTCGACTCGACCCTCACTACCGCGTCTTTTTCAAGGACGGTGACCGCGCCGACATATCCGCCGACCCTGCCGGCGTCCGCGAACTGTTCGAGTCCTACGAGACGGGCGCGGGTGCGGCCTTCGAGACCTACCTCGACGAGTCACAGTTCGTCTACGAGGTGGGCATGGAGCGGTTCGTCTACGAGGACCGCCCGCGCTTTCGCGACTGGGTCGATACTGACGTTCTCCGGTCGCTCCCCGCAGCCACGCTCGCGAAATCGATGGACAGCTACGTCGCCGACTTCTTCGACCACCCGAAACTCCAGCAACTGGTCCAGTACACGCTCGTCTTCCTGGGCGGGTCACCGTACAACACGCCCGCTCTCTACACGCTGATGAGCCACGTCGACTACAACCTCGGCGTCTACTACCCCGAAGAGGGCGGGCTCTACCGCGTCGTCGAGGCGCTTGCCGACCTCGCCGGGGAACTGGGCGTGACCCTTGAGACGGGCGTCGACGTGACCGGCATCCTCCCGGCCTCGACCGGCGGGTTGCACGTGGAGACGACGGCCGGCCCGCGAGTGACCGACACCGTCCTCAGCAACGCCCCGCCGGCACACGTCGACCGCGACCTGTTGCCCGAGGCTCACCGTTCCCGTGACGACGGCTACTGGGACTCGCTGACCTACGCCCCCTCCGCGTACATGCTGTATCTCGGCGTCGAGGGGTCGGTCGACCCGCTCGAACACCACACGCTCGTACTCCCGACGGACTGGCGTGACCACTTCGAGGCCATCTTCGAGGAGCCCCGGTGGCCTGCCGACCCCGCCTACTACGTCAACGTCCCCTCGGCGACCGACGACACGGTCGCCCCTGACGACCACGAGACCGTCGTCGTCCTGGTCCCCGTCGCGCCCGGCCTCGAAGATGGCCCCGACGCCCGCGCACGCTTCCGCGAGCAGGTGCTTGCCGACCTCGCCGAGTACACCGGCGTCGATTTGCGGGACCGCATCGTCGTTGAGGAGGAGGCAAGCGTGGGGACCTTCGCCGACCGTTACTCCGCCCCCGGCGGGACCGCTCTCGGACTGGCGCACACGCTCGGCCAGACCGGGCCACTCCGGCCGGGCAGACGGGGGCCGATAGAGGGCCTTTACCACGTCGGGGGGTCGACCACGCCCGGTATCGTCGTCCCGATGTGTCTCATCAGCGGCGAACACGCCGCCGCGGCCGTCGCCGCCGACCGGACGAGCGAGTCGCTGGCTGCGCGGCTCTCAGGCCTCCGATGACCGGGTGACCGACCAGATGCCCTGCTTGCGGTCCAGCCACCCGCCGACGACCACGTGTGGAACGGCGATGACTGACACGAAGACGCTGTAGAAGGCCATCCACGTCACCGCCTCGACCGGTGGGTTCGGCGCGATTGCTGCCATCCCGCCGAGCACCAGCAGGGCACCGACCCACGGGAGCGCCGCCCGGCGGGCGAAGCGGGACAGCGCCGCCCCGACCGGGACACTCGCCAGCGCGCGACCCTCGGCGGCCGCTCCGGAGAGGCGCGCCACCTGCCTGCTCGCGTACCAGCACGGGAAGTAGACGCCGATAGCGAGGATTGGCGGGACGACGGCGAAGAAGGCGACGAGCAACAGCGTCTCGCTGGCATCGACACGCCAGCCGTGGCCGCCACCGGTGCGGACCCGCCCCCACCCCAGGTGAACGAGGACCGCCACGGCGTAGACCGCACCGACGACGGCACGGATGTCGAAGCCCAGCAGCCACAGCAAGTCGGTGAGTGCGCCCTGCTCGAAGGTGCTGACCATGTAGCTCGCCACCATGTAGTAGACGCCCGGATGGACGAGATAGGGGACGACCACGAGCGCGCCCCCGCGGACGGCCACCGCAAGCGCTCGCGGGAGGTCCGCCCGGAGGTGGTCGGTACCGGTCAGTGATTCGAGGACGCGAACGCCGCCGTGGCCCGCTTTCAGCGCCGTCACCGCAAGCGCCACCGCGAGGCCGGCGACCGGCGCGACCAGAAACACCGCAAGTGACCCGCCGACGAGCGCGAGATATGCCAGCAGATACTCCACCTGGAAGCGCTCGCCCCGCCCCCGGAGGTTCTCGACGTGCTCGAACCCGCCATGGGGGAGGCTGATACCGACCATAAGGAGCAGGTACAGCAGGCTCTGGACCCGAATCGATGGGACCGTCCCGGTGAGGTGAGCGAGGCCAAGTCCGACGGTCAGGCCGGCAAAGACGAGCCACGACGCCCCGACGAGCGTTTTGGCTACGGTCCGTCCACGACCGACTGTCCACGAGGTGCCCGCCATAGCCGGCCGTTAGGAGTGTCCGCCCCTCAAGGACGGTAGTGTTCAGATTAGCTGATTCCATGCGAAGGCGAACGATTGGAGCCAGTCGTCGGCTGTTTCTCGCTCGGCGTTGCTGAAACAGTTTGAGAACGAAGAGGTGCGGCGTTTTACCTCACGAAAGACACGCTCAACACTGTTCCGATTTCCATGGCGCTCGTATCTGAAATCGAGGCCGTGTCGTTGGCAGGCGTCTTTCAGTGGTGCTGCACCATCGACGAGAAACACAGCGTCGTCCACGTCGTGTTTCTCGCGGAGTTCAGTAAAGAATGCGTGAGCGAAAACGTTTGTCCGGACCGGTTCAAGCTTTGTATGGAGTAATTCGTTTGAGTCAGGATCGACGGCGGCGTACAGCCAGTAGCGCTCGTCATTGAGTTGGATCACAGTTTCGTCAACCGCAACGTGATCCGGTTGGCGTCCGTCTTGGGGCTGTAGATCGGCCTTGTGAACCCAGTTATGAACGGTGGATCGTGCGCGGTGGACACCAAATACCTCAAGAAACGAAACAGTATTCGATAGCGATAGACCAGCCAGATGTAACTGAATACTGAGTTTCATCAGCAGTCGCGGTGTCGCTTCTCGCTCCACAAACTCTAACTCGATCTGGTCTAAACAGCCGTTGAGGCGGTCGGTTTTTGGCATAGAGCACTAAAAACCGCATCCGCCTCACTTTTCAAGCTTATCTGAACACCGCCTCAAGGACCGGCCAAACCCTTTCGGATTTTTATAAGCAGCCGCGCCGGCAGGCTCTTACCCTCCCCACCTGTACGGGCCACAAATGGTCGGAGCCGGGACGATGGCGACGTTGCTCGTCGCTGGTGTGGCGAGTCTGTTCATGGCCTGGGCAATCGGGGCTGGCTCATCGGGGTCGACCCCCTTTGCCCCTGCTGTCGGAGCCAACGCCATCTCCGTGATGCGCGCCGGCTTCTACGTCGGCATCCTCGGCCTGCTGGGTGCTGTCCTGCAGGGGGCAAACGTCACCGAAGCGGTCGGTCAGGAACTCGTCGTCGGGCAGGCGATTACGCCGCCCGCAGCCATCATCGCGCTGACGACAGCAGCCGTGCTGGTCGCCATCGGTGTCTTCGCCGGCTATCCGATTGCCACCGCCTTCACGGTCACCGGCGCTGTCATCGGCGTCGGCCTCGCACTCGGGGGCGACCCCGCAGTGGCGAAATACCAGCAAATCGGGACGCTCTGGGTCCTCACCCCCTTCATCGGCGGTGGTATCGCCTACGGGACTGCCCGCCTGCTCCGTAACGACAGCTTTCCCGAACGCGTCCTCGTCCCCGCGCTGGCCGGGGCTGTCGGGTGCTTGCTCGCGAACATCCGCTTTGTCTTTCTCGGCCCACCCGACCAGCAACTCTCGGTCGCCGAGGCCGCCGTGTTGAACTTCGGCGGTGGTCTCACGACCCACGCTGCGGTGACACTCGCGGCCGGTCTGCTGGTCGCCAGCGCCCTCGGCTGGGACATGCGCGGCGACCCCGACCGCGGGCAACGCCACTTCCTGCTCGCGCTGGGCGGACTCGTGGCTTTCTCCGCAGGCGGCAGTCAGGTCGGTCTCGCACTGGGCCCGCTCTTGCCGCTTACTGATTCGGTGGGCATCCCGCTTGTTCCCCTGCTGTTTGGCGGGGGGCTGGGTTTGCTCGTCGGCTCCTGGACCGGCGCACCCCGGATGATAAAGGCCCTCTCACAGGACTACTCCTCGCTTGGACCACGGCGTTCGATTGCGGCGCTCATTCCCTCTTTTGCGATTGCACAGACGGCGGTCTTTTTCGGGATTCCAGTCTCTTTCAACGAGATTATCGTCTCTGCCATCATCGGGAGCGGGTACGCCGCACGCGGCGGCGACGGCGGCGGCGTTTCGGGTTCGAAGATGGGGTACACGGTGCTGGCGTGGATTGGGTCGCTCGTGGGAGCGTTCGCGATTAGCTACGGGGCCTTCACTGTCGTGACTGCTCTCCTGTGAGGGGTCGCCGTTTGCCTCTGCTTGTCCAGCCGTGGCTGTCGTCGGCACAGTCCCAGTCCGGCCCATAACTCAGTCCGTCATTGCGGCGGTGAGCCGCTGGCGGAAATCGTAGGGCTGTGGTCGCTCGCTTGGGGTCGTCGCCATCGCGTCGCCGATGGCGCTGTCCACTCCGTCCGGCAGTGATGGGTCCCTGACGGTCGGTGGTGTCAGGTCGCCGTTGACGATGGCACTGCGTGGGTCGTCGGCATCGATGAACGGCGGGTGTCCGGTCAGGACTCGGTAGGCGACGGCCCCGAGCTGGTAGGTGTCGGTTTCAGCCCCGGCGCTGTCGCCGGTCAGTTGTTCCGGTGCCGTGTACGGCGTAATCCAGTCGGCCCCCACCACCTGCGCGACGGCTTGCCGGACGCCCCAGCCTGCCAGTGTCACGACGGGGTTGGCCGACAGGTCCTCGCCGATGAACGCCACCGACGGGGAGATGCTCCCGTGGACGAGGTTGTACATGCCGGCGGTACGGACTGCCTCCGCGAGGTGTGCAATCGCATCGACGCGAGCGTCCCGCTCTAACGACGAGAGGATATCGTTCAGCTGTCCGGTTCCGGGGTCGAACGCCACCCAGGGGCGGGGCTCGTCGCCGCTGTCGTAGACGGTCGCGACGTGGGTGTTCTTGCTGATGCCCTCCCACTCACGGGCCGCCGTCCCGAACGCCTCGACGGCGTCGGCTGTCCCGGTGTGGTCGGGTGCCAGCGCGTAGATGCAGGTCTGTTTGCTGTCGTCACCGTCTGGGTATCGCCCGCTGTAGACGTGGACCGGTCCCGCCGTGTCGACGGGACGGAGCCGCTCGACTCGGTCACACTTCTGCAGGAACGCTCCGGCCGGCGATTTCGGCGACGGCGGCTCGTACTCGGCTGTCGATTCGGTTGCCGGGCTTTCGGCGACCGTCTCGGACGCTTCCGGCCTGTCGACGGGTTCCGCTTCGCCGCCGGACTGGCTGCCCCCGTCGTCTACAGACCCGTCGCCGGCACTGTCGGACGAGTCAGGGGAGTCCGCAGTCGACTCGCCGGTCCCGTCGTCTTCGTCGTCGTGCTCGTTTCTGACGTGTTTCCAGACAGCCAGCGCGGCGATGGTCGAACTCACGGCGACTACGCCACCCAGCACTGTCGTGTTCGGCGAGTCCGCCGTGCTTGTCTCGCGGGCTGTGGTGGCCGCTGTCTCCGGGAACCGTGTCGTGGCTTGTTCTGTTGTGTGATCGACAACCGTCGGCGTCACGGTGGGTGTGGAGACGGGCGTCGTCACGGTGGGTGTGGAGACGGGCGTCGTCACTGCGGCCACCGCAACTGTCTGCGTTGCCGTGTACCGTGTCCCGTCGGTCGACACGCGCAACTGCACGGTGTACTCCCCTTGCTCGGCGAAGCTGTGAGTCACCCGCTGGCCGGTGGCCGTGAAGGCGGCGTCGGTCCCGAACGACCACTCGTAGGTGGCGTTCTCGGCAGTCTGTACCGACCCCTCGAACGTGACCGTCTCCCCCACGAGGGCTCCGTCGGGCCCTTCGATTTCTGGGGTGAGAGTCCCTTCGGTCAGTGCGTACACGGACCCGTCGTTGCTCCCGACGTAGACGGTGCCGTCCACCACGGCAGGTGACGACGCCACACTGTCGCCAGTCTGGAAGCGCCACTGCTCGGCCCCGTCCGCTGTCGAGAGGGCGTACACGTTCCCGTCGTAGCTCCCGACGTAGACAGTGCCGTCGACCACGACCGGGGACGAGACCACAGCACCGTCGGTCTGGAAGCGCCACTGTTCGGCCCCGTCCGCTGTCGAGAGGGCATAGAGGCGTCCCCTGCTACTCCCGACGTAGACCGTGTCGCCAACGACCGCTGGAGACGAGGCCACACGCCCGAGAGTCTAGACGCGCCACCGTTCGGTTCCATCCGCTGCCGATACTGCGTACACGATGCCCGCGTCGAGTGAATTGTCGCCGACGTAGACGGTACCGTCGACGACTGCCGGCGATGAGGCGATACCGGACTCGGCCCGAAACCGCCACTGTTCGGTGCCGTCTGTCGCCGAGAGCGCGTAGACGTTTGTGTCGAAACTCCCGACGTAGACTGTTCCGTTGACCACTGCCGGTGACGTGGTTACGCCCGACATGGGTCGGGTCTGGAACCGCCACCGTTCGGTGCCGTCTGCCGCCGAAAGCGCGTAGACGGACCTGTCACCACCCCCGACGTAGACGGTGCCGCCGACGACTGCCGGCGGTGATGTCACGAACTCACTGGTTTGAGTGTCCCACTGCACCGTGCCGTCGCCAGCGTCCAGTGCGAACACGGCCCCGCCCTGGCTTCCGACGGTACCACTCCCGACGTAGACAGTACCGCCGACGACTGCGGGTGATGACACCACTCCAGCGTCGGTCTGAACGCGCCACCGCTCGGTGCCATCCGTCGCCGAGAGGGCGTATACGTTCCCGTCGTAACTCCCGACGTAGACGGTGTCGCCGATGACTGCCGGCGACGAGGCAACTTCTCCCTCGGTCCGGTAGCGCCACTCTCGGGAGATGGGTGCGTCCGGCCCGGTTTCGTCGGGGTTGTACCCGGTGTTCGCCACGTTGACGCAGTACATCGGGTGCCCGGCGGCATCGACCTGAGGCTGGTGCCATTGTCGAACCCGGCCACGACTCTCACTCGAACTGATGAGGCCCAGACCACTCAGTAGTCCACCCTGCCGGAGAAATTCCCGACGCGAGAACGTCTCGATGGGCATTGCCGTCGAGACAGAACGTGTCGCCCCATCTCAATAAACCTACTCGTTGTTCTACTCCCGACTGGAGAGCACTCACTCGTGGCTGATCTCTTCGCCATCACCGCTGACGGCCGTGTTCGCCTCACGCTCGGATTCCGACTTTTCCTCGTTGAACCCGCCGATGCGGGCTTTCATGATGCGGGTGTTCTCGACCTGTTCGACCCGTATCGAGAGACCGTCGTACTCGATGACCTCGCCCTCTTCGACCAGCCGGCCCGCGCGGTTGAAGATGAAGCCCGCGATGGTCTCGAACTCCTCGCCCTCGGGGATGTCGATGCCCAGCTGTTCGTTGACCTCGTCGACGTTGACCTCGCCTTTGACCAGCACGGTGTCCTCGTCGAGGAACTCGATGGGCTCCCGTTCCTCGCCTTCGAGTATCTCGCCGACGATTTCCTCCGTGAGGTCTTCCATCGTCACCAGCCCCTCCGTGGTGCCGAACTCGTCGATGACGATGACCATGTGCATGCGCTCGTCGCGCATCTCCGCGAGCAGTTCGTCGACGTTTTTGGATTCTGGGACGTGCAGCGTCGGCTGGATGACATCGGCCAGTCCCACGTCCGTCTCCACTTCGCCGTAGTTTACGTCCCTGACCAGGTCGCGGATGTGGACGACCCCGACGACGTTGTCGAGACTCCCCTCGTAGACGGGGATGCGAGCGTGGCCGCTGTGGATACAGGTCTCGATGGCTTCCTCGATGGAGGCGTCTTTGGAGACGGCGGTCATATCGAGCCGGGGCGTCATCACCTCCTTGGCGATGGTCCGGTTGAATCGGAGGGTGCGCTGGAGCATCTCGCGTTCATCCTCGTCGAGGACGCCCTCGCGTTCGCCGGTCTCGATGATGTCCCGAATCTCCTGGCGGGTGATGTAAGACGTCTCGATGGCACTCCGGCCGCCGGTCACTTTGTTGACCGCTCGGGTCAGGTAGTCGAAGAGGACGATGAGCGGCAACAGGACGTACTCGGCCCACTGCAGCGGCCGTGAGATGCGCAGCGCCCAGGATTCGGTGTTCTCGATGGCGTACGATTTGGGTGCGCTCTCGCCGAACAGCAAGACGAGCGCGGTGATACCGACCGTCGCCAGCACCACCGCGAGCCCGCCGTTGCCCAGATAGAAGCTGAGCAGCCCCGTCGCTATCGAGGACATGGCGATGTTGACGAGGTTGTTCCCGACCAGAATCGTCACCAGCAGGCGGTGTGGGTCCTCCCGGAGGTGCTTGAGCAGTTGCCCCGTCGTACTCTCCTCGGCCAGTGACTCCACGCGGTGGTCCGCAAGCGAGAACATCGCAATCTCCGAGGAGGAGAAAAACGCGGACAGCACCAGCAACAGGAAGATGGCGAACAGACCGACGCCGACGAAGGCGGTATCGGAGATGGTGATGCCGAGTATGTTTACCGACAGTGGCACAGCGGCGACACTCACGACGGCTGGAACCCCCATTGACGTGTGGCCTTGACAGTCAGCAAAAGTAAACGTTGCCATGGTCGAAGCCGCTTCCGGCGGCCGCTGGCCCACTGGTGCCGTCGACACGCTTACCCTGTTCTCGCTCCAACAGCCAGTCATGAGCGACCCTGCCCTGACAGTGTACCGGTTGCAGGCGTGTCCGTTCTGCGAACGCGTCATCCGGCTTCTCGAAGAGTACGACCTCGACTACCGGTCCCGCTTCGTCGAACCGATGCACTCAGACCGGAACGTGGTCAAGCGCGAAAGCGGCAAGCGGACCGTCCCCGCGCTCGTCGACGACAACACCGGCGCGACGCTTACCGAAAGTGCAAACATCGTCTCCTATCTCGAAACCACCTACGGCAGCGATAGCCAGCCCGGTGTGACTGCCGACCCCGCGACAGCGGAGGAGGGGTCCTAGATGGAACTTGACTTCGATGTCGTCGACATGGGGCCGGCCGACCACGTCGAGGCAGGCGAGCAGGCACCGGATTTCGAGCGCCCGCTGGTCAACGACGAGTACTGGGAGGACCGCGCCCTCTCGGAGTTGACTGCGGAGGGGCCTGTCGTCCTGATTTGCTATCCGATGGACGGCGCGTTTCCGGCCACCTACATCTGGAACGAACTCCGGGACCGCGGCTTCGAGCAGTACGATGCCCGGACTGTCGGACTCTCTATCTCGACCCCCTACGAGCACAAGACGCTCATCGAGGGCCGTGAGATGGACTTTGAGCTGTTCTCGGACCCGAAAAACGAGGTCGCCGAGCAGTACGGCATCGTCAACGACCTCGACGGGATGGCTGGTATCGAGGAGCCACGCCCGGCGGCGTTCGTCATCGACGAGGAGCGCGTCGTCCAGTATGCGTGGGTGGCCCGCCAGTGGCCGGATTTCCCGGACTACGACGAGCTAGAGGCCGCCGTCGAGTCCCTATAGATGGAGACGACAGACGCCGCCATCGCTGCCGCGGCCATTCACGACGGCGCACTCGTCGTCTACCCCACCGAGACGGTCTACGGTCTCGGTGCCGATGCCCTCGACCCCGACGCGGTCGGGCGGCTCTTCGAGGTGAAAGGTCGGGACCGCGACAAGCCGGTCTCGATGGCCGTCGACAGTGTCGCCGCCGCCACCGAGTACACCGCTCCCACAGAGCGCGAGCGGGCGTTCATGGCGGAGTTCCTGCCCGGCCCCGTGACAGTGCTCGTCCAGCGCGGGGAGATGGTCCCCGATGTGCTGACCGCCGGTCGGGACCGCGTCGGCGTACGCGTCCCCGACCACGACCTCGCACTGGAACTGCTGTCCGAAGCCAACGTCCCCGTGACCGCGACCAGCGCCAACCTCAGCGGTGAGCCGAGTGCCACCACACTGGAAGATGTTCACCGACCCGTCTGTGAGGCAGCAGCAGTGTTGCTCGATGACGGGGCTACCCCCGGCGGCGGGTCGACGGTGGTCGACCCCGCAAGCGGCGAGATTCACCGCCGTGGCCCGCTCGCCGCTGACATCGAGGACTGGCTGACAGAGCACTGAGGGACCACACTGCCCCAGCTTAATCCCCACCGAGCAAAGACCGCAGCGACCGTGTCCGCACACCGCACTGCCC
Organism: Salinibaculum litoreum; assembly: GCA_009789175.1. GTDB lineage: Archaea > Halobacteriota > Halobacteria > Halobacteriales > Haloarculaceae > Salinibaculum > Salinibaculum litoreum. Next base: position 2,768,445 of record CP046866.1, read on the forward strand.
GCTGAACTCACAGGGTGAACACTTCGTGTCGCTGTCCGCTCGCGGAGGCGGACCGTCGATGGTGTCCGCAACCCGGAGCGCCTCGCGGTACTGTGCCTTTCGTCGCGTATCGATGGCTACCTCCCTGATGATGCCGTGGGCGGGATACTCCGCGAAGGCGCGCTCGACGGGTTGCTCACGCTCCCAGGAGAGTGCTTTCGCTGCCGCGACGAGCCGAACGCTCTGTGGCTGCCAGACCCCCTGCTCGGGTGGCTCGCCGGCAAAGACGAGCGACACCGCCGGAACCCCGGACAGCACCTTGTGGGCCACCCCGCGACACTCCCGGCCAGTCAGGCGTACGTCCCGGGCCGGCGGATCCGCAAGCGCCGACCACGCCGACAGCCGGGCCTTCAGACAGCCCAGCCGGGAGCGATAGGTTGTCGGCGATACCGCAATCGGCGCATCACGCACCGCCTCGTCGTCGGTCAGCAGCCGCTCGTATGAAAAGGCAAGCTCCCGCCGGTCGGCCACGGTTTCTGGCGTCCCCACCTCGTCGGGGTCCCGACGCCGGTAGTACAGCTTGCGAGGGCAGTATGCGGCAGTCGCAACGTCACGGAAGGCGTGCATAGGCCGGGCTGGCCCCGGCTTCGGCCTTAAAATTCCACGTCGACTTCCATTCCTTCGGTCGCCTCGTCCAGCCCGTCGTTCTGTACGTCGGCGGTCAGCCGGACCGCGATATCCGCGTCGGTCAGAACCTCCTCGAACTCGGTCCGGAAGCGCTGGCTGGCCCGTCTGGAGCGTTCCTCGGCTGCGAGTGCGTCGCGTGCCCGCGAGACTGTGTCAGCGTCGGCGTCCAGTTCGGCGGCAACCGCCGCTACCGACGTGTCCGTGTCACAGTCCCGTAGCGTCTCGACATCGATGCCGGCGGTATCGGCCTCCCGGACCAGATGCAGGTCCAGGCGCGCCTCGATGACAGCGTCCTCGGATACCGACAGCGCCTCCGCGATGTCCGCGTCATGCTGGCCATCGTAGAAACGCCTGATGACCTGACACAGCGCCTCGTTGTCGAGGTCCGTGCTGAAGTCGAACTTCTCCCGCATCCGCTCGATGACTTCGACGAGCCGGTCATCGACGGACCCCTCCTTGAGCAGTGACCCCCGTTGCTCGGTCTGGGACTCCGTGACCGTCTCCTCCTCGGCCACGTCCATGAAGATGTCCCGTAGTTCTTCTGTCTTTTCGTCCATCCTGCACGTTCACAGCCGACTGAGAGTGAAAAAGCTAACCCCTGAAATATCCCCGTGCTCCGACAAACGCTGAAACCATGCCAAAATTTTCACAGGATAGCGACGGTGTGGCAAAATTTTATCACCAATCACGCCGGCTCACATTGTATGGTTGTACTGCAGAGTGAGCAGGTAACCCGCCCCACCTTCTGGCAGATCAGCCCAGTCGGGAAAGCTATGTTTTACTATCTGGCCGCTGTGGCGATTCTCGTCTTTCTCGTCGGCGTCTACCAGCGGTTTGCCCGATACACGCAGGGCCGGTCCGACCCGTTCGACCGGTTGTCGGAGCTTCCCGGGCGCATTCTCCGGGGAGCCCGCCTTGCGCTTTCCAACGAGAAGCAACTCGACCGGGACCTGACAGCGGGCCTGATGCACGCCGCCATCGTCTGGGGCTTTCTGACGCTGCTCATCGGCACCACCATCCTCGGTATCGACCTCGACTTCTACCGGCCGCTCACTGGCGAGTCGTTTTTCGTCGGCGATTTCTACCGCTCCTATTCGCTGGTGATGGACGCGATGGGGCTGTTTTTCGTCGTCGGGCTGGGCGTTGCCATCTATCGGCGCTACGTCGCCCGCGACGGACGGCTCTGGGGCAAACACACCGGCCGTGAAGACGACCTCTTCCTGTCGGCGCTGTTCTTGCTGGGCGTCGGTGGCTATCTCGTCGAAGCCATCCGCATCCTCGGCCAGGACTTCCCCGCCCACGAGACGGTGAGTTTCGTGGGGTATTTCCTCGCCGCCGTTGGTGCCGGTGCTGGCGTCTCCCCGGACGCCGCTGTTGCTGCCTACCCGGTGGTCTGGTGGAGCCACTCCCTGCTCGCCTTCTGGTTTATCGCGTGGATTCCCTTCGCCAAGCCCGTCCACATGCTCACCTCCTACGCCAACCTCGTCACGCGAGACGAGGACGCTGGCCGTCGCCTGCCCGGCGTCCCGCTCGACCCCGAGGCCGACACGGAACTGGAGGACGTGGACGACTTCTCCTGGAAGCAACTGCTCGACCAGGACGCCTGCACGAAGTGTGGCCGCTGCTCGTCGGTCTGTCCCGCCAAGGATGCCGGCCGGCCGCTGGACCCGCGCGACGTGATTCTCGACCTGAAAAGCTACCGCCAGGAGCGCGACGCCGGCGGCGAGACACTCCCCATCGTCGCCGACGGCGGCACGTCGGTCATCGACGCGGATACGATGGAGTCCTGTCTCTCCTGTATGGCTTGCATGGACGCCTGTCCGGTCGACATCGAGCATCTCACGCATTTCACGGACATGAACCGGCAGCTGGTCGAACAGGGCGACGTGGACGGGAACGTCCAGGACGTCTTCCAGAACGTGATGCAACAGGGCAACACCTTCGGCGACAGCGCTCGCGCCCGCCCGGACTGGGCCGACGAACTCGATTTCGAGGTGCCGGACGCCCGCGAGGAGTCCGTCGAGTATCTCTGGTACGTCGGCGATTACCCCAGCTACGACGAGCGAAACCGCGCGGTCGCACGCGCGCTCGCTCACATCTTCGAGGCTGCGGGCGTCGACTACGGCATCCTCTACGAGGACGAAGTCTACGACGGCAACGACATCCGACGGATGGGTGAGGAACTGCTCTACGTCGAGCAGGCCTCACAGCTCATCGGGGCGCTTGAGGACTGCGAGTTCGAGACGCTCGTCTGTACTGACCCCCACTCGTTCAATACCATCAGCAACGAGTACTCCGACATCGATTTCGACGAGTTCGCCGACGACCCGATGCTCGAAGCCCCCGTCGAGGGGTACTGGAACGCGGACGGCGACATCGACATCGCCCACTACACGCAGGTCGTCGAAGATATCGTCGAGGCCGGCCGACTCGACCTCGGACGGCTCGACCGGACGGTCACCTACCACGACCCCTGTCACCTCGGCCGCTACAACGGCGAGTACGAGGCCCCTCGCGAACTGCTGCGTGCGACCGGCGTCGACCTCGTGGAGATGCCCCGCAACCGCGACGACTCCTTCTGTTGTGGCGGCGGCGGTGGCGGCCTCTGGATGGACTTCGACGAGGAGCACAAACCCAGCGAGGAACGGCTCCGGGAGGCCGTTCAGGATACCGACGCCGCTCCCGAGCAGTTCGTCGTCGCCTGCCCGATGTGCGTGACGATGTTCGAGGACGGCCGCAAGACCGGCGGCTTCGAGGACGACCTCGACATCGTCGACCTCACCGAGGTGCTGGTCGACGCGCTGGACGCCTGAACCTTAGTCCCTCCCGTTTTCCCCCTCGTGGCCCTGTCGGGTTCTGGACTGGGCCGGTTGCCGCCGTGGCTGTCTTCCGTGACGGTACCGCCACCGCTGGCCGTAGACGTACCAGCCGATGCCGGCGTTGATAAGCAGCACAATCAGCCCCAGCGTGGCGGTGTAACTGTTGGCCAGCAGCCACAGCCCCGACAGCGTGCCGGCGCCGGTGACAGCCATCGTCGCGGTCCACCCCCACGAGTGTCGCGTCCACAGGCCGACTGCCGCGGCGGTCTGCCCGAGGCCGAGTATCATAATGATAAGCCCCACTGTTGCCATTGCTGACCCCGCACTGGCACCGTACTGGGCTGCTTCCGCACTCATATCGCGGAGAGTCGTCCCAGCCCACAGTGTCCCCACACCCGAGAGCATCAAGAACACGCAGACGGCTTTGAGACCGGTCGGTAGCGGACGCCGCTGTCGTGTTGTGTGTCCGCCACCCCTGCCGGGTTGTCCTGTTGGCTGTCGGTTCCCGGCCGTCTGCTGGTGGTCTGGCGTCGCTGTCGCCTCGTTCTCGTGTTGGTGTTCGGTGATAGCCCTCCCACAGCCGGGACAGATGCCGTCGGCCCCGACCGCACACTGACAGGATGGACAGCGGGTCATGGCCGGGGCTGGTCCCGGATTCGCATATAAAATCCCGGGCGGCGTGTGGTCACCGGACGATTGTCACGGGCGTGGGGGAGCGCTTGCTTACGGCCTCGGCGACGTTCCCGACGAGAAACTGCCGTGTCGCGCGACTCCAGTCCTCGCCGTGTGCGCCGAGGACGATTGCGTCGTAGTCTGCTGCCCGGTCGAGGACGTTCCGTACCGGGTGGCCGACCCCGACGATTGTATCGACCGTTCGGTCACGTTCGGCAGCCACCTCGCGGGCGCGCTCGAAGACCGGCTGTGCACGCTCGGCGGCGGCCTCATCGAAGTCCTCTTCCAGAGCGAGACCCACCGACTCGCCCATCATCATCGATGGGACGCCGATGACGTGCAAGACAGTGACTTCTGCATCGGGGTGATTGTCGAGCGCGTACGCCAGCGCGTGCCCGGCGTGTTCGGAGTCGTCCATCGGAACGAGAATCTGTGAGAGCATACCACAGCCGACGGCGGCCAGTCACCTAAGTCTCCCCGCTCATCCCTGTGAAGTCCTCGCCCCGTCCCTTCGAGCGAACCCACCGCCGTCTGGTTCCTTACAGAAAGCCCAACAGACCGAGCGTCAGCGCCGCGAGGATGGCTTCGAAAGCGAGCGTCCCGATTGCCGAGAGGACGGCAAAGAGGCGGGTGTCCATCTCCGCGAGGCCGGCGGGAATCGTCAACATGCCCCGTGTGAACAGGAGGGTGTTACTGACGGGGACGACGACGGCTCCCCAGCGGTCGAACCAGCTCTCGAAGCGGTCGAGGCTGTCCTCACTGACTGCAATCCACTGCCGTTCGTGGAGTACCTCACGGCCGCCGCGTTTCGCGAGCATGAACAGCGCGGTCTGGCCGATGGTCGCGCCCAGCACCGCCACACCGATGACCGCAGCGATTTCAGCGTTCGTGTCTCCGAGGACCAGAACGGCCGCCGGGACGAGACTCTCGCTCGGCGCGAAATACAGCAACATCGCACCTTCGAGGATGAACACTGCAAAGAGGGCGAACAGCCCGTACTGTTCCAGCAGCGAGCGTGCAGTTTCGGTCGTCCCCTCGGGTACCGAGAGGAGGCCGGTCTGGAGGGCAGCGACGACCACCACTGCGACGGTGCCCGTCGCCAGGAGGGCGTAGGCGACCCGGTCGCGGACCAGCGGGAACCGCCCATCGACGGGTTCGGATGCCATTGGGGATGCGTTGGACGAGGGGTGTCAAACGTTTTCCGTTTGATGCATCCGCCACTGCACGTACCACCCGGCGAGTTTCGGCATGGCGAGTACCGCCACGAAGATGGCGACACCGACTGCCTGCACGACAATCTCTGGAACGCCGACCGTCGTATCCGCCGCCCACAGCGCCAGCAACACCGCTCCGACCGCAATGAGAAAGTCGCCGACGAACGCCGCAGTGAGTGCTGGGTCGGCCACCGGGAGTGCGATACCGGTGACGAGCTCGTGGAGGCTGAACACCCGCATCGTAGCGCCGACTGCAATCGCGGTGCCGGCTGTCACCAACAGTCCAGCGGCTGCCATACTCGGGTCTCCAACCGCGTCCCTCAAGACACGTTCGGGAGAGACCGAGCGACACGGCTTTTTGCCCGCCGACGAATGCCCGAATATGGAGTTGACACGCCGACCACGCCGTCTGCGAACCGATGGGATTCGACCGCTGGTGCGCGAGACGGAGGTCACGGCAGCGGACCTCATCGCACCCGTCTTCGTCGACGCGACCACCGACGAGCGCCAGCCTATCGAGTCGATGCCCGGTCACGAACGGGTCCCTGTCGAGGAGGCCGTCGCCCGCGTCGAGGAAATCCGCGAGACCGGCGTCGAGGCGGTCATCGTCTTCGGGATTCCCGACTCGAAAGACGACCGGGGTACCCGAGCCTGGGCCGACGATGGCGTCGTTCAGGAAGCCACCCGCCGCATCACCGACGAGACCGACGCCTACGTCATCACCGACGTCTGTCTCTGTGAGTACACCAGCCACGGCCACTGCGGGGTACTCACGAGCGACGCGAGTGAACGCCTGGAAGCGGTGCGCTCTTCCGGTACTATCGAGCACGACGACGAGGACCCGGCCCTCACCGTCGAAAACGACGACACGCTCGACCTGCTGGGGAAGATAGCGACCTCACACGCGGCCGCAGGCGCGGACATGGTGGCACCTTCGGGGATGATAGACGGGATGGTCGGCGCGATTCGCGAGTCCCTCGACGCCGCCGGTCACGAGAACGTCCCCATCATGAGCTACGCTGCCAAGTACGAGTCGGCCTTTTACGGTCCGTTCCGGGATGCCGCCGACGGCGCGCCGTCCTTCGGTGACCGCCGCCACTACCAGATGGACCCCGCAAACGCCCGCGAGGCCACCCGCGAGGTCACGCTCGATGTCGAGCAGGGCGCTGACGTGTTGATGATAAAGCCCGCGCTGCCGTATCTGGATGTCGTCTCGACGGTCCGCCAGGAGTACGACCACCCTGTCGCCGCCTACAACGTCTCCGGAGAGTATGCCATGCTCCATGCCGCTGCCGACCGCGGCTGGCTCGACCTCGAAGCGGTGGCCTACGAATCTCTGCTGTCTATCAAGCGGGCGGGTGCGGACCTCATTCTCACCTATTTCGCCGAGGACGTGGCCCGACGGCTGTAGCTACTCCTCGGCCAGCGGGAGCCGGGCAGCGACGATGGTCGTCCCGCCGCGGCGCTCGTAGTCCAGCCGACCGCCGTATCCCTCGATGACCCATTTGGCCAGCCACAGGCCGAGGCCGCTCCCGTGGGAGAGCTGTGAGATGGGCTGGTCGTCGAAGACGGCGGCGCGTTCGTACTCCGGGATACCGGGGCCGTTGTCCCGGATTCTGACGACCGCTTCTCTCCCCTGTTCGACGAGTTCGAGGTGGACGACCGCGCTGCCTCCATCGGTGGTGGTCCTGGCAGAGCGGGTGCGCGGCCCACCGTGTTCGACAGCGTTCTCGACGAGTGCGCCGAGTGCGACTTCGAGCCGTCTGTCCGCCTGGACCGACAGCGCCTTCGGCAGGTCAGTCTCTATCGCCACGGGGTGTTCCCGTCGGAAGCGCCTGGCGAGCCGCCGGAGCGTCTCCGCGATGTCGACGGGTCTGTGCGTGGGCGTCCCGTCGCCGAGTAGCGTCTGGACCTGCCCGGCGGCGTGACTCAACTCTTCGAGGTCGTCGACAGCCGCCCGGATGCGCTCTGCCTCGCCCCGGATGGCCTCGTCGTCTGTCGCGGCGAGAATCTCGCCCGTCGCGGCCAGGACCGTGGCGAGGTCGTTGCGGAGGTTGTGTCGGAGAACGCGATGGAGTACCTCGTGGTGGCGTTGCTGGCGTTTCTCGTCGGTCACGTCGGTGTAGATGGCAAGCGCCCGCTCGGACCCCTCGTGGTCGAACGGGACACTCCGGTAGAGAAACTCCCGACGCCCGGTGGCAGTCAGCCGCGTCACCGTCGCCCAGTTGGTCTCGCCCTGCGCCGTCCGCTCGTCGAAGGAACTGGCCTCCTCGACCCGGTGTTCGGGGACGATGAAGTCGTTGAGTGACTCCCCGTGAATCGCCTCGCGCTCGTACCCGAAGACCTCGATGAACGCCGGATTGATCGCCCGGACGATGGGGTCGCCGTCGACGATTTCTATCTCCGCGACGGCGTCCTTGCTGAGGTCGAACAGGAGGCCGAACCGCTCGTCGCTGTTCATCGCTTCCCAGTCGCGCTCATAGCGGTCGGGAGGTCTACCGACGGTTCCCTGGCGACGCCGGGCGAGCGACCGACGGTCAACTGCCGGCCACTCCGGGTGGCCTCGACGCGGAACACCTGGTCTGCCGCACCGACGTAAAACGCCGCGAAGGCATCGTCGACGTTTCCGGTGTCGATGACGTTCAAGACGGTGTCGTCGTCGGTGAAGACGCCGCCGTCGTTCTCGTAGCGTGCCGCCCGCGCGGCCTGTTCGCCCATGACCGCGATTTCACCGACGATGTTGCCCACGATGAGCAGCGGCCCAGTACGCCGCCGGTCCGTCTCGCGGTTCACCTCGCCGAGCGACTCCGAGTGCAGGTCGAAGACGTTCTGCCCTCCCTCCCAGCTCTCGAAGGGGTCGAGTACGAACAGCCGGTCCTCGCGCAGTGCGGCCCGCAACGAGTCGCCTCCGTCGAAGGCCGCCGCGAGCGTCTCGCGGTCCAGCGTCGGCGTCGGCGTCAGCGAGACCGCCCGCCCGTCGGCCAGCGCCGCCACGACCACGTCGGCCACCAGGTCGTCGACGGTCGTCCCTGCGTATTCGAGGACGCTCTGTCCGCCCTCGACGAAGCCACGGCAGGTGTCGTCGATGGCCGTCAGCCCGGTCGGGAAGTACCGCAGCCCGCTGGCGTCCCCGGCCGTTTCCAGCGCGTCCTCGACCTCCTGGAGCATCGTCGTCTGCTCGCTGCGTGCCTCGCGTATCTGAGCGATGGCGTCCTCGATGTCGGCAGCCCGCTCGGCGACCTGCTCGGACTGTGAGGCGATTGTCTCGCTGGAGTTTGCGAGGTCGTCGGTGGCCGTCGACACCGACTGCACGTCCTCGGCCGTGCGCTCGACGGTGTCGGCGACGGCGTCGAACTCCTCCATCGCCGCCCCGACGTGGTCGGTCCCCGTCTCGATTTGCTCGGTGGTCTCCTCCAGTTGGGCGACGGTTTCGTCGGCGGCTGCCCGCACCTCCGCAAGCGCCGCTTCGATGGTTGCAGCCTGCTCCTGGGACTGCGTGGCGAGACTCTTGATTTCGTCGGCGACGACGGCGAACCCGTCTGCTCCCTCGCCGGAGCCGGCTCGCGCCGCCTCGATAGAGGCGTTCAACGCGAGCATGTTGGTCTGCTCCGCGATGTCGTCGATGCCGGATAGCGCCGTCTCGATGGTGTCGATGCGGTCGTCGAGCCGCCGGACCTCGGCTGCCAGTTCCTCGCTGGTCTCCTGGACTGTCTCGACGACACCCAGTGCCTCGGCGGCCGCCGACCGGCCGTCTGCGGCCCGCTGTGCAGCGTCCTCGCTTCGCTGCGCGACCTGCTCTGCGCTTGCAGCGACCTCCTCGATGGTCGCACTCAGGTCCGATACCTCGGCGACGACGCTTTCGATTTCGCTTGCCTGTGCGCCTGCGCGGTCGTCGATTGCGGCGAGTTCGGTATCGACGGTCTCGGAGGCCGTTCGAACGGCCCCGACCGCGCCGCGTGCGTTCGCCACTGCCCGACTGTCGATATCGTGGTCTCTCTCGGCCGGGGACCGTGCCTCTGACTGGTCACTCGTCATGTTTTGACATCTCGGCTGTCTCATCTTTTAGAATCATATACGAACTCTCAGACCCACACTCCGTGGGCGTACATACACAAATGCGCCGATGGATGCGGTGTACTTAAACACGGCTTCGAGGGCAAATATTCGCTTGGCCCACCGGCTCCAGCGCCGAAGACGGTGCGCGCCGGGCGCGTCCCCCGAAACCGTCCCAAACCGCGGGTCGAGCGGTCGACGAACGTGCGAAAATAGGATAACGAACGTCGCGCTACTGGACGATTTACAGCCTTATATCGATAATATTCTTCTGAAGTTTGGACGAACATCCACACAAATCGCTCAAATCGGGCACTCTGTAAAGCTAACTCTTATGTAGGTGTGTTCCGGAAGCATATCGCGTAAGAGAAAAACGATAGAGTTGGTTTGGCGGCGAAACGTGGACAAACGATAATCCAAATCCAAAATCAAAACATAGGTGAGAAATTCAAAATGACCAGTGTACTACTACAGGCGGACGCGACGATCAGCGCGATAAACAACATGTGGATACTCCTCGTATCGTTCCTCATCTTCTTCATGCACGCCGGCTTCGCCATGCTCGAAGCGGGGCAGGTGCGCTCGAAGAACGTGGCGAACCAGTTGACGAAGAACCTCCTGACCTGGAGTGTCGGGGTCTCGGTGTTTTTCCTGTTAGGTATCGGCATTGCCAACCTGGCAGTAGGAAACGGGTTCGCGGCCGGTGCGCCGTTCCTTGACTCCGCGCCCAGTGCCTACATCGGGTGGCTCTACGGTGCGGTCTTCGCGATGACTGCAGCGACCATCGTCTCCGGGGCCGTCGCCGGCCGCGCGAAACTCCGTGCGTACATCACGTACACGTTCCTGCTGGCCGCCGTCATCTACCCGGTGGTCATCGCCATGACCTGGACGGGACAGGGAACCGAGGCCGGTGGGCTGGTCTACCGGATTACCGGGACTGCCTTCACTGACTTCGCGGGCGGGATGATTGTCCACGGGATGGGCGGCATCGCCGGCCTGACGGCCGCCGCGATTCTCGGCGCTCGGATGGGTCGGTTCAACGACGACGGTACGCCGAATGTCATCCCCGGTCACTCGATGACCTTTGCCGTGCTCGGGACGCTCGTCCTCGCCTTTGGCTGGTACGGCTTCAACGTCGGTACCTCGGCCATCTTCGGCCCTGATGACGGCCTGCTCCTCGACCAGCTCGGCCGCGTCGCCATGACGACGACGATTTCGATGGCCTTCGGCGCGATGGCTGCCGGCGCAGTCGCGTGGTTCATGACCAGCAAGGTCGACACGCTGTATGTCGCAAACGGACTGCTGGCTGGCCTCGTCGGTATCACGGCGATTCCACACACCACTGCCTGGTGGGGTGCCATCGTCGTCGGGACCATCTCCGGTGCGCAGTTGCCGCTGGTGTTCAAATTCGTCGAGACGACGCTCAACATCGACGACGTGTGTGCGGTCTTCCCCGTTCACGGAAGTGCCGGCGTCTTCGGGACGCTGCTGTTCCCCTTCGTGGCCGCACCTGCGTTCCGTCCTGACAGCCTCTCCGGCTTTGTCGACGCCTTCCTCGCCCAGGCCGTCGGTGTGTTCCTCATCGCCGGCTGGACCATCACCGCCACCGCAATCATCTGGTACGCGTTCAAAGCGATGGGCCAGGCTCGCGTCTCCCCCGAACACGAACAGGAGGGCCTCGACCTCTCGGAACACGGCGTCGAGACCTACCCCGAGTTCGGCGGCGACGAGGGCGCGGTTGCTGACGGTGGTACCATTAAAACCGATGGCGGCGTTTCGGCTAAGAGAGGTGACAACGAATGAGTGAAATCGATATGGTCGTCGCGTACATCCGCCCGGACAAACTGGGCGACGTAAAGAAAAGCCTCGCGGAGGCGGGCGCACCGTCGTTGACGGTCACAAACGTCTCCGGTCGCGGCTCACAGCCCGCAAAGAAGGGCCAGTGGCGCGGCGAGGAGTACACCGTCGACCTCCACCAGAAGGTGAAACTGGAGTGTGTCGTCGCCGACATCCCCAGCGAGGATGTCGTCGATGCCATCGAGGACGCCGCTCACACGGGTGAACCCGGCGACGGCAAGATCTTCGTGATGCCCGTCGACGACGCCGTCCAGATTCGGACGGGCAAGCGCGGCCCCGACGCGGTCTGAGCGAGTCGCCGTCGAATCGGCTTTTCACCGCACGCGCAACGCGTTAGCTTCTTTCTTGGGCCGGTCTAACCGGGGGACATGACACACGACAACTCGCGTGAACTCTACGACCGCGCGCTCTCGGTACTGGCCGGCGGGGTCAACTCCTCTGTCAGGGCGACACAGCCCTATCCGGCCTTCGTCGAGCGCGGTGACGGCGGCCACATCATCGATGTCGACGGCAACCGCTATATCGACTACATCATGGGCTATGGCCCGCTCCTGTTGGGGCATGACATGCCCGACCGGGTGCAGGCAGCCGTCCAGCAGTACAGCGCCGAGGGGCCGATGTACGGCGCGCCCACCGAGGTCGAGATAGAACTCGCGGAGTTCATCACGCGGCATGTCCCCAGCGTGGAGATGCTGCGGTTCGTCAACTCCGGCACCGAGGCCACCGTCTCCGCCGTCCGACTCGCGCGGGCGGTCACGGGTCGGGACAAAATCGTCGTCATGGAGGGTGGCTACCACGGCGCACAGGAATCCACGCTCGTCGAGGGGTCGGGAACCCACACCCAGCCCTCCAGCCCCGGCATCCCCGACTCCTTCGCGGACCACACCATCGCCGTTCCGTTCAACGACTTCGAGGCCGCAAGCGAGGTGTTCGAGGCCCACGGCGAGGACATCGCTGCCGTCCTCACCGAACCCATCCTCGGCAACTACGGCATCGTCTACCCCGAAGAGGGGTATCACGACCACCTCCGGGAACTCACCGAGAACCACGGTTCCTTGCTCATCTTCGACGAGGTCATCACTGGCTTCCGGGTCGGCGGACTCCAGTGTGCCCAGGGCAAATTCGACATCGAACCGGACATCACGACTTTCGCCAAGATTATCGGTGGGGGCTTCCCCGTCGGTGCCATCGGCGGCCGGTCGGACCTCATCGAGCAGTTCACGCCCGCCGGCGACGTCTTCCAGTCCGGCACCTTCTCGGGGCATCCGGTGACGATGGCTGCCGGCCTCGAAACCCTGCGGTATGCCGCCGACAACGATGTGTATGACCACGTCAACACATTGGGCGAGCAACTCCGGGCGGGCCTGACCGACATCTGTGCCGACCAGGCACCGGACTACACCGTCGTCGGGACGGACTCGATGTTCAAGGTCGTCTTCACCCGCGACGGGGGCGCGACCGGCGGCGAGGACGGCGACCACTGTGCGGCTGGCTGCCGCCAGCGCCCGTCTTGCCCGCGCTACGAGGCCTGTCCGAAAAACGCCGCGGACATCAAAGCCGCCGAGACCGAGCGCTGGGTGCGGCTGTTCCGGACGGGCATGCGGGAGGAGGGCGTCCTCCTGCCGGCCAACCAGTTCGAATCGCAGTTCGTCTGTGGGGCACACACGGAGGAGGACATCGAACAGACGCTCGAAGCCTACAAGGAGGTGCTGTAGATGCCAGCCGATGACGACATCTCGCTCGAAGAGAAACGCGTCTACGAGGACACCCGCGCGGAGACTGCGGCGTTTATCGCCTCCGACATGGGGCTGACCCGCGTCGAGATTGCCGGCGACCAGATCGGCCGCTTCGGGCTGGTGGTCGAGGACCCCGCGACCAGCGTCGCCGGCGACGGCGGCACCCTCGTCGTCGGAACGACCGAGGACGTACTCGTCGGGTCCGGCGACGACGAGTTCGTCGAGACGGGCTTTGGCGAGGCAACAGTCGTCGGCATCGACGACGGCACACCGCTGGCGGTCGGCCCCGACGGGACCGTCGCACGGCTCTCCGGTGACGAGTGGGTGACCGTCGGTGCCGTCACCGGCCCGCGCCGGATGGACGGCAACCTGCTGGCGACCGGCGACGGGGTCGTCCGGGTCGAACACGACTGTATCGACCTCGGCGGTGGCCCGGATGTCCGTGATGTGGCGGCGGCCGAGGACAGCGCATACGCGGCGGCTGCCGACGGGCTGCTGGCCTACGATGGCGAGTTCGAGCGCGTCGCCGGCGGCGACTGCACGCTCGTGGCCGTGGGTGCAGGCGACGGTGAGGGAACCGCTGATGTCAACGCTATCAGCGAGGACGGCTTGCTCACTCACCGCGAGGGTGATTGGCACGCCGAGAGCCTGCCTGCCGACACCGCGTTCGCGGACCTTGCCGTCGGCGAGAGCCTGTACGCGGTGACCGCCGACGGGACGCTGTTCGTCCACGCCGACGCGGCTGTCACGCCCGACGGACAGGGTGGCTGGCGTTCGCGGGCGCTCGGCGTTCGCCACGTGGTCGGGCTGGCGGTGCCGTAAGGACCCGCTCTGCTGTACCGGGCTGGGTTCACAACGAACCGGACGGGTTTTGACCTCCTCGCGTCTATGCCCCCGTATGACCGACGACGACCCCGCTGTCCCTATCGTCTGCCCGGAGTGTGACACGGAGACGGAGGTTCCCCTCTCCGAGATCGCAGACATGCTCGACCGCCACAACGACAATCAGCACGACGGCGAGGAGTGTGCACAGGTCGATCCCGCCCTGGCCGACGAGCTACAGGACCTCGTCGCCGAGGATATGGGGTTGCTGGAGTAACGCCGACCGGGCCACGACTCCGGCACCGATACTCGCTGGTTCTCCTCGGTCGTTCCGTAGAAGAGTAGTCAAGGAGCGTTCGCTCGCGGGTGTGGCAGAGCCGTCGGGTGTGCTGTTCAAAACGGCGGGCTGTAGTCTTCGTACTCGTCCATCTCTTCCATCTCGTCAGTCTTCGAGGGCATCACGGCCCCACGCTGGTCGTCCGAGCGGACGACTTCCACATCGTCGAGACCGTCGACGCCCTCTGGGAGTCGCTGCTCGATTGCCTTCATCGTCATCGGGGCGATACCACAGCCCGAACAGGCCCCGCCGATGGCGACGGTCGCCGTTCCTGCGTCCTCGTCGACTTCCTGCACCTCGACGGACCCACCGTGTTGCTGAATCTGTGGGACTTCGCTGTTCAGGTAACTCTGCGTCTGTTGTTCCAGACCTTCTGCGCTCATACATATCGACGTTACTGCCGAAGTATCATAAAGTTGTGCTTTTTGGACATCCTAAAAACTGCAGACAGATGCTCTGATGGGCGTGAATTTTGGGTGGCCAAAAGAAAAAAGTACGAAAATAGAAATTTTTCGCACGGCCTAAACCATGTGAACTGCCTGGCTGCATGTGGCTTTCCGAGCCGAAACGGTTATTTGCTTTTAGGTTGGCCTAAATACTGTGGTTGTCGACGAGTGTGACAGGCCGGTCACCGTGACACCGGTCGATTTCGTGTGGACGGACGTGCGAGCGATGCCAGTGGAGGGACCGGCATGACTGGCGCACCGCAGTACCTGCTCGCGATATATATCGCCGAACACCGGCAGGACCCGCCGGTCACGTTCGGCGTGGTCGCTGACCTTCTCGACCGGTCGCCGGCATCGGTGACGGAGATGTGCCAGCGACTCGACGAGGACGGGCTGGTCGACCACGAGCCATACCAGGGGGTGACGCTCACTGACCTGGGCCGCGAGCAGGCGAGTGACCTCCACGAGTCGTACGTGACGCTGTCGTGGTTCTTCCGGGAGGTGCTGGACCTCGACGACTACGAGACCGAGGCCATGGAGCTTGCAGGCACGGTCAGCCCCGAGGTCACCGAACGCCTGGCGGCGACCCTTCCACACGCCGAGGAGGTCTCTGTCCCGACACACGAGGGGCAGTAACCGCCGGTGACCGGGGACCGAAAAGTGGTTTACTCGCCGTGGCGACTCCCCGCACATGATTGTCGCCGGCTCGCACTCGCAGGCGCTCGCGGCCGCGCTTGCCGATGTCACCGACCACGACCTCGCGGCCGTCGAGTACGAACAGTTCCCGGACGGCGAACGGATGGCCAGCCTCGACGACGCGCCCGACCACGCCGTCGTCGTCGCTGCCACCCCGACCGACGCCGCTCACGTCGAACTACTGCAGCTACAGGACGCCGCGCGCGAGGCCGGCGCTTCCCAGGTTACGACTGTCATCCCGTATATGGGGTATGCCCGTCAGGACCGGGCCTTCGAGACGGGCGAACCGGTCTCGGCCCGCGCCGTCGCCCGCGCCATCTCGACGGGGACCGACCGCGTTCTCACCGTCGACCCCCACGAGCCGGCGGTCTGTGACTACTTTACTGTCCCTGCCGAGGCCGTCCCCGCTGCGGGTCGCCTTGCGGACCCGCTGCCCGACACGCTCGTCGACCCGCTCTTTCTCTCGCCTGACGAGGGCGCTATCGGCCTCGCGCGGTCGGTCGCTGAGGCCTACGGACGCGGCGAGACCGACTACTTCGAGAAGGAACGGCACTCCGGGACGGAAGTCGAGATTACGCCCAGCGACGCGAGCGTCGCCGACCGAGACGTGGTACTGGTCGACGACATCGTCGCCACGGGGTCGACGATGAGCGAGTCCGTTGCCGTCCTGAACGACCGCGGCGCACAGTCGGTTTACGTTACCTGTGTCCACCCGTTGCTCGCCCGCAACGCCCACCTGAAACTCGCTCGCGCCGGCGTCGAAACCGTCTTTGGCACCGACACCATCGAGCGTCCGGTCAGCGAAGTCAGCGTCGCACCGGCCATCGCCGACACGCTCTAGCGGTCACTCCGAGTCGAGTGCGTCCGCAATCTGCTGTAGTTCGTCTTTTCGGAAGGACCGCTCCAGGCCGGCCGGGTCGAACTCTTTGCCCGCGACTGTCGAAAGAATCCGCGCCCGCATCTCGGGTTTCGATGGGAAGTCGTCCCCGACCGGGTCCCCGACCCCTGCACAGATGGCAGCCAGCGCCTCCTTGGTAAAGCCCGAGGAGACCTCTCGTTCGTACCGGTCCACTGCCACCCGAATCTCGTTGCGAAGGGCATCGACTGTTGGCATGGTCCAGTCTCCGCCCCCTCGTGGCATGTTCGTTCCGGTCGGTGGGGCCACTGTCTGGCCTCCGGTGGGGCTGACACATCCCGTACCCGATGAGTCGGAGAGTCCGTCCGGTCGTGGCGACTGTGCCTCTCGTCGTTGGCTGACCGAACGGTTTTGACCCTGCTGTGCGCATATCGGCCCGTGCCAGACCTCCCAGAGACCCTGACCGACGCCCTCGCAGACGGCGATAGCGACACGCTTGCGGCGCTCGCTTCCGACCTCGCGGCCGCGGAGCCGTCGGTTCAGAAGGCCTGTGCCGACCGCCTCCGAACTGTCGCCGATGAGGACCCGGCCGCGCTCGACTCCGCGCGGCCTGTCCTCGATGCCCTCCTCACGGCCGACGAGCAGTCCGTCCGCCTGATAGCGACCAAGGCCGTCACGGCACTCGCCACGACTGACCCCGCCGCCGCTACCGACTACGTTGGGCCCTTGCAGAACCGCCTCGACGACGACTTCTATTACGTCCGCGGGCGCGCCGCCCAGGCCCTGGGCCGCGTCGCCGAGTCCAACCCTGAGGCCGTCGACGGCCCCGTCGTCGTCGCACGCCTGCTCAACGCCCTCTCGCTGGACCGCACGGAGACCCGCCAGTACGTCGCCGAGGCGCTCTGTCGCGTCGCCTTTGGCGACCCGACCGCCATTCGGACGGTGGCAGACGACCTGGTCCCCCACCTCGCCGCCGAGGACGAACTCGTCCGCTATCACCTGACGACTGCCCTCGCCGTCGTCGCCGCCGCCCAGCCCTCCTACACCTGCTCGGTCGCGCCAGCACTCCGGGAGCGACTGGCGGACGAGAACAGCTACGTCCGTGGCCGCGCGGCCGAAGCGCTCGGTCTCACCGCGGCCTACGATGCGACTGTCGCTGCCGACGCCGCCGACCGCCTTCAGTCACTCTCCGACGAGGATGCGTTCGTCGCCGACCGGGTTGAGTTCGTACTCGCGTCACTCGAAGGCAGGGTCCCGGACTGTCCCGACGCTGTCGGTGACCCTGCCGCAATCGCTGCCGGGACCGACGATATCGTCGAGGACATTACGACACCCGATGGAAGCGGCTGTCCACACTGTGACGAACCTGTCGCTGACACTGATGCGCCCTTCTGCCCTGCCTGTGGAACACCTCTCCCGGAGTCGTAACCGCGAAAACCGCTGTGAGTCGCTCTCTGACTGCCACACTGTCGTTGGTTAGGCTGGCCTAAAAAACGAAAGCGGTTTATTGTATTAGGCTAGCCTAAACTGTATGGGCGAGCACACGGGTTCGACGCGGCGAGAATTCGTCAAGGCAAGTACGGGGCTGGCAGTCGCCGGTGGTCTGGCAGGCTGTGCCGACGGGTCGGGAGGTGCTGCGGAAACCAGTGGTGGGTATACCGTCGAGATGGCACCCATGGGCGAGGTCCACTTCGAGGACGTGCCCGAGTCGGTGTTTACGGTTCTGAGCCACCACGCGGATATGGCGCTGGCGCTGGGCCGTGGTGACGACCTCACTGGTGTTTACGCGGTCGAGTATACGAACTCGCTGCTGAACGCGTTCACGCCCCGGCTCGATGGCGTCTCCGTCGACTGGTCGGACCTCCAGCCGGCCTGGAACCCGACAAAGGAGACACTCTACGACCTCGACAACGATGTCCATCTGGCGGACCCGGCGAAGGTCCTCACGATGGGCAACTGGGAGCAATCCGATATCGAGGAGGTCAGGGACAACATCGGGCCGTGGTTCGGGAACACGTTCAGCGCCGAGCATGGCGAGCCACCGGAACCCTACGCCGAGGGCTATCAGTACTACACCCTCTGGGAGCAATTCGAGAAGGTCGCCCAGGTATTCCAGGCAGAGGACCGCTACGACGCCTTGCGAAGCGAACGCGACGCGATGCTGTCGACCATCGAGTCCGGGCTGCCAGCCGAGAGCGAGCGCCCGTCGGTGGCGATGGTGTTGCCCTCGACATCCGACGACAGCATGTGGACCTACAGCGTGAACGCCGTCGGACACCACTCCTCGCATACGCGTCCACTCGGTGCGACCGATGCCTTCGCCGCCGTCGACGATGTGGGCCACGGTGCCCAGATAGATTACGAGACGCTGCTCGCGGCCGACCCCGATGTCATTCTCGTCCTCGGTGGAGTCGTCGACGCACACGACATGCCGGCGATTCGGGAGTCCCTGACCGAGGACCCGGTCGCCAGTGAAGTCTCCGCTGTGAAAAACGACCGTATCCACCCCCTGGGGACGCGCCACCAGGGACCGCTCGTCAACCTCTTCCAGATTGAGATGGGCGCGAAACAGCTCTATCCCGGGGCGTTCGGTGCGTGGCCGACCTACGACTCGGGGCCCTATCCCGAGATTCCCGCCGAGGAACACCTGTTCGACCGCCAGCGAGTCGCCGACATCATCGCCGGTGATGTGTAACCGGCTGGAATCACAATACATAAGTCGTAATTTAGGCTAACCTAAAACAATGGATGGAACGGTTCGACGGCTGCTTCGACCCGTCGCTGCGAGACGCACCGAGTTGACCAGAGGTGTTGCGTGCGATGGCGAGTGATACGTCTCCGGCGACAGAGTCCTCCGTCGAACGCGGGAGTCGGTTCGCGTGGCTCGACCGCTCGCTGTTTACCGTCATCGTCGGCAGTCTCGCCATCACGGCGGCTGCCGGACTCGTGCAGGTCCGCTATGGCAGTTACTCGATGACCTTTTCCGAAGCGTTCTGGGCGGTGTTCAACCCCAACGTCATTTTCGACCTGCGCGTGTGGGCGCATTTCCTGCTCGGTGGGCTATTCGACCCCGGGGCCTTGCTCGACCCCTCACAGTGGGACTCGATACTCGTCGACTCCCGGCTTCCGGAGATGAGTACGGAGAGTCTCATCATCTGGAACATCCGCCTGCCACGGGTGTTCGTGGCCGTGCTCGTGGGGATGAACCTCGCGGTATCGGGCGCTATCCTTCAGGCGGTCACGCGCAACGAACTCGCCAGCCCCTTCATCCTCGGCGTCTCCTCCGGGGCCGGGCTGATGATTCTGCTGACGCTCGTGCTCTTCTCGGGGCTGGCGGTTTTCCTGCCGCTCATCGCGGCTGTCGGCGGGGCCGTTGCCTTCCTTCTGGTCTATGCAATCGCCTGGAAGAACGGGACCTCCCCGGTCCGGCTGGTGCTGGCTGGCGTCATCGTCAGTACGGTCTTCCAGAGTCTCCAGACCGGGCTGTTCTTCTTCGCCCAGGACATCGGCGTCGTCCAGTCCGCGATTGCCTGGACGACTGGGTCCCTGACCGGGACCGACTGGGAACAGGTCCGCATGGCGCTGCCGTGGTCGCTCCTTGCGATGGGGCTGGCGCTCGTCAGCTCCCGTCAGCTGAACGTCCTCCTCCTCGGCGAGCAGACTGCGAGTTCGCTGGGCATGAGCGTCGAGAAAGTCCGGTTTGCCCTCTCGGGGGTTGCGGTACTGGCGGCGGCCGCGAGCATCGCCGTCGCGGGTATCGTCGGTTTCGTCGGTCTCATCGTCCCGCACATGGTGCGCAACATCGTCGGCAGCGATTACAAACAGCTCGTCATCGGCTGTGTCTTCGCCGGCCCGGCGCTTCTGGTCGTCGCCGATGTCGGCGCACGGCTCGGCCTCCAGGCGATACTCGGCTCGGCCGGACAGATGCCCGTCGGCATCGTCACCGGCCTCGTCGGCGGCCCGTACTTCCTCTATCTGATGCGCAGACAGGACCAGATCGGTGAGATATAATGAGCAAACCACAACACTCCCCAGCAGTCGAATCGGCGCTGACAAGCGAGACGCAGTCTGACGACGCTCCCGCGGAGCGGACCGACGGCGCGTCCTTCGCCGGTGAGGACCTCCGGATCGGCTATCACGGCGCGGAAGAGCCAGTTATCGACGGCGAGTCCCTCGCGGCCGCACCCGGACAGGTCACGGCGCTTGTCGGGCCCAACGGGAGCGGGAAGAGTACGCTCCTGAAGGGGCTGGCCGACCAACTCGAACCCGAGGCGGGGACCGTCCACCTCGACGGTCGTGACATCCAGTCAGTCGGGCCCAAGGAACTCGCAAAGCAACTCGGCCTTCTCACACAGGAGAACGTCGCCCCGGAGAGCATCACTGTCGAGAAGCTCGTCGAACACGGTCGTTACCCACACCGCGGTTTCTTCGATGGGCTGCGCGAGGACGACATCGCTGCAATCGAGCGAGCTATCGACCTCGCGGGTATCGAACACCTCCGCGAGCGCGAAGTGAGCAGCCTCAGCGGCGGCCAGAAACAGCTCGTCTGGATTGCGATGATTCTCGCCCAGGAGACTGACGTGCTCTTGCTCGACGAGCCGACCACGTTTCTGGACCTCCACCACCAGCTCGAAGTGATGGAGATAATCGAGACGCTGCGCGACGAGAGCGACATGACAATCGTGGTCGTCCTCCACGACCTCCAGCAGGCCGCCCGGCACGCCGATTACATGCTCGCACTCTCGGATGGGTCGATTCTGTCCCGCGGCCGACCCGAAGAGGTCGTCACCGAAGAGTTGCTTGCCGAGGTGTTCGGCATCGAAGCCAGCGTGACGCCGACCGAACACGGACCCCAGATTACGCCGCTCCAGCCCCTTCACGGGGATGCCAGCGACGAATGAACGTTCCGGATGAGGAGCACCCCTTCGGTGCTTCCCGCGTCGCTGTCGACCGGCCGTTGCTCTGATTGCTCCACACCGGCTGCCTCTCTGACTGGTCTGTCGTCGGTCTCCCGCAACCGAAGCCGTTATATAATTTTTAGGCTAGCCTAAAACATGGTCGACGAAACGAACGCGAACGGTGGACTGACCCGCAGAGACACGCTCAAGTACGGTAGCCTGGCGCTTGCTGGCGGTTCGGCGGCGGGCTGTGTCGGGCTCGGCGAGTCCGACGATACGTCGGGCGAGTCGTCGTACTCGGTCGCCATCGAGCCGATGGGCGAGGTTACCTTCCAGTCGGTCCCGGAGACATGGGTCGCAAACAACGGTAGCTGGGCGGATATGGGTATCGCGCTCGGGTTGGAACCGCCGGAGGGCGTCTGGCTGACGAACCGGTATCACACCCAGTACTACGACGCTATCGACGGCGTATCGGTCGACAAAAGCGACATGGTGTCGCTGTACCAGGACGGCGTCGACAAGGAACGGTTCTACTCGCTCGACGGCGATGTGCACGTGATAGACCCGAACTTCCTGATGAACCGCTTTGCCGACTGGAGTCAGGGCGACGTCGACGAACTCACCGAGAACGTCGCGCCCTTCTTCGGGAACTCCATCTACGCTCAGCACTACCCCTGGCACGACGACTATCGCTACTATACCCTCTATGAGGCCTTCGAGAAACTCGCACAGGTGTTCCAGCGAACCGACCGCTACGAGGCCTTCGAAGCGGTCCACGAGGATTTCAAGTCCAATCTCGCACCGGTCGTCCCGGGCCAGGCCGACCGACCCGAGGTCGCCGTCCTCTGGGGGACCGGCGACCAGCCCGAACAGTTCTACCCGTACGTCATCGACGAGGGTACCGGGTTCAAACACTTCAACCAACTGGGCGTCCAGGACGCGCTGGCCTCCTCCGACATCAAGGACTTCCACGCCACTCGTGCTGCAATCGACCTCGAAACGGTCCTCGATATCGACCCCGAAGTGCTGATGCTGCGGGGCTATGAAGCCAAATCCGAATCCGAGTTCCAGAACACCGTCGTCGACTTCCTTCAGGGGCATTCGATAGCCGGCGAACTCACCGCCGTCCAGAACGGCGATGTCTACCGCGCCGGCGGCCTCTATCAGGGACCGATTACCTACATGGTCCTGACCGAACGGACCGCAAGACAGCTCTATGACACCGACGAGCAACTGTTCGACCGCGAGCGCGTCGCGGATATCGTCGCGGGGGACATCTAACATGTTCGGTGAGCACACCCCTGTCGAGTCGACCCGGCGAGAATACGTCAAATACGGCACCGCGATGTTGGCCGGCGGCGCACTTGCCGGCTGTGTCGACGGGAGTTCCGACGACGAAGACACCAGCGGCTCGTACACGGCGACGATGCCCCCCGTCGGGGAACTCACACTCGAAGAGCCACCCTCGTCCTGGGTCGGCGGACTCGGATTTACCGCTGACGTGTTGACGGCACTCGGGCAGGCCGACGGCGTCGTCGGGATGGTCGACCCCACCTTCTGGTACACCGGCTTCTATGACTTCCTCGACGGTGTGAGTGTCCCCTCTCCCGACGACATCGACCGGATTACGACACAGGACCGCGATACCAACGTCGAAAAACTGTACGAACTCGACCCGGACCTCATCGCGACCGACCCCAATCCGCTGATTGCCATCTACGGGCTGGACAAGGAGGAGGCCGCCACCATCGACGAGAACATCGCCCCGTGGTTCGGGAACGGGAGCCGCCGCAAGCGCTTCGACGGCTGGACGCACTGGCCGAAGGGGGAGCCGTACGCCTATCTCTCGATACCGGAGTACGTCAGCAAGTACGCGGCTCTGTTCGGCGAGCAAGACCGCGGTGACGCGTTGCTCGACCTCTACGAGCCGTTCATCGAGAACGTCCGTGAGCGCGTCCCGCCGGAGAGCGAGCGCCCGTCGCTTGCACTGGTCAACGGCCGCTACAACCCCGAGAACCGGGACGGCTGGGTCGTCTACAATCCCGTCTCCCAGGTCGAGAAGACGTGGGGCAAAAAACAGTACCGCGACCTCCAGGTCGTCGATGCCTTCGAAGGCGAATACGGCGGGCAGTCCTCGGTCAAAGTCGGCTACGAAGGGCTCTTGGAGCAGGACCCGGACGTCATCATCTTCAACTTCGGTATCACGTACCGTGATTTCCAGGGGGACAACCTCGTCCGGAAACAACGCGAGTTGCTCGAAGACCACCCTGTCGGGAGCAAGGTTACCGCGGTCCAGAACGGCGATATCTACATCGGCGGAACGCCGTATCAGGGACCCATCATCAACATGTTCCAGACCGAGATGGCCGCAAAGCAACTCTACCCCGAGGAGTTCGGCTCCTATCCGGGCTACGGCGAACTCTCCGAGAGTGAACAGCTGTTCGACCGCCAGCGTCTCGCGGACATCGTCAACGGAGAGATTTAGATGACCGAAAACGACGCCACGGCGACCGAATCGACGCGCAGACAGACGCTCAAGTACGGCGGCGCAGTGCTTGCAGGCGGTGCGCTCGCGGGCTGTGCCGACGACTCGGTGACCGGCGACGGGTCCGGGGTCGGTTCGTATGCGGTGCAAATGGCACCGATGGGTGAGGTGGAATTTGACGATGTCCCCGAGACGTGGCTCCCGTACGGCGGGGACTACGCGGATATGGGGGTCGCACTCGGGCAGGCCGACGGCATGCTGGGTATCGGCCAGGCTGGGGAGTACTACACTGCTCCATACGAGGAACTGCCCGGCGTGAGCGTCGACAAATCGGAGATTGCGAACAACGACCTCGTTGAAGCGGAGATGTCCAAAGAGCTGTTCTATCAACTCGACAGCGATGTCCACGTCATCGACACGGGGATGTTACGGAACTGGTTCGGGTGGAGCGATGACGATATCGAGGAGATTCGCGACAACGTCGCACCGTTCCTCGGCAACATGATTTTCCGGCGGTCGGACAGCTGGCACGACTACCGGTACTACACGCTGTATCAGGCATTCGAGAAGATGGCCGAACTCTTCCAGGAACGGGACCGCTACGAGGCGTTCAAGTCACTGTACGACGAGTTCATCGCGGACATCCAGGCGCAGTTGCCACCGGCCGACGACCGGCCCAGCGTCTTTCTCACTTTCGAGAGTTCCGACGAACCCGAAACGTTCTCGCCGTACCGGCTGAACGACAAGGGGACGAGCAAGAAACAGTGGAACGACCTCGGCGTGAGCGACGCACTCTCCGGGACCGGCGTCGAGAACCTGAGTACGGAGAACCGCAACGAACTCGACTACGAGAACCTGCTCACTATCGACCCCGACGTGTTGCTGGTGCGTGGCCACGAGGACAAGTCGGCAATCGAGTTCCGGGATGTCGTTCTCGAATACATGCGCGAGCACCCGGTCGGGAGTGAACTCACCGCCGTCCAGAATGGACGGGTGTACCGTGGTGGCTACCTCCGGCAGGGACCGATTCACAACCTGTTCCTCACGGAACGCGCCGCGAAACAGCTCTATCCCGATACGTTCGGAGCTGTCACGTCCGACGACCGGCTCTTCGACCGCCAGCAGGTTGCAGACATCGTCAACGGGGACATCTGACGATGGCGACGACAGCCCCGGACTACGACGTGGTCGTCGTCGGCGGTGGCCCCGCCGGCTGTTCGGCAGGCATCTACACCGCGCGCTACGGACTCGACACGGTCGTCTTCGACCGCGGCACCTCCTCGCTGCAGCGGTGTGCCTACCTGGAGAACTATCTGGGCTTCCCCGCGGGCATCGACATCGAGACCTTCTCCGAGTTGATGCACGACCACGCCGAGACGGCCGGGTGCACTGTCGTCTCCGAACTGGTCGACACTGTCGAGCGCGGCGCGGACGGCGGGTTCGTCGTCGAGACAGACGGTGCCACCGTCACGAGTACGTACGTCATCGCGGCGACGAGATACGGCGGCGAGTATCTCCGCCCGCTCGACGGCGATGCGATGTTCGAGACCCACGAACACGGCGGCGAGGAACACGAACACTTCGACGGGGACTACGCTGATGCCGACGGGAAGACGCCGGTCGACGGGCTGTACGTCGCATCGCCAAGCGGTGAGCGCGACGCACAGGCACTGGTCGCCGCCGGACAGGGGGCACACGTAGCTCGGACGTTGCTTTCGGACTACCGACGTGAGGCTGGCTATCCCGAGGGTGTGCTCGCCAACCGGTACGACTGGGTCCGCCCTGATGCCGAGTTCGAGGGCGAGTGGGGCGACCGCGAGCGCTGGCGGGCGTGGTTCGACGACCACGTCCCCGACGGGACCGATATCGACGACGACCGTCTTGCGGAGCTACGCGAGCGGACTGTCGACCGGGCGTTTGACTCCCACCGCGACGATGCCGAGGTCGCCGACCGCACGGAGGCCGGCCACAGAGCCATCGCCGAACGACTCGACCCGGACGTACTCGCCGATGTTGTCGACGTGGACCGGGTCCTCCAGCGCGTGGGCGACGAACGGTTACTCGCTGCCGTCGAGGGGTCCGAGCGTGTTGCCGCCGGGGACGCGTGCGAGACGGAATAGTCGCCGTCGACTGCGCGCTGCCCGCGCTGTTTCCGCAGGCTCAAATGCCTCCTTTGGTTACGGTGTAACGTGTCGACCGAACGGCTCCGCACGTTCCTGCCCTCCGCCAGCTATCGGTCGAAGATGCTGCTCGTGCTGGCGCTGGGGTGGGCGACGCTGCAGGGCGGGCGCTTTCTTTTGCCCCCGTTGCTTCCGCCCATCACTGCGGAGTTTTCGCTTTCCTCGGGGGCGGCCGGTCTCGCGTTGACCGCGTTCGGGCTGGTCTATGCCGTCACTCAGTACCCCAGTGGGACCTACTCGGATAGCCTCTCGCGGGCAACACTCATCCTGCCGGGCTTTCTGGTCTTGCTCGTTGGTTTCGTCCTCACGGGACTCTCGCCGACGGCTGCCGTGTTCGTCCTGGCGCTGCTCGCCCTCGGTGCCGGGAAGGGCCTGTTCGCCAGCCCTTCGCGGGCGCTGCTGGGGGACCTGTTTACCAGCACGCGCGGGCGGGCGCTTGGCATCTACTCGGCCGGGACGGACCTCGGCGGTCTCCTCGCGGCAGGACTCGCGGCGTTCGTCCTCGCGACGACCGTCTGGCGCGTGGCGTTTGTACCGGTCGTCTTCGTCCTCGCTGCGGTGACAGCCCTGTTCGTCGTCTGGAACCGGGACGCCTACACCATCGAGCGTGTCCCGTTGACGCCGGGAGAGACGCTCCGTCGCATTCTCGCCACGCCTGCCCAGCGGGAGCGCCTGCTTGCGTACTCGCTGTTTTATTTCGTCGTCGGCGGGCTGACGAACTTCTATCCCCTCTTGCTGGTCGAGAACGGTGGGTTCTCGGCCGCCCGGGCAAGTGGCGTCTTCGCTCTCCTGTTTGCGGTCGGTATCGTCGTGAAACCGACCGCCGGGGAGGTCAGCGACCGCTACCCGCGCTTGCTGGTGAGCATTCTCAGCCTCCTTATCGGTGCCGCCGGACTGGCCATCATTATCCTCGGGACATCGCTCCCGGCGGTCGCGCTCGGGACTGTGCTTGCCTCTATCGGCTACAAGACGCAGTTCCCTATCGCCGACGCCGCCGTCATAGAGGCCGCCCCCGAGGGCAGCGTCGGTGGCGACCTCGGGGCTGCTCGTGCGGTCTTTCTCACCGCGAACGCACTCGGCCCGGGCTTCGTCGGTCTGGTCGCCGATGCCGCCGACTTCGCCGTCGCTTTCTGGATACTCGCGGGCACGCTCGTCCTCGCGGCTGCGGTCCTCACCCGACAGTACCGCCGCTCTGTGAGCGGGTAAGACCCTGACGACGAACGTCTCCTGCAGTCGGCTCACCCGAGGAGATCTTGGGACTACCCGGAAGAGCGACAGCCGACGTGTCAGCGGCTCCCTTCCTCGAACGGGACTCACCGTCTCGTGGTATCAACGGCTACGCTGCCGTGGCGAGGATGAATGCGAACACCCCGGCAAGAAACGCGGCCACGGTGAACACGAAGCCGGTCAGTTTCACCCGCCGTCCGTAGGTATCGAGTTCGTCACTGGTGTAGAGGATGGTAACGAGCCGTGAGGGATGGCGGAACGGGCTCGGCGGCCGCGGTTCCGGAATCCGCTCGCGGAGTCGCCGGTACTCGGTGAACGACCAGATACCGTAGCCCACGAGTGCAGCGATGCAGGCAAGCGCCGCACCGAAGGCTGCCAGTATCGTGAGTCCGACCGCGTCCGTCAGACCAGCCTGTATTGACGACGATTCCGCTGTGTACACGAGAAACGCCGTCGCGACGAGTGCCGCAAAGAAGACGACTGGTGCAATCAGCAAGAGGCGCTTGCTGAGGCGGTTCACCGTGTCACGGTCGACCCCGAACAGCGTCTCGTAACGCGTCGGTTCGTGTTCGCTTTCCGGCCGTAACTCCGTGTTCTGGCCGGGAGTGCGCGCCCCGACGGCGTGCAGCGTCGTCAGGATGGCAATAAGGCCGCCGAAACCAACGAACTTGAACGGGGCGAGCGTCGTCTGCCGTTCGAGAAACGCCTTATCCGGTGCGTCGGGGTCGACGTACGCAGTCGCCGTTTCGTTGACCTCGTACGGTTCCAGGACGCTTTCCGCATCACTCCGGACGGTGTACATCGGGCTGGTTGTCCCGGGGAACACCTGATTGCTCGTATACTCTGTGCCGCGATACTGGTAGGTGTGTTCGACGGTGACGCGATAGTAGAGTCTCCGACCGTCTGACTTGCTGATTTCCGTGTCGGTGACGGTCGTCTCGACGGCAACGGCATCGTCAACGGCGTCCGCTTGCTGGACGTAATCGTACCCGCCGTAGCCTGCTACACCAACGCCGATGACAATCGCGAGAAGCATCAGCGGGGTAACCGTGATTGGGACTCCACGCAGCGTAAACTGCATTGTGTACGGGGTGTAGAAAGAGACGATAATAAAGCCGCACGCGCTGTTTCTGTGGCAGCAACTATGGCGGCACCGGAGAGACTTCGGCGTCAGTCACGGCGATACCTGACCCAGTCTCGTCTCACACACGCACTTGACCGCTCTGCTCTTTCGAACGTGGGCGAAAAAGACAGCCCTCGCTCCGCTCGGGCTGTTCTATTCGGCTTCAGCCGACGCGACCGGCTCGATTGTGATGTCACATCCACCTTTTTCATCGTCGGGTGTGCTCCCGTCGGTCGCACACCACTCCTTGAAAAACGTGGGCGAAAAAGACAGCCCTCGCTCCGCTCGGGCTGTTCTATTCGGCTTCAGCCGACGCGACCGGCTCGATTGTGATGTCCATCTCGACACCCTCGACATCCCAGACCTCTCGATGGCCCTCCGAGAGATCACCGAGGTCGGCTGCACGGACTTCCTCTTTGATGAGTGACTCGTGTTCCTGAACGAGGTCGGCCACACGGTCGTCGTCGATGGCGAGGTCTACCTGAATCTCCTCCTCGATATCCAGATCGAGGTTCTTGCGCATCTCCTGGACGCGGCGGATGACCTCGCGGGCGTAGCCCTCGCTCTCGATGTCCTCGGTCAGCGAGGTGTCGACGTAGACGACGCCCGCACTGTCGAGCGCCTCGAACTCCGTGCCCGAGACCCCTTCGGGGGTCTCGGTGACAAACTCGACCATCTCCTCTGTCAACTCGACATCCAGCCCGGTCGTCTCCTCGACGGCGGCTTCGAGCGCGGCGAGGTCCGGCTCGCTCACGCGGGCGT
Organism: Salinibaculum litoreum; assembly: GCA_009789175.1. GTDB lineage: Archaea > Halobacteriota > Halobacteria > Halobacteriales > Haloarculaceae > Salinibaculum > Salinibaculum litoreum. The sequence goes on from CP046866.1 coordinate 2,797,294, forward strand.
CGTTGAGCGCCTGCATGACGGGACCGGCGTCGTCGCCGAACTCCGGACCGAGGACGCTCATGTCCGCCTGTGCGGAGTACTGCAACTCGCCCCAGCCGTCTTCGGTGCCGACTACGTCGACCGCGCGGGCGTTCAGCCGGTCCGCGATGAGGTCCCGGCGGCGCTGTACGGCCTCGGCGACGCGCTCGTCGGGCACGTCCACGACCACTTCGGGAACGGGCCAGCGGAGCTTGCGCTCGGCCTGCTGGCGGGCGTTCGAGCCGGCTTCCTCGACGGCGCGAACGACCTCGATGTCGGCTTCGAGGTCCGGGTCACGCAGGGCGGCGTCGGGCTCGGGCCAGTCCTCCATGTGGACCGTATCGTGGCCGTCCTCGCCGGTGAGCGTGGTGTAGATGTCGTCGGCCACCAGCGGCGCGTAGGGCGCAAACAGCGCGACCACCTCGGTCAGCAGGTGATAGAAGGTGGCGTAGGCGGCCTGTTTGGAGGCGCTGTCCTCTTCTTCCCACATCCGCTCGCGGACCACCTGGATGTAAAAGCGCGAGACATCTTCGACGACGAACTCCAGCAGGGCATCGAGTGCGCGGTCCTGCCGGAACTGGTCCCAGTGGTCGGCCATCTCGCTTTCGACGGCCTGCAGCCGGGAGAGGACCCACTCGTCGACCGTCTCCAGTTGGGCGTCTTCGATGGTCACTTCCCCGGGGTCGAAGCCATCGAGGCGCATGTAGGGGAGCGGGAACCGGAAGACGTTCCAGAGGATGTTCAGGTCGCGTTGCATGTTCTCGATTTCGTCCCACGAGAAGCGCATGTCGTCGCCCTGCGGGTTCACCGACAGCAGGAACAGCCGCATCGGGTCCGCGCCGTGTTCCTCGATGACCTCGTGGGGTGTGACGACGTTGCCGATGGACTTGGACATCTTCCGGCCGTCCTCGGCAAGCGCCCACCCGTGCATCATGACCTGCTCGTATGGCGTCTCGCCGAGTGCGGCCGTACTCATCCCCAGCTGGGACCAGAACCACCCGCGAGTCTGGTCGTGGGCCTCCATGATGAGGTCCGCGGGCCACAGTTCTTCGAAGTCCCCTTCCTGTGCGGGATAGTTCAGCGTGCCCCACGTCGCGACCGAGGAGTCGAGCCACACGTCGAACACGTCCGCAACGCGTGTGTACGTCGTTCCGTCCTCGGTGATGGTCAGGTCGTCGACGGTCGGCTTGTGCAGGTCCACCTCAGAGGGGTCGACATCCTGGTCGACACGCTCGGCCAGTTCCTCGCGGTCGCCGACGACAATCCACTCCTCCGGGCTCGGATTGTCCGTCCCTTCGGGCGTCCAGATGGGGATTGGGATGCCCCAGTATCGCTGCCGGGAGACGTTCCAGTCCGGCGAGTCCTCGACGAAGTTGCGGAAGCGCTCGTCGCGGGCCTCCTGTGGGTACCACTCGCTGTCGTCGATGTTCGCGAGGAGGTCGTCTTTGATGTCGGTGACCGTGATGAACCACTGGTCGGTGACGATGCGGACGATTTCATTATCGCAGCGCCAGCAGTGTCCCTCGTTGATGCTGTGGCCGTCCTCGCTTGCCAGCAGGACCCCTTTCTCCTCCAGCGTCGCGATGACATCGTCGTCGGCATCCCGGACGTACTGGCCGGCGAACTCGCCGGCTTGCTCGGTGAAGACGCCATCGGGACCGACTGGCGAGAAGACATCAAGCCCGAGTTCCTGGCCGCGCTCGAAGTCCTCCTCACCGTGGCCGGGCGCGGAGTGGACCAGTCCAGTCCGGTCGGCCTCGACGTAGTCGGCGGTGTAGACCTGCCCTGCTCCCTCGAAGTCGGGATACTCGGGGACCTCCTCCTGCATGGGGTGTTCGTACTCCCAGCCGACCAGGTCGTCGCCGGACAGTTCCTCGACGATGTCCCAGTCGTCGTACTCGGCCCAGTCGGCGACTTCCTCGGCGACCGCTTCTGCGACGTAGATGCGCTCGGTTTCGCCCTCGCGCTCGCCGTCGATACCGACGTAGCTGAGTTCTTCGTCGACGGCGACGAAGGTGTTGGCGACGATGGTCCAGGGCGTGGTGGTCCAGATGACGAGGTTCCCCTCGCGCTCCGAGAGGGGGAATTTCACGTAGATCGAGGGCGCGCTGACTTCGTCGCGTTCGACTTCGTTGTTGGCAATGGCAGTCTCACAGCGAGGACACTGATTGATGGCCCGCTGGCCCTGTTCGACGAGGCCACGCTCGTGTGCCTGCTTGAATCCCCACCAGGCGGCCTCCATGTACTCCGGTGAGACCGTCTTGTATGGGTCGTCCCAGTCCATCCAGACGCCGATTGACTGGAAGTCCTCTTGCAGGCCTTCGAGTTGCTCGTCGGCGAAGTCCTTGCACTCCTCGATGAACTTCTCCTCGCCGTACTCCTCGATGTCCTTCTTGGAGTCGAAATCCAGCCGTTCCTCGACTTTCGTCTCGATGGGCAGGCCGTGCATGTCATAGCCCGGCCGGTCGGTCACGTCATACCCCTGCATGCGGCGATAGCGGATGTGGGCGTCTTTCAGCGCTTTGTTCCAGGTGGTGCCCATGTGGGCGGCCCCGGAGGTGTAGGGCGGACCGTCAACGAAAAAGAAGTCCTCCCCGTCACTGCGGTGCTCGACGGTCTGCTCGTACGCGTCGACGGCCTCCCAGTAGTCGAAGACGCGGTCCTCGACGGCGTGGGGGTCGTACTGGTCGTCGACCGCTTCGAACCGCTCCGGGCCCGCTGCGGTGTCCTCGCTCATATCAACCCAATCCCGTGCCGGCGTTAAATGGGAATCGGTATTCGCCACGCCGGTGACCAACACTTATACCGGGCGCTCGTGGACTCCCTGTATGGCCGAGTTGCTGGACCGACTCCCCCTTCGCGGTATCGTCATTGGCGGCGTAACGCTGCTCGCGGGCACGCTCACCGCGCAGTTCGCCGCCGACCCACTGCTGGCGGCGCTGGTCGCGGCCGGGGTGCTTGCTGTCTTGCTGTTCGTCGACGACCGGACGCGGACCGACGAGGAGTGACTCCGTCCCACGCCAGTTTGGCACAGTCGATTTAGGGACGGGGACCGTATCCGCTTGCATGTCCTCAGCACAGGCGACCGTCGCCGGCGGCTGTTTCTGGTGTGTCGAAGCCGCGTTCAAACGCGTCAGGGGCGCCGAGTCGGCCGTCTCCGGTTACTGCGGCGGCCACGTCGACGACCCCGGCTATCGGGAGGTCTGCAGCGGGTCGACCGGGCACGCCGAGGCCGTTCAGGTCACATACGACCCCGAAACAATCAGTTACGAGGATATCCTCGAAGTCTTTTTCACCATACACGACCCGACGACCGAGGACCGGCAGGGGCCGGACGTGGGCTCACAGTACCGCTCGGCGGTCTTCTATCACGACGACGAGCAACGCGAGGCCGTCGAAGGCTACATCGACCACCTCGAAGACAGCGGCGAGTACAGCGGCATCGTAACCGAGGTCTCGCCCCTCGAGACCTTCTACCGGGCCGAGGAGAAACATCAGGATTACTTCGAGAAGAATCCGAACCAGCCCTACTGCAGGGCCCAGATTCCGCCCAAACTGGAGAAGATGGAGCAAAAACACGGCGACAAACTCGCCGACACGTAGAATATGCCGACTGTCCCAGAGACCGACGCTCGCAACCCACTCGCTGACGACTGCCGGCGCTGTCCGGCCCTCGTCGAGGGTCGGGAGTGTCTCTCGTGGGGCAACGGCCCATTGGACGCGGGCGTCGTCGTGGTCGGCGAGGCACCCGGCTACGGAAACCCCGACGCCGACCGCTGGCAGGGCGGCAACTGGACCGGGCTGGCCTACACCTCCCGTCATTCCGGCCGGCGCATCCGCGCGTTGCTCGCTGAGGCCGGTGTCGAGGACGCGTACTACACGAACGCGGTGAAATGCTTTCCAGAAGACCCCGACGAGCCGACGACCAACCGCGAACCGACCGCAAAGGAGCGGGCGAACTGCCGCCCCTATCTTCAGGAAGAACTCGACACCGTCGCCCCTGACGCTGTCGTCCCGACGGGGAAACACGCCACAGAGTCCGTCCTCGCACTCGCTGACCGCGACCTCGATGGCTTCCTCGACGCTGTCCTCGACTCTATCGACTGCCCGGAACTCGACGCCACTGTCGTTCCCCTGCTCCATCCCTCCTACCAGGACGTGTGGGTGCCACGAATTGGGCACACACCCGATTCCTACCGCGAAGCCATTGCGGCGACGCTACCGACCCCATGAGCCCCAGTCGGGTCTATCGGAACGCCTGGGTGGTGTCGTCGTCCGTCTGCCGGAGATATTATAGTCGAGGCGAGCGCGCACACAGCTATGAAAGATATCGTCAGTACTGACGACGCACCGGCGGCGGTAGGCGCGTACAGCCAGGCGACGACGACCGACGACCTCGTCTTCACTGCGGGGCAGATTCCGCTCACACCCGAGGGCGACTTGCTCGACGAGGCCGATGTCGATGTCCAGACACAGCAGGCCCTGGAAAACGTCGAGGCAGTGCTGGATGCGGCGGATGCGAGCATGGACGACGTGCTGAAAGTGACCGTCTATCTGGACGATATCGACGACTTCGACGAGATGAACGACACCTACGAGACCTTCTTCGAGGAGGAGCCACCGGCCCGCAGCGCCGTCGGCGTCGAGGCGCTGCCGAAAGGCGTCGCGGTCGAAATCGAGGCTGTCGCCGCGAAGTGATGGATGCACGCGTCAAGGCCAGTCTGCTGTGGGGGCTGGTCGGCGGCATGGCCTTTCTCGCTCTCGTCCAGGGTTATCATCTGGTCGCTGACCGCTTTCTCGGTCTCGCGCCGATGGCCGTCGGTGCCATCGTGGTGTTTGCAGCGACGACCGTCTCCGCGCATGCGCTCCGACCACGCGTGCGCGACATGGGCCGGTAGCTGTCGGCGGTCCGGTACTGTGTCTCTTGCCGAACCGAGAACGAAAGCCCTTAATCGGTTTCCTGTGCAAGATTCGGTGCGAGCCAGGATGGCCGAACGGTAAGGCGCACGCCTGGAAAGCGTGTTCCCTTTGGGATTCTGGGTTCAAATCCCAGTCCTGGCGTTTTGTCGCGAACAACTCGGCGAGCACCGCCTCGCGTGTGCTCGCCACTTCTCGTGAGCGGCAAACGGTTTCCTGGGATTTGAACACGCGAGTCGCAGCGCCCGAGCGAAGCGAGGGCGACCGTCTCGCCATCGGTTCAAATCCCAGTCCTGGCGTACCACTTTTTGCTGCGTTGGGTGTCGCACGCGAGCCTTCGGCTCGCGGCGCACCACTCCTTGCAAAAACGTGGGGAAAAAGGCTGCTCGCGGACGGTAGTCCGCTCGCAGATGCTATCGTAGTGTTTCCCGCGACAACCTCCGTACCGCAACCGCCCCGCACCACAACCTCCCCAACCGATTCGCTCCCTCCCGGTAGTCGGTCGCTCATCCCTCGCACGGCAGTCGTCGCGGCAGGACCGCCGCGACAGCGCGCGCCATCGTCCCTCCTCCTGACTTTTATATCCCAAACCGCAACCAGTCCGGGCCATGCTCTGAGCAGTCGCCGCGAAGCGGGCTGCGATAGTCCAGCACACCGCTTCGCGCTCGGGGCCCGTGCTGGCTGTTCGCAAATGCCGGAGAGACAGATTAAACGGCTTCAGGCCGAACGTGGGGGTAGATGGGCCTCGACCTGGACTCCCGGATTCTCGCGCTCGCACTGGCGCGGATGGTCAGCGCGCTGGCAAACTCCTTTCTGGTCGTGGTCCTCCCGTTGTACATCGGGCAGGTCGTCGAGCTCCCCGGGTTCGTCGGGACCAGCGTCGCCCTCGGCGGGGTCGGCTTCACCCTCCAGCCCGAACTGCTCATCGGCATCGTCCTCTCGCTGTTTGGCTTCCTGAACAGTTTCGGCCAGCCGTTTACCGGCCGGTGGTCCGACCGCACTGGCAAGCGCAAAGCATTCCTCCTGCTCGGGCTGACGCTCGTGGCTCTCGGCAGCGCCGGCTATATTCTCTTTCAGAGCTATCTCGCGGTGCTGGTGATGCGCGCACTGCAAGGCGTCGGCGCTGCCTTCACCATCCCGATGACCGTCGCGATGGTCAACGAGTACTCCGCTCCGGACGAGCGCGGGAGCAACTTCGGCCTGTTCAACACCTTCCGTCTGCTCGGCTTCGGTATCGGCCCGCTTGTCGCCGGCGGCGTCGTCGCCGGCGGTCCCTACGAAGTCGGGGCCCTGATTATCACGGGATTCAACGCTGCCTTCCTCGTTGCTGTCGCCGGCGCAGCAGTGAGCTTCGTGCTAATTCTCATCCTCGTCTCGGATCCCGAGGAAGCCAGTGCCGCGGCGGGCGAGGATATCTCGATTCGGGTGCGCAACCCTGACGGACCGGGACTGGACCCGGTCTTCGCGCTGGGACTTGCCACAGTCGTGATGGCGCTCGGCATCGCCATTTTCGCCCCGCTCGCCAACGTCATCAACGCCCGTCTCGACCAGAACAACTTCCTCTTTGCCGTCCAGTTCGGCGCAACGGTGCTGGCGAACGTCCTCTTCCAGCTCCCGCTGGGTCGACTGAGCGACCGGTACAGCCGTCGGCCGTTCCTCCTCGGTGGGTTCGTTCTCCTGTTGCCGACGACGCTCCTGCAGGGCTTTGTCACCTCGTCGCTGGCGATGGTGGCGTTGCGGTTCCTGCAGGGCGTCGCTGTCGCGGCGGTGTTCGCGCCGTCGCTGGCGCTGGCGGGTGACCTCGCCGGCGAGGGTGAGTCCGGGTCGACGCTGTCGCTTCTGACGATGGGCTTCGGGCTGGGCGTCGCCTTCGGGACGCTGTTTTCGGGTATCCTCGTCGGCTTTGGTTTCGCGGTGCCGTTCGTCGCCGCGACGGTTGCTGGTACCGCTGGCTTCTACCTGATATACACGCAGGTCTCGGAGCCGGAACCGGACCCGGAGGGGGCACCGACGCCGGTTGACTGATTTGCCCGTCCCGAAAAACACACAGGCTGCCGTTATCGCCCTTCCATCAGACGGTCGATGAGGCCGAGTGCGGAACTCTCGACTTTCTGGCTGATGCTGTTGATACGGACGGCGTTGGAGAAGGCCAGAAGCGTGGGCGGCCAGAGTCCGATGAACAGGCCGTGCTGTTTGTTGCCCCGGACGTAGAACTGGTACCACGACAGGAGAACTGACCCCACTGCTGCGATGATAGCTGGGTCACGCCCTGTTCGTGTTCCGACTTCCCTGGCGGCGTCTTTCTCTCGTTGTTGTGCCATGGACCTGTGTCGATGTCCGTCATCGGTTTTGTTATGCGGCACCAACTCCAACGGAACGGCCCGGGTGACACGTAGGAACATCATACTGCCTGCAACTCGACAAACGGAGCGTCGTTCTCGATACAAAGCGTCAGCTGGCGTAGGAAGCAATTTATACGACTGTCTCTCGTATCGCTGTCCCGTCGACTGATGTTCCGAACAGTAACTGAAGCCTACCAGGCTCTTGATGACGCTCGCCCGCTCGTGCGTCCGACCGACAGCCAACTCGAAGTCGACCTACTGCCGCCGTTTGGCGACCCGGAGGTTCACCTCGTCGGTGAGGCAGGCGTCTACGTCACTGCCGGCCTTCTGGTCAATGCGGCGGTCGAACTCGTCGACCGGTGATTGGCAGGCACACGCTGCCACCCGTAGGCGGCGGCGCAGTCGGGACCGGACGAGACCGATGGGTCTATTTTTCGGAGTGGCCGTGCATCGGATGTGCACCTGCCACGACCGCTTCAACTGATTGCCGGAAGCGTCTACGTGGCTGCTGGCACCCTGTTCTCGATGCTGGGGATGTTCCAGCTCGGCGTCGGACCGATACCCTCTCTCGTTGCTGTCGCCGTCGCCGGTATCTTCGGTGTTGTCGCCGTCGACGCCGGCCGCCGGGAGTTCCGTGACGCCCTGTTCAGCGATACTGTTGCCCATGCTCATCTGACCCCCGGCGATGCCCGTGCTGTCGTTGCCGTCGTCGCAGCCGGTCCCGTCACCTACGTCCTCTCTGTGTCCTTCGGGCAGGGTCCTGTCGTCGCGTCCGCGCTCGTCGGCCTCCTCGCGGCGCTCACTATCGGCGAGCAGGCACCGGCCGCCTACTGCGGGAGCTTTGTTGGCATGGTCTCCGCCACGGTGTTCCCGACTCCCGCCCCAGTCGCCGCAGCGAGTCTCGCTGCCGGCGCTGTCTACGTCCTCGCAAAGCGGGTCTTCGGTGGATTTGGCGGTAAACTCGGGACGACTGCGTTCATCGGCTGTGGTGTGGTCGTGCTCCCAACCGGCTATACGTACGCTGCTGGCAGTCCCTTCGCCCCCTCAGTGGCTGCAAGCGCTGTCGTGGCTGCCACTGTCGGTGCCGTCGCGGCGTTTCTTCTAAGTGTCCGTCTGTCTCATGGCGCTGTCGTCGGCTCGGCTACCGTCGGACTGGTCGCCGGCCTGCTCGCGCCACCCGCGCTCGGACCGAAACTGGGTGGCGTCGTCGCGGCAGCCGCCTTCGCCGGGTCGTTCGTCGGCATGGTCTCGGAGACCCGTCTCCCATCTGTCCCGCTTGTCGGCATCGCCGGCGTCCTCAGTGGCTTCGTCTTCGTCGGCATCGCCCCGTACTTCGGTGGTTCCGGCGGGAAACTCGGCACGGTGGCGTTCACTGCTTGTCTGCTGACCTGGGCTATCCACACCGTCGCCGCCCCCAACTGGCTCGCCGGCTGATGCCCCTTCGGTCCGGTATGTGACTTATGTAGCCCCGTTCCTCAGATACGTTGTCGTCCCGCTAGCAGCCGGTTATACCACTCCCCTCCGGGGGTTACGTCGCACAGCGACGATTTTCCGGCTGAGCCGTAACCGGTTCTTTTATATAGAACCACAGACAAACCATCGTCTGACTATGAGCCAGCAGCAGATGCAGGGCCAGCCCATGATTATCTTGGGTGACGACGCCCAGCGCATGAAGGACAAGAGCGCGCAGGAACACAACATTTCGGCTGCGCGTGCGGTAGCCGAGTCGGTACGTTCGACACTCGGCCCGAAAGGGATGGACAAGATGCTCGTCGACTCGCTTGGCGGCATCACCGTCACCAACGACGGCGTGACCATCCTCGAAGAGATGGACATCGACAATCCCACAGCGGAGATGATTGTCGAAGTCGCTCAGACGCAGGAAGACGAGGCCGGCGACGGCACCACGACTGCCGTTGCCGTCGCGGGCGAACTCCTGAAAAACGCCGAGGAACTCCTCGACCAGGACATCCACCCCACGTCGGTCATCCGCGGCTTCGACATGGCCTCCGAGAAGGCCCGTGAGGAAGTCGACGAGATTTCCGTCGAGGTCGACTCCGACGACCGCGAGGTTCTCACGCAGGTCGCCAAGACCTCGATGACCGGCAAAGGCGTCGAACAGCACAAGGACCTGCTGGCAGACCTCGTTGTCGACGGTGCGCAGGCGGTCTCCGTCGACGCCGACGACGGCTCGACCGTCGTCGACCTCGCGTACCTCCGCGTCGAGACTCAGACCGGGTCCTCGGCTGCCGACTCCGAACTGCTCGAAGGCGGCGCAGTGGACAAAGACCCCGTCCACGAGGACATGCCGACCGACCTCGAGGACGCCTCGATTCTGCTTCTTGACTCCCCGCTGGAGGTCGACGAGACCGAAGTCGACACCCAGGTCAGTGTCACCGACCCCGACCAGCTTCAGGACTTCATCGAGCAGGAGGAAGCCCAGCTTCAGGAAATGGTCGACCAGATTGCCGACCTCGGTGTCGATGCGGTGCTCTGCCAGAAGGGCATAGACGACATGGCCGAACACTACCTCGCCAAGGAAGGCATCCTCGGGCTGAGCCGCGTCAAGAAGTCCCAGATGCAGTTCCTCCGCGAGGTCGTCGGCGCGACCATCGTCTCGGACCTGGACACCGCTACCGAGGACGACCTCGGCCGTGGCTCGTTCACTCGCGACGAGGACGAAGGACTGTTCTACGTCGAGGGTGCCGACGAGGACTCCCACGGCGTCACCCTCGTCCTCCGTGGCTCGACCGAGCACGTCGTCGACGAAATCGAACGCGGTGTCAACGACGCGCTGGATGTCGTCGCCGACACCATCGCACAGGGGTCGGTGCTGGCCGGCGGCGGTGCGCCCGAGGTCGAACTCGCCGGGCGACTCCGTGACTACGCCGACTCCGTCAGCGGCCGCGAGCAGCTCGCTATCGAGGCCTTCGCCGACTCGCTGGAAGTCGTCCCGCGGGCGCTCGCGGACAACGCCGGCATCGACTCCATCGACACGCTGGTCGACCTGCGCGCCGCCCACGAGGACGGCGACACGCAGGCCGGCCTGAACGTTCTCTCCGGTCAGGTCGAGAACACCTTCGACGCCGGTGTCGTCGAACCCGCCTTCGCCAAACGGCAGGCGCTCTCCTCCGCCACCGAGGCCGCCAGCCTCGTGCTGAAGATCGACGACATCATCTCGGCCGGTGACCTCTCCACCGAAGGCGAAGAGGACGCCGGCGGACCGGGCGGCGCGCCCGGCGGCGGCATGGGCGGTATGGGCGGCGGCATGGGCGGCATGATGTAAGCGAGGTGCTGAGTAGCGAGGGACGAAAGTCCCTCCGACCTGCGAACGGCGGCTCCGCCGCCGTGAGCAGACAACACGAAGAACCTCGGGCAAAAGAGCGGGGAACGAGCGGCCGACTGAAAGGAGGCCGCCCCTGTTCGAACGGGCGACGCCCGTGAGAACGGCTATGACCCGCGAGCCCGCGCTCGCTTCCGCTCGCGCGGAGACCGTTCGCGGGTGTATTCTCTGTCGACCTACCGCCTCCGCACGCAACCGCACCGCTCACTAACCGATTTCTTCTACTCTTTCGCGACCGACCAGTCGGGCTGTTTTGTCTCCGTTTGCCTGGTAAGCCGCTCCTACGCCGGGTAGCGACCGTGCAACAAAACCAACGAGGGTGCTGGCTCCCGGTGTGGCCAGTAACATCAACAACCCGGCGCTGGGGGAGTGTCCCGTCTGTGCGGCGACCGTACCCGTGGCGAAGCTCGGCATGACCTATCGCCCACCGGATGGGATGCCCCACATCTTCGCCGAGTGTCCTTCTTGTGGACTAACAGTTCATCCGGAGTGAAAGTGGACAACCGGACAGCGTAGGCCGATGCCGCTATGAATAAGTGGGCGGCGAGTCGACGTAGTTGTATGGACACCTTACTTCTCGGTCCAGACGATGTCGAAGCAAGCGCTGACTTCACTGCGGTCATCGACGCCGTCGAGGAAGCCTTCGGCGCGTACGCCACCGGCGACGTACAGATGCCTGCCAAATCCTACATCGACCTGCCCCACCACAACGGTGACTTCCGGTCGATGCCTGCCTACATCGACCGCCGCGAGGAAAGCGGCTGGGAGGCCGCAGGCATCAAGTGGGTCAACTCACACCCCGACAACCCCACAGCCCACGACCTGCCGACCGTGATGGGCACGATGATCTACTCCGACCCCGAGACTGCGTTGCCGCTTGCGCTGCTCGATGGCACCACACTCACACGACTGCGGACAGGCGCGGCCGCTGCCGTCGCCACCCGCCACCTCGCTCGTGAAGACGCCACCTCGATGGGCCTCGTCGGCGCTGGTATCCAGGCACACGCCCAGCTAGAGGCGATTTCCCACGTTCGGGACATCGAGGAAGTCGTCGTCGCCGACAAGGACAGCGACGCAATCCAGACTGTCGTCGACAAGTATGGCGACGCATTCGACGTACGGGACGGCTCTATCGCACAGGCGACAGCCTGTGACGTGGTCGCGACGACGACGCCAGTTCGGGACCCAATCGTCGAAACTGCCGGTGACGGGACCCACATCAACGCGATGGGTGCCGATGCCGAGGGCAAACACGAGATTGCCGACACCGTCTTGCAGTCGGCCTCGAAACTCGTCATCGACGACCACGAGCAGTGCACGCACTCCGGTGAAATCAACGTTCCCTACGGTCGGGGTGTGCTGGACGACGACGATATCTACGGCGAACTGGGCGATATCGTGGCCGGCGAGCAGCCGGGCCGGGAGGCGGACGACGGTGTCACCGTCTTCGACTCCACGGGGCTGGCCATTCAGGACGTGGCCACCGCACACGTCGTCTACGAACACGCCCGCGAGGACGACATCGGGACCGAGTTCCCCCTTGTTGGTACCGAGACGTAAGCGACGGTTTCTCCTGTCGGCTCCGCTCCACACGCCGAAGGGAAAGCTATAGCACCGTCGACCCACCACCTCGTGATAACATGACTGCCGGCTCCGACCTCGACAGCGGGGAGTTCGACCACCGCGACATCGAACCCAAGTGGCAACGGACCTGGGAGGACGCCGACGTATTCCGCATCGACGACGATGCAACCGACCCCTCCTACGTGTTGGCGATGTTTCCCTACACCTCCGGGAACCTCCACATGGGTCACGTCCGGAACTACACCATCACCGACGCGTACGCGCGGTTCGAGCGCCTGCGGGGCGAGGATGTCCTGCACCCGATGGGCTGGGACTCCTTCGGCCTGCCTGCGGAAAACGCCGCGAACGAGCGCGATACCAACCCCCGCGAGTGGACGCTGGACTGCATCGAGTCGATGCGTGAGCAGATGCAGGCCATGGGCTTTGGTTACGACTGGGAGCGGGAAGTGACGACCTGCGAGCCCGAGTATTACCAGTGGAACCAGTGGCTGTTCAACCGCTTTCGCGAGGAGGGACTCGTCGACCGCCGTGCGGAGGAAATCAACTGGTGTCCCTCGTGTGAGACGGTGCTGGCAGACGAACAGGTCGAGGGCGACGACGAGGTGTGCTGGCGGTGTGAGTCGCCAGTCGAGGCGCGCGAACTCGACCAGTGGGTGCTGACGATTACCGACTACGCCGAGGAACTGCTCGACGCGCTCGATGACCTCGAGGGGTGGCCCGCCAACGTCCGCGAGATGCAGCGCAACTGGATCGGCCGCCAGGAAGGCGACAGCGTCGAGTTCGAGGTGCCCGGCTACGGCCCCGTCGAAATCTTCACCACGCGGCTCGATACTATCCACGGTGCGACCTTCTTCTCACTCTCGCCGGGTCACGAACTCGCTCAGGAACTCGCAGAGGAAAACGACGACATCGCCGAGTACATCGACCGTGCCGAACGCGACGACGAGGAACTGGACGAGACTTCCGGCGTGTTCACCGGCGAGTACGCCGTCAACCCCGCGACCGGCGAGGAGATTCCGGTCTACGTCGCCGACTACGTGCTCGAAGATGTCGGGACCGGCGCGCTGTATGCCGTCCCGGCCCACGACGAGCGCGACCACGCCTTCGCCGAGGCACACGACATCCCGATTCAGCAGGTCATCGAGCCTGCCCCTGAGGCCGAGGCCGACCCCGAGGATATCGACGTTCAGGAAAACGCCTACACCGAGGACGGCGTCCTCGTACACAGCGGCGAGTTCGACGGGCTGGCAAGTGCAGAGGCCCGCGAGCGGTTCGTCGAGGAGTTCGACGGCGAACACCGAATCGAGTTTCGTCTTCGGGACTGGCTCATCTCCCGGCAGCGATACTGGGGCACGCCGATTCCAGCCGTCGACTGCCCCGAGTGTGGATACGTCTCGGTGCCCGACGAGGACCTGCCCGTCGAGTTGCCCGAGTTCATCCATACCACTGGCAACCCGCTCGACGAGGCCGAGGAGTGGAAATCCGTCGAGTGTCCCGACTGTGGTGGCCCGGCCACCCGGGAGACGGATACGATGGACACCTTCGTCGACTCCTCGTGGTACTTCCTGCGGTACGTCTCGCCGGCGCTGGACGATGCGCCGTTCGACACCGAGCAGGCGAGCGACTGGATGCCCGTCGACGAGTACGTCGGCGGCATCGAACACGCGGTGATGCACCTGCTGTATGCCCGCTTTTTCACGAAGGTCCTCGACGACGTGGACCTCCTGGACGGCGTCCGCGAGCCCTTCGAGAACCTTACCAATCAGGGGATGGTCCTCCTGGAAGGCGACAAGATGTCCAAATCGAAGGGCAACGTCGTCTCCCCGCAGCGCATCGTCGAGGACTACGGCGCGGACACCGCTCGCTTTTTCATGATGAGCGCCGCCCAGCCCGAGAAGGACTTCGACTGGACCGAAGAGGGCGTCCAGTCGGCCCACCAGTTCCTCCAGAACGTCCACAGTCTGGTCGCAGAGTACGCGGCCGGTGCGATCGAAACCACACAGGAGACCGACGATGTCGCCGACTACGTCGACAGGGAGATTGCGGCGACAGTCGCGACTGCGACCGAGGAGTTCGAGGACTTCCGTTTCAACCACGCGCTCCAGGCCGTTCGCGACCTCGTCTCGCTGTTGCGCCAGTACCGCGAGTTCACCACGCCCGACGCCGACACCTTCGAGCGCGGCCTCGTCACGACGGCGAAGCTCATCGCGCCGGTCGCCCCACACGTCGCCGAGGAGGTCTGGGACCGTCTCGACTGCGACGGCCTGGTCACCGAAAGCGAGTGGCCCGCTGTCGACACGCTGGAAGGCTACGACCTCGAACGCCGCCTGGTCGAGAACACCCGCGAGGACATCCGTGACATCATCGACGTGGCCGATATCGCCGACCCCGAACGGGTCGAGATTGCGGTCGCGCCGGACTGGAAACACCGGGTCGTCGACCTGGCCCGCGGGGCCGACGGCGATGTCGTCGGGACCGTCATGCAGGACGAACAACTGCGCCAGCACGGTGAGGCAGCCGCCGACTTCGCGAAGGACCTGGCCGGTGCGGGCCACATCGATGACCACCTCTCCCCCGAGCGCGAGCGCGAGACGCTCGGTCGGGCGACCTGGCTTATCGAACGCGAGTTCGACAGCGAGGTCGTCGTCTTCGACGCCGAGGATGCACCGGAAGATCTCCTCGCACACGCCGAACCCGGCCGTCCCGCCATCAACATCGAAGAGTAAGCCGGCGTGGCAGCGACGGGATTACCCGATGGCAATCAGCGCTACGCCGCTGACAGCCAGCACGGCAGCCCCGAGTCGACGGGGCAGCCCCGGTTCGCGTAGCAGGATGCCGCCCAGCAAAACGGCGACGACGGCCTGCATGTTGACGATAGGCGAGACGATGCTTGCGGGTGCAACGGCAAACGAGATTGTTTTGAGGTGGACTGCGACGGCAAAAGCACCCGCAAGAGCGACGATACCCGGAAGCGCACTCCGGAGCCGGTCCCAGTTGACCCGTGCGGCCGCAAGCGGGAGTGCGGCGATGGCCACGCCTGCGAAGGAGGCAAGCGCCACCGCCTGCGGCGTCAGCCCCGTTCCCGAAAGCAGGGCACGCACGCCCACGTCAGAGAGTGCAAACAGCACTGCCCCGAGCAACGCGAGTTGTGCCGGGCGATAGCTCGCCGCCCGCTGGAAGGGAACGAGCAGGCCGCCGCCGTCGTAGTTGGCGACGTAGATGGCGACGACGGCCAGCACCAGCCCCAGCACCTGCAGGCCGGCGGGCCGGGCCGCAAGCAGCGCCACCTCGATAGGCAACACGAAGGCCGGTGCCAGTTTGTTCAGCGGCGCGACGTAGGAGACATCTCCCAGCTTGAACGCCTGAATCGAGAGCAGGTTCGCCGCCGCGATGGCACCGCAGGTCCCCGCGAGGACAGCCCAGCCGCCGAGGCCGATATCCGGCGGGACGACCGGGCGACCGGTCGGCCAGGTGACCGCTGCGATGAGGCCATACCAGGCCAGCCCGGCCACTTCGACGGTAGCGACGTAGACCGTCGAGGGTAGGGCGTCAAACGAGCGTTTGTAGACGAACAGATAGACACCGAAGATGACCGCGGCTGCAAGTCCCGTCAGGACACCTGCCTGCGTCACACCCACCGTTTCGACTGCAGCGAGTAATACTGCCCGACTTCAGTCGGCGATAGACATATTTCGCTCGCCGTCGAGGGCCAGCTCGTGGGCGAGTTCGCAACCCGTGTGCAGGAAACCCTCTGTGAGCACCTCGCCGAGTGTCGACCCGGCTACGACTGGGAGACCGAGTATGCCATCGCGTCAACGCCCGTCGATATCGCCGGCCACCGTGAGGAGACGGCCGTGGTGGTCGAACTGGAGTGGCGACGGGCCGACCCGGCCGACAACACGGCGAAACTGTTCAGACATCTCTCCGAGGAGACGCTGACCGCTGACCGGGTGGTCGTCTGTCAACTGTTCACTGAGTACTACAACCTCGCGAGCGGTGGCTACTCCTCGAAACGGGTAAACGCCACCTTCGTCGGCAACGTTGCCGCCGACGCGCTCGCTTCCCTCTCCTATCATCCGCTCGACTTATCGATTGTGCCACCCAAACGCGGCGGTGACCCGCCCGATGGCTGGGAGCAGGCCCTCGACGATACTGCGGAAGCGGTTGCCGACACCGTCCCGTGAGGCTGGTCGCGTTCCGCTTGATAGTGAGTGTCCCGGTCAGCGCCGGTGACGTACCGATACGTAGCACTCAAGACTGTAATCGACGTATCCCGAGCCAGTGACCCAGGAGCTTATCGAGGTGTTGTTCGGCGACCCGTTCGCGGTCATGAACACGATTGGGCTGGTCGCATTCGCACTCGTCGGTGCAGCCAAAGGAATCCGCGAGGAGTTCGACCTGTTCGGGATTGCGGTCGTCGGGCTGGCAACCGCATTCGTCGGCGGTGTCACGCGTGACATCCTCGTGAACCGCGTCCCGCTCGTCCTCCAGTCGCCGATTGAAATCAGCCTGGGGCTGGTCGGCGTCGGGCTGGCTATCGTCCTGAGTGTCAGCTTGCGAGCCCCGGACGAGCATCTGGTTACCGTCGTCTCCGACGCAATCGGGCTGGCCGCGTTTGCCACGACCGGCGCTATCGTCGCAACGGAGGCTGGCATCTCTGCGTTCGGTATCGTCGCTCTCGCGACCATCAACGCAGTCGGCGGCGGGGCGTTTGCGGATATCCTCCTCGACCGCTCTCCGTTCATCCTGTTTGACGACTTCTATGCGAGCTGTGCGGTCCTGGGTGGGTGTTCGTACTGGGTCGTCGACAGCGTCGGCGTCATCGACGGCGGCGCTGCTATCGTGTGTGCGACCGTGACCGTGACAATCCGACTGGTCGCTGTGACCCAGGACTGGTATGTCCCGACTGTCCAGCATTTCACGTCAACGGAGTAACCCACGGACAGCATGCTCGTCGACCGTACCGCCAGGAGAGTCACTTCTCACAGACAGGAGAAATCACCCGCGTTTCTGGTATCGCTCTATTCGTCTAGCGTCGCCAGCCCGGTGTCGATGATGTCTTCGAGTACCTGCCGGGCGTGGCCGTCGGGACGGACGCCCTCGTAGAGGCCACACACCTGCCGGCGGGCACAGACGAAGGTCGTCCGGGCGGCCGCGCCGTCCCGCAACTCGACGTCGAAGGCTTCGGCGACGTTGCCATCGGGGTCGGCAAGCAGCGTCACATCGAGGTCTTCCGCCTCGGCGAAGTCCCGATGGGACGCGACATCGTCGGTGGAGATGCCATAGACGGCGACACCGGCCTCCTCGTAGGTGTCCAGTTCCGCGTCGAACTGGTTTGCCTCGGTCGTACACCCCGGCGTGCTATCTCGCGGGTAGAAAAACAGCACTGTCGGCTGGACGAAGTCGACCGTGACCTCCTCGCCGTGCTGGTTCCGTGCCGTGACTTCGGGGACTTGCTCGCCGGTGTCGAGGACCATAGCGTGATGTCGCGCCGGGCGCGCTTAGTTCACCGGGATGTCGGTCCCCTCGTCGCTGCCGGTCTGTTTGCCCAGGCGGACGGTCAGGATGCCGTTGTTGTAGCTGGCGGTCGTCTCGCTCTCGTCGACCGGCTCCGGGAGGGCGATGGAGCGACTGACGGACTGCCGGCGGCGCTCGCTGACGACGAAGTGGGCTTCCTCCTTGGATTCCGAGCGGTCGAACTCGGCGGTAACCTGGAGGTGCTCGTTGTCGGGCAGTTCCACGTCGATATCCTCGGCGGTGTAGCCGGGCAACTCCGCGGTGACGACGAAGGCGTCGCCCTCGTCGACGACATCGACGGGGGCCTCACCCCCTGTGGCGGCGCTGAACTGGGTGAGCTGGTCGAACAGTTGCTCGATGTCTTGGAAGGGGTCGTCTCGGCGGCTCATACGCGTACGTACTACGTCAACGAACTTAAACGACAGTCTCCAACATTACACGACAGTCTCGCTGTCGTAGGAACCCAGCCGGCGGACCCAGCCGTCGCCGATGATATCCTCGACGGCTTCGAGGGCGGCTTTCGTGCGCTCCTCGTAGAGGCCGGCGGCGATGTCGATATGGAAGACGTAATCGCCGAGTCGCTCGCCGCTGGGGCGGGATTCGACGCGCGTGAGGTTGATGTCGCGGTCGCCGAAGGGTTCGAGCATCTCCAGCAGTAGGCCGGGGCGGTCCTCGCTGGGATAGACGATAAAGGAGGTCTTCGACCCCGCGACCGTCCGCTCCTCGACAGGGGCGACGACGACGAAGCGAGTGGCGTTCGAGGAGCGGTCCTGGATGTCCTCGCCGAGGACTTCGAGGGAAGTGCCGTTGTCGGCGTTGGCGGGATGGCCGATAGCCGCGAACGTCGAATCCTCGCGGGCGCGTTCTACGCCGCGAGCCGTCGAAGCGACGGCTTCGACCTCAGCGTCAGGATACTGCTCTTCGAGGTATCCCCGGCACTGTGCAAGCGCCTGGGCGTGGCTGGCGACGGTCTCGAACTCTTCGCCCTGGGCCAACAGAGCGTGACGGATGGGCGTGATAATCTCGCGGACGACGGCGACATCGTACTCCGCGAAGGCGTCAAGCGATTCCGTGACCGACCCTTCGATGCTGTTCTCGACGGGAACGACCCCGCGGTCGTACTCCCCGTCGGCGATAGCCTCGACGATGGCCGTGACCGACTCGGTGAACTCGATTGTCTCGTCGTCGGCGATGGCACCCGCTGCGCGGTGTGAGTAGGTGCCGGCCGGCCCCAGCGTCAGCACGTTCATACCCGCCTCTTACTCCTGTGGTGGGCAAAAGCCCCGTGGTTCCCCACCCGGTTCGAGTGCTGGGCGACTGGCACTGGACTCGCGACACGATAGCACAGCGCGACCGCTCACGGAGATAGCAGTTTGAAAAACGGCGTCATCAGTCAATCGCCGCAAAGCGAGGACTGAAACGCAGCGTTAGTTGCGGACGACGTTCGTCGCGCGGGGGCCTTTGGGGGCCTGTTCGATGTCGAAATCGATGTCCTGTCCTTCTTCGAGGTCCGGTCCGCCAACGTCCTCCATGTGGAAGAATACGTCGTCGTCCGCGTCCTCAGTCGAGATGAAACCGTAACCGCCTGTGTCGTTGAAGAAATCAACCTTACCGTTTGCCATTGCAAACAAATGTACGACGGTTGCAGGGATAAGGCTTCCGAGGGTCGCGGTACCACGCCCCCTCCCAGTTCAGTCGCGGTCGACCAGCAGGTCACCGTGGGTGTGAGCGCGCACCGTGCCTGTGGGACAGCGCACATAGCCTCGTTCTCGTCACTTACCGTAGCGTCCGGTGGGAGGACAGGAATTAATCCGCTCTGGACCCACCATTGAGACAGTCCATCAGTATGTCCCGGGACACGACAGCGGAGGAGCCAGACGACGACTCCACGACGACTCCGGAGTCAGACGGGGAGTCGACAGGCCTCGACAGACAACTGCTCTCGGATCTGTCGGTCAACGTCGTTCCAATCGCCATCATCGCGGTGTTCGTCCTCATATTCACCGTCTTCTCGCCGTCGGGGGACGATGGCGACCCGCTCCTCCTCTTTCACGGAGCCCTGGTCGTCGGTATCGTCATTGTCAGTGCCGTCGCCGGATGGGTTATCAGCCGGGAGGATGCCCCACTCGAAGGCAGTGCAGCGAGAACCCGTGAGCGGAACTCGGAGCGCGAGTAGAGTCCCGATATGGCGACAGGCGCGCGCGTGCAGGACTCGACGCTCGAAAAGTAGGACGTTAGAGGAAGTCACGAACGTCAGAGTACCACATATCGTGGTCGTCGGTCTCCCCGATTGCTTCGGCGATGCGGACGGCGATAGCGTGCCAGCAGAGCTGGTCGGGGTCGTCGGCTTCGAGGTTGTACTCGCTATCCTTGCACGTACAGCCGTCGTCTTCGACGATGTACTCTTCGGCGTGGCCGACAACGACGGTGAAATCGCGGTAGGCCTTGACCCGCTGTTCGGCGACGGCTTCGATGGCCTGCTGGCCGCGGTCGTCGTGGAGGCTGACGATGCGGTCGACTATCTCGGGGGTGAGTTCGCCCGCCTCGCGGAGTCGTTCCGTCCACTCGTCGACCGCTGGCACGCATCGTCGTTAGCGAGTCGCCGACTAAATCCCACCGGTGCTGGGCAATGGCGGCTCAGGATTCGACGGCACTGACATTTATATCCGGAGACGGGACCAGCCCCGCTCGTGACCTGAGTGAAGCCGTGCAGCGGCCAGCGATAGTCCGACACACCGCTGCATGTCGGGGCTAGACCTCACAATAGTGTCGGCTGTTCGCCCTACTGGAGAGCGTGGCGCTTTTCGCTTTCCCTGTCGGAGAGTGGGTATGCGCGTCGATGAGGGCAACGTCGAGGTAAAAGTCCCGGAGCAGGACGGCGACAGCGTCGGTGACGAGGTCTTCTTCAATCCGGTTCAAGAACTCAACCGGGACGTGACTGTGGCCGCGTTACGCGCCTATCGCGAGCGCGAGCCACGGGCGGAGACCTACCTCGACGCGACGGCTGCAAGCGGCATCCGCGGCGTGCGGGCCGCCGCAGAGGGGTGGGACGTGACCTGCGCGGACATCGACGAGGACGCGGTCGACCTCTGTCGGGAGAACCTCGCACGTAACGACCTCGATGGGTCGGTCATCCATCGCGATGCCAACCCGTTGCTTCACGAAGACTACTTCGACGTGGTCGATATCGACCCGTTCGGGACACCGATTCCGTTCGTCGACGCGGCCTGCCAAGGGACGCGGAACCTGCTCTGTATCACCGCGACCGACACCGCACCGCTGTGTGGCGCGCACTTCCACAGCGGCGTCCGGAGTTACAGCGCCATCCCGCGCAACACGGAGTACCACGCCGAGATGGGCGTTCGCATCCTCATCTCGGCGCTGGTCCGGACTGCAGCCCGCTACGACGTGGCTGCCACCCCTATCCTCACGCACGCCACCAAACACTACGTCCGGACCTACCTCGAACTCGACCGCGGTGCAACGGCGGCGAACGACGCTATTGACTGGCTCGGGCACATCTACCACTGTGAGCATTGCCTGCACAGGGAAACCGAGCAGGGGCTACTCGCGGATCCGCCGGCGGAGTGTCCCAACTGCGGGTACGGCATCCAGACGGCCGGGCCGGTCTGGCTCGGTCCGACCTGCGATGACGAGTTCGTCCTGGCAGTTCGCGACGCTGTTTCCGAAGAGATGGGGACTGCAGACCGCGCTGTCGACCTGCTGGCCACGCTGGAGGACGAACTTCCGGTACCGACCCACTACGACCAGCACCGACTGTGCAAGCGCTGGGAGCGGTCCGCACCGGCAATGGACGACTTCCTCGCCGCGCTCCGTGACGCTGGCTACGAGGCCTCTCGTACGCATTACGGTGGCACGACGTTCAAAACGACCGCAAGCGTCGCAGAGATACGCGAGGCGACCGGTGATTAAGCTGCAGGGCCGAAGAACGTCCGGAAGAGAAACCTGATGCCAAGATACACTGGCCGGAGGAAGTAGTTGGCCATCCCGACCAGTCCGACGATGCCACCGAGTGCGCGCAACTCGCCGGGTGTCGTCCCCAGGGAGAGTACGAAGACGACGGCTGCGACTTGCGGGGCGACCCAGAGTACACGTCCGTAGGACCCGAGGTCGTGGCCGAACACCTCGGGCGCTTCTGCCAGTCGGTCCCGGACTGCGTACAGTCCGCCGGCCAAGGCGAGCGCAGCCGCGACGAGCAGTAGCGACCCGCCAAGCCCGGCGGCCCCGGGTGCGATGATGACCACACTCGCGACGAGCAACACGACCGTCGCGCGAAACGCTTCCTCGTACCAGCCCATACTGAGGGGTCGTCCCCAGGTTCCTAAGGGCTTTCGAGGGGGCGGTCGCCAGCCTATTTGCGTGGGCCGCTCCCAGTCAGGTATGTGACTCGGAACGCACGTGCACTGGAGTTTGTCCGCTCGCTGGCGGCGGTGGCCCGCGACCAGCAGCTCACGTTTCTGGCTGCAGCGATCGCCTACTACGCGTTTGTCTCCGTCATCCCGCTACTGCTGGTGGTACTCGCTGTTGCGTCGACCGTCGCCGGCGAAGAGATCGCTTCCGAAGTGCTGTCGGTCATCGGGACGTTTCTCACACCCGAGGCAGCGACACTCATCGAGGGCGCGCTCGTCAGCGGGACCGGTCGCAGCGGTGCGACAGTCGTCGGGCTGACCGTGTTGCTGTGGAGCGGCCTTCGTGTCTTTCGGGGCCTCGATATCGCCTTCTCACGGGTGTATGGTGTCGAGGCACCGCCGTCGCTCGTCGAGCAGATTCGCGATGCCCTGCTCGTGTTGGGTGCCATCGGAGTTGGTCTCGCCGCGACTATTGTCCTCGGCACCGCCCTGCCGCTGTCGGATATTCCTTTGGCCGGCCTCCTGGGTCCGCTCGGTCTCGTGGTTGTCCTCGCAATCGTCTTCTATCCGCTGTACTATGTCTTCCCGGATACTGCCGTCAGCGTACGGGAGGCAGTCCCTGGAGCAGTCGTCGCCGGTGGTGGCTGGACACTGTTGAGTGTCTTTTTTAGTGTCTATGCGGCCCGTGCGGCCTCGTTTCAGCTCTATGGCATCATCGGTGCTGTCCTCATCGTACTGACGTGGTTCTACATCGGCGGCCTGCTCGTCTTGCTTGGGGCAGCGCTGAATGCGGTGTTGGCCGGCCGGACAGACCGGCAACTACAACAGGTGGGGCTTCGACACACCACACAACCGATGAGCGATTCCGAGGAGCCGCCGGAGGACAGACCGGACGAGCGGAGCACCACTCCTGACTCCGTCTCTACTGTCCGCTCCGAGCCGGTCGACCAGGAGGATATCGCAGAACTCCGCCGTGAACTCGAAGCGCTCGAAGACAGCGTGGAGGACCGCACAGTCCACCGTGAGGAACTCGAAGCCGACCTCAAACAGTACGTCAGCCGACGGGTCCGCCGCGGTCACGCCCGTGGCTGGGGCCCGTATCTGGTCTTGCTCTACGGGACTCTCATGACGCTGGGTGCGTTCTACTACCTCAGCGGTGGGTGGGCCATCCTCGCGATGGTGGTCGTCTGGCTCTCGACGCTCGGACTGTACACGCTGATGCTGCTGGTCGGCGTCAGCCTCTCGATGTCCACCCTCCCCCGGCGGGCACTCGGACTGCTCAGAAAAATCCGCTGAGAGCGCTCTTATACTGTCTGAAGTCTCCTCACAACGAAAATCGCCACCTCGGAGTGGCGATATTCGAAAGGCGTTGTCTGTTAGTCTCAGTACTTTTCGAGGTAGCGGTCGAGTTCCCACTGGGAGACGTCGACGAGGTAGTCCTGGAACTCCTGGCGTTTGGCCTCGACGAATTTCTCGGAGACGTGGGGGCCAAGTGCGTCCATGATGACCTCGTCGGATTCGAGGGCGTCGACGGCCTCGCCCAGGTTCGAGGGCAGGGTGTCGATACCGTATTCCTCGCGTTTGTCTTCGTCGAACTCGTAGATGTTCTCCCGAACCGGGTCGGGGCAGTCGAGGTCGTTCTCGATGCCGTCGAGACCGGCGTGAATCATCGCGGCGAAGGCGAGGTAGGGGTTACAGGAGGGGTCCGGCGAGCGCAGTTCGATGCGGCTGGCTGCGGGCGTCCGCGCGGCGGGCTTGCGGATGAGCGCCGAGCGGTTCACGTCGGACCAGGCGATGTAGACGGGTGCCTCGTAGCCCGGGACCAGGCGCTTGTAGCTGTTGACCGTCGGGTTACAGACTGCGGTGATGGCGGGCGCGTGTTCGAGAATGCCGGCGACGAACTGACGAGCGGTGTCGGAGAGGTTGAACTCGCCGTCGTCGTCGTGGAAGGCGTTCTCGCCGTCCTCGGTGAACAGCGAGAGATGGGTGTGCATCCCCGAGCCGTTGATGCGCGGAATCGGCTTGGGCATGAAGGTGGCATGCAGGTCGTGCTGGGCGGCGATGGCCCGAACCACCGAACGGAAGGTGCCGACGTTGTCCGCGGTCGTGAGCGCGTCGTCGTAGGTGAAGTTGATTTCGTGCTGTCCCTCGGCGACCTCGTGGTGGCTGGCCTCGATGTCGAAGCCCATGTCTTCCAGGCCGTAGATGATATCACGGCGCACGTCGCTCGCGAGGTCTTTGGGACCGAGGTCGAAGTACCCACCCGAGTCGTGGGTCTCCGTCGTCGCGGAGCCGTCCTCGTCCTCCTCGAAGAGGAAGAATTCGGGCTCGGGGGCGGCGTTGACTGTGTACCCGAGGTCGTTCGCGCGGTCGATAGCCTGTTTCAGCACCAGCCGCGGGTCGCCCGTGAAGGGCTCGTCCGTGGTGGTGTCGTGGACATCACAGATGAGCCGGGCGCTCTTGTGGTCATCGTCGTTGCGCCACGGCAGCACGGCGAACGTTTCGGGGTCCGGTTCCAGACGCATGTCCGACTCCTGAATCCGAACGAAGCCATCGATGGAGGAGCCATCGAAGTAGATGCCCTCGGTGAAGGCCTTCTCGGCCTGGTCGGCCGGCACCGAGACGTTCTTGACCGTTCCCAGGATGTCCGTAAACTGCAACCTGAGGAAGTCCACCTTTTTCTCCTCGATTTCCTCGAGGGCGTTCTCCGCTTCCGAAGACAGATTTTCGCTTGTCATCTTTCGACACTCGTGAGGCTGCTCCGCTATTACTAAAGCCCTGCTATATTACGCAAATCTGCCTCTCTGCGATAATAATTGGATACTCGTAAAATTATAGTATCTGGCGTTCGTCGGGGCAGTTGATGACGTACGAAAATCTGGACCGAAAGCTAGTGAATTCACTCCTCGGAGACGGTCGTGCGAGTCTTCGGAGTCTCGCGGAGGAACTGGATGTCTCGGTCACGACTGTATCGAATCACCTCTCTGACCTCGAGGAAGAGGGCATCATTCAGGGATATACACCGAAGGTCGACTACGACAAACTGGGCTATGACGTAACGGCCATCCTCCAGTTGAAAGTCGAGGGGAGTGCACTCGAAGATGTCACCGCCGACCTCGGTGAACACAAACAGATGGTCAGTGTCTACGAAGTCACTGGCGATCACGATATCATCGCTATCGGCAAGTTCTCTGATACCGACGACATGAACGAGGAAATCAAACGCCTCCTGAACGACCCCGAAATCATGGAGTCCAACACGAGCGTCGTCCTCAACGCGGCGAAAGAGCACGAGCAGTTCGACCTCGACCTCGAATAGGACGCCCCCTGCCCCGTTGTCGACCCGGTGCCTGCCGGGCGTCTGCTTGGTGCTTCCGAGCGTATCGCTGTGAGCGACGGCTATGGCCGCTTGGGGTGGCGCTGTAGCGCCTGTCACCGAGTGCGAGCGCTTTTTCGCCGTCGACCCGAAGCGGGGATATGGACGACCTGTTTCGCGTGTTGCCCGGCGACGAGGGTGCCACCCGCGTGCTCGACCGGGAGAGCTACGACCTGCTCACCCTCGCCAACGAGGGCCACGACGCGCCCGTCACGGACCTCCGGCCCGGCTATCTCGTCGCTGCAGACCTGGACTGGACAACCGAGGAGCCGACTGTCACTGACCTGTCCGTCGAGCGCTCGACGCTGTATACGTTCATCGACGACATCTCGCCGGTCTTCGAGGTTGCCCGTGACCTCTGGGAGGACGCCGTCGCCGCCGGCGAGGGGATGAACAGTTGCGTGACCCGCGATACCGACAACGTGGTCAACGGTGCTGTCTACGTCTTTGCCGACAGCGGGCCGACCAGTCGATTCGATGAGTTCCGGACCGGTTCGCGCCCGCTGGAGCCACTGGTCGACCGAATCAATGACCGCGACGACGAGGGGCCAACACCCCGTGAGGTGTTCGTCCTCCGTCCCGCCGAAACCGACGATTTCGTCGTCGTCACTATCGCTCTGGAGAAAGGCGGCCTCTTCGCCGACACCATCCGCGATACCTACGATGTCGCCGAACCCGACGAACCGCTAGACTGAGAGCTAGTGCTACGCCTGCCATCAGTGACGCTCGTTCTGTGTCATGACACGACATCGCAGCCCGCCCGTCGTCCGAACGGCTTTTGACTGACCAGTCAGTCAGTTCTGATAGTCCCCTTCATGTCTCCGCCCGACGATATTATGGATGCGACCTGGTGTGCGCTGTGTCGCCGTGGCTACGCCGACCTGACGATGCAGGCCATCGCCGACGAGACGGACAAAAGCAAGGCCGCGCTCCACTATCATTACGACAGCAAACAGGAGTTGCTGGAGTCGTTTCTCGACCACGCCGCCGACCGGTTTCTGGAGCGTCTCCACAAGGCGGCAGCCGAGGCCGAGACGCCCGCGGCACAGCTCTCAGCTGTCGTCGACGCTGCCTTCTCGCCGCCGGTCGGAGACGACCGCGAGAGTGTCAGTGCCGCGTTGTTGGAACTGCGGGCACAGGCCCCACACCAACCCGCGTTTCGCGAGCGCCTCTGTGAGGCCGACGATGCCTTCTGTGACCTGCTCGCTGCAGTCCTCGCTGCCGGCGTCGAGTCGGGGGCGTTCCGTGCAGACCTCGACCCACAGCGGGCAGCTCGGACCATCGTCACGTTCTTCGACGGGAGCCGTCTGCGGCAGGTCTCACTGGACGAAGACCCCGAGATGGCGCGGACACTGCTGGAATCGTACCTCGACAGCGCGGTCTACGCCGAGGGGCAGCGATGAGGTTGCGGGACCTGCTCGACCGACTCACCTCGGTACGACCCGGCGACCTCTTCAAAAGCAAAGAGGAGTTCGACCTCACCGAGGGCTCTATCGGCTGGCCGCTGTTCTATCTCTCCTTGCCTATCGTCATCACCAACCTCCTCCAGACCGCCTACAACCTCGCCGATACCTTCTGGCTCGGGCAGTACAGCACGGAGGCGCTTGCAGCCATCTCGTTTGCGTTCCCGATGGTCTTCTTGCTCATCTCGCTCGGGATGGGTCTCTCCGTCGCCGGGAGCGTCCTCGTTGCCCAGTACACCGGCGCTGGCGAACCTGACAAAGCCAGCTACGCGGCCTCACAGACTGTGACGTTTGCCATCGTCGGGTCGCTGCTTCTCGGCGCGTTCGGCTACTACCTCGTCGACGACTTCCTCGCCTTTCTGGGTGCGGACGCGGCTATCCTGCCGCTTGCGGCCGGCTATATGCAAATCGTCTCGCTGGGACTCGTCTTCATGTTCGGCTTTTTCGTGTTCATCGCCCTGATGCGCGGGTACGGCGACACCATCACGCCGATGCTCGTCATGCTCGGGACCGTCGTGTTGAACATCGCGCTTGACCCCTTCCTCATCTTCGGGTGGGGACCGTTCCCCGAGATGGGAATCGAGGGCGCAGCTATCGCGACGGTCTTCTCCCGGGGGCTGGCGATGCTCGTCGGCCTGGGCATCATGCTCGGGACCACCCGCGGTGTCTCTATCGCTATCGCTGATATGCGGCCTGACCTGAGCTACCTGCGTCGCCTGCTGCGTATCGGCCTCCCTGCTTCGGTCGAAGGCACGGGACGGGCGCTCTCTGTCAACCTCCTGCTTTTCATCGTCGCCGGCTTTCCCAATGCAGTGGTCGCGGCCTTCGGCGTCGGTATCCGCGTGTTCTCGGTCATCTTCCTGCCCGCAATCGCAGTCGGGCGTGGGGTGGAGACGCTGACCGGGCAGAACATCGGGGCTGGCAACGAGGACCGCGCTGCACGGACCAACGACTTCGCCGCCGTCGCGATGTTTGCCGTCCTCTCGGCGGCCGCTGTCGTCATCTGGTTCACCGCAGCCGACATCGTGGCCATCTTCACCGACGACCCTGCGGTGATTCCCGTTGGCGCAGCCTTCCTGCAGACGGTCGCCCCTACCTTCGGCTTCACCGGCGTCATGCGGGCCTACAGCGGCGGGTTCCGTGGCGCCGGGCGGACGCTGACTGCCGCGGCTATCGCCATCTTCACACAGGCTGTCGTCCGCCTCCCGCTGGCGTGGGTCGGCGCGGATATGTTCGGGACTGACGGCCTCTTCGCTGCCTTCGTTGTCTCGAATATCGTCGGCGGTACCATTGCCTTCGTGTGGTTCCGTCGCGGCACCTGGCGGGATGTCGACCTCACCGACGACCCGACGGCCGATGTCTCGGTCATCGAGGACGACCCCGCGGTCGACGATTGACCGCCGGGGGCGGACTGCATCTGTGCAACCGGTCTGACGGGTGTCTGACGTAGCTTCTTGATGGTTGTCGTCGTAGGAGTGTGCAATGACACGGGACGGATGGGAGCGTGACTCCGCGACTGCGGGTCGACCCGGTACGTGGGTCGACGAACTCCGCGAGACCAGCCCGGAGGCGACGTCGCCGCTGACCGAAGCCTCCCGGCTGGGCGACCTCGCCAGTCGCCGGAGCGTCGACGAGTCCCGTACCGGCCACACCTCCGACACTGGCCGCGAACGGGAGACGGATGAGGACTCCCGGTCGCCACTCGTGACCGCGCTGTGTCGCGCTGCGGACTTTGATGACCTCGAACTCATGGGCTCGCCGACCGACCACCGGTATGGCCGGGTCGTCGCCGCCCGCGCCCGCGTCGACGGTCGCAGTTACGACCTCCAGTTACGGCTGTTTCGCCGCCCCGAGGACGGCGACGCCGAATTCGCCGCCGCGCTCGCTGACCAGCTTGACCGCTGGGGTGCAGTCGCAGACCTCGACGGCGTCGTTCCCGTCCTCGATTCCGGCGGCGACCCCCGTCCCTGGACCTGCACCGCGCCCGTCGGCGCGACGCTTGCCGATGGGGTACCGACATCGTTCTCTGCCACACTTCGGACCGCACGCTGGCTCTCTGCCACGCTCGCGGCCGTCCACGACCGCGGGGTCTGTCACACCGGGCTTGACCCCACCCACGTCGTCTCGGTGCCCGGCACCGAGCGCCCCCTGCTCGATAGCGTCGGCCTGCTCGATGTCTACCGGCGCTACACCGACCCGGCGTCAGCCCTGGACCCCCGGTATGCCCCGCCGGAGTACTTCGATGACCGCTACGGCGTCGCGGACCGGACGACCGATGTCTACGGCCTCGGTGCCATCCTCTACTATCTCTTTACCGGCGAACACCCCTACGGCGGTTCGCTGGCCGACGTCCGCGAGTCGGTGTTGACCAAACCCTTCCCGCGTCCCTCCGCGGTCGCTGACGTGCCCGATGGTGTCGATGACATCGTCAGCCGCGCCACCGAAACGGACGCATTCGACCGCTACACGTCGGCACGCGGCCTCCACGAGGACCTGCAGGACCTCTGTCTCTGGTTGCTCGACGAGTAATGCGACCGTGGGAACTCTACAGCGTCTGCACTGCTGGCCTCTTCGTCGCCACCTCACTCGTGTTGTTCGTGTTCGTCCCACTCGATGCGGTCCTGTGGGTGATTCCGTGGTTCCTGCTTTTTGCCGGCGCACTGGTACTGTATCTGCTTTGAGTGGCGCTTTGTTCGCTGGCGGGCGTCGACCGCAGACACGAGTCCGCGTCTGAACCGTACCCTGCATCTGCTCGCTTGTCCCTTATGCGTCTCTAGTCCGTACGTGTCCCAATGTTTCCGACAGAATCTGTCACTGGGGAAGGTCGGTGCCCGTCGCGGGCTGTCGTGTCTCGCGTCGTGTGTGACCCGCCGACCGATGGTCGACACCGAGTGTGTCGTGCTGTCGGGCCGGACAGCCCGCGTCAAACCGGGGTGTAAGAGCCGTGCAAAAGAGTCTCGAGGTCGAGTACTGGGTCACCGACGAGCGGGGAGCACTCACCACACCGGGAACGCTGACGGAACACTCCGAGTACGTCGAGGAGGAGTTCGTCAGACCGCTGTTCGAGCTGAAAACCCCGCCGTGTGAGACGATGGCCGACCTCCGGCGGACGTTCGTCGCCGCGCTGGTGGACATCCTCGAGCGCGCCGAGGCCCTCGGCAAGCGACTCGTCCCGCTCGGAACGCCGGTCAACTGTGGCGCCATCGACCGCTGGACCAGCGAGCGGACACGTATTCAGGAACAGGTCATGGGTTCGGCCCTCGATTACGCCAACTACTGCGCTGGGACTCACCTCCACTTCGAGAAGCGAAACGTCGTCGACCAGCTCAACACACTCATCGCGCTCGACCCGGCGCTGGCGCTGGTCAACTCCTCGCCGTACTTCCAGGGTGAGTACGTCGCCAGCAGCGCCCGTGCCTACTGTTACCGCGAGAAGTGCTACGAGCAGTTCCCCAGACACGGCCAGCTCTGGGACTACGCTCACACCGTCGCAGAGTGGGAAACCCGGCTGGACCGGTGTTTCGAGGAGTTCAAAGCGGCCGCCGTCGAGACCGGTGTTCCGGCAGACGATGTCGACGAACACTTCTCACGGGACGACGTGGTCTGGGCACCAGTTCGCCTGCGGGCGGCGATGCCAACAGTCGAGTGGCGCGCGCCCGACAGTGCGCTCCCCAGCCAGATTCTCAGGCTCGCCACCGAGATGGACGCTGTCATGGAACGGCTCCACCACACGAACGTGACCGTCGACGGGCGACGCGGTGAGGTGACCGACGACTGCATCACGCTGCCCCGGTTCGAGGCCGTCGACGAGTACGCCCACTCCGCGATTCACGACGGCCTGGCATCGGACGCGCTCGCTGGCTACCTCTCTCGGATGGGCTTCGACGTCCCACAGTACGACCCCCTCTCGGCGACGTTCGAGACGGCTGGCACGGTTGGTCCCGCGAAAGCCCGCGAGCTTCGACTGCAGTACGCGGACCGTCTGCAACGGGACGTTGAGGCGTTACGCTGTGCTATCGCCGACGGGTCTCCGGTATGAAAACGGGACAAAATCGGCGTGAACGGTGTAAACTCGGGCTGACGGTTGTGCTGATTCATACCTGTTCGACCCCTCAACTGGAGTGATGACACCCCACCAACGGTCCGACTCCGAGGGCACAAGCGAGCGGACGCTCACCAGGCGCACCTACCTCGGTGCGGCGGGGCTGGCCACGGCAGCGGTGAGCGGCCTCGCCGGCTGTCTCGGCGACGATGGTGACGAGACGGGCACGCTCGCCACGCGCGTCACCGACCAGCCCGGCGACATTGCCGACTTCCAGTCCTGTGTCGTGACGATGCAGGGTCTCTGGGTCACGCCCGGCGAATCCGACGACACGACCGAGGCTACGCCCGACGCGACCGTCGGGAGCGTCGAGAACGACGACCGCGAGTACTACCAGTTCGACGAGCCCCAGGAGGCCGACCTCGTTCAGCTTCAGGACGGGAACACCACACTGGTCGCCGAGCAGGACCTGCCCACGGGCACCTACGCCTTCCTGCAACTGGACGTGACGGGCGTCGCGGCGACGCTGGAGGACGGCAGCGACGCGTCGGTTTCGACCCCCGGCGAGGCACCGCTGCAGTTCGCGGAGTCCTTCGAGATTCGCGCCGACGAGACGACGACCTTTACCGCTGATTTCACGCCAGTCAAACGCGGCCGGACGGACGCCTACGTCCTCCAGCCGGTCGCCAGCGGCACCGAGGTGAGCTACGAGTGACGGGACCCGTTCCCGCCATCCCACCCCTCGCCGGCCCGCTGACCTCCCCGCCGGCGTTGCTGTTCGGATTGCTCGCGCTGCTGGTCGCGGTCTTCCTGGGCCGAATCGTGCTCGGGGTCGCGTGGCGACTCCTGCTAGTCGCCATTGTGGTCGTCGTCGGCATCTGGCTGTTTAGCGCGCTCCGGACGCTGTTGGTCGCGCTCTGAGCGGACGGTCGATTGCTCCTGTCTCCCGAGAGAGCCACAGCTGCCGATTCGACGAAAGAGTAGAAAGCGTCAGTGAGCGGGCGGTGCGGTTGCGGTAGCGGGGCGGAAGTCGATAGGGAATGCACCTCCGAGCGCCCTACCGGGCGCGAGGAGCCTTTTTCCCCAAGTTTTTGCGCTGGAGTGGTCCGCCGCGCGGCGAAGTCGCGCGTGCGAGACCCGACAGCGCAAAAAGTGGGCTTACATCATGCCGCCCATGCCGCCGCCCATACCGCCCATGCCGCCACCCATGCCGCCCATGCCGCCGCCGGGGCCGCCGGGTGCGTCGTCCTCGTCGTCGTCGCCCTGGCCACCCTTCAGGTCGCCAGCGGCGATGACATCGTCGATGCGCAGGATCATGACAGCGGCCTCGGTGGCGCTCTCGACAGCCTGGGTCTTGACACGCAGCGGCTCGACGACTTCGTCGGACATGTCCTCGACCTCGCCCGTGTAGGCGTTGAGGCCGACGAGGTTGTCGCCGCCGTCGTGGGCCGAGCGCAGTTCGACCAGCGAATCGATGGGGTCCAGTCCGGCGTTCTCGGCGAGCGTGCGCGGGATGACGTCGATGGCGTCGGCGAAGGCCTCGATGGCGAGCTGCTCGCGGCCACCCACGGAGTCGGCGTAGTCACGCAGGCCCAGCGAGAGTTCGGTCTCGGGGCAGCCACCGCCGGGGAGAATCTTGCCGTCCTCCAGCGTGGCGGCGACGACACCGAGTGCGTCCTCGATGGCGCGTTCGACCTCGTCGACGACGTGGTCGGTCCCGCCGCGGAGAATCATCGTGACGGCCTTGGCGTCTTCGACGTCCTCGACGAAGATGGCCTCGCTGCCGGCCAGTTCCTTCTCGGTGACGGAGCCGGCGAAGCCGAGGTCCTCCTCGGTGATGTCCTCGACGTTGGAGACGACGCGTGCGCCCGTCGAGCGGGCGAGCGCGGAGATGTCCGATTTCTTCCCGCGGCGGACGGCGAGGATGCCCTCCTGTGCGAGGTAGTGCTGTGCCATGTCGTCGATGCCTTTCTGACAGAAGACGACATCGGCACCGGCGTCAGCGATGTGGTCGACCATCTCGCGGAGCTGCTTCTCTTCCTGGTCGAGGAACTCCTGTAGCTGGTCGGGGTCGGAGACGTTGACCTCGGTGTCGATTTCGGTCTCGGGGACCTCGATGGCGGTGTCGAGCAGGGCGATGTC
This sequence comes from Salinibaculum litoreum, assembly GCA_009789175.1. GTDB lineage: Archaea > Halobacteriota > Halobacteria > Halobacteriales > Haloarculaceae > Salinibaculum > Salinibaculum litoreum. The sequence goes on from CP046866.1 coordinate 2,830,408, forward strand.
GGCGTCCTCGGCGAACTTGGGCATGTTGTCGTGGACGCGGTCCTTGTCCACGATGACGCCCTCGACGAGCTGGGACTCGTCGATGGAACCGCCGACGACCGTCTCGACTTTGATGTTGTCCGTGTCGACACCATCGTCGTCGGCGACGGACTGGACCGCACGCCGGACGAGTGCGGCGAGGTGGTCTTTGGCGCTTTCGGCGCCTTTGCCGGTCATCGCCGTTGCGGCGACGTTTTCCAGTGCCTCGTCGTCGTCGGCGTCGACGTCGATGGCTTCCTCTTCGAGAATCTCCTTTGCCTTCTCGGCGGCCTGGCGGTACCCCTGGGCCAGGATGGTCGCGTGGATGTCCTGGTCCAGCAGGTCCTCGGCCTTCTGGAGGAGTTCACCTGCGATGACGACCGCCGTGGTCGTCCCGTCGCCAACTTCGTCTTCCTGGGTCTGGGCGACCTCGACGATCATGTTGGCGGCAGGGTGCTCGATGTCCATCTCGTCGAGGATGGTGACGCCGTCGTTGGTGACGACGACGCTGCCCGCGTCGTCGACGAGCATCTTGTCCATGCCCTTGGGACCGAGTGTGGTCCGGACGGATTCGGCGACGGCCTTCCCGGCCGTGATGTTCATCGACTGTGCGTCTTTCCCAGATGTTCGCTGGGACTCCTCGGAAAGTACGATCATGGGCTGATTACCCATCTGCTGAGCCATAGTCAAGAGAACGATTGAATGTGCTTCTATATAAAAGCACCGGTTATGGTGCTACTTCGACCCGCAGTACGGCCCCCGGTTGCCCACACGTCGGGCCGCTACGGCTAGATTTAAATATGATAGTCTGCGGTTCAGCGCTCCGCGTCGCTGTTCCGGGGAGCGTCCTCAGGTGGGCCACACCGCTCGTGGCTCCGTCACTGCCGTGGGGTCATGCCACCGTTTCTGAGACCTGTTCTGGGCGGTAAGCCGACCTACTCGGGTGTGCGTGCGACCGCGCGGACGGGGCTGCCGTCGCCGTCGACGATGGCCAGTGGCTGCGCATCGAGACGGACTCGCTCGGGCAGCCGTCTGAGTCCGCGGAGGTTCTCGACGATGAGTCGCCCAGCCCCACAGAGTGCGGCGTGTGCCGGCTGGTCGGTCGGTTCGTCTTCGGCTTCGCGGCTGGGGTCGGCGCTCGGGACCGGGTCCGGGCTGAACGTGTCGATGCCGACGTGCAGGCCGTGGTCGGCGCACCACTCGGCCAGCGTCGGCCCCAGGTACGGACTGTCCCGGTAGCGCTCGCTGCCCCAGTATTCGCTCCAGCCTGTCCGGAACAGGAGCATGTCAGTGTCCTCTGCCGGGCCGCTCGCTCGCAGACCCTCGGGCAACACGGCGGTCGTCAGCCGTTCGCGGTCCGTACAGGGCGTGCAGTCGACGACGCGGGTCTCGACGGAAAAGGCAGTCACATCGAAATCGTCGAGCGTCGCTCCGTCTGCAACCTTGTGGCTGGGAGCGTCGATGTGAGTGCCCGTGTGACTCGTCAGCGACAGCTCGCGCATACAGGTGCCATCTTCGGGGACCGTACAGAATGCATGCAGTTCGGCGGGCTCGTCGCCGGGGTAGACGGGCATCCCCGACTCCATCGGCTGTGTGCAGTCGTAGGTGGGCATACACTGGCTGGGCCTGCCGCGCGAAAAGTCGTTGTGCTACCCGTGGAACTGGTGGTACTCCATCCCCTTGTGCTTGAGCTCGTTGCGCTTGCGTTCGAGGAAGGAGTAGACGGAGCCATGCGGCGCGCCTTCGAGAATCATCTCCGCGGCTTCGCGGACGGCATCGACCTGTTCCGGGCCGCCGATGATGCCCAGTGTCGACCCGTAAATCGTCACGGAGGCACCGGTGAGCTCCTGCATCAGCTCCCGTGTGCGGCCGTCCTCGCCAATGAGCCGGCCCTTGTTGCGCCGGAGGTCCTTCTCGTTGCGGGAGGCGGCGTCGATGTCGACTAGCTCGAACATCATCATGTCGTCCTCCAGCAGGCGCAGGGCGTCCTCTGGCGCGAACCCACGGCCGATTGCCTTGACGATGTCGGACCCTTTCAGTCCCTTGATGGGGTCGCCGACCTTCTCGATACGGACGTTGCCGCTCTCGGAGTCGATGTCCAAGCGCACCTCCGCATTCTCCTCTATCTCGCGCATCGTCTCGCCACCGGCCCCGATGAGAACCCCGATGCGGTCGTCGGGGACCTTCACGTGCTGCATAACTATACCCTTCAGTAGGAGACTCGACGCTTAAAGTTCTTCGTCGTTGCCCCCGCTCGCCAGTAGTTTGATACTGGATAACACTCTATTACCAGATACATGCCATCCCTGCTTGTCACACTCGTGTTGCTGGTGGTCGGGCTGGCACTCACCGTGGCTGGCTACCTCTTCTTCGAGGAGGCGATTACCGTCATCGGGTTTCTGTTCGGTCTCTCCATCGGCCTGGCCGCGCTTGGCAACCCTGACATCCCCGGGCAGTGGGACCTCGTGGTTCTCGTCGCTGCACCGCTGGTTGGCATGGTGCTCGCGATAACGATTGAACTGTTGCTCGTCGCCATCGTCGGGGGCGCCATCGGATTCGGCGTCGGCGTTCTCGTCACTGGTGTGTCACCGGCCGACCCGGTGAGTCTCTTCGACCCCGCCGGTGCGGTGCTGGTCGGCTGTCTCCTCCTGGGCGCTGTCGGGGCCTTCTTCCTCAAGACGCCGATTTTCATGGTCGCAAGCGCCGGCTGGGGCTCGACGCTTTTGTGCTTCGCCCTCGGCATCGACGCCTTCGCCACCGGCGTCGCCCTCCAGTCGGGGGGGCTCGTCCCGACGGTACCCAACCTCGCCTTCAATCTGGTCGGCATCGTTACGCAGGCCGGCCTCTGGTACTACCTGCACCAGACCCTCGACGACGACGAGACGGTCAGAGGTATCCTCGCACGCCGCGCGGGTCGCCGATACGGCTCCCTGCGGGGGTGACTGCCGAATCTTTAACTCCCAGAGTGTGCTGGATGCAGCTATGTCCGGTCCTATCGAGCGCGCTCGCGAGAACGCCGTTGGCCTTGTCTCGACGCTCGTCACCGGTATCTGGCTGGCCGCGCTCTTTCTCGGTCAGGACTGGTGGCTCGCGTTCATGCTCTTTGGCTACATCGTCATCGTCCCCGTGACGGCCTTCCTCTTCGGTGACGAGGAAGATATCGAGGAGTGGTGGGACGACGATGTCGATACCGCGACCGACGAGTCGACGGACTCCGAGGACCCTGTCGAGACGCTTCGGCGGCGATACGCCGAGGGTGAACTCACTGACGAACAGTTCGAGCGAAAGCTAGAACGACTGCTCGAAGTCGAGACGCTGGAGGATGTCGAAGACGAGAAACGCCGGGCTGAACGCGAGTACGCCAGGGAGTGACCGACTCATACTGCCGGCTGTCTCTGTTCAGTCTGTCCAGCCGACAGTATCACTCCGGCCCGCCGAGGTCTTCACCCGTCAGCAAGCCGAGTGAGATAAACACCGAGACGACTGCTAGCACGACCAGCGCCTGCAGTGACACGCCCGGCGGGATGCCCAGTGCCGCAAGCGACCTATCGACCCCGCCGACGGCCGTCTCGACGTACAGCCCCAGAAACAGCGCGGCGACCGCGACCATTCCCACGTCCGCCCACGTGCGCCAGTTTTTCAGGTGCATTCGACCTCACTCCTCGTCTCCCTCGCCGCTTGCCTCGATGTAGTTCCGTAACTGGTCGCCGTCGGTCTCGACGCCCTGCCGAGCGAAGAAGTTCGCGACGTTCTCACAGTCGCGCTGGAGGAAGTCCCCGTAGTTGGGGTGATGGACCGTCACGGCCTGTCCGAGGTCGATGACAACCAGTTGCCCCTCGTAGAAGACGACGTTGTACTCCGAGAGGTCGCCGTGGACCAGCTCGGCGGCGTACAGACGGCGCATGTACTCCCGGAGCACCTCGTAGGCCGTCTCGGGGTTCTCGATATGGACCTCCGAGAGCCGCTTTGCCCGCCCGTCGTCGGTGCCGAGATACTCCATCGTGAGGACGTTCCGCTCGACAGCCAGCGGCTCGGGCACGCGCACGCCAGCCTGTTTCGCCCGCCGGAGGTTCGCAAACTCCTTGCGGACCCACGCGAGGACGATATCTTTCTTCCGGTGACCCAGCCCCTCGAAGCGGGGGTCTCCCTCCAGATACTCCCCCATCTCCTTGAAATCGGAGGCGTTGATGCGGTAGACCTTGACGGCGATTTCCGGCGGCCCCTCGCCGGCCCATTCGAGCCCTTCGTCGGCCTGCTCGCCACCGAGTGCCGTGTAGACGTTTGCCTCCTTGCCCGTCGAGATTGGGCCGCCGAATGCCGCTATCTGGCCGTCCTGAACGAGTTTGTAGAGTGCGCCGTAGGTCGCCTCGTCGAAGACGCTCTCCTCGACTTTGAACTGCTCGGTGTTCTTGATGCGCTTGCGGAACTCGTCGAACTCCCGGTCCCGTTCCCGGGCGATGCGGTCGGCATCGGTGTCCGAGACGTCGAGTGCTTCCCACTCGTCGCCCGGCGCGTCGGCTTCCTCTTCCGCGACGAGTCCGAAGTCGCCTGTCATCTACCCGGGTCTATGTGACCCGTACTCAAAAGCAGGGTGTCTCCGACTGCTACTCCTTGATGTGGCCTTCCTCGCGCAACTGGTCGGCCTCCTGTTTCTCGTAGCGCCACGTGATGTCGGCCTTCTCGTCTTGCCAGTCCCACGGCGAGACCAGCACCACGTCATCTTCCCGAATCCAGATGCGCTTTTGCATCTTGCCCGGAATGCGGGCCGTCCGCTCCGTGCCATCCATACACCGTACGTTCACGCGATTGGCGCCAAGCATCTCTGTGACGACCGCGAACACCTCGTCATCGTCGGGCATCCGCAGGTCCTTGCGCCCCTCGTTGTCGCCCATACCTGCGCGTTCTCCGGCGAGACGGTTTAACTTTTCCAACGTTCGCCTCTCAGCTGTGGTATAGATACACACACCGCTCGACCGAACTCCGGGCTTTAAGGTCGCCCGTCGGCCAGCCACGGTATGCTCAGCAAACTCGGTCCCGCCGGCATCCTGGGCTTTCTGCTCATGCTCGGTGGCATCGTTGTCGTCGCACTGGAGAATCTCATCATCGCCGCCGGTCTCGCTGTCATCGTCGCCGGCCTCGGCCTCGTCGTCTTTGGCCTCGTGAAGAATCTGCTGTCCTCGCTCGGCATGGGCGGCATGCTGTCGTAGGACTTCGCTACTGCTTTTGCTATCGCCATTCCGTGGTCGTCACCGCATCGTCAGTATCGACGGTGACCCACGCCTCGTCGCGCGTGATGTCCGCGACGACCAGTTGCTCGGTTCGACCACTCCCCTCGACGGCGCTTACGACTTCCCCACTCTCTCCCGAACGTTCACCGGGCACGCGCGGTGCATCCGTCATATTCAGAAGTCTTTGTCATAGCCGCTTGAATGTTGTGGATTCATCGCGACAACAATTCAAATGTAATCCATAGCGCTGCGCATGCTGACGGATGTGTATATACTGCTATGGACAACTATCCCGCCCGTGTTCGGACCTGGGACGTTCGCAATCTGGCGGTCGGCCGTCCCGACTGCTGTGGCTCCTCACATCGTCGTTCGTACAATCCGTCCTCCCGCGTTGCGCTCGTGGGTTCCCGCCCGCTGGCCGAGGTGGTCTCCGGCCACCTCGCACTGCTCACTCGATTTCCCCTGCGCGGTGCTCTGAAATCAACTGATCCACCATCTCGCCGGTGCGCTCGCGCTCCCGTTCGCGGGCGCGCTCCTGCCAGTCTTCGATGGCGTCTTCGACCTCGGTCTCGCGGGCGACGGCCAGTTCGTCCACCTCCTGGACGGTGACCATCTCCGCCGGTGCGACCGGAATGTCGGCCTCGAACAGCACCCGGTCGGCCACATCGGAGAGCCCGCCGTTTCGCAACACGACCCTCGGATTCACCTCGGCGAGCCGTTCGGCTGTCGACCGGCCCGCGCCGCTGGCATCACGCAACAGTATCACGTCGTCCTCGACCAGCCCGAAACTCTCCTCGGCGGCCTCGATGGCGTCTTTCGTGAACTGCTCGACGACTTTCACCGAGACGAGCCCCGCCCGCTTCTCGGAGACGTCCGCGAAATTCGAGTGGTCGAGTTTCCACAGCGCCTTCAGGCGCTCTAATTTCCCCTCCAGTTCCTCGATGCGCTCGTCTTTCTCGGCGACATCGCGCTCTAGCTGGTCGTTTTTCCGCTCCAGCCTGGTCACCTCGCGTCGTTTGCGCGCCTCCCGGCGCTCCTCGCGTTTGGCCTCCGAGAGCTTCCGCTCGTACTCGTCTAACTGGTCGTCTTTCTCCTGGATTGTCTCCTGCAAATCGTCGACGTGACCCTCCAGGCGCTCGACGCGGGCCTTGAGCCGCTTGATTTGCTTCTCCTCTTCGGTCAACTCCCGCTCGGTGTGTTCGGTCTCGTCGTCCTCCTCGTCGCCGTCGTCGTCGGTCAGGTCCGCCAGCACCGTCTCGACGGACTCCTCGTTGGCGACGACGCGTGCGAGGACGGTCCCGACCTCGTACTGCGGGGGGACCTTGGTGGCGACGCGCTCGAACTGCTCTGCGTGGTCGTCGTAGGCGGCCAGCGCGGCGGCGAGTGCGTCCCGCTCGTGGTCGTTGTCGTAGCCCTCCTCGCGGGTCCGGTGTTTCTTCGTGTCGACGGGCAAATCCCGGTCGGGCTTCCAGCCGGCGGCGTCGAAGCTCCGGCGGATCTTCTCGACGGTCTCCGGCATCGGCGTCACGTCCGCCGCGACGATGATGGGACGGCCCCGCTCGATTATCCACTCGATGACCGCCGCCGTATCGGCGGTGCGCGTACTCAACACATCGAGTACTTCGCCGTCCAAGCCAACGACGGCGACGGCCGTCGTCGTCCCGGGGTCGATGCCCACCAGCACGTGGTCCCGCCGTTTGGCCAGCGGGCGGAACTCGATGCCGTCCCGGCGGACCCGCTCGATTTCGACGCGTGTGTCTCCCGACCGCTCGCTGGCGACCGGAATCTCGCCCGGACGGGCCTCGACGGTGAAGATAGCGTTGGCGAAGCCGCCGTATTTCTCGGTTACCTCTTTCTCGTAGTCGAGCCCGGCGTCCTCGAGCGCGGACTCGACCTCACGGGCACGTTTCTTGACCGAGCCGTGAATCCGGCGGGTGAAGCGGTCCTCGCTCCAGCCGCCACCGCCGCCGGTCGAGCGCCCGCGGGCTACTTTCACCTCCGTGCGGTCGGTGAAGGCCGTCACTTCCTGCCCGACGTTTGCCGCGGCCAGCCGCGCGGCTGCTTCGGCCTCTTTCATCGGGTCCTTGCCGTAGGGGACGCCGTGGCGACTCGCGACCCGGGAGAGCGGCTCCGGCTGTTCGGCACCGGTCACCTGCACGAGTTTCGTCTCGTCGGGGAGCGACCCGAGAAAGTGGACGAGTGCATCCTTGTTCTCGGCGAGTTCGTACATGTTGTCTGTGGCGACGATGGCCGGCACTTCGCTGTCGATTTGCCGGCGGAGCTTCCGGTAGCTGACCACGTCGCGCTCGATGGACTCCCCGTCGAAGACTGCCAGTGCGTAAGAGGGTGCGTCGCCCCGGACATCACCGCTCTGGATGTCGACGCCGAAGACGACCGCGTCCAGCGCTGCCGTGCGGGCGTTCACAGTCCCGGATACGGGGCCGGCGAGTGTGAATCTTGTCCTCAGAGGAGTTCGCCGCGGGCCACCGCCACGACGCTCCCGCCCACCTCGACGTGGACGTCCTCGCCCCGGTCGGTCGCCTGCAGGCCCAGCAGCGAGGGCCGCTCCATCTCATAGCCCTGTTCGACGCGGACGTCGACGCTGCCGTCACCGAAGTAGGCGTACCGGGCGAGATACCCCGCCAGACAGCCGTTCGAGGAGCCGGTCGCGGGGTCCTCGGGCACGCCGTAGAAGGGCGCGAACACGCGCGCTGCGAGGTCGTTGTCCGCCTCGCGGGGCTCCGGACAGAACGCCAGCACGTTCTTTGCTTCCCGGTCGCCCGTCACCTCGTCGTAGGCCGCCCGGTCCACGTCGATGGCCGACAGCGCTTCCCGGTCCCGAAGCGGCACGACGATGGTCGGCAACCCCGTCGAGACGACCTGTACCGGCCAGGCGTCGTCGACCTGTGCCTCTTCGAGTCCAAGGACGGCTGCCAGCCGGTCGCTTGCCAGCACTTCGCCGAACTCGGGCGACTGCTGGGTCATCCACAGCGCCTCCCGGTCGCTGTCGGCCGCGAGTGGCTCGCGCACTTCGACGGGAACCTCGCCAACGTTCAAATCGAGCACCACCTCCTCGGGTCGGCCATCGGCGATTTCCTCGCGGATGACGTGTGCGGTCCCCAGCGTCGGATGCCCGGCGAAGGGAACCTCCGCCTCCGGCGTGAAGATGCGCACCCGGTAGGGCGGCTCGCGAGACTCGACGAACGTCGTCTCGGAGTAATCCATCTCGGCGGCAACGGCCTGCATCTCGTCGCTATCGAGGGTTCCGTCGCTCTCGACGACGGCCAGTTGGTTACCGGCATAGCGCTGCTGTGCGAACACGTCGACGATGTGGAGGCGACTCATCGGTTCGGCATTGACGCCCACTGAAATACCGCTTGTGGTCACTACAACAGTCAGTTACGTCTCCGTGCCAGCGTGGCTGACGCTGAACTCGCGGTCGGAGTCCTCGTAAGGTATCTCGACTTCGAGCCCGTCCTCGGCCATGAAGACTTCCTCGCCTTCGAAGGCATCCTTTGCCTCGCGTTCCAGTTCGCGCCAGCCGCCGCCGGCATAGCGTGAGGAGATATGCGTGAGCGCGAGGCGCTTGACCCCGGCCATGCTTGCCACCTCGGCGGCCTCCCGTGCCGTCGAGTGCGCTGTCTCGCGGGCGCGTTCGGCCCTGTCGTCGGCGAACATCGCGTCGTGAATCAGCAGGTCAGCGCCCTCGGCAGCCGCGCCGATGGCCTCACAGGGCCGGGTATCGCCGGTGTAGACGACGGTCCGGCCAGGGCGGGGCGGCCCCACGACTTCCTCGGGCTGGATGGTCCGCCCGTCGTGTTCGACGGGTTCGCCGTCGTGGAGTCTGGAGTACTCCGGGCCGGGCGGGAGTCCGAGTTCTTCCTCGGCGTACTCGCGGTCGAACTCACCTTTGCGGTCGGCTTCCTCGACGACGTAGCCGACGGCGTTTGTCCGGTGGACCACATCGATGGCACGAACCTCGTATTCCTCCCGTTCCAGCGCCGTCTCACCGGGGGAGACCTGGTGGACCCGGACGGGGTAGGAGGGGCGCTCGCCGTTTGCACCCACGAGTCCCTCGATGCGCTCGCGAGTCCCGGCGGGTGCGTGGATGGCCACCGGGCGCTCGCGGTCGTTGAAATCCCACGTCTGGAGCAGGCCGGGAATGCCGAGCACGTGGTCGCCGTGCAGGTGCGTGACGAAGATGTGGTCGATGTCGAAGCCGGCACCGTAGCGCATCATCTGGCGCTGGGTTCCCTCGCCGCAGTCGAACAGGAACCGCTCGCCCTCGCGGGCAAGCTGGATGGCGCTGGGGTTGCGCTGCGTGGTGGGAACCGCGCCGCTCGTACCCAGAAACGTCACGCGCATACTCGCTCTCTGCCACCGACGGCGAAAGGGGTGTCGGTTCCGCAATCGGCCAGCGCGCTCATATAGCTGGCTCCCATCCAGAACGGATATGGACAGAAGGACGCTACTAACCCTGCTCACGGCCGCGATGCTGGTGCTGGCCGGATGTGCTGGCTCCGGTGGCGAGAGTTCGCCGAGCAACTCCACGGCCACCCCCGGTGACGACATAGACCCCGAGGACGGTCCGGATACCGACGACGGCACGACCGGGTCCGAAACCGGGACCGTGGAGTTCTACGTCAGCGACGAACCGGGTCAAATCGACGACTTCCGTCACCTGAACGTGACGATTACACAGATCGGCTTCGAACGGGCCGGGCCGGACGACGGCGGCGAAGACGAGCGCGACAACGAGACTGAGAACGAAGACGACTCCGCAACGGAGGATGGAGAGGAGACCGAGACCGACGACGAGAGCGAGAACGCGACCGAAGGCGACGACGAGACTGAAGACGTCGAGAACCCCGAGTCCGACGACAACGAGACGACCGCCGAGAGCGGCGGACACGGTGAGGAGGGCCACGACGAAGAGACTGCCGCGGACGACGAGGAGACGACCGACGACGAAGCGGACGGTGACGACAGTGAGGAATCCGACGGCGACGATGGCGAGGACGCGGCGGGTGACGATGGCGACGAGTCCGAGGGCGACCGCGGTAGCTGGGTCACTCACGACGTGGACTCACGAACCGTCGACCTGACCCAGTTGCGGGGCGACAACGCGACGCTCATCGGGTCGCCCGAAATCCCGGCCGGCAACTACTCGAAGGTGTTCGTCCACGTCAGCGACATCAACGCGACGCTCGCCGACGGCTCCAGTGTCAACGTCAAACTGCCAAGCGAGAAACTCCAGTTGAACAGCGGCTTCTCACTGGCACCGAACGGCTCCGTCTCCTTCGTCTACGACATCTCCGTGTTCAAAGCCGGCAACAGCGGGAAGTACATCCTCAAGCCCGTCATCAGCGAGTCCGGTCCCGACCAGAACATCGAGGCGGTCGACGAGGAGCGTGACGACGAGGACGAGCGCGAGGAGGATACCGACGACGAGCGCGAGCAATCCGACGAGACGACCGAACCGGACGCCGACGACGAGCAAGCCAGTGAAGCCGACACCGCCGAGTCGGGTGGCGGCCTGACTGCGGACCCTGTGTCGGACTGACGGCTCCCGCTGGCTGTCATCCCTCTCCTGACGACCTCTATCCGGGCCCCACGCTTATGGTATGTGGGGACGTACCACGCAGTATGAAATTCGTCATCGTCGGCTTCGGCCGCGTCGGCAAGCGAACTGCACGGGTCCTGCAGAGTGAGGGCCACGAGGTGCTCCTCGTCGAGCGCGACGCTGCCAAAGCCGACCGCGCCCGGGAGGAAGGGTTCACGGTCGTCGAGGGTGACGGCGGCGACGAGTCGACGCTCGAACGGGCGGGGCTCGACGATGCCGACGCCGTCGCCGGCGTGACCGGCGATTTGAACACCAACTTCTCGGTCTGTGTCGTCGGTGACGCCCACGGCTGTCGAACGGTCCTCCGGGTCAACGAGGACATCAGCGACGAACTCTACGAGAAATACGCCGAGGATGTCGACGAAATCATCTACCCAGAGCGGCTCGGTGCCGCCGGTGCAAAGACCGCACTGCTCGGCGGCGACTTCAACGTCCTCGCGGACCTCACCGAGGAGTTATCGGTTGCCAGCGTCGTCGTCCCGGAAGGCTCCCCGGCCATCGGCGAGCGTGTCATCGACCTCTCGCTCCCCGGTGATGCGCGCATCTACGCCCACGGCCGCGCGGACGAGTCGATGACCATCCCGTTGCCACGGACGACCATCGCAGCCGGTGACAGCATCGCCGTCATGGCCGAACCCACCGTACTCGACGACGTTCGCACCCAGCTCAAGGGCGAGGGAGCAGCGGCGTAGCCGGGGGCTCTCACTGACGGTTCCTGCCATCGGTAGATACATTCTTGTGCTGTCCTGTCGATGACAGATATCCCTCCCACTGATGAACTGGTCTCCCTTACAATTTGATACGAACCGTCGGCTACTGCTGGCACTGCTTCTCGTTGCGGGCGTCACTGCGCTTGCCGGCTGTAGCCTGAACGATGGGTTCTCGACTTCCGTTGAGGACCCGGCAAACGGAACGGTCATCGAGAACCTGAGCATTACCGACATCAACGACCACGACGGCGTCCAGTACAAACTCGAATACAGCCTTCCCGCGCGCTCGAACGCTTCGTTCGCTATCGAAGTCCACGAACGCACGGGCGACTCCTACGGGCGTGTCGGCGTAACGCCTGTCGACCCAGGCGAAACGGTCCATCGAGACGGTGTCGCCCCGCCCTGGGATGCGGGTGAGACACGGACGTATCGGGTTCGTGTCGTCGACCGCTCGAACGGGACCACTCTCGATTCGGTCACCATGACTATCGAACGAACGGCGTCGTGAGCGCCGTCGCCGGGCGGGGACGAGTGATACTGTCGGCTGTCACTCTCCCAATCTGCACCAACGCATTGCGGGAGTGTGGAGGCTTGCGGGACGGCTTCGCCGGTGCGCTCGTACTTACAGCCGACAGTATGAGTCCTCGATAGCGAGTCACGCGTGTGGGCCTGCAAACGGGAGAGGAGTGGGTTCAGGAAAGTACCGGGCGCGCCGTGGGAGGATGGGAGTCCTTGAGGCCGGTACTGGTGCGCGCCCATCCGTGCAACGACCGTGACAGCATATAAAGCTCCGTCAGACACGCGTTCGACACCCGCTTTGCCGGGCGTTTTTTGCACCTCCGCGGTGACCGTTGGGTATGGACTGGCCGGACCTTTTCGACCGCGCCGAGGCGTACGAGGTGACCGTCACAGAGGTGTGTGAGACGCTCGCTGACCACCGTGACGATGCCTGACGCCGACCCCACCCGTATCGTCGCCGATGCCGACGTACTGGCCGCGGAGTTGCTGGTCGGCGGCCCTGCCCGCGAGGCGCTCGACGCCGTCCGGGCACACTCCTGGCTGACGCTGGTCGCAAGCGACTCCCTGCTTGCTGATGCACAGGCGGTCATCACGACGCTTGCCGACGCCGACCTCGCCGCGGACTGGCGTGCATGTATCGAGACCGAGCGCGAAGCCGTCGACCATCCCGACGGCGACCACCCCGGACTGGCGTCTGCCTACAACGGCAACGCTGCCCACCTCCTCTCGTTCGACGACGGACTCAGCAGTACCGGGGCGAACCTCTCGTTACAGGGTCACATGAACATAAGTATCCGTACGCCCGACGCGTTCGCGACGCTGTTCGATGCCGAGGCGCTCTACGAGGCCGTCCACGACGGAACATATCCGGGACCGGACCGAGACGTGTCGTAGTGGCCGCTATCTGGTAGCGTACCACTCGGCGAACTTCGCCAGCGCCCGGCCGCGATGCGAGACGGCGTTTTTCTCGTCGGTGTCCATCTCCGCGAACGTCTTCCCGTCGTACTCGAAGATGGGGTCGAAGCCGAAACCGCCGTCGCCTCGGGGAGCGACGATTTCCCCCGGCACGACGCCCTCGAAGAGTTTCACCGGGATAGCGTCCTCGCCGCCGGCGACCTGTTCGTCGGTCGTGGCACTCGGGCGCTCGTCGGCGGCGAGGTCCTGCCCGCGGCGCTGGTCGTCCTCGCTGCCGCCGCGGTCGACGGGTTCCGGCGTCGCCGCGAAGCCCTCACCGTCACAGTAGGCGATGACTGCACGGAAGGCTCCGCTGCGCTTTTCCTCTGCCTCTGTGAGCTTCCATACCCGCTCGATGCCGAGTTTGTCCTCCACGTAGGATGAGTAGGGTCCGGGAAAGCCACCCAGTGCCTCGATTGTCAGGCCGGAGTCGTCGACGATGACCGGTTCGCCGGTGTGCTCGTACGCCGCGCGGGCGCCGTGGGCCGCGACGGTGGCGAGGTTGTCGGCCTGTACTTCGGGATAATCGAAGTCGAGTTGCTCGACCGGTTCGTCGAGGTACTCCTGGGCCTCGTGAATCTTCCCGGGGTTGGTCGTGACGAAGGTGACCATCACCCGGGCGGTCGGTCCGGCCGGAGAAAGGGGCGTCGATTAGTCGACGATGACTTCGACTGGCTCGCTCTCTTCGTCGTCCTCACTGGACTCGTCGCTGCCGCTTTTCTCCTGATAGAGGAGCGCGCCGGCAATCGCGACAAGAATCCAGGACCGCCAGTTCGCGAGGTTCACCGTGTACCCGATGCCGAAGGGCTTCTCGACGAGCATTCCCTCGCCGGGCTGCCAGTACGAGGACAGCAGGCGACGGAAGCTTGGCTTGTCGAAGTTATACGGCACGCCAAAAATCTCACCGGAGGACGGTCTGTCTGCCATACGCTGAGGTAGGACCCCACACGTAATGATGGTTTCCCTGACGGTCGCCGGTCACCCGATGTCCGCGAGCGAGTCGTACGGTTCCCAGCACTCACAGCCCAGGTCTTCGACCGACTCCACCTCGTCGGGCAAATCCGACAACGGCATCCAGTCCGACTCCTGGTCGGTACAGTCGTCGTCGTGGACCGAGAAGTCGTCTGCAGACATGTACGGCATGGTCCATACTTGGGTGCTAGCGTAGAAAAATCATGGCCTGCGCGAGTGCGTCCACGTCCCCTCGGGGAGCGCGGTGTGGTTCACGCGATAGATAGTCACCCGCTCGTTTTCGAAGGCGGTCGATAGCCCACGTTTCCCGTCGAAGTCACGCAGCGTCGTCCCGTAGGTGTCGTTTTCGGTCGGCCCGACGTAGACGTAGGTCACGTCGTGTTGCCGGAGGACGCTCGCGGCGTCGGACCACTCCCAGCTCTCCTGATAGACGACGTGGGTCGCGTTCTCGCGATGTCCGACCCACTCGTCCGGCCGGTAGTTGCGCTGGTGATGGGCCCACCCGAGAACGCCCGGGAGACCGGTCATCGTCGCCGCGGTGCTCGTCCACTGGTAGGGCCGGCCCGGCGCTTCGATGACGACTGGCCGCCCCTCCCGGTCGTCCAGCCAGTCGATAGCGGCCATCTCCTGTGGACGGTTGTACTCCTGTACCGCCAGCCCGTCGAGGCTGAACTCGTCGTCGTCAGCCAGTTCGTCACCCATCTCCGTGTAGCCGGCAAGCACCGGGAACGGTGCGCTCGCGAGCACCGTCGCGACGACGAGTACACCAGCAAGCACCGCTGTGGCCGTCCGTCGCCGTCCGCCGTCGGTCGCGGCCCGAGAGGTGTCCGAGATGCGGTGACTGACCCGTTTTCGCACGTCGGCCAGTGCCTCCCACGCCTCGACGAGTAACAGCGCGCTCACGCCTCCGGCGGCCGCGCCCGCCAGTGTCCAGCCCTGGACGGCCACCTTCAGCGAGGTGTTCCAGCGTGCGTGTCCTTCGGGCCACGGTGCAACCTTCGCAAAGAGCAGTTCCAGCGAGAGCACGAGGCCGATACCGGCGACCAGCAACACACCCTCGAAGCCGACCCTGTCGGTCCGGACGAGCAGCCACGCACCCAGCAGAATCGGCCCGGTGACCGCGAGCACCGGGAACGAGAGGGCCGTCAGCAACGCACCGACAGCCACGATACCGACGATGGCCCCACCGAGTTGCAGGCGGGGGTCCTGCTCCCGGGCGACCGGCCAGCCGCGGTACCAGACAAAACCCGCAAACAGCGCGAGAATCGCCCCGTAGATGACCAGGAACTCGACGAGTCCCGACCGCGGCGGGAAGAACCCGACACCCTCGTTTTCGGGGACGTGCCCGAAGACGAGAAACGGCGAGGCGATGACGTAGCCGACGAGGCCGACGACGATGGCTGCCGGCACGCCGAGCAGCACACGCCACACTTCCGCCCCTATCCACTGGAGACGGCCACCCTCCGGGTCCGGGCCGCGGAGGGCGTGGCCGACCCGGGCGGGGAGCAGGGTCGTCGGGTGGGCGTCGGCGGCCGCGACGGCCAGCCAGGCTAGTCCGACGGCCGTCGGCAGCGACCAGGTGTTCATGAAGCCGAAGACGCCGGCGACAACGCCCAGGCCGCCGACGAGAACCGCAAGCCGGCGGCCCCGACGCTCGGCGGGCAGGCGGTAGTAACTGAAGGCGAGTGCCCCGGCGACGACGACGTAGCCCGTCGAGAGGGCGTGGCCGTGCAGGTCGGCCTTGACGAAGGAGTACATCGGGAACTCCTGGATGGTCCCCTCGACGACGTAGCGGACGTACCACCACGACCAGCCGTCGATGGTGCCGGCCCGCTGGTACATCTCGGCGGTCGAGAGGCCGAAGCGACTGGCCGGGTAGCCCCAGACTGCGGGGCCGTACTCCATCATGAGGTCGCGGGGCAACTGTCCCACCAGCAGCCGAATGGCCGTCGCGAACGACCCCCCAAGGGCGACGAAAAAGACCCCGAGCGTACCTCCCAGCCGATACGAGCGGTCGGCGGCCGCTGTCACCGCACCCGCGAGGCCGTAGGCGCTGACCACGAGCACGCCGTAGAAGGTCGCGACGCCGAGGTTGAAGCCGTATCGCAGGTGGGTATCCGTCAGCATCGAGAGGCTGGCCACCTGCAACTGGGTCCCGTAGTAATATCGCAGTGGTTCGCCGGCGTACCACATGTCCTCCGGCGGCAGCGTCTCCGCGCGGCTCAGCGTCTTCACCAGCCCGAAGTGCAGGAACTGCTCACCGCCGGCGGGCGTAATCGTCGGTGCCGCCCCACGGAAGAAGGCGAGCAACAGGAATCCGGCCGCGAAGACGGCGTAGGCTCCGGCGACCCCGCGCCAGTCGGGCGTTGCACCGGACCGGTAGGCCAGCCCGCTGGCTGCAAGCACCGCACCCACACCTCCCACCACCGTGTGGAGGCCGAACGTGACCTGTCCGACGAGGAAGATGACCGTCGTCATCCCGAGCAGCGTGACTGGGAGGGAAAACGCGGCCCCGCGTCTCGGCAGGCGCGGGAACAGCCACGCCGATAGCGGTGCGCCGACGGCGGCGAGGGCGGCGAGGACGAGAAGCCACTTTCCGAGCAGCAGCCACTCCATGCCACGACTCGGCAGCGCATCCCGGATAAGCCTTCTGTGCGCGGTAGCCGGCCGTTTGTGCCCACTGCCGGCGACAGCTACTGGTAGCGGCCCCGTCCCTCTATCTCCCGGAGTCGCTGTAGCACCGCCGGGTCACCGACGGCCCGGTAGGCCTCCTCTGCTGCGGCCTGCAACTGCTCGGCGTCGTCGGCCGTCCCTGCGAGACTCTGGGCCAGCACGTGGAGGTCCATCGCGTGGTCCTCGGGGTGGCCGGTGTAATATCCAAGGCCGAAATCGATGAGAAAGACCGACGGCCGGCCGTCGTCGCCGTCGCTGTCTGACTGGCCCGTCCGCACCCGCACGTTGCGCGTCGTCGGGTCGCCGTGGACGAACCCGGCGTTGTGGATGGTCGCCAGGTGCCGGGCGACTGCCCGGACGTTCGACTCGGTGAGTGCCTCCCGCAAGTCGGCGTCGCCGACGTGCTGGAAGACCAGCCGCGACTCCCGAACGTCCACATCACGGACCAGCGGCGTCGGTACGCCTGCCCGACGGGCCTCGCTTGTCAGCCGCGCTTCCTGTCTGGTCCGCTCCCGGCGCAACCGCTCGTCCAGTTGGGCATGGCGGTACGCCCGTGGATTGCGTCGCTTGGTGACCTCGCTGCCCTCGAAGGAGACTGTCGCCTCGGCACCGGTGACCTCCTCGCCGGGGCTGCTGTGGCGGTCGACCGACTCGTCGTCTCGCGGCTTCGCCGCTTGACCGTTCGGAGCCCCTCGCCTCGCTCGGTTCTCTCGCCACGTGACCGACACCTCGTCGGGCCGGAAGTCCGAGTCGATTCCGGAGTCCTCGATGGCCAGCGTGTCGCCGGCAGCGCACATCTTCGCACCCAGTACGGCAATCATGCCGGCGTTGTCCCGCAGGAATCGGGGGTCCGGGGCGTAAAACTGTGCGCCGCGTTGCTCACACATCGAGGCGAGCATCTCCCGGAGGCGGGCGTTCTGTGCGACTCCGCCACCGAGGACGAGTTCGTCGCTGCCGGTCAGCGACAGCGCCCGCTCGCTGACCTCGGTGAGCATGGCGAAGATTGTCTCCTGCAGCCCGTGACAGATGTCCTCGACGGGGACCTCATTGTCGTACGCGTCCTTCGCGGCGCTCATGATGCCCGAAAACGAGAAGTCCATCCCTTTGACGACGTAGGGGAGTTCGTGGTACTCGCCCTCGACAGCGGCCTCTTCGACTTTGGGGCCGCCGGGGTGAGACCAGCCGACGTGGCGGGTGAACTTGTCGATGGCGTTGCCGGCGCCGGTGTCCATCGTCTCGCCCAGCACGCGATACCGGCCGTTGCGATAGCCGAGTATGTGCGCGTTCGCCCCGCTCGCGTTGAGACAGACCGGCGAGTCGAAGCCGGACTGGTGGCGGCCGATTTCGAGGTGGGCGACCATGTGATTCACCCCGACCAGCGGCACGTCAAAGCGCTGTGCGACGCTGCGGGCGGCGGTCCCGGCAATCCGGAGACACGGCCCGAGTCCCGGCCCACGCGAGAACGCCACGCAGTCGACCGGTGGGTCGTCGTCGGTCTGCTCGCGTGCCTGCGTGAGTGCACGCTCGACGACAGTCGGGATGTTGTCGGCCATGTGCTCGGCGGCCTCTCGGGGGTGGATGCCGCCGCTGTCGGGCATGTAGGCCTTGGTCTCGATGGTCACGTCGTCGGCGTCGACATCGTAGATGGCGGCGCTGGCAGCCCAGGCTGTGCCCTCGATGCCGAGTACGCGCTTGGGACTGCCGTCTGTCATGGCTGTGGCTGCGGGAGCGACGGAAAAGACGACTTCGATGTGCGACAGCACGAGACTCCTCCGGGATGGTCTACCCGACGACCCTCGGCCGAGCGTTCGGGCTCTCTGGCACCATTGGGCGCTGTCGGTCCGTGCATCGGAGGTGTTTTGTAGCGCCCGGCGGGAGAAACTGTAGACAGCACGGTCGGACGGTTACCTTTCAGCCCACGTGGTCGACACGTGTGGTTCCCACCGACCGACCTACCCTGTCTCTCTTACACTCGCGAGCGACTGCTGTGGCAGTCTCCGGCCAACACTCGATACCCTTCCCTAGCGTCGCTGACAGTGCTTGCAGCATGGACTGTCTCTCCGCCGAGTCCACACTGGGAGTCACAATCTGTCACGGACGACGCCAACGGTAAGCAAAATGACGACCGCAGTCTGTCCCCGCGTCAGCGCCTACAGCGCAACCCAGCCGCTTGTCCCACACTTTTCACATTCGAGCTGGACAGCGCCGCGCTCGTTTCGTGGGCCACGGATAATCTCCCGGGAGTCACAGGTCGGACAGCACAGCCACTCGTAAATCGACTTGGTGTCCGAGTCGGCTTCGGAACTCATCGTACGGGCCTAGGGTGCCCACGGACAAACGCCTGTTGCACCGACAGCTGTGGCTCCATGCTCCCCCAGTCGGTGTCGAGACGCCGACTCGATACCCTGTGAGGACATCGGTCGCACAACTCACTCGAACCGATGGAAATTTTTCCAAATCGGACGAAACGACGCTCATGACACGGTTGTCGCGTCGTCGTTTCGTTCGATTCGCGGCACTCAGTGGTACAGTTGGACTCGCCGGCTGTGGCTCGCAGTCCTCGGACTCCGCTGGCTCCGGCTCCCCGGAGCCGACTGGTGATGGTCAGAAACCCGGCAGCGACGGCCCGCAGTCGTCCCCCCAGAACCCCCGACTCGTGGAGAAACTCGTCGCACCGGACGGCGAGGAGCGGGAGTTCTTCGGCTATTCGGCCGACATCTCGGCCGACGGCACGACCGTCCTGGTCGGCGCACGAGACGACACGACGGACGACGGCGAGACGGGTTCGGTCTACGCCTTCGACCGCGGCGGGGATGGCTGGCAACAGGCTGGGAAGTTCGTCCCCGACGGTGCCAGCGGCGGCGAAAACGTCGGCGACGCCCTCGCCGTCGCCGCGGACGGCACCACCGCTGTCGTCGGCGCACCAGACGCTTACGGGCCCAACGGTACCGATGGCGCCGTGTACGTCATCGAACGCGACGGCGACGACTGGCAACAGGCCGCGGAACTCGGTCTCCCGACAGATAGCGACGTCGAGTCGTTTGGTGACGGTGTCGACATCTCGGCGGACGGCTCGACCGTGGTCGTCGGGTCGTCGAGTATCTCCGCACCGGCGGACCCGACTGCTGGCTCAGTGTCCGTGTTCAGTTCGGTCGGTGGGAACTGGCAACTGACAGCGATGCCCGGTGACGACGATGTCGAATACGACGACGGGTTCGGCGGATACGTCGCCATCTCCGGCGACGGCTCGACTCTCGCTGTCGGTGACACGCTCACATCGACGGCAGTCAACGACAGTACGGGCATCGCGTACGTGTTCACACGAAGCGGTGACACCTGGTCGCAGGCGGCGTCGTTGGTCCCCGAGGATGTCAGCGAGGATGCCCGGTTCGGGAGCAGCCTCTCACTCTCCGAGGACGGCGAGACGCTCGCTGTCGGCGCTGTACAGGACGAAACCGACGACGGATTCGATGCAGGGTCCGCCTACGTCTTCTCGACAGACGGCACGACGTGGCAACGGGAGGCCAAGCTGTTGCCGGACGAGCGCACAGCGTCTGACAGGTTCGGCACCGTCGATATCTCCGGGGACGGACAGCTGGCGGTTATCGGTGCCATTGGAGCCAACACTGGCGAGTACGAGGCCGGCGCCGGCTACGTCTTCGAACGTGACAACGACTGGCAACAGGCTGCCGAAATCGTCCCCGACCAGCTCGCTGAACATGACGGCTTCGGAGGCGATGTCGCTATTTCCGGTGACGGAACACGTGCGCTGTTCGCGGCCGGCGGTGATAACGAGATAGGTCCCAACGCCGGTGCGACGTACACGTTCGACCTCTAGAGCAGACGTGGCTGGCGGTTGCTGTGCAGTGTAGTGGCGGGAGAACTATCCCAGAGACGTGCCCGAGCAGCCTTCCACGCGAGCGGGGAGCGTGGGCTCGTGAGAGCCTGCTCTCACGGCGTTTTCACTATTGCTTTTGCAAGGGTGCGCGCCGTCAGGCACACCCGAGACCGGACGTGGTTCGAGAGGCGCAGAGCGCCTCTCGTAACACAGCAAAGAGTTGTCTTACTTCCACTCGGTGTAGCCGCACTTCCCGCAGTGCTGGCGGTCGTCGTGGTCCGCGAGGAACGCGTCACCACAGCGGGGACACTGCTCGCGGTCGGCGTCGCCGTCCTCGCTGTAGAGTTCGTGACGGGGCATCTATGCCTCCTCCTCGGCTTCCTCGGGCTGGTCGCCGTCGGCCGTAATCTTGTTGCGTTCGAGCATGTGGTCCTGCTCGACATCCTTCGCGTACTCGGCGGCGTCGTAGACCTTCGCGTAGCCGACGGTCGTGCGCATGCCGAACTTGGTGTCGAGTTCGTGGACGACAACTTCGTCGCTGTCCTTGTTCAGCATCGCGGCCAGCGAGTCGCGAACTGAGAGTCGGGAGGGCGTTGCCTCCTCGTGGCTGACCTCGAACCGGATGTCAGTCCGGTGCAACATCGGATTCTCGTCTTCTTCGATAATGTCGATGTCCATGGTGCTGTATTGTCCCCGTGAATCGCGTAAAAGGATTTCGAAGCGGCCGGCACCGTTTGCCCCACCGGCAGGTATAACGGACCGCCGACCCATGATATTCCATGCGAAACTTCACTATCGGGCGTGTCTGGGGGATTCCTATCCGGGTCAACGTCTCCTTGCTGGTCTTTCTTCCAATCCTGGCCTTTCTCATCGGCAGCGGCGAGCAGATTGCCGTCTACGCGGGCTTCATCGAGGCCATCGCGCCGGTGACAATCGACCCCGCGGACCTGGCCGGCCAGCGCTGGACGGTCGGAATTCTGGCCGCACTGGGGCTGTTCGCAAGCGTCGGCATCCACGAACTCGGCCACTCCTGGGCGGCGAGTCGCTACGATATCCACACCGAGTCCATCACGCTGTGGATTCTGGGCGGACTCGCCGCGCTGTCGGAGATGCCCAAGGAGTGGAACCGGGAGTTCTGGATTGCTATCGCCGGCCCCATCACGAGCGTCCTCGTCGGGGCGGCCTGCCTGGGCGTGCTGGCGGTCAGCACCATCACCGAACCCGTCTTCGTCTTCGTCGTCGGCTGGCTTGCCGTCACCAACATCGTCCTCGCTGTGTTCAACCTCTTGCCCGCCTTTCCGATGGACGGTGGGCGTATCCTCCGGGCGGTTCTGGCCCGGTTTCTCCCCTACGCGAAGGCGACGCGGGTGGCCGCCCGCATCGGGACCATCTTCGCGGTCCTCTTTGCCGTCGTCGGCGTCCTCGCCTTTAGCCCAATCCTGCTGTTGCTTGCCTTCTTCATCTACGGGGCGGCCACCAGCGAGTCGCGGATGGTCGTGCTGGGCGAGTTGCTCGATGGCCTGACCGTCGGCGACCTGGTGACTGCAGTCGAGCCTGTCGGCGACGACACGACGCTTGATGCCCTGTTCCCGCGACTGCTCGACTCCCGCCGGACCGACCTGCCCGTGGTCGACGCACAGGGGGACCTCCTCGGAGTGATTACGGCCAGCGCGATGCGCGAAGTCGAGTTCGCCGACTACGAGACGACGACCGTCGGCGACCTCGCGGTCCGTGACCTTCCGCGGCTGGACGCGGAGACGAGTGCCTTCGATGCGCTCGTCGAACTCGGCCGCAACGACGTGGCGCTCGTCGAGCGCGACAACGGTGTGGTGGGTGTCGTCTCCCGGGCTGATTTCGCGGCCACGCTCGACCTCCAGCGCGGGACACTCCCGATGTGAGTCCCCCGGCTGTCGCCCGCTATTCCCTCGTCGCGACGGTGACCTCGGTGCCGTCGGAGCGTACGACGAGGTGGGTGTTCCCGTCGCCGTCTTCGGTAGTGAACACGAGCGGCCCGACGGCCGTCGACTCGCCGCTGTCGGGGAGCGTCCCCGTTCCGATGCGGGTCCCGTTCCTGTCGACCCGAAGCTCGAACCCGTCGGGGGTCGGGACGACGCTGACGTTGTGGCCGTCGATGCGCACTCCCGCCCGGACCGGGTCCGAGGTGTACGACCGGGTCCGGTCGCCGTCGACGACGAGGTCGACGACGTAGGCGCTGTCGTTGCCGACGACCGCCCAGCCGGTCCGCTCGGCGTCGACGGTTTCACGCCAGCCCAGCCCGCCGACCTGTACGCTCGCGTCGCCACGGAACGCCAGCGACCGCTCCGGGACGGCGACGGTCCATATCTCGCGGTCAGCACTCACGAGGACGACGCCGCTGACGTTGCTCTGTATCTGGTCGTCCTCGTAGAGGTCGATAGCCAGCGAGTGGCCGGTCGTTCCGTTGTCGACGTACGCGAGGGTGTAATCGCCGGCAGTGACGGTGCTTGCGTTCTCGATGGTGTCGTCCTCGACGGCGATGAAGCCAAGCGGGACACCGACCGACGCCACGAGCAGGCTGAGCATCACCAGCACGACGACGCCCGCGTGGCGCTGGCTCACTGGCCCCTCGTACCAGCGGTCGGGCACGAGTGGCGGCAGCGCCGGCACCGAGAGAATCACTGCGAGGACGACCGCCGGCCCGGCGACGGCGAGAAACGGCTCGTCGACCTGCCGCGCACCTGCAAGCGACGCGGCTGCGAGCAGGGCCATCACCAGCAGCCAGATGCCCGCGAGGACGCGCCGCCGTGGAATCTGTCGGTCTTCGTCGAACAGCCGCGGAATCCGGCGGTCCGGGCCGCTTGCTGCAAGCGATACGATGACCGACAAAAGCAGGACGAAGGCGACCCCGGCCCCCTGATACAGCACGTAGGTGTCGCTGCCGGCCGGCCAGACGACCAGCCACAGCGACTGCGCCAGCCCGAACAACACCGTCGCGAAGAAGACCCGCTCCTTGCTGGGACGCCGTCGCCGCCGCATCAGGAACGCGACACCGACGATGACGCCGACGAGAAAGCCGAGCATGTGGACCTGAAAGCCGATGTTCGCCCACGCTGGCGGGCTGGGCGGGCTCGCCTCGACGCCGGCCCGGATAATAGGCTGGCTCAGGGCGGCCAGCAGCCGGCTCAGTGCCGACGTGACGACGACGGCCACCACCGTCGCCAGTGGCGCGGTCACGAGCGCGAAGCCGGCGATGGCGAAGACGACGCCCGAAAAGCCGATGCCCGGCCCGAGCGAGAACAGGCTCCCGACGACGCCGCCAGCGACCAGCACGAGCGGGAAGACGACCACTGCCCGGACCCAGGGACGGGCCAGCAGTCCGGAGGGCTGGCCCACGTCCATCCGGCCCAGTCTCCCCCCGAGCTTGCGGCCCTGTTTCCCCGGCGGGAAGTGTCCCCACGCGTACTCCGCGATGGGAGCAAGCGCAAGCGTCGCGGTCATGTTCGACAGCAGGTGGGATGGCGACCCGTGGGCGATGCCGGAGGTGAGCAGTCCTACCGGGTAGAAATACGACCACGAGACGAAGGGGAACACGAGCGGGTCAGACCAGTCGGTCAGCCCGCCCTGTGCAAGCAAGTAAAACCCGACGTTGATGCTCACGATGACCAGCGTCCCCCACGGAATCCCGTAGAGGAGCCGGTCGTTGACCCGCTCGCGCCAGCGTCCGCCACCGTAGTACCACGCGAACACTGACGCGACGAGGACCGTCAGGACGAGTGCGATGCGCGTAGCGAGGGCCATCGTCGCATCCGTTTGGTCGCCTCTCGTATGGGTCTTTTTCTGTTATCCGGCGGCTACCCTGCCACGCGACACGCTCCGGCGAGTAACTCGCGGCCGCCCTCAGTGCTCGCGTGTTCCCAACTCGGCGAGCAGGTGGCTGACGTGCAGCCGGTCGTTGGTCCCCTCGGTGAGGTCTGCGTCTATCTCGCCGGCCAGCCGATGCAGGCGGGCGAGTTCGTCCCCGGAGTACCGCGAGCGAGCGGCCGTGAGGATATCCTCCAGTACTTCCCCGCCGCTGTAGCCCTCGTCGACGAGCAACTCGTCGAGCGTCGAGCGGGCGTCGGTGAACTCGCCGGCCTCGGCGTCGGTCAACATCTCGCCGATTCGCTCGTCGATGCCGACACCCGACAGCGTCTCGTAGGCGGCGTTCATCGTTATCTCACCCTCCTGCTCGTAGGTGGTCTGGGCACCCAGCACCGCCGCCCGGAGGTCGCCGTTCGCGGCCCCGGCGACGTACTCGATGCCTTCGGCGTCGTAGTCGGCGTCCTCGGCCTCGACGATCTCCCGTAGCACCGCGACGATTTCCTCGGTGGTCGGCGACCGGACGGGGATGGGGAAACACCGCGACCGAATCGCCGGAATCAGCGAGGAGGGCTGGCGCGTGACGATGACGAACTGTGTCGCCTCGTAATACTGTTCCATCACGCGGCGTAGCGCCTGCTGGAAGTCCTCACGCATCCCCTCGGCGTTGTCCAGTACCACGGTCTTGTAGTCGCCGCTGACCGGGGCGTAGCTGGCCGATTCTTTGAGGACGTGGTTGATGAGGTCGGCCTTCGAGGACTCCCGGCGGCGCTTGGCGTCGATAAAGCGCTCGAAACGGGGGTCGTTGGCCAGTTCTTTCTTCGTGAGGCCGAAAAAGTCCGCGACGTTGATCTCGACGCGGTCGGCGTCGGGTTGTTCGTGGGTCTCGCGGGTCAGTGCTCGGACCGCCGCCGTCTTGCCGGCCCCTTTCGGCCCGTGGACGACGAGGTTCATCGGCTCCGAAACCGCGCGCTGGAAGTGCTCGCGGACGCCCTCCTGTGGGAGGTCCGAAAGCGCTGGCGCGTGGGCGTCGGTCCACAGTGGCCCGTCCATCGCCTCTCCCTTCGGCACCGGCTGGTACAAAGCTTGCTTTTCACCCGTCGCTCTCTTTCTGTCTTGTCACCCGCCAGCAACCCACTGCACCGGGCGAATTGACTCCGACCTACGCTTCCGGGCCGAACAGTTCCTCCAGCACTTTCTGCTGGGCGGCCCGCAGGTGCTGGTGGTAGGTTGGCCGCGAGATGTCCATCGCCTCGGCGAGTTCGTTGCCGTCGATTTGCCGGGGCCACTCGAAGAAGCCACCGAGGAAGGCCGTCCGCAGGGCGGTCTCCTGGCGGTCGGTGAAGCGGTCAGCCAACTCGGCGCGGAACTCCTGGCGGGTCTCGACGGGCCGTTCGTGTTCGTGATAACCCACGAGGTCGGCACTCGCGTACCGCTCTTTGACGAGGTCGTACAGCTCTCGGGCTTCCGCCTCGTAGGGTAACTCGACGGTAAACCGGGCCTGTCCCTCCTCGGCGACGACTTCCCGCGGGACCGCGCCGTACTCGGTGAGCATCGCTACCAGCGATTCCTCGACAACCACCTCGAGCAGACAGCCGTCGTCGTGGTCGGCGATACAGGTCACCTCCGTGACGGCATCGTCTTCGCGGGCCAGTTCGGTCAGCGTCTCCCCGTCGACACCCTCCGCGGTGAGGTACATCTGGAGAGTGCCGTCGGCCCGGTAGTCGGTGCCGGCGGCGGTGACCGTACACGACCCCTGCCGTGAGAGCCGGCTCAAGAGCAGGTCCGAGTCGTCGATGGTGAACTCCAGTTCGATGACGGCGTTGGCGTCGAGAATCCGACCCCGCTCGACCGCGTTGATGGCGTTGGCGATGGCCCGGCCAAGCGCCTCCAGCACGACCCGCTCGCGCTCGTCGAAGACGCCGGCCTCGTCGGCAAACACCGCCAGGACCCCGTAGGAGGTGTCCTTGTAGGTCAGCGGGATGACGATGGTCGAGACGACCTGCTCGCAGGCAGTTGCCCCTGCACACAACTCCGCCGACCGACTCCGCACGTCGTGGACCACCTGTGGCTGCTCGTTGCGGTGGGCCGTCGCGACCG
Organism: Salinibaculum litoreum; assembly: GCA_009789175.1. Lineage (GTDB taxonomy): Archaea > Halobacteriota > Halobacteria > Halobacteriales > Haloarculaceae > Salinibaculum > Salinibaculum litoreum. The sequence goes on from CP046866.1 coordinate 2,856,880, forward strand.
GCCCGTCACCGTCCAACTCGAAGGACAGCTCCCCCGCTGGAATCCCGGCGGTACCCGCCCAACTTGTCGGCGAGAGCGTCTCCGTCGCCACGTCCGGCCGCCCGACCCAGGCGAAGTTGTAGGGGTCGGCCGCGGCCAACTGCTCGACGACGCCGTCTTCGAGTTCGTCACGCGTCGTCGCTTCGACGAGCACCTCGATAGTGTCCTCGATGAGGCCGTTGACGCGCTCCAGGACGGTCTCGACGTGTTCGCGGGCTTCCCGGACTTCACGCTCGCGTTTCGCACGCGTGCAGGCCGCGGCTGCCGCCGTCGCCAGCAGTGCCAGTACCCGTTCGTCAGCCTCGTCGAAGGCCCCGCGCCCGGTCGAGCCGACGCTGATTGTCCCGTAGACACCCATCGGGTAGTACATCGCCGACTGGACGCCTTCGATTGCTGTCCCCTCCTCCGTCGAGAGGTCGTCGACAGTGCGTGGCTCGCCCGATGCGAACACCTCGCCTGGCAGCCCCTCTCCGACTTCGTAGACCGGCCGTTCGCCCATCTGCTCGTTCGTGCGTGCGGTCGTCGCTGCCGGCTCCAGCGTCGTCTCGTCAGCGTCGTAGAGGCGGACGACGTTGATGTCAAAGCCAAGCACGTCCGCAGCAGCGCCCGCAACGATTTCCGCCACTTCCTGCTGGTCGCGGGCCTGCATCAGCGACTGTGTCGTATCCAGAAGGCCCGACAGCCGCTCGTAGTGTGTCTCGCGCTCGCGGTCGTGTTTGCGCTGTTCGAGGACGTGCCCGACCCAGTCGGTCAGCAGGTCGACAAACGTGGTCGCCGACTGAGAAAAGTCCCGCTCGCGGGGCTCGGTGTCGGCGAAACAGACTGTCCCGTACTGCTTGCCGTCGACGCTGATGGCTGCCCCGAGATAGCAACCCAGGCCGAACTCCTCGTAGGCGGGGTCCTCGGCCCAGCCTTCCGCTGACGCGTTCGTCACCGCCAGTGGCTCCTCGCGTCCGACGGTCTTCCGGCAGTAGGCCCGGCTCAGCGGTGCCGTCTCCCCAGGCTGGAGGCCCGGATGGTCACCGACTGCCTCGATGATTTCCTGTGTCCCGTCTTCGATGTTCGTCAGAAAGCCCAGTTCGACGCCAAGCCGCTCGGTTCCCACCGTGAGCATCTGGCGTATCTTCTCCATCCCGGTGCTCTCGGTGCTCGAGGCGACCTGATGGAGTCGCTGGAGCGCCCGGTCGTTGGCGAGGCTGCCGGGTTCGGCGTCGGCTGTTGCGCTGTTGGACCCCTCGCTCATTACCTGTACGTGGGGTGTCCGTCTTTTAAACTCATCTCTGCCAGTTCAAGGACTGATACTGACGAGGCGATTCCCAGCGACTCGCACCCGCCCCTGGCCATTTGATATAGCGACATGAGATTTATGCGGGTGCTATGGCTGACGCGGCACCCTTTTGGGAATCGACCGGCTACGGGCCGGTAATGGTCGAGAACGTGGCGACGGTGATGGCCGAGCTGGAGGCCGAGGACTTCTACCTGCTGTCGGGGCTGGAACAGGGGATGCGCTTCTCGAAGTGGGTCAACCGCGAGAAGCTCCCGGACTTCGCCGATATGACTGCCGAGGATGTCGACTACCGGCTCGACAGATGTGAGAAACGCGACCTCGTCGAGCGCAAGACCATCCAGTACGAGGGCTTTCGACTCACCTTCGAGGGCTACGACGCCCTGGCGCTTCACACCTTCGCGGAACGGGAGACCATCGAGGGTGTGGGCGCGCCGCTTGGCGTCGGCAAGGAAAGCGATGTCTACGAAGTCCGTTCGTACAAGCCCCTGGCGCTGAAGTTCCACCGCGAGGGCTACACGGAGTTCCGGGAGGTCAACCGCGAACGAGAGTACACCGCCGACAAGGAACACGTCTCCTGGATGTACACCGCCCGGAAGGCAGCAGAACGCGAACACGAGGCTCTGGAGACGCTGTATCCCGACGTGTCGGTCCCCCAGCCCATCGACCACAACCGCCACGCCGTCGTGATGGAACGCATCGATGGCGTCGAACTCGGGCGGGCGAAACTGGAGGACAGTCAGGTCGTCGGCGTGTTAGACCTCGTGCTCTCGGAACTGGCGACCGCATACGACGCCGGCTTCGTTCACGCCGATGTCAGCGAGTACAACGTGTTCATCAACAGCGAAGGCGTCACCGTCTTCGACTGGCCACAGGCGGTCCCCACCGACCACGAAAACGCCGACGAACTACTGGAACGCGATGTCGAGAACATCGTCGGCTACTTCCAGCGCAAATACCCCCACCACGTCGAGAGCGTCGACACACAACAGCTGGCTATCGCTGTCGCCGACGGCGAATTCGAGTCCGTCGACGAATTCGCGACGTAACGGCCTTTTTGGGACTGTTCCCGGTAGATGGTGTGGTCTGTGCAATCGTCTCCATAAATCCCATCTCGCTATATCAAACGGTGGTCTCCGCAGCGAACCGCGACTCTCGGTACGCGGCAGGCGGAGAGGTGGAGTACACTTCCGGCCTGACTGGCGTCTGCCCCACGTGTTATTGCCCGAGCGGTCCTACTGGTCGTATGCGCGAACTCGTCTTCGCCCTCGACTACGAACCCGGGTGCAACAGGGTGGCGGACACCCTCGCCGACCACCCCGACGCCCGTATCCGCTCGCTGTCGCTGCATGCCACTGACGAGCACCTCTGGCGTGTCGACCACGCGACCGGCGAGCCGACGGCGCTTGCGGCTATCGAGGACGCCTTCCTCACTGCCGATTACTACGCGGCCTGTCTCGCGACCGAGGACTGCGGGGCCACCCAGGAGACGCAGGTGCTCGACCACACTGCCGATACGCTCGTCCTCTACTCCTACTGGGAGCGCACTCCCAGATGTGCGTCCGTGCCCCACATCGCACGCGACCATCTCGGCGAGGGCGTCTTGTTCGAGACCCGCCACGAGGGGCGACACTACACCTGGCGGCTTATCCACTCCGGCGAAGGTGACGTGGCTGCGTTCTTCGCGGACCTCGAAGCGACGGTCGGCGACTGCGCCCGGACGGAGATGCTCCGGACGACGGACACGTCGGTACCGCCCGTGGGGACGGCGGCCGGCGCGGGCGGTCTGTCCCCCGAACAGGAGGCTGCGCTCCGCGCTGCCGTCGAGCACGGATACTACGAATCTCCCAGAGCGGTCGATGTCGCCGACCTCGCCGACCACCTCGATGTCCCACGGTCGACGCTTACCTACCGGCTGCGGCGGGCCGAAGAGTACCTGGCCAAACGATACGTCACGAACGAGCAACTGGCTGGCGAGGGTTCGACGCCGCTCTGAGGGTTGGAATATTCCAATGAAGGCTTATCGAACTGACGCCCCTACGTTCAGATATGACAGAAGACTTGGATGGGGCTGACACGGCGAGGGAGAGCAGCCAGCAGGAGCTGACTGTCCGTCTCGGCGTCCCGGAGATGGACTGTCCCTCCTGTGCACAGAAAGTCGACAAGGGGCTCCAGCGCGTCGACGGTGTCGTCGACGCCACGCTCCAGCCGACCACCGGGACGGCAGCCGTCACGTACGACCCGGACCGGACCAGCGACGCCGACGTGGTTGCGGCTATCGAGGGTGCCGGCTACGAGGTCATCGGCGGCGATGACGGTGAGGGCGATGCCGAGCGAGACGAGGGTGCAGACGGTGTCGATGTCGCGCCACCGTCCGAGGTGTGGACGAGTACGCGTGCGAAAAAGACCTGGGTGGGTGCGGTTTTCGTCACTCTCGGTCTCGGTTTCGAGTTCCTGCTCACCGCACAGAACGTCGCAGTGGCGAGTGTCCTCGACTTCCCGTTTCACGTCGCGGACGTGTTCTTTCTCCTTGCTATCGCTGCCAGCGGTGCTCCCGTCGTCCGCGGCGGCTACTACTCCGCGAGAAATCGGAGTCTCGACATCGACCTGCTGATGGGGACGGCCATCATCGCCGCGACCGGTATCGGCTACTTCGTCGAGGCTGCGACGCTTGCCGTCCTGTTCAGCATCGCCGAACTGCTCGAGGACTACGCGATGGACAGGGCACGGGACTCCCTGCGCGAGCTGATGGAGCTATCACCCGACGAGGCGACGGTCCTCCGCGATGGTGAGGAACTCACAGTCCCGGCCGAGGAGGTGGCGGTGGGTGAGACTGTCGTCGTCCGGCCCGGCGAGAAGATTCCCCTGGATGGCACAGTCCTCGACGGCGAGAGTGCGGTCGACGAGTCGCCGATTACAGGCGAGAGCGTCCCCGTCGACAAGACCACCGGCGACGATGTGTACGCCGGCGCAATCAACGAGGAAGGCTTCCTCGAAGTCGAAGTCACGTCGACAGCCGGTGACTCGACGCTGTCGCGCATCATCGAGATGGTGCAGGGCGCACAGGCCAAACAGACCGAGACCGAGCAGTTCGTCGACCGCTTTGCGGGCTATTACACGCCCGCAGTCGTCGTGCTGGCGATTCTGACCGCCGCCGTTCCGCCGCTTCTCATCGCCGCCCCCGTGTCGGTGGAGTTGGCCGGCTATGCGGTCACCTTCGCCGGGGACTGGGGGACGTGGTTCATCCGCGGGCTCACCCTGCTGGTGATTGCCTGCCCGTGTGCCTTCGTCATCTCGACGCCAGTGTCCGTGGTCTCAGGCATCACGAGTGCCGCGAAAAACGGTGTCCTCGTCAAGGGCGGCAACCACCTCGAAGCGATGGGCGGGGTCGACGCCGTCGCTGTCGACAAGACGGGCACGCTCACGAAAGGCGAACTCGCCGTCACGGATGTCGTCACGCTTGGCGACACCGACGAGGCGACGCTGCTGCGGTACGCTGCCGGACTGGAGCGCCGCAGCGAGCACCCCATTGCCGAGGCGACTCTCGCTCGCGCAGCGGACGCAACCGTCGGTGAGTTCCCCGACCCGACGAACTTCGAGAGTCTGACGGGCAAAGGCATCCGGGGGGACATCGACGGCGAAATCTACTACGCTGGCAAGCCCGCTCTCTTCGAAGAACTCGGGTTTGACCTCTCGCGGGGCCGCGCTGGCGACCTCCGGTCTGACGGTGGCTCCGGCACTGACGGAGACCCCCCGGACCGACGGCCTGACGGCGGTGTTCCGACGGCGGACGCTGCCGAGTCCGGGGAGGGTGCATTCGCCGCGGATACACTCGCCACGCTGGAGCGGGAGGGCAAGACGGTCGTCGTCGTCGGGACCGAGTCGACCCTCCTTGGCGCTCTCGCCATCGCGGACGAGGTGCGCCCGACCTCGAAGCGGGCCGTCGAGCGCTTGCAGGACCTCGGCGTGAAACGCGTCGTGATGCTGACCGGTGACAACGAGGGTACCGCCCGGGCCATCGCCGAGGCAGTCGGCGTCGACGAGTACCGCGCCGAACTCCTGCCCGAGGAGAAAGTCACCGCCGTCGAGGAACTCCAGGCCGAGTACGGCGAGGTGGCGATGGTCGGCGACGGCATCAACGACGCGCCCGCACTCGCCACCGCCGACGTCGGCATCGCGATGGGTGCCGCGGGGACCGACACCGCGCTGGAAACCGCGGATATCGCGTTGATGGGCGACGACATCGGAAAGCTACCGTACCTCTACGAGCTGTCACACACGGCAACCGGCGTCATCCGGCAGAACATCTGGGCGAGCCTCGCGGTGAAGTTCCTGCTCGCTCTCGGCGTGCCGCTGGGGCTGGTGAGCGTCGCGCTCGCGGTCGTCGTCGGCGATATGGGGATGAGTCTCGGCGTCACCGGCAACGCGATGCGGCTGTCGGGAATCGAACCTGACCGCGCGGAGTGAGAGCGGGGTTGCCCCGGCCGACTCCGGGTGTGGCCCGCGTCCGACGCCTGCGGTCAAACCCGGTCGGCGACCTCGTAGGCGAGCGTCGCTGGCAGGAGCACCCACAGGAGGACGAAACCGATGGTCTCGACCGACGGCGCGCCGTCGACCAGCGCGCTATAGAAGAAGAGCGCTCCCGTCGCGAGCACACCGACGACGGCGGCGACGTAGTCGGGGTCTGTCCAGGAGGTCTGTTTGGAGGACATGCTGGGTCGTTCGACCAGGTCGCTGGTATCAGTCCCGGTTCAGGACTCAGCCCACGTGTCGGCCGCCGGCAGTTCGACGGTGAAGGCCGCACCCGAGAGCCCGTCGACACCACCGTTCTCGACATCGACGCGGCCACCGAAGCCACTCACGAGTGTGTACACCAGATAGAGCCCGATACCGGTCCCCGTACTCTCAAGTCCCTGCGTGCCTTTCCCAAAGACCTCCGCGTCGTCGGGTACGCCGGGTCCGTTGTCGGCAATCGTCACGCGGACGGTCTCCTCTGCCGGTTCGAGAGCGACCAGCACGCGCGGGTCGCCACTGTCGTTGTGGAGGACGGCGTTTGCGAGCAGATTTCGGAACACCGACGAGAGCATTTCGTTTGCTCGCACCGTGGCCGTCGGCAGGTCTCCGTCAACTTTGAAGGAAGCGTTGGCGTACGTCGAGCGAGCCTTCTGGAGTTCGTCGCGGAGGATGCGGTCGGCGCGAACTGGCTTTGTGTCGGGGTCGCTCTCGCCGGTGACCGTCTCCATGTAGTCCTTGCTGTTTTCCGTGAGTTCCCGAATGTGCTCGCTGGTCTCGATGAGCCGCTGGACATCGCCGGTGTGTTCCTCGGCGACGCGCTCGCGTAACCCCTCACCCCACAGCGTCAGCACCTGTACGTCGTTCTGTACGTCGTGGCGCAGAATCCGGTTCAGCACTTCCAGTTGCTCGCTCGTGGTTCGCAGCTTCCGTTTTTGCTCCTGTCGTTCGAGCGCATAGCGGACGGATTTGACGAGTTGCTCTTCGGAGAGTGATTTCTTGTTGATGTAGTCCTGTGCGCCGTCTTTGAGCAGGTCGACCGCCAGTTGCTCGTCGCGCAGATTGGTGAGTACGACGACGGGAACCGATTCGGTGTGGTCCCGGACGCGGTCGAACGTCTCCGCGCCGTCGGTCGCTGACAGCCCTAAATCGAGCAACAACAGGTCGATTGCCTCCTCGTCCAGGCGGTCCAGCCCCGCCGACAGTTGCTCTTCGTGAAACAGCGCTACCTCGTCGGGGAGAAACGCGGAGTTCGAGCCTTCGAGGTGTCGGCGTATCAACACGGCGTCGTTGGGGTTGTCCTCGATGAGCAACACCGAAAGCGGAGGGTCGACACTCGCCATCGACTCACTCCTCCGTCGGGAGCTTGACCACGTCGAACCAGAACGACTCTATCTGTCGGACTATCTCCTGGAACTCCTGATAGCCGACCGGCTTCGTCAGGTAGGCGTTTGCGTTGTGCCGGTACGATTCGACCACGTCACGTTCGGCCTCGGAGCTTGTCAACACCACTACCGGAATCGTCGAGAGGTCGTCGTCGGACTCCAGTTCCGCCAGTACTTCGAGGCCGTCCATCCGGGGCATCTCCAAATCCAGCAGGACAATGTCCGGACGAGAGACATCGGCGTACTCGCCTTCCTGTCGCAGGAAGGCAAGCGCCTCGACCCCGTCGTTTACGACGTGGAGGTCGTTCAGGAACTTCCCTTTCTCGAAGGCACGTTCTGTCATCTCCACGTCGTTGGGGTTGTCCTCTGCGAGGAGGATGTCTACCGGGTCGCTGTCTTCGGGTCTATCGCGGGTGGTTGGGTCTGTCATTGGTGGGTGTGTCTGTCACTGCGTCGGTCGTTCGATTCCTTACTCCTGTTTGGCGATGGTGAACACGAACGTCGAGCCCTCTCCGGGTTCGGACTCGACGTGGATGTTGCCACCGTGGCGCTGGACGATATTGTCACAGATTGCGAGGCCGATGCCTTTCGCCTGGCTAGAGGTTTGGTACTGCGTGCCGCTTTTGAAGATTCTGAAGACCTTCTCCTGTCTGTTCTCGGCGATGCCGGGGCCGTCGTCTTCGACTTCGAACCGGTAGCGGTCGCCTTCGTCGCTCCCCCGGACGGTGATGGCCACCGGACCGTCGTCGGAGTGTTCGAGCGCGTTCGTGACGAGGTTTTGAATGAGCTGGTGGAACTGACTCCGGTCGGCATCGACTGTCGGCAGGTCACCGTATTCGATAGCTCCGTCGTGTTCGTCCAGCATCACGCCCAGGTCGTTGATGACGCCGTCGAGGACGGCCTCTGTGTCGACCGATTCGAACTCATCGCCGCGGGTGGTCACCCGGGAGTAATCGAGGAGTCCGTCTATCATCGACTGCATCCGTTCGCTCCCGGTGACGACGGTGTCGACAAAGCGGTCAGCCTCCTCTGGCAGGTCCTCGCTGTACTCCTCGGCGATGAGTTCGATGTAATTCGAGATGGTCCGCAGCGGCTCCTGAAGGTCGTGGGAGGCGACGTAGGCGAACTTTTCCAGACGCTCGTTTGACTCTTCGAGCTGGCGTTCGCGTTCCTGGCGATCGGTCACGTCCCGTGCGGAGACGATTAACGACCGGACGACGCCCGCCTCGTCGGTGACCGGCCGAACCGTCCCTTCGACTGCCATCTCGCCGCCGTCCGGCAGTGGATGTTCGGCCTCGAACTCGACGTACTCGCCGTCCGCGGCCCGGTCGAGCCATTCCCTGATCTGGACCTGTAGCTTGTCGTCGTGGCTCCACCACGGTGTCTCCGAAAAGTGTCTGCCTTGAATGTCCCCGGGGTTGGCGAGGGAGTGAGCCAGTGCCGTCTCGTTGATGCGCTGAATCCGCCCGTCGGTGTCCAGCAGGCCGACCAGCAGTTGCGGGTCGTTGAAGACTGCCTCGAACTGGCGCTCGCTGCGCTCTAGATCCTGTTCCCGCCGCTTGCGGTCGGTAATGTCACGGGCAAATCCCGCGACACGGTCGAGTGTGCCGTCCTCGCCGTAGACTGGTTCGCCGCGGACCCAGACCCACCGCGCGTAGTCTTCCCCTGGATTGACGCGGTACTCGTGCTCGGTCGACTCCCCGTTCTGGAGGGCCTCGACGGCCCCCAGTACCATCTCACGGTCATCGGGATGGACCCCCTCGATGAAGTCCATGGGATTCTCGCGGACCGCAGCGACCGGGCGACCCCACACCTCTTCGTAGGCGTCGTTGACGAACTGGAGTTCGGTAAAGTCGGCGTCGAACATCCAGAACACGTCGTCGGTTGTCGCGGTGAGTTGCGTGAGGATGGCGTCGTTCGCTTCGAGTCGGCGCTCGCGCTCCCGCCGCTCGGTGAGGTCCCGACAGAAGACGACTACTGTCCCTTCCTCGCCTGACTGTCTGACTGTCACGTCCACCCAGTTGGTTCGCTCGGGCGTTGCTATCTTCCACTCCGTCCGTGCGACACCAGCGTCGGTGACCGCCTCCAGCGTGGGTGTCTTCTCGCCGCCCGGTGTCAACTCGGAGAGTCGGCGTTGGCACAGCGTCTCGCGGTCGCGTCCAAACAGGGTCGCTGCTGCGCCGTTGGCGTCCCGGATCTCACCGGTCTCCCCATCGACGATGAGAAGCGCGCCCGGTGACGCTTCGAATGCCGCGGCGTAGTCGCCTTCGGCGGCGCTTGCCCCGTCTCGCTCCCTTGCCATACCCCTTCATTGGCATTCATCTACATAGTCCTATGGCCACTCGCCGGACGAAACATATACTACCTGCCACGTCGAGACACCGCCACGGTCTTGCCATGGACGGCCCCGACACTGCACCGGACCGCGACCCGGTCGGCGTGGACTGGTACGACATCTCACCGGCGTGCTCCCACGAGGAGTTTCTCGCCGTCGTGAAGGTGTACGCCCGCGAGGTGGTCGACCGCTATGACCTCACAGCCTCGGTCAGTGACCTCTCCTGGGAGGTCAGTACGCGCGCCAAGCGGCGGGCCGGCGCGGTCAGATACCGTGACGGAACCCCCGAGACCGTCGTGTTGACGTGGGACCACTTCGCCAATCAGGGATGGGCGGCGACGGCTGCGACCGTTCGCCACGAACTGATTCATGTCCACCTGCTCAACGAGGACGGCGACGCCAGCCACGGCGCACACTTCCGGGAATTGGCAGAGCGACTACACACCCACGTTCACTGTGACCGGTTCGTCCCGCCGGAGTGGTGGGTCGTCTGCACCGGTTGCGGGGCACGACTGGCCCGCTATCGGGAGTCGAAACTGGTCACCGACCCCGCCCAGTACCGGTGTGGTGACTGTGGGGGGCCGTTTCGGGTGGAACGCAACGCCACTGACGGGTGACGGCCGTCGTCGCCAACGATTGAAACGGCTGGCTGTCGTACGTGCCGTATGCGCATTATCGTCGCGGGGACGTTCGGACCGATACACGACGGCCACCGGTCGCTGTTCCGGACGGCGCTGGAGCGGGGGACCGATGGCGTGCTGGTCGGATTGACGACCGACGAACTTGCGACGGGACATCGGGACCGTCCAGTTCCATCCTTCCAGCAGCGCCGGCAGCGACTCCGCGAGACGCTATCCGAGCTAGACGAGTGGGGACGCGAGGTGGAGATACGCGAGGTGCGTGACCGCGTTGGCTTCGCCGGGACCGAACCGGACGTGGACGCGCTGGTGACTTCGCCGGAGACCTGTGGGACCGTTAGTGATATCAACCGCGAGCGGGTCGGCAACGGCCTCGACCCCATCGAGGGCGTCGTCGTCCCCTACGTCCGGGCGGGAGACGGCGAGCGAATCTCCTCGACGCGGCTGGTCGCCGGCGACATCGACGAACACGGCGAACTCCGGTAACCGAAGTCCGACACACTTTAGGCTGCCAGCGGGAAAGAACGGCACAACTCGCTGGGTGACGGGCACCAGCGGGCACCTGTTGTATACAGGTCGGGATGTGAACCGGGGAATCATCGATTCTCAATGACGGCATCGCCGTCGCGGTTTGAACCACGCAACGCCCGCCTAACCATGACAAAAAGCGCATACTCACACATCCGGGACGCCTGGAAGGACCCGGACGACGGTAAACTGGCAGAGTTGCAGTGGCAGCGACAGCAGGACTGGCGCGAACAGGGCTCGGTCATCCGTATCGACCGGCCAACGCGACTGGACCGCGCCCGCTCGCTTGGCTACAAGGCCAAGCAGGGCATCGTGGTCGCCCGCGTCAGCGTCCGCAAAGGCAGCGCACGCAAGCAGCGGCACAAAGCCGGACGCCGCTCCAAGCGGCAGGGCGTGACCCGCATCACCCGCCGGAAGAACATCCAGCGCGTCGCCGAGGAGCGATGCGCCCGCGTCTACCCCAACCTCCGCGTGCTCAACTCCTACTGGGTCGGGGAAGACGGTCGACAGAAGTGGCACGAAGTCATCCTCGTGGACCCGAACCACCCCGCTATCCAGAACGACGACGACCTCAACTGGATCTGTGACGATACCCACGAGAACCGCGCGCTGCGTGGCCTGACCTCCGCCGGCAAGCGCAACCGCGGCATCTCGGGCAAGGGCAAAGGCACCGAGCGCCTGCGGTAACGCGGCGATTTTCTCTTTCCGATACTGATAGCGCCCGCAGCAACCGCCTCAGTTGTCGTAATAGACGTAATCGAGCTGCGGGAACGGAATATACGCCGACCGCTCTATCCCGCCACCCTCGACTTTCTGTTTCAGGTGAACGCCGCTTGAGCCTTCCACGACTTCGTGGACGTTTTTGAGTTCGGTCCCGTCGCTGAGCCGGGCTGTCATGTGTACCATGTGCGTGCTACGGGCTCCGCACGGAAGGAACCCGGGCACAGTCTCAATTCGTTGCGGTCCACGCTAGCCCTACAATTCTATATCGCGACATATGATTTATGAACTACTTCCGATGTCGTCACTCCGGTTCCTGAAAACCAGCTACTCGGCCGGGAGAGCGGCTCGAAAACGGCTATTCCGGTGCGACGCCGACGGTCAGCAAGGTGCCGTGGGTCCGGTAGCGGTCGACCATCGCCTCACGGGTCTCCCAGTCTTCGGTCGGGAACGCCTCTTTCGGCGGAATATCCACTTCGCGGTCGGGAATCTCGTCCTGTTCGGCGACGTGGAGGCCGGCCTCGCGGAAGGCCTCGCGGTACTGCGCGCTGTCCCACAGCGTCATCTCCACGTCCAGCATCTCCTGCCAGTGGTGGGTCTGCTCGCTCTCCTCGTAGAAGTTCACTGCACAGTAGAACGTGCCGCCGGGTCGCAGGATGCGCCGAATCTCTTCGAGCGTGTGAACTGGGTCCCGGGCGTAGTAAAACGCCTCCATCGAGAAGACGTGGTCGACACTGGCAGTCCCAACCGGGAGTGCGTCGAAATCGCCCTGCAGGAAGCCGACCTGGGCGTCGTCGGTGTACGAGCGGGCGTTCCGGACCATCTTCGGAGAGGCGTCCAGCCCGTAGCCCGCCCCGATATCGGCCGTCTCCCGCAGCGCACGGAGGACGTATCCCGACCCCGTGCCCAAATCGAGGACGGTATCGCCCGCTTCGACGGGCATCCGGGCGAGCGCGTGCTTGGCGGTGTGCCAGTGTCGGTCTTCCATCCCCCTGTCCTTGCCTGCAGCGGCCCACTCGTCGAACTCCTCGCCTGCAGTCATGGTCGAGGGTCGGTCCCTCGCCGGCTAAACGGTGTCGACACCGCATCGCTCAAGCCCCGCCCAGTCCAAGCACGCCCGTGCCCACCCACCACCGCGTGCCCGTCGACGGTGACGCTGTCGCCGCCGTCCATCACGAGGCCGAGAGCGAGGACTGGCTCGTCTTCTGTCACGGTTTCCGTAGCGATAAGTCCGGCAGCTACGAGGGGCGCTGTGAGCGCGCCGTCGAGGAGGGGTACAACGCCGTCCGATTCGATTTCCGCGGCTGTGGCGAGTCAGACGGCTCGTTTCGTGACGCGACGCTGTCGGCTCGCATCGCCGACCTGCGGGCGGTCGCCGACCACTTCGGCATCGAGTCGGCCGCCCTCGTCGGCTCCAGTTTCGGCGGCAAGGTGGCCGTCCACGTCGCCGCTGCCGACGACTGGCCGACGGCTGTCGCGACGCGTGCGCCCGTCACTTACAATCGTGCCTTCGAGGGATATCGGCGGGATGTCGAGCGCGATGGCGAGTACTGTTTCGACACCGGGGAGTGCGTCGACGAGGGCTTTTTCGCCGACCTCGCGGACTACGACTTCGATTCCGTCGCCGCCGACCTCGACGTGCCCGTCGCCATCGTCCACGGCAGAGCCGACGACTCGGTGTCCGTCGCCGACAGCTTTGCAGCGGCTCAGGCGCTCGACACTGATGTCCTCCTCCAGACCTACGCCGGTGAGGGGCATCTGTTCTCGCGGGGCGCGGAAGCACGGTTCCGGGACCTCGTCTTCGAGTGGCTAGCGCGGCGCTGACTTCAGAGCGTCCCGGCGTTCTGGGCCTGTTCAGCGCGGCGCTTGCCCTGTTCGAGTCGCTGCTCGACGGCGTTGCCTGTCGTCTCGGGCACGTCTCCCCGTGCCTCCGCGAGCCGCTGGCTGGCGTCCCCGAGGCGCTGCCGTGCGACGTCGAGGCGCTGCTGGGTGCCCGGATTGTCGCCGTTCCGGGCGGCCGCTGCCGCGCGTTCGGCCGCGTCGCTGGCGGCTTCCAGGGCACGCACGAGTCCGGTCACGCCGGGATTCTCCGGTCGCCCACTCCCGGCGTCGACAGCCTCGCGGACGCTGCTTGCAGTCTCCCCGCTCACGTCGGCGACGTAGTCGGCCAGCGACGCCGCCCCCGTCTCCGGGCGGTCGATGGTCCGAACCCTCTCTTGACCGGGGTTGACCCGGAAGGCTCCGCGCTCGTCTTCGGCGTCGACGACTTCCGTCGTGTAGGCCCCTCGCCGGTCGACGTAGACTGCGTCCCGGCCCTCCAGCGGCGCGTCGTACAGCCGGCCGGCGAAGTCGTCCTCGACGGCCAGCCGTGACAGCGATGCCTCGGTTCCCTCCGTGTCGACCTCGATTTTGACGGCGTTCTCGCGGTCGGGCAGTGGAATCTCCCCCTCGACGCCGGCTGCTGCCACTCCGCTTCCCTCGACGGATACCGACTCGCTGTGTGGGGCATAGCCCGCCCCGTTGACGGTGACGCGATGGTCGCCGTCGGGGAGGTCCGTCGCGGCGACGACGCCGCCGAAAGTCGGGACCGCCCGCGGCTCGCTCTCGACGAGTGCGACCGTCTCGATGGGGGACTGTGCGGTCGTGACGCCCTCGCCGTCGGGGGCGTCCTCGTTCTGGACCGTCCGGCCGACAGCCGCCACCAGGCGGTTTGTCCCCTCGGGCTGTGCGATGGCGTCGTACCGCTCTGCTAACTCCGAACGGTGGACCGGCTCCGAGATGTCCGCTGCCGGATTCTCGTAGCGTGGCCCCTTCCAGGGCGTCCCCGCGGCCGAGAGGTGCTTCGAGAGGCGGTCCTCGGCGAACTCGGGCACCTCGAACTCGAAGCTCAACTGCGGGCCGGTGAACCCGTCGATGTGTTCCAGTTCGGTCGACGGCACGAGGTCGTAGGTCACGTCATCGCCATTTCCTTCGTGAGAAAATACGACACCGGTCGCGCGCTCGGGGAGGTCCTCCGGCGGGTTGAGAAGGCCCTGGTAATCGTCGTAGGTCAGTGACTCGTCGACGAGCGAGTCGGGACCAGCGTCAGGCAGGCGGTCGTCCGCGTAGATAGGCTGGCCATCGAGTTCGGGGACAGCAAAGGGTATCGGCGAGAACTCGTCACGCGGCAGCCCGTATGCCAGGGGCATCTCGGCGACGGACTCCAGCCCGCTGACGGAGAGGTTCGTGATGTCGGCGATGGCCTCGCCGATGCTGACGCGGACGAACTGCTCGGGCTGGTCGTTGACCGACAGTGCGCTGGAGTGTGACCCGAGTTCCGATAGGATGCGCGGCTGGCCCTGTGGGTCGGGGTCCAGGAACTCGTTGTTCGGGACCGACCGTGGGCGCTGGCGACGTACAGCTGTGGCTCCCCGCTGTTCCTGTCGTGGAAGACGTGTAACACCTCCCAGTCGTGCCAGTGGAAGTTCGTCGTGAACTGGTCGAAGGCCGCGTACAGCCAGAACTGTACCACGGCCAGCGGGGAGTCCTCGTACTGCACGGCGTTGTAGAAGACCGTCGGCGACGGCGGCGTTTCCGCTTTCGCCGCCGCGGTGTAGTCGTTGAACGCGGTGAACCCGTCGACGACGGTGTCGTCACCGTCGGTCCCCTCGTAGAGTCGGGGGTCCGTCGGGAACCACTGCTCGAACTCGTCGAAGTAGATGGTCGGTGCGTACGTCTCCGCCAGGTCACGGGCTTCCTCGCCGGTCAACTGCTCGGTGTCGGCGTCCTCGCCGCTTCCCAGGAGGTGCCAGCCCGCCGCCCCGCCGCCGGCGAGCACCGCGGTCGCGCCGCCCATTTTCAGCGCGTCGCGCCTGCTCAACTCCATCGGCTCACCACCGCTTGCGGAACGTCCTCGGCACCCGCAGGCCCCCTGTCTCGACTGGTCATGCCCCACCTCTTTTCGCTCCGGTCGGTTGAGCCTTCTGGCAGGGCTGGTGACAGGTGGTGGAATGCGGTAGTCGACGATTGGGCGTTCGCTTCGCTCACTGCTCACCCTGCTCGCGGGTCACTGCGTTCCCACTCGCATTTCGGAGACTCCTCCCTGCGGTCGGGGTCTCCCCGTTCGGCATCGAGGTGGTCTCTCTGCTCCCACCTCGCACTCCCCGCTCGCGTATCGAGGGTCTTCGCTCCGCTCAGAACCTCGCTGCTCCCTCCGGTCGCAGCGACTACTCCTCGAAAAGCGTCGCCAGCACCTTCCGCTCGGCGGCGCGGAGATGCTGGTGGTAGGTCGACGGCGAGATGTCCATCGACTCTGCGAGGTCCTCGCCGGAGATGTTGCGCGGCCAGTCGAAGAAACCGCCGAGGTAGGCCTTCTGGAGCGCAAGCCGCTGGCGGTCGGTCAACCTGTCCTCGATGTCCGCGACCAGTTCCTGTTTGGTCTGCTCGCGGCGTTCCCGCTCGCGGCGGGTGAGCAGGTCCGTCGACGGATACAGGTCGGTGAGCTGTTCGATGACTGCGCGCGTGTCAGCGCTGGCTGGCATCTCCAGGGTAATCTCGACCTGGCCGCCCGCCGCGGTGATATCCGTCGTCTCGACGCCGCGCTCGGCCAGCGCGGAGACGACCGGCGGTTCGTCGACAGTCATCTCGACGACGCTGCCGTCCTCGCCTTCGCTGACTTGCGTCGCGGCGTTGACATCGTCGCGCTCGCTCGCCGCCGCGACGACTGCCTCGGGGTCCGCATCCTCGACGACAAAGAGCATCGTCACGGAGTCGTCGTCCTCGTACAGCGACCCCTCGTAGGAAAGCGTCGCGTCGAACTCCCGGGCGAGGTCGCCAAAGACCAGCCCCTCGTCGCGTAACTGCACTTCGACCTCGATGACGCTGTCGCTGGTGAGGATGCGCCGTCCCTCGATGGCGTTGATGGCCGTCGAGGCCGCCCGCGCGAGGACGTTCAACACTGCGAGTTCCCGCTCGTCGAAGGCCTCGGCCTCCGTGGCGGCGACTGTCAGGACGCCGTAGCGGGTCTCTCCGTACACCAGCGGGAACGACGCGATGGCTCCGGGCTCGCCCAGCAGCGTCGTCTGGTGGATGTCTGCGAGGTCGACCTCCGTCGTATCCTGGATGATCTGGGCCTCACCGGTCTCGGCGGCCCGGACCGCGGGGTCGTCGGCCCCCAGTGGGAGCTCCACGTCGTTCTCGAAGGCCTCGCAGGCGGCCGTCGTCGGCGAAAACGTCTCGGTCCGCAAGTCGACCTGTCCGACCCACGCACAGACGTAGGGGTCGACGCCGAACAGTTTCTCACAGACCGTCTGCTCGATTTCGTCGCGGCTGTCCGCCAGCAGCACTTCCTCCATCACGCCCTCGACCAGACCGTCGATGCGTGAGACCAGATGTTCCAGTTCGCGGCGCTGTTTGCGCGCCCGGATTTCGGCAAGCTTGCGCTGGGTGATGTCGATGTGGGCGACGACCAGGCTCCCCTCGTCGTGGTCCGGCAGCGGTGCCGCCCGCATCAGGAACCACCGCTTCTCGTTTGGGGAGTGACAGGGGTACTCGAGCGTGAACACCTCGCGGTCACCGTCGATGACCGCGAACAGGCCATCGAGTGCCTGCTTTGCGTACTCGTCGCTGTCGGTGTCCATCGACTCGAAGTAGTTCACGCCCACGAGTTCCCCACGCTCGTTCGGGCCGACACCGGCGAACTCGTCCCACGCCCGGTTCGTGAACAGAATCGTCCCCTCGTCGTCCATGACCGCGATATTGAAAGGCAGCGTGTCCAGCGTGTGCCGGGCGAGCGAATCGCGCTGTATCATTGAGAACCGTCGATGGTCCCAAAAAGGACCCTCCAAAGCTTAAAAGTGCCGTCTGCTGACCCCAACAGTTTGGTCGCCTATTTAAACGAACCTCACTCGGACCGTTCCCGGAGCTTGCGCCGTTGAATCTTGCCGGTCGTCGTCGTCGGCAGTTCCTCGACGAACGCGATGTCCCGCGGATATTCGTATTTGGCGAGTCGCTGTTTGACCTGTTTTCGTATCTCCGTTCTCAGCTGGTCGTCGCCGGTCGCGTCGGCCACGGGATGGACGAACGCCTTGATGACCTCGCCGCGGGTCTCGTCGTCGACGCCCACCACGCCGACCTGTTCGACAGCGGGGTGTTCGAGGATGGCGCTCTCGACCTCGCCGGGACCCACACGGTAGCCTGCCGTGATGATGACATCGTCGTCTCGGGCCTTGAACCAGAAATACCCGTCCCTGTCACGGTAGCCCAGGTCCTCTGTGAGGTGGTACTCGGTTCCGTCCGGTCCCGTCACCGACGCCGCCGCGGTCTTCTCGGGTTCGTTCCAGTACTCCTGGAAGACGACGGGGTCGCCCTCCCGTGTGACAGCTATCATTCCGACCTCGCCGTCGGGCAGTTCTTCGCCGGTCTCGGGGTCGACGACGGTCACCTCGTGGCCGGGGACGGGCTTGCCCATGCTGCCGGCCTGTGCGGGGAACCACTCCCGGCAGTTTGCGACCAGCAGGTTCGCCTCCGTCTGCCCGTACAGTTCGTTGACGACCACGCCCGACAGTTCCTCGTCGGCCCAGTCCAGAATCTCCGGCGTCAGCGGCTCCCCGCCCGAGCAGATTGCCTGCAGCGAGAGGTCATAGCGCTCGGTGGGCTCCTCGACGCCCATCAGCATCCGAATCGCCGTCGGCGGCAGGAAGGTATCAGTCACGTCGAACTCCGCACAGAGTTCGAAGGCCGTCTCGGGGTCGAACCCCTCCATCGGGTAGCCCACGACCGGCCGGCCGTAGTGCCAGGCCGGAAAGACCAGGTCGCCGAGTGCGCCAATCCACGCCCAGTCTGCCGGCGTCCAGTAGACGCCCTCGAACGGCGACTGCTCGAAGTACATGCAGAAGGCCGGACAGTGTCCGGCCCAGAGCCCCTGTCCGTGTAAGACACCCTTGGGTGGCCCGGTCGACCCGCTGGTGTAGAGGATGACCGCCGGCGTCCCGGCGTCGGTCTCGGCGATGTCGTACGTCGTCGGCTCGTCGGTCCCGACCCGCTCGAATCGCTCGATGTCCTCCCCGGGAGTGTCGGCGTCGACGGCGATGACGGTGTCGAGGCTGGGACAGGCCTCACGGACCTCGCGAACGACGGCGAGCATCGACGCGTCGGCGACGAGGGCGCACGCATCGCTGTCCTGCAATCGATAGTCGAGCGCATCGGGGCCGAACAACACCGACAGCGGGACCGAGACGGCACCCAGTTTCCAGCAGGCGAGGTGGGTCAGCGGATTCGCCGGCTTCTGCGGGACCACGACGGCCACGCGGTCCCCGCGTCCGACCCCGCGGGCCGCCAGCGCGTGGGCCAGTTGGTTCGAGCGCTCGTCCAGTTCCGCGAACGTGTAGCTCTCCCGACGGCCATCGGGATAGGCCTGGTACAGCGCCACCCGGTCGGTCGCCTCGTGTTTGCGTAGACAGTCACGGGCGATGTTGTACTCCGGCGGAAACTCCCACGTGAACCCCTCCCGGGCGGACTCGTAGGTCTCCCTATCGAGTGTGATGTGACAGGACATACCACGATATAACAGTCACACTGTCATGTAAGGCAGGGCTCATTTATGCACCCTCGTACGCACTGCTCACGGTCGCCAGGCCGTGCCGTGTGAAGTTCTGGAAGCGGCCAAGCGTCACTCCGACGGTGGCGGTCTGTCCTGGCCAACGCCTTCTTGTGCGCTGCCGGCGTGGGACCGACAATGGTACGCCGACGGACGTTTCTCGCAAGCGTTGGAACCGCATTCACGGCCACGACTGCCGGCTGTGGCTTCATTCTCGGGAATGAACCGGCCGAGTTCGAGGCCGACCCGTCGGCGGTCAGTGACGCTGTCCTCTCGGAGACTGGCTACGAGTTCATCGAACACGAGCGCAACGAAATCGAACGCGAGTTCGAGGCTGGCGGCGAGAGCCGGTCCGTCATCGCCACGAACGTCCGCGCCAAACACGAGAAGTCCATCGGTGGTGACATCCTCGACACGCCGGCAGCAGCGGTGTTCACTTCGCTGACAACACCACAGGTCGAGGTACTCGGCCAGACGTTCAACCCTATCGAGGATATGTCGGCTGCCGACCTCGCAGAGCGGGTTCAGGGCCAGTACGAGACCTTCGCGGATGTCGAGAAGCAACGCGAAAGCGAGGTGACGATAAACGGTGAGACCACGACTGAGTCGACGTTCACCGCCGAGGCGGTGTACGACGATAGTCCCCTTGAGGTCATGCTCCACATCACTGACGCCGTCGAACTCGGCGACGACTTCGTCGTCACCTTCGGGAGCTACCCGAAGCCAGCGTCCGGCGAGGAAGAGAACATCCGTCAGTTGATGGAAGCCGTCGAGTCCGCATAGCGCCTGCCTGCGGTCGAGTACGGTGTTCCTGACTGGTTTCGGCCGGTGGTCGCTTACGTTGTACAAAACGGTTACCGACGGGTAGGGTACTCGAACTGGTCTGTAGCCGGTAAGACGGGGACGGCGGCCGGTTATTTGACACATGTCGCTGATTGCCGTCACCGCCCTGTATTGGGTGATGCCGAACAGACGCACCTGTCTCGCGAGTGTGGGGGCCGCACTCGCAGCCGTCACTGCAGGCTGTGGTGTTATCCTCGGGAAGGAACCGGCGACGTTCGAGGCCAGGCCGACAGCGGTCAGTGACGACGTGCTGGCACGGACAGGCTACGAGTTCGTCGGCTACGAGCGTCGTGACATGACACGCGAATACTCCGCGGGTGGACAGACGCGGCGGGTCGTGGCGACCAACGTCAGGGCGAAATACGAGCGCACCGTCCACATCGACGACCTCGGCGAGGTGCCCGCTGCGGTCTTTACCGCGGTCACCACCCCGCAGGTCGACGTCTTCGGGGAGACGTTCAACCCTGCCGAGGACATGCCGGCCGGCGAACTCGCAGAGCGCGCTCAGGACCAGTACGAGGGCTTCGAGAACGTCCAGAAGCAAAGCGAGAGCGACATCACCGTCAACGACGAGTCGACCACCCGGGGACGGTTCACCGCCGACGCGACCGTCGACGAACGCGTCGTGACGACACACCTCCACGTGACGGAGGCAGTCACACTCGGGCGTGACTTCCTCATCACGTTCGCGAACTACCCCCAGTTCATCTCCGAGGAACTGGAGCGGGCGCTGGCGCTGATGCGCGCCGTCGATGCGGCTTATTCCTCGTCGCCGACTCCCTCACGGTCAGCCAGCGGTGAGACCAACTCCACCACCGACTCCTCGACGACGCCCGCGGAGCAACGCCCCGAGTAATCGGGGGTTAGTCGTCGACGACCTCTATTCCGCGGTTGTTGACAGCCGCGGGGTCGAGTCCGACCTCTTCGAGGAACTGCTTGTACTCGCGCTCGCACTGCTCGGCGTCTTTCTGCCGGTCGCTGGCGCGGTCACACAGTTCGAGGAGGTCCTCGGGCACGTCGTTGCTGTAGACAATCCAGTGGTTGATGAGGTCGCTCAGCCGGCGGATGGGGGATGTGAAGTGCCCGTAGATTTCGAAGTTCAGCGCGTGGTGACCGCCGAAGGGGTCGTTCATGTACTTCGCACGCGGCATCACCTTCATCACGGCCCACTGAATCTTGTCCAGTTGTCGGCCGGGCGCATCCTCCAGCGTCGCGTTGACGGCCTGCCGCGGGTCGTCCCACCCGCTGCCGGGAATCGAGACGCCATCGAGGTCCTGAATCTCCTGGAGGGCCTCGTTCCACTCCTGTGGCGAGGGCTGTGGGTGGACCCGGTACATCGCCTCGACCCCGCGGTCCCACATGAGTTCGTGCGTGACCGCCTTGTTCGCCTTGAGCATGCACTCCTCGATGATGGTGTGAGCGCGGTCCCGCGAGGGGTTCAAGACGAGCGAGCCGTCCTCCTTGCGCTGTTCGTGCATCCGGTCGGCCAGTTCCCAGACCAGTTCGGTCTTCGCCGCGAGGTCGACGGACTGGTCTTCGAGGTACTCCTCGGCCGCCGCCGGGTCGTCCAGTAAGGTCTCGGCCTCGGTGTAGGTCAGTCGGGCGTCCGAGCGGATGACCGATTTGTAAATCTCGATGTTCTCGTAGGAGAGGTTCTCCTTGTCGAGGTGCATCTCGACGGTGTGGGCCAGTCGGTCCTCGTTGGGGACCAGCGAACAGACTGTCTCGGCCAGCACTGGCGGAAGCATGTGGATGGTGTAGGCCGGCAGGTAGACTGTGTTCGCACGGCGGACAGCCTCGTCCCACATCTCGGTGTCCGGCGTGACGTAGTGGGTCACGTCGGCGATGTGGACCCACAGCACGAACTCGTCGTCGCGCTCCTCGATGGAGATGGCGTCGTCGAAGTCCTGTGCGTCGACGGGGTCGGTCGTCCAGGTCGTCATCTCCCGCAGGTCCTCCCGGTCGTCGACTTCATCGGCAATCTGCTGCTCGATGCCTTCCGTTCGCTCCCTGGCTTCTTCCAGTACCGCTGGCGGGAACTCGTCGGGAATCTCGAATTTTTCGAGTAACTCGTCGCGTTTGTTTTCGATGTGGCGGGCCATCTCCTCGTCGATTTCGACGGGCCCTTGCCCCTCCGACGTCCCCGCGGCGGCTTGCTCGGAGTCAGTCATGACCCTGGCTACGAGCAGGTGTTAGTTAGTGGTGTCGGGTGCGAGACTCCGAGCAGGGCGAGACGCTTTGCGTCTCGCTGGCCGTGCGGCGCGCGCTCGGGCGCGCCGCAGACGAAGCGAGGAGTCTCGGTAATGCGAGCGGGGCGGAACGACCCGCGAGCAGGGGGTGCGAGACGCCGAGCAGCGGGAGGAGTCTCGACAAAGCGAGCGGCGACCATCGGCAGCCGCGAGCAGGGAACCAGCTACAGAACCGCCTACCACGAAAGTAGCGACGCTAACAGTTCCAGTTCCTCCTCTTCGGTAATCCGGTCGTCGTCCATCGCGGCGTGGACGACCTTCTGTGCCAGCGCCGGTCGGAGCACCTGCTCGCTGTCTGTTCTGTCACCGGCATCCTCCGGGCTGTCAGTCTCAGCGGCCTCCTCGGCCACATCCTCGAGGCGGTCCTCGATGTCGTCGAGTCGCCCCACGACCTCGGCGAGTGCATCCGCCGGGAGTGTCTCGTCGTGGTCGGCAGCGTCCGTCGTCCTGCCTGCGTCCGTCGTCGGCTCTCCGGAGTCAGCAGCGTCGGTCGCCCCGGGAGTGTCCGGCATCGACTCTTCGGGGACGGGAGCCGGCGTCAGGTCGGTGTCTTCGAAGAGGGCCGTGGTAAACGCCTCGCGGTTGGCCCACTCGAAGCCGGGGATGTCGTTGAGTCGGCGGCTGACCGTCGCCCGACTGACGCCGAGGTGGTCAGCAATCTCACCCTGTGTGGCATCGGGATACTCGGAGACGACACTGACAGTCTCCAGTTGTGTGTCGGTCAGGTCCGGCGGGTCGGTGAGTCCGTCGTCAACTTCGGCGGCATCGTCCGTTGCCTGCTCGTCGTGTTCGGCACTGGCCGTTCCCGCTCGGTCGTCGTCCGTCGTGGTGGCGTCGTCCGTGTCCTGTTCGCCGCTCGTGTCGTCTGTACCGTCCGCTGTTGCGTGCTGGCCGTTCTGTGACATCGTGTCCTCTGTGTGCTCGGTATCGCCCGGGTCGCCGTACTTCTCCAGGACCCGTTCGACGAGGTCGGGCGTTGCGCCGCTGACCTCCCCTGCGACCTCGGCAAGCGAGACATCGGGGCGGGACTTTGCAACCTCCAGAATCCGCTTGTGCACGATGGCCCGCGGGGTCCCGTCGCCGTCCCTCACTTTGCTCATGGGGGAGCAAAACAAGTTGGTGAAAATAACTTTTTTGGCCAGTTTCTGGCCATCGAGTCCACCGCCGTCCCGCGCTCACTCCCGCTCGTGTTCCCGGTCCCGCTCCTGTTCCTGGGTGGACGCAGGGTCGTCGGTTGTCGTGTCGTCGGCGACCACCTCGTGGAAGTTCGCGAGGAAGCTCTTCCGGTCGGTCTCGCCCGCGCCGGCACGCGTGAGTGTCTCCTCCAGTCCCTTCCGGGGCTGGTGACAGCACTCCCGGTGACAGGGTTTACAGAGGTATTCGAACTCGCGGTCCCGCCGACCCCAGCGGTCACCGTAGCGGTCATACTCGCGGGCCTCGGACCGGGCCACCTCGGTGCCACACGCGATGCAGGTCACCTCTGTACTGGACCGGGAGCGCCACATGGTCGCCAGTACGGGAGCGGAGGTTATGGACTTTTGGAAACCCTCAGTCCCCGCCGACCGCGTCGTACCCGGCGGTGTTCACCAGCGCGACACCGTCACCGACAGCGGCAAGGAGCGGCCGTCCGACCGCCCAGAGCGCGTGCGAGTCGTTTATCCCCTCCGGGGCCGACCGCATCGACATGGAAGTCAAGTCGCGTCACCACCTCCGCTCGGACGCCATCGACGAGATACGTGAGGCGTTGGCGGCGAACCTCGGCGTCGAGGTCGAGGCCGACTCCTTCGAGAAGGTCGACCTCGAGGACGCCGACTGGGAAATCGTCCTCGTCGACGGCGAAGCACACGTCCTCTACCT
Source organism: Salinibaculum litoreum (assembly GCA_009789175.1). GTDB lineage: Archaea > Halobacteriota > Halobacteria > Halobacteriales > Haloarculaceae > Salinibaculum > Salinibaculum litoreum. Next base: position 2,880,847 of record CP046866.1, read on the forward strand.
CGATGGCGACCCCTTCGTCACGGTACAGGGTGCAAACGCCTACGAGCCGACCGACCACGTCGTCACCGTCGACGCCGGTGCTATCCAGTTCGTCTCCGACGGCGCTGATGTGATGCGTCCCGGTGTTGTCGAGGCCGACGAGTCGATTGGAGAGTGTGACCTCGTCGTCATCAACGAGGAAAGCCACGGGAAGTTTCTCGCGGTCGGACGCGCACTGACCGACGGCGACGACATGGTCGGCGCAGAGGGCCGCGTGGTCGATTCCATCCACCACGTCGGCGACGACCTCTTCGAGCTAAGCGTCTGACGGTCGCGTCTCGGGGTTGTTCGTTGGTACTGGCCCTGCCCGTCTGGGGGTTCCACCAAGCAGTACGCTTATGTGTGGCAGGCGGCCAGTCTGTGGCAATGAGTTTCAAGTGTTCGGTGTTCGGCCACCGCTATGGCGACCCCGATGTCGAGCGGCAACGCGAGGAACAGGGGAGCGAGGTGGTCATCACCATCAAGGAGACCGAGACGTGCAAGCGGTGTGGGGACACTCGTGTCGTCTCCGAAAACAAGGAGGTGACGACGCTGGAGACGCCGTCGGATATCGTCGGCGACGAACTCGTCGACGAGGAGGAGACGGAGGCAAGCGAGCCGGCCGACGAACCGGAGCCGGAGCCGGCGGCCGACCAGCCCGTCGAAACGCCGGACCCACCGGCAGGTGGCGACGATGCCGAACTCATCGACGAGGCCGAATCCGCTGGGGATGCCGGGCCTGCAGGAGACGTGGGGGTCGACCCAGTCGATGACACCGCTGGAACGCCGACTGCCGACGTGACCGTGCCTGAAGAGGCCACCGAGACACCCGAACCAGAGGAAGAAGACGCGGTCATCCTCGACGACGAGGACGAGGACACTCCTGTCGAGGACCGCGAACCCGGCGAGTGGCCCGACGAGGCAGAGGAGGCCGACACGGACGAGGAGGAAGCCGAGGAGTGGGCACCGTCGACGGAGGCAGAGTTGCGCCCCGTCGAGGACGAACAGCCGGATCTGGAGCCGACGAGCAGTGCCGTCACGGTCCCCGAAGGCACGTTTTACTGTCCGGAATGTGAGTTTACGACCGACGTGGAATCGTCATCGCTGCGGGCCGGCGACTTCTGTCCCGAGTGTCACCGCGGGTCGCTGGAACACCGCGCCGACGAGGAGTGAGGGGACCGGGGCGGGACGGACTGAGGGCCGACACGCGGGGGGTGTGTTTCGCGGACCTGTCGCCGTCGCGACGACCGTGACCGTGGGGCGCAAAAGGTAAGAAGGCCCCTCGCAAATGCCCGTCCATGCGTGAATACAAGATGCGCCGTGGCGAGCACCTCGAAGACCGCGTCGAGGATATGGAAGCGTTCGTCACGGAGTACTTCGGGTCGCCCACCGACACCGAGGAGTACAAAGGGAACGACCTCTTCGTCGTCGAAGACCCGGACAATCCGGTCTTCGACCGCGTCGTCGCCGGGACTGTCGCCTACAGTTCGAAGAAGGACAAGCTTGCACTGGATATCGAGGAACGCCCCGCCGAGGAGGTCATCGCTGAAGGTCACGTCGACGCTGCCGAGGACGCCGTCTCGATGAAAAACGAATTCCTGCTTGAGGCGACCGGCCGCGACGCCAAAGCCCGCCGCGACTCGATGAAACGCGATGTCGAGGACGACGGCGAGGTTCCCGACGACGTCTAGACTCAGTTCTGCGCTCATTTCACGGCCGACCAGCATTCTCTCGTCGCCGCGACAGACGTAAGTGCCCCCATGTCATATGATGTCACACGCCTTCCGGAGGCGACTCCAAATATCCGGGTGAGGCGCGAGAACTCACACTCCCACCGGAGTGTATCGCGACTCGTGACGTACGGCTGCCGGTCGCGGGCAGGGACCGGTATCCCGCCGTCACACGATTTTGCTCCACCGCGGCTCACTCGACCAGCCCGTAACCCCGCTTGAACAGCCAGACGTTGATCGCGACGACGACCACCGACAGCCCAGTCAGGGCGGCGAGTGCGCCGTTTACCGGCACGTCGGAATAGCCCAGGAAGCCATAGCGGACGCCGTTGACCATGTGTACCATCGGGTTGAGCAGTGAGAGGGTCCGGTACGGTTCCGGCAGCGCATCGAGCGCGTAGAAGACGCCGCCGAAGAAGACCAGCGGGCGGATGATGAACTGGTTCATCACCGTCAGGTAGTCGAAATCGCGCGCCCACAGCCCGCCGATGACGCCAAAGCCAGCAAAGAGCACCGAAATGAGGACGAGAAACGCGGCCAGATAGACCGGGTGCTCGATGGGCAGGGCCGTCCCCGTCGCGAACATGAAGACGACGCCGACGACGGCGATGATGGCACCGACCAGTACACCCCGAACCGCCGAGGCGACGAGATAGGCGGCCACCATCGACCGATGGGACAGCGGCGAGGTGAGAACGGCCTCGATATAGTCGTTCCAGCGGCCATGGAAGATGGAAAACGAGGAGTTCTCGAAGGCGTTTGATATCGTCCCCAGCACCACCAGCCCGGGGAGGATGAAGACGATGTACTGGAAGCCGGCAATCTGGTCGATGCGGCCGCCGAGCACGACACCGAACACCGCGAAATAGAGGATGTTCGTTATCATCGGCGGGAGGAAGGTGTTGCGCGGCCGGCGGATAAAGCGAAGCAACTCCCGGCGCAACAGCGTCCGGAACCCGCCCAGCCCCGTCGTCCCGCGCCGCTCCGTCCCAGTTGTGGCCTCTGTCTCCGTGGTGGGGCCGCTCACGAGGCCGCCGTCCGAACGGGTAGTCCCCTCCGCACCGTTCACTCCGGCAGGTGTGTCCTCGTCGGTCATTGCTGGACCGCCCCCTCCTGTCTGGTCATATCGACGAAGACCTCTTCGAGCGAGGCTCGGCGAACGTCCACGTCCGTCACCTCGTGACCTGCACGGTCGAGGTCACGCACCAGCGCGGGGATGACCGCCCCGCCACCGCGGGCAGTGACGACGAGCCGACCGTCCGCCAGTCGCGCGTCGACGATGTCCTCGTGAGTCAGTTCCGGAGCCGTCCGCGGCGGGTCGGCCAGCCCGACCTCGATGGTGTCGGTCCCCCGGTCAGTGAGCTCGTCGGGCGTCGCGACCTCGACTTTCCGGCCCTGGTCGACGATGGCAACGCGGTCACAGAGTTGCTCCGCTTCCTCGATGTAGTGCGTCGTCAGCAGGATGGTCGTCCCGGCCTCGTTGAGCCGTTCGATGACCGACCACAAATCGCGGCGCAGTTGTACGTCGACGCCGGCGGTCGGCTCGTCGAGAATGAGCAGGTCCGGGTCAGAAACCAGGGCACGCGCGAGCATGAAGCGGCGTTTCATCCCGCCCGAGAGCCAGTCGAAGCGGGTGTCGGCCTTCTCGGCGATGCCCACCGTTTCGAGTGCGTCCATCGCGCGGGCACTGGCTTCCTCGGGGCTGAACCCGTGGTAGCCGGCCTTGTGTTCGAGCACCTCCCGAATCGGGAAAAAGCGGTCGACGTTGAACTCCTGTGGAGCGAGTCCGATGCGGTCCCTGACTTCGCGGTACTCCTCGCGCACGTCGAATCCGAAGACCTCGGCGCGGCCGCTGTCGATGCGGGCCAGTCCGACCAGGGTGTTGATGAAGGTCGTCTTCCCCGCCCCGTTCGGGCCGAGCAGGCCGAAAAACTCCCCAGCGTCGACAGTGAAAGAGAGTCCATCAAGCGCCTGCACGTCGCCGTAGGACTTGCGGAGGTCGTCGGCGTCGATGGCCGCAGGCATGTCTCGTGAGTGGGTTCGAGCGTGGTTAAACGCGTCGTACTCGCCCGAGAACGGCAGAATCGTTAACAGATAGGGCGGGTCAGCCAGTCGGGTCCGCGGCTCAGCGACCCAGGCGCTCGCGGCTGATGCTCACACCGGCGGGGGTGATGAGCAGTTGGTCGTCGTCTTTCTGGACGATGTCCCCGCCGACCTCGCGGGCGACCTGCTTGAGTTCGTCCGTGATGTGTTCCATCGTGCGGTCGCTGGTCGTGTGACGCGTGATGTCCGCGACGACGATGTCGCCGTCGTAGACGGCGTCTTTGATGTCGATGACGTCCGATTTGTCCCCGATGTTGGCGATGCGAACCTGGCGGTCGGCGGCGGCGTCCTCGACTTCCAGGTCACCCGCCTCCAGTTCGACGTAGTCCTCGGTCCCCCGGGTGCCCCCCGAGTCACCGAGAATCTTGCTCATCAATCCCATACTGTTGTTCGCGGGTGGCAACGATTTCAAGGTTACGTCAGACGCACCGACCTAGCCTGCCCGCTGCCGGGCGAGGACGAGACCGACCAGCGACGCCACGCCAGCGAAGGCCGCCAGCGTCCCGAACAAAAGCGCCGTACTCCCGAACTCCAAAATCGTGCCCGCGATACCGCCACCAAGTGCGCCGACGCCGAACACGCCGAGATAGGTAAAGCCATAGGAGAGCCCTCGCGTCCCGGCAGGGGTGTACTCCGCGACCGCAGCCTGATACAGCGGCTGGACGACGAACAGCGCCACACCCAGGACGAGTCCCAGCGCGAGCAGCGGCCCCAGTCCCAGCCCGGTGACCGGGACGAACAGCACGGCAAGCACTGCGAGCGTGGCGAACGCGCCGGCGATGCCGTACTCGATGGGAACGCGGTCCGAGAGCTTCCCGCCGGCGTACTGGCCCAGCACACCCACCAGCAACAGCCCGGAGTAGAAATACGTCGCCGGCTCCAGTTGCTGGCCACCCTCTGTGGGCACGCCAAGCAGCGAGCGCACTGACTCGGGTAACAGCGACCCGGCCGCGACGGGTTCAAAGCCCGGCAGGTCCTGCAGCAGTTCCGGCAGGAACGTCAGGATACCCCGGTAGTACAGCCCCGAGCACATCACGATGACGAACACGAGCGCGAACGTACTCGCCAGCAGCCGCTTCGATTCGCCGAGAAACTCCCCCAGCGAGTCGACGCCGCTCTCGGCTTTCGAGCTCTTCTTGCCCGCTTCTTCGGTCCCACCGTCGGGTGCCGGCGTTGCGCTGACGGCTGCGGTCTCGTCGAAATCCGCACGCACAGCGTACAGGGCCGCAAGCAGCGCGGGCGCGCCAAGTACGAGCGCGACGGTCCGCCAGTCGACAACGAGGAGGAGGACGGCGGCGGTCAGCGGACCCAGCCCGATGCCGAGGTTGCCGGCGATACCGTGATAGGCCAGTCCGGTGCCCCGCTCTTTGACCCCTTTGCTGATAAGCGAGAGCCCGGCCGGGTGGTAGACGCTGGCGGCGATACCCCACAGGACCAGCGCGGCGGCGACGACGAGCATGCTCGGCGCGACGCCAAGCAGGAGGTAGGACAGCCCCATCCCGAACAGGCAGGTGGCGATGAGCCGGCGGGAGCCGAGCCTGTCCACGAGAATCCCGCCCGGCAGGGCACCGACACCGAAGAGGCCGTAGCTGACCGTGACGACAGCGCCGACGGTGGCCGTCGTGACCGGGACTGTCCACACCCCGAGTGCCAGCTGGTCGAACTCGACGAGCCAGCTCAGGATGAAGATGGGGACGGTCATCTCGTAGGTGTGGACCGCCGCGTGAGCCACCATCACCAGCGCGGTTATCGCCCTGTCGTTGCTGTTCACAGTGTCGCAATGAACCGTTCCCGGCTTCAGTTCATCGGTCCCTGTTCTCACGGCACAGTTTGATGGTGATGGTGCTGCCGTCCGCGCCGATATCGTACTCGACGGTGCCGTCGTTTTCCGCGACGGCGAGGTTCACCACCCAGAGCCCGACGCCGCTCCCGTGTTCGAGCATCGTCTCCCTCCCTCTGTCGAGTACCGTCAGTTCCGCCTCGGGGATGCCGGGGCCGTTGTCCGTGACCTCGATTTCGACGGCACCCGCTCGCTCGGCGAGTGTGACGGTGACTTCCGGGTCGGCTGCTGTGTTGTGTTCGGCTGCGTTCTCGATGAGGTTCTCGACGGCGGCCCGCATGCCGGCGGTCACTTCGATACGGCACTCGTCGGGACAGGACAGTGCGATTGTCGTCTCCGGGAACTGCTCGCGGTAGTCGTCGACGACCCCTTCCAGCAGGGCGCTCATGTCGACTGTGCGTGACGTGTGGCGTCGCTGGACGATATCTGTCAAGGTCTGTGTCTTCGCGCTGAGGGAGCCGAGACTGTCCGCAGCCTCGAACGCCCGCAGTGCAAGCGCCCGCTCGTCGGCGTCGACGCGCTCGGCGACCGCCTGGGTGTTGGCTTTCACCACGTCGACTTCGTTGCGGACGTTGTGCCGGAGTGCACGTCTGAGAATCTGGTTCAGGAGGTCCAGTTGCTCCTGCTGGCGACGCCGCGTCGTCACGTCCCGGAAGGTCACCGCGAGGCCGCTGCTGTCACCGAACGAATCCAGGGGGGCGGTGTACAGCCGATAGGTCCGCTCCTCGCCGTCGGACGCGAGTGTCACTTCGGGTTCGCGGTCGGTAATCCCCTCCAGAGACACCGTCTCGACGACCGGAGCGGGCAGTGCCGTCCTGGCCTGTGCGCCCCGGGCGAGGTCGGGAAAGACCTCCTGTGCGGAGGCGTTGAAATCAGTGACACGGCCCGCCGGGTTCAGCGCCACCACCGGTGCCGTGATGCTGTCGATGACATCGGTCATGTCGACCGGCGTGTACCCGAAGAGGTCGTACCGGTAGAGGCCGACCAGATAGGAGACGCCGATGCCGGCCACGGCGAGTGCAGGGTAGTCGACGCCGGGCACCGCGTTCGGGATACTCGACTCGAAGAGTTCGAGCAGGATAGCGCCCGCCGTCGAGACGAAGACCACGCCGACCTGCCACGCCCGGACGTAGTTCGCCGTCAGGAGCGTATACAGAATGAGGCCGGAGCCGGCGATGGCAAAGCTCAGTGCGACCACCTCGATGGCCTCGGCGAGGACGGTATCGCTCCAGGCGACGAAGACGAACGGCTGTTCGATGACGACCGGGTCGGTAAACGCTATCGCGTGCAGCGGCGGCACCGACTCGACAGTCAGCATCCCGACGACGAGCGCTCCGAGCAGCGCCCGGACCGCCGGCCGTCGCAACCAGGCTCGGTTGCCCGTGTAGACGACGGCAAAGTAACACCAGACCACCGGCGTCAGTATCTGGACGAACTGCTCGACGGCATGTAACTGCCGTGTGACCGGCTGCGGCCCGAGGATACGCGCAAGCACCACCAGGTTCCACAGCAACACGACGACCAGAAAGGTCAGAAACGCAACTGCAGCGTGTCGGTCCCGTCGCCGGTAGGTCCAGACCACACAGCCTGCTGTCAGGACGGATGCGAACCCGAAAACCAGCAGATGCCAGCCGAAGACGCCGCCGAGCCCGAGACTCATACCATCCCTTCTCTGTCACTTAGGTATCGAGTCACTTGGCTGTCGGGGTTTCCCTCGCCGACTGCCGACGCGAGAGCCGCTGTCGACTGCCTACGACGGCACGACAGTGATGGACTTCCCGTGGTCGATAGCGGCCTCTAACTCCTCGGCGATGGCGCTGCCCCGGGAGACCTGAATCTCGCCGCCACGCGAGACGGTGGCGGTAAAGAGGTAGTCGCCGTCGGCCTGTACTTCGACGGTGTCGCCGGCGTGGCCCTCCAGCGGGATGATGACGTGTCGGCTCGTCACCTCGGGCACAACGGTCTTGCCCGCACCGGCCGGGGGGCCGCCAGCGTCGCTCGACCCGCTGTCATCCCCTTGTCCGTCGGGGCGTTCGGAGAAGGTGCGCACGTCGATGTCGATGCCCAGTCGGTTTTCGATGTCGGAGATGCGGCCGCCGCCCTTGCCGATGACCTGGGAGATGTCGCGGTCCTCGACCCAGACGATGGCGGTGTTTGCGTCCCGGAGTTCCACCTCGACGTGACCGTTGGCGACGGAGCGAATCTCGCGCTCGATTTCCTGTTTGGCGATGCGGTCGACGCCGCTATCGGAGCCGGGGCCGCCTTCCCCCTCATCCTCCCCGAGTGGAACCGTGACGACCTGCCGGTTGAACGTATAGATTTCGTACTCGGGCTGGCCGGTCTCGAAGTCGGTCACGAGGATGACCGGGCGGGCGAGGTCCTCTTCCATCAGCCCCTGCGGGACCTTGACCTCGGTCTGTACGTCGTACACTTTCACGACTTCGCCGGCCTCGATGTAGACGACGGTGTCGACAATCTGGGGGATAAGTCCCAGTTCGACGCGGCCGATGAGGCGCTGGAGTGCGTCGATGGCACGCGTCGCGTGGACGACGCCGACCATCCCGACGCCCGCGAGTCGCATGTCCGCAAAGACTTCGAAGTCGTCGGTCTTGCGGACCTCGTCGTAGATGGTGTAGTCGGGCCGGACCATCAAAAGCGAGTCCGCCGTCTTCGACATCTCTCCGCCCAGTTCCGTGTACTGGGTGATGTTGTCCCCGACCTGGAGGTCCCGGGGTTTCTCCATGGTCTTGACCGCGTAATCGGAGTCGGCGAGGAACTCCGCGACGGCCTGTGCGAAGGTGGATTTCCCCGCGCCGGGCGAGCCGGAGATGAGGACGCCACGCTGTTGCTCGACCAGGCGCTGGCGGAGTTCGTCGGCGTGTTCGTAGTCGTCCAGGTCGGTCTTGACGATGGGCCGGACGGCGGTAATCTCCATCCCGTCCGAAAAGGGCGGCCGGGCGATAGCGATGCGGTAGGCCTTGAACTGGACGATTGTCATCCCCGGTTCGGAGAGTTCGACGAACCCGTCGGGGCTGTTGGCCGCGGCCTCCTCGATGTCGGCGGCGTACTCTATGAGGTCACCCTCGGCCAGCACCTCGCTGTCGATGGTCTGGTAGTGCATGTCGCCGATATCGCCGCGCTTGGCCATCGGCTCGACGCCCGTCTTCAGGTGGACACTCATCGTCGTCTCGTCGAAAAAGTCCTCGATGGCGAGCGTCTCGACCACGCGGCTCTGTGGCTCGACCTCGACGACGGGGATGCCCTTCGAGCGGGCGACCTCGGCCTGGACGTCGTCGCTCGTCAGCAGCGTCGCGCCGCGGTCCTCGGCGATGTCGCGGATGAGCGCGTCGATTTGTCCCTCGCCGGCCTCGCGTTTCTCGATGGCCTCGGGTCGGCGGCCGACGTACTCGACGTCGACGACGCCGTCTTCCTCCAGGCCGACGAGGCGCTGGAGTTCCGAGAGGCCTTCCCACCCGGTCTGTTGGCCGTCGTTGGCCTGTGCTTCGAGTTCGCCAACTACCGCCTCCGGGACGACGATGGTCCCGCCGGCAAAACCCTCCCCGGCGGCCTCGGAGTCGGGGTCGGCGTCGGCTTCGATTTGCTCGGACACGCGGCCGTCGATGACCACGCTCGTGTCCGGTACGATTTCCATACCCACAGTCGGGGACGGGGGCGGATAAACGCCCTGATACATGCCGTCGGGCGGTTACGCCCCCGTACGCTCACTCGGCCGGGACCGGGCTGCCGTCGCCGACGTAGCGCTCCCACAGCACCAGCAGGCTCGGCAGGACGAGCACACTGGCGACGAAGGCGTACGCGATGGCCGTCGCCGTGACGAAGCCAAAGCGACGCAGGGAGGGGACCAGCGCCAGCGTCAACACGCCAAAGCCCGCCGCCGTCGTCACTGCACTCGCGAGCAGCGCGCCGCCGGTCCCACGCACCGTCCGTTCGAGGGCGGCGATGGGGTCGCCGCCGTCACGCTCCTGCAGGTAGCGCTCGCCGATGTGGATGGCGTAGTCGACGCCCAGGCCGATGGCGATGCTTGCGATGACGGCCGTCTCCGTCGTGAAGGAGATGCCAGCGAGATACATCGTCCCCAGCAGCCACGCCAGCGCGAGCACCACCGGCAACAACACGACCGGCCCCAGCGACGCCACCCCGTCGCGGTACCGGAAGATGGCCACGAGGAACGCGCCGATGACCACGAGCGTCAGCACGAAGCCCTGCACGAGCGTCTGCAAGAGCCCGCGCTGGAGCACTTCCTGGACGACCGGCTGGCCGGTCGCGGTGGCCGTCAGTCCCGACCCCCGCTCCACGTCGGTCGCCACGTCGCGCATCTCGGTGGTGACCGTCTGGGTGTTCGCGCCGCCCTGAACCGTGACGGCCATCCGCAACGCCCGGTACTCGCCGCCGTCACGGTAGAGGACCGCGCGGGCCTCCCCCGGCGCGACATCGTACAGCGTGTCGTAGACGCCCGTGAGGTTCCGGTCGGGGACGCCATCACCGTCGGTGTCGGCGGATTCGACGGTTGCTGCCATCGTCCCGTTGCGCTCGGCGACGCGCCGGATGGTCTCGACGGGGTCAGTCGCCTGCAGCGACCCGTCGGCAAGCACCACCGGGGAGGAAGCGTTTTGCAGGTCGGCGCGCCCGCGGTCGACCCGCGTGAGCGTGTCGGGGTCCGTGACGTTGCCCTCGACGAGTACCGTCGCCCGTGTCCGGTCGCCGGACTGTGCGAACTCGTCGTTGAGGTAGATGGCCTGCTCCCGAATCTCGTAGTCACCTGGCTGGACGCCTTCGGGCAGCGAGTCCATCCACGCCGGCGAGTCCCGGGGGAGGAAGTCGGTCTGGTCGAGCGTGGTGTCGATGTCCGTCGCGGCGACGCCGCCGGCGGCCCCGCCGACGAGCGCGATGACGATGATGATAGCCGGGCCGCGACGGGCGATTGTCGTCCCGACGCCCAGCAGTCGGCCCGCGACCGCTCCCTCGCCGAAGGGCGATTTCACGCGGCGTAGCCCGATTCCTCCGAGCAGGCCGTCGACTTCGACTTTCAGCGCCGGGAGGAAAAAGCCGAAGACGACGAACGCCGCGAGGATGCCCGCGCCGGCGACGAGCCCAAAGTCACGGATGGACTGCAGCGGGCTGACGACGTTGGCGAAAAAGCCCACCGCGGTCGTAATCGTCGCCGCGCCGATGGCGACGACGACGCCGGCCAGTCCGAGAGCCATCGACCGTCGAGGGTCGCCGCCATCGTCGCGCTGGGCCTCGCGGTACCGCATCACCACGTGTAAGGCGTAGTCGATGGAGAGGCCGATGAGCAGGAAGGGGACGGCGATGAGAATCTGCGTGACGCCGATGCCAGCCCAGCCCATGAACCCGGCCATCCACACCAACACGAGCGCGACGCCGAGCAGCCCCAGCGCCACGTCGACAACGTCACGGTAAGCGACCCCGAGCACGGCGAGAATCAAAAGCAGCGCCACCGGCGAGATGAGTGCGAAGCTCTCGCCGGTCGCCCGCGTCGACTCGTCGTCGACGATGCCGGCCCCGAAGACGAAGGCATCGCCGTCGAGGCCATCGTTTGCCAGCGCCTGCATCGCCAGTTGCCCCTCGACTGCCCCCTCAGGGAGGTCATCACCGCTCGCGTCGCCGGTGTCCTGGAAGACGAAGGTGACCCGACCCGAGGCCGTCGTCGACCCCGGTTCGTAGCTCGTCGGCAACAGCGCGTAGGGGTCGGTCGGCCCCGCGACGGCGGTGTCCGGGTCGAGGACGCGTGCGACTGTCCGCTCGACTTCGGCGTCCGACATCGACTCCAGTTGTGCTATCTGGGCGTCGAGCGAGGGGGTCGCTCGTTGCTCCGTCGGTGGCCCGTCGGCCGCCGTCGACTCGTCGTCTGCGGTCCCATTGCCTGGCGGTCCACCCGAAGCGTTCCCGCTTCGCTCCGCTCGAATCGCGGCCGTCGCCACGAGGTTCTCGATGCCGACCGCCGGCCGGCCGTCTGCCAGCGTCCGATTGACCGACCTGTTCTCGGACAGCGCCCGCTGGTAGCGCAGCGAGGCAAGCAGTGAGTCCCGCGTGAGTACGTCATCGCCCCGGACCACCACCTGGACGGCCGTCGTGTTCTCCCCCTCGGTCGTGAAGTTCTCGCGGACGTAGTCGAGTTTCTGCTCCTCGGTCGTGTCGCTCTGGAAACTCGCAATCGACAGCTCGGAGTCCACGTCCCCTGCCGCGCTCCCGACCAGCAGCGTCGCCACCAGAAACACGGCGATGACGATGCGACTGTGGTCGGTCACGGCTGCGGCGTATCGCTGGACGACGCTCATTGGTCTCGTCGTTCTCTCGCCATCACAATAAATATTGTAGGAATATACAAAATCTATATCAGCGCCGAACCCGACCCACTGATATGTCGATTGCCCGTAGCCGGGGGCGACTATGAGTACACGCGAGGCGACGGCGGCCCTGGAACGGCTGGGCCTCGATAGCTACGAGGCAGCGGTGTTCGTCGCGCTCCAGCAACTGGGGACCGGGACGACCCGCGAGATCAGCGAAGTCTCGGATGTCCCGCGCTCGCAGGTCTACGGTGCGGCGGACTCGCTGGCCGAGCGCGGGCTGGTCGAAGTCGTCCAGTCCTCGCCGAAGGCCTACCGGCCGGTGAGTCTCGACGCCGCCCGCGACCACCTCCAGCGACAACTCGCCCGCGAGCAGGAGCGGGCCTTCGAGAACCTCGAAGCACTCCAGGCGGACGACACCGGCGTGTCACGGACACAGGCGGTATCGACCCTCCGGGGTCGCCAGCCCGTCGGGGAACGGGCCACGAGTCTCATCGAGCGGGCCGAGGACTTCATCATCTTCGTGGCTCCAGCGGAGACACAGCTGTCCGCGTCGATTGCTGCGGCGTTGCGCGAGCGGGCCGACGCAGGCGTCGATGTGACGCTGCTGACGGCCGACCCCGCCGTCGACGAGCGCTTCGACGGGGACCAGATTCGGGTCGTGTTGATGGCCGAGGACAGCCCTGCCGACTACACCGGGCGGACGCTGATGGTCGACGACGACACCGTCTTGCTGTCGGTCGTCACCGACGACGAACCGGCCGACGAGATGGCGATGTGGACCGCGGAGACGCCTATCGCCACCATTCTCGCGCAGTTCGTCCACAGCGGGATGGAGGCCGGGATGGACCGACAGGAGGAGTGACTGCTCACTCGTCCACGACGACGACTTTCACCTGCTGGACCCCGCCCAGCGCGCGAAGCCGGTTGGCGAGGGCGGTAATGTCGCTGGCCTGTCCCTCGACGACCAGCGTCTCCATGCACGTGTCGTGTGAGAGGTGGATGTGCTGGACCGAGGTGATGGCGTCGGCCATCTCGTGTTGAATCGTCTGCAGGTCGTCAGCCAGCCCCTCGACGTGGTGGTCGTGGACGATGACGATGGTGCCGTGGTGGTGACTCGTCTCCCCCGACTCCCACTCGTAGGTGGCGAAGAAATCGCGCAAGGCATCGCGGATGGCCTCCGACCGGCTGTCGTAGTTCCAGTCCTCGACGATGCCGTCGAGGCGGTCCCCCATCGATGCGGGAAGTGTCAGGCTGATTCTGTCGAGGTCGTCTCCCATACTGTCGCGTACAGCGGTGGCCGTAATATGGTTGGTTCACCTGTTCCAGTATTACTGGAACGGTCGAAAGTATTATTTTGATTCTGGAGAGTGACTCTGGTACGCATGCATATTCCGGATGGGTTTCTCGACCCGTGGATAGCGGGCCTGTTCTGGCTCGGGTCCGGTGTGGCAATCGGTCTGGCGGTGAGACGCGCCCGTGGCGAACTCGGCGACGAGCGGACGCCGCTGCTCGGGATTGTCGCGGCCGCCGTCTTCGCTGCACAGATGCTGAACTGGCCGATTCCAGGCGGGACCAGCGCACACTTCGTCGGCGGGGCCTTCGCCGGCATCCTCCTGGGACCGTACCTTGGCATTCTCGCCATGACCTCCGTCGTGACGATTCAGGCGCTCGTCTTCGGCGACGGCGGCATTATCGCTCTCGGCGGGAACCTGTTTGCGATGGCCGTCGTCGACGTACTCGTCGGCTACGCCCTGTTTCGTGCGTTCAGGGGTGTCAACGAAACCGGTGCGGCCTTCCTCGCCGGCTGGGGTGCGATAACGGTCTCGGCGCTCGTCGTCGGCGTCGGCGTCGGGCTCTCCTCGGCGTTTGCCTACGAGGTGGGCGTGACGGTCTCGATTATGGGCGTCGGCCACGCCGTGTTGGGTCTCATCGAGGGTGCGATTACCGCGGCCGTCTACGGATACGTCGCCAGTGCCCGCCCTGACCTGGTGCTTGGCCGGTTCCAGGAGAGTGCACTGTCGCCGGAGGTGGGCCTGTGAACGCCGTCTCGACGGAGCCGTGGGTCCGCCGGGCCCTCCTTGGCCTTCTCGTCCTCGTCGTGCTTGCGCCGCTGTTCGGGTGGGCGGCGGGCACCGTCGGCTACGCCGAACCGCTCGAAAACGCTGCCGAGGAGACGGGTGCCGCCGACGCGGCAAGCCAACTCAACGCGGGCGTCCTCCCGGACTACTCCGTGCCCGGCCTCGGTTCGTCACTCGGCACGGCCGTTTCCGCAGCTGTCGGTACGGGTCTCACACTCGCCGTGTGCCTCGGGCTGGGACGGCTTCTCGCACAGTGACCGGTGTCGTTGCCCGCTCCGTGGAATCGATTGCCAGCGCACTCCGTCAGTTCTTCACTGCGGAACACGTCGCCGCCCGCGACGGCTTCCTCCAGCGACGTGACCCCCGCGTCACGCTCCTGGCAGTCGGTGGGCTCGCACTGGCCGTGATGATGACGCGAACGCTCGCGGTGACGCTTCTGTTCGGTCTCGTGACTGTCGTCCTCGCACGGCTGTCGGCCGTCCCACTGCGGCGGCTGCTCGCGCGGTCTGCCGTGGTTCCGCTCGCGTCGGCAGTCATCGTCTTGCCACAGGCCGTTTTGCTCCCCGGCGAGACGCTCGTGTCCGTCTTCGGTTTCGGTGTCACCGACGCCGGCATCGCCTACGTCGTGTTGTTCACAGCGCGTGTCGGCGTCGGCGTTGCGCTGCTGTCTCTCATTGTCCTGACGACGCCGTTTTCGGCTGTCCTGGCCGCGATGCGCAGGCTCCGGGTCCCGGTCGCGCTCGTCTGGGTGTTCGCAGTCACGTATCGGTATCTGTTCCTGTTTTTCAACGAGATGCGGCGGCTGGTCCTCGCGCGAAATAGTCGCACGACCGGTGCGGACGGGGTCCGCGAGGGCTGGCGCGACGCCAGGCGTCTCTCGGGGACCTTCCTGCTCAGAACGCTCAACCGGGGCGAACGCGTCGGTAGAGGGATGCGTGCTCGCGGCGGTGCCCGGCCGCCGTCCCCGTACGGCCAGCAACGAGCCGTCGATGCCGGCGATTACGCGCTGGCTGCAGTCGCCGTCGCCGCGCTCGTCATCTCGGGGGTGGTCCGGTGGGGACTGTAATCGACGCCCGTGGCCTGACCCACGAGTACCCCGACGGGACGACGGCTCTCCGGAACGTCGACCTGACTATCGAGCAGGGTGAACGCGTCGCCGTCGTCGGGGCCAACGGCTCGGGCAAGAGTACCCTCCAGCTCGCGCTGGGCGGGCTCGTCGACCCCACCGACGGGACAGTCGAGTACTTCGGTGACACGACCGATGCCGAGGCTGTCAGGGACCGACTCGGCGTGTTGCTCCAGGACCCCGAGGACTACCTGTTCAATCCGACCGTACGGGAAGACATCGAGTACGGGCCGGCACAGCTCGGGATGGACCGTGAGACTGCGACCCGCCGGATAGAGCGGATTGCCTCCACCCTCGGGCTGGCTGACCTGCTCGACCGGCCGCCCTTTCGACTCTCCGGTGGGGAGAAACAGCGGGCTGCGGTGGCAAGCGTCCTCGCGTTCGCCCCCGATGTCCTCCTGCTCGACGAACCGTTCGGGGCCGTCGACGCTTACTACCGGACGCGGATTCTGGACCTGATAACCGACCACGATGGGACCCTGTTGTTCTTTACCCCCTCGTTCGATGCCGTTCCCGCTGTTGCCGAGCGCGTGGTCGTTCTCGGACAGGGCGGCTCGATAGTTGCCGACGGTGCTGTCCGCGATGTCCTGACGGACAGGGCGTTGCTGACCGACAACGGCCTCCAACCGCCGGTGACGGTCCAACTCTTCGAGGGGCTGCTCGACGCCGAGGACGTTCCGCTGACCGTCGACGAGGCCCGCCGGTATCTGCAGGAGAGACTCGACTGATGCTGGTAGCCGAACGTAACCCGGCGTGTCGACCCGTGCGCTGTGCAGGCGGACTCGGACCGCCACTGCTGGGTTAGGTCGGCCGTCCGTTGCCGTCGCCCGCGACACCGGGTCCTGTCCCGTGTCCGTCCGTCAGGCCCCTTCCATCACCGATGTCGAAGTCCGCGAGCAGCGACTGGAGCCGGTCGGCTTGTGCGCTGAGCGAGGCGACATTCGAGCTTACCTGCGAGATGGTCGCGGCCTGTTGCTCGGCCGTGGCCGATGCACTCTCGCTTCGTTCCGTCGCGCTCCGGCTGATTTCGACGGCCTGCTCGACGACGGAGACCGCCTCCTCCGTGCTCGCGGCCTGACTGTCGGTCGTGGCGCTGATGTCCTGGATGCCGCGGTCGGTCTCGTCGGCTTTCTCGACCACCTGCGTGAAGGCGTCGACCACGTCGTCGACGGCGTCGACGGTCGCTTCCATGTACTGCTCTGCGTCGCGTGCCTTGGTCACCGTCGTCTCCGTCTGGGACTGGGTGTCAGCGATGAGTTGCTCGATTTCGGTGGCGGACTCCTGTGTCTCTTCGGCCAGTTGCTTGACCTCGTTTGCGACGACGGCGAACCCGTCGCCGGCATCGGCCCCGTCGCCGCCGGCGCGTGCGGCCTCGATGTTGGCGTTCAGCGCGAGCATGTTGGTCTGCTCCGCGATATCGCCGATGAAGCCGACGATGTCGCCGATTTCGTCCATCTGTTCGTCCAGTGCTTCGACGTTTTCGACTGTCGCATCGATAGCAGCCTGCGCCCGGCGGGCGTCCTCGATGGCCTGCTCGGCGGTTGCTTCACCCTCCGCAGCGATGTCGGCGGTCTCGTTCGAGCGCTCGGTGACGGTCTCGGCCGATGCAGCCACTTCCTCGATGGCTGCCGAGAGGTTCGTCATCTCCCCGGCCACGCTTTCGAGGAGGTCGCGTTGCTCGACGCTCTCGTCGGCAATCGTCTGGACGGTGTCGCTGAGCGCTTCACTGCCCTCGTTCGCTTCCCGCGTTCCGGTGTTTGCCTCCGCGCTTGCCTCGTCCACCTCGCGGGCGAACGACTGCAGTTCCTCGATAGTCGCCGCCATCTCGTCCATCATCTCGTTGAACGACTCGGCAATCTGTGTCATCGCCTCGCTGTCGCTTTCGGGGTCGACGCGGACGGTCAACTCCCCGTCGGCGGCCCGGGCCATTGCCGCGCTGTACTCGTCGGCTTTGGCTTCGAGGTCGACCTTCGCCTGCTCGATTTCCCGCTTGCGCTGTTCGGCCTCCGTCTTTGCCTTCTCGAGTTCGGCCTGCTGGCGCTCGATTTCCGCCTGCTTTTCCTCCAGATTCTCCACCTCCATGGCCCGTTGCTGTGCCTGTTCGAACTGCTTGTCGGCCCGCTCGCGGGACCGCTCCGTGGAGTACCAGTTGCTCATCAGCGCCAGCGCCAGCCCGGTGACGAAGATGCCGTGGATGACACCCCACGCCCACGGGTTGTTGATGGCGGCGGTGTGGTTGTAGACCCGACTGGGGTCGACCATCCCGAAGACGCCGTGGGTGACGACCACGTAGACGATGCCAAAGCCGAAGGGAAGCCAGTCCTCGTAGACGGCGACGACAGCCATCGCGACGAAGAAATGAAAGTGTGCTTCGATGTATCCGCCGGAAAAATGCACCAGCACGGCTGAACAGAACAGCAGGCCGCTCACCGCGAGAATCGTCCGCGCGCGCCGGGAGAACCGCGGCACCAGCGCCAGCAGGCCCAGCCCAGTTATGATACCGAGTTCCAGCAGCACGCTGGTCAGCGGAATCGTCGGGAGCGTCGTCCCCGTGACGAGCGACTCCGTTCCCTCCGCGAGCCCGAACGCAAACAGGAACGGGACGTGTGCCAGGACGAGGATGACGATGTTGCGATGACGCCGCCGCCAGGTGTCGTCCGGAATCGTGTCGCCACTGGGGATGTACCGGACGAAATCCCAGAGGGTGTCGCTCCAACGCTGTGTCCGGGTCTGCCCAGACCCGGTGCTGCCCGTTGCCCGTGCCATAGACGTACCAGGTAATTTCTGCATAAAAGCAATTCGGCCACCTCTCAGATTCGATAAACGCGTGTTTCACGTCGATTCGACGACCGATTGTCGGTACTGCCGACCTGGTAGCCGCCGGGGTGACGTGTCGCGGGACTCTTTGCAGTCACGGCCGTCGTCGGGGTATGAACACCCGTGAGCTGACACGCACCCTCGTCTCGATTCCCAGTCACGAGGACGAGACGGCCGCCGGTGACCGCATCGAGACCTGGCTGCGCGAACACACCGACGCTGCCGTCGAGCGCGACGCTCACGGCAACGTCATCGCCCGCCGGAACACCGGTGCCGACACCTCGCTGGCGCTCGTGGGCCACCACGACGTGGTTGTGCCCGACGAGACACAGCGTGCGGGCGAGGAGTACGTCCTCGACGAACGGGATGGTCGCCTCTATGGCCGTGGCAGCGCCGATATGAAAGGTGCCGTCGCCGCCGCGATGGTCGCCTTCCGCGACGCCGCGGACCTCGACTGTGAACTCGTCTTCGTCTCCTTCGTCGGCGAGGAACAGGGCGGCATCGGCGCGCAGGCCGCAATCGAGGACGGTTTCGCACCCGACTACGCCATCGTCGGCGAGGGCTCGACAGGCTACTCTGCCGAGGGTGTCACCGATGTTGCCATCGCTCACAAGGGAAGGAGAGGGTCGACCATCGTCGCGGAGGGTACGGCGGCCCACGCCAGCGAAGTCGACAAGGGGGACAACGCCATCTACCGCGCCAGCGACGCCGTCGACATCGTCCGCGAGATGGACTTCCCCCGAACCGAGGTGCTGGGCCACGAGCTTTCGGGCAGCGTCGCCGTTACCGAAATCGACGGGGGTAGCGCCTGGAACGTCATCCCCGAGCGCTGTGCGGTGACCGTCGACGAGCGGACCGTGCCCGGCGAGCGCGCGCCACTGGATGGTGTCGAGGTGATTCCGGGCGTCTCCTGGCAGGTCGACCAGGACCTCCCGCCGATGGCGTGTGACGAGTCCGACTTCGCCGACCTGGTCCAGTCCGCTGCTGGCGACGCCCAGGACGCCGACCCCGAGCAGGTGGTCAAACCCCACGCGACCGACGCCGGCTGGCTGGCCCAGGCCGGGACGACCTGTGTCGTCTGCGGCGCGGCGGAACCGGGCGAGGCCCACACCGCCGAGGAAAGCGTCTCCTATGCCGTCCTCGACCGCTGTGAGCAGGTCTACCGGACCGTCGCCGAACGGCTCTGAAACCCTACCCAGGACACCGTGGCGCTTTTATTTAGGGTGGCCTAAAGTATGGTCGATGACCGACGAAACCGACACCGACGACGAGCGCACCCTCATCCGAGCGGGCAGGGACTTCGAACAGGAGTACCGTCTCTCCGCAGCGGAGGCCGGTCGCTTCCTGGTCGAGATCGGCGAACAGCTCCAGTCCGGCGACGAACTGACTATCTCTGACGAGGAGTGGGAACTGCCCTTTGCCTTCGGCGAACCGGTCGAACTGGAACTGGATTTCGAGGGCGTTGGCGAACCGGAACTCGAACTCGAAGTCGAGATTCCCGGCACCACCGACGAGACGGCTCCGAACGTGGAGTGACTCACGACCCCGCGATTGATTGTCACCGCGCTCTAACCCCGCGGTGATGAGTTCGGACACCTACGACGCTTTTCTCGCCCACGTGCAACAGCTGACCTACCTCGGTGACGCCGCCGGCGTCCTCGACTGGGACCAGCAGGTGATGATGCCCGATGCGGGGACGCCCGCCCGCGCGAAGCAGAAATCCGCCCTCTCGACGCTTCGCCACGAGTTGCTGACCGACGACGACCTCGCGGCGTGGCTCGACGACCTGGAAGCAGCCGACCTCTCGGGCGAGCAGGAAGCCGTCGTCCGGGAGATTCGCCGCCAGCACGAACGCGCTGCGCGTGTTCCCGAGGAACTCGTCCAGCAGATTTCGGAGGCGACCTCGAACGCCCTGCCGGTCTGGGAGCAAGCGAAAGCAGAAGACGACTTCGCCGCCTTCGAGGGGGCACTCGAAGAGCTGGTCGAACTGAAACGGGAGTACGCCGACGCTATCGACCCCGACCGGGACCCCTACGAGGTGCTCTTCGAGGAGTACGAACCCTATCTGGGTATCGACACCGCAGAGGCAGTCCTCGAACGGCTGGGCGAGGAGTTGCCCCCGCTCATCGAGGCCGTCGGCGACAGCGACACCGAGATGGCCGACCCCTTCCAGGGGACCTATCCCGAGGCCGACCAGGAGGCGCTGGTCCGGGAGACACTCGACGCGCTGGGCTATGACTGGGACCGGGGCCGGCTGGACACCTCCTCGCATCCGTTCACCAGCGGGACGCAGTTCGACGCCCGCATCACGACCCGGTTCCAGCCCGAGACTCCCCTGGACGCGCTGACCTCGACCATCCACGAGTTCGGTCACGCGACCTACGCGCTGGGGCTGCCCGACGAGGCCTACGGCACCCCGCTCGGCGAGGACCGCGATTTGACCGTCCACGAGTCCCAGTCCCGCCTGTGGGAGAACCACGTCGGCCGTTCGCGGCCGTTCTGGGACTTTCTTGCACCCGCTGTCGAGGAGCATCTGGGCGTCGACGCCCCGGCCGGTGACCTCTACCAGGCCGCAAACGAGGTCTACGACGACAACCTGGTTCGCGTCGAGGCGGACGAGCTGACCTATCACATGCACATCCTCGTCCGGTTCGAAATCGAGCGGGACCTGATTCGGGGCGACCTGGCGGTAAGCGAGGTTCCGCAGGTCTGGAACGACAAGTACGAGGAGTATCTCGGCATCCGTCCGGACACCGACGCCGAGGGCTGTCTGCAGGACATCCACTGGTGTCACGGCATGTTCGGCTACTTCCCCACCTACACGCTGGGGTCGGTCCTGGCCGCACAACTGGACGCCGCCCTCCGGTCGGACATGGCCCTCGACGACCGGATTCGCGGCGGCGAATTCGACCCGCTCCGGGAGTGGCTCGGCGACGCCGTCCATCAGCACGGCTGTCGATACACCACGCCAGAACTGGTCCAGGAGGCGACCGGCGAGGCGTTTACCGCCGATTATTTCCTCGAATACGTCTCGGAGAAGTACGGCGACCTCTACGACCTGTAGCGGCTTCACGCAGGGGTCGTTTCGAGTTCCTCTCCAGCAGTCGGTGGGGTCACAGACTGGTGTTCTGTCAGCGCCTTCGTCCCCCCGAGCCGGGCGACTTTTCGTCCCCAGTCCCAAACTGCCGGTGATGAGCGACTTGAATCTCGACGCGGCCCAACTCGACCGCTACTCCCGCCACGTCATCATGGACGACGTGGGCCCCGAGGGACAGGCCACCCTGCTTGATAGTGCTGTCCTCGTGGTCGGGGCCGGCGGGCTGGGGTCGCCGGTCATCCAGTATCTCGCTGCTGCGGGCGTCGGCCGACTGGGCATCGCCGACGCCGATAGCGTCGAGCGTAGCAACCTTCAGCGACAGGTCATCCACGGCGACGACGATGTCGGTCGGGGGAAAGTCGACAGCGCCGCCGACTTTGTCACCGCGCTCAACCCCGACGTGACCGTCGACCGTCACCCCGTCCGGGTCGACCCCGACAACGCCGCTGACCTCGTGGCCGACTACGACGCCGTCGTCGACGCCTCCGACAACTTTCCGACCCGCTTCCTGCTCAACGACACCTGCGTCCTCGCCGACACGCCGCTTTCCCACGGCGCAATCTATCGCTTCGAGGGGCAGGCCACGACGGTCACCGGCGGCCAGCCCTGCTATCGCTGTCTGTTCCCACAGGCCCCGCCGGAGGGTGCGGTTCCGGACTGTGCGACTGCTGGCGTGCTGGGCGTTCTCCCCGGTGTCGTCGGCGCAATCCAGGCGACGGAGACGGTGAAACTCCTGCTCGGCGAAGGCGAGACGCTTTCGGGCCGCCTGCTGGTGTATGACGCCGGCGACATGACCACCGAGGAGGTCCCTGTCGCCGCCAACCCCGACTGTCCGGTCTGTGGTACCGACCCCATCGACTCCGTTGCTGACGTGTCCTACACCGATAGCTGTGCAGTGCCGGAGTAGGCCGCCGTATCACTGGTCGTCCCGCGCTCGGCTGGGTTGCCGTCGTCAATAACCTCGCTATCGCCATCGCAGTGTTTGCCTAGACCAGTGTCACGTCGTACCGATCGATGTCATACCCCTGTACAGTCAGGACGTTTGTCCGGTGGCGTCGCCCTGCCAGTGCCTGTGGCAGCCGTCCGAGGCCGAACCGTCGCTGTGACGCCCAGTCGACGGTGACTTCCGTCCCGTCTTCGCGGTCAGCCACCCTGACTTCGTATCTCGCCCAGGGTCGACCGTTTTCCGTGATGAGTAACTCGACACCCTCGGCCGCATCGTCCGGTGTTAGCCGTCGGGCCGTGGTCTCCATTTCGAGACTCCGAAGCCCCAGCAGGTACGTGAACTCGTAGACTGCTCCGTCGTCCGTCTCCTCGATTTCATCCGCGAGTCCCCACTGGAAGGCCAGCAGCGGCGGGGTCGGCCCCGTGAACGCAGCCACGACCGCCTCGGGGTCGGCGTCGGTCGTCAACTCTGCCGTCCCTCGCGGTCGGAGCAGCGGCATCCGGACCGCGGCGACGAGGATGGCGGCGACGACGAGGCCGACGACCAGCGGCAACACGATGACTGCCCCACCTCCCGCTACAGCGATGGGACCGGCGACCGCGAGACGGAGGCGTCGCTCGGTGCGCTGGTAGCGCTGGATAACTGCCGCCACGCCAGGCGGGACTGTGGTGTCGGAACTGGTGGAGGGCACGGGCGATAGTCTCTCCAGCCTGTCAGTTAGGCCTTGCTGTCTGGCCGGACTGCCCTACGCACGAAGGGTACCCAACGGGACGACAGCATTCGATGGCGGCGTCTCGAAGCGCTCGGGGTGGAGTATCCAGCCCAGGAACTCCAGCGTCTCGACCAGCCGCGGTCCCGGGCGGTTGACGTAGTGGTTACCGTCGACGACGTAGACCTCCCCGCGCTGTACCGCGGTCAGTTGGTCCCACCCCTCGCGGTCGGTCACGTCACCGAGGTTCGCGCGGGTCTGCTCGATGTCGAACCCACAGGGGGCGAGGACGAGTACCTCGGGGTCGTACTCGCGGATTGTCTCCCACTCTCGGGGGCGCGAGCGCGCGCCCCGCTCGGCCAGTCCGTAGCGCCCGCCCGCGAGGTCGACCAGCCCCGGTATCCAGTGGCCGGCGACCATCACCGGGTCAAGCCAGTCAAGTACCGCCGTCCGCGGCCGCGTTTCGGTCGCGCCAGCCTGTCGCTCGACGGCTTCGACGCGGCCGTCCAGTTCGGCGACCAGTTCCACGGCCCGCTCGGTGCGCCCGAGCGCGTCGCCGATGCGTTCGATGTCGGCCATCACGTCCGCGAGACTGTGGGGGTCCGTCGTCAAGACTGCCGAGTCGATAGCGAGGTCGTCGACGACCTCGCGAACTCGGACTTCGTCGACGGCACACACATCACAGATGCCCTGGGAGACGACCAGGTCCGGGGAGAGCGTCGCCAGCAACTCCCGGTCGAGTTCGTAGACCCCTCCCTCCTCGGTCGCCTGCGTGACCTGTTCGTTGATGGTGGCGCTGTCGGCATCGGCGTCGACTCGGGAGCGTTCGACGACCGGGGCCTCCCGGGCGGCGGGCGGGTAGTCACACTCGTGGGAGACACCGACAGGCTCGACGCCCAGCGCGTAGACGATTTCCGTCGCCGAGGGGAGCAGTGAGACGACGTCCATACGTTACTGTTGGGGCCGAGGCACTAACAGATTGGCTTCGGGTCGAAGCCCATCGCGTCCAGCCGTGTCGCGTAGTCGTCGTAGGCCGTCGTGACGACGGCCGCGGCGGCCGACTCGGCACGTTCCCACTCCTCGGACGCCGTACAGAGCGTTTCGAGCGTGTCCTGTCCGTCGGCCAGCAGGCCCTCCATCTCGTCGCGCAACTCCCGGAACAGGTTCGCGTGGGTCTCGTCGGCCTCGTTGACGAAGAAACTCACCATCTGCAAAAAGAGGCGGTCCAACACGAGCGGCGCACCGATGGCTGCGGCGGCGACCCGCTCGATGTCCCCCGTGGCAGCCAGTTCCAGAAACGGCGCATCGAGGTCGGCCACCGTCTCGGCGGTGTCGGGACCGTCCGCTCCGTCGTCGAGGTCGGCCGCCACCGTCTCGAAGGCGTCCTCGACGGTGGCCGCTGCGCTGGCGAGTACGTCTGTGGCGGCTCCGTCTGTCGCCGCTTGCGCCCACTCCCCGAGCGTGTCCCGCGCCGTCGCCAGCACCGTCGCGGCCGTCACGAGCACCGGGTCGGGTTCGAGTCGGGCTTCCGTCGCCGCCAGCAGTGACTTCTCGGAGCCGAGCCTGTCCAACTCTGTTGCCGTCGACTCGCGTACGTCCGCGAGCAGGGCCGGGCCGTCCATGGGTGGCAGTTGATGGGCCACGGCCTTATATGTGGGCCGCCGATTTATGCCGACGCCGACCGTACGGCCGTCCATGACTGACGATGCGTATCCCGACCCGCCGACAGCGGTCCCGACACTGTCCCCGGCCTCGCTGAAGCGAGCACTCGATGCCGGCGAACCGGTACGCCTGCTGGATGTCCGCGACCGCGACGAGGTCGAGGCCTGGCACATCGACGGCCCCACCGTCACCCGCACCCACATCCCATACGCGAAGTTCATGCAGGCAAAGGTGCGAGACACCGTCGCCGACCTCGGCCAGCAGGTGGACGGGTCGGGGCCGATTACGGTCGTCTGTGGCCGCGGCGAGGCGAGTGCTTTCGTCGCCGGCCTGCTCGAAGCGGCGGGCATCGACGCCCGCAATCTCGCGGGCGGGATGGACGCGTGGGCGCGAGTCTACGACGCCCACGGCATCGACGCTGACGGGGCGACAGTCACGCAGTATCAACGCCCCTCCAGTGGCTGTCTGGCCTATCGCATCCAGTCCGACGGCGAGTGTCTGTTCGTCGACCCGCTCGCCGCCTTTACCGACCGCTACGTGACCGACGCCGAGGAGCGCGGCCTCGATGTCGTCGCCGCCGTCGACACACACGTCCACGCAGACCACGTCAGCGGCGTCCGCGACCTCGCTGCGGCGACCGGTGCGCGCGCGCTCGTCTCCGAGGGCGCAGTAGAACGCGGGCTGACTGCCGACGTGGAGACGGTCGCGGATGGCGAGGAACTCACGGTCGGGTCGACCACCGTCGAGGTCGTCGCGCTGCCCGGCCACACTACCGGGATGACCGGGCTCGTGGTGGACGACGTGCTCCTCTCCGGGGACTCACTTTTCCTGGACGGTATCGCCCGCCCGGACTTGCAGGAGGGGACGGAACTCGCCGACCGCGCCCGTGAACTGTACCGGACACTGACTGACCGCCTCGCGCGTTTCCCCGACGAGACAGTCCTGGCACCGGGCCATTACGACGACCGCGCGACGGCAGCCCCGGATGGCACGTTCACCGCCCCGCTCGGGGACATCCGCGAGCGCCTGTCGGTCTTCTCAGAAGCGGAGGACAGCTTCGTCGAGCGTCTCACGGGCGAGTTGCCCCCGGAACCGGCCAACGCCGACCGTATCGTCGCTCTCAACCTCGGCACGGAGACGGTCGACGACGAGGACGCCTTCGAGTTGGAACTCGGGCCGAACAACTGTGCGGCTGATTAAAACGGCAATCGACGGCGGAGTTCGTCGACGAACCCGAGTTCGTCGTCGGTTTCGGCGGGGCCGATGACGTGGTCTTCGGGGACGATGACGGTGCGCTCGCCCTCGTTGTCGACGGTGATGAGGTCGTCCTCTTTCAGCGACCCGAGTGCCCCCTCCAGCGAGTCGATACCGACCTCGACGTGTGACCGTAACTCGAAGACGGTCATCCCCTCCTCCGAGCGGTCGGCGAGCGCATCGAGTACCGCGACCTCCGTCTCGTCCCGGTCGCGGTACTCCGGTTTCGCTTGCATGTAGGCGAGTAATACCGCGGGCAAACTTATACTATCGGTCGGTGGTATCCGTTCACACGGCCGACTCAAACCGCCGTTTGACTCTGCGCTGGTGGCTTTTATATGGGGTCTGTAGCACCGAGTGCAATGAGACGGACATTACTGTCGCTCTGTGCGGCACTCGCAGTGTTGTCCGTGGCCGTCGGCGGCGCGTACGCCGCTGGTCCCATGGACACGACTACCCCCTCCACCGACGACGATGACGGCGGCGATGTCGGCATCTGTATGGTCGGTGCGGACTCGCCGTGTAACGGCCCCGCAGCCGAGAACGGAACGACCGACGCCACGCACCCGACGCCGGTCAACGACTCCACGGCCGACGACGGCAACGACTCGGACGAACAGCCCCAGATACTGCTCCCCGAAGACCAGAACCGCGACGGTGAAATCGACGACCGGTTCCGCGGGAACGATTCCAAGACCGAAGCCGGCATCTGTGTGGTCGGTGCCGACTCCCCGTGTAACGGTCCGGAACACACCGACAACCAATCCGGCAGCGAGGACGGCGAGCGAATCGGTAGCGACGACGACGAAGAGGGACAGCTCTGGATTCCCGAAGACCAGAACCGCGACGGCGAGATAGACGACCGGTTCCGTAACGACAGCGTTGCCGCGGTGGTCTACACCACTCTCTCCGTGTTCGGTCTTCGCTGACCGACCCGGTTCCCCTGTTCTCGTTCCTCATCCACGACGCTTCGGCCCTCACGGGTCGGTTTCTCCCGACCTGCCGAAAGGAAGTCTCCGGACGATGTGAGTCGTCCGGGATGAGGGGCGTTCGCGAACCCCCTGTCGACCCGGTGCGCGAGCGCGCGACGACAGTCTCGCTCCCGGCATCGCTACGTCTCGAACCAGACGACGAGGCGCACACCATCGGGACCGTACTCGGGTTCGTACTCGGCGATGGTCGCCAGCACGTCTGTCCAGCGCTCGTCGGCCCGTACGCTCGCAGGCAGTTCCTCGACCAGCACCCACGACTCGCCGGTCGCGTGGTGCCAGGGTCCGGTGTCTCCATACACCGAGGAAGCGTCTTTGAAATAGTGCTGGTCAAGCAGGGAACTGCGCTGGTCGGGCAGGCCACGCTCGGGCGCGATGGGGTCGGCCACAGAAGCAGACGTAGCGACGCGTTCGGGCACACCGAACACTGGTGAGCAAGCGGCAGGTGGCAGGTGCGGGAGGTCAGTCGCGCCGACCCAGCTATCCTCGCGGACTTCGATGACCCCCTGGACGTGCACAGTCAGTCGGAGACGGCGGCTTCGGCTTCGGCGGCCTCGTCGACGATTTCGTAGAGGTTCTGGCGGGCGTCGGCGAAGTAGACGTCCTCCTCGATGACGCCGACTTCGTCGAGACGTTCGAGGGCGTACCGGACCGTCCGGGCCGAGAGCATCGACTCCTCGACGATGCCCTTCTGTGTCAGTGGCCCGTTGTATTCGAGAACCTTGTAGACGAGCTTCGCGCTCGGCGGAAGGTCTGCAATTTCCTCCCCGTCGGAATCTGTCATCGGCTCATTGTGGGGTCGCCGGCTGTATAAAGATTGAGGGATTGGAATGATACGCTCACCCCTCTGTTTTCCCGCTGTTCGTGCGCTCCCCGTCGGCTTTGGCCTCCGCCGTCGTCGCGCTCTCGTCGCTATCGCCGCCCGTTGTCACATCCTCCCGCTTGCGAGTTCCCATCTCGTCGCCGCCCGTTTCGCCCTCGCGGCTGAGGACCGAGCCACGCGGGAAGATGAGAAAGCCCACGACCATCGCGACGACGCCGAGGCCGGCCGCCCACGGAACGAGGTCGAAGCGGTCGTGGACGAGACTGGTCACGCCCACGACGACGGCCCCGAGAAGCAGATAGATGCCGAGTAAAAGCAGGCCGGTCCCCGCCGCACCGCTTCTGGTGGTCACGTCGGAATCGGGGTCCGACAGCGTATCCGAACCGGCCCACCAGACCAGCACCACGGCGCTTGCGGCGTTGACCAGCAGGCTCCGGGCCACGTCGTAGCCGGTCACGAGGTCCGCGGCGAAGGCCACCAGCGACCCGACGAAAGCCACCAGCCCCAGCAGGAAGACAAACGGCGAGGCACCGCCGCTGCGCTCGTCGCCGGTCCCGTCGGTTTCGGTCGCCTCGCTGTCTTCCGGCGTGGGCTCGGGACCACCATCGGTCCCGGCAGTTGTCTCGTCGTCGTCAGCGGCCGCATCGTCTGCCATCGGTGCGCTCGACGGCCCCGCGGGGCATAAATCGGTCGTCGGGCGATGCTGTGCGGGGCGGTGGCGGTAGAAGATACGATAGCACCTCCGAGCGGTGCGAGACGCGACCGGAGGTCGGGTCTCGATTGCGAACGGTGAGCGAAGCGAGCCGTGAGCAGAGAGTGGTCCGTCTCGCGACGATAGCCGCAATGCGAGACCCGACGCAGGAAAACGTGGTCGAGAAAAGTGGTAAACGAACACCTTTTGAAGACGCACCGTTCACACGTAGGTATGGCAACCGACACGGGGAATGGATACAGCCCGCACCTCCGCGGGTTGACCGTCACGACCATCTCGACGCTGCTCGGCATGGCCGCCGGCGTCGGTGCGGCCGTCGTGACGGAGGGACCGACCGATACCGCTGGTGTGATGCTACTGGCGGGGGCGGTCCTCGTCCAGCTCCCGCTGTTCAAGCTGCTGGGCATCGACACCGACGACTTCTCAACGAAGGATTACCTCTACATCACGTTCATGACCTTCGTCCTCTGGTTCATCACCTGGGGGCTCATCCTCACCACGAACGCACTCTAATATGGCTGATGACAGTATCGCCGTCGTTGACCTCGATAGGTGCCAACCCGACCGCTGTAGCTACGAGTGTGTGAACTTCTGCCCGCCCAACCGGACGGGCAAGGAGTGTATCATCACACGCGACGAGCGGTTCGAGGAGGACGAACCCTACACAGGGACCGACGACCAGGTATGGATTTCCGAGGAAATCTGCCTGGGCGAGTCCTGCGGGATTTGCGTCGAGAAGTGTCCCTTCGACGCCATCGAAATCATCAACCTCCCGCAGGAACTCGACGACGACCCCGTTCACCGCTACGGCGAGAACGCCTTCGCGCTGTACGGTC
Organism: Salinibaculum litoreum; assembly: GCA_009789175.1. GTDB lineage: Archaea > Halobacteriota > Halobacteria > Halobacteriales > Haloarculaceae > Salinibaculum > Salinibaculum litoreum. Next base: position 2,909,919 of record CP046866.1, read on the forward strand.
TGCCCGCGCCACAGGAAGGCCGCGTGACGGGTATCCTCGGCCCTAACGGTATCGGGAAGACCACCGCGGTGCGCATTCTCGCCGACGAACTCGCGCCCAACCTCGGGCAGGTCGGTGACGAACCCGACTGGGACGAGATTCTGGACACGTACCGCGGGACCGAAATACAGGACTACCTCGAAGCGATGCGCGAGGGTGACGTGACCGTCGCGCGCAAACCGCAGTATGTCGACCAGATTCCCGACCAGTTCGACGGCCCCACCCGGCAACTGCTGGAACAGACCGACGAGCGGGGTGAACTCGACGAACTCGTCGACCGACTCGGCATCGCGCCGGTCGTCGACCAGCACATCGACACCCTCTCGGGTGGCGAACTCCAGCGGGTCGCACTCGCCGCCACCCTCGCTCGCGACGCGGACTTCTATTTCCTCGACGAGATTACGCCCTACCTGGACATCGGCCAGCGGATGACCGCTGCCCGACTCGTGCGGGAACTCGCCGAGGAAGAAGACCGGTCGATGCTCGTCGTCGAGCACGACCTCGCGATTCTCGATTTGCTTGCTGACGCCATCCACGTCGCCTACGGCCAGCCCGGAGCCTTCGGTGTCATCACTGACCCCAAATCGGTGAAAGGTGGCATCAACGAGTACCTCTCGGGGTACCTCGACAACGAAAACATGCGTATCCGGCAGACGGACATCGAGTTCGAGGAACACGCGCCCCGCCAGACGGCCGCCGGCGACGTGGTCGTCGAATATCCCGACCTCACGAAAAGCTACGGCGACGGCGAGTTCTCGCTGGATATCGAGGCCGGCGACATCCGCGAGAGCGAGGTCCTTGGCGTGGTCGGCCCCAACGGTATCGGGAAGTCCACCTTCGCCAAGATGCTCGCGGGCCGACTCGACCCCGACGAGGGCAGCGTCGATGCCCAGCTTGACATCGCGTACAAGCCCCAGTACATCGAAATCGACCAGCCGATGCGGGTCGACGCCTTTCTCGCCTCTATCACCGACGACTTCGGTTCCTCCTACTGGAACACCGAAATCGCCCAGCCGCTCCAGATCGATGCGGTGATGGAACAGCAACTCACCGACCTCTCCGGTGGGGAGCGCCAGCGCGTGGCCATCGCGGCCTGTCTCTCGGAGGATGCGGACCTGTACCTGCTCGACGAGCCTTCCGCCCATCTGGACGTGGAACAGCGGGTGCTGGCCACCTCGGCCATCCGCCGCTACGCCGAGAACCACGACGCGACGGCGATGGTTATCGACCACGACATCTACATGATAGACCTGCTTGCGGACCGCCTGCTGGTCTTCGACGGTGAACCCGCCGAGCACGGGCACGCTGCCCCCCCGACGGGGATGCGCGAGGGGATGAACGAGTTCCTCTCGAACCTGGAGATTACGTTCCGACGCGACGAGCGCACCTCGCGGCCACGCATCAACAAACCCGGCAGCCAACTCGACCGCGAGCAGAAAAACGAAGGCGAGTACTACTACGCGCCGTAGACAATCCTGGGCGGCCGTTTCCTCTCTATCTGGGCCGAAGCGTCTCTGTTCGGAACCGTTGAGAGTGGGCGACACAGTGCGTGTCGCCCGAGTGGACCATGCCACAACGGTGCGCACAGCCGTCAGATGCTGTCAGAGGCACGGACGGTGGCGTGCGAGTCACGCTGTGGTGAGTACGACACTGGTTGAGATGTCGGTCGCAGGGCTGAAGGGGTGATGTACGACCTGACCTCCGCCCGCCTGGGCCATGCCCGGCGACGGGCACGTACACCGACAATGCGAACCCTATTCAGTGACCCATCTAACAACTGAGCCATGTGGGGACGTGACGACCATCTAGGTTGTTCGTACTGTCGACCGTGACAGGTGATTCTGGGCTGTCTGACGGTCGAACGTTTCTACCGTGGTACGAGACTACCGTCAGGGGATTCGACGCGGTACTCGACCGGGGGAACGCGATACGGCCAACGACCTCCCACGACGAGTCGCCCTGGGATGGCATCCGGCCGGCGATTGGGGAGGCCTACGCGACACACGATGTGTCGGTCGACGACCTGACAGTCGTCGAACAGTCCGAAGGGAGCGCTGAAACCGAGTACACGCTGGCAATCACCTCGTCGGGTTCTTCTCGTCCCGAGACTCAGGGGCACACACGAACTCCGGACAGGACCAACAGTGGCGCATCTGGCCCTGACGGACGCTTCGAAGACTCGGGCTGACGGCACAGCGTAGCTCAGACGCCCCAAGGCTTCTTGCTCCCGCCAGTCGAACCCCGATTGATGAGTACTCCGTCCTGGCAGCGTCGTCTCTACTCGCTCGGGCTGGCCCACCACGACCAGCTCAACCGCGCCTTCGGCGGTGGACTGCCCAAGGGAAGCCTTGTTCTCGTCGAAGGTCCCTACGGGGCGGGCAAGAGTACGCTTGCCGGGCGAATCGCCTACGGGCTCACCGAGCAATCCCACGAGGTGACGTACCTCTCGACGGAGCGGCCCGTCGGCTCGTTTATCGACGCGATGCGCTCGCTGTCCTACGGCGTGACCGGAGCCCTGCTGGACCGGCAGTTGCTCTATCTCTTCGGTGACCTCTCGGGGTACGACGACGGCGAGCCGCCGCCGCTTCTCACCCGTCTGACCGAATCCCGGCGGATGTGGGAGTCGGATGTCGCAATCATCGACACATTCGGCGACGTGTTGCGGTACGACCCGACCTTCGACGTGCTGGCCGAACAGACGGACCGCAGGCGTGCAGCCCAGCGAGTCATCACCTTTCTCCGGCGGGTCGCGCGCACCGACCGGACAGTGATACTGACCGTCGACCCACGGGGACTGGCCGACGAGACGCTGGGACCGTTTCGTGCGATTGCCGACGTACTCCTGGATGTTACTGTCACAGGCGGGAGTCGTGGCGTCCGCCGGACGATAGACGTCCAGCGGTTCGTCGGGATGGGACAGCAGGTCGACGACAGTATCGGCTTCTCGATTCGACCCGGCATCGGTATCGTCGTCGAGAACAGGCGGGTCGTATGACCCGACGGTAGTCGGTCGAACGCCGTACCGGTCGCTGGGTGGACGCCCGATTCGTTCACGGGAACGCAGGCGTCGTATCGACCACGCGGGACAGTGGCGGGTGGCTTTCGCCCGCCGCGTCGCCTGCGGTCTTAGCCGCCGCCCACGTCACCGGGGTCGCCGGTGTCGGGTTCCATCCCCTCGATGGCCTCGTCCAGGCCGTCGGCGACAGCCTCGTCGATGCGGCTCTCCGCGCGCAGTTCGCGGTTGTCGCCCTCGTCGCTCTGTTCTTCGACGACCTCCTCATCCCCCGTAACGGAGACAAACACGTCTGCGAGCTCTTCTGTTCGGTTGGATTGCGTCTGACTCATGTGCATCTACGAGTATAGCCCGATGGGGTATAGAGATATAGCCAAACCAGTTAGGTGGTCAAAAATCGCCAGACTGCGCGGGGATGGTTGTGGGGGAGCGGTTACAGAGCGTCGCGCTGGCAGGTGCCACAGAGGGTCTCTTCTTTCACGTCGACTTCGCGGACGGTCGGTGAGAAGTTCATCACGCAGCGTTTGTTGTCACAGTGTTCGAGTCCGAGCGTGTGACCGATTTCGTGGACGACCTCCTTGCGAACGCGGTCCGAGAAGATATCCTCGGGCGAGCGATTGGAGAAGCCGCCATCGGAGGACGTGTGCAGACGGTACGTCGAGATGACCGACCCATTGCCACCGAGGTAGGCCAGCCCGAACACGTAGTTGCGGCGGTGATAGAAGAGGTCCTTGGGTGTGATAGCGATGTTCTTGTCGCCGCTGCCGACGCGCTTTGCGAGGTCGATGAACTCCTCGGCGCGGTACTGGTCTCGGTTGGAGTCGTACGAGCCGGTGGGAATCGACTGTGGGTCGTGGACGGTCACGTCACAGTCATACACCGTCCGGAGGCCACTGGAGGCTTCCCGCTTGACGACGGCGTTGACGTCGCCGACCGGCACGATGTCGACGTGCATGCAAACCTCTATGCGTGGTAATCACATAAAAATCTCGCGTGCGAGAGGACACTGTCGATGCGCTTGCGGACCACCTCACTCCGTTCGGAACTGTCGTCGAGGTCGGTATCGGCCACCGCACCGCTGTCGCCGCCGAACTCGTCGCCCGTGAGGTTACCGTCCTCGCCACGGACATCCGCGAACGGACCGTCCCCGACGGCGTCACCTTCGTCCGCGACGACGTGACCGACCCCGACCGTTCCCTCTATGCCGATGCCGAGGTCATCTATGCGATGAACTTGCCGCCGGAGCTCCATCGCCCGACCGCTGATCTCGCCAACGCTGTCGACGCTGATTTTTACTTTACGACGCTGGGCGGTGACCCACCGATGATTCCCGTCGAGCGGAAGACGCTGCCCGGAGAGACGCTCTTTCGAGCGAAGCCGGAGACCATTTGAGGGTCCAGTGCATCCCCCACCACAATGAACGTCGACGCGGTGGTACTCGATGTCGACGGCGTCCTTGTCGATGTCGCCGACTCCTACCGTCGGGCGATTATCGAATCACTCGAGACTGTCTACGGGGAGACCATCGACCGCGAGGGGATCCAGCAGTTCAAGGACGCCGGCGGGTTCAACAACGACTGGGAACTCACGGATGCGGCCGCGCTCTATCTGCTCGCACGCCGCGAGGGCATGGAGAAGTCCCTCTCACAGTTCACCGATACGATTCTCGGTGTCGGCGGTGGCGTGGATGCCGCTCGCACCGTCATCAGCGAGGAACTCACGCCCGCCGAGCGCGAGCGCGTCTTCGCCGAGTGGGACCCCGACCGCCTCCGTGACGTGTTCCAGCAACTCTATCTCGGGACCGACCTCTACCGGGACATCGAGGGTGGCGACCCCGACATCGACGCGGCGGGGTTCATCCACGACGAACCCATCATCGTCGAGGAAGACACACTCGCCGACCTGCAGGAGCGCTTTCCGGTCGGCATCCTGACCGGCCGACCCGCCGCCGAGGCTGACATCGCCCTCCAGCGGGTCGGGCTCTCGGTGGCCGACCAGCACCGCTTCACCATGGACGACTGGGAGGCCGGCAAACCGGACCCGCACGCGCTCGTGACCCTGGCCGAGCGCTTCGATGCGGACAGCGTGGCTTTCGCCGGCGACACGCTCGATGACGTTCGGACCGCGAACAACGCTGCAGAGGCCGACGACCGTGAGTACCACGGCGTCGGCGTCCTCACGGGCGGACTGACGGGCGCTCACGGACGCAAGAAGTACGAACAGGTCGGTGCTGCCGCGGTTGTCGATTCTATCAACGACCTGCCCGAACTGCTGGAGTGAGACGACTCGGCGCGAAGGCTACGGCACGTCTCGTTTTCTTTTCGTGTCATCGTCGAAACGACGGCTGTTCTCTCTCGCTGTCCGCTTCGCCGCTGCCGTCGTCACTCCGGAGTTGACCCGAACGCGCAACGCTTACCTGCCGTTCGTCCAAGCCACGCGTATGCAGATTGCACTCCTCGGCGGTACGGGCGACATCGGCGAAGGGCTGGCGCTTCGCCTGGCACGTGACACCGACCATCAGGTGATTGTCGGCTCCCGCGAGGCCGGGAAAGCCGAGGCTGCCGCCGACGAGTACGAGGCGGCCCTGGCCGACCGCGGCCACAGCGACGATATCGAGGCCGCCGAGAATGCCACTGCGGCCGCCGACGCCGACGTAGTCGTCTGCTCGGTGCCCGCCTATTATCTCTCGGACACCATCGAAGCCGTCGCCGACGACCTGGCCGACACCGTGCTGGTCTCGCCGGCCGTCGGGATGCAACGCGACGAGTCCGGCGTCGGCTACAACCCGCCGGGCGTCGGCAGCGTCACCGCACTCGCTGCGGCGGTCGCTCCCGACGACGTGCCTGTCGTCGGTGCGTTCCACAACCTCGCGGCGGCGCGACTCTCGACTCTCGACGCCGACCTCGACTGGGACGTGCCCGTCGTCGGTGACGACGCCGAAGCGAAGGCGACTGTCTCCGAACTTACCGACGATATCGACGGCTTGCGCGCACTCGATGCCGGTGGTCTCGACAACGCCTCCGAGGTCGAGGCGGTGACGCCGCTGCTCATCAACCTCGCTGCCAACAACGACGGGATGCACGACTTGGGCGTGAAGTTCTGGTAAAACTACTTTTTTCGCCGTCGGGTCTCGCACACGCGCCTCCGGCGCGTGGCGGACCACTCCGGCGAAAAAACATAGTGAAAAAAGCCGCTCGCGTGCGGTAGCGCGCTCGCGTCTGCTCGGAACGTGCTCCCGACCGGACCGCTGTCTTAAACCCGCCTCAATTATCTCGCAGCAGCGGCACTGCCCTGTAGCATCTCGTTACTGGTGATGGCAACTGAGTCAGCCACACAGACTCGTCAGTCGACGAAGAGACCGATGCGGACCGCAGTGGTGAGCGTGGCAGTTATCGCGGCGCTGGTCGTGGTGCCGGTACTGGTCATCGGGGAAATCGAGTTCGGCCTGCTGACGGCACTTGGTCTCACCGGGAATCTGGCCTTTGGCATGCTGGTGATGATTCCCGGGTTTGCACTCGGTGGGCTGGCGCTGGTGGTGATGCTCGGCTCGTAGCCCCAAACGCCTTTGTGGCCTGTGGCGAACGCTGGGGCGATGAAGCGCGTCCGCATCACGATGGACCCGGGCGACCTGCCGCTCCCCCCTATCTACGAGCGGATGACACGCGGCAGCGACGCTCTTGCCGAGGTCCATATCGTCAACTGGAACGTCTCCCAGCCGCCGACCGGCTTCCTGCTGTGGTTCCGGGGCGATTACGAGGCCTTCGAGGCCGACCTGGCCGACGACGATGCGATTGAGGAATCTGCTCTCCTCCCCCGGACAGACGAGGAGTGTTACTGTTTTCTCTCCGGCGAGGTCGGGCCGGCCTCCCGGGCGCTGTTCGAGAACTTCACTCGCGGCACTCTCCTGACGGTGCCGCCGGTCGTCTGTCACGACGACGGCTCCAGCACGTTCACGCTGGTCGGTACGGAGGCTGACATCCAGGCCGCCATCGACGGCGTGCCGCCGGGCGTTGACGTGACCGTCGAGCGCATCGGCGGCGAGCGCGTTACCCCCGACAGCGCGGTCGGACAGCTCTCGGCCCGCCAGCGCGAGGCCGTCGAGGCTGCCATCGCCGTCGGCTACTACGCCGTGCCCCGCGAGGGAACCGTCGAGGACGTTGCCGCCGAACTCGACTGTGCGACGGCGACTGCGGCCGAACACCTCCGGAAGGCCGAAGCTACCGTCTTTCGAGCGCTGCTTGCCTGACTACACGCGGGCCGGGAGGCCGTTCTATCGGCCGACCCGGGGAAGGGCAGGGCTGCTGTGCGGTGGCGGTTGCTGTGCGGTGGCGGTTGCTGTGCGGTGACAGTGTTGTGGCGGTGGTGGTTGCTGTGCGGTGGCGGTTGCTGTGCGGTGACAGTGTTGTAGCGGTGGCGGCTGCTGTGCGGTAGACACAGCGATAGCACCTCCGAGCGGCCTACCGGCCGCGAGGAGCCTTTTTCACTATGTTTTTGCGAGGAGTGGTCCACCGCGAGCCGTCAGGCTCGCGTGTGAGACCCGACGACGCAAAAAGTAGTCACGCGCCAGCCTGTTCGAACGCGGCTTCGATGTCGTCGGCCTGTGTGACCCCGACGAACCGCTCGATAATCCCGTCGTCGTTCTCGACGATGAGTGTCGGCAGCGAGCGGACCTGGTACTCGTTGGCGACATCCTGCTCCTCGTCGACGTTGATTTTCTCGAACTCCACGTCCTCGTACTCCTCCTCAAGCTCCTCCAGAATCGGGTCCTGGGTTTTGCACGGCCCACACCAGTCGGCGTAGAAGTCCTTGAGCGTCACTGTCATAGATTCGCACGAAAATACACCGGCGGCGCTGATAAGGGTTTTCCACTTGCCGAGCGCCCGCCCACACCGGCGGCACGCGTCCCGTCCCGATTGGTTGCCCTCCCGTGGTTTTGTTTCGCACGTTGGGCGGCGAACGCTGTCGAAAGGCTTACCCCCGATGCCAGTCGACAGTAAGATATGAGCAGCAGCGACGGCGGCGGACTGATGTCCAGTGCAGGACTGGTCCGCTACTTCGACGCCGAGGACAACAACGCTATCCGCATCGACCCGCGGACCATCATCGCCTTCGGTGTCCTGTTTGGGGCACTCGTTCTCGTCCTGAACGCGTTCGTATAGCGCGATTTTTGCCCGCCAGGTCCCAACGGCCGGTATGCACTTCGACCAGCGCGAGCAGACCGCACTCCGCGAGGCTGGCCTCTCGACAGAGGACATCGAACGCGTGTCTGATGCCGTTGCCACGGCGGCAAGCGAGGAGGCCGACCGACTGCAGGCGTTTTTCGACCGCGATACTGTCTACTCCGACATGGACCGCGCCCACAGCAGCAGCGACATCCAGGAACACGCCGTCGACTTTCTGGACCTCTATACGCATGCCGACGAGATTCGGGGCTACCTCCGCTTTGACTCGTGGGGCGTGTGGGTCGCCGGCGGGCGGACGCTCCGTACTGGCGCTGAGGGGCTGGAACTCGTCGAGTTGACGCTGGGGCCGACCGTTCACGACCGGGTCCGGTTCGCGACCGACCCGGAGGAGCTTTGAGCGGCCCGTCCGAGACATCCAACGATGACGGTTCGCATCCGCGGCATCTACGCGACCGCGCTGACCGAGGTACTCGATGGGGTCGTCCAGGCGTCGCCGCCGATCAGGGAGCGCTTCGACGAGGAGTTTCCTGTCGGCCCGGCCGACGCGGTCGTGACGACGACTGAGGACCGACAGGCCGTCGGCGTCGTCGGTGAGCGCGAGCAGGTCGATACAGTCCTCGACCGACTTCGTGACGTGGGGGTCGACACGCTGGCGTGGACGGCGGCCCTGCCACGCGGTGGCGTCTACGCCGGCGAGGTGACCGACACACTCGGCAGCGGTGCGGTCATCGATGTCGGCGACGGCGAGGGCTTTTTGCCCTACTCCAAATCCGAACGCCGCATCGAGGAGGGCGACCGCCTGCGCGTGCAGGTGAAAGAAGCGAGTCCCCCCTGGAGTGACGGCCGGCCGGTACTGGACACGACGCTGCGCATACAGGGTGGGCTGGTGACACTCGTCCGTGGGCGCTCGTCGGGGACCAGCGGGCCGGAACTGGCCGACCTCATTCCGACCGACCCGCCGGACGGATGGGGTCTCGACTGGGGGCGAGCGAGCGACGACGCCGACTTCGACGCGCTCGATGAGGCCCTCGCTGCTGCGAGCGAACGTGCTGCTGCGCTGGATGCAGCCTTCACCGACGCACCGGACCCCGCAGAGGCGGCCCCCCATTGCTACTGGGACGGCGAGGCGACGTGGTGGGTGTGGTTCGGCCGCAGTTCCCGGTTCGCTCTCGACGAGGCCCGCCGGCGAGTGACCGAGACGATGCCAGGCCATCACCGTGTCAAGGCCGCCACTCGGGAGGCCAGCGCAGCGGTCGACCTCGTGGAGGCAATCTGCGGGGACAGCACATTCGAGGGCGATGTGGATTTCCCCTTCGACGCCGTGACCCGGCAGTTCGGTCCCGTCGAGGGTGACCACGTGGCCCTCGTTCACGGCAAACCCGACGGCCGCGCGTTCGACCTGGGGCGAGCGGAGGTCACCAGTCGACGCACCGACGGGGCGATGACCCTCCAGCGGGAGATGTCCCCCGGCGGGACTTACGATGCACTCGGTGTCGAGCGACAGGCCGGCGATGTCGCCATCACCAAAATCGAGGAGGGGCGGTGGTGGTATCCGACCGTCTATCGCGGTGACGACGGCACCGAGCGGGGGACTTACGTCAACATCTGTACGCCAGTGGAGGTGTTCCCCGATGGTGTTCGGTACGTCGACCTCCACGTCGACGTGGTGAAACACGCTGACGGCACAGTCGAGCGCGTCGACGACGACGAACTCGACGAGGCCGTCGCTGCCGGTGACGTCCCCGAACCGCTCGCGGAGAAAGCCCGTGACGTGGCCTCGGCCGTCGAGAACGCACTCTAAGTACCGGCGACATCCATTCCCGTCACAGTGTGGTAGTGGTTGTCATGGCAGACAGTATGAACAGTGACATGGCCGGTGAACTGACGGAGACCGAACGAGAGGCGTTGCATACGGTCGAACTCGGTGTCGAGTGGCTCCACCGCGCCCACGGCAATCTCGTCGAGTTTCACCACAAGACCGGGCACGCGATGGACCACCTTGCAGAGGCAGAACAGCAACTGCGCGCGGCCGGGCACACGAACCTGGCCGACGCTCTCCGTGACCAGTATCTCCCACGAGGGGTTATCGACGAGGGCCGCTGGTCCTACGACGTACTCGAGAGCTATCAGGAGGGTTTTCTCGACGACCTCGTTGCCTTCGAGGAACGCGCCCGCGAGGACATCGCGGACGGTCACCGCCACGTCACTGAGCGGACACAGGAGCGGGAGTGGAAGCGACGGGCCGACGGGGAGTGATACTGTCGGCTGCTGGATAGCCGGTCCCGGCCTTGACGGGCCACCCGCTGGCTTGAAACCGCCGCCGGCCGTACGCTCGGGCATGATTTCCCCAGACCTTTCGGGACGGGTGGCGCTGGTGACCGGGAGCGCGAAAGGCGTCGGCAGGGAACTCCTCTTGTCGCTTGCCGAGGACGGAGCGGACGTGGCCGTTCACTACCGGTCCAGCGAGGCCGCTGCCGAGGAGGTGGCCGACCGTGCCCGTGAGTACGGTGTCGTGGCGATGACTGCCCCGGCAGACGTCACCGACCCCGAGGAGGTGGCCGATTGCTTCGACGCTATCGAGGAGGAATTGGGCACTGTCGACATTCTGGTCAACAACGTCGGTGCCTTCGCCCCCCGGCACTGGGAAGACATCGAGTTCGAGACGTGGCAGACGGTGCTTGATACGAACTTCACCGCGACGTACCTCTGCTGTCGGCGAGCGCTACCGGCGATGCGCGAGCACTCGTATGGCCGCATCGTCAACGTCGGCTATGCCTCCAGCGACAAGGCGATGGTCAGCGCGAAGAACTTCCCCTACTTCGTCGCCAAGGCCGGCGTGTTGATGTTCACGCGGATGCTCGCGGCCGATACGAGCGACGACGGCATCACCGTCAACGCCGTCTCACCCTACGTGGTCGAGAACTCCGACGAGTTCCCCGCGGACCTTCCGCGTGGTCGTCCTGCTTCTTTCGAGGACATGCAACAGGCGGTGCGGTTCTTCCTGGAGGAGGACAGCGACTACCTCAGCGGGCAGAACGTCGAGGTCAGCGGCGGCTGGCTCCCCGAGAAGGTCTGAGTCAGTTCCCCTGAATCGCGTCGATGACCATCGCCGCTGCGATGACGACCTCCTTTGGCACGTTGCTCGCGTCGTCGATACTGATGTCGTACCGGTCTTTCAGCGAGAGTTGGCCGTCGATGTTGCCGACGTGGATGCCCTGCTGGTCGGTAATCTCGTATTTGTGTGGGATAATTTCGCCGAACGGAACGAGGTTTCGTACGAGCGTGACTGCCGCGCCTCGTGAGTTGATTTCGGCGAGTTTCGCTTCCGTCTGCCCGTCCCGGATCGTCCAGGTATCCTGAAAGAGGGAGTAATCGTTGTCGAGGACGGCCACCTGTTCGCCCGTCTGGGCGTCGATGATGGCGTAGTTGCCGGCCACGTCCATGATGCCACCCGCCTTGACCGTGAACACCTCGTTGCCCTCGGCGTCGACGAACGGGAACTCCTCTTTCATCTTGAACAACTTCTGTTTGGCACGGAGGATGACGTTTCCGTTCTCGTCGTAGGCTTTGTACTTGTTCCGGATGAGGGACTGCTCGACTGTATACCGGTTCCCACCCAAATCGATTGCTGACAGTTGGCGGTCAGCTGTTGACATACGTTTCACCTGTAGGCGTTCTATTTTGAATACCTTGTCACGCGGGCTCGTCACCGACTGTCGAGGATATCGACGGAGATGGCAGCGGCGACGAGTGTCTCACGCGGTAGCCCGTCGACGGGGTCGATACTGAGAACGTACTTCTCGGCGAGACCAAACTGTCGAGAGAGCGTCCCGACTCTGGTGCCGTCCGCGTCCTCGATAGTGTAGGTGTGGGGAAGGACACCCATCATAGGCACGTAGTAGCGGAAAAACTCCACTGAGGGGCCAGCGGCCTCGACGACAGCGACCAGGCGCTCGTCGGTCCCCCGGCGGATGTTCCAGCGGTGCTGGAGAAAGGAGAGGTCTTCCTCGACGATGACCTGTGGACTGTCGCTGTCGGCGGGGACGACGAAGTAGTCACTGTCGACGTTGCCGGGTTCGAGCCGGAACACCTCGTCTCCAGTCTCGTCCCGGAAGGGCAACTCGCCGCGGTGGTCGAACGACCGTTCGTCGGCCTCTAACAGTACGTCCCCATCTGTATCACAGACGTGATAGCTGTTGCTGACCAGGCTGTGTTCCACCTGGTAGCGCTCGTCGGTGAATTCTACCCCCTCGAACCCGTCCGACGTACCCATAGTAGCATCTATGATATGTGTACAGGACTGTATTTATTCCTGTCGCTATCCCGAGAATCAGCCGTCTGTGACGGCCCCGTGGTGGGTTTGAGTGAGCAGTGTACGAAACCCACACCCAGAGCAACCGACGTGCAATATTTTGTGATCGATTCTATGACACTTTCTGCCAGTATATAAATGAGAATACGGGCGAAATACAGCGCAGTATGGTAATTCTCCGGGCCAGACCTTGTGAATATCAGAGCTGATAAAATCGAACGCGGATTTAAGTACAACATCACAAACAATCGTTTCAGATGTTGCGGCGAGCGACGGCCCGCAACTCCGCACCACACACCTGTCAGAGGTCAAAGCCATGAAACTTGAACACTACTTACCGACGGCAATCCGACGAAGCTACACTCGCAAGTTCGCGATTTCAGCAATACTTATTCTGATAGTTGTTGCTTCAGTTGGATTCTATGCTCAGACACGCGTGTCTGCGGAGGTGACCCAGCAACAGGAGAGTACCCTGCTGGGCAACGCCCAACTGGAAGCAGATAGTGTCAGACAGTGGATTGATACGCAACGACAGACGACGAAGTCCCTGTCTGAACATCGGGGGTTGGCGTCCGGGACTGACGCCGATGCCCGCGAGACGATGACCGCGAAAATGGACGAACTACCGTCCGAGGTGGTCGCGCTCCACTATGTCAACTACGAGACTGGAGAGATAACGGCCAGCACACAGCAAGCGGCCGAGAACACCCAAATCACCGATACGGAAATCGTGTGGGCAATGGAACAGCCGTTCAGTGAGTTGACCTTCAACGACTCACAGGAGGTCACCCAGTCCTGGGTGTACTCGTCCGCATCGGGGAAGGCCTCTATCGCCATGCTCTCGCCGGTCCCGGAGTCCGACCGTGCGCTGGTGATGGTCATCGAGACGGGCGAGCGCGCCGAGAAGTTCCGGAGTTCCATCAACGGTACGGAAACCTCAGTTGTCGGGAGCACGACTGGCACGCTGTTGTTCGACAAAAACGAGGATGCACTCCTGTCACCGTATGATCGGAATGGGGCCAATGCCACACTGAGCGCCATCGAGGAAGAGACGGAGGGGACGCTGACGACGAACGACTCGCTGGTCGCATTTAGTGCGGTCGGCGGTGACTCGAACTGGGTCGTCGTCAAGACCGTCCCAAAATCGACGGCACTGAGTACCCAACGGGAAGCCCGGAACATCGTGTTCGCCCTCGTTCTCACGTCGGTTCTGGGGCTACTCGTGCTGGGCGTGATGATTCGCCGTGGGCCAGTGCGCTCGCTCAGAGAACTCTCGGGGCAAGCGACTGCCGTGGCCAGTGGCGAGCTGGATGAGGACATTACTGACGAGGGGCGTATCGACGAAGTCGGCCAGGCCCGGTCCGGGTTTAGAGATATCAAACAGTATCTCACGACTGTCGCCGACCAGGCCGATGCTATCTCGGACCGGCGGTTCGACGCTGCCGTTCTCGACGAGGACGTGCCGGGCCGACTGGGCCGTTCGCTGGAGCAGATGCGTACCGACCTCGAACAGTTCATCGAGGACGTCGAATCAGCCCGCGAAGACGCCGAACAGTCCCGCGAGGAAGCCCAGCGGCTGGCCGAGAATCTCGAACGACAGGCCGAGGAGTTCGGGTCCGTCGTCACCCGCGCGGCGGACGGTGACCTCACCGCGCGATTGGATACGGATATCGACAACGACGCGATGTACGAGATCGCGTCGTCGGTCAACACCATGCTGGACGACATCGAATCGGCGATGATGGAAATCCAGGCGTTCTCCCAGCAGGTCGCCGCCGGGAGCGAGGAGGCCAGCGCCGGGGCCCGCGAAGCAAAGCGGGCAAGCGAGCAGATCAGCCAGAGCGTCCAGGAAATCGCGACTGGCTCCGACGACCAGCGGGACCGACTCGAAACGGTCTCCGGTGAGATGAACAACCTCTCGGCGACCATCGAGGAAGTCGCCTCGACGACTCAGTCTGTCGCTACCACCTCACAGGAGGCCGCAGACATCGCCTCCAACGGCGAACAAACCGCAACGCAGGCGATTACTGGTATCGAGGACGTTCGCGAGACGATGGCTGCCACCGTCGAGAACGTCGAGACGCTCGATGAGTTGATGACCGAAATAGACGAAATCGTCGAACTCATCGCCGATATCGCCGAGCAGACGAACATGCTGGCGCTGAACGCCAATATCGAGGCTGCCCGCGCCGGCGACAGTGGGACCGACGGCGGCGGCTTTGCGGTCGTCGCAGACGAGGTCAAGCAACTGGCCAGCGAGACCCAGGAGTCGGCCGAAGACGTGGCCCAGTTGATAGACGAGGTACAACACCAGACTTCCGTCACCGTCGACGAAATCCAGACTGCGGACACGCAGGTCCAAGAGACGGTCGACGCCGTCGAGGAGACGGCTGAAGCGTTCACGGAGGTCGTTTCGAACATCGAGACGACGAACAACGGCGTGCAGGAAATCAGCGAGGCGATGGACGACCAGGCGGCCAGTTCCGAAGAGGTGCTTACCATGGTCGATGACGTGGCCGAAATCAGCCAGTCGACGGCCGCGGAGGCTGAAACCGTCTCCGCGAGCGCCGAAGAACAGGCCTCCTCGATGACCGAGGTCACTGCAAGCGTCGAGTCCCTCGCCGAGCAGGCTGAACAGCTACAGGCACGCCTCGATGACTTCGAAGTCAGTAGCGGGGACCGGGCCACAGACAACAGCGCCACCACCGACTCCGGTACCCAAAGCGGCATGTCGTAGGTCCGCCCACGCGTCTTTCTGGTCTGTCTGTGATTTGCGTCCAGTCGCTTCCGGCGGGCCACCGGTCGCCCAGCCGTGAACCGACAGGGTTTCACTGCCCCAGTCCGTGGCTTTGCCAAAGATGAGTCGGGACACCATCGAGGTACGCGGGGCGGAGGAACACAACCTGAAAGACGTGGACGTGTCCGTTCCTCGCGAGGAACTCACGGTCGTCACCGGCCTCTCGGGGTCGGGCAAATCGTCACTCGCATTCGAGACCATCTACGCCGAAGGGCAGCGCCGCTACATCGAGTCGCTGTCGGCCTACGCCCGGAACTTCCTCGGTCAGATGGACAAACCGCAGGTCGAAAACGTCGAGGGACTGTCGCCTGCCATCTCCATCGACCAGAAAAACGCCGCCAACAACCCACGGTCGACGGTTGGGACCGTCACCGAACTCCACGACTATCTCCGCTTGCTGTATGCCCGCGTGGGCACGCCACACTGTCCGGAGTGTGGCCGCGAGGTTGGCGAACAGTCCGCCCAGCAGATGGTTCGTCGCCTGCTTGAGGCCCCGGAGGGAACCCGCGCGAAACTCTGTGCGCCGGTCGTCCGCGACCAGAAGGGTGCCTTCGAGGACCGCTTTGACGACCTTGTGAGCGAGGGCTACACCCGCGTCGAGGTCGACGGACAGTCCTACGACCTCACCGTCGAGCGACCCGACCTCGACGAGAATTACGACCACACTGTCGACGTGGTGGTCGACCGCGTCAAGATTAGCGAGGGTGCCCGCTCCCGCATCACCGACTCCGTCGAGACCGCACTCGACGAAGCAGACGGCGTCCTGAAAGTCATCTTCCCGGACCCGCCAGCGGCCCTGGCAATCGGGGGGTCGCGTGCCCGGTCGACGGGCGACCTGGCTGACGCCGACGAGGACGACGCCGAGGCGACCGCCGACGACAGACTCGTCGTCGAGTTCTCCGAGGACCTCGCTTGCACGCACTGTGGCATCGACATCAGCGAGGTCGAGACCCGCTCGTTTTCATTCAACAGCCCCCACGGTGCCTGCCCGGAGTGTGAGGGTATCGGCTCGACCAAGGAAGTCAGCGAAGACCTCGTGATTCAGGACCCCTCGAAGCCGCTGAAACACGTCTTCGAGCCCTGGAGCTACAACCGCACCTACTACTCCCGCCAACTGGACAACGTCGCCGAACACTTCGGCATCTCGCTTTCGACCCCGTGGGAGGAGGTCGACGAGGACATCAGACGACAGTTCCTCTATGGCACCGACCACCGGGTCCACTTCGAGTGGACGACGAAAAACGGCACCCGCGAGAAGACCGAACGGTTCGAGGGTGTCATCCCGAACCTCGAACGCCGCCACGTCGAGACCGACAGCGACCGCGCACGCGAACACATCGAGGAGTTCATGGCCGTCACCACCTGCCCGGCGTGTGAGGGTACCCGCCTCAAGGCTGAGTCCCGCGCGGTGCTGGTCGACGGGACTGCCATCACCGAGGTCAACCGGATGTCCATCGGCGACGCGCTGGCACACTTCGAGGAGATGGAGGCGAACCTCGACGAACGCGACACCAAAATCGCCGAGGAGATTCTCAAAGAGATTCGTGCCCGCCTCGGGTTCATGACCGAAGTCGGACTGGACTACCTGACGCTCGACCGTGAGGCCTCGACGCTCTCGGGCGGCGAGAGCCAGCGTATCCGGCTGGCGACCCAGATTGGCTCCGGACTCGTCGGCGTGTTGTACGTGCTGGACGAGCCATCCATCGGACTCCACCAGCGTGACAACGACCGCCTGCTGAACACGCTGGCGGAGTTGCGTGACATCGGCAACACCCTGCTCGTGGTCGAACACGACACCGAGACGATGCGCCGGGCGGACAACATCATCGACATGGGGCCCGGCCCCGGCAAGCGCGGCGGCGAAGTCGTCGTCAACGGCTCGCTTTCGGACGTGATGGAGGCCGAAGAGAGCGTTACCGGTGACTACCTCGCCGGGGAACGGGCCATCCCGGTGCCCGACTCCCGGCGCGTGCCTGACCAGCGCGAAGGTACGGACGGAGCGAGCGGGGACGACGGAGCCGCGAGCCGTGACGCCGACGAATATATCACCATCCGCGGTGCCCGCCAGCACAACCTCAAAGACCTTGATGTGACGCTCCCGGTGGGTGCGTTCACCGCCATCACCGGCGTCTCCGGGTCCGGAAAATCGACCCTGATGCACGACGTGCTCTACAAGGGCCTCGCGCGGGAGATGAACGACAACACCAGCGTCGACCCCGGCGAGCACGACGGCCTGGAGGGTCTGGACAACATCGAGACGGTCCGACTCATCGACCAGTCCCCCATCGGCCGGACCCCACGCTCGAATCCGGCGACGTACACCAACGTCTTCGACCACGTCCGCGAACTGTTCGCCCAGACCGACCTCGCCCAGCAGCGTGGCTACGACAAGGGCCGTTTCTCCTTCAACGTCAAGGGCGGCCGCTGCGAGGAGTGTGGCGGGCAGGGCACTGTCACCATCGACATGAACTTCCTCTCGGACGTACAGGTCCCCTGCGAGGAGTGTGACGGGGCCCGCTACAACGACGAGACGCTGGAAGTCCAGTTCCGCGGGAAGACCATCGCCGACGTACTCGACATGACCGTCGCCGAGGCCTTCGACTTCTTCGAGAACCACAGCCAACTGCGCCGCCGGCTCAAACTCCTGAAAGACGTGGGACTGGGCTACATGCGCCTGGGCCAGCCCTCGACGACGCTGTCGGGTGGAGAGGCCCAGCGCGTGAAACTCGCCGAGGAACTGGGCAAGAAAGACACCGGCGAGACGCTGTATCTACTCGACGAGCCGACCACGGGCCTGCACCCCGAGGACGAGCGCAAACTCATCGACGTGCTCCACCGGCTGACCGATCAGGGCAACACCGTCGTCGTCATCGAACACGAACTCGACCTGGTGAAAAACGCCGACCATATCGTCGACCTCGGCCCCGAAGGCGGCGAAAAGGGCGGCGAGGTCGTCGCCAGCGGCACCCCCGAAGCGGTTGCCCGGACCGAGGAGTCACACACCGGACGCTACCTGCGGGACCTCTTGCCGGACGTGGACCTCGAGGGGCCACGGTCGGACCACGATTTGGTCACGGCAGTCGATAGCGACGGCGTCGCCGCGAGCGACGTGAGCGGCGGCTCGTCGGACGAGCAAAGCGAGTCCGACGGCGACGCGGCTGCTGCCAGCGACGACGACTGACCGGCGCTGCCCTGCTGCGGTCGACTGCCGGTCTTTTGTCCGTACTCACTGCTGCCCAGCCCTTCGTCGCGGCTGGCCACACTGTCACAGGCCGTGCCGTACCTCACCCCACGGGACTCCTTCCAGCCGGTGGGTATCCCACAGCGGCCGCAGGCAGGTGTCGCTACGGTCCGTGGGGCTGTGGCTGTGACACAGACGTTTTAGTCCTCGTCGTGTAGAGTGCCTGCCATGGCAGGCGCAACACAGCAGAACACTGGTGGCATCGGTGGGCTCGCACAGCGAGCAAATCCCGCCTTCGCGGCGGCCGCTGTGGCGGT
Organism: Salinibaculum litoreum; assembly: GCA_009789175.1. Lineage (GTDB taxonomy): Archaea > Halobacteriota > Halobacteria > Halobacteriales > Haloarculaceae > Salinibaculum > Salinibaculum litoreum. The sequence continues at coordinate 2,928,761 of CP046866.1, forward strand.
CCCGATTCTCGCACTCGCTGGCGCTGTCGTCTCGGGTGACCCGCGCGTCCTCGTCTACGTCCACGTGATGGCGGGCGTCCTCTGGACGGGCATCGACCTCTTCATGGGGCTGGTGCTTGGCCCCGTCCTCGGTGGTCTCGACCCCGAGGAGCGTGGCAGCTTTTTCGCCAACTTCACCCCCAAGATGACGTTCCTGATGCCGGTGTTGGCCGCGGTCACGGTCACCGCCGGCATCCTGCTGGGGTATCAGCGCGGATTCGCCCACTTCGAGCCGTGGCTGGCGCTGATGACCGCTGCGACGACGATTCCGGTCGTCGTCCTCATCGGCATCCAGTTCGACGCGCTGACCGCTCCGAAGACCCTGGTGGCACTGGCTGTCGCAGTCGTGGGGTCGGGCGCGTTCCTCGCGACCACGCTGCCCGACTTCGGCGTCGCGTCGCCGTGGATTATCGCCACGCTTGCGGTCGTCACACTCCTCTCCGTGCAGGGCTTTGGTATCATCCTCCCCGGCGAGGTTCGCATCTACCGTCAACTCACCTCCGGTGACCCCGACTACGACCTCATCGGTGCCATCGGCATGCGCAACGCCAAACTCGGCGGCATCCAGGGTCTCCTGCAACTGACCATCGTTGCGCTGATGGTCGGTCTGCGGTACGGACTCGCTCTGTAGTTGCCGCCCGGACATTTAGCATCACCCGGCCCCTAGCGTGAGGTATGGCAACACTGTACGCGGCACTCGATGACCGACTGCTGGTGGTCCGGGAGGAGAGTGGGGACTGGACTGCCACCGAGACGCTGGTCGGCCACGAGTTCGAGAGCGTCGCCGCCGCGTCCGCCGCTCCCGAGCGGGTTTTTGCCGGGACTGTCGACGCCGGCCTGCAACGCTCCACTGACGGTGGGGCGACGTGGGAGCAGGTCGCCGCGCTCGGTGACCGCGTGACCGCCATCACGGTCAGCCCCCACGACCCGGCGGACGTGTGGGTCGGCACCGAACCCAGTGCCGTCTATCGGTCGACCGACGGCGGCGAGCAGTTCGGGCAGTGTCCCGGACTGACCGACCTGTCCGGGGCCGAGGACTGGTCGTTTCCGCCGCGTCCGGCGACTCATCACGTTCGCTGGCTAGCGGTCAACCCCCACGACCCCGCCCACGTCTACGTCGCCATCGAGGCTGGCGCTTTCGTCCGCTCGGTCGACGGCGGCGAGACGTGGCAACCCCATCCCGAGGGCGCTCGCCGGGACAACCACACGCTTGCCACCCATCCCGACGACCCCTGTCGGGTTTACGCCGCTGCCGGCGACGGCTACGCCGAGTCACCGGACTGTGGGGACACCTGGCGGTATCCACAGGCCGGACTGGACCACCGCTACGTCTGGGGGCTGGCTGTCGACCCCGGTGACCCCGAGACAGTCGTCGTCTCCGCCGCCGACGGTGCCTACCGAGCCCACAGCCCCGACACCGCTGCGGCGTCGCTCTACCGACGCGATGCTACCACCGATGGCTGGAGTCGCATGATGGATGGGCTCCCAGAGTCCGAGGGAACCGTCCGGGCAGTCCTCGCGACCGGCGGCGACGGGGAGTTCTACGCGTTGACCAACCGCGGCATCCACCGCAGTACGGACGCCGGTCGCTCCTGGGAGGCGCTGCCCATCGAGTGGCCCGAGGCGTACCGCGACCAGGTGGGGCGAGGGCTGGCGGTGGTGTGAGAGCTGCACCTCAGTAGTCGTCACACAGACAGGCTCTCACTGCTCGGCTGCCGTCAGCCTGTCCCACTGAGGCATTTATGACAGCGCCCCTCCAATTGAAGATATGCAGCAGGTCCGTCGACTGTATCGCCGCTTCGAGGCGTGGGCGAACGACCTGCCCCGACTGCAGTTCGCTCTCACGGTTGGCTGTGCGACTGCCCTCGTTATGTTCGCAGTGAGTCTCCTGCTGGAGGGAATAACGGCGCTCAACGCAGTGACTCTGGGGGTCACGATGGCACTCGTGTATTATGTGATGGACCCTCGATAGCTCTCCAGCACTGCCACCGCTGTAGCCAACCTGTCACAGAGTTGGACCCTGTATTGACCGGACAGTCGCATGCCTCGAAACCGTGGGGTGGGCTGGGCACACGAACATCCGCGCGCCACCGGCGCGCGGTTCCCCGCAGCGAGCGAAGCGAGCGCGGAAACCCGTAGCGCAAAACGGTACTCCCCTACTGGTACATCCCGACCGGCTGGGCCCGCGTCGACTCCTCCTCGGCCTGTTGCATCTGCTTGGCGAGTTGCTCGCGGGCGGCGGCCACGCGGTCGGCCTGCTCGACGAGGCGGTCGGTGTCGATGTCGATGCCGGCGATGGGGCCGATGCCGTCCGTGAGCAACACCCGGGCGGCCTCGGGGTCCGGGAAGTTCGCGTTTGCCTGGACGACGAGTCCGACGCTGTCCAGCCCCTGTTTGTCGGCCTCGGCCAGCAACGCGCCGGTCGGGCCGCTCACGAGGCCGCTCTCACGCGGGGTGTCGATGTCGAACTCGTCGAGTAGCCTCCCGCCGCTGTTGGTCCCGATGCCATACATCGCCGGAATGTCGTCTTTCTCTTCGGGGAGCCCGCTGAGATAGATTGGTAACGCGTCCTGCTCGGCCAGCCAGCCGGTGACACAGGTCGAGAACTCCTCTGCGGCCTCCGGCGAGACCGGTACGTCGGCCTGTAACACGAGCAGGTCGTTGTCCTCGTCAGCGTAGATGCGTACCGGCGGGCGGACCTCCCGGCCACCCTCCTCGTAGACGGCCACGTCCGGCAACCCCTCGCAGTGACAGGCAGCGTAGTAGGTCAACTCCAGTTCGTCGACGAGGTGGTCGGCGGCCAGCTTCCCGACGAGGCCGACGCCGGGGAGTCCCTCGACGAGAACCGGCTCGGACAGCGATAGCGACTGCTGTTCCTCGATGTGTGCCATATCGGAGCATGACGGCCCGGGGACTTAGCTTTAGTCCGACTACTCCGTCGAGTGTCCGCCGGTGTCGCTGTCGTCGGACTCGACGGAGATCTCGACGGGCTCTCCCGTCCCGCTGTGACTCTCTTCGCGCTGTGTTCGCCCCGGGAGCTTCGAGCGGAGGTCGCTTGCCAGCGACTCCACCTGGTCTTTGACCGTCTTCACCTCCTCCTCGAAGGCCTCGACGGACCGGTCGACGTAGTAGACCCGTTGGGCGGGGATACGCCGGACCAGGTCGTTGCCCGACTCGTCCTCGTCGCGTTTCAGCATCCAGTGGTCCTGAAAGTAGGCAATATCCTTGTTTTCGACTTCCTCTTCGACGGTCCCCTCCTCGGGGTGTTCGTACACGATCGTTGCCGTACCGAGGTCTGTGTCAGTCATAGCTGACTGTCGGGCCCCGACGGGTATGGGCTTTCTGCTGGCTCCCGACGGTGTCGCTATCGTTGTTTCACCGCCGCCTCGCACATATTATATCTAATACTTATATTACCCCGGGTACAACTCGCCGTGTGGCCGTCGCATCTGTTGGACCGCAGCTAGATTCGGACAATTCCCAGGCTGTGTTCTCCCCCGACCGACCCGTTACCGTGCGGTCGGCGAGCAGCCGTCGTTTGGAACGGGACCGACCGTGACACAGGGGGTTGAACTCTCGACGACCGTGCTTTGCCCAGCCGTCTCGACGGACCCCACAGATGCGACAGTCCGGTTCGACGAGACGGGCGTGTCGGTCAGAGGGACGGGACTGGCCGAAGACGCCGCACTGGCGGAGATTTTCGACGTTCGGCTCGGCCAGCCACCGCAGGCCGCAGGGCAGGCGTTCTCTGGCACGGTTCTCACCATCGGGTTCGAGCGTGGTGGGCAGCGGGTCGTGCTGTTCGTCGACGGTGAGGACTCGACTCTGGAGCGGGTCAGCGCGCTGTTGTTCCGCCGATTGCTCGATGGGACCCAGGTGGCGATGAGCCACCCGGCGACAGTCGGGGGGCGTATCACCGACCAGCGCTTCGACATCGGGCAGCTTCGCGTTGCCCCCGGAAAAATCGGCTGTACCGGCATCACGGAGCCGCTCAATATCGACCTCGACTCAATCGTGAGTGTCACCCGTTCGGAGAAGGAACTGCTCGGACGGCTGGAACCGACTGTCGAATTCAAATACGTCAAACGTGGGGTCGTCGTCGGTGTCTACCTCTCGCTCAATCCACCGCGAAAGCTCAACCTGCTCGGGCGATATCTCCGTCGCGAGTACCGCCGGACAAAACGCCGACTGCGGACCATCGACCCGCCACCTCCCGTGCTCCGTGTCCTGACGCGACTCTACGCACAGCGGGGGCGGACGAAGTCCCGGACAATCCTGGCGACGGAGTCGACGGACCCCGAGGCACTCCTCCAGACGCTTCTCGACCACGAGTTGGTCGAACTCTCCGACGGCGAGATAACGCTCACGATGCTGGGGTGGGTGCTGGTCGCCGAACGGGTCAGTACGACTCGCGTCCCCTCCGAGCAAGCGTAGCGTCCGCCGCGTCGTACGACCCGTTCTCGCCCGTAGTCGAAACCCACAAGCGCCGCCCCGCGAAACCGGTGGGCAATGAGCGTACTTGAGCGGTATGAACCGCTCGTCGACGACTTCGAGGCCTTCCGCGCCGCCTGTGAGCGCCCGCTGCCATCAGTCGTCCGGGTCAACACCATCAGGACGACGCCAGAGCGTGCGAGTGCGGCACTGGAGGCGGAGGGTATCCCCGTCGAGCGGGTCGGCTGGCACGACGCCCTCCTGCGATTGCCCGAGGACCAGCCAGGTGCGAACTGGCCGTACGTCCACGGCTGGCTCCACGGCCAGGAGGAAGTGTCTGCGGTCCCCGCAGCGGTACTCGACCCCGACCCCGGCGAGCGCGTCTGGGACTCCTGTGCAGCCCCGGGAAGCAAGACAACCCAGCTTGCGGCGCTGCTGGATGATACCGGCCGCGTCGTCGCTACCGACGACAACATCGGGCGCATCTCCGCGCTGCGCTCGAACGCCGAACGGCTCGGTGTCACCAACACCGCCATCACCCACGAGGACGCCCGCAACCACTCGCTGAAACCCTTCGGTGGCGAGGGATACGACCGTGCGCTCGTGGACGTGCCCTGCTCGTGTGAGGGGACCATCCGGAAAAACCCGGATACGCTGGAGGACTGGAGTCTGGAACACGTCCACGGTATCGCCGGCGCACAGAAAGGCATCCTCCGGCGTGCGGTGCAGGTCACCCGCGAGGGGGGCACCATCGTCTACTCCACCTGTACCTTCGCGCCCGAGGAAAACGAGGCCGTGCTGGATTACGTCCTCGACGAGGAGGACTGTCGCGTCGTCGACTACGAGTTGTCACTCGACCATGCCGATGGCGTCACCGCGTGGGACGACGAGGAGTACGACCCACAGGTCGCACGCGCAAAGCGCATCTACCCGCATCACAACGACACGGGCGGCTTCTTCTGTGCGAAACTGGAGGTGACGGGATGAGCGACGACGCGCCGACGAACGACGGACAGCGCTTCGACCGCTTGCCGGCGACTGCCGAAGAGCGTGCTGTCGAGGGCCGAGCGACGCGGGCCGAAGTGCTTGAGTGGTGGGACGAGCGCTTCGGCGTCGACCCCGCCGTCTTCGACGAGTACTCCTTCTGGGAGCGTGGCAGCGGGAAAGTGTGGGCACTGCGTGGCGAGGAACCCACCCCGGTCGAAGTCGAGGGGCTTGGCATCACGTTTCTCCGGACGCGACAGGAACACTGGAAACCGACGCTGTCTGCGGTCCAGCGCTTTGGCCACCACGCCAGCGAGAACGTCATCGCACTCGATGACGACCAGGCGGCCACGTTCGTCGCCGGCGAGGACCAGGACCTCGCGTGGGACGGTGACTGGGGATACCTCATCGTCACCCGCGAGATTGCCGGCGAACACGAACCGCTGGGCGTCGGGCTGTACGTCTACGACGAGTTGCGGTCGGTCGTGCCGAAAGGCCGGCGGCGGGACCTGTAGTCCCCTCAGACCGTCGGGAGTTCCACGATGAACACGGCTCCATCCGCTGTCGACTGGCCGTCGGTGGGTCGCCGGGACCCGCCGTCAGCAGCCTGTTTTATGCCCTCAGTGGACTGGTCCTGGAGCCTGTCCTCGACCCAGACGCGGCCGCCGTAGTCCTCGACCAGCCGCTGGACGAGATAGAGGCCGATGCCGGTCCCGTCGCTTTCGAGACCCTTCTCACCCTTTCCGAAAATCTCCTCTTTCTGTCCGTCCGGAACGCCCGGACCGTTGTCCACGACTCGAACTTCGAGAGTGCCATCGCGGTCGGTCGCCGACACCGCCACCTCGGGCTCGTTGCTGTCGTTGTGTTCGACGGCGTTGGTAAGCAGGTTCCAGAACACCGAGTCGAGCATCTCGTTTGCCTGGACCTCGACTGCGGGAATGGCTCCGTCGACGGTAACCGTCGCGTGGTCGTGTGTCGAGCGCACTTCCTCTATCTGGGAGGAGACTGCCTCCCGTACCGGCGTCGGCTCACGGTCACCGTCGGCGTTGAGCATCATCTCGGCGAGGTCACGCGCGCTTTTGGTCAGTCCGATGGCGTTTGTCGCACTCTCGCGGGCCATCTCCAGATACTGCCTGCCGTCCTCGTCGATGTGGTCTTCGAGGATGCCGAGATACGTCGAGACCACCTGCAGGTCGTTGCGGATGTCGTGGCGAACCATCTGGTTGAGGACGTCCAGTCCATCGCGCTGTCTCTCGACGCGGCGCTGGCTTTCCGAACGTGCTGTCACGTCGCGGTTGATGGCGACGAATCGCTCTATCTCTCCCCGCTCGTCGTGTATCGGTGCGATGGTCTGGTCGACCACGACACGCTCGCCGTCGGCACACTCGTTGACCACGTTGCCCTGCCACACCTCGCCGTCGAGAATCGTTCCCCACAGGTCCTGGTAGAACGCCGTGTCGTGTTCGCCAGACTGCAGGACACTCGGTGTCCGCCCGATAATCTCCTCGCGGCTGTAGCCGGTCAACTCCTCGAAGGCGGGGTTGACGTACTCGACGGTCCCGTCGGTGTCGGTGATGAGAATCGCGTGACCCGAACTCTCGACGGCCCGCCTGAAACTCCGCAGGTCGCGCCCGCCTGCCGTCTCGCCGGTCGTTCCGCCGTCCTCAATCGCGCGCTCGATACCGGAGGCGAGGCGGTCCCTGGCTGCTGACTGTGAGACGTAGTCAGTGGCACCCGCAGCCAGTGCGTCGCTTGCGAGTGTCTCACTGCCCGAGGCGGGATAGAACACGACCGGTACCGACGGGTGGTCGCGGTCGAGTTCGGCACAGAACGTGAGTCCGTCCGTCTCCGGCAACTCACGGGCGGTCACGACGGTGCTGACCGTCCCCGTCCGGAGTTGCTCGCGGGCCTCGGCTGCCGTCTCGACGGACTGCAAAGTGTATGGCGTCGTTTCGCCGTCGAGCGTTTCGCTCAGGCCGACGCCGACCCCGAGGACCCGTTTGCGCATACCAATATATCCGGTATCTGTCGTTCAGCCCAATCAATGTTTCTATCTCCCGACAGCTGGTGGCCTTTGACAGCGCCGCCCCCGTGGTGGGCTAGATCGACTCGACGGTCCCACCGTCTAATCCCTCCCACGCGACTCGATACCCGAGTGCCGACAGCACCGCGCTCGCATCGTCGATACCGTACTCTTCGAGTACTGTCTCAATCTCCCCGAGTGTCATCCCCGTCTCGATGTGGTCGTCGACCGCTGTCAGCACGCTCGGGCGGACGAGCGTCCGTCCCACCTGCTCGTGGGCAGGGAACTGCTTGTCCTCGATGGTGGCCTCGCTGACGCCGTGTTCCTCGGCGAGGGAAGCGAGTGTCACAACGTCGGCTTCGGGCGATAACTCGTCGGGCAGGTCGGCGGCTGCAGCGGTCGTTAACTTCTCCTCGTAGGTCCGCAGGGCCTGACGCACATCCCTGAGACGGACGCTGCCAGCGTATGGAATCGCGCGGTGGTCCCGCGCTTCGAGGTCCTCGGCGACGCCAAGGGACTCGTCGACCGCGACCAGCAGTTCCACGTCCTCGACATCGGCCAGTCGAGAGAGTTTCTTCTCGACGTACTCGGGCGTCCAAAAGCCCATAATCTCGAAGTACACCCGAAAGTCACGGTGTCGCCAGTCGAAAGCGAAGTCCGGGATGACGACGTGTTCGCCCGCGGCGACGGGGTCCGGTTCGCGTACGAGGTCCCAGTCGAGGTCGAGTGACTGAAACCGGCGGGCGAACTCGGCCTCGACACTGCTGTCGAAGGTGACCTCAGTGACGGGGTCGACGCCCGGCACCGACACGTCCGTATCCGAGAGCGTTAGCTCGCGTTCGGTGCCGCGGTCGTCGATGGTCGCGGTCAGTTCCCACGCGGCGGTCCCGGCGACCGTCCGCAGCAGGCGCGCGAAGCGGGTGCCATAGCGGCGACTCTTCGAGAAGAGGGCATCCGGCCCTGTCACGACCACCTCGCGGTCGGTGTCCGCGACCCGGCCCCGTTCCTCGGCCGGCAGGCGACGCACTTCGTACATGAGTCGCAACCGCTTGACCGCCGAGACGACGGCCTTGGGGTCGGCCGAGCGTACGCGAACCTCCGTGGCGTCGAACAGCGCTGTCTGAGCGAGTGAGAGGTTGTACTGCTCGACGAGCGTCGCCGGGTCCCAGCGCTCGGGCGCGTCGGCGAGTATCTGCCGGCGCTCTAGGTCGGCGTAGAGCGCGCTGTCGAGCGTCTCGGGCGTGGCCCCAAGCCGGTCGGCGGCCTCCCTGAGCGCACGTGCCCGTTCGTCCTCGGCGACGACGCCGACGGTCTCGGCGGCCTCGAATGTCACCTCGCGTGCGCGTTGCGGGTCGACGGTCGCCCGGGTCTCGAAGATAGCGTCCCGTTCCAGTAGCTTGGCGAACCCGCGAACCAGTTTGAAATCGTCGCTCTCGCGTTCGATGTCGGTCAGCGCCGCCGTCAAGTCGCTACGCTGCTCGCCGACGTGGCCCTGATAACAGCCGAGTACGCGGGCCGCGACCTGCCGGTCGTCGTCGCCGGCGAACTGCGGGTGATAGCCGCCGCCGGCCCGCGAGACACGCAGCAACTCTTTGGTCAGCACTGTCCGGTGGTGTGGTCGCCAGCGGCAAAAGTGTCACTCGCGGCGCTCAGTTTTTGCGGGTTCCCTGGGCCTGCTCGGGTGGCTGTGCGTCCACCCAGTTGGCTTCGTCTAGCACGAGCGAGGAGATGACGGCGGCGACCCGGCGGGCGCTGTCCTCGCGCTGGAAAAAGGAAATATTGCCAAGTGAGGCCGACACTGACCGGCTTACTTCCGCCGTCGGGAGCGACTGGTCGCCGACGATATCCTCGATTTCGCGTGTGATGCGCTCGTCCACTTCCGAGGCCGCGGGCGGAGCGAGTTGGTGGCCGGCCGGCAGCAGGTCGTACGTGACGGCGTAGCCGTCCTCGTAGACCTCGACGGCGAAGAAGGGGTCGCTCTCGCGCTCGGAACTGCGGTACTGGCGTTCGACGGTCTCTCTGTCCTCGTAGAGGGGGACCTCGCTGGGCTCGTATCCGGGCACACACCATCGTACGGGCCGAGCGGATATGTACCTATCCCACGGTCTGTTACTGTCTCGCACGCGCTGTCCGCGTGAGTCGTGTGACAGAAGATTCTTGCCGGCGCTGACACCACACTTCTGCATGCGCCGTCGTACCGTGGTCCGCTTGCTCGCCCTCTCGGTCGCCGGAGTGGCCGGCTGTGCCAGTGCCGACGACGACCGCGGCCCGCCCCCGACGCGTCCCCCGACCGCGACGGAGACGCCGCGTCCGACGACCGCGGAGCCGACCGAACCGCCGCCGACGACGCCGACGCCCAGCCCGTTCGTCGAGGACCTCCAGTACGACATCACGGCCGTCTCCCTCGGCGAGGGCGAGGGTGGCCTCCTCGCGGCGACGGTTCCCGTCGAGAACACCGCCGACCGCACGCTCTCTGCCGACCTCATCGTCACCGTCGAGAGCGACGCCACCCACAGAACCCGCGAGCGCATCTCCGTCTCTCCGGGAACGACCGAACAGGTCACGGTCACCTTCGACGCCTACTGGGCCGACGTTGCCGAGCAGGCAGCGGTCCGGAAACTCCTGCTGTTGAAACCCGACGCGTCGGTATAGCTCCCTGAGCAGGTGACGTTTGCAGCCGGCACTCACCGTTGCAATTCCTTCCCTCGGCGCTGTCCCTGTCCGGCCGACGCTCACCGCCGCCGTCGGGCCACCCGCTGTTCGGCGGTGTCCTCGGTGACGAGTTCGTACAACAGCGCCCGGCCGGCGGGTGTATCCGTGTCCTCTCCGGGTTTCGGGCGAAGAATCCGGCCGAGTCGCTGGGTAAACTCGCGTTCGCTCCCGCTGCCCGCGAGCAGGACGCCGACGTTGGCGTCGGGTACGTCGACTCCCTCGTCGAGAACGTTCGCGGTGACGACGCGGCTGTAGGTCCCCTCGCGGAATCGCTGGAGAATCGTCTCGCGCTCGGCCGTCGGCGTCTCGTGGGTGATAGCTGGCAGGAGAAACCGCTCGGAGAGCCGGTAGACCAGCTCCGTCGAGGCGGTGAAGACGATGACTCGGTCTTCGCGGTGTCGGTCCAGAATCGTCGCCAGTCGGTCGACCTTCCGCTCGGCGTTCATCGTTATCTCGCGGGCGCGCTGTTTCGCCAGCAGCGCCTCGCGTGCCCGCGGGTCCGTCCCCGAGCGCTTGACGAGTTCCTGATAGTCGCTTCCGCTTCGCAGTTGCAGGCTCGACTGCGCGAGATAGTCAGTAAAGGTCGACTGGTGGCGCTCGTAGGCCGCGCGTTCCTCGTCGGTCAACTCGACTCCGATGCGCTTGATATCGTACTCGGCGAGGTGTTCGCCCGCCAGGTCATCGACGCTGACGCGGTGCAACAGTGGCCCGAGCAGGTCGGCGACCACTTCGTGTGCCCCGTCGGGCCGCTCGAAGGTCGCAGTCAGGCCCAGTCGGGCCGGTGCGGCAAGCAGGCGCGCGATGTCGCGGTACCCCTCCCCGCCGAGGTGATGCACTTCGTCGAAGACAACCAGCCCGAAGCGGTCGCCGAGTTCGTCGGCGCGCAGGTACGCCGAGTCGTAGGTCCCCACGGTCACCGCCTCGACGCGTTGCTCGCCGCCGCCGAGTTGTCCGACCGGGCAGTCGAACTCCGCCGACAGTTCCGCGCGCCACTGGGTCAGCAGGTCGATGGTGGGGACGACCACGAGCGTCGGCGTCGCCAGTGCCTCGATGGCGGCGATGCCGATGACGGTTTTGCCAGAGCCCGTCGGGAGTTCGAGGACGCCACGCTCGGGCCGGCCGGTCCCGGCGTTGCCCTCGCCTGCGAGCCATGCGTCGAGTGCCGTCTGCTGGTACTCCCGCAGCCGGTACGTCGAGGAGACCGACAGCTCTGGCAGCGAGAGCACGTTGTCCTCGACGGTTTCGTCGGCCTCGGAAAGTGCGTCACGGAGGGCGGCGTAGTCGGCGGCGGGCGCTCGGCCGGTCTCCGAGCGGGGGTCGTACTCGACGCCCGGCAGGTCGAGGGCCGCGTCGCTCTCGACGCGAATCGTTCCCTCTTCGAAGGTCAGCGTCACGTCGGCCACAGCGGGGGTGGGGCGTCGATGGGCATAACGGCTGTGGGCAATCGTCACCCTAACGGGGGCTGCGTCCGTAGGGCGATGTGATGAGCGACGCCTCGGACGACGCTGTCCGCGAGTCTGAGTCGGCAGACGCCGACTCGCCGGCCGAAGAGGCTGCCAGTGACACTGCTGACGGACAGGCCGGTGGCGCGCCCGAGTCGGACCCGGCGGGTGCCACTGACGAGGACCTTGAGGCGCTTCGTGCCGAAGTCGAACAGAAGTACGACTTCGAGAACTTCGGGCCACAGGAGATGGCCGAGATGGACGCCGAGGAGTGGGAGGCCGCCTTCGACGCCGAGACCTGGATTACCGGCGAGGAACTGCTGGACCGGGTCGAGGCCGACGTGAAAAACCGGGTCCTGACCCGTGACGTGTTCGCCCGTGTCGAGCGGTTCGACGACATGCTGATTGCCTACTCGGACTCGGGATATGCGGCCGTCTATCCCGACGGGTCTATCGAAGGGTCGGGCACTGTCCTCCGGGACGTGAAACCGACCGTGGCGCTGTGTTCGATGGACTCCTACGACGTGCCGGAGATGCCCGAGGGTGAAGTCCTCCCCGAGCCACAGGAGATACCCGACAGCAGCGACGCGCTGGGCAACACCGTGTTGCAGGTCGTCGCCGGCGTCCAGTTGCTCGCGGGCGTGGTCCTGCTGGGCGCGTGGGTGCTGTACTTGCTGGAGGTCGTCACCCCGCCCGGTGGCGGGTCCGGCGCGAACCTCTGGCTCATCTTCGTCATCGGCCTTGGATTCGTCGTCATTGGACTGTTCCTCTTTTTGATGGTGGCAAACGCCCGGCTGTCGGACCGGTATCGCTCCGAGGAGTTCCGCAACCGGTTGCGTGCGGTCGGTCTGGCCGAGGGTGACCGCCCGGACTTCCTGGAGGAACTGGACGGCGACGTGCCCGACCGCCTGGCCGCTGCACTCGAGGAGAGCCAGCCCGAACGCGACCCCGCTGGTGAGGACGGGCAGGCCGAGTAGCCCCGTTGACGGACGTGTGGTATGCCCGTCGAAACATCCGAACGGCGGTGTATTCGGTGGGTTTATACAAAGCCAGTACTGAGATTTGAACGAACATGAACAGGCGGACGTTTCTACAGACAGCCGGTGGCGCTGCCGGCGGCGCCGCCGCGTTGAGTGCGGGTGCCAGTCCCGCGGCTGCCTCCGAGGAAGGTGGCGGCGGCGGGGGCGGCGGAACCGTCCCGGACTTCGGTGGCTACCTCGACGATGCAAACAACTTCGACGAGACAGCCGACCAGACCGGGAACGACGAAGTGACCGTCGATGTCGGTGCTGGTGGTGACGGGCTCGCGTTCGGTCCCGCTGCGGTCCACGTCGACAACGGTGCGACTGTCGTCTGGGAGTGGACCGGCGAGGGCGGTGCACACAACGTCGTCTCCGAGGACGGAGTCTTCGAGTCGGGTTCGCCGGTCGAGGAGGGCACCTACGAGTACACCTTCGAGGAGGACGGCATCTACAACTACTACTGCCAGCCCCACAAGGGGCAAGGCATGAAAGGGTCCATCGTCGTCGGTGAGGAGTACGCGACGAAAAGTGCCAACGCGTCGACGCCGCTGGATGTCCAGCACATGGGGTCGAACATCCGCGAACACTACGTTGGCATCTCGGTCATCCTCGCCATTTCGATGTCGCTGGTGTTCACCTTCTTCACGCTGAAGTACGGTGAATCCGCACACACCTCAGGAGGGAACAACTAATGCCGTCGGAAGGCTCCACGTACGGTGACATCCACCGCTACGAACCGCCCCGCGAGAGTACGGCCGCAGCCATCTCCATCGTGTTGCTGACGCTGGTCGAGGTTATCCTCGTCGGCCTGTTTACCTACGGGCTTATCAGCGGCTGGGGCTATCCGAAGCAGTTTGCCGCACTCGGGAATATGTTCCTCGGTGGCGTCCTTGCGGCAATCTTCCTCAATCTCTCTTTCATTCTCCTGCTGTACCGCAAGGAGTTCCTGCCCGATGTGATGATCGTCAAAAAGCGCCGCCGGAAGTGGGAAGACCTCTACATCCGCGAAGACGATGTCGACGGTGAGACCATCACGGACGGCGTCGGTGACACACTCAAACGCGCCATTTACCCATACTACAAACGCTAACTATGCCAGCAGACGAAGACAAATACCCAGAGGAAAGCGGCCGACGCCGGTTCGTCAAGGGCGTTGTCGGAAGCGCGACGCTCGGCGCCGTTGCAGCCGGCACGGCCGCCAGTATCGACACTGCCACGTCCGCGCCCGGTGCAGGCGGGGGGACAGTCGAGTTCGTCGGCATCGAACTGACCGACGGCCCGGCACCCCGCGGCATGCCAATTATCCCGATTCAAATCGACGGCGGGACGCTGAAAGGCTACTGGCCCGAAGTCGAGGAAATCGAACAGCAGGGTCGGACAGTGAAGGTTTCCGAGGCCGATGTCGGTGGCATCACCTACTCCTCGACGTGGTTCCAGTACTGTGGCGTCCAGAAGTACGCGGGAACAGCTCCCGACGCCGATGCGGACAACACGTTCCTCGCAAAGCCGGACGGCACCTACGAGTGGATGTCGGAACTGTCCTCGGGCGACCCGCTGACAGTCGATGACTTCACGGATTACAAAGAGTGGGGCAACGGCATCGGGAAAAGCGGACTGGGCAAGCCCGCGATGGCCAACTGGCGGAACACCTCCGACGGTCGTCCGATGCCGATTCAGGTTCTCCGTAGTCCCGAGGTGAGCAAGATGGCAAACGGTGAGGGGAAATACAGCAGCCTGCCCGGTGATGTCCAGAGCTTCCTGTCCGAAGCGACCCAGGACGGCTTCATGGCCTGGCTGGACAAGTGTACACACTTCTGTTGTGTGCCTGGGTTCAAGACATCGGACTACCCCGGTGCAGAGGACAAGGTCTACTGCCAGTGCCACCAGTCCATCTACGACCCGTTCACTCCGGTGAAAGGGCAGTTCGTCGCACTCCCACGGTGATACAATGAGTCTCGAACGCAAAGACGAATACGACCACGACGCCTGGATGCAAAAGCGCGACCTGACCGCGGTCGAATCAATCTACCTCACGGTCCTCATCTACCTGGACAAGCGGCTGCGTATCGTCGACTATCTCGAGCTGCTGGAAGACCTTTACTACAAGGTCAACATGCAGATGCCGAAGAGCCACACCGAGCAATACAACCTGGACAACAAGTTCTGGTACTGGTATCCGTTGTATGCGCTTGGCTCCTTTTCGACGATAGCCTACGTCGTCGCGGCGATAAGCGGCGCGTTACTCGGGTTCTACTATGCCCCTGCGGCGGCCGCTGCAAACGGTGAACCATCGGTCGCGTACAACTCCATCCTGTTCATCATGGGTGATTTGAACCTGGGCTTTTTCCTGCGGAGTCTCCACCGCTGGTCGGCCCAGATTATGGTCGCGGCCGTGTTCCTGCACATGCTGCGGGTCTACTTCACGGGCGCGTACAAGGAGCCGCGTGAGCTCAACTGGATTCTGGGTATCGTGCTCATCTCGCTGACGATGGTCTTCGGGTACACGGGCTACCTGCTGCCCTGGAGTCAGCTTTCGTTCTGGGCAGGTCAGATTGGCGTCGAGATGAGCCTCTCCGTCCCGCTGGTCGGCGAGTACGTCGCCCAGTTGCTCTTTGGCGGGTACACGCTGACGCAGGCGACGCTCCAGCGGATGTACATCCTGCACGTGTTCTTCCTGCCCTTTATCGTGACGCTGCTGATTGCCGTCCACATCGGCATCGTCTGGATGCAGGGCATCGCGGAACCACACTAATACCATGACCGAGGACACCAACACTACCACGGACGCATCGCACGACCCCGCCGACGAGCGCGAGGTTCGGACTGACGGTGGCGACGAGGAGGTTTCGGCGGACGGAAGCGGTATCGTCCCGCCGGACGACGAAACGCCGACCTGGAGCGAGCGCAAGACGCGCACGCAGGGTCTCTCGCGGGTCACCTACGAGTACTTCGAGCGGGCCCGCCGCGAGGACCAGGACCTGCGCCAGCAGTCCAGTTACGTCGAGCGTGACGTGCTGGCGTTCCCGGCCTGGCCCCACGAGATGATTCGAAATCTCGCCCTGACGAGTTTCTTCGTCGGTCTGATCGTCATGCTGGCAGCGCTGGTCCCGCCCCACCTGCCCAACCCGGCAGACTCCGGGACGACGCCGGCAGTCATCCTGCCGGACTGGTATCTCTACTGGTCGTTTGGCCTGCTGAAACTCGGCCCGCTCAACCCCGAGTTGAGCCTGCTGGGCGGACAGGTGCTGCTGGCCGACCGGACCTACGGTGTGCTCGCTAACGTCGTGGTCGTCGGCGCGATCGCCATCGTCCCCTTCATCAACAAGGGTAGCGCCCGGCGGCCGGTCGAGCAGCCCTTCTGGGCTGCCGTCGGCGTCGGCGGTGTGATGTTCGCGTTCACCATCGCGGTGCTGGCAGTCAAGAACATCGTCACCATCTACGAGCCGCTGCTCTTCGACCTGACCTTCCTCTCGCCGCTGGTGGTCGCGACGATCACATACGCGATCCTTCGGTCGATGCGGGAAGGCTACATGTTCGACCTGAACCGCCGGTACTACCGGCTGCGGCCACCGAAATAGATGGCCGACGCGTCCGGTGATGACCCGTCGGACGCACCCGGGGGCAGTGGCTCCCGTGAAGTCACTGTCCCGCTTCGACTGTACAAGACGGTGACGGTGTTTTCGACGCTGTTTGCGGTCGTGTTCGTGCTTGCTGGGTTTGTCCTGCTGGATTCCGCAACCAACCGCGCAACTGCCGAGGCCAGCGAGATCGACCCCCTGCTTGCTATCGTCGGCATCGGGTTGCTCGTCGGCGGTGCGGCCGTCTATGCGTTCTCGACCCGCTTTCGGACCGAGGAAATGGGAAAGTCTAAAGACGAATCCGACGAAAATTCAGATAATGGCTGACGAATTCATCAAGGGCTTCGGTATCTTCGTGACCTCGATGCTGGGCTGGCTCGTCATCGCAGCGACGTTCAACACGCCTAGCTTCGAAGGGACCCAACTGACCGCGCCGAATCCCGAGACCAGTGATGTCTACATTCAGCTCGCGCTGATGCTCAAGGACGCGCTGTTCTGGGTCGGTATCCTCGGCGCGCTGACGTTCTGGGTCGTCGTCCCGGCCATCGAGGAAGCCCGCAAGGCGCTCGCCGAGTAGGCCAAGCACAATCCCTTTGCGGGACCCACCCATAGGTCCGACAATGTCGAAGTGTGACGTGTGCGGCAAAGACGAGAGCATGCCGTACCACTGCCGGCACTGCGGTGGGAACTTCTGTGCGGAACACCGCCTCCCGGAAGCTCACGACTGCCCGGGTCTGGACGACTGGGGCAACGACGGCGCTGTTTTCGATAGCGGATTCGAGGCGACAGTCGAGGACGACTCATCCGGTGGTGGCTTCGCCGACCGCGTCGGCGTGAATACCGGCCCCGGAAGCTGGGTCGGCTACTTCCGGAACAACATGACGTTCGTCTTCCTGGGAGCGATGTGGATTACGTTCCTGCTGCAGTACGTCGTCGGCTTCCTGGTGGCTGACACGCTGAACCCGGCAATCTTCCAGCGACATCCGACGTGGGTCTCGATTTTCGTCCTTCACCCTGCCAATCCCGAGTACGTCTGGACGTGGGTTACCTCGGTTTTCTCCCACGGGGGATTTTATCATATTGCCGTCAACAGCATCGTCATCTACTTCTTCGGCCGACTGGTCGAGGACTACATCGGCTCGAAGCAGTTCGCGCTTCTGTTCTTCGCCAGTGGCATCGCCGCTGGCCTCGGTCAGATTGCTCTGCAGGCTGTCCAGGGCATCGGGGCCGGTGTTCTCGGTGCCAGTGGTGCTGGATTGGCTATCATGGGCGTGCTCACGGTACTCAACCCCGGACTACGCGTGTACCTGTATTTCATCATCCCGGTGCCAATCTGGGTGCTGACCGGCGGCTACGCGGTTATCTCTGCGCTTGGCATCGTCGGGCCGAGCCTCGCCGGGGGTAACGTCGCCAATGCTGCCCACCTCATCGGCCTGCTCATCGGCCTGGGCTATGGCCAGCGCGTCAAGGACCGCATCCGGGCACCCAACCGCGTCCAGTTTGGCTCCGGTCCCGGTGGGCCAGGTGGTCCCGGCGGTCCGGGTGGCGGCCGCCGCCGCGGTCCCTTCTAATGGAGGTCGTCCGTCCCGACTTCGTCCCCGACCCGTCGCTGTCCCGTGAGGCGATGGAGCAATGCCAGCGCGAGATTGCCGACGCCGCTACCTTCCGTGACGATCTCGATTTCGACCCCGAACTGGTCACCGTCGATGGCGGGTCGGCGACCGACAGCGAGCAGACACGACTGGACGGGCGCACGGACCCGCCGCTCGTCGCGGGCGTCGACCAGGCCTTCGCCGGCGACGACGCGGTCAGTGCTGTCGTCGTCAGCCGCGGCAGCGAGGTCGTCGAGCGCGCCCACGCCGTCGAACCGACCGAGATACCCTACATCCCTGGCCTGCTGAGCTTCCGGGAGGGTGGCGCGATTCTCGCTGCGCTGGCGAACCTGGAGACCGACCCGGACCTTCTGGTGGTCGACGGAAGCGGGCGCATCCACTTCCGGGAGGCCGGCCTCGCGACCCACATCGGCGTCACCGTGGACTGTCCGGCAGTCGGCGTGGCAAAGAACCTGCTGTGTGGCCACCCCCGTGAGTCACTTGCTGACCCACTGCCCGAAGGAACACGCGTCCCTATCGAGGCCGACAGCGATGTGACGGCCCCTGCTGGCGATGTTATCGGCTATGCTTACCAGAGCCGGCAGTACGAGTCGCCGAACCGCCATATCAATCCGCTGTATGTCAGTCCGGGCCATCGCGTGAGTGCGGAGACGGCTGTCGACCTCGTCGAACGCTGCTGTGGTGGCTACAAACTCCCCGAGCCGACGCGGCTGGCAGATAGCTACGCCGCCGACCTCAAACAGGGGCTGGACTGACCGTATCGGCGGGGCTTATGTGTGGGGCGGCCGACAGCCCGCTCATGACAACGGAGACGGCACTTATCACCGGGTGCTCGTCCGGCATCGGTGCGGCGACGGCCCGGTATCTCGCTGAGGACGGCTGGACGGTCTACGCCACCAGCCGTGACACTGAGGCCCTGACTGCACTCGGGGAGCTGGGCTGTCGGACCGACGAACTCGATGTCACGAGCGGCGAGGACATCGACCGCGTGGTCGACCGCATCATCGAAGAGGAAGGGAGCGTCGACGTACTGGTCAACAACGCCGGGTTCGGCCAGTACGGCCCCGTCGAGGACGTTCCCGCCGACCGCATGCACGCCCAGTTCGACGTGAACGTCTACGGGCCACACCGGCTGACACGCGCGGTGCTCCCGCACATGCGCGACGCCGACTCGGGTACCATCGTCAACGTCTCCAGCGTCGCCGGTCGCGTCGTCACGCCCGGCGGTGGGGTCTACAGCGCCTCGAAGTACGCTCTGGAGGCGATGAGTGACGCGCTCCGGGCGGAAGTCGAGGGCTTTGGCGTCGACGTGGTACTTGTCGAACCCGGTCCTGTCGACACCGAGTTCAACGGGCGGGTCCGTGACGAACTGGAACACACTGAGTACCGCAGCGAGTACGACTGGGTCTACGACATGGTCGAGGACGGCTCGCTCGTCGCCGGCGGCGCTCCCATCGCAGTCTCGCCGGAGGACGTGGCCGAAGTGATTCACGACGCTGTCAGCGTCTCGGACCCGAAGGCTCGCTACCCGGTCGGCCGCGTCGGCAAGTACCTGCTGTACAGCCGCTTTCTCCCCGATAGGCTACGTGACTTCGGCTATCGTATCCTTCGGAAACTGCCTTAGTCCTCGATACAGGCCGCAACCACCCGCAGCAGGCGCTCGCCCTGTACCTCCTCTGCAAAGAGTGGCACTCGCCGTACGTCGTGGCCCCGGAAGATGTCCTGTGAGTGGTCAAGCGCCTCGCGCTGGACCGCCCAGCGACGCTCACAGAACTCACAGTCGGTGTGGTTCGGGGCAACGAAATCACCAGCCACGTCTGACACCTCGCCGGGGTCTTGCATGACGCGGTTCACGACGACAGTCCCGACGGGGACGCCAAACTCCGCGAGTCTGTCCAGCAGGCGCTCGGACTCCCGGACGGACAGCTCTTCGGGAACCATCACGACACGGAAATCCGTCCTGGCGGGGTCCCGCAGGACCGAGCGGAACTGCTCGATACGGTCGGAAAACTCACGGAGGCTGTCGATACCCTCCTCGGGGTCGTCGTCGCCAAAGAGGTTGCCCATCCCCTCCAGCATGCCGCTCATGCGTTCGCGCATGGTCAGTATCTTGCCGACCATGCTGTCTAGCATCTCCGGGAGTTCCAGCAGACGGAGCGTGTGACCGGTCGGCGCGGTGTCGACGACGACTCGCTCGAAGCGGGGGTCGTCCATGTACTCGAGCAGGAGACGCATCGCGGCAGCCTCGTCCGAGCCGGGCATCGACCCACCGAGCGGGTTGGCGGCGTCACCGCCGAGCAAGCCCGCGAGCGGACTCTCGCCGGCCCCGCCCTCCCCAGCGCCGCCGAATGGCCCCTCCGCGAGAGCATCTTCGGGGTCGATTTCCGCGGCATAGAGCGGCATCTCCTCGCGTATCTGTGCGGGGTCTGCCGGTACGTCGGTCTCCAGTGTGTCCGACAGGGAGTGGGCCGGGTCCGTCGAGACGACCAGCGTCGCCGTCCCGTCGCGGGCGCTCGCGAGCGCTGTCGCTGCAGCCATCGTCGTCTTCCCGACACCGCCTTTCCCTCCGTAGAGAACATACTCCGGGGCGTCGATGCCTTCGGGGACTGCTGACTCGCCGACATCCTCGACGGCTTCGACTTCGATATCCATACCTGCGGGTAGTGAGTCCGTGGTTGAGTACCCGTCGAAAACGAGGCTACGACCGCGAGGAGCGCGCCTCGCGGATGTCGGCACCGTCCCGTAGCTTGTCCTCACAGTTCGGACACACCCGCGGTCCCTCGTACCCCTCCGGTGTGAACACCCTGACGTACCGTTCGGTCACGAATCCGCCACAGTTGTTGCAAGCCGGCATCGATTAAACGGCTTCGCTCCCGTTGTATAGTCCTTATGATATGCCCGACTGCTTGCCGGCTGCATACCCGCCTCAGGGGCGCTCGTGGCCGTCCCAGAACCGCTCGAGTTGGCCCGGGAGAAACTCGCCGGTGAGGCGGACGAACTCCTCGCGCTCGCCGGGCGAGAGATAGGTGTGGACGCTGTGGCGCGCGTCCGGTGTGAACCGACTGCCAACGAGTGCGCGGACGCCGACTTCCTCGCGGCCGCGGATGACCCGGCCCATGGCCTGTCGTGCCCGCCGGACCGCCGGGACCGTCAGTGCGTACTCGAAGGCCTTCTCCTCGCCGAAGGCGTCCGCATAGGCGCGCTGGACTGCCCGCACTCGCGGGGAGCCGATGTTCACAAGCGGGACGCCCACGACAGCAGCACAGTGGAGCTTGTCGCCGTCGTAGTCGACACCTTCGGTGAGCGTGCCGCGGGTACTGGTAACGAGCACTTTCCTTTCTCCGCGGAAGAACTGGCGTTTCAGCTGTTCGGTCTCCTCGTTGCTGGAGCTTTCATCGACCAGTACCGGCTTCTCGACAACCTCATCGAGATACCTCCCGGCCCAGCCAGCCTCCCGGTAGTTCGGCATCGCAATCAGGACGTTGCCGGGCGAGCGCGCGAGCGTGCGCAGCACGTGTGCGTACTCGTCACGGGTCCGGTTCCAGGTGTCGGGGTCGCTGTTCTCCTCGGGGTCACCCCTGTTGCGTGCGGTGAAGGCTTTCGCATCGACCAGCCAGCTTGCCCGGTTTGCCTCCGGGAACGGGAGTTTGTACGAGCGCTCGACCACTGGGCGGTCGGCCTGCCGTAGCGCTTCCAGTCCCGCGACCTCGCTGAAGACATCGAGCGGTTCGAGCGTCGCGCTCATCAGGACGCCCCCGCCCAGTCCCTCGAAGACATCACGGAGCGCGTCGCCGGGCATGCACTCGAAACAGACCAGGCCGGCGGTGTACTGCTTCTCCCAGGGGACATCCGCGCCGCGTTCGTCGGCCGGGGAGTGTTCGAGTTCGATTTCCCGGAGGAAGCTGGCGTGGTCTGCCTCCCACCAGTGTGCCATGATGGCACCGACGGCGGTACAGACCGGCGTTCTGGTCAGGCCGAGTTCGTCGATAGCCTCCTCGACAGCCAGTCCGACCGTCGACAGCGCTCGCCAGGTATCACCGGTGTAGCCCTCCTGTTCGGCCCATTTCGTCAGTTCGTCCTGCTCGACGGTCTCGGGGTCCCGGAGCGGCACCTCCAGTGTCCTGTCGGGCAGTCTGTCGGTGTTGCCGGCGCGCCACTCCGGGCCGAACTCCCCTGTGAGGTAGTCGGCGACCCGCTCGTCGAGCCACGTGAGTACGTCGTCGTAGAAGTCCCGTGCCCGCTCGACGGCCTCGAGTGGTACCTCGTGACTGGCTAGCTGGTCACGGACCTGCTGTTTGTGTTCCGTGCTCTGGTGGGCACGAGTGAGCAACTGCCCACAGTCGTTTCGCGCCCGCTTGAGCGTCGCCCGCCCCACTCGCTTCGAGAGCAGGTCACGGACCCGCTCCTCCAGTCGGTGGGCCTCGTCGACGACGAGAAACGTGTCCTCGTCCAGAATCGATTCCAGTAGCGGCCGCGAGTCGGGGTCAAAGAGGTGATTGTAGTTGCCCACCACCACGTCTGCCGCCTCCAGCATGGTACTCATCACGCGATGGGGACAGGTGCCCCGCTCGGTCGCCGCCGGGAGGTACTCCTCGGCAGTGACGACGTGGTTTTCGCCGGCGTCGAACCCGACCGGCGAGCCCTTGTTGCGGGCGAACCAGTCGGCCTCGAACGGGCAGTACAGCGGTTCGTCGTCGCTTTCGGTCATCGACTGGGGGGCACTCGGCTGACTGCGCCGGTAGGGGCTGGTCGCTCCTCCCGTGCTGAGTGCGTCCTCGAAGGTCTGCTGGCCGGGACCGTCGGGGCGGGCGTGTTTGGCGAGGTCGCTCCCGCGCTGTGGGTCCCACCAGATTTCCTCGCTCTCGCCGCCGACGGCGGCGCTGGCGACCGCACGGTCGTCGCTGTTTCGGTCGCTTTCGACCAGCCGAGCGGTGTTCTCCCGGAGGTCCTCACAGCGGTCGTGGGTGCCCGCGTCGTCGGGAAAGACGCCCTCGCGCCCGTACGGGCAGAGGTCGCGTTTCCCCACGAGCGAGATGCCGGCGAGTGGCTTCTCCAGCCCGGCGTTCATCGTCCGCAAATCGTCGACGAACTGCTGGAGTTGCTGTTTGACGGGCGTGACGGCGACGATGCGCTCGTACTCGCCTTCCCGAATCAGGGTGGCACCGGCAGTCAGCGCAGCCATCGTTTTCCCGGTTCCGCACGGGCCTTCCATGGCGAGATAGCCGTTTGCCCGCCCGACCTGGATTGCCGATTCGATAGCGTCGGCCTGGTTGTCGTAGGGCTGGCCGAAGCCGAAAAACGCCTGCCAGTCGACGCTGTCGGTGTCGGGCATTCAGGGGTACTGGGTCGTGCTCACGTTTAGGGATACGGATTATCCGAAGAACTCGACGAGCCGGTCGGCGGCCGTCTCCACGCGGTCGGTCGTCAGCGAGAAACGTATCCAGTCCGCACGCGCTTCGCCGAAGGCTTCCCCGGGCATTCCTGCGACGCCGGCCTCGTCGATGAGGCGCTCGACGCTCTCGAAGGTCCCCGAGAACCCGGGGAAGCGAGCCATCACGTAGAAGGCTCCTTCTGGCTCGGTGTACTCCGCGTCGACGGCATCGAGTGCGTCGGTAAACGCGGCGATGCGCTCGCGTAGCAGGTCCCGAACCCCCTCGTAGTAGTCCGGATCGGTGTGTCGCAGCGCGTGCAGGACGGCAGCCTGTGGCGGCCGAGAGCCGGTGACGTTTGTCAGCATATGCCGGGTACGTGCCTCGTCGAGGAGGTTCCCGTTCGGACCGTCGGGGTCGGGAAAGACGGCGTAGCCGACCCGCCAGCCGGTGATTGCCATCGACTTCGAGAAGGCGTTGGTGACGATGCGGTGGTCGGAGTCGACTGCCAGCGCGGACTCGAAGCGCCCGGCGTAATCGAAGTGGTCGTACACCTCGTCGCTGACCAGCAACGCATCGTTGTTCTCCGCAACCCTGACGAGGCGTTCGATAGTGTCGGCACTGTAGGTGACACCCATCGGATTGTTTGGGGAGTTGACGACGATGACAGCGGTGTCCTCACTGGCCGCCTCAGTGATTGCATCGGGGTCGGCGTGACCGTCTTCGGTCACCGGGACGAACGTCGTCTCTGCGCCGAGGTGGTTCGCACGGCCGGCGTAGTAGGGGTAGACGGGGTCCGTGAGGATGATTTCCTCGCCGGGCATGGCGTCGAGGCCGCCGGCCATGGCGAGGTGATTTGCTTCGCCGGTCCCGTTGGTGACGATAATCTGCTGGGGGTCGACGCCACGTCTTGTTGCGAGTTCCTCCCGCAACTCGCGGAGGCCGACGCTCGGGGGATACTGGAAGTCACCGGGGTCGGCGTCGGCGTACTCGTGCAGGCCCTCACGAAGTGAGTCCGGTGGGTTCCAGTCCGGACTGCCGCTGACCATGTCTACCACGTCACGGTCGGCGCTGGCCGCGTACTGGATGACGCGGAAGAACTGCGGCGTCTCGTATTCCATACCTGCCGGTGTGGGCGGCGGCTACCTGTCTCTTTTCGTCTCTGTCGTTGGTCTCCGGGAGTGGGGGCAAGCAGGCGACACGGCGGTGTCCACGACGCGGTGTGTCGCACAACCGCGAGCCGCGCCGTGGCGAGCCTCAGAGCATGTGCCGGACTGGTCGCGGGTTCCCATTTGAAGGTTCGGCTGTCAGTCACCGTGGCGGAGGCAGCGACCGGTGGACTCCTCGGGGTGTTGCGACTGGGGCCGTCGGGGGACTGGGTGGCGGTACCGAGGAGTTACCCGTTGGGACGGCATTTATCGGTGTCGCCGAGACTGCCCCGTGGGAGAGCGGCGACTCCGGTGCGAGTGTCTCCCAGTACGAGTTTGACGGCGACTGACCGACGGTCCGTGAGCGGGTCGCCCAGCAAGCGCCGCGTGACCTCTCTGACATGGTGTGTGCGGACTGTCCTGCCACGTGCCGGCGACGAAAGACAAGGTTTGTCCCCGTTGCCTGCGAGGTACGTTCCGATGAACAAACGCGGACACGTACTCAACGCGGTGTTGCTCTCTTTCGGGTTGGGCTACGTTCTCGAACCGGCCGGCGACGTGGAGACGTTCGTGACAATTGCCGAGGTGTTCGTCCCGGTCGTCCTCGGTGCGCTGTTCCCGGATGTCGACACCGCCTTCGGCAAGCACCGCAAGACGCTGCACAATCTCCCCGTGTTGCTCGTCGTCGGAGCCTATCCCTTCTACTTCGGGAACCTCCAGTGGGTCTGGTTGGGTGTGTTGACCCACTACGTGCTGGACGTGTTGGGGACGACCCGCGGGATTGCACTGTTTTACCCGCTGTGGAGCAAGGAGTTCGACGTTCCCTTCGGCATCCCCGTCGACAGCCAGTACTCTGATTTGATGACTGTCACGGTCACTGCCGTCGAAATCGCGGGTATCTTCCTCCTGGTGAAGTATGCCGCGCCGGTTATCGTCGACGCACAGCAGGCTATTGGCATCTGAGGGCTGGATGGCTTGGCTTGCCGGTCAGTACACTGCGATGTCGTCGAAGGCCCCGTCGTAGGCGACGTGGTGAGGATGCGTCGGCTCGGTCCCCGAGAGATACACCCGGTCGAGTTTCTTCCAGGTGTTCTCGTAGCCGATGTGTGAGAATTCGAGGACGCGTCGGGCCAGATGCCCCAGTCCTTCGCGGTGGTCGGCGGTGCGCGGCGCTCCATCACGGAGTGCTTTGTGGAGGTCGGCCGGCGTGTCTATCTCACGTTCGAAGGTGGTCCACGCTTCCCCCGTACTGCCGGGCAGGTGGGCATACGAGGAGGTAAACGGCGGCAGGTCGAACTGACGAGCCAATCGGCGGGCACGGCGGTTATCCCAGGGGAGATGCTTGGGATTGTACACCTCGATGGCGTCGATTTGCTCGCGGTACTGTGCGATGTGGTCGCGTTCGAGGCTGAAGGTGAAAAACCCCGGATGGGGGACGAGGACGACGGCATCCTGGTCGGCGAGTTCGGCCATCGTCCCTTCGAGCGTGAGAAAGTCCGGAATCGGGTGGTCGAGGTCCAGCGCGAGGACGTGCCGGCGGGTTCGCCAGTCGCCGGTGAACAGTTCGCGGCCGGGAACCACGAGCAAGTCCTCGTCGCTGAAGGAGTGTGCGCGCTCGCGGATAGTCGGCCACCGGGTGAAATGTGGCGCGTAGACGAGTGCGTCCATGCCGTGTCGCTTGGCCTGCTGGACGACCTGGTCGTTGAGGACCTTCACGTGCATGTCGACGCGCGTCGCTGTCACTGCCTCGCGAATTCGCCACTCTCGCGCTTAGAGGTTTTCATCTCCCGGGCGTCGGTACCGACCATCTGGAGGAACGTTTTTATCGCCGGGGTGACTCCCAACGCACAATGGCACGCTGGGAGTGCGCTATCGAGGGAGACGAGGCCACCTTCGACCGGGTGGAGGACCTCATCGTTCACCAGGCGACTGAACACGACCGCATCGAGTGCAAGGTCTGTGGTGCTGTCGTCCCCGACGGCTACTTCGCTATCCGCCACGCCTTCGATGAGCACTCCCGCGCCGAGTACGTCCGCGCCTACGACGCCAGCGCCGCCGACGTTCGTCGCCGCGAAAACATCAAAGAGGACATCGAGGACGCGGCCGACATCCGCGAAGTCGTCGACCGTATCGAAGGGTGACGCTGCCGGCCACCCCAGCATTCGCCCTTTTCTGGATGTTAATTTGGTATAATTAGAGGGGGTTCTTATAGTCGTCTATCGTCGTGGTAGTGGTAATGACACGGCATGACCCCGACGACCACTCCGCAGGGAAGTCACAGTCGGCCGGTGACGAAGGAATGGGGACGGTCCCTCATCCCGACGGTGGGACACTCAGCCGCTCCGACCAGTCCTCGCCCGCGGAGGTTCCATTCGACTACCACGCTCTTCTCAACCACATCGACACGCCGATTTTCGTCGTCAACGCTGACGGCGAAATCACGAACTGGAACCGGTCGCTGGCGACACTCACCGGCGAAGACGAGGAGGGGGCACGGCGGCTTCAGCAGGAACACGGTGTTATCGGGCCGGCCTTCTATCACGACGGTCGACGCTCGATGACACTCGCCGAGAAGGTGCTTGAAGCACCCGAAAACGCCGACGAGGAATACGGTGTTCCACGCGTCAACGACGTCGATTACACGCTGTATGCCGACGAGAGCGTCATGAAAGACGCTCGCGGCGAGGACCGACACATCGAGTTCAGCGCCGCGCCCATCTACGAAGACGGCGAACTGGCGGGCGTCGTGGAGATGATTCACGACCGAACCGAGGACGCTCGCCAGCAACAGGAACTTCGCGAGATGGTAGAGGAACTACAGGATACGATGGCCGAAATCGAGGCCGGCAACCTGAAAGCCCGCGCCTCTGTCGAGGGGACCGAGTACGTCGACGACGAACTGCTGGCAGTCGTCGATTCGCTCAACCAGATGGCCGACCGCCTTCAGGCAATCGTCTCGGACGTTGCTGACCAGACCGGCGATTTGCATGACTCCGTCGAGTCGGTGGCGACCACCAGCCAGCGCATCTCTGACCTCGCCGACGACCAGTCCGAGACTCTGGAGACCGTCAGCCAGGAAGTGAGTAACCTCTCGGCGACAATCGAGGAAATCGCCTCGACCAGTGACGAGGTGGCCTCGACTGCCCGCAATGCCGACGATGCCGCCGAAGCCGTCCACCAGACTGCACAGGAGACACAGGCGGTCATGGAGGACGTGGCGGACTCCGCCGACGCCGTCGCTGGCGATGTCGACACGCTCCGGGAGCGGGTCGACGAAGTCGACGAAATCGTCGATGTCATCGACGACATCGCAGAGCAGACGAATATGCTCGCACTCAACGCCTCCATCGAGGCCGCTCGGGCGGGTGAGGCCGGCGAGGGCTTTGCCGTCGTCGCAGAGGAAGTCAAAAGCCTCGCCGAGGAGTCACAGCAACGCGCCGGCGAAATCGAGGAGATGGTCGCCCGAATCAAAACTGACACCCGCGACACCGTCGACAATCTCCAGAAGACAAACGAGCAGGTCGAGCGTGGCCTCCAGCAGGTCGAGGAATCCACAGAGGCGCTGACCGACATCGTCGACGCCGTCGAGGAGGCCGCCGAGGGCATCGAACAGGTCTCCGCTGCCACCGACGACCAGGCCACAAGCACCGAGCAAATCGCGAGCATGCTCGACGAGGTGGTCAACCGCGCCGAACGTGTCTCCGAGGAGGTCCAGACCGCCGCCGCCACCAGCGAGGAACAGGCCGAAAAGGTCGACGAGGTCCGCGAAACCGTCGAACGCCTCGCGAGCGAGGCCCACGTCCAGCGATAGTCCTAACACGTTTGGTGGTGGTCATACACGGATAGGGGTATAATGTCGTTATATGAAGAAAACGAGTGCGGACGACACCGACCTGGGCGATGCGCTCTCGATGCTTGGCGATTCGATGGCCGACCTGAGCACCGACCTGACTGGCTTGCAGAGTGCTGTCGACGACCTCGAATCGTCGGCCCAATCGCTGAGCGACCAGCAAGAAACCGTCGCCGCACAGATGGACAAGACGGCCGCGTCGCTGTCTGGGCAAACCGAGTCCCCCGCACCCCAGACCGATGCAATGAGTGGCTTTTCCGCCGCCGCCGACGACTGAGGCGAACTGTTCGCACGCTCTCTCCGCTCAGCTCTGTTGTTCGCACCGGTCGACGTTTAGCTCTAAATTTTACTGCGTCGGGGACGCCCGCTGCGCTCGCATCCCACTCCTTGCAAAATTTAGGACAAAACACCTCGCCGCTCACACTGCTCGCGGCGAGTGAACCGCCTCGCTACTGCTCGGCGGATGCTTGCGTTACCGCTCTTCTGAATCCAGGACGCGAATCTGGTCACCACGCACGGTAACCGGAATCGGGACCGTTGCCTCGTACAGTTCGACGGTGACCTGGTCTTTGCCCTCGTCGATGCGCTGGACCTGTGCCTTCTCGCCTTTGAAGGGGCC
Source organism: Salinibaculum litoreum (assembly GCA_009789175.1). Taxonomy (GTDB): domain Archaea; phylum Halobacteriota; class Halobacteria; order Halobacteriales; family Haloarculaceae; genus Salinibaculum; species Salinibaculum litoreum. The sequence continues at coordinate 2,957,591 of CP046866.1, forward strand.
AGCGATGAGTTCGACGATGTCCCCCTCGGCGATACCCTCGACATCGGGTTTCGGCGAGAGGAAGTGTTCGACTTCCGACAGCGAGGACTGGCCGGGGACCACGCCGTTGGCGTGGGGAATCTCGTCGAGGATGCGCTCGAAGACGGCCTCGTCGTCGGCCTCGACCATCACGTAGGAGGTCAGCGAATCCGGCGCGAGTGCCGCGTGGATGGAACTTTCCTCGCGGTTCATAATCATGTCCGCGACAGTCCGCTCCTGACTGGCGGTGGTCTTGACCGCGAAGATGCCCGTATCGAATCGCTCCTCGACGGGTATCTGCTCCTCTTCGGGTTCCTCTTCGTCGGGCTGGTCCTCGGGGTCGAGTAGTCCCTCGCTGTCGTCGGGTTCGGGCTCGGCGTCGAGCGGGCTCTCGCCCGGCCCGGCGCTCAGGGGGTCCTGCGGGCTGCTTTCCAGTTCCTCCTCGTACTGGTCGAACTCGTCTTCGTCCATTAGGGACCACCCGGGACGAAGAACATGACAGTGTAAATCAGAAAGCCGAGGATGCCGACGAGCAGAATCCCGGCCCCCGCAATCTTGGCCACCTGCGAGAACTCGTCCCAGGACGGCGTACTCGCTAATTTGAGTACGCGGACGTATGAACTCAGGTCCGTGGGTGTCTTCATGGCCCGAGATTGCCACTCGGTGCTTTTCTATCTTCCGACAGCGAGAGCGTCATGGGGAACCGTTCCCAGTGGGTGACCTCCCCTGTCTGCGGTGTCGCGGTCAGTCGACGTAATCGATGTCTTCGCCGAGTTGCTGGGCGGCTTTCTCGCGTTCGGCCTCGCTTTTCCCGTAAATCTGTGGGGACTCGACACCGGTGACGACAATCATCGTCTCCATCTTGCCCTCGAACTCCTCGTTGACCGAGGCACCCCAGATGATGCGTGCGTCGGGGTCGATACGGTCGTAGATCTCCTCGACGACACCTTCGGCTTCCTCGATGGACATGTCCGACCCACCGACGACGTTGACGAGCGCGGAGTTGGCCCCGTCGAACTCCACGTCCAGAAGCGGCGAGCGCAACGCGGAACGGATGGAGTCCTGTGCCTTGTTCTCGGAATCGCTCTCGCCGAGTCCGATCATGGCGACGCCGCCGTTTTCCATGATGGTGCGAACGTCGGCGAAGTCCACGTTGACCAGCCCGGGCTTGGTGATGAGTTCGGTCATCCCCTTGACGCTGCGCATCAGGACGCGGTCACAGATTTTGAAGGCGTCCTGCAGTGGCATCGACGGCGCGTAATCGAGCAGGCGGTCGTTGGGGACGACGATGACGGTGTCCGATACCGCACGCAGTCGTTCGAGGCCGGCGTCGGCGTTGGCACGCCGGCGCTCACCCTCCGCGGTGAAGGGGATGGTGACGATGGAGATGGTCAGCGAGCCCGCCTCCTGTGCGGCCTGTGCGACGACCGGTGCCGCACCGGTACCGGTCCCGCCCCCGAGGCCGGCCGTGACGAACACCATGTCCGAACCGTCGATGGACTGCTGGATGTCCTCGATGTTTTCCTGTGCGGCCTCCTCGCCGATTTTGGGGACCGACCCCGCACCGCGTCCACCGGTGCGTTTCTTCCCGATGAGAATCTTGGTGTCGGCTTCGACCTCGTCCGCGAGGTGCTGGGCGTCCGTGTTGGCGGCGACAAGCTTCGCGCCGTGGATGCCCTCTTCCATCATCCGGGTGACGGTGTTGCCGCCGGCTCCCCCACAGCCGACGACGGTGATTTTCGTTTCGAGGTCTTCGACGACCGAGGCCAGTTCCTCGTCGGTCATCTGCCCCGTCGTTGACGGACTCTCCGTGGATGTCGTCTCGGTCTCCGTCTCCCGCGGAGTATCCCCGTCCTCCCGTTCCTCCTCGGCCTCGTCGATGGCGTCGTCGATAATCGAATCCATATTTAAATGCCCGTTAACAGGGGGACACTAATATGTTTTCCCCTGTGTCTGACGGGCGGCTGACACGCAGTAACGGGCCATTTCTATCTCCAGTCGAAACGGTAGGTGGCTATTTATCCAGTGGGAACCGCCGTTCGCGCTGCTCGCGGACGGCCGCTGGCGGGATGGTCTCGCCGTCGACTTCGACGGCCTGGCCGGCCGAGAGTCGACCGAACTTCGGCCCCTCCGGGACCCCCAGTGTCCGTGCTTTCTCGGCGGAGAATGTCTCTTTGCGTGCAACGACGGTATTTTCCTCGCGCTCGATACTGTCATAGCGCTCCCGGAGCAGGTCCACCAGTCCGTCGACGATTGCCTCCCGCTCGCCTTCGGCGGCGAGGACGACCGGATTCGTCGGCCGGGTCCCACCCTGGTCCGTACAGTACGCTAGCGTCTCCGCCGCGAGGCGGTCGGCCGTCTTCTCGCGGTCGATACCACGGGCTTCGTCGAGTAGGTCCTCGGGAAGCTCCACCGCGGTGAACGCACCGTCGTATCCGCGGGCTCGCTCTCCGAAGCGAAGTCCTTCTTCGACCGGCACCACCGCCCGCTCGACCCGCTCGACGAGCCCGAGCGGGACGCCGTCGGTCTCCCGGACCCACGTTTCGCCGACGACCTCACCGCCGGCGGCCTCGACGGCAGCGGCCACACCGTGTCGGTTCCCATCGACCAGCGCGTAGGCCGCACGGCTCTCGGACAGGGCCGCTGCCAGCACGTCGTGGCTCGTCTCGCTTTCGATGTCCCCGAGCGCATCCAGTCCCCAGTCGGCGATGACGTGGCCGACCGTCCAGTCCGTCTCCTCGAGGACTCGCTCGAACCGGGGCGCATAGTGGCCGCCGCCGACACCGACGAGGTGGCGGCGATGGCGATTGTCGGCCGCCCCGTCTTCCGGTTCGCGGTCGGGGCTGACCCCACGGAGGTCGAGTATCGCCCGTGCGACTGCCCGCGCCGCCTCGGGGTCGTCCCACTGGTTCTGGTCGCTGCCGAGTTCGACGAACATCGATGGCGCACCCACGTTCGTCGGGCCGTGATGGGAACACTCCATGCCAACCTCGTAGCCCGCTGGCGCGTATGCACGGAGCGCATCGTAGACGCGGGCGTGGGCGTTCGGACAGGCCCGCGCGAAGCTGTCTGGCTCGCCGCCGTGGTCCGCGGGGCCGGCGTTGCCAGTGTGGTGTGCGGTCAGCAGCGGCCCCGTCTCGCCGGCGTGTTTCGAGGCGACCGCAAGCAGGTCCACGTCCCCGAAGGCCGCGGCCGGCCGCTCCAGGTCGATGTGGAGCCCCTCGAACTCCCGGAGTTCGACCCCTTCGGCCCGATAGACGGTCCCACCGCCGTCGGCATCGGGACGCGTCCCGTCCTCGCGGGTCTCCCAGTCGAGTAGTTCCCGGAGGTGTTCGCCGATGTGGACCGAGGCGTCGTCCGCACGCGAGATGAGAATTCCCAGCATCAGTCTGCGTGTTCCGGGTGGACCGGGTCGCGGCCGAACGCTGTCCGGACGGCATCACCCGCCAGTCCGAACAGCAGGCGCAACGACCGGCGACGTTTGACAAACAGTGCGAGCCCGAGACAGATGTAGACGGCGGTGTACAGCAACAACAGGTCGTGACTCGAAATCGGGAGCGCGAGCAGGTCCCTGATGAGCGCGAACTCGACTATGACCTGTGAGATAAAGAGACCGAAGAGGACGAGTGCCTCACGGATGCTAATCTCGAAGTTACAGAGAATCGCCAGCGCGAAAAACGACTGGGCGGCGGTAATCCAGATTTCCGCGCCCTGCCGGGCGTCGAAGGGCAACGTCCCGTAGGCGCCCAGCCCCAGCGAGTAGACGACCGCGATGGTCCCGATGAGCAGCGTCCACTGGTTGAGCTTCGAGGAGATAAGGGCGTTAAAGCCCGCCGTCGAGCGGGCCTTGTTGACCAGCACGGCGACGACGATGAGCTCCGGCGACTCGCTTGCAAGCGGTGCGACCCACTGAATCATGAAGAACTCGGGGATGCCGTTCTCGACGCCGATGACCTCCAGCCCGTGTGCGAAGGGCTCGACGGCGATGAAAATCATCGCACCGGAGTACAGAAAGAGGGTCACGACCGCCAGCGGCCGCCACGGCCGGGGCCACGATTGGAGGTAATGTGGCACCCCGACGGTGTGCTCGGAGGCTTCGATGTCGGATTTCAGGACCAGCCCGATGTAGGCGACGTACAGGCCGACGAGAAACAGAGTGTCGATGGCATCGATACCGCCACCAAGCGGGACGAGAAACGCCCACAGCGTCGCGAGATAGAGGAAGGTAATCTCGGTGGCGATGTCCTTGTCCAGACTCACTGCGTCGTTGAGGATACCCTCGCGGTTCTGGACCGCCTGGTCGCGGGTCTTGGTGGCCCGCCAGACGGTGAACGCGGCGATGCCGGCCCACCCGATGCCGATGAGGATGCGGTTGGCGCCGGTCATATTCGCCACCGCGAGGTTGGCGTCGTGACAGGCCGCCGCTATCTGGCTGCCCTGGGCCTCGATTTGCTGGCTGGTCAGTTGGCTACACTCGGCGGCCGTCGCGCCGCCGGAGCCGGCGTTCCAGGCGTACAGCGCGTCGACGGCGTACTCCGGAGCGACCGCGAGCACCGCAAGCACCGCGATGGCGAACGCTCGTGGTACGTCCTTCTCGGCGGTTTCGGCAGCCCACGCAAGCAAAAACGAGGCTCCGAGAATCGCGGTGCCCGCGACCGCGACGGTACTGACCGTTCCGAGTTCGGTACCGGTCAGGAAGACTCCGACCCACCCTGCGGTCAGGGCGACAGCGACGGCCACCTGGACCAGCGGATGACCAAGACGACTCACTACCGAACTCTACTCGGGTCCCGCCGAAAAGGTTGCGGAACGCCCACTCCGAGGAACGCAGTGCCTGGCCGGACACCGGTTCGTTCGACCCGGTTGTGACAGCGACCGCCGGAGCCGTGGCGTTCATGTCCCGGGCGCTCGCCGGTGCGTGTATGGATGTCTACGCGCTCATCGGCAACCCCGTCGAACACTCGTTGTCGCCGCCGATGCACGAGGCCGCCTACGATGCACTCGACATCGATGCCCGGTATGTCACCTTCGAACCGCCCGAAGATGGTGGCGCTGCGGCAATCGAGAGCGCGGCCACGCTCGGCGTCGCTGGCCTGAACGTCACCATCCCGTTCAAACAGCAGGTCATCGAAGCCGTCGACCCTGCGCCGCTTGCGGCCCGTATCGGTGCGGTCAACACCGTCGATTTCAGTACGTCCCCGCCGACCGGCTACAACACCGACGCCACTGGCGTCGTCCGCTCGTTTGCACACCACGGCGTCTCGCTGTCGGGGACGGCCGTCGTCGTCGGTGCCGGCGGTGCCGGCCGGGCCACTGCCTTCGCACTCGCCGACGAGGGACTGACCGTCCACGTCGTCAACCGGACCGAATCGAAAGCTCGGGACCTCGCGACGGCGGTGGCCGACACCGGTGGCGACGCTGAGGGCCACGGCCTCGATGCGCTCCCGGACCTGTTGCCCGGTGCTGACCTGCTTGTCAACGCCACGAGCGTCGGGATGGAAGAGGATGCGTCGCCGGTGCCTGCCGACGCCTTGCACGCCGACCTCGCAGTGTTAGACGCGGTCTACTCGCCCATCGAGACGCGCTTGTTGCAGGACGCGGCGGCCGTGGGCGCGACCACTATCGACGGCGCGTGGATGCTGCTGTTCCAGGGTGTCGAGGCCTTCGAGCGATGGACTGGCGAGGACGCACCGGTCGATGAAATGAACGACGCCCTCCGCAAGCGACTTTAAGTAGACCGCGGTACAACGCTCACATATGGGGTTGCTGCAGAAACTCAAATCTCTTTTCGGTTCCGACCAGAGCGGTCAGTCTGCCGGCTCGGGGAGCGAGCCGGATGTCACTGTCGAGCGCGAGCCTGCCGCCGAGTCCGAACACGCCGTCAAGGGTACTGACGGTGCGGATGCAGCTATCAGTCAGCAGTCACAGGACACGGGCGGCCAGCAGGTCGCCGGGTCAGCGCCGACAGACGGTGACGGAACCGATTCGACAGGTGCACAAACTGGGGACAACGACGCCGAGGAGGGGCTGTCGCTGGAGGAAATCAAAGGCATCGGCCCGACCTATGCCGACCGCCTGGGGAAGGCCGGCTACGAGACAGTCGCCGACCTGGCGGTGGCAGATGCCGAGGCGGTCGCCGAGGCAGCGGAGACCGGTGAGGGGCGCGCGAGCGACTGGATAGAGCGCGCTCAGGACTTCTGAAACCGCAAGACGGTTAGGCGCGCCGCCCGTTTTCGGCTGTAATGGCCGAGGTCGTCACCGACCGGGAGACGTTTCTGGCGACTGCCCGCGGAGCCCCCTCGGGGGCCCGCGTTCCGGTCGAGGTCCGCGTGACAGTCCCCGACCCTTTCGAGGCGTACCGTCGGGCCCGCGACGGCCCCGGCGGCGTCTACCTCGATACCACTGGGGGGCAATCCGGCTGGGGCTACTTCGGCGTCACGCCCGCCGACTTCACCGAGGTCGACCTCGGTGATAGCGAGGTGCGACGGACCTCGGACAGCAAGACCCGACGCACCTCGGACACACTCGAGACGCTCGCGGCCGTCCTCGACGGGGAGACCCTCGTCCGGGGCGGCTGCGACGTGCCCTATCCATGCGGTGCCGTCGGCTGGCTCTCCTACGACGTGGCCCGTGAACTGGAGGACCTGCCCGCGAGCGCGGTTCGTGACCGCGAACTCCCCCGGCTCCAGCTTGCGACCTACGACCGGCTGGCCGCCTGGGAGCGCCCCGCTGACGGCGAGGACGTGACGCTGCGAATCACCGCGTGTCTACCCGTCGACTCCGATGACGAGGACTCGCTTCTGGAAACGTACCGGCTGGCCCGCGAACACGCCCGCGAACTCGCTCGTCGGGCGACGGAGGGCGACCCCGGCGTGGCCGACCCGCCAGTGGCAACCGACACCGCACACTTCCAGAGTGACTGCACGCGGGCTGACTTCGCCGACCGTGTCCGCCGCGTCAAGGAGTACATTCGGGACGGTGACACCTTTCAGGCCAACATTTCCCAGCGGCTGGTCGCCCCCGCGGCGGTCCACCCCGTCGAGGCGTTCGATGCCCTACGAGAGGTGAACCCCGCACCCTACTCCGCGCTGCTTGAGTTCCCGGGCGTCGACCTCGTCTCTGCCAGTCCGGAACTCCTCTTGCACCGCGAGGATGACCGTCTGGTGACCGAACCCATCGCGGGGACCCGGCCACGCGGTGCGACGCCCGAGAAAGACGACGAGCTCGAAGCCGCCCTCACGAGCGACGAGAAAGAGCGGGCCGAACACGCGATGTTAGTCGACTTAGAGCGCAACGACCTCGGGAAGGTCAGCGCGTACGGCAGCGTCGACGTGACCGAGTATCGCCGGGTGGACCGCTACTCCGAGGTGATGCATCTCGTCTCGGAAGTCGAGGGCCGACTGCGCGAGGATGCAGACCTCACGGACGCGATTGCGGCGGTCTTCCCCGGCGGGACCATCACCGGTGCACCCAAACCCCGGACGATGGAGATTATCGACGAACTCGAAGCAACCCGTCGCGGTCCCTACACCGGCTCTATCGGTATCTTCGGGTTCGACGGCCGGGCGACGCTGAATATCGTAATCCGGACGCTGGTTCGCTACGCAGAGGCGTATCACCTCCGCGTGGGCGCGGGCATCGTCCACGACTCCGAACCCGACCGCGAGTACGCGGAGACGCTGGACAAGGCTCGGGCGCTGGTCACTGCAATCGACGAGGCACTCGGCACGCAGACCGAGTTGCGCGTCGAGCGGTCCGACTAGTCGGCCGCGGTGACGCTGACTTGGTAGGTCGGGTAGTCCCCGACGATGCGAGTGAGCCGGTACGTCTCTCCCCGATATTCGACGACATCGCCGGTGCCGACGGAGACATCGAAGCTCGCCTCGCCCCCCGGTGGAACCGCATACCGTCCATCTCTGAGCGCCTGCTGGAGGATGGCTACGTCCTCACCGGTGACGTTCTCGAAGGCGACGACGGTCTCACTGTCGCCGGGCTCTGTGAGTTCCGCGTCGAGTGCGTACGAGCCGACGAACCCCCTGTCGGCGACGGACACCTCGTAGTAGGTCCCGTTTCGTTTCACGTGGTCGTGTTCCTGAAACGGCGTCGCCGCGCTGGACGGCAGTTCGTAGTCCAGTTCCGGCGAGTCCGGCCCGAGTCCGACGCTGCCGTTTGCCCTCGCGCGGTCGAAGACTACCTGCTCAGTCGACGTGAGCGAACTGTACGCGACGACGCTCCCGTCCGGTGGCGACGGTGTGGATGTCGGTGTTGGTGTCTCTGTCGCCGGTTCACTCTGTGTCGAGCCACTACACCCGGCGAGGACGAGACAGAGGGCGACGGCCAGCGCGAGGACGATGCGGGAACGCATGTCGATGACTCCTGTACTGTCTAGCAAGTGTCTTGTGGTGACTGGTATTGACCAGCAGATATTAGCCCGCGAGGACCCGACTGCACGGTAATGCGGGTCCTCGTCGTCGACAACTACGACTCCTTCGCCTACAATCTCGTCCAATACGTGGGCGAGGTCGTCACCAGCGACGAGTGGGTCGGCGACGCCGACGGCACCGACTCGCCGGCGGAAGTCCTCGTCCGCCGCAACGACGAAATCACCCTCGACGGCATCGACGACCTCGACCCCGACGCAATCGTCGTCTCGCCGGGTCCGGGCACGCCGGCGGATGCGGGTGTCTCCCTGCCCGTCTTCGCCGAGCGGTCGTACCCGACGCTGGGCGTCTGTCTCGGCCACCAGGCGCTGTGTGCAGCCAGCGGTGCCGACGTAGGCCACGCCGAGGCCGTCGTCCACGGGAAACCCTCGTCGGTCTCCCACGACGACGAGGGCATCTTCGCGGGGCTGCCCGACCCTATCGAGGTGGGCCGGTATCATTCGCTCGCGGTCGAACGCGCTGACCTGCCCGACGAACTGGTCGAGACGGCCCACACCGTCGACGATGGGGACGAACCCGCTGTGGTGATGGGCGTACGCCACCGCGACCTGCCACACGTCGGCGTCCAGTTCCACCCCGAGAGCATCCTGACCGACGCGGGCAAGCGACTCGTTGCGAACTTCTTGCAGGCCTACGCAACCGACGACGCGAGGACACAAACTGAGCCATGACAGAACGCACCTTCCACGTCGACGGCCGACTGGTCCCGGAATCGGAGGCAACCGTCAACATTCGCGACCGCGGCTTTCTGTACGGCGACGGCGTCTTCGAGACGCTGCGGGTCTACGACGGCGAGATATTCGAGTGGGAGGCCCACGCCGACCGGCTGGCCCGCTCGCTGGCGACACTCGACTTCGAGGAGACGATGCCGCCGGTCACGGACCTCCGCCAGCGAGTGCTCGACACCGTCGCGGCCAACGAGTTCGCGGACGCCTACGCCCGACTCTCGATGACCCGTGGCGTCCAGCCCGGCAAACTCACACCCGAGTCACGCGTCGACCCCACTATCACCGTCATCGTCTCGGAGTTGCCACGCGGTGGCACCGACGGCGACGATGTCTGGGACGGCCCGGCGACCCTTCGCACTGTCGAGACCCGCCGCATCCCATCGGAAGCCCTCCCGGCCGATGCGAAGACGCATAACTACCTCAACGGCACCCTCGCGCGGCTGGATTTGCAAGAATCCGACGCCGACGAGGCCATCATGCTCGATACCGACGGCAACGTCACGGAGGGTGCGACGAGCAACCTCTTTTTCGTCGACGCCGGACAGCTCAAGACCCCCTCGACGGACCTCGATGTCCTCCCTGGTATTACCCGTGATGTGGTGCTAGATTTGGCCCGCGAGGAGGGATTTCCCGTCGAGACCGGACAGTACTCGCTTGCGGAGGTGCGCGAGGCGGACGAGGCGTTCGTCACCAACACGACGTGGGAGGTTCGTCCCGTGACGGCGGTGGATGGCCACGATGTCGAGGCCGGGCCGATGACGAAACTGCTGGCGAAACTGTTCGACGAGTACGTCGAACGGACCCACTATTGAGGTGGGGATAGCACACCCAGTGGCGGGTTCCGCGGGAACCGCATCGTTGAAACCGCTGTCGCGCTAACCGACGGGTACATGGACGAGGCGAGTCGCATCACGACCGTCGACGAGATTCCCGAAGACAGCTCTTTCCTGTTTACCGTCCGCGACGGGTTCGACCTCGAAGAGGCGATTCTGGTCCGACTCGCCGACGGCGTGGTCGCCTTCGAGAACTACTGCCCTCACTGGACGGACGTACGTCTGGACACGGGCAGCGGCGCGGAGATGCGCAACGACGAACTCGTCTGTACGAAACACGGCGCGACCTTCGAGCGCGACACCGGTTACTGTACCTACGGTCCCTGTGAGGGCGCGACCGTGGACGAAATCGACGTGACTGTCGCCGAGGGCGTCGTCTACCTCACCGATGACGACTACGAGTTCGAGCAGACCGGCCCCTCCGGCGACCACGACCTCTCCTCGCGGGGCCGCATCGGCTTCTCCGGGAACTAGCCGCTCACGTCGATGTTCGCAGCCAGCAACGCGGCGTCTGGATTTAAGTAGGGTCTCCTGCTCTTTCCGACTATGACCGACCGGTCCCCTGAAACCAAACCCTTCGGCAGGCGACTGCTGGAACTGGCCGTCTCAATCTGCGTGTTGACGCTCGTCTCGGTCGTCGTGGGCTACGGTGGCGGTCTGTTGCTGTATCTCAGCGCCGCCCTCGGGGGTCCCGACCCGGAGACGGCCGACGGCGACCTGCTCCGTGACCGCCTGCTCGACTGGCCCGAGCGCAACCGCGAGTTCATGCGTGCAAACGGCTACGGCGAGTTGCCGCTTCGCCCCTGAGGCTCGATGTCCGTCCGCTGTGGTCCCGAACTCACTCGACCCGGAAGACCGGCTCGGCGACGCCCTCGTTTTTGCACTTCGGACACCGGCTGGGCCGGTTGATGAGGTCATCGAAGTCGCTGAAGCCACACTCCTCGCATTCGGGTGGGGCGACGAGCAGTTGCTCGTCGGTCTCCTCGAGTGACTGTGCGATGTGCTCGACGTGGTCGAGTACTGTCGCTGTCCGGATATCGAACTCCCCGGCGAGCGTGCCGGCAGGAAGCGCAGTTTCGCGCAGACGGTCCGTGATTCGCTCCCGCGTGGTCCGACTCGCCTCGCGCATAGTGAGTGTTGGCGTGGTGTCTATATAGGCGTTGCCGACTGTGGGATGAAAAGGGATATACACACAGAATCTGACGATTACATCATGAAAGCAGTCGTGCTGGCCGGCGGCTACGCGACGCGATTGTGGCCCGTCACGCGACACCGGCCGAAGATGCTCCTCCCGGTCGGTGAGACGACCGTCATCGACACGATTCTCTCCCAGCTTGAGGCCGACGACCGCATCGACGATGTCTACGTTTCCACCAACGAACGCTTCGCTGCGGACTTTCGCGACCACGTTGCCGACACTGGGTTCGAGAAACCCCGCCTCTCCATCGAGGACACCACCGACGAGGACGAGAAGTTCGGTGTCGTCGGCGCGCTCGCCCAACTGGTCGAACGCGAGGGCATCGCCGACGAGGACCTGCTGGTCATCGCTGGCGACAACCTCATCAGCTTCGACGTGGCCGACTTCATCGACTTCTTCGAGGACTGTGAGAGCCCGACGCTTGCGGCCTATGACGTTGGCTCCCGCGAGAAGGCCAAATCCTACGGGCTGATCGACATCGATGGCGACCGCGTCGTCGATTTCCAGGAGAAGCCGTCGGACCCGCCGAGTACGCTCGTCTCCATCGCCTGTTATGCCTTCCCCGCAGAGAGTGTGCGCTTCGAGGAGTATCTCGCCGGCGGGAACAACCCCGACGAACCCGGCTGGTTCATCCAGTGGCTCGTCGACCAGGAGGCGGTCAACGCCTTCACCTTCGACGGCGCGTGGTTCGATATCGGCACCCCACAGAGCTACCTCGAAGCCGTCGCGTGGGCACTCGACGGCGCGACCGTCGTCGCCGACTCCGCGGCCGTCGAGGGGACCGACCTCGGCGAGAACGTTCACGTCATGGCCGACGCCACCGTCTGCAACGCCGACCTCGACCGCTCGCTGGTCTTCCCCGGCGCGACCGTCGAGGACTCCACCGTCCGGGAGTCCATCATCGACAGCGAGGCGACAGTCCGGGACCTGGACCTCTCGGGGGCATTGATTGGCTCTCACAGCAGGATTTCGAACGGCGAGTGAGCGGTCTGCTCGCGCTCGGGACGACTGTTGCACTGTTCCAAACGGTTTAGTTCCCACGCGCGAAGTGGCTCCCATGACGGAGGCGACGCTGTACGACCGACTCGGCGAACGCGAGGGCATCCGGGCTGTCGTCGACGACTTCTACGACCGACTGGCGGCCGACGACGACCTCGGCCCCTTCTTCGAGACGGCGGATATGGAACTGCTCCGAAAGACACAGACGGATTTCCTCTGTGAGGCCGCGGGCGGTCCCGAGACATACGATGCAACACCCGTCCGCGAAGCCCATCTCGATGTCCCGTTTACTCCCGAGGATATCCAGCGAGCGGTGACCCTTCTCTACGAGAGTCTGGACGCGTTCGATGTCCCCGACGAGGACGCCGACACGGTCGTCCAGGCAGTCGCAGCCTACGAAGAGGAACTGCTGGCGACGCCCGAAGACGACTGACTCTGGTCGACTGACTCCGGATTACTGCCGTTTGACTTCGTGGCGACCGAAACCGTAGCGCAGGCGGTTGGCGAGTCGCCGCGAGAACCGCCCTTCGCCGTCGCCGGTCGCCCGCGAGTTGAACCGCTCGGCGAGTGCCTGATAGATGAGCGGCAGCGGCACTTCCTGTTCCAGGCTCTCCTGGACGGTCCAGGTGCCCGTCGACCCGCCGGCGACGTGGTCGGCTACGTCTCCCAGGTCGGAGCCTTCCTCCCGGAACGCCTCTTCACAGAGTTCCAGCAGCCACGAGCGGATGACTGCGCCGTTGTTCCAGGTGCGTGCGACCCCTTCCAGATCGAGGTCGTATCGGCCCTCGTGCAGTAGCTCGAAGCCCTCACCGTAGGCCTGCATCAGGGCGTATTCGACCCCGTTGTGGACCATCTTCACGTAGTGGCCCGACCCGGCCGGTCCCATCCGGTCGTGGCCGTCGGGGCCGGTGGCGACGGCATCGAAGACCGGCACCAGTGCCTCGTAGGCCCATTCCGGGCCGCCGACCATCAGCGAGAAGCCCAGTTCCGCGCCGGCGGGTCCGCCGGAGGTGCCACAGTCCAGATAGGCGGCCGCGGTCGACTCCGCGCGGCGGGTGGAGTCCTCGAAGTAGGAGTTGCCGCCGTCGACGATGACATCGTCGCCGTCGACGTGTCCCTCCAGTTCATCCAGCGCGGCGTCGACGGGGTCGCCGGCTGGGACCATCAGCCAGATGCGTTTCTCTTCGCCCAGTTTCTCGGCCACGTCCGGAATCGACTCTGCGGGAGTCGCCCCGGCATCGGCCATCGCCGCCACCGCGTCGTCGTCGATGTCGAAGGCGACCACGTCGTGGCCGGCGTCCATGACGCGCTCGGCGACTATCTGTCCCATGCGTCCGAGTCCGATGACGCCCAGTTCCATACCGGCCGCTCGCGTGGCTGGCAGGTAGGGGTTGCGGTCCCGGGACAGCACAAACCACTACTGGCCCACGCGGCGTAGCCGAAGTCAGTGACACCCCCGGCTTTCGACCCGGCGCTTTCCTCCGTCGCGGCCGCCCGGACGACGCTCAGCGACCTCGACGGCGAGCGCGGCGAACTGGTCGTCGTCGGCTACCCTATCGAGGAACTGGCCGCCAATGCCGGGTACGAGGAAGCGCTTTTCTTGCTGTTCGAGGACCGCCTGCCGACGGACGAGGAACTCGATGCCTTCCGTGGAGACCTCGCTGCCCGCCGCGATATCGACGACAGCGTTCGCTCGCTGTGTCGAACCGCCGCCGATGGCGACGCTGCCCCGATGGACGCACTGGAGGCGGGACTGGCTGCCACCGGCCTGGCGCTGGAGACCGCCGACCCCGCCGAGACTGCCCGACACGTCGTCGCCGTCGCACCGACTATCGTCGCAACCTACTGGCGCTACCGGCAGGGCAAACAGCCGGCGCCCCCCCGCGAAGACCTCGGCCACGTCGCGAACTATCTCTGGATGCTGACCAGGGCGGAACCGGACGAAGACGCGGTCCGCGGGCTGGAGACGTTTTTCGTCACTGTCGCCGAACACGGGCTGAACACCCCGACCTTCGCCGCGCGGACAGTCGTCTCGACGGAGTCTGACCTCGTCTCCGCGGCGACGGCCGCCGTGGGAACGCTCAAAGGTGACCGACACAGCGGCGACTTCGCTGCCATCCTGGACATTCTCCGTACTGTCGAGGAGGCCGACGACCCCGACGCGTGCCTTCGCGAGTATCTGACCGAGGGCGAGCGGTTCCCCGGCTTCGGCCATCCGGTCTATCGCACTCGGGACCCGCGGGCGGCGGTGCTTGCGACGGCGACCGAGCGCTACGTCGAGGCTGGCACCGACCGCACGGCGACGGTCCGAACCGTCGAGGACGCCGCGACCGACCTGTTGCGGGCCGAGCGACCGGACTCGACGGCCCGTCCCACGCTTGAGCTGTATATTGCCCCCTTGCTCTCGGGCGTCGGCATCCCGCGGGACCTCTTTGCCGCGACCTTCGCCGTTGCCCGTATGGGTGGCATCGTGGCCCACGCGCTGGAACAGCTCGATTCGGGTCGTCTCGTCCGCCCGAGCGCCCGCTACGTCGGGTCCCAGGCCGATTCGTGGCTCCCGGTCGACGAACGCGCTGCTGTCGGTGACGAACTTTTCCGCCAGCCCGGGGACTCGCTCGAAGCGGTCTCGGAGACGCTCGCCACCCTCTCCGAGCCGAGTCGGCTGGAGATGCTGTTGGCGCTGTTCGACGCCGACGCCCCGGTCGCGTACTCGACGCTCCGAGCGGCGACTTCCATCGAGGACAAGGGCCGGTTCAACTACCACCTCCGCCAGCTACAGGACTACTTCGTCGCCGACCGCGAGGACGGCTACGCACTGACCGACGCCGGCCGGCGCGTCGTCGAAACCGTCGTCACCGATGACCAGCTGCTGGACGTAGAGTGACAGACGACTGGGAGAAATGCTGTTCTCCACCGCGTGCTCGGGTCTGTCTCACCTGGCAGGCTCTTCTCGTCCTGGCGGGATTCTCCCGGTGAAAATACCAGCAGGAGGTTCTTTCCGGCAGTTCCCTGGCTCGCTCGCGCTGTCCCCGTACTCCGCGGCGATACCTGTCGTGAAATTTGGAGAAGCGAATCTCTCCGATAGCTTATGATTCCGGTCGGCGTAGTCCGGTGTATGAGTGGAACCGAACTCCACCGCGGACTGGACGGTATCACGGTCGCGGAGACGCGGCTGAGCGACATCGACGGCGAGGCCGGCACGCTGCACATCGGCGGTTTTCCCGTCGACGAACTGGCGACCAGCGCCACGTTCGAGGAAACGGTCTTCCTGCTGTTCGAGGACCGCCTGCCGTCTGCTGACGAACTCGATGCCTTCCGTGCGGACCTCGCCGCCCGCCGCGAGATAGGCGAAGACGTCCACGCAATTCTCCGGCAGGCCGCCAGCGAGGAGGTCCCAGCGATGGACGCACTCCGGATGGGTGTTGCCGCGGCCTCGCTCGATGCCGGGGACACCGAGCGTCCCCGGGAGGCCGCCCGCCGGGTCGTCGCCGTCTTCCCGACTATCGTCGCCGCCTACTGGCGCTACCGGCAAAACGAGGAGCCGGTCGCTCCCCGCGAGGATCTCCGTCACGCCGCGAACTATCTCTGGATGGTGTCTGGTACGGAGCCGACCGACGCCGCCGTCCGCGGCGTCGAGACCTACCTCAACACCGTCGTCGACCACGGGCTGAACGCCTCGACCTTTACCGCGCGGACGGTCGTCTCGACGGAGTCGGACCTCGTCTCCGCGGCGACGGCCGCGGTCGGCACGCTGAAAGGGCCGCTCCACGGTGGCGCGCCCGGGCCGGTGCTGGAGATGCTCGAAGCGGTCCACGAGTCGGGCGACCCCGAAGAGTTCGTCCGCGAACGTCTCGATGCGGGCGAGCGCCTGATGGGTTTTGGCCACCGCGTCTACAGCGTTCGGGACCCGCGGGCGGCGGTGCTCGCGACGGCTGCCGAGCAGTTCTACGACGACGGGGACGACTTCTTCGAGACTGTCCGGCGCTTCGAGGAGGTTGCCGTCGACCTGCTTTCCGAGCACAAGCCCGACCACCGGTTGGACACCAACGTCGAGTTCTACACCGCCGCCTTGCTCTCGGGGGTTGGCATCCCCAAAGAGCTGTTCACGCCCACGTTCGCAATCGCCCGCAGCGCCGGCTGGATGGCCCACGCCTTGGAGCAGCGCTCGGACAACAGACTCGTGCGTCCCGTCTCGCGGTACGTCGGTGAGACCGACTGCTCGTGGACGCCGCTTTCCGAGCGGTAGTCGGCCGACGAACAGTCCCCGCCGCGGCAAAACGGGCTATAGCTCTGCCCGGTAGACGTTCGCGTCGAACTCCTGGTCGCCCATCTCGACGGTCGTCTCCTTGGCCTGTTCGAAGTGTTTGCGGTAGAAGGCGTTGCCCACGTCGTTGCTCGCCAGCACCACGTCCTGCAAGGCGTCGGCGTCTTTCGTTGCCAGATACTCCCGGGCGCGGTCGAGCAACTGCGACCCGATGCCTTCTCCCCAGTAGTCCGGGGCGACGTAGATGCTCACCTGTCCGACGAAGCCCCCGGCGGGTGGCTCACAGGAGACGTAGCCGATGACGCTGTACTCGTCCTCCGCGACGAAAAACGCCGTCCCGGAGGTAGACAGCGCCCTGTCGAGATACTCCTCGGAGTAGCCCTCGTCGAGCAGTTCCACCAGCGTCTCCTCCGGTATGAAACTGCCGTAGGTCTCGTGCCAGGACTGCCGGGCGACACGCTGGATACCCGCCACGTCGTCCCGCCGGGCACGTCGAATCGTGATGTCTGATACCATGGCTCATGGTTGTTCGTTTCGAGTGAAAAGTGTCGGGGTGGAACACGGGCTGGTCCCCTCAGGGATTCAGCCCGTAGATTGCCGAGCGGAAGAAGACGAGCACGGGGATAATTTCGAGTCGACCCACCCACATGCTGAGAACGAACATTCCTTCGGCGATGGGGTTCATGGTCGGGCCGGCGATGCCGACCGAGAGGCCGACGTTGCCCTGTGCGCTTGCGACCTCGAAGAGCGCATCGGCGTAGCCGAAGTCAGCGCCGACGGTGTTGACGAGGACGAGACTGCTGATTGCCAGCAGGATGAGCCACAGCATCGAGACGATGGCGGCTTCGCTGAACTCCGCTTCCATCTCGTCGCGGTCCAGCACGCGGTCGCCGAGCCTGCCCGTGACGACGGTGTTCCGTGGCAGGAACACCCGGCGGAACTGCCAGCGGATGCCCCGGGAGATAGTGTAGCCGCGGATAATCTTGATGCCGCCGACGGTCGACCCGGCCGCGCCACCCATCACCATCGCACTGGAGACGATGAGCTTCCCGCCGTCGCCCCAGTCACCGATTGGCGCGGACTGAAAACCCGTACAGGACAGCGCGCTGATGAACTGGAACGTGGAGTCACGGACAGCGTCGACCTGCTGGGCCGAGAGGCCAAGCGCTGACACCTCGACCCACGCGGGTTCGAACCCCTCGGTGAGGGCCGTGAGATTCTGTATCGACAGCCCGACCACCCCGACGACAAAGAGGATGAGCAGCCACTTGGTCTGGGTGTCCCGGATGAGTTCCCCCAGGTCTCGGTCCCGGAGTACGACGTAGTGGACGGGGAAGGCGATGGCACCAAGCGCCATGATGGGGAGCAAAACGGTCTCGATAAGCGGCGACTGGTAGGTGGCGATGGAGTTGTCGGTGACGCTGAATCCGCCGGTGGTGAGACCGGTCATCGCGTGGTTGAGCGCCTGCCAGCCAACCTCCCACAGCGGCAACTCGGGGGCGCTGACGTAGATAGCTCCGAACAAAAGCAGGATGGAGACGGCGGTGTACAACAGGAGAATCTTCCAGACCGTTCGAACGGTCGAGATGATGCTGGGATGAATCTTCTCCTCGCGGGCCTCGCTGCGATAGAGGGCGTAGCTCCCGCTGCCGGGGCGGGCGAGAATCGATACCGTGAGGACGATGACGCCGACGCCGCCGACGTACTGGATGAGTGAGCGCCACCACTGGATGCCCCGGGGGAGCGAGGGCTCGTGGATGGCCATCGTCAGGCCGCTGCCGGTCCACCCCGACATGGATTCGAACATCGCGTGCAGTGGATTCCGGAAGTACGCGAGACTGGACCCGTAGTCGGCCCCGGCCGGGACGTACGAGGCCGCCACCGACGTGGGGGTGAGATATGCTGCCAGCAGGAACGGCAGCGCTCCGAAGACGGCGACGGTGAACCATCCCCCGGCGGCGATGACCATCCCGTGTTTCATTTTCGGCGGCGGTGCCTCCGAGAACCGACGGCGCGCACCCAGCCCGATAGCACCGGTCACGAGCGCGGCGACGACGAACGCCCCCGCCACGTACAACTCCATGAAGACGCCGGCGACCAGCACCGACAGTGCCATCAGTCCCGACTCCATCACGAGCAGCGAGCCCACGTCCCGCGCGATGGTCGCCAGGTCGGCTCTGGAACCCCGTCTCATCGTCACGGATTGTGGTCCTCTGTGTGGCCAAACACGTCGGTCACATCCGGCGTCGCACCGACTGCGGAGTACACTGTCAGGAGGTCACCGGTCTCGATGCGGGTTCCCCCTTTTGGGGTAATCGGCTCCCCCTGCCCGTTGCGCTCGATTGCGACGATGAGCATGTCGTCGGTGACCAATCCGTCCGCGGCCGCCTCCTGGAGCGTCTTGTCGGCAATGGGTGCACCCTCGTCGACGGTAATCTCGAAGACTTCGGCGGTGTCGCCGATACGCATGTAGTCGACGATAGCCGGACGCTTGATGGCGCGGTACA
The DNA here is from genome assembly GCA_009789175.1 of Salinibaculum litoreum. Lineage (GTDB taxonomy): Archaea > Halobacteriota > Halobacteria > Halobacteriales > Haloarculaceae > Salinibaculum > Salinibaculum litoreum. The sequence goes on from CP046866.1 coordinate 2,976,579, forward strand.
TGTGTTCGGCGATGAGTCGTTCGGGGTTCTCCATGGAGTGGACGCCGATGCGCTCGAACAGCGCGAGGTGTTCGGGGTTGTGGACCACGGAGACCACGTCCGGAATCTCCAGTTCCTGTGCCAGCAGACAGACCATGACGTTGGTCGCGTCCTGGTTGGTCGTCGAGATGAGCGCGTCCGCCCGGTCGGCCCCCGCGTCTTCGAGGACATCCTGTGTCGTCGCATCGTCGTTGATGACCAGGCAGTCGAACCGCCTGGCCGCCTCCTCGGCGCGTTGCTCGTTTTTCTCGATGACAACCACCTCGTTGCCCTCCCTGGTGGCGACCTCGATGAGCGGCGTTCCGATGTCTCCCGCCCCGACGATGATGACGTACATTGCCCACGGATTCTCCGGCACTTGTGGAAAATGTTCTGTCTGCGCCGTCGCCGGGACAGCCGTCACGTGAAAACTGCTTTGTGGTGGACTCGCCAGTTGTAGGACATGTCGCAGGTAGTCGACTGGCGGGTAAGTCTCGGGCTGGTGGGGACCGTCTACCGGTATCTGACCGTCCCGCTGTTCCTGCCGATTCTGGTCGCCGTCTACTACAGGGAGAGTCCGGTCCCCTTTATCGCGGCTATTGTCGTCGCAGCCATCGTCGGGACGCTTCTGGAGTGGCAGGCACCCGACGACGAGTTGGGCCACCGCGAGGCGTTCTTACTGGTGAGTCTCACCTGGCTTGCGGTCCCGCTGCTGGGGATGATTCCGTATCTCGTCGCCGGCGACGGGACGGTCGCACAGCCGGCAAACGCGTTTTTCGAGAGCATGAGCGGGTTCACGACGACCGGGTCCACAGTGCTGGGAAGCATCTCCTTCGAGGTCCATTCACGGTCGATGCTCATGTGGCGGCAACTCACCCAGTGGCTGGGTGGCATGGGTATCATCGTCCTCATGGTGGCCATCCTTCCCGAACTCTCGGTCGGCGGCGCACGCCTCATCCGCGAGGAGGCACCGGGCTTTGATCTGACGAAGCTCCGGCCGAAGATTCGGGAGACGGCACGCATCCTCTGGCTCATCTATATCGGGCTGACCGTTGCCGCGGTGGCCGTCTACTACGGGCTGCATCTTCTCGGGGCCGCTCCGAACATGGACTTCTACAACGCGGTCGCACACGCGCTGACGAGCCTCCCGACCGGTGGGTTCTCGCCGGAGGCTCGTAGCGTCGAGGCCTTCTCGCCGGCCGTCCAGTGGGCCGTGACGCTGTTTATGGTCGTCGCGGGGACGAACTTCGCGCTGTTCTGGTATGTCATCATCGGGCAACCGGAGAAGCTGGTCGACAACAGGGAGTTTCGGTCCTATCTCCTCGCGATGAGTATTGTAACGGCCGTCCTCACGGTCCTCCTGTTCACCGGTGTCGGACTGTCGTGGACCCCGACCGGCGTCGGCATCATCCCGAACAATCTCGAACCATCGCTGCGCCAGGCCGCCTTCCAGACCGCCGCAATCGTGACGACGACCGGCTATGCAAGCATGGATTTCAACACCTGGAGTGAACCCGCCAAGGCCATCCTGCTGGTCGCGATGTTCCTCGGTGGGTCGGCCGGCTCCGCCGCCGGCTCTATCAAAATCATCCGGTGGTACGTCGTCGGCAAGTCCCTCAGCAGGGAACTGTTCACGACTATCCACCCCGAGGCCGTCCGTCCGCTTCGCATCTCCGAGTCGATACTCATCGACGAAGATGACCTCCGCGGACTGGTCTTGTTCGTTCTCGTCTTTCTCATCATCTTCGCGCTGGCGACCATCGTCGTCTTCATCGAGGGGCTGACTAACCCCGCTATCGACTATCTCTCGACGCTGGAGGCGATGAGCGTCGCCATTGCGACTCTGGGGAACATCGGTCCCGGCTTCGGCATCGTCGGCCCGATGAACTCCTTCCTGTCGTTCTCCCCGCAGGCGAAACTGTTCATGGCAGCCCTGATGTGGATTGGCCGACTGGAGATTCTCTCCGTGCTGGTCGTCCTCTCTCCGGCGTACTGGCGACGGTAGGCGACTAACGACTTCCGGGACTTCTGATAACCGCACTGACAACAAACGACACAACTTGGACACTACTGCATTAAACACGCCACGACAAGACCCGATATGGGCGAGCATGGGCCGTCTCCGGGTGACGACAGTGACCGTCGACACGACGAACCGGACGACGGGAAACGAATCATCTACCGGGAGATACCGCCGGACTCCGACACCGCCGAGTACGACCTGCTGGAACTGCTCGCCGAGTTGGAGGGCGTCGAGATGGACGAACTTCCGTCGTTGTATACGGAAATCGACCACTTCGTGGAAACGCTGTTCGAGGACCCGCCGTCTTCGGGTGCCCAGATGGAGATTCGCTTCTCCTATGCTGGCTACCGCATCACGGTCACGCAGGACGGCGGCATCAAACTGGTTAGCGTGAAGGATTCGGTGGGCACGTGATACCTGTCCGGAGCTACCAGCGCCGGTGGCCAGCGATTGGGTGTCACCGGTGCGGTTGCTGTCTTCGACGGTGACGCCAGCGGCCGCGCGCTAAGCGAAAATTTATACAGCCGACACTCCACCGGTCGGACATGGACGTGGTTATGTCGGTAGTACGTCTGCCAGCGTGAGACCGGTCACCGTCGTTTTCGGAGCACTCGCCGACCGACAGACCACAGTCGATTGTGAATCATGACTGAGATACCAGACTCGTACGACCCTGACAGCGCAGAACAGAAGTGGCGCGAACAGTGGCAGGAGATGGATGTCTACAGCTACGAGGGCACCAAACCTGACTACGTCATCGACACGCCGCCGCCGTATCCGACGGGGAACCTCCACATCGGCAACGCCTTAGGCTGGTGTTACATGGACTTTGCCGCCCGCTATCACCGACTGGCTGGCGACGACGTGCTCTTCCCACAGGGCTGGGACTGCCACGGCCTCCCGACCGAGGTGAAAGTCGAGGAAAACGAGGACATCCACCGCACCGACGTGCCCCGGGAGGACTTCCGCGAGATGTGTATCGAGCACACCGAATCCCAGATCGACGCCATGCGGGACACGATGCAGACGCTGGGGTTCTCCCAGGACTGGGACCACGAGTTCAAGACGATGGACGACGGGTACTGGGGCGAGACCCAGCGCTCCTTTGTCCGGATGGCAGAGGAGGGGTACGTCTATCAGGACGAACACCCGGTCAACTGGTGTCCCCGGTGTGAGACGGCCATCGCCGATGCCGAAGTCGAGACCGAGGAAGGCGTCGAGGGCACCCTCTATTATGTCACCTTCGAGGGCGTCGGCAACGACGACATCGAGATTGCGACTACGCGGCCGGAACTGCTGGCGGCGTGTGTCTCGATGGCCGTCGACCCCGACGACGAGCGCTATGCCGACCGGGTCGGCGACACGTTCGAGGTCCCTCTGTTCGGTCACGAGGTCGAACTCATCGCCGACGACGACGTCGACGGCGACTTCGGGACCGGTGCGGTGATGATCTGTACCTTCGGGGACAAACAGGACGTGGACTGGTGGGCGGAGTACGACCTCGACCTCCGTGCTGTGTTCACCGAGGACGGTCACCTCTCGGAGGACGCCGGCGACTACGCCGGGCTGACAATCGAGGACGCCAAAGAGCAGATTACCGAGGACCTCCACGCGGAGGGCTACCTGAACAAATCCGAACCGACCACTCAGAACGTCGGGCAGTGCTGGCGCTGTGACACGCCCATCGAGATTCTCTCCAAAGAGCAGTGGTTCGTCAAGGTCGACCAGGAAGAGATCCTCGACACCGCCCAGGAGGTCGAATGGGTGCCCGAGCACATGTACGACCGCCTGGAGGAGTGGACCGAGGGCATGGAGTGGGACTGGGTCATCTCCCGTCAGCGTGTCTTCGCGACCCCTATCCCCGCCTGGTTCTGTGAGTCCTGTGGCCACACCCACATCGCCGAGGAGGACGACCTCCCCGCAAAACCGACCGAGGACGGCCCCGGTATCGACTGTCCCGAGTGTGGCAGCGACGACTGGACCGGCGAGACCGACGTGATGGACACGTGGATGGACTCCTCGATTACGCCGCTGTTCGTCCGTGACTGGCCCCAGGCCGACTTCGAACCCACGTCACTGCGCCCGCAGGGTCACGACATCATCCGGACGTGGGCGTTCTACACCATTCTCCGGACCGCCGCTATCGAGGACGAGATTCCGTGGGAGGACATCCTCATCAACGGGATGGTCTTTGGCAACGACGGCAACAAGATGTCCAAATCCCGCGGTAACTTCGTCCAGCCCGAGGAAGTCGTCGAGGAACACTCCGCCGACGCCTTCCGGCAGGCGATGGCCCTTGGCGGCCAGCCCGGCAGCGACATCCAGTTCCAGTGGAAGGAAGTCACCTCCGCGAGTCGCTTCCAGACGAAGGTCTGGAATATCACCCGCTTTGCGGGCCAGCACTTGGAGGACGACCGCGAACCGCTCACGGACCCGGCCTACCGGGACGCCGACCGCTGGATTCTCTCCCGGGCGTCCCACGTCGCCGCGGAAGTCGCCGACCACATGGACGAGTACCGCTTCGACGCCGCCCTGCGCGAACTGCGGGAGTTCGTCTGGCACGACCTCGCCGACGACTACCTCGAACTCATCAAGGGCCGCCTCTACGAGGGTCGCCCCGGCGAGCGCGACGCTGCCCGACAGGCCCTCTTCACGGCGCTGTCGGCTTCGCTGCGGATGCTCTCGCCGTTTGCGCCCTTCCTCACCGAAGAGGCCTGGCATGCCCTGCCGAGCACCGAGGGGTCGATTCACGCCGCCGAGTGGCCCGACCTCGACATGGCCGACGAGGAAAGCGAGGCCGCCGGCCAGCTCATCGCCGACACCGCTTCCACGGTGCGTGGCTGGAAATCGGAGGAGGGGATGGCGCTGAACGCCGACCTCTCCAAGGTCGAGGTCTACCCTGACGAGATGCCCGACGCAGCCGTCGACACCTACGACCTCTCCGAGGCGGTCAACGCGCCCGTTCACGTCCGTGCGGGCACGCCCAGCGTCGAACTCGTCCCCGTCGACATCGACCCCGACCACTCCACCATCGGACCGGAGTTCCGCGACCAGGCCGGCGAGGTCGTCGCCGCGCTCGAATCGATGGACCCCGAAGTGGTGAAACGACAGCAGCGCCTCGACGACGAAATCGAGGTCGACCTCGGTGACGAGGAGGTCGTCGTTCCCGGTGATGCCGTCGATGTCGAGGAACAACATCAGGCCGAAAGCGGCGAAGAAGTCGTCGTGCTCGACGAGGACTTCGGTACCGTGCTGGTCTACCCCTGAGTCAGGCCACTCGCGTTCGGATTCCCCTTTGACGGTGAGACAGCTCTATCGGATGTGAACTGCCACGGAGCGGCCGCTTTTCGAAGTGGAAAGTGGAAAGAGTGTAGGTGGGTGGGGGTGGGGGGTGGGGGTGGCACCCAAAACGGGTGCGTGTTAGCATTTGCGATAGATGAGTATGAAACTTGTGGTTGTTCCGTCCCGTGATTGGTCGGGTCGAACGGGGAGCATTCCTCACGCTTTCCAGAGCATGAGCTCTCACCGTCCCGTGGGGACAGTGCCGTCGGGAATCCCCCCCGTTTCAGGTAGGGCAGTAGCCCTTAGTGACCTGGGACCGTACGGCGTAGTGTGACGACCGTCACGCCACCAGGGGACCGATTGCAGGTCAGGCAGGCCGAGCGTGCCGACCTGCTCGCCGTCCACCGCATCGAGCAGTCGTCGTTTCCCCAGCCGTGGCCCTTCGAGGTATTCGAGCAGTACCTCGGGGAATCCGGCTTTCTGGTCGCTGAGGACGAGGCCGTGGTCGGGTACGTCGTCGCCGACTCGGTTCCGAACCACGGCCAGCCGTTGGGCCACATCAAGGATATCGCTGTCCGGGAGGAGCGACGGGGTGAGGGGATCGGGTCGACGCTACTGGAGCAGGCACTGGGGGTCTTGCACGCCCGTGGAGCCGCGTCGGTGAAACTCGAAGTCCGGGCCTCCAACGACGGCGCACAGCATCTCTACGACGAGTATGACTTCGTTCACCGCCGGACCATCCCTCGCTATTACAGCGACGGCGAGGACGCGCTCATCCTCGTCCGCGACCAGTAGCCCTTTCTCCGCTCGGCCCCCTCGATGGCGTATGGGATATGCCTGCCCCGTCTGTGGCGACCCGCAGGCCGATGCGACACACCTCGCCAACCACCTCGCCTTTACCGCACTGGCCCGCGGCGGTGACCACGAGGACTGGCTGGACGAGGCGGTTCCCGAGTGGGAATCGCTCGACGAGTCGACGCTCGGGGAGCGACTCGCCGACATCGCCGAGGAGACCGACTACCCGCAGGTCTTCGAGGACACCACCGGCGACCACGACCACCAGCACGACCACGACGACGGGCGACAGGTCGGTGGCGACGTACCCGACGCGATGCTCCGGCAGGCGGAGAACGAACTCGCTGATGCAGACCCGGTCGATACCGACGGCGTGCTGGAGGAAGCGATGGAGCTGACCCGAAAGCGCCACGGGGACGGCGAGGACACCGACGCGTCGGACGCGGACGACTCCGAAACCGAGTAGTCGCTCCCCGCTAACACCCAGGTATGGACACGGAGGGGCTGTTCGCTCCCGAGACGGCGGCGGCGGCACGAACGCGGTACGAGGCACTCGGCCCGGCCGCACAGACTGTCGTCAAAGAGACCACGAGAGCGATGGCGTTCGACCCGGAGGAGTACGACGAGCGCGTCACGGGCGAGGTCATCGAGACGGCGCGCGATGCACTGTTTGCCTCGCTGCTGGAAGTCCAGGTCGGGACCCGCGAGGAGTTCCTGTCCTGGCGGTCCGAGGCCGACTGCGATGTCACGGAAGTCGGCAACGAGAACGTCGACAACGTCGTCTGGCACGTCGCTCCCTTCGCCGACGAGGCCGTCGCCGCCACGTTCCACGAGAAGCGCCGGGCCGCCGTCGACACGCTCCGTCGCCAGGCTTTCGGGCGCATCTACCGGGAGGTCGTCTGATGCGCACCAGAACCAGAAATGCCATCCTCGCGATTCTCGCTGTGCTCGTCTTTCTGATCGCGCTCGGGGCGCTCCCTGGCCTGCTGAAAAGTGGCGACCCGTATTACCTGACGCTCTCCCCCGAAGGCGACTGGGACGCCGACAACGGGACGCTCGCGGAGGGCAACCAGACCGCAATCGACCTGAACAACCTCTCCGAGGACCGCTTTCCCTACACCGCGGCGGCACTCGATAACGCGAGCGCCAACGAGACCGGACAGTCCCATCCCTACTGGAAGGGATACGTCGGACTGAAGGAGGTGTTCACGCACTCGCCGTTCGACGAGCGTGACGCCTTCGAACAACGGAACGGCGACGCTGCGGCCGAAAACGGCGTCTACGTCCGCCACGACGGAACGGTTTATCTACTCACCGTCACTCAGGAACAGACATGACCGACGAGCATCCGTCGGATACGCCGACGACAATCCCCGACGACCCAGAGTGGCCCATCCTCGAGACGACCGTCGAGTATGAGACCGGCTGGTACACCGGCGGCTACGACACGGTCGAACAGCCCGACGGCTCGACGAAACGCTACTACTGGGCGGAGCTCCCGCCGGCGACGATAATCGTCGCTCGCACCGCCGATGAACTCGTGATGGTCGAGCAGTACCGGCCGGCTATCCGCGAGACACATCTCGAACTCCCCGCCGGTATCGTCGAGGACGGCGAATCCTTCACCGAGGCCGGTGCCCGCGAACTCCGCGAGGAGACCGGGTTCGACCCCGCTGGCGTCTCCCTGCTGGAGGACTTCTGGGTCGCCACCGGCGTGATGCGTCACCGCCGTGGTATCGTCTTCGCCGAGGGGTTAGAACCCGTCGAAGTGGACCGTGACAGCAACGAGTTCCTCGAAGTCCGGACCGTCCCCGTCGAGGATGCCCTGACAGTCGCCCGCAGTCAGCCGACTCACGACGCAACTATCGAGGGCATCCTGCTGGCGAAAGACGAGGGGCTGTTGTAGTCCGTCACCGATTTGTTCGCGCACGCCCACACACGGGTATGGACGGCGAAATCGAGCCCGAGCGGCTCGAAGACGAACTCGATAGCACGGACTCGCCGACTGTCGTTGACATTCGCAACCCCGACTCCTTCCGACAGGGCCACATTCCCGACAGTCACAACCTCCCGCTCCCGCAACTGACCCAGCAGGTCGCGGAGATAGCCGACGCCGACCACGTCGTCACGGTCTGTCCCCACGGCAAGGCAAGCGTCAAGGCCGCCCGTCTGATTGCGTCCTACGAAGGCTTCGACGGCCGCGTCGACAGCCTCCACGGCGGGCTGACGGCGTGGGACGGCCCCATCGAGACGGCCGCGGCCGACGGTGGCACTGACGATGCAGACGGCACTCCTCCGGCCGACGAGGGCCCCGACGCACCGTTTTAGCTACTGTCTGGACTCCGTAACTGACCCTCTTTGATGGGTGAGGACTTCCTGCTGCTCGGTAGGGTCTGATATTGTATGCGAAACCAGCCTCTCTGTCGTCGAGTCACCCCGCGTTCGGATGTGGTGGCTCAGGTTGTTTGGGTATCATCACAAGGGGCTGAGCGGGGGTAACGTCTCATCATCGCCACCACCCGCCGATATGCCCGGCGAGTGCAAAACCACTTCGACTGTCGACTCCCTTCATGGACGGACAGCCGACAGTATCAGGCCGACGCGTCGTAGCCGGCGTCCTCGACGGCCCGGACGAGAGCGTCGGCGTCGGCTCCGCCCTCGACGGTCGCCCGCTCGTCCGCTCGGTCGACGGTGACCGACTCGACGCCCTCGACTCCCGACAGGGCTTCCTCGACTGTCTGCTCGCAGTGCTCACAAGACATCCCTTCGACGGTCAGTGTGGTGCTCATCTCACCCTTCCCTACGGGTGCGATTTTTAAGCGGGTTTCCCCTTCGAATCCGGTCGCCGACCGGAGACACACTTTAGATTCAGAATTCACTCGACTGCGGTGGTTCGATAGAGCAAACCCGTCCCGAGGACGAGCAACAGGAGGACGTACCCACCGGCGGCGACGGCGTCGGTGCCGTCGACGCTGGTCGTAAACGTCGCGGCGAACAGCAACTCCGTCGCGTAGTGGCCCGGCAGGGCGCTCGTCCACGTCGGGGGGTCCGTCGCAAGCGGGTTCTGGAACATCAACACGTCGACCATCGGGGCAAACAGCATGACGTAGACGCCGGGTAGGCGGTCGAGGACGACGCCGACGACGACCCCGAGGATGCCGTAGGTCAGCCCCGTGAGCACGGTCGCGAGGACGAACCAGCCCAGTAACTCTGGGGTGACCGCCGTCAGCGCGACTGCCAGCGACGCCGCCGTGACGAGTAGCGTCCCGACGACGAGCAGGCCAAAGCGTGCGGTCACCAGTTCCCCGGCGCGATAGCCCGCGAGTCGGAGGCGGTCGTCGGCCGCCTGCGAGGACTGCATCAGGAACAGGCCGACGATGCCGGCGAGGATGGCGACGGTCACCGGCGTCATGAACGCGGCGGCGAAAGCCGACATCTCAGCGTTGACGACACTCCCATCGATGGTCAGCGGCACGGCGGTATCGTCGACCAGCAGGACGAACACGCCGATGACGTACACCGGCAGGACGACCAGCAGCGCCAGCAAGACCGGCGTCCGTGCGAACTCACGGGCACCCATCGCAGCCAGCGTCCGGACGCGTCCGTTCATGCGGGCTCACCCCCGACGGCGTAGGTGTAGGCGGCGATGCTCAACACGGCGAAGACGAGCAGGTGGCCACCTGCCGGCAGGAGGTGTTCGGTCGCCAGTTGCCCGTCGACAACCGCAGCCGTCACCAGTTCGTGGGGATGGGACAGCGGCGCAAACTGGGTAATCGACTCGTCGATACCGAACAGCCCGCTGGCGAAGACGTTGTCGACGTCCGCGAGGATGACGAGCACGAGCGACCCTTCGAGTTCCCGGGGGAGGACCGTCCCGACGAGAATGCCCAACAGCCCGTAGGCAGCGGCCGCGACCCCTAGCCCGACGAACACCAGTGGCGCAGCCGACACTGGCTCGCCGAGGATGGCGACCAGCGTCACCGTCGCGACGCCGGCAATGACGCTGCCCACGACGGCAATAGTCAGCAACCGCGAGACGACGAGTTCGACATCCGGGAACCCACAGAGTGCGAGTCGGCGGTCGGCGTGTCTGGCGCTTATCATCTGGAAGAGCCCGAGGACGCCCGCCAGCGCACCGGTGGCGAAGACGGCACCGGTGATACGGCCGGTCGTCTCCAGGGTCCCCGCGGCGTCGAAGATACCGACAGCGGGGAACTGTGCGAGGCTGACGCCGTAAATCTGAATCGAGAGTGCTGGCAAGACGAGTAACAGGACGACGTTGAACGGTTCACGGACGAACGACTGCGTGCCCGCACGGACGCCGGCACCCACGCGGCCGAGTGCGGTCATCGGGACCCCTCCCCGGTCGCGCGTTGTCCCCCACCGGCGTCGTCGTCGACGAACGGCGTCGTCCGTTCGCAGTCGACCTGGCCCTCGGTCGGCCGGGACTGAGGCTCGTCGTCGGCTCCGATTTCCTGGCGGTGGAGATGACCGTCGTGGAGTTCATAGACCACGTCGAAGCGGTCGCGCTCGTTGATGATGTGGGAGATGATGGCGACGCCGACGCCGCGGTCGCGCAACTGCTCGGTCAACTCCCAGAACGCCAGGAAGGTCTCCCAGTCGAAGCCGGTGTACGGTTCATCAAGCAACAGCAGGTCCGGTTCGTGCATCAGCGCCACGGAGAGGTTCAGTTTCTGACGGTTCCCGCCGCTCAAGTGACGCACCTGGCGGTCGGCGAACTCCTCGAAATCGAGGACATCGGTCAGCCAGTCACGCGCCTCGCGCACCTCGTCGTCGTCCATCCCGTAGGCCTGGCCGAACAGCCGGAAGGTCTCGTCGACGGTCAGCCGGTCGTACAGTCGGGGCTCCTGTGGACACCAGCCGACCGTCCCCGCCCGCTGGACCGCTCCGGCGTCGGCATCGAGGGCACCGGCGAGAATCTGCATCAGCGTCGACTTGCCGCTGCCGTTCTCGCCCATGATGCCGACGACCTCGCCGCGCCTGACCTCCAGCGTTGCCCCGTCCAGTACCTCGACCGACCGCGTGAACGGGAGACGGGAGTCGTAGGTCTTTGCGATGCTGTCTGCTGCCACGACGATGTCGCTCGCTGCTCGCTGCTCACTGTGCTCCGGAGGGCTCGACCTGTCAGCGGTCATCTCGTCTAGACATACATGGTGATAGTTCAATGCGATTGCCACTCAGATTCCATCGTGTCCGAGCCCGCAACTTTCCTTTCGAAACCGACCCTACTCCTTCTCGCTCTGTCGCTTCTCATCAAGAACCGTCAGAGACAGCTCTCAAGGCGAAATATCGGCGTACTCTCTGCTGATGTGGGGTGTTTCGAACCGAAAGTCAATCCCACAAGTGGGTTTGGGTGTGCAAGGGAAATCCGCTTGAACGGGCAGACCGTACACTGAGACAGAGGGTGATACTGATGGGAGACAACACCGACAAACTCGTGGTCGGGCTGCTCGCGGGCCTGGTGGTCCTCGTCGTCATTCCGATGGTCGCGATGGGACCGATGGTGACGATGGGGTCGTGGATGGTTGGAGAGGGGCACATGGGGAGCGGGGCTGGTGGTGGCTCCGGGTGGGTGACAATCGCGGGAGCCGCGATGCAACTGCTGGTGGTTCTCGCCGTCGCTGTCGGCATCTACCTCCTCTATCACGGCCTCTACTCGTCGGACAGCGAGGACGACGCCCTCGAAGCGCTCCGTCTCGCCTACGCGCGGGGTGACCTCTCCCAGGAGGAGTACGAAACCCGCCGGCAACGGCTCGAAGACGACTCCTGAGGAAGCCACCGTTTTCGACGCCCGTGGCGCTATCTCCCGATGATTCGATTCTTACCGAGGTCCCTCCGGAACCTGGCTCCAGTCTCGTTTGTCTCTGTTTTCCGTTTCCGGAGCCAGCATCCGAGATACGTGTCGCCCGCTACCGTTGCCACCGGGCGTGCTCGCGGTGCTGGTCGACGACTTCCGTTACGGCTGTCCCGTCGAGGACGCCACGTTCGGTCACGACGCCGTCGATGCACTCCGGTGGTGCGACGTCGAACGTCGGGTTCAGTACCGCCACGTCCGCACCGCCGTAGACTTCCTCCGGGTCCCGCGGTTCGAGGTCTATCTCACCGTCCGGTGAGAGCTTGTCCGCCGCCGCAGTCACCAGCACTTCGATACCCTCGAAGGAAGCAGCGACGCTCGCCGCCCGTGTCCCGACCTTGTTGACGACGCGGCCGTCGGCGAGAACGGTGTCGGCACCCACGAGCAGGCAGTCGGCGTTCCACTCACGGAGTGCGTTCGCCAGGCCGGCGTCGGTCGTGAGCGACACGTCGGTTTCGTCGGCGAGTTCCTCGGCGACGGCGATGCCCTCCCGGCCTGGGCGGGATTCGGCAACGAGGACGGCCTCGGGGTCGCCCAGAGAGAGCGCCTGCAGGACCGTTCCCGACCGCGAGAGTGTGGCAACCCGGCGGTCGGTGATGAACTCGGTGGCACCCTCGGCGGCGCGGCGGTCGGCGCTGACCGAGCGCTCGATGGCCGTGGCGGCGACGTGTTCGACCGAGCGGGTGGCGTCCTCACCAGCGGCGGCCATCACGCGATTGACCCGGTTGCGGACGACCGACATCGACGGGCGGGCGTCGAGTAACGCGCGGGCTACGTCGGCGATGCCCTCGCCGTGGCTGTTCATGCCCGCGGGTTCACTGCTGGTCGGCCCCGCTGGAACCCCCTGCGCGGCGAGTGCCGCCTCGTCCCGGAGGACTTCGAGTGCACGCACGGAGATGTAGGCCGCGCCGTGGTCGCGGTCGGTCGCCACCGTCTCGACGGTCGGTCGCACCCGGTCGTAGGAGTCCCAGAGGTCGGGCACCGTCTCGCGGTGGAGGATGGCCGTCGGCGACGCCCACTCGTAGGCACTGGTCTCCCAGTTCGGTTCGACCCCGCGGGTGGCGGCGTCGAACAGGTAGGGGTGGACCAGCCACCGCGTCCCGCGGTCGTCGTCCTCGACGGCGAAGGCCTCGCCCCGCCGGATGAGCGTCACATCCGTCTCCGGGTCCAGCCCCGTCTCCTCGCGTATCTCCTGACGGGCGGCGGCGTCGGGGGAGACCTCTGCGGCTTCCCCGCGTCGGTTCGCCGAACGTGGCTCCGCGTGTCCCGCGACCGCCCCCCAGCGGCCGCTGTAGGAACCGACTTTGTCGCTGCGCTGCAACAGGAGTACCGCGCCCTCGTTGCGCAGGAAACACGTGACCACCGCCCGCTCGTCCATGCCACTGTGGTTCACACGCCCCCGATATGAACCTCGGGGATTCAGTGTGAACGGACGACATTTATCCACGGACCACGCACGTCCCCGTATGCAGGTCGCCATCATCTCTGATACACACATTCCGTCCCGCGCACAGCGCATGCCCGAGGCGTTTCGTGAGCGCGTCACCGAAGCCGACCACGTACTGCACGCCGGTGACTTCGATTCCGAGGGAGCCCTCGCAGACATCAAAGCGATGGCATCGGAGTTGACTGCCGTCGCGGGAAACATGGACGCCCGAACGGGACTCCCCTCTGTCGCGTCGGTCGAACTCGGCGGCGTCGAGTTCGTCCTCACCCACGGCACCGGCTCCAAGCGGGGCTACGAGAGTCGCGTCGCAACGACCGTCCGCGAGCACGCCGAAACCGACGAGCCCGTCGGCGTCTCCGGGCATACTCACGAGGTGCTGGATACGACCAACGAGGGGATTCGCCTGCTCAACCCCGGGAGCGCGACGGGCGCTGCTCCCGCAGAGGGGACGACGATGATGACTGCAACGGTCGAACACGGCGATATCACCGTCGAGTTACACGAGGCGTAGTCTCCGGTTCCGGGTCGCTTTTGAGCGCGCACTGCCCAACAGAGGTATGAACGTCTTCGCCGTCGATGGCCTGCCCGAGGTGCGGCCTGGCGACGATGTGGCCGACCTCGTCGCAGACAACGTCGACCTCCAGCCGTCGGACGTGGTCTGTGTCGCCAGCACCATCGTCTCCAAGGCCGAGGGCCGCCAGCGCGACCTCGGCGACTTCGAGGCCGGCGAGCGTGCCCGCTCGATTGCAGACCGGGTCAGCGAGGCCGCCGGGGAACGGAAAGACCCACGCTTCGCCCGGGCCGTCATCGAGGAAAGCGAGGAACTGCTCACCGAGTTTCCCATCATGCTCGCCGCGACACCCTTCGGCCACATCACCGTCAACGCGGGCATCGACCGCTCGAACGTCCCCGACGCCGATATGCTCCTGTTGCCCGAAGACCCCGCGGCCAGCGCACAGGCACTCCACGAGCGCCTGGACGCCCGCGTCGTCGTCACCGACACCTCCGGGCGACCCTTCCGCTATGGCCAGCGCGGGGTTGCACTCGGCTGGGCCGGCTTGCCCGCCGCCCGCGACTGGCGGGGCGAACACGACCGCGAGGGCAAGGAACTCGAAGCCACCGTCCAGGCCGTCGTTGACGAACTTTCTGCCGCTGCTAACCTCGTCACCGGCGAGGGTGACGGTGGCACGCCCGTCGCCGTCGTTCGAGACTTCGAGTTCGGTGCCCACGACGGCAGCGACAATCTCTTCCGCGACCCGGAAGACGACATCGTTCGCTCGGCACTCGAGGCGTGGGAGCATGGCGAGGACGAGACGGGACCAGCGACCAGCACGCCGGCAGGGGAGGAGGACCGTTCATGATTGGGATTGAACTCACGCCGGAGCATCCGGTCTCCGAACTCACGGACTTCGCAGTGCGCGCCGAGGAGGCAGGCTTTGATACCGTCTTCGCCAGCCACCACTACAACAACCGCGACGAGTTCGTCGCGCTGGCCGAGATGGCCCGCGCGACCGACGAGGTGGGACTCGGTCCGGGTATCACCAACCCCTTCGAGACCCACCCGGTGACGCTGGCCTCGCGGATGGCGACGCTCGACGAACTCGCCGACGGGCGGGGCATCTTCGGCGTCGGAGCGGGCGACCGCTCGACGCTGTCGAATCTCGGTCTCGACGACGAGTCGCCGCTACGGCGGGTGCTGGAGACGATGCAGGTCGCCCGCCGGCTGTTCGACGGCGAGCGCGTCGACCACGACGGCACTTTCCGGGCTCGCGACGCCGGTCTCAACTACGACGCCGGCTCTATCCCCGTCTACGTCGGCGCACAGGGGCCGGACATGACCCGGATGGCCGCGAAATACGCCGACGGAGTCCTGTTCAACGGCGCACACCCCCGGGATATCTCCTGGGCCAGCGACCGCATCAGTGAAGGGCTAGCGGACCGCCCCGAGGACCGCGGCGAGTTCGACTTTGCGGCGTATGCAAGTGTCAGCGTTGCCAGCGAGGCCGAGGCCGCACGCGATGCCGCTCGCCCGCCGGTCGCCTTTATCGCAAGCGGCGCACCCGCCCCCGTCTTGGACCGTCACGACCTCGACCACGACCGTGCCGAGCGCATCGGCGAGGCTATCGCTGCCGGTGAGTTTACCGAGGCCTTCGGAGAAGTGAGCGCGGAGATGGTCGATGCGTTCTGTATTGCGGGGACGCCGGAGACGGTCGAAACACGGATTACGCAGTTACTGTCCGAGGCCGACAGCGTGGTCATGGGGTCGCCGCTGGGGCCGGACCTGGGAGACGCTATTGACCTGGCTGGCGAGGCTGTCCGCCGGGCGCAGGCGTGAGTGCGGCCGCAATCGAGCCCAGTGCGAGCAGGCCGAAGTAGGCGATGGCCACTGTCGTCAGGCCGCCGCCGATAACCAGCAGGATGGCACTCAACGGGTCGTGCATCGCGACATCGGCGAACTCGCCGGGCATGTCGAGAACGCTCTGGAACAGGTCCCTGATGAACATATCCGGAGGTTTTGCCCGGTGCTACTTGTGTGCTTCTATCCCAGAGACGCGCTGTTGCCCTCTCCGTCACTGCTTTGGGCGCTGGGACCGTCAGGTCGTGTATGGACGACGCCTCGCTCGATGACTTTCTCGGAAGCGACGCCGACGAGGAGCCGGCGGCTGATGCCGGGGGCACACCGGGCGGCGACAGCGAGGCAGCCGAGGACGCTACGGAGACGGAACCGGACGACGTTGCGGAGACGGAACCGGACGACGTTGCGGAGACGGAACCGGACGACACGCCCGAGTGCCCACGCGTCGACCCCGCGACCGTGGACCCGGCGACGGTAACCTCGCGGTGGGACGGCGACGGCGTGGCCTGTTCGTCCTGTGGTGAGCGTGTCGAACGCGGCTGGGTAGCAGCGGACGGCATCGTCTGCCCCTCCTGTAAAGAGTGGTCCTGACATCGCACAAAGAGCCGCTGTACCCACCCGCAGCCTTACTACCGTGCAGTCGTAATGCCCCCCAATGGTGACCGCCCAGCCGTTCCGTGACGGTCGGGTTCGCCACCCACCGGGACCCGTCTTTCATCACAGACAGAAAACATATGTGCGGACCGGGCACACCATCACCTACCGCTCCCCTGCTTGCTCCCCCAGCCATGACTGATACAGAGACGGAGACGGCCGATGCACAGGCCGAGTCTGCCATCGCGGAAGCGAGTGCCGTCGTCGACGATGTCATCGACAACGTCGAGGGCGTCATCGTCGGCCACCACGAAGAAATCGAGCATATCATGACTGCCCTGCTGGGCCGGGGCCACGTCCTGCTTGAGGACGTTCCCGGCGTCGGCAAGACGATGCTCGCGCGGTCGGTGGCCCGGTCCTTCGATGGTAGCTTCAAACGGGTCCAGTTCACGCCCGACCTGCTGCCCTCGGACGTGACTGGTGTCAACATCTACAACCAGCAAACGGAGTCCTTCGAGTTCCGCGAGGGGCCTATCTTCGCAAACGTCGTGCTGGGCGACGAAATCAACCGCGCGCCACCGAAGACGCAGTCCGCGCTCTTGGAGGCCATGGAGGAAACACAGGCCACTGTCGACGGGGAGACCTACGACCTGCCCCAGCCGTTTACCGTCATCGCCACGCAGAACACCGTCGAAGGTGACCGCGCCTACGACCTGCCGATGGCCGAAGTCGACCGCTTCATGAAGAAACTCCACCTGGGCTATCCCGACGAGCGCGAGGAGACGGAGATGCTCGGCCGGGTCGTCGGCGACCATCCAATCGAGGACCTCTCTGCGGTCGCCACGCTCGCGGACCTGCGGGCGGCACGCGCGGCGACCGCGGAGGTGACCGTCAGCGAACCCGTCCGCACATACGCGACGCGGCTGGCGAACGACACCCGCGAGCAGGCACAACTCGGTGTCAGCCCCCGCGGGACTATCGCCCTGTTGCAGGCCGCACAGGCCCGCGCAGTGCTGGCTGGCCGCTCTTATGTCGTCCCCGACGACGTGCAGGCCGAAGCCCGTGTCGTCCTCACACACCGTGTACGCACGGCGACCGACCGTCCCGCGAGTGCCGTCGTCGAGGACGCACTCGCGACCGTCGATATCGAATGAGACTCACGCGTCGTGGGTGGGCGGTGCTTGCCGTCCTCGCCGGTACGTACGTCGCTGCCTACCTCGCCGGGGAGCGAGCGCTCAACGCTGTCGCTGCTCCGTTGCTGGCTGCGCTCGTGGTCGGTGCCGTCCTCGTCTGGCGGGCCGACCCACCGACGCTTTCCTACAGTTCGCTCCGACCGGGGTTTCCCGGCGACGAGCGCACACTGACCGTCACCGCCGGAGGCGGGGGTGTCGTCACCGTCGAGCAGCCACTCCCTGACGGACTGGACGCAACAGCCATCGACGCCGCCGTGACCCCTCCCCATTCCTTCGAGCGTCCGGTCACGCTCGCACGGCGGGGGGTTTATCGACTGGAGTCACCGACGGTCCGGCAGCGGGACCCGCTCGGACTCGTCTCGACGGCCGTCACGGTCGACCCGGCCTGTGAGTTCGTCGTCTATCCGACCATCTACGACCTCGATGACCGACACGTCACGCGGCTGTTCAGCGATGAAAACGCCGCCGAGCGCCAGGAGTTCGACCGCCTCCGTGAGTACGTCCCCGGCGACCCGCTGCGCAACGTCCACTGGAAGTCCAGCGCCAAACGCGACGACCTTCTCGTGATGGAGTTCGCTCCGGCCGAACACACAGAGACCGTCACCGTCGCGGCCGACGCCGACGAGGGTCACGCCGACGCGATGGCTGCCGCCGCCGCGACAGTCGCACTCGCCGCTCTCGATGCTGATTTGCAGGTCGCACTCACGATTCCCGACGACCACCTGGCCGCTGGTCTGGGCGAGACCCACCGGGGGAACGTGCTGCGCCTGCTCGCGGGCGCGACGGCCGGACGGGTGTCGGCGGAGACCCACGCCGAGGCCGAGGTTTCCGTCCGCGCCGATGCCAACGGGACACACGTACGCATCGGCGACCGCTTCGTGGCTCTGCGTGACGGGGGCGACACGCGGGAGGTCTCGGCATGACTCCCGACGCTGCTGGCCGGACTGGCGGGTCACGCGGCCGAATTGACGATACCTTCGCTCGGCTCTTTTCGCGGGTGGGGGTCGACATGTCGCTGACGCGTGCCCTGGCCCTGGGCGGGTTGGTGCTGGTGCTCGTCTCCGTTCTCTCTGTGTTGCACTACATCGTCCTCGTCTCGCAGGAACCGGACACCTTCTTTTTGCTCGTGGCTGCCTCGCTCGTGGCCGCGACGGTGACGGCGCGGTTCCTGCGGGTGACGGTTGCGCTCTCGATTGCCGGGGTGGCATTCGCCGTGGGCCTGTTTTTCTATCTCGGGGCGCTGTCCTCGGACCCGCAGGTTGGGGCGTTGCTCGCCAGTAACGCCGAGTTGCTGAGCGGGAAATCGATTCTGGAAATCGAGGCCGCGACGCTGTGGGCGCTGTCGGTCACGCCCGCCCCCGTCTTCGTGCTGTGGTATCTCGGCCTCCGTGGCTGGTACGGGACAGCGACGCTCGTCGGTGCCGGCTTGCTCGCCTACTTCGTCTTGACCGGTGATGCGGGCCTGCCGCTGACGCTGCTCGGTGTCGTCGGTGGGGCGGCGGCGGTCGGCTTCGGTGACCTCGACCGTCGCGAGCACTCACAGGGGGCCCTCGAAGCCGTCGCAGTCGTGCTTGCGGTGATGGTTGTCACGCCGCTTGTCGTCTCGGTCGTTCCCGGGAGCATCGGTTTGCCCTTCGGCTTCGGCGGGGCCGACCAGAGCACGGGGGACACAACGCTTGAAGCGTCGCTTCTGTCGTCTGACTCGGAGTTCGAACTGCAGGGCAGTATCGAACTCTCGCCGAAGGTCCGGTACACCGTCACCAGCACGGAGCCGCGATACTGGCGGGTCGACAGCTACAACCGCTACACCGGCGACGGCTGGGTGCGCAGCGGCGAATCGGTTCCCGAAAGCGAGATGGGGCTCCCGAACCCCCCGGGGCCGACCCGCGAGGTGCGCCAGACGTTCCAGGTCGAATCAGCGACGGCAGTGATGCCGGCGGCGTGGCGACCGGTCGCGGTATCCGGGGCTGGGGACCCCCAGGTGTCGACGGAGTTCGGCCTCGCACCCAGTGGCACCCTCAGCGATGGGTCCTCCTATCAGGTGACCAGCGCAGTCCCGGAAGCCTCACCGCGGGACCTCGCTACGGCCGGCAGTCGCGACCCCCAGCGGGTCACCGAGCGGTACACGCAGGTCCCCGCCAGCACCCCCGACCGCGTGGCCGCGCGGGCCGAGAGCATCACCGACCCCGCCGAGAACCGGTACGAGGCGGCCAGCCGGGTCGAGCAGTGGCTCGAATCGAACAAGGAGTACTCGCTGGCTGTCGACCGGCCGGAGGGTGACGTGGCCGATGCTTTCATCTTCGAGATGGACCGGGGCTATTGCACCTACTACGCGACGGCGATGGCTGTCATGTTGCGGACACAGGATGTCCCGGCCCGTGTGACCGTCGGCTACACGACCGGCGAGCAGGTCGATGACGACCGCTACGTGGTCCGGGGCTACGATTCGCATGCCTGGGTCGAGGTGTACTTCCCGGATGTGGGCTGGATGCGCTTTGACCCGACGCCCGCGAGTCCCCGCCAGACAGCCCAGCAGGCTCGACTTGACGAAGCCCGTGCGACCGGCGAGCCCGGTGTCGACACGGACGAGACCGACCCTGCCCAGCAGACGCCGACGCCGACTGAGACGACGGCGACGCCTGGCGAGCCGACGACTGTGCCTCCGTCCGGGCCGACACAGACGACGACGGACCCCTACGAGAACGTCTCCGAGCCGACATCGTTGCCGGAGGACGACGACGGCGGGTCGCCCCTTCCCGACCTGCCGCCGCCGGACCAGCTAGCGCTTGCGGCTATCCTCTTCGTGGGGACCGTCGCCGGTCTTCGCCGGAGTGGGGTCTCCGAGCGGGTCTACCGGTGGGCGTGGCTCCGCTACCAGCCACAGACACCCCCGCCGACCGATGTCGAGCGGACTTTCCGGCGGCTGATGTACGTCCTGCAGCGACGGTCCCGGCCTCGACGGTCGGGTGAGACGGTGCGAGCGTATCTGGCAGCTATCGATGCCGGCGAGGAGGCACGGGAACTGGCCGCAATTCGGGAACAATCACGGTATGGCGACGGGATAGGTCAGGAGCAGGCTGCCCGAGCCCGGGAGCTACTGCGGCGGGTTCGCAGTCGCGAGGCTGTATAAGGTCCCGACAGTGTTTAATAGGTTGATTTCGTACGCCGAACTGTAATGTCGGAAGTCTGCTCGACGTGCGGGCTGCCCGAGGAGCTTTGCGTCTGTGAGGATGTCGCCAAAGACTCCCAGGAAATCACCGTCCGCATCGACGAGCGCCGCTACGGAAAGGAGGTAACGATCATCGAGGGATTCGACCCGAGCGACGTCGACATGGACAGTCTGTCCTCGGACCTGAAATCGAAATTTGCTTGCGGGGGGACTGTCGACGACGGACAGATCGAGCTCCAGGGCAACCACACCGGGCGCGTCGAGGACTTTCTCCGGGACAAGGGCTTCAACGTCGCCTGAGCTCTCCGGTTCGTTCTGCAGAAACTGCCTTTCTCCAGCGACTGCTCTATAGCGTGTCGTCCCCGAACGAGACCAGTAGCGTCGGCTGTGCTCTCCGTGTCTCACAGTCCGTGCCCCGCTCGACGGCCAGTGTCGTTTCCTGCGAGGCGTTTTCCTCCCAGTAGATTGTCGCGACCACGTCGTATGTCTCGGTTCCGCTGCCGGCTATGGTATCGCTGCTCAACTGCCAGTGGTTCTTGTAGTCGACCTCCACGTCAGCAGGCAGACGCTGGTCGCCGGCGACACAGGTCTCGATTTCCGGTAGCGCCACCGGTCGCCGGAAGACGAAGCCGTTGGTCGCGGTCACCGTCGCGACGGTCCGTTTGAGGTTTTCGCTCCGTCGGGCGTCCTCGCTGGCAGGTGCGGTGAACGTCACAGAGTCGTCGACTTCGAGTTCGTGACTGACGCCGCCACCGAGTGCATCGGCGCTGACGAGAACCGCACTCGCCACCGCGAGGCCGAGGACGACGTACCCTGCAGTTCTGGTCGAGACCGAGAGGCCACGCTCACGGAGGCCGTACCCCAGCCCGATGAACAGTCCTGCTGAGAGGGTAAACAGCAGGAAGACGCCGGTCTCGCCCGGGTTGTGTCGACCGATGACGTAGGCGACGAAGGCGACGTAGCTGACCACCGACAGCGCGAAGGCGACCGTGTCGAGTACGTCCCGCTGTATCGCCACGCCGGCGACGAAGAAGGCCACGAACCCGAACAGCAACAGGAGGGCCTTGACGGTCACCGAGAGCCGAAACACCACGTCCCGGAGGAAATACAGCGTCGCGAGCGCGGCGAAGACGACCCCCAGCGCGTACAGTATCGTCCCGCTGTCGATGTCGATATCGAACGCCATTTCACTGACAGTCTCCCGGCTGTGGTATCAGTATTGTGCAACCACTGTCAGGTTGGTTACGATTGCTGTCGCGGTGCGGAGTCAGGGAGGGTGGCCTGCGGCGCTGTGGCCAGGAGCGCGTGCCGCGGTAACGCCGCGGCCAAGCGACCCACCGGGAGATGTGAACGTCTCCCGAACCGTACCTCGCTTCGCTCGGTGAGATGGGGAAGGGCAGGGCTGCCGTTGCAGTGCGGTCGCGGTGTGGCACGGAGGCGGCAGCGGAGCGATTGCGGTAAGTCACTACGATAGCACCCGCTCGCGCGCTACCGCACGCGAGCGGCTTTTTCACTATGTTTTTTCGCCGAGCGGTCCGGTGTGCGCTCTGCGAGCGCGCCCGAGACCCGACGGCGAAAAAGTAGTTTCAGAAAAACTGAAACAACTCGTCTCTGTTCTCCTCGTGGAGATGCTGCCGGACGGCCTCGGTCAGCGAAGAGATGTTGCCCCGTTTGGCGCTGATTGGGGCGATGGTCTCTTGCCATTGCTTCCATGGGGGGACCAGTCCCAGGCGGTCACAGATGTCGTTCAGCCGCTGGTCTTTGTCGTCGACCTTGTCCATCTTGTTGACGGCGACGACGGGTGGAATCCCGACATCCCGGAGGAAATGAAACAGCTCCACATCGTGTGGAATCTCGTCGGGGCCGGAGTGGCGGTCGATGATGTCGACGGCGGCTTTCCCGTCAAGGACGAGAATCCCGACGAGAATCTCGTCGGCGTACTCCTCGATGTAGCGGACGACATCGGTCTTGATTTGCTCGCGGGCCTCCTCGGGGACGCCTTTCATGAAGCCAAAGCCGGGGAGGTCCGTGAGCACGAAGTCGGGACCCGCCCAGTCGTAGTGGTTTGGCTCGCGGGTGACGCCGGGGCGTTGCCCGGTGTCGAAAGTGTGGCCCGTCAACTCGCGCATCAGCGTGGATTTGCCCACGTTCGACCGGCCACACAGGACCACTTCCGACCCTCTGTCCGGTCGACTCTCGAACATAGGCGGTGTAGACGACGAGGAGCGAAAACGTCGGCGATTCCGGCTAGGAGTAGTAACGGTCTTCGAGACTGACAGCCACAACAACAGCAAGAAAGCCCCCGCGCGCTCACCAGTCCGGGACTCGCTGCGCTCCTCGTTACCTGCGGTGCTTGCGTCGTCCGGGACGGACTGAGCGCGCGGCCCCTTTCAGTCCCACCCGATGCCAGGTCGATCAGCCGACACGGGTGGGACTGAAAGGGGCCGCAGTCAGGGGGAAGGCGGGCGACGCAAGCACGCGAGCGAAGCGAGGCGGGCGCAGCGAGCCCCCCGACTCCTGACTGCGGGGGCTTTCTCGCTGTTTGCAGTCGTGGTTGTTCTGTCGCCGACTCACACTGCAGACTCATCACCCACATCTCCTAGCCGGCGGACGTAACAGATATGGGCGCGGGGAACGCGGCAGTGAGTATGTTCGACGAGTGGCGTGCGACGGCGGTCGGGGGCACCGAGGAGTCGTCGGTCGCGGTGCCGGGCAAACCGGCCGAGTTTGCCGACGCCGACGGGGTCACGTACGTGACCACTTTCGAGGACCCGCGCGACGAGCGCGACGACGCTGCCGTCGTGGAGTTGCGAGGGCTGTATGCCCACGCCGAGGTGGACGTGACCGGGGAGCGACTCGACGGTGAGGGCACGGTCACTCACGACGCCTACTTCGAGCCACTGCGGATTCCGATTCTCCCCTACGAGGAAAACGAACTTTCCGTGACCTGTCACGCGCCACGGGACCGGTTCGGGGGGCTACACGACACCGACGCCGTCCCCGAAGCGGAGCGAGTACCGGGTATCTGGTGGGGGGCACGCGTCGAGAGCCACCCGCTCCCGTATATCGACCGCATGCGCGTGCGCCCGGAGGTGACCGAGGATGGGGCCGTCCTGCACGTCCGGACCACTGTCGTGAGCGAGGACCCGATCGACGAGCGCATCACCTACTCGCTGAAACCCGAAGGCGAACTGCAGACGCGGGGGATGATGGACCGCGGCAGAGTCGAGACGACGGGGCCGGGCAAGACCACCGTCGAACACACAATCGACGTGCGCGACCCGGCGCTGTGGTGGCCCCGGGAGTTCGGCCAGCAACACCGCTATACCCTGCGGGCGAAACTCGGCAACAGCGAGCGGACGGTTACCACCGGCATCTGCGAGGTCGACCGCGAGGGCGACCACCTGGTCGTCAACGGTCAGGAAGTCCCGATTCGTGGTGTGACGCTATCGACGGCCGACCCTGCGGATGTCCAGCGCGCCGCGGAGACCAACGCGAACCTCGTCCGCGCGCGGGCACACGCACTCCCGCGGGAGGTCTACGAGGCCTGCGACGAGGCGGGGATGCTCGTCTGGCAGGACATGCCCCTTTCCGGGCCCGGCGCGTTCGACGCCGACCGCGGGGCCGAGCTTGCGGCGACGATGGCCGAAACATACAGCCAGCACCCCAGCCTGGCGGCCTTTGGCGTCCACGACGAGCCGACCGATGCGTTTGCCGAGGGCATCGGTGGCGGCCTGCTCGATGGGTTGCGCTTGCGCTGGCGCACCTGGCGAACCGGCTACGACCGCAGCGACGCGGACGCCATCGCCGACGCGTTCCCCGAACATCGGCCGGTCATCCCTGTGGTCGGCGGCCCGGGTGTCGACCACGATGCGGCCGCCTACTATCCCGGCTGGGACTATGGAACCCCAGAGACTATCGACCGGCTGCTGGAGCGGCATCCGACCGACGTGCTGGCGGCCTTCGGTGCGGGCTCGCTGGCCGACGATGTCGAGACGGCGGCGGGCTTTGACGCCACGAAACACGACCGCCACGTCGACGGGGGCATCGAGGACTCACAGGCCTACCAGGCCGAGGTGTTGCGAACGGTCGCCGAGCGGGCGCGCTGTCGCGGTCTGGGTACCGTGGCGTCGTCGTTGCGGGACACCGACGGCGCGGGGATGGGTGTCTACAGCGTCGACGGCGACCCCAAGGACAGCCAGGCAGCGCTGGCACGGGCGTTCCAGCCGGCACAGGCCTTTCTCGCACAGCCTGGGACGGGTACGCGCGAACTCGTCGTGCGCAACGACGGGCCGAAGCCGCTGTCGGCGACCGTCTCGTGGGAGGCCGGCGAGGAACGCGGCGAACGGGATGTGACCGTCGACGCGACTGGGCTCTGGCGAGACGAGGTGGAGATACCCGCCGACGCCGATGTGGTCACGCTTCAACTGAGCGCCTCCGGTGGCACTGTCGAGAACAGGTATGACCTCTCGTAGGACGCCCTGAACGGCCGGTACATGGCGTGTGGTAGCTGGTGTCGGGGGTTTCAGCGACCGGAATATTTAAGCGTCTATCGACTGTAGGACAGGTCACCAGAACGTTGCGGCGTTCCGGCAGTATCGTGCATCGCCCAGTATGACAGGGAAATCTTGTTATCGGCGTCAGCGACCGACTACTGGCGTGGCTGGCGTGGCCGATATGGCTCCGCCAGCGGGCGTGGTGCAGTTGCCAGCCCTGATGGGGGTCGACTGTCCGAGCCGCAACCGATATGGCACAGAGGTACAACTATGGCAGACTCGATAGACGAATCGAAGAACGTAGAACTGACAGAAGAGGACCTAGAGGAAAAATCCAAAGGCGAGCTCATCAAGCTTGCCGGCAAGCTGCGTGACCGACGCAACGAGCTCAACCAGCTTGCTTCCGAGCGTGCTTCAAGCCGTGACGACCTGAACGCAGAGACGCGCGAGAAGGTCGACGAGGCACAGGAGCACCGCGAGCAACGCGACGAGCTCAACGAGCAGGTCCAGGAACACAAAGAACAGCGCAACGAGCTCAACGCCGAGGCCAACGAGTTGTTCGACGAGGTCGAACAGCTCAAAGACGACATGAAGCTCGACGAGGGCACCTCGATCGAGCAGCTCGAAGAGGAAATCGAGGACCTCGAATTCAAACAGCAGACCGAAGTCCTCGGTCCCGAGGAAGAGCGCGAGCTCATCGAGAAAATCGAGCAAAAGCGCGAGAAACTCCAGGAGAAAAAGGAGAAACTCGAACAGAACGCCGACCTCGAGGGCATCAAGGAGGAAGCCGAGGAAGTTCGCGCTGAAGCCTCCGAACACCACCAGAAGGTGACCGAACTCGCGGACGAGGCCCAGAAACATCACAACCAGATGATCGAGGCCTACCGCGAGGCCGACGAAATCCGTGACGAAGCCGACGAGATGCACGAGAAGTTCGTCGAGGCCCAGGAAGCGGCCGACCGACATCACGAGGACTTCGTCCGCGTCCAGAAGCGCCTGCGCGAACTCGACAAGAAAGAGGAAGAAGAAGAGCGCGAGGCCCGCGAGCAGAAAGAAGAGGAAGCCCGCGAAGAGGCCGAAGAAATCTATCAGAAGTTCAAGGAAGGCGAGACCCTGGACACCGAAGACCTGATGAAGCTGCAGAAGACCGGCCTGCTCTAGGTCCGGTTTCTTTTCTCTGCGTTCCCGCCCGATAGCGGTGCGGCTGGCCTGTCTCGTCGACGCTACTCGCGGAACCGGACTGATTCCTCGGCCAGACGCTCATCGAGTTCACCGAGCACTTCGAGTTCGGCGGCTGCAACTGGGTGTAAAGCCAGCGCCTCGGCGATGCGGGCGACCAGTCGGTCGCGGTCAATGTCGATGCGCTCGATGGTCTCGCTGTCGGCGAACACGCTCCCATCGACGAGGGCACCGGTGAAGTTGGGGACCTGCCGTCGCCGAACCGTCGGTTCCGGCTTGCTCAACGTCGGGAGTTCGTCGGTCGCACCCAACCGATGGTCACCCTGGCGGTCGAGAACAGCCGCGTATTTCTGTGCGGAGAGCTGTTCCTCACGGGTCCGGTCGGGCAACAGCGTCAGCGTCGTCCACTCTCTTCGGGGGACAGCAAGCGAGTGGTCGCCGACCAGCACCGTATAGCGGTCCGTCTCCTTGCGGAGCCGACAGATAGGCGACCAGTCGCCGACCGCTTCCTGTACGTCCTCGGTCGCGGCGCGATAGAGGCCGTCGAGTCCCTGCTGGCGGAGTGGCTCCCAGTAGGCCGCCGTCAGGAACGGTCGGTCACCGATTTCGAGGTCGTCGATGAGAGTCGTCGGGTCCTCTGCTGGTGGGGAACTCATCCGTCCATAGTCAGGGCTGGAACGGGCATAAAGCTCGCGTCGGGGTGTTCCGTATCGCCCGGTCGGTGCCCCGTGCGTGCCTTTTTGTGGCCGGCACACCGAGCGGGGATATGCGCCTGTTGACTGCGCTGACACGCGTTGTCGGGTTCGTGCTGGGGCTGGCGGTCGTCGTCTTCGCAGGCTGGTTCCTGTTTCTCCGGTATCCGACTTCGCTGACCGACCTGCTCGGTGTCGTGCTGGTCCTGCTGTTCGTGCTCGCAGGGCTGCGTGGCGTGAGCAATGCCGTCGATGCACTCGTCCCCACGCATAACGTCGCTGAAGTGGCTGTCGAGGGACCCATCACCCGCGATGGTGGCGGCGGCATCGGGAGCGCGCCCGTCGGTGCGGCGGCCGACGACATCGTCGAGCAGATAGAGCGGGCCGATGCCGACCGCGGTGCGGAGGCGCTGCTGGTGAAACTGAACACGCCCGGCGGGGAAATCGTCCCCAGCCAGGACATCAGGCTGGCCATCGAACGGTTCGACGGGCCGGCCATCGCGTATGCGACGGACACCTGTGCCAGCGGTGGCTACGAAATCGCAAGCGGCTGTGACGAACTCTGGGCGCGGGAAGGCTCTATCGTCGGCTCGATCGGCGTCATCGGCTCGCGAGTGACTGTCGACGACCTCGCCGACCGGCTGGGTGTCGAGTACGAACAACTCACCGCCGGCGAGTACAAGGACGCCGGCAACCCGCTGAAGGAACTCGAAGACGACGAACGGGAGTACCTGCAGGGACTCATCGACGACTACTACGACCAGTTCGTCGCCGGCGTCGCCGACGGGCGGGACCTCGACGCGGAGACAATCCGTGACACGGAAGCCCGCATCTATCTGGGCGAGGAGGCTCTGGAGCTTGGACTTGTCGACGAACTCGGGACTCGCAGCGATGTTCTCGAACGCGTCGAGGCCGAACTCGGGACGGAAGCGACCGTCAGGGAGTTCCAGCCGAGCCGTGGTCTCACCGGCCGTCTACAGGCTGGAACACAGCGCGTCGCCTACGCGCTCGGTGCTGGCGTCGCCGGTACCCTTACTGACGACGAGACACCGCTTGGCAAATGGTGAGCGACTCGGCTATCCCAGCGGCCGAAACCAGATCGTCCCCACCAGTACCGCCAGAAAGAGATAGGAGCCACGAATCAACAGCATGGTCGCAAGCTCCGGCTCCGCCCGGCGAGCGAGGAGTGCAACGACACCGAAGACAACGGCAGCCAGTCCTGCGCTTGCTGGCATCGCCGGCAACAGTACTGCCAGCCCGACCACGCCGACCATCCCCGCGGTCATCAGCGTGTACGCTGCCGTCCGCGCCCGGTCGGGGCCGATTGCGACGGCCACCGTTCGCTTACCGATAGAGCGGTCGTACTCGTAGTCCGTCGAGTCGTCGATGACCTTGATTCCCGAGAGGATGACGACGAACACCGCCGCAAGCGCCACCACGAGCGCCGAGAGGGCCTGTGCCTGCACGTAGTAGCCCCCGACCAGCGCGAAACCGATACCGAGCGGGTAGCCCGCCGTTGCACCGACCGGGTTCGTATCCAACTGTGGGGCGTGGTTGACGGCGATGAGCCACCCGGGCAGGCTCAGGGCCGCAGCCCAGACGTCCACGAGTACCGCAAGCGCGACGAGACAGGCCGCGAACCCTCCCGAGGCTCCCGCGAGTGCGGCCTTACAGCCCCGTGCCGTCAGCGGGTGGTCGTCGTCTTCCTCGCGGACGTAGAAA
Source organism: Salinibaculum litoreum (assembly GCA_009789175.1). GTDB lineage: Archaea > Halobacteriota > Halobacteria > Halobacteriales > Haloarculaceae > Salinibaculum > Salinibaculum litoreum. The sequence goes on from CP046866.1 coordinate 3,005,420, forward strand.
TCGACGTAGCCGTCGGTAACGTGGGCGGTGTACAGCGCCAGAAACGCTGCGAGGACGTGCAACGCAGCCAGCCCCACGGACTCCCCACCGGCGAGGACTGCCCCGAGGAGAGAGGTCGCAAGCGGCGGGAGCATGAACACGGGATGCACCTGGGAGGCCAGTGCCCGGGCCGCCGCACCGACGCCGGACCCGTGACGGGAGAACGACATGTGTCACAGGTCGGAACGGGCGAGTAAAAACCCCGGGGCAAACCGTTGGGGTCGCCCGTTTACTCGTCGTCTCCCGGTCCACACGGCGTGATAACATGAACTGCCAGCGGGCGCTACTGCCAGTGCGAGTCGTCGAAGACGACCGCCGACAGCCGCGAGGCCAGCAGCCGGGCATCGTCCTCGCTCCCGGTATGCAGGCTGCCCGAGACAGGCCCGGCTTCGCCGCCGATACCTTCGGCTTCCGAGAGGGGGTCTGCGCCGACGGTCCCGCCGGTGCCTGCGGTCGGGTAGGGTCGCCAGTCCCGCGCCCGCTCGCGGAGCAGGTCGAGCCCGCCCGCTCCGAGTTCGGTCCCCAGATGCTGGAGGTCGTACCGGACGATGTATCCCCGCTGTCCGTTCCGGATGGCGACGACCGGCTGGTCGCGCTCGGCGCAGTGCTCCCAGAGCCGGCGCCGTTGCTCGTGGGTTTCATACACCGGCACGTGGTGGGGGGAGAGTTGGTCCATACCCACAGTACGGGCTGGACGACTTTTGTCCTGTCGCCGGTGTCACTCTCCTATCGGACAGCCTCGGTCGCTGCGGCCATGATTTCCAGCGCTTCCTCGATGGTCTCGATGTCGGTCGCATAGGAGATGCGCGCGTATCCCTCGCCTGCCGAGCCGAAAGCCTCGCCGGGGACGACCACGACGCCGCGGTCGATGACCTCCTCGACCCATCCCTCGGGTACCTTCGGCATCGCGTAGAAGGCCCCTTCCGGCCGCGGACATTCCAGGCCCATCTCTTCTAAGCCCGCCAGCAGGATGTCACGGCGCTCGCGGAAGGCCTCGCGCATCTCGTCGACGGGGTCCTGTGGGCCGGTGAGCGCGGCCTCGGCGGCGTACTGGGCGGGGGCGCTCGCACACGCCTGGCCGTACTGGTGGACCCGGAGCATCCGCTCGATACGCTCATCGCTCGCGGCGATCCAGCCCAGCCGCCAGCCCGTCATCGAGTAGGCCTTCGAGCAGGCGTTGACGAGGACGACGTTGTCTGACTCGGCGAACTCCATCGGCGAGCGGTGTTCGCCCTCGAAGACCTGCTGTTCGTACACCTCGTCGCTGATACAGAGCAGGTCGTGTTCGTCTGCGATGCGGGCGAACTCCCGCATGTCCTCCGGCGACTGGACGGCTCCCGTCGGATTGGCGGGGCTGTTGACGATGAAGGCGGCGGTGTTGTCGGTGATGGCGTCTTCGACGGCTGCCGGTGACAGCGTCAAATCCTCCCGCAGGGCGACTGGCTCGGGCTCTCCACCGGCGAGGTGGGTCAGCGCATCATACGAGACGAAGCCGGGGTCGGGAAAGATGACCTCCTCACCCGCGTCGACGTGGGCCTCCAGGGCGATGTGGAGGGCTTCGCTGCCGCCGGCGGTGGCGATGACGTTCCCGGGGTCGATGTCGAGACCGTTGTCCCGCTCGTGTTTGGCGGCGATAGCCTCCCGGAGGGATTCGATGCCCTTGTTGGAGGTGTAGGCGTCGGCCTTGCCGGACTCGATGGCGTCGATTGCGGCCTGTCGGGCGTGGTCGGGCGTGGGAAAGTCCGGCTGTCCAAGCCCGAGGTTGATGGCGTCCTCGCCGGCAGCCTCGAACACTTCGCGGATGCCGCTGATAGAAACCTGTTCGACGCGCTCGGAGAAGCCTGCAGCGTCTGTCATGCTTGAATTGCGGGTCCGCGTGCCGATAACTGTTGGTGACTCCGGCACCGAAAGTTCAGGGGGACAGGGGTCGAACTGCCGGCCATGGCCCTCCCGGAACTGACCCTGTCGCTCCCTGTGCGGGTCTTCGTGGCGGCGGCGGTGGGCGCACTTGTCGGCCTCGAACGCGAGGGCAGCGACTCCGGTGGCACGTTCGCCGGGAGTCGCACCTTTCCACTCCTCGCATTCTACGGTGCGCTGGTCGAGGTGTTCTTCCCCGCTTTCTTGCCCGTCGCCCTCGCGGCCGTTGCCCTCCCGCTGACGGTCGCCTACGTCGCGAAGGTCGTTCTAACACGGGATATCGGGCTGACGACGCTGGTCGCGGCGCTGCTGGTCGTCGTGTTCGGAGCCATGGCTGCCCACTCCGCTCGTGGCGCGGTCGCGACCGTCGTGGTCGGCGGTGTAGTGACTGCCCTGCTGTCAGCGAAAGACCCGATTCATACCTTCGCCGAGGGTCTCGATGAGGAGGAGCGCCGCGCCAGCGTCACCTTCGTCCTCGTGGTGTTCGTCGTCCTGCCGCTGTTGCCCGACCGCTCCGTCGAAGCGCTTTACGGACTCAATCCACGGTTCGTCTGGCTGATGGTCGTGTTCGTCTCCGGACTGAGTTTCGCCGCCTACGCGCTGAGTCAGGTACTCGGGACCGAACGCGGTCTCGCCGTCACTGGGATTCTCGGCGGGTTCGTCTCCTCGACAGCGACTGCCGTTTCGATGGCCGAACAGGCCGCCGAGAACCCGTCACTGTACCAGGTTTGTGCCGTCTCGACGGTGGTCGCCGCCACGGTGATGTTCCCCCGGGCGCTGGTCGAAGTCGTCGTCGTCAACCCCGCGCTCGCATCACAGGTGGTGGTGCCGCTGGGCGTGATGACCGTCGTCGCGGCCGTCGCTGCCGCCGTCGTCTACTGGCGGGCGACGGTCACGATGGACGCCGACGGCGACGTGGAGAACCCGTTCCGTCTCAAGCCGGCGCTGTTTTTCGGCGCTGTCTTCGCAGTCATCCTGCTGGTCTCCGAGCAGGCCAACGCCTTGCTTGGCTCCTCCGGGGTGTACGCGACGGCTTTCGTCTCCGGGCTTGCCGATGTCGACGCGATGACGCTGACGCTCAGTCGCCTCGCCGCCGAGGGGGTTGTCACCGACGAGGTGGCGACGACCGGCATCGTCATCGCTGCCGTCGCCAACACGCTCGTCAAGGCCGGCATCGCGTGGGTTCTCGGGACCAGAGAGCTCGGCAAACTGGTGATGGCCGTCCTCCTGACTGCCGCTATCGCCGGTCTCGGGACCGTCCTCCTGCTGTGACTCCGGTACGTCTTTCCGCCTCGGCACCCCACGGCGGATATGTACCGCGGGCCAGTCCCTGACCCGGTGGCCGACTGTACCCTCGACGACAGGGCGCTCCTGTTCGATGACGTCCTCGTCGTCGCGGACTGTCATGTCGGCCGTGGCCCGTCCTCGAACGTGGAGTTGCCTGTCGGCGACGGCGCGGAGATGCTCGACCGCGTCGAGGGGTTGCTGGCGCGTCACGACCCTGCCGAGTTGGTCGTCGCCGGTGACCTGTTGCACTCCTTTCGGACGGTTCCACGGACCGTCGAGGACGTTGTGGACTCGCTGGCGGCGCTGGCCCGCGACGCGGGCGCGCGAATGGTCGTCACACCGGGCAACCACGATACGATGCTTGATTCGGTCTGGGACGGCCCCGTCGAACGCGAGTTCCGCGTCGGCGACACCGTGGTCTGTCACGGCCACGAACCGCCCGACGCTGCCGCCGACCGCTACGTCGTCGGCCACGACCACCCGACAATCACCATCGAGGGCCAGCGCCGCCCCTGCTATCTCGCCGGGACTGGCGTCTACGATGGGAGCGACGTGGTGATGGTGCCCGCGTTCAACCGCCTGCTCAGGGGTGTCGAGGTCAACGAGATGCGTGCGGGCGATTTCATGTCGCCGCTGGTGACCGACGCCGACGCCTTCGCGCCGGTCGTCTACGATGCTGAGGCCAGGGAGACGCTCGCCTTTCCGCCGCTGGGGGAGTTTCGCCACCGACTCTGAGCCGCTACATTCTTATTCCAGTCTCGCCCAGTTGCGAGTATGGCTGACGTTGGAGTGTACATCCTCGGATTCACGCTGTTCGTACTCCTGTTTTTCACCGTGGCGACTATCATCTACGTCCCGAAGGCGCTGGGCCTGGGCGAGGACGACCACGGTGACGACGAGGAGTCGAACGGCCACACCGCGTAGGATTCACACCGCCTGCGACCGCGCTCACTTCTCGACAGCGGCGAGTGCCGCGTTTCGCCCGCTCTCCATCGCGCCCTGTATCGACGACCATTCGGTGTAGTCGCCGGCCAGATACACGTCACCCGCGGGGTCGTCGACGGCCGGTAGCGTCTCCCGAAAGCCCCGCGGCTGGTCGAACTGCGCGAACTCGATGCGGTCGGTCGCCAGCAGTTCGAGGTTTCCGAACTGGTTTTCGGGATACCACGAGGCGAGTGTGTCTCGTACTTCGGCGGCCAGTTCGTCGTCGCTGGCGTCCTGCTGGCCGAGGAAGGTTGCACTTAGCAACTGCGCACCCTGTGGAGCGTACTCCGGAGCGGCCGCCGACATCGGCGCGACCTGATTCGGCCGGTCGTCCGCGGCGTTGAGCACCAGTCGCTTCCCGGTTCGGAGGTCCTGTGTCGACGGCAGTCGGAAGTGCTGTGTGACACAACTTCGTGCCGTCGTTGGAATCGACTCGACGCCGGTCAACTCCTTCGCTGTCGGCGGGTCCGTCGCGACGATTGCGGCGTCGGCCGTCAGCGTCTCCGTGCCCGTCTCGACGGTGACGCCGCCTCCGTCGGACTCGACGGCCGTCACCTCGGTGTCGGTCTCGACGGTCGCGCCGGCCGCGGTCGCTTTCCCGGCGAGTTGCCGGGGGATGGCTGCCATGCCCTCGGCAGGAACGACCGTGCGACCGCTGGCGAGCATCCGGAAGGTGTACGCGAAGACGGCCGCGGATGTCGTCAGCGACCGGTCGAGCGTGATGCCGCCGTAGAAGGGGGCAGCGAAGTTCTCGACGAACCGCTGGGAGAAGCCCCGCTCCCGGAGGAACTCGGTGATGGTGGCGTCGTCCTCGCGTAGCAGGGCGTCGGGTGACTGCTTTGCGAGTTCGCGGCGAAGCGAGAGCACGCGGAGTTTGTCCCGCGTGGTCACCTCGCGGTTGAACACTGTCGCGGGAAAACTCCCGGGGTCGGCGAGCGGGTCCGACAGCGTCGAGCGCTCGCCGGGCCGGGCCAGCGTCGCACCCGGCGTGAACGACCGCAAGTTCAGAGCCCCGAAATCCAGTTCCCGCTTGACGGCCGGATACGACGTGAACATGACCTGGAAGCCACGGTCGAGCGTGAACCCCTCTACTTCCCGGGTCTGGACGCGGCCGCCGACCGAGGCCTCGCGCTCCAGGAGCGTCACGTCAACGCCCCGGTCGGCCAGTGTGCGCGCGGCGACAAGCCCTGCCAGTCCGCCACCGACGACGGCTACCTCTGTCATACCCGGGTCTGCGGGCCGGAGCATCAAAAACGGACAGGGCTTAGTCACCTGCGCCCTGAGACCCGGTATGGAGACGACTGCGGCTTTCGCCGGCCTTCGCTGCATCGACTGTGGGACGACCCACGACGCCGACACCACGCACCGCTGTCCCGACTGTGGCGGGCTCCTCGATGCCACCTACGACGACCTCACGGTCGACACCGACGCTCTCGATGTCGACGGGCGTGAGGGTCTCGCCGGCTTCGCCGACGTACTGCCAGTCCCGGCCGACGCGCTCGTGACCGCCGGCGAAGCGGGCACGCCGTTGCTTTCCTGTCCCGACCTCGCCGACGAACTCGGCGTCGAAACCGTCTACGTCAAAGACGAGGGCGCGAGCACGACCGGCGCGGCCTTCGACCGCGGGATGGCGCTTGCCGTCACTGCCGCCCGCGAACACGGTGCGACGGATGTGGCTCTCCCCTCGATGGGGAACGGCGGGCAGGCCGCCGCAGCCTACGCCGCCCGCGCTGGCCTCGACTCTCACTCCTTCGTCCCTTCGCGGACCCCCTTCGTCAACAAGGCCATGGTGAACGTCCACGGCGGTGATATGTCCGTCGTCGGCGGCCGCTTCGCCGACGCCGCCGAGGCATTCGAGGATGCGATGGCCGACGAAGAGTGGTACTCGGTTGCGCCCTTCGCGAGTCCCTACCGTCACGAGGGGCTGAAGACGCTGGCCTACGAGATTGCCGGGCAACTGGACTGGACCGCCCCCGACGCCGTCGTCCACCCGACCGGCCACGGGACCGGTGTCGTCGGCCTCCAGAAGGGGTATTCGGAACTCGCCGAGGCAGGAACCATCGACGACCAGCCACGTCTGTACGCTGCACAGGCTGGTGGCTGTTCCCCCTACGCTACCGCGTGGGCCGAGGGCGAAGCCGAACCGTCCGCGGTCGACCATCCCGACACTATCGTCGGCCCCCTGGAGATTCCCGACCCTGCAGGCGGGTCGTGGGCCATCGATGCGCTCGAAGCGACCGACGGTGCGGCTGTCGGCACGCCCGACCAGGACATCCTCGAAGGCGCGACCTCGCTTGCCGAGGCCGGCGTGACGATGGGGGCCTCCGGCGGGGCCGCCTACAGCGGGGCGTTGGCCCTCGCCGACCAGGGCGCTTTCGACGCCGACGACACCGTCGTCCTCGTGAACCCCACGACCGGCAACAAGGAAGCCGACATCCTCCGCAGCCACCTGATGAGCAAGGGTATCTGACGACGCAGCGTCGGCAGACGACTCACCGGGTGTCTATCGACGGACCAGTAACTGACAGCGTTCTGCTGGCGTATCCGATAAGAGACTACTGACTGTGCGACTGCCGACTGTCGGCACGCGAGACCGCTCTCCTCAGTCGGCGTGTTGTTTGGCTGTCGTGTAGGCCTCGCGCACCCGTTTGAACTCGTCTTCGTCGCCGCCCTGGTCGGGGTGGACCTCCTTGATTTTCCGGCGGTAGGCCCGCTTGACCTCCTCGATGGAGGCGCTGACGGGGACGCCGAGTTCGGCGAAGGCTGCCTGAATCGGGTCGCGGTCGTCGTTCTCGTTCAACTCGACTTCGGGCGTCTCGAAGGGCAGACGACTGCCCAGCGCGGAGCCGGGCATCTCGTGTTCGACCAGAATCGGCTCCGTCTCGCTGCGCTCGATACGGTAGTACGCCTTCGGGTCGAACGTAATCGCCACGTCCCGTTTCGGGAGGTAGAAGGCGACAGCCTGTCCTCCGACCGGATGGTCTTCGGCGTACTGCTCGTCGATGGCGTCCAGGTAATCCCGAAACTCTACACGCCGACGCGATTCGCCGCCCGTGTCGTAGCGGTGGTAGTGGCTGCTGGCAGGTAACAGGCGCTCTGCGAGCACGAACGCGAGCGCGACGACACACGTCCCCGCGAGCCCCAGCAAAGCGCCCGTGACCAGCTCGGGTGGGAGACCTGCAAGCCCCTCCTGTGGCACACTCTCCTCTTCGGTATCCACGAGTAAGAATCGTCCGCTTTTGCCGGTCTGGTGACCGTCACCGCTACGGGCCGGCCGACCGCTGCTGTCCTGCCCGGGGTCGCTGTCCTAGCCGATGTACCGGAGGTCCTCGTCGGCCGCCGCTGGCGTCCCCTGCTCCATCTCCTGTATCTTCCGGACGACTTCCTCCATCTCCTCGGCGCGGTCCTCCAGCGAGCCGAAGCCGACCTCGAAGTCGAGTACGTCCTGCAGCACTTCCAGGACGGCCTGTGCGCTTTTGGGGTCGACGAGATAGCCGCTGGTCTCGCCCATCAGACAGGTCGCCGGCACGTCCCGGCGCTCGCCCAGGCCGAGCAGGAGACCGCTGACGCCGACGATACCCCCGGCGGGTTCGTCGCCGCGGAACGCCACGCCCACCTCTTCGAGTTCGTCTTTCTGACTCTCGGTGTTGGTCGCCCCGATGACGTCGTACTCCTCGATGAGTTCGCCCGTCGGGACGCCCCCGAGAGCGAAGGCGCGCTCAGCGCCCAACTCCGTGGCCACATCGAGGACGGTGTCGGCCAGCCCGTAGTGGCCGACGGTGTCCTGTGCCTGGTGGTCACCGGTCAGCACAAGCAGGTCCTGACCGTCGGTCTCGACAGCGTGGAGTTCGATACACGCGAGCTGTGTCAGTCCCTCCTCGACGCTGACCTGCGGTGGGAGATGCGTCGAGTAGACCCGTCGGATGAGCTGTCCGTCGCGCTCCTCGACGAGGTGTTCGGCGGCGAGTTTGCCGACGTGGCCGACGCCGGGCAGTCCCTCGACCAGCACCGGCTCGGAGAGGTCGGGCTCGGCGACCGCTTCGATGTCGAATTCGTCCATACCCTCTATTCCCGGCTGCGCCGCTTAAGAGCGCGTCGATACTTTCCGTGAGGGTCTTCGGGCGAGAATGGCGCTGGCGCGCTGTTGACCGCTGTTGCCCCACACTCCGGACACTCCTCGCCGAGCGTGTACACCGGTTGCTCGTGTGTCTCCGCCCAGGCAGAACAGACGAGAATGTCCGATTTCATGGGCCGCTACTCGTCGTCTTCGTTGCGCTCGCGGTGGTACTGACCGGTCCCACCGTGTTCGGCGACGGTCGCCTGTGCCCGCTCTGCACTCTCTTCGAGGTGGGCCTCGGCGGTTTTGTAGTCGGGTGCCTGCACCTCGATGCGGTACTCGGGGGAACCGACGTAGGTCACGTCGAGGTCGACCTCGTCGGGGATGTCGCCGTCACCCTCGGCGGCCTGCAGGGCCTGCTTGATGACGTCGACGCCATCGCTGCTGGGGCATTCGAGGTCGACGTAGCCCGTGACGTTGACGTAGGGGACCGAGACGTTCTCGCGGGCGGTGTCGACGATGGCTTCTATCTCGTCGTCGTCGAGGTCGGTCTCCTCGAGTGCCTCCGTCCCGTGGATGGCAGCCTGCTCGAAGCCGTCGTACATCGAGCCAAACGCCGAGAGCAACTCGTTGCCGACGGCAGCGTACTGCTCGTCGGAGATGTCCTCGCCGAAAGCGATACCCATCCAGTTGTCGGCCTTTTGCTCGTTTTTCCACTCCTGAATCTTGTCCTTGCGCTGGTGGTCGTTGACGTCTTTCAGCGAGAGGTCGATCTGCTGGGCGCTCTCGTCGATATCGAGCACCTTGGCGACGACCCGCTGGTCGACGTTGACGTGGTCGCGGACGTTTTTGATCCAGCCGGAGGCGACCTCGGAGATGTGACAGAGGCCGCGCTTGTCTTCGTACTCCAGCAGGTCCACGAACACCCCGAAGTCCTCGATTTCGTCGATGCGCCCGACGACGAGCTCGCCGGGTTCGGGCCAGCCGCTGTATTTCATCGGGCCTCGACGGTCTCGATGACCTCGCCCTCGATATCGGCCTTGCCGCCGGTGGGTCGGGCCAGGGTGTGCCCACAGACCGCACAGTCGACGGCCGTCGCAGCCTTCTCGAAGACGGTCTGTTCGTTCTCACAGTCCGGGCAGACGATAGTGTGGAAGCTTCCTGCCATGATTACTCCTGGAAGGTGAGCCGGCCAGCACGCCAGCCTTCGCGCTGATGTGCCTTGCCACACTCGCCACAGCGGTATTTCAGCTGGGTCTTCTTCGTGGGTTTGTCCCCACCGGGCACCTTCGAGAACTTACCGTCGTTCCCGATACCCGAGCGGCGCTCGCGCTGGCGGTCGTTGACCTTCTTCATACCCGAGGAGCGGCCCGAACGGACCTTCTCGACCTCGTGTTCGTGGTGTTCGTTGCAGTGCGGACAGTACGTGTTCATCCGGCGTGGCATCTCCATAGATATCGACCTTGCGGCGCTGTTAGATAGCGGTGCTTAAAACCCGTACGGTTCGCCGACCACGTGTCTTGCCTGTGGTTGTCACACGCGAGCCCCGGAACTGGCCCAACGTCGTCCGCCCGTACAGAGGCGCCTGCGCACGGTTGTGTGCGAGCGACTGTCACCGTGGTCAATTACAGGTTTCACACCGCGATGGGTTCACAGGCCGATAACGTCGTCGAGGTCCATGTCCTCGACGTGGCCGCCACAGACGGCACACTCCTCGATATAATCGGGGCCGACGGCACCAGCGACGTGTGCGTTTCCACAGTCCGTACAGACGAGTGCTTCTGCATCGATCATGCGAGTTGGTTCTGACACGCCCCCGACAAGTGTTTTATGACTACTTCGACAGCGTGACTTGACCTGGCTACTGGCCGAGTTCGTATCCTTCGAACAGTATGTACGCGACGCCGATAAGCACATAGACGAACCCGAGGGCCGCAAAAACCCAGTCCTCCTGCATGATTCCCGTCCCCGTCTGAATAAGTCCCAGGGCGACCATGGCAAGACCGATGAGTTTTCTGAGCCGCGTCTTTTCCATGTATAATCGTAATCGCGCCTCGAAATGAAATGTTTCCCATCTCTCCGGGCCCCGAGAGCTCGCAGTAGCCTGCTATCGTGATGGGTTTTCTCATGGTGGCGAGGAGGGTGTCCCGGGCGCGAAAAGGCGGTCCGAAGTCCCTAAGTGCACATCTTGCGAACGGCCAGATATGCAAAAGCTCATCATCCACGGGGACCCCGGCATTCGGAAAGGTGCCGTCATCGAGTACGACGACGAGGAGTGGGTCTGTTTCAGCATCCACCGGCAGGGCGACTGGCACGGTCCTGACCGACCACAGCTGTGGTGTACCATCGGCAAACCCGACGAGAAGGACACCTACGACCGCCGTGAGTACATCCCGAACCACCTCGATGTCGACGATATCGACGCTGACGCCGTCGATGTCGTCCGCGCTCGCGCCGAGTAAGACGACTGCGGTCTCCGTTCCTACCCGGACTCCTCGACCCGATAGATTGTCACGTTCTCGAACTTCTTCTCGACAGTGACGCCGGGGACGTTCTCGACGGTTAGCTCACCGTAGCGTGCCCGCTCGGCTGGTCCGACGTAGATATACTCCACGTCGTAGTGCGTCAGCAGGTCGCGCTGATAGCCCTGATTCTCGTGGGTGTAGATGTCTTTGACCTTCTCCAGCCGGAGTCGGTAGGGGTCGTCCCCGCGGTACTGTGACTCGTGGTGCCAGCCCAGCACTGTCGACACGCCAGTCAGGCTCGCCGGCGCGGAGGAGCCACGGCCCCGGTCGGCATCCCAGACGTATCCGCCCGGCGCGGCGGTGACGATTGTCGGCTGGCCCGCCTGCTGGTCGAGCCACCGAATCGCCTCGGCCTCGCGGGGGTACTGGTACTCCAGGTAGGCCGTCGCATCGAGCGTTCGCCCCTCCGCCTGGACTGCCGGGCCGGGGTTGCTCTGGTGGGCCGGAAGTGCGAAGACGGCGTACAGACTCGTGGTCACGACGAGCACGGCCACGAGTGCGCGGCCGCCGAGTGCCAGCCGTTCGCGGTTGGCAGCGAGCAACTCGGCAGGCCATCCCGTCGCCAGCCGCGCCCCGAGTGCGCCAGCGCCCAGCGCCCAGAACAGCCACACCTGCGCGTACGGCTTGAAGATGGTGTTGAACCGCTCGCCTTCGACGGTTATCAGTTCGACCAGCAGGAGGATGCCCGCGCCGGCGACGACCAACAGAAGCGGGAAGCCAGTGTCCTCTTGCGTGCGCAGGAGCCACCACCCACCAACGACGAGCGGCCCGACAAGTCCCAGCGCAGGGAAGCCGAGGACGAACGCCACCAGCAGGACGACTGCGCCGGTGTAGTACAGAAAGGAGGGACGGCTGAGCTGGCCGCCACAGCGCCGTGCCAGCGCGACCGCAAAGACGGCGAGGAACGCGCCGTGGATGACCAGCAGCGGCCCCAGGGGCGAGTGGGCGTACCAGCGCGTCACCGTCCGGCCCGGCCCTTCGAGGACGGCTCCCAGCCAGAACGGGAGCGTCCAGATGACCCCCGCCGCGAGCACTGCGACCGCACTGGCGAGCCCGAACCCGACCCTGCGGACCTCCTCGCGGAACCAGTCCGCCTGCGGGCCGACCCGGTCCCGGTAGCCCGCCGGCAACAGCGTGGCGGGGTCCGCCGGGGCAAGCGCGACGGCGAGGGTGAGGAGTCCACCGACGGTGGGGAACGACCAGATGCTCGTCAGTCCGACGACTCCGGCGACCGGTGTCAGGGCGGCCAGGACGGCCAGCCGTTTCCGTCGACTCTCGGCCGGCAGCCGGTAGTACGCCAGTGCGAGGCCGACCACCAGCAGGAGGAACGGCTGGGCCATCATGTGGGCGTGGAGGTCGCCGTTGAGCCACGCAAAGAGGGGGAACTCCGTGGCCGCCTGTGCGGAGTCGGGCACGCTCGGGTCCGTCGGGAGGACGCGACTCGCGTCGAAGTAATAGAAGTCACCGGGGGACCACTCGGTGATGCCCCGTTCGGTTCCCGTGAGGCCGACGAGCCAGCCGTCGACGGGTCCCGGCAGCCCCCAGACCAGCACGCGGACGAGCGTTTCGAGGTTCCCCGCGATACCGACGAAGAAGGCACCCAGCCCGGCCGCGAGTCGCCGGGGCGCCCTGGTGCCCTCGACCAGCGAGCCGGCCAGCCCGTAGGCGGCGGCGACGAGCGTCCCGAAAAAGCCCGCGAGCGCGAGGTTGTACGCGTAGCGCGCGGCGGTGTCGGTGAGTGTTCCCAGCAGCACCGTCAGCATGTGCCCGCCGTAGTAGTACCGCATCGGCTCGCCGGCAAACCACATGTCCTCGGGTGGGAGCTGTCCCGACCGCTCCAGCGTTCGGAGCAGGCCGAAATCGAGGAACTTCTCGCCGATGGCAAGCGGCAGCGGCGCAGCAGCGGGAGTCAGCGACCGAATCCAGATGACGAGGCCAAAGGCCAGCACGAAGACGCCTGCCACCTCGGCGTAGGCCCGCAAATCCAGTTCGACGACCCGGACCGACAGCGCAGACCCTACCGCAAGCACCGCGAGGCCGGCAAGCACTGCGGGCAGGCCGAAGGCGAACTGGCCGACGAGATAGCCGACGATGCCGAGCACAGCGAGCGCGAGCGGGATGGCCAGCCCGGCGTCGGCACTCTCGGGCAACAGCCACGTCGCGATCGGGAGTGCGGCGAGGCCGAGCAACAGGAACGTAGCCACCCAGATGACGACGAGGCCGACTTCCATTACGCGTGGGACGTTGCCCGCTGGTGATACGTTTTCCGGACTGGATGGGACAAGCCGAACTGCTTTTAATCAGCGCGGCGGTGCGTTAAGACGATGACGACTGCCGTCGGACTGGTGGTCCCCGCCTACCATCCTGACGTCGACCACCTGGCGGCGTACGTTCGCTCGCTACAGGAGCAACTGGACCTCGCCACGGTCCGCATCGAACTCGACGCCGTCACTGACGGGATACCGCCCGCTCTCGCCGCCCTCGATGCCGAAATCAACGCCGTCCCCTACCGCCGGGGCAAGGGCGCGGCCATCACCGCCGGCTTCGAGGCGCTGTCGACAGACGTGCTGGCATTTGCCGACGCCGACGGTGCGACACCGACTTCCTCCATCGGCGATGTCCTCGCACCGGTCCACAACGGCGATATCGACCTCGCGGTCGGGTCGCGCCGTCACCCCGAGGCGTCCGTCGAGAGCCACCAGACCGTCGCTCGTCGGTACATGGGCGATGGGTTCGCGTGGCTGGCCCGCCAGATGCTCGCCGTCGACCTCTACGACTTCCAGTGTGGCGCGAAGGCCATCGACGCGAGCGCGTGGGACGTCGTCCGGGACCACCTCTACGAACCGGGATTCGCGTGGGACGTGGAACTGATTGCTATCGCGGGGGCGCTGGAGCTCACTATCGAGGAGGTGCCCGTCGAGTGGCACGACCAGCCGGGGTCGACGGTGTCGCCGCTCCGGGATTCCCTGCAGTTTGCCCGCGCGCTCGTGACCGCTCGCCACCGCGGGAAACGCCTCAGTGACAGCCGCCTGCACGCGGCAATCGCCGCCCGGCGCGAGGAGTCCCCGGCGCTGGTCGAGGAGCAATGAGCGATGCGAACCGCGTCGAGGCGCTGCTCTCGGGGGCGCGTTTCGGTCAGTTCGTCTCCGTCGGTATCGTCGGTGCTGCAAGCGACAACGCGGTGCTGGCAACCTTGCGACTCCTCTTTGGCGTGCCCGAACTCTGGGCGAAAGCCGCCGGCGTCGAGACAGCTATCGTCGTGATGTTTCTGGTCAACGAACACTGGACCTTCGCCGGCGAGGGAGAGCCCGGACGCGGACCGTTTCTCCGGCGACTGGGTAAGTCCCACCTGGTTCGCTCGGGCGGGGTTACCGTCCAACTGGTCGTCTACTGGCTGCTCATCGAACAGGTCGACCTGACGGTGACAGTCTCCGGGACGGACCTGTGGTTTCTGCTCGCCAGCCCCATCGCGATCGCGGTGGCGATGCTGGTGAACTACGTCTTCGAGAGCCTGTTCACCTGGCAGGTCCACGACACGTGACCGCGGTAAAATCTCACGGACGGCAGCGTAATCACAATCCTTAAACAGTGAACGGGGTTACGAGGAAGTAGCGGGATGGGATAGCTAGGAGATTCCGGCGGGCTCATAACCCGCAGATCGGTGGTTCAAATCCACTTCCCGCTACTTTTCACAAACTCACAACGGACTGCTGAGTTCCATCTCGGTACGAGGTGAGTGAGTCGTTGCAGTGTGGATTGAACGAGGGAAACGCGAGCGATAGCGAGCGTTTCGCGTGGTTCAAATCCACTTCCCGCTACTTCTGACGTGACTACAGACGAAAAGCGGTGAGTCCCGGGATCGTCAGACTGTCAGTCGCTGGCGGCTTCGGTGTCCCGAACCTGATCGAGTTTGTCCGTGACTGTGACGCTTTTCTCGCCGACGATAGCGCCGACGAGAGCGCCGACGGCTCCCCCGGTACTGGCGGCGTTGTTGCTGATGAGTCCACCTGCTGCGGCACCGAGTGCGGCACCGGCAGCGGCGTACTTGCTCCGACTGAGTGCGCGTTTGATTCGACTTCCCATACTACTGATAACGATAGAGACCATTATAAAACCGGTCCCGGGTTACTGGAACTGCATCCCGCCGTTGACGTTGACAATCTCCCCTTGCACGTAGTCGTTTTCCAGCAGGTAGCCAACGGTGTGTGCGACGGCCTCGGCAGCCTCGGCAGACTCGTTGTACGCGACTGCGATATCGTAGTCCGGTGCAAGCTGCTGTGCAATCGCGCGGCCGATTCCCCACTCAGGCCAGTGACGAGAACGGATATATCGGGTAGCTGTACCACTCGGTAATGGGTGTTGTGTCTCTACTGGTTGAGAATCCGGTCGGTTGCTCGCCTGGCCGCGGCGACGTGTTCGTCGCCTTCGTCGTGGCCGGTCCCGTCTACTTCCGCAAGCAGGTCGGCGACCTTCTCGACGCGTTCCTTTGCGACTGCCTCGCTGGCGGAGCCATCGGCAACGTCGGCGGCGACAGCCTGTGCCTCGCCGAGCAGACGATTTGCCGACTCGTCGAGCGGGAGTTCTTCGGTGGCTTCGAGGTGGTCGTGCAGCGAGGCAAGTAACTCCTCCATGTCGCTCATCCGTCCCCCTCCTCGTCGACGATGACGACCTCGCCGTCCTCGACGACGACGTTGATGAGCGTCTTCGGTTCGTAGCCGGCGTCTGCGACCTTGTTCTGGCCGTCGGCCTTCTTGATGACACAGACGATATCGGCGATATCGGCACCGATGTCATCCAGTGCGCCCGTGATTGCCTTGAGCGTCCCCCCGGTCGAGAGCACGTCATCGAGGATGAGCACGCGGTCGCCCTCGGTGACATCGTTGATGTACATCTCGCCCTCGGAGTAGCCGGTGACCTGTGCGAGCGAGACTTCGCCGTCGAGGCCGTACTGTCGCTTGCGGACGACCACCAGCGGGATGTCGGTCATCAGCGAGACAGCAGTCGAAATGTGGATGCCCATCGCCTCGGGCGCGACGATTTTGTCGACGCTGTCGATGTCGGCCTTGCGGATGATACCGATGACAATTTCGCGCAACAGCTCCGGGCGGAGTACCGGAACGCCGTCGCTGATGGGGTGTACGAAGTAGTGATACCCCTCCTTCTCCACGATTGGGGCTGCCAGCAGCGACTCTTTCAGTCGGTCCATGTCGGCGGTACTGGGAGCCACACCAAAAAAGCCCGGTTCGTCACCCGACCGCCGACAGCAAGTCACTGAGTGCGCCGGCCACCGGCAGGACGTACTCGCCGACGAAGGCGAAGTGCGACAGCGTTGCCAGCAGGAAAAAGACGGTCCCGGCAGCACCAGCAAGCCCCAGCGCGACCGCGGCAACTGGCCTGGCACGCTCGTCGAAGGCACTCGCCGTCGACGTGACGGCCACCGCGATGCCGAGGACGACCCCGAGCAGCGCGTGGATGCGTGCGGCTTCGCCCACCGCGTACTGGCCAATCACGAGGTACGCCACCAGTAACTGCCCACCCACTGCGACGCCAGCGGTGTAACTCCACACCAGTTCGCTCCGGTGGGTGTTCAGCAGGCCCCGCACTGTCGCCGACCGCGCGAGCAACAGTATGCCAAGCGGGTACAACACGAGCAGGTACCGGACCGTCACCTGCGTATTCAGCGGGAGTTTGCCGTTGTAGATGAGGACGAACCCGACCCCGAACAGGACGGCGAGTGCGTCGGTCGCATCGAGCGTCGCGCGGAGACGCTCGTGGCCGGCGTGGACGCCGCCCACGACTGCGGCGATACACGCGCCGAGTACGGGCGCTGGCTCCAGCAACGCGAGGTTGATGCCGAGGAACCGGCTCTTGTTTTGCTGGATTCCCTCGACACTGCTGGCGACGTACGTCCGGTAGAGACTCTCGACGTTCCCGAAGCTGGCGACTCCCTCGACGGTGATACTGACGACCTGTGCGATGACGACTCCGACCGACCCAGCACCCAGGGCGCCGAACAGGCCTTCAATTCCGCTTGCAGTCCCCGAGGAGTCCCCGCCGCCCGAACTGGTGAGGTTCTCCTGTGCCGGGGCCGTGAGACCACGCTCGCCCATCGCCCGTGGCGGACGGAGCATCTCGCCGGTCACGATGCTGTTTGTCACGAGCAGCGGGACCAGCGAGAGCGCGAACGCCGCGGCCACGACTGCCAGCGACCGGCGGTCGTTCGAGGGTGCTGTCGGTATGTCGACGGCCAGCAGCGCAACGAACATGAACAGCGCTTCCGCAGCGTGGACCCACGCCCACAGGCCGATGAGCGCGTACGCTCCGGCCCTGTAGACCGGTGCCTGCCCGAGGACCGGGACAGATACCGCACCGTTGCTCTCCCGACTCCGTGCGAAGGCATAGAGCACTCCGACCGCAATCAGCGCACCGAGGACGTGGCGCTTCGGAATCGTCGCCCACAGGCTAATCGGCGTCACGAGAACCATCGCAGCGCCGGCGACCACGCCGGCTTTCCTGCCGTGGCGCAATGTGACGAGTCGGTAGAGGACGACCGCGAGCAGCGCCGCCGCGACGGCAGTCGTCACCTGCAGAGCGAGCGTGTAAACCGAGACACTGACGAACGACTGTGCGATGGCCGCGTTCAGGAGAAACGAGGTGCCGACGAGGACGCTTCCGCCGAGTTGGGACTCCAGTCTGTAACCCGACAGCCGGCCGAGTTGGACGACGAAGGCAAGCGCCAGCAGGTGCCACGCCGCCGCGAGTGCAATGCGCAAATCGAGGATGGCGTCGATAGCCTGCAGAAGCCACAGCGCCGGCAGCGCGGCAACCACCTGACCGTAGTTGCGGCCGAAGATGACGCCGGCCCGCGTGTTGGTCCCCGGCGCGAGGTAGGCACTCTCTCCTGCGGGCGCAATCCACGCCCGTCCCTCGCTGAGTGCCTCCAGCGTCCAGACGAGCGTGAAGTTGTCGTTGATGAACACGCCCGCCCGCCAGGTGGCCGTCACGACACACAGCGTGCCGAGAAACAGCGCGAGCCCCGCTCTGTCGCCGAACACCGCCCTGCCCAGCCGCCACAGCAGTGCTCGTATGGTCACCGCCTGGTCGTCCGTCCGGTCGCTCATCGCTGTACCTCGACGGGCATCGATTCGTTGTACAGGACGCGTTTCTCCCCGTTCTCACGAAGAATCAGGCTCACTGTTGCCGTGTATTGGCCGTCCTCGTCGAGTTCTCGCTCGTCCAGTGACAGGCGCTCGATGGACAGTCGCTTCTGGCCGGTCCCGAGGTCGGCGACGCCGTGGACGGAACTGCGTGACTTCCCCAGGCCATCGATATCGATTTTGTAGGTGAGAATGGGGTTGCCATTCCGTTCCGAGATGTTGACCGTCGCGTCGGGGACACGGAGGTAGTAGGTTCCGCCACCCTGTCGACCGGGTTCGATGGTCAGTTCCTCTGGCGTCGAGACGACCGATACCGTTGCCGTGCCGTTGCCGAGTGTGGCGCTGTCGCTTCCGGGCTCGGGCACGTTCCACAGCGGCGTGGCCGTCGCTGCCGTCACCAGCAAGACGATGCAGACTACACCACCAACGGCCACCCGCCCCGGATGCATCACCGGCATTCGGTAAGCCCAGGTTATAAAATCGTCGGCAGTGCTGCCGCTGGTCGGTGTGGCGCTCAAAAAATGAACTGCGTTGTGTCGTTATGCGCCTGGGCCGGTATCCGAGGACAGCGTTGCTGAATTCTCGTCACTTTCCCAGACTACACTGACGTCATAATCGTCCGGGACACCAGTCAGGGTGGTTGAGTCACCCGACGAAACGGCAGTCTGGCTACCTATAGTCGAGCTAGCGTCCGAAACAGGCCATTCCTTATTACTCACACCATCACCTCGGATGAACAGTTCGCTCGTCTTGATTTGGTCACCGTTCTCATGCGTGATTTTCAACTCACTGGAACCGTCGTAGTCAAACCCGAACGATGCCGTTGGCTGATTGTCCCCACTCGGCCCCAGTCCGAGCACGAAGGATGCAATTACTGCTGCCAGGATGACGGTAATCGCGACCATCAGGATGACCCCGATGACCGGACTCACTGCGTCGTCGTCTTCCAGTATGCTTCGTAGACGCATAAGAGAGCGATTTACTTTCCGGGTATATATTAATTGGGGGTCGTATTATCCGGCAGTATCACGTTTGAACCTTCTTCAGGCGCTGAAAAAACCTTTCACGGGGCTTCAGATGCCCGTTTACGACATTCTCCCGTTATCACCGGTGATATCTGGAGCGGTATCGGACGGTAGTACCGACGACCGCACGCTAGTCGCCGTCGCCGTTCCAGCGGTCCAGCCTAGCCGACTCCTCGGTGTCGAGGTCGTGAAAGAGAACGGTGACTGCGTCGTCGCTGTCGACCCACATCGTGAGGGTGTCACCGGACTCGATTTTGGCCTCGGGCGCGTAGCCGCCGTCGGGACTGCACCGCGCGCCCTGATTCCGAGGCTGGCCTAGTAACCAATATCTCCACCATCGACAGTAATCCTCAGCAGGCCGTCGAAACTCTTGCAGTATTAGAAGTCTCACTCCCTCACTGGTGTTGTCGTCGTTGAAAGAAAATCCAGGAACTGTCAGAGGTTTCGCCGCCGTGGAGTAACCGTCGCCACGACAGCAGCGAGCAAGCAGACGAGGACGACGGCAACACCAACACCTACAATCGGACTAACTGTCCTGCTGTCGTCTCCTCAGATACTTGATGTCATGTGGTATGCCAGCCGTCGCTGGCAAATGGTCCTTAGTTCGGCACGTCGTAGTTGCTCAGCGTCGCCGAGTCGGTTCCCTCCTTGTTTTGCCACGTGACCTTGATATTATCGCCGTTCTGGACAGCGAGGTCTGCGGAGTCACCAGATGAGACTTCGGAGTCTGCGGCAGCTGGATAGGTCCCCGAACCATCGCTGCCCCAGTCTAATCGTTCACCATGGACTCCGGAGCCAGACACATACAATTGGTTGGCGTTCAGTGTCGCACCACTGGAGTGGGTAATTGTCAACAGCCCACCTTTACTCGAACTGGCGCTGTCACCCCAGCTATCTTTTGCCGTGTCACCGTCTTCATAGTTGAAATTGAAACTCGCCTGCGGTGCGGTATCGCTGACCTGTTCGCCCAGGCCCAGCACGAACGTGGCGATGACCGCCGCCAGAATGACCGTAATGGCGACCATCAGAATCACGCCGATAACCGGGCTGACTGCCTCGTCGTCGTCGAAGAGTTTGCGTAGTTGCATAGTTCGTTCTCGTATCCTGCGCCTGCCGGGTGTCACGGACCGACCCTGTCTCGTAGCCGCCGCCTACCCGCAACCCCTACCGGCAGTTACGCTTCACTTACTGGGAGGCTAGCTCTGTACATAAATGCTGGCCTGTATTTTCCAAAGCTGAGAAAGCCTGCCGGCGATTAGCCCAGGATTGTTGCCAGTTCCGTCGCTACTGCCCCAGCGAGGTCGGTTTTCGACCCCTCGACGCGCTCTGTCGTCTCCGGGCGGACGATGACTGCCCGGGTCTGCTTTTCGCCCATTACGCGTGCGTTGTTGCCGACGACGAACGCCATTCCCGCCCGCTCCAACAGGTCGCGGGCCTTCTCGACGATTGCGCCCTCGTCGGCTTCCGTCTCGGCCTTGAAGCCGACGATGGAGAGGTCGGGATGTGACTCGCGGATGGTGTCGACGAGCTTCGGCGTGGGCTGGAGGGTGAGCGTGAGTTCGTCCTGGCCGGAGCGAATCTTCTCGTCGTGGGCTTCGACGGTGTAGTCGGAGATGGCCGCCGCCGAAACGAGTGCGTCGGCCTCGTCGGCGACCGACTGGACGGCCGCTAACATCTCCGCGGCGCTTTCGACCTGTTCGGTGTTCGCCCACGGCAGGTCGGGACCGTCGTGGACGACAGTCACCTCGGCCCCGCGGACGTAGCAGGCGCGGGCGACCGCCCGTCCCGTGCGCCCGGAGGCGCGGTTCGAGAGCGTTCGAATCGGGTCGATTGACTCCGTGGTCGCGCCGCTAGTGACGACGACGTGTTTCCCGGCGAGTGACTGCTCGGTCGTCGCCCGCGCGAGCGCAGTGACGACCGCCGACTCCGCTGCAATCTTCGCTTTCCCTTCCTCGATACGCGGGTCGACGAAGTCCACTCCCCACGACTCCAGTCGCTCGATAGCGTCCAGTACCCCCGGATGGTCGTACATCGGTTCGTGCATCGCGGGGACGACGACGACTGGCATGTCCGCGCCGAGTGCCGTCGTCGCCGTCGTCGTCACTGGCGTGTCGTCGACTGCGGCAGCCATCTTCCCGACGGTGTTTGCCGTCGCCGGCGCGACGACGAAGACATCGGCCCATCCCTCCCGACCACAGAACTCGACGTGTTCCACACGCCCGGTAATCTCCGTGACGACGGGGTTATCGGTGGCGTACTCCAGCGCCCACGGATGGATGATATTCTCCGCGGCGGGGGTTGTGATAGCCCGGACCGTCGCCCCCTGCCGCCGGAGTTCGTGGGCGAGTTCGACCGTCTTCACCGCGGCGATAGAGCCGCTGACGCCGAGTGCGACGTTGACTCCCTCCAGCATACTCCTACTGCGTGGGTGCTCGCCTAAAAAGGTGCGCTGACGGACTCACTCCTCTCGGACGCTGGGGTGTTGGGTCGGTTCCTCCGGATGGGGGTCGGCGAAATGTTCTTGCATCGCGTCGCGGGCCTCCTGCTCGCGGCGCTTGCGTTCCTCGTCGGTGATCTCCTCACAGCCCGGCGGCACTTCCCGACCGCGGTCGGTGAAATAGCCCTCCGGGGCAACCCAGTCGTGATAGAAGGGCACTTCGGAGTCGTCGATGACCTCCAGCGCGACGCGTGCCCCATCGCCCGCGACGACGACGGTTTGATGGTGGCGCTCTGCGATGCGACCGGCAGCGTAGAGCCCCTCAACGCCGGTCCGGCCGCGCTCGTCGACATCAATGTAGGTCTTGCTCCCGCGGGTCGTCATTCCCACGCCCTCGATACCATCCAGATAGCCGGTGTCTGCCCAGGAGGTACAGATAACGTAGTCGGCGACTAGGCGCTCGTCCTCACCCTCGGTGTTGACACAGTCCATCTCGAAGCGGCCGCTCGCGGCCTGCTGGATGTGCTCGACCGTGCCAGAACGAATCTGGCAGTCGTTGCGCTCGGCCTGCTCGCGGGTCAACTCCAGGAAGCGTCGCGCGTTGACGCCGGCCGGAAAGCCCGGAACGTTCTCCAGGTGGGCATTGCGTTCGAGGATGGGGTCCCCGCCGTCTAAAACGAGTGTGTCCAGTCCCGCGCGTGCGGTGAAAATTCCGGCGGTCAGTCCGGCGGGTCCAGCGCCGACGATGCAGACGTCTCTGGTCTCGGGACTCATGCTCACTCGTTCGGGCCGAAAGAAGTGAAGCCTGTGGAATCCGCTACACGAACTCGATGTTGTCGTCGACGCAGCCGTCGCTGAGCGTCGGCGACGCCTTCATAATCTCTGTTACAGCGTCTTCGTCTGGCCCGGCCGCACCGAAGATGTATGCCCCGGTTTGGATATAGCCGAATGCTCCTCCTTCCGTGCTCTCGTCACTCGTGTTCTCTGCTTCATCTGAGGCCGTACTCTCGTCCTCGTACTCGCTGATGACGAAGATGAACTCCCCGTCGTCGGGACCAACGTAGAATGCACCCACTGCGTCTTCGGCGTTCTCGCCCGGTTCTGAGAACGTCTCCTGTTGCTGTTCGTAGTCGTCACTGTCCGGAAGCGAGTCTTCGAGATTGTCCCCTGGTGTGTCACAGCCCCCGCCGAGGATGCCACAGCCTGCCAGCCCGACTGTCGATGCCGCCGCAACTGTCGATGCGGATTTGAGTACGTCACGCCGTTCCATTGTGTAACCAAATATTACATATTCTGTTGCTAACTTAAACAATTCTAATCCAAATTGATATTTATGCTACCGTTACTAGCTGGCTACCTACGTGCTGGTCGCTACCGAGTGGACAGTGTGTGATAGTATTACCCACTAATTGTTGGATGTAAACCTACTGGGGGTGGCCACCGTCCAGAGTTACAGGATTGTGATATTATCCTCGATACAGGCCTCGTTGAGTGGGCCGGCCTGTGCCATGAGGTCACGGACGCCGGACTCTTTGGGGCCCATCGCGATGTAGGCGTAGGCGTTGACGACGAGTGACCCGACAACCCCGTCGCTGTAACTCTCCCACGTTTCACGGTCGGTTGCGGCGTTGCGTGCCGCTTCCTCGGAGTCGTACTGGCCGATGACGAACAGATACGTCCCGCTGTCCGTCTGATAACTCGCGAGGACGTTCTGTGTCGCGCCGGCGACCTCCTCGGCAGAATTGTTCTGGTCGACCGACGGGTCGCTGTACTCGTCGCCCCGCGGGAGTGCGTCGTTCAGGCCTCCGTTTGGCGTTGCGCATTCGGGGCCCTCGTTACCGCCACCGGCAGCGGGACATCCTGCCAGTCCGGTAACGGTTGTCGCGGCCACTGCCCCCAGCAAGTCACGCCGTCGCATCTACATAGACGCATCATCCCCAGGTAAGTAAAATATGTCCTCTCCAGCCCGACACACTGCCGCGAGCGTCTCTGGTGCAACAACGGGCATTAGGGGCTCCAGTCCTTTCAGAACGTGTGGACAGCGTCGATGTCAGTACGGTCGTGTACGTCCCTCCACAGGAGGTCTACGAGTTCCTACTGGAGTTTCCCCGCTACGCCCGCTACTCGAAGCACCTGGAAGAGGTCCGTCGACACGGCGGGGACGGCTCGCCCGGGACCCGTTATGACATCACCTTCGCGTGGTGGCGTCTCTCGTATACGGCCCGGTCGGAAGTGACTGATGTCGACGCGCCGAACCGCATCGACTGGCGACTCGTCAAAGATATCGATGCACGCGGTCACTGGACGGTGACCCCCGAACCGGAGTCTGCACCCGACCTGGAGACGCCGGCGACGCGGGTTCGCCTCTACGTCGAGTTCGCGCCCGGGTCGACCGACCGCAACAGCATCGGGCTCCCGCGGACGGTTCCCCTCGACTGGCTGATCGACCGCGTCAAACCGAAAGTGCGCACGGAAGCAGAACGCATCGTCGAGCGCATCGTCGCTGACCTGGAAGGACAGCGCCGTGATGTCACACTCGATGTCCACGAGACCCCGGATTCGCTCTAGCGACCGAGGTCGTAGGTGTCGATGGTACCCGTGATAGTCACGACGTTGTCGCTGACGTTGACCGAGGTATCGCGGTAGTACTGCCAGGTTCCACCGTTGGTGTCCTGCGCTTCTACCCAATCGTTGACATCGCCTTCGTCCGCGTCACCCGAACTGTCGAAGACGAGAACGATCTGTCGTTTCGAGTTGTCCCCGTTGATGGAGAGACTCGACCCGGACGCAATCAGTCCCTCGAAGTCGCCCGACTCCGCGTCTGCCTCGTCACTGTCGATTTCTTCGTCGCGCAGTCGGCCGAAGACTCGGTCGCCGTTGTTGAGCTCGTTCGTCAGCGTCTGGAAGTCGTCGCTGTCGTCGATTGCTCGGTCGTTCCCGTTCTCCCCGGCATCGATGATGGTCTCTGCTGCCTCCGCTGCGGAGATATCCACCGACGGGTCCTCGTTGAACCCGCCCGGCGAGAACCCGACGCGGGAGGCCTGCACAATCGTATTGCCACTCACTGCGTACGCCGCCGACGAGTAGTCCGTACTCGCTGCGTCCTCGCTGAGGCCCGTACTCTCGGCGACTGCTTCCTCGGTCTGCACGTAGATATCGTAGCCGTTACTGCTCCCGTCCTCGGTGTACTCCGTACTCCCACCGCTGTCGTCCGTGAGTTCGCTTTTCACTGTCTCCGCATCGAAGGACCCGGAGTACACTGCACCGTTCCGAAAGCTGAGGTCCATCTTTAGCGACTTCCAGGCGACACCGGTCGCGTCGTAGCTCTCCTGGAGCTGCCGGTATCGGTTCGGGTGGAGTTTGTTCCGACTGCCGTTTATCGAGGAGGGGTTCGACGCACCGAAACCAATCCCCTGACTGCTCTCATCATCTGACTCCGGTGCGAGCGTGCCCTCTGCAGGCACCCAGTCGGGATACTGTCCCAGCCCGCCACCGCCGATGAACGGAATCTGGTCGAGCGAACACCCCGCGAGCGCTCCCGCACCTACAACCGCACTCGTCGCCATGAACTGTCGTCGTGTCGGTTTCATGCTATTACTATATGTTCAGGCACGTTATATATGTGTGCTGCTTTCGGCAGTTTTGTAAGAATTATTTCACTCCGTGCGGTAGCTACCGGATAATGCTGCGACGGCGCGGAAAATACGCGGGGTGGTGAGTGTAGCGGAGCCGACTATTCGTAGTCGCCGTAGTCGCCGCCAAACTTCATGAAGAAGTAGGCTAGCCCGAGCGTCGCGACCATCACGACCATCGTTCCGATGCCGAGCGACTTGGCGGCACTGGGGAGGTCACCGGGGCCAACATTGCCGCCGGTCTGGATGGTCGGGTAGTTGGTCCCGACGACGATGGAGCCTTTCATCCCCTGTCCTTTGTGGGGTGAGCAGTAGTAGTTGTAGATGCCGTCCTCTTCGAAGGTGTACTCGAAGGTCCCTTGCTCGACCGGAGACCCTGATTCGAAGGCCCCGTCCTCGGAAACGACGTTGTGTGCGCCGCCCTGGCCGGTCCACTCCCAGGTGACCGTCGCACCGTTGTCGACGTGGACCGCAGCGGGACCGAAGGCCAACCCACTACTGCCGGCTCCGACTTTCACGGTCACGTTATCGTTGCCGGTCTGGTCGGAGACACTGCTGAAGTTGTTGGCGCCGTCGAGATAGCCGCCGAAGTCCGGCTGGCCGCCGCCAC
Source organism: Salinibaculum litoreum (assembly GCA_009789175.1). GTDB lineage: Archaea > Halobacteriota > Halobacteria > Halobacteriales > Haloarculaceae > Salinibaculum > Salinibaculum litoreum. Next base: position 3,031,090 of record CP046866.1, read on the forward strand.
CGCCGCCGCCACCGCCGCCGTCTTCGCTGTCGCCACCGCCACCGCCGGCGTACTCGACTTCGCTTGCGGCAGCAATGTCGCCCTGTGCGTTGTCGCCGACGACGACGACGCCTTTCATGCCTGCCCCCTGGTGTGGGTTACAGTAGTAGGCGAAGACGCCCTCGGCCTCGAAGGTGTACTCGAAGGTGATATCGCTGCCTTCCTCGGTATCCCCGGACCGGAACACCTCCCCGTCGTGCTCGCCGACATCCGGGTTGTGGACGACGTTGTGCGCGCCGCCCTCGCCGGTCCACTCCCAGGTGACTGTCGTGCCGACGGGAACCTTGATAGCGGGTAGGTTAAAACCCAGCCCGTTACTGCCGGCACCGACCGCGACACTTACGCTGTCAGTGTCGGTGTACTCGGCAGTGGTCCCATCGAAGCCGTTCGCGTCCGACAGGTAACCACCGTAGATGTCCTCCTGTGCCAGCGCCGTCCCGCTCGCGCCTGAGGCGGCCAGTGCCGTCGTCCCTGCCGCCGCACGCATGAAGCCGCGGCGCGAGACGCCCGCGTCTTTGCCGTTCATACTCAGGCGTTAGAAACCCCGCGTAGTGAATACTTCGCTTCACGGCCAGAGATTCAGGAACCCGGCCACGAACAGCAGCGCCAACACGACCCCCACGAGTACGAAGAGTGCATTCTCCACGTTCACATCGCCAGCTTCCAGTTCCTCCTCGACATCCAGCGTCCCGGCTACGCCCGCGTCTATCCCACCGTCGTCTGTCGCTTCGTCCTCATCGGCCGCCGATGATTCGGTCACGTCGTTGCTCACGGCGGTGCCGCTCGCGTCGGTGGAGGACTCGGCCGCGTTGCTCCCTGTGTCATCGCCGTCCTCGTCTTCGAGGTCCGACAGCGAGAAGCGCCACTCGTCGTCGGCATCTTCATCCTCCGGGTCCGTTGCCATGGGCAAACGTAGGAACCCGATACGCAAAAGTGTGGTCTGTCACAGGCCCGTGTGGGCACTCGCGTGCGGATTATCGAATCTTCGTCCCCGGCTCGCTGTCGCCGTGGGTCCGCAGCAGGTCCGCGTCCTCGCCGGCCGCGAGTACCATCCCGTCGGATTCGTAGCCAAACAGCTCCGCTTTCTCCATGTTCGCCAGCAGGACACACTTCGTACCCGGCAACGCATCGGCGTCGTGCAGTCCCTGGATGCCGGCGACGACCTGTCGCGTTTCGATGCCGATGTCGACTTCCAGTCGCATGAGGTTGTCCGAGTCCTCGATGGCCTCGGCGGCGGTAATCTCGCCGACTCGCAGGTCCAGTTCCTGGAAGTCCTCGAAGCCGATGCGCTCCTCGGCCAGCGGTTCGAAGTCTGCAGCCGCCTCGCCGTCCGCGGAGTCGGCTGTTTCACTTCCTGCGTCTTCGTCGTCTTCGCTGTCGGCATCCTCGCTCGCCGCTGCGACCCGTTCACGGAGCGTTTCGTTGAGGGCTTCGACCTCCTCGTCTTCGATTTCGGCAAACAACTCCGCGGGCGCGTCGAACCCGGCAGGTGGCTCCGCGAGCGCATCGCTCAACTCTGCATCGGCGACGCTCCCGTCCTCGTTTAGCTGCTCCCACAGCGTCTCGGCCTTCTCGGGCATCACCGGCTGCATCAACACGGCACAGGCCTTTGCCAGCTGCACACAGTCCCGGATGACCTGTGCGGCCTGCTCCGGGTCGTCGTCGACGAGGTTCCAGGGCTCGTTGCGCTGGATGTATCCGTTCCCGAAGTCCGCGAGGTCGACCGCCACGTCCGCTACATCGCGGATGGTGTACTCCGCCACTGCGTCCTCGAAGTCGGCGATGGCGTCCTGAATCGCCTCGCGTACTTCCTCGCTCACGTCGGCGTCGGGCGTCCCGTCGTAGTTACGGTGTGCAAAGAGCAGACCCCGGTAACAGAAGTTCCCGAGGTTGCCGACGAGTTCGCTGTTGACGCGTTGCTGGAAGCGGTCCCACGAGAAGTCCACGTCCTGTTCTAACCCCGACCCCGTCGTGATGTAGTACCGGAACAGGTCCGGGTGGAAGTCGGTATCCAGATACTCTTCGGCCCAGACAGCGCGGTTGCGCGATGTCGAGAGGGCCTTCCCGTCGATGCCGACAAAGCCGGTCGCCAGCACCGCACGCGGCTCGTTGTAGCCCGCCCCGCGGAGCATCGCCGGCCAGAAGACGGTGTGGTGCTGAATGATATCCCGGCCGATGATGTGGATGATTTCGCCGGCATCGTCGGTCCAGTCGTCGTCCCACTCCGTGCCGGGTCGGGCCTCGCCACCGGGTTTCCAGACCTCCTCCCAGTCGTAGGTCTCGGTGCCGACCTGCTCGGTGTACTGTTTCGTCGCGGAGACGTACTCGATAGGCGCATCCACCCAGACGTACAGTACCAGTTCCTCGGCGGTTTCGCCGGCCTCGGGGTCGTCCTCGGCGGGGTAGTCGATACCCCAGTCCATATCCCGCGTGATACAGAGGTCCTGCAGTTCGCCCTCTATCCACTCGCGGGGCTGGTTGCGGGCGTTTTCGGTCCCTTCCAGTCGGTCGATAAACTCCTGGAGGTACTCCTGGAAATCCGACAGCCGGAGGAATTTGTGTTCGCGCGTGCGGTACTCGGCCGGATTGCCCGTCAGTGTCGAGACGGGGTCTTCGATTTCGCCGGGTTCGAGGTGGCGCTGACAGCCCTCGTCGCACTCGTCGCCGCGGGCGTGCTCGCCACAGTAGGGACAGGTCCCCTCGACGTAGCGGTCGGGAAGGGGTTGGTCTTCCTCGCTGTCCCAGGCGACTTGAATCTCCTTTTCGATGACTACGTCCTGGTCGATCCACGAGCGGACGAACTCGCGTGTCGTCTCCGTGTTGGTCTCGTCGTGGGTATGACCGTAGTTGTCGAACTCGACGTTGAACTGCGGGAACGTCGCCTCGTATTGCTCGTGATACGCCAGCGCGAACTCCTCGGGGTCCGTGCCTTCTTCGGCGGCGTTGACGGCGATGGGCGTTCCGTGCATATCCGACCCACAGACGAACGCTGCCTGCTGGCCGATGCGGTCGAGTGCCCGTGTGTAGGCATCGCCGACGACGTAGGTCCGAAGGTGGCCCACGTGCAGGTCGCCGTTTGCGTAGGGCAACCCGCAGGTGACCACCGCCGGATTGTCCGTCGGCAGCTGGTCGTGGCTCATGTCTCCCCATTCCGAGACGCCACCAAAAAACTCCGCCGGTTCCCAATCACCTTTTTGCCGCGAATGGTGCGCTTCGCGCACCCGGGCGGCAAAAACGTCCGCAGAAATCTTCGATTTCTGCCGTCGAAGCCAATCACGGATTGGCTGACCATTGGAGAGAAAAGCTCTCCAAGAGGCTGTCCTCAGAACGCGTCGCGTTCTGATGGGCATGGAAGACGCACGCGTCTTCCATACTGCGGAAGAGCACTGCTCTTCCGAACGTGGGCGAAAAAGACCCGGCGCTCACTACGTTCGCGCCGCGGGAACCGCCTCGCTTCGCTCGGCGGATGCTTTCCCAACCGCACATAGCCCCCTACGCATTGTATCGGTGGGTACGAGCATCCGCGCGACCGAAGGGAGCGCGGTTCTCTGAACCGAGGACGAAGGCCGAGGTTCAGCCTTTTTCGCCCACGTTTTTCGAGGAGTGGTGTGCGACCAACGGGAGCACACCCGACGATGAAAAAGGTGGTCTAGTACCAGTCCAAATCCGCGACGAACGACCGCAACATCGACCGGGTCACATGGGGCATGCAAACGACGCGCATCTCACCGGCACCGGTCTTGGAGACCCGCCAGCCGCGGTCACGCAACTCGTCGGTCATCGGTATCGAGAGGTCCGCAGCCACCAGCGGCAACTCGGGACCGACGACCTCGTGTCCCCTGCTTTCGAGTGCGTCCGCCAGCCACTCGGCGTTGTCCATCGCTCGGTCGTAGGTCTCGCGATAGCCCGCCGGCCAGAGGGCGTCCATCGCGGCGACGGCGCTTGCGACGCCCGCACCCGACCGCGTACCGGTCAGCGTTACCTGTGCCGTCGATTCCAGATACGGTGTGTCGATTGCGAGTTCGTCCAACAGTGTCGGTGAGCGAGCGAGCAGGCCACCGGCCGGCACAGCGGCCTGCCCGACCTTGTGGGGGTCGATGGTCAGCGTGTCGATGTCCGCATGCTCGAAGTTCCACTCGTGGTCGCTGAACGGGAGATAGAAGCCGCCCCACGCGGCATCGACGTGACAGAGCGCGTCGACATCGGCCGCCAGGTCCGCAAGCGCCGGAATCGGGTCGACGTACCCGTACTCGGTGGTCCCGGCGACGCCGACGATACAGACGGTGTCGTCGTCGATGCACTCGGTGACGGCGTCGATGTCGGCGCGGTAGTCCGTCGTGGGAACGGTCCGCAACTCTACGCCCAGTACTTCGGCGGCTTTCCGGAAGCTGAAGTGTGCGCTCTCGGATGCGACGATGTTGGGGTCGTCGGTCCGGGCGCGGTTGCGTGCGATGCGAATCGCCTGCATGTTGGCTTCGGTCCCGCCGCTGGTGACGTAGCCGGCGGCGTCGTTGAGGCCGGCAATCTCGCCGAGTTGGCCGACTGCCTCCCGTTCGAGTTCGGCTATCGTCTCGTAGGTACCGGGATCTCCGGGGTTGGTGGCGAGAAAGCGTTCCGCAGCACGTCTGGCCGCAGGGTGTGGTTCCGTACACATAGAGGAGAGCACGCGGTCGAAATCCTGCGGAGTCGGCTCGGCCCGCTGGGCCTGCTGCATATCCAGTATCACACTGTCGACCTGCTTAGTGGTTACGCTCCAGTCGACGCCTAACAACGACGATTGTCGAAGGAACTGGCCGCCCGCAGAGCTTACCAGTTCCGCGGCGAGATTTTCTTCGTCGCCTTCACGCGGAAGCCGGCGCTGCCGACCTGTGTCCGGTATACGACCTGCTCTTCGCGGTCGAGTGCGCCACCGAACGAGCCGACACGCATCGTCCGGTACGTCTCGAAGCCCTGGTCGTTGGAGTAAAAATAGAGGTTCCCGTGCATGAGGTTGGTGAGCAACGAATCTGACCGGACTTGCTCTGCCTTGTGTTTGTAGGGGATGTGGACGAGGCCGTCCCAGTCGACGGCCGCTTCCCGCAGCCCGATGAGAAACCCCAGTATCGTCCGCTCGGACAGGCCGAACTGTCCGGCCCTGTAGAGTTCGTTCAGCGAGTCGACGACGACGAGCGCGTCCTTGCCCCACTCCTCGATGTCGGCTGCCACCTCCTCTAGCAGCTCACCGAACGACGACACGCCGGTCGCCCTACCTTCCACGGCGGCCAGTGGCCCCTCCGTCGGTGGCTCCCGGTCGAAGGCCGCCGGCGTCTCAACGAGGTCCAGAAACGACTCGGAGTAATCGAGCAGCTTCAGGTGCTCGGTGAGCGTATCGAACTGAAACTGGTCGAGGACCGTATCCATCGCGTTGAGGATGTGTTCGCTGTCCCTGCTGAGTGTCACGTAGACCACCCGCTCGGGCAGTGTCTCCCGGGACGTGCGCACGCTGGTCGGGTACATCGACGGGTTGTGTTTGGCCAGCATCACCTGTGCGGCGTGGGTGTAGAGAAACGCGTCCCCGCCGGCGTCGGATGCACCTGCAAGGAGCGTCGCCGTCCCGCTGGGCAATCCGCCGAGCCCGTTGTCAAGCGTCGCCATCCCGAAGGGTATCTCTCGGACCCCTTCGCTGACACTTTTTGCCTCCGGCGGCGAAATATCGCTCATACGTTGCCCACGGTCCCGTGGGACAAAACGGTTGCCGCGTTATCGAACGGAATCGAGGAGGAGTTTCTGCTCGGTGCGTTTGACTTCGTGCTGGACGTCGCGGACGGCGTCGATGTTTGCGGAGATGGAGGTGACGCCCTCGTTGACGAGGTGGGAGACCATCCGCGGTTTCGAGCCGGCCTGTCCGCAGATGCTCGTGTTCACATCGTGTTCCCGGCAGGTCTCGATGACATCGCTGATGAGTTCCAGCACGGCCGGGTGGAGTTCGTCGTAGCGGTCGGCGACCTGCTCGTTGTTGCGGTCCACAGCAAGCGTGTACTGTGTGAGGTCGTTGGTGCCAAAGGAAGCGAAGTCGATGCCGGCCTCGGCCATCTCCCCGACGGTCAAGGCGGCGGCAGGCGTCTCGATCATCACACCCCAGGAGCGTTTTGCCGTGTCGATGCCGGCTTCCTGGAGCTGGGCTTTCCCACGGCGGACATCGCCGGCGTCGTTGACCAGCGGGAACATGATTTCGACGTTGTCATAGCCCATATCGTACAGCTTCCGGAACGCCGCGAGTTCGTGCTGGAACAGGTCCGGCCGGTCGAGGCTGCGCCGAATCCCGCGGTAGCCAAGCATCGGGTTGTGTTCGGCCGGCTCGTTCTCGCCACCTTCGAGCTGCCGGAACTCATCAGTCGGGGCGTCGAGCGTCCGCACGCGGACCGGGCGCGGGTAGAACTCGTCGGCGACCCCGCGAACGCCGTCGACGATTTCCTCGATATACGCGTCGACGCCGTGGTCCTCGATATACTGCTCTGGCGTTTTCCCCAGCGACGTAATCATGTGCTCGATTCGCAACAGGCCGACACCATCCGCACCGGTCGCGGCGGCACGCTCGGCGGCATCGGGAATCGAGACGTTGACCTTGACTTCCGTGGCGGTCATCGGTTTGACTGGCGTCTCAGGGCGAACGGCCTCGACGGCATCCTGCTGTTCGCTCGTCTCCGCGCCGGTCTCGATACTGCCTTTCTCGCCGTCGATGGTGATTGGCTGGCCGTCTTCGAGCTGTTCGGTCGCGTTCTCCGCACCGACGACTGCGGGAACGCCGAGTTCGCGTGAGACGATAGCGGCGTGAGAGGTCATCCCACCCTCGTCAGTCACGATGCCGGCGGCGCGTTTCATCGCGGGCACCATGTCCGGTGTGGTCATCTCCGCCACGATAACGTCTCCCTCACTGACCTTGTCCAGTTGGTCGAGCTTCCGGACGATGCTGGCTGGGCCGGCAGCATCTCCGGGACTGGCTCCCAGTCCCGACAGCACTACGTCGCTGCCCTCGGTGTCGCTGTCACTCGACCCGCCGGTCTCGCTGGAGACGCCGCCGTCTGCGACGCTGCCTTCCGTCGACCCCTCGGCGATTGTCGTGATAGGACGGGACTGCAGGAGATAGACCTCGCCGTCGTGGATGGCCCACTCAACGTCCTGTGGTTCGCCGTAGTAGTTCTCGATTTCCTCGCCCAACGCCAGCAAGGCGTCGAGTTCGTCGTCAGAGAGAACGCGCTCGTCTTGCTTTTCCGCGGGGACCTCGTCCTCGACGGTCTCGCCGGTGTTGGCGTCGCGGACGTGCATCACTTTCTTCGTGGCGACGGTCTCCTCCTGCAGGTCACCGGTCGCGCGGTCGATGACGTAGTTGTCGGGCGTTACGGCACCGGAGACGACTGCCTCGCCCAGCCCCCAGGCAGCTTCGATGGTAACGACCGGCGCACCGGTCGATGGGTGACTTGTGAACAGCACGCCGCTTTTGTCGGCGTCGACCATCTCCTGGACGACGACGGCGATATCGACGGCCTCGCCGTCGAAACCCTGCTCCTGGCGGTAGTAGATAGCGCGCTGGGTGAACAGCGACGCCCAGCACTCCCGGACTTTCTCAAGCAGGTCCTCGCCGGTGACGTTGAGAAACGTCTCCTGTTGGCCGGCAAACGAGGCGTCGGGCAGGTCCTCGGCGGTCGCCGAGGAGCGGACGGCGACCGCGGCGTCCTCGCCGATGCGGTCGTAGGCTTCGAGGATACCCTCGCGTTGCTCGGCGGGAATCTCCGTCTCCCGGATGAGCTGTTGGGCCTGCTCTGCGGCCTCGGCGAGCGCCTTCGAGTCGTCGGAGTCGACATCGACGATGTCGAACAGCTCTTCGTCGATGCCGGTCTCCTCGATAAACGAGCGGTACGTATCCGCTGTGACGATAAACGCCGGAGGGACCGGAAGGTCCGCCGAGGTCATCTCCCCGAGCGACGCCGCCTTCCCACCGACTGCCTCCAGGTCGTCGGTCCTGACATCCTCCAGCCAGAGTACGGTCATTAGGTGTAGGGAGTCGAACGAGGATAAAGAACCTTCTGGAGTTGTCGGCCCAGCGGCAGTCTCCGTGCCGTCTGAGCGTTCACCGGCCGGAGACAGACGCTGCCCGATTTCCACCCTCCATCCGCTGTGCTGGCGGTCAGGCCTCGATGATGTCGTCGTCTGCGGCCGGCGGCACCGTCACCGTCCCATCGAGTGTCGTTACCCCGAACCCACCCACGCGGAGTCGTTCGCCAGCCTCCACGTGGACCAGTCCCGGCCGGTCCCGGAAGTGTCCCTGCTCGACGGCTGTCGTCGCCGACTCGATGGTCCCAGTCCCGTACAGATGCGAGACCAGCCCCCCAGCGAGCGCCGGCCACGCGGGTGTCTCCAGGTCGGTCGTCGGGACGCCGACGCGGGCACCTGGCGGAACGAACGTCCGGACGTGACAGGCCACATCATCATCCAGCGTATCGAAGGTAAAGCCACAGACGGCATCGACGCCGGCCTGTTCGGCCACGTCGACCAGCGCCCCGGCGTCAGGGCTTGCCCCGCTGACGTGTTCGAGGAAGTTCACCGGTGCAGCGAGGACATCCGCTCCGACGGACAGCACCATTGGTGGCAGGTCCGCGCCTACGTCTCGCAGCGCCGCCGCGTCGATGCCCAGTGCGGCCGCGATGTCCTGCTCCCGTAGGTCTGTCCCGCTGGCTGTCGGGCGAGGTCGCTCGACCCACGCGCCGCCGTCCTCGGTCACCTCGACTGTCTCCGTTCCCGCTGCTGTCGAGAGGTCGTGTGTGCCGGCCTCGCGGTCGCCGCGCTCGAACTGCCGTATCACCGCGCCGAGCGTCGCGTGTGGATGTGTCGAAAGCGGTCCCGTGCGGTCGAGGACGCGGAGTCCGTCCGATTCGGGTGTTGCCACGGTCGCATCGAGTTCCCCGGCTACGGCTCGCAACTGGTCGTCTGTGAGGTCGTCTCCTGCCGGCAAATATCCGACCGGGACGCCGCCGGTCGGCTCGGCGGTGCAGACGTCGACGAGGGAGATGTCTCGCGTGTCCATACACCGACGGGGGCCGGCGGCCCCATGAAACCGTCGGGACTTTCTGTCCTGTGGCTCTGTCTCCGATATGGCCGACCGCGAGACTGTACGACTCTCCGACTCGCACACCGAGATGACGGAACTGCTGATGCCAAACGACACCAACTTCTTCGGGCGCGCGCTGGGTGGGGCCGTCCTCCACTGGATGGACATCTGTGGCGCGATAGCGGCCATGCGCTTTTCGACCAGCCAGTGTGTCACCGCCTCGATGGACCACGTCGACTTCATCTCGCCGATCGAACTCGGCGAGGTCGTCGTCATCCAGGCGTACGTCTTCGATACCGGCCGCACCAGCGTGGACGTGAAAGTCGACGTGACCGCCGAGCAGCCCCGGAGCGGGGATACCCGCGAGACGACGACCTCGTTTTTGACCTACGTCGCCGTCGACGAGGACGGAAATCCCTCCGAGGTGCCCGAACTCGTCTGTGAGTCCGATGCGGAACGAAAGCACCGCCAGGACGCACAGGAAAAGCGACAGGCACAGCTAGAGGCGCTGCTGGAGCAAGTCGAGTAACTGCGGTGACCAAATCGGTCACCGCGCGGTATCGGTTACCGGTACGAAAAACCGTGTCGAGGGTGGCTCGACGGAGTTATTTCGAGGGTACGGATACCCGATGTACACCGTGTCGGCGTGGCTGGCTGTCGCGCGATGCCTGTCGCGTGTGGTCGATTCCTGTCATTGTTCGACTCCAGTCAGTTCTCTTCCCGAACCAGGCCGATTTCCGTGAGTTCTTCGCGGTCCTGTCCGCCGTCAGTCATGATTTCGTCGGTGTTCATGTTCGGGACCATCGGTGCGCCAGTGTTCTCGCCGTCTGTGAATCGTGTGTACATGGGTTCTCCGCAACCCTCATGGTCTGTCATGAAGGTTGTACTCGTTCGAAGGAGCGGGTTGCATATAAACATAATGGTCTATCATTGTAATTGCCGCAACCGACACAGGGCGACGGACGAATCGGCCGCGTCAGTCCCAGTAATCGACATCCGCATCCAGCGGGAAGTAGCCCTCGAAGGTCCGCTCCTCGCGTCCGCCCGGCGGTGAGCCGACGTAGACGCCGAACTTCTCCATCTCGGGGTAGACGGTCACGTCCGGTTCGTTCATCGTCGAGACCATCAGATACCGCAACACCTCCTCGCCGTCGTTGACGACCTGATGGCCGCCGCTCTCGTCGGCGGGCAGTGCCACGAAGTCACCAGCGCTGAGCTCCGATTCGTCGTCTTCGCCACGGAGCATGCCCGTGCCCGCGAGGACGTAGATTGCCTCTTCGTTGGCGGTGTGGTAGTGATACGGCCAGGAGCGGTCGCCGGGGTCGAGTTCGTAGAGGCTGCAACCGAGTGCGTCGCTGTCGGCGGCCGCGCCGAGTTCCTTCCGTCGGAAGCCGGTTTCGCCGTGGTCGTACTCTTCCCAGTCCAGTTCTGCCTCGTTGACTGGCATGTCTCATCTGGCGGCGGACGGACGGTTAAAATCCGGTGTCAGGTCACGCGTTGGACTGGACGAAGGTAGCCACGTCCTCGACGAGTCGTCCCGCCACGTGGCTGTCCGGTCTGAAGTACTCCTGTCTGGTCGCCTTGCCGGTGCTCACCTGGAAGCGGTGGTTCAACTCGGGGTACACCTCGATGGTCACCCCGGCCTGGTCCCCGGCAGCGTCGCGCCACACCTGCAGGTCGTCCTCGACGGTCACCTGCCAGTCCTGACCTCCCTGTGCGACAAAGCGGGGCACCGACAGCCCCGCGAACGTCTCCCGCTGGTCGTACTCCTGAAACGTGCGGTAGTACTCGTCGCCGCCGAAGTTGTTGACCACTTCGTCGTCGCCGATGTCGAGCGTCCGAATCCTCTCCGCCCGTTGCTCGACCTGCTCGATGGCCTGCTGTTCGGCCTCGGTGACGGTGCCGTCCAGTTCTGCGAGGTGTCTGGTCTGTCTGACGATGGTGTCGGCAAACGAATCGGCCGGCCCCGGCGCGAGCATGACGACACCTGCGAGGTCTCCATCTCGGGCGGCGATGCGCGGCGCGAGGACGCCCCCGAAGCTGTGCCCGGCCACGAAGACGCTTCCGACGCGGTCGACGCCGCGCAAGCGCTCGATTGCAGTCAGCGCGTCGTCGGTCGCCACGTCGTCGATGGTCACGTCTGCGAGGTCCACGTCGCAGGCGGCCGTTCGCTTGTCGTATCGGAGGACCGCAATGCCTTGCGTTGCCAGCCCCCACGTGATGTCCTTGAACGTCTTGTTCGGGCCGACGGTCTGGTCGCGGTCCTGTTGGCCGTTCCCGTGGACCAGAACGACCCCCGGAACATCCCCCTCGCCGTCGGGCATCGTCAGTGTCGCCCCGAGCGAGCAGTCGCCGGGCGCAGAGAGGGTCACCTCCCGTTCGGAAAACGCCGATTCGTCGGCGTACTCGGGTGCGGTCCACTCGTCTTGCCGGTCGGGGACGATGCGGAACGTGCTGATGCCAGTCTCGACGAACCCGAAGGTGAACTGCTGGGTCCCCTCAGTGAACTGTGCGCGGACGACCACAACCTCCTGCCCGTTGCTCTCGCCGCGGTACTCGGCCGACAGTATCTCCACCAGGTCGCCTTTCTGACCGGCGGTCCCGGCCCAGGCTTGCTCCAACTGTGTGGCCGACAACTGGCTGGCCGTCGACTCCGTGAACTTGGCGTGGGCGGTTTCGAATTCGCCGTCGGCGAGCAACTGGACGAACTCGCGTGCCTGCTGTTTCAACTGCGCTGGCTCCTGTGGGTCCGTGGGTGTCTCGTCGTCCGGTGTCCCCTCCGCCGGCGTCTTTTCGGGTGTCGTGGTTCCAGTCGGTGCTGCCGTCGTCGTGTCGTTGCCGTCGTCGTCGTCGCCGGATTGACAGCCTGCGAGACTGCCGCCGACGGTGAGGGCTGCGACTGTTCGGAGAACCGTTCGTCGCGCTGGTGACATGGCTGGTTCTTGGACAGCTGTCCTGCTAAAACCGGGCTGGCGATTGCTGACTGAGCAACCTGGAGAAACGTTTATGATGTCGAACGTGACTTCGAAGCCATTGTGTAGCCGGCTCTGCTCGCTCCGTCTGTGTCGTTGCTCTCCATCTTCGCGACGGCGATTCTCCCCATCGTCGCCATCGCCACGGCGGGCTTTGTCCTCGGACGCGTCCGCGAGGTGGATGTCGGCCCGCTGAATACCGTCACGGTCTACGTCCTCGTCCCCGCGCTCGTCTTCCACAGCCTCGCCACCACGGAACTGGGCGGGGGCACGCTGGTGAGTGTCGCCCTCGGCGTCTTTCTCTTTACCGGCGTGATGACGCTCATCTCCGAAGGGAGCGGTCGCCTGCTCGGGGAGACCGAACCCATCCTCGGGACCTTCGTGCTGGTGAGCATCTTCTCGAACGCCGGCAATTACGGCATCCCCGTTTCGGAGTTCGCCTTCGGCGAGACTGGCAGGGCGACGGCTGTCGTCTACATCGTCGCCCAGTCCGTGGCGATGTACACGCTCGGGGTCTATCTGGCCGCCCGGGGGAGCGATGGCCACTGGCGCGACGGCGTGCGTGCCATCTTCGCCATTCCACTGGTCTATGCCGTCGCCGCTGCCCTGCTCGCGCGCTGGCTGGCCCTCCTCCCGCCGGCCGACGCCGCTGCGATGGAAACCCTGCAACTCGTCGGGGACTCCGCTATCCCGGTCATGTTGCTCATCCTCGGCATCGAACTCGCCGAGACGGACTACGGCGCTGCCATGTTCCGGGTCACGCCCGCGGCGACGCTGAAGATGGTTGTCGCCCCTGTCGTCGCAGTCGGCGTCGCGGTGCTCGTCGGCTTCCAGAACCAGACCGTCGCGCGCGTGTTCGTCCTCGAATGTGCGATGCCTGCTGCCGTCACGACGCTGATTCTCACCGGTGAGTTTACCGAGACAGTGCCCGACGGCATCGAGGCCACCGAGTACGCAAGCAGTGCTATCTTCCTCTCGACGGTCGTGTCAGTACCGGTACTGACTGGGCTGATTGCGCTGTTGCAGGCCGGTATCGTTATCTAGAACAGAGGGGTGTCTCGCCGGTCACGCACGCCGACCGTCGTCGCGGACGTACTGGGCCGCGTCGATAAACATCCCTACGTCGACGCTATCTTCCGATTCTGAAAGCCGCTCCTGCAGTTTGGTTGGGGTCATGTGTATTGATAACACACAACACTTACAGGCTTAACTCTTTCGCCGGGAGTGACGACTACTGGCTATGTGGCTGACGGCGAGAGAACGCTCCGGTCAGTCTGCGACGGCTTCACCGGAGCCGGTGGCGACGCTGGGGTCCTGAATCCAGAGGTCGCCAAAGAGGTCATCCTGTTGCAGTCGGACCTGCCCGCGGTGGGCCAAAAAGAGCAACCCGAGGAACGTTTCGACGCGGGAGCCGCCAGCGCCGGCAATCTCCCGGTACAGCACTTCCTCGCGGCCCTGCTCGTAGTGTTCGCGCACAGCGGCGTGGACGTCCTCGATGATTTCGTCGATGTTCTCGCTGTGGGCAGTGCCGGTTACGTCCTCCGCGGTCGGTTCGTCGTCCATCCGGAAGTCATCGCCCGACCGGTAATCCAGTTCCTGCGTGCCCCGCTGGTAGGTCTCCGGCGAGTCGCTGGTGTCGTACTCGCGTGATTCCTTCCACCAGTTGTCCCGCTCGGCCTCCCGCAGGTCACGGACGAGTTCATCGAGCGTCTGTGGCATCCCGCGGGCACGCTTTCGCTCCAGCCGCCGGTCCATCTCCGCTTCCAGCGTGGCGAAGGGGTCATCACCTTCGGCGGCCTCGCTATCGCCAGTCATCGCCTGCTCCCAGGGCTCGGGCTCGGGTTCCTCGTCGGTGTCCTCCTCCAGCATTGCGTCGCTTTTCATCCGCAGGAGGACACTCGCATAGAACAGCGCTCGTCCGGAGGTCTGCAAATCTGCCTCGTCCAGTCTGTCGAGGAACTTGTCGGTCACTGCCACGATGTCGATGTCCCACGGGTCGATTTCGCCCTCTTCGGCAAGCGCCACCAGCACCTCGACCGGTTCGACCTCTTCGTCCTCGTCGCTTTCTCCGTCGTGGGAATCGCCATCGTCCAGCAGGTCCGCGGCCGCCTCTCTGTCAGAACGCTCTCGGCTCTCGTGACCGCTGATATCAAGCGGGATGTCGTTCTCAGTCACGTCGGACCCCTCCGTGGGTAAGTCTCGCGGCTTCGCCCGTCGACGGTTCCGGGATGTCTCGCTTCGCTCGATGTCTCGCTAATCATCGGCTGGCACCTCCGGTTCCTCGTCCCCACCCGAGAGGTCGATGCCGGTGACGGCGGAGACGTTGTCATCCTGCATGGTGACGCCGATGGCCCGCTCGGAGCGTTCCAGCATCGCCGACCGGTGAGAGACGACGACGAACTGGGCGTCGCCCGCGAGGTCGTCGACCATCTCGCCGACGAGGTCGGCGTTCGCGGCATCGAGGAAGGCGTCGACCTCGTCCAGCGCGTAGAAGGGTGCGGGATTGTGCCGCTGGATGGCGAAGATGAACGCGAGCGCAGTCAGGGACTTCTCGCCGCCGCTCATCGCCTCCAGGCGCTGGATGGGCTTGTCGCCGGGCTGAGCTTTCATCGTCAGCCCGCCCTCGAAGGGGTCCGCTTCGTCTTCGAGATGGAGTCGCCCCGTCCCGTTCGAGAGCTGCTCGAAAATGTCCTGGAAGTAGGCGTCGATGGCGTCGTAGGCGTCCATGAACGTCTCCTTCTTGCGGGCCTCGTAGGTCTCGATGCGGTCGCGGATACCCTCCGCCTCTTCGACCAGGGTCTCTTTCTTCCCGAGCAGGTCGTCTAGTTCGGCCTGGACCTCGTCGTACTCCTCGATTGCGAGCATGTTGACTGGTTCCAGGGCCTCCATCTCGGCTTCGAGCCGTCGAATCTCGCTCTCGACGGTCTCGTGGTCGGGAATCTCAGCCGGGTCGAACTCACCGACCTCGTCCGCGAGTTCGTCTATCTCCCACTCGAGCCGGTCGACCTCCTCGCGGGCCGTGCCGAGTTCGTCTTCGATAGTCGCCACTTCCTCTTTTTTGGCGTCCCGCTTCTGTCTGGCCTCGTCGACCTCGGTCCGCAACTCCTCGCGCTCGTCTTTGAGTTCGGCGAGTTCCTCCTCCAGTTCGGCAACCGCTTTCTCTTTCTCTTCGAGCAGGCCCTCTTTCTCGGCGATATCGTCTTCGAGTTCCTCGATGCGCTCTGTCGCCTCTGCCTTGCGCTCTTTGGCGGACTCGACGGTCGCTTCGAGGTCGTCGATAGCGTCTTCGGCGTATTCTTTCTCCAATTCGAGTTCGCTCAACTCGGCGTCGAGTTCGTCCTGCCGGCGCTGGAGGTCGTCGATGTCTTCGCGAATCTCCTCGGCCTCGGCGGTCAACTCCGGCAGCTCCGAGTCCTCGACGGTCGCTTCGAGCTCGCCGATGCGCTCCTCGATGGCTGCAATCCCCTCGTTTTTCTCGGCAATCTCGGCTTCCAGTTCGTCCATCTGCTCGGAGACGGACTCCCGTTCGTCTTCGATATCTGCCAGTTCGTCTTCGAGTTGCTCGACGGTCGCCTCTGTCTCGTTGACTTCCGTCTCCGTGTGCTCGATACTGTTGCGAATCTCCCGGACCTGGTCGGCGGCGTCGCTCTGTCTGTCCCGGGCGTCGTCGAGTCGTTCGTCCACGTCCTGGATATCTGCCCGGATAGACTGGCGTTGCTCCTCCAGGTCGTTGATACGCTGTGCGACCCGGTCGAGCTTCCCGCTGCTACCTTCGAAGGAATACCGCGAGCCCTTCTTCGAGCCGCCGGTCATCGCACCCGATTTCTCGACGAGGTCCCCATCGAGCGTGACGATGCGGTACTGGCCCATCAGCGCCCGGGCGGTCTCCATGTCCTCGACGACGAGCGTGTCCCCGAGCACGTACGAGAAGATGCCGGCGTACTCGCTGTCGAACTCGACGAGGTTGTACGCGAAATCGACTACGCCGGGGTCGTTCGGCAGCGAGGGCAGCGAGCGGGTGTCCATCTCGGTGATGGGGAGCATCGTCGCTCGCCCGGCGTTGTTGCGCTTGAGGTACTCGATACAGCGCTGGCCGACGCCGTCGTCGTCGACGACGACCTGCGCGAGCCGCCCGCCTGCGGCCGTCTCACAGGCGACAGCGTACTCTCCGGAGACACTCCCCAGTTGAGCGACGGTCCCGTGGACGCCGTCGAGGCCGGCGTTGAGGATGGTCGTCACCGCCCGGCCATAGGAGGTGTCACCGGACTGGTCGGCCTTCGCTTCGAGTTCGGCGTACTCCTGTTGGGCCGCGCTGATTTCGTCCTCGATGGCTTCTAGGTCCGACTGTAGCTCGGCCTTCTCGGCTTTCAGGTCGTCGACGACCTCCTGTATCGTCGCGTGGTTTTTCTCTGCCTTTTCGAGTTCGTCTTCGAGGTCCGCGATGTCGGCTTCGAGTTCCGGAATACGCTCTTTGGCGTCCTCGATTTCGGCCTCGGTCTCGCGTTGCTCGTTCGAGCGCCGACGGGCCTCGTCGAGCAGGCGGTCCTGCTCGCGCTGGAGGTCGTTTTTCTCGGATTTCGCCTGCTCCAGTGCCCGCTTTTTCTCGTCGAGTTCGTCTTTGACCTCCTCGAACTGCTCGCCGACCTCGTCGATGCGGGTCTCGACAGTTTCGAGTTCGGCTTCTTTCTCCTTGATGTCGGCTGCGATGGAGGACCTGGCGACTTTCGTCTCCTGAATCTCGCTTTCCAGGTCGTCGATTTGCTCCTGCTTGCTGTCGATTTTGACGAAAGCCTGTCGGCGCTCGTTTTCAGCGTCCTCGACGTTTTGCTCCTGGCTCTCGATGCGGTCCTCGATGCGGGCGATGTCGCCTTTTATCTCCTCGATTTCCCGCTTGATGGCCAGTTGCTCGTCTTCGCCTTTTTGCTCGATTTCGGCGTTGAGCTCTTCGAGTTCCGATTCGAGGTCCATCACGCGCGCCTGTCGCTCGTCGAGTTCTGCCTGCCGCTCGTCAAGCGTTTCGGCGAGCCCCTCGATTTCCTCCTCGATGGTCGCCAGTTCCTCGCGCTTGTCGGCGAGTTCGGCAGCCTTCCGGTAGCCCTCGTACTCCTCTTTTTCCTCACGAAGGTCCTGATACTCCAGTGCCGTCTCGCGTTCGTCTTCGAGCTGGTCGAGGCGCTGCTCCTTTTCCTCGATGCGTAACTCGGCTTCGTCGATGCGTTCCTCGACGACTTCCAGTTCCTCGAACGCGTCCTCTTTCTTGGCGTCGAACTGGGCGACGCCAGCGATTTCGTCGATTATCTCCCGGCGCGAGCCCGGCGTCATATTGATGATTTCGGTCACGTCACCCTGCATCACGACGTTGTAGCCCTCTGGGGTGATACCGGCCTGTGCCAGCAGGTCCTGAATATCCCCGAGATTGACCGAGCGGCCGTTGATGTAATAATACGAGTAGTAGTTGTCCTCGGTTTCCTTGACCCGGCGCTTGATGCTGATTTCGTCCACGTCGCCGACGTCTTCGGTGCCGGCGGCGGTGACCACCTGGTCGCGGGTGAGAGTGCCATCGGCGTTGTCGAGGATGACCTCAACGCTGGCCTCGCGTTCGCCCTCGAAGGACGACCCGTCCTGATGGCCGGGGTTGTAGATGAGGTCGGTCAGCTTCTCCGCGCGGATGCCCGAGGTGCGGGCGAGGCCGAGCGCGAACAGAATCGAGTCGATGATGTTCGACTTGCCCGAGCCGTTCGGGCCGCTGACAGTCGTGAAATCCTCGTAGAAGGGGATGCGAGTCTTGCGGCCGAAACTCTTGAAATTGTCCAAGACGAGCTCTTTGATGTGCATGGGGGTGCTCGCGGGGAACTCCCGGCCTCAGGCGACGATGATGTCGCTGCCGGAGTCCTCCGTGTTGTCCTCACTCTCGGTGGCCTCGGTGTTAGATGTGTCGGCCTCTGCCGATTCGCCCGGCTCGGGCACCCGGATGTCGTCGCCCGATTCCTCCTCTGGTGCTGTCGACTTGGCCGCCTGTTCCTCGTCCTCCGAGACGAACCCGAGGTCGTCGTCGACTGCCGATTCAAGCTCCCGTAGTCGGACCTTGCACTCGACGAGTTCGTCGGTCAGCCCCTCCACCGATGCTTCCAGTTCCTTGACCCGCGATTCCAGTTCCTCGACTCGGTTACCGCACATGTGACAGACCGTTGCACTCCGATTACATAAACGTATGTCAGACAATGGTTCGAAATCGGACACATGCGCATATTCCCTTGAAACCCTCTGAAACTGCGAAAATACACGCTCAGGGCTTTCAGTATGTGTGATAACTATCTGGAGAAGAAACGAGGGTACGGGTCTACTCGGAGAGGAGCGACTCGTCGGCGTACTCTTCGCGGAGGTCCTTTTTCGAGAACTTCCCGGTCGCGGTTTTCGGCACTGCGTCGATGAAGACGTACTTTTCCGGTTTCCAGAAGCTCGGGAATTCGTCATCGAGCAGGTCGCTCAGTTCCCCTTCGAGTTCGTCGTCGCTCACGTCCGCCCCCTCCCGGCGAACGACGAACCCGACAGGGCGCTCCTGATAGCGCTCGTGGGGGACGCCGATGACTGCGGCCTCGCTGACGGCGTCGTGGCCCATCATCGTGTTTTCCAACTCCTGTGTGGAAATCCACTCCCCACCGGATTTGATGACATCGTCCGCCCGGTCGACGATGTCCATGTAGCCGTCCTCGTCGACGGTGACGATGTCACCAGTCCGAAGCCAGTCGTCTTCGAAATCGTGTTCGTTCGCCTCCGGCCGCTGGTGGTACTCGGTCGTGACCCAGGGCCCCCGAATCAGCAACTCGCCGAAGTCCTCGCCGTCCCACTCGATTCGCTCGCCGTCGTCACGGACCACTTTGAACTCCAGGCCCGGCAAGACGAGTCCCTGCTTGCCCCGCTTGTCGAGTTTGGTCTCGTAGTCGGCGTCTACAAGCGTGCCTTTCAGCGTCGCCGTCGACCCGATGGGGGAGGTTTCGGTCATCCCCCACGCGTGGACGACAGTCACGCCCATGTCGTCGTACGCCCGGATGAGACTCTCCGGTGCCGCCGCGCCGCCGATGTAGATTTCATCGAGCGTCGAGAGGTCCACCTCGTTGTCGTCCAGATACTCCAGAAGGCCAAGCCACACCGTCGGGACGCCGGCGGTGATGGTCACCCCCTCTTCCTCGATGAGATGTGCGAGGTCCTCGGGGTCCGGCGACGGGCCGGGATAGACGTGCTTTGCGCCTGCTGCCGCCGTCGCGTAGGGCATCCCCCACGCGTTGACGTGGAACATCGGGACGACCGGCATCACGACGTCCGTGTCGGCGATGTTCATTCCCATCGGCGTGAGTTCGGCCATCGTGTGACTCCAGAGCATCCGCTGGGTGTACTCGACGCCCTTCGGTTTCTCGGTGGTTCCGGAGGTGTAACACATTCCGGCCGGCGTCTCGCCCGAGAGTTGTGGCCAGTCGTACTCGGTGTCCTGGCCGCCGACAAAGTCGTCGTATGCGACGGCATCCGGAAGGCCCACCTCGGGGACCTCTGAGCCGATGACGACGAACTGCTCGACGCTCTCGAAGGCGTCCTCCTCGTAGGCTCCCGCGACCTTCTCGGCCAGCGACGGGTCGACGAAGACGATGCGGTCCTGTGCGTCCTCGACGATGTACTGGAGGTGTTCGTCGGGAAGCAGTGGATTGACAGTGTGTAACTGCGCTCCAGTACTCGGCGCGGCGAAGTACATCTCGAAGTGTCGGTCGTGGTTCCAACAGACCGTCGCGACCCGGTCGCCGTCGTCGATACCAGCCTCGTCGAGTGCGTTGGCCAGCCGACCGACCTGGTCGGCGTAGTCGGCGTAAGTCGTCCGTGTTATTCCTTCGTGTGTCCGTGAGACGATTTCCGTATCGGGGTACAGGTTCGCCGCACGCCACAGGAACGGCCGCAGTGTCTGGGGTGTCCCTCCTGGCATGTCCCGATAATGGGGTGGGTTCCTGATATACGTTCTCACGACACAGGATTTGCACGTTTGTCAGCGTTTATCTGGTGCGTCAGGCTTTAGCCACCGGATGCCGAACGGCGGATAATGGCGCAAGCACAGGAACGCGAGCTAGCGGTCGTCATCGGGCTGGAGGTCCACGTCCAACTCGAGACCGCGACCAAGATATTCTGTGGCTGCTCGACCGAAGGGAGTGAGGAGCCAAACACCCGTACCTGTCCGGTCTGTCTCGGACTTCCGGGTGCGTTGCCGGTTCTCAACGAAGGAGCCGTGGAGGCCGCCGTCAAGGTCGGCAAGGCTATCAATGCCGATGTCCCCGAGCGGACCCGCTTTCACCGGAAGAACTACTACTATCCCGACCTGCCCAAGAACTTCCAGATTACACAGTACGACGCTCCAATCTGTCAGGATGGCGAACTCGAATTCACCGTCGAGAGCCAGCGGCGCACCGTCGGCATCGAGCGTGCCCACCTCGAAGAGGATCCCGGCAGCCTCCAGCACAAGGGCGGTTCCATCGACACCGCCGAGTACACGCTGGTCGACTACAACCGCGCTGGCACGCCGCTTCTGGAAATCGTCACGGAACCGGATTTCCGGGCCGCCGACGAGGTGCGTGCCTTCCTCGCCAAACTCGAAGAGGTCCTGGAGTATCTGGGTGTCTTCGACCCCGAACGCGACGGCAGCCTCCGTATCGACGCGAACCTCTCTGTTGTCGAAGCCGGCGAAGTCGGCGACGACGGGCACATCGACGACGACATACTCGAATCAGCCAACCGCACGGAGGTCAAGAACATCTCCAGTCACAAGGGCGCGGAGAAAGCCCTGGCCTACGAGGCCCAGCGACAGAAAAACGCCATCCAACGCGGGCGCGCGGTCGAGCAGGAGACCCGACACTGGGACGAATCCCGGGGCATCACGGTCTCTATGCGCTCGAAGGAAGAGGAGAAAGACTACCGCTACTTCCGCGAGGCAGACCTCCCGCCGCTCGAGGTTGCCGACTGGAAGGAACGAATCGACATCCCGGAACTGCCGGATGCCCGCCGCGAGCGCTTCCGCGAGGAGTACGACCTCAGCGACGAGGCCGCCGACAAACTCACCTCCACGAAACAGGTCGCGGACTTCTTCGAGGATGTCGCAAGCGAGTTCGACGCCAACCTCGCCGCGACCTGGGTCGCCGACAACCTGCTCGGCGAACTCAACTACCGCGACATGGCGATAACCGACGTGGACCACCGCCTCGACGAAATCAAGCGACTGGTCGAACTCGTCGCCACCGACGAGATTACCGCGAAAAACGCCCGCGAGACTGTCCTGCGGGACATGCTGGACGACGGCACCGACCCTGACACCATCGCCGAGGAGGAGGGACTCGGCAAGACCGACGAGGGTGCCGTCCAGCAGGCCGTCGAGGACGCAATCGAGGAAAACCCCGATGCTGTCGAGGACTACCACGCCGGCGAGGGCGGAGCCATCAACTTCCTCGTCGGACAGGTGATGCAAAAGACCGGTGGGAGTGCGGACCCCGGCGACGTGAATCAACTGCTCCGCGAGGAACTGGAGTAACCGTTCCGAGGAACGGGACGTTTGGGTAGTTATCCGTGCACGTCCGCCCTGGGCAGTTCAACGACGAAGACGGCCCCGTCGGGCTCGTTGTCCTCGACGGAGACAGTACCGCCGTAGGTATCAATCAGTGTTTTCACGAGATAGAGGCCAATGCCGGTCCCGTCACTCTCGAGGCCCTTTTCACCTTTCCCGAAGATTGCTTCCTTTTGCTCGTCGGGAACGCCCGGGCCGTTGTCGGCGACGCGGACCGTCACGTTCTCGGACCCGTCAGTCGCCGTGATATCCACCTCGGGAACGTCCTTGTCGTTGTGCTGGATGGCGTTTTTCAGCAGATTTCGGAACACGGAATCCAGCATGTCGTTGGCAAGGACATCCACTGCGGGAACCGTTCCGTTGATGGTGACGACGGCCTCGGTGTGAGTCGAGCGGACCTCTTCGAGTTCTCGCTCTAGGGTATCGCGGAGGGAGACTCGCTGTCGGTCCTCGGCCGATGTCAGCATCACGTCGGCCATATCCCTGGCCGTCCTGGTCAACTCCACGGCGTGTTCGGCGCTTTCACGCACTGTTTCGATGTGTTCCTGTCCCTCTCCGTCGATGTGGTCGGAAATCAGGTCGGTGTAGGCCGTCACCAACTGGAGGTCGTTACGAATGTCGTGGCGCAACACCTGATTGAGCATGTCGAGGTTATCCCGCTGTTCCTGGAGTTCCTGTTCGTACTCCTTGCGCTCGGTGATGTCCTGAATTGCGCCGTCGAAGACGGTCCTGTCGTCGACTTCTCTGGCGATGGCCGTGACAGCGCCCCACATCTCCTCGCCGGTGAGCGTTTCGAGTCGCAGTTCCTCGTCTTCCACGATACCTTGCTCGGCGAGACGGTCGCTGAACGCCTTGCGCCTCTCGGGGTCGACATAGAGGTCGCGGACGGTCTGCTCGCGCAGGTGGGCCTTCGAGTCGGCGTTGAACATCTCGACCATCGCGTCGTTCAACAGCGTGAACTCGCCGTCGGGGCCGGCCGTGTTCTGGTAGACGCCGATTGGGAGGTTCTCGACGAGCGCTTCGTAGCGTTCCAGCGCCTGCTCTCGCTCCTTGCGCTCTGTGATGTCGTTGAACGTCGCCATCGTCGCGGGTTCGCCCCGGTAGGTTATCCGGGACACTTCCAGTTCGATGTGCCGGCGCTCCCCGTCGGCGGTGACGATTTCGATGTCGTACTCCTGGGGTGGCCGCTCCCCACCGACGCGTTGTTCGTATCGCTGCTGGACGAGGTCGCGGTACTCCGGTGCCATAATCTCGTAGAACGGCCGCCCGAGCAGCGACGTTTTCTCCTGTCCGGTCAGCTCCGTCATCGCCTGATTGACGAACTTGAACTCTTTTTCCTGGACGATGACGACCCCTTCGTGGCTCTGCTCGACCAGCGTGGAGTACTTCTGGCGTTGCTCGTCGAGTTCGCGCTCGCGTTCCTTGCGCTCGGTGACCTCGCGGGTATTCACGATGATGCCATCGATGACATCATCGTCGAGGAGGCTCCGCATCCGTGCCTCGATCCAGCCCCAGGAGCCATCGGCTCGCCGGAACCGGAGTTCGACCGTGTGGGCCTCACTTGGCTCGGCCTGTACCGATTCGAGCGCTTCGGTCATCGTCTCGTGGTCGTCGGGGTGAACGAACTCGGAGGCAACTTCGCCGGTCAACTCCTCGGGTTCGTGACCGAGAACCCGTTGTACGGTCGGGCTCACGTACGTTATCCTGCCGTCGGTGTCGATGACTGTCGGGATGTCAGTCGAGTTCTCGACGAGTGCCTCGTAGCGTTCGAGTTCCCGCTCGCGCTGCCTGCGCTCGGTGACATCATAACACTGGCAGTGTGCACGGACGAACGCCCCGCTATCGTCGCATTCGATTTGGCCAGCCAGCGAGACGACTACCCTGTGACCGTCGGCGTGGACCAACTCGAAATCGACGCCTCGCCCCTCTTCGTTTGTCTTGCACTCCCGAAACAGTGACTGAAACCGCTCCGTTGAGTCCGCTGTCAGAAACGTCTCGAAGGGCTCTCCTACGACCTCCTCGCGGTCGTAGCCGAGCATCTCCACCCACGCGTCGTTTACCGCACAGATTTCACCCGCTTCGTTCAGTGACTGATAGGGATGTGGAGCGAACTCGCGGAGCATCGACTCCGCGGTGTTGTCCCACTCCGCGTCGCTCCCTCGCGGCTCGCTTTCCATTACTCTACATCCACTACAGCTAATACTTTATGCTGTCGCCTCCGGGACGCTCGTCGAGAATGGCTTCTCTGGCCGCTATCTCCCCTGGACTGTGGCCGAGAGAGCAGAGCCAAACGGCGATAATCCGCATACACAAACCGAGTGCAGGGGAGCAACGGTGCGGGCTAGTCCCCTGTCGAGTCCTCGTCGGTGACCAGCAGGACTGCGAGTGCCACGATAGCTACTACCTCGAAGAAAATCGAGGCGAACTCGACGAGGCCGGCAAAGAGGTGGTCGAGGAACCACTGGACGGACAGCGTCTCCGCCCCGGCAGGGTTCCCGAGCAACAACAGCGGCCGGTGGCCGGTCACGTGCCAGACGAAGTAGCCAAGCACGTATCCGCCCATGACGAGGATGCCACCCACGTAGAACGGCCGCCGGTGTTCGCGATACGAGGCGACGTACAGGCCGGCGAAGATGACGAGGGCGGACACGACGAATACCGGCCAGCGGAAGTCCCGCGGCAGGAGAAACCCACCCTGTATCCAGCGCAGCCAGTTCATCACCCCGAGAACGAGATGGATGAGTGCCGCGATGAAGACACTCTGTCCGGCGACGAACGCGAGCAACCCTCTCGTTCCATCCTCCATTGCACGAAGCGAAGGCCAGTGCGGACTTAAGACTCGCGTCTCGACTCCTCGCAGTCACCGTAACTGGACCTCTGCCGTAGTACGCCCATAGTCCTCGCGCGCACACGCGCGCCGCACCGCCCGCACACGCACACCCGCGCTGTCTGTCGATTAGGCGAAACGTTTTAGACCCGGTCCGGGCGTAGACACCGGCAATGACCAACGGAGGTGACCCGTGGTGGAGCTGATAATCACCGAGAAGGAGAACGCGGCACGCCGCATCGCCGAGATTCTCAGCGAGGGGACCGCAAGCGCCGAGCGGACGAACGGGGTCAACGTCTACCGGTGGGGGGACAAACGCGTCGTCGGTCTTTCGGGGCACGTCGTCGGCGTGGATTTTCCGCCGGAATACGCCGACTGGCGGGATGTCGAACCACACGAGCTCATCGACGCCGACGTGACGAAGCAACCCACGAAGGAAAATATTGTAGCGACACTGCGCGAACTCGCCGGGCGCGCCCACGAAGCGGTCATCGCGACTGACTACGACCGCGAGGGCGAACTCATCGGCAAGGAGGCATACGAACTCATCCGCGACGAGACCGATGTCCCAATCAAGCGGGTCCGGTTTTCGTCGATTACCGAGGGTGAAGTTCAGGATGCCTTCACCAACCCTGACGACCTCGATTTCGACCTCGCAGCCGCGGGCGAGGCACGCCAGATTATCGACCTTATGTGGGGGGCAGCACTGACCCGCTTTCTCTCCCTGTCGGCCCGCCAACTCGGGGACGACTTCATCTCGGTCGGTCGGGTCCAGTCACCGACGCTGAAGCTCATCGTCGACCGCGAGCGCGAAATCGAGGCCTTCGAGCCCGACGACTACTGGGAGCTGTTCGCCGATCTCCAGAAAAACGCAGAGACCTTCGAGGCCCAGTACTTCTACGACGACGACGGCAGCGAGGCCGAGCGCGTCTGGGACGAGGCCGAAGCCGACCGCGTCAACGACCGCCTCCAGTCGGCCAGCGAGGCGACGGTCACGTCCGTCCGTCGGCGGACCCGCACTGATACCCCACCTGCACCGTTCAACACGACAGCCTTCATCAGCGCTGCCGGGTCGCTTGGCTACTCCGCACAGCGGGCGATGTCTATCGCCGAGGACCTCTACACCGCTGGCTATCTCACCTATCCACGGACCGACAACACGGTCTATCCCGAGGACCTGGAACCCGACGACCTTCTCGATTCCTTCGTAGGTAGTAGCGAGTTCGGCGAGGACGCGGAAGCGTTACTCGCATTGGAGGAACTCGAACCGACGGAGGGCGACGAGGAGACGACCGACCACCCGCCCATTCACCCGACCGGCGAGTTACCGCCGCGTCGGGAACTGGACGACGACGAGTGGGAGATATACGAACTCGTCGTCCGTCGGTTCTTCGCGACGGTCGCCGAAGCCGCGACCTGGGAACACCTGCGGGTGGTCGCCGAGGCCAACGGCTGTTCGCTCAAGGCCAACGGGAAGCGTCTGGTCGAGGAAGGCTACCACGCTGTCTATCCCTACGCGTCCACGAGCGAGAACCACGTCCCCGACGTGAGCGAGGGCGAAGCCCTCGACGTGACCGACGTCGACCTCGAAGCCAAACAGACCCAGCCGCCTCGTCGCTACGGCCAGTCTCGCCTCATCAAGAAGATGGAGGAACTCGGTCTCGGGACAAAGGCGACCCGGCACAACATCATCGAGAAACTCTATGACCGGGGGTACATCGAGAGCGACCCGCCCCGGCCGACCGCCCTCGCCGAGGCCGTCGTCGCGGCCGCCGAGGAGTTCGCCGACCACGTCGTCAGCGACGAGATGACCGCCCAACTCGAAGCGGACATGGCCGCCATCGCCGACGGCGAGGCCACGTTGGACGACGTGACCGACGAGTCCCGGGAGATGCTCGACCGCGTCTTCGAGGAACTGCGCGACTCCCGTGAGGAAGTCGGCGAACACCTCCAGGAGTCACTGAAGGCCGACCGCCGACTCGGTCCCTGTCCCGAGTGTGGTGAGGACCTGCTCGTCCGCCGGAGCCGGCAGGGGTCGTACTTCGTCGGCTGTGACGGCTTCCCCGACTGTCGGTTCACGCTCCCGTTGCCAAACACCGGGGAGCCACTGGTGCTCGATGAGACCTGCGAGGACCACGACACACACCACGTGAAGATGCTCGCAGGTCGGGACACCTTCGTCCACGGCTGTCCCCGCTGTAAGGCCGAGGAAGCCGACGACAGCGAGGACGAGGTTATCGGTCCCTGTCCCGAATGTGGCGATACCCACGACGGAAACGTCGCTATCAAACAGCTCCGCTCGGGGTCGCGACTCGTCGGCTGTACGCGCTACCCTGACTGTGACTACTCGCTGCCGCTGCCACGCCGTGGCGATATCGAGGTGACAGACGAGTACTGCGAGGAACACGACCTGCCCGAACTGGTCGTCCACAGCGGCGACGAGCCGTGGGAACTGGGCTGTCCAATCTGTAACTACCACGAATACCAGGCCGAACAGGCCGTTGACGACCTCGAAGACCTCGACGGACTGGGTGCAAAGACCGCAGAGAAACTCGCAGATGCCGGCATCGAATCGCTGTCGGACCTCGACAGCGCCAACGCCGAGGAGGTTGCCACGACGGTCCAGGGGGTCTCCGCCGACCAGCTTCGCGAGTGGCAGGCACAGCTCCCAGCCTGAGTGCCTTCCACAGTGACACGACTTATCTGGCCGCTCCCCGACGTACCTGTATGAGTCTCATCGCGGAGTTCCGGGTCCAATCGCCGGACCTGGTCCTCGATGACACGCTGTCGGCAGTCCCTGAGATGGAGCTTGACCTCGTCCAGGAAGTCGGGACAGACCCGGAACAGCCGTATCTGTACGCGTGGGCCTCCGGCAGCGATTTCGAACGCTTCGAGGCAGCGATGGCCGAGGACGTGACCGTCACAGACGTGACACGCTACACGGAACTCGAGGGCGAGATTCTCTATCGGATGCGCATCGCTGCGGAGACCGAGGTGGTGTGCTATCCGATATGGGTCGAACTCGGGGCCGACCAGCTGGAGGCACGATACGCCGACGGCTGGTGGCACAACCGGATGCGCTTTCCCGACCGGGAGGCGCTGGCGGCTGTCGAGACGTGGTGTGACGATGTCGGCATTCGCTTCCAGCTAGAGCGTGTCTACACCGACGACCTCGGCCGGGAGAACCGGACTGACCTCTCGGAAGCTCAGGAGGAAGTCCTCCGGGTGGCCTTCGAACGGGGCTACTTCGAGGTTCCCCGTCAGACCACAGTCGACGAGATTGCCTCGGAGCTCGACATCTCCGGGCAGGCTGTCTCCGAGCGATTGCGTCGGGGACATCGGACACTCGTTGCCCGCCACGTCGTCAACGACCTCTGAACGGTGTCGCTCTGAAAGGCTGTTCTTAAGTCCCGGCCGCCCACACAGGTGGGCATGGACGACCGAACTTACACGGCTGACGCCGAGCCCGGCGACACCGTCACCGTCGCTGGCTGGGTACACGAGATTCGTGACCTCGGTGGTATCGCGTTCCTCATTCTCCGGGACACCACCGGCAAGATCCAGGTGAAACTCGAAAAGGACGAGATGGACGACGACCTGGTCGAGACAGCACTCGACGCTCACCGCGAGAGCGTCGTCACCGTCACCGGCGATGTCGAGAAAGAAGAGCGCGCCCCCACTGGCGTCGAGATAACGCCGGACTCGGTCGATGTCGTCGCCGAGGCCGACCCCGAACTGCCGCTTGACCCCTCGGGGAAAGTCGATGCCGACCTCTCGACGCGGCTGGACAACCGGACGCTCGATCTCCGGAAAGACGAGGTCAAGGCCATCTTCGAGATTCGGGCCGAAGTGCTGCGGGCGGTCCGCGAGCAGTTCCGCGAGCTCGGCTGTACCGAAATCAACACGCCGAAAATCGTCGCCACGGGCACCGAGGGCGGGACTGAACTGTTCCCCATCACCTACTTCGGCGAGGAGGCCTTTATGAACCAGAGTCCGCAGCTGTTCAAACAGCTGATGGTCGGCTCCGGGCTCGAACGGGTCTTCGAAATCGGCCCGATCTTCCGCGCCGAGGAGCACAACACGCCCCGGCACCTCAACGAGGCCACGAGCATCGACTTCGAGTCCGCCTTCATCGACCACACCGGTGCGATGGACGCCTGCGAGGCTGTCGTTCAGGCTGCCTACGAAGGCGTCGAAGAGAACTGCCAGGAGCACCTCGAAGCACTCGACATGGCCGAGGAGTTCTCGGCTCCCGAGGGTAATTTCCCGCGCCTGTCCTACGAGGAGGCCATCGAGCGGGTCAACGCCACGGGCGAACTCGACGAGCAACTGGTCTGGGGTGACGACCTCTCGACGGAGGCCGAACACGCCCTGGGCGAGGCCGTCGGCGAGCACTACTTCGTCACCGACTGGCCCAGCGAAATCAAGCCCTTCTACATCAAGGACCACGACGACGACGAGGAACTCTCGACTGGCTTTGACCTGATGCACCCCTCGCTGGAACTGGTCTCCGGCGGGCAGCGTGAACACCGCTACGAACACCTCATCGAGGGCTTCGAGCAGCAGGGGCTGGAACCCGAGGCCTTCGAGTACTACACCAAGATGTTCCGCTACGGCATGCCGCCACACGCCGGCTGGGGACTCGGTGCTGAACGGCTCGTCATGACGATGCTCGGTCTGGGCAACATCCGCGAAGCGGTGCTGTTCCCGCGAGACAGGCAACGCCTGTCGCCGTAGGCGGCGGTGCCCCTGTCGAGCGGGAACTTGTCAGAGCAAGCTCTGACAGTGTTCCCGCGGGATCGCCAAAGATTGAGTCCGTAGGCGGAATCCCTGGGAGCGAGACGAGAAAGGGAGTCCGGAAACGGACTGAGAGCAGATTTGGATTAACCGTCCCTACGGACAGTCAAGCGGAGTCCGAGTGCATTCGCTTTGTAAGCTTTGAGACACTGTCGTCGATTTCGTTGACCATCGCTGTCTGCTCCTCGTTTGCGGCTGCCACGTCCTCGATTTCGTTAGCGACTGTCTCTGCACGTTCGACTGTCGTGTCGACCATACTTGCCAACTCTTCAGCACTGGCGGCTTGCTCATCCGTCGCGTCAGCAATTTCGTCGATTCCGGAGGCTGTCTCCTGAATCGCCTCCACGATAGCGACTTGATTCTCCACGAGTGTCTCGACATGTTCGACAGCGGACTCCACGTGTGAATTCGCCGTCTGGACGTTCTCGGTCACCGCGTCCGCGTTGTCACGCACCTCAGTCACAATCTGTTCGATTTCTTCAACTTCCTGCTTCGATTGCTCGGCAAGTTTCTTAATCTCCTCTGCGACGACTGCGAACCCTTCTCCCTCCTGACCGGACCGCGCTGCCTCGATATTTGCGTTCAATGCAAGCATGTTCGTCTGCTCTGCCATCTCGGTAATCACTTCGACAATCTGATCTATCTCGTCAAGCTTGGCGGTGAGTGACTGTGCACTCTTTCCGACGTTTTCGCCTGCCTGTGCTACTTGCTGGGTAATATCGAGGACAGTGTGTCCGGATTCTTGAGACTCCTCGGCCAGGCGACGGGCCTCGTCACTCTTCGTACTCACTTCTTCAGCACTCGATGCAATCTCCTCGATTGTTGCGCTAAAGGTCGAAATCTCTCCACTAATCTCCTCCAGATCGCCAGACTGTTCCCGAGTGAGCTCACTGATTTGCTCGGAACTGGTTGCGACGTTTTCCGAGGATACTTGCAAGTCAGACACCGCAGATTCGACCTCCTCGGCCATCTGATCCTGTAACTCCTCGAGCATCTGTCGCTGTTCGACGAGTTCTGTTACCCGAGACGCAATTTCAAACGCACCAACGACGGTCCCGTCAGCTGTCGTCAGTGGAAACCCTGCAGCACGGACGTGCCAGGTCTCACCAGTCGCTCCCGTGCCCGTTCGGATTCTCTCTTCCCGGATTGGTTCCCCCGTTCGAGCGACTTTTTCAGCGAGTGTTTCTGTTTCACTATCGGTTCCGATCACGTCGTATGCTGGCTGGCCGACGACGTTCTCTTTTTCCCGACCGATAATGTCCTCCATGTGTCCGTTCATATGGGTAATACGACCAGCGTCGTCCACCACGAGCACCGGCTCCGGAAGCGAAGCGACGATCGTGTCGAATAGCTGGCGCCAAAAATCTCGCTCCTCTCGGAGGGTGGTCTGTTCACCGGATTCCGGCGACTGAATCTTTGAAATTAGTGCCGTGTTGAATAGCGGTCTAATCGGCTGATATCACTGAGTAGAAGGACGAAGCCGAGGAAATCGACTCTGTCCATGGAGATCGACCTCTTCGACTTCATTGAGCAGTGTCGGCACCTAGCCAAACAAGCGTTGGGGAAGCACGCAGGCGAGCCCGCCAGCGGCGGGTTCGCCCGCTGGAAGCACGTCGTTCTGCACTGTTTTCGGCTCGAAGACGGCCACAGCTACCGAGAAACGCCGAATCGGCTGAAGTATATGACCGAGATTTGTGACGCTCTTGGCTTCGATCCGGACGATCTGCCAGATTTCACTACGCTCTACAAATCGTTCGATCGGCTGGAAATGTGGGTCTGGCGGGCGTTGCTGCGCGTTTCAGCGCAGCAACACCCGCAGTCTGGCCACGCAGCACTCGACAGCACGTTCTTCGACCGCCGCTCAGCCTCGTCGTACTACCGCCAGCGGTCAGGAAGTACCGTGCAGACGCTGAAAGTGACGACACTAACCGATAGAGAGTCTCTTGCTGTCCTTGACGTACACATCTCGGCCCGGTGGAAACACGATACGAAGACCGGGCCGCAGGTCGTCCGCCGGAACGCGGACGACCTGCTGTCGGTGGCTGCTGACAAGGCCTTCCACAACTGGATCACGAAATACGAGTTCTACGCCCTTGGTGTCGAGCCGCTCATCTTACAGCGTGGATCGAGACCATTGACGCTCGGACATAACGCGCTCATCCGGGCAAAAGGCTATTCTCAACGCTGGATGGCCGAGACTTCGTATTCGACAACGAAGCGCTCGCTCGGCGATGCCGTGCGAGCGCTCGGCTGGTATCGGCAGTTCCGTGAAATCGTTCTTATGTTCGCAATCTCAAACATAGAACCGCTTTGTGAACCGCTCTAACCGTGACTCAGCATCTATTCAACACGGCAGAAATTAGTTGTTCCGAACTCATCCTCTTCCCTATACTCGCCTCGCAGGAAACAGTATACTTCAACCCTATGCCCTAGGTTTCAATAATGAAAACAAGGAAGTTATTCTAAAATAGCTGCATCTTCATAAATACCCTGTATATTGTGGACTAAATTTTTTCTCAGAGCGGCCCCCGACGACCTGTCCGAATCTACCACAGCACCGACTCTGACGAGGACATAACGAGTGTACTATTCCGGTGAAACACATACCTGCTATCGAGATGCTGTTCGACTCAACGTCACTGAACGAATTGACGCTCGACAACCGTGTCGGCCTGGCACCGATGACTCGGGTCAGCGCGGCGGACGACGGCCTTGCGACCGACAGGATGGCCCAATACTACGCGAAGTTCGCTGCTGGCGGGTTCGGCTTTCTCGTCACCGAGGGCGTGTACACCGACGACGCGTACAGCAGGGGCTACCTGAGCCAGCCGGGACTGGTCACCGACGACCAGGTCGAGGCGTGGACGACAGTGACCGATGCCGTGCACGATGCCGGGTCGCCAATCTTCGCACAGTTGATGCACTGCGGTGCACAGAACCAGGGCGTGCCGCCATCCGAGCCTCAGGAGACAATCGCACCGTCTCCAGTCCAGCCAAAGGGCGAGAAGTCCGAAGCTTACGGCGGGAGCGGCTCGTACCCCGTACCGGACAAGGCCACCCACGACGACCTCGACACGGCGCGTGAGGGGTTCGTCTCGGCCGCACAGAACGCCGCCGAGGCCGGCTTCGACGGCGTCGAGATACACGGCGCAAACGGGTACTTCCTCAACGAGTTCCTCTCGACGCGGATGAACCAGCGTGACGACGAGTACGGCGGCGGACCGGACGCACGCGTCCGGTTCCCGGCCGAAGTCGTCGCCGCCGTTGCAGAGGCCGTTCCAGAGGAATTCGTTGTCGGCATTCGGATTTCCCAGACGATGGTGACCGACACCGACCACCAGTGGGAGGAAGGCGAGGACGCTGCGGAAGTGTTCTTCGAGGAACTGTCGGCTGCCGGTGCGGATTACATCCATACGACCGAGCGTGACGCGACCGCCCCCTCCTTCGGTGAGGACGGGCCTACGCTCGCGGAGGCTGCTGTCGAATACGCGACCGACGACACGGTCATCATCGCCAACGGCGGGCTGGGAACGCCCGAGGCTGCACGCACCGCAATCGAAGACGGTGCGGACCTCCTGGCCCTTGCGACGAGCGCGCTCGCAAACCCCGACTGGCCGAACCGGGTCGCAGAGGGTGAGGAACTGAACGACTTCGACTACCGGAAGTTCCTGCGGCCGGAAGCCACTATCTCCGACCACGAACTCTCTCTCAACACGTCACCGTCCGACGACTAGACGGACTGCTGTCTCTCTGCTCGCGCTCAGTCCAGTCCCCTGGCGTCTCAGTACTTTCTGAACCGTTGTCGTTTTATGACACTCCTGAGACACACCGGATAGAACGCTGAACGTACGGCACGTCGCTTCTGTGTCGAGTACTTACGGATGACTGCCCGGGGATTGGAGCGGTCTCTGCTACTAGCTATCGACTTCCCCAATCGCACGCTCCCGCAACGTCCCTGTCATCTGGGTGCCGTGGTGGTCGGTGCGGCGAATCACCCGCTTGGCCTGGGTCGTCGGGAAATACTTGTCATCCATCGCGGCACGTGCGACCACGCCGAACGTGCCCGTCACTGTTGCACCCAGTCCCTCTGCAATCGCCCGCAATCGCGTGTCATCGGAGACCAGCGCCACGTCCACCCCGTTGTCCCGCGCTGCAAGCACTGCCGCGACCAGTATCACGTCACTGGTCACGTCGTCGTCGCCGAGCAGTGCCAGCGCGTCCGTTTCGAACCCGGACACGTCCGGGTCGGTCTCGATGTCCCCGTCCTCCAGAAACCGCGAGAGGTTCGTCACCGCTGGCTCGACTTCGACTTCCTTGATGACTGCGTCGGGGACGACAATATTTCCCTCGAAGGTATCTAGCAGTTCCAGCTCCCCGACCTGCCCCAAATCATACAGCGGCGTGGCATCGACCAGAATCATAGCTCGCCAGCCCGTTCGGCGTCGAAGGTGAGGTCCGTCTCGTCCAGTTGTGTAGTCAGCCCCCGCTCGTGAGCGAGTTCCAGCCACTCGCCGACTGACAGTCCAGCAAGTCGGGCCGCCTCGTTGACCGAGACATCCCCGCTCTGGTAGCGCTCGACGGCGTGGCGCTCCCGCAACGTCGCCAGTCCCTCGCGCAACGCCTTCCGTATCGTCGTACTCTTGTCCTCTGCGAGCAACTCCGCGACTGCTTCCAGTTCCTCGTTGTCATCTTCCGGAACGCGTGCGCTGACCGTCGGCATGTATGCGATGTATTGCACTGCATACACACTTGAAACTGTCGGGAGTAACCGTCATTGTCCACCCTCCGGCCATTACTTATAAGAGCCTGCTGTGCTACTGCCGTTGTGTATTGTTAACATGCAAAAATTCACTGGGGTTTTGATTTGCTTATCCCAACGAGTCGGTAGATAACCCGTATCTAATCCGTGAGTAATTATATTCAATACAGATGACATCGACAAACACGCTCGAACGGCTGCTCGTCACTGTTGGGGCCGTTCCAATGGCAATCGAACCGTACTTTCCGACCGTCCTGCGGCGGAATTTTGGCATCCGGCTATTCGTGCTTGCTGCCATTTCTATCGTCATCGTGCCCGCTATCGCCATCATGACCGTCGACAGTGTGTTGCTGGCGGCCGTGCTGTTCAGTCTTGCGACGGCAGTGACTGGCTTTCTGGGCTACTGTGAGATGTACCGGGCGCTCCGGCAGATAAACAGCCGTGTTCAGGCTGTCGACAGCGGGCAGTTCGATATCGACTTCGGGTACGACCGTGTCGACGAGATCGGCGAGACGTACCACGGGTTCGAGGAGATGGCCCGTTCGCTGGGTGAGACCATTGACGAGGCGGAGCAGGCCAAAGCCGACGCCGAAGACGCACAGACCGACGCCGAACAGGCCCGCAAACAGGCCGAGCGGGAACGCGAGGAGATGGCCGACCTGACCGGCCATCTCGAAACGAAGGCCACCGCCTACCAGGAGGCCCTTTCGGCCGCTGCCGATGGCGACCTGACGACTCGGGTCGACCCGGCGAGCCAGAGTGAGGCGATGACTGCAGTCGGTGAGAGCATCAACGAGACGCTGGATGCGCTCGAAGCCGCTGTCGGCCGCAGCCAGACCGTCGCGGCGGACATCGCAGACGAGAGCGACGCGGTCGCGAAACGGGGCGACGAGGCGATGGCCGAAACCGAAACCGTCGTCGAGTCGATTCGGGACATCGCCGACGGCACCGACGACCAGCGCGAGCAACTCGTCGACGCCGCCGACAGTATGAGTGACCTCTCGGCGACCGTCGAAGAGATGGCCTCCTCGGTGACGGAACTCGCCGCACAGAGCGATGACGCTGCTGACCTTGGGCGGGACGCCCGAGACTCTTCGGCCGATGCCGCAAAAGCCCTCGACACAATCGAACAGCAGGCCGACGACGCGGTCTCACAGGTCGAGCAACTCCGCGAGATTAGCGAGCAGGTCGCTGACATCGTCGAACTCATCGACAACATCGCTGCGGAGACCAACACGCTCGCACTCAACGCCTCTATCGAGGCCGCCCGCGCTGGCGAGGCTGGCGAAGGGTTCGCTGTCGTCGCAAACGAGGTGAAGGGGCTTGCCGAGGAGACACAGCAAGCGACCGACGAGGTCGAAACACTCGTCACCACGATGCAGTCCCAGGTCGCCGACTCCGTCGAGGAAATCGACACGATGCAGACGGAGGTCGACCGTGGCGGCGAGACCATCAGCGAGACCATCGACACCCTCGAAGCGGTCGTCGAGAAGACCGTCGATGTCAACGCCGGCATTCAGGAGGTCGACGACGCAGCCGACCAGCAGGCCAAAAGCGCCCAGGAAGTCGTCAGACTCATCGACGATGTCAGCGGCATCGCTGACGAGACTGCGTCCCGCGCCGAGGCGATTACCGCCGCTGCCGACCGCCAGCATTCGACGGTCGATGGCGTCACTGACTCCGTTCGTTCGTTTGCCGAGGAAGCGTCCGTGCTCCGCGAGTACCTCGACGACTTCCGAACTGACACCGCAGACACCCCTGAGCGGGTTCCGACAGCAGCCGACTGAAATACCGTTGAAGGTACTTTCCCGCCGTGTTATTCCTGTGCGTCCACGACGGCCACGCCTGCCATGTTGACGATGTCTTTGACTTCGTCACCCCGCTGGAGCACGTGGACGGGCTTGTCCATCCCGGCGAGCATCGGCCCGATGGCCTCTGCGCCGCCGAGTTGGTTCAGCAGTTCGTAGCCGATGTTCCCTGCCTCCAGGTTGGGAAAGACGAGAACGTTCACTGGTGCATCGAGTTCCGAGAACTCGTATTCTTCGGTGAGTGCGTCCTCGGACAGTGCAGTGTCGGCCTGCATCTCCCCGTCGACAGGGAACTCGACATCCGGGTCCTCACGCAATCGCTGTGCGGCCCGGCGAGGCTTCCGTGCGCCGGGGTTGTCGACGCTCCCGAAGTCCGAATACGACAGCAAGGCCGCACGTGGCTCGACGTTGAATTTCCGGGCCACGTCGGCGGTGTGGCGGGTCACCTCCGCGAGTACGTCCGCGCTCGGGTCCTGGTTGACCGAGGCATCGGCACAGAAGATGACGCGGTTGTTGAACGTTAGCATGTAGACCCCGGCTGCGTAGTCGGTGCCGGGTTCGGTCCCGACGATTTGCAGCGGTGGCCGCAGCGCCGAGGGGTAGTGATGGACCAGTCCGGAGAGCAATGCGTCGGCGTCGTCCATCTCGACCATCACGCTCCCGAGGTAATTTCCGTCCTGAATCCGGTCGTGTGCTTCCGACCGGGTCATCCCTTTCCGCTTGCGGAGTTCGTACAGGCGGTCCGCGTAGGGTTCGAGGTGGTCCTCGTCGGGGTCGATTATCTCCGGGTCGAAGTCCAGCCCCAGTCTGTCGGCAGTCTTCCAGATATCGTTGCGGTCGCCGATGAGTACCGGGTGAGCGATGCCGTCATCGACCATCTGGTAGGCGGCACGCACCATCTTCTCGTCGTCACCCTCCGCCAGGACAACCCGCTTTGGGTCGCGTTTGGCCTGATTGAGGATGACCCGCATCATCTCGCGGGACTTGCCAAGACGGGCTTCCAGTTGCTCACGGTACGCGCCCAGTTCGAGTTCGCGGCGTGCCGCACCGCTTTCCATCGCCGCCTCGGCGACGGCTGTCGCCACCTCGAACAGCACTCGCGAGTCAAGCGGCTTGGGGATGATATACTCCGGGCCGAACTGTATCGGCTCGTCGTCGTAGGCTTTGGTCACCGCATCGGGGACGTCTTCGCGTGCAAGTTCTGCGAGTGCACGCGAAGCAGCGACCTTCATCTCCTCGTTGATTTCGGTCGCGCGTGCGTCCAGTGCTCCCCGGAAGATGAACGGAAAGCCGAGTACGTTGTTGACCTGGTTGGGATAATCCGACCGCCCCGTCGCCATGATGACCGTATCATCCCGGGCGTTTTTGGCTCGCTCGTAGTCGATTTCCGGGTCCGGATTGGCCATCGCGAAGATAATCGGGTTGTCGGCCATCGAACGCACCATGTCCTCGTCGACGATGCCGCCGACAGAGAGGCCGACGAACACATCCGCTCCGGCCATCGCGTCCGCGAGGTCGCCGTCCTCGTCGCTGGCATAGGGGAGCACGTAGCGGTTGAGGTCATCACGGTCCTTCGAGAGGATGCCGTGTTCGTCGACCATGGTGACGTTGTCGGCTTCCACACCGAGCGAGACATAAAACCGGGCTGTCGCCGTTGCGGCTGCGCCCGCACCCGCAAAGACCACGTCCAGCTCGGACAGCTCTTTATCGGCTATTTCCGTGGCGTTGAGAAGCGCCGCGCCGGAGATGATAGCGGTGCCGTGCTGGTCGTCGTGGAAGACGGGTACGTCCATTCGCTCCCGGAGTTTCCCCTCGATTTCGAAACACTCCGGGGCCTTGATGTCCTCCAGATTGACGCCGCCGAAGGTCGGCTCCATCGCCGACACCGCCTCGACGAAGGCATCGGGGTTGTCCAGGTCTAGCTCCACGTCGAAGACATCGATATCCGCGAAGCGTTTGAAGAGGACGCCTTTCCCCTCCATCACGGGTTTTGAGGCCTGTGCCCCGATATCGCCGAGGCCCAGCACGGCCGAGCCGTTGGAGACGACGCCGACGAGGTTGCTTTTCGAGGTGTAGCTGTAGGCCTCGCCAGGGTCGTCGTCGATAGCCCGGCAGGGGGCTGCCACGCCCGGCGAGTACGCCAGGCTCAGGTCGCGTTGCGTGTTGGTCGGCTTGGTCGTCGAAATCTCGATTTTGCCCGGTGGGTCCCGGCTGTGGTAGTCGAGGGAGTCTTCGTCGAGTCCCATAGAGGCTGTACAGCCGCCAGCACCGTAAACGGCACCTGCCCCGTCATCACCTGCCACAGTTTTCGCCGTCACTGCGACCGACGGTAACCATTAAACGGGTCGCTCCCGGAGTCCGGGGCAATGACCGACGCGGCACAGGCCTTCGTCCCTGGCCATATCACCGGCTTCTTTACCATCGACCAGGACCCGGACCCGACCAAGGCCGGCTCGCGCGGCGGGGGCATCGCCATCTCCGAGGGCGTCACGGTCACCGTCCGCCCGAGCGACCACCCCGAGACCTATCTCAACGGCGACCCAGTCGAGATGGACGCCGTCGACCGCGTTCTCGATGCACTCGATGTCTCCGCGCAGGTTCGTGGCGTCACCGACCTCCCGCTGGGCGCGGGCTTTGGCGTCAGCGGCGCGATGGCACTCGGGACCGCACTCGCGACCAACGCCGCGTTCGACCGCCGACTCTCCGAGCGGGAACTGACGACTATCGCCCACGGCGCGGAAGTCCAGGCCGGCACCGGACTCGGCGACGTGGTCGCCCAGCAACGCGGTGGCGTTCCCATCCGGCTGGAACCGGGCGGCCCACAGGACAACGAACTCGACGGCATCCCCGCCCGCACGCGCATCGAGTATCACGTCCTCGGCGAACTCGCTACCGACGATATCCTCGCAGACGCCGGCGACACTCTCACGCAAGCCGGGAAGCGCGCCCTCTCGCTTGTCGTCGGCGAACCGACCCTCGGCACCTTCATGCGTGCTTCCCGGCAGTTCTCCCGCGAGGCCGACCTCGTCACTCCCGCCATTCGTGACGTTGTTCTCGATGTCAACGAAGCCGGCGGCACCGCCGCGATGGCGATGCTTGGCGAGACTGTCTTCGCTCTCGGTACTGGACTCTCGGATGCCGGCTATGACCCGGTGGCCTGTCACGTCCACCCTGCAGGTGCGACCATCGAGGACTAGCCCCGGGTCTGCTCCTCGTCAGAAGTTTCTCTCGTACGAAGTACGAGCGGGCCGGGTGCGAGTGTCCGCTTGGTCACGGTCACGATGCGGAGGACATACGATATGAGCACGACAAACGGCGTCAGTGCCACCGTCGTCGCCGCCGAGACGACGAGGACGAGATTGTCGACTCCGAGCGTGGCCCCCCGGACAGCATCGGCAGTGTCGAGCACCAGTATCCCCAGGATTGCCACGACCAGTGAGGGCAGAGCGGCATACAGTATCGCCCGGGAGAGGTTCGAGAGTTCCCACCGGAAGTACAGCGTCTTGATGTGCTCGCGAGCGGCTGAGAAAAAGAGCAACTCCTCCAATAGGTCATCAAGTGCCC
The DNA here is from genome assembly GCA_009789175.1 of Salinibaculum litoreum. Taxonomy (GTDB): domain Archaea; phylum Halobacteriota; class Halobacteria; order Halobacteriales; family Haloarculaceae; genus Salinibaculum; species Salinibaculum litoreum. Next base: position 3,070,533 of record CP046866.1, read on the forward strand.
CGCTCGCCTCGGCTGACAGCGAATCCTCGCAGTCGTGCTGGAGCCGTCGGACTTCGTATATCTTCTTCGAGTAGTTGAAATCGAGTGCAGCAGAGACCAGGTCAAACGTCCCGAACTCGGCCTCGGCGAGCCTGTCGCTTACGCTAGTCGCGTTCTCGACGATGTCATCGGTAAGTTGCTGGACGCGGTCCCGCAGGGTCGTTTCGTGACCACGGGCTACCGTATCAGAGACCGTCCTTGCGCTCCGCTCTGTTGCGTCGACTATCGCCTGCAGGAACGATGCCGGCTCGGCTGGGGTGACATCGGGACCGATGACCTCCTCCAGGTCCTCGTCGAATTCTATCGCCGCCGAGATGCGGTCGCGTTGCTTGCCGACGCCGCCCAACTCCTGTGAAAGTACCAGCTGGGTAATTGTAACGACCAGCGTCACACCCGTGATGATGGCAGTGACGAGCGCCTGAAACAGCGTCTCGATGGGGTCTGAGGCCTGGGCTGCCTCGCGGAGCGAGAGCGGAGCGAACTGGTTTACTGCTACCAGTATCCCGAACACGGCGACTAACAGTACCGCCGTGGTGACCTCTCGGTTTGCCTCCATCAGCAACCACAATTTCAACCGGCTCCCGGACCCACGTTCCGCCATCGTCTCCGTCTCTTCGCTGTCAGCCGAGTCCTGTACCATACCCCTATTGTGACGGAAAGACAGTTTTGTGTTGTGCCGTTCTGTGCCAGTCCGCTTTTGTCCTCTCGGCTCCCTGTCTCTCCATGGTCGACGTTCCCGAGAGTCACCCCCGCTATGAGTCGCTGTTGACCCGCCACCGAATCGAGGACGGCGTCGAGAAAGGCATCACCAGCCAGCAGGGACTCATCGCCCAGGGCCGGGGTGAAGCGTTTGATTACCTGCTTGGCGAGGAGACCATCCCCAGTGCCGACGACGCGGCCCGTGCGGCCGCAGCACACCTTCTCCTCGCCGACCACGCCGTTCTTTCCGTCAACGGCAACGTCGCCGCACTCGTCCCCGGCGAGACGGTCGACCTCGCCGCGGCGACGGGAGCGGACATCGAAGTCAATCTCTTCAATCGTACTGAGGCACGGATGCAGGCCATTGCAGACCACCTCCGCGAGCGCGGCGCTGAGGAGGTCAAAGGGCTTACCGCCGACGGGCGCATCCCCGGGCTGGACCACGAGCGCGCAAAGGTGGATGCCGACGGCATCGGCGCAGCGGATGTGGTGGTCGTCCCGCTGGAGGACGGCGACCGCGCCGAGGCACTGGCCGACGCCGGCAAGACCGAAATCGTCGTCGACCTCAATCCGCTGTCGCGCTCCGCGCAGTCGGCGGCGGTCCCTATCATCGACAACATCATCCGTGCGGTCCCGAACGTGACCGCTCACGCCCGCGAACTGCGCGATGCCGACGAGGACCGGTTGCAGGCAATCGTCGACGGGTTCGACGCCGACGAGACCCGGGCGGCCGCCGAGCGAGCAATCCGGGAGGGCACGCTCCAACGGTCAGATTGAAGCCATCTCGGTTCGGTAGCACCGACAACCGCCTGACATCTGATGTCAGACTGGGGGGTATCACAGATGCATCCCGCACACCTCTATCTCGACAGCACGCTCGAACCGATAGACACCGTCAAGTCGGCCCTCTCCTCGACCGACCTGTGTGTCTTCGACAGCAACGAACACCTCGACCGCCTGCACCGGCTGCTGTACCCGGTCTTTCGCGTCGAGTACGAGTACGAGACCAGCGATGGCCTGCTGAGGAGTGGCACCGAGACCGGTGTCTTCCTCGTCGACGGGCTCTGGGACGAGAACGATGACGTCCTCAGCCAGTACGCCGCTGGCTCGGAGGTGACCAGACAGGTCCCCTTCGACCGCTACGACCTCGGGACCGACCACGACCGCTTCGGTCGAACCATCCTGCTCGAGTTCCAGTCTCCCGACGGGGCAGCGGCCGATGTCCTCCCGAACAGGCTTGACGGCCTGGGGAACCGCCACGACCCGGAGGGCTACCTTGCCGACCTCCGCGAGGAGTTTGGTCTTCCCGAGGCGTTCGACGCCGATTCCTTCGAGCGCATCGTCGATATCTCGCGCGTCTATCTCCCCTTCTGGCTCGCACAGGTGCGCAGTGAACGGACGGGTGATGTCGCGCTTGTGAGCTTCCGGGACCGGACCGACCTGGGTCAGCGGTCGACGCCGCACGACTGGCTGGCCGACTACATTGCAGCGGACCCAACCCGCCTGCCGGCGTATGGGTACAACGTCCGGCACACTGCGGATGGCGGCGGCAGCGAGGAAACCGATACGACGGCCGCCGAAACAGCGGACGATGCCGGGACGGACGACGCCGCGACTGAGAACACCACGTCACAGCCATCGGGCACCCAGCCTGTCGAGACCGAGGACACGGTCACACAACCGGAAGCTGCCGACCTCGATGCCGAGTCGCTGGTCGAACCAAATCCCGGTCGAGGGTTCGCCGATGTGGGTGGGATGGCTGCGCTCAAGGAAACGTTCGAGAAGACGGTTATCGCACCGGTCGAACAGCCCGACCGCTATGCGGCGTACGGCCTCGACCCCGTCAGTGGCGTGCTCCTCTATGGGCCGCCCGGGTGTGGTAAGACCTACACCGCGGGTGCACTCGCCGGTGAACTCGGGTACTATTTCATCGAGGTAACGCCCGCTGACCTCACCAGCCAGTACATGGGCAAACCCGCTCAGAACGTTTCGGACCTCTTCGAGATTGCCCGTGCGAACCAGCCCTGTGTCGTCTTTATCGACGAACTCGATGCGATGGCTGCCGAGCGGACCGACGATATGAACACCAGCGAACAGCAGGCGGTCAATCAACTTCTGACCGAACTGGAAGCCATCGAAGACGAGGATATCGTGGTGCTGGGTGCGACCAACCGCGTTGAGGACATCGACCCCGCTATCCGCCGGTCGGGGCGCTTCGACGAGCGTGTCGAGGTTCCGCCGCCGGACTCCGATGCCCGCCGCGCAATTCTGGAACTCCATCTGACCGAACGTCCGACGGCTGATGGCCTGACCTACGAGCGGGCTGTCGAACGGACTGTCGGCCACGCGGCCAGTGACCTCGAACGTATCGCAGACGTGACTGCCCGCAAGGCGCTCGAAGATGGCGCAGACATCGGGACCGACCACCTGCTGTCCGCTGTCGAGGCAGTCGACTCCAGTATCGACGGCTGGACCGGCGAGTACCGTATCGGCGGTCGTAGCGTCACCCAGCCCGACGATGTCGAGTTGAACGCCACATCGCTGGTCACGGCCGAACCCGCCCGCAGTTTCGATGACGTTGGCGGGATGGCTGACCTCACGGAGACGCTTTCCCGGCGGGTCATCGAGCCACTGGACAATCCCGAGACGTTCGCTGAGTACGGTATCGACGTGCTCAGTGGCCTCCTGCTCTATGGCCCGCCGGGCTGTGGAAAAACCTATGTTACCGAGGCGCTCGCGGGCGAACTCGGTCACTACTTCGTCAAGGTAACTCCTGCCGACCTGACCAGCAAGTGGATGGGTCAGCCTGCCCAGAACGTCGCCGACCTCTTTACCGTGGCTCGGGCAAACCAGCCCTGTATCCTCTTCATCGACGAACTCGACGCGCTTGCGGGCGAGCGCAGCGGCGACATGAACACAAGTGAGCGCCAGCTGGTCAACCAACTCCTCACGGAACTGGAGACCCTCGACGATGACGACGTGGTTGTGGTCGGCGCAACTAACCTCGTGGAGGACATCGACGCTGCCATCCGCCGGTCGGGTCGCTTCGACGAACGCATCGAGGTTCCGCCGCCCGATGCCGATGCTCGCCGCGCGATTCTGTCGGTCCACCTGACGGAGACCCCGACCAGCGACGACATCGATTGGGCGACAGTCGCTGCGGAGACGGCCGGCTACGTAGCCAGCGACCTCGAACTCCTCGCGGAAAACGCCGCCAGACGTGCGCTCCGACGGGACGGACTCGTCAAGACCGAGGACCTGCTTGGGGCTGTCTCCGAGACTCATTCGAGTCTCGACAGCTGGGAGGATCAGCACCGCTACGAACAAAGCGAGACGACCTCCGAACTCACCCGTTCGCGATAATCCTGCCCTCTGAAAAATCACAGACTCAGCCGAACTGACCGGGGATTTACAGTCGTCCGTCCCTACCACCGGGTATGAGTCTGCAGGTCGACGTCAGGAAACTTGACCTTTTCAACAAGATTTCGAAGGAGGGCTCCAGGCAGGTCGCCGATAGCCTCAGCCAGATGACCGGCATCGACGCCGAGATTCAGGTCTCGAAAATCAATTTGCTCGCTATGGACGACGTGAAAACCCATCTCGGCGACGAGAAGCAGGTCGGCATCCACGTCCAGTTGACCGAGTCGCCGAACGGCTACGTACTCTTCTTGCTCCCGCCGGCCGACAGCAAACGCCTCGCACAGTTGATGCTCCCCGGCGATAATGCCGGTGCAGAGGGTGGCTTCTCCGACATGGAGCGTTCCGCCATCCAGGAGATCGGCAACATCATGACCTCCGGCTATATCGACGGCTGGGCGAACGTGCTGGATACGACTATCGACATGGGAACGCCGGAGTTCACCTACGGCCCCGCTCACCAGATCATCCAGAAGATGGGTGGCTGGCCGGACGAGGATATCGTCTTCGTGCTGGACTCGGAGATTACCGCCGGCGGTGAGGATATCGACCTGACTGTCTACACCTTCCCCCAACTGTGTGACCTGGTCGAACTCGTCCAGCAAATCGACATCGAGACTGATATCCACGAGGACACCGTCGCCTCCGAGGGCCTTACCGACGGATAGTCACTCGTCTTCCCGTGCAGTTTCGACGAAGGCGAGCGCGAGGTCCGTCGCTTCAGCCGCCGTCTCGCCGAAGACGTAGGTGACTGGTGGAATACCGAAGGTACCCTCGTGGTAGATGACCCGTGGGACCTCGCCGCGGTCAGCGAACCGTTCTCGGAGGCGCTCGCTGCGGTCCTCGTAGCCGGCGTCGAACTGCAGCGGGTCGTAACCGTGGTCCCGGGCAGCAGCGAGCAAGTCGTCGGATGTCGAGAGATTCAACGCTCCGCGAACGCCCGAGTTGACGGTCATCGCGGCGAGAATCGTCTCGGCGACCCGCTTCGAGGCTCCGAATTCCGGTTCCGCTGGGACGATAACGCGTGAGCCGACTGTCTGGAGGCGGCCGGGGACAGCCGCTACGTCAGTCTCGTCGGTTGCACCCGGAACTGCAGTCCCGACGTTGGTGCCGACGTTGGGGACGTGTGCGGCGATACCTGGAACCGTCGAGAGCCGTCGGGATGCACGTCGCACAGCTGTCAAGGCCGTTCGCTCGGCGCTTATCGTCTCGTCAGTCCCCCGAACACAGAGGTCACAGCCAAGGCCCTGCAGAGCGGGCATCTCCTCTTCGTGGACGGCACAGATGGGGCCACGGTCCTCGAACTCGCGGACGACCGCGAGCAACTCGCCCAGTGCCTCGTAGCCGTCCATCGACCCCGAGGCGAACCCGTCGGCGATGGCCCCCACGGTCGTCTGGAGCCGTTCGTCGTCGGCGAATCGCTCCTCCAGTGGCGGGTCACCACTGACGTACTGGCTGACTGCAGCCTGACTCACGCCGAGGTGGTCGGCGATTTCCTGCTGGGTGAGCCCACGTTCGTCGAGTTCGACCGCCAGCATCGCCCGGACCGTCGGCAGGAACCGGTCGACGACAATCTCGCTGGGAAACCGCAGCATGCCCCGGGGTTCGGTCGGGCCGGCTATAAGTCCATGGCTGACGCACTCTTCGTGACTGCTGCCGGAGGGAAGCTTCTTTGTCCGCCGCTTCCCACCACCGGGACGTGCGACTCGTCCAGGTCACGATCCCGTCAGGAAAGCGACAGACAATCCTCGATACGCTCGATGACGAGGATGTCGACTACGTTGTGGCCGACGAGACCAGCGGCCGGGAATACGCTGCCGTCGCGTACTTCCCGTTGCCGACCAACGCGGTCGAGCCCATTCTCGACTCGCTACGTGAGGCCGGCCTCGGTGACGACGCTATCACGGTCGTCGTGGAGGCGAATACGGTCATCTCCCGTCGGTTCGAACAGCTACAGGAACGCTACGCCGAAGAGCGGGACGAAGACCGTATCGCTCGTGAGGAGTTGACCGCCGCAGCCGAAGGACTCGCGCCGTCGCTACAGACCTACGTCATCATGACTATCGTGAGTGCGCTCATCGCGACTGCGGGGTTGCTGCTTGACTCCCCGGCAGTGGTCGTTGGCTCGATGGTTATCGCACCGCTGGTCGGGCCGGCGATGGCTGCGAGCGTCGGTACCGTGGTCAACGACCAGGAACTGTTCTCCCGGGGCGTTCGACTCCAGGTCGGCGGGCTGGTTCTTGCTGTCATCACCGCAGCCCTCTTTGCTATCTTCGTTCGGTATACCAATCTGATAGCGCCGCTCGCGGATGTGACGACGGTTCCCGAGATTCGCGAGCGCGTTGCGCCGGATTTCCTGTCGCTCGTGGTCGCTGTCGGTGCCGGTGTCGCTGGTGTGGTCAGTCTCACCTCCGGCGTCTCGACGGCCCTCGTCGGCGTGATGATTGCCGTCGCGCTCATCCCGCCGGCCGCCACCGTCGGCATCGGACTCGCGTGGGGCGCACCGCTCGTGACGCTGGGGTCCGGCGTACTCTTGCTCGTCAACGTTCTCTCGATCAATCTCGCGGCGCTGGTAGTCCTGTGGTACACCGGGTATCGGCCGGAACACTGGTTCAGCCAGGGTGCAGCCCGCAACGCGACGCTCAAGCGTATCGCCACGCTCGCCGTCGCTATCGTCGTTCTGTCGGCATTCCTCGGAGCCGTCACGTACGACTCCTACAGTCGCGCCACGACGACCGGTGAACTACAGGACGACGCATCACACGAGGTCCAGGCGTTCAACGAGACCGTTGACTTCCGGGTGACGCTTCTCGATGTGCAGGTCGAACACACGAACACGGCGCTGTTCCAGCGTCCCGAGCGACTCGTGGTGACCATCGGTGTCCCCCCGGGTGAATCGGTCGCCGGCCTCCGTCAGGCCATCGACGAGCGTGTCGACGAGACGGCTGGTCGTGATATCAACACCGAGGTCCGGTACATCGCTACCGAAACGGAATAGCGAACAGACGGCACTCCCGCCACGGGACAGTCGTGCCGTACTATCGCGTCCCTGCCCCGTGTTACTGGTCAGGACACACGCCGGGCTGGTCCCGGATTCGTAGATAAACATTCGCACCGTCCCGGACTCGGCGAGACCATCCACGTCCTCCCACCGGACGAGGAGGGCCGCCGTGAGGTGTCTATCTGCGACTCCATCGAAGCTGAGGTGCCATCACGCGGCAACACTTCGGCGCGCCAGCGAGAGCGTCACGCCGAGTGGCGATACAGGCGGCAACGACGCCAGCAGTCGCGGCTTCCTGTCGCTATTCGTCGTAGGGCAGTTCCGGTTCGTAGCCAACGGCTTCGATTGCGCCAGCCAGCACTGCATCGACGTTTTCGTCCTCGGTGAGGCTCATGTAGTGGTCGGCCTCGACATCCCTGGTCAGGTCGCTTTTGTTACAGACTGTCAGGACCGGGGCAGCAAAGCGCCCGGCGATGTCGTCACGCAACTCCAGTTGGTCGGGAAGCGGATAACCGCAGTTACCGCTGGCGTCGACCAGCACGAGCACGGCGTCGGCGGCATGTTCCAGGGCGCTGACGGCCTGGGATTCGATGTCGTTACGGTCCTCGGGCGGGCGGTCGAGCAACCCCGGCGTGTCGACGAGTTGATAGCGGATGTGGTCACGTTCGACGTGGCCGACGTTGATTTCGGTCGTCGTGAAGGGGTAGCTTGCCGTTTCGTTGTCCGCTCGCGTCACCGTGTTGACGAACGTTGACTTGCCGACGTTTGGATAGCCGGCGACGACGATTGTCGGCTCGTCGGGGCGGATGTCGGGCAGTTTGCGAAGCGCCTCACGTGCCTCGGAGACGGCGGCGATGTCGTCCTCGATTTCTTCGACTACGTCCGCAAGCCGGGCAAAGGCCTGCTTGCGCAGTTTGCGGGCGGTGTCCTCGTCGCCGTCGTAGAGGCGACCCTCGTACTCGTGGCGGATGTCCGTCGCTTTCCGGGAGGCCCAGGAGAGTTCGTTGAGGTGCTGGCGCAGGTCGTCGACACCGACGATGGCGTCGGCGAGCTCGTAGTAAAACGGGTCGAGGTCGGCGAAGTCGGGCCAGCCGGTGACGACGTTTTCGAGGTTGTCGGAGACGATGTTAGCGGCGGTCATCAGCATCGACTGCTGGCCCTCGATGCCGGACTTTGCGCTGCCGGCACGGGACGCACGGGAGAACGCCTTGTCGACGAGCTCGTCGGCAGTGAGCGTCGTCGGCAGGGTCTCGAACGGCTGGCTCATTGCACCCGGATAGACGGTCGGGACTGAAAAGCGCGTCTGTTGGCACCCTCCAAGTGACTCACTGTCACGTCCTCCGGTCGCGTTGTGGCCAGTCGTGTGCCGTATTGTTTGGTCTACCGACAGCATCTTTCCGGCAGTCGTCCTACGTGAGGTATGACAAACTGGCGTGCAGTCGGTCTCGGCTTCGCCGCGGGCATCGTCGCGGGTCTCGTCGCGTTCGTCTTCCCAGTCGTGGGACACGTCGGGGCCGGCCTCATCGCCGGCTTTGTCGCCGGCTTTGTCGCCGGTGGGAGTCTCGCCAGCGGTGCCTGGCACGGTCTACTCGCTGGCGCGCTCGGTGGCATCCTGCTTGCTGTCATCTTTGCTGCTGTCGCCGGCACTGCTGGACTCGTGGTCGGTGGCCCTGTCGGCGGCGTCATCGGCGGTGGCGGCGTCTTCGTTGCGGGGGTCCTCATCGCGCTCGTGTTCGCTCTCGACAGTGCGCTCGGTGGACTCGTCGGCGCGCTCGTCGCCAGAATCTAGCGGCCTGTCGATTTCGTGTCGTCTGTTCTCGCACTCTCCTTGCGGTTGCCCTCACTTCGCTTTCGAGTGTTACCGTCGCTCTGCCAGTTCCGCCCGCAAATCCTCCATGTCCATCCCTTTCATCGCAAGTAACACGAGCATGTGATAGACGATGTCGGCTGCTTCGTGGGCAATCTCCTCGTGGTCGTCGTCTTTCGCCGCAAGCAAGAGTTCAGTCGTCTCCTCGCCCAGCTTTTCGAGGACAGCGTTTTCCCCCTTCTCGTGGGTGAAAAGCGACGCAGTGTAGGAGTCCTCCGGAAGCGTTTCTTTGCGGTCCTCGATGACCGCAAAGAGTTCCTCAAGTATCTCGTCGGTCTCGCTCATGCAACTCGGGTCGGCGGGCGCGGGTTTGTGTCTGTCGCTACTCCGTCGTCTCGAAAAAGGCGAGGTCGTGGAGACGCGAATCCGGGGTCAGTTCGGGATGGAACGAGGTCCCGACGACGGGACCCTGCCGGACGGCCACGGGGTTGCCGTCGAACTCGGCCAGCACTTCCACGTCCTCGAACGCCTCGTCGATGACCGGGGCGCGGATGAACACCGCAGGGAACGGCTCGTCGAGTCCATCGATGTCGAGTGCCGTCTCGAAGCTGTCTTTCTGGCGGCCAAAGGCGTTGCGCTCGACGGTCACGTCAAGCAGGTTCAGCGTCTCCACGCGGTCATCCTGTGCATCCGTCGCGGAGACGATGAGGCCGGCACAGGTGGCGAGCATCGGCTTGCCCGCCTCGACGTGGGCGACTATTTCCTCGGCGATACCCTCCCGCTGGAGCAGTCGGGAGATGGTCGTCGACTCGCCGCCCGGAACCAGCAATACGTCGCACTGGGGCACCAGTCCAGCCTCGCGTATCTCTACAATCTTGCTGTCCTGACCGTGGGCGCTTGCCGCCCGCTCGATGGCTGCAGCGTGCTCGCTTACGTCGCCTTGCACGGCCACGACACCCGCCTGTAGAGTCATACATACCCTATGGGAACGGCAGCGAAAAATGACTCGTTTGTCCGGTGGGAACGCCCTATGGAACAGACTGGCCTGGCAGTCGCTTCTCTGCGAGGTTACACAGTTGTCGTAGTTCCCTCTCCGAGACAAGCGACGCCCACCCCGACGGGATGGCCCGGCAGGACGGGCGCGTCACCTTCGGAAGCAGAGGATGACGTGTCTACCACGACCGGACGCATCTGTCCGTGCCATGGCAAGAGTTCATTTGTCTCTGCCCTGGATAATTGTTTGGATGTGTGGGTTACTCTCTCATATATGGACAATCGAATCTTATGGGTGGAGAGAAGCTATAGTTGAGACTATAACAGAGGAAAACGCAGAGGATGGGGGTGGTGTGTCACTCAGTACTTTTCGAGGTAGCGGTCGAGTTCCCACTGGGAGACGTCGACGAGGTAGTCCTGGAACTCCTGGCGTTTGGCCTCGACGAACTTCTCGGAGACGTGGGGGCCCAGAGCGTCCATGATGACCTCGTCGGATTCGAGGGCGTCGACGGCCTCGCCCAGGTTCGAGGGCAGGGTGTCGATGCCGTATTCCTCGCGTTTCTGCTCGTCGAACTCGTAGATGTTCTCCCGAACCGGGTCCGGACAGTCGAGGTCGTTCTCGATGCCGTCGAGACCGGCGTGAATCATCGCGGCGAAGGCGAGGTAGGGGTTACAGGAGGGGTCCGGCGAACGCAGTTCGATGCGGCTGGCTGCGGGCGTCCGCGCGGCGGGCTTGCGGACCAGCGCCGAGCGGTTCACGTCGGACCAGGCGATGTAGACGGGTGCCTCGTAGCCCGGGACCAGTCGCTTGTAGCTGTTGACAGTCGGGTTTGCGACTGCGGTGATTGCGGGTGCGTGTTCGAGGATGCCCGCGAGGAACTTTTTCGCGGTCTCGGAGAGGCTGAACTCGTCGTCGTCGTCGTGGAAGGCGTTCTCCCCGTCCTCGGTAAACAGCGAGAGGTGGGTGTGCATCCCCGAGCCGTTGATACGCGGGATGGGCTTGGGCATGAAGGTGGCGTGCAGGTCGTGCTGGGCGGCGATGGCCCGAACCACCGAGCGGAACGTGGCGACGTTGTCCGCCGTGGTCAGGATATCGTCGTACTTGAAGTCGATTTCGTGCTGGCTCTCTGCGACTTCGTGGTGGCTGGCCTCCACCTCGAAGCCCATGTCCTCCAGGCCGTAGATGATGTCACGGCGCACGTCGCTCGCGAGGTCCTTCGGCGCGAGGTCGAAGTACCCGCCCGTGTCGGCGAAGTCCGTCGTCGCGCGGCCGTCCTCGTCTTCCTGGAACAGGAAGAACTCGGGTTCCGGCCCGGCGTTGACTGTGTATCCGAGGTCGTTCGCGCGGTCCAGTGCCTTCTGGAGGACACGGCGCGGGTCCCCGTCGAATGGCTCGCCCGTCGTCGTGTCGTGGACATCACAGATGAGCCGGGCGCTCTTGTGGTCCTCGCTGCTTCTCCAGGGCAGAATGGAAAACGTTGCCGGGTCCGGTTCCAGACGCATGTCCGACTCCTGAATCCGGACGAAGCCGTTGATGGAGGAGCCATCGAAGTAGATGCCCTCGGTAAATGCTTTCTCGGCCTGGTCGGCCGGCACTGAGACGTTCTTGACCGTCCCCAAGATGTCCGTGAACTGGAGTCGCAGGAAGTCCACGTTCTTCTCTTCGATTTCATCGAGCACGTCCTGTGCGTCATCGCTCAAGTTCCCTTCCGTCATGTTCTACACCCATTAGTCTACAATCAATGCATAAATATCCTCCTATACCATCTAAATGCACTCTCATACTGCATTAGTTGTACAAATGTTTGGTAAAATCGGGCTACGATATCGGTGGGCTCCTGTGTGTTAGAAAAGTTCGGCTGATGCTCGACGTTTCTGTACATTGCAGAACAGAGGTGCAATATTGGTGCGAAACGTTGCTTCTTTACAGGTATTTCCGCGGTGGTCGTACAAACTAGAGGTGCCGTGTTGCGGTATCGTCAGTTCGGTCGGGCGTTCTCCACGGTATCCGCAGCGAGGCGTTCGACGTACTTCGCCACCACGTCAACTTCCAGATGGACGGGGTCACCGACAGCTTTCTCCGAGAGCGTCGTCAGCTCGTAGGTCTCGGGAATGACTGCCACCTCGAAGGTGTCGTCCCCTCGGCTGGCGACTGTGAGGCTGATGCCGTCGACGGCAATTGACCCCTTCTCGACGACGTACTGGGACTGTGTCCCCGGCAGCGAGAAGGTGTATGTCCAGTCTTCGCCCTCCTGCTCGATGGCCTGTACCGCGGCTGTGGCGTCGACGTGACCCTGGACGAAATGGCCATCGAAGCGACCGTCGGCAGGCAACGCGCGTTCGAGGTTGACCACATCTCCTTCCGCGAGTTCCCCCAGGTAGGTTCGCTCGACCGTCTCGGTCGCGAGAAAAACGCTGAAGGAGTCGCCGTCGACGAAGTCCTCGACGGTGAGACAGGCACCGCTGACACTTATCGACTGCCCGGTTTCGAGTCCCTCGAAGGTCGTCCCGATACGCAGGCGGCGGCCGTCTACTTCTTCTTCGACAGCCAGTACCTCGCCGGTCTCCTCGACGATACCGGTGAACATACCCACTGTTTCGGGTCGAACTGCCAAACGCTTTCGATGTCACCGGCCACTTTTGTACACCTCTCCCCTACCGACGGGCGTGTCACGTGGCGTCATCGAACTCCTCGAACTCGCGGGTGCCGTCGTCTTCGCCATCCCCGTGGCGTTTTTCGGCCTGCTCATGTTCATCGAGGGCCGACCGCTACTGGGTGTCGTCTTCCTGTTACTGGCTGGGCTGATGACACTCGGAAAGGAGTACGTTCCCACGCCACAGGATATCCCGGCAGCGGCGCTTGGCGGTCTCGTCGGTCGTATCGCCAAAGACCCCGACGAAGAGGAGTAGCTGTTAGCGGTCGGTCCCCTCGTCGGACTCGCCCGCCGAGTCGGTGGCCGGGCCGTCGTACCGGTGGTCGGTCCACCGGCCACGTTCGGTCGCGGAGAGATACTCCGCCAGTAGCGTCGGGAAGTCCCGTCCCTGCAGGTAGCGAAGGCCAAAATCCTCGGCCCAGTTGATGATACCCTGGTCCTCGGTGACGACGCCGGCGTCCAGTTCGCGGGCGAGGATGAGCAAGTCGAAATCCTCCCGGGAGTCCAGTATCCCCTGCCGGAGGGCGTCGCGGTACTCGTCGCGTAACTCCGAGATGACGCGGTCGACCTGTGTCATGTGGTCGTGTTCCTCGACGGTCTCGTCCCGTCTTTCCTCGGCTTTCCGGACGGCGTTTTCCGAGACCCGAAGGCCGCGGTTGACCCGCTCGGACATCTCGTCGATGAAGCCATAGACCATCTCCGCGGGAATCATCACTTCCAGATGGGCCGGACTCTTGGTGATGACCCAGGTGTTGAGCCGCTGGATGACTGCGGGATCCACGTCGCGGTCCTTCAGCATCGGGGTCAACTCATCGTAGATGGAGGGTGGCATGTAACAGGAGATGCCATGCTCCAGCCGCGCCTCCGCGATGTCGTCCAGCAGGGCCAGACACGCCTCCTCGACGGTTTCGTCGTCGTCGCGAATCTCCGGGGTGAGAAACAGCGACGTATCCAGGACGAACCGCTGTTTGAGCGGCGACTCTGCCATACCGGCTCTTGAGGGGCCGGCATCAAATGTTCTCCGGCCAGCCGCGGGTTGTCGTGGGCCGTCACAGGCCTCCCGCTCCCGGCCCTTCCTCAATCCGCGTTAGCCTTTTGAGGTTGTCCGTCCCGCGTTCGGGTATGGACCGGGCTCTCGCTCGCTTGGACGCTGACGCCGATGACCTCCGGCAACACTTCGAACGGGACACGTACCACGGCCGCGAGTACTTCTCTCTCCCCGATGAACGCCACGGCATCGAGCGCGGCACCGTCGTCGTCGACGACACCGTTGTCCGCGGGTTCCCGTCTATCCCTCGCGTCCTCGTGTTAGACCCCGGCGTCCCCGATTTCTTCGATGGTCCCGTCACCATCGAGGAGAAACTCAACGGCTACAACGTCCGCATCGCCCGCGTCGACGACGAGATACTCGCCTTTACCCGCAGTGGCTACGTCTGCCCGTTCACCACGACCCTCGCCCGCGAGTACCCCCTCGATGACTTCTTCGAAGAGCACCCCGAGCAGGTGGTCTGTGGCGAACTCGTCGGCCCCGAGAACCCCTACACGACGCATGACTACGCGGAAGTCGAGGGGGCTGAACTCAGAGTGTTCGACCTGCGTCATCGCCTGCGTGGCGACCCGATGGCTGTCGCTGACCGCCGAGAATGCTGTGACCGCTTTGACCTCCCACAGGTCCCTGTCTTCGGGACCCACGACCTCAGTGTGGCTGTCGATGCAGTCCGTGAGACTATCGCTGACCTCGATGACCGTGGCCGGGAGGGTGTCGTCATCAAATCCCAGGACGGCCGGCAGGCGCTGAAATACACGACCTCGGCGATCCATCGGGCGGACCTCGCGCATGCCTTCGACAAGCCCTTCGATTACGGCCGGGACTTCCTCTTTGCACGGGTCATTCGCGAGGCCTTCCAGGCCGTCGAGTTCGAGGACAGCGACGAGGAGGCCCGCGAGCGCGCCCGTGACCTCGGCGAGGCTATCCTGCTGCCGGCCATCGAGAGCATCCGCGCCGTCGACGAGGGGGAGACCGTCGGCGACACGCACACGGTCCGGGGTGACGCGGCGACCGTGGAGTCACTGCTCAACCAGTTCCGGTCGCTCGGTCTGCATCTGGACATCGAGCGTGATACCTACGTCGACGGGGAGCGCGTCGTCGAGTTCACGAAGGTCGCGGACGCCAGTCGAGACAAGATAGAGCACTTCCTTTCAGGCGGCACCATCGACGAGTGAGGAGCCAAAGCAACAGGCGTTTGTCGCTTGTCTCCTAAGCCACCGTAGATGGACGACACGGATGCGAACCGGGCTGTCGCCCCGATTATTTCGACGATTCTGCTGGTCGCTATCGTCGTGATTCTCGCTGCAGTCATCTCGGTGTTCGTTCTCGACCTCGGCGAGCAGACGACTGAGTCCGGCCCTGCGGTCAGCGAGTCCAGCGGAACCTTCGAGGCATTCCAGAGTGGCAGCGACGAGCAGATTGTCCGCATTCGACACGTCGCCGGAGATACACTCGACACCGAAAATCTGGAAGTCGTCGTCGACGCCAGCGACGCCTGCGGGAAGACTGGCCGTATCGTCAACCTCCCGCTCGGGTCGGTCGGGGCCAGTAACACGATAAATCAGGGCAATGTCGAAGGTGACGATATCTTTGATAACAGTGCAGGAGCTGTCGACCACGGCGCGCTCGACGCAGAGACGTATACCGCCGGTGACGTGATACGGTTCCGGATTGCGAAAGGCGACTGTACAGTCCAGCGAGACGAGTCACTGGTCGTCCGTGTTGTTCACACGCCGACGAACACGGTCGTCATCAAGAAGACGCTTCAGGCGGCCTGACTCCTTCCGGTGGCCACGCTGACCGAAAGGGTTCCGACAGTCTCAGTCTGCCTGTGGGGCCATCGGCTCTTCGGCCTTCGCGAGCAGTTCGTCCAGTTCGGCGTCGGTCGGCTCGTTGTTGAACAGCACGTCGATAGGCAGGGTGGGTGCGCCGTCGACGAGGTTTTCGAGCAGGACGAGCCGTTCGCGGGCGCGGGACATCCCGACGTAGAAGACGCGGCGTTCGTTGTCCGTCAGGGTAGGGACCGGTGAGGTCTGCTTGGTGAACTCACCGTCGCCGGGAATCGTACGGCCGTTCTGTTCGACGGTCGCGGCCATCTGCTCGACGACCTTCTCGGTGAGGTCGGTCGCGACGAAGACGTGGTCTGCCTCACGACCCTTTGCGGAGTGGATGGTGCCAACGCGCACGCGGTCGCGGTCCATGCCGCCGTAGTCGCTGGTGAAGTAGGCACTGACAGTCCGCTCCTGGAAGTTGGTGACCTTCCGGAGCATATCCGCCGCCGAACGTGGGTCCGGCACGAATGGGGCGTACTCGCGAATGACATCAGGCTCGATTTCCAGGTTGACGATATCCTCGACATCGGCGGCCTCCTCGCGGTCGTCGAGTTCGTCGAAGAGGTCGTCGCGCTCGCCGGTGCCAAAGGCCGAATCTGCGAGCATGTCCGCGAGCCGTCGGGCCTGAAGGCCGTCGACGGGTTCGTCAGCGTCCAGCGCTTCGATGGCCTGGACGTACTGGTTCAGCCGGTCGGTCCACATCCGCTGGTCGGTCAGACACTGGAATGGGATGCCCTCGTCGATGAACTCGTCGATGAACTGGAACATCTGGTACCGGGCCCGGAACAGCACCATCACGGTGTCGTCTTCGGTCGCCTGGATGGTGTCCCGGACGTTGCGGGCCAGGTCGAGCATCGACGGGTGTTCGACGGCCTCGACGCTGCCGCCCTCTTTGCGTGGTTTGAGGTCTTTCTCCTGGCGTTTCTCGATGTGACTGACCTCCTGGTTGACCACGTTCAACACGTTCGAGGGCAGGCGATAGGAGTTGGGCAGGATGACGTCGTCGTCGACATCCTCTTCGAGCAGGAGGTCCGGGTCCGCGCCCTGCCATGCGTAGACGACCTGGTCGTCGTCACCCGCGATGAGCACCCGCTGCATGTGGGGTCGCCACTCGCTGTAGACCTCGTATTGTAGTGTGGTGATGTCCTGAAACTCGTCGATAACCAGATACTCGACGTTCGGCAGCAAGGAACGCTGCTGGACGCGTTCGAGCATGTCAGCGAAGCCGACCAGCCCGTTGTCACCCTTGTAGGTGCGCCAGGCCCGAATTGCTTCGGGGATGTCCAGGCGGTCGTCGTCGCTGGGCCAGGTCGGCGTGTACTTGTTGCCCGTCTGGGCGTTCTCGTCGATATCCGGCGGGAGTCGCACTTGCTCGTCGTCCCACTGGAAGGGTACGTCGTACCAGTCGGCCACGTCACGCGAGGTGCGCTGGAGCCACTGACTGGTGGCGATGACCTTGTTGCCAAGCGTCGTCGAGCGGGCCGAGCGCCGGCGGGACCCTTCGTACTCGTCCTCGTACTCGATGCCGAACTCCTCACAGAACTCCTCTTTATCGGACTCGCCGACCACATCCCCTCGTGAGAGGTTGAGCAAGTCGTAGGCCTTCGCGTGCATCGTCGAGACGTTGCCCCGGAGCGCCCGCGGGGTCATGTCGAGCCGTTCGGCAAGTCGTTCACGAATCTCTGCTGCTGCTGCGCGAGTGTAGGAGACGACGAGTACGTCCCGCACGTCGACGTCTTCTTCCTCCAGAAGCTCCTCTACCCGGTCGAGCAGGGCTGTCGTCTTCCCGCTTCCCGGGCCACCAAACAGGCGGACTACCTGGGTGGTCGAGTCAGTCATTGCACTCCTAGTGGGACCGGTGGGTCATAAACGGCGCGACTTCAGCCGACAGCCTTCCAGCCACCGAGACGGCGGCGTTGCGGGCCGCTTGCTCCCGGTATCAGTGGGAACGACGGATACGTTGTTGGGAATCTGTCTCCCGGCCGCCGGTCCGCTATGGGTCGATATACTGTGGAGACGCGTGCCCGCTCGGTTCCCTACCGGTACAGCGAGACGTACAGCATGCTGAAGCCGATTATGAAGGGAATCGTCTCTGACATCTGAAAGAAGATGTCCACCAGCGGGTCGGCATCGGCTCCGAACTGCGTGATGACACTGGAGATGGCCACCCCCATGCTGATGAAGGCGAACCCGAGAAAGGCGTACTGCAGACGGGTCGTTTGACGCTTCTGGTATGCCTGGAAGCTGATGAGCGTAATCCCCAGCGTCAGCCCGAAGACGACAAACCGCATCAACACTAGTACCCCCCGAGCCAGTGGGACGACATCCACCATCACCTCTGTGGTGGCACACGAACTGATATAAACGTGGCTACCTCTCGTGGCCGGTCAGCGGAGCTGTTGTGGCGGTCACAGACGGACTACGTGAACGACTGTGTGCCGTTTAGACGTAATATGGGGAAAACACGAGACGGTGAGTTCGCTACTCGGCGTGGAGTTCGTCCCACAACTGGCTGAAACGGTCCGGGAGGTTCTCCTCGCGGTAGATGCGCACGTGGTACTCGTCGTCTTCAAGCGTGATGACCGTACTCTCGAAGTTGGACTCGTAGACCTTGTAGTGGTTGCCGTCCTCGGCGACCAGCGTCCGGTCTTTGACGAGGTTGTACTCGTCCAACATCTCGATGCGCCGGTAGACCGTCGGGAGCGACAGGTCACACTCCTCGGCCAACTCCTTGGCCGATTTCGCGTCGTGACTGATGGTGGCGAGTACGCGGCGTGCGTGCTGGTCACCGATAGTGTCCAGAATCTCCTCGATACTTCTGTCGTCCACTACCAGTTACTATCCGCCCCAGCCTATAAGCGTTTTCGAGCGTGGCTGTGGCCGCGCAGTCCTGCGGATCGGGTTCTTTCACAGCCAGAAAACACGCGTGGGGGGTTATGTGTCTGGCACGTCTACCATCAGATGCGGATCCCGTTCAGGAACACTATGTCCGGCGACAACCTACACGCTCCATCGCGCTCGACGCACGCTGATCCCCCTCGTGACAGTTCCCCCGCTGTCACCCCTCAGTTACTGCAGCGCATCACGGAGTCCCGGCGTGACGGCACGCCCGAAGAGGTTATGTCGTCGGTCGCGAACGACCTGCTCGATGACGATGTCGGTGACATCGACGTCGGCGAGGAGGTCGTTACGCAGAGTCTGGACGAGATCCTCGTGGCGCTGATCGCATTGCGCGACGACGAGACGCATGGTACCGGTCTGATGGAGGACATGACGCGATTGTTCGACGTGCAACCGAGTCCGGGGACCGTTTACCCGCGGTTGCACGACCTCGAATCGGATGGCACCCTCACGCGGCATGACCTCGTCCAGACCAAACAGTACTCCATTCGCGACGATGACGCCGCCGAGTCGACACTCGAAAGCGCCATGTATCAGCATCTTGCAGTCGGGTTGTTTCTTCACGCCGCGCTCGATGCGGTGTAACACCCGCTGATCCCACCCCCTCTTTCCCCTCATTTCACTCAACCCGGAGGTGCTCCTGTCGACGCTGGCTACACCCAGACGACAGCCGTTGCTGACTGTCTGTGACAGCCGTCGAAAGAAATCCCAGTCACCGAACAGCTATACCGGTGTCCAGCCACAGACTGAACACTCTGTCGCGGCCTCTTCGTGGAGGCCCCCACAGTCGGGACACTGCTTTTTGTTATAGCTCTCCTCCCAGCCCACGTCTTCCGTCTCGTGCCCACGCTGGGTCAGGAACTCGTCGAATATCTCGTCGCTGCTCGGTGCGGACGCCATACATGCTAAGGTATAACACATCACTATATAGCTCTGTTGGTTGTAAGAACTGTTACCATACACCATGGATCTGGGATAATACGCGAACTACCGCGTCCGTCTCTCTTGGTAAGACACAGGTGTGCACGGAGCCGGCAGTTGAAAGCAAGTCAGCAACGGCACCGCCACTGCGGTTACTTTACCACCAGCTACGCGGTGCTGGTAGTGTTGAAAGGGGTAGTAAAGGGGTGGGGGGTGGGGGGGTGGGGGTCGTGGCACCAGTACGATGCCAGCACTTGCGATGAGGGAGTTGCCAGTAATAAAGGTAACCCGCCAGTTATTCCAACTGATACTGCGTGTGAACGACTCTCGGGTCCGTTCGCGGGGGGCATGTGATGTGACACCAACTGTTATGTGTTATCACTGCGATATAACGGTGTATGTCAGACGAGACAGTCCACCAGGAGACAGAGACGAAGACCCGGAAAGGCATCGCTGCACGACTGCGTCGGATTGCCGATAGGCTCGGCCGCGGGAAGACAGTCCCCGTCGACGAGGAGGAGACGGTAACCGTCGACCCGCCGGCGGAACCCGAATTCGAGGTCGACGTCGAGCGCCAGGGGGAGTCCCTGAACATGGAGATGGAAATCGAGTGGGAGGAAAGCGAGGGCGGGGTCGACACCGAGTCCGAGGCCGGTAGCGACGCGACGTTCGAACTCTACGAGGACAACGCCGGCGAGTACCGCTGGCGACTGCGTCACTCGAACGGCAACATCATCGCTGACAGCGGTGAGGGGTACGCCTCGAAACAGAAGGCCAAACAGGGCCTGAACAGCGTCAAGGAGAACGCACCGGGTGCCGTCGTCGACGAACAGGACTGACTACCCGAGCCACGCGTCGTCGATTTGTATTGTCCCGCGCGTGCCGTCGAACTCGGTCGTGTACTCGAGTTCGATGGGACGGTCCATGTGTGGGCCGTCGGTCACGAGCGTCTCGAACTCCCCGCCCTCTCCTAACACGTGGACGCCGTACTCGTCGTTGAGTGTCTGCAACTCCGCGAGCGCGTCGGCATCCAGTGTGCGACCGAGCCAGGACTCGTCCAGTCCCGCGGCGGCCACCTGGATGATGGTAATCTCGAAGCCGGCAGCCAGCATCTCCTCGGCCAGTGTCGTCGGCTCGCGTTGCCACAGTGGTGCGAACAGTTCCGCATCCAGTCGGTCGGCCATCGCCTCGATGCGGCTGGTCTGGTACTCGCTCTCGACGGCTCCTGCGGTCAGCCCGGCGATGCCGCCATCGAGGTCCGTGGCGAGTTCGGACAGCGCCGCTTCCAGCGGCTGGAGTTCCTCGTCGCCCTGTGCGCTCGCATCGGGGACATCCTCGGCACCGAAGTCGTCGGGACGGATGTCCACCAGCGGAATATCGATGCTCTCGGCGGCCAGACTCGCAAGTTCTGTCGCCGGGACGTGATACATGTAGGAGTCGCCCGCCGGGTGAACGGTCACGAGACGCTCGACGGGCAGGTCCTGCTCTATGGCCTGGTACAGCGCCCACGAGGAATCCTTGCCGCCCGAGAAGAGACTGACCCACGCGCCGGCTGTCATACCCCGACAGAGCGGAGCCGCGACCAAACCGCTGACGGTTCGCGCTACTCGTGTGGGGTTGCCTATCGGTGGACAGTCACGGTCACTGCGCCACAGACGCACTCGTAGGCGCGCCGCTCGCCCGCGTCGGTGCGGTAGATGAGCATCGCATCGTCCTCGGCCAGTGTCCGCTGACAGCCGTCTGCATCACAGGTACAGGTGAGTTCGTCGAGCATACCGCTACTTCGAGGGAGACCTATGTCAAAGCGAGCCACGGGCGCGGTGAAAGTGAAAGTGGTCCGTGTAGCCCGCTGACCGCACGACGCCACCGGCAGTACTACCGACTTGTACAGATGAGTTATAGCGAAAGTGATAAGACCACTGGCTACTAACACTCGGTGGTATGAGTCAAGACACGCAGTTCAGTGATGTCGGCGAAGCGGAAGTCACACGCGCTATCGGCCAGGAATGGACCGAGGAGTTCATGGATTTCTCGGACTCGGATGTCATCATCGTCGGTGGTGGCCCCTCCGGGCTGATGGCAGCCAAGGAACTCTCCGAGCGCGGCGTCCAGACGATGGTCGTCGAGAAGAACAACTATCTCGGTGGCGGCTTCTGGCTCGGTGGCTTCCTGATGAACAAGGTCACCGTCCGCGGCCCCGCACAGCACGTCCTCGACGAACTCGATGTCGACTACAAGCGGTCCCAGGACAGCGAGGGGCTGTACGTCGCCAACGGTCCCGAGGCCTGTTCCGGCCTCATCAAGGCAGCCTGTGACGCTGGCGCGAAGATGCAGAACATGACGGAGTTCACGGACATCGTCATCCGCGAGGACCACCGCGTCGGTGGCATCGTGATGAACTGGACGCCCGTCCACGCACTGCCCCGCGAGATTACCTGTGTCGACCCTATCGCCGTCGAAGCCGACCTGGTCATCGACGCGACTGGTCACGACGCCATGGCCGTCAAGAAACTCGACGAGCGTGGCGTCCTCAACGCACCTGGTCTGGAGACCGACGCCAGCGGCATGGACCAGACCGACGACGACACCTACGGCGCACCCGGTCACGACTCGCCCGGCCACGACTCGATGTGGGTCGGCGAGAGCGAGGACGCCGTCGTCGAACACACCGGTCTCGCCCACGACGGCCTCATCGTCACCGGCATGGCCACCGCGACCACCTACGGCCTCCCGCGGATGGGTCCGACCTTCGGCGCTATGCTCCTCTCGGGCAAGCGCGCCGCACAGGAAGCGCTCGATGAACTCGGCGTCGACGCCGAGGATGTCGAGATGACTACGCGCGCTGAGCCCGCAGACGACTAGTCGCCCCCACTGCCTTTTTCGGCGCTACCGACACCCCGCGAGCGACAGCAATCTATATTTTTCCCAAACTCCTCACTCTACACTTTGGCAATATACTGCCCTAGACAAAAAGTTATTCAACCATTAGGCTTTATTGGTGTCTAACTACGTTAGATATGAACTCAAAGATGAACGAACACATGAATGCGTCTAGCGAGATAGCGCCGGGGGAGTCAGACGACGTACGGATGGTTCTCTGGACGCGCAGACCGGTCTGTGGTCCCCGGACGGAGATTATCGACCGGTTGAGCAATCTGAACGCCGAGGGGACAATCGATGAGTTCACAGTCGAGACCTGGCCCGACGAGGTGGCACTGTCTGAACACACCGAGCACGCACGCGTCGTGGAGGTGTACAAGGAGTATCTCACCTGGGCAACGGAGCACGACCTCAGTATCACGCCGCCGTTCGAGCGCCGCACTGCGTCGTCGCTGGTCGGCGACACACAGGATGTGCTGACCGTGCCGGTGATGTGTCTGGCCGTCTACGAGGACGGGCTTCGGGGTGTCTACCCGTGTACGCGTGACGGTCGCACCTGGAACGTCGCGGACTATCTCGATATGTACGAGTCCGTCGACGGCCGACCCGGCGCGGCCGATGAGGTGGAGTTTCCGGTCGTCGACACCTAGGTGTTGACCGCCTGGGCTGTGCTTACACCCACTCTTCGAGGAGAACAACAGCGTCGGTACGCAGCCATTCGGTCTCCTTCCGGGATTCCAGCAGTGCCGAACCGTTTTCGGTGACCAATTGTGGTTCCATACTACAGCGTATGGCTGGCAGCTATACCAGCGGTGTACCTAACGAGTTTGTACCCGTGCCTGGCGGCGGTTTGTCGTTCGTTGGGCAGGCCCTCACCACCTCGCTCGGTGAACCGAAAGCTGTTTTCACAGCTTGGCCCACGCATCAGACATGTCCACGACCGGTACGGGTCCCGAGACGGTCACACTCTACCGCGCTCCCACCACTGAGGCCGACGCCGACGCTATCGCCGGCTGGCTTCGCGAGCGCATCGACACAGAGGTCCGCGTCCGGGACCGCTTCCTCTCGCTGTATGCTGACGACAGCCTCCCGGAGGACTTCGCGGAGACGCGTGTTCTCGACCCATACGACCCCGAGACGGGCAACACGATGGTCGGCATCGTCCGCTACGAGGAGCGGGCACTGGAGAGCCCCGAGCGAGCGGGTGGCGTCATCTACGACGGCTTGCAGGTCCAGGCGAGTCTCGGCCGGCGCATCCCCTCGGCGGAGTCTGGTCTCGACCATCTCCACGTCCCGCTTCTGGACCGCGTCATCGGTACCTGGGGCGACCACGACGGCCGCTGGCACAAGCGCGTGAACGTGCTGGGCCAGCCCGCACTCGTCTCCGTCCCGGGTCTCTACGAGGCCCCTGCCAAACCCGAGCAGTATTACAAGGAACAGCAGAAACACGCGATGCTCTCCGGGGACTCCCCGCCACGGGAGGTACTGGAAAACGAAGTGGAGGGTGATTTCCTCGTCGACGATGACCCCCGGACGACCGACGCACTGAAAGGGTACGTCCTGCAGGCCTATCACTATCTGGCCACCGGCGAGGCCTTCTGTGAGGAGGAACACTGTCGCCTGCACAACCCTCACCGCCAGCCCGGTGTCGTCGAAGCGCAGCTACGCGAGCCCGCGTTCTGTGCTGAGCATGCGGAGCTGTACCGCCCCTGAATTTACGTTACCCGTCCCGTGAGGACGCCTAGATAGCCACCTGCGAACGTCTCGACGGCCTGAACTTCGGTCCGGGCGGTCAGCGCCACGCGGGCCTCGCGCACCCGCCGCTCGAAGGCTGTGGCCTGTGACTCCCGCGAGAGGCGAGCGCCGGGCGACGAGAGGCGGACGAACGCTTCAAACGCAAGATTCAGTGGAGTCGCCAGCGGCCGGTCGCTGCGCTGGAAATTCAACAGCGCCACCCGTCCGCCCGACCCGACGAGGTCACACCATCGGTTGACGACGCGTGCGGGGTCGGGAAACATCCCCACGACGAAGGTGGCGAGAATCGCATCACACGCACGGACGGGCGGGCGCGTCGCGTCCCCCTGTACGTAGTCGATCCCAAGTCCCACGCGGTCGTCGTGACGCCGTGCCCGTTCGAGCATCTCCCGGGTGACATCGACGCCGACGACCTGTCCCTCCGGACCGACGCCCTCGTGGAGATGGGGAACGTTCGCGCCGGTGCCACAGCCCATCTCGACGACCGTCTCGCCCCACGCCAGGTCGAGCGTGTCGATGGCGCTGGCCCGCCAGGAGGACACGCCGGGGAGGTCCGCGATGCGGTCGTACACCCTCGCCCAGCGGCCGTAGAACTCCTGTGGGTCGGTCATGCGATAGCGCGGACGCGCTCGGCGACGGTGACCGCGTCCGGTCCGAGGACGTAGACGATTGGCTCGATGCCCATCGCACCGGTCTGGTAGAGTACGTCAACACCTGCCACCGTTTCAACTGCAGCCGCGATACCGTCTTCGAGTTCGGCCTCGGGGTCGAACTCGACGGTTGTCAGCCCCTCCGCTTCGAGTGCGTCGATTGTTTCCTCGTCGTAAGCGATATTCAGTGCGGCATGGACATCGCAGCCGGCGGCACGCGCCGCGAGCAGGACGTTCGCGACGTGCTGGCTGACGCCGAACTCGGGGTCTCCGGGGACCGTCGCCTGCCCGCCCACATCGAGGATGCGCCCGGGAACGCCGGCCACGTCCTCGATGCGCTCTGCCTCGGGCAGCCCCTCCACGAGGTTCGACCCGACGGCGGGAATCAACGACGCGAACCCGCCGGTGTTTTCCAGAACTCTGAGTCCGCGCCGCACCGAGGCGCGAACGCGGCCCGACGCCCGCAGGCGACTATCCGGGTCGTGGACTGCAAAGTCCGCGTCGTGTTCGGCCAGTTCGGGGACGGCTTCTGCGTGTAACTCCGACAGGGCGCCGCCGTGTTCGAGTTCCCGGATGCACACTTCCGCCTCGACGAGTGCCTCTGTCGTGGTCATATTCCCGTCGGCCAGTCCGTCAGCGAGGCGTTCGACGAGGTCGGTGACGCGGTCCTCCGTGGCCAACCGGTCGTTCCGGTCCACTTCGCCGTGGACGTACTTCGAGACGGCGCTTTGCGAGATGCCAAGCAGGTCTGCGACCTCACTTTGGGTCAGCCCGCGTTCCCGCAGCGCCTCCGCTAGCTGTGACCGGAACGTGGGCAGAAACTCATCGACGACCAGTTCCTCGACGAACCTCACTTCTGGTCACCTGAAAATTCGTGGTCGCCCTGAATTTTGGATGCCTGTGGTCCCGACTGCCCTTGGTATTTCGACCCCCGCTCTTCGCCGTAGGGGCGGTCAGCGGGCGTTTTCAGCTCGGTAAAGGTCAGCTGGGAGATGCGCATCCCGGGCGTCAGCGAGACGGGCGCACGCCCGAGATTCGAGAGTTCGAGCGTAATCTGACCCTCGTAGCCGGGGTCACACAGTCCGGCAGTGGCGTGGACGACGATGGCGAGGCGGCCAAGCGACGAGCGGCCCTCGACGTGGGCGATGAGGTCGTCGGGAATCGCGACGCGCTCGTGGGTCGTCCCTAGCACGAAATCGCCGGGATGGAGGACGTACTCGCCGTCCTGGCCCACGTCGACTTCCTCGACGTACTCGGAGACTTCCTGCTCGCTCGTGGGGTGGATGCAGGGGATGTTGGCGTGCTGGAACTCGAGGAAGGTCTGCCCCAGCCGTAAGTCGACGCTTGCCGGCTGAATCTGTAATTCGGGGTCGTCCAGCGGCTCGACGACGAGGTCGCCCTCGTCGAGTCGCCGGGCGATGTCCGCATCGGAGAGGATCATACCTCCCTCACTGTCCGTCGGGGGCTAAAATCCCCCGGTCACTCCCGGCCGGCGCACTCCCTTCGTCGGCACCGACCGACCCTCGCAGACGCTGTGCGTCTGCTCAGTCCCGGCCGCCGTTGCCCCGACGGTCAGCCCTTAGTGTGCCCGGCCCGAGAGAACGCTATGAAGCAGGCGATTGTCGCCCGGGCCGACCTCGGGATGGGCGAGGGTAAACTCGCTGCTCAGGTCGCCCACGCCTCCCTGATGGCCTACGAGGATGCCTCCCAGGGCGACCGCAAGGAGTGGAAAGGCGGCGGCCAGAAGAAGGTGGTCCTCCGAGCCGACAGCGAGTCCGACCTCTTCGCGCTCGCGGAGAAGGCCAAAGCGGAACGGCTGCCCCACGCCATCGTCCGGGATGCCGGGCACACGGAACTGGAACCTGGAACCGCAAGCGCACTCGCGGTCGGTCCGGCCGCTGACGACCGTGTCGACGCCGTCACCGGCGACCTCTCGCTGTACTGATACTGCACGTCCTTTGCTTGCTACAGAAGGTCTATATATGTCTATCCCTTACCTTGGGTGAGTAGATAACGGAGTATCCAAATGCAAGATAACCAACAGCAGGCATACGACCGTGGTATCACCATCTTCTCGCCGGACGGGCGACTCTATCAGGTCGAGTACGCTCGCGAGGCCGTCGCACGCGGCTCCGCAAGCGTCGGCGTCCGGACGAGCGACGGTGTGGTACTCGCAGCCGACAGACAGGCACGCTCGCCGCTCATCGAGCGTGACAGCATCGAGAAGATTCACCCCGTGGGCGACCACGTCGGCGTCGCCAGTGCCGGCCACGTGGCCGACGCACGCAAACTCGTCGACATCGCACGCCGCGAGACGCAGGTCAACAAACTCCGCTACGACGAACCCATCGGCGTCGAGACGCTGACCAAGTCGATTACCGACCACGTCCAGGAGTACACCCAGACCGGCGGTGCCCGCCCCTTCGGGGTTGCACTGCTCGTTGCTGGTATCGAAGACGGCGAACCACGCCTGTTCGAGACCGACCCCTCGGGCACGCCCTACGAGTGGGAGGCGACCGCCGTCGGTGGCGGCCGCGACGACATCATGGCCCTGCTCGAAGAGGAGTACGACCCCGAGATGGACCTCGCTAGCGGCATCGGCCTCGCACTCGAAGGGCTCGCCGAGGCCGACGATCAGGACTTAGACCCCGAGGGCGTCCACGTCGCGACGGCCGATGTCGAGTCCGAGAGCTTCGACACGCTGCCAACCGAGGACGTTCGGACTCACCTTGAGGAACGCGACCTCGGAGGAGACCAATGAAAGAGATTACTGACCCGTACGAACCCGAACTTGCATCGTTCCAGGACGCAGATACCCCGGACACCGCTGATGGCGACGACACCGTCGCCAAGACCGGGACGACCACTGTCGGCATCACGACGCCCGACGGCGTCGTCATCGGCACTGATCGCCGTGCCTCGCTTGGCGGCCGGTTCGTCTCGAACAAGTCCGTCCAGAAGGTCGAGCAGATTCACCCGACCGCGGCGCTGACGCTCGTGGGCTCGGTCGGTGGCGCACAGTCGTTCATCCGGACGCTGCGCTCGGAAGCCAGCCTCTACGAGACCCGCCGTGACGAACCGATGTCGATTCACGCACTGGCGACGCTCGCCGGCAACTTCGCTCGCGGTGGCCCCTTCTTCGCAATCAATCCCATTCTCGGCGGCGTCGACGAGGACGGCAGCCACGTCTACAGTATCGACCCAGCCGGCGGTGTGATGGAGGACGACTACACCGTCACCGGCAGCGGGATGCAACTCGCACACGGTGCGCTGGAAAACCAGTACGACGATGACCTCTCCCTTGAGGAGGCCGAGACCCTGGCCGCACGCGCAGTCAACGCCGCGACCGAACGCGACACCGGTTCCGGGAACGGGCTGGTGCTGGCGACGGTCACCGAAGACGGCGTCGAGATTACGCACCACGACGACGTGACCGACCTTCTGTAAGGGCACGCCGACACCCCTTTGTGGGTCCCCCGTTTCCTTCCGGGTATCCTTCCAGTGAGTGACTCGTATGCGTAAGGCACAGACCGTTGAACGGCAGGTCGGCATCGACTATTACGTGAGTGACGCCGACGGCATCGGTGGCCGCCTCCGGGACTCTCCGGCGGACTTTCGGGTCATCGAGCGTGAACTGTTCGAGACCGAACCCGTCGACGCCGACCCCGACGCCTACCCACATCTGGTCGTCCGTGCGCGACTGCGTCGCTGGGACACCAACGACTTCGCCGGCGCGCTCTCGAACAAACTGGGTATCTCCCGGGAGCGTGTCTCCTGGGCCGGCACCAAGGACAAACACGCCGTCACGACCCAGTTGTTCTCTATCGACGGCGTCTTCCCCGAGGACTTACCGGACCTCTCGGATGCCGAGGTGGAGGTGGTCGGACGCACCGGCCGACCTATCCTCTTTGGAGACCTCGTGGGCAACCGCTTCGAGATAACCGTCCGCGAGCCCGACGTACCCGAGAACGTCGACGCCGTTACCGACGACCTCTGTACTTTCGCGGGCGTCGAGAGCGGTGACCCGGGGGACGGTGTGACCGTCTCTGTCCCGAACTACTTTGGCCAGCAACGCTTCGGGAGTCGCCGGCCGGTCACCCACGAGGTGGGGCTGGCCGTCGTCCGTGGCGACTGGCGCGACGCGGTGCTGGCCTACGTCGGCAACCCCTCCGAGCGCGAACCCGACGAGACACAGGCGGCCCGCGCCGTCGCCGAAAGCGGTGACTGGCAGGCCGCCCTCGATGCGTTCCCTCGACACCTCGGCTACGAGCGCTCCATGCTGCACCGACTGGTCGAGGGCGAGGACGACCCCGATGACTTCCGGGCCGCACTCGAAACCGTTCCGACGAATCTCCAGCGGCTGTTCGTCAACGCCGCCCAGTCCTACGTCTTCAACCGTATCCTCTCCGAGCGACTCGACCGGGGACTTCCCTTCGTGACACCTGTGGTCGGCGACGTGGTCTGTTTCACTGACAGCGACGCGCCCGAGGGGCTGGCACTGCCCGACACTGGCCGTACCCAGCGTGTCACCGAGAAACGACAGCAGTCGATCACGCGCCACTGCGAGCGCGACCGGGCGTTCGTGACCGCGCCGCTGGTCGGCACGGAGACACAACTGGCTGATGGCGAGCCCGGTGACATCGAGCGGGCGGTGCTGGAAGAGGTAGGGCTCGACCCGGCGGATTTCGACCGGCCCGGTGAGTTCGGGTCCGAGGGAACGCGTCGCGCTATCGCCGTGCAGACCGAGCTATCGGTCGAACCCGACCCGCTTTGCTTTCAGTTCGCGCTCCCGCGGGGGTCCTACGCGACTGTGTTGCTTCGGGAGTACCTCAAGCGGGACCCGGCGAAGCTGTGAGCGTGGCGCTTATCGGCGTCGGCGTGCCTATCTCTCCGCATGGAGTGTCGGCAGTGTGCATCGCCGCTTGACAGGCCGGGTGACTACTGTCTGGTCTGTCGGACAGCAAACGCCGACACGGTTGTCTTGGAACTCGGACGCGAGCGCGCCACGGTGACGACAATCGAGGGGGAAACCGTCCACGGCCGCCGTGTGGTGACGACGACGCCCGAACCGGACGGCAGCGAACGGACGATCGCCGAACTGCGCAACTTCGCTAGCCTTGTCGCCGACGAGGTGCGGCGCAAGCGTCCCGAGGAGGTCTACGCTACCGGCGACCGCGACGTACTCCGTGCCGTCCGGGCACAGCTTCGCTACGAGTTCTACCGCGTTGAGGCTGATGACCCCGTGGAGTACGTCCTGAACCGTAAAGGCGAGACTGCTCTCGAAGTGGTCGAAGCGTCGGTCGCCGAGAAACTCGGTGGCTCGCACTCGACGCTCATCGGCAATCGCGCGGGGCGACGTGCGCTGGAAGTGGTCGCCGAACACCCCCACGTCAAGAAGATTATCCCCGGACCAATCGATGCCGGCGGGTCGGGGTCCCGGACTGGGGTACGAGCGAAGGCGACCCGGGCCGACGATAACGGTAACGTCCGTCTGCTCATCCGGGACGGTTCCAGCGTTCAGGAGAACCGCGTCGTGACGACTGCCGGTGACCGTGAACTCGGCGAACACGTCCGTGCCGACTTGAACGACGCGCTCAGCGAGACAGCCTTGCAGGATTGACAGGCGACACTATATCGTCCCGCCGTGGTGTGTCGCACTTCCGCGGGCCACGCCGGGGCGGTTCTCAGAGCACGCGTGTGGGTGGCCCTGCCTTCGGTGATAAATACGTGGTCGCCGTGGCTGACTGGGGCAGTTGGAATCGTAGGGATTATTGGGGCGGTCCGCAGAAAGTACGGTACCATGAGCAAGAACAAGGGCCGGACCGGCAGTGCCGGTCGCTTTGGCGCACGCTACGGGCGCGTCGCTCGGCGACGCGTCGCCAGCATCGAAGCGGAGATGAACGAGGACCACACCTGTCCCGAGTGTGGCGACGACCGCGTCGACCGCCAGGGGACCGGTATCTGGGAGTGTGGCGCGTGTGGCTACACCTTCACGGGCGGTGCCTACTCGCCGGAGACGCCCGCAGGTAAGACCGTCTCCCGCTCCATCCGCGCAGCCCTCGGCGAGGACGAAGACTAAGGGCCTCGCGCCCCCTTCTCTCACCTATGAGCTACAAGTGTTCCCGATGCAAACGCGACGTGACGCTCGACGAATACGGTGGCGTCCGGTGTCCGTACTGCGGGCACCGCGTCCTCCTCAAGGAGCGCAGCCGTGACGTCAAGGAAGTCGAAGTCGAGTAACGAAGCCGTTCTCTCTTTCGTCTACGACGACCCCCAGCGTGCACGCCGCGTCGAGCGTGCTATCCGTCCCGAAGTCGGCGATATCGATAGTGACCGCTCCTCGGTAACGGTCACGCGTGAGGGCGCCGAACTGGAACTGACCGTCACGGCGACAGACCTCGTTGCCCTGCGTGCGGGCCTGAACACCTGGTCTTCGCTGGTGACCGTCGCCGAGGACGCCGGTGGCGTCATCGAGTGACTGCGGCCCAGCACTGTCGTCGAAAGCAAGGGTTTACCACGTCGGACCCCCAGGTGAGGGATATGCAGGGTAATCTTCCGCCTGAAGCACAGGAGAAACTTGAAGAACTGCAGGACCTACAGGAGACGGCACAGCAGGTCGCTGCACAGAAACAGCAGGCAGAGACACAGCTCAACGAGTCCGAGACGGCACTCGACGAACTCGAAAATGTCGACGAGGACACGACCATGTACCGCGAGGTAGGCGAACTCCTCGTGAAGACGAACTACGACGACGCTCAGGACGACCTCGAAGAGAAAGTCGACAGCCTCGAAGTCCGCGTCGACACCCTCGAAAAGCAGGAAGAGCGCGTCCAGGAGCAGTTCGAGGAACTGCAGGAGGAGCTCCAGCAGATGCTCGGCGGCGCAGGCGGTGCCATGGGCCCCGGCGCTGGCGGCGCATAGATGACACAGACGGACGACCCGACCGACGAAGAGGTCGTCCAGACGGCTGCCGCTGCGGCTGAAGACATCGTCTTCTCACGACTCTCGTCTTCGGATATCGAAGACGTTGATGTCACCGTCACCTTCGAGGACGACGTTCTGGAGGTCGATGTCTATGTCAACGCCAGCGACCGCGATGCCGAGCAGGTCGCCGACGATGCGGCGCTGGCGGCACGGGCAGCCGTTGACGACCTGCTGGAGTAACTTCGGCTTTTAGTTCTCGACAGTGCGGGCCTCGTCGTGTTTTGGCCCCACCAGCCCCGTCCGGAAAGCGATGTAGCCGATGATGCTGATAAAGAGGATGGGTGGCAGGATGAGAAAGGCCCACAGCGGTCGCAGTCCCCAGCCAAGCAACAACAGAAGGTTTCCGACGCCGAGTGCGATAAACGGGGCCATGTACAGCACGGCTCGCTTGCGGTTGAGCGTTCGCCCCTTGCTCGGTGGCGCGACCATACCACTCCTTTGGGGTGCATGCAAAAAAGCGCCGCGTTCGGCCTAGCAGTGGTTGTGAAGACGGCAGTTCTCTTTGCGTCTGTGCTCGACACAGAGTGTATAGATAGTAAAGCCGTTACAGGAGAGACACCAAAAATATCCGAAAGGAATTTGATTGTATAATTGTATGAAGCGTCGCTGTGCACTCAGCCTCGGTGGTTCCCTTCTACTTACGGCGGTAGCTGGCTGTTCCGCCTTGGAGTCGAACCCCTCACAACTCAATATGACGCTATTCAACAAAGCTGATAGTCCATATACGATAGAAATGAGCCTATTTCGTGTCGGGGACAATCAGCCTCGAAGCGAGGCACGAGCGTACTCTGAGTCTATTGACGTTGAACCCGGGGGCAAAGCACAGCGTGAAAACGTTGCTGAAACTCGTCCGTATCTCGTTCGATACGAGGCCTACGAGAACAACAGTCGACTAACCGATGAAGACCACGCTCACTTCTATCCATCTGGCAACGAAGGTGACGACAGTGTGTCCTTTGATATACATCCCTCAGGCGTGTTGACTCGACGATGATGACTAAGCAGGCTTATCGAACAATATTTTCATTACTTATAGAAATGAAAAAATTCCATTCGCGACGGTCGTTAGTACGTGGCGTCAGCGGAGACTACCCCCTGGGTGGGGCGTGATTACGTGTCGTCGCTATCGTTGTTTGCGTCGTCTGCGTTGTCGCTATCGGTTTCTTCTCCGCTTTCGATTTCGTCGTCGCTGTCAGTTCCTTCTTCACTATCGGTCTCCTCGTCGGCGTCATCGCTGTCCACGTCGGATTCCTCGCCAGCGTCGTCGGCATCTTCCTCGTTGGCCTCGGCGTCATCGTCCGCCGGGGTCAGTTCGCTAATCTGCTCGCCGAGGTTGTCGACGGGTTCCTGGGTGTGCTGGTGGATGAGTTCGTGAATCTGGCTGACGAAGTCAGGGACCTGCTCGGGCAGGTCGACGGGCGGACCGCGGCGGTCGTCCGCAGTGTCGTCGGTCTGCGAGGCGCGGTCAGCGGCCTGGTCCGGGCGGTCGGCCGTGTCGTCCATCTCGTCTGTCTCGTCGGGCGCCTGCTCGGTTGCGTTCTCGTTGGCCTGTGCCTCGGCGGGCGCGTTGCCCGGCATCGCTGCGACGCCAGCGGTGGCGACCAGTGCGACTGCGAGCAACGCGGCGACGGTCTTTGTGAGTTTCATGCTGCACTCGACACTGGACGCCAGAGGGTCTTGAAGGGGGCAAGCGCTCAACCCGAACTTTCCCCGATTTAAGCCGAATTATGGCCTCTCGCGTGGGTTTTAATCCGGATTAATCCGGCTCGACCGTCCGTGTGCTGCTGGTCGCTCCCGATTCCCTGTCGGGCCAGCGTGCGCGCGCTTTCTCGGACCTCGCATGGCTCGGACACGCGGTTCCCCTGTTCGCGGTCCGCAGTGCTCGTCGCCCCCTTCCCACACAGTCTTTTCATACCCGGCTCTCCTACTCGTTGGCATGGAACACGAGGCTACGGTCGAGGGGGTCGGCGTCGGTGTCAGCGATGAAGGCCCCGGCGCGCCCGTCGTCGTCCTGTCCGCCCGCGAGGAGATAATCCCGATTTTCGTCAGCTCCGACCAGGCACAGTCGATGCAACTCGCCATCGAGGGGGAACCGTTCGAGCGACCGCTGACCCACGACCTGTTCGTTGAGATGGTCGCGGAGTTCGGTGGGGCCATCGACCGCATCCGCATCGACGACCTCGCCGACGGCACATTCTACGCCAAAATCGACACCGAACAGTACCACGGCGGCGAGCGCAAGCAGGCTGTCTTCGACGCCCGGCCCTCCGACGGTATCGCACTCGCACTCCGTGTCGACTGTCCGATTATCGTCTCTGACGAAGTCGTCGACGAGGCCGGCCGCCCGCCCGAGACCTTCGAGTCCGATGACCCCGATGTCGGCGACGACACTGGGTTCGATGAAGACATGTTCTGACTGCCGTCGGGCGAAATCCTTGAGTAGCTGTCGGCCAACCGTTCACTGTGACATACGACGCACTCCTGTTGGACCACGACGGCGTCATCGTCACGCTGGGTGACCACACTGCCCTCCACGAGGCGGCCGAACAGGCACTCGTCGACGCCGGCGTCGACGACCCTGCAGCCGACGCAGTCGATACGCTCTCCATTGCCGTCGACGAGTCCGAACTGCTCGGTGTGTGCAAGCGCTATGACCTGGACCCCGATGAGCTCTGGCGGTACCGCGACGACCGCGTCGCCGAGGCACTCTACGAGGAGACCCGGACGGGACGGAAGACACCATACGACGACGTGAGCCTGCTCGCCGACCTCGACGTTCCGCTGGGCATTGTCAGCAACAACCAGACGCGCATCGTCGAGTTCGTCCTCGAGTACTACGACCTCGCCGAGTATTTCGAGACTCTCCACGCCCGCGCCCCCGTTCGCGCGAGCCTTTCCCGCAAGAAGCCCCATCCTACCTATCTGGAGGACGCGATAGCTGACCTCGGTGTCGACAATCCGCTTTACGTCGGTGACAGCGAGAGCGATATCGAAGCCGGGCAGCGTGCGGGCATAGACACCGTCTTCATCCGCCGGGACCACAACACGGAGCAGTCACTGACCACCCAGCCGGTCCGTGACGTTTCCGACCTCGGGACAGTGGCCACCCTCGTCACGAACTGAGGTGCCTGTCGTCACGACTGCCGGCGTTACCGCCACACAGCAGGAGAACTCGGCAGGTGACTAACAGCCTAGCATCTGCGAACCTGTCCTTTTCTCAGCTTAGCCCTCTTCCTTACACCGGGTGGGCGTCTTCTAGTCAGTAGCCACCTATGACGAATTCACAAGCACGCCGTACACCGGCGATGGACGAATCAGTGAGCCTGACAGTTGTCCGGGCTGTCGCGGAGGCGAAGGGGGTCGACCCGATGGAACTCGACGAACAGCTTCACGACTGCGTCGACCCGGATGCGCTCGACCGACTCTTCGAGTCCGGGGCTGATGGCCAGTTCTGGGAGGGGACCCTCTCTTTCACCATGGCCGGCTGTCGAGTCGACATCGAAGGGCGGGGAACGGTCGTCGTGACCCGCACCGACGCTTCGACTGCATCGGATACGGTTACACCATAACCACCTACCAGCTCGGGGCTGTCTGCCGGGTCCGGATGGACTCTCCTGTCGACGTGTGAGATGCTTGCTGTCGGCATCCTCCCTTTCCAGTGCAGGCCAAGGCTTTCGACGTGGGGCCTCTCAGGTGAAGCCGATGGCCAACGGTGACCGCACACCGTCACTCGACCGCGCCCGTCTCGGGTGGTGGCTGCTGGTCACCGCACTCGCGCTGCTAGCGGGCTATGTCGCCTACTCGTTTCTGGGGCTGCTCGCGCTGGGCATCTTTGGCTACTACGCGACTCGCCCAATCAACCGCCGGGTCTCGAGAGTCGTCGACTCCGACGGGGTTGCCGCCTGGGTGACGATTCTGCTCGTCATGCTCCCGATGGTCGCGGTACTCGCCTACGGCGGGTTCCGCCTCTACCAGCAGGCACGGTCACTGCTGACCGACTCCGGTGACCCACTCGTGGGGCTTCTGGATGCCCTCCCCGAGGCCCAGCAGGAGGCCATAGAGCAGGCACTCCGGAACCCACAGCAACTGGTGTCGGACCCCCAGCAGGCAATCGAGACTATCGGGATGGTCTCTTCGGCGTTTTTCGGCGCCCTGTTGTTGCTCGGCCTTGCGGTGACGCTGACGTTTTTCCTTCTGGCCAACGACCACGCCATCGCTGCCGGCATCCGCGAACTGGTCGGCGGTGAGGATACCACCGCGTGGGCGTACGCGACTGCCGTCGACAACGACCTCCAGTCTGTCTTTTTCGGAAACTTCCTCTTCGTCGTCGCGATGGCTGTCATCGCCGCCGTCGTCTACACGCTGACGAACCTGCTCGCGCCGGCGGGACTGGCCGTCCCCAGCGTCCTCGTCCTCGCCTTTCTGACCGGGGTCACCAGCTTGATTCCGCTGGTCGTCAGTAAGGTAATCTACGTGCCAGTGCTTGGCTATCTCGCGTTGCAGGCCTCCGAGGGTGGCAGCGAGGCCTTTCTCGCCGTCGGTGTCGTGGCGGTTGTGTATTTCCTCGTGCTTGATTTGCTCCCCCAGACGTTCCTCCAGCCGTACATCACCGGCCGCCAACTTGGAACGGTCGTGATGATGTTCGGCTACCTGCTCGGGCCGATTCTGTTCGGCTGGCACGGTGTCATCGTCCTCCCCATCCTCTTTCTGTTGATGCTCGAAGCCATTCGTATCGTGCTCCCACAACTGGTCCGCGGGGAGCCGCTGACGACCACTGTCAGCATGGCCGAGTCCATGGGCGGTGAGCCCCAGACGAGTGGGGCCGCTTCGGGCGGGGCGGAACGGCCGCCGGGAGAGAACGGCGGCCAGACGGGGAGCGATGGACGTACGTCGGGCGGTGAGGACGACAGCGAGGAGACGCCGGAGGGAACGTAGCCACTGTACTTGGGCTTGGTGTCCGTACCGCACCGCGTCGCCGGCGCTGTCTTACCGCCACACGACTCGTGATTCTCACCGAAGGCTTGAAACACAGCAGAACGAAACACTCGCTCGCGATGGCTGCAGGGCGCATATCGTCCAGACACGAACCGCGGTCTCCGACCTGAAAATCGACTGCTCTCTTGACTATCCGGTCACACGGTCCGACTCAGTCCGCACTGTGGAGCGGCACGGACCCACAGTTCGGGCAGCCGTTGTGCTTCGTGGTTTTGTAACTCAGTTGCTGACCGCACTCGCAGTTGTAGCTTGTGTTAGTCACTACGGGCTAGTACGGTGTCAGCCCGAAAGGTCTTGTGTGGTCCGTGTTCCCGTGCGCTGTGGTCCCGTCTCTGCGTGCGCAGGTAGTGGCATGCGGTATTCCGTCGTCACAGCGTACGTCCCTCCACTCTAGGTCGTTCGCTCCGATGAACTCCACACCTGTGGCTTGCACGCCAGGCAGTAGCATCCCACCGATGGTTGGTTCAACGGGTCGGCAAGAGTCGGACTCGCCTGTCGAGTCCCAGGACGCTTCGAAAGAACATCGAACGACCGCAGAATGTGGCCGCTCATACTGTCGGCTGTAAGTACCTAAAGAACGTGACGAAGAAACCGTCCTACAAGCCACCAGGCACCAGCAATGTGTTGGTGTAGATTGAAAGAGTTACAGCCGACAGTATCAGTCGTCGGCGATGACCGTCTCGTCGTCATCCGCAACGAGGCGGTCCATCGCGTCGACCATCGCCGTCACGGAGGCGTGGGTGATGTCCGAATCGCTCGCGGTAACGGTGACGTGGTCGTCGCCGCGGGACATCTCCACCTCGACGGTGACGAGGGCGTTCGTGCCACCCGTGATGGCGTCGACGTGGTAGGACTCAAGCGAGGCGTCGGCCTCGTGAGAGAGCGCCCCCTCGGCGGCGTTCATCGCGGCGTCGACCGGACCGGAGCCAGTCGCAGCCTGCTCGCGCTCCTCGTCGTCGACCGAGAGGCGGACGCTCGCGGTCGGCGGCGTCACACCCGAGACGGCCGTCAAATCGAGCAGTTCGACGCGGCGCTCGCGGTCTCTGCCTTCGACTTCCTCGGCGATGGTGAGCAGGTCGGCGTCGGTGACGCGCTTGCCGCGGTCGCCGATTTTCTTCACGCGCTGGACGACCTGGCCGATCTGCTCGTCGTCGAGGTCGAAGCCGTGTTCGCCGAGTGCGGCCTCTACACCGGCACGACCGGCGTGTTTGCCGAGTGCCAGCCGGCGCTCGCGGCCCACCTTCTCCGGCGGGTAGGGCTCGTACATCGCGTCGTCTTTGAGCGTGCCGTCGGTGTGAATGCCCGATTCGTGGGTGAAGGCATTCTCCCCGATGACGGCCTTGTTCGGCGCGAGCGGGATGCCGGTGAGTTTGGCGATGAGCTGGGCGAGGTCGTGGACCTCCGTCAGGTCCATCGGCTCGATGCCGTAGCCGTGGTCGAGCGCGATGGCGACCTCCTCCAGTGCGACGTTGCCGGCGCGCTCGCCGATGCCGTTTATGGTGCCATGGACGAGGTCCGCCCCGGCGGCTATCGAGACCAGTGCGTTGGTCACTGCCAGTCCGAGGTCGTCGTGGGTGTGCGTGCTGGTCGGGCCGAGGTCGGCCAGCCGTGTCACACATTCGAGCGTGCGGTCCGGCGTCGCGTGGCCGACGGTGTCGGCATAGCAGACCCGGTCCGCACCCGCATCCAGCGAGGCGGCCATCAACTCTTCGAGGTAGTCGATGTCCGCCCGGGAGCCGTCCTCGCCGATGACCTCGACCCAGAGGTCGTGGTCTTTCGCGTACTCGACGAGTTCGGCCGTCGTCTGGACGTTCTCCTCGTGTGTGGTGTCGACCTTCTCTGTGATGTGCTTGTCACTGGCCGGCACGACGAGGTTGATGCCGTCGACGCCACAGTCCATCGCGAGGTCGATGTCGTTCTGGATGCCACGGCAGAAGCTGGTGACCGTCGCGTCCAAATCCAGGTCGGTCACCCGGGAGATAGTCTCCCGCTCGCCGGGGCCGGTGCAGGCACTGCCTGCCTCGATGACATCGATGGCTGCGTCGTCGAGGCCACGCGCGATGCGGGCTTTTCCCTCGGGTGTGAGTGACACACCTGGTGCTTGCTCGCCGTCACGGAGCGTGGTATCGAGGAACTGTACGTCGCCTGCCTCAGAGAGTGGGGTTGTGTCGGGATGGCCCCCGAATAAATCGATCACGGGTCATGATAACCTCACTATTCTCTCCCGTCGTGCAGGCTTAAAAACTATCCCTTTCGTCGCTCCGTCCCACCCGTGCTGTCCCGCGGTGGGACAGGCTGCCGTTCCGTGGTCGGAGACGCCGGTGTGTGCCGTGGCGGGTCATCCCTCGCCCTCGGCATCGTCCAGTCCATCGACTCGGACCGTGTCGTCAACACTCACGCCCTCGGCAGCGCCCGCGGGGAGTTCGATGATACGGTCGGCCTTGGCGACGCCGTAGCCAGTCCACGGGGAGAGCCGTGCTCGCTTGACGACCCGTTCGCCCTGGAGCCAGAGCACGTCGATCGGAAAGCGCATGAACAGCATGTGGACGAACTGACGGGAGGGGCTACTCGACAGCAGGCCGCCACCGTCGTCCAGTTCCATCACCAGTGCGAAATCCTCGGGCACGGACGCACGAAACATCAGCCCCTTGGCCTGTGAGAGTGTCGAGTCGGCGACTTCGACGGTCTCTGCGAGTACCTGTTCGTCGGGGCCGTCGTCGCTGCCGATAACTTCGTCTGTCCGGTGGACGACTCGCATACCAACTGCTCGCGGGGTCGGGTCAAAAACGTTACCGCTACAGCGACCGGGGCACCGGCTGGCCGACGTTAGTCGCGTTCGACGACACTGCTGCGCTGGCTGACGGGGTCGACGTAGACCACGAGCGTCCGTCCGTCGGCCTCGGCATCGGCAACCCAGACGTTTAGCTGGCGTTCGACTGCCGTGACCTCGCCGTCGTGACCCGATTCGTCGAGCGCCTGCTGTGCCAGTTCCCGGGCACGACTCTCGTCGTCGACGGTTACGTCGGATTCGGGAAGGCGGACGGTCATCACCGGACAGGTCGCGTGACGGACGAGTCGCTCGGCGACGCTTCCGATGAGTCGGCGTTTGATACCCGACCGGCCGTGGGTGCCGGAGACGATGGTGTCGGCCTCGATTTCCTCCGCGTAGGCCAGAATCTCGTCAGCCGGGTCGCCCTCTCGGATGGCCGTCTCGACGGCGACGCCGTGGACCTCGGCCATCCGCTCGATGCGTTCGACCGCCCGCTGTCCCTGTTCTTCGAGTTCCGTCGAGGAGCCGCCGACCTCCGAGAGCAGCGACCCGTCGTGGGCCTCGACGACGTTGAGGACGTGCAGTGTGCCGCCGTACTGCTCTGCGAGGTCGATTGCCTGCAGGGCGACGTGTGCCGTTCCCGTACTACCGTCTGTGGGTATCAGTATCCGTTCGTACATACCTGAACAGTCGACGCCACACCCGAAGTATCCCGCGATTGCTCCCAATCTGTGGGAATCCGGCATCGCGTTTATCATTGTCTTTGATGTAGGTTCTAGCATGACAACTGAGGAACTAGAGCGGGTGGGAATCGAACGGATGGATGACGAGGCCATCGAGGGGTTCCTGTCGAGTCGGGGTGTCGGCGTCCTCGGGTTGCCGGGGCTGGAGGAGCCGTATCTGGTCCCGCTGTCATTCGGCTACGACGGCGAGCAGAGCCTGTATTTCACCTACGTCGTGGGGCCGGAGAGCCGGAAACAGGAGCTGAGCGAGCGCGCCGACAGCGCACAGTTTCTCGTCTACGATACCTCCTCGAAGTACATGTGGGAGAGCGTCCAGGTCACCGGGACGCTCACCGAGGTGCCCGCGACCGAGTGGGACGACCTGGAGGAGGAACTGGCAAACGCCTGGCGCCCAGCCGTCTTCGAGCCGACGGAGTACTCCGGGGGACTCGCGGTGTACCGACTCGACGTAACGGAGTGGGTCGGGTTCAAACAGACCGGGCTCCCGCCGGGACTGGAGCCCCCGGAGTAGCCACTTGCGGTCACCTATCGCTCGAAAATGGCAGTCCGTGGCGCGTTACTGCGTCACGGCCGTCGCGTTCTCCGCTTCGTCGGTTTCCGGCGTCGCCCTGACCAGTTTGTAGAGGCCGTCAGCGGCCAGGACGACCAGGCCGAGGACGACCAGCCCGACCCGGATGTTCGGGTCAATCATCGGCGTCGCGACGACCTCCCCTGCCTCGTTTGTCAGCGGCGCTGCGCCGTACGGTTCACCGGCCAGCGTTTCGACCAGCCCGAGGACGACGACGCCGACGGCCATCAGCCCGGTGCCGACCAGCATCGCGGCCCTGTCGAGCAGGTCCATGTCGTTGATGTCGAGTGTCATATGTTTCTCCTCCTTAGCCGAGCAGGTATCGCAGCCGCGGGTGGGTTCTCACGAACTCGGTCTTCTCGATGTAGGCGTCGAGCCCGTAGTACCGGCCGGCAGCGAGGATGCCGAGGGTCAGGAACAACAGCAACCCCATGAGGTCACCGTTGACCAGCCCGTGACCGAAGTCGGCGTTCCCGACCCAGAACAGGGTCATGAAGAACACCCCGCCGGCACACGCCAGCCGCGTCAACACGCCGGCCATCAGACCGAGCCCGATGAGCGTCTCGAAGACCGGGACGCCCGGCTCGATGGCCCACGCGAGGTTCTCACCCATCCACACCGGAATCGGTCCGAGTGCCGTCCCGGTCATCCCCTTCAGGTAGACGGGGCCATACGTGTAACTCAGGCCATCGGCCAGCAGTTTCGTGAAGCCGGAGTGGAAGAACCACCAGCCGACGACCAGCCGGAGGAACCCGAGCCAGTACTGTTGCCAGCCGCCATCGAGGTGCAGGTCCGTCCCGAAATCAGTGACCTGCTTTGTCTGGGTTGCCATGGTCAGTCA
The DNA here is from genome assembly GCA_009789175.1 of Salinibaculum litoreum. GTDB lineage: Archaea > Halobacteriota > Halobacteria > Halobacteriales > Haloarculaceae > Salinibaculum > Salinibaculum litoreum. The sequence goes on from CP046866.1 coordinate 3,112,031, forward strand.
CCTCTACATGCGAACGTTGTTTGGCGACCGGCATAAGTTGAAAACAGCGTTCTCACCGGATAGGAATCGCCTGCGCGTTTGGATTCAGTCCTGTGTCCGGACGGCCTGAGCCTGGTCGGACTCCACCGCTGTCTCCGACTCGACGGTGAACGTCGAGAGGTGCGATTGCAGGTCGTCGGCCTCGCCGGCCAGCCGCTGGATATCGCTGTTGACCTCGGAAATCGTTGCGGTCTGTTCCTGTGCGGCGGCGGCGACGGTCTCGGCTTCGGCGGCTGTCTCTTCGCTGACGGAGGCCACCTCGTCGACCATCTCCACGACTCCCTGTGTCGTCTGTGCCTGCTCGTCGGTCGCCTTGCTTATCTCCTGGACGGTCGTGTCGACATCGTCGACGACATCCACGATGTCCTCGAAGTTCTCGAGGGTGGCTTCGATGGACCCGACGCTGTCTGACACCTGGGTCTCCATGGCCTGGACGTCCGCGACGGTCTCGTCGGAGTCCTCCTGAATCTCCTCGATGCGCTTGGATATCTCCTCGGCGGACTCACGAGTCTCCTCGGCCAGCCCCTTGACCTCGTCCGCGACGACTGCGAAGCCATCCCCCTCACCGTTGGCGCGGGCGGCCTCGATAGAGGCGTTCAGCGCGAGCATGTTGGTCTCCTCGGCCACCTCGTCGATGAAGGAGACGATTTCGTCGATTTCGTCGATGCGAGCCACGAGGTTCTCGACGGCCTCGGCGGTGTTGCTGATGCGTGACTCCAGTTCGTCGAGTTCGTCGATAGCCTCAGCGGCGGCTTCCCGGCCCGAGCGCCCACGCTCTGCGGCGCTGCCCGCGGTCTGGGCTGCCTCGTCGGCCGAGGCGGCGATTTCTTCAACGGTCGACGACAGCGTGTTCATCTCCTCGGCGACCTGCTGGAGGTCCCTGGTCTGGCTTGCTGCGCCGTCGGAAATCTCCTGGACCGAGCGTGCGACTTCGTCGCTTGCGTCGTTGACCTCGGCCATGCTCGTGCTGACATCGTCACTGGCCGCCGAGACGCTGTCGGCGAAGTCCTGGACGCCACCGACAGTGTCGCCAAGCGTCGTCACGAGAGCGTTGTAGTTCTCGACGACTTCCCGGAAGAGTTCGTCATCGGCGTCGGCGACCGCGTCCTCGTCGATAGTCGCCGTCAGGTCGCCGTCCCGAGCGCGGTCGGCTGCAGCGCCGAACTCCTCGACCAGCGCCTCCAGTCGCTCCGAGCGTTCCTCCAGTTGCTCGGTCATCAGCTCTAGCTCCTGAGTGTAGTCCTGCATGCTGGCGGCCATCCGTTTGAGCGACCGGCCGAAGTCGCCGGGGACATCCTCGTCCAGCACGGGGTCGTCGAAGTTCTGTTGTGCCAGCGCGGCCGCCTGCTCGGAGACCGTCCCGAGGTACTCACCCATCTCCGCGAAGGAGTTCGTCAGGCTCCCGATTTCGTCGGGTTGGTCCGACCGCTCGATGTCGACATCCACGTCGCCGCCGGCGACCGCATGTGCCTGCTCTTCCAGCGTCGTCACCGGCGTGACGAAGTCCCGGCGGACGATGAGCAGCGTGTTCACGAAGGCGACTGCCGCCGCAACGAAGAGACTGCCAGCGAGCACATACCACAGAATCCCGGAGACGACGAACGGCAACAACACCTGTGCGATGGAGACCAGAAACTGGAGGGCGACCGCGACGACCACCTTCCGCTCGATGGACTCGTCGACACCCAGCACGTCCATCGTCTGCCACAGCAATGATTCATAGCGTGCCTGTAGTTCTCCCACGCTGCTCGTTGACATATCCACACTTTATCTACACAGTCCTAAATAACACGTGCTGTCTTTTTTACCGAGCGGGAATCTTCCTCGACCTTTAAATATTCCTCTCGCTGTAGTCAAATCAGAACCGACGGTCAGCGCCAGTCCCGTCCCGGCGCCCGGTTACGTCCGGGAACCCACCTGGTATCTCGATACGATGGAACACCGGATTGTCACGAACGCCCTTCGACGCAAGCCGCTGGCACTTCTCCCTGCCGCGCTCGGTCTGGTCATCGTCGGGGTGACTGCTACGCATCTCGCGGCCGGAACGGAACCCAGCAACGGTGCCGTTGTCGCTGTGGCCGTGTTGCTCGTGCTGTCGGTCCCGCTGTTGCTTGGCAGTCTGTGGCTGCTCCGTCACTCCTTCGATGCCCTCGAAGTCCAGCGCATCGTTTCGTGGGTGTTTGCCGGTGCGATCCCGATAACGCTGCTTGTGGCCATCGTTATTTTCTACCAGCGGACACACGGCGTCGTCGTCGCGCACCCGTTTATCCTCACCACGTGGGTGGCCGGCGTCGGTGCCATCGGCGGCTTTCTCACCGGCGTCTACGATGTCCGCCGGGTCCGCCGTCACGAACGCTACGAGGAGACCTCGAAACGCCTCCGTGCCCTCATCGAGGCCTCGCCGGTTGCCATCGTCGTCATCGACAGCGACGGCGTCGTCACCGACTGGAGTCGGGCCACGACGGAGCTCTTCGGCTGGGAACGCGAGGAAGTCATCGGTGAGACCTACCCCCTGGTGCCCGATGACAAACAGGCCGAGTTCGAAGAGCACGTCCGCCGCGTCAACGCCGGCGAGACCCTCACCGGCGTCGAGACCGAACGCGAGCACAAGGATGGCTCCCTCGTCGAGTGTAGCGTCTGGTCGGCTCCCGTCGAACACGAGGGGACCGTCGACGAGCATATGGTGGCGCTGGCGGACATCTCCGAACGGAAAGCGCGCCAGCGCGAGCTAAAACTCCTCAGCAGAGCCATCGAACAGGCCGACGACGCCGTTCTCGTCACTGACGACGACGGCCACATCGAGTATGTCAACGACGCCTTTGTCGAACTCTTCGGCTACCCCCGCGAGCAGGTACTCGGACAGACACCGCGCATCCTCAAATCGGGTGAACACGACGAGAGTTTCTACGCCGACTTCTGGGAGACCATCACCGACGGCGAGGTGTTCCAGGCGGACGTGACCAACCGCCGAGCGAACGGCGAATTGCTCGACGTGGAACTGACAATCGCCCCCGTCGAGGACAACGAGACGGTCACCCACTACGTCGCCATCGAACGCGACGTGACCGACCGCAAGCGCGACCGCCAGCGGCTGGAGGTCCTCAATCGTGTCCTCCGACACAACGTCCGCAACGCCGCGACAGTCGTCGAGGGTAATGCCCACCGCATCGCCGAGGAATGCGCAAATCAGGACTCCCGTGCGCTGGTCGACGCCATCGTCCGACGGACCACGCAACTCCAGTCCGCCGTCGAGAAAGCACGGACCGTCGAGCGTGCACTCGACACCGACAGGACCGGGGTGGTCAACGTCCGCTCGCTCATCACCGACCAGCGGGAGGCGCTCGCGGACCGTCATCCCGAGGCGACGCTGTCCATCGATGTCCCGGCGGACCTGTGGGTACAGGCAAACGCCACGTTCGAGGCCGCTCTGCAGGAGGCGCTGGACAACGCTGTCGAACACGACACGGACACGGACGCACCCGACATCCGGGTCGTCGCAACGACGACCGCTGACGACCGCGTGGATATCTGTATCATCGACAACGGCCCCGGCGTCCCCGACCACGAACGACAGGTGCTGGAGGCCGGCGAGGAATCCGACCTCCGCCACGGGAGCGGCCTCGGACTCTGGGTCATGAAATGGGTCGTCACCGGTCTTGGCGGCGATGTTTCCATCGATAACCGTGATTCCGGTGGCACCGTCGTCACGTTCACACTTCCCCGCGCCTACCCCGACGAGTGACCCCCGGCGGCCAGTGACACTCGCTGTCGTCGCACTGAATAGCATCGCGCCCGAGGACACGGTCATGGAGAAGACCGAGGCGGGCACCACCGTCGGCGTCGACGACCCCTACGCCCACGTCGACCGCTGTGACCATCTCACCGACGATGGCCGCTGTCGCTTTGCGGTGGAACAGGGTGACCGCGACCCCGACTTCGCCGACGCCCGCTCCCGTGAGGAGTTCCGCTGCCCGGTGGTCGGGGACCTGACTGAGGAAGGGCTGACTGGCCCCTGGGCGTGGGCCGACTGCCCGCACTTTCGCTCCCGGGACCACGACCGCGAGTGCGCCCGCTGTGGGCTGGCAGAGGTCCGCCTCGCCCACGAGGAGTCCCGCCCGCTGCTCGAGGAACACCACCTCTCGTATGCTGACGACTCCGGCACAGGCGAGGGTACTCCCAGCCACGAGATAACGGTCTACCTGTGTCGGTGGTGTCACGCCAAAGTCCACGACTCGTGGGCGCGCATCGACGACGACGCCAGTCCCGACCCCGAGGCTATCGCCGAACGCGAGGGTCGTCGCTCGAAAGAACAGCAGGAACTCGGCTTCGAATCCGCCGCTGACCGCTATGACAGCTAGTAGCCCAGCTTCTCGCGGACGAGGACGACCGTCGTCCGCCCCTCGTCGAGTTCCTGGCGGAAGATGAGCTGTTTGGCGATTGCGGACTCGACGCCATAGGCTTCCTGTGCGCGCTCGTTTTCAAGCGGGTACGCGACCGATTCGAGACGGTCCAGCGCGTCCGACAGCGTCGGGACGATTTTGTTCACGCCGCTGACGAGGACGAGGTTGCCGGCCGCGAAGGGGTAGGCCCCGATGCGACTCCCCGAGCGGTCGGCCGCGACGAGTTCGCCCGTGCCGGCGATGGCGTTGACACTGCCCAGGAAGTAGTCGGCGGTCTGTGCCTCACGACGGGCAACCTGCCGCTTCTCGTCGTCGTCGATACTCCAGATGTTCTCGGAGAGATTCTCCCAGTCGTGGTCGCCCTCGCTCAGGTACTCGGCGAACCCGATTTCCTCCAGCGTCGTCGAGTGACCGTTCATCACCGAGACGCCTGCGGGGATGTGTGACTGCACCGTCTCCAGTGCCTCCTCGGCCGTGTCGACGACTTCGACTTCGAACCCGTTGGCTTCGAGGTTGGCGACGGCCTCCTCTATCGTCTCTTCCTCGGGGAGTGTGTCCAGGTCGTCTTCGATGTCCGCCTCGTCTACGTAATCTGCCTTGCGCTGAGACATTCTCGTCACCCGATTCGACCGGAACGGACATAAGCGCTCTCGGGCATCGGTGTCAGGGGGTTACGCCCGTGTCACCTCTGTATCCTGTCCCGCGCGCTCTGTGGTGGCAATATTCTCGCGTCGAGTCGGTTCCGGGGCACATTTACGCCCGCCTCGCATACGCGTCGGCAATGACCCGTATCCACGTCGTCGACAACCACGGCCAGTTCACTCATCTGGAGCACCGCGCGCTCCGTGATATGGGCGTGGACGTCGAGACCATCGACAACGACACTCCACCGGAAGAAATCGACGCGGACGGACTCGTCCTCTCGGGTGGCCCCGACATCGACCGCATCGGCAACTGCCCCGACTATCTCGACCTCGATATCCCCGTCTTCGGCATCTGTCTGGGGATGCAACTCATCGCCGACGAACTCGACGGCCGCGTCGGGGGCGGCGACTACGGCGGCTACGCCGACGTGACCGTCGAGATTACCGACGAGACCGACCCGCTCGTCGGCTCGCTGGCCCCCGAAACGCGCGTGTGGGCAAGCCACGCCGACGAGGTCAAGGAGGTCCCGACTGGCTTCGAGCGCACTGCCAGAAGCGACGTGTGCGGCGTCGAGGCGATGAGCGATGTCGACCGCGACCTCTACGGCGTCCAGTGGCATCCCGAAGTTGCTCACACCGAGGAAGGCGAGGAAGTCTTCGAGAACTTCCTCGCACGGTGTGAAGACTGATACTGTTGGCTATCACTTCGTGAAGGTATTCGACACCCCGGAGTGCCGAAATCCGTCATGGGCTTATAGCCGACAGTATGAGCCCCCGACTTCTCAGACACTCGCCCCGTCCGTGCCAACGCACCGGCTGCCGTGTCAAGCGATGCCGCATTGACTCGGCCCCTGCCCTCCGGTGACGTATATCCTGTGCAGGTGCCAGTTTTATGATGACGGCGCTCGCGTACGTGAACAATGACTGCGACCCAGGGCAACCTCGCCAGCATGTCCCGGTTCATCTTCGGGACGCCGCGGTGGTACGCCAGTCTCGGGGTGGCGCTGGTACTGGCCGCCTTGACTGGCTGGCTTGCCTTCGACTCGGCGTTCCCGCTGGACGATGCCTACCGCGGGGTCTTTTTCCTCGGCTTGCCCACGGTGGTCGCGGCCGTCCTGACGCCCGTACTCTCCCAGCGACTCGGTGGCGCTTTCACCCACGACCGCTCGGCGCTTCTGGCGCTTGCCTGTGAGTTGCTCGTCGTCGCCGTGTTGCTCGTCGCCGAACTCGTCTCGCGGCTGTTCGTGCTGACCGAACAGTTCGTACTGGATGCCCTGCTGGTCGGACTCGCTGCCATCTTCGCACTTCGGCTGTTCATCCTCGTCGCCGTCTCCCGCCAATCCCCGTTGCGGGCCGTCGTCCCCGCCAGCGTTCAGACCGCTGCCGCCGCCGTCCTCCTCTTTGTCTACAGCGGCACGCTGTACTACCTCGAGGTCGGTGGCGGCCCGCTGGCCCAGACGGTGCTTGCCCGCCCCGAACAGGCCCCGGTCGAACTACAGAATGCCATCTACCCGTTCGACTTCGTGATGCTCGCGGTCGTCTGTACGATTCACGCCGGCGCAGTCTGGGCGTTCATCGCGGCTATCGACCGGCCGTGGCGCTCCAGCCTCGGCGTTTCCGTGCTGGATTTCGTCGGCGGGTTCGTCGGCCATCTCGCCGAAGGTTCACAGGAACTGGAGACGTTCTTCGAGGAAATCGGCGAGGAGGCACTCGTCCCGATTACCGTCTGCTCGATCCGTCGACCCGGCGGCGAGGAGAAAGCTCGCTTCGTCCTCCCGATGGTCCACCCCGGCCCGATGGGCGACATCGGCGGCGGCAACCTCCCGATGCGTATCGCCGAGACGACCGACGGCCTCGCCTTCCCGCCACACGCCACCGCCGGCCACGATTTCAATCTCGTCACCGGACGCGAGGTCGACACCATCTGTGAGACCGCCGAGTCCGCGTACCAGCGCATCGAATACACCGACACCGCTACACCCGGTGTCCGAATCGAGGATGGCTCGGCTACGCTCACCGGCCACGCCATCGGCGACGACGCTCTGGCCATGGCGACTTTCTCCCCCGGCTTCGCCGACGACGTGTCCTACGCCGTTGGCCTCTCGGCGATGGCCGAAGCCCGTGCCAGCGGACTCGACAGCGTGTTACTGGCCGATGCCCACAACTGCAACGACGGCCTCGAAGGCGAGGACCTCGGCCACGTCGTCCCCGGTGACGAACGCTCCTTCGACCTCATCGAGGGGGCCGGCAGCCTCGGCGAGCATCTTGCCCGCGCCGAGCAACACCCGCTCCGAGTCGGCGTCGCTCACGACGAAACTGACTGGGACCCCGAAGACGGCATCGGTCCGCTGGGCATTCGCGCGGCCGTCTTCGAGAGCGGCGACCACCGGACCGCCTACGTCCTCGTCGACGGCAACAACATGGACCCCGGACTGCGCGAGCGCCTCGTCGACGCCATCGAGGGGGTCGACCTCGCGGAGGTTGCCACCAGCGACAATCACGTCGTCAACACCGTCGAGGCTGAAAATCAGGTCGGGCAATCGCTGGATACTGACGCCCTCGTCGACTGCGTAACGACACTCGTCGAGGACGCCACTGCCGACCTCGAACCCGTCGAGGCCGGCATCGCCAGCGACCGGGCCGAGGTGACCGTCTTCGGTAACGACCGGACGGAGACGCTGGCCAGTCACGCCAACGCGATGGTGCCGATGGGTACCGCGCTGGCCGGTGGGTTCGTCCTCGCGGTACTCTCCGTGAGCGCTCTCGTCTTCGTACTCGCTTCCGGCGGCGCGTGGTGATTTACTCTCTCCTGACCGACGCGACTAGCGGTCGAACGCCGACGACGTACGCGATGAGAAATGCCAGGAACCACGCTTGCTCCGTAACCGACTCGCCGGCCTGGAGGTTTCCGACCAGCAGACCGATACCGACCAGTCCCAGCAGTCCCGCCATGACCAGCGACAGGCGCTCGTTTTCGGACAGCAGTTGGCACAGCCGTTGCTTGATTGTCAGCTGTGTCATACCGACCCATACGACTCTCAGCCACTTTAATCGTGATGGCTCGTTGTCGAGTCTTCCACTGCCAGGTTCACACCAGCGTGGCCACTCACGAATTGTTCGTGGAAAACGCCGAGGAGGAGATTTGAACTCCTGAGTCCTCTCGGACAGTTGCTCTCGAAGCAACCGCCTTGGCCAGGCTAGGCTACCTCGGCTCACCCGTTCGTTCCTGCCGGCTGGTGTTAGCCGTTTCGATTCAGATTGCCGGACGGGTGACCTTCGAGACGCTGTGAAGTTTCACCGTGGCAGTCTTCACCACACAGAACTCTGCGATATTTCAACCACGTGAAAACGGCCGCAGATTGCCTGTCTGACCTGTCTCTTCCCGAGCTGTCGCCGGCGACCTCTCTCTAGCCCTGAGCGAAGGTTTAATTATCCAGTGATATAACCTAGTGATTATGACGCAACTCGAACGCGCCCGTGCCGGTGAAGTCACGTCGGCGATGGAACGTATCGCCGAACGCGAGCAGGTCGACCCGGAGTACGTCCGCGAGCAGGTGGCCGAGGGACAGGCAGTCATCCCCGCGAACCGCCACCACGACGCGCTGGACCCGATGATTATTGGCCGGGAGTTCTCGACGAAGGTCAACGCAAACATCGGTGCCAGCGAGACGACCAGCGACATCAGCGAGGAGCTGGAAAAGCTCCACACTGCCGTCCACTACGGCGCTGACACGGTGATGGACCTCTCGACTGGTGGGGGCGACCTCGACGCCATCCGGCAGGCCAACGTCGACCACTCCCCGGTACCGGTCGGGACCGTGCCCATCTACGAGGCGCGCAAACAGGTCGACGCCGTCGAGGACCTCACCGCGGAGTTGCTGCTCGATGTCATCGAGAAGCAAGCAGAGCAGGGCGTCGACTACATGACTATCCACGCGGGCGTGTTGATGGAACACCTCCCGCTGACCGACGGCCGCAAGACCGGCATCGTCTCCCGTGGCGGTTCGCTGCTCGCCCAGTGGATAGAGGAAAACGCCATGCAAAACCCCCTCTACACTCACTTCGAGGAGATCTGCGAGATTTTCGCCGAGCACGACGTGACCTTCTCGCTGGGCGACGGTCTCCGTCCGGGCTGTATCGCCGACGCTGGCGACGAGGCTCAGTATGCGGAACTGGAGACGCTCGGCGACCTCACGCGGACGGCCTGGGACCACGACGTGCAGGTGATGGTCGAAGGACCGGGCCACGTCCCGATGGACCAGATTCCCGAACAGATAGAGCGCCAGCGCGAGGTCTGTGACGGCGCACCGTTCTACGTGCTTGGCCCGCTCGTGACCGACGTTGCACCCGGTTACGACCACATCACCAGTTCAATCGGCGCGGCCATCGCCGGCCAGTCCGGCGCGGCGATGCTCTGTTATGTCACGCCCAAAGAACACCTCGGGCTTCCCGACAAAGAGGATGTCCGGGACGGCCTGGCCGCCTATCGTATCGCCGCCCACGCGGCCGACGTGGCCAACGACCGCCCCGGGGCAAGCGACTGGGACGACGCCCTCTCCGAGGCGCGCTATGCCTTCGACTGGAACGAGCAGTTCGACCTCGCACTCGACCCCGAGCGGGCAAAGGAGTACCACGACCAGACTCTGCCCGGTGACAACTACAAGGACGCCCGCTTCTGTTCGATGTGCGGTGCCGAGTTCTGCTCGATGCGCATCGACCAGGACGCCCGCGACGCCGACGGCGAGATGGACGATATCGCGGACGATACCGACCTCGACGAATCGCCTGCGGCAGACGTCAACCGTCCCCCGGTCGGCAGCCACGACACCAGCAACGTGCCGCCGGTCGAGGATGTCGTCGACGACGCCACCGAGGACCTGCTGGCCGACGACTAGGCTGACTTCACCCTTTCCGGCTCGTCGATGACGAACTCTCCTTCGAAGGCACACACAGCAAGTGGGCGTGACTCGACGCCGAGGACGCGAAGCTGGTCGGCCCACGGATGGTCCCCCAACTCGACAGCGCCCCTGTTGTAACCGGGTGCCACGCTGCCCGTGCCGTCGACGCGGACGGGCACAGCCTGCACGGCCTCGCCGCCATCGGTGTAACTCCTGGCTCCGTAGCTCACCGGGACCGCTCGCGGCCGCTTCACGTCGAGTGACAGCACCTGCTGTCCGTCGACGGTAACCGTCGTCCGTCGCCGTCTGCCGTCGTCGGCCAGGTCGATGTCGGCGACGGTCTTCGGGAATCCCCAGATGTCTCCGAGGGCGCGTGCCGGTTCGGTCGTCACCGGCAGTTGCCAGGTGTACCCGCCGAGCCCGCCACGCAGTGCCGATAGCCTCCCGGATGCTGAGGCCGGAACCACGGGGACGAACATCCCGAATTCGTCGTACGGTGTCAACTGGTTTCGGTCGATGCGGTGGTACTCGACGCTCAAAAGCAGCAGTGCCGTCCGTGCCGGCGTCACCCTGAGCGGTTCGAGCCCGTCGGGAACGAGATGCGCCGCGGCGTCGGCGGCGGCGGGAAACACCGCGCCGGCCATCGTCGCAGTCGTCGACAGCGGGAGCCGGACCGTCTGTCCTGTCGCAATCTCGACCGCTCGACCGGATGCATCGCTCATCGAAACCTCCCGAGGATATCACTCACGCGTCGTGCCGTGATGCTGGCCCGGCCCATGACTCGCCGAATCGGGTCCTGGATGCTGGCTGGCAAGACGTGTGCCCAGCGAACGAAGTGTGCGAAGGCTCCGACCGGGTACCGCGCTCGCGGGCTGGCTGTCGTGAGTGCCTCGACAATCGTCGCCGCGACCGTTTCCGGGTCGGTCGCGAACGGACCGCCGTCGAGTACCCAGCCCGACTCGAGTGCAGCGTAGGTCCCGGCGTAGTCCTCGGTCCGGTCCGCCGGCAGTCGGCTCCGCGCGCTCGTGGCGAAGTCGGTGTCGACCCACGCGGGTTCGACCAGTACTGCATCGACACCCGTCCCGTGTAGTTCCATCCGGAGTGCGTCCGTCTGTGCCTCGAGGGCCGCTTTCCCGGCACAGTACGTTCCCATTCCCGGATACGCCGAGTGGGCCAGGACGCTGGTGACGTTGACGATACGCCCCGACCCGGCCTCGCGCATGGCTGGTAGGACAGCCCGACAGAGCGTGACAGCGCCGTTGACGAGTACGTCGAACTGCCGGCGCTGGGCGTCCGAGTCGGTGTCTTCGACCGGCCCGAGGACGGCGTACCCGGCGTTGTTCACGAGGGCGTCGATACGTCCAGCCTCGTCGAGGATGTCATCGACGACCCGCTGGCACTGTTCGGCGTCGGTCACGTCCAACTCCCGACAGTGACACCGCTGGGCGATGTCCGCCGGAACGGCTGCGATGTCGGTGGCGTACACTCGCCAGCCCCGGTCGACACAGGCACGCGCTGTCGCTGCACCGATGCCCGATGCCGCGCCGGTAATCAGGACGACCCGCCGGTTATCTTCGTGTCCGGTCGGGACTGCCGTCTCGGTGTCCCCGTTTGTTCCCATCGTCAGTTACCCGTCGGAGCGTGGGCCGGTTCGGTGTAGTAGCTATCGGTCATCTCTCAGTCGCTGTCTCCGTGCCCGCCGCCACCGGGTGTCTCAACTGTCACTGTCGTTCCGGCCTCGATGTCACGCGTTACCTTTGAAGGCACTTCTTCCCCGTCGACGAGGTTTCGGCCGGCTGTCCCGTCTTCACCGCCGGCGACGCCAGCGGGTGCGTGACGCCGGCGTTCGGTGAGCAGCGATACCGTCGCGTCGGTCTCGACTGTCACGGAGCGCACGAGGCCGTCCCCGCCGCGGTACTCGCCATCGCCGCCGCTGCCGTCCCGGAGCGCGTATTGCTCGATACGAAGCGGGTACTCCTGTTCCAGTGCTTCGATTGGCGTGTTCAGCGTGTTGGTCATCCCGACTTGCACGCCCGAGAGGCCGTCGCTGTCCGGGTTCGCACCTGCACCGCCGCCGATTGTCTCGTAGTAGGCGAACTCCCGATTTCCGATTACGAGGTTGTTCATCGTCCCCTGGCCCTGTGCAGGGACTCGCTCGGGGGCCGCATCGGCGAGGGCGGCGAAGACAACGTCGGTCACGCGCTGGCTTGTCTCGACGTTCCCGCCGACGACCGCGGCTGGTGGCTCCGGATTGAGCATCGTGCCCGCGGGCGCACGCACGCTGATTGGAAGGTAGCAGCCCTGGTTCGGCGGGATTTCCGGGTCTGTCACACAGCGGACGACGAAGTAGACGGCGCTTGTCACGACGGACAGCGGCGCGTTCACGTTGCCCTCGACCTGTGGCGCAGTGCCTGTGAAATCAACATCCATGGTCGCGCCGTCGATGGTTACTGTCACCTCGACAGATAAGTCGGCCTCCGTGACTCCGTCGCCTTCCAGTACGTCGCTGGCAGTGTACGTGCCGTCGGGCAACGCCGCGAGTTCGTTCTCGATGCGTTCCCGTGAGTACTCGATGACGGCGTCGAAGGCAGCAAACAGGCGGCTGCCGTGGTCCCCGAGCAACTCGCCGACGCGCTCGCGGCCCCGGTCGTTCGCCGCCAGTTGGGCCCGCAGGTCCGCGCGTCGCTCCCGCGGGTTGCGCACGTTCGCCAGCATGAACTCCTCGATGGCCGAATCGATGTCTCCGTCCACGACCAGCCTTGTCGGCGGTATCCGAATCCCCTCCTGGTGTATCTCCGTCGCACCGGCGGGCATACTCCCCGGACTCGTTCCGCCCACGTCGGCGTGGTGTGCCCGCGAAACGGCGTAGCCGATTATGCTTCCGTCGTGGGAAATGGGTGAGACGATGGTCACGTCCGGGAGGTGAGTGCCGCCCCGGAACGGGTCGTTGAGTATCCACGCGTCGCCGGGGTCGGGGTCGCGTGCGAGAACGGCGTCGACGGCCTGTGGCATCGCGCCCAGATGGACCGGAATGTGTTCGGCCTGTGCGAGTAGCCGCCCGTCGGCATCGAACAGTGCGGTCGAGCAGTCCCGTCGCTCCGTGATGTTTGGCGAGTATGCACCCCGGACCAGCACCTCGCCCATCTCCTCGGCGACACTCTCCAGTTGATTCCGAAGAATCTCCAGTTCGACCGGGTCGAGGTCCCCGGTCGCTGCTCTCCTGTCATCCGTCCTGTTGTTGCTCATGCTGAGGCCTCCATTCTGAGCGTCCCGCGCTCGTCGACTGTTGCCGTCCACGCTGGAGGCACCACGACCGTGCTCTCGCCGCCTTCGAAGATTGCCGGTCCCGAGATGTCGGTCCCGGATGCTAGCCGTTCGCGGTCGTACACCGCCGTCTCGTGAGACTCGCCGTCGAACAGCGCCGACCTCGTCCCGACCCGTGCGTTGCCAGGCCCCTCGTGTGACAGATGCGGGCTCGACCCCTCGATAGTCGCAGTCACCCGAAGCGAGACGAGTTCGACCGGTTCGCCGTCGAGGCTGTACCCGCGCGTCTGCTCGTGTGCTCGCTCGAAGCGCTCCCGGACGGTCCCGGCGTTAAACTTATCGGGAACGTCAACGGGTAGCTCGTGACTCTGACCGACATATCGGAGGTCGGCTCGCCTGGTGACCGTTGCCTCCTCGGGAGCGCTCGCGTCGTCGAGTACATCCGCTGTCAGTGTCGCGTACTGCTCGTCGACGCGGTCGGGTGTGGTCTCCGAGAGGCGTACGCGATGGGTCCGGACGGCGTCGTGCGTCTCGTCGGCGGCGAGCAACCCCAGTGCCGAGAGGACGCCGTTCGCGCGTGGGACCAGCACCGTCCCCACGTCGAGACGGTCAGCCAGCCCCGCGGCGTGCATCGGGCCGGCACCGCCGAAGGCGACGAGTGCGAACTCCCGTGGGTCGTGGCCGCGTTCGACGGTCACGCTCCGGATGGTCCGGGCCATCGCCGCGTTGGCGACGGCATACACCCCCTCCGCTGCAGCGCGGGGACCGTCGAGGCCGGCCTCGTCCGCGAGACCGGCCAGCGCATCCCGTGCCGCGTCGGCATCGAGTGTCATGCCCTCACCGAGTTCGGTGTCGGCACCCAGATAGCCAAGCACGAGGTTTGCGTCGGTGACCGTCGGGTCGGTACCTCCTTTCCCGTAACAGGCCGGGCCGGGCTCTGCACCCGCTGATTCGGGGCCGACCCGGAGCGCTCCGCCGGCATCGACCCGTGCGATAGAGCCGCCACCTGCGCCGACAGTCTCTACGTCGACCATCGGGACGCCGACCGGGTGACCCCCCACGCGTGCATCTGTCGTCTCTTCGGCGTCCCCATCGCGGACGAGGCTCACGTCGCTCGATGTCCCACCCATGTCGAAAGTCACGATGCCGTCGTGGGTATCAGACTCGAACAGCGACGCACCGACGACGCCAGCCGCTGGTCCCGAGAGGACCGTCGTCACCGCGTGTTCACGGACGGTCGTAGCGTCCGCAATGCCGCCGTTGGATTGCATGACGTGTGGGGCTGGCAGTCCCCGCTCGGTGGCCTCCGTGTCGAGGCGAGCGAGGTAGTCGTCGATAACCGGCGTAACGTACGCGTCGACAACTGTCGTCGCCGTTCGCTCGTACTCCCGGAACGTCGGGAGCGTCTCGTGGGAAGCGACGACTGTCGTATCCAGCTGTTCCCGCAGTCGCTTCGTCACCTCCTGTTCGTTTGCCGGATGCGCATACGAATGGAGCAAAGAGACTGCGACGCTCTCCGCATCGCTCTCGTCGATTGCATCTGTAATACCTTCGAGGGTATCGACATCGACGGGCTGTTCGATACCTTCTGTGGTCGCCCGTTCGGGGACGCCGTAGCGGCACTTCGCCGGGACCAGTGGGTCGGGCTTGCGAGCAGAGAGGTCGTACAACGACGGGCGGTCCTGTCTGCCGATTTCGAGTACGTCCGTGAACCCCTCAGTCGTCACGAGCGCTGTCGCCGCCCCGTCGCCTTCGAGCATCGCGTTCGTTGCGACAGTCATCGCATGACGGAACTGCTCGATGTGCTCGGGGGTGATATCCGCCTGTTCACAGGCACGTTCGATGCCCGCCAATACCCCCTGGCTCTGGTCCGATTCCGTTGTGGGTACCTTCGTTGTCGTGATGTCGCCGTCAGCGAGCAGCACCACGTCGGTGAATGTGCCGCCGACATCGACCCCGAGGCGTACCGCGTCGTCCATATCGGATTCACGACCGGCGGGCAGATAAACGGTTGCTGTCGAAGGGAACGGAACCGGGAACCCGAATCAGTATTGCCACGCCAAGGAGGACGTGACTGCTCGGGTATCTGTTCTCACATCAGGTCCAACATGGCTGTGGCGGGGTCTGCGCTCGCCCTCAAGTAAAAGAAATACGTCACATTCGGTACAGCGCTACCGAGGCGACCGCTCACCTGCTCAGGCGGTCGAGTCCTGTTCCTCGCGTCTGGGGACTGACTGCGTGGCGACACCGTCGACTCTGTCTTCGACTGCACAGAGCCAGTCGTTGACCGTCACCGTATTCGCTGTGTCAGTCCCGTAGTTGGTCGTGTACGGGACGACGCCGGCAAGGTCGGACGCTTCGTACAGTGCGACCGTCGCGATTGGGACTCGGATTTTCTCCTCGGATTCGCTGGACTCGGTCAGTGAGGACGGGACGGGCTGGCGGCGGAAGGCCGGACGGAGCGAAACGCCGTGGTCGTCGGCCCACGCCTCGAATTCGGCAACGATACACTGACGCGTCAGGTCGTCGCTTCCAGTGCCGCTATCGGTAACCTGTGCGCGTGGCCATCTCGTCCGGTCGACTTCGTCTATCACCGGGGTCTCTGTGAGTATTCTGAGCCGGTGTTGGATGGCGTCGACCTGACGGTGGCTGATAGTCGAGATGTCCGGACGGACGTACAGCTCGACCTGGAGGGAGTGGTCGGAGTCGATACCCAGTGGCTGTGCCGGTGACATGGGACGGTCGATATCTGTCATGGTGGGTTTCTGACGGCGACGTTTTGCTGTGTGGATGGGCATAGTTACCGCGCCCTCGGGGACTCACCTAGTGCAACAATGGACCAATTTGTAAATCTATTTGACTTTTCCTGTCATGTCCCATGAGTGGTGGACTGTCTCACTTTTCGCCACCGTAACCAGTCGAGTCGTTTCACTGAATTTTAAGATAGAGGAGGTAACCACCCCCGTCTATGGCCGATGCGACGCTCGAGATTGCCGCCACTACTGGGGAATCGTCCGACGGGGGGTCTGTTCCGCCGCCGCTGCCACCTGACGACCCGGAAGCGTGGTACGCACCGGATGTCCGCGCCCAGTACGAGGTCCATCCCGGTGTGGTCGTCACCATCTCCGACCACGGCACTGACTTCGCCTACGACGTTCGGGAGCCGCCGCTGACCGAGCGCGACGAGTCCGCGCTCTCCCGTATCGAGTCCTATTTCGCGGATGCACATCTGGAACGACCGCGCACACGCGAGGGTGCCGTCGAACGGATGGCCGACGGGTTCGACCCGAAACACGAGCGGGTACTCGACCGACTCGTCGACTGCTCACCGGCCGCGCGCCGCCGCCTCTCCTACCATGCACTGGCCTCGCTGGCCTGTCTCGGCGAGTTGACGCCATATGCGCTCGATGAGGCTATCGACGTTGCTGATACCGACGACGAAGGTGTCCTCCTCCATACGACCGACTATGCCCCGGCGGTGACCGAATTACCGCCGGACCCGGACTACATCGAGCGCTTCGCCAGCGAGCGCCTACAACATCATACAGTCCAGTTTCACGACTTCGAGATTCCGGTGATACTCTACCGGGAGAACCTGCTTGGCAACGACCCCTTCACGACAAAATACGCGGTTCGCGAGCCCGACCTGTTGCCTGGCGACGAGGAACTCATCGATGAGGCCAAAGAGCGACTCTGGGAGACGGCAGTCGACGGCATCATCGATGACGAGACTGCTTTCGTCCGTGAACGCGCCGAGGAACTCCTTGCTCGACGCCTCCGTGGCCGCAATACGCGTGCCTGGCTCGACGCTGTCACCGCTCGCTTCCGGGCTGTACTCGCCGAATACAACCTCGCGGTCCCGCCGGTCGACCGCCGGTACGCCGACGACCGACTCTCGGATTTGGTCTATTATGTCCTCCGGGACTACGTCGGCTACGGCAAGCTCACGATACCGATTCTGGACCCGATGCTCGAAGACATCGAGGCCAATCGTGTCGGCGAGCGTATCAAGGTCGTCCCGCGGCCGGAGACGGGCCACGGCGAGCGTGTGCCGACAAACCTCGTTTTCGAGTCCGAGCAGCCGTTCGTCAACGTTGTCACGCAACTGGCCGCAGCAGACGGGACGGAACTCAACGCCAGTACCCCGAGCGCGAAAGTGAACATTCAGCCCACCGGTACCGGGAATGACGACTCGGCGGCCGGTCGGTGGCGTGATAGCGACGAGACGATTCGGTGTGCGGTCGCGCTGCCGACGGTCAGCGAGGACGGGCCACACATCTCCATCCGCAAGCAATCCGCGGACGCGCTAACGCCGACTGACCTCGTCCGTAGCGACAGTATTTCGACCGAACTGGTCGCGTTGCTGTGGCTGGTCTATGAACACCACGGTGTCGTGCTGTTCTCGGGGCCGACCGGCGTCGGCAAGACGACGCTTATGAACGCCCATATGCCCTTTGTCCCCTTCCGTGACCGCCCCATCAGCATCGACGAGGGCAGCCGGGAAGTACGCCTTCCCCACGAGACGGGTGTCTCCTTGACTACCCGTGACCACGAAAGCGACCACAAGCGCGTGACGATGGCCGACCTGATGACGGAAGCGAATTACCTGAACCCGGATGTCGAGGTCATCGCTGAGGTCAACACCACAGAGAGCTTCGAAACCTTCGCCGAGTCGCTCAACACCGGCCACGGTCTCATCGGCACCACTCATGCTGAGGATGTCGAGAGTCTGGTCAACCGCGTCGTCGAGCAGGGGTTGCCGCCGTACCTGCTGCGCGAACTCGACCTCGTGGTCTTCCCGCGGTACGTCGACGGTGAGCGCTACGTCGGGGAAGTGGTCGAACTGCTCGACGAGACTGCCTACCACGACCTCACTTCGGACAGTCGGTGTGGCGTCATCGAGAAACAGGGCACCGAAGTGTACTGGAACACGGTCGCCCGGCGACAACCGGACGGCGATTTCGCGTTCGCCTACGACCACCCGGCACTCGACGACGAGGAAACGACAGCAGGAGCACAGGCCGACGACTGGTCCTGTAAGATGCACACCTTCGAGCGCGTCGCCGCGCTGACCGACCGGTCAGTCGACGCCGTTCGCTCGGAGTTCCACCGAAAGCACCGCTATGTCACGTATTTCGTCCGCGAGTCGGTTGATGACTTTGAGACGCTCTTTGATTTGCTCGCGGACCTGGAAACTGACGAGGCGGCGACTGTCGAACGGTTACGTCGCCAGCGCGAGGGGGCTGGGGCTGCGCGGGGGGAGCGTGATGACTGAGGGGGCTGATACGACCCGGCTCGGGCCACTCGACCGGGGACTGTACGCCCTCTTCTCGCGCCGTGCCGACGCCGACGCCCACGAGCGTGACCGCCACAGCTATCGCGCTTCCGGGCTGTCGACCAGCTTCGATGTCTACCTTGCACGCGTCTACGGGCTTGCGTGGGCGAGTGCACTGCTCGCACTCGCGTGTACGTTCACCGCGGTCTTGCTCGTTCCTGGGGGCGTCGTGGGACGTATCGTCGATTTTCTCTCGGCTGGGCTCCCGCTGTTGAACCGTCTCACGCTGCCGACCGTTTCGCGACCCTACGTGGCACTCTTCGCAGCCATCGCGGTCGGTATATTCGTCCGTTCGCTGGTTGTCCGTGCGGGCGGGTTCTACCTTCGTCGGGCCGCCGCGGCCCGCCGGGATGAAATCGGGCGGACCCTGCCGGGGGCCGTCAGATACCTGCGGGTGCTTGCAACCGGAACGAGTGACCAGCGGACCATGCTCCGCCGCGTCGCAGCCCAGGACGCCTACGGCGCGACCGCCGACTCCTTTCGTGCCGCGCTCAACAAAGCGACACTGACCGGCAGCCTCGATGAGGGGCTCTCGATGGTCGCCCGCGATACCCCCTCGCGTGACTTGCTCTCCCCGTTCCTGCTGAAATTCCGTGAGCACGCGGCCCAGGGGAGTGACTCGCTGGAGGGGTACCTGAAGATGGAAGGGCGACTCCTCTCACAGAAGCAATCTCGCGTCCGCGAGCGCGCAAGCGGCTTTCTGGAACTCGTCGCCGAACTGTTCGTCGTGTTGCTCGTGTTCCCTGCCCTTGGGGTGTTGATTCTGACTGTCGGAAGCGTTCTTGCCCCGGAACTCTCCGAGCCGGTTGCGACACCGATTGGCTCGATACCGGTTCGGGCGCTGCTGGTCTATGCGAGTGCCCTGTTCGTCCTTACAGTCGGTATCGGTGCCTCCTCGGTCGTCGCATCGTTGCGGCCGTCCGACCTCGCGACGCCGAGCTACGAACGGCCGACAAGAGTCCGGGCACTCCTTACCACTGCGACGGTCAACCCTGCGAGCGCTGCCTGGGTATTCCTGGCACCCGCAGCCGCACTCGCTGCTCTCCTCTGGACGCTTTCTTATTCGCCGCTGAACGTCGCCTTGCTGAGCTACGCCGGCTACGGTATTCCGGTCGGTATCGTGGCCGTCCGCCGAGCGGGTCGTGACGATGCGAAGGACCGCGAAATACGCGATTTCGTCCACGCAGTCTCGGGCCACGTCAGTCTCGGTCGGCCCTTCCCGGATGCGGTCGACCGCGTGGCCCGCGAGGTCGACCTCGGACCGCTCCAGGCCGACGTTGAAGACCTCGCGTTCAACCTTCAGTTGACGACCGGGGCCGACGAGGAGGTCGATGTTCGCGCCGCGGCGCTGGACCGGTTCGTCGAGCGGGTCGGCACGCCCCTTGCCTCCCAGACTGTCGGGCTGGTCGTCGGAGCCCTCGAAGCCGGGAATGACACCGAGGAGGTGTTCGAGACGCTGGAGACCGAAATCGGCCGGCTCTATCACGAGCGCAAGGCGCTTCGCTCCCGGCTCCTCGTCTACGCTGCCGTCGGGTGGACGACTGCACTGCTCGTCGTTGGCATCGTCGTCGCAGTCAACGCGAGCGTCCTCGATGGGTTCGCACAGCTGTCGACGGTCGCTGACGCCAACGCCGGAGTCGGACTGAACCCGGGGGCTGTTGACCCTGCGCGTGACCGCGAGCGGTTCTATCTGGTCACACAGGCGACGGTACTCGCCTGTGGCTGGTTCGCCGGCACTGCGAGTCGAGGGCGCTACGAGGCGCTGTTGCACTCGGGGCTGCTGGTCGGGCTGACCTACGTCGTCTTCACGGGGCTGGGACTGGTATGAGTGACCGACGCGTCAATCGTGGTCAGTCCCACGTCGTCGGTGTCGTGCTCGTGCTCGGGCTATCCGTACTCGCACTCGGTGCACTGACAGTCGGCGTCGGCGAGGTCATCGATGCCCAGACCGATACCGCCGACGCAACTCGCGTTGCCGACGACCTCGATGCGGCACTCCAGCCTGCCGACGTGACTGGTCCATACAGTGGTCGGGTGCAGTTTGCCGACGGGCGACTCGGGACCGAGCACCGCGACCTCAGAGTCCTCCGGAACGGCACCGTCGTCGCCGAACGACAGGTCGACGCCCTCGTCTACGAGGCCGGTGACCGCCGTGTTGCCTTCCTCGCCGGGGCCATCGTCCAGAGCAGTAGCGGTAGCCACTGGCTACACAGCAACCCCGCAGTTGCTGCTTCCGAACGAAACGAGGTGGTCGTCGTTGGCGCACCCGTTCTGGGCGCTGGGGACGTGGCCGTGTCGGGCTCGGGCCACACCACCGTCACGCTTGAAACCAACGTCTCCCACGAGCGTGAGGACCTCGGTCGCGGGGAATATGCAGTCGCTATCGAGACGACGACGACCGGACCGTTCGAGCGCTACTTCGATGGACACAACGCCACAATCGACCGCCGTGACATCGACGGTGACGGAACCGAGTCGGTTGTCGCCTCATACGCCGGGACACGGCGTGGCTATCTCGTCACCCACGACCTCTCGCTGGAGGTGACCGATGGATAACCGCGCTGTCAGTCCGGTCGTCGGGAAGCTCCTTGTTGCGGGCCTGACAGTGCTGTATGTCTCAAGCGTCGCCGGGTTGTTCGTCGGCGGTCTGGTTCCGGAGTACCGGACTGCGACAGGTGAAGAACTCGGCGAGCGTGTGCTTGCGACTGCCGCGGGACAGGTCGAGACGGCACAGCCCGCGACCGACGACGCAGTCGATACGCGTTCTCGAGCGGAGCTTCCGGCGACTATCCGGGGCGAACAGTACGACATCCGGTACAGTAACGGGACGCTCCTGTTGGACCATCCTGACGACGCTCTCGACGCTCGGACGCGACTCTCGTTACCCCCATCTGTGACTGCCCGCAATGGGACCTGGCACAGCGGGAGCCAGTTCGTCGTTCGTATCACCGGGCCAGCAGAGAACCGCACGCTCACACTGGGTGCAAAACGATGAGGGCCCAGACCGAACTGCCAGCACTGGGGCTTGCGCTGCTCGTGTTGACTGCCGTCACGGTGCTTGGCGTCGTCGTCGCTGACGAGGCCGTCCGCTCGGCCGACCGCTCCGCGCTTGACCGGCAGGCTGCTGTCTCACTCTCCGAGCGCCTCGTTGGCCCCGAAAGCCACCTGACGACTCGGGCGAACGTTCTCAACGAGACAGCCGTCGACGCGCTGAATGCGTCGACGCTCCGGACACGATATGGCGTCCCGAACGGAACTGATGCGAAAGTAACTCTCGAAGGCAAAAATATCGTGGCGACCGGAGGTGTCGAGGACGGCGAACGCATCGAACGGCTTGTCGTCGTCGAGCAGCGCCAGCGGCGGACACTCACGCCGGCCTTTCGGGGTCGGACGGCGGTGACGCTCCCGAGACGGACCGACCGGGCTGCTATACGGATTCGCCCACCGGAGAACACGACTGTCACGACAGTCAGGGCAAACGAGCGGGTCGTCCTGTACGACGAGTCGGGACTCGATGGCCGCCACACCGTCTCGCTGTCGCGTCACAGGACTGCCGACATCTACGTCGACGCGTCGGGACCGCTCTATCAGGGGAACGTGACGCTCACCTACTATCCACTCGAAACGCGGAAGGCCCGACTGGGGGTGACCGTCGATGGCTAGAGCACAGGCGTCGCTGACTGCCGTCGAGGCTGGCATCGGCGTGCTCGTCGTGTTGGCAGTTGTCTTCACCTTCGCACTCGGTGTGCAGGCCCCGACCGACCACCGCGCACAACTGGACGCCTACGCCAGCGATGCGCTGACCCAACTGGACACCGACCAGCCCCAACACGGGGCGACAACGCGACTGGACGAGGTCGTCGCCTCAAACGAGTCCTTCGAGCGGGAGCGTGCGTCGTTGGTCCGGCGCATCGAGCGCATCCTCCCGGAGAACGTCATGTTTCGCGTCGAGACGCCCCGCGGAACGGCAGGGCAGCCGCTACCCGACGGGGTTGCGACGGGTACTGCGACGACGACGACCACACAGCACGGGCCGGTGACGCTCAGGGTGTGGTACGTGTGACTCGGAGTCGTGGCCAGCTGGTCGTTCTCGCGGCGCTGGCACTGGCGCTAGCGCTGGTCCCAATGACGCTTGCCTACCTCCAGCTCGGGTACGACGAGGATGTCGAGTCGACGACTGTCACCGACGACACCACCCGTGATGTCGAGCGAACCCTCCAGCGAGCACTCGTCGACACCTCTGGAGACGTTCCGGCCCGCTACGACTGGGGGGAGCGCGAAGACGCCGCGGCGGCGGTCCGGGACCGTCTTCAGCCCACCATCGAGTCGGTGACGACAACGAGTGCCGACAGCACTGGGGCGGTCACCGTCTCCCCGAATGCGACTCGGGCCAGCGTGTGGGCGACGAGGAACTGTCCCAGTGGCCCGGCGAGGAACTTTGGTCCCTGCGAGCGCGACGGTGGCCTCGTCGTCCAGGAGCGTGCCGGCCGGACTCACGTTCTGGCTTTTGCAGTGGACGTAACAGTGACGACCGACGACACCGAGCGGGCGACGACGATGGTTCTCACCGTCCCATCCTGACGGTGTCGGCCCGGCCGCGAACACACTGCTTACGTGGGAAAGAATAAGGGGGTCGGGGTACTCGACTCGCGTATGAGCCCACAGGGCCGCGATACCGAGTTCTCTCTCTCGGACGTGACAGCGGTGTTCGAATCGCGTGACGACTACGCGGAGCCACTGACCGCTAGCGAGATTGCCGAGCGGCTCGGCTGCTCGCGCCGGACCGCGCTGAACAAACTCCATGACCTCGAAGCCGAGACCGACCTCAAAAGCAAGAAAGTCGGTGGGCGCAGCCGGGTGTGGTGGATTCCCGTCAACGTCTGAAGCCCCACTCTTCTGCGCGTTCCTGTGCCTGTTCGCGCGCTCGCTGCTGTATCTCAGCGATCGTCTCCTCGTCGTCCAGAAACGCTTCGACCGCACTGTCTCCAGTCGTCTCGTCGCTTTCGTCCCGCTGTTCCGTGGCCGCTGCCTCCAGGGTTCGCTCCGCCAGTTGTGGGTCGCCAGCGAGTTGCTCTGCCGGTAGTTCCGGCGGGATGGTCATCGGGTCGGTGTCGTGAACCTCGGCCAGCGCAGCGTCATCGAGTTCGTACAGCTCGAGCCGGTACGGACCGGCGACGGCGATGTCCGCGAGTGCCTCCTCGCCGGCGCTATCGGTTCCGGTGTGGTACGCGACAGCCGGGACGCCATCGGCGAAGGTGAGGACACCGACGCCGTCGGCATCGAGCAAGAGCGCGTCCTGTGATTCAAGCAACGCGTAGCCGGTCAGCCCGCTGTCGAGTGCGGTCGCAAGCACTGTCGTGAGGTCGGTGACGACCCGCTCGCGGACAAGACGGCCACTCGGGAGCTTCATAGCTCGTCAGGAACGACGGCGCGCTGGAAGCGCTCGGCGACGGCCTCCGACGGACCCGACTGTACGTCGAGGCGGCCGGCAGCCCCGCGATAGGCTGCTGCTGCCTGTGAATCCGGTGCGTGTGCGAGCAGTGGTTCACCGGCCCGACGGGCGGCGCGTGCGGCGTCACTCTCGGGGACCGTCGCCAGCGTCTCCCCCTCGAAGTACCGCTCGGCTTTCCCGGCGATGGCGTCGATATCCTCGTCGTCGGTAACGCGGTTGAACAGCAGTCCCGCCACACCAGTCCCGTAGGTGGTGGCGTACTCCTGGACTTTCAGGCCGTCCGATAGCGAGGGAATCGTCGGCTGGAGGACGACCACGATGCGGTCGGCCAGCACGATTGGAAGCACTGCCGCCCTGCTGCCGAGTGTCGCCGCCGAGTCGAGCAGTATCACGTCGGTATCGGCGGCCAGTTCGGCGACCACGTCCCGGAGTCTGTCGGGGTCGGCGTCCCGGAAGCCCGACAGTGAGGTGCCACAGGGGACCACGTCCATCCCGAACCGCTCGTAGACGGCCTCCCGGGTCTCGGCCTTGCCCGCGAGCACGTCGTGTAGCGTCGTCTCGGCGTCGGAAAGGCCCGCGTGAAAGAGGACGTTCGCCATCCCGGTGTCTGCGTCGACGATAGTCACGTCATAGGAGTCGGCGAGTGCCATCCCCAGTGCGAGCGTACTCGTGGTCTTGCCCGTCCCACCCTTCCCGCTGGCGACGGCGAACGCTTCGACCATGCCGGGTGTTGCTTCGCTTTCAGGTATAAAGGCTCGCATCTCCCAGGTCCGCTACTCGTACAGCCAGCCGAGGTCGACGTGCTCGCTCAGGAGGGTGGCGGCACGGTCGTACGGTGAGGGCTGTGGGACGGTCTCGCCCGTCGGTTCGTCGAGACCGGCCGCCTCCCTGACGTTCCCGACGAACGCGCGCCGAACGGTCTCGTTCTCGAAGAGCCCGTGCAGGTAGGTCCCGAATACGCGCTCGGTTGCAGCCCCGCTCTCCCGGAAAGGTCGCTCGGCGTCACCGACCAGCCGTGTCCGGCCCATGTGTATCTCGTAGCCGGATACCTCACCCGTGGCACCGCTGAGGGGGCCAACGCCGCTTATCCCCCGGCTGACCGGCTCGACGTGTTTCTCGGTCTCGAAGCGCGTCTCGACTGGCAGCAATCCCAGCCCCTCGAACTCGTCGCCCTCGCCGGTCCCCTCGATGGAGCCGTTCGTGATGCGCTCCCCGAGTAGCTGGTAGCCGCCACAGAGGCCGACGATGGGCCCATCGAAGCACTCGATGCGCGCGGCCATCCCCGATTCCCGGAGCGCGAGCAGGTCGTCGACGGTGTTTTTCGTCCCCGGCAGCACTACCGCGTCGGCCTCAAGCGGTGCGTCCAGCGGGAGATACGCGACTCTGATTCCCGGGACACGTGCAAGCGGCTCGAAGTCGGTAAAATTCGAGATTCGGGGGAGGCGAGGAACGGCGACTGTGACACACTGCTCGGACGGGACGTTATCGTCAGTACCTTCGAGGGAACGTTTTCCCTCTGGTGGTAATGAGACAGAATCCTCCGCGGGGAGCCCGGGGTCATCGTAGGGAAGGACGCCCAGCACGGGGACGCCCGTTCGCTGCTCGAAATCTTCGATTCCGGGGACGAGAATCTCACGGGAACCGCGGAACTTGGTGATGACAGCACCGACCACCCGCTCCCGGAGGTCTTCGGGCAGCAGTTCGAGCGTGCCGACGAGGCTGGCGAAGACGCCGCCGCGCTCGATGTCCGCGACGAGCAGTATCTCGGCGTCCGCGAACCGCGCTGTCTCGACGTTGGCGAGGTCACGCTCACGGAGGTTCGGCTCCGCGATGGAGCCGGCCCCCTCCGCGACGACGACGTCGTGGTCGGCGGCCAGTCGCTCCCAGGACTCGCGGGCGGCCTCGCGCGCTCGCTCCCAGTAGCTGTCGTAGTAGCTGTCGGCGCTGTAGTGGCCGAGTGCTTCGCCGTGGACGACGACCTGTGACTCGCCCTCGCCGCGGGGTTTGAGCAGGACTGGATTCATGTCGACGGTCGCCGGCACGCGGGCCGCCCGTGCCTGGACGTACTGTGAGATGCCGATTTCTCCCCCGCCATCACCGCGCTCGCCCTTCGAGACTGCCCGGGCATTGTTGCTCATGTTCTGTGCCTTGTAGGGGACGACATCGACGCCCCGGTCGGCGAGCAGCCGACAGAGCCCGGCCGCGACCGTACTCTTGCCGACGTGAGACGCCGTGCCGGCGACGAGAACCGTCCGTGCAGTGTCCCTCTGCTCCCGGCTTCTGTCGTCCGCAGAGGCGCTACCGTCGGCCATCCTAGAACTCGGTGCCCTTGCGTGCGCCCTGCCCGGCGTCGATTGGGTGTGTCTCCTTTCGAACGTTCGTGACGAGGTCGGCACGGTCGGTGACGTACTCCGGGCGGTCGTGCCCGCCGGTCAGGACGAGTTCCAGTGCGTCGGGTTTCATATCCAGCAGGTCGCGGACATCCTCGGGGTCGACCAGTCCCCTGTTCGCGGCGTAGAGTATCTCGTCGACGACGAGCATGTGAACGCCGTCGTCGGCGGAGCCATCGAGGGGAAACGGCGTCGAGAGGTCAGCGTCGGCGGCAGCCCCGAGCAGGTCGCGGACGCGGGCGAGTGCAGCCTGTGCTTTGGCCTCGTGCTCGGTGTCCGCCGAGCCATCGAGAAAGCCGTGCCAGCCGTAGTGGCCGGCGTTTTCGTAGGTGATACCCGGCAGCGCAGCCATCGCGTTGTACTCGCCGCGGACATCCTCGACGGTGCCGGTCCCGCCTTTCATCAACTGGAGGACGTGGACGCGATAGCCGTGACCAGCGGCGCGCATAGCCATCCCCAGTGCCGCAGTCGTCTTGCCCTTGCCGTCGCCCCACCACACCTGCACGAGCCCGAACTCCTCGGGTGCGGCCGGTTCGATGGGGTGGGCCTCGACTCCCGCTGGTTCGTCATCGCTCATGAGACAACTGCAGTTGTCCTAGGAAAATAGCTGTTGTGCTCGACAAGGGCAGCGACATTACGGGCGGAACCGCTCTGTCCCGCGGTCGGTGACGATGCCGAAGTCGGCCGCCTCGACTGTCGTCGGCCACCCCTCATCGGGATAGCGGGCGGCAAGTGCCGCCCGGAGTGCGTCCCTGACACAGGCGCGGGTCGCATCGCCGACGGCAGTCCCACTGCCGGCAAACGCTGTGGCGTCCCCCTCCGGGTCGGTGCCGACGACGACTGCGTCGCTGGTCGTCCCCGTGAAGCCGGTCAGCGACTGCAGCGTCGCCGTCTTCGCCTCGACGGCCGTCGCCAGCAGTGTCGCCAGTGGCCCCTCCGAAAGCGCTCGGGTCGTCCCGACGAAGAGATTCACCGTCCCCGGCTGCCACTCCTCCGTGGTGTCGTCCGCTCCTTCAGCGGTGGACTCGGACAGCGTCGCAGGGTTGGAGAGGCCGGCCGTGGCGACGACAGTGACGCTGCCAGCCTGGGCTCCGCGGGCGTGGCGCTGGTCGACGCCGGTCAACAGTGCCGGCCCGTCGCGCTCGAAGCCCGCGTCGGTCAGTCGCTTGGTGACGTAACTCTCGAGGTCCGTCCGGTCGAAGCCCGTCGGGACAGTCAGGTTGTACGCGGCGTCGGCCCGGCGATAGCCGCCATCCCACCCTGTCGCGAGCCAGCGCGTGTCTTCACGTGCGAGGCGACAGATGCCCGCCGTCACTGCGGTCTCAAACATCGAGTGCATCGAGGAGCAGGTCGTTCTCGTAGGGCAAGCGGACGGCGACGCGGACGTGCTGGTCGAGACCGCGGAACGTGCGGGCGTCCCGGACAGCGATGTCGTACTCCCGCACCGCAGAGAGTATTTCCTCGACCGTTTCGCCGGAGCCGACATCCAGCAACAGAAACGGGGCGTCGGAGGGGAACACGTCGAATCGCCTGGCGAGGCGCTCGGCCATGCGTGCCCGCTCGCTCTGGACTCGCTCGCGAGTCTCCGCGACGAACTCCTCGGCTTGCATGCAGTGCGTGCCAACCGTCGCCGCGACGATGCCGAGTCCCCAGGCCAGGCGGGCCGTGTCGAGGCGGGCACGATGTGTGTCCGTCGCCACTGCAAAGCCTGCCCGCAACCCGGGCATGCCAAACATCTTCGTCAGCGACCGGGCGACGATGACACCCGGCTCGCCGGCCAGTGACGGCCGGTCGGTGAAATCGATGAAGGCTTCGTCGGCCAGCAACACCGTTCCGGCCGAACGACAGCGTTCGGCGAAGGCCCGCAACGCCCCGGGGTCGTAGGCATCACCGGTCGGATTGTTCGGGTTGCAGACGATTGCGAGTGCGTGGTCGGTTGGGTCGGCATCGAGAATCCGGTCGTGGTCGATGAACTCCGGCTCACCGCCCTGGAGTCGAACTTCCCGAGCGTACTCGCCGAAACTCGGGGCTGGCACCAGCACGCTGTCTCCGGCGGTGACCGTGGTCGCGATAGCCAGGCGGATGGCCGCCAGTCCGCCGGCTGTCGGAATCACTTCCGTGGCTTCACAGCCGACGTAGTCAGCGGCGGCGGCACGAAACTCGTAGTAATCTTCCGAGGGATAGGCGCGCGCTGCTGACAGCGCCGCTTCGTACACCTGTGCGATACCATCCGGTGTCCGTGGGTTCGTATTCGCACTGAAATCTAGCAACAGCGGGTCCTCACTCCCACCGTGGGCTACTCGCCCGCTCCCGGCCGGGACTCCATCGTTCTCCCGGACGCCGTCCCCTCCTGTGGAAGCTCCGTCAGTCGATGCGAGGCCCTCGACGGCGTTTGGGTCCATGGTTTCATACTGTCGTATTACCGAATAATTCTTGTGTTGGTTACCTGTCACTGTCTGAACCACGCCGCTCTTCGTGCGTCGCGGGGCCTGTTGACGTTGACAGCGAGACGGCGGTCCCGGGCCACGAGCGTGTCGTCGGCAGCTCCGCCGACGACGTTGATGCCTGCAGGCGTGAGGAGTCGGCCGCCGTCCCGGTAGGCAGTGTCGACACTGACGCCGAGCGCGCGCTTGCGACCGACAGGGATTGCGACTGTCAGCGACCCCGTCGAAGCGTCGAGGATGCGGTTTATCGCCGATCTGTCGAGTAGCGGGAGGTCGGCGGCGACGGTCAGGACCGGGCGGCTGATGCGGTCGTCGGAAAGCGCGCGTTGCAGGTCGGCAACGTAGCCCTCGCCTGGCGTCTCGATGACCGGACAGTCCACGCGTGCAGCTGTCTCCGGCGTCGCCGGTGAGGCGACAGCGTATGTCCGGTCGACGTGGCTCGCGGCGAGGGCCTCACAGACGTGGTCGACCATCGGTCTGGTGTTGATTTCCAGCAGCGGCTTCTCCACGTCCGCGCCGAGGCGCGTTCCCTCGCCGCCGCACATCACGAGAGCGTCCATACGACCACTCCTGCGTGCAGCGCCGCGATGCGTGCGAGTTCGTTCGTGGCTCCGAAGACATCGCCGCCGACACCGTCCAGCCGTGCGTGTGCCCACTGGCGCAGGCAGACGGCGACCAGCGGACCGGCCAGCACTGCCGCCGCTGCTGTGGGTGCCGGCCAGGTGAGCGCAACTGCCGGTACGGCGAGGACACTCGCCAGCAGCATGTCCTCGCCGCTGGCATCGAGCAGTTTCTCCCCGAGGCCGGCGTGACTCGACCGTCCAGCCACCGCGAGCGTTACGACCCCGAGTTTCGCTCCCACCTCGGCCGCGATGACGATGCCGATTGCGACTGTCGGCGGGACTGCAGCGAGTCCGAGCCCACCCAGTGTGAGGCCGGCCACGGCGAGGGCAACGGCCGTCACTGCTCCGACTCCGACGGTCGTATCACGCATGACAGAGCGGCGTTTCGCCGGCCCGCCGTGGACAACGGCTGCGTCACCGAGGTCCGCCAGCCCGTCGGCGTGGTTGATGCCAGTCGCCGCCACGATGGCGAGGACATAGAGCAGTGCTACCGTTTCCGGTGGGCCTGCAAACAGAAAGGGCAGGCTCACCAGCAGACCGACGAGGTAGCCGACCAGCGGCACGACCCAGACGGTGTCACAGAACGCTTCGAAGGCTCGCTCGTCGGTTCCGACCGGGAGCTGGGTGAGAAACCCGACTGCACCACGCAGGGCGCTCAGAGCCACGTCACCACCCCCGTGAGGACGTACGCGAGCAGGCCGGCACTCCCGACCCGCCGGGTGGCGACACGCGCCCCCGCGACGGTCGGGAGTGCCTGTTCGGGATTGAGGACGTAGTGTCCGGGTTTTTCGAGACGCATCCCGAGCGCGGCCGCAAGCGTCCCCATCGGCCACCCCGAATTCGGCGAAGCCACACGACCCTGCCAGCGTCGTGCTGCCAGCACTGCACCGGGTCGAAGACAGACCACAGCAAGCAGGAGCGCACTGAGGCGGGCGGGTATCCACTGGACGACATCGTCCAGCCGTGCGGGGGCCCACCCCGTCGCCTTCGAGTGATAGCCGAGCATCGAGTCGAGCGTGTTTACGGCCTTCACCCAGGCCGCCGCGCCACAGCCGACCGCGACGGCGACGACGCTGTCGGTCCCGACGAACCCACTAGCACCACCCCCGAGTGCCGTCGTCGCGATGACGCCGACAGCGAATGCGAGCAGCGGGGCCACCAGTCCATCGCCGAGGTTCTCCGCGAGACTCTCGACGGCCGCGCTCCGCACCTCGCCCGCCGACAGTACCGTCCCGTCCCGGCCGGCAAGCGCTCGCAAACGCTTGCGTGCCACATCGAGGTCCGTCTCCGTCGTGACGACGACCTCTCTGACGCGAACGAGCAGGCGGCGGAGACTCGTCGAGACGAACAGCCACACCGCACCCAGAGCTGCCCCGGCGACCGCCGAGATAGTCCCTGCAACGACGACGCTACCCCCGACCACAACGCCAGCAAAGACTGGGAGAACGAGCGCGGCGAGAGCCCCGACCAGCCGCGGATGGTTCCACTCCCGGTCGACGACACTGACCACCCTGCCGAACCACGCCACCGGGTGTACCCGCTGTGGGAGTTCGCCGAGCGCACCGTCGAGTGCGAGCGCGCCGACGACGACGAGTGCGCTCACTGTCATTCCCGGTCCTCCAGCCACGAGGGGAACTCGGTCAGCGATACATCCTCCGTGAGGACGACAGTCGCTCCCGCCGTCCGCCCACCGCCGTCGGTCCGTGGGTCGTCGCCGACGTGGACCAGTTCTTCGACCGGTATGTTGAGGCGGTCTGCTATGGCCGCAAACGCCCTGTCGTGGGGTTTTCGCCAGCCACAGCCGACGCTCGTCACGACGGTGTCGACGGCCGGCAGGTCGGCCCGCTCCAGTGTCCGGGCGACCAGCCCCGGGAGGCTACAGTTCGAGAGGATACCGACTGGCCCTGCTGTGGCGGCGGCGTTGAGTGCGTCGACAGCGCCCGGACGAACGTCGACGGGCCCGTCGAACGCCGCAAGGAGCGCGTCGTGGACGGTTTCGGTGTCGGTGTCGACGCCACGACTGTCGAGCGCTGCCAGCGTGTGTTCGACTAACGAGAGCTCGGCACCGCGGTCGACGGAGACGTGTGTCGAGCGGTAGGCGCGTTCCCAGTCCGCTGGGACAGCCACGCCGCGCTCTGCCAGCCGGTCGGCGACCGCTGTCCACGGCTCGTCCGGTCGGTCGGCGTCGACGAGTGTCCCGAAGCAGTCGAACGATATTGCCACGACAGTTGCATCGCTACAACTGTACTTGAATCACGTGGGACGAAACGCGCCGCGCGGTACCCGCGACCGTGGCCGACCCGTGCGGGTACGCGTCCGTGGCGACTGCCACGGGGTGGTGCATGCGGTGCCCTTACTCCTGAACCCATTCGGACCGTCGCACATCGAAGCTGCTACACGACGGGCAGCTGTGATGTTGTACCTCGAAGGCGGTCTCGCACGCGAGGCAGACGTATGGTAGGCCCTCCTCCTCGCCTGTCGAGATACCTGATACTTGCTTGGCCCTATCTAGGACACCCATCGCAACCACATCCACATAGTTGCTCCCTACCACCAAAAAGGAGGCTGATTGTTTACGCCCGACCGAGCCGCTCCCGTCTTGCGATTCTGTAGCTCCTGTCTTTGCAGTGACAGACGAAACTC
This sequence comes from Salinibaculum litoreum, assembly GCA_009789175.1. Taxonomy (GTDB): domain Archaea; phylum Halobacteriota; class Halobacteria; order Halobacteriales; family Haloarculaceae; genus Salinibaculum; species Salinibaculum litoreum. Next base: position 3,144,163 of record CP046866.1, read on the forward strand.
CTCAGGTAATTATTGCTGATACACTCGCCAACAAACGGTTATTCCTAGGGTAGGAAATTTGACTATTTCGCCTGCGGACAGGCACAGATAATCTACCGATTCACACCACTATATATAGAAATTGTGACGTATGCTCTCACAATGGTGATATAGATGTGGTAATTAAAAACATAGGACACATACGATAGATTACTGTATGTGTCAACTGCTGCATCTGACAATAATGTTTGTATCCGTATGTTTGTGGCGAGGATGGAGGTGTCTCACAGACCGCTTACGCGGTGGTGAGTCGCACGAGGACATCATCACTGTCCCGGGGGAATGGCGTGTCCTCTTTTGGTCGACCGTCACGGTTGGACGTGATGGCGTAGAGTTCGCCGGTGGGGCTCTGTGCGACGTGTCGGACGCGGCCGAGTTCGTTGTGCAGCATCCGGTGTGCTGTCGCGGTGAAGGCGTCGTGTGTCCACTCGGCGTCGTACCGCGTCGCCTCACCGTCAAGCGGCGGTGGACTGACGCCGCTTGGCGTCAGGGTTATGACCCAGATAGACTGGCTCGCCAATCCGCCGACGATGAAGCGGTTTTGCCACGCTGGGAGGGCATCGCCGGTGTAAAAGGTCGCGCCAGTCGGAGCCCAGCCGTTGTATGGCCCCGTGTTAACAAGGGGGTGCGTCACGTCTGCGCGCTCGGCGTAGGTGTCGAATTCGTCGCTCGGGTCGTCGGCGACGCCCCTGACCTCCGGCCAGCCGTAGTTCCGACCTGGCAACAGAACGTTCACCTCGTCCCGGTTCGCGGGCCCGTGTTCGCTCGCGATGGGGACGCCGTTCGGAAGCCAGTCGATACCCTGTGGGTTCCGATGCCCGTAGCTGAACACGCGCCTGTCCCCACCCAGTTCGGGATTGCTCGACGGTATCCGACCGTCGGGTGCGATGCGCAGAATCTTGCCCGCCAGTGACGACGCGTTCTGTGCCGCGGCGGGTTTTCCGGCATCGCCGGTACACACCCAGAGGTTGTCGTCGGGGCCAAAGCGGATGCGGCCGCCGTTGTGATAGCTGTCCGCAGGCATGCCCTCGATGAGCGTCTCCTCCGTGCTCGCAGGGTCGCTCGCACCTGCGTCGAACCGGACGACTCTGTTTGCCTTGCCGTCGTCGGTCTTCGCCGTGTAGTAGACGTACACCCACTCTTCGTCCGGGTAGTCCGGGTGTACTTCGATACCGAGTGTGCCCCCTTCGCCGCCCTCGACCCACCACGGGCGCTCGTCGCTCCCCGGTGGCATCGACCCCGCGTCGATGGCATCCTGTGGCTGGGCGATTTCCGAGACCTCGCCGGAGTCAAATCGGAGCACCTGACCTGTCCGCTCGGTCATGAACAGCTCCCCGTCGCCGGTGAACGCAATGTCCCATGGAATCTCCAGATTCTCGACTAGCGTCTCCACCTCGACGGCTACCCGGGGTGATGTGGTTGGCGTCTCCCAGCCAGGACCATCGCCTGGCTTTGGATGTGTGTAGTTGTCCTCGACGATGTCTGGCGTCTCATCGTTGTCGCCGTCGGAACTGCCACCGAGACAGCCGGCGACGGCACCAGCGCCGGCCAGAGCGACGAATTGCCGACGTGAGACTGGAGGGCCTCGTGTCATGCCTACATCACAGGAGACTCAGAATAAAGGTCTTCTGCTCGCGCGGACAGGGGTACAGCGCGCGCTCGCGCACGAGAGCGTCCGCGCTCACCTTGCCACTCGTCCAGCGTCGAGGACTGGGGTGTTGGTCGTCCACCCGGGGTGCAGACGGTTGGACACTCGCTCCGCTACGCGTGATGTCCAAGTTGCAACCGGCTCAGGATGGACTCACCACTGCTCACGTTGTTCGCAACAAAAATCCGCCCTCCCCGATTTGAACGGGGGGCAAGTCGATCTACAGTCGACTGCTCTACCAGTCTGAGCTAAGGGCGGGCGCATCAACGAGTAGGCCGACTGTTGAACTTAACAATTGTCATTCGGACCGAGGCCACCCGCCGTTGTCTGTCGGACGACAGACGCGCGTCTGACTGCTGGGAAGATTGAAATACCGTGGGTGACAACGTGTATGACGAGTCGATGAGCAAGATAACGTTCCGCGCTGATGACGACCTCATCCGGCAACTCGAGGAGTTCGACGCCTCGAAAAGCGAGGTCATGCGCGATGCGCTCCGGGCCTACCTCGACGAGCACACGGAGTCGTCAGACACGACTCCATCAGCCTCGCCCGACGAGGAGACGCTCGACGACCTCGTTGCCGAGCGCGTCGACGCGCTCATCGCTGACCGTCTGGAGCGGTCGTTCACGCCCCGTCAGCCACAGGATGTCAACGTAAACATCTCGCTTGATGGTGATTCCGCCGCCGCATCAGACTCCAAATCCGAGGCTGTAAACGTCGATTCTGGCGTGTCACACAGCGCGTCGAACGACGCGTCACACGCGGCCGGCGAGCGTATGACGGACGACGGGGGCGATGAAAACGCCGATGCAAACGACAGTAAGACGTGCGCGCAATGTGGTGGAAATCTATCGCCGTCCCACGTTTACTGTCCGAACTGCGGCGAGAAATCCTCCCGACGTGTGTTCTGCGATTGCGGTGACGAACTCCGCTCGGACTGGGCATTCTGCCCAGGTTGTGGCCGCAGAACCCCGGCAGCCGACGTTCTCGACCAGAATGCAAACGTCGAAAACACCAGATAGAAGCCGTTTACTTAGGTAAACGTGCCAGTGTCTTACGACCGCCGTAAGTTTTATTATCACATGGTCTGTGGTACTGAGTGCGTAAGACGGTCGTCTTACAGAGGGTCGCGGGCGACGTGCACACCGGTGCTGTCGTGCGGTTTGACGCTGTAAGACGTGCGGGCGTGGTGTAAACCCGCCCCCGTCTTACCCAAACAGGGGAACAAATATGGAGCGTGTGACACTACGGATTCCGAAGCAGCAGATAGAAGAGGTCGAACAGATGGTCGAGACGGGCGAGTACCCCAACCGGAGCGAAGCCATCCGGTCGGCGGTGCGGGAGATGCTCGCCGAACAGGAGACTGGAAAGGAGCGTCCATCTGAGAAACGCAAAGAGCGCAAAAAGCGCACCTGGGCGAGGGTCTAACGATGCAGGATATCGTCAAAGAGGCCCTCGAACGGGACGAGCAGGAACAACAGCAGATGGACGATGTCGACGGGTTCGGCGACCCTCGAATCGTCATCGTCGGTGCGGGTGGTGCCGGGAACAACACCGTCAACCGCCTGTACAACATCGGCGTCGACGGTGCAGAGACCATCGCTATCAACACCGACAAACAGCACCTCAAGATGATCGAGGCCGACACGAAGATACTCGTCGGCAAGTCCCTGACCAACGGGCTCGGTGCGGGCGGCGACCCCTCGATGGGCGAGCGCGCGACCGAGATGGCACAGGGGACTATCAAAGAGGTGCTCGGTGATGCCGACCTCGTCTTCGTGACTGCTGGGATGGGTGGCGGGACTGGCACTGGTGCCGCGCCCGTCGTCTCGAAGATCGCAAAGGAGCAGGGCGCAATCGTCGTCGGCATGGTGTCGACGCCGTTCAACGTCGAGCGTGCGCGGACGGTCAAAGCCGAGGAGGGACTCGAACGCCTCCGCGACGAGGCCGACTCCATCATCGTGCTTGACAACAACCGCCTGCTCGATTACGTCCCGAACCTGCCCATCGGCAAGGCGTTCTCGGTGATGGACCAGATCATCGCCGAGACCGTCAAGGGTATCTCCGAGACCATCACCCAGCCGTCGCTCATCAACCTCGACTACGCCGACATGACTTCCATCATGAACAAAGGCGGCGTCGCGGTGATGCTCGTCGGCGAGACACAGGACAAAAACAAGACAGAGGAGGTCGTCAAAGACGCGATGAACCACCCGCTGCTCGATGTCGACTACCGCGGTGCCAGCGGCGGCCTGGTTCACATCACTGGCGGCCCCGACCTGACCCTCTCCGAAGCCGAGGGTATCGCCCAGAACATCACCGACCGTCTGGAGGCCGACGCCAACGTCATCTGGGGCGCGCGCATCCAGGAGGAATACAAGGGCAAGGTGCGGGTCATGGCCATCATGACCGGCGTCCAGAGCGCCCAGGTGCTGGGTCCGACCACCCAGAAACAGGCCAACAAGTCCCGGCAGGCTATCGAGGGCGTCGACGACGAGACGTTCGACGCCGCGAGCAACTTCGAGGACAACCGCGAGTTCGGCGAGACCGACGGCGGTCGTGAGGAAGTCGAGCAGAACAACGGCCTCGACGTCGTCCGCACCGACTGAAACCACGTCGACCCTGGGTTCGACCTCGGGACGACACCGATTCTCCGCATTTTCCGAACCGTTTAGTCCCGCCGCTCCTGCATACTAGTCATGTTACGGGGCCTGTCGCGTCTCGGTTCGCTTTTGTTGGCGACGGTCGCTGCCGGGACCGCAAGTGCCCACGCCGGTCACGAGACACATACCCCTGAAGGAGCTGCCAGCACTGGAAGCCCACTCTCTATGGCGCTTTTCGCTTCCGGACTCCTGCTCATCGGTGCCGGGCTCTATCTCGCTCGCCGAGACGACGTGAAGCGAACGTACGCGATGGCGGGCATCGGGCTCGGAGTCGCCGGACTGGCTGGTGCGGTCGTCACTCTGCTTCCCTAGGCGAGTGCGTCCAGCAGACTGCACTTCCGGCAGAGTTCCCGTCGGGTCGGTCCGCCACATCGCTCGCACTCCCGGTACTCCTCGCTGTCCTCGCCCCGGTGTTTTGCTGCGGCCAGCCCCGCCAACTCCTCGTAGCCCGCGACGATAGAGTGGCGCGTCCCGGGATGGTTCTCTTCGAGGTCGTACAGCAGGTCCTGAATCTCACCTCGGTAGGCCTCCTCGGCGTGCGGGCACTCGGTGATGTGTGCCGGCAGGTCTCGGAGATGAGCATACAGTGCGACCTCCTTCTCGGGGACGTCCCGGAGTGGTTTCGCACGCGGGACGAACGCCTCACTATCACCCCGAGGCTGTCCCTCCTTTGCACCCTCGAAAGGGCCCAGGCTGGCATCGAAATGATTTGCCATCTTCGTGACATCGCCCTCCAGAAAATTCATCAATGCCGTCTCGGCTTCATCATCGAGATTGTGACCAGTCAGAAGCTTGTCAGCGTCGAGTTCCTCGGCGTATCGGGACAGTACGTCCCGTCGGAAGACCCCGCAGTATGCGCAGGCTGACATATCGTGTGGGTCGTCCTCGACCACCTCGTCCATCCGCACGTCGAACTCTTCTTCGTAGGTGACAGTTTCGTGGCGCAGCGAGAGGTCCTCGGTGAGTTCTTCACAGGCGTCGAGGCTCTCGTCTCGGTACCCCTCGATACCCTCGTGAATCGAGAGTGCGACCAGTTCGACGCGGGGGTCACGACCGAAGGTGTCATCAAGAATCTTCGTCAAGACGACGCTGTCCTTGCCCCCGGAGAGGCCGATGACCCACGTCTCGGGGTCCTCGGGTGTCGTCTCGTCGGGGAGGAGATTGTCATCGCGGATTCGCTTGCGGACTCGCTTTTCGACGGAGCGACAGAAGTGCTCCTCGCACATGTGTAGCCCGGAGTAGGCGGCATGCATGACCGCTTTCTCGCCGCACTTGTCACACTCCATTACCGCTCGCTTGACGACCGGGACCGTTGACCGTTTCGACTCCAGGCGGCAACCGACTGACTTATGGGCGTCTGTCACAAGATATGTGATATGTCGAGTCACGGTGGTAATTCACACGCTGGTGGTGAGCGCGTCTGTATTCCTGCACTCTCCCTGGATACGGCCAACGAGATGAGTTGGATGCTCGGCGAACGGCTCACTCGCGAGGACGACCGCACGACACTCGTCGGCGAGTGGCGGACGCCCACCTCACGGCAGTCGGTTGCCCTGTTCGAGGTAACATCCGAGACCGCCGTTCTCCGATACCGGTCGCCAGTCGGTCGCGAGCATTACTTCGGGACGACACTCTCGGAGGCCAGACAGACGCGTGCTGAACTGGCGGATGCACCCGAGTGGTCCCGCACCGAGAAGTGAAACCGTTTTGCGCGCCCGCACCCAACAACCGATGATGACCGACTGGGACCGCGAACGCGCTATCGACCGCGTCGCCGAAGTCGTCGAGACCGTCGAGTCGGAGACGATGCCCGTGCCCGTCCGCGAGGTGTGGGTCTTCGGCGACGTGGCGCTCGGGCTGGACCCGGTCGAACGCGTCGACATCTACCTCACGAAAGATATCCTGCTCCACGACGACGCCGACCGCGAAGACGACTTTACTGAATCACACGGTATCGAGGGCGTCGGCAAGACAGTCCGCACGGAGTGGGCCGAGGAACACCCCGACTACTTGCGGGCCAACCGCAACGGTCACGCTGCCCCGGAGAAGTGTCTTGCCGCTCACCTGCTTGAGGAGAACGAACCTGTCCACCTGGAAGTCTGCAACGCCAGTTTCGAGGACAACGTCACCCAGCGCCTCGACGGTGCGCTGGCCCGTGACAACTACCGTGAGATTCTCGACCCCCGCGGCGTCTGTCTCTATCTGGAGGGTCGCCGCTCCGAGGAGGCCTTCGAGAAACTCCGCGCTGGCGAATATCCGTTCCCGCCCCTTTCGGGCGCACTGGAGATGCTCGGTGCCGACGAAACCGAAGCCCAACAGGCAGCCGAGGTTCTCGAATCCGTCCGTGCGAACCAGGAGGGCACCTCCGTTCGCGGCGATGTCGTCTGAGACTGCTCACGAGAAGCTACCCTGCCAACGGGCTACGTTTTATCAACGAAACCGGGACAAGCCCTGCCCGTGCTCTGACCCACCATCACGGGATGGGCTGCGATTGCGCGACGAGTCATCCCGTGGCTGTCTTTTCGTCGCCTGTTTGCCCTGTGTACCCGTAATACCGCGGGATATCTTTCTTCGTTCGGGGCCCAGTACGACCGGTGATGACGATAGCAGGCAACGTCACTGACCTCATCGGGGACACCCCGCTGGTACGACTGGACACCTTCGCACCGAATCTGGTCGGAAAGCTGGAGTTCTACAACCCGGCCAACTCCGTCAAAGACCGCATCGGAACAGCGATGCTCGACCACGCCGAACGCGAGGGTCTCGTCGGCGAGGGGACCACCATCGTCGAATCGACCAGTGGGAACACCGGTATCGGCCTCGCGGCCGCCTGTGCCGCACGCGGGTACGACCTTGTCCTCGTCATGCCCGATTCGATGAGCGAGGAGCGGCGGACGCTGCTCTCTGCACTCGGTGCCGAGGTCGTCCTCACCGACGGCGATGACGGCATGGACGGTGCTATCTCCTACGCCGACGAACTGGCCGACCGGCTCGATGATAGTTACGTCCCACAGCAGTTCCAGAACCCGGCCAACCCCACCATCCACCGCGAGACGACTGGTCCCGAAATCTGGGAAGACACCGATGGTGATGTCGATACTGTCGTAGCCGGTGTCGGTACCGGGGGGACAATCACCGGTGTTGCCACCTACCTCAAGGAGGACCGCGCGGCAGACGTGCGGGCGATTGGTGTCGAACCATCCCGCTCGGCTGTCCTCTCCGGCGAAGAATCTGGCTCGCACTCCCTGCAGGGAATCGGTGCCGGGTTCGTTCCCGACATCCTCCGGACCGAGTTGCTTGACGATGTCATCGCCGTTCGCCGAGAGGTGGCCGTCGAGCGCTCCCAGACCCTCGCCAGCGAGGAAGGTATCCTCGCCGGCATCTCCGCCGGAGCCGCCATCGAAGCTGGCCGGCAGGTGGCCGAATCCAACCCCGACGACCTCGTCGTGACTATCGTGCCGGACTTCGGCGAGCGGTACCTCTCGACGGACCTCTACGAGCCCTCTCGGGTCACTCACGCCTCCGAAGCTGAGCCCGACGACCTCGCTGCCGCCCTCGAAGAGCGGCTAGCTGTCCCGCGTGCGGACTAGACGCTGCCGACGGTCACGAAGAAGGGGACGACCTCCCGCTGGCGGTACTGCTCTGCTTGCATCTGCTCGATGACTGTCCGTCCCATGGTGCGCCACTCCTGTTTGAGGGCGTCGAACTCCTCTGGACTGGTCTCACCGGCGAGAATCGTCTGTCGGTCGCTGACCAATCCGTCACCGGTTGCCTTCCGCCTGGCCGCCGTCAGCGCGTAGTCGCTGTAGGGTGGCTCGATGGTCCGCTCGTGGTCGTAGCGGTCGACAGTCACGTCTTCCAGACTGGCCTCTGCGAACAGTGTCCGGGCGGCCCCGAGACTAGCGTCGGTCTCGACGCCGTCGAGATATAGCCCCCGCGCCCGGCGGGCCAGCGGTGCTTCTGTCTCGACTGTCGACTCGATACTGACCGCGCTGTTGTCCGGTTCGATGGCCGCGACCTGGCCACGGGAGACGCGAGCGAACTCCCGAACGGCCACCAGCGGGTCCGGAAGGTTGACGAGCAGTGCCTGACAGACCACTACGTCGAAAGCGTCGTCGGCGAAGGGTAACCTGGCCGCGTCACCCTGGACTCGTGGCCCTACAGACCCCTGCAGAAGGCTCGTGTCGGCGTCCAGTGCCACGACGGTTGCCGGCGACTCCTCGCGGAGCACCCTGGTCAATACGCCCGTGCCCGCACCCACGTCCAGCACCCGCTTTGCCGTGTCGAGATCGAGCGAGGCAAGCGCCTCCCGGGAGTCCTCCCACATCCCGCGGCGCGTCGTATCGAGATACTCCGCACTGAACTCGCGCACGGAAGGTCCTAACGCCGAGGCCGACAAAAGTGCGTTTACTTCCGCAGTTCCTTGACCCGGTCGATGTTCCAGGCGAAGCTCTTGCCGTTCTCGGTGGGCGTCTCCAGCACCAGCGGCACGTCTTGGATGGCGTCGTGGTTGACGAACGCTTTCATCCCCTCCTCACCGATGAGCCCTTCGCCGATGTGAGCGTGTTCGTCCTTGTTGCTCCCACACTCGTGTTTGGAGTCGTTGAGGTGGACGCAGGCGAGCCTGTCCAGCCCGACCACGTCGTCGAACTCGGCGATGGTCTCCTCGACGCCCGCAGGTGTCGAGAGGTCGTAGCCCGCCGCGAACATGTGGGCAGTGTCCAGACAGATTTCGAGAGTCTGGCTGCTGGCAGCGAGCACCTCTCGGAGATGTTCGAAGTCGCCGCCGAGTTTGGTTCCGCTGCCGGCGTCGGATTCCACGAGGACGGTCACGCCTTCGGGGATGTCGAGTTCATCGAGCGCGCTGGCAGCGTTGGACAGACCCTGCTCGACGCCGGCACCGGTGTGAGCGCCGAGGTGCACGTTGACATAATCGATTCCCAGCTTGTCAGCTGCATCGACCTCTTTTTGCATCGAATCGATAGACTTCCCGCGGAGGTCGTCTTTCGGGGTACAGAGGTTGACGAGATACGAGGAGTGGATGACCCACGGGCCGATGTCGTCGGCTGCGCTCTCCTCACGGAACTGCTCAGCTTCCTCCTCGCCGATGTTGGGGTTCTGCCAGACCTGCGGGGAGTGGGAGAATATCTGTCCGCAGTTGCCCTCGTACTCGCGCTGTTCGTCGACGGCGTTGTGAACGCCACCAGCAATGGACGCGTGTGCGCCGACCCGGAGTGTCATACCCGGCGATTGGCGCGCTCCCGTTTAGAGATAACGCTAGGCGGTCGGGTCGTCCCGCTCGCGGGTCCACTTGTCGCTCCCGTATTTCCGCTCGGCTCGTTCGCGGGCACGTTCCATCTCCTCTTCCGAGAACGTTCCTTCGTGGGCACCGAACCACTCGGAGAGCGTTGTTTCGAGTGTCGCCACAGCCTCCTCGCGGCCGATGCCCGCCTGTTCCCGGACAGAGGTCACACGGTTATCGAACTCCTCGTCGGATGGCGGGTCAGAGAACGTCCGGAGGTGGCGGTCTGGTCGCTTCTCGAAAGTGATCGAGCCGTGCTGAATGACGGCATCGCGCTGGCGGTACTGGGCGTTGCCGCTCACTTTCCGTCCGTCACCCGCCAGCACGTCGTGGGCGGGGTGAAGCTCCCGGAGGTAGCAGGCAGGCTGGTGGATTGCCGGCTGGTCGTCCTCGGCGAAATAGGCGTCGACTCCCATGCCTTCGAAGGCAGCCATCAGTGGCTCACAGAGCAACTCATAACTGTCCATCAGGTCTCCGGGCACCTCGTCGGCTGGAAGGACGATGGAGTAGGAAATGTCACCGATAGCGTCGTGATAGATTGCGCCGCCGCCAGTCGGCCGGCGTGTGACGGTAATTCCTTCCTGCTCACAGTACGACCAGTCGATAGTCTCGGGCTCTTGATGATAGCCCAGCGAGAGCGTACTGGGTTCCCAACTGTAGACCCGGACTGTCGCGGGCCCGCCTTCGCCCGCCGTCTCGGCGGCAATCTCGTCCAGTGCCATGTTCACTGGGCCGGGTCTGCTTTTCTCAGGTATCAGTCGCCACTCCCTGTCGGCTAGGTCGGTCATACCAGTCCGTTGGCACCGGGCTGGCAAAGCGGTTGTGTCCTTCCGATAGAGCAAACTGGATGGCGGGCGGAGTCGTGATATGTCCGAGTTCAACTACGAGAAAGAGATCGACGTTCGGTTCCGGGATTACGATATGATGGGCCACGTGAACAACGCGGTCTATGCGACGTATCTCGAACAGGCCCGCGTCGAGTTCATCGAGGATGTTGTGGGCGAGGAACTGATGGATACCGGTGCTGTCGTCGCCGACCTCCACCTTGATTTCGAACAGCCCATCTCTTGGAGTGACGACGTGACCGTCGCCGTACGGGTGGGTGAACTCGGTACGTCCTCAATTCCACTGGAGTACGAAATCCGGGCCGACGGTGAGGTTGCCGCGACGGGGGAGACGCTGATGGTCACCTTCGACCCGGCGGCTGGCGAACCACGACCGATGCCCGACGAGTGGCGCGAGAAGATTCAGGCACACGAGGACCGCGCCTGACTACTGTGGCGTGTGGACGATGGCCCCTCCCCGAGACAGCGAGCGGACTGTCTCGGCACGCGATGGACGAGAGTGACCGGGGTTGCATTCTCGACGTTCGCTTTTTTTAGCCCACCCCATGACTGTCTGTGTATGCCCACCGGAGTGCTTGTTCCCTCGGACCAGGACGCGAAAGCGTTCGCCACGCGTGCAGAGTCGCTCGGCTACGACTCGCTGTGGACGCCCGAACTCTGGGGACGGGACGCCTTCGTCACGCTTGCCCGTGCAGCAGAAGCGACTGACTCCATCGGCCTCGGGACGGCTATCGTCAACGTCTACGGTCGCTCGCCAGCGACAATCGCACAGGCCGGTGCAACCCTCGACGACATAAGCGACGGCCGCGCCCGTCTCGGTCTCGGGACCTCCACACCGAAGACGGTCGAAGATCTCCACGGAAGTTCCTTCGAGCGTCCGGTCCGCCGCCTGCACGAGGCCGTCGCCCTCACGAAGGAGTTCCTTGATGGAGATGGTCGAGTTTCCTACGAGGGCGAGATATTTGACGTGGCTGATTTCCCGCCGCTGGATCGGGACGTACCGGTCTATGCGGCAGCACTCGGGTCGGCAAACCGGCGTGCGACCGGCCGGACAGCCGATGGGTGGCTCCCGCACAACATTCCCTTCGAGCGTCTCGATGTCGCCTTCGAGACCGTCGCCGAGACGGCACGGGAGGTGGGTCGTGACCCCGGGCAGATTGCAGTCGCCCCCTACGTGCCCGCGGCGGTCAGCGAGGACCCGGAGCAGGCCCGCGAAGTAGCCCGCGGCCACGTCGCTTACTACGTCGGAAGCGGTGAAGGCTACCGGAAGGCAGTCGCACAGTCGTTCCCGGATGAGGCAGACGCCGTCGCCGAGGCCTGGCACGAGGGTGACCGCGAGGCTGCACGTGCAGCCGTCTCCGAGGATATGCTCGCGGCGCTAACTGTCGCGGGCGCGCCCGCGGACGCGAGAGAACAATTTAGAGCCATCGCGGCACTTGATGTCGTCGACGAACCCCTGGTCGTGATTCCCGAGGGGACACCCGAGACGATGGCAGAGGCGACAGTCGATGCGCTCGCTCCTGTCGAGCGGGCGTGAGACCTCTCGTCCGGATATATCCGGCAGTGGCTCTATACACGTGACAGGGCGACTCTAACGCGATGGCCGCTGTCCGCCGCTGGCAGGCATTCCTCGTCTGCTTCCTGGCGATGTCGCTTTTCGTCCCGGCCAGCACTGCCCCAGCGACAGCACTGTCTCCCCCGACCTGTAACGAGGCTACCGGGCTCGCTGCCACCGACGACGGTGCGTGGGTACTGACCAGTTGGGACCGTATCGAGCTCCGGGATAGCGACTGGGGAGAGCGAAACACTCGGAGCTCGCCGGGTTCGAACAACACGTATAGCGTCGCACGTGGCCCGAACAGTTCGCTGTGGCTCTTGCAGTCTGGAAGCGTCGTCAACGTAACCGACCGGCTTCGGGTCAGAGAGCGCATCGGGATCAACGCCGGTCGTGAAGGTGCGATGCTCCCGGATGGGAACGACCTGACCTACACCGGCCGATGGCTGGTTCTCTTTGACGGCGACCTGACCAGCTACAACGAGTCCTGGGGCGACCCGGACCCGAACCCGCCAGTCGAGGACGTACTCCCCGAGGATACGCGCGGACTGTCCGTGACGGGCGATACGTACGTGTTTCTCACTACCGACAGGACCCTCGAAATCTACGAACGAGTCTCGAACGATACCCGGAGCGCCGAGCAGGACCCGACCGACACTGTCGGTGGCACCGCCGACGCCCAGTCCCCCGGCGACCCTGCTGCCCAGACTGCCAACGTGAGTTTCGAGCACAGAGAGACTATCTCGCTGCACGTGTCACGCGATGTCGTCGACGTTCATCCCGGACCGGACGGCTCGCTTTTGATTTTGCATCCTGGCAACGTCACCGCTGTCACCAGTGACGGCGAACGCATCGACCACCGCGCTTCCGTCTTTTCGCCGGGCGGGTGCGACGTAGACACCTCAGACGCCGGGGAAGCGGTCGCGTATCTGGCCTTGCTGTTGGTCGGTCTTGCGCTGGTCGGCACTACTGCAATCGTCGTGGTGACCGCTATCGCCGTGACGTACCTCCGGGGGTAATCGACCTCCGCCGACCGAGTCCGTCAAGTTCGTCCAGCCCTACCCACAGCTAATGAGTGACAGCGGCGGTCCCCTTTCACCGGACAGGCCGGATGTCGACCGAGCGTTCCGCGTCGAGGCCCCATTCGAGCCGGCGGGCGACCAGCCCGAGGCCATCGAGAAGCTTGCTGCCGGCTTTCGGCAGGGGATGGACAAACAGACTCTGCTCGGCGTCACGGGGTCGGGCAAGACCAACACTGTCTCCTGGCTCATCGAAGAGATACAAAAGCCCACGCTGGTCATCGCCCACAACAAGACCCTGGCCGCGCAACTGTACGAGGAGTTCCGCGAGCTGTTCCCCGACAACGCAGTCGAGTACTTCGTCAGCTACTACGACTACTACCAACCCGAGGCCTACGTCGAACAGACAGACACCTACATCGACAAGGACGCCTCCATCAACGACGAAATCGACCGGCTGCGCCACTCCGCGACCCGGTCGCTCCTGACCCGTGACGACGTCATCGTCGTCGCCTCGGTGTCGGCTATCTACGGGCTGGGTGACCCACAGAACTACGTCGACATGTCTTTGCGCATCGAGCAGGGTGAACAACTCGACCGCGACGAGCTACTCGGCCGGCTCGTGGACCTGAACTACGAGCGCAACGACGTGGACTTCACGCAGGGTACCTTCCGGGTTCGGGGCGACACCGTCGAAATCTACCCGATGTACGGCCGGTACGCGTTGCGCGTCGAGTTCTGGGGGGACGAAATCGACCGCATCCGCAAACTCGACCCGCTCGAAGGGGAGGTCAAAAGTGAGGAACCTGCCGCGTTGATTCACCCCGCCGAGCACTACTCCATCCCCGAAAAACGCCTGCAGCGGGCGATGGACGAGATTCGAGACCTGCTGTCGGACCGGATTCGCTACTTCGAGCGGCAGGGTGACATGGTCGCCGCACAGCGCATCGAGGAACGGACCACCTTCGATCTGGAGATGATGGAGGAGACTGGCTACTGCTCGGGCATCGAGAACTACTCGGTACACCTCTCGGACCGCGACAGCGGTGAGCCGCCGTACACCCTGCTGGATTACTTCCCCGATGACTTCCTCACCGTCGTCGACGAGTCACACCAGACGCTCCCGCAAATCCGTGGTCAGTTCGAGGGTGACAAGAGCAGGAAGGAAAGCCTCGTCGAGAACGGCTTCCGACTCCCGACAGCGTTTGACAACCGCCCGTTGACCTTCGAGGAGTTCGAGGACAAAACCGACCGGACGCTGTATGTCTCTGCGACGCCGGGTGACTATGAGCGCGAGGAAAGCGAGCAAGTCGTCGAGCAAATCGTCCGCCCGACCCATCTCGTCGACCCTGCCGTCGAGGTGGCTGATGTCGATGGACAGGTTGCCGACCTCATCGAACGCCTGCAGGCCCTCCCCGAGGAGGAGCGAGCGCTGGTGACGACGCTCACCAAACGCATGGCCGAGGACCTCACGGAGTACCTCGAAGAGGCGGGCATCGACGTGGCTTACATGCACGACGAGACCGATACGCTCGAACGCCACGAACTCATCCGCTCGCTGCGACTCGGGGAACTCGATTGCATCGTCGGCATCAACCTCCTCCGGGAGGGCCTTGACATCCCAGAGGTGTCGCTGGTCGCCATCCTCGACGCCGACCAGGAGGGATTCCTTCGCTCCGAGACGATGCTCGTCCAGACGATGGGTCGGGCCGCCCGCAACGTCAACGGCAACGTCGTCCTCTATGCCGACGAACCCAGCGCCGCGATGGAGTCTGCCATCGAGGAGACCACCCGCCGCCGTCGCATCCAGCAGGAGTACAACGAGGAACACGGCTACGAGCCACAGACTATCGACAAGGCCGTCGGCGAGACGAACCTCCCCGGAAGCAAGACCGACACCGGCGGCACTGCCGACCTCGCGCCCGACGACGAGGGGGAAGCCCAGCGGCTCATCGAGGAGCTACAGGAGCGGATGCAGGACGCCGCCGACAACCTGGAGTTCGAACTCGCTGCGGACATCCGCGACCGCATCCGGGAACTGCGCGAGGAGTACGACCTCGAAAGCCAGGCGAGCGACGAGGGCGTTCCCGCACCCGGTTCTGAGGAATTCTGAGACTGCCCGGCGGTTCTGACAGCTATCACGCCACGTTGTCGATAGTATCACCAACCGGTACTCAGACGGTTCTCCGCTCTCTTCGATTTGATATAGCGATATATGATTTATTTAGGGCTCGAATGTGGAATGCGAGAGTCTCTCCGGCCCGACACGGTGTGATAGATGATCGGCCTGTGGCTGTCCGTGACTCCTGCCAGCGTAGCTCGTCCGTTCCCATCTCAGCCATGCTTCGAACGTAGGTGGGGTTGCTCGACAGCCCCGGACTAACCCCGGATTGACTCCGTACACTCGGTTGGTAGCGAATCGCATGGTCTGCTGAGAAGTGAGGAGTCTCGACGCCGCTGTCTGGGGTCACACTGACCGCAACCGCCCGGACCTCCGGCCGACAACGCCGGTCGACTGTTCGTCTGTCTGGACGGTCGACCAGCAGAGCCCGGGGAAGTCAGTCGGCCAAATCCGTGTCTCTGGAATCAAGCATTGTCGGGTTGGTGGCAAAGTCGCACCTTCACCCTGGACGGTCTGGCCTTCCTCGGCGACTGGCCCCGAACCCTCTGTCGTCGTGACTTTGACCGAGTTGTCTGCTCGTAGCATCTCTGTGACCTGCACGCGGTGTCTGTACGAAACTTGGAATTACCATCGTCGAGTCGAGTGCTTCGTTGTGACGGCGTTGTCCCTATTCGCCCATTCTGGAGCCGGACTGTTACACCTCGGGACCGGGACAATGCACGGATTCGACTGCAGTCTTGTGGTCTGCGTTGTTGGTGCTGATAAGAGATAAATCACATACTGCTATATCGAATCAGTGGCGACACCGTGGACTCGGCTGTGAGATGGTCACGAGCATACCGACTGCGTTAGAACGTCCAGTCTCGAAACCGTGACTGCGCAGGTCGCCAACCGCTCACTTCCGGAGTTGCCAGCCGTCGTCGACTGCCACGACCACGTCCCTGCGTTCCATCTCGGTGAGGACTTCGTCGAGGCGGCCGGGCTGAGCGATTTCCATCTCGATGCGCTCGATCGAGTGATAGGCCGAGAGGTAGTGCCGAACGTCGGCTTTCGAGAACGTCGTCTGGTCGGCCCGGTCCATGACGCCGCTTACGAGTTCGACCATGTCCTCGATGAAGTTCCAGGGGTAGACGACCCAGGTCCAGGAGTCGAGGTGCTCCCCGACGAACTCGGGTTCGAACTCGCTTGTGTCGAGCAACTGCAGGGTGGCCGTCCGGACATCGTTGGCGTCGCGGTCGGTGACGTACTCGTAGGCATGGCTGATCGACCCGCCGGTGTCTGCGATGTCGTCGACGACGAGGACATCCTTGCCGGCGACCGAGCCCTCGGGCATCGGATAACGGACCTGTGGCTCCTCGGCCTTCTCGCCGGTCCCGACGTAGTGTTCCATCTTCAGGCTCGTCAGGTCGTCCAGCCCGAGGAAGTCACAGAGACACCGACCGGGGAACCAGCCACCCCTGGCCAGTGCGACGACGATGTCCGGTTCGAACTGGGCCGCCCGGACCTGGTCGGCGACGTTCCGACAGAGCCCGTAGATGTACTCCCAGTTCGTGATTGTGCAGTCGAAGTCGTCCGGCAGGTCAGACATTCAGGCCATCACCATCCGTCACCCGGCTTTCCACTCTCTTGAAAACAGCGGCTCGGACACGTGTTGCCCGCCCGGGGCTGGCCTGTCGTCTTCTCCGATAGCCGGGCAACGGTATGCCGTACAGACAGGCGACACGTCCGGCCTCAGAGCCGGTCGGCGATACGGCCGGCCGTCGTCGACCCAACGCCTTCGACGGTCTCCAGTTCCTCTTGGGAGGCTGTCCGGACGCTGTCGACGCTTCCGAAGCGCCGGAGCAGCCGTCGGCGCGTCTCCGGGCCGACCCCTTCGATGCCATCGAGCGGCGTCGACACGTCGTCCCTGAGCGTCTCGTGGTACTGCCGGGCGAAGCGGTGGGCCTCGTCGCGGACGCGCTGGAGCAGATGCAATTCCGGGGCGTCGTCGGGCCAGTCGTACTCCCCGTCGGCGGTGACGACCCGCTCTTCGGCCTTGGCGAGTGCGACGGTCGGCACGTCCCAGCCCGCTTCTGTGAGGGCGTCGACGGCGGCCTGGCGTTGTCCCTCGCCGCCGTCGATGAGCAGCAGGTCCGGGTCCGGGCGGTCGTCACGGCCCTCGACAGCCCGGTTGGCACGCCAGGCAACGAGTGCCCGCATGTTCGCGTAATCGTCGTTCTCGTCGGCGAGTTTCTTGCGCCGGTAGTCGGCCTTCTCGGGGTCGCCGTCGACGAAGGTGACGTTGCTGCCAACGACGGCCCGCCCCTGTGCGTGGCTCACGTCGAATCCCTCGATGCGCCTCGCGTCTCCGAGCCCCAGTGCGTCAGCAAGCGCTCGCGTGCCGTCGGGCTGGCGCTCGTCCCGGCGGGCGTTTTTCATCGCGAGGTCAACGAGTGTTGCCTCCCGCCCGGCACCGGGCACCCGGAGGTCGACGCCGACGCTGTCGAGCCAGTCGTCGACACCCTCGCCCGCCGGCCGTTCCGGCGTGAGGATGGCGTCGGGTAACTCCCGATCGGCGTAGTACTGGACGACGAACGCTCCGAGTATCGCCGCTGGCTCGTCGGTCCCGTCCGGAGCGTCCAGCGTGTGTCGCTCGCGGTCGACGAGTTTCCCGCTCTCGGCGCGCAGCCGTGCGACCGTTGCACTCTTGCCTTCGAGGGAGACACCAAGCACGTCCACGTCGTGGCCGTGGTCGCCGTGGTCGGCAACCGCGTCGCTGCTGGCATCGTGGAACGCTTCCACCTCGGCCAGCCGGTCCCGAAGATTCGCCGCCCGTTCGAAGTTTTCGGCTGCTGCGGCTTCCTCCATCTCGCGGCGCATCGGGTCCGCGAGGATGCCCGTCTCGCCGCCGAAAAAGCGCTCGACTGCGCTCACGTCCTCGGCGTAGGCTTCCCGGTCGATTTCGTCGGTACAGGGGGCAGTACAGAGGCCGACCTCGTAGTCCAGACAGGGTCGCTCGCGGTTGGCGTACTTGTGGTCAGAGCAGCCACGGAGCCCGTAGGTCTCCCGCAGGGCTTTCACGACGGTCTCGACCTGTCTCTTGTCGGTGAAGGGGCCGAAGACGGTGGCTCGTTCCTCGGGGTCCCGCGTGATTCCGAGACGGGGAAACTCGTGGTCGGTCAACTGCACGAGCGGGTAAGATTTGTCATCTTTCAGGCGGACGTTGTACCGGGGTCGGTGGCGCTTGATGAGGTTCGCTTCGAGCAAGAGCGCCTGCGTCTCGGTGTCGGTGACGGCAACGTCGATTGTCTCGGCGCGGGCGACCATCTGGCGGATGCGTTCGCTGCGCGGGTCGACATACGAGCGCACTCGGTCACGCAAGTCGACGGCTTTGCCGACATAGAGTACCCGGTCGTCACCCAAAAACTGGTAGACCCCGGGCTCTGTCGGGAGGTCCGCTGCCCTGGCACGAACCGCGTCGCCGTCCATCGACGCCCGCTAGTCGCTCGGGCGCTATCAGCCTCACGCCTCGCTCACCGGGTCTGCCGCCGGGGTCCCCTCGGCGTCTTGCCCGGGTGTCTCGGGGAGGACAGCACGCTCGATGCGTTCGCCGACTTCGGTGGCGTCTGCTGGACGCGGGAGATGGATGTCGTCGTCGCCGGCCACCTCGACGACAAGCGTCGGGTCCCGAGTGAGCCAGTAGACGCCGAAGAAGACGACCGACATGAACACGGCCAGCGCACCGAACACCTGCATCAGGTAATCGAGCCGGGTCATGAAGTTCAAAAGCGACTGCATCGTGCCCATAATACCCCCCATGCCGACCCGTCGTACCGTCTCCGCGTTCAGGTTCACGTCGCCGATGATGCTCCCGAAGTCGACGACGAACCCTGCGCCGACGAGAACGAGGCCGATGACGCCTGCCTTGACCCCGCGTGCGAGGAGGTCCATCTCCGAGTTCGCCCCTGTCGAGACGGTTTCGACGTTCGGGCGCTGTGCCTGCTGGAGAGTCGGGCCGTCGCTCTCGCCGTCGAACGCCAGCACGCGGTGGGTGGTGACGACGACGCTTGCCTCCCCGAAGTCGACGGTCTCCTCGACAGTCTCACCGTCGTACAGCAGGTCGTCGACCCGCCGCCGCCACCGTGTCATAGCCCGGGCTACGTCGCGGTCGTATTTGAAATCACGGGCCGCGTGCCCTGTCTGTACGCGCCTGTTTGCACTCGGTGGATACAACACCCACAGGCGCGAAGCGTAGGTATGACCGAGGTTCGCGTCTGGCTGGTCGACCGCACGTACAACGACAAAGGCATGGTCGAACTCGTCTACGCCACTCCCGACGGCGAGCGCTATCACCACCGACAGCTCTCCGAGCCGATGCTCGTCCAGAAGTCGGTGACGGCCGCCGAGGACGTCGCCGAGGACCGTCTCGAACCGACCGCCGAAGAGGACCGCGAGTACTACGGGAGCGAGGCCACACGGATGTCCGAGGAACACGACCCCGACGAAGAGGTCTGAACGCGCTCTCTGTCGTCTGGCCCGGGCGTCAGGACTGTACTCAGGCGTCGACATCGACGCCGCGTTCCGAGAGCAGGTCCAGAAACTCCGACTCCGACAGCATCGCCACGCCCTCGCTCTCGGCGTCGTTCCGTTTCGTCTGGCCGGGGTTGTCGCCGACCACCAGATAGTCGGTGTTCGAGGAGACGCTTCCGGTGGCGGAGCCGCCGTGGCGCTCGATGATTGTCTGTGCCTCGCTGCGGGTGAAATCCAACAGCGACCCGGTGAATACGAACGTCTCCCCGGACAGTTCCTCTCCGCCCGAAGTCTCGGCCTCCCGTGGGTCGACGTGGGCCAGTAGCGCCTCGATGGCCTCCCTGTTTCGCTCGCTCTCGAAAAAGCCCCGTATCTCTGCGGCGACGGTCGGTCCCACGTCTTCGACTGCTCGTAACTCCTCCTCGCTTGCGTTCCTGATTGCCTCGAAGGAGCCGAACTCGCCTGCGAGCGCACGCGCAGTCGTCTCACCGACCTCGGGGATACCGAGCGCGGTCAGGAAATCGGCAAGCGCCGGCTCGGTCGTCGCCTGTATCTCCCCGACGAGTTTCTCCGCGCTTCTCCCGCCCCAGCCCTCCAGGTCTGCCAAGTCCTCGACGGCAAGCTCATAGAGGTCAGCGAGACTCTCCACGAGACCGGTCTCGGTGAGTTGCTCGACGCCGGCCTCGCCCAGTCCCTCGATGTCGAGTGCCTCGCGGCTGGCGTAGTACTGGATTGCCTGCTCCAGTTGCGCGGGACAGGCCAGCCCGCCGGTGCAATAGGCCAGCGGCCCCTCGCGCTCGACGGGACTGTCACAGACCGGACAGGTGTCGGGAAACGCAAAGTGTTCCCGGGCTTCGTCCTCGACGACTTCGGCCACGTCGGGAATCACGTCGCCGGCCCGCTTGACGCGCACCCTGTCGCCGACGCCGACACCCAGTCGGGCGATTTCCTCGGGGTTGTGGAGGCTGGCCCGGGAGACGGTCACGCCGCCGACATCCACGGGGTCCAGCAAGGCGACGGGGGTCAGCCGGCCGGTGCGGCCGACCTGTACGACCACGTCACGGACTGTCGTCACCTCGCTGCGAGCGGGGAACTTGTAGGCGAAGGCCCACCGCGGTGCGCGGGAGGTGTAACCCAACTGCTCACAGTAGTCCATCCGGTCGACTTTGAGGACTGCGCCGTCGATTTCGTAGTCCAACTCGTCGCGGCGGTCGAGCAGTCGGCCGCGGTAGGCGATGGCCCCCTCGATACTCTCGACAACTTCGCTGTCCTCGCTGACCCGGAGTCCCCACTCGGGGAGGCAGTCGTTGCGCTCGACGTGAGTAGAGAAGTCGACGGAG
The DNA here is from genome assembly GCA_009789175.1 of Salinibaculum litoreum. GTDB lineage: Archaea > Halobacteriota > Halobacteria > Halobacteriales > Haloarculaceae > Salinibaculum > Salinibaculum litoreum. Next base: position 3,165,206 of record CP046866.1, read on the forward strand.
GCATCGAGGACGGAGAAGAAAAAGACCGCGAGCGGGCGCTCGGCGACCACCGAGGGGTCCAGTTGCCGGAGCGTGCCCGCGGCGGCGTTGCGGGGGTTGGCGAAGGGCTCCTCGCCGCGCTCGACGCGTTCCCTGTTGAACTCGTTGAAGGCCGCCCGCGGCATGTAGACCTCCCCGCGCACCGCGAGGAAATCGGGGTACTCGCCGCGCAGGCGCTCGGGGACGTGGGGGATGGTACGGACCTGCTCGGTCACGTCGTCGCCGGTCTGGCCGTCGCCGCGGGTGGCCGCCCGCCGGTAGACGCCGTCCTCGTAGACGACCTCGATGGAGAGGCCGTCGAACTTGGGCTCGCAGACGTACCGCAGGTCCTTGACGCCGAGTTCCTCCCGGACTCGCTCGTCGAAGGCACGCACCTCTTCGGCCTCGCCGCTCTGGTCGATAGAAAGCATCGGCGCGACGTGTTCGACGGTGTCGAGTTCGTCGACGGGGTCGCCGCCGACGCGCTGGGTGGGGCTGTCCGCACGGTCGAGGTCGAACTTCCGTTCTAACTCCTGTAGTCGGGCGAAGAGTGCGTCGTAGCTGCGGTCCGGGATTGCGGGGTCGGAGTCGACGTAGTATCGGTGGTCGTGATAGCGAATCGCCTCGCGCAGAGTCTCGGCCTGTTCACGCGCCTCGCTCTCATCGAGGTCCGAAACCGGGGTGAAATCGGTCGACGGGTCCGTGACGTAGGGATTCCCTTCGGGGGCCTGCTCGCCAGCCATCGACTGACTGTTCGGTCCGTCCCTGAAAAACCCCCGCGAACCAGCAGCCTGGCTCCGGTCGTCACAGTGTCACCACGTATGCGATGCCGATGGCCAGCAGCGCGCCGACGATGTTCGCGACGGCGTATCCGGCAGCGACCCGTGGCCTGTCCGCGTCCCACAACTCGACGGTATCGACGGCGAACGAGGAGAACGTGGTGAACGAGCCACAGGCTCCAGTCCCAAGCAACAACAGCACGTCATCACCGAGCGAGAGGAACGTGAACAGCCCGAGCGCGAAACTCCCGACGACGTTGACCGTCAACGTTCCCAGCGGGAGCCGGTCGTCCGCGACTGCTAGCCCGACCAGATGGCGGAGGATGGCACCGGCAATTCCCCCTGCCCCGACGAGGTAGGCCGGCGGGATGGTCACGCCGGCTCACCCTCCGCAGTCCTGCTGGCGACTTGCAGTGCGACCCCGCGGCCGACGACGACGGCGAGAAGTCCGACCGCGTAGCTGGCGAGGATATATGCCAGCCCGACCAACGGCGTCGCAAGTACCGTTTCGAGGGCGAACGTGCTGTAGGTCGTATACGACGAGAGAAAGCCGGTGCCAAACAGCAGCCGTGACCGCCCGGCGAGCAGGCCGGCGTATCGCTGCTCGTAGACGAGAAAGCCGAGCAGGAAACAGCCGGTGACGTTGGCGAGGAACGTCCCGCCGAGTCCCGTCACCCCGAGTCCGACCAGATACCGCGCGTTCGCGCCCAGCGCGCCGCCCGCTGCTATCAGCGCCAGCGACTCGACTGTGACCAGTGGATGCTGCCGTCCCATGTGAGGTATCGATTCCTGTCTCGGTTCTCATCCTCGGGAACTAAAAGGGCTGGCACAGCACCGCGTGTGGTGATGTCCTCGGGGACTGCGTGGCAGCTGTCCGTCGATTCGCTTCACAGGCCGCTCGTCGAGAGAGACACACTCGACATCCAGTGAGAGGTTCCCCAGGTCCAGTCAATTGATTTTAGTGGCCCTCGGGTCCCAACAGCGGTATGGCAATCGAACAGCCGGAACTCCAGCAGGAGATAGCGACGGCGGCCGAGCCGGCGGCCGTCTTCGCGGACCTCTCGCGAGTGCGCCAGCGGGAGGTGTTCTTCCAGTTGCCCGAAACTGTGCGGGCAACGCTGGTCGCCGAGATGAGCGACGAGCAGTTGCGCGGGTTCGTCCGCCGACTCGACCCCGACGAGGGCACGGACGTGCTGGGTTACGCCGACGAGGGCCGCCGCGAGGTAGTCCTGCAGCGCCTCGATGCGGACCGCCGGGAGCGCATCGAGTTCCTGCTTTCCTTCAGCCCCGAGAGCGCGGCGGGGATGATGCACCTCGATTACGTGACCGTCGACAGGAGCGACGGCTTCGATGCCGTCGCCGAGCGAGTGCGTCGCCACGAGGAGCGCACCGGCCGGTTTCCGGTGGTCTTCGTCGAGGCCGAGGACGGACGCCTGCTCGGGGAACTGCCGGGGCACACGCTCGCGCTGTCCGACCGGGTGTCGGGTGCCATCGACGAGTACGTCCGCGAGGTGCCCGTTGTCCGGTACGACCGCCCGGACAACGAGGTGATGGACGTGTTCCGTGCCAACCCCCAGAGCAAGGTCGCAGTGCTTGACGAGGACGACGAGTTGCTGGGCGTCATCTACGCTGACGACATCCTCCGGACAATCGAGACGGAAGCCGGCGAGACGCTGTACGAGTTCACTGGCGTCGGTGAGGAAGAGAGCGTGCTGGACGGGCCGATGGTGAAGATACGCAGCCGCTACAAGTGGCTCATCATCAACCTCGGGACGGCCTTTCTCGCGGCCGCAGTCGTCGGCGTCTTCGAGGAAACTATCGCGGCCATCGCGGTGCTTGCGGCGTACATGCCCGTCGTCGCGGGGATGGGCGGCAACGCCGGGACGCAGGCGATGGCTGTCACGGTGCGGGGCATCTCACTCGGGCAGGTGTCGCTGTCGACTGGGAGTCGTGCCATCTTCAACGAGGCTATCGCCGGGGCCGCAAACGGCGCGATTACGGGCGTGATGGTCGCCGTCATCGCCACTGTCTTCGCCCCCGAATACGGGGTCGCGCTGGGGTTGGTCATCGGCGTCGCGATGGTCGCCAACCTCATCATCGCCGGCTTCTTCGGCGCGCTCATCCCGCTGGTGCTGGACAAGATGGGCTACGACCCGGCGACATCCGCGACCATCTTCATCACCACCGCCACCGACGTACTCGGGTTTTTCATCTTCCTCGGGCTGGCACAGGCCGTCTTGCTCTAGATACCTGGCGTCTTTTCCTCGCCCGTGTCCGGTGTGTCCAGTCGCAACAACAGCGGTAGCGCCGCGACTGCGATACCGACTTCCGCCAGCCCGACGGCCAGAAAGGCGGTTCCGAACCCGGCCGTCGCCGCAAGCGTCGCGCCGCCGACGATACCCGAAAGAAAGCCCAGGCTACCGAAGACGTTGAACCCGCCCATGGCAGCACCCCGCTGTGTCTCGCTTGCGATGTCGGTCACCAGCGCCATCGTTGCCGGTGCCACCAGCGCGCCGGTGATGCCGACCAGCACCATCGCCGCGCCAGTTAGCGGGACCGACCCCGCGAAGAACACCCCGATGACGACCGCGCCGTAGGCTATCGAGCCCAGCGCGACCGGCCCTACCCGGCCGATGCGGTCCGACAGTCTCCCGAAGGGATACTGCAGGAGTGCGAACGGGCCGAAAAACAGCCCCAGCATGATGCCCGTTGCGGCGGCGTCGAGGCCGAGCTCCGTCTGGAAATAGACCGTGCCGACGAGGGCGAAAAAGCCGGCAGTCATGCGGTCGATAAAGCCAAAGGCGTAAGGAATGCCAAGCGTCGGCCGCTCCCGAAGCGAGGAGATAGCAGCGAGCGCCCCGCCGCGGCCCGTTTCGGGTGTCCGGTCGGTCACGAGGACCGCGAGGCCGGCGGCACAGACGAGGAGAGTCCCTGCCCCGACGAGGGGGACGAAGGGTCCGCGGGCGTACAACTGGCCGCCGATGGGCGCACCGAGTGCGGTTCCGAGGCCGATGGCGATGCCGGCAGCCCCCATGTTCTGCCCGTGGCCGCCGGGGAGGTCCATCAGCGTCGTGATGGCAAGCGAAAACGCGCCGATGGTGGCTGCTCCCTGGAGGAACCGGACCGCGAGGACGGCCTCGTACGGAAAGGCGACGAGTGTCGGGGCCAGAGCCAACACGAGATAGCCGGCGGCACCGAGGACCGCCCCGGCAGCGACCAGCGGCGTCCGTCGCCCGATGGCGTCGCTGGCCGCGCCCCAGACGCTTGCAAAGAGGACGAATCCGAGGAACTCGGCGGTCAGAAACCACTTGCCCGCATCCAGCACGGCGTCGGCGTCGCCACCCCATGCCGTGGGCGTCCCGCCGAGTGCATCGACCAGCGCGGGGATGCCCGGATAGAGCAACACCTGTGCGAACAGGACGGCAAAGACGACACCTGCCAGCAGGACCCGGTCGCGCCGTGTCACACACGACCCTACGGGATGCGGTCGGAAGCGACTATCGGTACTCCTCGCGGTCTCTTCACGCTCCGCAGGTGTCACACCACGGCGTTGCTCCCGACATCCCGGAGACGCCAGGAACACGCCGGAACGGACAAACGAAAGACAGCCAACAGTATCAGTCGACGTAGCCGAGGTTTCGAAGTCGCTCCTGTAGCTCCGTGTCTTCGTCGGCTACCTCGTCCAAGTCCGTCAGGTCCGCACGGTGGACATCGAGCAACTGCAACGCTGTTCGCAGTTTGTAGTGGACATCTGCATCGTCGGTTTCTTCGAGCAGCGATTCCAGCAGTGTCTCGATAGTATCGAGGGTTCTGTCGCTCACATCAACTGGATTGGCAGTATTGTAGAAAACGTTTTCTTCTTGCGGCGAATGGGGAATAACTGATTCAAATAGTCGATACTAGATACACATAACTACATATTTGGTGGTGGAAATCGACCAAATGTTGTATTAGTTCACTTCGGTTAAACTCGTTACGTGTTCATTCCGGGGCGTGTCGGGACGGTCCCCGTGGTGGCCGCTGTCGCTGCCGGTGGAAGCCTCGTGGTTTTTTGTCGGTTGCACCCGGCCATAGCGTATGGACCACCAGACGGCTGGGGAAGTCAGTAACCGCATCCTCGATGCCATCGGTGAGGCTGTCATCGCCGACAGGGACTTTCTGTCGACGATTCTCACAGGTGTCCTCGCGCGCGGACACGTCCTGCTGGAGGACGTTCCCGGGACGGGGAAGACGCTGACGGCCCGCTCGTTTGCGAGTGCGCTGGATCTGCGCTTCCAGCGCATCCAGTTCACGCCCGACCTGCTGCCCTCCGATATCACGGGGTCGAACATCTACAACGAGGCCACCGGCGAGTTCGAGTTCTCGCGGGGCCCCATCTTCGCAAACGTCGTCCTCGCGGACGAAATCAACCGTGCACCGCCGAAGACTCAGGCCGCCCTGCTGGAAGCGATGGGCGAAAAACAGGTCACCGTCGACGGGACCACTCACGAACTGCCCGAGCCCTTCTTCGTCATCGCTACGCAAAACCCCGTCGAGCAGGAGGGTACCTTCGGGCTGCCCGAGGCCCAGCGGGACCGCTTCATCGTCAAGACCTCGATGGGCTATCCCGACAGGGCCGGCGAGCGGGAACTCATCGACCGCCGGGCCGGCCGTACCGCACAGGCACCCAGTATCGACCCCATCATCGACGGCGAGCAAGTGCCGCCCCTCCAGCGAGTCGCCGAAGAGGTTTCCGTCGACGAGCGCCTGCGCGACTACGTCGTCGACCTCGGACGGGCCACCCGCGAGGACCACCGCGTCGAAGTCGGCGTCTCCCCGCGTGGCATCCAGCGACTGTTCGAGGCCAGCCGCGCCGTCGCCGTCGTCCGCGGCCGGGACTACGTCGTCCCAGACGACGTGAAGTGGATTGTCGAACCGGTCTTCACACACCGGCTCGTCCTGACGGCCGACGCAGGGGTGCGCGGTATCGACCGCTCGGCGGTCATCGCGGACGTGCTGGACAGCATTGAGGTACCCGCTGTCGGCGGCGAGGGACCACCGCCCTCGTCGGACGGCCGGAACCGATAACTTCGGCCACGTTCTCCTCGAGCGTCCCGACTATCGGAGGGCCGCGACCAGTAACACGATGCCCGCAAGCACTCCCGCGAGTGCGACCACCGCCGCGGGGGAGTCCTGGACGATATCCGCCGAGAGCAGGCGCTGGATGGCGTAGGCGCTGCCGGCCCCGACCAGTCCGACCGCGAGCGTCCCGCCGGCATGGACCAGTTCCGTGTCACGCGTCGGGGCGTGGCGGCCGATTTCCTTGCCCAGCGTCGTCCCGTACCGGCCCATGTCCCAGACGAACAGCCCGCCGACGAGTGCAGTGAAGAGGACCCACGGCGCGGAGACGATGGTGCCGGCGAAGGCGGCAGCGACAATCAGGCCGCCACTGGCCAGGGAATAGCCCGCCGTCTCGTCCGAGAGATAGCCAGCGAAGACGGCAAACCGGAGCACCAACAGCATCGTCGCCGCCACAGCGACCAGGAGCGCACCGAACAGAAGCGCGAGCGTCGGCGGGCCGAAAAAGTACAGCAGTTCCCGTGCGTGCCCGAAGAAGATACTGCTGGCCGGACTCGGCAGGGCGCGTCCGATGTTTCGGACGCTGTTTTCGAGCAGTGGGCCACCGATGGTGAGGCTGGTGGCGGCGAGCAGAATACCGGCTCCGAACGGGCCGACCCGCTGGAGCACGGAGTCGGCCGAGTTCGCTGCCAGCCGCTGTAACAACGACACGACGCCCACGATACCCAGACAGAGGACGCTTACCGCCACCGCGGAGAACCGGACCAGCGGTATCGTCGAGAGGTCGACCAGTAACTGGTACGTCTCGTAACTGACCGCACGGCGAAACTCCGTCGGCGGGAACAACAACTCCGCGGACAGCGCAATCAGGGCGGCCACGCCCGTCAGCAGCGCCGCCCGGCCGAGTATATCCAGCAGCTGGGAGACCCGGTGTTGCTCGGTTTCGCCCGTACCACTGTCCGCGAGCAGTTCGGCCACAGGGAGTGCGTCCACCACTGCCCGCACCGCCGCCAGCATGATGGCGACAAGCGCGAGTGAACTCATCAGGTGGGTCTGTCCGGTCCCTGGGGCGAACAGCCAGCCCAGGGTGTCCCCAACGATGGCGGTGTCGAGACTGGTGGTGTTTTTGGTCAGAAACGCGCCGGTTGCCAGCAACGCGCCGATAGTGGCTGGCACCAGTGCGGTCTGTATCGTCAGCCAGTAGTGGTCTGCGAGTCGCTGGCCGTCGATGACGTTTCGGACGCCGAGTGTGAGTCCTAACACCGCAAGCACACAGCCGACGACGACCCCCACGTGGGTCACGAGCGTCAGCGACAGCAACGAGATGGTCGTCGGACCGCGGACTGGGAGGAACATGTCGACGGCGGCCAGAACTGTCCCGATGAGTGCGGCAAAGAGCCCGAGTGTGACCGGGAGCGTCAACAGCCCTGCACCGGCGCGGGCGAGCACGCCCCAGCGGTCCCGGCCGACCAGCCAGAGGCTCGCAGCCAGACAGAGCGCGCCGACACTGCCCGCAATCACCGGCCCGACCACGAGTGGAATTTGCCAGCAGAGCAATCCGATGACGCCCAGCCCGACCACCACGGACAGCACGGTACTCGTCCGTGTCGGCAGTCGCGTGCCGTGGTCGGCGGTGTCAAGTTCCGTACTCATAGCAGGTGTGGGAGCGAGCGCCGCAGTGCGTAGTCGATTGGCTGGTCGACATCCCAGCTGACGACCGTGGCGTCGGTTCGTTCGATGGTGCGCAACGTCGAGGACCGGGCCGCCGCGGTGATGCGGTGGCCGACTGTTTCGCCGTCTGTTACGTCCGGGCTGAGGACCACGAGCGGGTAACCCCGGACTGCAAGTGCCCGCGCCAGCGCGGCCGGCCACTCGTCGACCAGCGGCGAACACAGCACGACCTGTGCGTTTGGCGGGAGCCGAGCTAGGAGGCGTCGAATCGTCGGGCCAGTGCCGCCGTCGGCAGCCATCGCCGTCTCCTCGGCTGTTGACTCTGCGGTCGCCGGTCGCGTCGGCGCGCTCACGTCGAGGCCGTCCCCGCGGAGCATGTCGGCCAGCCCGGCCGTCTCCGCGTCCTCTTCAGCCAGTGTGAGCAGGCCAGCGAACAGTTCGCGGGCGTGACCAGCCCGGACCCCGCCGGACTCGGGGTCGACCCACGGGAGGCCGTCGGGGCCGATGAGGCCGCCGAGTGTCCCGTTCTCGACGCCGACGGCGGTGACCGTCGTGGCGACGCCAGCCGTCGATAGCGCGTCGAAGAGTCGTTCGCCGGCGTAGGCACACAGCTCCGCACCGGTCGGATAGCCTGGCCGGGGTGTCACGCGTCCACTTGGCCGTGCGTCCACGACCAGAACCGTCCGAATGGCCTGCTCCTGGCGGTACTGGATGGTGACGAACTCGTCGGTCTTGGCGTAGTGACGCCAGTCGACGCGGTTCATCGGGTCGCCAGCCTGGTACTGGCGGGTGGCGTAGAACTCCAGTCCGCTGCCACCGCTATCTGTTGGCAGTGTCCCCGCCCGCGGGAGCGTGGCGTCGGACAGGGGCGGCTCACTGACTGCGTTGGCACACGACAGCGTCCGGTCGCCGGCGACGGCGACTGCCTCGGTGACGCGCTCGGTGGCGGCAAGCGAGCGCACGCGCACCGCGGGCTCGGTGAATCGGTACTCGCCGCGTTTGGCCACGACGGTGTAGGAAAGCGTCGCCGCTTCGCCGGGGTTGAGTGCGAGACAGGCCCGTGGCGACCCGTCGGGGACCGCCAGTTCCTCGGGAACGCCATCGATAAGCCGGAGGTCCGTCAGCACCGAGTCTCCGACGTTCTCGACGGTCAGCGTCACCTCGACGCGCTCGCCGGGTGTCGGGTCGGGGGTGGAAAACGCCCGGGAGACGGCGAGGTCGACCGGCGGGGCTTGCGAGAGTGTTCCATACAGGACGTAGGCGAGTGGAATCGCCGCCGCGACGATGAGTGTCTGTCGGGCAAAGAGCAAGCCGAGGGCGACGAGCGCGAGCGTGACGACGAGACCGATGCCCCAGCGCTTGACCCGGCGGTAGGTCATCGATTCCTCCTGAGCCGTTCGATTTCATCGAGCGTGGCGTCGATTCGCCGGCGGCGCTCGCGCTCGGGGGCGAGCCACAGGCGGACCCTGGAGGGAACCGACGCCTTCGGGCCGCTTTCGTCTCCGAGAAATGCCGCGGCCTCCCTGCTGTCGGTCCACGTGCCCGCCTCGACGGCCCGGACCGCCTCGTCGTCGCTTGCACCCTGGCTATCGGCGTAGGCAGCAGCGGCCTGCTCGCGCAACAGGTCACGGACTGTCCGGAGCGGCCGGCCGCCGCCGGTGACTGCCAGTTGCACGTCGGCGTCGATGCCGGCCCCGGTCATCACCCGTCGGTCGGCAGTGACTGCTTCGGGCGGGTCAGTTCGCGCCGCGTCGAAGCGGCGCTCGGCATCGGCGAGGTCGCTCATACCGTCCGCGTCGCCCCGTGCCGCCACGAGGAGGTACAGCCCGACAATGGTCGCTGCGGCCGTCATCACTGCTTTCGGGCCGGCCGTAGCCAGGGGTTCCGCAACCGGTCCCAGCGGGCCGCCCGGGGAAACGAGGGTTGGGACGAAGACGAACAGCGCACCGAAGACGGTCGCGAGCGCACCGAGTGTCCCGAAGACGGCGATGCGCCACCGCATCAGTTCTCAGCCTCCTCGTCGTCCTCGCGCTGGTCGGCTTCGAGGGCGGTGACTGCCTGCTGCACTCTGTCGAGTCGTTTCTCGGCCGAGCGCGCGCCGTATTCGACCTCGCGGAACGTGTCCCGGAGAATTTCCACCGGTCGCGCCGGCAGGTCGTCGCGGTCGACGGCGTGGCGGGCGATTTCGCCGGGCGTCTTCGTCTCCGGCCGTCCGAGGCTGACGTAGCCGAGAAATTGCCGCCACGCCCGACGGATTGTGTGTCGGTCGTCGCTGGCGGCGTCGGCCCTCATGGTGGGGTCGGGTTGCCGTTCTGTCCCCCGCTTTTCTTCGAGCCACGCACTCAGCGCCAGCCGTAGTTCCGCCACTGTCTTGTTGCCAGTTACCACGTCCCGCAGGTAGGCCCCTGTCCGTCGCAGCCGGGTGACAGCGGCGGCAAGCAACTCGTCCCACCGTGTGGCGACAGTCACCAGAGCCCACTGCCCGTACTTGAGGGCCCGGCCGGGAAACGCGTACAGTCCCACGAACACGTCCCGGGGGGTGTAGCCGAAGTGATACGCGAGTGCGAAGAACGCGAGAACGATGGCCATCAGTCCGCCGATGACCCCAGCGAGGTTCACGTAGAGGTTTCGAACCGTCGTCTCGGCGCTGTCCGCGCCGTCGGTGGCCCTGACCGTGGCACTGCCGGCAAACGGCAGCGCGACCGTCGCCGTTCCGTTGACATCGGTCGTCGCGACCTGCTCGCCGTCGACGAACACCGGTGCGCCCGCGACCGGTTCGCCGCCTGCGGTCACGTTCACGACGGCCTCCGTTCCGGGGAGTGCAAGCGGCGCGCTGGGCGTGACCGCGACCGACAGCGACGGCACTTGCACTGTCGTCTCACCGCGAATTTCGCCACGCTCGACGGTGATGGTGACGTTCCCGCCCGAGTCCGGGAGCGTCACCGCTGCCCGGCCGCTGTCGTCGGTCGTGTTCGCTTCAGTCCCGTCGACGAGCACTGTCCCGTCCCGGATGGGGATACCCCCGACAGTCGCCGTGATCGTGACTGTCTGTCCGGGCTTCTTATCGCCGGTGACGACGATGCTTGCGTTCGTCTCGACAGGGACGGTCAGGTTGGCTGCGCCCGTGCCGACGGCCGCGAGTCCCCCGCGGTCGCCGTTGCTCACACGCGGTGTGGTGGCTGTGCCGGCGCTGCTGGTTTCGAGTGTGGGTGTGTCGGCGACGGTGCCGCCGCTGTAGAAGCGGCCGCCGCCGCTACCGGGGAGTGTCTCCGGTGGCGGGAGCGCTGCTGTGGTTGCGCTCTCGGGACGCCCGGCGCTGCCAGCACTGTCATCGCCGACGGTGATGTTGAGCTGGTCGGTGTAGGGAATGGTCCCGGTGACGGTCCCGTTCGCGCCGGTCTGTCCGATGGGTTCGTCGTCGAAGAAGACGGTCACCCCAGACTGCAGGTCGCCGCCTTTCGTCACGGTCACCGTGACGCTCGCTCCCGGCACCACAGTCCGGTTGAGTGCGACCTCATAACCCGAGTTGGTTCCACCTTCTGGGCCATCGGAGACATCTCCGTTGTTCGGGTCGCCGTTGGTCCCTTCCTCGTCGGGGGTGAACGTCTCGCCGGGGCTGCCCTGCTCGGTCGGGGAGTAGTCGGTATCGGGCTGGGACTCGGCCATCGACTGCTGTTCCTGCTGGAGGCGAGCGCTGCCGGGTGTGGGGTCGAATTTCACCCAGCCGACATCCTCGAAGTAGACTTCGACCCATGCGTGGGCGTTCATCCCGCGGACCTTGTAGGTGTCCTCGGCGACCTGCTGCCCGGTCGAGTAGCCGACGACGTATCGGGCGGGTACGTTCTGTGTGCGGAGCATGGCGACCATCGTGGTCGCGAAGTACTCACAGTAGCCCGCCTCCATCTCGAAGGCGAACGTATCGGCCATGTTGTCGCTGGTCCGGTTGACCTCAAGCGAGTACTCCTTTTCCGACTCTAGCCACCGCTCGATTGCCACCGCCGTCTCGTAGGAGGAGTTGGTGTCGGCCGTCAGGTCATCGGTAAACGTTCCGAGGCGGTCGGGTGTCCCCGACGGGAGCTGTGTATAGCCGCTCCGAATCTCGCGGGGATAGTCCTTGCCGCTGGTCTGCAGGACTGACGGGTCCTGTGGCGGTTTGTAGCTCACGCCGGTGTAGGTCGTTCTAGCCGACAGCCCATCGTACGCGTACACCGCTCGCTGGGCCGTGAGCTGTAGTTCGTCGAGCCCGTCGACCGTACTGGGTTGCCACACCGTCGGCACTGCCTGTGCGCTCCGGTTCAATTCCACTTCGTACTCGACGCGGGGACCTTCGATGCCCTCGGTCACGATGTTGCTATCGAGGGAGGCGGTCCTGCCGTTGCGCTCCCAACCCGAGCCGGTGTATTCGTCGTAGGCTCCGGTCCGCCAGTATGCCGGCTTCGAACTGCGGACGGTGAAGTGTGTGGCCGTCGACTGGGAGCTAAAGGCTCCATTGCTGGCACCGGTCGGGCCGCCGACCTGCGTCGAGTCGCCGGGGTTTAGCGCACCAAGGCTTCCTGCCGAGCCGTTTTGGCCCTGCAGGTCCCCCGGAGCGATGTCGCCGAGGCCGGCATCAGCGAGTGAGCCGAAGTTATCAACGGCTTCCTCGCCGATGGCCTCACCGGGGACGATGTCCTCGGCGGGGCTGTCGACGATACCGCCGGTTACTGCGGGGACCAGTATGCCGGCCAACCCGATGGCGAGCAGGCAGCAGGCGACCAGGAGGATGCGCGTTCTGTCGCGCGGTCGCTGTCGGTCGTGACTGGGCTCGTCGGATTCCATCTGTGTCAGGGCGACGCGTGTCACCGGAAACTTGTCGCCCATCCAAATAAACGCATGGGCTCTCTTCGCCACGACACCCCGGTAGGGGCAGCATACGACACCAGAGTTACGGCGGGTGACCGCCAATCGGATGGCATGGACGCACACCTCCGGGCCGGCATCGCTATCTACAACGCCGGGGGATACCACGCCGCCCACGACGCCTGGGAGGACCACTGGCTCGACCTCGACTCGGGGACGGCCGACGAGCGCTTCCTGCACGGTCTCATCCAGTGTACTGCCGCTGTCCACCACGCGCGCCACCACAACTGGTCGGGTGCGACCGGCCTCGCCGAGAGCGCCGGCGCGTACCTCGACGGCCTCGACGGGGGGTACCGCGGGGTCAACCTCGACGCCGTCCGGTCGTATCTGGCGACGCTGGTGGCCGACCCCGAGGTCATCGAGCGTGCGCGGCCGGTGCCGTTGACCTACGAGGGTGAGCGCCTGCGGCCCCCGGACCTCGACTTCGAGGCGACTGCGGTGGCCGCCACAATCCTCGCCGAGGAGCAGGGTTACGACGAGGAGGCCGTCGGGCATGCAGCGACCTACGCCCGCTCGGACCTCGCCGACGGGCAGGCCGAGAGCCCATTTGTCACGCTGCTTTTCGACTTCGTCCGCGACCCGGAGAGTCGGGGGATAATCGCCCAGCGCCTCGGCGAGCACGTCGACCGCCGCCGCCATCGCGAAGCGGATGTCGAGGGACTGTTCGACTGACCCGGGTGGACCGGCCCGGTAATCGGCTCTTACTCGCCGTCAGTCTCCACGCTGGATGCCGTCGGACCAGCCATCCGGCGGCGTCAATCCGTGAGCGCCGGCGGCCGCACGTCAAGCCTCGACTCGCAGCCCGCCGAGCGCGCTTTAGGCTGGTAATCGATTCCTAGAACACTCCTTCTGCGGTGCTGTCCGGCGACAGCGTCGAAACCTGACAACCGCGAGAGGCCCAAGGGTTTAGATAGGGTTACCGGTAAGTAGGGATATGGTACGCCGCCGGGTTATCGTCGCCGCAGTCCTGATAGTCGTAGGTCTCGGTGTCGTGTCGGCGACAGTGTCTGCGGACGCTGACGGTCGGCCGGTCGCGACGGAACTGCTCGACGGGACGGACCCGTTCGACGCCGATACGGACGATGACGGACTGACTGACGACGCCGAACTCGACACCTACGGGACGGACCCGACGGCCGCGGACACTGACGGTGATGGCCTCGACGACGGGGCGGAGGTCGAGGAACACGACACCGACCCGCTGGACACTGATACGGACGGTGACGGCCTCGACGACGGCCCGGAAATCGAGGAGTACGGCACCGACCCGGACGAGGCGGACACTGACGGTGATGGCCTTGACGACGGGACGGAGGTCGAAGAGTACGATACCGACCCGACCGTGGCCGATACCGACGGCGACGGCCTCGCGGACGGCGTCGAAACCTCCGACCACGACACGGACCCCACGCTGTCCGACACGGATGGCGACGGACTGGACGACGGGGCGGAGGTCGAGGAGTACGGGACCGACCCCACGGTGGCTGACACCGACGGCGACGGACTGGACGACGGGGTGGAGGTCGAGGAGCACGCGACCGACCCGCAAGCTGCGGACACCGACAGCGACCAGTTGGCTGACGGCGAGGAGGTCAACGAGTACGGCACCGACCCAACCGAGGCGGACACGGATGGCGACGGGCTGGACGACGGCCCGGAAGTCACCGACCACGACACGGACCCGCTGACGGGTGATACAGACGGTGACGACCTCGACGACGGCGAGGAGGTCAACGAGTACGACACCGACCCGACCGTGGCCGATACCGACGGCGACGGTCTGTCAGACAGCGAGGAAGTCCAGGGGAGGACGGACCCGACCGACGCCGACACGGACGCGGATGGGCTCGACGACGGCGCCGAAATCCAGCAGTACGACACCGACCCGCTGGCTATCGATACGGACGATGACGGACTCCTCGACGGCGAGGAAGTCAACACCTACGGGACCGACCCGCTCGTCGCCGATACGGACGGCGATGGGTTGACTGATGGCGCGGAGGTCAACGAGTACGGCACCGACCCCACCGAGCCGACTCGCGATATCGACGGTGACGGCTTGCCCAGTGATGTCGAACAGCGGTACGGGACCGACCCGACCGTGGCGGATACCGACGGTGACGGGCTGGACGACGGCGAGGAGGTCAACGAGTACGGCACCGACCCCACCGACCCGGATACGGACGGTGACGGACTCAGCGATGGCGAGGAGGTCGCCGGGCGGACGACGGGTGGCGTGTCGATTCCCGGCGCGGACCCGCTGGCGATGGACCTCTACGTGCAGGTGAACTACGCACAGGGCGTCCCGACCAAAGACGACAGCTTCTTCGAGACAGTCGTCACCCACTGGGCTGAGATGCCCGTCGAGAACCCTGACGGCTCGACGGGTATCGACTTACACGTCCGCGAGGATGGCTATCTCGACGGCGCGCCCTCTTTCGACGGCTTGAACTTCTACAGCATCAAGGCCGACTACTACCGCCAGGAACTCGGGTCGCGGGAGGGGGTCTACCACCAGACTATCTTCCTCCCATTCGAGTCTGACGTGGGCTACGACGGCTACGGCGAGGTGCCCGGCGGGTACAACATCATGGACACGACGGCCAGGGAGACCTTCCAGGAGAACATCTGGGTTCACGAACTGCTCCACAACGTCGTCGGGCCGCTGGAGGTCCCGAAAGCCTGTGACGATGACCCCAACCACTACTGTGACGACGGCTGGCTCCAGTCGACAGTCACGACCGGGGAAGACGAGTTCCTGCCCGAGCCGATAGCCGACCAGATCGAAGAGAACGGTCTCAAATCGTAGGCGGTTCGCCGGTGGTCACTCGGCGTCCGGGGTCACCTCGACGCCGTGTATCTCCTCGGCTTCGAGTTGCCACCCCTGGAGTTTCTCGATGCTGTCGGAGCGCTCGAAGTCAGCGGAGAACCACGCGTGACTCTCGTCGATGATGCGCAGGTGTTCCTCCCACTCGTCGCTGTCCTGCTCGACTGCCTCGACCGGGCCGACGACACTCACCGACTGCCAGTCGAACCGCCCGCTCGTTCTGGTCACGAGTAAGCGAGCCGTCTTTCCGTCCGCAATGTAGTCGAACTTCGTGTTGGACCCGCCCGCTTCGAGAAAGACGAATCGGACTGTCTCCCCGTCGTACGCGAACGAGACGGGGAGGCTGTAGGGCACGTCATCGGCAGCGAGTGCGAGCACACCCCAGCCGGCCGAGTCCAGCAGGTCGTCGATATCCCGCTCGTTCATTGCCGTTCCGAGCCACTGGCCGTATGCTTCCATCATCTTATGCTACTTCTCAGTACAGTCATTTGAATTTATGGTAGGGTTTCCCATTGAGGAGGGCGGACCCCCTCGGTGCCTGTGACTTACTCCTCGACGATGAACTGGCCGGCGATGTCCTGGACGTCAGCTATCGTCAGCGGCTCGTCGAAGGCATCCGGGAACGGCGACTCCTCGTTGAGTTCGTTGAAGTACGCGGAGTGGCGCGCCTCGACGGCGTGGATGCCGACCGCGGCGGCGAAGACGTCGTCGTTGGCGACACTCGGGGCCGCGCCAGCGTAGGCCGAGACACCCATCGTTTCGAGTACAGCGGCGATTTCGAGGAACTCGCTCGGCGTCTCGTAGCCGAAGTCGTACTCGGCTTCCCCCACGGGGTCCCCGCCCAGGTCCTCGATGGTCCCGGTGATGGCCTCGACGTGGGCCGCCTCGTGGTCCCCGACCGTCTGCACGTACTCCGGCACGCGCTCGCGAATCTCGTCGCCGTAGACCGAGAGTACGTCGGCCTCCCTCAGTTCGTCGTCGCTGAACTGGTCTACGCCCTCGCGGTAGAAGGCGTTCTCCAGGTGCTCCAGGGTCAGCGCGTAGTTCAGGATGTCGAGGTCGGTGGTGTCGTCGTCGGACTTCCGGTCGAACGCAGGCCGGTCACCGCGTGGCTCGAACTGACTGGCGTTCACTTTCGAGGTGAGGAACTGGCCGGCAACGTCTAAGACCTCCTCGATGCTCTGTGCCCCCTCGACGACATCGGGGAACGGTACTTCACCGTTGACGAGCCGGAGGAACGCTGCGTGGCGGGCCTCGACGCTCTGGATGCTCGCCGCGGCGCTCAACACGTCGTTGTCGACCAGCCGTGGTGCTGCGCCGGTGTAGGCGGCCACGCCGGTGTCTTCGAGTGCCTGTGCGGTCGCCAGGAACTCGCTCGGCGTCTCGTAGCCGAAGTCGTACTCGGCAGGTTCGACGGGGGTACCGCCGAGTGCCTCGATAGTCTCGGAGATGGCGGTGACGTGGGCAGCCTCGTGTTTGCCGATGGTCCGGAGATACGCCGGAACCTGCATCCGGACCGTCTCCCCGAACGCCGAGAGGGCGTCGGCTCCCATCAGCTCTTCGTCGCTGAAGGTCCCGAGCCCGTCCTCGTAGAAGGCCTGTTCCAGGTGTTCCAGGGCGAGTGCGTAGTTCAAAAGCGGCACGTCGCCCGCGCGGCCCGGTTCGTCCGGCTTGCCGTCACTGGGCTCTCCCGTCCCCGAGACCGTACAGTTGCCGGTCGTGAGGACGCCCTCACAGACGCCGATGGTCGATTCGTCGATGTTGTCGATGATGTCCTGTGCGCCGTCGTGGTGGTCCGTGGCGCAGTCGTTGGGGTTGAGACACAGCGTACAGCCCTCCCCCTGGTTCCACTCGTCTTCCTCGATGAAGCCGACGATGCGTTCGCCGTCCGTGGCCTCGTAACAGTAGGTGTTGTCGTGACTCCAGGGAACGTCGCCGGCTGACGCCGCTTCGAGGTGTCGGCCCTCGTAGCCGTCGCCGGTAGCGACGACGGCAAAGTTCCCGTCGGTGTCCGTACAGACCCGACCACAGCCGGAAAACTGGGCCGCGTGGGCGCTCGCGACGCCGCTCATCCCGCCGAGTGCGAGCGTGGTCCCGCCGACTACCTTCAGCACTGTCCGTCGATTAACCGCCCGTCCGCCGTCGACATCTCCCGATGTCGTGGGTTGGTCTTGGTTCATGATGACTGGGGACAAGTCCCCGCCGGCACCACGGAATACCTCTCCTTCATAATTATCCAATTATTGAAATATTGCCTGAGAATACCTGATAAATTGGGTGGCTTACCGGGACATCCCGGCCAGTTCGTGGTCGCTCACGGGCCTGGATTGCACCGAGCGTCCGTCTGCGGGCTGGTTTTCGCGGTGTCACGTAACTGTGGGTGTGTCGGTCGGCTCCGGGGGGATGTCGCTGTTTTCGTTCGGGTTCCAGAGGCAATTGTTATGTTCGTGCTGTTCCTTGACCACGTGTGCCTACTTGCCAGAACTGTGAGTCGGTCGTGACAGAGGCGTACGTTCGAGTGTTCGCGCCCGATGGGATGACACAGCCACGAGTCTGCCCGAACTGTGATGACAAGACACGAGAGAAAGGCGGCGTGCGACAGAAACGAAACTAACCTTTCGGTGCGTTACTGCTCGTTGCCGACGTTTTCTTCGCCGTCCCACTCCGCGGAGTTGTCCATCGGTTCGTAGCCAAGCACCTCTTTGGCGCGTTCCAGCGAGTAGTATCTGCGGTCGTTGTCGGAGATGCCGTAGACGACTTCGTAGTCGTAGTCGGCTTCGAGCGCGCACTCGTGGATGTGCGCACAGTCACGGGGTGAGAGCCACATCGCCTGCCCGCGCTCGTAGTCGATGGGTGGATGGTCCTCGTTGAGGTTGCCGATGCGGATGTTACACACGGAGATGTCGTGTTCGTCGTGGTAGTACCGGCCGATAATCTCGCCGGTGGCCTTCGAGATGCCGTACTTGTTGCCGGGTCGGGGCAGTTCCGTCCCGTCGAGGCGGTCGGTGTCGTGGGCGCGGTACATCTCCGGGGTGCGTTCCTCGGTCTCGAAGGCTCCGACGGCGTGGTTCGAGGAGGCGTAGATGACTTTCTCGACACCCTCGTCGACCGCCACCTCGTAGACGGTGTGAGTCCCGTCGATGTTGTTCTCGAGGACACTTTTCCACGGGGCGCTGGGACGGGGGTCGCCGGCGAGGTGGATGATAGCGCCAACGCCCTCCGCGGCGGGTGCCACATCGTCGTAGTCTTCGACTTCACCGGTCCAGTACGGGAACTCAGGTTCCTCGTCGGGTTCGCTGTGGAACATGAGCCGCCAGTCGTACTCGTCGCGGAGTCCGTCGAGGGTGACCTGTCCGACGTGGCCCCCGGCACCGGTCAGCAGGACAGGGTCGTTCATTCAGGTCAATGGAAGCAAAGCCGCGGTAAGTAGCATACGATTTGCCGCGACCGACGGGTCATTAGGCTATCACGCCGACGGACTGGTATGAGCGACACCGCACCGACCGACTCCGAAGTCGCCTGCTTCGAGGCCGGCATCAAATTTGGCTCGCTGTATCACCAGTTCGCGGGCACGCCCGTCAGCCCCGACAGCGCCGCCTCGCTGGCGACGGCGATGGAGGAAGCCATCGAGAACCAGCCACACTGCGAGGAAGTCGTCGTCGACGTCGACGAGGACGCCCTCCGCGCGGAACTGGCCGACGGCCCGGCCGACTACACCGAGTTGACCGGTCGGTTCGTCGATGTCGACATCCACCTCGCATACGAGGGCACGCGCGTCCACGCACAGATGCGCATGGAGGATGGCTACCCGCTGATGGAAGTCGTCAGCGTCGAGTAGACCACCCAGCGGGGCAGGCGTAGAGGCCCCAGAACGGAACGCCATCGGGTTTTATCGGGCCGCTGACCGCAGAGTGACGTATGAGCTATCACGCGCTGTCGTGTCTCGACGACGCTATCGAGGCAACGAAGGCGTTTTTGCTGCCGGTCGACCGGAGTCAGTGGCTCCGGCTGGCCGTCGTCGTGTTCTTCCTCGCCGGCGGGAGCGGGCTCGGGTCTCTCCCCAGTGTGGGGAGCAACGTCACGCCGAGTCTGGCGACGGATGCGCCGACCGGGGTTCCGACGACACTCCCGGACGTGAATCTCCTCGCCGTCCTCGCGGTCGGGGCCGTGTTCGTCGCGCTCGGATTGTGCTATACGCTGATCGGGGCCGTCATGGAGTTCGTGCTCGTCGACACACTCCGCGCCGAACGCGTGGCCGTCCGGCAGTCGTTCCGCGAGCAGTTCCGGCGGGGACTGTCGCTGTTTCTCTTCCAGTTGGGACTGCTCGCCCTAGCGCTTGCCATCCTCGGCGGATTCGCCGTGCTGGTCTTTCTGCCGGCCACATCCGGCGGTGGTGGCATCGGGCTGGCGATTGCGATTCTCGCGTTTGTCGTGGCGTTTTTCCTCTTCGCCCTCGCAGTGGCGCTCCTCAATCTGCTCACGGTGGATTTCGTCGTGCCAACGATGCTCGTGACAGACAGGGGCCTGCTTGGGTCCTGGAAGCGGTTCTGGCCCGTCGTCAGCGCGAACGTCGAACAGTTCGTCGTGTACCTGCTCGTCCGCATCGGTATCGTCATCGCCGTGGGAATCGTCGGCGGGACGGTCACCGGCGTTGCAGGGGCCATCATTGCTGTTCCCTTCGTCCTCGTCGGCGCTATCGTCGTCTTCACCACGGGATTTTCGCTGTCGCCCGTCGTCCTGGCGCTTCTGGGGCTCCTCTTTGTCGGCTTTCTGGTTGCACTCTTTGTGGTCGTGGCTCTGGTTCACGTCCCGCTGAAGACATACGTGAGGTACTTCCAGTTGCTCGTCCTCGGCGATATCGACCCCGACCTGGACCTGATTGCCGAGCGCAGGGCCACACTTCGGGACACGACCACGTAGTGTGACCAGTTCACGTCCCGCAGTTTCACTTTCACTTTCAGGCGGGTATTTAACCCCCCGGCAGGCCAACCGGGAGGTATGAGTCAATCGACACTCGATGACGACGAACTGTTCGGAGAGGCGGCCTCGGAGATGCGCTCGGACGTTGAAGCGTCGCTGGCAGCGGCCCGAGAGGCGCTGCCCGAGGCCGACGACATCTGGGACGTCGACGCCGACAACACGCTCGGTGTCCTGAACGCGCTGAACTCGGCGCTGGACGTGGGCGATGCTCGTGATAACCTCCGTGACGCCAAGAAGTGGTACACCATGGGCGAGCGTGCCGATGCCTTCGAGGATGCCGACGACCTCGCGGCGGATATCGAGGCCGTCGAGGACCTCATCGAGGACGTCGAGAGTGCCAGCGAGCAGGTGGGCGACCTGACGAGTACGATTCCCCAGCTCCGCGGGGCGCTCGAAGACGCCGCCGAGGAGAGCGAGGCCGACCCCGAAGCCGACGCCGACAGCAGCGCGGAAGCCGAAGCCTGAGGACTTCCCTCAGCGTAGCTACTCCTGGTCCCGATTTGCGACCGCTTCCAGCAGCGCAGCCAGTTTTCCGCTCGCGTCTGCGAGCAGTTGCTCGCCCAGGTCGTCGCTCCCCTTGCCGGGGTCGCCGACGGTTCCGTTCTCGGCGAATTCTGCGGTGTCATAGACCAGATTCGTTCCCGACTGCCACTCGCCCCAGGTCGTGGCACCGTTCTCCCGAGCGTCCTCGAAGCGCTCGGGGTCGACAAGGGCCGGGTAGACCTCCCGCAGCAGGCTGGTCTCGACGGGACCGCCGTGACCCATCTCGACGCCGTCGGGCAGTATCTCGTCGTCGATGGCGTCGAACCAGGTGAACGAAACGGCGTAGGCGTCGCCGTCGCGGGTGAGGCGGGCACAGGCCTCCCGGAGCGCGGCGACGTTGCCGCCGTGGCCGTTGACGACCACCACGTGGTCCCAGCCGTGGCTGGCCAGGCTCTGAATTGTCTCGCGGACGTAGGACCGGAAGGTGTCCTCGCTGACCCACAGCGTCCCCGCGAAGTGGCGGTGTTCCTCGGCGACGCCCACCGGAACGGCAGGGGCGAGGACGACTTCACCGTCGTAGGCAGCCACGCCGGCCTCGGCGACGGCCTCGGCAGCGAGGTGGTCGGTGCCCAGTGGTGCGTGGGGGCCGTGCTGTTCGGTCGAGCCGACGGGCAACACCGCGAGGTCGGTGTCGGCGGCCTCGGCGTCGGTCCACGCGGTCTCCGTGAGTCGCATACCGGCACTAGCGCGGGGTGGTCTCAAATCCCTGGCGGCTCAGACGAGCGTGTCCGGCCGCTCGGAGAGGTAATTGAAGACCAGCCCCAGCGAGGCACCGTAGACCCAGTGTGCCACGAGCGTCAGGCCGAGATAGAGCGCGAGCATCGCGCCGGTCACGCCGGGATAGAACGCACCGACGAAGCCGGTCCAGAGTGCCGTCCCGAAGAAGATACCGGCGACTGCCCAGGACTCGCCGGGCAAATACTCCTTCAACGAGGCAAACAGCAGAGGCCACGGAACCATTCCGCCGGCCAGGAACAACAGGAAGCCAAAGGTGATTTCCGGGACGTGGCCGCCCAGGCCGACCAGCTGGGTCAGGTCAGCAAACGACTGCCGGGAGAACGCTCCCAGTTGCTCGGCGATGACCAGCACGACAGTCATCATCGCGACGCCGACCAGCCCGCCTGCCGCACCGACGACGCCGTCGGCGAGGATACCGAACAGTTTGTCCCATTCCGTCTGTTCCTCGGTGAGTGTCGGGTCCTCGAACTCCGTGTCTGGCATGTCATACCATACCAACTGAACGGAAAAAAGGATTGAGTCGGTCAGCCGAGTATCCCGGTCCTACCGCGACGATTGGAGTGGACAGTTTTTGCCGGCGGATCGCGTACTGTTTCCATGGCACATGACCATCCGGAGCCGGACACAGACCGCTGGTCGAACCCGGACTTCTGTCCGTTCTGTGGTGCGGAGTTGACTGACCCCGGACAGGGGTTTCTCGACCACGTCGAGGAGACCGACACCTGCAACGAGCGCTTCGAGGACTGGCGGGAGAACATCCGGGACGACAGCGGGAGCGAGTGGAGCAGTTGAGGGCTAGAACCTCGTCTCATAGTGATTACTGCGGTTATTTTCACGGAGGGTATCGAAAGATGCTGTCACAGCGACTCTTAGCACTGGTCTGGCTGACACCGGCGGTAAAGACTCGCAGTAATCACTATCAGTCGTCGTCTGCTTCCGCGTCGGTGCGCGCCCGGCGGCGGGCCGCCCGCTCGATGAACTCCCGTGGCAGGTCGTCGATTTCACCCGCCTGCACCGCCCAGAGGTTGGCATACAGTCCGTCCGCTTCCAGCAGGTCCTCGTGCGTGCCCCGCTCGACGACCCGGCCGTCCTCCATGACGAGGATAGTGTCGGCGTCCTTGATGGTCGAGAGACGGTGGGCGATGACCAGCGTCGTCCGGTCGGCGGTCAGTTGGTCCAGCGAGCGCTGGATGAGCATCTCCGTCTCCGTGTCCACGTCGGAGGTGGCCTCGTCGAGGACGAGCATCTCGGGGTCTTTCAGGATGGCGCGGGCGATGGCGACGCGCTGGCGCTGGCCGCCGGAGAGTTTCACGCCCCGTTCGCCCACCATCGTGTCGTAGCCGTCGGGGAGGTTGGTGATAAACTCGTGGGCCTCGGCGGCCTTGGCGGCCTCACGAATCGCCTCGTCGTCAGCCACCGGGCTGCCGTAGGCGATGTTGTCCCGGACGCTGCCATAGAAGAGGAACGTCTCCTGACCGACGTACCCCACCTGGCTGCGGAGGCTGGCGACGGTCACGTCCCGGATGTCAACGCCGTCGACGCGGACTGTACCTTCGTCGACATCGTAGAGGCGAAGCAGGAGTTTGACTGCGGTCGATTTCCCCGCGCCGGTGGGGCCGACCAGCGCGACCGTCTCGCCGCCCTCGGCCTCGAAGGTCACGTCCTGCAGGATAGGGTCGTCATCGTAGCCGAAGGTCACCTCGTCGTACTCGACGTGTCCGTCAGTGATGGTCAGAGGGTCGGCACCGCTGCGCTGGCCGATGCGGTCTGGGGTGTCCATCAGCCCGAAGACCCGCTCGGCGGAGGCGTACGCGCGCTGGTACATGTTGATAATCTGGCCGAACTGGGCCATCGGCCAGATGAATCGCTGGGTGTAGAAAATAAATGAGACGAAGACGCCAGTGCTGACAGTTCCGCCGAGCACCCACAGCCCGCCGACGACGAACGTGACGACGAAGCCAAGCCCCGACAGCAGGCGCAGGCTGGGGAAGAAGGTGATGCGGGTCTTGATGGCGTCCCAGTTGGCGTCGTAGTAGTCCTCGGAGATGTCCTCGACGCGCTCGGACTCGTAGGATTCGGTGTTGCTGGTCTTGATGACCTGGATGCCGCCGAGGTTGTTCTCCAGCCGGGAGTTCAGCGAGCCGACGGAGGAGCGAACGGACGCGTACTTTGGCTGGATAATCTCGATGAATTTCCTGGTGAAAATCGCAATCAGGGGCACCGGCAGCAAGGCGATGAGAGCCAGCCGCCAGTTCAGATAAAAGAGGATGCCGGCGATGCCGAGCACCATGATGACCAGCCGCGAGACGGAGTTCATCCCGTCGTTGAGGAACTTCTCAAGCCGATTGACATCGTTCGAGAGTACCGACATCAACTCGCCAGTCTGCTTGTCGGCGAAATAATTCATGTTCAGCCGCTGCATCTTGTCGTAGGTGTCGGTCCGGATGTCGTGTTGGACACCCTGTGCGAAGCGGTTCCACCCCCAGTTTCGAGTGTAATGAAAGACGGCCGCAAAGGCAAAGGTGGCGGCGATGATGCCGCCGGTCAGCCAGAGCTGTCCGGTCGCCGTCTCGGGGAGCCACGCGTCGGGCACGAACAGCAGCGAAAAGCCCGACTCGCCGGTAAAGACGGCGTTGATAGCGAGGCCGAGGAGGAGTGGCGGGAGCAAATCGAGGACGCGAGCGAGGATGCTGCTCGCCAGGCCGACGGCGAAGTAGTGACGACGGCCCTCACCGTAGTCGGTGAACAGCCGTAACATCGGTCGCTCGACGGCTTCGCGTTCCTCTTCGAAGGCGTCAGTGTCCGCGCCAGCGTCGATATCCACACCTGTCTCAGGGTCTCCACCGGCAAAAACACGTCGGGGCGCCGGGTCGCGCCCTGTCTGACCCGACTAATCGCCGGCTTGTACGCGGGCAGGGACGGCTACCCGGTCGCCTGTCGAGAGTCCCGTCCGGTTGGCCCAGCCGCGATTGACCTCCAGTACGTACTTCGCGCGGGCCTCGTAGGTGGCGTCATCATCGGCGCTTGCGTGGGCGACGCGGACGACGGACCCCTCGCTGTCGAGGAAGATGATATCGAGCGGGAAGGACATGTCCCGCATCACGTAGCCGTGTTCGTCTTCGGACTCGTGGACGAACAGCATCCCTTCGTCGCGCGCGAGCTCTTCGGTCTCGCTGAGGCCGGTGTAGCGTTTCGCGGTCGTATCGGCGACGCGGACCTCGACGGTGGCGAGTTCGGTGCCGTTGTCGTCGTAGGCGGTAACCGTCGTCTCGTTGTACTCACCGGGGTCGCCGATGAGGAGACCGGGAAAGAGTGCAACGACGGCGACGCCGCCAGCGACCGCGAGGAAGCCAACGACGGCGACCAGACGCCGGTCCATAGCGAGTGTACGTTTCAGACAGGGTAAGGATTCCGTCCGAGAGAGAAAGGGTTATTCACCAGGATAGACATGGTTCGAGTGTCGGGTTCGTGGTCTAGTTGGTTATGACGCGGCCTTTACAAGGCCGAGGCCGGCGGTTCGAAACCGCCCGAACCCATACATTTTGCGGCGAGCAGTTCGCGAGCCGCAAATGTCTCCGTGAGCGGCGCGTTTCGAAGCAGGGAACGGGAGGCGAGCGAACGCAGTGTGCGAGCGGGAGTGACCGCGGTTCGAAACCGCCCGAACCCATACATTTTGCGGCGAGCAGTTCGCGAGCCGTAAGTATCTCCGCGAGTGAGAATGGTGCGAATCTCTTTCAGTTTAGAGTCGCTCGGCGCACCGCTGGCAGTAGGTAAACTCCGGGTCGTTTGTTGCACCACAGTTTGAGCAGGTCCAAGCCTCGTCCATGTCGGTCACGGCTGTAGCAGAGTTATCGCTTCGCGTCTGCTCGTCGCTCTGGTCGCGAAACCGCCATGCACCCTGGTGTTGGATGCCCTCCCGGAGGATGTCGATGACGACAGGTATGGTAAGCGCGAGGGCAAACAGCAAGAGCGCTGTAATGACCACGAAGTAGAGTGCACTCGCCATCTCCTGAGACTAGTACTTGTGTCGTGTTAACTACTGTGATGGTTCTGACACAGGGGTTTCGAAATCCTTTTTTCCTCCCTTGCCGACCGTCGGAATGCAGGTACGGCGCGCCGCCTTAGCTCAGACTGGGAGAGCACTCGACTGAAGATCGAGCTGTCCCCGGTTCAAATCCGGGAGGCGGCATTTCTGCTGCGAGCAACACCGCGAGCAGCAGAATCCGAGCGCGATTTGAGCCCTGGAAGGCACGCGCAACGAGCGTAGCGAGTGAGCCTGTCTTCCTCTGGTTCACAGTCCGGGAGGTGGCATTTCTGCAATTCTGACCGTTGAGCGGAGCGAACAGACAGAATCCGAAATGCGAGTAGACGGATTTGAACCAGACGAGTCGCGCACAATGTCGTGAGTTCTTTCGTGTCGGCTAAGCTGTGGTTCACAAACGATTCTTCAGAATGAACCGACATGGCCCTCGACGGCGAGTCCGCGGTAGAATATGGACCGCGGGGGTTTGAACCAGTGTCCATTTACGACGCTCACCAGTGTCTCGCCCACTGTTTCGGTGCACTTAGCAGGTGCTCGGCAGGTGGTTCGCTGAAAAGTGGACCGGCGGGGATTTGAACCCCGGGCCTCTTCCTTGCGAAGGAAGCGATCTGCCACTGATCTACCGGCCCGCAAAGAGGCGTTGAGCCTCTGCGCGCGTCCTCAGTTCCGAAAGACGCGTGCTGTCTTTCGGCTGTCGGAATTCACGAGATTCCTCAGTCCTCGAGGACGATCTCGATGCTGACGTCGTTGGGCACCTGGATGCGCATCAGCTGGCGCAGTGCGCGTTCGTCGGCGTCGATGTCGATGAGCCGTTTGTGGACGCGCATCTCCCAGTGCTCCCACGTCGCAGTCCCCTCACCGTCGGGGGACTTGCGCGTGGGGACTTCCAGCGTCTTGGTCGGCAGCATGACCGGCCCCGACAGCTTCACACCTGTCTTGTCCGCGATATCGCGGACATCGTCGCAGATGTCGTCGAGGTCGTCGGGGCTGGTTCCTGCCAGCCGGACGCGTGCCTGCTGCATCGTTTACCGCTCGTTGACCGACAGGACCTTCCCGGCTGCGATGGTCTGGCCCATGTCGCGGATTGCGAACGAGCCGAGTTCGGGAATTTCACTGGACGGCTCGATGCTGAGCGGCTTCTGCGGGCGAACGGTGACGACCGCAGCGTCGCCGGACTGGATGAAGTCCGGGTTCTCCTCGGCAACCTCGCCGGTGGAGGAGTCGATCTTCTTGTCGATGGACTCGATCGTACAGGCGACCTGTGACGTGTGAGCGTGGAAGACCGGCGTGTAGCCGGCCGTGATGACGCTCGGGTGCTGCATGACGACGACCTGTGCCTGGAACGTCTCGGCGACGCTCGGCGGGTCGTCAGCCGGACCACAGACGTCACCACGGCGGATGTCGTCCTTGCCGATGCCGCGGACGTTGAATCCGACGTTGTCACCCGGCTCGGCCTGGGGCACCTCTTCGTGGTGCATCTCGATGGTCTTGACCTCTCCACCCACATCGCTGGGCTGGAAGGAGACGTTGTCGCCGGTGTTCAGGAGACCCGTCTCGACACGTCCGACGGGGACAGTCCCGATACCGGAGATAGTGTAGACGTCCTGAATCGGCAGGCGCAGCGGGGCATCCGTCGGCGGCTCCGGCTCGGGCAGTGCGTTGAGTGCCTCGAGCAGGGTCTCGCCGTCGAACCAGCTCGTGTTCTCTGACACTTCGGCGATGTTGTCGCCTTCGAACGCGGAAACCGGGATGTACTTGACGGAGTCGGTGTCGAAACGGACCTGGTTGAGCAGGTCGCCAACTTCGTCTTTGGTCTCCTCGAAGCGACCCTGTTCGTAGTCGACGAGGTCCATCTTGTTGACCGCGATGATCATCTCGTCGATGCCCAGGGTACGGGCCAGGAAGACGTGCTCCTGGGTCTGTGGCTGGACACCGTCGTCTGCGGCGACGACGAGGACTGCGTTGTCTGCCTGGCTCGCGCCAGTAATCATGTTCTTGACGAAGTCGCGGTGACCAGGACAGTCGACGATAGTGAAGTAGTATTCGTCAGTATCGAATTCCTGGTGGGCGATGTCGATGGTGACACCACGCTCTCGCTCCTCGGCGAGGTTGTCCATCACGTAGGCGAACTCGAAGCCGCCCTTGCCCTTCTCTTCTGCTTCTTCTTTGTGCTGCTCGATGACGTGCTCCGGTACGTTCTCTGTCTCGTACAGAAGTCGTCCAACGAGCGTACTCTTCCCGTGGTCAACGTGGCCGATAACGGCCAAGTTCTGGTGCGGTTTGTCCTCACTCATGTGTTCTCACGCGCAGAGGCGCTGTGTCGGTTTCTTTGCGCGGTTGTTCATAAAACCATTTCGATACGGGGTACAGAGCATCGCCACGTTATCCGGCGATTTGCTACGGTGTCCCACGGTTCTCCGGCCGTCAGACGAGGCGCTCCCGGCGGTCGGTCTCCTGTCGTTCTCGGCTGTCGAGTTCCCCTGCAGACGGGCGGCGGGGCTCGGGAACCGTCTCGTCGGCCGGTGACGTGCCAAGCAGACCCAGCAGCAACCGGACCGGGAGCGGGCGCTGCAACCATCGAATCCGCCGGCGCAGCGTCCGGTTGCGTTTCCGGAGGTCGGCGGCAGTGTCCGGTGTAGCCACCGACTCCATCTCATCGAGCCGTCGCTCCAGCAAGGCGAGTTCGTGTTGCAGAGTCTGCCGGCGGTCCCGCTCGCGGTGAAACTGCTTTTCGTAATCCGGGCCTAGCTGTGGCTCCGGCTCGCCCTCGCCGAGCAACACGGCGTTGACGACAGCGCCGAGAAGCAGGAGAAACCCACCCAGGTACAGCCACGTCAGCAACAACAGGACGGCACCGACGGCGTTTGAGGCGCTGTCTGCGCCCGACAGGGCGACGTAGAACTGAAACAGCGACTGCAACAGCGTCCACCCGAGCGCCGCAAACAACGCGCCGGGAACCGCCTCAGCCCACGAGAGGTGTGCATCCGGGAAGTAGTAGTACATCGGGAGGAAGGCGATGGTCAACCCCGCTACCAGTAACAGGAGATTGAGCACGCGGGCGAGCGGTCCCTCGACGATGGCAAAGACCGAGCCGACCGCGACCATGGCCACGAGCGAGATGGCCAGGACTGCGAAGACGACCAGCCCGTCACGGAACTGGTCGACGATGGAGTTGGAGTCGTCCGTCTCGAAAATCTCGGAAAACGCCGTATCCAGCCCGCGGAATATCTTGAGCGACCCCCAGACGAGTGTGACCAGCCCGATTATCGATGCCGTCCCACCGGCGCGCTCACCGGTGAGGGCATCCCCCAGGAGAGACTGTGCTGCCTCGGGCAGGACACCCTCGGTCAGCCCGACGACCTCTTTGGCGACAGTTTCATCGCCGACAGTGGCGACCAGCAGAAAGATGAGGACGAGCAGCGGGAACAGCGAGATGAACGCCTGGTACGCGATGCTCGCGGCCATGAACGGCACGTCGTCTTCTCGGACCTGTGTGAGAACAGCGCCGAGGGTTCGACGTGGTCGACCGGCCGCTTGTCTGAGTCCTGCAGTGAGGCGGCTCATCGTTCACGCGATGGCCCGTGGCTCGAAGGGTCTCAGGGCTGATGGTGCAAGGTACTGAAAAGAAGCAGGTCGCTCAGTCGGTCAGGCGGTCGACATCGGCCAGCACGGCCGTCGCCGTCTCGTCGCCACCCGCACCGCGACCGGAGATGTTCAGCCGGCCGGCGTGGGTCGTCTCCAGTTGAACGATGTTCCGTGTGCCGGTCACCGCTAGCGCCCCCTGGTCGGGGACGAGTCGCGGCCCGACGCGAACGTCGCCGTCACTGACCTCGCCGATGAGTCGAATCGTGCGGCCGTCCTCGTGGGCCAACTCGAGCGCGCTCGCCGGGACATCCTTGATGCCCTCGACGGTCGCGTCCTCGAGTGTATATTCGCGGTCGCCCTGTGCGAGGACGTTGGCGACGATGACGCATTTCAACGCGGCGTCAGTCCCCTCCACGTCGAAGGTGGGGTCGGCCTCGGCGACACCGAGGTCCTGCGCTTCGGCGAGTACGTGTTCATAGCCCAGCCCCTCGGCAGCCATCCGCGAGAGGACGAAATTCGCCGTCCCGTTGAGAACGCCGCGGGCAGCAGTAATCTTCTCGGGGCCGAAGTCCGCAATCGTCGAGAGGACAGGCATCGCACCGCCGACAGTCGCCTCGAAGTACACCTCGCCCGCGCTCTCGCGTTCGAGTGCGCGCACGTCGGAGTACCGCTCCGCGACCGGCCCCTTGTTGGCCAGCACGACGTGACGGTCCCGCTGGAGCGCTCGCTCGAGATTCCCGAAGCCGGGTTGGGCGTCACCGAGTGTCGTCGGTGTCGCTTCCACGAGCACGTCGTAGTCGCCCTCGAGTACGTCCTCGGGGTCGTCGTCGCCGACGATACCCTCGCTGCGTTTGCGTTCGAGTACCGCCGCGGTGTCGAGCCCGGTCGGGTCGACCACCCCTGTCCGGGAGTCGGCCAAGGCTGTGACGGTATGGCCGTACCCTTCGGCGAGTTCGACGACGGACGTGCCGACAGCCCCGGCACCCATCACGGCGATGTTCATGGCGCATCACCCGCGGTGAGCGGCTCGATGACTTGCAGGTCTTTCTCTGTGGCAATCTCGTCGACGACATCGAGGACAGTCTGGGTCTCGCCGCGCTGGGCGGCCAGTCGAACCCGTGCACTGGATTCGCCGTCGCTGTCTTCCGGTGCCGACAGCGAGAGGTCACGGACCGTGGCTCCCGACCGCTGTTCGATGCGGTCGAGCGTATCCGAGAGGTCCGTATCGACCAGGTGGCCGATGAGGACGATAGTCAACTCCTCGCCGTAGCGTTCGGCACCGGCCTGGATGACGTTGATGCCCTCTTCACGGAGCGCATCGACGATGACATCGAACCGTTCCGGTGTCGCCTCCAGGTCGACCTCGACGGGGATGTGTCCCCGTGGTGTGAGGTTGCCCCGCTCGTGGAAAATTGAGAGGAGGTTCCCACCACGGTCCGAGATGGGATTCAGCGCCCGGAGCAGCTCGCCCGGTCTATCGACCAGCTCCAGGCGGACTGTGTACGACCGCACCTCCTCCGTCGAGTCACTCATCTGTCGGTCACCTCGCTCGACGAGCGGCTACGGAGGCTCATTGCATGGCAATCCGAGAGCCGACTATAAGTATCCCGTTATTGAGGAAGTGATAGAAATATTACTAGAACTGGGCAGACAGTAGGGAAAGGTGCCAGGAACCTCCAGCACTGCAACTGGATGCCTGCAGCCGTACGTCCGGCGACGGTGAACGGGACGCCTACGGCAGGACCCGCTCGTAGAGGTCGTCGATGCGGTCGTTGAGTTCTGCACCCTCCTGCATCCCCCACGGGTTTCGCGAGAAGTAAAACATCGCCGCGAAGAAACTGCCAAGCGCCACCGCGAACGAGGGCTGGACCACTGCCCCGAAGACGAACGACCCGAGGCCGGCCAGAAGACCCCCGATGAGAATATCCAGAACCTGGTATCTGAATGGCATACACTCTCTTCGCCCGGTTAGCAGGTAAGCCGTCTGGTTTGGGATGTGCTGTCCGCCGGATTCAGTCGGGAAACCCTCAGTCGACACGACGGCCAGGGGGCCTGCGATGGTCTCACCCACCCCAGTGTGTTCAACACGACTCGCTCACAGCGAGTCACGCACGTCGTGGTTGGAGAAAGTCTCCGAACGCGACGGACTCTCGCCAGTTTCGACGAGGGTTTTGAACCGGTCAAGTGTCGTCCCGGCGACTGCATCGGGGACGACATCGAGTCGGTGCAACACTGCAGTCCCAAGCGACCCGCCAGGTGGGTCGAGCGTGAGCGCGAGCGTGACCTCCGTGTCCGCATCCTCGGTCTCACGAAAGCGGACCACGCCATCGGTCGAGACGAGTGCGTCCGGGTCCGTCTCCCAGCGGATTATCTGTCCGGGGTCGTCCTCGACGACGCGGGTGTCCCAGGAGAGGTCTCGACCGCCCGGACCCTCGACCGTCCAGCGCAAGTGGTCGTCGTCCGTCGCCGCGACGTCCGCGATATGACCCATGACCTGTGAGAACTGCTCGGGGTCGCGCCACACCTCGTAGCACTCCGCAGCCGACCGCTCGACGACGACCGATCTGGTGACAGTCGTCGCCTGTCCCGGGTGACTGTCGACTGTCTCGGCTGCCACGTCCCGGCCAACTCTATTGCGGGAGCGACCGCCGAGTGTGCGGATGAGCAACCACCCGCCGACCAGCGCCGTGACGAGTCCGCGCAGCGACCGACGACGGAGCCCGCGGACGAGCAACGCGCCGCCGAGTACCGCCGAGAGGAGTCGTCTCGCCCGCTGTGTCGGGGACCGGTCCGTCTGGTGTGTCTCGTCGGACGTGGT
This sequence comes from Salinibaculum litoreum, assembly GCA_009789175.1. Lineage (GTDB taxonomy): Archaea > Halobacteriota > Halobacteria > Halobacteriales > Haloarculaceae > Salinibaculum > Salinibaculum litoreum. The sequence goes on from CP046866.1 coordinate 3,197,164, forward strand.
GCGCTGTCTGTCTGTCTCGTCGTGTGCGTGTGCCGTCATTGGAACGAGACCTCGCTGTCTGTCAGCACCGCTGCTGGTTGGGCAGTCGGGAGAGACTCCATCACGCGAAGGACGGCAGCAGCCAGCGTAGAGTCTGGGCCTGCAAATACAGGATGTTGACCCGGCGTCGAGCAGACGGCCACGACAGTGCTGAGCGATGGACTCCGGGTGGGAGACAATCAGCCACCAGAGACGCCACTACGCAGCGCGAAAAGAGGAGAGAAAGACGGTCGGGTGGGCCTTAGATGTAGTCGACCAGTTCGGGCAGTTCCTGCTTCATGCCCTTGCGCTCGCGGATCTCCATGATGGTCTCGCGCTGGAGGTTGTCGGCCATGACCTGGAACCCGGCGTTTTCGGTGTTCCAGGAGGCACGACCCTCGGTGGCAGAGCGGATGTCACTGGAGAAGCCGATCATCTCGTCGACGGGCGCGACGCCCTCGACGACCATCAGGTCGCCTTCCTGGTACATGTCGTCGACGCGGCCACGACGACCCTGAATCTCGCCGCTTGCGGCACCCATGTGCTCGTTGGGCACGTCGATGCGGACCTCCTGGATGGGTTCGAGCAGGCGAATCTCCGAATCCATCAGGGCGTTGTGCAGTGCCTCACGCACTGCGGGGATGACCTGTGCGGGACCGCGGTGGATGGCGTCCTCGTGCAGGCGGGCGTCGTGGAGGCGGATGAGCGAGCCCGTGACCGGTTCGGCGGCCAGCGGACCGTCTTCCAGAGCCTCTTCGAAGCCTTCGAGGACGAGTTCCATCGTCTCGTTGAGGTGCTGGATACCCTTCGTGTCGTCGATGATGATGTTCGAGCCGTAGATGTGCTCGACTTCCTGGGAGGTGTCCTTGTCCAGGCCGGCCTCCTGCAGGGCCTCACGGCGTTCGAGTTCCGGCATGTCCATCGTCGCCTCGCCCTTCTTGAGCGTGTCGACGAGTTCCTCCGAGAGAGGATGAACAGTCAGGTAGAAGCGGTTGTGCCGGTTCGGGGAGATTCCCTCGACCTCGCGGCTCTCCTCCTGTGGGGCCTCCCGGAAGACGACGATAGGCTCACCGGTCGTGACGGGGATGCCCTGGTTGCGCTCGATGCGCTGGGTGATGACCTCGAGGTGAAGCTCACCCTGCCCGGAGATGAGGTGTTCACCGGTATCCTCGTTAATCTCGATCTGGATGGTCGGGTCTTCCTTGGCGACCTGCTGGAGCGTCTCGATGAGCTTTGGCAGGTCGTCCATGTTCTTCGCCTCGACGGACTTCGTGATGACCGGCTCCGAGATGTGCTCGATGGACTCGAAGGGAGTCATCTCGACACTCGAAACGGTCGAGCCGGCGATGGCGTCGTTGAGGCCGGTCACGGCCGCAATGTTTCCTGCGGGGACGTGTTCGACCTCCTCGCGCTCGCCACCCATGTAGATACCGACGCTCTGGACGCGGTTCTTGCCCGCGGTCCCGGAGACGTACAGCTCCTGGCCTTTCTCCAGGGTGCCGGAGAAGACACGACCCGCAGCAATCTCACCGGCGTGTGGGTCGATTCCGATGTCGGTGACCATCAGGACGACTTCGCCGTCCTCGTCGACCAGCTGCATCTGGTCGGCGACATCCGATTCGGCGTCGCCACGCCAGATGCGCGGGATACGACGGGGCTGGGCGTCGATTGGGTTCGGGAAGTGCTCACAGACCATGTCGAGGACGACGTTCGACAGGGGCGTGCGCTCGTGGAGCTCCTGGCGATTGTCGTTCCGTTCGAGCTCCATGATATCGCCGAAGTCCATCCCTGTCCGCTGCATCGAGGGCATCGAGACGCCCCACTTGTAGAGTGCGGACCCGAAGCCGACGGTCCCGTCTTCGACGGAGACCGTCCAGTCCTCGTCGATGTCGTCCATCTCCTCGGTCATCCCACGGATGAGCTCGTTCACGTCGCGGATGACGGAGACGAGACGCTTCTGCATCTCCTCGGGACCTTCCTGCAGTTCGGAGATGAGGCGGTCGACCTTGTTGATAAACAGCGTCGGCTTGACACCCTCTCGGAGTGCCTGTCGCAGGACCGTCTCGGTCTGGGGCATGGCACCCTCGACGGCGTCGACGACGACGAGCGCACCGTCGACGGCACGCATCGCACGCGTCACGTCGCCACCGAAGTCCACGTGGCCGGGCGTGTCGATGAGGTTGATGAGGTGGTTGGTATCCTCGTACTCGTGGGTCATCGAAACGTTTGCCGCGTCGATGGTAATCCCACGTTCCTGTTCGTCCTCTTCCGTGTCCATTGCGAGCTGTTCACCGGCAGTGTCGTCGGAGATCATCCCCGCCCCTGCGAGCAGGTTGTCCGTCAGTGTCGTCTTGCCGTGGTCGACGTGAGCCGCGATGGCAATGTTCCGGATGTTCTCCGGTTTGTCCATCAGCGTCTCACACTCCTGTACAATCTTCTTACGTCGGCCCATTAGTACCCCCCTCTACCGGCAGGAGGGTCAAAAGGATAGTGTTTCACGCTGGGCAACTGAGCCCGTGCCGAAGCACGTCGCAACCGAGGCACGGCGACGGTATGTCGAAAGTGGGCTCGCCTGTCCGATGCCGAAGCCTGCGAGGAGCGGAGCAAAGTGACGGTGTTTCCGAACGCGTGACTGGGTACGTCCCGTGACCAGCCCCACCACGGTTTTGTACGCGGACGACCAACGACGGGACATGACAGACGACCTCCTCTTCTGTGAGGACTGTGACAAAGAACTCAGCCACGACGAGATTCGGACCGCCGAGAGCGTCCCGCAGGTCGATGTCGACAGCTTCGAGATGGAACCGGAGACGGTCGATGTCCACCAGTGTGGTGGCTGTGGGCTGGTCATCGGCTATTCACCGGGTGAGTAGGTCTGTGAGCTGTTCGTGTGGGCGATATACTCATACGTCTGAACCACCCACATAGTGGTGTATGGACGTAGGAGTCGACGGTCCAGGGCCGGCGGCACCGTTTCTGGGCGCACGTGACCTCTTCGAGACCGAGCGTGACCTGCAACAGCCAGTGACTGTCCGCATCGTCACCGACCCCGACGAGCGCACCCGCGTGAGTCACGACAACGAGGGTCACCGACTGACCATCTCCCAGCAGGCAGCCACCTCCGCGATGGCCCGCGAACTCGCCTTGCACGAGTTCGCACACATGCACCACCACGAGCGGGGCCATCCCTCACACACGCAGTCGACGGAGGAGGCCATCTTTCTCGCGCTGGCCGGCCGCAGCGTCGAACAGCGCAAGCTCACCCACTGCTACCAGATTGCCAACCACATGAAGGACATCTACGCCGACGACCTCTGGCTGGAGCTTGCGCCGGCCGATAAACTCGTGGACTTCCTCGAAGCGAGCCTCGCCGCTGCCGTCGCCAATCGGCCGGCCGACCCCGCCGGCGGCTGGGAACGGCTCACCCCTGCGGCCGACCCCGAGATTACGGCAGTCAACGCTGCCTTCGCGCTGGCGCTAATCGAGCGCCACGACCTCGTCGACCCGGCCCATCGTATTTACGACCTCGCGCACGCGGCCGCGGCAGACGCACCCGACATCGACTTCCAGGGGTTCAAACGCCACTTTCTGACGCTTGCTCACGAGCCCAACGAGAGCGAGTACCGCAAGGCACTGGTCGACGTGACCCGGGACTACGCCGGCGAGAACGGTCCCGCCGCCGACTAGACCAGAACCGACACCAGTACCAGCCCTATCGAGAGCGCGAAAACGAGGTAATCCAGCCCGGACAGCGACAGCGCCGGCAGCGTCGGATTGTAGGCGAGACAGCGCGCTCGCAGTGCGACCGACAGCCGGCCGGCACGCTGCAGCGACCGCACCAGTGACAGCCGGGCAATCCGCGAGGCACGGTCCCGCAGCGTCCGCTCGTCCCCGCCGCGGGCGCTGATGGCCTCGCGAATCCGGCCCACGTCTGTCCGCACGACGGGGACAAACCGGAACGTCAGCGCCACGCCGATGCCGAGCAACTGCCCGAGTTTGCCGGGAACGGTATGCTGGATGGCCGCTCGCGTGTCCCGAACCGGCGTCGAGTGGACAAAGGCCGCGCTCACGAACAACAGCGGGACGATACGCGCGACGCCCCGTAGCGAGGTGAGCGCGCCGTCGACCCGAAACCAGGGTGGGCCGAGTGTCAGCCCGCCAAAGAGAGGACCGAATCCGAGAAAGACCAGCACGAACCAGTAGGCACGCAACGCCCGCACGGGCGAGAGTCGCGCAGCGAGCAGACAGCCAAGCCCGACGGCGTACACCCCGGCCAGGCCCGCGAGCGTGGAGACGGTGAAAGCAGCGACGGCAAAGCCGATCTGGAAGCCGATTTTCGACCGCGGGTCCAGTCGATGGGCGACAGTCGCGCCGGGTTCGTAACTCAGCATTCGGGCACGCGTACGTCGAGTGTAGACAGTTGTTCACGGGCCTGTTCCGGTGGCGCGTCGACCGCAACGCCGCCCTCACGGAGACCGACCACGCGGTCGGCCCGCGAAAGCAGGTCGCGCACGTCATGCGTGACGACGATGATGCTCGTCCCCGCGGCGTGGAGGTCGTCGAGATGCGAGAGGACCGACTGACGGGCCGGCCAGTCCAGCCCCGTGAAAGGTTCGTCCAACACGAGATGGGAGGGCTCCATCGCAAGCGCGCCTGCGATAGCGACCCGCGCCTGCTCGCCGCCGGACAGCGAGTCGACCCGCTCGTCGCCCCGTCCGTCCATGTTGACCGCCGACAGCGCTTCGGCTACGCGGCGGTCGATGTCCTCGCGAGCCAGTCCAAGATTCTCCGGACCGAAGGCCACGTCGGCACCGACAGTGGCGGCGACGAACTGGTCACGCGGCGTCTGGAACACCATCCCGACGGTCGTTCGTGCGCGGACCGGATTTGCCGCCGCCTCCTGGCCGTCGACCAGCACGGTCCCTTCGTCGGGGTCCAGCAGGGCGTTGAAATGACGGACGAGCGTAGTCTTGCCGCTGCCGTTGGGCCCAGCGAGGAGGAGCCACTCGCCGTCCTCGATAGTGAGCGAGATACCGTCGAGGGCGGCAGTATCGCCGTGGCGGTACACCAGTTCGCTGGTCTCTATCATCGCACCTGGTCGAAGGCCTCGACACCGCCGGCGACGGCACCCAGCGTCAACACGGCTTTCAGCACGTCCGGCGGGAAAAACGGAGCCATTGCGGTTGCGGCGGCAGTCAGGGAAATGTCGCTCACGACAGCGAACCATGGCACTCCGACGGCGTAGACGACGACGATGCCGACCGCGAGGGCAAGCGCCTGCGTGACAGTCGAGACAGCGGTCAGCGACCGCGGCTCGATACCCCGGTGGACAACCGCACCGATAACAACGGCAGCCAGCAGAAAGCCGACCAGGAAGCCACCAGTCGGGCCGAGGAAGTAAGCCACGCCTGCCCCGCCACCCGAGAACACCGGCGCGCCCGCGAGGCCAGTGACGATGTACAGCAGCAACGTGAAGCCACCCCAGACGGGGCCGAGCAGCAACCCGGCGAAGAACACGCCGAAGGGCTGCAGCGAGAAGGGAACTGGGATGCCGGGCACCGGTAGCGAGAGCTGTGCCAGCACGGCCGTCAGTGCCGCCAGCAGCACCGACACCGCGACGTAGACGACCGTCGTGTCCGGGACGAGCTCGACCGATTCGTGTCGTTCTGACATACACCCTGCTCCCTCGTCAACCACAAAATGGTTGTTGGTATACGGTACGGCAGTCGTCGAAATCCGCCGGTTCGGAATCGAGACTGTCACGTCCCCCGCTGGAGCGCCATCGGGTCCTCGATACGCTGTTGTTGTGTGATGGCTCTGAACGCCGTCACGAGGTCGGTCCGGGTAACGAGCCCGAGGAGGTTGCCACGACCGTCGATAACGGGCAACCGTCCGACGTTCGAACTCCCCAGTCGCTCGAAGGCGTCGACAGCATCGGTCGCTGGCTGGATGGTTTTCAGTTCAGCGGCGGGCGTCATGACCTCGCCGACGGTGACGGCCTCGCTATCGACTTCCTGAACGTCCGATAGCGTGACGATGCCGACGAATTCGCCGCCGTCGACGACGGGGTAGCCGGTGTGGCGTTTGACCAGAATTTCATCAAGCAGGTCACTGACCAGAATGTCCGGCGAGACGACATCTAGCTGGTCGCGTGTCGTCATGACCTCGCCGACGGTGACACCCTCGAAAGCCGCGTCCAGCAGCATCTGCTTGCTCTCGGCCGTCGCGGCGATGTAGATGAAAAAGGCGATGAAAATCCAGAAGACGTTCAGCGCGACCAGCCCCACGAGCCCGATGAGGACGGCAAAACCCTTGCCGACAGTCGCGGCCTGTCTGGTCGCACGGACGTAGGACTGCCGGCGGGCGAGCAGCGCCCGGAGGACACGCCCGCCGTCGAGGGGAAACGCCGGCAGGAGATTGAAGCCCGCGAGGAATACGTTCAACACGGCGAGATACGCCAGCAAGAAGATGGCCACGTCGAACTCGGGTGGGACCACGAGCACTGCCAGATAACAGCCCACCCCAAGCAGGACGCTGACGATAGGGCCGGCGACGGCAATCCAGAACTCGTGAACCCAGTTGCGAGGCTGTTCGGCGGGCTGAGCGATGCCGCCGAGGAGCCACAGCGTAATCGAGTCGACGCCGTAGCCATAGTGCATCGCGACGACGGAGTGACCGAGTTCGTGGAGGAAGACGCCGACGAACAGCCCGAGGATGGCGGCGAAGCCGACAGCGAGCGGCCGGAGGCCCCCGGCAATGGCCTCCGCCGCGATAGTCAGCCCGAGAAGCCCGTTCAACAACCCCACGAGTTGGTCAAGCTGGGCAGCGACGAGCCAGGCAAGCGCCGGGAGTACGAGGAGGAAGGTCACGTCCAGCTCCAGCGGGATGCCGAAGACACGCCCGACCCGGTAGCTACGGAACATACCCGGGGCTAGGGGCGAGACGGACTTGAATCCACTCCGGCGTGGAAAAGGGAGTCCGCAGTTAGCGGGCAGCAGCCGCGACGCGCTCTTTTTCCTCTTTCTGGTTGACCGCGTAGGTGCCAACGTCGTTGTTTGCGGCACCCATCAGCTGGCGCGCGAGCGCCTCGGAGGCGTCAGATTCGGTCTTGAAGGAGTCGCCCAGAACACCCTCGGCGAGGAACTTCAGTGCCTGGTCGACACGGCGCTGCGGGGAGATGTCGACGGCCTTGGGCACGGAGATACCACCGTATTTCAGGCGGACAGTCTCCTCACGGGGCGCGCTGTTCTCGACGGCCCGGACCAGAATCTGGATGGGGTTCTCGTCGGTCTGGTTGTGAATCTGCTCGAAGGCGTCCCGGGTAATCTGGGTCGCCATCTGCTTTTTGCCGGTGTTCTCGTCGGTCTGCATCAGGCGGTTGATGAGCCGCTCGACGATGCTGATTTCAGACTTCTTGAACTGTTTGTCGGCGTGGCGGCCCATCGTGTGCCCGATAGGCGTGACCGTGATGTACCGCTCGGTCGATGGGTCCTGAAACTCGATGTCGTCGACCGACCACTCGCCAAAGAGGAGCGCGTCCGTCTCCTCGCTGCCGGCGGGTGCGTCGGGTTCTGGCTGGTCCGTACTCATGATTATCGCACCGGTTTCTCCGCGTTGCCCCGCACCAGTTCGATGAGCGAGACGCCGTTTACTTTCTCGACCTTGTAGTTGACACCCGAAAGGTCACCCATTGCACGACCCTTTGCGCCGCCGATACCGGCGATAGTCACTTCGTCGTGTTCGTCGATAAAGGAGATAGCGCCGTCACCGGGACAGAAGGCAGTCACCTGTTTGCCGTTTTTGATGAGCTGGACCCGGACGCATTTCCGAATCGCCGAGTTGGGCTGTTTCGCTTCGATACCGACCTTCTCGAGAACGATGCCGCGCCCCTGGGGCGCGCCTTCGAGGGGGTCTGACTTCTCCCGAAGCCCCCGCTCGCGGCGCGCGTACTTGGAGTCGGACCACCGGTGAGACTGGCGGTCCTTCTTGAGCTTACGCGCGGCGTATTTGCCGTTCGCCATAGTACACGCGGATATCCGACGGAGGCACTTAAGCGTCGTCTTTTCCACTCCACTACGGCACAGCGACACACTCCCCCGACGGCCGGCGGCCGCCACGTGGTGGAACCGGTCCGTAGGCCGGTCGTATGTGTTACTATTCCTAACAACTTTGGAAGGATTCATACGTGTATAGAGGACTATTGTGGGCACAGACCAGAATAGAATGGCCATCAAACAGTTGCTGCCCGAGTTCGTTCGGGAGCGGTACATCCGGAAGTTCACGCTCATCGTTCTTGCCATTGCGGTGCTCGTCGGCGGCGTTGGGTTCGTGACACAGGCGGACGTGTCGGACCAGGTGAAAGACGACCGGAAGCAGGAGCTGAAAGCGATTGCGGACCAGGAGTCAGCAGCGCTGAACGAGTGGCGCAACTCACAACTCGAGCGGACAGCACTGCTCTCGGAAAACAGCGACTTCGAGGACATCGGCAGTCAGGGTGAACTCCAGTCCTCACTCGACAACCAGGTTGACCAGTTCCCGGAGAGCCTGTACGCGCTGTACTACGTCGAGGGGGTCGACTGGCGGGGTGACGCCGCGAACGACACCGAGGCTGAAATCGTCGGGAGTACCGTCGATGCACGCGAAGGCGAGTCGCTTGCCGACGCCGGCATGGAGTGGCGTGGCGGCTTTAGGTTCAGAGGCGACAACGACGCCATCGAATCGAACGTGTACGCTGACGATGGCAAGAAACTCATCGCGTACGCGAGCCCGGTCGAGAACAAAGACGCGGCAATGGTCGCCGTCTTCGACGCGGCCCAGCGGGGAGAGGGGCTGCGCGATACGGTTGAGGGCGGATACACACAGGTCGTCGACAGTAACGGTCAGATCCAGTTCGCGACGAACTCCAGCAAGACGCTCTCACAGTATGACGCTGGCACCGACGTGCAGGAGATTTCCGACGGCACGATTGGCGGTGACGGCATCGTCGAACGCAACGGCGATGTCATCGCGTACGCCTACGTCGATGGGACCGACCGGGTCGTCGTCAAGCACGCCCCACAGTCGAACGCCTACGCGCTGAGCCGGACGGTGACCGAACGTATCGGCATCCTCATCGCACTGGTGTTGCTCGGGTTCGCCGTACTGGGGGTCATCGTCAGCCGGGGAACCATCAGCAAGCTCGATGGCCTTGCCAGCAACGCGCGTGGGCTGGCCACGGGTGAGGTCGACCAGGATATCGAGGACAGCGGTCGCATCGACGAAATCGGAGAGGTACAGGACGCCTTCCGCGAGACACAGGCGTACATGCAGACGGTCGCTGGCCAGGCCGACGCTATCGCCGAGCAGGACTTCGACGCCGAGGTGCTCCAGGAGGACGTGCCCGGCGATATCGGCGTGGCGCTGAGCGAGATGCGCCACGACATAGAGGAGTTCATCACCGAACTCGAAGAGGCCAAAGCAAACGCCCGCAGTTCCCAGGAGAAGGCTGAGGAACTCGCGGCGGAACTCAACGACCAGGCCGAAGAGTTCAGCGACGTGATGGAAGATGCCGCGTCCGGCGACTTCACTCAGCGACTGGACACGGGTATCGACAACGACGCCATGCGCGAGATTGCGGAGGCGTTCAACGCCATGCTCGGCCAACTGGAAGCGACCGTCGTCGAGGTTCGTGACATCGCAAACGAGGTCGACAACGTCTCAGACGAGATTTCGACCGGGGCCGAGGAGGTCCAGAACGCCAGCCAGGAGGTCAGCGAGTCGGTCCAGGAGATTGCGGCCGGCGCGGAGCAGCAAAACGAGAACATCCAGCAGGCCGCCGACGAGATGACCGACCTCTCGGCGACCGTCGAGGAGATCGCTTCCTCCTCGGACGAGGTGGCCCAGCAGTCCCGCGAGGCCGCCGACCTCGGCGAGGAAGGGTCGACCTACGCCACGGAGGCTGTCGCCGAGATGAACGATATCGAACAGCAGGCCGCAGAGACCGTCCGCGAGGTCGAACGCCTCGACGACGAGATGGAACACATCGGCGAAATCGTCGACCTCATCGACGACATCGCCGAGCAGACGAACATGCTCGCCCTGAACGCCTCCATCGAGGCCGCCCGCGCGGGCGAGGCCGGGGAGGGCTTTGGCGTCGTCGCGGACGAAATCAAGGGGCTGGCCGAGGAGACCAGTCAGGCCACACAGGAGATAGAAGACCTCATCACCGAGGTGCAGGCCTCGACGGCCCAGGCAGTCGGCGACATGCAGGAGATGGGCCAGCGCGTCGAAGCCGGCCGTGAGACCGTCGAAGGTGCCGCGAGTACGCTCGAAGACATCATCGAGCAAGTCGAAAAAGCCAACGCCGGCGTCCAGTCCATCAACGACGCCACCGACGAGCAGGCCGCCTCCACCGAGGAGGTCGTCGCGATGGTCGACGAGGTGGGCAGCATAAGCGAACAGACCAGCGGCGAGGCCGAAGACGTGGCCGCTGCCGCCGAGGAACAGACCGCGTCCATGTCCGAGGTCACTGACAGCATCGTCGACTTGTCCAGTCGAGCCGCAGACCTCCGGGAAATCACCGACCAGTTCGAGATCCGCGAGGCCGGCGTCGACGTCGACGACCTCGAAGCCAGCGCAGGGACCGGAAACGTGAGTACCGACGACGACTGACGACGCAGCTCAGTTCATCGTCGAGGGGCACCCGGTTTCGGATAGCAACCCTCACCCGTCGTTGAGGTCGGCGTTTCCGAGACACGCCAAAACACCCGCGAAAGCGAGCACCGCGGCGCTACGAGTGTGTTGAACAGAGCGTGCAGAGACCAGAGTGCACAACCGCCGGAAAAGAACGACCGCTCAGGTCAGTTCCACGTCGTCGACATCGTGGTGTCGTGCTGCAAGCGTCCGCGCGGCGTCGATGTTCTTGCCATCCGCACCGATAGCCGCGCCGCGGTCCGCCTCGGCCACCTCGACGTAGGCCAACCGGTCGTCGTTCTCGCTGATGGTGACGTTGTAGACAGCGGCAGGCGCCAGCGCGTTGGCGACGAAGTCCTCGGCGGTATCGGCATCCTCGACGAGTTTCACCTCGCGGTCGAGTTCCTCCTCGACGGCCTGGACGTTCTCGCCACCGCTGCCGATGGCCTTGCCCATCTCGCCGGCTTTGACGAGGAAGATGACGCGGTCGTACTCCTCGTCGATGACGCAATCCCGGACGGTCGCCTCGGTCTCCTCCTCGAAGAGGGTGAGCAGTTGTCGTGCGTCGTCCGAGAGTCGAACGGTCATCTCAGTCGGCGCTCTTCGAGCCGGCGCTCATCCGCAGGTCCACGTCGCCGGTGCCCAGTTTGATTGGCTTGCCGACGATGACGTTCTCCGTGACGCCGTTGAGGTCGTCGACTTCACCGTGAACGGCCGCGTCGAGCAGGTGGTTGACCGTCACCTCGAAGGCTGCCCGTGCGAGCACGGAGTCCTTCGAGCCGGAGATGCCGTGGCGGCCGATGGACTCGATGGTCCCCTCGTTGGTCATGATATCGGCGACCAGCATCAGGTGGCGGACGTTCACGTCGTCCAGCCCCTGCTCTTCGAGGGTGTTCATCGTCTCGTTGATGATGGCCTCACGGGCTGCCTCGACGCCCAGGTTCCGGTAAATCTCGTGGATGTTGTTACACGTCGTCCGGGAGGCGTCGACGCCCTCGATGCCGAGGACAGTACCGAAATCGGACCCCTCCGTGTAGAGGACGAACTCCTCGCCGTTGTCGGTCTCTTCCTTGCGGATGACGACACGCGAGATGTCCTCGATACCCTTGAAGACGATATCGGAGAGGTCCTCGACCAACTGCAGCAGGTCCCGGTAGGACGGCTGCTCGGGGCCGAACTCGATGACCAGGCCCTGCTGGATGGTCTCGACGCCGAGTTTGGACTCGATGGTGCTCGCAATCGTTTCGGCTACCTCGACAGGGTCGGAAACGGTCGGCCACCGCTCCATGAGGGTATCCTCGTTGAGCGAGACCCGGACGAGCATATCGGCGACGTTGGTCGATACGTCACCCAGCTGGAGAATCTTCGTCGACTCGATGTTCCAGACGACCTCGTGAGCCTTCTCGCGGTCCTGGGCGTACTCGTCTTCGAGATGGACCGTCATCATCGGCGTGTCGGGCTCTTTCCGGGCGTCGACCAGCTCGATGAGCCGGGGCAGGCCCTGGGTCACGTCGATTTCTGCCACACCCGCGTAGTGGAACGTGTTCATCGTCATCTGCGTCCCGGGTTCGCCGATAGACTGTGCGGAGACAGTCCCGACAGGGTCAAGCGGGTCGACACGCGTGTCCCGGTACTTGGCCTCGATAGCCTGGACGACCTCCTCGGTCTCCTCGGGGGTCGGGTCCCGGTCTTCGAGTGTGCTGTACACCTCATCTTTGAGCCGGCGCGGAAGCTCGCTGTCCTCGACGAGGACTTCCGTGTCGGCGGGTACGTCGTAGTCTGTCATGGATTAGTCGTCGGACTGGGCCATCCACCAGTCGTCGGCGTGTTCCGAGAGGTTGGTCGGTTCGGCGCGCTCGCCGAGGAACTCTGCCTTCTCGTTTTCGTCGGCGAACTCCTCGTCGAGCACACGGTTCGTAATCTCCTCGACATCGACCGCAGCCTTCTCCTGGGAGCTTGAGACTTCGACCGGCGAGGTGCCGTCTTCACCGAACTCGAACTGGACGACCGTATCGGAGGTGTCCCGAACGGTACCGTCGTACTGCGTTTCGAGTTCGGAGAGGGCGTTGATGAGCCGGCGCTGCAGGTACCCGGACTTCGACGTACGAACGGCCGTGTCGACAAGCCCCTCGCGGCCGCCCATCGCGTGGAAGAAGAACTCCTTGGGGTCGAGTCCCTCACGGTAGGAGTGCTCCACGAAGCCGTGGGCCTCGGCCGAGAGGTCGTTTGGCTCGAAGTGACTGAGGGTGCGGTCCTCGTAGCCGCGGTTGATGCGCTCGCCACGGACTGCCTGCTGGCCGACACAGCCGGCCATCTGGGTCAGGTTCAGCATCGACCCACGCGCGCCGGACTCGGCCATCACGACCGCAGGGTTGTCGTCCGCGAAGTGGTCCTCCGCGATGTCACCCGCCGAGTCACGCGCCTTGCCCAGTGCCTGCATGATCTTCATCTCCAGCGTCTCGTCGACGGTCCGACCCGGCAGGGATTCGAGTTCGCCCCGCTCGTAGGTCTCGATGAGTTCCTGCACCCGGTCGTAGGCACCGTCGATTGCCTCGTCGACCTGCTCTTGGGCCTCCGGCGGAATCGACTCGTCGTCGATACTGATGGAGAACCCGAAGTGCATGATGGTCCGGATAGCGAGACTGGAGACCTCGTTGATGAAGATGCGCGCCCGCGTCTTCGAGAACTGCTTGGCGATGGTGTCGACCACCTCGCCGCCGAAGGCACCGACTGCATCCTCGTCGATTGTCCCCTGGAGCAACTGGCCGTCCTCGATGAGGACTGTATCGCCTGCCGAGGAGGTGAACTCGAGGTCCAGTCCGTCGGGCAGGAGCTCCGAGAAGAGTTTCCGGCCGGTCCAGTACTCAGTCCCGTCGTCGTCGACCCGGTCCGGGTCAGGGAGTTCGTCGATACGGGTCGTCCGCAGCAGGTCCAGCGACTGCGTCTCGTTGAACTCCGGATTCGTATTCGTCAGCAGGTACGTCGCCGTGACGTGGTCCTGAATCGCACCGAGGATGTTCTCACCGAAGCGCGGGCTGAGCATCTGTTCTTGCACGCGCATCAGCACGCGCGCTTCCGCACGGGCCTCCTCGTTCTGGAGGGCGTGCATGTTCATCTCGTCGCCGTCGAAGTCCGCGTTATACGGCGGACAGACGGTGGTGTTCAGGCGGAACGTCTTGTACGGCATCACCACGACCTCGTGGGCCATGATGGACATCCGGTGCAGCGACGGCTGGCGGTTGAAGATAATGATGTCACCGTCGATGAGGTGGCGGGAAACCTCCCAGCCGGCCTCGACTTTCTCCGCGAGTTCCTCGCAGTTTTTCTCGGTGACTTTCAGCCGGCGGCCGTCCGGTCGGCGCACGTAGTTCGCGCCGGGATGGGTTTCGGGCCCATTGGCGACGTAGCGCCGGGCTTCGTCGAGGTTGCGCTCGTTGACGTTCATCGTCTGGGTCATCTCCGAGGCGACCCGGTCGGGAACACCGACCTCGTTCAGGCTCAGCGTGGGGTCCGGTGAGATGACAGTCCGGGCGGAGAAGTTGACACGCTTGCCCGACAGGCTGCCACGGAACCGTCCCTCTTTGCCTTTCAGGCGCTGGGAGAGGGTCTTCAGCGGCCGCCCGGAGCGGTGTCGGGCCGGCGGTGTCCCCGAAATCTCGTTGTCCATGAACGTGGTGACGTGATACTGCAGCAGTTCCCAGAGGTCCTCGATGATGAGCTGGGGCGCACCGGCCTCACGGTTCTCCATGAAGCGCTGATTGATGCGGATGATGTCCACCAGCTTGTGGGTGAGGTCGTCCTCGGAGCGCTGCCCGTTGTCCAGCGTAATCGAGGGGCGCGCGGTCACCGGCGGCACCGGGAGGACGGTCAGAATCATCCACTCGGGGCGGGACTTGTCCGCACTGACGCCGATGGATTCGAGGTCGTCGTCCGGGATGTCCTCGAACCAGTCGCGAATATCGGAGGGCATCAGCTTGTTCATGTCCTCCTCGGTGAGGTCCACGTCGAGTGCGTCCTCGATGGCCTCGCGGTCGGATTCACGCGGGCGGAACGAGCCCGAGAGAATTTCCTGGACCCGGCCGGGGTCGATACCCGTCTCGTCGGCCAGTTCCGGTGGCGTGACGCGTTCGCCGTCTTCCTCGTCGGGTTCCATCGCCTGCGCGATGCGCTCGGGGTAATCCGAGGCGAGCACGCGCTGGACCTCGTAGTAGGTCGTCGGCTTCTCGTGTTTGATGTCGTACTGGACCTCGCCACAGTACGGACACTTGTCCTCGTTCGTATCGGAGGAGGAACGCCGGCAGGTCCGCATCGCTGACTTGAGTTCGTCACTCAGGTCCTGGCGCAGCGAGCGCGCCTCGTCGAGGTTGCCACGGAACTCCCGGAGCTTCTCGTCGGCGGCCTCGCTGGCCTCGCTCAGGTCGGCGTACTTGCTGCCGTCGACCGGCGTCAGCCGCGAGCAGTTCCGACAGGTCCCACGCAGCAGTCGCCGGATGAGCTTGTTGAAGCCGACGTGAATCACGGGCGCGGCGAGTTCGATGTGGCCGAAGTGGCCGTTACACGAGCCGGAGTGTTTCCCGCACGTTTTACACTCCAGTCCGGGGTCGATGACGCCCAGCCGCGGGTCCATCAGCCCCATGTCGATGGGGAAGCCGTCGTCGTCGTAGGTGTCGGCCGTGATGACCTTCGTCGCGCTCATCTCGCGGTACTCCTCGGGGTCCATCAGCCCGAAACTCAGACTGTGGATTTCCTTGGGTGCGTGCTGGCTCATTATACTGCGTCCTCCAGTTCGACTCGCGGTGCGATGCCAAGCGCTTTCATCTCGTCAAGGAGAAGCTTGAACGCATACGACATCTCGATTTCGTGGACATCGGTCTCCTCCTCGCAGTTGGGACAGTAGACACGGCGCTGGTCGACGTTCTCGACAGCGGCCATCCCACACTGGGCACAGACGTAAATCCACTCGCGGTCGGACTCGTCGAGCAGGCGCTCTTTGAGCGTCATGGCTGCGCCGTGCCCGATGAAGACGTCCCGTTCCATCTCACCGATACGGAGCCCACCCTCACGGGCACGCCCCTCGGTGGGCTGGCGAGTCAGCACCTGCACCGGTCCGCGCGAGCGCGCGTGAATCTTGTTCGAGACCATGTGGTACAGCTTCTGGTAGAAGATGGTCCCGACGAAGATTTCCGCCTCGATTTTCTCGCCCGTGACGCCGGAGTACATGACCTCCTTGCCGCTTGATTTGAAGCCGTGGTCCTCCAGCGAGCCACGGAGTTTGTCCTCGTCTTCTCCGGTAAAGGGCGTGCCGTCGACCCGTCGTCCTTCGAGCGAGCCGACCTTGCCACCGATCATCTCCAGAATGTGTCCGACGGTCATCCGCGAGGGCAGGGCGTGGGGGTTCAGGATGAGGTCCGGCACCACACCTTCCTCGGTAAAGGGCATGTCCTCCTGGGGTGCGATGTGGCCGACGACACCCTTCTGACCGTGCCGTGATGCGAACTTGTCCCCGAGTTCGGGGATACGCTCGTCGCGGACGCTGACCTTCGAGAGTTTCGAGCCGTCTTCACCCTCCATGAGGGTGACAGTGTCGACGACACCGCTCTCACCGGAGCGCATCGTGACGCTCGTCTCCCGTCGTTTCTGCGGGGAGAGACCGCCCATGTCGTCCGGTTCTTCGAGGAACCGCGGCGGGGAGGTCTTCCCGAGCAAAACGGCGTTTTCGTCGACTTTCGTCTCGGGGTTGACGAGGCCGTCCTCGTCGAGGTGGGTGTACGCTTCCTCGCCGCGTGCGCCCCGGACCTCGTCGTCGGGAATCTCGAAGCGGTCCTCCTGACCGCCCGGGTATCGGCGTTCCTCGCCCTCGTAGGTCCGGAAGAAGTGCGACCGGGCGAGCGCGCGGTCGACCGACCCCTGGTTCATCACGAGTGCGTCCTCGATGTTGAACCCCTCGTAGGACATGACGGCGACGACGAAGTTCTGTGCGGCGGGGCGGTCGTCGTAGCCGATCTGCTCGGTGGTCTGCGTTTTGACCATCGACAGCTGGGGGTAATGCAGCAGGTGCTGGCGCGTGTCCGGCCGGATGCGGTAGTTCGCACTCGGTAGCCCGAGTGACTGTTTTATCATCCCCGACCCCATCGTAATCCGCGGGCTGGCGTTGTGTTCGGGGTAGGGAATCATCCCTGCACCGATACCGAACATCAGCTGGGGATCGATTTCGAGGTGGGTGTGGTTGTCCGTCAGCTCGTCTTCCTCGACGGCGACGTAGATGTCACCCTCCTCCTCGGCGTCGATGAACTCGACGTAGCCGCGCTCGACGAGTTCTTCGAATTCGAGGTCGCCGTCCTGTAGCGCCTCGACCTCCTCCTCGGAGATGAGCGGTTCGCCGTCCTCGACGACCAAAAGCGGGCGTCGTGCCCGGCCGGCGTCGGCGTTGACGATGACCTCGCTGGTGCGCTCGTCGACCGAGACGTTGACCATCTCCGAGACATCGCCCCGTCGGCGAGCCTGTCGAATCTGGTGTGCGAGCTTCTCCGGTTCGGGGTGTGTCCCGACCAGACTTCCGTTGACGTAGACTTTGGCTTCTCGTCCCTGACTCATATTAATCGTCCGCGGGCTGTTGTTCGACACTTTCGATGCCTGGGATGCCCTCGACTCCCATCTGTGCGAGTTCCTGTTTCAGCTCCTGTTCGTCCGCGACGTTCTGTGACAGCTCCATCGCCTGCGCGAAGTTTTTCACCAGGCCACAGTTCGGTCCCTCCGGCGTCTCGGAGGGACAGATGCGACCCCACTGGGTCGCGTGCAGGTCCCGCGCCTCGAAGTGTGGCTGGGAGCGACTGAGCGGCGAGCGAAGCCGGCGGAGGTGAGAGAGAACGCCCATGTAGTCGGTCCGGTCGACCAGTTGTGAGACGCCGGAGCGGCCACCCACCCAGTTCCCCGTCGCAATCGGGTGCTCCAGGCGCTCGGTCAGCACGTCCGAGCGAACGACCGTCGAAACGGAGAGTTGCCGGTTACGCATGTTCGCGCGTTCGAGCTGGTATTTCACGTCCCGTGCCAGCTTGTTCAGCGCCGTCCGGAACAGGTCTTTCATCAGGTCGCCACTGACCTTCAGGCGCTTGTTGGCGTAGTGGTCCTTGTCGTCTGCTTCTCGACGGTCCAGGGCGAGTTCGAAACACGCCTCGGCCATCCGGCAGAGGTAGTAGGCCTTGTTGATGCGGACGTCTTCCTCGTCGACGCCCTCTTCGTGGAGATGCGGTAGGAGATAGCGGTCGATGACGTAGTTGGCGCGTTTGAGCTGGTAGTTCTTGCCCTGACCGGAGGCGACGCGCTGTCCCAGACTCTCGATTGCTCCCTCGGTGGTCTGGACTTCGGCGGCCTCCAGGTTTTCGAGCATGAACTTCACGATTTCGGGGTCGTCCGAGACGCGGTGGACGATTTCCTCGTCGGATTCCAGTCCAAGCGCGCGCACGAGCGTGACGAAATTGACGCTGCCCGAGACGGAGGGGAAAGAGACTTCGAGCAGGCCGTCCCGCGTTCGCTCACAGAGCACCAGGGCGCGGTAGCCCCGGCGCTGGGAGAAGGTCTTGGCGACTTCGATCTGGTCGCCGTATTTCGTGTCGGTCTCGGCGAGAATCTTGTTCGGCGCGAGGTCCTCGCTTGTCATCAGCACCCGCTCGGAGCCGTTGACGATGAAGTAGCCACCGGGGTCGGCGGGGTCCTCGCCGATGTCAATGAGTTCCTCGTCGGTGAAGCCGGCGATGTTACACTTCTCGGAGCCGACCATGATGGGCATGCGCCCGATTTTGGTCTCGGTCTGGTCGACGACCCGCTCTTCCTCTTCCTCGCCGCCCTTGATGATGGCCATCTCCATGAAGACAGGCGCGGCGTAGGTGATATTGCGGAGTCGAGCCTCCTGTGGGTAGAGCAGTTCCTCGCTCCCGTCAGCTTCTCGCACGCGCGGCGTGACCACGCGCACGTCCCCGAGTTCGACGTAGACGGGTTCCTCACCCTCCTTGTCGCCGATGTCGGTTTCGATGGTCGCCTTCTCGTCGACGACCTCCTGCATGCCGCGTCCAAGGAACGCGTTGAACGAGCGGAAGTGATGTTCAGCGAGCCGTTCGCGCGAAAAGTATTCCCGTGAGATGTCTCGTTTGTCCTCGATATCCATTATTCCACCACCAGTCGGTATACGACTGCTGTGTCCGTGGTTCGCGAGTCACGTTCGATTCGCACCACGTCGCCGATTGTGGCGTCGTCGGGCAACGCCGGGTCGGTACGTTTGATTTTCGGCAGGTCTGTTTTCTCGATGTTGTACTCCTCGAGTACCTCCTCGAGGTCGCCGTCCCCGAGGAGGGTATGGTCTGGCACAAGTTCGTGTTGGCTTACATCTACCATGGGTGTGGCTTGGCCGGCAAAGAAGGCTGTTCGGAGATACTACAGCGCCCTATATCCGGGAGACATATAACACTTACCAAACGAAGACGGGCGGTGCTATCCAACCCCGGCCAGCCTGGGCACGGCCAGGGTGCAAACAGGAGTGGATGGGCTCGGTGTGTCGCCGTATCATCGGGTTGGCTGTGGGAGACCAAATAACTTGTGTCGCCATCACACAGCGGGTTGCATTGGAAAGCCTTAAGATGGAAACGGAGAAAGGAAGAGTTGCGTGCCCGGGTGGTGTAGTGGCCCATCATACGACCCTGTCACGGTCGTGACGCGGGTTCAAATCCCGCCTCGGGCGCTTCTCTGAATTTCAACTCCTCAGCGGTGCGTTTCGTCGCCGAGCAGCAGTGTGAATTTCTAAAGGTGTGAGTCGGGGAAACAGCGAAAGTGGCCAGGTTTACGCCCCGAAAGAGGGATGTCTGATGACAGTCCGAGCCGTCGGTCTCTCTGGATTACCGGCAATCGATAGATGCAGCAACCGAAACCAGCGCCTCCTTGCTGACACCGTTGGCGGTCACCGAGTAGCGGTAGCCGCCACACTCCCAGGCGACAATGTGGCTGGGGCCGAGACTCTGGTAGATGGCGTCGCGGCCGTCGATAGTGAGTTGCTCGCCATCAGTCCCGTTGAAGTCTGTCCGGTTGTCGACCCCGACGACGAGTTGCGCGCGCGCGCTGGTGTACTGGATGGATGCCCCGGTGACCCGCCCTGTTGTGACGACAGCGGTGTCGAACTCGAAGCCATCAGGCAGGTCAGGGTCAGGGACCGGCAAGGAGACAGCGGACCGGAGGGCGGACAGTGAGTCATAGGTCTCCGACTCGGGCAGGTCCGGTGTGGTGACGGTGGCATTCTCCGGCGGGTCGAACTGGAAGCGCTCGTCGTCGATACCGGGCTCGAAGGTGACGTTGCGGTAGGTCGAGGTAATCTCGTAGGTCTCACCGTCGCGCTCGTACTCGGTGTGTGTCTTCAGTGTGAGGAACCACTCCGTGTCGACGTACATCGTCTGTTCGTAGCCCTCAAGCAGCGACGCATTCTCACTGGACTCGGGTTGAATCGAGAGAACGTACACCTCGCGGTCCGCGACGGTATCGGTTCCCTCGTACCGGACGCCGAACCGGTCAGCAGCCTGGACGTTCGGTGCCTGGTCGGTCGAGGATGCCTCGCCACTCGGGACCGCCGGCAGCGGTGCATCGCCGCTTGGCGTGACCGTCGCGCGCTCGGTTTCCTCGGTTGCATCGCGGCTGATGTTCAGCCGAGTGAAGATGCGCTCGATACGTTCACCCTGGGTCTCGACCTGCGTCGTCGGGTCGTCCAGTTCCAGTTTCGTCACGTTGTTCTCCTCGCGGTCGTAAATCCAGGTGACCGAACTGTTGGAGACGATGCGCGTGGGGCCGTCGCCTTCGAGTTTCTTCGCGTGGTACTGACCCGTCCCCGGCCGACGCCAGATGCGCTCGACCGACCGGTTTGTCCCGTTTGCGTATTCGGTGACAGTCTCGACGGTCGCAGTGTAGCCCTCGAGTGAGGCGAGTCGGTCGGAAGCATTGTGACCGATAGGCGGGCCAGCGGCCTCGGATTCGGCCGGCCAGAGTGCGACCAGTCCGACGCCGACGAGGGCCACCGCGAGGCCGACAACGACGACAATGGTCAACAGCGGGCGCTCGGAGGGCATCTACTAGCTACAAACATGACGGTAGCTGTATAGTTGTTTCGAGCGCGACCGGCGGACGGTCCGGTGTTGTGTGGGCGGACGGGCCGCGAAGACGGGGCACCTCCCAGTGGGTCGAGGCCACAGTCACCCCACAGGAGAGGGGCCCGAGCGAACCGGACCTCGACAACCGACAAACGGTATAGGCGCGGACCCGCAACGAAGTGTATGGACGACGTGGACAGTCAGGAGATGCCGGGGGCCATCGTCGAGGAGTTCCTCCAGTGTGAGGAAGGGACGCGGGCACTGCTCAAAGACCTCGAACAGCAGTCCGTCGAGGGGAACCACGAGGAAGTCCGCCGCCGCGTCCGGGAGTTTGCCGAACACAGCCGGAACACCTTCTTCGCGGTGGCGCTTGCCCTGACCAACTCCAAACACTTCTTCGGAGATGTGGAAGCCCAACTGGGCGTCGGTCCGGCCGACAAACTCCGTGACGTCGCCGAAACGTACCCGACCCTCGCGGAGCCGTTCAATATCGTCCGGATGGAGGTCTCGAACGACCGGAAGAACCCGGTAACCGGCATGGACGTGACGACCAGCTACCACGCCGAAGAGGAGGTCCCACTCATCGCCTACACTGCCCACTCCGGTGAGATGGTCCTCCACGAGTCCCGCGGCTCACCACAGGAGGTGCTGCAGTCGGCGAGTTACCTCGTACAGGCGACCAACGACTCGCTGGAAGCGGCACTCGAACAGGACCACTCGATCAACACGGACGAGCTAAGCGAACTCATCGACCGGCGGGAACAGCTGGAGTCGGAACTCGGACAGCTCAGAGACCGCATCGACGAACTCCGCCGCACGCCGGTCGACGAGTGAGAAACAGCCTGCCGATTCACAGCGCATCCAGCAGGCGGTCGATATCCGACGCAGTGTTGAACACGTGTACCGACACGCGACAGGCGTGTGGGTCCGGAATCGAGCGAATCCGGATACCCGAATCGGCCAGTCGCTCGGCCAGCGCGTCTGGCTCCTCAGCCTCGAAGGTGACCAGCCCGGACTCGTACTCGCGGGGACTCAGCAGGCGGTCGTCTAGCCCCTCTTTCAGCCGGTCAGTCAACTGTTCGATGCGTGACTGGACGGTACCGATGCCGATTTCCTCGAAGACGGCGACGCTCTCGGCCAGTCCCACGTAGGGACCGAGCGCCGTCGTCCCGAGTTCGAACCGGCTCGCGTCGGGCGCGTAGGTATATCCCTCGCCGTCGGCCTCGCGGTCGATGGAGAAGTAGCCGATGCGCCGCGGGTGAAGGTCGTCCAACGCCTCGCTGTCGACGTACAGAAAGCCCGACCCCCACGCGCCGAGCAGCCACTTGTGACCCGACCCGGCCACGAAGTCCGCACCCCACTCGGTCACGTCCACGGGCACCTGTCCCGGTGACTGGACGGCGTCGACCAGAACCTTCGTCCCAGCGTCGTGTGCGATGTCGACCACCTCGCCTATCGGGAGTCGCGTCCCGTAGTTCCAGGACAGCGAGCTGAGACACAACAGGCGCGCGTCCGCGACGGCCTCTTTCAGCGCGTCGTGGTCCAGCCGTCCCCGGTCCGTGGCGAGTTCGCGAACCTCGATTCCGTGGAGGTCGGCCAGTCGCTCCCAGGGCAACTCGCCCGCCGGGTGTTCGAGGTCCGTGCGGACCACCACGTCACCCGGCTCCCAGTCGATGCTCGTTGCGACGTGATTGATACCTTCCACAGTGTTTCTCGTCAGCGCGATTTCCCCCGGGTCGGCGCCGACGAAGCCAGCAATAGCCTCGCGTGCGCGCTCGCGCTCGTCCATCGCAACCTGGTACATCCCGTCACCGCAGGGGGCGTCGAACTTGTGGCGGCGCTGGAAGTCAGTGACGGCATCAACGATACGACGGGGACTCGGTCCGCTTGCTCCAGTGTTGAGATACACGCACTCCTCAACGGCAGGAATGTCGGCACGCAGCGTCTCGGGGTCCATATCCGACAGTCGACGCGCACGCACGTGAAACCGGCGACCGAGAGCCAGACGGCGAAGGAGCCGTCTCGTCGATGTTGCCACAGGCGACTCCGAAGGCGCGTGTCGCTTGACGTTGGCCTCGAAAGATGGTCCCGTTATCCCTGAAGAAACTTCACACGAGTCCTTATATTCGATCGTGGGACCATTGTCGCCCGTGTCACGCAGAAGCCTCCGGCGCGACACCCGCGCCATCGAAGGATTACCGATTCGACTCGTCATCGCACTCGTCATCGGGGTGGCCTGTCTCTCGGTGATGATGACGACCATCTCCGGGCTGGGGTCGCTGGGCGTCAGCGAGGTCGATGTCCAGCCCGAACCGGACGTGGTCCCGCCCGATGCCGACAACGTCACCGTCACAGTCGTCGACGCCGACGGTGAACCCGTCTCGAACGCGACAGTCGTCGCCAAAAGCGGGAGCGCAAAGCTCTCCGAGACAAAGACCGTCGAGACCGGGTCCAACGGGGCCGCGACGATAGCCATCGACCCCCAGCTCGGGCCAAACCAGGCCGAGGGGACGGTAAAATTCGACGTGAAGCCGCCCGAGGGTGACTACGCCGACCGCCGGGAGAACACGGAGCTACTGGTGGTGAAATAACGGGGTGGACATGGACAGCGCAGGTGGCTACTGTGGGACGTGGTCGTCCCAGTCTATCCAGTCGAGTTCCCAGCCCTTGCGCCGCTTTGCATCGCGGGCGGCGAACTCGCGGTCCTCGCGGCGGGTTCGGTTGCGTTCGACGGTATCGGCCTGCTCGCCGTCGACGAGCATCGGGTTGAACGCACACGACCCGAGCCGTTCGGCGTCGCCGTCGCGGTCGACCACGGCGACAGTCTGCTGGTGTGCACCCAGAGGCATCACCAGTCGGCCGTCTTCGCTCAACTGGTCGAGCAACGTACGCGGCGGCTGGACAGCAGCAGCCTCCAGCAGGATGCGGTCGTAGGGCGCGTACTCCGGGAGCCCGTCCGCGCCGTCACGGCAGTCGACCAGCACGCCACCGTACCCCGCCTCGGCGAGGTTGCTTCGGGCCTCGTAGACGACGCGACGGGCGATGTCGATGGCTTGCACGTTGCGCTCGCCGACGATTTCAGCCAGCACTGCGGCCGTATAGCCGACGCCAGCACCGACGACGAGGATATCGTCGTCCTCGTTTGGGTCGACGGCTTCAAGCAGGCGGGCGGCGGTACTCGGCGCGAGTACGCGGGTCCCGAGCCGGTCGAACGCGCGGTCGGCGTAGGCGTTGCGCTCGTCGCTCACGAAGACGTGACGGGGGACCGCACGCATCGCCACGCTCACAGCATCACTGTGGAGACAGCCCTTGCTCTCGTGTTGGAGGCTGTCGACCATGTCGTCTCGCAGGACCGCAGCGTCCATGTCCAGTCGTTGGTGCGGACAGTAATGAATCGCCCGCTCGCAGTCCAGTGGTTGCAGGATGCGTACAGCGAGAGAAGCGGGCACAGCGCTACTGCAGCGGGACGAACCGGACCCCGCCGTGGCGCTCCCGGTCGAGTGACCCATCGGGGCGCTTGTGCGCCCGGACCAGAACCTGACGGCCGTCACCGATTGGGGAGAGCAGGATGCCGCCGGACCGGACCTGTTTGGCGACCGCATCGGGGAAGTCAGTGGCAGCACAGGTCAGATATGCCCGGTCGTACGGTGCGTGTTCGCGCCAGCCTTGCTTGCCGTCGCCGGCACGGACGGACACGTCCCCGTATCCGACCCGGGAGAGGGTCTCGCGGGCACGCTCGGCGAGGCGGTCGTGATACTCCACGCTGTAGACGTTCTCGGGGCCGACAACCTCGGCGGTGACGGCGGCGTGATACCCACAGCCGGTGCCGATTTCAAGAACCGCCTCGCCTGCAGAGAGCTCCAGCAGGTCGGTCATGATAGCGACCATGTGCGGGGCGCTAATCGTCTGGCCCTCGCCGATTGGCAGGGGCGTATCCTCGTAGGCAGCCTCGCGTTTGCCCTCGGGGACGAACTCGTGGCGCGGGACCGCTTGCATCGCCGCACGCGTCGAGTCGTCGATGTCCTCGCGGGCGGCAACGGCCTCGACCATCGCCGCTCGCTCGCCCTCGTAGGCCATGCTACCAGGCCGACCACGCGCTGGTCGACTCGTCGCGCGCGTAGAGTCGTTTGACGTCTTTGGCGTCGACGCTGTCGCCGTCGAAGTCGAGTTGCTCGTGGTCGTACCCGACGGCGTCGTCCCGGACGAGAATCCCCTCGACAGTGAACTCCTCGTCACCCAGCTCCTCGGTCTCACCGACGACGAACTCGTAGTCGCCAGGCACCTGCAGGTCGAAGCTACGGGTCTCGTCGTGCTCACCGCTTTTCGGGTGGGCGGTGACGCTGACGCTGACGTTGCCGACCGCTCGGGTCCAGATGGTGTCGACCTCCTCGGCGACGGCCTCGTCCTGTCGACCCTCACCGACTTCCAGACTGGTGATGCGGACAGTCATGATGGCCTCGGGCGTCTCAAGCAGGAACTCCTCACCGGTCGCAAGCGTCTCCTCGTGTGGGACATCCGCCTGCGCGGAGAAGGATTCTCCCTCCTGGGACACCACGACATCAATCGGTCTGGTCTGTTCCTCCGGCAGTTCTTCCTTGTGGACGTGGCCACACTCCGTACAGCGGACCGTCGCCTGCCCGCCAGGGCTCAGTACCTCATGAACCGTCTCGATATCCGGCGAACACGCCGGGCAGGCGAGAGGAATCCGCTCCGTCGTCTCTGTCATGTTCGCTCACTAGGACAGTCCGGTATAAAAGGCGTGGGCCTCGGCATCGCGGCGACGGAGACCACGCTAGCCACAGCTACACCCGCGGAAGGTGCACTTCCTCGCCATCCGCACGGGTCACTCCGTTCACCGCTCGTCTTGCGGGAGGTCCACGACCTCCCCATCCGCATACACTGTCGGCTCCGTCAGGATGCCATCGAGGTGGATGGGCGCGTGGACACCCCCACCGATGCCGTGGTCGTCACCGATAGCGATGTGGACCGTCCCACCGGCTTTCTCATCCAGCAACACGGAGCCGACGAGGTCGGTCACGCCGACGTTGGTCCCGATACCCAGTTCGGCGAGATTGAAGGCGGCCTCACCAGCCTCCGCAGCGGCGTCTTCGACTTCCTCCCGGAGGCCGTCATCGGCGATGTCCGTCACCTGTCCGTCCGCGACGGTGAACTCGACGTGGTGGCCGTCCTCCAGTTGGCCGTGGGGCATCATCGTCCCGTCGACGACGACGGTCCCGTCTGCCGTCTCGGGGCTGACGAACACCTCGCCGGCGGGGAGGTTGGTCATCTGCCCACCCTCGTGGACGATACCGGTGTCCTCCTGCCACTCGCGGTCGCCCGGTCGGAGAGTGATGTCGGTTCCCTGGGGCGAGGTGACCCGAATCTCCTCGGCGTCGGCGACCTGACCGAGCATCCGACCACACTCCTCGCGGATGTGCTCGTAGTCGGCGTCCATCCCCATCAGGAAGACGCCGTCCGTGATACCCGGCAGCGTGGCGACGCGAGCGCCCGCCTCGTTGGCTGCTGTGCGCGCGTCGGTGTGGCTGAGGCTCTTCGTCGTCGGCGCCAGTACCACGTCGGCACCGGCCATCGCGGCGGCCACGGGTTCCGGCGGCTCCTCGCCGTGCTGGTCTCCCGGTGGGTAACGCACGAGTGTCACGTCGTCGGTGGTCTCACGGGCCACCGCGTCGAGCGCCTCGGCGATGGCCATCCGCTCGTCGTCGGTGACGATACAGCAGGACTCGTGAGCGCGCAGCCCCATGCACTGCTCGATTGCCGTCTGTGCGGGCTGGCGCAAGGAGTTGTTCATGTCGCTACCGTTGGACGGCGGAGAGATAGATGTTGTCCTACCCGCGTCGGAGGGCCGCGATACCACGTCGCCGTGGCGTCTCGCTAACCCGTCTGTCTGAGTAATTACGCCTTCGAGGGATAAAACGTGACACGCGGTTGCTGGGTGAGAAACTGCGCGACCCCATTAACTACTGTGTGTTGCCATGTTCCTGTATGGAGACTGCAGACCCAGACCCCGGTGGCGAGTTATCCCCGACAGTCAGCGGACTGACCGTAAGCATTGTTGTTGGCATCTTCACATTTGTCTTCGGTGTGGCGACGGGCAGCGGTATGCTCTATGGGGTTACCGATGGGCTGCTCACTGGTGCGGTCATCGGTGTCTGTTTTTATCTCGGGGCGCGGGCGCGAAGCGAGTGAAGGGTGCTGGAGAAGGCTGGGGTGGACGAGGTACTGTCCGTGTCTGGGACCATCGACAAACGGAAGCAGTCTCCGACATCACCACGCCAGTCGTCTCTAGTACGGCCAGTCGCCGATGACTCGCATCCCCTCCGCGAGGTCTTCCGCGACGAGCTGGTCGGCAATCTCCTCGCGGGAACGGTGGGGAACCGCGGTGTCCTCGCGAGCGAGGTCGACGACCAGTTCGGTCAGGAGAATCGCCTGTTCGCGGAGAGTGCGCACTTCGAGTTTGTCGAGCGTGTCCGCGTGCGTGTGCCCCCACCCGCGACCCCGGTCGCCGGTGTCCGCGCGGACGTGATAGCCGGGCACGCCCTCGATGACGTAGGGCCAGTGGTCGCTGTGGGGGTTCAGTTCGGGGTCTACATCGACCGGGTGCTCAAAGCGCTCACCGACCCGCGTTGCGGCGTCGACAAGCTCGTCGAAACCGTGGGTGTGACAGAGCAGCGTCCGGTTGCGGACCACCCCGTCGTTGTTGACTATCGCCTTCACCTCCGACAGGTCACGGCGCTCGGCGTCGTAGTGTGAGCCGACGAGGCCGACCTCCTCGGCACCGTAGACGACGCAGTGAACCCGAGTGTCGAGTTCGTCTTCGCGGGCCGCGAGTGCGCGTGCGACCTCGACGACCATCGCCGTCCCCGCACCGTTGTCCGCAGCACCCTCGGCGATGTCGTGGGCGTCGACGTGACTGGTCAACAGCACGTGTTCGTCGGTGTCGGGTCCCAGGTCAGCGTGGATGTTCTGGCTGGTCGCGTCGTGGCTGTCGGCGTCGACGCTGACGGTCACCTCCTCGCTCTCGAAACGACGGCCGAGTCGAGCGCCGACCTCCTTCGAGACGCCGACGGCCGGAATCTCACCGATTGGAGCTTCCTCGGTCCCGACGCTGCCAGTCGGCGGGAGACAGCCCGGAACGTGGTTGACATAAACAAAGGCCTCGGCACCGGCCTCGACGGCGTGGTAATATTTCTCGCGGCGGTGGACGTAGCGGTCGTACCAGTCGGGCATGTCACTCGCGGCGAGGACCACAGCCCCGGAGAGGTCGCGGTCGAAGTCGTCGGGAAGGCCATACCTCAGGTCGACCAGGTCGCCGGAGACCTCGCCGGCGGGGCTCCGCGGGAGGGCGATACAGTCCTGGGTCGTCCCGCCGGCGTGGATGGCTGCGTCGCCGCGGGTCCACCCCTGGATGTCGAACTCCGTCATGGCGACGTTGCGAGCGCCGGCATCGGCGAGTGCGTCCCGGGTCAGTTCCGCACTGCGACGCTCGCCCTCGCTGCCGGCCATCCGGTTGCCGACATCGACCAGCGATTCGAGATGGTCCCAGCCGGCGTCGCTGGTGAAGGTCTCGCCAATCCAGTCTGTCATACCGGAGCGAGGGCCGTCGAGAAAATAAATGCCGGGAGTCATACTGTCGGCTGCAAATCTCTCAACTTGCACCTACGCATTGCCGGTGTCTGGCGGCTTGCAGGACGGCTTCTTCGTCACGTTCTTTAGCTACTTACAGCCGACAGTATCAGTCGATGTCGTGGAAGGTCACGTCGTCGGTCTCGGTGTCCCACAGCACCGCGGCGGGCGGTTCGCCACCCGCTGGCTCGGTCGGGATGCCGCCCGGGTTGATGTGGATGGTCCCGTCGTAGTCCTCGTGGACCTGCTCGTGTGTGTGCCCGCGGAGGACGACATCGTAGTTCCCCGACTCCAGCAAGGCGCCGACGATGGCTTCGCTGGTCCCGTGATAGATAGCGACCTCGTGGTCGTCGAGGACGAGTTCGCCCACCTCCCCGAGATACATGCCGAAGTTGTCGACGAGTTCCTTCAGCGCCCACTCGCCGTCGTTGTTGCCCCGGACCGCGTAGAAGTCGAAGTCGTCGTGGTCGAAGACCCGGGCGGTAAACGGCGAGACGATGTCGCCACAGTGGACCACGATATCCACGTCTTCCTCGGCGAAACGGTCGACGGCGGCCTGTGCGATGTCCAGATTGTCGTGCGTATCGGAGACGATACCGACGAGCATACCTCCCGTTCGGGTGGGGGTCGTATCACCGTTTGGAACGCGATGTGGTGGCGTCGTGGGTGGTATCACAACGCCTAAGCGGGCGAGTAGCGAACTCCCGGACAATGATTCAGGTAGGTATCAACGGGTACGGTACCATCGGAAAACGCGTGGCCGACGCCGTCGTCCAGCAACCGGATATGGAAGTCGTCGGAGTGGCCAAGACCCGTCCGAACTTCGAGGCACAGAGTGCAATCGAGAAGGGTTTCGACCTCTATGCGGCCCGCGAGGACCGCAAACACCTCTTTGGCGAGGCCGGTATCGACATCGCCGGTGACGTGGAAGACCTCGTCGAGCAGAGTGATATCGTGGTCGACGCCTGTCCGTCCGGCATCGGCGAGGCAAACGCCGAGATGTACGCCGAGTACGACACGCCCGCACTCCTGCAGGGCGGCGAGGACAAAGACGCCGTCGACGCGAGCTTCAACGCTCGCTCGAACTACGACACCGTTGAGGGCGAAGACCTCGTCCGCGTCGTCTCCTGTAACACGACCGGTCTCTCCCGGCTCATCGCCCCGCTCGCCGAGGAGTACGGCATCGAGAAAGTGCGCGCGACGCTGGTCCGTCGTGGCGGCGACCCCGCCCAGTCCGGTCGCGGCCCCATCAATGACATCCTCCCGAACCCGGTGAGCCTGCCCAGCCACCACGGCCCCGACGTGAACACCATCTTCCCCGAGTTGTCCATCGACACGCTCGGCCTGAAAGTGCCCGCGACGCTGATGCACATGCACAGCGTCAACGTCACGCTCGAATCCGAACCTGGCGCCGACGAGGTGCGCGAGTTGCTCGACGCCCAGGACCGCACCTTCGTCATCCCCGACTGGCTCGGGCTGGACGGTGCCGGTGCCATCAAGGAACTCGCACAGGACGCCGGCCGCCCGCGGGCGGACATCTGGGAGAACTGCATCTGGGGCGAATCGGTGTCGATGGAGGGCTCGGACCTCTATCTCTTCCAGGCCATCCACCAGGAGTCAGACGTGGTCCCCGAGAACGTCGACGCCATCCGTGCCGTGCTGGGCGAGGCCGACCAGGCCGAGAGCATCCAGCGCACTAACGAGGCGATGGGGCTGGCCGACGGGCTCGCACCGACCCGCGTCGCACCCGAAGCGACGGCCGACGACTGAACTGTCGGCTGTCATTACGTGGAATCGCTGTCGATGTGTCGCTCAGCACACCCCAGAAGCGTCTACATCCGATGCAACTGATAAACGGAGTCACAGCCGACAGGTAGCTTACCCGTCGGTCGCCTCGTAGACCGGCAGGTCCTCGTTTTCGATGATTTCCAGACACTTCGCGGCCTCGGACAGTGCGAGGTCCTCGTAGTAGATGTGGGGCCACAGTTCCTCGCCCTCCGAGAGGTCGTGATTCTCAGCCGAGACCTCGCCGTCGGCGGGCGTGGTCGCCTCCATCTCACCGAGGGTCTCCAGCACGGCCGCCTTGGGGGCCGTCGTCGCCACGAACCGCACTTTCATCTCGTCGACGACGCTGCCGGTACAGGACAGTGAGGTCGGGCGCATCGAGTTGTCGATACGTGGGTCGAGTTTGACCTTCGCCCAGGTGCCGCCGACCCCCCGGTACGTGCCGGCTTCGACCGGCGAATCGACGTGTTCGGAAAGCACCTGCCGGACCGTCTCCTCGTTCATAGGAGAGGTCAGAGGCTACGAGAATATAAACGACAAGCTCGACAGCCGTCAGTTCGTCCGATTGTCCCTGTCCGAATCGAGCTGTGGGTCCTGCTGCGTACTCGGGTCAGACTGCTTTTGTTGCGTGTTCACATCGGGGTTGAGCTGGGGCTCCTCGTTTGGCGAGGAGTCCGTCACGTTGCTGGTGTGCTGGAGTCCCTCGCGTTCGACGTAGACATCGATATCCTCGGCGAGTTCTTCGAGTTCCGCCTTGAGGTCTCCCCGGTGGCTGTCGAGTCTGTCCTGCATCTCCGGTCCGAGTTGCTGTTCGAGGAGCTTGGTGTACTGAATCCGGTAGTGGAACGGCGCTTGCCGGACGAGTTTCGTCTGGAAGCCCTCGATAGTGCCACGGTGTGACTGGACGCCGCGGTTGAACCAGCCTTTGAGTTGCCACATGAACCCGTCTTCGACGGGGACTTTCTCCTCGGCGGAGGCGACGACATCGTTGTTCCACCGCCGGACCTGATTGGTCAACGCACGACGGAACGTCCAGTCAAGCGTTTCGAGTTCGCCAGTGTCGACGGCGACGAAGGAGTCACCGGCGAAGACCACACTCATGTTCGCGAAGATGTCGGTCCGTGTCTGGTTCCCGGCCTCGGTCGTCCGCTCGCTCACCTCGCCGGTCATCAGTGTGCGAATCATGTCCTGGCGGATTATCGGGAACGTATCCCGGTCTTTCTGGGAGTAGCCATACACCCCAGCGAGGGCGAGAATGACGCCGAGGCCGGACAGCGCCATCTGCTCGCCGCTGAACCCGAGTACCACCAGAATAATCCCGAGGACGACAGCCAGTGCGCCGTGTGGTCCGTAGGGACGGTACTCCAGTGCGCCGTTCCCGATTTTGGCCCAGTCCGACGTGGCGCGCATCCGCCCCTTGACGACGCCAGTCTTCTGTCCGACCTCTTCGCTTGCGATGTCGAGGTCCTGCTCCTGGTTCCCCTCGACCTGATACTTGAACCCGTAGTCGTTTTGAATCTCTTCGATGCCCCGTTTGAGTTTCCGGTAAAACGACCGGGGGTTGATACCGTTGTAATCCCCTTCGACGAACTTTGTCGCCTTCCGAAGGTCCTGCCTGTTGAACGGCGGCAAACCAGAGCCCTGACTCATTCTGGACAGTATTTAATCAGTAACCGACAAGACACTGGACACTGCGGCAATTATTGAGGGTTTGGCGGGCTACTCGACGGCTTCCGCTTCGGCTTCGGTCGCGTGTTTTAGGACCTCGACACCGGGGAGTGACTTCCCGGTCAGCGCGCGGATGTACGCGCCGCCGGCGATGGAGACGTGTGAGAAGTCCCGTTCGCGCATCCCGTACATCTCGATGGCGCGCGAGGTGTCGCCGCCGCCGACCACCGAAAAGCAGTCACAGGCCGCGATGGCCTCCAGAACGTTCGTCGTCCCGTGGGAGAACCGCTCGTCCTCGAACAGACCGAGTGCGCCTTTCACGAACACCGCCGAGGAGTTGGCCGCGATATCGGCGTAGCGTTCGGTGGTGTCCGCGCCAACGTCGAGATAGTCGTGGTCTTTGTTTTTCACGTCGGCGACGGTCACCTCGATGCGTTCGCCCTCGTCGTTCTCGTAGGCCAAATCCGTCGGGTAGACGAGTTCGCTCGGGTGGGCCTCTATCATGTGCTGAATCTTCTCGCGGTTTGCCTCGAACTGCTCGTCGTAGAGGTCCATCTCGCCGAGGTCCCTGCCCACGTCGTAGCCGACGGCACGCAAGAAGAGTTCTCCCGCGATACCACCGAGCAGGAAGTTGTCGACCTTGTCCTCCAGTGCGGTCATCACGTCGATGACATCGGTCGCCTTCTTGCCACCGGCGACCATCGTTACCTCGCCGTCGAACTCCTTGTTGGCAATCGAGGAGTTGGCCTCGTACTCGCTTTCCATCACGCGGCCGGCGTAGGCGTCCATTTCGAGCGGGAACCCGACGATGGAGGCGTGGCTGCGGTGCGCGACGGAGTAGCCATCGCCGATGTAGGCGTCGAATTCGGGTGCCAGTGTCTGGACGAGGTCGCTCTGTGCGTGTTCCTCGGGGTCTTTCTCGGGGAGTTCGTCGTCGGTCATCCGGACGTTCTCAAGCATGAGCACCTCGCCCGAATCGAGTTCGTCGATTGCCTGTAAGGCGTCGTCGCCGTAGGTGTCCTCGACGAAGTGGATGGGCTGGTCGACGTGTTCGGCGAGGATATCGGCATGCTGGACGAGCGAGACGAACGTATCCCGGCCGGGCCGTCCCTGGTGGGCCAGTAGGGCGACCGCGTGGCCGCGGTCGACGAGTTCTCTGACGGTCCCGGCGTGTCGTGAGAACCTGCGATTGTCCTGGACGCGGCCGTCCTCGACGGGGGAGTTGAGGTCCACGCGCATGAGGACCCGTTGCCCGTCGTCGAGGTCGTCGAGCGTCGCGTAGCTCATTGGCTCCACCTGCGTCGACCAACTATTAGTACCCCGCGATGTTCGACGGTTTTCGGCCAGGTCAGGCACTGCCTACTGCATTGCCGGCTCCCCCGGGTCAGTGAGGTGGACACGAATCGAGCCGAGCCGAAGGCTTTTGAGTCGCTTCGCCCTATCCCATTGCATGAGACGCGACGACCGCGACGACCCGTTCGACGAGTTCTTCGAGGAGATAGAACGGATGATGAACGAGATGATGGGCAGCAACGCCCAGTTCCACTTCGAGCACAACAGCGGTGGCGACACCTCCCAGCAGGGAAGTTCCGTTCACTTCGATGTCCACGAGGAAGAGGACACCGTCCGCATCGTCGCCGACCTCCCCGGCGTCACCAAAGAGGACATCGACCTCAAATGCGACGGCACGACCCTCCATCTCGACGCCAACGGACAACAGCGAACCTACCGCGAGCGCATCGACCTGCCCGTGGCCGTCGACGAACATTCCGCCAGCGCCACCTACAACAACGGCATCCTCGAGGTCACCTTCGAAAGCGCCGACGACTCCACGAGCATCGACCTGTAACTAGTCGATACGGCATCCCTCCCGCCGCCCCCGACCGATGACCCTCCCCACAGACCGCTCGGAGCCGCTGTCCTGGGATCTCTCGCCAGTTGATTTTAGGACCACCTCGTTGCTTCGATACCTCCCGTTTGTCTTCCTCGGTGGCTACGCCGGTGTTGTCCTCGTCGCGGGTGGGCTGGCGCTGCCCGGACTGCTCGCGAACCCGAAACTGCTCGCAGTGGCCGTGTTACTCGCACTCGTCGGCGGCCCGGCCTCACTGCTTTATCTGTGGCCGATGATTCGGGACCCCGACCAGCGGACCGGCCTCGACCCGCGTGGCTGGTACGAGGGAATGCGCCCCGCCGGCGTCATTGCTGCGGCCGTCACCGGAACGATTCTGCTCCTTGCCGGCAGCGCCGTGACAGCCAATGCAACCTATCTCCTCGGAATCGTCCTCTTGTTTATGTGTCCGTTGTTCGTGCTCAGCATCGTCGACGGTCAGGGGCGTCTCGACCCCGAGTCGGGGACACTCACCTATCAGGAGTCGTCGGCCGATGTGACCAGTATCGACCGCGTGCGGTGCTTTCGGGTCGGGTCAGTGACGCTCGTCTGGCTCGGGTACGCCGCCGGCACGAGCGGTCCCCGGCCCCGCCTACTCACCGTCCCCGAGGACGCGGCCGACGACGTCCTTGCTGTGTTGCGGGCCGGCGCAAACGCACCGGCAACTGTCGAGCCTCGCGACCCCGACCGCGTCGCACAGGCAGTGCTTGTCGTGTTCGGCTTCCTCTTTTTTGTCGCAGCGATAGGCGTCCACCTGTTCGACCCCGCCGAAGACGCCGGCATCTACGTTACGGTCATCGCCGGAGGTGTCGGTCTCGCGTGTCTGTTGGCCGCGCGGTACGTGGCCTGAGCAGCCTGGCGGTCACTCTGCAACCACCTGCAGAACGAACGTGTTGAGCGCGTGAATAGATTTATTAGATTGCATTAGTTACTATAGTTACTTATGAACGAGCAGGATGGGGATGGGAGAGCGGCCGAGACCACGGAGCGTCCGCTGGTTTCGGGGCCTGCGCATCTGGCTGACGACGAGTTCTATCGTGCGCTCGCCGACCGGACACGCCGCCGCCTCGCCTACTACCTCACGATGCAGTCGGAGACGACAGTCGAGGACAGCACCACCGCACTCGTCGGCTGGGACGTATCGGGACAGGGCTCGATGGCGTCGCCATCGGACCACAAAGAGATGCGAACGGCACTCGAACACGTCCACCTCCCGATGCTGGCCGACGCCGGCCTCATCGAGTACGACCCCGACAGCGGGACCGTCGCAGCCGAGGACCTGCACGAGGATGTCGAGTGGCTGCTCGAACGGAGCATCACGACCGACCCCGAATGATACTGTCGGCTGTACGTGCGTGACTAGAGCAATGTTCGATGACCTCATCGAGGAGGCCCGAAAGCGACGAAAGCGCCTGGCCGTGTACACACAGACTCCGGAACAGAGACGCGAGGACCGGCTACGACTGTACGATGTCGATATCGAGTATCGACAGTTGCCGCCGGCAGGTCCAGCGCCGTTCGTCGCGATATACGACGGCGGGGACTTCGCCGGTGCCATCGACCGCGAGGGGGTTGAGCAGTTACTCGCGCCGCCGGTCGTCAGACCGGGGTCGACGGAGGGCGTTTCGGAGGGCTACCGGGCGCTGTTCGATGTGCTTGCGCACACGCTCGTCACGACCCGCGACCGGAACCAGTTGCTCGCCGCCAGTCGGGAACTCGAAGACCGTGCTTTCCGTGTGGGAGCAGGGACGTTTCGAGCTAGCTTCCAGCGACTCTCCGCGTTCGAGACACAGGTCGACGCGTACAGACACCTCGCAAGCGGGACCGGCCTGGATATCCACATCTACGGCGCTGGGGACTGGACACCTCCCGATATCGAGGGCATCACCTACCACCTCACGGACGACCCGGCCGTCACGCGCCACTGGGCGATTGCGTTCGACGGCGGGGGCAACGACCAGCAGGCCTGTGGGCTGGCCGCTCGTGAGACCGATGGGGAGTACACCGGTTTCTGGACGTACGACCCCGACACTGTCGAGGAGATTGCGACGACGCTGGACGCCGTGGATTAGTCGCGGTCCGCGGTCGCCCGAATCAGCGCTGCCAGGTCGTCGTAGAAACCGTCTTCGTACTTCGTCGCCTCGTCGATGGTCGGCCGGGCGTTCGTCTCGTTGAGCACTGCACGGTCGTCTGTCACCAGCAAGTCGACGCCCAGAAACGGGATGTCCATCGCCGCCGCGGCCGACTCGACGAGGTCCCGGAGTTCGACAGGGAGGTCGACGCCTTCGGCCTGTGCCCCGCGGTGGACGTTGTGTTTCCACTGGCCCGCTTCGAGCGCGTCGTCGGGCAGGCGGCGCTCGACGGCTCCGACGTACTCGCCGTCGATACACATCGCCCGATAGTCCCGCGCGCCGGGCAGATACTCCTGGACGAGAAACGAGGCGTCGCCGACCGCGCGGTAGTCGTGGACCAAATCCAGATAGTCACAGATGCCCAGGAAGGAATCGAGGTCGCCGGCCTTGGCGACGCCGACGCCACGCGTGACGGCGTTTGGCTTGACGACGACCGGTGGGTCGAACTGCTCGAAGGCGGCCACGAGGTCGGACTCGTCGACGGGGTCGGAGACGACCACCGTTTCGGGCGTGGGCAGGCCGGCCCGTGAGAGACGGGCCAGCGTCTCGCCCTTGTGTCGGGAGCGCAGTATCGTTTCACGACCGTTGACCCAGGGAACGTCGAGGAGTTCGGAGGCGACGCCACCCTCCGCGAGTCGTGGCGGGAAGACGAAGCCAGCGTCGAACTCGCCGAGGTCGGCATCCAGTGGGATGGTCCGCTCGGCGGTGGGGACGTACTCGGCCTCGATACCTCGCTGTGCGAGGGGCGCTTGCATCCGCTCGTAGGTCTGCTTGTTTGTCGCCACTGCCAGCCGAAGCATTACCGCCTCATTCGGCTACAGCGTTACAAAAGCCGCGGTCAGTACGTGTCACGGGGCAGTCTGCGGAGCCGACTCTACAGTCGCGTGGCCGTACCCGCCTGACTCGTTATCTCCACCCGGGCGCAGCGAGGCCAGTCGCTTCGTGGTCTGTTGTCCGGTACGCCTCTGCAGTGTGTCACACGGGTTTGGGCGTGTGTGGCACTCGCGGTGGGTCGAAAGAGCGGGGGTGTGGTTTCGTCGTGTCGAGACGGCTCGGCCGTCTCGTAGCCCCGAAAAAGCAGTTACGCGATGAGCTCTTCTTCGCCGCGCTCGATCTTGATGCGGCAGGACGGCGTAATCTTGTTGTAGGCGCGGCGGTAGGCCTCTTTGACTGCCTCGGCCTGGTCGACATCGCAGTAGGCGGTAAAGAGACGCTCGCCAGCCTGGATTCGGGCGGCGGTGCCGACGATTTTCCCGAACGCCTGGCGCATCCCGTCGGAGACACGGTCGGCCCCGGCACCGGTCGCCTGCTTGTTCTCACGCAGGACCTGGTGTGGGAACTTCCGGAGAATCATCTTGTAGTTGTTCTCGCCGAGTTCCTGGATGAGATAGCGGTTCGCGGAAAGGCGGGATGCCTCCAGGGAGCCGTGGCGAAGCTGGACCGTCTCCTCGACGACCAGCGAAATCTGGACAGGGTAGTCCTCGGGCTCTTTGTGCTTGTCGCCCATCTTGTGCTGTGCAATCTTCGAGCCGGGAATGCCCGTGATGTACTCGCGTCGCGTGTACGCGGGCTTGTCGATGTCCCGGTACATCGAGGCAGGCTTGTCGGACATGGTCTTGGCAAATTCGAAGCCGACAGCGTAGATAAAGCCTTTGAAGCGTTCCCGGTGCAGTGTGGGAATAACTCACGCAACGTGATGGCGTTTCTGACTCGGAAACTAGACCTCACCGTATTTAGTCGTATCACGCAAAGGTGGCAGTATGCAACGCCGTGCTCTCCTCACTGGTATCGGGGCGACGCTTGCTGCCGGTTCGGCCGGCTGTCTCAGCGCCGTCCTCGGGACGACTGTCACAGAGTCCTTCGAGAACAGCTACGACATCGCCGAGGGAACGCCGCTGGTCATCACCAACCGGAACGGACCGGTGACTGTCGAGGACACGGACGGGGAGCAACTCGTCGTCTCCGGCGAGAAGGAAGCGAGTTCTGACTCTGCGCTCGACGATATCAGCGTCGACCTGACCAAAGGCGAGCAATCCACCGTCGACGTGACTTTCTCGACGGATTCGGAGTTCGAGAGTCAGCGAGTCGACCTCGCGGTCGAAGTGCCCGACGGTGTCCCCGTTCAGCGAGCCGAGACGGCAAACGGCGACACGACGGTCCGAGATGTTCGCGGTGACATCGAGGCGACGACGAGCAACGGCGACGTCACGGTCACCGATGTCGACGGTGTGGTTCGCTGTGAGACCTCAAACGGTGACGTTCAGGTCCGGGGGGCGACGGGCGTGACTGAGGCGCGCACCTCCAACGGCCTCGTGGATGCGGAGTTGCTGTCGATTGATGACGACGTGACCTGTGCGTCCTCGAACGGGACGGTGACGGTCCGGGCCGGCCCAGATGTGGCCTGTGCGTACGTCCTCACGACGAGCAATGGGTCGGCGAGTGTCGAGGACCTCCAACACACGACCGTCGAGTCCGACCGCGGGTCCCTGGAGGGGCGGCTCCGGGGCGGCACGGAACCGACCCTGCGACTGGAGTCCACCAACGGCGACGTGACACTGCGGGCCGTTGAGAGCGAGGAGTGAGGGCCACGAGCGTCGCGTCTCGGGTCGGCTCATTCCGCTTCCGTCCCCCGGTTACACCGACGTAATCGCACGCCGGGTTTATCTTGGTGGCGACCCTGTCTACGGTCATGAACATGCTCGTCGACGGCGAGTGGCGGACAGACGCCTACGAATCAACGAACGAGGACGGGGAATTCGACCGACAGGAGACGGCGTTTCGGGACTCGATTCGTGACGACCCGGAAGCGCGCTTCCAGCCCGAAGCCGGCCGCTATCACCTCTATGTCTGCCGGGCCTGTCCGTGGGCACACCGGACGCTGCTCGTGCGGTCGTTGAAGGGACTGGAGGATGCCATCACGGTCGATTACGTCGACCCCTACCGCGGCGAGGACGGCTGGCAGTTCACCCCCGAGAAGGAAGGCTGTACGCCGGACACCGTCAACGACAGCGACTACCTCCGGGAAGTGTACCAGGCCGCCGACCCCGACATGACCGGCCGCGTGACCGTTCCCGTCCTCTGGGACAAACAGGAGGAGACCATCGTCAACAACGAGTCCGAGGAAATCATCCGGATGCTCGACACCGAATGCGACAGCATCGCAACCCGCGACGTGGACCTCTATCCCGAGGGCTACCAGGAGGACATCGACCGCATCATCGACGAGATATACGACCCCATCAACAACGGCGTCTATCGGGCGGGCTTCGCCAAGAGCCAGGGCGCCTACGACGACGCTATCGACGACCTGTTTGGGGCACTCGACCACTGGGACGAGGTGCTGGCCGACCAGCGATATCTCGCCGGCGACCGGCTGACCGAGGCGGACATCTGTCTGTTCACCACGCTCGTCCGCTTCGACCAGGTCTATCACACCCACTTCATGTGCAACGTCCAGCACATCCACGAATACGACAACCTCTGGCCGTACCTGCGTGACCTGTATCAGACGCCCGGCGTCGGGAAGACGGTGAACATGGACCACATCAAGGAACACTACTACACGACCCACCCCGACGTGACGCCCTCGCGTATCGTCGCCCGCGGCCCGGACCTCGACTTCGAGGCTGACCACGACCGCGATGACCTTCCGGGAAAACCACCCGAGGCACTGCTCGCGACGCAGTAACGCCGCTGCATGTCGACACGGAGAGCGGTCCGTTTTCGCGATTGAAGACTGTACTCTCAGGGACCTACTCAAGATGGGCCGCGACGCGCTCGCGGTCCGCTGGCGTGTTGACGTTACAGCACCAGCCCTCGAATCGAACCGTCTCGACGTGTCGCCCGGCCTGTATCAGGAGGTCGATAGCGTCGGTGAGTTCGTACTCCCCGGTGTGGGCCGGCGTGACGAGTCGACAGGCCGGGAAGAGAGCCTCCGAGAAGACATGGAACCCACGCGGGACGAGCCGGGAGGGCGGCTCCGACGGTTTCTCGACCATCCCGACGATGTCGCCGTCCTCAACGGCAAAGACGCCGGCCTCCGCCGCGCGCTCCCGGGAGACCTCGTCGACGAGCGTCGTCGCGTCGGCGTCCGTCTCGCGGTGGCGTGTGACGACTGGCCCCAGGTCCGCGTCGAAGACGTTGTCCCCGTTCAACACGACCACGTCATCCGAGACCAGCCCCTCGGCCTGCAATATCGCATCCGCCAGCCCTCGCCGTTCCGGCTGCTCGACGTATCGTAAATCGATACCTTCGAAGGAATCACCATAGTGATTCCGTATCTGGTCGCCGCGGTAGCCGACGACGACCACGGCCTCATCGACGGGGAGGTCTGTGAGCGTCCCGAAGACGTGTGAGAGCAGGGGCTTGCCGGCAACCTCGACGAGTCCTTTCGGCTGCTCGTCGGTCAGAGGGCGGAGTCGCGTGCCCTCGCCCGCCGCGGGGACGATAGCGTGCACGGATGGCCGTTGGGATGGTGCAGGCAAAAACGCGACGACGAAACGCCGCCGCGCACGAGAATTATACGCCCTGGAGCCGTATGCCCCGGCGATGAGCGAGGACGACCTGTACTGTGAGACCTGCGAGCGGGCAGTCACGCGGACAGGCGCGACCCGGACGGCGACCTACGGGGACCTCGATACGGACACCTGGCAGACGCTTTGCTGTCCGGACTGCGGGTCGCGGCTGAAGACGGTCTTCGTCGGCGATGAGCCGTGACGGCCGTCTCAGGTCAGCCGAAATCACACAGCACCGGGTGCAGCCATCGGCCCACAGACCCTCTACACATGACTGAGGATGGTGTCGACCCGGGTGTGTCTGACGGGGGATATTTATCGGGCCAGCCGTAGGCCTAGTCATGGCCGATGAGCTGTCCCTCGGGGTCGACTGGAGTTCGGGGTCGTGGTTCTGTGTTGCCTTCGACGACTCCGGATTCGACCACGCCGGCGTCTTCGAGGAAATCGGCGCGCTCTGGGCCCGCTACGAAGACGTCGCCGAGCGTGTCTTCGTGGATATGCCCATCGGACTCAAGGAGGAAGGCGAGGAAGGCCGGACGTGTGATGACCTCGCCAGGGATGTGCTTGGCCGACTGAGCGCATCGGTGTTCACGCCGCCGGTCCGAGAGGCAACGCGCAAGCGCCGGTATCCGGCGGCAAGCCGGGTCAACGAACGCAAAAGCGGCCGGGGGCTCTCCAAGCAAGCGTTCGCCATCAGCGACGGTATCGCCGCTGTCGATGACCTGCTCCGGAACGTCCCCGAGGCCCGGGCTGCCTTCGTCGAATCCCACCCGGAGGTTTGCTTTCGGGCACTGGCTGGCCAACCACTGGAACACTCCAAGCGGAAAGCCGGTGGCTACGCCGAGCGGATGCGCGCGTTAGCGACCTTCGACCCCGACGCCCCGGCCGCAGTCCAGTCTGCCGCCGAGGCCGCCGGCGATGCCGAGGTTGCCGTCGACGACGTCCTGGATGCGACGGTGCTGGCGTATGCTGCCCGACCTGGGCCCGGCGAGATATACTCGCTGCCGGCGGACCCGCCGACTGATGCCAAGGGACTCCCGATGCAGATCGTCTACCGAGCCGACGAGCCGCTGGTCTGAGACCGCCAGCAGAGCAGGGGTCGGTTATTCTCACAACAAAAGAACACGAACGGATATTAATACCCGGCCGCACACACAGTGGAAGTATGACGGGGGACATGATAACGGGGTTTTTCGATACGTATCCGGACGGGGTGGCCCTCCTCGATGTCGAAACGGGGACCGTGTTGCGGGCCAACGAGCGTTGCGGTGAACTTGCTGGATGTCCGACGAGTCAACTGGCGGGAGAATCTCTGACAGCGCTTTCGCCGGACGACTGGACGCCGAGGAGTCCGGTCGGCGTATTACTCTCGCGGGCGCGCGATGGACGGGTGACGTTCGACTGGCGCATCGAGCGGCCTGACGGGACGTGTCTCGACTTGGAGTGTGCCATGCGGACGGTGGGGGACGGACAGGCAGTGGTCACGGTCCGGAAGCGACACTCCGGTGTCGTGTCCGAGGCTGACA
The DNA here is from genome assembly GCA_009789175.1 of Salinibaculum litoreum. GTDB lineage: Archaea > Halobacteriota > Halobacteria > Halobacteriales > Haloarculaceae > Salinibaculum > Salinibaculum litoreum. The sequence continues at coordinate 3,239,131 of CP046866.1, forward strand.
ACGACCGACAGGAACTGCTCAACGGCATGAACGATGCCGTGTTCGTCGTCGACTGGGAGGGCAATTACATCGACGCCAACCGGGTCGCGACGGAGCGACTCGGCTACACGCGGGCGGAGTTACTCTCGATGGGGCCGGCAGACATCAGCCCGGCCGACCACGCCAGGCGCGTCGACGAACGACTCCAGGAACTCGAAGACAGCGAGACACTGGTGTTCGAGACGGTCCACGTGGCTGCCGACGGCACATCTCTCCCGGTCGAAATCAACGCCCGTCGCATCACGTACGGCGGAGAGCCGGCCGTCCTGAGTGTCGCCCGCGATATCACCGAGCGCAAGGAACGCGAGCGGCGACTGCGGACGTTCGAGCAGGCCGTCGAACACGCCGGTCACGCCATCTACATCACTGACACCGACGGAACCATCGAATACGTCAACCCCGCCTTCGAAGAGATGACGGGGTACGACAGCGACCAGGCACTCGGGCAGACGCCCTCGATTCTCAGCACCGGCGAAAACGACGAGACCTACTACGCCGCCCTCTGGGAGACGGTACTCGACGGTGAGGTCTGGCAGGAACGCATCGAGAACGAACGCGCTGATGGAACGCGGTACGTCGCGGACCAGACCATCGCACCCATCCAGGTCGACAGCAACAGCCCGGCCCGGCCGGACAGTCGGACGGGGGCGGGTGCCGACAGCGTCGTCAAGTTTGTCGCCATCCAGCAGGATGTTACCGAACAGTGCGAGCGCGAACTCGAACTCGAACGGTACCACCAGCTCATGGAGAACGTCCCTGTCGGCGTGTTCCGAAACACGCCGGGCATCGCCGGGACGTTCGAGGAGGTCAACCCCGCCATGGTCGAGATGTTCGATGCCGACGGGATGGAAGACCTGGTTGGTCGCCCTGTCGCGGAACTGTACCGGACGCCCTCCCAGCGGGAACTGTTCAGTCGCAAACTGGAACGTGAGGGGGTCGTCGTCGACGAGGAACTCAGACTGGAGACACTCGACGGGGAGACCTTCTGGGGAGCCGTGACGGCAGTCAAGTACGAAGTCGACGGCGACATCTACTACGACGGCATCATCCAGGACGTAACCGAGCGCCGGGAGAGCGAGCGTGAACTCCGCTTGCGGGAACAGCGGTTCCGGCGTCTCTTCGAGGACCACAACGCGGCGATGTTGCTCATCGACCCCGAAACCGGGACAATCGAGCGGGCCAACGACGCTGCTGCCGACTTCTATGGCTACGACCGTGAGGAGCTGACCGTGATGAACGTCCACGACATCAATCAGCTCTCAGACGAGGAGGTCGCCGCCCGCAGACGGGAAGCCGACGAGGAGGAACAGAACCGCTTCATCTTCCCGCACGAACTCGCTGACGGCGAAATCAGGCAAGTCGAAGTGGACACGACGCCGATACACACTGGGGATGGACGCCTCCTGTTTTCGATTATCCACGACGTGACCGAGCGCGAGCAGACCCGCGAACGGCTCGAACACCAGAACGAGCAGCTGGAGTTGCTAAATCGCGTCGTCCGACACGACATCCGCAACGACATGTCGGTCGTCCTCGGTCATGCGGAGATACTGGACGAGTACGTCGTCGACGACGGACAACAGTATCTCGATGCAGTACAGGAACACAGCGAGCACATCGTCGAGTTGACCAGGACTGCCAGGGAGTTGATGGAGACGCTCCTCGGTGAGGACGGTGCCGACCCCGGTGCAGTCGAACTCGAAGACGTGCTCCGTACGGAACTGAACGACGCTCGCGCCGCCTACGATGATGCGACGTTCACCGGTGGGGAGTCGTTGCCAGACGTCGACGTCTGTGGGAACGAACTCCTCTCGTCGGTGTTCCGGAATCTGTTGAACAATGCCATCCAGCACAACGACACGGACCACCCACAGGTATCAGTCGGGGTCGAGGACCGCGGGACAACCGTCGAGGTCACGGTTGCTGACAACGGCCCGGGCGTCCCGGACGGACAGAAGGAGGCGATATTCGGCAAAGGGGAACACGGTATCAGGAGTTCGGGGACCGGGCTGGGGCTGTATCTCGTCTACACGTTCGTCGACCAGTTCGGCGGTGACGTGTGGGTCACGGACAACGACCCCACGGGAGCGGTCTTCCACGTCGAACTCCCGAAAGCGAACTAGCGTTAGGCTGACCGGTGCTGTTGCTGGCCGGTAGCGTCGAAAGAATGGAAGACGTTGCTACGCCTTACAGGCGGGTGACGTTCGTCGCCCGCGGGCCCTTGGGGGCCTGTTCGATGTCGAATTCAATTTCCTGTCCTTCCTCGAGGTCCGGGCCGCCAACGTCTTCCATGTGGAAGAAAACGTCCTCGTCCGCATCCTCAGTGTCAATGAAACCGTAACCGCCGGTGTCGTTGAAGAAATCAACCTTACCTTTCGCCATTGCCTGTCGAGAGAAGCGGGGACGACACATAACCCTTGCGAAGCTCCATGTATCGGGCATCCGACTGCTCGCTTGCGGTTTGCCGGCTAACGGGGGCTTATCGCGGCCTGTTCAGGCGGGCACAACGAGGGTGCTACGGATGCGGACAGTGGACAACCCCCTCCCCTGTCGAGTACAGGAATGACCGCACCCGTTCTGTCGATACCCATCTGCACCCACCAGGTGAGAGCGTCCCAGGCCCTGTACGGCAGGAACAGGAGGGCAAAGCATCGGAGTTTTATTCCGGGAAACCGTCGGGCAGTGCATGGCAGAGGACATCGAGACGCTGTCACTCTCCGGTCAGGTCGTGTTGCTCACCGTCACCCACCTCTCCAGACACGGTGAGACTCCTGCTCACACCGGAGAGGTCATCCGCACAAGCGGTGCCCTGCTCGAAGATGTCGACCTGGACGCACTCGGGACGGTCTCGGAGGCAGAGGTCAGCAAAGCCTTGAACCGACTCGAAGCGGCCGGGTTCGTCGAGATGGCCGACCACGACGACAGTTCGCCAGTGGGGAAGGGGCGGCCCGCCTACAGACTCGCAGTCGAAACCGAGACCGTACTGGAGACGCTGGACGAGAACGACGCTGTCGCACCAGTCGTCGACGAAGTTACTGACTGACCGGACGCTGGTGACTTCTCGCCGGCGTTTCGGCCGGGTCGTGTGAGCAGAGACGGTACACAGAGCCGACTGGGCAGGTCACAGCCAGCATCGACTACCGGTCAACGCCGACAAGTAGACTGCGCGACGCGACGGGAACCTCGGTGACGCGGGTTAGTCGGTCCGTGTGGCCGGGACCTGCTGGAGGTCGCTCCCGCAGGCGTCGCCGGAAAAGACGCGTTCGAGTTGCTCGGCCAGTTGTCGGTAGGCGTCGGCGGCCTCGCTGTCCGGCGCAGTCACGACCAGTGGCTCGTCGCCGACCACGTCGAGGTCGGCCGGAACCCCGCCAAGGACGGGAAATTCGAAGGCGTCGCGAATCTCGGACATATCGCTCTCTTCCGTGACGCGGACGATGAGCGCGCCGATAATCTCGCTATCGACGCGGGTCGCCAGTTCACCAGTCTTGGTGGTATCAGTCAGGGAGACGTAATCCGGCGTCGTCAACAGCAAGACGCCGTCGGCCAACTCCAGCGGGACGGTGTTCTCCGTCCGCAGCCCCGCCGCGGTGTCGACCAGCACGACATCGTAGGCGCGTCTGAGCGTCTTGATGACAGTTCGGAGCTTCTGTGGCTCGGCCTCCGCGTAGGCTTCCAGTGCCGGCTCGCCGGGGATGAGCGTCATCCCTGCTGGCGCTTCCGTCAGCGTCTCGCTGACCGTCGCGCGCCCGGCGAGGATGTCGTGGAGGCTCTGCTCGTGGTCGACGCCGAGCATCTCGCTGACGTTGGGCATCCCGAGGTCCGCGTCCACGAGCGCAACGTCGTAGCCGTTCGCTTCAAGCGCGGCAGCGAGGTTGACAGCCGTCGTGGTCTTGCCGACCCCGCCGTTGCCGCCTGCGACCGTACACACGTAGCCAGCCATTCGTCTCCGTAGTAGCAGTGGGGTCTCATTAATCGTTCCCTGTGGGCTAACAGTCACCGACGGCAGGCTGACACGCGGGGACAGCGACAGTTTCGCCGGCGGGCCGACAGAACGGGAGTGTCGGGGCAACTGGGCAAACGCAGTGAGAACGAACGCACTCGCGGTGACACGAGTTCGACGAAACGGTCGGGCGCATCACGTCAGCGCGATGTAGATGTACACCAACGCTGGCGCGAGCATCAGAGACACCGCAATCAGGAGCTTGTAGATGTCTCCACGGTCTGTACCACTGTCGGTGTCGCGTTCAAGCCGTGCTTTCGCTGGCATACCGACCCACCCACGACCATGTACGGGGGCTGTGGGGAAATATACACCGGAAGATTTCGTTTTCGACAATGATACTCGTGGGTTGTCTCCGCGCAGTCAGAATGATACCCTGGGTCGTGACCCCGGAGTACCCCCGTCCCTCGACCCCCGAGAGGGGTGGCAGTGTCCACGCTGTGTGCAGAAATAGCCCGTCGGTGCGGACCGAGTAGTGGACAGGCTGGCTTGCTGGCGGTGGGACTCGAAGACGGAAGCGTGTCGTCTCAGACGCCCAGCCAGTCGTTGTTGCTGACCTCGTAGCCGTGGCCCCGGCAAAACTGTGCGGCCTCCCGTCGGACCGCCCGCGACCCTGGGAGCGACCCCTTCTCCTGTGTGCGCTCGACGATCCAGTCGGTAATCACTGTGACACCCTCGTCGTCGTCGTCCGCGTCGATAGCTGCGAGCGCCCGGAGCGTCTTCTCGTAGGCCGTGCGCTGCGAACCGGTCGGCCCCTCGCGGGTGTGTTCCCGTCCGGCCTCGACGATGCGTTTCATCGACGCTGCGATGGTCGGACGCTGGACTCGCAGTCGAACGGCGGCCGGTTCCTCGAAGGTGTCCTCGGTCTCGGGAACGAGGTCGGCGACCGAGTAGGCACCCTCGTCGGTCTCGACGGTGTGGTCGCCGACGGCCTCGACGACTGCCGTGCCGGTCGCCGGAAACGACACCGTCGACAGACCCTCCTCAACGGTCGACAGCGCCGACTCGTCGGCCGGTGGCTCCGTCTCTTCGCTCCGTTCCAGTTCCTCCAGCAGTTCCCGCTCGCGCTGGCGGCGCTCCGCGTTATGGGCTTGCTTCTCTCGACCCTCTTTGTCGTCTGGCATCGCTCTGGGTCGGCGGTCAAAACTGATAACCCTGTCGACAGTTCCAACGGTTTGGAGTGGCCTACTGCCGGTGGACGACCCGGATACCGACTGCCCGGCCGGAGTAACGTAGCCGACTGGTAACCGTCTGGCCTGTACTGCCTACTTGCAGGAGGACAGACACTCTACTATGGTGGGACTGCCCTCACTCTGGGAAAACGTCGTCGACGCGGAGTGGATTCACCTCACGGACGAGGAAGTCGTCCGCTGGACCGGCCGCCCCTCTCAGGTCACTATCGCTCCACACGTCCTCGGTGGCCTCTTGCTTGCTATCGCAGGCATCGTGTTCTGGACCGACGCGGGACCGACAGTCGGCACCGGCGGACTCCCGGCGTGGGTCGGCCATCTGCCGCTTTTACTGACGGTGGTCGGACTGGCGTGGTTCGGAGTCGTCTATCTGGACTGGCTGCGCCTGCTGTATGTCATCACCGACGAGGAGGTGTACGTCAAACACGGGCTGGTCTCGCGGGACGTGACACAGGTCCGCCTCGACCGGGTCCAGAACACCGCCTTCGAGCAGTCGGTCCGCCAGCGTGTGCTGGGGTACGGGGACGTGCGCCTGTACACTGCGGGAACCAACACCGAGGACATCACCTTCGAGCGCGTCCCCAAGCCGGAGCGGGTCAGCCAACTCGTGACCGAACTGCTGAGCGAGCGCGCCGGGATGACCGACGAGCCTCGGTCCACCCCGTGACCGACAGCATTTCTGACCCAGAAACACTCCGGCCCGCTTTATGAGTCTCACCCCCGATATTGTGAGTATGAGAGTCAGCAAACGACTCGTGGGTAGTATTGCCCTCCTCCTTACAGCCGCAGTCGTCCTGTACCGACGGCGGTCAGACGAGGCCGAGACAGCCGTCCGTTCCGACGAACTGTCCGCATAGTAATCTCCCGAGCCCTCCAATGAACCTCGACAACTTTGCGCAGTCCAACGCGCCCGAGACAGGTGGTACTGGCTTCCAGAAAGAGAACAACCGACTCCTCGACATCCCGGTCGACGGGACAGTGATGGTCAAAGCCGGGGCGATGGTGGCCTACACGGGCGAGATGACATTCACCGGGAAGTCCTCGGCCGAAGGCGGCGTCACCGGCTTTCTCAAAGAGGCGGTGAGCAGCGAAGGGACGCCGGTGATGCAAGTCGAGGGACAGGGCCACCTCTACGTCGCCGAAGACGGGAAGAAAGTCCAGTTGCTCGACCTCGACGAAGGCGAGACTATCTCGGTCAACGGGGACGACATCCTGGCCTTCGAGGAGAGCGTCGACTACGAAATCGATACCATCGGCAACATCTCCGAAGTCGCAGCCGGCGGACTGACGAACGTCTATCTCACCGGACCGGGCGAGATTGCACTGACGACCTACGGCGACCCGCTGGTGTTGACACCGCCGGTCATCACCGACCCGGACGCGACAGTCGCCTGGAGCGGTGCCCTCTCGCCGTCGTTCTCGCTGAACAAGAAACTCGAAATCGGCCAGACCTCCGGGGAGACAATCCAGATGGAGTTCGAAGGCCCCGACGGGTTCGTCGTCATCCAGCCCCGCGAAGAGTAACAGCGAGACGGCACAGTATCGCCACCGCCAGTCCCCCGCGTCAATAGACCACAGGCGGATTCACACACCGGTCACACGACCGCTACCGTAACGCTCCTGCTCTCAGCGTGGCTAGGGTTCGGAGACGATACTGCAGCCAGTCCGACACGTCGAGGACATCACCGCGTTCATTACGGTCGGCTGGCAAGAGGCACGCAGGTGGCGAACGATTGCCCTCCACGAGACGCTTGCCGCCATCGGACTGGCTGCCCTGGCGGTGACGGTCCTCGGCTGGACGACCTGGACTGCCTATCAGTCCCGTGAACAGCCCGTCGCACGGTCGTATATCGCCCTCCTTGGGTCGCTGACGCTGTGGGCCCTGTTTGCTCTGGTCGGAGAACTACCCGTACTGTCGAGCGGACACTACATCTCGTCGGTATGGCCGGTCGGCCAGTTTGCCGTTGCCCTGTTCGTTCCCGCGCTGTGGACACTCTACACCCTCGGTTATACCGGCCGGGGGTCGGGGCTGACGGCCTGGCGGTCCCTCATGCTGGCGGCTATCGCTGTCCCACTGCTGGGGTCCGGCGTTGTCATCGGCATCGGACCGCCGGAGGGAGTTGCGGAGCCGATTCTCGCCTGGCTTCTCGGTACGGCCATCCTCACTGCGTTCGGTCTGTTCGTGTACGGGACGTACCTCCTCGTCGGCCTCAGCAGGCAACACGTCCGTGTCTCGGCGGGACAGGTGTCGGTCCTGACTGGCGGCATTGCAGTCCCGTATCTCGTCGGTCTGTCCGTCGACAGCAGCACCGTCAGCGGGTCCGCGCTCGGCTTGCTCGTCTCCGGGGTGCTCTTTACGGTCGCACTCCGGCGCTATCCGGTGATGACCGGCTTCCCGAAGTCCGATTACGTCGCTCGCTCGCGCGTCGTCGAGGCGCTCCAGGAGGCGGTCATCGTCCTCGACTGGGAAGACCACGTCCTCGACGCCAACGAGACGACTGCGAGGCTGTTCGACATACCTAGCTCGACACTCATCGGCGAGCCACTCGAATCGGTCGCCGAGGGATTCCGGGGCGTCGGTCTCACCACCGGGACGACCGGAACGGTCACGCTCCAGACGACGAAGGGGCGTCGCCGCTTCCAGTACAGCGTCTCCGCGGTCGACGGCGCAGGGCCAGCCAGTGAGAACGACAGGTCGCCGGTCGCCAGGGCGCTCCTGTTACGTGACGTGACCGACCAGCAGACCCGCGACCAGCGGCTGACGGTCCTCAACCGGGTCCTCCGGCACAACGTCCGCAACAAACTGGACGTGGTACTCGCCCACGCCGAACTCGTCGACGACGACGAACTACAGCGGGGCATTCAGGAGAACGCGAGTGACCTGCTCGACCGCAGCAACAAGGCCAGGGAAGCCGAGCAGCTCATGACCGACAGCCTGGAGTCACCGGAGCCCGTCGATATCGCAGGGGTCACACGGGAAGTCGTCGACAAGTTCACGAGCGAACACCCAGAGAGCACCATCACACTCGCCGCGCCCGACCGCCTGACGATTTCCTCGCATCGAACCGTTGTCAGAGAGGTACTCGCCGAACTCATCGATAACGCGCTTGCCCACACGGAGACGGCCGAACCGACTGTCAGAGTTACCGTCAGCGAAGGCACGGAGGCGGCGGCAAGAATCAGCGTCGCGGACGAGGGTCCCGGGATTCCGGAGCGCGAACGACGGATTCTGCACAACGGCACCGAGACGCAACTCGAACACGGGCAGGGTATCGGGCTCTGGTTCGTCAACTGGGCGGTCACTCAGTTGGGCGGGGACCTCTCGTTCGCCGAGAACGACCCGAAGGGCAGTGTCGTCACCGTGCGACTTTACGATACGGAGTATTGACGGCCAAGCCGCTGACTACGGCGGCTCATCCGTTCTACTTGGCGTCACTGAGTATTTTGTAGACGTGTACCGGGACGATGATGATGCCCAACAGCAGATAGTTGAGCGTAATGAGGTTGAGGACGGCGAGTTTCGTCCGACCGACGTAGTAGTAGGCGACCGGTGCGAGGAAAACGGCCAGTAACATGGCCGTGACTGTTGATTTGTTCGCGAGGGCCTGTGCGTGGTCATCAGGGAGGGATTGCTCTGTCGACATGCGTCTGGTGTCAGCGGGGTGTGTTCAAGGCGGGCTCTGCGCCTGTCATCGTCTGCTGGAGTCCGTGAGACGTGGGTCCGTACCTCCGTGGGCGGTTCGAGTGGCGGTATCGGGATAAGGACTCTCGCAGTGTTTCACAGCCAGAAACGCTGCTGTCAGGGGTTGCCGTCTCCAACTCAGCGGAACTGTCCCAGCAGGTTCCTTCGGCACGCTGGCGTCGAGGCTTCACGCTGGAGTGGCCCTGATGGCGGTGATGATGCCCAGAAGCGAGGTGGAGGAGTCGACGACCGAAAGCGGAGACTCGGCGATGATGTCGAGGGGTTCCTGGTTCCATCGGCAACTGTGTTTCTGGAAGTGGGCATCGGCCCGCCAGTCCTGGAAGCGGGCAATCGGCCCGACGCTGCTGCGGCCGTGTTCCAGCAGCAGGATGTCACCATCGGGGGCACAGACCCGGCTCATCTCCGACAGTGCCGCGACGGGGTCGGGGAAGGTACACGTCGACAGCGACGAGATGATGGTATCGAAACTGTCGTCGGGAAAATCGAGGTCCTGCGCGTCCATCTCGCGGAGTCCGCCGCCGAGTCTGAGACTGTCGGAGTGTTGCTCTGCCCGTTTGAGCATGTCGACGCTGACATCGATGCCGACGTACTCGGTATCGTCGGGGACATATCGGGCGTTCGTGGCGAGGCCACAGGCCACGTCGAGGACGCGCCCGCGCGCCTGCTGAAAATGTGACCGGCGATGTCGGCCGAAGAAGAGATGGTCGAGCCACTGGACGCGGCCGAAGGTAGCGGCCTGCTCGCGGTAGGTTTCCCGAACGTCCGCGACGGTGTGTGGCGCGTGGCCAGCCAGGGCCGAGTCCCGGGCCTCGTTCGCGGTGCTCTGGTCACCTGCGGTGTCGGTGGTCGTGTCTGCCATGGTTGTCGGTTCGAGTCCCACGGCCGAAGGTCTACTGCCCGTGACGAGATAATCTGTGTTCGCGCGCGCGAACCCCTCAGTTCCAGTGGCGCTGATAGGATGACCACCGACCGGCTGGGCCTCGATGGATGTCGAACAGTACATCTTTCGGTCCTACCTGTCATCGGATACCCATGGCTCTCGTCGCCGAGTTCGACGCCCGCTGTGAGCATTTGCCCTTCGTCGATGTCGCCAGGGCGCTCCCGGAGGCGACAGTCGTGCTGGACCCGCATTTCAACCACGACGCACTCCCGCTGTTCGTCCTCTCTGTCACTGACGGGGACCAGGCAGTGGTCGAGGATGTCCTCGCCGAGGCCGGCGAAGCCGGTGAGTACACTGTCCTCGGGGAAGCAGGCGACACCCGCCGCTACCAGATTGAACCCGAGGAGAGTCTGGAGGAGAATCTCGGCCCACACATCGACGACCTGTCGGGACTGAAATCGCTTGCCAGCACCGACGCAATCATCGAACGCACCGAGGTGCTGCCGACGGGCTGGCGTCACACCGGCTGGTTCGCCGACCGCGACGCCTTCGACGCTTTTCGGGACTTCTGGCAGCGAAACGGCGGCTTCCGGCTCCACCGCCTCACCCGCGAGGGTGACACCGAACCGCCCGGTGACGGCCTGACCGACCGCCAGCGTGAGGCCCTGCGGACCGCCTACGAGCTTGGGTATTTCGCCATCCCGCGGCGGGCCTCGCTTGAAGACGTTGCGAGGGAACTGGACATCTCCGCGTCGTCGGTCTCCGAGCGACTCCGCCGTGCTCAGACCCAGCTCATCGAGGAGACGGTCGCGACGACGTGGCCATCGCTGCCCGACTGATACTGTCGGACGTAAGCCCCTCAAGAACTTCGCCGCCCCGGGTGGCGAATATCTTTCCGCAGTTACGTCCAACAGTATGAGTGCAGAGTCGCGAGGGGACTTAAACGGCCTCACCAATTCGAGAACGGCCTACGGGGGAGCTACCGTGACGATTGAAGGCGTATGGTCTCTCCCGAGTCACAGCCCCAATCCGACAGTACAGCCCGCCCACAGGACACACCGCTTGCTATCGAGGCGAGAGATATCCACGTCACCTATGATGACGGCACCGAGGCTGTTCGGGGGGTCGACCTCCGGATTGCCGAAGGGGAGTTTTTCGGCTTCCTCGGACCGAACGGGGCCGGCAAGACGACCACCATCAGGACGCTGGTCACGCTGTTGCACCCCACCGAAGGCGAGGTCCGTATCAACGGCTACGACACCACGACCGAGTCCCAGCGCGTCCGCGAATCCATCGGCTACATGGCACAGGAGACAAGCATCGACCTCGAACTCACACCCAGGGAAAACCTTCAGGTCGCCTGCCGGATGTACGGTGTCCCCCGTGAGGAGCGTGACGAGCGCATCGCGGAACTGCTCGACCTCGTGGAGTTGGGAGACGTGGCCGACAAGCGTGCGGAGACGTTTTCCGGGGGGATGCAAAAACGGCTGGACACCGCAACCGTACTCGTCCACCAGCCGCCCGTCGTCTTCTTGGACGAGCCAACGACCGGCCTCGACCCGGAGGCACGGCTTCGGGTCTGGGACTACTTCGAGCGCATCAACGACCGCGGGACGACGGTCTTTCTGACCACCCAGTATCTCGAAGAAGCCGACCAACTCTGTGACCGCCTCGCCGTGCTCGAAGACGGACAGATAATCGCCGACGGAACGCCGGACTCGCTCAAGGCTGCCGTCGGCACCGACACGCTACGGGTGGAACTGGCACAGCCGACTGCGACCCGGAAACGTCGCGCAATCGAGACCCTCCAGTCGGACGGTGCACTCGACGGTGCGAGTATCGAAGCCACGAGCAACGGGTTCGCTATCCACGCCGCTGACGCGCGGGCAGCCGCGACAACCGTGTTCCGGACACTCGTTGACGCCGACATCGCCGTCGCCGGATTCGATGTCGACTCACCGACGCTCGACGACGTGTTCCTCTCACTGACTGGCGAGGCGGACGACGATGGCAGCGAAACGCCAGACGTTACGGCCCTCTCCCCAGCGGAGGTGGCTCGATGAGCAACGCGGCTGGGAGCGATGAGCCCAGCGACACTCCCACACGAAAAGCATCGGGAAACAGCGCCCTGACGGATATGCGTATCAGCTTCAGACGCTGGCTGGTCAAAACCTCGCGGAACCCCTACGTCACCTTCACGTCGCTGGTCCAGCCCGTCATCTTCTTCGTCCTGATGGCGGAGGTACTGGGTGCGATTGCCGGCGGCGCACTCGCCGGGACAGTGGGTGGTGACATCCACTACGTGACGTATCTCACGCCGGCAATCGTCGTCCAGTCCGCACTCTCCGCGGCCGCAGTCTCGGGCATCGGACTGGTCGACGACATGGAGACCGGGATGTTCGACAAGACACTCATCTCGCCGATGGGCCGCAGCGCGATGTTCGTCGGCAAGGTCCTCTCGGAACTGGTCCGTATCGTCGTCCAGACGCTCATCATTCTCGGGCTGGGGTACCTCATGCTCGTTCTCAAGCCCGAAGCGACGGCCACGGGGTATCTCCAGACCGGACTTCCGGGGCTGGTCGGTATCCTCGTCATTACGACCCTGTTTGGCGGTGTCTTCATGGCGTACTCGAACATCGTCGCGCTCGTGACCCGGGACCGAGAGGCGACCATCATGATTGCGAACCTGCTAACCTTTCCCCTCCTGTTTGTCTCCAGTGCCTTCCTCCCACTCGCGGTCCTGCCGGAATGGATTCAGACCGTCGCCATCGCAAACCCCATCACCTACGGCGTCGACGGCATCCGCGCGCTCATGCTCGGTCAGGACGTCCTTTCGGTGTTCGAGGTGACAGCCTTCGACGGACTCTGGAACACCGTCGTGCCCACGTTCGGTGTGCTGGCCGCGTTCACGCTCGTACTCGGTGTCATCGCCGTTTCACTGCTGAACCGCGCTGCGAGGGCTGAAGTGCAGTAAACACCAGGGAGAGCGACACTGCGTCTGCCCGTCACGACGCTATGAGTACACCGGACGCCCTACGAATCGAATCCGAACAGCCTGTGGTCGAGCGGTAACTGGCGACAGTTCGGGCAGCAAAGCCCCATACTGAACGGTCGACACAGGGGAACCGGGCGCTGAGCGGGGGTTGCTCCAATCAGAGACTTCACATGGCTTCTCGTACCAATGGAAGGGACCAACCGAGTCATTCAAAAGGGTTGGCTCTCCTATGACGATATCCGCATGATTGTGGCGGTGGGGCGTGTCCCGCCCGCCACGTCACATACGCCCTAGACGAAAACTTTTCGTTGATGATGGGGTCGGATGATGAGGAGTCTACCCCTGCGGTCCGCCGTCAAGATGGACTCTGATGTGAGCCCTGACAGTTTGGTGATGCCATCGATTGGCGCTCAACCCGGAGGTCAGAGATTCGGGCTCATAGGATACCGAAACGCTGGTGTAACTCTCTGTGGCGGTTGTTTCCCACGTTCGTGTGGAGACAAGCTACTGAGAATGAGCATTCGTCTCACATATAAAACGAAAGTGTGTGAGAGTAGCGACCCTTCGCAGTCACGTGGTTTAGAGTGGCAGACAACTCCAAAATCGAAGCCATTATATACCCACGTCTAATACGAATATAGCACGCAGAAGGTGGCCGATGACGGGGTTACCCGTCGTGTCACCTACGACCCAGGCGAGAACGACTCGCCAACGTTGTGGTCGGATGATGAGGAGTCTACCCCTGCGGTCCGCCGTCAAGATGGACTCTGATGTGAGCCCTGACAGTTCGGTGGCGCCATCGACTGGCGCTCAATCCGGATGTCGGAACTGTGCCGGCCGTTCGACCCAGTTCGTGGGAGAACGGGCCAGCGAGAATGTGACTTCAGCTCACATATAAAATGAAAATCAGTGGGATATGCACCCCCGTACAGTCACGTGGTTTGGAATGGCAGACGATTCCAAAATCGAAGCCATTATATACCCACGTCTAATACGAATATAGCACGCAGAAGGTGGCCGATGACGGGGTTACCCGTCGTGTCACCTACGACCCAGACGAGAACGACTCGTCGACGTTGTGGTCGGATGATGAGGAGTCTACCCCTGCGGTCCGCCGTCAAGATGGACTCTGATGTGAGCCCTGACAGTTCGGTGACATCCGATTGATGCAGCCGATGTGGTGTCACCAACTGACGATAGAGACATTGTGTCTCCGCCAGTCCCCGGCTCTGCCGGGGAACCCATTCCGGTTGATCCTGCCGGAGGCCATTGCTATCGGAATCTGATTTAGCCATGCTAGTCGTACGAGTTCACACTCGTGGCAAATAGCTCAGTAACACGTGGCCAAACTGCCCTGTGGATCGGGATAACCTCGGGAAACTGAGGCTAATACCGAATAGTGCTTCGCCGGTGGAACACCGCGGAGCGCGAAACACTCCGGTGCCATAGGATGTGGCTGCGGCCGATTAGGTAGACGGTGGGGTAACGGCCCACCGTGCCTGTAATCGGTACAGGTCGTGAGAGCGAGAGCCTGGAGACGGTATCTGAGACAAGATACCGGGCCCTACGGGGCGCAGCAGGCGCGAAACCTTTACACTGCACGCCAGTGCGATAGGGAGATTCCGAGTGCGAGGGCATAACGCCCTCGCTTTTGTAGACCGTAAGGTGGTCTACGAATAAGGGCTGGGCAAGACCGGTGCCAGCCGCCGCGGTAATACCGGCAGCCCGAGTGATGGCCGATTTTATTGGGCCTAAAGCGTCCGTAGCTGGCCGAGCAAGTCTGTTGGGAAATCCAGTGGCCTAACCACTGGCCGTCCGATGGAAACTGTTCGGCTTGGGACCGGAAGACTCGAGGAGTACGTCAGGGGTAGGAGTGAAATCCCATAATCCCTGACGGACTACCGATGGCGAAAGCACCTCGAGAGGACGGATCCGACAGTGAGGGACAAAAGCTGGGGTCTCGAACCGGATTAGATACCCGGGTAGTCCCAGCCGTTAACGATGCCCGCTAGGTCTGGCGCAGGCTATGAGCCTGCGCTGTGCCGCAGTGAAGACGAAAGCGGGCCGCCTGGGAAGTACGTCCGCAAGGATGAAACTTAAAGGAATTGGCGGGGGAGCACTACAACCGGAGGAGCCTGCGGTTTAATTGGACTCAACGCCGGACATCTCACCAGCACCGACTGCAGTAATGACAGTCAGTTTAATGCGCTTACTCGACGCTGCAGAGAGGAGGTGCATGGCCGCCGTCAGCTCGTACCGTGAGGCATCCTGTTAAGTCAGGCAACGAGCGAGATCCGCGCTCCTAGTTGCCAGCAACACCCATGTGGTGGTTGGGTACACTAGGAGGACTGCCGCTGCTAAAGCGGAGGAAGGAACGGGCAACGGTAGGTCAGCATGCCCCGAATGTGCTGGGCAACACGCGGGCTACAATGGCCAAGACAATGGGTTACAACTCCGAGAGGAGGCGTTAATCCCCTAAACTTGGTCGTAGTTCGGATTGAGGGCTGAAACCCGCCCTCATGAAGCTGGATTCGGTAGTAATCGCGTGTCATGAGCGCGCGGTGAATACGTCCCTGCTCCTTGCACACACCGCCCGTCAAAGCACCCGAGTGAGGTCCGGATGAGGCCATCATGCGATGGTCGAATCTGGGCTTCGCAAGGGGGCTTAAGTCGTAACAAGGTAGCCGTAGGGGAATCTGCGGCTGGATCACCTCCTAACGACCGGGACTGGGGTTTTACCCCAGCCCACAGACACTGTCTGCCCGTGTGGCAGACACCGGTGACACGACGGCCGTGTCGATCGGACACCGAACTGTCAGGGCTCACGCCCTCGACCGATAGCTCAGTGGAAGAGCATCCGTTTCGCGAAGGCCCCGGTTCGATTCCGGGTCGGTCACTCTCGCGGACATCCAGTCCGCAAACCGATGCACCATCCCGTGCAAGCGCGGATGGGAAGGGTTGATACACGTACCGTTCACCACGGGCGTGTGGATGACACCGTGTGTACGTGCGATCCAGGCGTCCACTGGACTCGTTCATCGAGTTCAATCGACGTCGTGAGTTCCATCTGGAACTCACACATTCCGTGAGTCCCCACCGGGACTCACAACCACAACGTGGCTACTGTGCCACCTGGTGGATAGCTCGGCTCGGCAGCCGACGAAGGACGTGCCAAGCTGCGATAAGCTCAGGGAAGCCGCACGGAGGCGAAGAACCTGAGATTTCCGAATGGGAATCCCCACCGCAATTGCTTCGCGCAATGGGGAACGCCGGGAACTGAAACATCTCAGTACCGGCAGGAAGAGAAAACGCAACGTGATGTCGTTAGTAACCGCGAGTGAACGCGATACAGCTCAAACCGAAGCCTTCGGGCAATGTGGTGTATGGGCTGACTCTCATCGCCGAAACCGTCTCACGAAGTCTCCTGGAACGGAGCACGAAACAGGGTGACAGTCCCGTACTGAGGCCTACTATGGCGTGCGTCAGATCCGGAGTAGCGGGGGTTGGAAATCCCTCGTGAATATAGCAGGCATCGACTGCTAAAGCTAAACACTCGCCGAGACCGATAGCGAACAAGTAGCGTGAGCGAACGCTGAAAAGTACCCTCCGAAGGGAGGTGCAATAGGGCTTGAAATCAGGTGGCGATAGAGCGACGGGGCATACAAGGTCCTGTGCTAAACGACCTGCCCGCGAGGGCACAGTAGGACGCACCGGAAGCCGATGTTCCGTCGTACGTTTTGAAAAACGAGCCAGGGAGTGTACCTGTTTGGCGAGTCTAACCCGTTCATCGGGGGAGGCGTAGGGAAACCGACATGGCCGCAGCATTGCCAGGGCCGCCGTGTTCAAGCGCGGGGAGCCAAACGGGTACAACCCGAATCCGGACGATCTACGCGTGGGCAAGGTGAAGCGTGCCGAAAGGCACGTGGAAGCCTGTTAGGGTTGGTGTCTTACAATACCCTCCCGTGACCTACGTGTAGGGGTGAAAGGCCCATCGAGTCCGGCAACAGCTGGTTCCAACCGAAACATGTCGAAGCATGACCTCCGCTGAGGTAGTTCGTGAGGTAGAGAGACTGATTACCGTGTCCGCCCTCGAGAGAGGTCGGCGCGGTTGTCAAACTCCGAACTCACGAACGCCATCGAAGCGGGGAGTCCGGTGCACGGGGTAAGCCTGTGTACCATGAGGGAGACAACCCAGAGCTGGGTTAAGGTCCCCAAGTGTAGACTAAGTGTAATCCTCTGAAGGTGGTCCCGAGCCCTAGACAGCCGGGAGGTGAGCTTAGAAGCAGCTACCCTCCAAGAAAAGCGTAACAGCTTACCGGCCGAGGTTCGGGGCGCCCAAAATGATCGGGGCTCAAGTCTACCACCGATACCTGGCCGCGCCCGTCACACGGCGGTCGCGTAGGTTGGCGTTGAGCGCGGATGGAAGCCCGGGCGAGAGCTCGCGTGGACCGCGTTCAAACGAAAATCCTGGCCGCAGTAGCAGCGAAAGTCGGGTGCGAATCCCGACGGCCGAAAGGGCAAGGGTTCCTCGGCACTGTTCGTCAGCCGAGGGTTAGCCGATCCTAAGTCACATCGTAACTCGCGTGTGACAAAAGGGAAACTGGTTAATATTCCAGTGCCTTCTTGCAATGAACGCCGACGCCCTGGGGTCGACCGAGCCGGGCACTCGCCCGGCCGAACTGTCCAACTCCGTGGAAGCCGTAATGGCACGAAGCGGACGAATGGCAGGATAGGGAAACTCGGTTCAACCTGGGGCCCGTGAAAAGGCAAGCAAGAAGTCCGTACCGAGATCCGACACAGGTGCCCATGGCGGTGAAAGCCTAGGCCTGTCGGGAACAACCGACGTTAGGGAATTCGGCAAGTTAGTCCCGTAAGTTCGCGATAAGGGATGCCTGCTCGGGAAACGAGCAGGTCGCAGTGACTCGGACGCTCCGACTGTCTAGTAACAACATAGGTGACCGCAAATCCGCAAGGACTCGTACGGTCACTGAATCCTGCCCAGTGCGGGTATCTGAACACCTAGTACAATAGGACGAAGGACCCGTCAACGGCGGGGGTAACTATGACCCTCTTAAGGTAGCGTAGTACCTTGCCGCTTCAGTAGCGGCTTGCATGAATGGATTAACGAGAGCGTCACTGTCCCAACGTTGGGCCCGGTGAACCGTACGTTCCAGTGCGGAGTCTGGAGACCCCCAAGGGGAAGCGAAGACCCTATGGAGCTTTACTGCAGGCTGTCGCTGGGACATGGTCGCTGATGTGCAGGGTAGGTAGGAGTCATTACACAGGTGCGTGCGCCAGCACGTCGCCGAGACAGACATGAAACACTACCCGTCAGTGACTGTGACCCTCACTCCGGGAGGAGGACACCGATAGCCGGGCAGTTTGACTGGGGCGGTACGCGCTTGAAAAGATATCGAGCGCGCCCCAAGGCCATCTCATCCGGGACGGAGACCCGGAGAAGAGCGCAAGAGCAAAAGATGGCTTGACAGTGTTCTTCCCAACGAGGAACGCTGACGCGAAAGCGTGGTCTAGCGAACTTTTGCGCCCGCTTGATGCGGGCCAAAAATGACAGAAAAGCTACCCTAGGGATAACAGAGTCGTCACTCGCAAGAGCACATATCGACCGAGTGGCTTGCTACCTCGATGTCGGTTCCCTCCATCCTGCCCGTGCAGAAGCGGGCAAGGGTGAGGTTGTTCGCCTATTAAAGGAGGTCGTGAGCTGGGTTTAGACCGTCGTGAGACAGGTCGGCTGCTATCTATTGGGGGTGTTTTGGTGCCTGACGGGAACGACCGTATAGTACGAGAGGAACTACGGTTGGTGGCCACTGGTGTACCGGTTGTTCGAAAGAGCAGTGCCGGGCAGCCACGCCACACGGGGTAACGGCTGAACGCATCTAAGCCGGAAACCCACCTGGAAAAGAGGCACCGCCGAGGTTACTCCTAGAAGAGGAGTTCGATAGACTCGGGGTGTACGCACCGAGGTAACGAGGTGTTTAGCCCGCGAGAACTAACAGACCGAAGCCACCATTCATACCGCATTGGACTCGTTGAACGAGTCCAGGCGCAATCTGGATCGCACGTGTACACGGAGTAGACCGACCGACAATGGTCAGATCGCGGTTCGATTCCGCGAGTCGGCGTTAAGACGGCCATAGCGGCGGGGTAACACCCGTACCCATCCCGAACACGGAAGTTAAGCCCGCCAGCGTTCCGGTGAGTACTGGAGTGCGCGAGCCTCTGGGAAACTCGGTTCGCCGTCTCCCATTCATACCGCGGTGGATTTCTCCACCGCACTCATCACCCTCGCATAGTGACAACGCTCGGATAGCAGGAAGGAGAGACTCCATCCCGCCCGGCGGTGTCCTGCGAGATTTTCATACACCATTACGTGACGGACTAGTCCTGCAAGGAGAGTGTCTCTTGCATCACTGCGGATTCAGCCTTTCTGAGATGTGCGGAGACTGTCGAGTCGGTAATATCGAGTTCAGCAGCCACGTCGGAGATCGTCACGGTTCGTGGAACGTCGTAGTAGCCGAGTTCGGCGGCGGTGGCAACGACTTCGCGCTGCCGGTCGGTCAGTACTGTCTCGGGACTCCGACGCCGGTCGTACTCCCCCAGCCGTTCGACAGTGCTCTCTACGCTCTCGGGGAGTGCGGCAAGTAGCGCCCGCAAGTCCTCGGGGTCGCCAAGAGCCTCGAACACCGCAGTCCCGGTGTCCGTGTAGATGACCGGCGGGACGACGACGATGGACTCCTGTGCGAAGGCCAGAATCCATTCCCACTCTTCGCTCGTCGGGGTCGCACGGACAAACGCGTAAAACGAGTCTTCGGTGACCGGTAGCAACGTGTACTCCGAGATGGTCTCGACGTCCGCGATTCGTTCCCGGTAGGGTTCAATCGGGCCGACGACACGGAACAACACTGCGGGACGGTCCCCGAGGAACCGCCACGTCCAGAGTTCCTCCCGGTCCATCTCCGGGTGTGAGACGAGAAACTCATGCATCGGATGACGGACCTGCTCGGCGAATGCAAGTCGCACACGAAGGAACCGCATGCTTTCGCATACGACCGCGAGCACTTAAACGGGCACGCATGGCCGCGTCAAGGCTGACTGCTCCGGGCCGACAACAACAGATATGAGCAAACACGACAACAAGCAGCCGCTCCCTCCAAAGCGGAGCGGGCTCCCGGTCCTCGGGAGCGCAGTCTCCTTTGGGAGAGACCCATACGCGTTCTACGAGGACGTGGCGAGTCACGGCGATGTCGTCCGCTTTTCGATGGGCAGCTACGACATGGTCGGCGTCCTGCATCCCGACGCAATCGAGGACGTTCTCGTCGAGAACTTCGACTGCTTCCGAAAGCCGGACGCGGCCGGCGGTGTGGACGTGCTTGCAGACGGATTGTTACTGGCCGACGGCGAGCAGTGGCAGTCCCAGCGGACGCGTCTCCAGCCGATGTTCTACCGGGAGCGCATCGAGACGTACGCGGAGACGATGGCAACGTATGCGGCCGCGACTGCCGACGAGTGGGTAGCAGCTGACGGCACTATCGACCTGACCGAGGCGACATCGACGTACACACTGCAAGTCCTCGGAAAGACGCTGTTTGGCGTCGACACCGACGAGCACCGCCGTGCGATCCGAGCCGGTGCTGAAGCGATTCTCGAACGGAGCAGCCAGAACCCTGTTTCGGTGGACCTCCCCAGCTGGCTGCCCACACCTAGCAACCGCCGCTACCGCCGCGGCATCGACCAACTGGAAGGCGTCGTCGACGACCTCATCGAACAAGCAGACGAGGATGGCGACGACAAGGACATCCTGTCGCTGCTTGTCACTGCCAGCGCCCAGGAGGAAGACGGGCCAACGGAGAGCGAGATTCGGAGCCAACTCATGACGTTCCTGTTTGCCGGCCACGAGACGAGCGCGACGGCACTGACCTGGGCACTCTACGAACTCGGCCGAAAACCGAGTGTCGCTGACCGACTGCACAGCGAGGTCGACGACGTACTGGATGGCACGACCGCCACGCTGACCGACCTGCCGGACCTGACGTACACCGAGCAGGTGCTCAGAGAGACGCTTCGCCGGTATCCACCAGCGGCTGCCATCTTCCGGGAAGCCGACGAGGACGTCACCATCGGCGGATTCCGTGTCCCGGAGGATACCTTCGTCGTCCTCCCGCAGTTTCACGTCCACACCGACGGACGCTGGTGGGATAACCCCGACCAGTTCGACCCCTCACGGTGGGACGATATCTCCGAGCCACCGGGTGATAGGCCGGAATACTCGTATTTCCCGTTCGGTGGCGGCCCTCGCCACTGCATCGGGATGCGCTTTGCACGGATGGAACTCAAACTCGCCCTGGCGACAATCGCACGGCGCTGTCGAATCACCCACGACCACGATACCGTCCCTATCGAGGTCGGCTCGACGGTCCACCCCGGCAATGCGGTTCGGGCGACGGTACAGCGCCGAGACTGAGTGCCTATTACCGCACTACGAGTCGGTCTCTGTTCGAGTCGGACATTCGATGAGTCCTCGGAAACGCGACTCGTCTCCGAGATACCACGATGTCTTCACTTTCTTTTCACACAGCGAAAAGAGGTGACACCCCCGAATTTTCCGGAGAAGGGTGAAACAAGTCGCGACGAGCGCACACGACTTTCGCTCGGGCTACGCTGAACTCGTGTCGTGCACAGAAGTCGTCGAGATGACAGACCGGGACGAAGACGCCGAGTAAAGACGACTGGACGGGAAAGTTCACACCACAGACCGTAGACCAGTTCCACTCGCTCGGCCCGCACGGACAGGACCGTTTCGTCTCGACACTCGGCGAAGTTGGCGAGTCAGAATGGCGTGAATCTGACGAGTTCCTCGAGCCGCTCACTGGTGGGCCTCTCTCGAAACGCCGCGTCGGATAGTACCGACTCGCCTGTACGCTTGACTGCGCCGGGGCGGTGCTGGTAGTCCACCGAATCGAACCTCGGGGCGGGGTCTCCACTGTTGTCGACGATTGATTGAACCTGAGTGTCGAACCACAAGATGGCACCGGGAGTAGTACGATTCTTTCACGCGGTGCGACGCGAGTCCCTCAACTTCGTTATGGACTTTTTGTCTGGGTGCCTGAGGAAAGGTCCGTTTTCGAGCCGTTCGACTGGGTCTGTTTTCCCGTCGTCGCCTTCGATTCCCTCCGGTCGACTGGCCCCGGGCGACCGGCGTGTCGAGGACGTCAGCGGGGGAGTCACATAAAACTACAATAGCATTCGGCCCAAGAATGCACTGTGACACGCGAGGCCGCACGCACGGGGTTCGAGCAGTTCGTCGACGAGGCTATCGCGTACACCCAGCGAGAGTTCGACGTGGCGCGGGCGCTTCGCAACGGTGCTCGCGGCCCGGGCAAACGACTCGTGGGCAAACTGTTGAACGATTCGGACACGCTTCGTCGGCGCGTGGTCGAACCGGAACTCGACGCCTATCGCGACCGGATTCTCCGGCAGTTCGATGTCCTGTTAGAGGCCGTCGAGAGCGGAGAGGGCGTCGATGCCTACCGTGAGCAGTTGCTCTCGACGGACTCCTACGCCGAGGCGATGCGGTCGGACCTCGGGAGTAGCCGGCGGGAAGCCATTCAGGAGGACCTGCTCGCCCGTCAGCGCAGACTTGCGGAGGCGGTCACCCCGCTCGTCGAA
Organism: Salinibaculum litoreum; assembly: GCA_009789175.1. Classification (GTDB taxonomy): domain Archaea; phylum Halobacteriota; class Halobacteria; order Halobacteriales; family Haloarculaceae; genus Salinibaculum; species Salinibaculum litoreum. Next base: position 3,261,622 of record CP046866.1, read on the forward strand.
TCCTCGGCCGACCAGTTCTGGCCGGCCGTCGAGGCGGTCTTCGACCGCGAGCAGGCGCGGGCGCTGGTTTCCGACCACTTCGCGTTTACCGACCCGCTGCAGGAACACCGCAACGCCTTCGAGATGACGACAGCCTTCGACCCCGGTGATGTGCTGGGTGGACTCGGAGGGCTGCTCGGTGGTGGCCGTTCGGTCGAGGTGGAGTACACCGACGAGGCCGTCCGCTCGCTGCGCCGGGCCGAGCGCCGGGTTATCGCGGACACCAACGAGGAGATAGACCGGCGATTCTAGACGCCCCAGAACAGGGCGATACCGAGCGTCGTCACGACGGCCAGCAACGCCTGTAGCGGGCCGCCGACACGCAGATAGTCGGTAAAGCGGTAGCCGCCGGGCCCGTAGACGAAGAGGTTCGTCTGGTAGCCAACGGGCGTCATAAACGCCGTCGAGGCGGCGAAGGTCACCGCGAGGACGAAAGAGATCGGTCGGGCACCCAGTTGGACGGCAGTCTCGTAGGCGACCGGAATCATCAACACGACGCTGGCGTTGTTACTGATGACGTTGGTCAGGAGTGCAGTGACGACGTACAGCAGGGCCAGAACCCCGATGGCGGGCAGGACGGTTCCCGACTGGACGACGAGGTCCGCAATCAGGGCCGCGCCGCCGGTGCGTTCGAGCGCGATGCCAAGCGGGATGACGCCGGCGAGCAGGAAGACAACGTCCCACTGGACGGCGTCGTAGATTTCGGCGGGCTTGAGACAACCGGAGAGAACCATCCCGAGTGCGCCCGCGAGCGCGGCCGCGGCGATGTGGACCGGGGTCAGCGCCGCCCCGAGGACGACGGCGGCGACGATGCCGATGGCGACGGGTGTCTTCGACTCCCGGAAGTCCGGCCGTTCGACCTCCTGTGCGACGATGAAGTTGGGGTTGCTGTTGAGCCGGTCGATGCTCTCGGCGGGGCCCTGGACGAGCAGCGTGTCCCCGACCCGGAGGGTCACGTCGTCCATGCGCTGGCGGAAGAGTGCGTCGCCGCGACGGATAGCCAGCACTGTCGCGTCGTAGCGCTGCCGGAAGTTCGTGCTGGCGAGTGATTCACGGACGAGTTCCGACCCCGGTGCGACGACCACTTCGACGAGATTGTGCCGTTCGGACGGGGCCTCCAGTTCTTCGTCGGTGACTGCCGCCTCGGGGACGGAATCGAGGCCGTCGATGTCCAGCAGTTCGACCAGCGTATCCCGGTCTGTCCGGAGGGCGAATACGTCACCTGCCCGAATCGTCTTCGAGCCGAACGGCTCCATGAAGGTTCGCTCGCCGCGAATCATCTGGACGATGTCGATGTCGAGGTCGGTCTCTTGGAGCGCGTCAGCCACGGTCTGGCCGACGATTGGCGAGTCGTCCCGGACGACCACCTCGGTGAGGTACTCGCTCATCCCGAACTCGTCGGTCAGCCCCGTCTCGGGTCTGATGCGGGCCGGCGTGAGCCAGCGCCCGACCGTCAGCAGGTAGGCTGCGCCGACGATGGTCACGAGAATCCCCAACTGCGTGAACTCGAACATCGAGAACCCCTCACCAGTGCCCTGGAGCGTCCCGAAGAGGTCGCTCGCGAGGATGTTCGTCGACGTGCCGATAAGCGTCAGCGTGCCGCCGAACATCGAGGCATAGGAGAGCGCGAGTAGCAGTTTCGAGGGGGAGTTTTTGCCGCGGTGGGCGAGGTCAGTGACCATCGGCAGGAGGATGGCGACGGCAGCGGTGTTGTTGATGAACCCGGACAGCGGGCTAACGATACCGATGGTCGCCCCGAGCTGTCGACCTTCGCTGTCGCCAGTGATGCCGGCGACCCGGCGACCGAGTCGCTGGATGATACCGGTCCGCTGGACGCCATCCGAGAGGATGAACATCGCCAGCACGGTGATGGTCGCGGTACTGGCAAAGCCCGAGAGACCGCTCTCTAATGCGTCGGAGAGCGGGCCGCCTTCCCCGCGGAGGATATACAGGGGTTCAGCGAGCAGACCGGCGTCGGCCAGTCCCTGCGATATGGGGTCGACCAGCACCAGCGTGACGAGGATGGCGATTGCGGTCACATCGACCGGGACCGGCTCTGTCGCGAACAGCACCAGTGCCACGAGAATGAGCGCGAAGACGACGGCCATCGCTGGCGTGACTGGTGCCATCAGCTACGTCAACTCACGGCCGACAGAAAAAGGCTGACAGTCGTCACCGCTCGTCGTCGCGTAGCTCCATCCGACCGACGAGGTCGTAGGCGTCCGCGCCTTTCCGGATGCCATCGAGCAAGGCGAAGGCGTCGCCGGGCGAGAGGAAGTGGGTCGTGACAGCCCGGCCAAGCGGGGTCGGCTCCAGTCCGTCGATGAACTCGTACTCCAGTAGCTTGCCGAGAGCGTGTTTCGTGGGTACCTCGCCGACCATCGACTCGTTGAGGCGCTTGGCACCGCTGCCGGCGACGGTGACGTTCGCCAGCGTCTCCGCGACGGCTGCCGCTTCGTCGTAGCGGGTCGTCACCGACTCCATCTCGCCTTTGAGTAGCTTGAAGGCCACCTCGTCCTCGCTCATCTCCTGTGAGTTGTGGTAGTGGCCATCCGGCTCGACGAGGACGTAGACGGTCCCCTTGTCGTGGTAGTCGGGACGGCCGGCGCGGCCGAGCATCTGGTGGAACTCCTGGACGCTGAGCCACTCGATACCCATCGCCAGCGAGTCGAAGACTACCTGCGAAGCGGGGAAGTCCACTCCTGCGGCGAGTGCGGCCGTCGTCACCACTGCCGCGAGGTCCTGGTCGGCGAACTGCCCTTCGACGCGCTTGCGTCGCTTGTGGTCCAGCCCGGCGTGATACGGTGCGGAGTCGTAGGTCAGTTTCCGCGAGATTTCGTGACAGCGCCGCCGGGAGTTTGTGAAGATGATGGTCTGGCCACGATACCCCTTGCTCGATTTCGTGTCGAAGGCCCGTTTGACGAGCCTGTTCTCGATGTCTACTTTCTCGCGGCCGTCAGCGAATGTGACGTGGCGTTCGATGGGGACGGGTCGTTCCTCGAACTCGATGAGCGTCGCCTGCAGCGCGGCAGCGAGTTGCTCGGGGTTCCCGACGGTCGCAGAGAGATACACCCACTGGGTGTCGCCGGTACTCAACTGTCGGCAGTAGTATTTCAGCCGGGCGATGAGCCCGTCGAGCCGGTGGCCACGCTCGTCCTCACCGAGGGTGTGGACCTCGTCGATGACGACGGTGCCCACGTCGCCGATGTCCCGCCCCACGCGAAGCGCGTGGTCGATACCCTCGTAGGTGCCGACGACCACGTCGGCGTCGGGGTCGAACCGCTCGCCGTCGTCGTTGATGCGGCTGGCACCGACACGCAGGGTCACGTCCACGATGTCGCCGTAGCGCTCCTGGAACTCCTCGTATTTCTGGTTTGCCAGGGCCACGAGCGGGACCAGAAAGAGCAACTTTCCTTTTCCGTTGAGCGCGCGGTCGAGGCCGGCCATCTCGCCGACCAGCGTCTTGCCAGTCGCCGTCGCGCTGACGACGAGTTGGTCTTGCCCGTCGGTCGCACCGTTGGCGACAGCGAGACTCTGGACCGGGAGCAGGGTGTCGAAGCGGGATTCGAGTTTCCCCTGAATGCCGGGATGAAGCGAAAGCTCCGATGTCGGGACGGGGTCGACATCCTCGACAGTGGCGCTGATTTCGTCGAACTTGGTCAGGTCGGGGTCGAGTTCTCCAGCGAGCAGGTTCTCGATGCGGTCGAGGTCCTGTACTTCGAGCAGCAGGTCCTCCAGACGTGCGCGAGCATCGCCGGTGATGGCTCCGTGAAAGGCGAGTTCCCGGTCGAGTCGTTCGCGAGCACAGTCCGGACAGATCTGTTCGTCGTCGGCCTGAATCGCCGTCTCGGAGGTGATCGGTGAGTACCGGCCAGCGCCGGCACAGGTACGACAGGTGCGGACGACCTTCGCCTCCAGTTGGTAGGCGTCGAGCATCGCCTGCAGGCGCTGGCGGCCCCCACGGGTCGTCTGCTCGGAGATGCGGATGCGCTTGGCGCGTCGGGCCAGTTCGACGAACTCGTCGGGGCTGCGAAGCTCCTCGCTCGACCCGTCGATGATGCGGAGCCGCGCTGGCCGCGGCCCAGCGTCGATGTCCTTGAGTTCGAGCCGGCCATGGAACACCCTCTCTCCGTCTCGCTGGACGACTACGCGGTAGTCGTCGCCGTCCTCGTGGAGAAACAGCGTGTCCACCCGTGTTACCTGCCGTGACACGCGTAGTGATACGGCAGGGGCAGTACTTCAGTTGCTCGGAGCAGCCCCATCACAAGCGAGAGAGCGATGGATGGAAACATCCAGCCGAAAAGAAATGATGAGACGTTCCCCCTCCACCCGTCGGGCAACGGCTAACTACCAGTGCAGAGGCGTTGGAACGAGTGCCACCCCGACTCGACAGACATGCCACTCCTGCATTGTAAGTCGGTCTATAATACCACATCCCAGTATCTGACACCGCGTTAAGCGGTCTTTACACCTTCTCCCACACTGTTGTGTTGGTACAGCCAAATAGAGTCACAGTCGACGGTATCAGTCCTTGACCAGTTGAATCTCGTCGTCGCCTGTCGGCACCGCACAGAGAAACGCGCCTTCCTCGTCACTGTCGTTGCGGTACCAGTGGACCGCACCCGCTGGGATGTGGATGACGTCGCCGGCGCTGACGGCGAACTCGTTGCTCTCGTCGCCAGCGTTGTTGGTCGTTCGACTCGCGTCTGGCGCATCCTCGATGCCGACGACGTACTCTCCGGAGAGGACGTATTGTTCGTGTTCTACCTCGTTCGTGTGTTCTGGCACGTCGCCGCCGGGCGCGAGCGTGAATCGACGGAGAGCGACGTTTGGTGCACCGTGGTCCTCGTTCAACAGGATACCTTTCCGCAGTCCCTCGGCAGCGTCGACGGGTTCGTAGGTCACGTCCTCGTGGTGCCGGATGAGCGGACGAGTCTCGGTGTCACTCATACCCACTCGTTGGCCGTCTCCGGACTAAGGGATGTCGCTGCCCGCTGGCATCCTGCGTGCCTGCCTCTGACAGTTGAGATGTGCTGGAGTCGCTGCTTTAGTGGACCGCCCCGTCGAATCGGGCTGTGGCCGACGCTGTCGGCTATCAGTGCGTCTGACGCATTCGCCGAAAAGAGGTCCGGGCGCGGGAATTGAACCCACGTCTCAGCCCCCACAAGGCTGAAGGATACCACTACCCCAGCCCGGACACGCTGAGGCGCATCGCAATCTACGATAGTCGGACGTGAAATACGTTACGACTCCCAGACGGCGGCGTCACGCACTCACACACGCTTCCGGGGAGTTTTTGCCGAGGGCCAGCCTAGAGCAGACAAGCGTGGCCATCACGGACAAGATATACATCAAGAACCACCAGCAGATCGTCTCACAACTGGAGACATCGTTCCCGAAGAGTGCCTTTTCGGGGGCAACGCTCGATATCCTCTTCCAGGGAGAGGCACTTGCGAAACTCGACGATACGACCCAGGACCGCGTGTTGGACTTCGCCGAGGATTTCCTCGACTGTAGCTGTGAGGCCAACCCTCACTGTGGCTGTGCCGAAGAGAAGTTCGTCCGCTACTTGCTCGAACTCCGCGAGCAGGGGCTCGGCCCCGACGCCATCGTCGACGTGATGGGCGACGACTACATGCTGTATGCGTACCCTGGCGACGTGCTCTCCTTTCTGGACAGCAGCGTCCGCACGCTGGAGGCAGCCGAGACGCTGGCGGATGTAGAAGGCCACACTGAGTCTGCAACACAGGCTCGACAACTCAGAGAAAATCTCGTCAGATAGCGAGAGGCCACAGGTCGTCGCGGACTCAGAACTGGGATTCGTCGAAGCTGGAGCCGATACGATACGAGGGCTCGCCTTCTTCCTCTTCACCGTCTAAATCTTCGAGTTGGACGACATCTTCCTGGTCGGCCTCGTCGAGTTCCTGCCGGAGTTTCGTGACGTAGCGTTTGTGTTCTTCGAGCTGTTCGCGGAGGTGCTCGGCCTCCAGTTCCAGCCGCTCGTGTTCGCGGACGAAACTCTTGGGTACCTCGACTTTCGGCGGGAAGCTCTCCGTGCTCTCCGTCGAGTTGCTGGACTCGCTGATTTCGTGTTCTGGGACGACCTCGACCTGACCGTCGTGGGCAACGAGCATGTCCACGTAGTCCCGGAAGACGGCAGACAGCGAGATGTCACGCTCCTCCGCGATGTCCCGGAGTGTCTCGAATTTCTCCTGGCTCACGCGGAAGGAGATTGTCTTGTTTTTGTTGCCCATCGCTCTAGCCTTACGTTCGGTTTCGCTCCTACTTAACAATTTGTCAGACGTTCATACGCTTAGCGCTGTGTGGAAAAAAATGTGGTGGCGACGAGGCTGGTTTCGTGATGCCGCGTCGGCAGGCGACGAGTGGTGTCGTGTGAGTGGCGTTAGTCGGCGCTGGCCTCGGCCTGTTCGGCTTCGAGGCTTTCCAGTGCCTCTTCGACCATGCGCTTGTAGCCGGTGACACCCTCGTCGTACTGCTCGCGGGCCATCTCGACGTACTCGTCGGTGCTGTCCCCTCCCACGCGCTGGATGCGCTCGATAGTCCGCTCGGCGGTCTCGACAACCCACCGGTCACGCGTTGCCTCGTCGACGAGGTTGATGGATTCGGGTCGGACGGAGACGTTTACCTCGCCCTCTTCGGTCTCGTAGGTGCGTGGCTTGCCCACGACGGCGACGTAGGCAGGCGGTTCGAGTTCCCGCAGCATCGAGGCGGCATCGGGCTGGTACTGGCCGGCGTAGGTGAAGAAGGTGTCACCGTTGGGGTCGACGACCCGTCCCTGCCAGTATTCGGAGTCCTCGCCGACGTCCTCGGTTTCGGTGAGCGTGCCGACCAGGAACACCCGGTTGGCACGCTGGCCCGTCGGCAGGAGGACGTAGACGGGGGCGCGCTCGTCGTCGGACTCTTTGAACGTGTAGGTGGCGTCGTTGAACTCGCGTGCGAAGACGCGGCGGGCGACTTCGCGGGTTGGTGTGGATGACATTTATATCGACCTCGCTTTGATGAGGGCACTTTCAGGGTCGGCCGGGTCGGTCAGCTGTGCCATCTCGTTGACCAGCACGTAGCGGCCAAGCGTCGGGCCGCGCACGCGGTAGTACCGCCCCAGCGTCTTCTCGCGCATCTCGTCGGCCACGACGGAGGTATCGAGTGCGTCCATGGCCATCTCCTTTGCTTCCTCTAGTTCGATGCCGGTCAGTTCCTCGGTGGCTTCCTGGTCGAAGATGACCTCGTGTACATCCTCGCCGTCGTCGATGACGCCCTTGATGCGGAGGTCGAACTCGCCTTCGACTTCGCCGTGTTCGGAACAGCGGCCGTTCTGGAGGACGCGGGTACAGTCCTCCTCGGGACAGCGCTTGATGAGCCCGGAGCCCGATTGGATGTCCACCAGCGCGCCCTCGACCTCTACGGAGTCATCGCCGACCTCGATGTCCTCGTCGACGTCTTCGATTGTGGTCGTCCGGTTGAGTTTCACGGAAAAACGACCCTGGTATTCGTCGGTGACAACGTTTCGAAGGCTGTAGACGGCTCCCGCTTCGAGGTCCTGAAGGTCGGATTTCGACCACTTGGTGAACTTGACTGTCCCGGTCTCGTCACCGAGCAGGCCGACCTGTGCGACGGCGTCGCTCTGGGCATCCCAGAGTTCGACGACTTTCGCCGTGATGTCTATCCACTCTTCGGCGGCGTCGATGTCCGCGACCTGCTTGGTCTCGTTGCCACCGCCACCCATCAAGTCGTCGCGGTCCATTCCCGCTTCGTCGAGGTAGGTGTTGGTGACGCTGCGGCGTGCCTCGCTGACGGGGACCTGATACTCGTCGACGAGCGTCTCTAATCGCTCCTCGATTTCGTCGACGGTCACGTCGAGGCGGTCTGAAAACTGGTCGTGTATCTCTTCGGCGTGGGTACGCAAATCTGTCTCACTCATGGGCATTCACTGTCTCCGCGTTGTTTTCGATGGGAGACATACGCTGTTTGGTTCCCCCCGGTATAAAAAGTTCCGTAGGCGGGGTGAAAGTGAACGGACCGGCGGAGGCCTCGGCGACGGGATTTTGAGGCCGCTCGTCCAACGGAACGTATGACCGACCCGGACAGGCTGGCTCGCTTCCTCCGGAGCACGCTCCAGAACGCGGGTCGACAGTACGAGGAGGCCCGCCGCGCTTACGGGAGCGCACGCGAGAGCGCGCTCGCGGACCTCCCGACTGACGACGAGGGCCGTGCGAAGCTCGTCTGTCGCCGCTACGCCGACCGACGTGCAGTGCCCCTCGATGGCGAGGGGCGGCCGGCCTGCTACGACGCCGACCATCCCGACTGTCAGGGCTGTGCCGAGGATGTCCGCGCCGGCCGGGTCGAGACGTGGGAGTGACACGGACCGGACACGGATTTTAGTGGCCTCTGTCCCTCGTGTGGATATGGACCGCCCGCTCGTCGCGCTCGTCCTCGCTGGTGGGACGGGGACGCGACTCTACCCTGCCAGTCGCCCGGACCGGCCCAAACAGCTCTGGGCTGTCGGTGGCGACCGCTCGCTGCTCGCGGAGACGGTCGACCGTGCGGCCTTCGCTGATGAGACCTACGTCCTCACTCGCCCGGACTACGCTGACGCCGTACGCGAGCACGCGCCCACGGCTGCCGTCCTGACCGAACCCGGACCCAAAGACACCGGGCCGGCGCTGGTGTACGCAGCCCACCGTATCCGCGAGCAGGTCGGCGACTGTGTCATTCTCGCGTTGCCCAGCGACCACCACATCGAGGGCGACTTCGCAGACACCGCCGGGAGGGCGGCACGCACAGCCCTCGACGGCGGTCTCGTCACCGTCGGTGTCGAACCAACCCGTCCTGCGACGGGATACGGATACATCGACCCCGCAGGCGACCCTTCGGCTGGGGCCGTTCCCGTCGCCGAGTTCGTCGAGAAACCCGACGAGGAGGCCGCACAGCGCTACGTCGAGGCTGGCTATCTCTGGAACGCCGGCATCTTCGCGTGGACGCCGGATGCGTTGCTGGCGGCCGCCCGCGACTCGCCGCTGGCCCCGCTCGTGTCGGCGCTGGCTGCTGGTGACCCCGCAGACGGCTTCGCGGCCATCGATGCGGTCAGCATCGATTACGCCGTCCTCGAACGCGCGACGGATGTGTCGGTCGTCACGGCGGGATTCGAGTGGGATGACCTCGGTTCGTGGGACGCTGTCGGCCGCCTCCTCGACTCTGACGCGGCGGGCAACGCTGTTCTGGGCGATGCTGTGACCGTCGACGCGAGCAACTGTGTCCTCGCCTCGGACGGCCACGTCGCCGCGGTTGGTGTCGAGGACCTCGTCGTCGCCAGCTACGGCGGCCGAACGCTCGTCGTGCCACGCGAGCAGGCCCAGCGCGTTCGCGAAGTGGTCGCTCGTCTCGACGGGGCGTGAGGGGTGTCATTCTCATAATTGAGAAAAGCCTATATCCCGGCCAGTTCAAACCCCTACGATGCACGCCCTGGTCAGGTTCTGGGTCGTCGTGCTCTCGCTGCTGACAGGCGTTGGGGCACTGGGGTATCTCTCGCTGTCGTTCATCTTCCCAGATGTACCGCTCTTTGCGGTCGGAGCGGGGACGAGACTGCTCGTCGTACTTGTCGGCGCCATCGCCATTGGCGTCGTCGTCTGGAGTTCGACGGCTCATGGGGACGTGGTGCAGGAACGACCCGGCAACCAGTACTGACTGCCACGTGGTTCGCGTTCGTCGTGGCGGGAGCTGCTGGTAGTGCGTCCTGAAGGGAAACATCCATTATACCGCGAGCGTCTAACGGTTGATGGACGCACGCGCCGGTGGTAAGCGATTCCGACGGCATCGCGAACTACGGGGCGCGAGCGAACGGGATGAGCGACATGCGCCGGTGGTCTAGTGGTAGGACATGAGCTTCCCAAGCTCATAGCCCGGGTTCAATTCCCGGCCGGCGCATTTCCTGCGAACGACCGTGAGCAGTGAAATCGCCAACGGGTATTGGGCAAGCGAGTCGCAGCCCCGGAACGTCTCGCCCAGTTCAATTCCCGCCCGGCGCATGCGAGGCGCAAACGGCAGTGCGCGCCTCGGTTTGCGAACGATGAGCGAAGCGAACCGTGAGCACACTTCTGCGAACGACCGTGAGCAGTGACACCGCCGACGGGAATTGCAGGAGAGGAGTCCCGCGCAGCGAAGTGACGCGTTCGTGCGTGATTCGATTCTCGGCTGACGCACTCCTTCTCGTTTCCATTCTGGTGTGATTCGCACACCGACCGTGGTAACAAACGACTCAAGGTGGGAATTGCCGTGATAGAATCCAACGAACGTTCATTCTTCAGTCCCGGGACGTTCCCTATTTGGCAGTCGAGCCCTAACCCGGCGACATGACAGACGTTGTGGCTGCGGAGCACCCACTGGATGTGACGCTCTCGGAGGCCGAACTCGACGCGTACAGAGAACACATCACCTCGTTCATCGCCGAGACGGCGGACGCGGCCGGTGCTGAGAAGGCAGTCCTCGGGCTCTCGGGTGGTATCGATAGCACGCTCACGGCACACCTCGCGGTGGAGGCGCTTGGGACAGACTCGGTCTACGGGCTGGTCCTCCCGAGCGAGGTCAACCGCGAGGGGAACATGAGCGACGCCGAGCGGGTCGCTAGCCAACTGCTGGGTATCGAATACGACGTGGTCGAAATCGCGCCGCTAGTCGACGCCGTCCTCGAGGAGGCACCCGATGCGATGCGGACAGAGGACAGCGACCGGGCGCGGACGGCCGTCGGCAACATGCGTGCGCGTCTGCGGGCAGTACTCAACTACTTCGCTGCAAATAGCCACGGGGCAATCGTCGTCGGCACCGGCAACCGCAGCGAGGCACAGGTGGGCTATTTCACGAAGTACGGCGACGGTGCCGTCGACTGTCACCCGATTGCGCCGCTGTACAAACAGCAGGTCCGCCAACTGGCCCGCCACGTCGGCGTTCCCGAGGACCTCGCCGCAAAGACGGCAAGCGCCGAGCTATGGGCCGACCAGACCGACGAAGCGGAACTCGGCATCGACTACGACACGCTGGATTCGATTCTCGCCTTGCATATCGACGGGCCGCTGTCGCCGGCAGCGACCGCGAGACAGATCGGCGTCGATACCGAAGTCGTCGAGCGGGTCGCCGACCTCCACGACGCGAGCGCCCACAAACGCGAAGTCCCACCGGGACCGGACCCGCTGTACTGAGCGGCTGTCGTTCTAGCTCTCGGTCGTGACGATAATCCGGATGAAGTCACCCTCTCCCGGGGTGTTCTCGCTGGCTCCGTCCAGTTCGTAGCTCGCGGGGTCGACCGCGTTGCCGTTGACGGTCACGTTGACCGATGTTCCGGGGTCGCTGTCGCGGTAGGTCGTCCCATCGTACGTGACGCTGTTTTCAGAGACCTCGATTCCCAGCGTGGCCATGCCATACTCCAGCGTGACGCCGGGGGCGTGTTTGTGCCAGATGCGGCCGTTACCGTTTTCGAAGTGAAATGCGCTGTACTCTCTGGGATTCTGGAACTCCTGTCGGCTGAAGTCGAGTTCCTGGCCGTCGATGGTGACGTTGATGAGTCCGTGACCGTGTTCGCTCTGGGAGACCTGGCCGGGGGTCTGTGCCACATCGATACCGTTGACAGTGCTCTCCCCGCCACCGCCGGACCCGTGGACGAAGATGACGTAGCCGACGAGCAAGACGGAGACGGTAAGCACAACTCCGAGTACCAGCGGTCCTACCGGAACCCCGCCGTCGTCTTCGGTGTCCAGTTCCTCCTCGACGCGGCGCTGGTCTATCGTCCCCAGTTCCCCCTCGTGTTCCTCTTTGAGGTGTATGAGATGAGACTGCTCATCATCGAAAGTGGCCCCACAGTAACTGCACTCCGGCATTGCACACCGTTATACGGTCGAACCATTCAGCCGTTTCGGTCCGACTCGAAGGTCTCGACCAGCTCCGCGAAGGCCGTTGCTTCCTGGTCTTCCTGGCTGGTGGTGTCCGCGTCGTCGCGGATGCGCTCTTTGAGTACTCGAATCGCGCCGGGGTCGTTGGCTGCGATTTCCGCTGCGACCGCCAGCGGGTCGTCGACGATGCGACTGACCAGTCCCATTCGGTGTGCCTCCTCGGCGTCGACGGTTCGACCGGAGAGTGACAGATCGAGTGCCTCCCCATCGCCGACGATGGCCGGCAGCCGTGCGGTGCCACCCCACGCGCCGAAGAGACCGAGCGCGACGCCGGTTTCGGCGAGTGTGGCCGTCGGCGTGGCGACGCGGATGTCACAGGCCAACGCGAGTTCGACGCCGCCCCCGCGTGCTGCGCCGTCGATACCGGCCACGACTGCACCGTCGTATTCCGCGAGTGCGGTGGCGACTTCCTGGCCGCGGCGAGCAAAGTCGGCCGCTCCCTCGCTGTCGAGTCCGGCGACCACGTCGAGGTCCGCTCCTGCACAGAACGCCTCGCCAGAACCGTGAAGCATGAGTACGGGCTCGGTCGCTTCCTCGATGGCGGCTTCGAGTGCATCCAGGCCCGCGCGTGTGAGAGCGTTGCGGCGTTCGGGTCTATCGAGAGTGAGTACGCGAACGTTACCCTCGACGGTCGACCGTATCATAGCCGGTGGTAGCTCGGCATTTCCAAAGGTCTTTGGCTTCCCCGCCGCTAGGTAGGGATAATGGAGGAAGCCGCGGCAGTCCGTCGCGCCGCGCTGGATGCCATCGAGGATGTCGACCCCGCCGAACTTCACGACCGCATCGAGATGCAACTCGGTGAGGGGTCGATGGCTCCGGGTGTTTTGACGATACTCACCACCCGGGCGCTCGATTCGGGGCCCAGCACCGATGTCGACGACGGCACGTTGCTCGACCCGGTGGCCAACCGTGCCGCTGGCGTGCAACTCATCTACGACGGACTGCGACTCACACGTGAACTCGCGACTGACGAACCGTGGATATCGGGCTCGAAAGACACCGGAGACCTCGCTGTCCTTGCTGCCGACGTGCTGGTCGCCCGTGGGTTTTACCTGCTGGCTCGGACCGAAGCCGCCGACGCCGCCGTCGAGGTGGTCCGTGCGTTCGGCCAGGACCAGACTGTCGGCCGGATGACCGGTGACGACGCCCTCCGGCGGAATCTGGAGGCGGACGCGCTCGAACTGGCAGTCGTTGCCGGTGCGACACTCGGGGACACGAGTGCGTCCCCGCGGCTCCGGGAGTTCGCCGCCGAGATGGCAAACGGGAGTCCCTTCCCCGATGCCGAGGCGTTTTTCCCCGAAACCGTCACAGACGCCCTCGACACACTCGCTACCGAGAATACTGGTGGGCACGGCGTGCGGACTTCGGCGGACCAATGAATCGAAACGCCTAAAGACAGTACGGAACAACGATTGAATGCGCGCCTGGGTAGCTTAGCGGTAAAGCGCGTCCTTGGTAAGGACGAGACCCCGGATTCAAATTCCGGCCTAGGCTCTTTTCCAAGCGATTAACGCGGAGCAGCAGCGACGGGGACGGCGTACGTGTGCAAAGTCGACTGTAGGTTTATATCCCGTCAGTCGCGCAGCGCGGTGAGTGCGTTTGTACCGACGCGGTCGGTGGGAAAGTGTCCGGTCGGCGTCAGTATATCTGTCGCCTGTAACTCTATCAATCTGCACCGACTCATTGCGGGAGTCCGGAGGCTTGCGGGACGGCTTCGCCGGCGCGCTCTTTACGTACGTACAGCCGACAGTATCAGTCGGCGTCCGGTTCCGGTGACTCCGGTGTCGCGTCCCCGGTGGCCCGGGGGAGACTCACCACGACACTGGTGCCCCCGGATGGTGTGTCCTCGAAGGTGACTTCACCGCCAAATAGCGCCACCGTCCAGTAGACAATCCACAGGCCCAGGCCAGTCCCGTGCTGGAGTGGCGTTTCCTCGCCCGTTTCGAACGGTGCCTGTTCGTGGCGCGGGATGCCGGGACCGTCATCCGCGATGACGATCTCTATCCACTCGCCGGCCCGCTCCTCCCTGGCTGGTCTGGCAGTCAGCCTCACTTCCGGTTCGGGCTGGTCGTTGTGTGCGATGGCGTTGGTGAGCAGTTCCCGCAGCGCTACCTGTAGTCGATTGTCCGCACGGGCGTACAGTCCATCCGGGCCGCTGATACTGAGTGTGGCGCTGGGATGTGACTCCGAAAACTCCTCGACGAGTGTCGAGAGCAATTCCTGTACGTCACAGGCAGTCTCGGCCGGTGACTCGTCGTCGAACAGCGAGCGGACCGTTCCGGCTTCGTCGCTCAGCCGCGCCAGTTCCTCGGTTCGGGCTTCGATTGCCGAGACGTGTGACTCCAGCTCTGTCCCGGCAAGCTCGTCGCGGAGCAATGCGGCGTGGCCTTCGATGACGGTCATGCCGTTCCGGACGTTGTGTCGTAGCACGCGGTTGAGGACGCCGAGCCGTTGCTCGCGCAGCCGGCGGTTCGTCACGTCGGCCTCGATAGCGACGAAGTGGCTGATTTCCCCCGCGGCGTTCGTAATCGGCGAAATCGTCTGGTCGACGTGGTATAGCTCCCCGTTTTTGCGCTGATTGATGAGGCGGGCATCCCATCTCTCGCCGTCGAGAATCGTCTCCCACAGCTCCCTGTAGAACGCTTCGTTGTGTTTGCCAGATTTGAGAATGCGTGGCGTCTGACCCACGGCCTCGGCACTGCTGTAGCCCGTGCGGGCCTCGAACGCGGGGTTCACGTACTCGATGATGCCGCCCCTGTCCGTGATGAACGCGGAGTGAGCCATATTCTCGACAGCTTTTTTGAACAACTGCAGGTTCTGGTCGCGCTCCTTGCGCTCGGTGACGTCTTGCTGGAAGCCGATGAAGTGTCGGACGTCCCCGCTGTCGTCTCTCACCGGGGCGATACTCACACGGTTCCAGAACTGGCTGCCGTCTTTCCGATAGTTCCGGAGCTCCACTGATACCGGCTCGGCAGCAGCAATCGCTTCCCGCAGTTTCTTCACGGACTCGGCCCGGGTGTCTTCGCCCTGCAGGAACCGACAGTTTCGGCCGAGGGCATCGGCTTCGGTGTAGCCGGTCACCTCCTCGAACCCGTCGTTTACGTAGATTATCGGGTTATCTTCCCTGGTGGGGTCGCTGATGGTGATGCCGACGGGTGCCTCGTCCATCGCCCGCGATTTCAATTCGAGTTCCCGCTCGTAGGCCTTCTGTGCGGTCACGTCCCGTGCCGAGAGGATGACCGGCGACTGGTCGGTGTCATCGAGCGTCGCGGCCGAGACTTCCAGTTGACGGGTCTCTCCGTCGTTTCGCAGACATGCCAGCTCACCGGTCCACCCGCCCTCGGCCTGCTGGATGTCCTGGAGTATCGACCGGAGTCGCTCGCGGTACTCTGGTGCGATTATCGCAGACGGTGACACAGAGAGCAACTCCTCGCGTGTGTACCCGACGAGGTCACACGCTGCCGGGTTGCACTCGGTAATCTCTTTCCCCGTGGGTGTGATGACGATGAGCGCGTCGTTCGTCGCGTTGAACACCCGTTGGAACCGCGTCTGGACGTCCTCGTAACGCCTGGACAACTCCAGGGACTGCTCGCGGCGGGCGAGCAGGTTCCCCAGCCGACGGTGCAGGGTCGTCCTGGTGACTGGTGCAGCCACGACTTCGTCGATGAGCGGTGGCCCGTCGTCATTCTGTTCGGACGGCGGCGGGATGGTCCCCCGTGATTGCTCCTGGCGAATCAGCAGCACCGGACAAAACGTCGGGTCGGCGTCCCGCTTGTGCGCCCGGAGGGCACCGCGGTAGGACGGGACCATCCGGTCACCGATGACATAGCAGTCGGCAGCGACGAGTTCGTCCCCGGTGACGATGTCGTACCGGTCACCGAGTAACTCCGTGAGGGCTGTTCGGTCACTGTCCCCGTGGACGAGCAACTGCACGGTCTGGCGGTCACCGTCTTCAGGGGTCGGCTGGTCGGTCATAGTCGCTTAGTGTTCAGTGTCAGTGCTCCCGTCCCGGGGGGTCGGTGCCCCCTGCATGATACCTCTCACGCTGTCGAAGGGACCCTCGATGACCAGCCCTTCCCCGGACACGATGGAAAACTGGTGGAAGCGACTGTCGAAGTCACCGAGTCGCTTTTTCACGACGCCGATTGCCCGGTCCAGCTCGCCGTCGACCTCCACGTAGGACAGGAACACGATGTTGTCAGCGATGTAGCTCGTGTCCGTACTCGTGGCTTCGGGGATGCCTGTGAGCCGGTCGGCTTCGTCGGTGACCAGCACTGCGATGCCCCGGTTTTTCAACACCCGTGTGAGTCCATGGAGGCGTCGGACCAGTCGCTGGTCGTCGCCCTGTAGGGATATCTTGTATCCCGAGAGGCCGTCGATGAACACTGCGTCGGGCTCGTACTCGTCGACCTGATTGAGGACGTGCTGGCCGAACTCCTCGGCCGACCGCACCAGTGGCTCCGTCTCTGTCAGGCGTATCTTCCCCTGTTCGTGCATCTCACGCATCGGGATGCCGAGCGTCTCCAACCGGTGTACGAACTGGTCGATGGACTCCTCGAAGACGTACCCCAGTGCCGTCCCTCCGTTTTCGACGATGCCGGTGAGTATCTGTGCTCCTGTCGTCGATTTGCCGATTCCCGTCGGCCCACTGATAAACGAGACAGTGCCACGTTCGAGACCGCCACCGAGGAGGTCGTCCAGAGCGTCGTGGCCGGTCGCCATGAGCTCCGGGTTGAACGTCCGGTTGTCGTGTTTCGGGATGATTTGTGGGTAGACCTCGATACCGCTCGCACGGATTTCGAACCCGTGTGTGCCGTCTTTCTGCCCGAGTCCGCGGTGTTTCGGGACCGAAAGCCGCC
This sequence comes from Salinibaculum litoreum, assembly GCA_009789175.1. Taxonomy (GTDB): domain Archaea; phylum Halobacteriota; class Halobacteria; order Halobacteriales; family Haloarculaceae; genus Salinibaculum; species Salinibaculum litoreum. Next base: position 3,278,477 of record CP046866.1, read on the forward strand.
GCTCGCTCTCGTCGAGATACAGGTTGATGATGCCGTCGCTGAGTGACTCGAAATCGTCGTACGTCCCCGACGAAGAGCCGTTTCTGTTGATGGTTCTCGTCACGACTGTCGTCACCTGCCGGCTCCGGAGAAAGCGAATGAGCGACTGCAGTCGCTTGCGGTACTGGTAGTCGTCCCGCTCGACGTACTGGAGCTGTGTAATCGGGTCGATGAGGAGTCGCTGTGGGTCGACATCCTCGATGACCTGCTTGATATCCGTGGTGAACCGTTCGGATTCGACTTCGGTGGCATCGACGAGGTTGTAGGATTGGTCCTCCGCGAAGAAATCCGTCCCCGGTCCGATGTCGAGAAACTCGGCGTCCCGGATGTCGATGCCGAGGCGGGCTGCGTTGACAAGAATGTCCTCGCGAGACTCCTCTCCGTGGATGTAGACGACCGTCTCGTCGGCATCCAGTCCCGCCCGCAGGAAGTGCTGGCCGAGCAGTGACTTCCCCGTGCCCGAGACTCCCTGGACGAGATACGTTCTGCCGCCGACGTAGCCGCCGTTGAGTAACTCGTCGAGTTCCGGAATCCCCGATGCCACCAGGTCGATTTCCCTGCTTGCCGTCTCCTCAGACATGCTGGACTCTCCGATACTGTGAGCAGGTCTGCGACGTACGGGTTCGCAGCCGGTTCAGACGGCGACAGCGAAACGACTTCCAGGGATGCTCCGGCCGGGCTCGCTGTTCTCCCGCGTGCCCGGACTGGCGGCTCTTGGCTCCCCACGGGTGGCTGGATTTCCACGAGCCCAGAACGCAACGACGTGTGGGCCCTTCCGGTGCAGTCATACGAGTATCTCAGAAGTCGAGGGTCATAAGTGGCGGTTCTAATTAACGGGGGTTCGACAGCCACGAAGTCGAGGAGCCGGTCCTGGTTCACTCCACGCCGCCGACGCCGCTCTCGGCTGCAGGCAGGTCGTAGGGTTCGGGGTCGAGCCCGAGTTCTTCGAGTGCAGCCTGCAGGTGTTCGTCTTTCGCGTAGTCGGCTCCGGCTTCCTCCCGGATGCGCTGGGCGGTCGCCAGCACTTCTGCGGTGCGGTCGTCGGGGTAGTCGTACTTGTCTGCGGTGAGTTCGATGACGAGACCGTTGTTGTCGGTGGTGTACAGCGAGTGGAAGATACCGCGGTCGAAGACGTTGTACTGCTTGCCGGCCTCCTCGAGTGCAGCCATCACGTCCTCGTAGCGTTCGGGGTCGACGCTGAAACAGAGGTGGTGGACGCCGCCGACACCGGGCCGCTGGCCGCGGGGGTTCGAGGGACGGTCGTCGCTGACGAAGACGGTGAGGATGCGGCCGTCCCCGGTGTCGAAAAAGAGGTGTGTCTGGTCGGGGTCGTCGAGGTTGGGCTGGCGAAGCACGAGTGCCATCCCGAGCAGGTCCCGGTAGAAGGCAACGGTGTCCGCGGCGTTCGAGCCCCAGATGGTCATGTGGTCGGTTCCCGTCGTGTGGAACGGACTGTCCGGTCGCTCTGCGGTGACTGGTTCCTCTGTCATGCTCACGATTGGTGCCTGAGCGACATATACTCGGTGGCAGTCAGCACCGCGACGAATCGCGTTCTCATCCGGCCCGGACTGTTTTACTCCCGGAGCCCCGACTGTCGGTATGCGCCTGCGTGGCCGCCCGACGCTGCAGACTCTCGCCGTGATTCTCGCCGTCTTCGCCTTCCAGCAGGTGGTCGGCGTGCTGGCCGTCGCGGAGTATTTCCTGTTCGTCATGGACCCGACGGTGACCGCCCGGCCCTGGGTGCTCGCCACCAGCGTCTATGCCCACAGCGGCGTGACCCACCTCCTCGCGAATGTCATCGTTCTCGCCCTCGTCGGCCCGCTCGTCGCTCGCCGGACGACTGCGGTTAGATATCACGCGTTCTTCCTCACGACCGGCGCTTTCGCGGGGCTGGCAGAGGTCTCTCTGGGTGGTCTCGTGGGCCCGCCACACGCTGTTCTCGGGGCCAGCGGGGCGATACTCGCGCTCGTGGGCTATCTGCTGAGCGGGAACGCTGTCTCGACACGGCTGCTCGACCGACTGCAGGTCTCACCCCGCATCCAGCTCGTCGTCCTCGCAGTGGTGGTCGTGGCGGTGACGCTTGCGACCAGCAGTCCAGGGACGGCGGTCATCGGACACGCCGCCGGGTTGACCGTCGGACTCGTCGCCGGGCGCGCACGGCTCATCGATGTCTCGCAGTCCCCGACGCCGGAACCGGAGTTCCGGGTCTAGCTGTCCATGCCGGCCCGAATCTCGGAGAGCCACTCCCGGGCGACGTAGAGGGGATACAACAGCGCGGCGACGATTCTGGCCGCGGCCCCGTCGATGTACCTGTTTCTACCCTGGTCGTCGGTCAGGTGCTTGGCACCTTCGACGCTTATGACGGCCAGCACAGCACCCGCCACCACGTCGACACCCCAGTGAATGCCCAGATACATCGTCGCGATGAGGACACAGATTGCAAGCGGCGTCGAGACGAGCAACCAGAGTGGGTAGGTGTCCCGCGTCCGGTTCGCGAGTAACATGACCGTGAGCGCGATGGAACTGTGTAGCGACGGAAAGACGTTGGTGTTTGAGTTTATCTCGCCGGTGATGATCTGTGACTGGGGCCAGTGGATATACATCAGGGACCTGACATCGGGATACAGCCAGTTGCGCGGCCCGTAGGCGATAAAGAGGATATAACAGATGACGCCGATGGTGTAGTTGAACGTGTACGCGAGCATCAGTTCACGAAACGACTGCATCTCGTCTTTCGCGAGGTATGCGAAGAAGGGAAACACCATCAGGAAGACGTAGCCATAGATGTAGATGTAGGTGAAAAACTGGGTCAGTTCATCTGTCGCGTAGGACTGGATGGTCGCGACGAGGTTGCCGTCGATGGAGTAGATGAGACCAGTAATCTGGATGTCGAGCAGCCACGACAGCCCCTGGCCGTTGTTCCTGATAAACGAGTTGAGTACGAGCGTGATAGCCAGCAACAGGATGTAGGGGTAGACGGCGGCCAACCGCTCCCGATACTCGTACCGGAGCCGTCGGAGCCGGTCGAACCCGATGATGATGACGAAGCCGAGTACGACCAGGATGCCGACGATGAGAATTATCTGCCTCAGCAGCGGCCACGGGATGGAGACGATCATCTGGCAATCATTCTCCCGTTGTCGTCGTACCCGAACCCGGCCTCCCTGAAGAGCTCTTTCGCCCGCTGCTCGTCGAGTTCGCCGTCCTCGCCGATGAAGGGGACCTGTGGGTCTTCACCGTCCCACGTGAGGTCGGCCGGAACCCAGTCGGTGCCCGAAAGCGGCGTCACACCGTGGGTCCCGTAGCCATCGAGTGCCTCCTCGACGATCTGGCCCTTGTCGAGCAAGCGCATGATGAGTCGCCGGAAGTGGCCGTTGCCGAGTGGGACCTGACGGGTGTTGAACCCGACGTGGTAGAACGTCCGGGACTTCTCGGTAAAGAGATTCAGTTCGTCGTGGTTGCCGACGCGGGAGACGCTGTTGGGGGCGATGCTCATTGCCGTCGCATCGACCTCGTCTGCGGCGACCAACTCGACGGCGGCGGCGTCCGAGGGGACGATGCGGACCGACAGTCGGTTGAACGGAATCCCACCGTCAAAGCGCTCTGCGGGGTCCGACGAGCGGTTCCGGTGCATGAAGTGCTCGTCAAAGCGGGTCAACACCAGTGACTCCCCGTCGGTGCTCCCCTCGAACTGGAGCACGCCGTTTCCGACTGGCGTGCTGTTGTCGGCGACGATGGCTTCGGTGGGGTACGGCGTCATATCGAGGCCGGCCGCGGAGGCCTGTGCCGTCGTCGATTCCCAGATGTGTGCGGGAAGAATCGGCGTCGTCAGCACCCGCTCGGCCACCGGCCGTGCTGCCGAGCCAAGCTGCAGTTCGACCGTGCGGGCGTCACGAACGGTGGTCTCCTCGACGATGGAGGCCCGGCCGCGCAGCCGCGGAGCCGGCACCGCCGTTTCGCCGTTGCCAAGCGTCGTGTCGTTCAGGAACCGGTAGGTGAAAGCCACGTCGCTGGCAGTCAGGGGCTGCCCGTCGTGCCAGCGCAGGCTCGACCGTAGCGTCACCGTGGCTGTCGTCGTCTCCCCGCTTGTATCTATCTCCCAGGAGCGCGCCAGCCAGGGGTTGACCGTGCCGTCGTAGTACTCACCCAGCGAGTCATAGAGCAGCCCAGTGAACGTTCCGCGGTACCGGTGCATCGCGGAGAGGGGGTTCAGGTTCCCCGTGGGCGTCCCGTTGGTCGTCGTCACCCGAAGCCGTTCTCTCCGGTCCGTGGTCTGGCCGCGGGTCTGGAGGCTCAGATAGCTCAGCGGGTTCACCAGCGGGAACTCGTCCCAGCCGGTGAAGCGGTCGTCGCGTGCCGTCCAGATCTCTTCCGGGTGGGCGATAACTCCGATGGGTTGCTCGCGTGCGACCGCGCGCTGGAGGTCGCCGACCGCGAGCTTCCGGTCGCTGCCCGACTGTTCGCGTTGTGCAGTCAGGTGCTCGTCGACGGTCAGGTCGGAGTACTCGAAAGGATTCTGCCAGCCGGACTCGCCGGCGAACACCGAGTGCAACATCGGGCGCATGAAGTCCGGGTCCCCGTGGGCTGGAAACTCGCCCACGTAGATATCGTAGTCGTTGTTCATCAGCACGTCCTGCCGGAGCTGCGCCCGCGAGAGCAACTCGAAGCCGGCGTTGACGCCGATGGCGTTCAGCCGGTTGACCAGCTGACGCGCAATCTGTGTCATGACCGGGTCCGTGTCGGCCGGGACCGTCTTGATGGTCACCGACAGCTGTGCTGGTCCACCACCACCCAGGAAGTCAGTGAGCAGGCCCAGACACCCACTCGCCGCGGTCGCACCGACGCCTGCCGCTGTCCCGAGCATCGCACGGCGACTGACGGCGGGTCCGCTATCGGCTGACTTCTCGGACATCTCTTGTTATGTCGTACAGCAGTTAGTTCATATATAACTCCACTGATTAATCCCGCAACATCGGGTGTGGTAAGTTGCCGTACGTCGGTTTTCCACACGATTGTTGCAGACCCGGTATGAATATACAGGGTTGGTGATTGATTGTCGACTTGTTGTCGGACCGCGGTAGACTTGGAGGAGAGGGGCAGCCACTCCTTAGCTTCGCTCGGTGAGCTGTGAGGCCACGTGTAACGGGACTGCTCCCTTCGTGTAGCCCGCTGCGGGTGAGTCGGGGTGCAGGCGGTAGACGACCGCGGGTTCGTGGCCGACATCGGGCTGTTCGGCCGCAACCGCGCGCCACTCGTCGTCGTGGAACGACGAGCAGTCGACGAAGACGACGGCCTCGGCGTGGGCGTCGAGTTGGTCGCTCGTCTTGCCGTCGACAGTCTCCCGGAGCGCGGCCGCAGGCGTTCCCGCGCGCCGCCGGGAAGGTGGTTCGGGGCGGGTCACCTCCACCAGCGTCTCGGGGTCGTGGACGCGGAAATCCAGCGCGTGTCCCGACTCCATCGACACTTCGGGCGTGTAGGTGTGGCCGGCGTCGGTCAGCAGCCTGGCGGCGTTGAACTCGGCCATCGTCGCCCGCATCCGGACGAGGTCGACCGCCTCGCTGGTCCCGAGCTTTGCGGCCATCGTGTACCGGTGGTCGTCCAGGTCGACCGTCTTCAGCAGGTCATCGTAGAAGGTAAGTCCCGCTTCGCGGCTGGCATCGGGAAAGCCCGCGGCGTGGTCCCGGAAGAACTCTCTGGTCGTCTCGCGACCGTCTTTCGAGAACAGCACCGGCAGGAAGAACCACGAGACGTACTCGTGGGCTGCGAGCCACGGGTCCGCCGTTTCGAGTTCGGCCAGAAGCTCCCGCTGTGCCCACCGTGCGATAGGATACGGCGACTCCCCGAAGGTGTGTTTGTTCGTCCGCCATAGTGCTTTCGGGGTCTCCGTGTTTCCGAGCCAGTAGGCGTCCTCGCCCCACGCGAACAGCGCGAGGTCGCCGTTGTCCATCCGCAACTGTCGTGCCTCGTACTCCGGCGGCGGCGAGAAATGGGGATGGCTCAGCGTTGCGCCGAACTTGCCGTCGAGAGGTTGCCGTAGCTCGCTGTCGACTCGCTCCAGTGTCCACGACGTATCGTCCCGTCGGAACCGTATCGGCCCTGCCACTGCCGGCGCTACGGGCCCCGCTGGTTTATACTATCGCCCCGGAGTGTTGTGGCCGTTCACGAGTCCGTATGTCAAACCCCCGTTTTACTCTACGCCAGCTTATAGGTAGATACAGTTGACGTATCCCTCATGCAACCACAGCGTCTCGGAGCCCTCGTGACAGTCGCGCTGGCCGTCAGCGCCCTTGCCGGTGCGGGCATCGCGCTCTCGGTGGTTGACACCGGCGGGCCGGAGACGACAACGGACCACCCTGGCAACGGGTCGGACCTGACCGCCGGGTCACCGACGGTCGCTGCGCTGTCGGGAGAGACGGGGACAGTCGAGCAGTTCGAGACCAGAGACGCCTTTCAGTCCTACGTCGCTGCCGGCCAGCGCCAGACTCGGGGTGTTTACACCGGTATGGGCGGCGTCAGTGGGGTGACCACGGATGTCGCCAACGAGCGAGCCGAGTCGGCCGATGTCCCGGCTGATGCCGGTGACGACGCAGCCAGTATGCCCTCCCGGGTCGCCGAGACCAACGTGCAGGTCGGCACGCTCGATGAACCCGACCGCGTGAAAACCGACGGCGTCAATTTCTACTATGCGCCGGAGTACCGCCGGTATCACGCCAAACCTCGCCCCCAGCCCGATGTCGAGCGCGAGGAATATCGGCGACCACGCGAACCGAACACGCACGTCATCGATGCGAGCGACCCCGAAGCTCCCGAGGCAGTCAGCGAGATAAACACCAGCGGGCAACTGCTCCAGACGGGCGACCGGCTGGTCGTCTTCGAGCATGACCGCATTGCGGGCTATGACATAACAGACCCCGAGAATCCCACCGAGACGTGGACTCACCCGCTGAACGGGTCGATGGTCACTGCCCGCGAGGCCAACGGGACGGTGTATCTGGTCACCAGGTCTTCGGTCGGACCGGGCACCGACTGCCCGATTCGGCCGATGGGAGCGGAGACCGTCGCGTGTACGGATGTCTATCGTCCGGGCACCCAGATTGCGGCCGACGCCACCTACACGGCATTCAGTATCGACGCCGCCGAGGGGGTTGTTCGTGACTCCGTGAGTTTCGTCGGCACCGCCGACAACTCAGCTATTTACATGTCCCCGAACGCACTCTATGTCACCTACACCGAGCGCGCCGACCGGGCGGCATTGCTCGGGACGTTCATCCGTGAGAAATACGACCGGACGCCCGAGCACGTCGACCAGCGTATTGCCGAGATTCAGTCCTACAACATCACGACAGCCTCGAAACTCCGTGAGATGCGGACGACCATCCGACAGTGGACCGCCTCCCTCCCCGAGGATGAGCGCCGGGAGGTCCGTGAGTCCTTCACCGAGCAACTCGGTGCGTTCCTCCACGACCAGCGCCGGAACCTGACGACGACCGGTATCGTCAGAGTCGGTGTCGACAGCGGCTCACTGTCCGTCGAGACGACGGGGACAGTGCCCGGTGAGCCGCTGAACCAGTTCTCGCTGGACGAACACGATGGCACGCTGCGGATAACGACGACCATCCCGCGGACCGGCAGTGGCGACAGCACAAACGACCTCTATACGCTCGATGCGACGACGCTCGACCGGACTGGGTCGGTCACCGCCATGGGTGACGACCAGCGCGTCTACGCCGTCCGGTACGTCGAGGACACCGCCTACGTCGTCACCTACCGGCAGGTCGACCCGCTTCACGTCGTCGACCTCTCGGACCCCGCCGAACCCGTGGAGACGGGGACCCTGGAACTCCCGGGGTACTCCTCGTATCTCCACCCTATCGATGCTGACACCGTCCTCGGCATCGGTGAGGAGGACGGCAAGGTCAAGTCTGTCCTCTTCGATGTCTCGGACCCACGGAACCCAACGAGTGCGGACTCACAGGTCTATGACAAGCGCTACTCGGAAATCAGCGATACCCACCACGCCTTCCTCATCGACCGCCGTCACGAGGTGTTCGTGTTGCCGGCCGGTGACGCGGCGCTGGCAGTCGATTACACCGACGGCGAACTGACCACCCGGGCGACTATCGATACTGACCGCCCCGTCACCCGAACCCGCTACGTCGATGAATCGCTGTATGTCTTCGCCGGCCACACCGTCACCGTCGTCGACGAGACCGACTGGTCGACCACGACGACTCTCCATCTGGAACTGCTCGACGACGACCGCTCTGACTGATACTGTCGACTGTCGACACCTGCCCATCGCGACCTCCTCCTGTCGTCGCTCTCCCGACGAGATGTGGTGTCATTCGGCGTTACATTGATAGGTGCCAACTGACAAGGTTGGGTGTGGTACACAATGTCGATGGGTGCTTACGACGAAGAGGAGCATGAACGCCGAGAGCGAAAGAACAGTGAAGTCGACGCCAGTTTCGACGACGAGCGGTCGGAGTACGACGGGACAGTCGAGTACGAGGGTAGCGACTCGGCCGAGGAGCTCCTCGACCAGTTCAAGGAGATGCAGTCCTAGTTCTCCGAGCGGATTCGTAGCGCGAGGATAGACGCTCCGGTCACCGCCGAGACGGCGAGTACGTGCCCAGCGACGGCTGCGAACAGCACCGGCTGGGCGGTCAGGAACGGGAGGAAAATCAGCTGGAGGATGCCGAACCCGAGCGCCTCCAGGTCGGCACGCTGCAGGGAGCGACTGGCCGAGGCATCGAAGCGAAAGCGCAGCGACCGCCACAGCGCCACGACGGCGGCCCACCACCCTGTCCCGATGCGGTAACAGACATCCCACAGCACCAGCAGCGTCAGGTAGACCACGAGCACCGGCGGTTCCTCGCCGAAGAGCGTCGTTACCAGCGGGTCGGTTGCGGTCCGGGGGTCCCAGACGAACAGGTGAGTGATTAGGGCGACGTAGGCAAGCACCGACAGTACAACCTCGACGTTCGAGGAAAAGAGCAGGCGACGGTAGGCGTCGGGGACCGACTCGCCGCGGGTGAGCGTCGCGATGCGAAGCATCTCCGCACTGCCGACGGTGGCGACGACCACTGCAACCGTCCCGGCGATGGCGGCCGTCCAGAGCCCGTAAAACCACGCCAGCAGGAGGATTGTGGCCTCGAACGCGACGAACTGGATGGCAAGCGCCACCCGCGGGCTAATTTCGATGCCCGGGAGCGCGCCGATGATGCTCTCGTAGACCCATGTCTCGCCATACTCCGGCCGCCCCATCAGGCCCGTCCCCCCACACGCTCGACGGCGACTGTTCCGGGGTCGCGCTCGCCGTGTCGCACGGCCAATGCCCGTTCAACGGCCGTCTTGAAGGGGGTAAGCTCTACATCGATGATTTCGCGGATGCTGTCGTCGCGGACGATAACAGCGTTTTTCAGCCCGTCGATGAGTGGCCGCGCGACTGCCGGGTCCGCGTCGGTCACCAGTCCGACCCAGTACGAGGACAGCTTCGGGGTCAACACCGGAACGGGAATGATGAGTGGCCGGATGCGACCCATCACGCCTGCGGTCTGCTGGATTATCTCTCCGTACGTGAGTATGTCCGGGCCGCCGATCTCGTAGGTTTCCCCGGCTGTTTCGGGATGTTCGAGAAGGCCCACGAGATACGAGATGACGTCGTCGATGGCGATGGGCTGGCACTCGTTTTGGACCCACCGCGGGGTAATCATCAGCGGGAGCCGGGACGCCAGTTGGCGGACCATCTCGAAACTGGCGGAGCCGTGCCCGATGATGATAGCGGCCCGCAGCGTCGTCAGGTCGTAACTGCCTTCCCCGAGAATCGACTCCACTTCGCGGCGGGATTTGAGATGCCGGGAGAGGTCCTCACCTTCTTCGCCGAGACCGCCGAGATAGACGGCACGGGAGACCCCTGCTGTACTCGCCGCGTCGACGAAGTTCCGGGCGGCCGCGCGGTCCCGCTGTTCGAAATCCGCGCCGGCTTTCATCGAGTGAACGAGATAGTAGGCTGTCTCCACACCGTCGAGTGCGGCATCGAAGCTTCCGGGTTCCAGCAGGTCGCCCTCGTGGACTGTCACGGCATCGGGGCCGTCGTAGCGGGTTTTGTCGCGGACGAGGACACGCACGTCATGGCCCGCAGCGACCAGTGCCGGCACCAGCCGACCGCCGACAAAGCCCGTCGCGCCCGTCACGAGTACATCCATGTACACGCTATTTGTCGTCCCACCTCTTAATTCGCGTGCCCAACTGCGTTGGACGCCACTCTCGCTGGGGCGAAACGCGTTTGGCCGTCCGGTTCCAGCGTCGCGTATGGCCAGCCAGCCCTGTGACGGCTGTGGCGACCGGGTGACCATCGCCGGTGGTATCGCCAACCTCTGGACGCTGGAGAAAGACACCACCGGCGGTATCGAACTCGAACTCGCCGATGGAACCGAACACTTCCTCTGTTTCGAGTGTATGGACCGCCTTCCCGACGAGCGCGAACCCACCGCCGAGGACGTGGCCGACCTCTCGGAGTAGTCCCGGACGACTCCAACAGAGTCCTTAAGACCGACGGCACCACCACTCTCCCTGTGGACACCGCCCGTCTCTTCGAGGAGTTTCCCGCCCCCGAATACCGCGGCGCACAGGAGCAGGCGCTGGCGGACATCCGGGACGCGTTCGACGCCGGCAACGACGTGGTACTCGTGCGTGCGCCGACCGGCAGCGGCAAGTCCCTCCTCGCTCGGGCCATCGCCGGGTGTGCCCGCCGGGCCGGCAGCGGCGACCCCACTGCTCCCGCTCGCGCCTTCTATACGACGCCACAGGTCTCACAGCTGGATGACGTGGCGGAGGACCGCCTGCTCGATGACCTCTCTATCATCCGCGGGAAGAACAACTACTCCTGTATCCTGCCCGGCGAGACCGACACGCCGGTCAATCAGGCCCCCTGCGTGCGTGAACGCGAATTCGACTGCGAGGTCAAACACCGGTGTCCGTACTTCTCCGACAGGACTATCGCCGCAAACCAGTCCATCGCGGCGATGACGCTCGCGTATTTCATGCAGACCGCCGGGTCGGAGGTCTTCGGCACGCGGGACGTGGTTGTCATCGACGAGGCCCACGGCCTGGGCAACTGGGCGGAGATGTACGCGACCATCGAACTCGCCCCCGATACCGTTCCGTTCTGGTCGGAGGCGGACCCACCCGACATCGACGACCTCGACGACGCCGTCGAATACGCCGATTACCTCGTGACGCTGTGTGGCCGCCGGCTCGAAGCGTTGCGGGGCAACGCCGAGTTGACGCCCGAGGAGGTCGCCGAGCGGGACCGACTGCAGGAACTCCGGGGGGACATCCAGTGGTTCGCCGAGGACTACCGCGACCCCGAGAGCGCAACCACGTGGGTCGTCGACCAGCCCGACGGCGAGGGGACACGCGTGACTATCAAGCCGATGAGTCCCGAGCGGTACCTCAAACACACCGTCTGGGACCGCGGCCAGAAGTTCGCTCTGCTGTCGGCGACGATTCTCAACAAGGAGGCGTTCTGTGCCAACGTCGGGCTGGACGCCGACAAGGTTGCACTCGTCGAAGTCCCCCACACCTTCCCCGTCGAGAACCGCCCGCTGTACGACGTGACACAGGGGAAGATGACCTACGAACACCGCGAGGAGACGCTGCCGGCCATCGCTCGCAGCCTGGTGCGCATCATGCAGGCCCATCCGTCCGAGAAGGGGCTGGTCCACTGTCACTCCTATGCGATTCAGGAGCAACTCGAATCGCTGCTGGCAGACTTCGGTGTCGACTCCCGTGTCAGGAGTCACGACGCCGCGGACAGGGACGGCCAACTCGGCGCGTGGAAGCGGGCCGACGACCCCGATGTCTTCCTCTCGGTGAAAATGGAGGAGGCGCTGGATCTGGAAGGGGGCCTGTGCCGGTGGCAACTGCTGTGTAAGGCACCCTATCCAAACACTCGCGATTCGCGGGTCGCACAGCGACTCGAGGACGACCAGTGGGGCTGGTACTACCGGACGGCCCTGCGGACGGTCATCCAGGCCTGCGGGCGGGTCGTGCGCGCCCCCGAGGACTACGGCGCAACCTACCTCGCGGACTCCTCGCTCATCGACCTCTTCGAGCGGGCCCGTCACGACATGCCCGACTGGTTTCGGGCCCAGGTCGACCGGATGAGTGAGCCCGACCTGCCCGCCTTCGACCCTGGCGAGGCGCTCGGAAGCGCCACGGGCGGACGAACGCAACGCTCACGCCGGCGGACGCGTTCCAGTTCGGACGACGGTGAGCACCCTCTCTCCGATGTCTGGGACTAGAGGAATGCGGTGACGCCGTAGACGATGGAGGAGCCAATCATCAGGATGACGAAGACGATGGCGACAATCTGCTGTCGGTCCATGGCCGACGGTACGCGGCCGGACAGTTAGGGTTTTTCGTCCGTTTACCGCGCCGTCTCGGATGCTCCGGACTCAGCGGACCGTCGCGTCCACGACGACGTGACACACACCCTCGCTGTAGCCTTTGACTCTCCGGACATCGCGTACGTCTCCCTCGCGGCCGACCGCGGCCGCTGCGTCTTCGAGTCGGCCGACGGGTCTGTCCGGGACGAGCGTCTCGGGCGTCGCTTCGTGCATGTGAACGGTGCCGCCGGGCGCGAGCACTGACAGCGCGTCGGGGAGGAACTCGTGGGCCTCGTAGTAGCCCATGACGATGCGGTCGAAGGGGTCGCCCTCGTATGCCGCAAGCACGTCGCGGTTGTCGGCTCGGTAGGGTTCGACTCGCTCGGAGACGCCGTTTCGCATCGTGTTCTCCAGCAGGTACTGAAAGGAGTCGGGGTTGCGCTCGATAGCGGTCACCTGTGCGCCGGCCCGTGCCATCGGGAGCGTGAAGTAGCCGATGCCGGCGAACATATCGAGGGTACGCTCCCCCTCGTCAACGACCTCGCCCATCCGGGCGCGCTCGGCCTTGTTGCCCGGTGAGAACATCACGTCTGCGAGGTCCATCGCGTACTCGACGCCGTGCTCACAGTGGACGGTTTCGGTATCGCCCTCGCCGGCGACGACGGTCACCTCGGGCTGGCGGTGTTCGCCGTCAATGCCCTCGCGGGCGAGGACGGTATCGGCCTGTCCGTGCATCGACAACAGCGCCTCGCCGACCGCCGCCGGGTCGCGGGCGTCGCCCATCTCGACGAGAATGACGCTGCCCAGCACGGCCCACGAGGCGGGCGCGTCGTCGATGTCGTCCTCACTCCAGCCTCGCTCGCGGAGGTGGTCTGCCAGCGTGCGCAGCCGTGGCTCGCCCTCCTCGCGGACCACCTCCAGCACGTCGGTGTCGACCGGTGTCTCCGTGACGGGGATGGCGACGGTGTCGCCGCTTGCCTCGTAGACCGAGCGGTCGTCGTCGTAGATGCCTTCCGCGCGGAGCGAGCCGATGGCTGCCTGCGTACGCGGTTTCTCCACGATGGCGGCGAGAGTCTCCTCACTCATCGTCGGGAAGGACGTGCAACCCGGCGCGGCTTTTCAGGACCGGCACCTCGTTGGCGTCGGGGTCGAGATAGTCGGGCCGGGCGATGGTCTTTGACTCGTAGGTCTCGGGGTCGAGCACCTGTACGGCGCGGTCGTCCTCGATTGCGACCAGCGTGGTCTGTTTGGCATCCTCCCGCCAGCCCAGGCGGTCGGCGTCGGGTGCCGTGCCGTCCTCGAAGGCGGCCTCGTAGTCCTCGCCGGTGGTGAGCCGCACGCCTTTGAGGTTGCCCTGGACGCTCCTGACTAACACCGGCCCGTCATCATCGGGTGCGATGACCTCGCCGGGGCGGTAGGCGGGCAGCCGTGCGGAGTACGCCATCCGGTAGAGGCGCTGGCCGTCGTCGTCCTCGCTGACGAGGCGGCGCGCCTCGTCGACGGTGCCTCCGAGTTCCCGGACGATGCGGTCGGCGATGGCGCGGCCGATCTGGCTCGTGGAGACTTTCACGTCGACGCCCTCGCTGACCTCGCTGATTTCGCTGATGAAGGCGTTGCGGTCGCCCTTGTCCTCGCGGTCGTCGACGTAGGCCTCGGCGATATCGACAGCTTTGCTGGTTTCAGTTTCCGTGGGGTCACGGCTGCGGGCACGCACCTGAACGGTCGCGGCGTAGGAGCCGCCGGCAATCTGCCCGCAGCGCTTGCAGGTCTCCTTGGCGATTTTCACCGGGACGGTGACCTCCTCGGCGATGGGCGTCCCACGGAGGACACCCGTGAACTGACAGTGCATCCGGATGGTCGTCTCGTCGACCTGTTCGGGAGCGACCTGCCAGGAAACGCTCTCGGCGTCGACGTGGACCGACAGCGCTTCGGTGACTTCCTCGATAGCGATGTCGGTGTAGTCCTCGGCACCGACGTCGACCCACCGATTCCCACGGTGGACCGCGCCACACCGCGCACAGACCCGGACCTCGACGCGGTCGGGGGCGTCGACGAGGTCGTACTCGTCGAGATAGCAGTCATCACAGAGTGCCGCGTCGGGGCCCTCCAGGTCGAGTGCTGCCGCTCGCTCGATGGTCTCGCCACAGCGTGGGCAAAACTCCCCTGACCGGCTCATGAGCCACCTGTAGGCCACTCCAGCGGTTAAGTCACTCGTTCGGCGAGCGGCCCATTCCCGTTTGAAGATTCGGATGCTGTGTGGTGACATCCCCGTAACGTCTGCCAGTTTCACTTTCACTCTCCTGTTAACGGGGGTTTATGTAACAGGGGGCGCAAGCGGCGTGTATGTCCACAGGCGAAGACCTCGAAGACCTCCCCGGCGTCGGGCCGGCAACAGCAGAGAAACTCAAAGACAACGGCTTCGACAACTACCAGGGTATCGCAGTCGCCAGCCCCGGTGAACTCTCGAACACGGCCGATATCGGCGAGTCCAGCGCAGCGGATATCATCAACGCCGCGCGCGAGGCCGCCGACATCGGCGGGTTCGAGTCGGGTTCGACGGTACTGGAACGACGCGAGCAAATCGGCAAGCTCACCTGGGGCGTCGAGGAGGTAGACGAACTGCTCGGCGGTGGCGTCGAGACCCAGTCCATCACCGAAGTCTACGGCGAATTCGGGGCCGGCAAGTCCCAGGTGACCCATCAGCTTGCGGTCAACGTCCAGCTCCCGAGCGAATACGGTGGCCTCGAAGGGAGTGCCATCTTCATCGACTCCGAGGACACCTTCCGCCCGGAGCGTATCGACGACATGCTGCGCGGGTTGCCCGACGAGGCCATCGAAGCCAGCATGGTCACCCACGATGTCGTCGAGGACGAGGATGCTGCCGATGCCGACGACGAGGAACTGCTTGAGGACTTGCTGGAGGCGTTTCTCGACAAGATTCACGTCGCCAAAGCCTTCAACTCCAACCACCAGATTCTGCTCGCCGAGAAGGCACAGGACATCGCGGGCGAGAGCCAGGACGAGGAGTTCCCCGTCCGCCTGCTCTGTGTCGACTCACTGACCGCACACTTCCGGGCCGAGTACGTCGGCCGTGGCGAACTCGCTGACCGCCAGCAGAAGCTCAACAAGCACCTCCACGACCTGATGCGCGTCGGCGACCTGAACAACACCGCCGTCGTCGTCACCAACCAGGTTGCAGCCAACCCCGACTCCTTCTTCGGCGACCCGACCCAGCCCATCGGTGGCAACATCCTCGGACACACCTCCACGTTCCGTATCTATCTGCGCAAGTCCAAGGCCGACAAACGCATCGTCCGCCTCGTCGACGCCCCGAACCTCGCCGACGGCGAGGCCGTCATGCGCGTCGAAGGGGACGGCCTGATGGAAGAGTAAGGCTCCGTCACCCCGGCCATTCCAACGCTTGACATTTGTCTGACGGGCTGTAGTGAAAGTGTACTCTGCGGAATCCGACCAGCAGCAGGCGGCGTGGTTCGAGACGAAATACGGGGGTCAGGATTCGGTGTCGTCGGTGACCCACAGGTCGGGGATAGCGATACGTTCGTTCACTGCTATCGTCCCGTACTGCTGGCGGGTCCAAACGAGGAAAACGCCCACCCCGGCGGCGAGGCCGACGAGCATGACGACTCCACCCTCCGGGCCGAAACTCCCGCCAGTCAGAAGCGTCGTCCCGTCGGGTTCGACCCCGAAAAGCGCCGCGTCGGTCCGGAGGCCGCTGACCGGGAGACCGAATACCGAGCCCAGCCCGAAGTTCCAGGCGATGTGTGCGCCGATGGGAATGGCAAGCCGGTCGGTGACGACGAACGCTAGTCCGAAAAACAGGCCGGCGACGGTGATGTTGAGTAAGCTCAGAGCCGTTCCACCGGGGTTGGCAGCATGGAGCAGCCCGAACAGTCCAGCGGTGCCTGCGACGGCTACCAGGACCGCCCCGCGGTCGGTGTCGGTCAGCCGACGGACACCCTCGGCGACGTTGACGAGCAAGTACCCGCGGACGAGTACCTCTTCAAGGGTAGCAAAGACCGCAAAGAAGAGGAAGCCATAGAGAACGCCGACCGCAGCCGAACCGGCATTAAAGGAGAACTGTGGGTCCTCGACGGCGTACGTGGACCCGATAGTCCCCAGGCCGGCCGCGAGGAGCGTGCCGACGGTCACCAGTACCATCACGCCGCCGATGGCGAAGCCGGCACACAGGTCACGTCCCCACTGACGGTCCAGCCCCAGTCCCATATCGCGCATGTGTCGTCTGTCGATAAACCACGCGAGTGCGACGAACGCGACGGTGATGAGTCCGAAGGTGACCACCTGTGGGTAGATAGCCGGCAGGCCGAGCAGGCCATCGACCCAGCCCACGATGCCGACGATAATCGAGACGACGAGCAGGAGTAACCCGAACGTCGCGGGCACGCGAAAGAGCGCGCGCAGGCGCATCTCGTCGGGATTCCAGAAGGCCTGCTTTATCCCGTCGAGAATCTCGTTCATGTAGGGTCCATCGGGCCGGTCGGTATAAATGGGTCGGCTCCCGGACGGGTAACGCACTGTTACCGGGTGCCGAGCGCGTAACGGAAACCCCTATGGGCGCTGCCGGGCAACAGCGACCTATGACGAAGCGACACGTGTCGTTACCACCCGCTGCCGAGGAGGGCGTCGAGGAGTTTATCACGGAGGTCGACCGCCGCCTCGAAAGCGACGAGGACACCTGTGAGGTGGTCAAAGAGACTCTGGTGGACCTCATGGGTGACCGTGACGCATACGAGCGCTGGCAGTCCGGTGGTGATGTCACGCCCGCCGAGCGGGTCCGCCTGCAGGGATACGACCCCTGTAATGCGACCCTCGAAAGTGAGTACTATGCCGAAGTCGAGACCATGGAAGAGCAGTTCCAGCAGTCGAAGTATCTCCAGTGGCTCTGGCGGCAGTTCGATGCTACGCCGATGGCCGATAACATCGAGTTCGCGTTGCGCTTCCGGCGGATGCTTGCTGGTCATCTTTTCGAGGAGTGTGGCGACGGCTGCCGATTTTTCAAGGGTATCACTTTCACGTACGGCCACAACATCTCCGTTGGCGATAACGTCGTCATCCACGACGACGTCCACCTCGATGACCGCGGCAAACTGACTATCGGCGACCGTGTCTCTATCTCCGATGACGCCCACGTCTACAGTCACGACCACGATGTCGTCGACCAGACGCACATCGACAACTTCCATACTATCATCGAGGACGACGCCCGCGTGACCTACGATTCGATGGTCCGCGCTGGCGTGCGAGTCGGCGAGAACTCCATCCTCGCGGCGAAATCCGCGGCGTCGAAGGATATCCCCGCTCACCACATCGCTGCCGGGTCGCCGGCCAAGAGCGTCGGCATCAAGGATGGCTGGGAGTCCGTCGCCAAACCACTGGACGAAGAGAACGTCGACCGCCGCGAGCAGCGCCGCGTCGACTGTGAGGTGCCCGACGACCTGCACGTCTTCGACGAATTCCAGCGTGACCTGACGCCGCCGGACGCCTGAGCGGGATTGTTGTAACTCAGTGCCCTGCCTTGCTGAAGTGTCCCAGCCAGTACTTACTTGCCCAGCCTCTTGTTGGTCTCTGGCATGGCCGGGACTGCCAACCGACCCTGGGTGGTTTTCGGCGGCTCCTTTCTGGCTGCAGTCGGCTTTTTCGCGTACCTTCTCGCACCGGCAAGTCTCGTCCCCGTGCTCGTCTCCGAGTACGCCGTCAGCGGGACGGCTGCCAGCCTGGCCATCAGCGCCGTGTTCCTGGGCTGGGTTCTCCTGCAGTTGCCCGGCGGTGTGGCCGTCGACCGCTACGACAACCGGTGGCTGGTCGGCTGTGCTGGCTGCTTGCTCGTCCTCGCGGGCGGGGCTGGCCTGTTCGCGCCGACTTACAGGGCGGTGCTCGTCACGCGCTTCGTCGGCGGGACGGCGGCGGTGTTCCTGTGGACGGCAAACGTCAACATCGTCACGAGCACGTTCCCGGCCGGGCGTCGCGCGACCGCTGTGAGCCTGTTTGCCGCCAGCGCCCCGGCCGGGGCTGCCATCGCACAGTTCGGGAGTCCGTTGCTCGCGGCCGGCCTCGACCCGACTGCTGTCTTTGCGGCATATACGCTCGTGACGGCAGTCGGTGTCGCAATCCTCGCTGTGACTCTCGACGGGCCGGTCCGGTCGACGACTCGACTGTCACGGTCCCGGCTCCTCGGCACGCTCAGCAGTCGGGCAGTCCTGCTCGCGTCGGTGAGTAGCTTCTGTACGTACGCCCTGTTCGTGTTTTTCAATTCGTGGATGCCGACGTACGTGCTGGAGGTACTCACGGTCGAACTCGCGGCTGCTGGGGCACTGGCGGCAGTGGTCCCGATTTTGGGTCTGCTGGCCCGGCCCGGTGGTGGACTCCTCGCGGAGTATTTCGGCGGGCGGCTCCGGACGACTGTCGTCCTGGCCTTTGGGGTCGCTCTGGTCGCTCTGGTCGGTCTCCGGTTCGCGGAGCTGTTGCCCCTGCTGGTCGTCTCGTTGGTGTTGGCCGGTATCGGCTCACAGCTCGGCATGGGCGCACTGCTGGTGTATGTGACACGGATGACGCAACCGGAGACGCGTGGCTCTGCTGTCGCCGCCCTCACGACGCTGTCGATGACTGGCGCGCTCCTCGCACCGCCGGTCGGCGGCTGGCTCGTCGCCAGCCACTCCTGGGAGCTGACCTTCCTTGCCGGGGGTGTCCTCGCCGTCGTGGGCATCGTTGCCATCCTCGCGTCCCCGGCCAGCCGAACATCCAAGTAGTGTGACTTCTTACCATACAATATGGAAGCGTGGGTCTGGCTGGCTGCCTACCTGGTCGGGTTCGCCCTGCTTCAGCTCGTGCTCTATCGCTACTTCCAGGGGAGTGAATCCGCGGAAAGCGAGAGCCACGAGCCCGGCTACAGGCGGCTGGAACGCTCCGCGGGCCGGTCGGACGTGGGTGCCGAGGACGTTGACACCGTCCGGGAGACCGAAACCGCGACCGCAGACACCGAGCAGGACGCGGTCGTCTGCCAGCAATGTGGCACGCTCAACGAGCGTGACAGCATGTTCAGCTACTGCCGGGAGTGTGCTAGCCCGCTCCGGTGACTCCCACTGTCGCGGCTGACAACGCTTTTCTCGCCCGCGTGCCGACTGGGTGCCGATGGGTGCAATCGCAATCAACGTCGGTGCCAACACCAACGAGCCGGGATTTCGCGGCCCGGTCCGGCCGGACGGCTCGTTCGAGTACATCCCCATTCCGGAGTCCGAACCGGCCACGGACCCGCCGACGTACGGTGACCTCGCACCACACCTCGACACCGCGATACCCGATGACCTTCGGGACCGGCCGGTTCATCTCGACCCCGAGTTTCCGGAGTACCCGTGCTGTGAGCGATATACTTACGGCGACGACCACGGCATCAAGGCCGGCCCGCTCTCGGAGTTGGCGGCGGGGGAGTACGTCTTCTTCTATGCGACGCTGTCAGTGCAATCGCCCGCGGACTGGCTCCCGCCGACGTGGGGGGCCTTTCTCATCGGTCACTTCCGGCTGGCACAGGACCCACTCACCGGCGAGGAGTACGCGGCGCTGGACGCTGCCGGCCAGGACCCGTTTCTCAACAATGCACACGTTCGCCGCAACCCCGTCGATGCACGCGTGTTGCTGCTGGGCGACCCCGAGGAGTCGATGCTGTATGACCACTGTGTTCCTCTTTCGCGTGTCAGTGGCGGGAGCGACGCAAACCGGCTCGTGACCGCGCTATCGGCGGACTCTGGAAAGGGACCGTGGTGGCGACGACCGCTTCGATTCGACGACGGGGCGACCGACCACCTCCTCGCGTATGCCCGAGCAGTCGCCGCGAGGGAAGAGAGTTATCACGGCTGAGAACAAAGAGCAAACATCTATGCCTCGACGTGGCCATGTTCAGCGCATGCGTCTTTCGACTGGCGTCCCGGGTTTCGACGAACTCGTAGAGGGGGGACTCTTGAGCGACCGGTTGTATGTCGTCAGCGGCCCGCCGGGTAGCGGGAAGACGACGTTTTGCTCGCAGTTCATCACGCAAGGAGCCAAGGAAGGAGCGGACTGTCTGTATGTCACCATGCACGAGACGAAGGATGAGCTGATGCAGGACATGTCCGGATACGACTTCGGCTTCGACCGGGCGGTGCAGTCCGACAATATCCAGTTTCTCAACCTCGTCACGGAAGCAGGCAAGCGCACTATCACCCAGTTTGGAACCGACGGCGGTCTCACCAACCGGCTGGTCGCCTTCATCGAGTCAAACGACGTGGAACGCGTCGTCATCGACTCCACGATGTTGCTTCAGCACTTCTTCTCGGATATGTCCGACGAGATTACGGGCTTTCTCTCCGCGCTGAAACAGACCGACGCGACAGTGTTGCTCATCTCGGAGATGACCGACCCGACCTCCTACTCCGACGAGCATTACCTCGCACACGGCGTCATCTTCTTCCATAACTTCCTCGATTCCTCCGGGATGACACGCGGCATCCAGGTCATCAAGATGCGGGGGACCGCTATCGACTGTGATATCCGCGAGATTAGCTTCTCCGACCAGGGGTTGCGCGTCCACCCGGACCGGAAGGTCCAGGGATAAGATGAGCAAGTACGAACGGGCCTACGGCAAAGACTGGGACTCCATCGACAAGGACGAGGCTATCGACCGGGCCTACGCCCTGGGCGTGGCCGCGTCGCTGGGTGAGTACCATCCAGACGAACTCGACCGCATCCGCTCGGAGATGGACACCTCCTACAACAAAAGCGTCGTCGACCTGGCCTTTGACGAGGGGAAAAACGAGGCCCGCGAGATAGATGCCGATTCCGACCGCACCGAGAGCAGCCCGGTCTGGGCAGAACTCGTCGAGGGCGAGACGGTTACCGTCGCCGATGACGAGGTGCCCACCGGCGGCCGGGATGGCCTGCCGGACGCTATCGACAAGATGGACGCGCTGGAGCGACCGGAGCCCGACAAAAACGAAGCAGTCGAACGCCCCGATTTCCTGGATAAGGACTAGTCCTCTGTCGAGACCAGCACTGGCCGGGTGGATTCGAGCAGCACCGACTGTGTTACACTGCCGAAAAGCACTTTCCCGGTCGGCGTCCGCTTGCGGCCACTCATCGCGATGAGGTCCGCGTCCACCTCGTCTGCGACTGCGAGGATTTCTTCGGCCGGTGAGCCGTGTGTCCGCTGCTGGTCGATATCGATGCCGGCCGCGTCCAGTATCTCGCCGACCGCGTCGACTGTCTCCGGGAACTCCGTCTCGTCGAAAAACTCCTCGGAACTGACTCTCCCTCCGCCGTCACCGACGCTGTACGGTTCGTCGACGTTCAAGACGACGACCGACAGGTCCTCGGGGTCCCGCGGCAGGTCGGTCACGTCGCGTGCGGCACGCGTTGCGCGCTCTTCGTTGGTGTCGACCGGCAACAGCACACGATACATACCACGGCGTAGGCTGGCTCTCCAGGTAATGGAGCCGACGATTCCCAGTTCGTAGCGGTCGGGCCATGATTTACATAGCCGCTTCGGAAACCGTTCACATTCGGTCAGCGGTCACTTGAACAGACGGCCGAGAAGCCCGCGACCGCTGCCGCGCTCGGTGAGTGCGACCGAACAGTCGATATCGTCGATGACATCCAGATACAGTGCGTCCCGGGCGAGTCGCGAAAGTAGCCCCCGTTCGGAGGCCCCGAGGAGGACGAGTGTGTGCTCATCGGCCTCGCGTTCGATTGCATGTTCGACATCGCCGGAGTCGTCGACGACCTGGATGGCATCTTTGAGGTCGTGGTCGATAGCCCAGTCGGCGAGGAACTGCTCGCCACGCTCCCGTTTCTCCGGGCTGTCGACGACGTGCAGCAGGCTGATTTCGGCCCCATCGAGGTCACGGAGCGTCCGTGCGACCTCCGCACTCAGGTCCGACGCCGGGCCACCCGCAGTCGGCAGGAGGACTCGTGAGGTGTCGAGGCCGCGGTTTTTCAGGACGATGAAATCACAGGGCAGATGGCTGGCAAACTCCTCCAGCGGGCGGTCCGAGCGGGCGGCGTTCCAGACATCGTCGTTGCCCCAGCCCATCACCACGAGGTCGGCCTCCTTGCGCTGGGCGATACTGAACACCTCCTCGAACGAGCGATGGGAGAGTACCGTCGAGGTATCACACTCGACACCGTAGGTCTCGGCCGTCTCGTGGATGTCGGCCATCAACTCCTCCGATTCGTCGATGATGCGGCGGCTCTGCTGGACGCCGTAGTTCCGGCCGGCCCGCTGTGGCATCTGGACGACGTGGACTGCATGCAGGATGGCATCGTCCTTGCCACTCGCGAGTCGGCAGGCGAACTCCTTGAGTTGGCCCTCGGTCCGCGGGTTGGTGATGGGGACGACGACCCGGAACGGCTCCCCGTCAGTCGTCGGCACTGCGGGCTCTGCAGTATCGATAAGCGGGACGTACGACCGTCCGGCGCGACTGCCCAGGAACCACTCACGGCGGGAGAGTCGCCGCTCTGCCCCCTCGAACCGGGCGGATTCCAGCCGGCGCTCGGTCGTCTGGAAGTAGTTGACGACCGTCACCAGTACCACGCCGCCGACGGTGTTGCCCGCAAGCACCGGGATGACGAACTCGGTAATGCCGACAAACAGCGAGAGGTCGCCGTGCAAGACCAGATAGACCATCTCCGTATACGAGACGACAACGTGAAAGAGCCCGCCCAGCGGAATCGCGAGGAAGGCGAGATAGACGACGGCGAGCCGCGAAATCGTGTCCTGGGAGGCGTACTCGACCCAGACGACGCCGGCGACGATGAGACCCGCGAAGGCGGCTTTCGTGAACAGAACCGAAGAACTGGTCTCGATACCTTTCGAGGCGATTTTCGCGGCCGCCTCGGCGGCGTCCGGCGAGAGGACGCCACCGTAGGCCAGTGCCATTGCTCCGAAGGTACCGCCGACGAAATTGCCCGCCAGCACGACCGCCCAGTTGCGAAGCAGGGCCGGAATCGACGCGATGCGCTCCAGCGTGAGCGCCACCGGCGGGAGCGTATTCTCGGTATAGAGCTGGTAGCCGCCGATGATGATGTAGATGAACCCCAGCGGATACAGCAATGCCGACAGAATCGGGTCGCCGCCGGTCGAGGCAGTCAGCGAGACGTACAGCAGGAAGGTGATGGTGATAGCGAAGCCGGCCGCGAGCGCGCTGAAGAAGAGTTCGCGCTTGCCGGCGGTAATCTCCTCGTCGGCGGCGGCGACGATGCGCTGGAACACCTCATCGGAGGAGAAGCGGTCGCGGACGACCCGGCCGGCCGCTGGCGCGCCGCTTCTGGAGCGCTCGACTGCCTCCCGGACGCTCTCTTCGGGAGCGACAGTCTCATCCTCGTCCGTACGTTTGGGGTCGGCCATCTATGGGGTCCGAGACGCCCAGCAGATTAAATCTCTGTGTTTCCGACTCTCATGTTTCGGACCCCGCTGACGGCTTAGCCCTCGCCGACCATCTGGTCGTGGCCTTCCCACTCCTGCTCGCGGAGCTCGTACTTCTGAATCTTCCCCGTCGATGTCTTCGGGAGGTCCTCGACGAACTCGACGATGCGCACGGCCTTGTAGTCCGCCAGGTGCGCTTTGGTGAACTCGATAATCTCCTCGGCGGTCACGTCCGGGTTGTCGGGGTCGCCGTTTTTCGGGACGATGTAGGCTTTCGGCGTCTCGCCCCACTCCTCGCTGGGCGCGGGGACGATGGCAACCTCGCGGACCTCGGGGTGGTTGTACAGGCAGTCCTCTAGCTGGAGGCTGGAGATGTTCTCGCCGCCGGAGATGATGATGTCCTTCTTGCGGTCTTTGATTTTGAGCATGTCGTCCTCGTCGAGCGTCGCCAGGTCGCCGGTGTGGAACCACCCCTCCCGGCGGGCGCTAAAGGCCTGCTCGGTCTGTTCGGGTTTGTTCCAGTACCCCTCCATAATCTGGTTGCCACGGACGACGATTTCGCCGATGGTCTCGTCGTCTCTGGGGACGGTGTTGCCCTCCTCGTCGACGACATCGATTTCGGTCCCGAGCATGGCAAAGCCCTGCCTGTTTTTGATGTCGAAGCGGGCGTCGTCGCTCTGGTCGAACAGGCGGCTGTAGTCGGAGGTGACGATGAGCGGCCCCGTCTCCGTGGAGCCGTACATGTGCTTGAAATACCAGCCGATGTCGTCTTCGAGCGTGCGCATCGTCTGTTCTGGTGGCGCGGCCCCACCGGAGGCGATGCGCAGGTCGTTGTCGCCGGTGGTCTGGGGGTCCTCGTTTTCCCAGTATTCGATGAGCATGTTCATCACCGTCGGCGCACAGCACATATACGAGACGTCCTCGTCGACGATTTTCTCGAAGGTGCGGCCGGGGTCGAACCCGCGAGCGCAGATGTGACGTGCCCCCACGCCCGTGATAGCGAAGATGTGGCCCCACCCGTTGACGTGAAACATCGGGAGCGTCCAGTAGTAGACGTCGTCGCTGGTAATCGACTGCTGGTGGGCGGTGAGATAGGCGTGGATGGTCTCACACCTGTGGGTTCGCATCACGCCTTTCGGGTCGCCCGTGGTTCCCGAGGTGTAGTTGATGGTGATGAGGTCGTCCTCGGCCATCTCGGGGCGCTCGTACTCCTCGGGGTCGTACGCCGCGATGACAGCCTCGAAGTCCGCCCACTCCTGGTCGGTGTCGGCGCGGTCAGCGTCCGTACAGATGTAGGTCTCGACGCCCACTGCCTCCCGTATGGGGTCGATGTTCTCGACGAAATCATAGTCACAGACGATGGCGTCGATGCCGGCGTCGTCGAGGATGTACTTGTTTTCCTCCGGTGTGAGTCGGTAGTTCAGTGGCGTGTGGACTGCGCCAATCTGGATGGCGGCGTAGGCCGTCTCAAGCTGGTAGTGGGTGTTCGGGTCCAGCACCGCCACGCGGTCGCCCTTCTCGATGCCACGGTCCTGTAACGCCGCCGAGAGACGGTCGACGCGCTCGCCCAGTTCGCCGTATGTCAGTCGCTCGCCCTCGACCGTGAGGATGGCCTCGTGGCCGCCGAAGTACTTGCGTGCTCTGTCCAGAAACTCCGTTGCGAGCAGTGGCTTTTCCATAGTCTATGGGCTATGACAACGCACATCAGGAAAGAACAGCGGGTTGCTATGTCAAACGCCGCGGTACTTCCGCGGTCGGCGGTCTGGACTACGGTGTCGGTGTTCGGTTACAGCGAGACGACGGTGTGGCCGTCCTCGCCGAGGCAGGTCGCGTCCCGGTCGCTGTATCCCTTCCGACCGATAGCGCCCTCGCCCAGTGCGCTGTACACTGCAAGCCGGGCGTCCTCCTCGGTCTCGAACTCCTCGTTGGGGAGCGTGTCCAGCACGTCACCGAGCGTCGACGCACCGTTTGGCAGTTCCAGTTCCGTCTCGCCGTGTTCCTCGACGAACTCCTCTGTCGTTGTCGGGAAGGTCTGTGCTGCGAAGGTTTCCTCTGCGTCGCGCACGAGTCTCATATCTCCGCATGATCGACCGTTACAGATAAATCTTCACTATTTATGATTTCACTCGCCTGTAGGTCTTCTAGTGCGTTTAATGCTCACAGCAAAAGTGCCGGTCGATGCGTTCTGCACCTCGACGGACACCGAAACAGCCCGGGGTTTCGGTCGCCCGTTGGTTCTCCGGGGCCGCAGGGTTCAAGCGGGGTCCGCCCCTACCGGTACGTATGCAGTGTCACTACTGCGAGCGAGACGCCGACATCGCCGTCGAGAAAGAAGGGGTCAAAGTCGGTCTCTGCCAGACACATTTCCAAGAGCAGATGGAAGACCTCGCCGACTCCGAGTGGCTTGATGACGTAGAGGAAGAACTCAACATCGACTCCCGAGAGTGACGCTGCGGCCACGTTTTGTCGAGTTGTCTCCCAGCCACGTTTTTCCCGCTTGGGTTCGCGCGAAAAACGTGGGCGAAAAAGGCCGACGGCTCGGTCTTCGACCTCGTCGTCGGTGCACCGCCTCGCGTCGCTCGGCCGATGCTAGTGCACATTCCGCACGCTTAGTCAATGTCCGATACAGCTGACGCGGTGAACAGCAAGCGTCCACGCGAGCAACGCGAGCGCACCCGTGGCCGAAAAAGGGACTGTTAGCGACTGCTTGGTGCTGTAGAGACGCTGAACCGGGGACTGAAACGCGTTACCGTGGCGTCTGTTGCTCGTAGGCGTCACCGAGCCGGCGGACCGCCCGGTGAATCGGGAGTCGAAAGCCCAGACGCTGGGTCACCATCGCCACCGGCAACATGAGGATGCCGGCGAGCAGGGTCAACTGATACAGTGCGAGCAGGGTTGCACGGTAAATCCGTTCCATCGTACCTCGCTCCAGTATCGGCGATTCACAGTATATAAATGTTTGGTCGGCCCGTGAGAAGGAATTCGACCGCTGTCTTGCGATTATTTGCTACCCCGATCGTGGCCAGCGCCGTCACGTCAGCAATCGCTGTGACGTGTAATCGAACCGCTGGAAACAGACGAAGTTCGCATACGTTATGAGAATTATTTTGGTGACGTGCGCATCGAAACAGCGGTCGGACGCGGGTCGCTGTCAGCCGTGAATCAAAAGAGACGTGTATGGGCCGGTCGATTTGACGGATATGAACTACCGTGTCGTGCTGGAAGCTGCCTGGTTGGTCCACGACGTGGACGACATCGACGACGCGATCGGCGTGGCCGTCAGCGAAGCCGGGAAACGCCTCAACGAGGAGGACATGGACTACGTCGAAGTGGAAGTGGGCTTTACTGACTGCCCGGCCTGCGGGGAACCCTTCGACTCCGCGTTTATCGCCGCCGACACCGCACTCGTCGGTCTCATGCTGGAGATGAAGGTGTTCAACGCCGAGAGCACCGAGCACGCCCAGCGCATCGCCAAATCCGACATCGGTGGGGCGCTCCGTGACGTACCGCTGAAAATCGTCGAGACCATCGAGTACGAAGACGACGACAGCGAGTAGCACACCTCGCTTTCGCCGACAGCGACCGTTGCGGCTATCGTCGGGAACGGCGAGCCCGAACCTTTTTGTATTACTTTCAGTTATACAGCAGTATGGAACTGCCGACGCCGGAGGACTTGCGGGAGCGACGAACAGAGCTTGGGTTGACCCAGAGCGAGCTGGCCGAGCAAGCGGACGTTTCACAGCCTCTCATCGCACGCATCGAGGGCGGTGACGTGGACCCGCGGCTCTCGACGCTGCGGCGTATCGTCAACGCCTTGCAGGAGGCCGAGGGCGGGATTCTCCGGGCGTCGGACCTGATGTACTCACCGGTTGTCAGCGTCGAACCTGACGCCAGCGTCCACGAGACGACCGAACTGATGGACGAGAAAGGGTACTCACAGATGCCCGTCATCCGGGAGGGAACGCCACAGGGGCTCATCGCCACCTCGGATATCCGGTCGCGCTCTGAGGAAAACGTCGGCGAACTCCCCGTCGCAGAGGTAATGCACGAGTCGATGACCACCGTCGAACCGGATGCGACCATCGACGCCATCGACGCACACCTAGACCACAACGATGCCGTCCTCGTCGTCGAAGACGGCGAGACTGTCGGCATCATCACGGAAGCGGACATCGCCCGCCACGTCTCCTAAGCGTGTGTTTCGCGTCGTTCAGGCAGCGAGAATTCGTGGTCAATCACGTCGCCGTCGGCGTCACGTCCGAGCGCGACGAGGCTGTCGGGCGTCTCGACGATGACCGCCTCGCCGCCGTCCGTTCGTCTGTTGTTCCGGATGACGTTCTGACAGATGACGTTGCCCTGTCGACGGGGGTTGTCCTGTCGGGTGTGCCCGACGACCTGTGGCGGTGCGTCCTCGGGCATGTACTCGAAATCGAGCCACGCGAGGCCGGCACCGACCCCCCGGCCTGTTCGCCCGCCCAATCCTAACACGTCGGGGTAGCCGTCGATGACTTCGTTTTGAACAGCCGCATCATCAGGCGTGCCGATAGCTTCGCGGACAGTCCGGGCAGCCGACAGCAGTGATTCGTTGACCTCGCTGGTGTCGTAGGGTTCGGCCCGGCCGGCGTGGGCGTAGGTGACGTTGTAGCCATCGTAGGCGGCGACGATGTGGCCGCTGGCGATGCGGTCGGCGAACCGTCGGCGCTGGTCGTCGCTCAGTGCGGTGGAGTACCAGCCACCCCAGCCGAAGCGGTCCGGCGTCAACATTCCCATCTCGTGGTTCCCGAACGTGACGCGCACGCGACCCGGCGGGGCCTGCTCGATGAGTCGGGCGACCATCCCGACGGTTCCCTCGCTGCGTGGGCCGCGGTCAGTCAGGTCGCCGTTGAACACGAGCACGTAGTTGTTGTCGGCCCACTGGAGCCGTCGTGCGGGGTCTGCGGTCACGACTGGCTCGTAGTCGGGGTGGTCCGAAAGCGTCAGCAGTGCACTCCGGGCCTCGCCCAGAAACCCGTGAATGTCGCTGATGCTTACGATTGTCGGCGGCTCCTCGGTCTCGTCTGTCAGCCCCGCGACGGCGTCCCGTTCCGGCGGGCTGACCTGGCATGTAGGTTTGTCCTCGAACACAGTTTGTCTCGCAGTCGGCGTCAGTCTCCCTCGGTGCAGTCCCGTCTGTCAGCAGTGTTTGACACACGGTATCCCATCCGCAATAAAAGGTCCGGCGGCCAGCTTACACGTCGAGTCCAACCGTGCGCACTCCGCACGCTCGCGGCTCTACAGCTCCAGTCCGCGAATCGATATGGTACCGTCCTCGTTCTCTGTCTCGGTCACTTCGCCAATAATCCGTGCGTCAGCTTCCGTCTCGACGACCAACTCTGCGTCGGCTTCCGGCATCGTCGCCACGAAGCCAGTCCCGCATCCACCTTTTTATCGCTCGGGTGTCCTCGCTCACGTTGCGCTCACGGCTCCGCCGTTCGCGGCGTTCGCTGTGGGCACCACTCGCAATAAAAACGTGGGCGAAAAAGGCTGCTCGCGCACTCCGTCCGCTCGCAGTTCTACAGCTCCAGTCCGCGAATCGAGACGGTACCGTCCTCGTTCTCTGCCTCGTTCACTTCGCCAATAATCCGTGCGTCATCTTCCGTCTCGACAACCGACTCTGCGTCGGCTTCCGGCATCGTCGCCACGAAGCCAGTGCCCATGTTGAAGGTCCGGTGCATCTCCTCGTCGCTAACCGACCCCTCCTGCTGGACGAACTCGAAGACAGACTGGGCGTCGAAGGGGTCGGCGATATCGTAATGATAGTCCCCCATCCGAGTGAGATTCGTCCAGCCGCCGCCGGTGACGTGGGCTGCTGCGTGGGTTTCGTGGGCGCGCAGGCTCGCGAGCACGTCCGTGTAGATACGCGTGGGCTCCAGCAGTTCCTCGGCGATAGTCCGGTCGGAGTCGTGTGGGAACGGGTCGGTGTACTCGTGGTCCCGGGTGACTGCCTCCCGAGCCAGCGTCAGCCCGTTCGAGTGGATGCCCGACGAGGGCCAGCCGACGATAGCGTCACCGGGTTCGGCCTCGCCGGGGAACAGGGCGTCTTTGGGAGCCAGTCCGGCACAGGTCCCGGCGATGTCGAGTCCCTTGATGACATCGGGCATCACTGCCGTCTCGCCGCCGATGAGGGCGACGC
Source organism: Salinibaculum litoreum (assembly GCA_009789175.1). Taxonomy (GTDB): domain Archaea; phylum Halobacteriota; class Halobacteria; order Halobacteriales; family Haloarculaceae; genus Salinibaculum; species Salinibaculum litoreum. The sequence goes on from CP046866.1 coordinate 3,308,508, forward strand.
TGGCCCGCTGTGCGCCCTCGCGGAGTCCCTCGCCGATTTCCTCGGCGGTGTCGTCGTCGGGTTCCTCGACGGCGAGGTAGTCGACGAATGCGACGGGTTCGACCCCTTGGGCGACGAGGTCGTTGACGTTCATCGCCATGCAGTCGATGCCGATGGTGGAGTAGTCGTCGATGGCCTCGGCGACCAGCAGTTTGGTGCCGACACCGTCGGCCGCGAGCGCGAGGTAGCGGTCGCCGATGTCGACCAGCCCGGCGTAATCGCCCTCGAACTCGCCGACGGCACCGATGAGCGCGGCGGTGGCTGCCTCGCTCTCTTCGATGTCGACGCCGGTCTCGGCGTAGGTGAGTCCCTCCTCGTCGGTCTCCTCAGTCATGTGAAAGCGTGCGCGTGAGGCCGGCAAAAGCCCATCGTTTAGAACAGGCCGACGAAGACGAGCAGGATACCCAGCCCCGCCGTCGGGACGAAGACGGCGGCGAAGACGAGTTTGTTCCAGGTAAGCACGGTCTTGCCGTCCAGCGGTCCGAACGGAATCATGTTGAAACCCGCGAGCAAGACGTTGATGACGACGCCGATAGTGCCGACCCGGCCGACGAACCCGCCGGCAAAGAGAAGCGGCACGAAGACGACTGCCAGTGCGACATTTGTCAGCGGGCCCGCGAGCGCGATGATACCGTTTTCGCGCTTGGTGATGTAGCCGCGGTGGTGGACAGCACCGGGGGCGGCAAAGAGGAAGCCGGCGAGCGCAGCGACGATGGCAAGTCCCAGCATGCCATAATCAGCGCGGAACTCGGCGACCTGCCCGAAACGGATGGCGGCCACCTTGTGGGCGAGTTCGTGCAACAGAAAGCCCGAACCGACTGTGATCAGGCTCAGGGCAAACGCCTCGACGAGAGCGCCCGTCGCCAACTGACCGTACTGAAGCGCCCGGAGCAGGTACGGATTCAGGAAGAAGGTGAAGGCGATGGCGAGGGCGACCCACGCGGCCGCAAGGTCCCGTAGCTCGCGCCGGCCGAAGCGAATGTCGCCGACACGGAAGGCGGTGCGGTGGCTCACGTCGCACCCCCCATCACGTCAGCACCTCCACGATGAGCTCCAGACTGCGGCGAGCACCGATGAGCATCTGGTCGGCCAGCCCCGTCACGCCGCCGACTTCCGCGGACAGTTGCGGTAACAACACTGTCGCAAAGAGGATGCTTGCGATGAAACTCCCGATGTTGGTCATCCCGACGACGAGGATGAGTCGGAAAAGCGGGACCTCCCGCATCCGGCGGACGATGTCCAGAATCGGCGACTCCTCGTCCGAGAGCAGTTCGTTGAGTTCGCCGATATCGCCGACGCTGACATCGAGATAGCGCAACTCGACGTATCCCGCGAACCAGCCCGGCGCGAGCAACGGGTTGACGCTCGTCAGCCACGCGACGGCGCCCCCGACCAGTGCGCTGGGCCAGTGAGCACCGGCGAGTTTGGCCAGCCCGGCCGCGATGATGCCGTTGACGAGGAACCACGCGCCAAAGAGGACGAGCAGGTACTGCTGGCGGACGCCCGCCATCGCCAGCAGGATGAAAAAGACCAGAAAGCCGACGGTAAAGAGGTAGCCAAACGCCTTGTAGAGAATGCGTCCGACGCGGCCGCTGTCGGGGAGACCGACCAGCGATTCGGCGTCGGGCAGCGTCTCGGGGTTGGCGAGGTAGTTCTCGATTCCCTGTCGGTGGCCGGCACCGACGACAGCGACGACGGAGTAGCCGGCCTCCCGGAGTGCAACAAGGCGGTGGGCGATGAAGGCGTCACGCTCGTCGATGAGCGCCTGTGCGCCACCGGGCGAGAAGTGCCGGAACTCCTCTATCATCGCCGTCACCACGTCCGCATCGGTGAGTTCGTCGATGTCGAACTCCTCGTCCTCCTCGGGAACGCCGCCGGCAAGCGCCGTCAACAGGAAAGCAACTGGTAACCCGACGACGGCCATCACCAGCGTGGCAAGAAGGAGACCATCGAGCAGGGAGACGACGAGCCCGCTGAGTACCCCGGCAAAGGGTATGGCAAGGCCCGAACCCAGCGCGGCCGGGACGAAGAATGGGCCGCCGATGGCACCGCCAAGCAGGGCTGCAATGAGGCCGACGAACAGGCCGACGCCGAGTCCGACGCCCAACGGGCTCCCCAGCAGGACGGCCATCGAGCCGAACATCTTGACTTTCTCGCGCAACCGCATGCGCTTCCAGAACCGCTGGACGGTAAGCTGGATATCGCGGTCGACCAGCGCGACGCCAAGCCCGAGTTCCTCGGCGGTATCGATGGCCGCCTTCATGTCCGCACCGGGTTCGATGTCGAACTGGTCGCCCAGTCGCGTCTGGATGTACGAGAGCAACCAGTAGGCGATGAACTGGTAGATAGTCTTGCCCTTGATGATGTCCCGGGCGTCTATCTCGTCGGGCGTCTCGCCTTTCATCCGCTTGTAGCGGTTCTCGTCGAGTTCGACCGCCACCACGTCCGGTCGCTCGCGTTCGATGGTCGACTCCACCTCGTCGACGCTTTGCTGTGAGACGTGGGCAGTACCGAGGACGGTAACTGACCCCTCACCGGACGGCTCCGCGGGCTGTGTGGGTGTCGCCGCCTCCACCGACTCCCCCTCAGGGCCGCGCTCTGTCATTCGATGGCCCTACACAGTCGCCCGGTTTACCCTTGTCGGGACACAGTTGCAGTTCTAGAAGACTCGTTCGTTGTGACAGCGATACGAACAGAATGGCGCAGTCGCTCACCACACGGCACGAAGACCCGTGGCAGCGCCGGGGTCGTTCGTTCCTATCACCAGTTCATCGAGTTCATGGATAGTTAACATAATATAGGGCGAGGTCGATGGTCTCGGTGATGCACGACCTGACAGGATTCCAGCGTGACCTCCTCGTCGTCATCGCGGGCCTGGATGACCCGCATGGCCTGGCGATCAAAGACGAACTCGAAGAGTACTACGAGAGCGAAGTAAACCACGGCCGTCTCTATCCCAACCTCGACGAAATCGTCGAGAAGGGACTCATCGAGAAGGGACAGAAAGACCGGCGGACGAACGTCTATCACCTCACCAAACGCGGTGAGCGGGAACTGGATGCCCGCCAGGAGTGGGAGTCGCAGTACGTCACTGCGTAGCGGTAAACACATTCCCTCCACCCTCCAACTGTCGGCCATGCCGACACTACTGGAGACGAAAGTCGAGACGCGCCGTTACATTTTTCCGGGCCAGTCGAACGCGCTCGAGACAGCACACGGTGGCGACCTGCTGAAGTGGATGGAACAGGTCGGAGCCATGGCTGCGATGCGGTTTGCCGGTGCCGATACGGTCACCGTCGGACTCGACGACGTTCGCTTTCACGGCCCGATACAGCAGGGGTCGATTGCGCTGCTCGATTCCTACGTCTTCCGTGCCGGCAACTCCAGTGTCACCTCCCGCGTGCGGGGCTACGACGAGGACCGCCACACCGGCGAGCGCGAACTCGTGACGGAGGCGACGATGGTCTCCGTCGCACTCGACGACGACGGCGAGACCGTCACCGTCCCGGAACTGACTGTCGAGACTGACGTGGGTGAAGAGTTACACGCCGAAGCCCTCGAAAACGAGGACTGACCGGTCCCCGCTGAGTGGGTTTATACGACGGTGCGTCCTATGAGAGAGCATGGGACTCGACGTTGACACACCGGACCCGCCCGAACTCTCGCCAGCGATGAGCGTCGACGCCTACGACGACGTGGATGTCGACGGCGACGACTACCGCCGCGAGGAACTCCAGCAATTTCTCCACGAGGGTGCCTGGCAGCGCGCCTTCGAGGAGTGGGCCGCCGAATCGGACCTCGACGAATCGGAGTGGACAATCGTCGAGGATTTGGACCTCGTCTCCGAGTTTGACTTCTTCTGGGACGACTTCGCCGACCGGGTCGGCTATCACGCCCCCGGACTCCCCGAGGACTGGCGCGAACGGGAGATACACCCGGACCTGGACTCCTGGGGGACTGTCTCGGGCATCAACGCCGGACTGACAGAACTCGGACAACTGGTCTGTGAGGTGCTGAAAAACGAGTATATCGACTGGGAGGCCGACTTCGACGCGCCCGATGACCTCCCTGATTACTGACGCTCGCGCCGACTGATTGACGGCACGCTTTGCCGCCGGCCGACCCGTGTTACTCCCGTGGGACTGCGATATGCTGCAGTTCGACACCACACGCCGAACAGTCGCCGGGATGGGAGTCCGCATGCACCCGGTCGCCACACCGAGGACATTCGTACAGCGATGCACCCGTCGGCACGTACGGGTCCGTTCGAACCATTATACCGGGTCGGTCACGGTCAACTCGTCACCACACAGCGGGCAGTCCCCGACAGCGATGTCCGTTCGTGAGGTGTACCCACAGGTGATACATTCGTAGTACGATTCCGCGATGCCGGTTCCTGATGCAGTTTTACTCATTGCTTGTCCACCTAGATGGGTGAATAGTAATTAAATCTTTTCCAGGATGCAGTATTCTAGCCCATACACTACTCTATACTCTTATTCATACAGCTTTCGTCAATATCCTATCCAGTCGAGGAGACGAAACCGGTATGCTCGCTGACGGCCATACACCAGCCATGAGCCTTGAGGACCTGACTACGGATGTCGAACAGCGGTATTCGGACCTCGGAGAGGAGCTATCGGTCGAGTTGGACCGGGAGACGCGCAACGAACTGGCGATGCTGACGGTGGCGCTCGAACCCGACGAGACGGACGAACTGCTGCGCCGGGCCGTCCACATGCTCTTCCAGACGTCAGTCGAGACGGGGAACCTGGATTTCCACCTCCGCAGCAGCTACGACGCCACCTACGACGAGTATCTCTCCGGGATGACCTTCGAGCAGATGACCGGTGCCGGACAGTTCCCCCAGCCACAGCAAAACGACGACCGCCGCTACCAGTTCTGACCCCGCTGTTGCACGGTGGGAATCGGAGAGGTAGCTCTCGCGAATCCACACTCACTTGATTCGTGGAGAGCAGCACAGCCCGTAGAACGTCAGGGCACGCATTTCCACCGTCTAGAGCCGGAGCCGACCTGCAGCCACACCGCACACAGCCCGCGGTGCTGTCGTCGCAATCCCCACTGTCATACTGGTATCGCAGGCGGGCCTGCCCTTCCCCGACTCGCGCGAGAGAACGCGCTCGTGGCCGCCGCAGTCGGTTAACAGGTTGTCGGTCACAGCAAAGCGTGTCACCGTCTGGTAAGGGAGCGATACCGCGGGTAGCGAGTGACCGACCGATAGGGCATAAAAAACGGCCCTGCCATGATGGTACTGCGACCAGCCGCTATGCAGAGCTAGTAGTCGGGTTTGGTCGCTGCGGGAATCACGTCCAGACGGGCGTCAGCGTGGTTCAGTATCAGCGGTTGAACGGCCGCTGTCGAGAGCGCATCAAGGAATGCCCGTTCGTGGTTTTCAGGCGAACCGTTCGTGAACAACGGGACTGGATAGGTGCCGGGGTAGCCAATCCCACCGGGACCGCGGGGTTCGCCGTCCACTTCGATATCGAGAAGTCGGTAGTCGCCCGTCCCGCCGGCACGGAGCGTCTCGACATCCCGAACCGGAATACGGGTGACTGTGTCGTCGCGGTCGCTGACGGCAGCCACCTTCCGTCGTGGCTGTCCGTATAGTTCGTCGGCACCACCCAGAGGTTGGTCGCGGAGTACCGTTTGTTCGAATATCTCGGGGTGGCTATCGTTGACCGTGCCGACGAGGTGTATCTCCCGGTCCGGGCCGCCGAGGGAGCGCCAGTTGTTGAGCCGGCCGTTGTAGATACCGAGTAGTTCCTCCCGGCTGATGGACGTCACACCGGCCTGGTAGATGGCATCGCTCACGACAATGGCCTTTCCGGTCCGAAAGAGGTCGTGTCGGGCGAAACCGGAGACATCCATGTCACTGTCCACGGTCGAAAACGTCTCGGCTCGCAGCGCAGCGATGTCCACTGTCTCGGCTGTGAGAGCAGCATGTGCGTCCTGACCGCCGTTTTCACCGACTGTCACTCGAAAGGGGGGCTGGTTTGCCGTTTTCGTCGGGGAGAAACCGTGTCGCTTGGCGAAATAGTCCGCGAATCCGGGACCAGAACTGCCGAGGCGGTCGGCGTGTGTCCCACCGTACTCGTCGTCAGTCGGTAGCGAGTTGCCGTTCCACAGCGCAGCAAGCCGTGTAATCGGTTCGGAGAGCAGTTCTGGCGTGGCGACGGAGAGTGAGTCATTCGCCGTCTGGGAAGTCACGGACCGTCGTCCGGCACATCCGAGCAGGAGTGTGGAGAGACCAAGCCCTGCAACGCTTCGAAGGAAGGCTCTACGGGAGGGCATTCACGTGTGTCGATTGATAGTGTATCGAGTAATACTTAATATGATTGCTATATAGACATGTGAGACCGCAGGCAGCCAACAGAGAAACCACGGAAGGACCGAACCGGAGTGTCAGCCTCACATACTGTTCTGAAGACCGGGACAGAGCGACAGCCGACAGAGCCGAGAGGCCGTGTCGACAGGAAACTGCTCACGCCGACTGCTCGGCTGCTTTCGCGAGCAAGTCCACACCCAGTTGAATCTCCCGCTCGGTGGTGTCAAGCGGCGGAAGCAGGCGGGTCGTCCGCTTCCCACAGCCCATCGTCAACAGCCCCTCCCGAAGTGCGGCCTCAGTGACGCTCTCGCGACGCTCTTTCGATTCCCACTCGACGGCGAGCATCAGCCCCTTCCCACGCACGTCGATAGCGCCGGGCAGAGCCGCTTCCCGCAGGAGGTCCTTCGCCAACTCGCCGCGTTCAGTGGCGGTGTCGAGCAGGCCGTACTCGCGGATGGCGTCGATGGTGAGCGCGCCCTGTGCCGCGCCGAGGATATCGCCGGCACCCCACGTCGAGGATAGACGACTCTCCTCGTCGGGGAATACGTCTTCGTTGGCAATCGTCGCGCCCACCCGCAGAGCCTTCGCACTGGCGATGACATCCGGTTCGATGGCGTAGTGGTCACTGGCCCACATCTCGCCGGTCCGGCCAAGCCCGGATTGCACCTCGTCGACGACGAGTGGCACGTCGTGGGTCGCACAGATTGTGGCCACCTCGTCCATGAACGACTCGCTGGGGAAGCGGTAGCCTCCCTCGCCCTGAACTGGTTCGAGGATGAGATAGGCCGTCTCATCGGGGTTGACCGGTCCCGATGTGGGCGCGAACAGTTCGCGCAGCCAGGAGGTATCATCGAAGAAAAAGCCACAGTCACAGGTCTCGGGCGTGCACGCGCTGTCGGTACAGAAGGGTGTGTCGTGAACGCTAGGAATCTCGGGGAACGCCCGGCGGTAGATCTCCTTCGAACGGTTCAGCGACAGGGTCCCGAGCGTCCGCCCGTGGAAAGCTCCCTTGGCGGTGACCGCGTACTTGCCTTCGGTGTGGTCGTAGGCGATCTTGATAGCGTTCTCGACGGCCTCCGCACCGGTGTTCGAGAGAAAG